>NZ_CP088076.1:0-3473005 GCF_021049325.1 Curtobacterium sp. C1
ATGACGATGCCGGCCGATCCCGTCGAGGACCTCTGGTCCTCCGTCCTGGGCCTCCTGTCGGAGGACGACCGCATCACCCCGCAGCTGCACGGCTTCCTCAACCTGGTCGAACCGAAGGGCGTCCTCGCCGGCACCCTGTACCTCGAGGTCCCGAACGACCTGACCCGCGGGATGCTCGAGCAGCGCATCCGGATCCCGATCACCGAGGCCGTCTCGCGCGTCGGTGACGACTCGGTCGCGAACTTCGCCATCACGGTCAACCCGGACATGGCGTCGGAGCCCCGGGTGGACACCGTCGTGCCGAGCCACGTCCCCGAGTACGCCGAGCCCGTGCAGCAGCCGGTCGAGCAGAGCGCCGCGCCCCGCCAGTACATCGAGGCGCCGTTCGTCCCGAGCCAGATCGACGCCCCGGGCACGAGCGGTCGCCCGGAGTCGCGGCTCAACCCGAAGTACAACTTCGACAACTTCGTCATCGGCTCCTCGAACCGGTTCGCGCACGCCGCAGCGGTCGCCGTCGCCGAGGCCCCCGCGAAGGCGTACAACCCGCTCTTCATCTACGGCGACTCCGGGCTCGGCAAGACGCACCTGCTGCACGCGATCGGCCACTACGCCGAGAGCCTCTACCCCGGGATCCGGGTGCGGTACGTGTCGAGCGAGGAGTTCACGAACGACTTCATCAACTCGATCGCGAACAACCGCTCCAACCAGTTCCAGCAGCGGTACCGCGACATCGACATCCTGCTGATCGACGACATCCAGTTCCTGCAGGGGAAGGACTCAACCCAGGAGGCGTTCTTCCACACCTTCAACACGCTGCACGACCACAACAAGCAGGTCGTCATCACGTCGGACGTCGCGCCGAAGCACCTGACCGGGTTCGAGGACCGGATGCGCTCGCGCTTCGAGTGGGGCCTCATCACCGACGTGCAGGCCCCGGACCTGGAGACGCGCATCGCGATCCTCCGGAAGAAGGCGCAGTCCGACCACCTGCAGGTACCGGACGACATCCTCGAGTTCATGGCCTCGAAGGTGTCGAGCAACATCCGGGAGCTCGAGGGGACGCTCATCCGCGTCACGGCCTTCGCGAGCCTGAACCGGACGGCCGTCGACATGGCCCTGGTGCAGACGGTCCTGAAGGACCTCATCACGCTCGACGACGACAACGTGATCGCGCCGACGGACATCATCAACCACACCGCGGAGTACTTCAAGCTCTCCGTGGACGACCTCTACGGGTCCTCCCGCTCGCAGGCGATCGCGACGGCTCGACAGATCGCGATGTACCTCTGCCGCGAGATGACGAGCCTGTCGCTGCCGAAGATCGGCCAGCTGTTCGGCAACCGCGACCACACGACCGTGATGTACGCGAACAAGAAGATCACCGAGCTCATGAAGGAGCGTCGGTCGATCTACAACCAGGTCACCGAACTGACCAGCCGGATCAAGCAGGACCGCCGCTACCGCTGATCCGCACCGGCACCGGCACCGGCACCGAAACTGCACCCACGCGGATCAAGCAGGACCGCCGCTACCGCTGATCCGCACCGGCATCCGTGCCGTCAACGCGAGCCTCCGGGCACGCGTCCGCCGTCGCGCCCGCCTCCGTCATCGCAGGAAGGCCGGCCTGGAGGCACGGATCACCACCCCGGATCGGCCCACCCGAGCGCGCATCCACCATCTGAGACGGTTCCATGGGCCGAGATTCACACAGTGTGGAAAGCCTGTGGATAACTGTGGAGGACACGCGGTCGCGTTGTTCACAGATCTGACCCCACCTGTGGAGACTGGGGATGGAAGTGGATAGATGAGTTTTGTTCATCCAGACGCCGTCAACACGCGACTCACAACTCACACGTGTGTAGTTCCCTGTGGAGAAGCGGGATGCACAGAGTTATCCACACTGTGCACAGGCGTTAACACCATTGATCCTGGTTAACGATCTGGTTGGAGGGGCCAACCTTGTGGACGGCGGGATGACAAGAAATCCGGCGCTCCTCCCGCTGTGCCACAATGGGGCGGCCGGACAGTCCAACCGATCGACAGGGGTCCCAGCTGTGAAGTTCGAGGTCAACCGGGACGTCTTCTCCGAAGCCGTCTCCTTCGCGGTGAAGCTCCTCCCACAGCGCACGACCCTCCCGATCCTGTCCGGTGTCCTCATCCACGCCGAGGGCGACCGCCTCACGCTGTCGTCGTTCGACTACGAGGTCTCGGCGCAGACGTCCATCACGGCGCAGATCGACGACCCGGGCACGGTCCTGGTCTCCGGTCGCCTGCTCAACGACATCGCGAGCCGACTGCCGAACGCCCCGGTGACCTTCACGACCGAGGACACCAAGATCTCGGTCACCTGCGGTTCGGCGCACTTCACGCTGCTGTCCATGCCGGTCGAGGAGTACCCGACGCTCCCGGAGATCGGCGAGCAGACCGGCGTGATCCCCGGCGACGCGTTCTCCGAGGCCGTCTCCCAGGTCGCCGTCGCCGCGAGCCGCGACGACGTCACCCCGGTCATCACCGGCGTGCAGCTCGAGGTCGGGGACAACGACCTCTCGCTCACGGCGACCGACCGGTACCGCGTCGCGATCCGCACGATCGCGTGGGACTCCGGCCGCGTCGGCTCCGAGCCGCTGCACGCCCTCGTCCCGGCCCGAACCCTGCAGGAGGTGGGCCGCACCTTCGGATCGGCGTCCACCGTCTCGGTCTCGATCTCGGGCAGCTCGGACCGCGAGCTCATCGCGTTCCACGCCGACGACAAGACCGTCACCTCCCTGCTCATCAAGGGCAACTACCCGCCGGTTCGCCGGCTCTTCCCCGACACGGTCCAGGACCACGCGGTGATCAACACCGCGGAACTGGTCGAGGCCGTCCGACGGGTCTCCCTCGTCCTGGAGCGCGAAGCGGCGCTCCGGTTCTCCTTCTCGGTCGACGGGCTCACGCTCGAGGCGATCGGTTCCGAACAAGCGCAGGCGTCAGAGTCGATCAGTGCGTTGCTGACCGGTGAGGAAACGGTGGTCTCGCTGAAGCCCGCCTTCCTCCTGGACGGGTTGAACGCGGTGCACTCCGAGTTCGTCCGCATCTCCTTCACCAAGACGGAGAACCCCAACAAGCCGGGTCCGGTGCTCATCACCGGGCAGACCTCGCAAGAGGCCCCGGCCACGGACGGATACCGGTACCTGCTGCAGCCCAATCTCCTGCTGCGGTGAGCGCAACAGCCGTACCACTGCGCTGACGTGCTCGACGCACCAGCGCGACGACGAACAGAAGAGGAAATCATGCACATCGGTCTTGTCGGCCTCGGTCGCATGGGCAACAACATGCGTGCCCGTCTCCGCAACGCAGGCATCGAGGTCACCGGGTACGACGCGAACCCGGCCGTCTCCGACGTCGCCGACCTCGGCGCACTCGCCGCCGCACTGCCCGAGGGCAAGAAGCTCGTGTGGGTCATGGTCCCGCACGGCAAGATCACCGACGACGTGATCACCGACCTCGCCGAGGTCCTCAGCCCCGGTGACCTGGTCATCGACGGCGGCAACTCGAAGTGGCTCGACGACGAGGTGCACGCGAAGCAGCTCGACGCCAAGGGGATCCGCTACATGGACGCCGGCGTCTCCGGTGGTGTCTGGGGCAAGGACAACGGCTACGGCCTCATGGTGGGCGGCGCGGCCGAGGACGTCGAGTTCGCCATGCCGGTCTTCGACGCGCTCCGCCCCGAGGGCCCGCGCGAAGAGGGCTTCTCGCACGCCGGCGGTGTCGGCGCCGGGCACTACGCCAAGATGGTCCACAACGGCATCGAGTACGCGATCATGCAGGCCTACGGCGAGGGCTACGAGCTCCTCGAGGCCAAGGACATCGTCCACGACGTCCCCGCGGTCTTCGCCGGGTGGCAGCGCGGTACGGTCGTCCGTTCCTGGCTGCTCGACCTGCTCGTGCTCGCCATCAACGAGGACCCGAAGCTCGACGAGCTCGAGGGCTACGTCGACGACTCCGGCGAGGGCCGTTGGACCCTCGAAGAGGCGATCGAGCTCGCGGTGCCGATGCCCGCGCTCTCGGCGGCCATGTTCGCCCGTTTCGTCTCGCGTCAGGGCAGCCAGTCCCCGACGATGAAGGCTGTCGCGGCGCTCCGCAACCAGTTCGGCGGCCACGCCGTCAAGAAGGCGTAGTTCAGGTAACCACCTGAGCTCGTCTCGGCCCGCGTGCACGTCGACCACCTGCAACTCACCGACTTCCGGAACTACCGGGAGGCGGAGGTCGACCTCGCACGCGGGCCGAACCTGTTCGTCGGACGGAACGGACAGGGCAAGACGAACCTGGTCGAGGCGATCGGGTACCTCTCCACCCTCGGCTCGCACCGGGTCCCGACGGACGCCGCGCTCGTGCGGCAGGGCTGCGACGCCGCGATCGTCCGGGCGCGCCTCGCCCACGAGGACCGCAGCATCCTCGCCGAGGTGCAGATCAACCGCACCGGCTCGAACCGGGCGCAGGTGAACCGAGCCGCGATCAAGCCCCGCGAGCTCCCGCGCTACTGCACGAGCGTGCTGTTCGCCCCCGAGGACCTCGCCCTGGTCCGCGGCGAACCCTCGGGCCGGCGACGCATGCTCGACGAGCTCCTCGGCCAGATCGCCCCGCGGATGCAGGGCGTGCTCGCCGACTACGACCGCACGCTCCGGCAGCGCAACACCCTGCTGAAGTCCGCGCGGGCCACGGGGTCGCGCACCGGGTCGCTCGCGACGCTCGACGTCTGGGACGAACGCCTCGTCGCGTTCGGCGCCGAGATCATCGCCGCGCGCGACCACCTGACGCGGCGACTCGCCCCCTTCGTCACCGAGGCCTACGCGACCGTTGCCGGTGAACGCCACGAGGCGACCATCGCCGGTGTCCTGAGCGTGCGCGGCGGCGACCCCGAGGACGCGGCGGCGACCGACCCCGTGCTCGGCACCCCGGACGAGCCGGTCTCGGTCACCGCGGCGGCCGATGCCTTCCGGGCCGCCCTCGAGCGGCGTCGACGGGACGAACTCGACCGCGGGCTCACCCTCGTCGGCCCGCACCGCGACGATGTCCTGTTCCAGCTGAACGGGTTACCCGCTCGTGGGTACGCTTCACACGGTGAATCGTGGTCCTTCGCACTGGCCGTCCAGCTCGCGAGCGCCGCCGTGCTCCGCGCGGAGTCCTCGCTGGGGGACCCGATCATCATCCTCGACGACGTGTTCGCCGAACTCGACGAGTCCCGCCGGGAGCGCCTGGCCGGGGCGGTCGCCGACTACGAGCAGGTGCTCATCACCGCGGCCGTGTTCGGTGACGTGCCGGAGCAGCTCGCGGCACACACCGTCCGGATCGAGGCGGGCACGATCGTGACCGACGAGGCGGACGAGAGCCGTGCCTCCAGTCCGACCGCCCCGAGCACGACGGTCGACGGCGTCTGATGCCGAAGCCCGTGAAGCCCACCGAGCCCGCCCGGGTCTACCGCCACCTGCGCGCGGTCTACGGCGACCCGTCGCTCCGCACCGTCGATGCCCGCCGCCGGCGGGCCCGCGAACTCGACGCCGACACCGTCCCGTACGGCAAGGGGCGCGAGCCCCGCGGCCTGGGCGACGTCGTCGGCTCGCTGGCCGCCGAGCTCGGCTGGACCGAACCCCTCGCCCGCTCCGAGCTCTTCGTGGACTGGCCCGCCGTGGTCGGCGACGAGCTCGCCAAGCACTCCCGGCCGATGACCATCGACGACGGCGCACTCGTCATCCGCTGTGACTCGACGGCGTGGGCGACGCAGCTCCGGCTGATGCGGTCGACCATCACGACGACCATCGCCGAGCGGCACCCGGAGGCGGGCGTGCAGTCCATCCGGGTTTCCGGGCCGGACGTCCCCACGTGGAAACGCGGTCCCAGGACCGTCCAGGGGCGCGGCCCCCGCGACACCTACGGCTAGCCAGACGAAATCGTCCTCAGGGACGAAAAAAGCCCGTCTGGAGGCCGGATACGCCCTCGGGAAGGGGGTCCCTGCGGTAGACTGGGGAGTGCAGTGTGCGGGTGTTCCGCGCGCAGGCAGGAGCACCTTCGACATGGCAGCAGAATCTGACGACGACCGGACGATCCCGCAGGGCGAGACCGAACAGGCTCCGCAGTCGGAACCATCGTACGGCGCAGATCAGATCCAGGTGCTCGAGGGGCTCGAAGCCGTCCGCAAGCGCCCCGGCATGTACATCGGTTCGACGGGCCCGCGCGGTCTGCACCACCTCGTGCAGGAGATCGTCGACAACTCCGTCGACGAGGCCCTCGCGGGCTACTGCGACACCATCGACGTCACCATCCGCGAGGACGGTGGCGTCCGCGTCGTCGACAACGGCCGCGGCATCCCGGTCGACGTGCACGCGGCCGAGGGCGTCTCGACGCTCCAGGTCGTGCTGACCGTCCTGCACGCCGGCGGCAAGTTCGGCGGCGGGGGGTACGCGGTCTCGGGCGGTCTGCACGGCGTCGGCTCGTCGGTCGTGAACGCGCTCAGCTCCGAGCTCGACGTCGAGGTCCGTCGCCAGGGCCACGTGTGGCGGCAGAGCTACACCGACGGCGTCCCCGTGGCCCCGGTGTCGCAGGACGAAGCCACGGACGAGACCGGCACCACGATCACCTTCTGGCCGAACGCCGACATCTTCGAGACCGTCGAGTTCGACTACGAGACGCTCCGCACGCGCTTCCAGCAGATGGCCTTCCTCAACAAGGGCCTGCGGATCAGCCTGCGCGACGAGCGCACCCCGGACGAAGGCGAGGAGTCGCGGAAGGACTCCTTCCGGTACGAGCGCGGCCTGCCGGACTACGTCGAGTACCTGAACTCGCAGAAGAAGGCCGACCTGGTCCACCCGGACGTCATCGCCATCGAGGCCGAGGACACCGACCGCAAGATCGCGCTCGAGCTCGCGATGCAGTGGAACACCTCGTACCAGGAGAGCGTCCACACCTTCGCGAACACGATCAACACGCACGAGGGCGGGACCCACGAAGAGGGCTTCCGCGCCGCGCTGACCTCGCTGGTGAACCGTTACGCGCGCGAGGCGAAGATCATCAAGGAGAAGGACGACAACCTCACGGGTGACGACATCCGTGAAGGCCTGACGGCCGTCATCTCCGTGAAGCTCGGCGAGCCGCAGTTCGAGGGCCAGACGAAGACGAAGCTCGGCAACACCGAGGCGAAGTCCTTCGTCCAGCGGGTCGTCGGCACCGAGCTCGCCGATTGGTTCGACCGCAACCCCACGCAGGCGCGCGACGTCATCCGCAAGGCGATCCAGGCCTCGCAGGCGCGCATCGCCGCCCGCAAGGCGCGTGAGACCACCCGCCGCAAGGGGCTGCTCGAGTCGGGCGGCATGCCCGGCAAGCTCAAGGACTGCCAGTCGAAGGACCCGACGGTCTCCGAGATCTTCATGGTCGAGGGCGACTCGGCCGGTGGCTCGGCGGTCCAGGGACGCAACCCCATGACCCAGGCGATCCTCCCGCTGCGCGGCAAGATCCTGAACGTCGAGAAGGCCCGGCTCGACCGCGCGCTCGCGAACCAGGAGATCCAGTCGATGATCACGGCGTTCGGCGCCGGCATCGGCGAGGACTTCGACCCGGACAAGGCCCGGTACCACAAGATCGTGCTGATGGCCGATGCCGACGTCGACGGTCAGCACATCACGACGCTGCTGCTCACCCTGCTGTTCCGCTACATGCGGCCGCTCATCGAGCGCGGCTACGTGTACCTCGCGCAGCCGCCGCTCTACCGCCTGAAGTGGTCGAACTCGGCGCACGAGTACGTGTTCAGCGACCGGGAGCGCGACGCGCTGATGACCGCCGGCCTCGCCGCCGGCAAGCGCATCCCCAAGGACAACGGGATCCAGCGCTACAAGGGTCTGGGCGAGATGGACTACAAGGAGCTGTGGGACACCACGATGAACCCGGACACCCGGACGCTCCTGCAGGTCACGCTCGAGGACGCGGCAGCGGTGGACAGCGTCTTCGCGACGCTCATGGGCGAGGACGTCGAGTCGCGTCGCCAGTTCATCCAGCAGAACGCCAAGGACGTTCGCTTCCTCGACATCTAGACCGGCCTGGAGGCGCGGTGCCAGCCGCGTCGACCAGTCCCGACCACCTGTGGTCGCGCCCGGCGCGACCGACGGAACCCCTGCCTCCAGGCAGTGCAGAAAGGTGACCAGGCCACATGGCTGACGACAACGAGACGAACGACGAGCAGCCCGAGATCGTGCACGGCGACTCCGGCGACATCGTCGTCTCCGGCGACCGCATCTCGCAGGTCGACCTGCAGCTCGAGATGCAGCGGTCGTACCTCGACTACGCGATGTCCGTCATCGTCGGACGCGCCCTGCCCGAGGTCCGCGACGGCCTGAAGCCGGTGCACCGCCGCGTGATCTACGCGATGTTCGACGGCGGCTACCGCCCCGACCGCGCGTTCTCGAAGTGCTCGCGCGTCGTCGGCGACGTGATGGGGCAGTTCCACCCGCACGGTGACAGCGCCATCTACGACGCCCTCGTGCGCCTGGTGCAGCCGTGGTCGCTCCGGTATCCGCTCGCGCTCGGCCAGGGCAACTTCGGCTCGCCGGGCAACGACGGCGCCGCCGCCCCGCGGTACACCGAGACCAAGATGGCGCCGCTCGCCATGGAGATGGTCCGGGACATCGACGAGGACACCGTCGACTTCCAGGACAACTACGACGGCCGCACCCAGGAGCCGTCGATCCTGCCGGCGCGCTTCCCGAACCTGCTCGTCAACGGGTCGGTCGGCATCGCGGTCGGTATGGCGACGAACATCCCGCCGCACAACCTGCGCGAGGTGGCCGCCGGCGCCCAGTGGGCACTCGAGCACCCGGACGCCACCCGCGAGGAACTCCTCGGGGCGCTCATGCAGCGGATCAAGGGTCCGGACTTCCCGACCGGCGCCCAGATCCTCGGCACCAAGGGCATCCAGGACGCCTACCGGACCGGTCGTGGTTCGATCACGATGCGCGCGGTCGTCAACGTCGAGGAGATCCAGGGCCGCACGTGCCTGGTCGTCACCGAGCTGCCGTACCAGGTGAACCCGGACAACCTCGCGATCAAGATCGCCGAGGGCGTGAAGGACGGCAAGCTCGCCGGCATCGCGGACATCCGCGACGAGACCTCCGGCCGCACCGGCCAGCGCCTGGTGATCGTGCTGAAGCGCGACGCCGTGGCGAAGGTCGTGCTGAACAACCTCTACAAGCACACGCAGCTGCAGGAGAACTTCGGCGCGAACATGCTCGCGATCGTCGACGGGGTGCCCCGCACCCTGGCGCTCGACGGGTTCATCTCGGCGTGGGTCGACCACCAGATCGACGTCATCGTGCGTCGGACGCAGTACCGCCTGCGCGAGGCCGAGAAGCGTGCGCACATCCTGCGGGGCTACCTCGCCGCGCTCGACGCCCTCGACGAGGTCATCGCACTCATCCGCCGCTCGCCCGACGTCGAGGAAGCCCGCACCGGGCTGATGGACCTGCTCAGCGTCGACGAGATCCAGGCGCGCGCGATCCTCGAGCTGCAGCTCCGTCGCCTGGCCGCCCTCGAGCGCCAGAAGATCCACGACGAGGCCGACGAGCTCGAGCGGAGGATCGCCGACTTCCAGGACATCCTGGCGTCGGAGACCCGGCAGCGCACGATCATCGGCGAGGAACTGGCCGAGATCGTCGACCGCTTCGGCGACGACCGCCGCAGCGAGATCCTGCTCGGCTACGACGGCGACATGTCCATCGAGGACCTCATCCCCGAGGAGGAGATGGTCGTCACCATCACCCGCGGCGGGTACGTCAAGCGCACGCGGAGCGACAACTACCGCTCGCAGCACCGCGGCGGCCGCGGCGTCAAGGGCGCCCAGCTCCGCGCGGACGACATCGTCGAGCACTTCTTCGTCACGACGACGCACCACTGGTTGCTGTTCCTGACCGACCAGGGTCGCGTCTACCGGGCGAAGGCGTACGAACTGCAAGAGGGCGGCCGCGACGCCAAGGGCCAGCACGTCGCCAACCTGCTCGCGATGCAGCCCGACGAGCAGATCCAGCAGGTGCTCGACATCCGCGACTACGAGGCCGCGCAGTACCTCGTGCTCGCCACGTCGCAGGGCCTCGTGAAGAAGACCGCGCTGACCGAGTACGACACGAACCGCACCGGCGGCATCATCGCGATCAACCTGCGTGAGGGCGACAAGCTCGTCCAGGCGCTGCTCGTCGACGAGACCGACGACCTGCTCCTCGTGTCGAAGCACGGCATGTCGCTGCGCTTCACCGCGACGAACGACACCCTCCGCCCGATGGGGCGGTCGACCTCCGGTGTGAAGGGGATGTCCTTCCGCGACGACGACGCGCTGCTCGCGGCGCGGGTCGTCTCGGACGACGGCTACGTCTGGGTGATGACCGAGGGCGGCTACGCCAAGCGCACCGGTGTCGACCAGTACCGGGTCCAGGGCCGCGGCGGTCTCGGCATCAAGGTCGCCAAGTTGGCGGCCGACCGGGGCGACCTCGTGGGCGCTCTCATCGTCGGTGAGGACGACGAGGTGCTCGTCGTGCTGCAATCGGGCAAGGTGGTAAGGTCTGCCGTGTCCGAGGTGCCCGCCAAGGGTCGCGACACGATGGGTGTGGTCTTCGCGAGGTTCGCGGAGAACGACCGGATCATCGCGGTGGCCCGGAACAGTGAGCGGAACCTGGACGACCAGGACGACGCCGAGATCGAGCCCGCGGGCCCGGTGGAGACGGTCAGCCCTGACGAAGCGGCCCCCGAACCGACCGAGACCGTGGCCGGAGAGGACCAGTCAACCAATGAGTAGTGTCGCCGAGAAGCTCCAGAAGAAGGCGAAGCGGCCCGTCGGCACCCGTCAGGTGCGGCTGCGGCTCGTGTACCTCGACTTCTGGTCGATGGTGAAGCTGTCCTTCCTCATCGCCCTGGCCGGGTCCATCGTGATCGTCGTGGCCACGGCGCTGGTGTGGGTCATCCTGAACCAGACGGGCGTGTTCACCCAGGTGGACTCCCTGCTGAAGGACGTCACCGGGCAGAACAACTACTCGATCATGGACCAGTTCTCGCTGGGCCAGGTGCTCGGGTTCTCCGTCGTGGTGGGCATCCTCAACGTGGTCGTCGGCACCGTGCTCGGCGCGATCGTGAGCGTCCTCTACAACCTCAGTGTGCGGATCACCGGCGGCCTGCTCGTCGGCTTCACGAACAACTGACACACCCGGCCGGATGGCATCCGCCGCTCGATTTCGCACTTCGGGATCGGTACGGTAGGCTTTCATCCGGTCTGAGGGGCTATAGCTCAGGCGGTTAGAGCGCTTCGCTGATAACGAAGAGGTCCAAGGTTCAAGTCCTTGTAGCCCCACCATCCACTCCCCGTCCAGTAGGCTGGACGCTCCGGGGCCTTAGCTCAGTTGGTAGAGCGCCTGCTTTGCAAGCAGGATGTCAGGAGTTCGATTCTCCTAGGCTCCACTCCCTCAGGGCGGACGCTGCTCCGCTCGTTCCTCGCTCCGCCGCATTCGTCGTCGTGTTCGTCCGGCGCCTTCGGCGCGCCGCTCCGCGATGGTTGCGTCCGCGACTGACGGCGAGTGGGCACGACACGCCGTCCGCGTCTTGTCGCGTGGTCGATCGGGGTCGTGTGCGGCCGGCGAGCGCGCCCGTTCTGGTTCGCTCGACGGGGTCGCTCGGGTTCATCGGTGCGCCGCGGTGTGGGCGGTGGGGACGACGAAGGGCCCCGGCGTGCGCCGGGGCCCTTCGTACGAACCGAGGAGGTCAGGCGGCGGGCTTCTCCGCCGTGTCCGCGTCGTCGGCGACCCAGAGGTCGTCGTCCGCGCGGAGCGTCTGGTACGCAGCGTAGGCCGCACCGGCGACCGCGACGACACCGACCACGATGAGGGCGACCCCACCGAAGCCGAGGCCCTTCTTCTGGTGACCGGGCGTGTACTTCGCGGCGGCCTTCTTGGCCTTCTTGCCCTTCTTCTGGGCGTCCTTCACGATCTTCTTGACGCGCGGGTCCTTCGCGAGGTCCTTCACGCTGAGGACCGAGCCGGCCGTCGCGACCAGGCCGGGGACGACCTCGGTCTGGAAGCGGTGCGAGGCGTTCTGCGCGGCAGAGGTCGCAGCGTGCACGCTCGTGGCGACCGCGGGACGGATCCCGTTGTCGATCGCGTTCTGCACGCGGGGCGCGATGTCCTTGCGGGCTGCGTCGGCAGCGTGCGAGCGGGCCTCGGCGAGGATCGCGTTCGCGTGCTCGAGGACCTTGCGCTGCTCGCCGAGGAGCGAGGCGGTCTTGCCCTTGAGCTTCTTGATCTGCTTCCGACGCTTGCGCGGGATCTCGATCGTCGTCATCTGGTACCTCCATCGGATCGGCGTGTCCCCATCCTGCCACCGCGACGCCTGACAGGTCACGGAGCCTCTGCTGTGTGATCCGTGTCACCGTCAGCCGTACATGCGAGAATCGGAACATGTCTCTGCACACCGCTGTCGCAACGATCCACACGAACAAGGGCGACATCCGCGTCAACCTGTTCGGCAACCACGCCCCGAAGACCGTCAAGAACTTCGTCGACCTCGCGACGGGCAAGCAGGAGTGGACGCACCCCGGCACCGGCAAGGTCTCCACCGACAAGCTCTACGACGGTGTCGTCTTCCACCGCATCATCAAGGACTTCATGATCCAGGGCGGCGACCCGCTCGGTCAGGGCATCGGTGGCCCCGGCTACCGGTTCGACGACGAGATCCACCCCGAGCTGACCTTCCAGAAGCCGTACATCCTCGCGATGGCGAACGCCGGCATCCAGGGCGGCCGCGGCACGAACGGCTCGCAGTTCTTCATCACGACCGTTGCCACCCCGTGGCTGCAGGGCAAGCACACCATCTTCGGTGAGGTCGCGGACGACGAGTCCCGCGCCGTCGTCGACGCGATCGAGGGCGTCGCCACCGACGGTCGCGACAAGCCCGTCGAGGACGTCGTCATCCAGAGCATCGACGTCGAGGACGTCTGAGCTCGGTGACGGACCAGGCCGCGAACCGGGCCAACTACTGCTACCGGCACCCGGACCGGCAGAGCTTCATCCTGTGCCAGCGGTGCGGGCGGACGATCTGCACCGAGTGCCAGACGCCGGCAGCGGTCGGCGTGCACTGCCCGGAGTGCGTGCGTGAGCAGCGCGCGGCCTACACGGCGAACCGACGTGCGTCGGGGGCGGCGAGCGGCCTGACGGTCGCCCGCCGCCGATTCGCCATGCTCGACCAGAAGGCCACCGTCGTCATCATCGCGGTGTCGGTGGTCATCTGGCTGCTCGACCAGATCACCGGCCGGTTCTTCACGACGTGGTTCGCGTACTACACGCCCCTCGTCGGCACGCAGCCGTGGCGGATCGTCACGGGGCTGTTCGTCCACTCGTCGATCCTGCACATCGCCTTCAACATGTTCGCGGTGTACATCTTCGGCCGGATCCTCGAGAACCTGCTCGGGACGTGGCGCTTCCTCGCGCTGTACTTCCTCGCGGGCCTCGGCGGCGACGTCGCAGTGTCGTTCCTGACTCCCGGCACGCCGGTGGTCGGGGCGTCCGGCGCCATCTTCGGTCTGTTCGCGGCGTTCTTCATCATCCAGCGCAGCCTCGGCTACAACGCCGTCCAGCTGCTCGTCGTGATGGGGCTGAACCTGCTCGTCGGCTTCCTGCCCGGGACGAACATCTCGTGGCAGGCACACGTCGGTGGGATCGTGATCGGCTTCCTGACCGGGCTCGTGTTCGCGCGGACGCGGAACGTCAAGCAGCGCGGGCTGCAGATCGGCCTGCTCGTCGCCGAGGCGGTCGTCCTGCTCGGCGCCATCGCGGCGGCCTACGTCGCCGTCGGCGGGTACGGCCTGCTCCGCTGAGCCGCACCCGTCCGAATCGCCTGACGCCCCGTCGCACCCCCTGGTGCGGCGGGGCGTTCGCCGTTCACACCGTCGCGGAGCGGCTTTTCCACACGCACGGCGCGAGTTCTCCACAACTGTGGACAAATCGGTGAGTTACACGCGTGTGATTATCCCCACTGTGGAATCAGGTGTGGATAACTCGGGGATCGTCGTGTGGATGACCGTGTGGAAAGTGTGGAGAACTGTGGAGAAGGGGCTGCTCCGTGTGGAGAGCGAGTGTTCAGGCCCGCACCGCCTGTGGACAGGACGTGGCAAGCCGAGGCCTGGACGAACGACGACGCCCGCCGGACCGTGCAGGGTCCGACGGGCGTCGTGCGTGCGTGGGGTGACTAGCGCCAGCGGGTGGTCATCAGGAAGCCGACGAACATGATGCCGAAGCCGATGAGGATGTTCCACGAACCAAGGGACGGCACCGGCAGGGTCGTGTTCGAGATGTAGAAGACGATGACCCAGGCGAGCCCGACGAGCATGAAGCCGAACATGACGGGCTTGAACCACACGGGGTTGGGCTGGTCCCCCGCCGTGTCGACCGAGTCGGCTCGGGTCCTCCGGGCGGGCTTGGTGCGGTCCTTGTCCTTGGCCATGGCCGGTATCCTACCGTGACCGCGTGTGTGGGAAGACCCTCAGGAGCCCGCGCACATCCTCCACGAGTACGGTGATCCGACCATGACCAAGATCCTCGTCGTCGACAACTACGACAGCTTCGTCTACACCCTGAACGGCTACGTGCAGCAGCTCGGTGCGGAGACCGACGTCGTCCGCAACGACGCCTTCCCGGAGTCCGAGATCGCCGAGCGCATCGCGGACTACGACGGCGTGCTGCTCTCCCCGGGTCCCGGCACCCCCGCGGACGCAGGCGTCTCGATCCCGACCGTCCGGGCGGCGATCGTGGCCGACAAGCCGTTGCTCGGTGTGTGCCTCGGGCACCAGGCCATCGCGGAGGCCCTCGGCGCCACGGTGACCCACGCCGAAGAACTCATGCACGGCAAGACCTCACAGGTCGACCACGACGACAGTGTGCTCTTCGCCGGCGTCCCGCACCCGTTCACGGCCACCCGGTACCACTCGCTCGCGATCGTCGACGGCACCGTGCCCGACGAACTCACCGTCACGGCGCGGACCGGTGGCGGCGTCATCATGGGCGTGCAGCACCGCGAGTCCCCGGTGTACGGGGTGCAGTTCCACCCCGAGTCCGTGCTCACCGAGGGCGGCTACCGGATGGTGGGCAACTGGCTGGAGACCACGGGCCTGCACGGTGCTGCTGAGCGGGCTGCCGACCTGACGCCCCTCATCGCGTCGCCGCGGGCCTGATCCGCCGGACCGAAGGGGGTCGACCCGGCCACGCGTGGGATGGAGCCGGAGCACCGACGCGGCCACGATCCTCCAGGCCGGCGGAGCTGACCCCGCGCCGGACGCGAGTCCGGCGACGTGCTGCGGTCTAGAGGCCGCTGGAACCAGACGCCGGCGCGCCCGTGGCGGGCGCCGACGGCTGCTGGGACGGCTTCTGCGCAGAAGCCGCGCAGTACGTGAGCACGATCGTGCTGCCCTGCGCGACGTCGCCGGCGGGCACGCTCTGCTGCAGCACCGTGCCGCCGGTGCACGAGTACGCCGGGGCGGGCTGCACCGTCAGCCCGAGCTGCGCCAGGGTCGCGTTCGCGGTCTGGAACGGCTGCTGCGTGACGTTCGGCAGCTGCACCTTGCCGTTCGAGACGGTGAGGTTGACGACCGAACCCTTGGCGAGCTGCGTGGACGACCCGGGGTCCGAGCTCATCACCGTGCCCTCGGGGACGTCCGGCGAGTAGTCCGTGTTGATCGCCCCGACCTCGAAACCGGCGGACTTCAGGGCCTGCTGGGCGGCGTCCTGGGTCTGCCCGGCCAGGTCCGGCACTGCGACCTGCTCCGGCCCGAGCGACACCACCACGCGGATGCTCTGGTTGCGCGCGACGTTCGTGCCGGAACCCGGCTCCGTGCGGATGACGGTGTCCTTCGGGACGTCGTCGGAGTTCTCGCCGACCTCGACCGGGCTCAGGTCGCGCTTGTCGAGGTCCGACTTCGCGGAGTCCCACGTCGCGCCGACGACGTTCGGGACGGAGACCGACGACGAGACCGGGGCCTTGCCCGGCTGCAGGTTCGCGACGAAGAAGCCGACGCCGACGATCACCGCGACCGTCAGGATGATGCCGAGCCAGATCCACGCGACCGGCGGACGGTTCTGCGTGCGCTGCGGGCGGTGCTCCGCCGTGTCGTCGTCGAGCTCGCGGAAGGCGACCGCCGGGTTGGAGGTCGTGCGCGGGTTGACGCCGAAGAGCATCGTCGACGCGTCGTTCGCGGCGTTCTGGGCCAGCTTCCGGGTCGACGTCGGCACCTTGCCCTGCGCCGCCTGCTGCAGGTCGGACCGGAACTCGGCAGCGTTCTGGAAGCGGCGCGTGCGGTCCTTCACCAGGGCGTGCAGGGTCACCGCGTCCAGCGCCGGCGAGACGTCGGCGGAGATGGTTGACGGCGCGACGGGCTGCTCGCTGACGTGCTGGTAGGCGACGGCGACCGGGGAGTCCCCGACGAAGGGCGGGCGGCCGGTGAGGAGCTCGAAGAGCACCACACCGGTGGAGTAGATGTCGGTACGGGCGTCGACGGTCTCGCCACGGGCCTGCTCCGGCGAGAAGTACGAGGCGGTCCCGAGGATCGACGTGGTCTGCGCCACCGTGGCCGACGTGTCCGTGATCGCGCGGGCGATCCCGAAGTCCATGACCTTGACCTGGCCGGCGTTCGTGACCATCACGTTCGCGGGCTTGATGTCCCGGTGCACGACCCCCGCGCGGTGCGAGTACTCGAGGGCGGTCAGGATGCCCTCGGTGATGCGGATCGCCTCGTCCGGGGCGATGGGCCCGTCGGCGACGATGTCGGAGAGCGCACGGCCCTCGACGTACTCCATGACGATGTAGGGGACCTGCACCTCGGCGCCGGAGTGCTCGACGACGGTCTCTTCGCCGGCGTCGTAGACGCGGACGATCGTCGGGTGCGCCATGCGCGCGGCCGCCTGGGCTTCCTGTCGGAAGCGGACGCGGAAGGACGGGTCGTTCGCGAGGCTCGGCTTGAGGAGCTTCACCGCGACCTTGCGGCCGAGACGGGTGTCGTTGCCGACGTGCACCGTCGCCATGCCGCCGCGACCGATGACGTCACCGATCTCGTAGCGGTTGGCGAGGAGCGTGATCCCCGCGGTCACACCTTCTGGCACGTACTCCTCCGAATGTCCGTCCGGGACAGTGTACGGCAGCACTTCCTGGCGGGAGGCTGGTGACGGGGACCTCCGGACAACCGTTACGCAACGGTGTCGGAAGCCCCCGTCCGGGTGGCGATCAGCCGTTCGACGAGCCGTTCCCGTTGCCGTTGCCGTTGCCGTTGCCGTTCCCGTTGCCGGTGGGCGTCGGGGTGGGCGTGACGGTCCACGTCGCGGTGGCGGGGTCCGAGTCCTCGGAGGCGGCGAGGCTCCCGCACGTCACGTTGTACGTGAAGGTGACGTCGTCGCCGGCCGCGTCCGCCTGGATCGTGACCGCGGTCGAGCTCGTGTCGCCGGAGGTCGCGCCGGAGGCGTCCTTCCCGCCGGTGACCTTCCACGAGTACTTCGACACCGAGTAGCCGTCCGGGCAGGTCGCGGCGGACCAGCTGAACGTCACCGAGCCGCTGCTCGAGACCGGGCCCGCCGTGGGGGTGTTCGGCTTGTTCGCCGTCGGCGGGGTCGTGTACTGCGTGACCGTGATGGTCGTGCCCTCGACGACGCTGCCGGTCGGCGTCAGGTCGGCGACGGTGTTCGCCTGGTCGGCGGTCGGTGCCGGGCTGCCGTCCTGGACGTCGACGACGAAGCCCAGCCCCTCGAGCGCCGAGCGCACCTGGTCCGTCGGCTGCCCGACGTACTGCGACTTGTCGAGGAACTGGCGCACCTGGGTCGGGGTGGGCGTCGGCGTGTTGCTCGGCTTCGGGGTCGACTGGGTGGCGGTCGCCGACGGCGTCGGGTCCGCGGAGCCGCCGTTGTTCAGCGCGAGGGCTGCGATGACGCCCGCGATCACCAGGACCGCGAGGGCACCGACGAGCCACCAGATCCAGGCGCGCTTCTTCTTCGGTTCCTCGTCATCGGGCGTCACGGGCGAGCCTGGCGTCCGCGGCGGACCGCTCAGTGCACCGGCCTGGGTGCCGATGAGCGCCGTCGCCTGGTCGTCGCCCTGGCCCTGCGGCGGGTTGAACGCCACCGTACCGGCACCGCCGATCGCGGGCACCGCGACCGTGGCCGCGGCGACGTCCCCGCGGCGCAGCGCCTGTGCCGCACGGGCCAGGTTCGCGGCGGTCGCGGGACGGTCGGCCGGCTTCTTCGCGATGCAGGACAGCACGAGGGCGGCGACGGGCTCCGGCACGTCCGACGGCAGCGCAGGCGGCTGCTCGTTGATGTGCGCCATCGCGATGGCGACCTGCGACTCGCCCGTGAACGGACGGCGGCCGGCGAGGGCCTCGTACGCCACGATGCCGAGCGAGTAGATGTCCGTCGAGGGCGACGCGGGGTGACCGCTCGCCTGCTCGGGCGACAGGTACTGGACCGTGCCCATCACCTGGCCGGTCGCGGTGAGCGGGACCTGGTCGGCGATGCGGGCGATGCCGAAGTCGGTGATCTTGACGCGACCGTCCGGCGTGATGAGCAGGTTGCCGGGCTTGATGTCGCGGTGCACGAGCCCGACCGCGTGCGCGGCCTGGAGCGCGTTCGCCGTCTGCGCGACGATGTCGAGCACCTTGTCGACGGGGAGCGTGTGCTCGCGCTCGATCATCGTGGACAGGGCTTCGCCGGGGACGAGCTCCATCACGAGGTAGGCGCTGCCGTCCTCTTCGCCGTAGTCGAAGACGTTCGCGATGCCCTCGTGGTTGACGAGCGCAGCGTGCCGGGCCTCGGCGCGGAAGCGCTCGAGGAAGCCCGGGTCACCGAGGTACTCGTCCTTGAGGATCTTGAGTGCGACGGTCCGCCCGATGACCAGGTCGGTGGCCTGCCAGACCTCGCCCATGCCGCCGATCGCGACGCGGGAGGAGAGCTGGTACCGCCCACCGAAGGTGAGTCCGCTGGTGGGTCTCATTTGTTCAGCACCGCCTCCATGACTTTCTTCGCGACCGGGGCCGCGACCGTGTTGCCGACGCCGGACTGCCCGAGCCCGCCGCCGTTGCCGACGACGACCGCGACGGCCACCTCCGGGTCCTTCGCGGGGGCGAACCCCGTGAACCAGAGCGTGTACGGGCTGCCCGTACCGCCCTCTGCCGTGCCGGTCTTCCCTGCGACGTCGACACCGTCGATCTTGGCATTGGTGCCGGTCCCGGCGTTCACGACGCTCTGCATCGCCTCGGTCAGGTCGGCCGACTCCGAGGCGGACAGCGGGTCGCTGTACTGCTTCGGCGAGAAGGACTCGACCGTCTTGAGGTCGCTCGTCGTGATCGAGTCGACGACGGACGGCTGCATGACCTTGCCGCCGTTCGCGATCCCGGCGGAGACCATCGCCATCTGCAGCGGCGAGACGCGCACGCTGGCCTGGCCGAAGGCGCTCAGCATGAGCTGGGCGGTCGAGTCGACGTCCGGGTACTGGCTCGCGGTCGCCTTCATCGGGACCTCGATCTGGTCGCCGAAGCCGTACTCGTCGGCCATCGACTTGATCTCGTCGTACCCGAGCTTCTGCCCGAGCTCGGCGAACGGGATGTTGCAGGAGTACTGGATGGCGGTCCGCAGCTTGACGGTGTCGCCGCCACCGCAGGAACCGCCCTCGGCGTTGTTGATGTACGTGCTCGTGCCCGGCAGCTGCAGCCGCGACGGGTTCGGGAACTCGGAGTCGAGGTCGTACTTGCCGTCCTTGAGCGCGGCCGAGGCGACGATGAGCTTGAACACCGATCCCGGCGTGTACAGGTCGCCGCCGATTGCGCGGTTCTGCAGCGGCGTCGGGCTCTGTGCCAGCAGCGCGTCGTACTGCTGCTTGACGGCCGCGGTGTCGTGCGAGGTCAGCGCGTTCGGGTCGTAGTCGGGCTTGGACACCATCGCGAGGATCTTGCCGGTCTTCGGCTGGATGGCCACGACCGCGCCGGTGTTCTGCCCGAGGGCGTCGTACGCGGCCTGCTGCACGTCGGGGTCGATCGTCAGGTTGACGTTGTCGCCCTGGACGTCCTGGCCGGTCAGGATCGCGTTGAGGTTCTGGAAGAACGACGCGTCGGAGTTGCCGGACAGGACGGCGTTCTCGGCGCTCTCGATGCCGGCGTTGCCCTGGCCGATCGTGAAGTACCCGGTGACGGCCGAGTAGAGCGCGCCGTTCGTGTACTTGCGCTGGTACTGGTACTGGTCGTCCGACGGGGTCGACTCGGCGATCGGGCTGCCGTTCACGAGGATGGCGCCGCGCTTCGTCGAGTAGCTGTCGAGGATGGTGCGGGAGTTGCGTGCGTCGGCGCGCAGGGAGTCGGACGCGAAGAACTGGATGGACGTCGTCGACACGAAGAGCGCGACGAACATGAGCACGATCACGGTCGAGACGCCGCGGAGCTGTCGGTTCACCGGCTGGCCTCCTTCCTGCGCGCGGCCTTCCCCCGCGGGGCGGGGATCGCACCCTGCTGGACGCGCTGTTCGGCGGGGATGGCGTCGGTCAGTCGCAGCAGCATCGCGGCGATGATCCAGTTGGCGATGAGGGAGGAGCCACCAGCGGCCATGAACGGTGTCGTCAGGCCGGTGACGGGGATGATCCGGGTGATGCCGCCGACGACGACGAACACCTGCAGCGCGATCGTGAAGCCGAAGCCCACACCGAGCAGCTTGCCGAAGTCGTCCTGCGCCATGAACGCGACCCGGAGGCCTCGGGACGCCAGGACGATGAACAGCGCCAGGATCGCGAAGACGCCGATCAGGCCGAGTTCCTCGCCGAGGGACGCGACGATGTAGTCGGCGTTCGCGACCGGGGTGATGTACGGGCGGCCCTGACCGAGGCCGGTGCCCGTGATGCCGCCGTTCGCGAAGCCGAACAGGCCCTGCACGAGCTGGTAGCTGCCCTGCGTCGCGCGGTCGTAGATGGTCTGGTCGAACGGGTCGAGCCACTGCTCGAAGCGGCCGCGCACGTACACGAGCGCCGCCTGCGCCACGATCGCGCCGCCGACGAAGAGCGTCAGACCGATGGCGACCCAGCTGAGCCGGCCGGTGGCGACGTAGATCATCACCAGGAACAGCCCGAAGTAGAGCAGTGCGGTGCCGAGGTCGCGCTGGAAGACGAGGACCGCCATCGCGGCACCCCACATCACCAGGATCGGACCGAGGTCCCGGGCACGCGGGAAGGTCATGCCGAGGAACTTCCGACCGACGATCGACAGCGAGTCGCGGGCCGTGACGAGGTAGCCGGCGAAGAACAGCGCCATCGTGATCTTCGCGAGCTCGCCCGGCTGGAACGAGAACGGGCCGATGCGGATCCAGACCCGGGCGCCGCCGATGTTCTCGCCGATCCCGGGCAGCATCGGCATGAGCAGCAGGAAGATCGTCAGCGCCATGAAGATGTAGCGGTAGCGCTGCAGGAAGCGGTGGTTCCGGACCAGGACGACCGTGATCGTCGCGAGCACCATCGCGAGCATCGTCCAGACGATCTGCTTCACGCCGATCGCGTCCCAGCCGGTCAGGCCGTTGTGGACGTCGATCCGGTAGATCTCGGCGATGCCGATGCCGTTGAGCACGAGCGCGACCGGCAGGACGAACGGGTCGGCGTTCTTCGCGACGACCCGCAGCACGACGTGCATGACGAGCGCGAGCCCGAGGATGCCCGCGCCGACCCAGAGCACGCCGGTGTCGAAGAGCCGACCCTTCGTGCCGAGCTGCACGAGGACCATCGCCCCGGCGCAGATGCCGCAGGCGATGACGAGCAGCACGAGCTCCAGGTTGCGGGCGCGGGCCGGCTCACGCAGCTTGATCGTGATCGCCTGCGTGAAGGACTGGGAGGTCGTGGCGCTCATCCGCCGGACCCCGGGGTCGGGGACGCCGTCGGCGTGGGCGACGCCGTGGACGTCGGCGACGGCGATGCGCCGTCCCCGCCGGTCCCGGCCTGGTCCTGCCCGGTCTCGGCGGCCTTGCGCAGGCGCTCGACGATCTCGCGGGCGTCGTCGAGCGACGTGGCGTTGATCGTCGAGCGGACGTTCTCGCGGGTGTACTCGGGCAGGGAGCGGACCGAGATGTCGCTGTCCTCGTAGACGTCCGACAGCGCGATCGGACCGATCGACTGCTGGACGCCCTTGTAGATCGCGACGGTGCCGCGGTCGCTGCCCACGTAGTAGTGCGCCTGTATGATCCGCCAGCCCAGGAAGACCGCGCCGACGAGGAGCGCGACGGCGGCGACGAGCGCGACCGTCCAGGCGATCCGGCGACGGACACGACGACGGCGGTCCTCGGCGATGAGCTCCGCGAAGTACTGGTCGGACTCGGGCTCGAAGTGCGAGTCCTCCGGCGCGGTGGAGACCTTGAGCGGGTGCAGCAGGATCGTGGGGAGGCGGATCGGCTTGCGGCCGGTCGCCGCCTCGAACGTCAGCGGCGCGGCGGCGGACCCGACGGTCGTGGCGGCGTCGTCGGAGTCGTCGACCTCGGCGTCGGTGACGTCCATCACGACGACCGTCACGTTGTCCGGGGCGCCGTGGTCGAGCGTCTCCTTGACGAGCCGCTGCGTGACCTGGTTCGCGTCCATCGTCGATGCGAGCGCGTGGCGGATGCGCTCCTCGGCGAGGTACGACGACAGGCCGTCGGAGCAGAGCAGCCAGCGGTCGCCCGGCTGGATGTCCATCACGGCCGTGTCGACCTCGGGCGCGGCGTCGACGTCACCGAGCACGCGCATGAGGACCGAGCGGCGCGGGTGCACGGCGGCTTCCTCGGGCGTGATCCGTCCGCTGTCGACGAGTCGCTGGACGAACGTGTGGTCCGAGGTGATCTGCTGCAGCTCCCCGTCGCGCATGCGGTAGATGCGGGAGTCGCCGATGTGCGCGATCGCGATCTGGTCGCCGACCCGGATGAGCGCGGACACCGTGGTGCCCATGCCCGTGAGCTCCTGGTGCTCGAAGACCGTCTCGGTGATGAGCTGGTTCGCCGCGATGAGCGCCGACTGCAGCGCGAACTCGGCGTCGTGCGCCGAGGGGAACTCGCGGTCCACCTCGCGGATGCGCCGGATCGCGATCGCCGAGGCGACGTCGCCGCCGGCGTGCCCGCCCATGCCGTCCGCGACCGCGAACAGGTGGGCGCCGGCGTAGCCGGAGTCCTGGTTGTTGGCGCGGATGCGCCCGACGTGGGACACAGCGGCGCTCAGCGTGCGAGCCGTCATGTCCGGGTTACCGCCGCAGCTCGAACGTCGTCGTCCCGATGGTGATCGGCGTCCGCTCCCCGACGGTGACGGGGGCGGTCACCTTCTGCCCGTCGACGAAGGTGCCGTTCGTGGAGTCGAGGTCGGTGAGGACCCAGCCGGAAGCGCGGAGCTCGAGGCGGGCGTGGTTGGTCGAGGTGTAGTCGTCGCGGATCACGACGTTCGACTCGCTCGAGCGCCCGATCGTGATGGGCCCGCCGCCGAGCGGCATCTCCATGCCCTCGCGGGAGCCCTCGGTGATGACGAGTCGCGTGGCCACCCCGGTTGCGGTGGCCTGCGTCGGTCCCGGGGACTGGCCGATGAGTTCCGTGAACGCCCCGGCTGATGCGGACGCGGCCGCGGGGGCCGCCGTCGGGATCGCGGGGGTCGTCGGACCGGAGGCACCGGCCTTGGGATCGGTCGGGATGGTGCGGACGCGCTGGCCGAACAGGTCGCTCCGCAGGGCGAAGACGATCACGAACACGAACAGCCAGAGCACCGCGAGGAACGCGAAGCGCAGGACGAGCAGGGTCAGCCCTGTGGTCATCGAGCACCTCCGTCGTTCTCGGGGATCACCCGGAACACCATACGGGTACGACCGATCTCGATCGTGGAGTCCGGTTCGACGATCGCCTGCTGGAAGCGTTCGCCGTTCAGCTTCGACCCGTTCGTGGAGCCGAGGTCGTTGGCCTGCGCGTGCTTGCCGTCCCAGACGATCTCGACGTGCTTGCGGCTCGTGCCGGTGTCCGCGACCGTGATGTCGGCGTCCGTCCCGCGACCGATGACGGTCCGGCCCCGGTGCAGCTTGTGTCGCTGCGACCCGATGTCGAGGACGGCGACCCAGGCGACGTCCCGCTGCACGGTCGACGAGTCGATCTGCAGGATGCCGGTCGACAGCGTGCCGTCCTGCTGCAGTCGGATGGTCACCGGACCGGAGAACGAGTAGTTCTGCGCGACGGCGTGCTGCTGCACCATCTGGGACAGCTCGTCGATGAGCGGACGCCCGATGTCGTGCATGCGCGTGTGGTCCGGCGGCGCGAGGCGCACCGTGAACTCGTTCGGCACGAGGATGCGCTCCCGCGAGACCACGGCGGCCTTCGTGTCGAGCTCGCGCCGGAGGGCACTGGAGATCTCGACGGGCTGCACGCCGGAGCGGAAGGTCTTCGCGAAGGCGCCGTTCACGGCGCGCTCCAACCCTCGCTCGAAGCTGTCCAGCAGGCCCATGTGTCTCCAGTGTCGTCGGTCAGGGACCCCTGCATGGTAGTGGTTGGCCCCGGTGCGCGTCTGAACGTGGTCACGGAGGTACTCCGCAACGTGCTAGTGTTGCCGGGCTGGCGCGAGTGGCGGAATTGGTAGACGCGCACGGTTCAGGTCCGTGTGCTGGAAACGGCGTGGGGGTTCAAGTCCCCCCTCGCGCACCACGCAGGAGAAGGCCCCCGGAGGAATCCGGGGGCCTTCTCGCATTCCCGGGGACAGCTGGCGCGCAGGTGGTCGCGAGCCGGCCACGGCGTGACGGCAGCGACGCGGCGCGCGCACCACGCGCCTCCTGGCCGGCGGTCCGCCTGCGGTCGCGCCCCCCGGACTGGAGGCGCGGATCCCGTCCGTCGCGCCGCGCGCGACCGGCGTCCGGTCACCGTCCGCATCCGCTCACCACCGGTCGTCCGGGAAGGCGGCGAGGGCGTCGGTGAGCATGTCGTGTCCCTGTTGCTCGAACCGTCGGTCCCCGACCTCGTGCGCCCACACCGCGGTGCCGACCGCCTCGCGGAGCTGCAGCCAGCGCCAGGCGTCGGGGGTCCGCGGGTCGTCGCCGTAGCCGTCGAGGAAGGCCTGCTCGAGCGCCGGGTCGTGCTGCCAGTGCTGGACGGCGACGCGCGTGCAGTCGGTCATCGCCGGGCGGAACGCGAACCGGCCGAAGTCGATCGCCCGGAGCCGGCCGGCGTCGACGATCCAGTTCCGCGCCTGCCAGTCGCCGTGGGTCGGGACGAGGACCACCGGGCCGACGGGGTGTTGGGCGAGCAGGGTGCGGAGCCGATCGACCCGATCGGCGGGGATGTCGTGCGGGTGGTCGAGGAGACCCGTCGTCTTCGCACGCTCTCGCTCGAGCCACGTCGCGTCGGGCCGGGACGCCTGATCGTGGAGTCGCCGAAGGAGCTGCCCGGCCTGCCGGTGCACCGCCGGGTCGTGCTCGTCGGGGGTGCCGAGGGCGAGACGCCCGGGCACCCGCTCGAGCACGAGGACCCGTGCGGCTTCGTCGGCGGCGCGGAGCCGACCGGCGTCGCCGTGGGCCACGAGGGCGGCCGTCCACCCGCGGTGTGCCTCGAGCTCGCGTGGGAAGTGCGTGTTGTCGGGGCCCGACGCCTTGACCGTCCACTCCGATCCAGCGGCCCGGACGTGCAGCACGACCGTGTCGAGCAGCCCCCACGACTCGTCGGCGACGACCTCGGCGTCGGGCAGCACCCGCCGGACCGCCTCGCGCTGTTCCGGCGTCAGCCGGGTTCGTTCCCACCCCATGTCGGCACGGTAGCCGCTCGGATCGGCCCCGTCACGCGGGGCAACGATGCCTGTGGACAGCCGCACCGGGCGGAGGATGTGTGGATGACGACCACCGCCGACACCGCCCTGCCCGTCCGTCCAGGGGAGCTCCCGACCGCACGCCCGTCGGACGTCACGGCCGTGGTCGACCGGGCCCGCGATCGCTTCGCGGTGGGGGTGCTCGCCGACACGACAGGGTGGACCGGAGCCGAGCGCACACTCCTGGCCGACCTGGGGTTCCGGGACGACGACCGCGGTGCGGACCTGTGGGCCCTCGACCTGTCCCGGGCCGCGGACGGCACCCCGACGCGCGTCCTCGACAACCCGGCGCTCGCGGCCCTCGACTCCCACCACGCGCGGTTCGCCGAGCGGCGCGGCGCGGTCGTCCGGTACCGGCCGGACGTGTCCGTGTGGATCGGCATCCCCGCGCGGGCGACGCCGGACGACTGGGAGGACGTCCGGGTGCTCGCGGGCTCCGGGGCGGTGGTGCGGATCGGGCCGGACGACGTCGCACCGGCGGGGTGGTCGCCGGTCGAGAACGCGGGCGGCGTGCAGCTCACAGGGGAGTCGGTGGCGGGGGAGCCGGACGACGAGGCCGTCGTGCTGACCCCGGACGACGTGCCGGAGATGACCGACCTGGTCGAGCGGACGAAGCCCGGACCGTTCCTGCCGCGGACGATCGAGCTCGGGACCTACCTGGGCGTCCGTCGTGGCGGGCGGCTCGTCGCGATGGCAGGGGAGCGGCTGCACCCGCCGGGGTGGACCGAGATCAGCGCCGTCTGCACCGACCCCGAGCACCGCGGGCAGGGGTTCGGCCGACGGCTGGTGCTCGCGGTGGCGCACGGCATCCGGGCCCGCGGCGAGGTGCCGCTCATGCACGCGGCCGCGGGCAACACCGGGGCGATCGGCCTGTACGAGCACCTCGGCTTCCGGCAGCGGGAGCGTGGCGCGCTGCGGTTCGTGCAGGTCCCCTGACCGGCGCCGACCGGTCCCCGGCCACCGGCGTGCTCCGGGTCAGGGCTCGCGCGTCCCGGCGAGCCCGTGGTCGTGCGCGTACACGACGAGCTGCACACGGTCGCGCAGGGCGAGCTTGCCGAGGATGCTCGAGATCTGCGTCTTCACCGTGGACTCGGTCACGAACTCCTTCGCGGCGATCTCGGCGTTCGACAGCCCGCGGGACGCCCACCCGAACACGATCCGCTCCCGGTCCGTCAGGGTCTGGAACGCCGGCGGCTGCGGTGCCGGGGCGCGCTCGACGTCGGCGCCGAACAGCTGCGACAGGTCGTTCGGTGCGATGACCGAGCTGCCCTCGTGCACGGCGCGGACGGCGGCGAACAGGAAGGGCGGGGTGGTGTCCTTGAGCAGGAACCCGCTCGCGCCGAGGCGGATCGCGGTCGCCGCGGCGGGGTCGAGGCCGAACGTGGTGAGCACGATCACGCGGGGGAGCGGCGCACCGACCGGCCCGTCGTCCGCGAACAGCCGCCGGACCGTCTCGACGCCGTCGACCCCGGCCATCCGCATGTCGAGCAGCACGACGTCGGGACGCAGCTCGGGGATCGCGGCGAGGGCCTCGGCGCCGTCGGAGGCCTCGCCGACGACGACCATGTCCTCCTGGGCGTCGAGCACCACCCGGAGCCCGGCGCGGAACAGTGCCTGGTCGTCGGTGAGCAGGATGCGGATCGGGTCGGTCATCGGTTCGTCCCCCCTCGGACGTCGAACGGGATGCGTGCTCGTGCGGTGAACACGTCGTCGAGCACGGCGGCGTCGAACGAGCCGCCGATCGTGGTGAGTCGGGTCTGCATGCCGGTGAGCCCCCGGCCCGAGCCCCGCGGGTGCGCCGCGAGCTCGTCGATCCCCAGGCCGTCGCCGACGGGCAGGGCGGCTCGGGGCACGGCGTTCTCGACCTCGAGCACGAGGTCGGCGGAGCGCCAGGTCTCCCGGACCTCGACGGCGCCGCCGGGGACCCCGTGCCGGAGCGCGTTCGTCAGCATCTCCTGCAGCACCCGTCGGGCAGCGGTCCCGTGCACGGCCCCGAGTGGTCTGGCGGTCCCGCGGACGGCGTGCTCGACGTCGACGCCGGCGTCCCGGATGCCCCGGACGATCTCCTCGAACGAGGTCGGGTCGGCGGTGGCGTCGGACCCGTCGATGTGCCCGAGGACCTGACGGACCTCTGTGAGGGAGCTCCGGGCGGTGCTCGCGATCGTGGCGCTGACCTCGCGGATGCGGGCCTCGTCGTCGAGGAACGGCACCGAGTCGGCCTGGGCGATGATCACCGCGAGGGAGTGGCCGACGACGTCGTGGACGTCGCGGGCGATGTCGGCGCGGATGCGCTCGGCCTCGGCCTCGTCGACCGCGCGGGTGGCGACGGCCTCGGCGCGGTTCGCCACCGCCTCGGCGCGGGTCGCGGCGGCCTCGGCGTCGGCGCGACGGACGGACTCGGCGTTCTGCGACCGGACGGCCCGGGTCGCGAGTCCGGAGGCCCAGACCGCGACCAACGCGAGCGTCGGGGCGGCGAGCACGAGGACCGCCTGGTCCGTCGGCCCGCTGTTCAGCAGGAGCGCGTAGCGGTAACCTGTCCTGGAGAGGTACAGAGCGGCGGTCGCTCCGGCCACCACCGCGAGCAGCCCGGCGAGGACGACCTCCAGCCGCGTGCCGACGATCGCGACGCTGCCGATCACGACGAACAGGGCGAGGTCCACGAGGGAGGGGCGCTCGCCGCCGAGCACCTGCACGACCCCGAGGGCGACCGCGGCGAGCATCGCACCGGACGGCGAGAACCGTCGGACGGCGATCGCGGCGGTGGCGGTCGCGACGGCGGGCAGGCTCGCGTGCTCGAGTTCGAGGTCGATCGGGGCGAGGAACACCAGCGCGGCCAGGAGCGCCCAGGTGACGTCGGCGACGACACTGCGGAGGGGCAGCGGTCTGGTGAACCCGCGCCCGTCCCTCACGGGTCGATCATCGCACGACGGCCGGGCGTGGCGGCGGTCACGGGACGGGCGACATCGCCACGAGGGCAGCGGCGGTGACCGCGACGATGGCGGCGCAGGTCACGAGGGTGGCGATCACGTGCTTGGTCGAGCTCTCCATGCCACCCAGGCTCCCGTGGTGCGGGCCCGGTCGGCATCGTGCGGAGGGACGAACGGCCTCGTCCGCGAGGACGAAGCGCGCACCGATCGAGGACCGTGTCGCCTGCTCGGGGACGTCCGGCCGGCACGAGGACCGTGGCATCATCGCGACGTGACGACCGGTGCTTCCTCCGAGGTCGGTTCGCGCACGCTGCGCCGCCGACTCCGGGAGACGAGTTGCCCGACGTGCGGGCATCCGTGGGAGGAGCACCCGGGCGCTCCGACGTCCACGACCGCGGTCTGCGACGAGTGCGTGTTCGAGCGTGACCACGAGCAGGCCGCACCCGGGGCGACGCTGTGCCGTGCGGTCGTCCCCGCGGCGCTGTTCCGACGGATGCAGCCGGAGCCGGCCCGTCCGACGACCTGGCGGGACCGGCTCGTACGGGTCGCGGCCCGAGCGGTCGAGGTCGTCCTGGACGCGTGGCCGTGACGGACGGGAGGCACGTGGTCGCGCGACCACGTGCCTCCCGTCCGTCCCGTGGCGCGTCTAGATCGTGAGCTGCCCGCGCACGCGGTGCGCGATCGACACGGACTCGCCGCTCACCGCGGAACGCGGTGAGGCGAGGAACGCGACCAGGTCCGCGATCTGCTGCGGGCTCGACTCCCCGCCGGCGCCCTGCTGCACCTCGGCAGCGGGCTCGTCCGTCACCGTGCCAGGGTTCACGACGTTCACCGCGACGCCGGATCCCGCGACCTGGTCGGCGAGGTTCTTCGCGATGATGCTCGTCGCCGCGTTCCGCAGCGAGGTCGTGATGTTCCCCGCGAGGTAGGCGTTCTGCCCGCTGATGACGACGACGCGGCCGGAGCCGGCGCGCTGCTGGTGGGGGAGCACGGCGTTCGCCACCCGGAGGAACCCGAGCGCCTTGCCGTCGATCGCGGTCGCGACCTGCTCCGGATCCGACGCCTTCTCGGGGTCGAGGGTGCCGGCGGCGGGCGCTGCCGTGACGACGAGCACGTCGATGCGGCCGTGCTGCTCGAGCACGCGGGCGACCCCCGCGTCGACGGAGGCCTGCGACGCGGTGTCGATCGTGACGGCGTCCGGGCCGCCGGCGCTGCGGGAGGCGACGACGACGGTCGCGCCCTCGCGGCGGAGGGTCTCCGCGACGACGGCGCCGATGTAGCCCTGGCCGCCGACGACGAGCGCGACACGGCCGGTGAGTTCGAGGTCCATGACGGCCACGGTAGGCCGCGCTGACGATGCCCGTCCGCGCGATCCGGCCACCGTCCCCGCGCGATCCGTCCACACCGGACGGCCGTCCAGACGGCAGCGCCGACCGTCGGCCCCGACGGGTGCGCCGACCACCGACGGCGACCAGGGTCACGAGGCAGACAGGAGCACGATCCGTACTTCCACAAGCAGGAACTCCAGTTCAAGGCCGTCCCTGACAAGCCGGACGCGGTGTACGCCCGCAAGCTGCAGGAGGTGCTCGGCGGTCAGTACGGCGAGATCTCCGTCGCGCTGCAGTACCAGTTCCAGGCGTGGAACATGCACATCCCGGGCAAGTACCGGGACATGGTGCTCGGCATCGGCGCCGAGGAGATGGGCCACGTCGAGATGCTCGCGACGATGATCGCGCAGCTGCTCGAGAAGAGCCCGCTCGGCATCACCGAGGACGCACTGCAGGACGACCCGACCGTCGCCGCGATCGTCGGCGGGACCGACGTGCAGCACGCGATCGTCGCCGGCGCCGGAGCACGCCCCGTGGACAGCAACGGCAACGCCTGGCAGGGCTCGTACATCACCGCGTCGGGCAACCTGCTCGCGGACTTCACGGCGAACGAGAACGCCGAGATGCAGGGTCGCGTCCACCAGTACCTCAACTTCTCCGACGGCGCCGCGGCCGCGGACGGGCCCTGGGCGAGCGGCCCCTCGTTCGACGGCAAGGGCGAGTACTCGTACCACGACGGCCCGACGTCCTCGGTGCCGATTCCGCCGCCGACGCACCCTGACGTGCGCTTCTACGGCACGACCGAGCTGCCGAACGTGGTCGAGAAGACCGCGGGTCTCGTGCAGGACACGCTCAACAAGGAGTGAGCGTCACGCCGGTCGCGGGGCGCGACCGGCAGACGGACGGGAGGCGCGGTGCCGGCTGGCACCGCGCCTCCCGTCCCGTCACCCACTCAGCCCGGCAGGGTGGTGATGCTCGTCGTGTCGTCCTCGTGTTCCCGCGGCGAGCGGGTGAGGCCGGTGTACGCGCGAGCTGCCGCCCATCCGGCGACGACCGCGACCGTCCCCGCTCCGGCGGCGATCCACGGGAGCAGCCAGGAGCCGGTCCAGGCCTGCGGGGCGAGGAGCCACGCGAGGAAGCTCCCGACGGTGCCGCCGGTGGCTCCGAGGAGTGCCGCGGTGCGACGGTCGAGGGCCGTCGCGGTGAGGGCTGCCGTCAGGACGCCGACGGCGAGGAGCGCGTTGCCGAGTGCTGCCATCGCTGCCGTGCCCTTCCGGTCACTCGCCCCTCGAGCCGACGGCGAGCTGCTGGGCGCCGCCGCCGGTCGACACCTGGATCTTGCGGGGCTTCGCGGACTCCTTGACCGGGATGGTCACGCTCAGGACGCCGTTGTCGTAGGCGGCGCTGATGCGCTCGGCGTCCAGGTGGTCACCGAGCGTGAGCTGCCGCACGAAGGTGCCGGGCTGGCGCTCACGCGTGATCCACTGCGAGCCCTCGGGTGCGCCGAGCGTGCGCTCGGCGCGGATGGTCAGGACGGAACCGTCCACGTCCACGTCCACCGAGCCCGGGTCGATGCCCGGCAGGTCGACGTCGAGGACGTAGTGGTCACCGCTGCGGTAGAGGTCCATGGGCATCGACCGGGGTGCACCGGCGCCGGCTCCGAGCAGGGAGCCTGCGAGTCGGTCGAGCTCGCGGAACGGGTCGAACTGCATCGTCATCGAGATCAACTCCTTCGTGGTCCTCGTTGAGTCCCCTCGACTCAACTGGCGTCCGTTTTAGCACTCTTGCCTCAGGAGTGCCAAAGGATCGCTTCGAGGTTGCTGAGGGTCGCGCGGTGCCGGTCAGGGTGCGGGCGGCGGGGTGATCTCGCGGTGCAGGCGCTCGAGTGCGGGGAGGGCCGCGGCGAGGGCGTGCACGTCCTCCGCGGACAGGTGCCCGAGGGCGTCGACGAGCACCGAGGTCGCAGCGTCGTCGTACGTGCGGAGGCGATCGACCGCGAGCGGGGTCAGGTGCACGGTGGTACGGCGACCGTCGCCCCCGACCAGTCGACGCTCGACGAGTCCGGACTGTTCCATCGCGGACACGAGGTTGCTCACCGTCGAGCGGGCGAGGCCGAGGCGGGTCGCGAGGGCCGAGGGGGCGGCACCGGGAGCGTCCGCGCCCGGAGCCGCAGCGGCTCCGGCAGCCAGGGCGCGGAGCACCTCGACCTGCGCGTCCGGGATGTCGGGCAGGTCCGCCACGGCGCGGGAGGTCCGCAGCAGGGTCCGGCGGAACGGACCGATCCGGTCGCTCAGTCGTCGGGCGATCCGAGCGGTCTCGTCGCCTCTACCCGTCATGCTCGGCAACCTACCAGCAAGTTTTGTTTGCAACAAAACTACTTCGGGAGCACACTCGAGGACATGGACACCACCACCTCGGTCGAGCACCCGGAACCGCCCCAGGACCTCTCCGGCATCGTCGGACACCGGTTCATCTACACGTACGCCAACGGCTGGCAGTACGAGATGTACGTCAAGAACGCCACGACCATCGACTACCGGATCCACACCGGGCACGTCGGTGGCCGGTGGGTGAAGGACCAGACGGTCGACCTCGTCGCCCTCGCGCCGGGCGTCTACAAGGTCTCGTGGAACGAGCCCACCGGCACGAGCGTCGTCGTCAACGTGCTGCCCGAGCAGCGCGTGCTGCACGGCACGATCTTCTTCCCACGCTGGATCGAGCTCGACGGCTCGAAGACCGTCCTGTTCCAGAACGACCACCTGGACGAGATGCAGCGCTACCGCGACGAGGGCCCCACGTACCCGATCTACGTCGTGCCGGAGTTCGCCCACATCACCCGGTTCGAGCACGTCGGCGAGGACGACGAGACCGTCGTCGACACCGCTCCCGGCGACCTGCCGGCCGGCTGGGCGGACCGGACGAACTGATGGGCACCGTGCCGCTGCAGGGGACGGACCCCCGCACCACCCCGACGACCCTGGAGCACCGTGGTCGCACGATCCGCGGCTGGCAGTGGGAACCGCAGGACGGCGCCGCCCCGGACGCCCCCGTCGTCCTCCTCGTGCACGGGTTCAGCGACAGTGCCCTCGGCGGGCACCAGCTGTTCGTGCAGACCGCCCGACACCTCGTCGCCCGCGGCGCCCTCGTCCGGAGCCACGACCGGCTCGGCCAGGGTGCCAGCGACGGCGAGTTCGCGGACATCACCCTCCGTGACGAGGTCGAACAGGTCGTCGCGATGATCCGCGCCGCGGACCGGGGGCAGGGCGTGCACGTCGTGGCGCACAGCCTGGGCGCCGTGGAGTCGGCGCTCGCCGCAGCCCGGGTGCCGGAGGCCGTCCGGACACTGACCCTGTGGTCACCAGCCGGCGTCGTGGTCGACGACATCACCGTGCACGACGCGATCCAGGGGCAGCCCCTCGCCCCGGCGCGCGAGCAGGGGTGGTTCGACTTCGGCGGGATGGTGCTCGGGACGGCGTTCATCGCGGACGTCCGGGACGGGCTCGACGTGTACGGCCCTGCCGCCGGGTACACCGGTCCGGCCGACGTCGTGCACGGCACCGAGGACGCGATCGTCCCGGTGTCGTACGGCCGCCGCTACGCCGAACTCCTGCCGGGGGCGACGCTCACGGTCGTCGACGGTGCGGACCACGGCTGGTCGGCGGTGCCGTTCCGGCAGCGGCTCCTGGCGCTGCTCGACGAGCGCCTCGGTCTGGTATGACGCCCCCCGGCCCCCTGACGCAGGAGACCGGAGCGGCCCGTACCCGATCGGGTACGGGCCGCCGTGCCTACTGGCCCTTCCGCCACAGGTCGTGCAGGAGCGGGACCAGGGTCACGAGCAAGCTCGCGATCCCCAGCCACGGCACCTGTCGCCTGCGGTCGGGCTCGGTGTCCTTCGACATCGAGACCACCTTCCGTGTCAGCGCCGGCGGACACGAGGAGCGGAGGCGGCCGAGGGCTGCACACGCGGGAGGACCTGCGTATGCTGGTCCCGAGCAAGTGAACTCGGGGGCGGTTGTGCGCCCTCGGCCTTCCACCCGGAGGGCAACCCGGAGCCCATCACCGTTGCCGCGGTGGTGGGCTTCAGTCTTGCCCGCAGGACGACCCGGCGAACCGCCCCACTGATGTGTAGCGTACCGGGCTGCTGCGGCCGGGCGAGCGGTCAGCTCACCTGGCCCGAGCGGGCGCCCGACCACAGGTCGACGTCGAGCACCCCGACGGAGTGCTCGTCGATCGACGCCAGCTCGTCGGCGGTGAACGACAGGTTGCCGAGCGCCGCGACGTTCTGCTCGAGCTGCTCGACGCGGGAGGCGCCGATCACGAGCGAGGTCACCCGTTCGTCGCGGAGCGCCCACGCCAGGGCGAGCTGCGCCAGGCTCTGCCCGCGGGCCTCGGCGATGCCGTTCAGCGCGCGCAGGTGCTCGACGACCTCCGGGGTCAGGGAGCCGGCGTCGAGGGACTTGCCCGCCGCGGCGCGCGAGTCCTCGGGGACGCCGTCCAGGTAGCGCCCGGTGAGCAGGCCCTGGGCGAGCGCGGTGAACCCGATCACGCCGAAGCCCAGGTCGCCGGCGGCGTCGAGCAGGCCCTCGTCCTCGATCCAGCGGTTGAGCATCGAGTACGAGGGCTGGTGGATGAGGAGCGGCGTCCCGAGGTCACGGAGGATCTCGGCGGCCCGGCGGGAGCGCTCGGCGTCGTACGACGAGATGCCGACGTACAGCGCCTTGCCCTGCTGGACCGCGGTGTGCAGGGCGCCCATCGTCTCCTCGAGCGGGGTCGAGGCGTCGAGCCGGTGCGAGTAGAAGACGTCGACGTAGTCCAGGCCCGTCCGCTGCAGCGACTGGTCGAGCGAGGCGAGCACGTACTTCCGCGACCCGCCGCCCTGGCCGTAGGGGCCTGGCCACATGTCCCAGCCCGCCTTGGTCGAGATGACCATCTCGTCGCGGTAGGGGCGGAAGTCCTCGCGCATGAGTCGGCCGAAGTTCAGTTCGGCGGCGCCGTAGGGCGGGCCGTAGTTGTTCGCGAGGTCGTGGTGCGTGATGCCGAGGTCGAACGCCCGGCGGCTGATGGCCCGCTGCGTCTCGAACGGCTTGTCGTCGCCGAAGTTGTGCCAGTAGCCCAGCGAGAGCAGTGGCAGGTCGAGGCCGGAGCGGCCCGTCCGGCGGTAGGGCATGGAGTCGTAGCGGTCGTCCGCGGCGATGTAGGACATGGGTCCCATCCTGGCCCGACGTGCCCGGACGCGGCCCGGTGCGCTCGGCGTCAGTCGGACAGGTTCGCGCTGATCGCGTCGAGCGCCAACGCCTTCGCCCGCACCGCCACGTCCCCGAGCCGGTCCGCCGTCGCCGCGACGAGCCCCTCGACGAGGATCGCCTGCGGCAACCGCGACGCCAGGGTCAGCTCGTCGCGGAACGTCAGGTCCGGCATCGTCACGACGAGGGCGACCGTGGCGGCCTGCGCGATCGGGCTCCGACCGAACGCGGTCACGGCGACGACGTCCGCCCCGGCCGCGGTGGCCGCGGCGACGGTCCGGAGCGTCAGCGCGTTCGCCCCGCTCCCGCTCACCACGAGGAGCAGGTCTCCGGGCCCGAGGAGCCGCGCGCTGATCTGCTGTCCGATGACGTCGGACTGCGCCTCGGCGGGGCGACCGATGCTCGTCAGCCGGGCGGCGGCGTCCTGCGCGAGCGGCGCGGACAGGCCGTTGCCCACGATGACGACCCGGCGTGCGTCGGCGAGCAGGGTGACCGCGCGGTCGAGCGCCTCGCCGTCGAGGAGCGCCGTCATGTCGTGCACCCGGTCGGCCAGTTGCGTGAACGTCGCGGTGACGATCCCGGCGGCGCCGTCCGGGGTCGCCCCCGTCGGACGCACCGGGGCGGCCGCGGCGTCCCGCGCGAGCAGGACCCGGAGCTGCTGGTACCCGGAGTACCCGAGGCTCTGGCACGTCCGGACCACCGTCGCGCGCGATGCCCCGGCGGCGTCCGCGACCTGCTGCGCGCTCAGCTCGACGATCTCGGCGGAGCGCTCGAGCAGCACGGCCGCGACGGTCTGCTCGGTCGGCAGCAGGGACGGCATGAGGCTCCGGATGGTGGCGATGACCGCGCCCGGCTGGTCGTTCACGGCTCGACCCTACGGGTCCGGCGCGCCCCGTGACCCCGACGGATCGTCCCGACGAGCGGGATCGCCCACCGCCCGGTGATGATCCGGGTGCGGACCGCGCCGCTGAGCTGGTCGATCGCCATCGTCACGACGACGACCACCAGGAGGAGCATCCCGACGACGTCCCACACGCGGAACTGCACGTTGTCGACGAGCATCTTGCCGATCCCGCCGGCACCGATGAGTCCGAGGATCGCCGACGCCCGGACGTTGATCTCGAAGCGGTACAGCCAGAACGCGAGCACGTCGGGCCGGGCGCTCGGCCACACGCCCCACCGCATCACCTGCCACCGCGAGGCCCCCACGGCCGTCGTCGCCTCGACCGGCCCGCGGTCGACGGACTCGAACGCCTCGTAGCCCCACTTGCCGAGCGTGCCGACGGACCCGATCGCGATCGCCAGCGCCCCGGTCCACGCGGTCAGGCCGGTGACGGACAGCATCAGGACGGCGATGACGACCTCGGGCACCGCACGCAGCACCGCGAAGACCGCACGGAGCGGGACCCGGACGACCGCGGGCGCGAGCCGGTCGGTCGCGAGCAGGGACAGCGGCAGCGAGAGGACGGCACCGAGCACGGTGCCGAACCACGCCATCGCGACGGACAGCAGGGTGGCGGACAGGGCGTCCGGCAGCGCGGACCACGCCGGGGGCAGGAACATCAGCCCGAGCAGGTGCGCGGACTTCGCGGGCAGCGCCGGCAGGGCGCCCCAGTCGAGGTCGACCCCCCACGAGGCGGCGGCGACGACCGTGACGACGGCGACCGCGACGAGCGCCCGGCCGACCCGACGAGGACGGGTCGGGCGCGCGGTGGCGGGGCGTGCCTCCCGGCCGGTGCCGGAGCCGGGGCGTGTCGGAGCCGGGCCGACGGCGACGCTCATCGGAGGAGCCGCTTCCTGGTGACGGAGCTGAGGAGCTCGAGCAGGACGACGAGCACGAGGACCTCCAGGATGACGGTGCTCAGGTAGTGGTACTGGTAGAACGTCCGCACCTTGTCGATGAGCATGCCGAGCCCGCCGGCGCCGACCAGGCCGATGACGGTCGACGCGCGGATGTTGAGCTCCAGGACGTAGACGACCTGCGACACGGCGGACGGGGCGACCTCGGGGAGCACCGCGGCGCGGTTCGCGCGGAGCCAGGTGGCACCGCTCGCCAGGGCCGCTTCCTGTCCGCCGCGGTCGACGCCGTCGAGCGCCTCGGACACGAGCTTCACGAGGATCCCGACGTTGAACAGCACCAGCGCGAGGACACCGGACAGCGCACCCGTCCCGACGACCGTCACGAACAGCGACGCGAACAGCAGGTCCGGCACGCTGCGGACGACGTTCATGACGAGACGGACGGCCGCCAGGAACGGACCGTTCGGGTTCGTCGCGCGCGACGCCGCGAAGGACAGGGGGATCGCCACGGCCGTGCTGACGGCCGTCGCGACGACGGCCATCTGCACGGTCTGCAGGAGCGCGGGGAGCGTCTCCGGGATGAACGAGTAGTCCGGCTGCACCAGCTGGACCAGGGTGGCGGACGCGTTCCGCGCGTTGGTCACGAGGGCTGCGACGTCGACCTGCACGGCGATCGCGGACCACACGGTGATCGCGGCGACGACCGCCACGACGGCGAGCGTGCGTCCGAGGGTGCGCGGCCGGCGGGGACGGCCCGTGCCGTCGGCCTGGAGGCACGGGGTGCGTCCGCCGGACCGCGTCGCGTCCGCCGTCGTCACAGCTGCACCGCCGGCGCGTCGAGGACGTCCTCGGCGGTGAGGGACCGGCCGTAGATCGCCTCGAACACCGACTCGTCGGCGTCGGCCCCGGGGCCGTCGTAGACGACCTCGCCGGCGCGGAGCCCGACGAGTCGGGTGCCGTACCGCCGGGCGAGGTCGAGGAAGTGCAGGTTCACGACGACCGTGATGCCGAGCTCGGCGTTGATCCGCTGCAGGTCGCGCATCACGACGTGCGAGGTCGGCGGGTCGAGCGACGCGACCGGCTCGTCCGCCAGGACCACCCGCGGCCGCTGCGCGAGGGTCCGGGCGATCGCGACGCGCTGCTGCTGCCCGCCGGACAGCTCGGCGGCGCCCACGTACGCCTTCTGCACGATCTCGACCCGCTCGAGGGCCTGCATCGCGAGCTCGACGTCGTCCCGGTGCCACGCGCCGAGGAGCGACCGCCAGGCCGAGGTGTGGTGCAGCCGGCCCATGAGCACGTTGTTCAGGACGCTGGTCCGCTTGGCGAGGTTGAACCCCTGGAAGACCATGCCGATGTCCGCGCGCAGGTCCCGGAGCGCCCGACCGCGGAGGCCGTCCACGCGGGTGTCGCCGACGGTGATCCCGCCGGAGGTGATCGGGACGAGCCCGTTGATCGTGCGGATGAGCGTCGACTTGCCGGCGCCTGACAGACCCACGACGGCGACCATCTCGCCGGGGGCGATGTCGAGGTCGATGCCGCGCAGGCCGTGGTGGCCGTTCGGGTAGGTGACGCCGACGTCGGAGAAGCGGATGCCGGCACCTCCCCGCTCGCTGTGGGTCCGGTCGGGCGTCGTCATCAGCCGAGCCCGATGGTCGCGGCGGTCTGCTGCGTCTTCGTCAGCGCCTCCGGGTCGGCGTCGGTCAGCCCGGTGATCTGGTAGATCGCGGTGAGCGCCTGCTTGCCCTCCGCGGTGCGGGCGTAGTCCTTCATGGCCGTCGTGATCTTCTGCTGCCACTGCTTGCTCAGGCCGGAGGACAGCGAGACGCCGTCGTTCGGGATCTCGTCGGTCAGCGCGAACACGACGACCTTCTTCCCGACGTCGGGGGTGTCCGTCGCGACGACGCTGCGGGCGTCCCAGTAGCTCGTGCCGACCTCGGTGTCGCCGTTGTACACGGACAGGACGCTCGCGTCGTTCGCGGTGACCTGGGTGACCGAGACGTCCTTGTCGACGTCGAGGCCGGCGGCCTTCATCGCGGCGACCGGGAAGATGTAGCCGGCGGGCGAGGCGGCCTGCAGGAGCGAGATCTTCGCACCCTTGAGCTTCTTCAGCGCGTCGAGCCCGGCGGGACCCGTGCCCGACTGGGTGCCGTTGCAGTACAGCATCCCGTTCGTACCGGCGACGGGCGTGTCCGAGCAGTACTTGTCGGGGTCGTTCGTGAAGAACTGCGCGGCGTAGCTGTGCTTGCCGTTCCGCTCGGTCTGCAGGGCCGGGACCGCGCCGTACTTGTCGCACGCCTGGCTCATCTGCAGGCTCGGGAGCATGCCGATCTGGGCCTGGTCGCTGCCGATCGCCTCCACCGACGCCTGGTAGTCCTGGGTGATGACGCCCTTCACGGGGATGTCGAGGCGCTTCGTGAGGGCCTCCTCGAGGGGCTTCACGGTCTCGACGAGCTTCTTTGCGTCGCCGGACGGCACGAGTGCGAGCGTGAGGGACTTCGGCGCGGCGGCCGAGTCGTCGGAGCGGCCGGTGCACGCGGCCGCGGCGGTGCCGGAGGATCCGGCGGAGGCGGTCTGCTGCGAGGCACCGCAGCCGGAGAGCGCCAGCGTGGCGAGGAGGGCGACGCCGGTGGCGGTCGCGAGCGTGGTCGTGCGGAGGGGCATGACGATTCCGTTCTGGTGTGGGGCTGAGCGGGTGTGGTGTGGTGCGGTCAGGAGGCGGCGGGCACGGGGACCGCGGCGGGGTCCCGGGACCACGCGGCGATGTCGGCGTAGAGCTCGGGGAACGACCGGGCGACCAGGTCGGCGGGCCCGGCGGCGTGCCCGAACCGGTCGATCAGGGCGGTCCGGCACCCGGCGGCGCGTGGCGCGGCGAGGTCGTTCGCCCAGATGTCGCCGACGGACAGCAGGTCGCCCGGGCGGCGGCCCTCGAGCAGTCGGGGGAGCAGGAGGTCCCAGCCCCCGGGCTTCCGGGCCTCGGCGTGCACGGCGTCGACGACCTCGGTGAGTCCGAGGACGGCGAGCGTCTCGAGCACGCCGGCGAGGGGCGCGTTCGTCACGAGCACCCGGTCCGCGTGCTCGCCGATCTCGGCGAGGTGTGCGGCGAGTCCCTCGGGGGCGGTGACGGCGAGGCGTCCGTCCGCGAGGGCCGACCGGCTGCGGCGGTAGGCGTCCTCGAGCAGCGGTGCGGCGGCGGGGTCGGCGGCGACGGCGAGCTCGGCGACGGCCTCGTACCCGTCCGCCCACGCGGGGGCGTCCGGCGCACCGTCGAGGAAGGCGCGGAGGCCGTCGCGGACCGTGTCGGCAGCGGTCTCCGACCCGCGTCCCCGGAGCGCGGCCGTGACCTCGTCCGCGTACGCCCACACCGGGGCGTCGCCCGTGCACACCGTGCCGTCGAAGTCGAGGACGAGCACGGGGCGGGGGGTGGTGGCGGAGGACACATCGGGCAGCGTAGGGCCGGATGGACGATCTGTTCACGAGTTTTGATGACTGTGAAACATGCGTTCACGAGGTGTTCACAGACGGCTGCGGTCGTCGCTGTCGCCGCTGGTGGCGTCGCTGCTCCCGCGCGGAATGTACAGAAATCGAACAGTTCGTTGCACAAGTAGTTCGCGTCGTGAAACAGTTCTCGCGTCCGGACGAGGACGACCACGACACGGGAAGGCGGGATCACAATGCACAGCACGTACACCGGGATGCCGCACACCACACGAGCCGGCGCGACGCACACCCGCGTCGGTCTGACCGACCCCGCGGTCATCGACGCCTACGTCGAGCGCCGGATCCAGGACCCGTCGCTCCTGTCGCGCCGCTCCGAACCGTCGTACGCTGACTTCTTCACGGCCACCGCGGTCTGACCCGCCGCGTCGGCCGACCACCCGACAGAGAGACCGCACGAGCCGATGCCGCTGACCGTCGTCCGCCGAGAGCACACGCACCTCTACGCCCGTGAGCCCCGTTCGCGTGCGGCCAAGGTCGCCGTGGACGCCCTCCTCCGGCTCCAGCACGCCGAGGAGCAGCAGCTCGAGCAGGCGCGGACCGAGAGCGGCCTGACGAAGAACGAGTTCCTGGCCGTCCGCTACCTGCTCCAGGCGCACCGCGACGGACGGTCGATGGGACCGAAGGACCTCGCGGTCATGCTCAGCGTCTCGAACGCGTCGGTCACGAAGATCGTCGACGGACTCGTCGCGAAGGGCGACCTGGTCCGTGCGCCGCACCCCACGGACCGCCGGGCCCAGGTGCTCGAGCCGACGGTGCAGGCCGCCGAGAAGATCGACTCGTCGTACGCGCGCTTCCACGAGGCCGTGGTCGAGGTGATGGACCACCTGTCGACCGAGGACAACGCCGTGCTCACGCGGTGCCTCGACCAGGTCACCGACGCCCTGGTCGGCGGGCGACCCGCACCGGTCGACGAGTACACGGCCGACCCGGCCTGACCCGGGCGTTCCCCGATCGAGCCGCGCGGGGTGGCGCGAAAACCTTCCAGCGGTAAGTTGGGGGGATGACGCACGAGGTCGACGACGACGCGACCCCACCCCGGCGCGGTGGGTACCGCAAGGGTGCCGAGCGACGTGCGCAGATCCTCGACGAGATGATCCGGATGGTCGCCGAGCAGGGCGTCGACGCATCCTCCCTGCGCTCCGTCGCCGATGCGCTCGGCATCACGCACGCCGCACTCCGGCACTACTTCCCGAGCCGCGACGACCTGCTGCTCGCGGTGTACCGGGAGCACGAGGTCCGCGAGCAGGGCGCCCCCGACCGGCTGAAGTCGGCGATCGGCGACATGCGGGAGAGCGCCTCGCGCAACCGCGGGGTGCCGGGGCTCGTGCAGCTCTACACGACCCTCGCGGCCGACGCCGTGCAGGAGGGACACCCGACGACGCGGGACTTCATGCGGGAGCGGTTCACCCGCCTCCGGGCGGACCTGGCGGAGCTCATCGCGGCGGACCAGGCTGCCGGGCGGATCCGGGCAGACCTGGACCCGATCGACCTGGCGAGCCTGAGCATCGCGGCGTCCGACGGCCTGCAGGTGCAGTGGTTGCTCGACCCCGACGCGGTGGACGGCGAGCGGGTGCTGCGGCTGCTCGAGTCGATCGTCCCGCCCGGAGCGCAGCCCGCCCCGTAGCCGTCACCACGGTCGCGGGGCCGGCCACGGGCGGACGGGAGGCACGTGCCCGGCCCGCCCCGCGCCTCCCGTCCGGTCGCACCCACCGGGTGTACCCATGGAGCATGCCCCGATCTCGCAGCCCCTTCCACGGCCTCCGTGCCCTCGTCACCGGCGCGAGCGGCGGGATCGGCGAGGAGCTCGCACTCGGCCTGGCCGCCGCCGGTGCCGACGTCGTGCTCGTCGCCCGGTCCGCCGACCGGCTGGACGCGCTCGCGTCCCGGATCCGCGCGGAGCACGGCGTCGAGGCGACCACGGTGCCCGCTGACCTGGCGCAGGCGGACGGCGTCGACCGGGTCGTGGCGGCGCTCGCCGACGTGCGGGTCGACGTCCTCGTGGCGAACGCCGGGGTCGGTGACCACGGCGCGTTCGTCGACGCCACCGACGAGCGGCTCCGCACCCAGGTCGACCTGAACTGCACGGCCGTCGTCCGGCTCGTGCACGCGTTCCTGCCGCCGATGCTCGCGCGCCGGGTCGGCGGGGTGATGACCGTCGCGTCGACCGCTGCGTTCCAGCCGACCCCGTCGATGGCGGTCTACGGCGCGACGAAGGCGTTCGTGCTGTCGTTCACCGAGGCGCTCTGGCAGGAGTCCCGCGGGTCCGGCGTGCGCATCCTGGCGCTCTGCCCGGGACCGACGTCGACCGGGTTCTTCGACGCGGCGACGCGCGGCGGCGCCCAGGGGCGGTTCCTCGAACGGGGCCGGCAGACGGCGGCGCAGGTCGCGGCGGTCGGGCTCCGGGCGTTCGGTCGCGCCGGCGGTCCGACGGTGGTCTCCGGCGGGGCGAACGCGGCGGTGGCGAACGTGCACCGGTTCGTCCCGCGGTCCCTGATGGCGAAGATGTCGGCGATCGCGATGTCCGGCGACTGACCCCTGCCGGACGACGTGACCGCCCGCCCGCGTCGACGGCGGGATCAGACCGGCTGCAGCGGCTCCTGGTCGCCCTCGGGCAGCTCGACGACGACGGGGTCACCGGCACGCACGACGCCGCCCGCGAGCACGACGCCCATCACGCCGCCCTTCCGCTCGACCGTGCCGTCCTCGGCCCGTCCGAGCACCCGGCGGAGCAGTCCCGGGTCGTGGTCGTTGATCTGCTGGCAGGGGTTGCGCAGTCCGGTCACCCGCACCCGGGCGTCCGCGCCGAGGTGCAGGACCGTGCCGGTCGGCAGCCCGAGCAGGTCGACGCCGCGGGTGGTCACGTTCTCGCCGAGCTCCCCGGGTGCCACGTGGTGCCCGGTCGGCTCGAGCTCGTCGAACAGCTCGGCGTGCACGAGGTGCACCTGACGGAGGTTCGGCTGCGAGGGGTCCCGCGCCACCCGGGAGCGGTGCTGCACGGTGGTGCCGGCGTGCGCGTCCCCCTCGATGCCCCAGCCGGCGACGAGGACGACCTCGTCGACGACGGGCTTGCTGAAGCGGTGCTCGTCGTCCCTGCTCACCGCGACGACGTGTGGTCCCTCGTGCTGTTCCCCGGTCACGGTCCCATCCTGGCGCACGGACGGCCGGTCCCGACAGGGGACCGGCCGTCGAGGTGGTGCGGGTGGTGCCTAGGCGTCCACCGAGGCGGTGAGGACCGCGGCGGCGGGGTCGAAGTCCTCGGGCAGCGGAGCGACCCGCTCGACGGACGACTCGATCGTGACGGCGGACCCGGACTCGGCGGCGTCGCGGATGCCGAGCAGCACGTCGAGCACGTGCAGCGCGACCTCGCCCGAGGCACGCTCGGGGCGGTCCTCGGCGATCGCGCGGGCGAGCTCGACGACGCCGGTGCCCCGGCCCCAGGTCGAGCCGACGGCCTCGAGCGTCTCCGGCTCCTCCTGCCCGTAGCGCCAGAGCTGCGACGAGCCCTCGAACGTGTTCGGGTCGGGGAGCGAGATGGTGCCGAGCGTGCCGTTGATCTCGACGAAGCCCATGCGGGGGAGCGCGTGCTGGAACGAGAACGTCGACTGGGCGGACTGCCCGCCGGCGAACTCGATGAGGGCGGCGTGGTGCGTGGGGACCTCGACCGGGAACGTCTCGCCGGCACGGTCACCGGACGCGATGGTGCGGCGGTCGAGCGACTTCGACGAGACGGCCTGCACGCGCGACGCGGCGCCGAAGGCGTGCACGAGCGTGGTGACGTAGTACGGGCCCATGTCGAACAGCGGGCCGGCGCCCTTCGCGAACAGGAAGTCCGGGTTCGGGTGCCACGCCTCGGGTCCCGGCACGTGGAACAGCGTCGTCGCGGTGAGCGGCTCGCCGATGTCGCCGCGGGCGATGGCCCGGAGCGCCGTCTGGATGCCGGCGCCGAGCACGGTGTCCGGCGCCGTCGCGACGCGCAGCCCCTTCGCCTTCGCCGATGCCAGGACCGCGGCGGCCGAGTCGTGGTCGGTCGCGATCGGCTTCTCGCTCCAGACGTGCTTGCCGGCGTCGATGATCTGCTGGTCGACCTCGGCGTGCGCCGCCGGGATCGTCAGGTTGATCACGATCGAGACGTCGTCGCGTGCCAGGAGCTCCTCGACGGTGCCCGACGCGGCGACGCCGTAGGCCTCCGCCTGGGCGGCGGCGCGGTCGAGCAGCACGTCGGCGACGAAGCGGACCTCGACGTCGGCGAACTGCGTCAGGTTCTCGAGGTACTGGGTCGAGATGTTGCCGGCACCGATGATGCCGATCCCGACGCGGCTCACGCGGCGCTCCCGGCGGTGTCGTTCGCCTTCAGCCACTCGAGCGACTCGGTGATGCCCTGGAAGACGTCGCCGGAGTAGGCGTCGAACTCGACGACGCGGATCGCCTGCGGCGCGGCGGCGAGGATGCCCACGACGTCGACGTCACCCTGGCCGGCGGGGGTCTGGTTCTCGAAGGCGCGCTGCAGGGCCTCGGGCACGACGAGGGCGCTCTCCGACGACGGCAGCGCGGTGAGGATGTCACCGTCGACCTTGCCGTCCTTGACGTGGATCGCGACGACGCGGTCCCCGAGCGAGCGGAGCACGGCCGGGGCGTCTGCGCCGCCGACGGTCGCCCAGAAGGTGTCGACCTCGAGCACGGTCTCCGGCGCGAGCTGCGACACGAAGTGCTCGTAGACGGTCGTGCCGTCGACCTTGTTCGTGAACTCCCACTGGTGGTTGTGGTAGCCGAACCGCAGGCCACGCGACGCGGCCTCGGCGGTCAGGACGTTGACGCGCTCGGCGATCTTCGCGACGTCGTCGGCGGTCTGCCAGCGGTCGGTCGGGATGAACGGGTCGATGACGGTCTGGATGCCGAGGCGCTCGGCGGCGTCCCAGATCGGGGCGGTGTCCTCGGCGTCGATCACGGCGACGTGACCGGACGGGGCCTTGAGGCCCGTGGCGGCGAAGGCCTTCTCGAGGTCCGCGGCACGCTCGACGAACGCGTACGGCTCGACGTTCTCGTAACCGATCTCGCGCACCCGGGCGATGGCCTTGTCGAGGTCTTCGGCGATGGCGTCGCGCAGCGAGTAGAGCTGCACAGAGGTGGTGGGCATGGCAGAGGGCTCCTTCGATCCTGTCTGGGTGTCGCGGCATCGGGTGTCGCAGCCCGTCGAGGAGCGATGCTCCCCGGCGAGACCGATCTCGACGCTACCCCAAAAACCACCCGCTGTGTAGTTTTCCTCGGCACGGGGCAACAAGCCGACACGTGTCGTTGTATGCTCGTCGAGGTAAAACCTTGCACGACAAGGTTTTTGCATCGACTCAAGGAGGCGTCATGAGCACACCCGAACCCGGCGGTCCGGCCCTGTTGGACCTGGACGAGGGCATCACCCAACCGGTCAGCACCGTGCGGGTGGGGATCGGCTACCAGATCGCCCTGTTCCTCGGGCAGTTCGGCCTCTTCGTGGCGCTCATGGCCCCGGTCTACGTCAGCATGCAGCTCAAGGCGCAGGCCCTGGTGGGCGAGGACGCCGCCACCGTGATCGGTTCCGTCCTGCCGATCGGTGCGTTCGGCGCGCTCCTCATGAACCCGCTCGCCGGTGCCCTGTCCGACCGCACCCGCACGCGCTGGGGCCGCCGTCGGCCGTGGCTCGTCGGTGGTGTGGTCCTCTTCGCGGTCGCCCTCGTCTGGATCGCCTACGCGCCCGACGTCCTCAACCTGACGCTCGGCTGGCTGCTCGCGCAGATCGCCGCGAACGCGACGCTCGCCACGCTCCTCGCGAGCTTCGCGGACAACGTCCCGCAGGTGCAGCGCGGCCGGTCGTCGAGCATCATCGCGCTCGCCCAGAACACCGCCGTGCTCGCCGGCACCTACCTCTCGGTGTTCTTCGTCGCGAACCTGCCGGTGCTGTTCATCGCGCCCGGCATCCTGGCGATCTTCCTCGTCCTCGTCTACGCGTTCGTCGCACGGGACGACCTGCCGACGTACCCGCTCAAGAAGTTCACCTGGCTCAACCTGGTGTCGTCGTTCTGGACGAACCCGATCAAGAACCCGGACTTCGCGTTCGCGTGGTGGTCGCGGTTCCTCATCATCCTCGCGACGTTCATGTTCACGACCTACCGGCTGCTCTACATGCAGGAGCACCTGGGCATCGCGGACGCGAAGGCCGCGACGGAGGCCGTCGCCTTCGGCGTGCTGCTCTACACGGTCGCCCTGCTCGTCAGCGCGGCGCTCTCCGGCTGGGCCTCGGACCGGCTCGGTCGCCGCAAGGTGTTCGTCGGCGGGTCGACGGCGCTGTTCGCGGTCGGCCTGGTCGTGCTCGCGCACGCCGAGACCGTCACCGGCTTCTACGTCGCCGAGGTCGTCATGGGCTTCGCGTACGGCATCTACTCGGCCATCGACACGGCCCTGGTCGTGGACGTCCTGCCGAACGCGGACCGCCCCGGCAAGGACCTCGGCGTGATCAACATCGCGAACGCGCTGCCGCAGTCGCTCGCCCCCGCGATCTCGCTGTTCTTCCTGTCCATCGGCAGCACGCACGCCGACAACTACACGCTCATGTGCTGGGCCGCCGGAGCGGTCGCCCTGCTGGGCGCGCTGGTCGTCATCCCGATCAAGCGGGTCCGGTAGCGCCCGTCGCGACACGCGACACGCGACACGCGACCACTCCGCGGACGGGAGGCACGGTGCCAGCCGGCACCGTGCCTCCCGTTGCGTCCCCCGGTCACGTCGGTAGCGTGAGCCGGTGCCGTCTCCCGCAACACGCTCCTTCGACCCCCCTGCCGGACCGCTCACCGCCGTCGTCGACGGCGACGTGACCCGTGCGCTCGGGATCCCCTACGCGCGGGCCGAGCGCTTCGCGCCGCCGGAGCCGGTCCCGGCGACCACCGAGCCGTACCCGGCGACCACGCCCGCGCCCGTCGCGCCGCAGCGGAGCTCGCCGGCCGTCGACCAGCTGCTGCCGCCGATGGACCTGCAGGTGGACGAGCACTGCCAGCGGCTGAGCGTCACGGTGCCGAGCGACGTCCGACCCGACGAGCGACTCCCCGTGATGGTGTGGATCCACGGCGGGTCCTACGTGATCGGCGGCGGCGACCTGCCCATCCACGACCCCCGGGACCTGGTGACCGAACAGCGCGTCGTCGTGGTGACGGTGACCTACCGGCTCGGCGTCCTCGGGTTCCTCGGCGACGGCGAGACCGTCCCCGCGAACCTCGGGCTGCTCGACCTGGTCGCCGCCCTGCGGTGGGTGCACGAGAACATCGCGGCGTTCGGCGGCGACCCGGACACCGTGACGGTGTTCGGGCAGTCCGCCGGTGGCGACGCGACCGCGCACCTGATGATCAGCGAGGGCGCACGCGGGCTGTTCCGCCGGGCGATCGTGCAGAGCGCCCCGCTCGGGCTGTCCCGGGGTCGCGCGCGCATGACCCGGGCGGTGCTCCGGGCCGTCGGGACCGTCGGGCCGGACACGCCCCTCGACGAGGTGCTCGACCGGCAGGTCCGCGGCGAACGGGCCGGCGGGGTCTTCGGCCTGGCCGGAGCGATGCCGTTCGGGACGCAGTACGGCCACGCGCCGCTGCCCGCCGAGCGCGACACGGACCGGGCGTGGCGGGCGGTCGCCCCGGAGGTCGACGTCCTCATCGGCTCCGGGTCCGACGAGACCGGCATGTACGTGCCGATGATCCCCGGCGTCCGGACGCTCGCACGGTGGCGGCCCGCGCGATCGCTGCTGCGGTGGCTCGTCGTCCGACCGGTGTCCGAGGTCGTCTACGGCCGGGACGTCCGCCGGTTCGCGGCGCGACACCGGGCCGCCGGTGGGAACGCCGTCGCGTACCGACTGCTCCGCGGGGCCACGGCGGCGCCGACGGGAGCGGTGCACATGAGCGACGTGCCGATGCTGCTCGGCGGGCGCGAGGCCTGGGTCGGGAGCCGGTTCGTGCCGGAGCGGGACTGGCCGGAGGTCGACCGTCGCGGGCGGGCGCTCCGTGCGGTGTGGGCGGAGTTCGCGCGGACCGGGCGGGTGACGGCGGCCGACGACGTGACGATCGCGTTCGACCGGGGGTAGGCGGAGCCGCTCGGTGCTGCCCGCTCGGTCCGCCCCCGAACGGGCGGTCGCGTCCCGGGCCGACCGTGGGCAGGATCGACGCATGTCCGCTGACCTCCGCGCCCGCATCGTCACGGCCGCGGTCGAGGCCTTCCGCACGAACGACTTCCACGCCGTCGGCCCTGACGAGGTCGCCCGCCACGCCGGCGTCGACGTCGCCGAGGTGCACCGGGCCTTCCCCACGTGGGACCTGCTCGTCGTCGCGGTCGTGGACCGCTGGGCCGCGGCCACCGAACGGGCGCTCTGGCCCGTCGCCGAGCAGGAGGGCGCCGTCGCCTACCTGCGCGCCCGGCTCGAGGCCGGGCAGCGCGAGCCAGGACTCGTGCGACTCCGGATCGCGCTGCTGAGCGCCGCCTCCGGGCCCCGCCATCCGGCGTCGGGGTGGTTCCGGACGCAGTACACGCGGTCGTTCGAGGACGTCACGCTCGCGCTGGTGCGCGACGTGGTCGCCGGCCGGGAGGCTCGTGGTGCGTCCCCGAGACACGCTGCGGAACAGCTCGTGGCGCTCTACGAGGGGCTGCAGCTGCAGGCGATGCTGCGCGAGGACGCCGACCTGCTCGGCGGGTGGGACCGGGCGGTCGCGCGGATGCGGGCGGGGTGGGCGGTCGACGTCGCGGCGTGAGCGCGGTCGCGGCGTCGGTGCGGGCGTCGGGCCTGCTGGTGTCGGGCCTGCGGGTGTCAGTCCTGCGGGTGTCAGTCCTGCTGGCGTCAGGCCGAGAAGGCCCGGAGCAGGTGCGGTGGTGTCGCCCGCACGACGGCGTCGACCATGCGACGACCGCGCCACCACTCGTCCGCACGGAGGTGCAGGGTGTTGCCCGCGCCGTCGACCACCGTCACGCCGAGGTCACCGCGTCGGCCCACGACCGCGGCCTCGGCGAGGTCGACCATCCGCGCGGGCAGTCCCCGTGGTCGCAGCGTGACCCGGGTGCCGTCGACCTCGAGGTGCGCGTCGGCGAACGCGGGCAGGAGCGCGGTGCGGTGGACGCTCCGACCAGCACCCGGACGCGGGAGGAACAACACCCGCTCGGGCACCGGCACACCCGGCGAAGCGTCGACGTGCTCCAGGCCGTGTCGCTCCGCCAGAGCCGCGAAGTCCGTGTCGGCGTCCTGGTCGACGCACACGACGAGGGTCCCGAGGGCGTCCGCGAGGGTGCTCCGGAGGTCGCTGAGCTCGGTCGGGGCGACCGGACCGTCCACCGGCTGAGGAGTCGGCAGGCCGCGGAGCCGCATGAGCACCTCGGCCGAGACCCGGAGGTCCGCGCGGAACGCCGCATCGGTCGCGTTGACCGCGCGGGCCGCGTCGATGCGCGCGGTCGTCGACGTGCTCGGCCCGCTCGCCGCCAGGCGTCGGAGGGTCTCGACGACGACCGTCGCCGCCGCCTCGGTGTCCGCCTCGCCCGGGTCCGCGGTGACGACGACCACGGAGCGCTCGCCGTCGAGCGCGACCGAGTGGGAGTCGATCGCGTACGCGAAGCCGGCCCCCATCCGGAGCGCGTCGAACACCTCGTGCTCGAGGACGGCCTCGAGCAGCGGCGCGACGCGGGCCGGGACGACGATCGACGCCGCGATGCCACCGAGCGGCGACTCCACGAGGGCACCCGTCCGCATCGGTCCCGCCCACGACGGCAGGGGTGCGGTGGGCGGCCCGGGCGGCAGCGCGAGGTCGACGGTGGCGGGCGGCACGGCTCCGCCGGCGACCGACACGATGGCGTTCCCGGCGACGAGGTGATGCTCCACCCAGTGCCGGACCTCGGCGGACGTGATCCCCGCGACAGGAGCGGCACCGGCACCTGATCGCCCGGGTCCGGCGGGACCGAAACGCGCGGTGTGCACGGACGGGACCATCTCGTCGGCGCGGAGGGGGTCCTCGCGCGCGACGATCCGGCGCTCGCGCTCGACGGTCTCCTCCGACACGTCGAGCACGGCCCGGACGGCAGCGGCGAGACCACGCACCAGGTCCAGGGCCTCCTCCGTGGTGGTCGTCACGACCTCGAACACGGTGATCCGGTCCTGGGTGACGGCGTTGTGCGGCGCGGCGATCGGGAGCGCGGCACGGACGACCAGGTGCTCGACGAGGTGTGCGACTCCGGCGAGCAACACGGGTTCGTCACACGTCCCGGCCCCGAACACGAGCCGCGCCGTGACGGGTCCGACGGTCGGTGCGTGGATGATCGGGACGGGGTGGGTCTGCTCGGGCACACGCCATGCTGGCACGCACCCGACGGCTCGCCCGCTCCCCAGTCCGGGGGAGCGATCGGGGAGCGGTCAGGGTGCCGTCCGGTCGCCAAGGGCACCGCGTCCGGTGTGCGGCCCGACGCGGTGACGGACCACGAGCAGGACGACGGCGCCGAACACGAGTCCGACCGCGACGAAGACGGGCACGCGGAACGACAGTGCGACGACGACGTCCCCGACACCGCCGCCGTGCAGCAGGACCTTCCCCGCCTGGGTCGCCGTCGCCAGGAGCACGGCCGCCGCGACCACGACGACCACCACCCGTTCCGCCCGGCTGGGCACGGCCGTCGGCACCGCAGCGGTCCGCCGCCACCAGACCGCCGCGGCCACGAGCAGGGCGGCGAGTCCGAGCACGCTCGACGCGTCCTGCAGGAAGAACGGCAGCCAGTACCCGCCGATCGACGTCTCGCGGAGCGCCGGCCACGCCTGGACGACGAAGCCGTGTCCGTGCGTGAAGCCGTCCCACACCACGTGGGTCACGCTGCCGGCGACGCACGCGAGCACGACGACCAGCACCGTGCGGACGTCGAGCGTCGGGCGCGACCACCAGGCGCGGGGCACGCGGTCGCGCACGCCCGGCACGACCGGCGCCCAGGCCGGACGGACCAGGAACCACCACGTGGCGAGCACCACGAGGGACACCGCGAGGTCGATCGTCGGGATGCCCCACCAGGAGTGCGCCGCCTCGTACGGCGGGAGGACCGGCGCGAAGAGCACGGCGTCGGGTGCCATCGACCCGACGGCGACCGCGGCGACCGGGACCGGCAGGCGCCGGGCGGCCAGGGCGACGACCGCGTGGCTGACGGTGAACGGCATCAGCGGGCCAGGTGGGTCCGCCGCATGAACCACTCGACGCCCTCGGCCAGGGCGGTCCCCGCGGTGTGCCAGTCGTGCCCGCCGTCCTCGACCAAGCGCTGGGTCACGGCGACCCCGGCGGCCCGTGCGGCCTGCGCGACGACCGGCACGATCGGCCCGTACCGGCTGTCGTCCGCCCCCGCCGCGATGAAGGCGGCGGACGCGGTGTAGGGCGCCCGGTCGGCCAGGATCCGGAGCGGCTGCGCGGCCTCGTACGCCGCTCGGTCACCCTTGAAACCCCGCTTGATGGTGTCACCTTCGTCGCCGAGCGTCGGCCCGCGCTGCCCGGAGACGTCGATCCACGAACCGAACCGGTCGGGGAAGGTCGCCCCGAGCTGGAGCGCGCAGGTGCCGCCCTGCGAGAAGCCCGCGATCGCCCAGTCCGACGCGCGGGTCGACGCGTGCAGGTTCGCTCTGACCCACGCCGGCACGTCCTGGGTCAGGTAGGTCGCGCTGTTGCCGAGCGGGCCGTCCAGGCACATCGGGTTGTTCGACGCCGCCTCGAGCTGGTCGGGCATGACGACGATCGGGGCGAGCCCGTGGTGCCGCGCCGCGATTCGGTCGAGCCGATCGACCATCCGGCCGGCCTCGATGATGTTCGCGGGGGCGGCGCCGGGGCCCTGCCCGGAGAGCATCACGACGACCGGGAGCTCCGGGGCGTGCTCGACGAGTGCGGCGGGCGGCAGGTACACGATCGCGGGGCGTGCCCGGAAGTGCGAGACGTCCCCGGGGATGCGGACCGATCCGTAGCGGCCGTGCTCCGGCAGGTCGGCCGGGGCGTGCCAGTCGGTGGCGTCGATCGTCCCCGACCGCGGCGCGGGGTCGTCGGGCAGTCGGAGCGGCGGCACGTGCGACTCGCCCAGGGCGTCCGCGACCGTCGGGAACAGTCCGGCGTCGCGGTTGATCGCGAGCGCGCCGGACAGGACCGCGAGCGGCACGAGCACCACGGCGAGCACCCGGACGACGAGCCGACCGCGCGCCCGGGTCCCGGCGCGGACGAGCCCGACGACCGCGACCCCGACGAGCGCGCAGACCACCCCGGTCCAGATCCGGTCGACCCACGTCGGCGCGATCCCGAGCACGTCGAGGACGTCGCCGAACAACCACGACAGCAGCGCCCCGGCCAGTGCCCCGGCGACGAGGGCGATCGCGAACGGCCGCCAGGACCGCCGCAGCAGGAAGACCACCCCGAGGGCGACGAGCACCGTGACGGCGTACAGGGGCAGCAGCAGGTGCGCGGAGAGCAGCGGGAGGGTCGTCATCGGGTCGTCCGGTGGGTCGGGAGGCTCCACGCGGCGCCGACACGGCGGACCGCGGGATCGGCGGGGTCTCCGGCACCGTAGCGACCCGAGGTGTCCACGAGAGCACTGGACGCCCGGTCTGCGGCGGCTTCGCGGCTGATCCTGAGTCATCCCGCACCCTGCGTGGTCGGCCGACGGTGGTGCGCTGGCCGGGCGGCCACGACGGACCGTCCCCGCGGGCGATGCGGCGGCGCGTCCCGCTCCGGCTGTCCGGGGTCGGTGGCACAGTCGGCAGATGGAGTACACCGACTACGACACCCGGCTCGCCGCCTACGGCGTGGTCACCGACGGCGACCGCGTGCTCCTCGCCCGGCTCCGGGTGCCCGAGGCCGGGACGTGGACGCTCCCCGGCGGCGGTGTCGAGTTCGACGAGACCGTCGAGCAGGCCGTCGTCCGCGAGATCCACGAGGAGACCGGTTACCACGCCGAGTGCGGCGCCCTGCTCGGGATCCGGCACCACATCGTGCCGAAGGAGCGTCGGCTCCACGACACCGGGCGTCCGATGAAGGCCGTGCAGGTCGTCTTCCGGGCGACGATCACGGGTGGGGAGCTCCGCAACGAGACCGACGGCACGACGGACGAGGCCGCATGGGTCCCGATCGCCGACCTCCCGCACCGGCGGCACGGCCTGGTCGTCCCGATCGCACTGGGGTGGGCCGGAGCACTGCTCCGGTAGCGTTCGGGCACGGCGACGAGGGGAGCGGACGTGAGCGGCGCAGCCACCGACCTGTCCGCCCGGCTCTGGGACGAGCGGGCGATCCTCGGGCAGCTCCGGGACGCCACCGACGACTCCGCCCGATCCGTGCTGCTCGATCGGCTCGGCGCGGTCCGGCTTGAGCGGGACGTCCTCGTGCACGCACTCGCCGAGCAGTGGGGAGCGCCGGGACACGACCACACGCTGCCGGCGCTGCTCGACGTCGCCCCGGTGCCGTGGGACCTGCTGCTGCCCGACCACCTCGCCGCGATCACCACCCTGCACGACGAGGTCGATGCCGTCCTGCCGCCCGGCCCGGTCCGCGAGCGGTGGGACCGCGTCACTGCTCGATGACGCTCAGCACGTTCCCCGACGGGTCGGTGAACCACGCGATGAGCGGCCCGCCCTGCCGGTTCACCCCGCGCTCGTCCGTCACCCCGTCGTACTGCAGGAACCGGACCCCGGCCGCCGCGAGCTCGTCGACCGCGGCGTCGACGTCGGGCACCGGGAAGTTCAGGACGGTGAACGACGCAGGTTCGTGGGCAGGTCCCTTCGGGTAGACGAGCACGCCGTGCCCGTCGCCGAGGTGGAGCGTGAGCATCCCGTGCTCCTCGCTGACCGGGACGCCGAGCACGCCCTCGTAGAACGCCCGGGCCTCGGGCACGTCCCGCACCGAGAACCCGCTGAACGCCGTCGTCGCATCGACCATGCGCCCAGGCAACCACCGCGACCACCGCCGCGCATCGCGGACGCGCACGCTCCGGTGGTAGGAACGTCGCATGGCCGCAGGGAACCGCGACGACCCGGACGACGCCCGTACGAGCCGACGGGCGTTCCTCCGCCGCGCAGGCATCGGCGCCGCAGGCGCCGCCGTCGGTGCGGGTGCGGTCGGCGCCGGCGTGGCCGCCGCCCGGGGCACCGACGCCGCGCGCTACGGGTTCGCCCCGCTCCCCGAGCGCGCCGAGCCCGGGTTCGACCACGTCGTCGTGCTCATGTTCGAGAACCGGAGCTTCGACCACGTGCTCGGTCGGCTGTACACCGACGCCGAGCTCCGACCCGGCCAGTCGTTCGCCGGACTGCAGCGGGGGACCCACGAGAACACCGCCCCGGACGGCACGGTCGTCGCCGCGCACGTATACGAGGGCAGCACCGACGTCGTGATGAGCCAGCCGGACCCCGATCCAGGGGAGTTCTACCCGCACGTCAACACGCAGTGGTTCGGCACGGTCGACCCGCCCGGCAACGCCGACCCCGGACGGAACGGCTACGCGGCCCCGTACAACGCCCCGGCGGACACGAGCCGCCCGACCATGTCCGGCTTCGTCCGCGACTACGTCGTGAACTACCGGCTCGAGCGCGGTGTCGAGCCGACCCGCGACGAGTACGAGCGCGTGATGGGCGGCTTCTCGCCCGCGATGCTCCCGGTGTTCTCGACCCTGGCGAAGTCCTTCGCCGTCTACGACCACTGGTTCTGCGCCGTCCCCTCGCAGACCTTCTGCAACCGCTCGTTCCTCCACGCGAGCACCTCGCACGGGTTCGTCACGAACGGACAGCCCGACGGCCCCGCGAAGTGGCTCGACGCCCCGGACGTCCCGACGCTGTTCACCCGGCTCGAGGACGCGGGCAAGAGCTGGCGCGTCTACTTCGACGCCGACCAGGTCGTCTCGCTCACCGGCTTCCTGCACGCGCCGTCGATCGAGCGGTACTGGAAGACCAACTTCCGGAGCATGGCGCAGTTCCACGAGGACGCGGCGAACGGCACCCTGCCCGACTACGCCTTCGTCGAGCCGCGGATGATGTTCGACCACAACGACATGCACCCGCCGGTCTCGCGTCCGAAGGTCGTCGCGGAACCGGACGGCGCGACGTTCGACAGTGCGATGAGCGACGTCCGCGCCGCCGAGGCCCTGCTCGCCGAGGTCTACGGCGCGATCCGGGACGCTCGCTCGACGACCGGGTCGAACGCGGTGAACACGGCGCTCGTGGTGACCTTCGACGAGCACGGCGGCATCTACGACCACGTCCCGCCGCCCACCGCCACACCGCCGTCCGGCGATCCCGAGGCGGGGGAGATGGGCTTCGGGTTCGACCGGCTCGGCGGCCGGGTCCCGACCGTCGTGGTCTCGGCGTACACCGACCCCGGCACCATCGTGAACGCCACGATGCACCACGGGTCGATCGCGCACACCCTTTGTCAGCAGCACGGTCTCGAGCCACTCACCCACCGGGACGCCGAGGCCGAGGGGATCCACAACGTCCTGAACCGCACGGTGCCCCGGCAGCCGCAGCTCTGGCCCGAGGTCACCCCGCCCTACGTGCCCACCAACCCGGAGGCCGCCGCCCGCCGTCGTCGTCCCCGCGGCGCCGAGCGTGACCGGCCGATCACGGCGCCGGCGAAGGGGCTGCTCGGACTGCTCCTCGCCCGCTACGAGCCGGACGCGCCCGTGCCCGAGACCTTCGGCGACGCCTACGACGTGCTGACGAAGCACGGCATGGGCCTGTTCGGCGACCGTGACTGACCGCGCGTCGCGAGCACGGATCGAGGCGACGCCCGGCTGCGATGATGACCAGGTGACGAACCCCGACGCCGCCGTCGACCACGCCGTGACGCTCGCCGCCGCACCCGGCCGGGTCGTCCTCGGGATCGTCGGCGCCCCCGGAGCCGGCAAGTCGACGCTCGCCCGCCGGGTCGTCTCGGCCGTCGACGCCGCACACGGCCCCGGCACGGCCGTGCAGGTGCCGATGGACGGCTTCCACCTGGCGAACGCCGCGCTCGACGCCCTCGGCCGACACGACCGCAAGGGCGCGATCGACACCTTCGACGCGCACGGCTACGTCGCCCTGGTCCGCCGACTCGTCGCCGCGGAGGAGGACGTCGTCTGGGCACCGGACTTCGACCGTCGCGTCGACGAGCCCGTTGCCGGCAGCATCGCCGTCCCGCGCGCCACCCGGCTCGTCGTCACCGAGGGCAACTACCTGCTCGACGACCAGGCACCGTGGACCGCGCTGCGGACCCTGCTCACCGAGACCTGGGCGGTCGTCGTCGACGACGACGTCCGCGTCGACCGCCTCGTCGGACGACACGTGCGGCACGGACGCGACCGCGCGGCAGCCCGCGCCTGGGCGCTCGAGGTCGACGGCGTGAACGCCGCGAGGGTCGCGGCGACGCTGCTACGCGCCTCCAGGACGGTGCGGACCTGAGTCCGGCACCCACGACCACCGACACGACGGGAGCGACCATGACCATCGCCATCACCGGGGCCACCGGCAACATCGGGGGCGCGGTCGCCCGCGCGCTCGCCGCGGCGGGCACGCCGTTCCGGATGCTCGTCCGCGACCCGTCGCGCGCACCGGAGCTGCCCGGCGCCGAGGTCGCCGTCGCATCCTTCGCGGACGTCGACGCGTCGCGCCGGGCCCTCGAGGGCGTCGACCTGCTGCTCATGGTGTCCGGCGCCGAGGCCGAGGACCGGCTCGCCCAGCACCGCGCCTTCGTCGGCGCGGCCGCGACGGCGGGCGTGCAGCACATCGTGTACACCTCGTTCGCCGGTGCCGCGGCCGACGCGACCTTCACCCTGGGCCGCGACCACTGGGCCACGGAGCAGGCGATCCGCGCGACCTCGATGGCGCACACGTTCCTGCGCGACTCGTTCTACCTGGACTTCGTCGAGGACCTGGTCGGCGAGGACGGCGTGATCCGCGGTCCGGCCGGCGACGGTGCGATGGCGGCGGTGGCGCGCGCGGACGTCGCCCGAGTCGCGACCGAGGTGCTGCTGCACCCGTCGGCGCACCTCGACCGCACCTACGACCTGACCGGGCCGGTCGCGATCACCCTGGCCGAGGCCGCGGCGATCGTCTCCGAGGTCCGCGGACGCCCGGTCAGCTACCACGAGGAGACCCTGGACGAGGCGTACGCGTCGCGGGCGAAGTGGCAGCCGGAGCCGTGGCAGGCGGACGCGTGGGTGAGCACGTACACGGCGATCGCGGAGGGTGTGCTCGCGCCGGTCTCCGGGGACGTCGAGCGGGTCACCGGCCGCCGGCCGATGACGCTGCGCGAGGTGCTCGAGGCGCGCTGACGCACAGGCGGCCGGGAGGCTCGTGGTGCGTCCGGCGCGACGGGTCCCGTCCGGCGCGGGTCAGGTCACGCGACGGGCGGCGAGGGTGCCGATCACCCCGAGGGTCAGCACCGCCACCAGCACGACCAGCAGCGGCGCCGTCCAGTCTCCGGTCGCGCCGTGCAGGCTCCCGGCGACGAGCGGCCCGGCCGAGCCGATCAGGTAGCCGCCGCCCTGCACGAACGCGGACATCCGGCGGGCGTCGTCGTCGCTCGTGACGATGCGCACGATGATGATGAAGATCACGGTGATGCCGCCGCCCTGCGCCGCCCCGCCGAGGACCGACCAGAGCAGCCAGAGCTGCGGCGCGAACAGCAGCCCGAGCGGCATCGCGAGCCACAACGTGCCGACGAGGGCGACGATCGCCCGCGGCCGCCAGCGCGTCGCGAGCACCGGGACCCCGAGCGCCCCGACGACCGCGAGGATCTGGAACACCGACGAGCTCGCGCCGGACGACTCCGCCGAGAACCCGATCTCGTCGTGCAGGAGCGTCGGGATCCACGCGGTCAGCGCGTAGTACGAGAACGCCTGTCCACCGAAGGCGAGCGTCAGCCCCCAGGTGATCAGCCGTCGAGCGGGTCGGACGGTCGGAGCGCCGCTCGTCGACACCGTGCGGATCGACCCCGTCTCGGTGAGCAGCTCGACGGGCCCGGTCGCGGGCACCGGCTCGGTGCGCTCCGGTCGGAGCCAGGCCGCGCGGGTGCCGACGGCGTACGTCCACCCCGCGGCGGCGACCACCGCGAACACGGCCCACACCGCGATGGCGACCGGCCAGCCCCAGGCGGCGGCGATCGGTGCGGTGCCGAGCGACGTGATCATCGACCCGAAGTTGAGCGCCGACGTGTACACGCCCGTGACCAGGCCGACGCGCTCCGGGGAGGTGTCCCGCCGGATGACGACGGGCACGACGACGTTGCCGATCGTGATGCCGATGCCGATCACCGCCGTGCCGACGAGCAGCGCCGTCGCCGAGGGCACCGAGCGGAGCACCGTGCCCGCGAGGACGATCACGAGCGACAGGGACACCGCGCGCTCGGGGTCGGCCTTGGCGATCACCCAGCTGGCGAACGGCGTCGCGAGCGAGAAGCACAGGACGGGGATGGTCGTGAGCAGGCCGGCGACCGTCGCGGTCAGCCCGAGGTCGACCCGGACGTCGCCGATCACCGGCGCGGGGGCGACGATCGGCCCGCGGAAGTTCAGCGCGATCAGCACGATCGCGGCGGGCAGCACCCAGGCCGCGCCGCGGAGCCCCCGACGGGCCGCGGTCGTCACGCGGCGTCCGGCAGCAGGATCGGCAGCAGGTCGAGCGGGGTGGCGGCCTGTGCGACGGTGCCCGTGGCCTCGGCCGGGGAGCCGTAGCCCCACTCGGCGAAGACCACGGGGACGCCGTTCGCCGCGGCACCCTCGACGTCGTGCAGGCGGTCGCCGACGAGGACGGGCCGGCTCACGTCGAAGCCGCGGGCGTCCAGGCGGCGGAGGGCCTCGGCGACGACGTCGGCCTTGGCGCTCCGGACCTCGTCGTCGCTCGCGCCCGTGATGACGTCGATGTCCCCGGTGAGCCCGTAGTGCTCGAGGATGTACGTCGCCGGGGTCTCGGGCTTGCTCGTGGCCGTCGAGATCGGCAGTCCGGCCTGGTGCAGGGTCCGCAGCACGACGTCGATGCCGGGGAACATCGCCGAGTCGAGCGCCCCGTGCGACAGGTAGTGCTCGCGGTAGACGGCGAGCGTGTGCTCCGCCTGCGCCTCGTCCATCCCCATCGCCGTGCGGAACGTGTCCATGATCGGCGGGCCGACGAACGACATGAGCGTCTCGTGGTCCGGGACGGGCACGCCGACCGTGCGGAAGGTGTGCGTCATGCTCTCGAGGATCCCCGGAGCGGAGTCGCTGATGGTGCCGTCGAGGTCGAACAGGATGGCGGTGAAGGGGCGCGTCATGTCCTGCCCAGCCTAGTCGGCGTGTCGGGGGCGACCCGTGCCTCCAGGCCGGTGCTCGCACCGACGACGGACGGGAGCCGTCCCGACGACGGGCGCGAGCCGTCCCGATGACGGACGTGGGCCGCGGCGCCCGGTCGCTCCGCTCAGAACAGGCGCGTGTGCCCGCCCTCGATGCCGCGCATCGCGTCGTAGTCGAGCACGAGGACGCGGATCCCGCGGTCCTCGGCGAGGGTGCGCGCCTGCGGTGCCACCGTCTGCGCCGCCAGGACGCCCTGCACCGGTCGCAGGAGCGGGTCGCGGTTCATGAGCTCGAGGTACCGGGTGAGCTGCTCGACCGCGTCGATGTTCGCGTTGCGCTTCATCTCGACGGCCACGCTCGCGCCCGCGTCGTCACGGGCCAGGATGTCCACCGGTCCGATCGCGGTCATGTACTCGCGGCGGACGAGCGTGTGGCCGTCGCCGAGCAGTTCGATCTGCTCCGCGAGGAGCTGCTGCAGGTGCGCCTCGACCCCGTCCTTCACCAGCCCGGGGTCGACGCCCAGGTCGTGCGACTCGTCCGCGAGGACCTCGTACAGGCTGACGATCAGCTTGTCCTGCGTCTTCTTCTGCGTCACCGTCCACACCTGGGTGATGCCGGCGGAGGCCTGCTCCTCGTCCGGCTCGCCGATCTCTATCGAGCACGGCGGGCTCATCCAGTTGAGCGGCTTGTAGCTGCCGCCGTCCGAGTGGACGAGCAGCGAGCCGTCCGCCTTGAGCATGAGCAGACGGGTCGCGAGCGGCAGGTGGGCCGACAGGCGTCCGGCGTAGTCGACGGAGCAGCGGGCGATGACGAGACGCACCCGGCGATCCTAACGGTGGTCGCGCGTCGCGCTCTCCGCCCGGTCGGCGGTCGGTGCGGCGGCTTCCGTCCCGGGGGTGGGCGTGCGGGCTTCCGTTCCGGGGGTGGGCGTTCCGGCCTGGAGGCGCGGGTCGTCCCCGTCGTCCCCGCTGCGGCCCGTCGTCCGGTCGCGCCCGGCCTGCTGCGCACGTCGGCGGCGCAGCGTCTCGGCCGCAGCGCCCGTCTCGCGCGCCGCCCCGGACGCCAGGCCGGCGCCGATGATGAACACGAAGACCACGAGCAGCGCACCGAGCAGGCCGATGTGCTCGCCGAGGAAGCCGATGAGCGGCGGACCGGCGAGGAACGCCACGTACCCGATCGTCGCCACGGCGCTGACCTTGAGCGCGGCCGAGCGCGGGTCGTCGGCCGCGGCGGACATGCCCATCGGGAACCCGAGGCTCGCGCCGAGGCCCCAGAGCACGACCCCGACGATCGCGATCGGGATGACGTCGACGAAGATGAGCAGCCCGAGACCGACCACGGCGACGGCGGCGCTCACGCGGAGCACCGGCACGCGGCCGAAGCGGTCGATGAGCGGGCTGCCGGCGATGCGCCCTGCGGTCATCGCGGCGAGGAACACGGTCAGCACGGCGGAGCCCGCGGCGTTGTCGAGGCCGTGGCCGTCGATCATCGCGAGCGGCAGCCAGTCGTTCGCGGATCCCTCGGCCAGCGCCATGCCGAGCACGATCACGCCGATCAGCAGGGTCGACGGCTGTGCCCAGACCTGCCAGCGGGTGAGCTGCACGGGGGTCGGGCTGGTCGCGGTCGAGGTGTGCTCATCGAACCGGTGCTCGTCGCCGAAGCGCGACGCGGCCGCGAGCATGACCACGCACGTGACGATGCCGAGGACGGCGAAGTGCAGCACGACGGGCACCTCGAGCGCCTCGGTCAACGCCCCGAGCCCGGCGCCGGCGAGCGTGCCGACGCTGAACGCCGCGTGGAAGAGCGGCATGATCGTCCGCCCGCCGGCCTTCTCGGCGGCGGCACCGGACACGTTCATGGACACGTCGACCAGGCCGTTGCCGAAGCCGAACGCGATGAGACCGACCCAGATGGCGGCGAAGCCCCACCCGTACGTGACCGCGAAGCCGGCGAAGGTCAGCCCGACGGCCAGGCAGACCGAGGCCACCTGGACCCCGCGGCGCGCACCGAGCTTCGACACGATGTGCCCGGCGAAGGTCAGGCCGCCGATCGAGCCGACGGCCATGCCGAGGACGAGCAGGCCCATCTCGAAGGTCGTCGCGCCGAGGGAGTCGCGGACGCTCGGGATGCGGCCGAGCCAGGTCGCGATCGCCAGGCCCGACAGCGTGAAGGCCACGAAGACCGCGACGATCCAGACGCGGGTGGTCGGGGCGGTGCGGGCGGACGTCGTCGTCATGTCGGGCTTTCCGGGTCGGTGCTGATCGGTGCTGGTGCCGGTGCTGCGTGGGTCCTGCGATGCGTGTCGCGGTGGTGTCGAATCGATTCGACCCCGTTCGGTGACTACGCTAACGGGCGATGGACGAACCGGCAACAGGACCCGGCGCGTCCGGGACCGGAGCGTCCCGGACCGGCGCCGACGGTGGGGCGAGCCGTGGACCCCGCCCGACCCTCGCCGCCGTCGCCCGCGCGGCCGGGGTCGCCCCGTCCACGGCGTCGCTCGCCTTCAGCGGTGCCGGACCGGTCTCCGAGGACGCGAAGGCCCGCGTGCTCGCCGCGGCCGCCGAGCTCGGCTACGGCGGACCGGACCCGCGGGCGCGCTCGCTGCGCCGCGGTCGGTCCGGGGTGATCGGCGTCGTGATGGACGAGCGCCTGAGCGACGCGTTCCGCGATCCCGTGAACGTCCTGACCCTGGACGGCATCGCCGAGGTCGCCGGCGAGGCGGGGGCGTCGCTGCTGCTCGTCCGGAGCCCGCTCGACGACGAACGCGGCATCGGCCCGATCGTCGACGCCCCGATGGACGCCGTGGTCCTGGTCGGCTGCAACGTCCGGATCGACCCCGCCGTCGCCGTGCTCCGTCGCCGGCAGATCCCGGTCGTGGCGATCGAGGCGGACGAGATCGAGGGCGCGGTCCCGATCCACCTCGACAACCGCGAGGCCTCGCGCCGAGCCGCCGCGTTCCTCCGCGACCTCGGGCACACCGCCGTGACCATCGTGACGCTGCCCCTCGACGGGAGCCGCCGTCGCGGGCTCGTCGACCCCGCCCGCGAGGCCGAGGGCGTCGCCCACACCACGCTCGAGCGGCTCCGTGGGGTCCGCGGCGTGTACGGGGACGCCCCCGCGGTGGAGGCCGCCGGCAGCTCGGTCGAGGAGGGCCGCATCGCCGGGCAGTCCCTGTTCGCCGGCGCAGCCTCCGGGGCCGCGATCCCGACCGCGGTGGTGGCGCAGAGCGACCTGCTCGCCGTCGGGGTGATCTCGGCCGCACTCGACGCCGGACTCCGTGTGCCGGAGGACGTCAGCGTCGTCGGCTTCGACGGCATCACGGTCGACGACAGCCTGCTCCACCGCTCGCCGATCCGGCAGCTCACCACGCTCGTGCAGCCCTTCGAGCAGAAGGGCCGTGCCGCGGCCCGCGCGGCGCTCGCGATGCTCGAGGGCGGCGAGCCGCACCCGGCGGCGTTCCGGTCCGAGCTGCGGATCGGCGACACGACGGGCCCCGCTCGGAGCTGACTGGGGAATCCCTCAGCACCGCGGGCACGATGTCGGCCGTGCCGCCGGGCGACGGCACGTACGCTCAGCGCCGTGCAGCACGCTCGACGCCCCGGCAGGACGGTCTGGACCGTGCTCGTCGTGGTCCTGGCCCTGACCGTCGTGAACGTCGGGGTCGGCGCGACCTGGTGGAGCCGGGCGTCGGCCGACCCCACCGCCGCGGTCACGGTGACGGCCACGCCCACCCCGGCCGTCACGCCCACACCGACCGTCCTCCCCGACCCGGTGGGGTCCGACGGCATCCCCCTCGCCGAGCACCCGTCCGCGTCACAGGGCCCGGCGACCCTGGACCTGGCGCACACCTGGGCCCCGCGGACGGACCTGCCGACCGCCGGGCGTCTCCTGCACGTGACCATCCCGGCGACGCGGTCGCACTTCACCGCCCGGCCCGGGCTGCTCTGGTTGCCGCCCGCCGCCCTGGTGCCGGACCCGCCGGCGCTCCCGGTGGTGGTCCTGCTCCCCGGTCAGTCCCGCGGCTCCGGCCCCGAGGACCTGGAGACGGGCGGGCACCTCACCGAGACGATGGACGCGGTCGCAGCGATGCACGCCGGACTCGCGCCGATCGTCGTCGTGCCGGACCAGCTCGGCCCGGACTCCGGCAACCCGATGTGCGTCGACGGCCCGCTCGGCAACAGCCGCACGTACCTGGAGCAGGACGTCCCGGCGTGGATCACGTCGCACCTGCGCGTCCAGACGGGGGCGTCCGCGTGGACGATCGGCGGGTTCTCGCAGGGCGGCACGTGCGCGATCCAGCTCGGCGCCGGGGACCCCGATCGCTTCGGCAACCTCATCGACGTGTCCGGGGAGCTCGGCCCGACCCTCGGCAGCCCCGAGGCCTCGATCGCCCGCGGCTTCTCCGGGAACGCCGCCGCGTACCGCGCCGCGCAGCCCGAGGCCCTGCTCGCGGCGCACCGGCCCTACCGGGACAGCTCGGCGTTCTTCACCGCCGCGCAGCTCGACTCGCACTACGGGCCCGCGATGCCCGTCGTCGCCGCGCACGCCGCAGCTGCGGGCATGCACGTCACGACCTGGGTGGTCCCCGGCGTGAAGCACAACTGGCTCGCTGCGCGGGCGGCGATCGCGGCGGGGATGGCGTGGCTCGTGCCGCGGATCGGACTCGCCCCCGGTCCCTGAGCCCGGCGCCGGGACTGCGCGCACGAGCAGCGTAGTCTGAGTGGAGCTTCAGTCTGCGGTCGTACCCCGAAACCGGTACCGCGGCGAAAGTGCTCGCATCGGTGATCACCACGAGCGCGTTGGTCGCGGAGGTCCTGGTCGCGGTGCCGGTGCAGGCGGCGGAGGTCGACGACCGGCCGGTGACCTCGTTGCCGGCGGTGACCTCGGACGCGGTCCCCGCTCCGACGCCGACTGTCCCGGACGGGGTCGTCGACGCTCCGAAGATCGCCTACGACCAGGCGCCCACGGCGACCGCGGACGACCGGACGAACGCACTCGGCGGCGACCTGCAGCCTGCTGCGCCGGATTCGCCGTTCGATCCGGACACGTCGAAGCTCGTCGGGCGTTCGACGTTCAAGGACACCTACGAGAACACCGACGGTTCGAAGACCGCGGTCATCTCGCAGGTCCCGAAGAACATCAAGGACGACCAGGGCAAGTGGGTCCCGGTGAACACGGACGTGGACGTGACGTCGGCGGGGACCGGTGTCGTCGACGACCACCCACTGGACCCGGTGTTCGCGGACAACGCGTCGGGCTCGGACGTCCTGACGATGCACCACGACGGGTTCACGCTCGCGTACTCGCTCGAGGACGCGGCGGACAGCCCACTGTCGCACACGAACAAGGGCGGCGCGGGTGACGAGGTCACCTACCGCGACGTCTTCCCGGACACGGATCTGCACTACACGGTGACGAACGGGACCGTGAAGGAGGAGCTCGTCCTGTCGGAGCTGCCGACGAAGGCGCGGGACTCGTGGTCGTGGCGCGTGCGCGGCAAGGGCCTCGCAGCCACCACGGAGGACGACGGCACGATGGTGTTCCGATCGGACTCGCCCGAATTCCTCGATTCGTGAGAGGTCGACCAGCTAATCGCGTGGCGCGGCATGCCGTGAGGCTGCGAGCGTACAAATTCAAACGTTACGTAATTCGACCTCATCATTATGCAGATACCGGCTACGGTAGCTATCAAAGCGCAAGTTGAGTCCGAGCCAAAGCGCGCGACGGATTCAAGTATCGGTAGAGTCGACATGCAAGAAAGAGCGTTGACGAAAATGAGAAAAGACGCAATAGTTCTTCTTGGCCCGGTTGCCACTCGCTACTCACTTGCAGCATGTGACGCAATGGCAGCGCTAGCCGGTATCGTGCTCGCGCGGCAGATCGGGAATCATCTTCGACTCGAGTGGGTAACAGTAGTTCTCTCCGCCATCAGCGTGACAGTCGGAGGCTACATGTTTTGGCGCGCCCTACGAACCGGCGCGGAAGTAGCACGAGACCACCTTGTTATACGGGGCTTGATTCGGAATAGGCGAATTGCATATGCGACAATCTTTGCCATGCCGCAATCTGAAGATGTCGTATCGTTGCCCTTTATTGGCTGGAATCAACACGGCCGCAAACGCTTCTCACCGCTTTTTGCCTTTTGGGTATCTCCGGGTCCGCTCGCTGCGTCGGCGCGACGCGGCGCGATGGAAGCATTGGTTGAACTTGAAAAGTGTAGGAGCCGTCCTCGCAGGTAGGAAGAGCCGTGTCTGTCACGGACGGCGAGCTCCGGTAGAACGCCAAGCTTCGCGCTGCGCAGCACCTATCTTCAGGTCATTGCCGCAAAAATCGATCGGGCTGCACTGCATTCACGGGTATTGAGTGAAGTCCAATCGAGGAATCGCGAGATATCTACCCCATTATCCTCGTCTTGGGAGTGGGAACATTGGGCAGCATCGACTGTGGCGAAAGTCTGGAAAATTTGGGGGACGCTTTTGGCATTCCAATACCCCTTGATTGCGTTTGACCTGGACTATCACCCCTACCGCGTTGCCTTTTCTGACATTGCCACGGGTGCCTTCGAGTGGGAACTCGCGCTCGAGGTAGAAATTGCCTTCGATTCTGGTTTCAAGGAGATGACCATGGTTGCGGAGGCTGGTGGTGTTGTGGAAGTTGCTCTCAGAAGTGAATACGCAAGCGAATCCTCTTGGCGCGAGACCGCCATACTGGCCCTGAGGTCTCAGGCAACGAGAAGCCGTACCCACGTGATCGACGAACAGATCCTGGCTGAAGCGTGTCCCTCGGAGTTGCTCCGACGGATTCAGGAGATATGGTAGACGACATGATTCGATACTGACTACCGTTCGTGTGGATGATTGCTCATGCACAAGAGTTGCCGGAGTGAGTGTTCGCGACTGTGACCAGGGGTCATGGGAAGGAGGATTTCGGTAACTAGATCAAGCGGGTCCGTTTCGGTGTGGGACTGCAAGATGCTTCCGGGGCGTGGATGGAGAAGGTAGTGCGACGCGTCGCTCACTCAGGCAACACGGCTCGGTGGATTGCGTTGCCGATCTACTCAACTGCGTTGTCCGTCATCCTTCTGAATCTCCTCAGTGGCACCGCGGTGCCGCGCACGCTTCCGGCCGGGATAATCCTCGGTGTTGTGGTGTCCGCCATGGGGTATTTCCTGGTGCGGAGCCTGTTCATGGGTATCTACATCAACGGGCAGGTCCTTGTTGTTCGGAGCTGGTTCCGTACGTCACGATGGAATCGTGCTGCGATAACGAGTTGCCGGGCCGTGAGTTACGAAGGCTTCTTGAACGCCGGGAATCTCGACGGAAGTGGCCGATTCCTCAAGGTGATGGCTTTCGGCATCAGGAATGACGAGGGGTCAGTCCGCTTGCGCCGTCCATCGGGGACGTTGTGCGGCCCAACCCGTGCCGCACAGCAGACGAGGGAGATCTCTGCTTGGCTGGAGGGTGCCGAGCACGCGTGACCACCCGATCAGACCCGAGAGACCGGTGAGGGTAGACCGCAGCGGAAACCCCATGGCGTTGAGCGGATTCGCCGCGCAATTCCCTCCCCCGGTGTGACCTCCGACGCCGTGCCCTCGAGGTCCTCCGGCGGCTGCAGGCAGTGGTCGACCCCCTCGTCCGGATGACCGAGGGTCCACCCGCCGGCCGACCCCGTCGAGACCGAGGGCGGACGATCCCCGGGCGCCGACCGGACAGGCTCGGAGCATGAGCACCAGCACGCGCACCACCGTCCGTCGTTCCGCCGCCCTCGTCGCCGCAGCCGCCTCCATCGGGCTCCTGACCGGCTGCAGCGTCGTCCACCAGCAGTTGGGCGACGCGTGGGCCGTGACGTACGAGGTGACGGTCGACCAGCCCGTCGGCGCGACGCTCGCGGACGTCCACGTCGAGGGCGCCGACGGCCGCGGGGACGCGCCCCGCGAGGTCGACCTCGGCGACCGGAAGACTCGGAAGGCGTCGGACGGCGGATCGCGTTGGACGCGCGAGCTCGTCGTGCTCGCGGAGGACCGGGCCTCGGTCCGGGCGACGCCCGCCGCCGGGGCGACCGCTACCTGCCACATCATGCTCGACGGCGGGCGCGAGATCGCCTCCGCCACCTCGAGTGGGCCGGGCGAGCCGGTGCGGTGCTCGGCGACCACGCCGACGTTCGACTGACGGGGCAGCCGTGCTCAGCGCCGCCGCAACCCGAGTCCGAGCACCGCGACCAGGTTCACCGCGCTGCCGACCAGGAACCCGGTCGTCCCACCCGCGACCCCGGCGACCGGCGCGAGCACGGCCATCAGCACCGCACCCACGACGAACCCCGCGACCGAGGCCAGCGCCACCGCCCGCGACCGACCGGCCGCGAGCAGGAGCGCCGCCGGGACGAGCCCGACCGTGAACACCCACACGCCGACCATCAGGTACCGCAGGTCCGCCACGGCTGCCGCCCCCTCGGCCGGGTAGACGATCGGCAGGAACCACCCGGCGAGCAGGGCGACGAGTCCGAACACGACCGCGGTCCCGCCCGCGAAGCCCCCGACGAGCACGGCGGCGCCGCGGGAGCGCAGCGACCCGCCGTCCGTCCGATGCGCGAAGGCCGGAACGAGCACCTGCCCCAGGGCCTGCCCGAGCATCGAGGCGGGCGTCGCGAGCGTGAACGCGGCGGCGTAGACCCCGGCCTCGCGCGCGGAGACGCTCACCTGCGCCGCGATCATCGTCAGCTGGAGCAGGCCGTTCGCGGTGGTCACGGCCAGGACGTTCCACAGCGCGAAGCCGAGCACCCCGGTCGTCGGCTCCGGCGGACCGGCGGCCCGGTTGCCCCTCGGCCAGCACGCCACCGCGAACACCGTGTAGCCGACGGCCAGGGGGAGCAGCACGAGGGGCTCGAGGCGGGCGACGCACACGGCCACGAGCAGCCCGAGCGCGAGCACGCTCGTGACGGTGTCCCACAGCGCGGTCAGCGGCGCACGACCGTAGCCGAGCTGCGCACCCCGCGCGTGGCAGTAGAGGCCGTAGGCCACCACCACCGCGACGCCGCCGACGACGGTCCACGGCCCGTTGCCCCACGCGACGGCGATCGGCACGGTCAGCGCGGCGAGCACGACGCTCGACACCGCCATCGCAGCCCCGAGCAGTCGGTTCACCGCGGCGTCCGACCGGCCGGCCCGGAGCGCGACCGCGAGGTACCGCGACGCCGTGTTCCCCGCCGCGTTCGGCCAGAGCAGCGCCGCGAAGACCGACAGGGACAGCAGGGCCGTGGTGTGCCCGAGCGTCTCGGTGCCGAACACCCGGCCGACGACGACCGTGACGAGGAGCTTCGCGACCCCCTGCACCCCGATGCCGACCGTCGCGAGCACCGCGGAGGACGCGACCGCGGTCCCTTCCCCGGAGCGCGTCACCGGGCCAGCGCCTGTTCGATCCAGCCTCGTCGGTGCGCCCGAAGCCCGAGCGTCACCGCCCGGACCCCGATGTACCCGAGCGCGAACGCCGCCCAGAGTCCCGCGAGCGTGCCGCCCGCCCACCAGAGGAGCGGCAGGTACACGACCAGGTTCACCCCGCCGGCGATCGCCAGGTACCGGGCGTCACCCGCGCCGATGAGCAAGCCGTCGAGCACGAAGACGTAGCCCGCGACGGGCATCCCGACCGCGATGAGGACGAGCACGACGGGCAGCGCGTCCCGGACCGCGGCGGAGTCGGAGAACACCGGTCCGAGCAGGCCGCTCACCGCCACCGTCACGAGCCCGAGGAGCACGCCCCCGGCGATGCCGAGCAGCACCAGCCGCCGGGTGACGAGCCGTACCCGGTCGGGGTCGCGCGCGCCGAGGCCGTGCCCGACGAGGGCCTGCCCGGCGATGGCGAGGGCGTCGAGCGCGAACGCCAGGGTCGAGAAGACGGTGAGTCCGACCTGCGTCGTCGCGAGCCCGGTGGTCCCGAGCGCCGCCGCGGTCCCGACGGTCGCGAGCATCGCGACCCGCAGCGAGGCGGTGCGGAGGAACAGCCACGCCCCCGACCGCAGCGCGCGTGCGACGCCGGACGCTCCCGGCCGCAGCGGCGCACCGGACGCCCGGGCTGCGCGGACCGCGATGCCGACGTAGACCGCGGCCATGGCCCACTGCACGATGACGGTGCCGGCCGCCGAGCCCTCGACGCCCCATCCCGCGCCGTAGATGAGCACGGCGTTGAGCAGCCCGTTCGCCACGAAGCCGACGGTCGCGACGACGAGCGGGGTCCTGGTGTCCTGCAGGCCGCGCAGCAGTCCGGTCGAGGCGGTCACGACGAGGATCCCGGGCAGGCCGATCAGCGACACCGTCAGGTACGCCGTCGCCGCCGCCGACACCGCGGGCGAGGCGCCGAACAGGTCGACGAGCGGCCCGGCCAGCGGCCACCCGACGAGCGCGAGCACGACGCCGAGCGCGAGCGCGAGCCACATCCCGTCGATGCCGGCGTGCACCGCGCCGCGACGGTCCCCACCACCGAGGGCCCGGGCGACGGCCGGGGTCGTCGAGTACGCCAGGAAGACGAGGAGCCCCGTCACGGTCTGCAGCACGGCGCCCGCCAGGCCGACCGCGGCGAGGGAGGTCGCCCCGAGGTGCCCGACGAGCGCGGTGTCCGTCAGCAGGAAGAGCGGCTCGACGACGAGCGCCCCGAGGGCGGGCACCGCGAGCCGGACGATGTCCCGGTCGACCCCGCGCTGCTCGGAGCGAGCAGGGCGCTCGGCGGACGCGGGAGGACGGGGCACCGCACCATTCTGGTGGCGGTACGCTCCGACCGTGGACCTGACCGCCCTCGTGCCCGGTGCCGTCGGGATCGCCCTGAGCCCCCTGCCGATCGCGTCGGTCGTCTTCCTGCTCGGGCACCGCCGCGGGTACGGACCCGCGATCGCCTGCGTGGTCGGGTGGGCGACGGCGGTGGCCGTGGCGCTCGTGGTCGCGGTCCTCGTCGGCGAGCGGCTCCCGCTCGAGACCGCCGGCGGGTCGTCGGTGCAGGCCGTCGTGGCGCTCGCCGCCGCCGCGGTGCTCGCCGGACTCGCCGTCTGGCAGTGGACGACACGGCGCCTGCCCGACGGGCGTCCGTCGAGTGCCCGGTGGTCGGACGCCGTCGAGCGGCTCGGCACCGGTCACGGCTTCGGCCTCGGCCTGCTCCTGTTCTGCAACCCCAAGGCGCTCCTGCTCGCGCTCACCGCGGGACTGGCGTTCGGCGACGCTGACCCCGCGCCGGGGCAGGCCGTCGTGGCGGCCGTGCTGTTCGTGGTCGTCGCCGCCTCGACGGTCGCTGCGCCGGTCGTCCTCGCGGCTGCCGCCGGTCCGCGTGCGCACCGACCCCTGTCCGCCCTGCGGGTGGGCATCGAGCGGTGGGGCACCGTCGGCCTGGTGGTGGTGCTCGTCGTGCTGGCGGTGGTCCAGCTGGTGGTCGGCCTCACCGGCCTCCGCTGACGCGGTCGGTCCCGGCAGGCGGGCAGGCGGGCAGGTGGGCTGACGGGCTGGCGGGACGCCGGACGGGAGGATCGTGGCGGGCTGGCCACGATCCTCCCGTCCGGTGGTCCGTGCGTCAGTCCGCGCGCGGCTCCGCCGGGACCGCGCCGGTCGCGGCGTGCGCCGCGTCCGAGGCCTTCGGTGCTCCCTGCTCCGTACCGCGTGCCCGGCCGACCAGGTCCATCAGGTGGTAGACGACGATCGCCGCGACGGTGCCGACGATGATGCCGCCGAAGGTCGCGCCACCGAACGAGAACGTGAAGTCGGCGATGCCCATGATCAGGGCGATGCCCGCGGTCAGCTGGTTCTTCGGCTTGGCGAAGTCCACCTTGTTCTCGACCCAGATGCGGATGCCGATGACGCCGATCAGGCCGTACAGCGCCGTGGTCGCACCGCCGAGCACGCCGGCCGGGACCGACGAGATGACCATCCCGACCTTCGGCGACAGCCCGAGCAGGATCGCGACGATGCCCGCGACCCAGTACGCGGCGGTGGAGAAGACCCGCGTGGCGGCCATGACGCCGATGTTCTCGCCGTAGGTCGTCGTGGCCGAACCGCCTCCGACGCCGGCGAGCACCGTCGACAGGCCGTCCGCCATGAGCGCGCGGCCGGTCAGCGGTGTGAGGTCGCGGCCGGTCAGCTGCCCGACGCCCTTGACGTGGCCCACGTTCTCGGCCACGAGCGCGAGGACGACGGGCACGAAGCCCAGGTACACGGCGAGCTGCCCGGGGTCGAAGGCCGGCGCCGTGAAGGTCGGCAGGCCGACCCAGGGGACCTCGGACACCTTCGACAGGTCGACCTGCCCGGACAGTGCGGCCACGACGTAGCCGACGACGACACCGATCACGATGGACAGGCGGCCGACGAGCCCCTTGAACAGGACGGTCACCAGGATGATCGCCGCGAGGGTGACCACCGCGGTCAGGGGTGCCTTCGTGAAGTTGTCGCGGGCGGCCGGCGCCAGGTTGAACCCGATCAGGGCCACGATCGCACCGGAGACCACGGGTGGCATGAGCCGGTCGATCCAGCCCGCGCCGGCCAGGTGCACCACGAGGCCGACGAGCGCGAGCAGGGCGCCGACGACGATGATGCCGGACAGGGCGAGGGGGATGCCGCCGATCTTCGTCGCGGCCGCGATCGGGGCGATGAAGGCGAACGAGGAACCGAGGTAGCTCGGCAGCCGGTTGCCCGTGATGAGCAGGAAGAGGAGGGTCCCGACACCGCTGAAGAGCAGCGTGGTGGACGGTGGGAAGCCGGTCAGCAGTGGGACCAGGAAGGTCGCGCCGAACATCGCGACGACGTGCTGGACACCGAGGCCGATCGTCCGCCCCCAGCTCAGGCGCTCGTCCGGCGCCACGATCGTCGAGGCGGAGACGGTCGCGCCGTCCCCGTGCAGCTTCCAGCCGAGTCCCATGCGATGACCGTACCGGGCCGCCGGCACCCTGTGGGGTCGTCCACAGGGGTGGCCACTGACCGGGTGCCGAGCCGGTGGTGGTGGCTATCGTGGACGCATGACGGACGTCGCACCCACGCCAGGGAACCCGAGCACGGGGACCACGCAGACCTCGGGAGCCCTCGGCTCCGGGATCACGACCGACGAGCTCGACCCCGCGGTCCGACCGCAGGACGACCTGTACCGGCACGTGAACGGCTCGTGGATCGACGCGACGCCCATCCCCGACGACAAGGCGCGGTACGGCTCGTTCACGGTGCTGGCCGAGGCTGCCGAGGAAGCCGTCCGCGCGATCGTCGAGCGCTCCCAGCAGGCCGCTCCGGGGACCGAGGAGCGGAAGGTCGGGGACCTCTACACGTCCTTCACGGACGAGCAGCACCTGGAGTCGCTCGGCACGGAGCCGATCGAGCCCCTGCTCGCCGAGGTCGACGCGGTCGACTCCGTCGAGGACGTCGTCCGCATGGTCGGCCGCTTCGAACGGCTCGGGCTTCCCGGGTTCCTGCAGCTCTTCGTCGACAACGACCCGGGCGACCCCGAGTCGTACGTCGTGTTCCTCGAGCAGTCCGGCCTCGGGCTGCCCGACGAGTCGTACTACCGCGAGGACCGGTTCGCCGACATCCGCGCGAAGTACCGCGAGTTCGTCGCCGCGATGTTCCCGCTCGCGGGCTTCGACGACGCGGCGGAGCGCACCGATCACGTGATCGCGCTCGAGACGGCGCTCGCCGCGGAGCACTGGGACAACGTGACGACCCGCGACAGCCAGAAGACCTACAACAAGATGCCCTGGGCGGAGATCGCCGGACTCGCCCACGGCACCGACCTGCAGCACTGGGTGGACGCCATCGACGCCCCGGCCGGCGCCTTCGAGACGGTCGTCGTGCGGGAGCCCTCGTTCATCACGGGGCTGGTCGCGCTCCTGCACCGCGAGCCGGTCGAGGCGTGGAAGGACTGGCTCCGCTGGCAGGTGGTCCGAGGATCCGCGGCCTACCTGACGAGCGCGCTGTCCGCGACGAACTTCTCGTTCTACGGCACGGCCCTCACCGGTGCGCCGAAGCAGCGCGAGCGCTGGAAGCGCGGCGTCTCCCTGGTCGAGGGTGCGATGGGCGAGGCCGTCGGTCGGATCTACGTGCAGGAGCACTTCGACGAGACGTCCAAGGCGAAGATGGACGACCTCGTCGCCAACCTGGTCGAGGCCTACCGCCAGAGCATCACCGCGCTCGACTGGATGACCGACGAGACCCGCGCCCGGGCGCTCGACAAGCTCGACAAGTTCACGCCGAAGATCGGCTACCCGGTGAAGTGGCGCGACTACTCGGCGCTGGCCGTCGACCCGACCGACCTGCTCGGGAACGTCCGCGCGGTCGCGTCCTTCCAGGTGGACCGCGAGCTCGGCAAGATCGGCAAGCCGATCGACCGCGACGAGTGGTTCATGACCCCGCAGACGATCAACGCGTACTACAACCCGGGCTTCAACGAGATCGTGTTCCCCGCGGCGATCCTGCAGTTCCCGTTCTTCGACGCGAACCGTGACGCCGCCGCGAACTACGGCGCGATCGGCGCCGTCATCGGGCACGAGATCGGGCACGGCTTCGACGACCAGGGCTCGCAGTACGACGGGGACGGCCGCCTGCAGAACTGGTGGACCGAGGCCGACCGTGCCGCGTTCGAGGACCGCACGAAGGCGCTCATCGCGCAGTACGACGCCCTCGTCCCGACCGAGGTCCCGGACGGCCACGTCAACGGCGCGCTCACCATCGGCGAGAACATCGGCGACCTCGGCGGTCTGTCGATCGCGTGGAAGGCGTACCTGCTGTCCCTCGACGGCCAGGAGCCGCCCGTGGTCGACGGCCTCAGCGGCGCCGAGCGGTTCTTCCTCAGCTGGGCCCAGGCCTGGCGGATGGCCATCCGCCCGGAAGAGGCAGCACGCCTGCTCTCGATCGACCCGCACTCGCCCACGGAGTTCCGCTGCAACCAGGTCGTGCGGAACATCGACGGCTTCTACGAGGCCTTCGGCGTGACCGAGCAGGACGCCATGTACCTCGACCCGGCAGAGCGCGTCGCGATCTGGTGATGACCGAACCGGACGCGTCCGCGTCCTCCGAACCGGGTTCCACCCGCCGTCCGCGGCGTCGACAGCACGTCGACGCCGCGGACGGCGTCCGTGCGCGCGGACGGCACCGCGGCGGTGCGGACGAGCGGTTCACGGCCGGCCTGGAGGCACTGGGTGCGTTGGCCCGGGACGGTGCGTCCGTCAGTGCGTCCGTCATCGACACCTCGACCGGCAGGGCCCTGCTGGCGGTGGACGACACGCTCGTGCAGCCCGTGGCGAGCCTCGGACGCGTCCTGCTCCTCATCGAGACCGCCGCGCAGCTCGAGGACGGCCGCCTGCACGGGGACCGGTTGCAGCGCATGGCGCGGGACACTGCGACGGGTGCCGGCCTGTGGCAGTTCCTGCAGGAACCGACCATGCAGGTCCCCGACCTCGCGACGCTCGTCGGTGCGACGGCCGACTCCTGGGCGATGAACGCGCTGCTCTCCACGGTCGGCATCGACGCCGTGCGGGAGCGTGCGGAGGCGCTCGGGATCGAGCGGACCGCCCTGATCGACCGCGTCCGGGACCGCCGCGGGCCGGACGACGCCCCGGACGCCTCGGTGGCCCCCACCGGCGAGCTCGCCTGGCTGATGCGGGGTCTGGCGCTCGGCGAGGTCGTCGACGAGGCCGTGTCGAACCGGGTGCTCGGCTGGCTGTCCCTGGCGAGCGACCTGTCCCTCGTCGCGGGCTCGTTCGGTCTCGACCCCCTGGCGCACCGGGCGCTCGACCACGGTCTGCAGGCGGTCGTCGTGACGGGGTCGTCGACGGGGGTGCGGGCCGAGGCCGGCATCCTCCGCGGGCCGGGGTCGTCGGTGAGCTACGCCGTCACGGTGACCTTCGACGACGCCTCGCTCCAGCGACGCCTCGGGGTGGTGGAGGCGCTCCGGACACTCGGCACCGAGGTGCTCGAGGTCGTGCACGCCCCGTCCTACCGCTGACCGCGGTCAGTCGGTCGCCTGCCCCTCGGGCACGAGCCCCTGCACGTCGAGCAGGGCCGCGCTCGACTCGGCGCAGGCGGTGTAGCCCGACGCGCGGACGAACAGGGACTCCGTCGACCCCGGCGGGTAGACGCGGAAGCCGTCCGCGGCGACCGGCGAGCAGGCGGCGTTCGAGAAGTTCTGCGCGTTCACGATCTTCAGCGGAGCCACCGCGATCTGTCCCGGGCCGAGGGTCACGGTCGGGTGCGCCGACGATCGGTCCTGCGTCGCGGCGGCACCGATCTGCGTCCCGTCGCCGTCCCCGACGAACGAGACACCGGGCCAGCCCTGGAGCGTGCACGTCGTCGAGCCGGTGTTGCGCAGGGTCAGGTGGATGATCGTGCTCCCCGCGGCGCCACCGCTGCCGGCCTCGGTCCCGCCGGCGAGCGAGGAGACCGTGCAGGTCGTCCCGGAACCGTCGGCCGCGCCCCCGGTCCCGGTCGGCGTGGCACCGGGCGACGGTGCCGCCTGGCCGGCGGCGGACGGCATCCCGGACGCGGAGGACCCGGGCGTGGCCGACGCGGTGACCGTCCTGGTCACCGACGGAGCCGGCCCTGACGAGCACCCGGCGAGGGCGACCACGGCGAGCAGGCCCGTGGCGGTGGACACGACGATCGTCTTCACGTTCCGCTGCACGCTGCAACGCAACACCCGGCCCGGGGGACGGGTCTCGGCGCACGCCCAGCCGCGCCGAGCATGCTCGCGACGACGAGGCACCAGCCACGCCACACGAGCGACGGAGGTCGGACATGGCAGGCAAGCACGAACAGGCACGCGGCGACGAGGGCCGCGCGGACGGCGTCGAGCCCCGCGCCGGAGCGTTCGTCGACAGCGACATCCCCGGCGACGAGCACGTCACGTCGAACGAGCCCGCCGGCGAGTTCGTGTCGAGCGACATCCCCGGCGAGACCCGACCCGAGGGGGCCGGCGACGGCCGCGACGAGGGCGAGTACGTCGAGTCGGACATCCCGGGCGAGGCCGAGCCGACCCTGGGCGAGGCCGCGGGGCACTACACCGACAAGGACCAGTAGCCCGCAGCCTGGTCGGGCTCAGTCGACCAGACCGGCGGCGACCAGCCGGCGGAGCGTCTCGACGCCCGCCGGCGGGCACCGGTCCGCGTCCCCGGACGTGACCCACTCCACCTCGTCCACCTCTGCGGAGGCGACCGGCGAGGCGGTGTCCGACGCGCCTCCCGGTCGGACCAGGAAGAGCGCCATCGCGACGATCGTCCCTGGAGCCTGTCCGTGCGCCGGTTCCGTGACCGTCCCGAAGGGCTCGACGTCGGCGGCGGTGAGCCGCACCGCGATCTCCTCGTCGGCCTCGCGCAGCGCGGCCTGGACGTCGGTCTCGTGCGGCTCCGCCTTTCCGCCGGGCAGGTAGAGGACGTCCCGTCCGCGCGCACGCACCATCAGGACGCGCCGGTCGCGGACCAGCAGGAGGGCGCTGACACGCAGCGTCGGGGGACCGGTCTGGAGGCTCAGCTCGCGTCCGCCGCGTCGGTCCGGTCCGCGACGGGTGCGGTCCGGTCGGCCAGCGGGACGACGGGGGACGGCAGCTCGGCCTCGGGTTCGGGGTGGACGCCGTAGAGGGCGTCGAGGGCGCCGACGAACTCCTCGCCGCGCCCGGCACGGCCGAGCTCGCGGGCGCGGACGGACGGGCGGTGCAGCAGGACGCCGACGAGGTGCCGGAGTGCGCGCTCGGTCTGCTCGACGGACTCCGGGTCGGCGTCACGGCGCTTCGCCCGCTCGATCTCGTCGTCGAGGATGTCGAAGACGTGCTTCCGGAACGCGACGAGCGCCGGGGTCGTGGACTGCTCGAGCGCCTGGGCACGGAAGCGCGACACGGCGTCGTCCACCATCTGGCGCGCCTCGGACTCGGCGTTCAGCTCGGCGATCGGCGCGTGGATGCTGATCGTCTCGAGGTCGAGGAGCTCGACGCCGTCGACGTCCGCGGCGTCGGGGTCGACGTTGCGGGGGAGCCCGAGGTCGATGACGATCCGGCGCTGTCCGTCGTCGAGGTCGGCCGGTTCGACGACCGGGACCTCGCTCGAGGTGCACGTGATGACGACGTCGCTCGACGCGATCGCCCCGCGCAGGTCGGTGGCGGCGACGAGGTCGTGCTTGGCGGCGAACCACGGCGCGCGACCGGACGGCGAGAAGACCTGGATGTTCGCGGCACCGCGCTCGCGCAGCGCGGCGATCGTCGTGGCGGCGTAGCTGCCGGTGCCGACGAGCAGCACGCGGGTGTGCGCCCAGTCGGTGATGCGCGAGGAGGCGAGCTCGAGGCCGAGGCGGACGAGCGAGCGTCCGGCGGCGCCGATGCGGGTGCGGGTCTTGACGCCGCGGGAGGTGTGCGCGGCTTCCTGGAAGAGCCGCTCGAGCTCGGAGGTCGTGGTGCCGTTCGCGCGGGCGTCCTCGAGCGCGCGTCGGACCTGGCCGGAGATCTCGGTCTCGCCGACGACGACGGACTCCAGCCCGCTCGACACGGCGAACAGGTGCTGCACGACGTCCCCGCCGCCCAGGACCTGGACGGACTCGGCGACCTCGGCGGGCACGAGGTCGCTCGCTGTCGCGACGGCGTCGACGGTGGCCGACACGGCGGAGTCGCGGTCGTCGCCCGCGATGTCGAGGTAGGCCTCGAAGCGGTTGCAGGTGGCGAGGACGACGGCTCCGTCGAGCACGTCGGAGTCCGTCACCAGACGGCTCGCGGCGGTCGGTGCGCCGATGCTCAGTCGCTCCAGGAGATCGAAGCTGGCGTTGCGGTGCGACGCCGTGAGACAGATGAGCACGTCTTCCATCGTAACCCGCGATCGCTGCGCGGGCTGTTCGCTGACCGCGTGCTCATGGACAGCCCCGCGACCGATGGGAGAATCGTCCGGTGACCGACGCCACCACCCCTGCGCTGCCCGACACCCACCCGCTCGTGACCGGTCGGACCTCGGGGTCGCCGCTCGTCCGGGCGCTCCGCGGGGACCGGCCGGAGACGCTCCCGGTGTGGTTCATGCGGCAGGCTGGTCGGTCGCTGCCCGAGTACCGGGAGCTGCGGGTCGGCACCGCGATGCTCGACGCGTGCCTCGACCCGGCGCTCGCGTCCGAGATCACCCTGCAGCCCGTGCGCCGTCACGGTGTGGACGCCGGCATCTTCTTCAGCGACATCGTCGTGCCGATCAAGCTCGCGGGGGTCGACGTCGAGATCGTCCCCGGGCGCGGGCCGGTGCTCGGGTCGCCGATCCGCACCGCGGCCGACGTGGACGCCCTCGAGCCGCTCGACCCGGCGGCGCTCGCACCGATCACCGAGGCCGTGCAGCGGACCGTGGCGGAGCTCGGCGAGAAGCCCCTCATCGGGTTCGCCGGTGCGCCCTTCACGCTCGCCGCGTACCTGGTCGAGGGCGGTCCGTCGAAGGACCACATCCGCGCCCGCACGATGATGCACGCCGAGCCCGAGACCTGGGCCCGGCTGCTCGACTGGGCAGCGGGGGTCTCCGGGGCGTTCCTCCGGGCGCAGGTCACCGCCGGGGCGTCCGCCGCGCAGCTGTTCGACTCGTGGGTCGGTTCGCTCTCGCGTGCGGACTACGTCGCCTCGGTCGCCCCGCACTCCGCCACGGCGCTGGCGCACGTTGCCGACCTCGGGGTCCCGCGGATCCACTTCGGCGTCGGCAGCGGCGAGGTCCTGCACGAGATGACGACGATGGGCGACCCGGCGGACACGCTCGCGGTGGACGCGGTCGGCGTCGACTGGCGCGTGCCCCTGGACGAGGCCGTCCGCCGCGTCGGCCCCGGCGTGACCGTGCAGGGCAACGTCGACCCCGCGATGCTGGCGGCCCCGTGGTCGGTGCTCGAGGCCCACGTCCGCGACGTCGTGCGCCGCGGCGGGGCGGCCCGGGCGCACGTCGTGAACCTCGGGCACGGTGTCCCGCCGGAGACCGACCCGACCGTGCTGACCCGCGTCGTCGAGCTGGTCCACTCGCTCGGGAGCGGCGCGGCCGACGGCGCTGGTGACGGCGAGGAGACCGCCGCGTGACCGACGTCGTCGTGGTCGGCGGCGGGGTCGCCGGCCTGGTCGCCGCCCGAGACCTCGCGAAGGGCGGCGCGCACGTGGTGCTCGTCGAGGCGGGGGACCGACTGGGCGGGATGCTCCGCAGGCACACGGTCGCGGGACTCGACCTCGACATGGGCGCGGAGTCGTTCGCGACCCGGACCGACGCCGTCGCGCGGCTCGCGACCGAGCTCGGCCTGGGCAACGACATCGTGACGCCCGACCCCCGCGGCGCCTGGCTGATGACCCGAGACGGCCGCACGGCCCCGATCCCGCAGACCGGGTTCCTCGGCATCCCCGGGACCCCGATGGCCGCCGACGTCACCGCGGTGATCGGCCAGGGCGGGGGCTTCCGCGCGCAGATGGACTCGCTGCTGCCGTCCCCGGTGGGCGCGAAGGCGACGTCGCTCGGCGCCCTCGTCCGGAAGCGCATGGGCGAGCGCGTGCTCGACGACCTGGTGGTGCCGGTGGCGGGCGGCGTGTACTCGACCCACCCGGACCAGCTCGACCCCGACCGCGTCGCCCCCGGGCTCCGAGCGGCCCTGCAGCGCGAGGGGTCCCTCGCCCGCGCCGTGCTGGCCCTGCGCTCCCGCGCCGCCGCCGGCTCCGCGGTCCAGGGCATCCGCGGCGGCATCGTCCGGCTCGTCGACGAACTCGTGGCGGACACCGAGACGTACGGCGTCGAGGTCCGGATGCGCACCCGGGCGACCGCGGTCGAGCGGCACGCGGTCGAGGTCGTCACCGCCCGCGGCACCCGCGAGCGGATCCCGGCGCAGGTCGTGCTGTCGTCCACCGCCGACCCGATGCGTACCGCCGCTCCCGACCGCACCGGCATCGAGCTCGTCACGCTCGTCGTCGACCAGCCCGAGCTCGACGCCGCGCCGCGCGGCACCGGGATGCTCGTGCACCCGGAGGCCGACGGCGTCAGCGCGAAGGCCCTGACGCACGCGACCGCGAAGTGGCCGTGGCTCGCCGAGGCGGCCGGCGGGCGCCACGTCCTGCGCCTCAGCTACGCGACCGCACCGCACGACGACGCGACGGACCCGGCGGGCGTGGCCACGAGCCTCCCGGTCGACCCGGACGACGCGGTCGGGACCCGCGCCACCCGGGACGCCACCGCCCTGCTCGGCGTGCCGGTGACCCCGGACCGGGTGGCCGGCGCAGCCCGCGTCCGCTGGTACGGGCCGGACCTGACGGCGGCCGGTCTGGCCGAGGGTGTCGAGGGCATCGGCGAGGCCTCGAGCGGCCGCGGACTCGCGGGCATCGTGGCTGCGGCCCGGGCGTCCGCTGAGCGCGTCCTGGGATCCTGAGCGGACCGGGGACCCCTCGAGGGCTACTGTGGTGGGACGCCGGACGTATTCCGTTCGGCGCATGACCACCGCACACCGAAACCACGGAGGATTCGCACATGCGAGGCAAGCTCCTGTTCGTCGCCGGCGCCGCACTCGGGTACGTCCTGGGATCGCGAGCCGGACGGGCGCGGTACGAGCAGATCAAGACCGTCAGCGGCAAGATCTGGAACAGCAACGGCGTCCAGAAGGGCGTGCACGTCGCCGAGGACTTCATCCAGGACAAGACCCCGGACGTCGCCGAGTTCGTCGGCGAACAGACGAAGAAGGTCGTCCGCAAGGTCGGTCAGAAGAAGGACGCCCACACCTCATGAGCGACACCCGCTCCCGTGGGTCCCGCTCGCTGTTCGGTCTGGTCGGGGACGTCCCGAAGCTCGTCAAGAACCTGGTCAAGGGCGAGATCGACCTGCTCAAGGCCGAGCTCATCGGCAAGGCGAAGATCATCGGGCTCGCCGCCGGGCTGCTCATCGGCGCCCTGGTCGTCCTGCTCTACGCGATCGGCGTCCTGCTCACAGCGGCCGTGATGGGCCTGGCCGTCGTGATGCCGGCGTGGCTCGCCGCGCTGATCGTCGCCGTCGTCATGCTGATCGTCGCCGCGATCCTCGGACTGATCGGGTGGAAGCGCTTCCAGAAGGCGTTGCCGCTCACCCCGAAGCGCACGATCGACAGCGTCAAGGACGACATCAACGCGGTGAAGGGCATGGGCAACAAGCCCTCGAGCCGACCCGGCATCCGGTCCTGACGAGCACGACCGCGACCAGCACCCCGACGGAGGAACCGTGACGGACCAGCACGACGACCTGGCGAAGCGCGTCCAGGCGGACCGCGACCAGCTCTTCGAGACCCTCGACGCGATCGAGGACAAGCTCAACGTCCCGAAGCAGCTCGGCATCGCCGCGTCGAAGGTCAAGCGGGGGATCGACGAGAAGCCCGTGCCCTACCTGGCGGGGCTCGCAGCCGGTGTGGCAGTGGTCGGGAGTATCGTCGTAGCGGTGCTCCGACGGCGGTAGACCGCCCCATCGGTGGTCCTCCGGACGCGGCGCGCAGCCACGACCCAGGCAACCGACAGGACGAGGACCCATGAGCTCCGACGTGCAGTCCCCCGCACACGAGACAGACCCTTCCTCGGGCATCGACCCGAACCTCTTGACGGCGTACGCCCTGTGGGCGGTCTTCCGCCGTCCGCTCGGCCCGGTCCACCGTCCGGGTGACGACGCCGTCGCCGAGCTCGACGCCGTGGTGGCCGCTGCTGCCGAGCGCGGTGTCACGATCCGCGGGTTCTACGACGTGTCCGGTTTCCGCGCGGACGCCGACGTCATGATCTGGCTGCACGGTGACGACGCCCAGGCGATCCAGGCGGTCCTGCGCGAGGTCCGTCGCACGGGGCTGTTCCAGGACGCCGAGCCGGTGTGGCACGTCATGGCCATGCACCGCGAGGCCGAGTTCAACAAGCGCCACACCCCCGCCTTCCTGCGCGGCAAGGACCCCGAGGCCTGGATCACGGTGTACCCGTTCGTCCGTTCGTTCGAGTGGTACCTCCTGCCGGAGGAAGAGCGCTCGAAGATGCTCCGCGACCACGGCATCGCCGGCGCGAAGTACCGCCGGGTGCTCACCAACACCATCGCGACGTTCGCCCTGAGCGACTACGAGTGGATCCTGCCGCTCGAGAGCCCGGAGCTCGTCGACCTCGTGGACCTGATGCGCGACCTGCGCTACACCGAGGCGCGCCTGCACGTGCGCGAAGAGGTCCCCTTCTTCACCGGTCGTCGGGTGACGACCGCCGAACTGCCGGAGGTGCTGTCGTGACCGACACCAGTCAGATCTCGAACGGGCGGGGCACGGTCCTCGCCGCGACGCCCGCCGCGGCCGACGGCCCCGAGCACGTCGAGGTCCCGACCCCGTACGACGCGATCCTGCTGGCCGGCTTCGGTGGTCCCGAGGGCCAGGACGATGTCATCCCGTTCCTCCGCAACGTCACCCGCGGCCGCGGGATCCCGGACGAGCGGCTCGAGGAGGTCGCGCACCACTACCGGCACTTCGGCGGTGTCAGCCCGATCAACGCGCAGAACCGTGCCCTCAAGGCGGCGCTCGAGGCCGAGCTCGCGCGGCGCGGCATCGACCTGCCCGTGCTGTGGGGCAACCGGAACTGGGCGCCCTACCTCGAAGAGGCCTTCACCGAGGCCGCCGACAAGGGCTTCACGAAGCTCATCGCGATCGCCACGAGCGCCTACTCGTCGTTCTCGAGCTGCCGCCAGTACCGCGAGGACTACGCCCGGGTGCTCACCGAGACCGGGCTGATCGACACCATCCAGGTCGACAAGGTCCGCCAGTTCTTCGACCACCCGGGCTTCGTCCGGCCGTTCGTCGACGGCGTCCGCGACGGGATGGCCCGCGCGATCGCCGAGAACGACGGGCTCGACGTCGCCACCGAACTGCACGTCCTGTTCTCGACGCACTCGATCCCGTCCTCGGACGCCGCGAAGTCCGGCCCGGACTTCCGCGGGTTCGACGACCACGGCGCGTACGAGGCACAGCACCTCGCCGTGGCCGAGGTCGTCCTCGAGCAGGCGTGGAACGAACTGCTCGAGCAGCCCGAGCACGCGCACCTGCGTGGCACGTCGAAGCCGGCCTGGAAGCTCGTCTACCAGTCGCGCTCCGGCCCCCCGTCGCAGCCGTGGCTCGAGCCCGACATCAACGACTACATGAACGACGAGCTCCAGGGCGGCCCGACCCGCGCCGTGCTCATCGTCCCGCTCGGCTTCGTGAGCGACCACATGGAGGTCATGTGGGACCTCGACGAAGAGGCCACCGAGACCGCCGGCGAACTCGGCTTCTGGTCGCTCCGCACGCAGACGCCCGGTGTGGACCCGGCGTACGTGTCCGGCCTGGTCGACCTCGTGCTCGAGCGCGTCAACGGCACGCCGACGAGCGAACGCCCGCACCTGACCGACATCGGCCCCTGGTACGACGTGTGCCGTCCGGGCTGCTGCGAGAACGTCCGCGCCGGGTTCAAGCCCGCGGCGGCCGGCGTCGCACCGTGACGGACGCGGACAGCGCGCCGACGACGACCGACGGCTCGGCAGCGTCCGACGGCCCCGCCCCGATCCGGCTCGGCACCCGCGCCAGCCGGCTCGCGGTCGCGCAGTCGCAGGACGTCGCCGACCGGCTGGCGAAGGCCGCCGGTCGGCCCGTCGAGCTCGTCACGGTGACGAGCGAGGGCGACACGAACCGTGCGTCGCTCGCGAGCCTCGGCGGGACGGGCGTGTTCGCCAGCGCCCTGCGCGAGGCGCTCGTCGCGGGTGAGGTCGACGTGCTCGTGCACTCGCTCAAGGACCTCCCGACGGCGCCGTACGACGGCCTGACGATCGCGTCGGTGCCGAAGCGTGCGGACGCCCGTGACGTCCTGGTCGCCCGGAACGCCGCGACGATCGACACCCTGCCCGAGGGCGCGAAGGTCGGCACGGGCTCGCCCCGCCGGGTCGCGCAGCTCCGGGCGAAGCGGCCGGACCTGGACGTCGTGGACATCCGCGGGAACATCGACACCCGGCTCGGCCGGGTCGAGGACGACCTCGACGCGGTCGTGCTCGCCGCCGCCGGTCTCGGTCGGATCGACCGGCTGGACGCCGCGACGGAGCTCCTCGACCTCGGCTTCTGGCCGAGTGCGCCCGGACAGGGTGCGCTGGCGGTCGAGATCCGGACGGGCGAGACGGACAAGAACCTGCTCGCCGCACTCCGGAAGCTCGACCACGCCCCGACGCGCCTGACGGTCACGGCGGAGCGCGAGGTCCTCGCGAAGCTCGAGGCCGGCTGCTCCGCCCCGATCGGTGCGACGGCGGTCGTGGACGCCGAGCTGCTGCTCGTCTCCGCGACGGTCTACCGCCCGGACGGGTCCGAGTACCGCACGGCGTCGCACGCCGCCCACCTCGACGGCTCGGCGCAGGACCGGCTCGACGAGGCCCTCGCGGTCGCCGGTCGTGTCGCCGCGGAGCTGCTCGAGAACGGTGCGGCCGAGCTGGCCGACCTCGCCTCGTCCGTTTCACGGGAGCCGGCCGACGGCGACCACTCGGCCGGGCCCGGCCTGGCCACCCCCGCGGAGTAGGCGGTCACCACGGACGACAGCACCCCCGTCGCGGACGAGGCACGGCCCCCGGTCGTCCTCGTCCCGCGCGGGGGCGCGTGGGGCGACCAGGTCGCCGCAGCGGCCCGTGCACGCGGGCTCGAGCCCGTCGTCGTCCCGCTCATCACGGACGCACCGCCGGCGGACCCGGCAGCCCTCGACGCGGCCCTCGCCCGCCTCGGGGCGGATCCGGACAGGAGGCTCGGCGCGCGGCCCGCGGACCGCACCGGTCACGACGGGGTCGCGCCCGGTGCCCGGTGGCTCGTGGTGACCAGTGCGACGGCCGTCCGTGTGGTCGCCGGACGCACCGTGCGCCTCCCGGCCGGGGTGGCCGTGGCCTGCGTCGGTGAGGCGACCGCCCGCGCCGCCCGCGAGGCCGGCTGGCCCGTCGACCTGGTGCCGGACGACGAGTCCGCCGCGGGACTGGTGGCCGCACTGCCGGACACCGCCGGGCCGGTCCTGTTCCCGCGTTCCGAGATCGCCGCACCCACGGTCGTCGACGGACTGCGGGCCCGCGGCATCGACGTGTCGGACGTGGTCGCGTACCGTACCGTGGGGACGGGCGACGACCCGGTCGTGCTCGTCCCGCCACCCGACGCCGTGCTCGTGACGAGCGGGAGCGTCGCCCAGCAGGTCGTCCGCCGGATGACCCCCCTCGATCCCCGCACGCTCGTCGCGTGCATCGGACCCGCCACCGCAGACGCCGCCCGTGCAGCCGGGCTGCCCGTGCACGTCGTCGCCCGCGGTCGGTCCGCAGCAGCCCTCCTCGACGCCGTCGTCGAGACCCTCCACCCGAACCCCAGAACAGGAAGGTCATCGTGACCGGACACTTCCCGCAGGTCCGCCCCCGTCGGCTGCGCGCCACCCGCGCCATGCGACGACTCGTCGCCGAGACCCGGCTCCACCCCGCCGAGCTCGTGCTGCCGATGTTCATCCGCGAGGGCACGGCGTCCGCGATCCCGATCTCGAGCATGCCGGGCGTGCAGCAGCACTCCCTCGACTCGTTCCGCCGCGCGCTGAACGAGGCCGCGGAGCAGGGCGTCGGCGGCGTGAACCTGTTCGGCGTGCCGACGACGAAGGACGCCGAGGGGTCCGGCGCGACCGACCCCGACGGCATCCTCAACGTCGCGATCCGCATCGCGAAGGAAGAGGTGGGCGACGCACTCGTCGTGCAGTCCGACCTGTGCCTCGACGAGTTCACCGACCACGGCCACTGCGGTGTGCTCGCGGCCGACGGCTCGGTCGACAACGACGCGACGCTCCTGCGCTACCGCGACATGGCGGTGGCCCAGGCCGAGGCCGGTGCCGAGCTCGTCTGCATGAGCGGCATGATGGACGGCCAGATCGCCGCCGCCCGCGACGCCCTCGACAGCGCCGGGCACAGCGGCACCGCGCTCCTGGCGTACTCGGCGAAGTACGCGAGCGCGTTCTACGGGCCGTTCCGCGAGGCCGTGGCGTCCACCCTGCAGGGCGACCGCCGGACCTACCAGATCGACGCCGCCGACGGTCGGCAGGGGCTCCGCGAGGTCCTGCTCGACATCGAGGAGGGCGCTGACATCGTCATGGTGAAGCCCGCGATGAGCTACCTCGACGTGCTCGCCCGCACCGCCGACGTCTCCGAGGTCCCCGTGTGGGCGTACCAGATCTCCGGCGAGTACGCGATGATCACGGCAGCCGCCCAGAACGGGTGGATCGACCGCGACGCCGCGGCGATGGAGGCCCTCGTCGGCATCAAGCGTGCCGGTGCCGACGCGATCCTCACCTACTTCGCGGTGGACGTCGCGCGCCAGCTCAACCAGGAGGCCGGCCTGCGCACGACCGGCAGCACCGCGGCGGTGTCCGGCGTCGCCTCGACCGGGAAGGCCCCCGAATGACCACCACGACGGCGACCACGGCAGCGCAGTCCGGAGCGAACGGCCAGCTCTTCGCTCGCGCCAAGAACAGCATCCCCGGCGGCGTGAACTCGCCCGTCCGCGCGTACGGCTCCGTCGGGGGCACCCCGCGCTTCCTGACCGCCGCGAAGGGCGCCTACGTCACCGACGCCGAGGGGCGCGAGTACGTCGACCTCGTCGCGTCGTGGGGTCCGGCGATCCTCGGGCACGCGCACCCCGGCACGGTCGAGGCCGTGCAGCAGGCGGCGTCCCGCGGGCTGTCGTTCGGGGCGTCCACCCCGGGGGAGACCGAGCTCGCCGAGCTCGTCAAGCAGCGGGTGCAGGTCGACGGCGACGGGCCGATCGAGAAGCTCCGCATGGTGTCCACGGGCACCGAGGCGACGATGACCGCCATCCGTCTGGCGCGCGGGTACACCGGCCGCGACCTCCTCGTGAAGTTCGCCGGGCACTACCACGGGCACTCGGACTCCCTGCTCGCCGAGGCGGGCTCGGGCGTCGCGACGCTCGCGCTCCCCGGCAGCGCGGGCATCACCGCGGAGACCGCCGCGCAGACCCTCGTGCTGCCGTACAACGACCTGGACGCCGTGCGCCGTGCGTTCGACGAGCACTCCGAGCGCATCGCCGCCGTGATCGTCGAGGCCGCCGCCGCGAACATGGGCGTCCTCGCCCCGGAGCGCGGCTTCAACCGGGCGCTCTCGCAGATCACGAAGGCGAACGGCGCGCTGCTGATCGTCGACGAGGTCCTCACCGGCTTCCGGGTCGGCCCCGCCGGCTGGTGGGGGCTCGAGGCGTCCAACACCGTGCCGGACGGCATCGGGTGGAAGCCGGACCTCGTCACGTTCGGCAAGGTCATCGGCGGGGGCATGCCCCTCGCCGCCCTCGGCGGCCGTCGGGAGGTCATGGACTTCCTCGCTCCGCTCGGCCCCGTGTACCAGGCGGGCACGCTGTCCGGGAACCCGCTCGCCGTCGCCGCCGGCACCGCGACGCTCCGGGCCGCGACGCCCGAGGTGTACGCGCACCTGGACCGGACCGCGGCGACGATCGCCGAGGCCACGAGCGCCGCGCTGTCCGCCGAGGGGGTGGCGCACACCGTGCAGCACGCGGGGAACCTGTTCTCGTTCGCGTTCCTGGACGAGGCGCCGCGGAACTACGACGACGTCCGGGCACAGGAGGCATTCCGGTACGCGCCGTTCTTCCACGCGATGCTCGACGCCGGGGTCACCCTGCCGCCGAGTGTCTTCGAGGCGTGGTTCGTCACGGCCGCCCACGACGACCGTGCAGTCGGCCGCGTGCTCGAGGCGCTGCCGGCAGCGGCGAAGGCGGCCGCTGCCGCGACGGCGTAGGGGCCGATCGACGGCGGCGTTCGCAGAACGCAACGTCGGCGGTTCCTCGCAGCGACATTCCGCTGCGCGAACTCGCCGACGTTGCGTCTTGCGGGGGGCGGGGCGGGGTCGGTGGTCAGGCCGCCCGGCGTGCATGCCAGCGGCCCTCGGTCCGCACCACGGCGAGCGGGAAGTCGAAGGCGTGCGAGACCGCGGAAGACGTGATGACCCGGTCGGCGGTGCCCTGCGCCACGACGGCACCGTCCCGGAGCAGCATCGCGTGCGAGGTCGACGTCGGCAGGTCCTCGAGGTGGTGGGTGACCATCACGCTGCCGAGGCCGGGGCGCCGGAGTCGGAGGGCGTCGACGGTGTCGAGCAGGTGCTCACGAGCGGCGACGTCGAGGCCCGTCGCCGGCTCGTCGAGGAGCAGCAGGCGGGGGTCGGACATCAGGGCCCGTGCGATCAGCGCACGACCCCGCTCACCCTGGGACAGGACGGGCCAGGCGGCGTCGACCCGCGCCTCCAGGCCGACGTCCGCGACGTGACCCCGTGCGGTGGCGAGCTGGTCCGCGGTGGGTGACCACCGCATCATCAGGTCGGTCGTCCCGGTGACGCCGGTCAGCACGACCTCGAGCACGGTCAGCGGCGACGACACCCGGTGGCGGGGGTCGACGTGCCCGATGTGCTCGCGGAGCGCTCGGACGTCGACACGTCCGAGCCGTCGGCCGAGCACGTCGACGGTGCCAGCGGAAGGGTGGCTCGTCGCGCCGAGGACAGCGAGGAGCGTCGACTTGCCCGCGCCGTTCGGCCCGAGCAGCGCCCAGTGCTCCCCGCCGCGGACGGTCAACGACACGTCGTGCAGCAGGTCCCGCCCGGACCGGGTCACACGGAGGGCTTCGGCGTGGAGCAGGACGTCGGTCACCCGACCAGTCTGCCCGGTCGGGCGACCCGGTCCGCGGGTGTCAGGCGCTCGCGTTCGCGGCGCGCATCTCCACCAGGTGTTCGGCCATCGCGCGCGACATGCTGCGGATCACCGCTCCGGCGGCCTCGCCGTCGCGGGCCTTCGCCGCTGCGCGGAACGAGTCGAGCCCGTGCTTGACGTCCCAGAAGACGAACTCCGGCTGCCCGATGCGGACGAACTTCGCGCGGTTGACGATGCCCTCGGCGGTCTTGATGAGCAGCTCGTTGCCCGAGTGCGCGACGAGGAACGCGATGAGCGCGTCGACGTCGTCGTTCAGGGAGCGGTCTTCGGCGTCGGCGTGCTTGCGGGCCTGGTCGAGGAGCTTGCCGAGCTGTTTGACCGCGGCGTCGTCGAGGTTGGGCACGGCCCAGCGGGCGGCGAGTTCGGCGAAACCGAAGAGCAGCTGGAACGCGTCGTCGTACTGCTCGCGGGTCGGTGACGCGACGCGGGTGTAGCGGTTCGCCTCCATCTCGACCAGGCCGTAGTCGACGAGCTTCGCGATGGCTTCACGGATCGGGGTCCGACTGACGCCGAGCCAGGCGACGAGCTCGTCGTCGTTCAGGCGTTCACCGGCCTGCAGGGTGCCGTCCTGGATCGCGGCGAGCATCTTCTCGAGCACCACGTCCCGCAGGAGCTTGCGAGGCGAGTTGTCGACGGTCGACTTGGGGACGGGCATGGTGCTCCTCACGGGTCCGGTGTGTGCCGTGTACCAAACCTAGCGTGTCAGTGTGCAAGCGTTTGGCAAATCACCCGCGAGCCGAACTCTCACCCGCGCCGCCGCTGCTCAGGCGCGGAGGTCGACCACCGTCCGGCCGTGCACCCGCCCGGCGACGACGTCCGCGCCGACGCCGATCGCACGCTCGAGGTCGACCGTGCGCGTGACGTCCGCCAGGAGCGCCGGGTCGAGGTCGGTCGCGAGCCGGTCCCACGCCCGCTGCCGCAGGGGCAGCGGGGCCTCGACGGAGTTGATGCCGAGGAGCGACACCGCGCGGAGGATGAAGGGCATCACGGTCGTCGGGAGCGCCGAGTCCTGCGCCAGACCGCACGCCGTGACCGCACCGCCCCACCGGGTCGCGGCGAGGACGTTCGCCAGGGTCGCGCCGCCGACGCTGTCCACCGCGCCCGCCCACGTCGCCCGTTGCAGCGGCTTCCCGAGCTCGGCGAGCGTGCTCCGGTCGACGACCTCGGTCGCACCGAGCCTGCGGAGCGAGGCCTCGTTCGTCGTGCGCCCCGTCGAGGCGGTGACCCGGTACCCACGCGCCGCGAGCAGTGCGATCGCGACCGTGCCGACCCCGCCCGAGGCGCCGGTGACCAGGACCGGGCCGTCATCCGGCGCGACCAGCCGCTCGAGGGCGAGGACCGACAGCATCGCCGTGAAGCCCGCCGTGCCGATCGCGGCGGCGAAGGAGTCCTCGATGCCGTCCGGCAGCACGACGAGGGCCCCGCTCGGGACGACCGCGTGCTCGGCCCAGCCGCCGTGCCGCGTCTCGCCGAGGCCCGCGCCGTTGCACACGACCCGGTCGCCGATCGCGACGTCGTGCACCCCGGGGCCGAGCGCGGACACCGTGCCGACGACGTCGATGCCCGGGACGAGCGGGTCGACCCGGGCGACGCCGGGGTTGCCGGCGAGGGCGAGGCCGTCCTTGTAGTTGACGCTCGAGTACGTGACGTCGACGAGGGCCTCGCCCTCGTCGGGCTCGGGCACGTCGACCTGCGTGACGGCGGGCGGGGTGGAACGGGAGACGAGGACTGCGCGCGTCATGCGTCGGACGCTACCCCGATCCTCCAGTCCGTCGTTCCGGCCCATCGCGTCCGCGATGGGAGGACGATCCGCGCATGGTGGGCCGGAAGGAACGACCCACCATGCGCGGAACGGCCTCCGATGCGCAGATCGGCACCCCACGCGCGGAACGGCACCCGCCGCTCACCCGAACAGGATCGCGGCCTCGTCGTAGCGGTCCTGCGGCACCGTCTTGAGCTCCCCGAGCGCGTCCTCGAACGAGACGTGCACGATGTCCGTCCCCTGCAGCGCGACCATCCGGCCCCAGCGACCCTCGACGACGGAGTCGATCGCCGCGAGCCCGAGCCGGGTCGACAGCACCCGGTCGTACGCGGTCGGCGTCCCGCCGCGCTGGATGTGCCCGAGCGTCGTCGCCCGCGTCTCGATGCCCGTCAGCTCCTCGATCATCGGCGCGAGGCGCTCCCCGATGCCGCCGAGCCGCGGCCGCCCGAACGCGTCGAGCCCGCGCTCGGTGTGCGCGTTGTCCTCGTGGTCGGGGACGAAGCCCTCGGCGACCACGACGAGCGGGGCGCGGCCACGGTCGTAGGCCGACCGCACCCACTCGGCGATCTGTTCCATGCTCGTCTTCTGCTCCGGGATGAGGATCGCGTGCGCGCCCGCGGCCATCCCGGAGTGCAGCGCGATCCAGCCGACGTGGCGGCCCATCACCTCGGCGACCATGCAGCGGGAGTGCGACTCGCCGGTGGTGCGCAGGCGGTCCATCGCCTCGGTCGCGATCGCGACGGCCGTGTCGAAGCCGAACGTGTAGTCGGTCGCACCGAGGTCGTTGTCGACGGTCTTCGGGACGCCCACGATCTTGAGCCCCGCGTCGGTCAGGCGCTTCGCGGCCGCGAGGGTGCCCTCGCCGCCGATCGCGACGATCGCGTCGATGCCGTGCCGCTCGAGCGTGGCCGTGATGTTCTCGACACCGCCGTTCGGCCCCTCGAACGGGTTCGTCCGGCTCGTGCCGAGGATGGTCCCGCCCTGCTTCGCGATGCCCTGGATGTCCTTTCGTCCGAGCGGCACGATGTCGCCGTCGACGACGCCCCGCCAGCCGTCACGGAACCCCACGAACTCGTGTCCGTGGATCGCGATGCCCTTGAGCACGATGCCGCGGATGACCGCGTTCAGGCCGGGGCAGTCGCCTCCGGAGGTGAGGATGCCGATGCGCATGGAGACTCCCTTGTCGGGTGGTGCGGGGACGGTCCCATCATGTCCGACGGTGGTGTGGCATTACCATCCCCGTGTGTCCGTCCCGTCTCCCGTCGCCGCCGCCCCGTCGGCTGCGGCCGGTCGCGTGGACACGGTCTACCGGCCTGGAGGCGCGTTGGACGTCCGCGCGACCCTCCGGCCCCTGCAGCGCGGCTCCGGCGACCCCGCCTTCCAGGTGGTCGGCGCCGACACGTGGCTCGCCCTGCGCACGCCGACCGGCGCGGCCTCGGTGCTCGTCCGCCGGGCGGGCGCGGACGCCGTCGCGGTGTCGGCGTGGGGCGACGGCGCCGGATGGGCGGTCGAGCACGCCCCCGACCTGCTCGGCCGGGGCGACGACTGGTCCGACCTGGACGTGCGGGCGCACCCGTTCCTGGCCGAGGCGCGGCACCGCCAACCCGGACTCCGGCTGCTCCGCACGAACACGGTCGTCGCGATGCTCGTGCCGGCGGTCATGGAGCAGAAGGTCACCTCGCGGCAGGCCTGGCGCGCCTGGCGGTACCTGCTGCGGCGCTTCGGTGAATCCGCGCCCGGGCCGGCGCCCGACGGCATGTTCGTGCAGCCGACCGCGGAGCAGTGGGCCCGGATCCCGAGCTGGGAGTGGCACCGGGCCGGCATCGAACCCGGCCGGTCGGCGACCGTGATGCGGGCGATGCGCGTCGCCCCGGCGCTCGAGCGGACCCTCGGGCTCGGCCGTGGGGGAGCGGTCGTGGCCGAGCGGCTGCAGTCGGTGCCCGGGATCGGCCGGTGGACCGCTGCCGAGACCGCGCAGCGTGCGCACGGTGACCCGGACTCACCGAGCGTCGGGGACTACCACGTGCCGGCCCTCGTCGGGTGGGCGCTCGCCGGGGCGCCGGTGGACGACGACGGGATGCTCGAGCTCCTCGAACCCTGGCGTGGGCACCGGGAGCGGGTCGTGCGGCTGATCGGCGGCTCGGGCTTCCGGAAGCCGGCGTTCGGGCCGCGCATGACGATCCAGGACCACCGGTTCCACTGAGGAGCCGGTCGGTGCGCGGGCGGGCGGAGCGCGGCCGGGGGTGCTGGGCGGGTGCTCGTGCGTCTCGTCGAGCGTGCACGACACGCCGCATACGTTCCGCCGAGTGGGCACGACACGTCGCCGCAGGCCATCGAGCGTCCCAGATGTGGCACCCTCGCCGCCCCCGCCGGCGCGGCGCGGTGCCCCGAGCGCTACGGGTGCCGCACGCCCTCGCCCGCCAGCACCGCGCGGTAGCCCTCGCGGAACGTCGGGTACCGCGGTTCCCAGCCCGCCGACCGGAGCAGCGCGTTCGACAGCCGCTTGTCGCCGCCGGCCTGCCGTCCGGCCGCCCTGGCCCGCGGTGGCACCGGCACGCCGAGCTCGCCGGCCAGGAACACGAGGACGTCGTCGAGCCGGACCGGTTCGTCGTCGGTCCCCAGGTACGTCGGCGCCGGGTCCGGGACGGTCGCCAGGTGCACGAGCGCCGCGGCGGCGTCGTCCCGGTGGATCCGGTTCGTGTGCGGTGAGCCGCCCGCGACGGGGGCCAGCCGGGCGGAGCCGTCCCGCACCTGGTCGATCAACCGTTCCCGCCCGGGGCCGTAGATCCCGGAGAGCCGCACGAGCACGGCGTCCGGGCGTCGGGCGCGCAGCAGCTCCTCGGCCTCGAGCAGCACACCAGCGGTCGGTGTCCCGGCCCGCGCAGGGGTCTCCTCGGACACCTCGCCGCCGTCGGACTCGTCGTACACCGCGGTCGAGGACACCACGACCACCCGCGGCGAGGCCCCGGACGCCTCGATGCCGTCGAGCACGTTCCGCAGGCCGTCCACGTAGGTCGCGCGGTACTCGTCGACGTCACGGGAGCCTGCGGCGAACGCCACGACGACGACGGCCGTGTCCGCGTCGATGGTCGGCGACTCCCGTCGCAGATCGACGCTCCGGCCGGTGATCGGCGCCGGGATCCGTTCGGCTCGGCGCCGGAGCCCGACCACCCTGTACCCCTGGTCGGCGAAGCGGAGTCCGGCCTCGGTCCCGAGGTCCCCGCACCCGGCGATGACGGCGGTCTTCGTGTGCTGCACCCCTCGACCTTGCCACGGCCGTCGAGCGCCTTCGTCCCCCGGTTTGGTAACAGAACGGTAACGTCGCTGAATTCGGCCAAACCGATCTCCGTAGGCTCCCGAATCAGATGCAACAGCCGGGAAAATCCCGGGGCGCTCACCAGCCGCAGCCAGCTGGTTCTCCACCCCCATGTGGGGTGTGTTCGGCGCGCATACAGAGATATCGCGCCGAGCGCGACCACGAAAGGAACGAACTCATGCGTAAGAGCCTGAAGACCTCGATCACCCTCGCCACCACGGGCGCCCTGGTGCTCGGTGGGGCCGCGTTCGGTGTGTCCGCCGCGCAGGCCGACGGCACCGTCCACACCGTCTCCTCGTCCTCGTCGAAGATCCCCGGCCCGGTCGCGTCGGTGCCGGAGGTCAAGGGCGGCAACACCGCCGTCGCGCTGGACAAGGGCTTCACCGACGCGCTGACCTCGCTGGGCCTGACCCCGGGCGTGTCGGGCAACGCGAAGCTGGAGAACGGGTCGGTGTCGTTCCCGATCACGGCCGGTTCGGTGACGTACTGGTCGCCGGACGGCAACTACCGTCCGTACGTGCAGGGGCTGCTGAACCACGACGACTCGGGCCTGACGCTCAAGGCCGGTGACACGACGGTGACGCTGGAGAACTTCGTGGTGAACCCGGGTTCGTCCAAGCTCTACGGCGACGTGCTGGTCAACGGCCAGGTCGCAGCGTCGAACGCGTACCTGTTCTCGCTGCACGGTGGCACGCTCAAGCCGCTGCAGCTCGAGGGTGACAACGCGATCCTGACCGGCACCACGGTCCACGTCTCCGACGACGCCGCGAAGCTGCTCAACAGCACCTTCAAGACCGACGCGGTCAAGGGTGGTCTCCTCGTCGGGACCGCGACCATCACCGCACAGATCAAGTAACACCCCCGCGGAACACCACCGCACCGCACCACACGAACGGCGTCGCCCCTCCAGGGACGGCGCCGTTCGCGCGCCCGGAGCAGCGACCGCCGCCCCGGCGGACGAGAACTGCTCCGACGAGATCTGAACGATCCGGCGCCCCGTCTCGTCGTCGGGGTATGGGACTCCGCACACGTACGAAGGTCATCATCGGCATCGCCTCGGGCGTCGTCGTCATCGGGGCCGCCGCCGCGATCGCCGGCCCGGTCATCTACGCGAACACGGTCAACGGCCAGGCCGCAGCCGCACCCTCCCTCAGCGCGAGTGCGTCCGGCGCCGCCGGGTCGCTCACCGCGAACGAGGCGAACGGCACCTGGACGAGCAAGGGCACGTCCTATGCGGGGTACCGCGTGCACGAGGTCCTGCAGGGGAATGATGTGAACGTGGTCGGTCGCACGAAGGACGTCGAGGGCACGGCGGAGGTCGCCGGCGGTTCCCTCACGAAGGCCGAGGTCACCGTGCAGGTCGGCAAGATCAGCACGCCGGAGGCCGCCCGCGACGCGTACTTCCGCGACAAGGCGCTGGAGACCGCCAAGTTCCCAACCGCGACGTTCACGCTCACCCAGCCCGTCGACGTCTCGAAGGCGCTCGACGGCACCGCCCAGGACGTGACCCTCACCGGCACGATGGACCTGCACGGCGTCGAGAAGCCCGTCACCGCCGACGCGCAGGTCGCCGTCGGCCAGGGCGGCACCGTCCAGGTCGTCGGCAGCGTGCCGATCACCTTCGCCGACTACGGCGTCCAGGCCCCGTCGCTCGGGTTCGTCACCGTCGACGACAAGGGTTCCGTCGAGTTCTCCCTCGACCTGGGGAAGTGACGATGACGGGCCGTCCCGCTGACGAACTGCTGGCGACGCTGCACCGCGAGCACGGTGACGCGCTCACGCGGTACGTCCGGCACCTGACGCGGGACGGCTCGATCGTCGAGGACGTCGTCCAGGAGACCATGGTCCGCGCGTGGCAGCGTCCGGCCGTCCTCGAGCTCGCGCCGGACAGCGCACGCGCCTGGCTCTTCACGGTCGCCCGCAACCTGGTCGTCGACGACGCCCGCTCCGCCCGCAACCGACGCGAGCAGGGCTCCGAACACCCGGTCGACCGTGCGGAGGCCGACCGCACCGACGCCGTCCTCGACCGCATCGTGGTCGCCGACGCACTGGCATCGCTGAGTGCCGAGCACCGCCGCGTGGTGGTCGACGCCTACTGGTTGGGGCACACGGTCCCCGAGATCGCCCGACGACACGACATCCCCGAGGGCACCGCGAAGTCGCGGCTGCACTACGGGCTGCGAGCCCTCCGGCTCGCCCTGCAGGAACGAGGAGTGACCCGATGAGCGTGGACCCGACCGCGCACGACCGCTACGCCGAGTGGGACGCCGCCTACGTGCTGGGCTCCCTGCCCGCCGACGAGCGGCTGGAGTACGAGCGGCACCTGGAGTCGTGCCCCCGCTGCACCGCAGCGGTCGCCGAGCTGGTCGGTCTGCCCGGCCTGCTGGGCAAGCTGCCCGCCGACCAGGCGATCGAGATCGCCGAACCGGACGGGAGGCAGGACACCGGTTCCGCGGGCACCCTCGCCTCCGTCGCGCACCGCGTCCGGCACCGCCGTCGTCGTCGCCGGGTCTGGGTCGCGGCCACCGCGGGGCTCGCGGTCGTCGCCGCCGTGCTCGGCGGGCTCGCCGTCGGGACGGCGGGGGAGCGCGGTACCGTCCAGGCCGGTGCGTCGCCGACCGCCGCCGGCCCGGGGGACCGCTACACGATGACCGGCTCGCAGAGTCTCGACGTCGACCTCGCGGTCAGCGGGGAGCAGTGGGGCACGCGCTTCGACTGGGGGTGCTCCTACGGCGGCAAGCAGTGGTCGTCGGACGGCTCCGTGATGTACGACCTCGTGGTGGTCCGCACCGACGGCACCGTGCAGACCGTGGCGTCGTGGTCGGCCGCCGGCGCCGAGGCCCGCGGGCTCTCCGCCTCGACCGACATCCCCCGCGACGAGATCGCGACCGTCGAGGTCCGGCTCCGCGGGGAGTCCGGCGTCCTGGCCGACGTGCACCTCTGACGGATCGCGGGCCTCCCCGGCTGCGCCGGGGAGGCCCGCGATCGAGCGGGTCGTCGTTGCTAGCGGGCCCGATCTCCGTGTCGGCGCGCGTGACGCAGTCGCGCGACCGTGCCGACGTAGATCCCGCTCAGTCCGACGGCGACCCCGGAGGCGAGGACACCGAGTGGGCGGGCAGGGGTGTCGAGCGTGGCAGCGAACAGCGCTGAGCTCGAGGCGAGGAGGAAGCCCGCGACCGTGATCGAGAACGTGAGATCGGTCAGGATCTTCACTGCTGCTCGGCCCTCACGCGCAGCGCGGAACGACACGGGCAACTCCTTCGCTGGTGAACCGGAGTGCGCTGGACTCCGCGATCACGACGGTAGAGGTTGACTCGTAGAACTGCAGTACTGATGTACAAACCGCCGGGGCGTCCGTCGTGCCGTTCAGTCGGCGGCGGGACCCTCGTGATCGTCGGGGCCGACGGCCTCGTCCAGGCGCGCACTGACCGACCGCAGCGTGTCCGCGTCCGTCCCCACGGGCCTCCAGAACAGTTCCTCGAGCGCGCCCGTGTGCGCGCGGATCCCGGCGAGGACCGCGCGCCGCCCGTCCGGCGTCATCTCCACCCAGCTGCCGCGCCCGTCCTGCGGGCAGTCGGCGCGGACGACCAGGCCGCGCGCGACCATGCGCGTCACCTGGTGGCTGACGCGCGACTTCTCCCAGCCGATGCCCGTCGAGATGTCGCGGACCCGCAGGCGGTGCTCGGGATCGCGGTGCAGGCCGATCAGGATCTCGAACTCGGGGACGGAGATCCCCGCCCCCTCCTGCACCGCCCGGTCGAGGGCCCGGTCGAGCCGTCGCCAGGCGTCGTGGTACGCGTCCCAGGTGGCCCAGTCGTGGTCACCGCTGCCCTCCGTCGACATGCCGCTCAGCGTATCCACCGGCGCGTCGGCGTCCACCAGGATCATCCGTCCGGACGACCTCCACGGCACGTCCAGCACGCTCCGAGGTGGCGTCGGCGGCTCGGCATACGATCAGGGGCATGCCGAGCGCGCGACTGCAGGACTGCACCGACGACGCCGTCGCCCTCGTGCGACGGTGGACGGCGGCGTCCGCGGGACGCAAGCCCGACGCCGGTGCAGCCCGACTGGCCCAGGTGCTCCGTGACGAGCAGGGCCTCGCCTTCACCCGCGGCTTCCTCGACCGGGTGGTCCGGCCGGAGGACCCGCGGGTCGCGGCACGGACGCTCGAGCAGGTCAGCCAGGACGTGCCGGAGGACCTGGCCTGGTACCTCCGCGGCGCGGTGACCCTCGGTGGCGGCTTCGCGACGATGGCGCCGTGGGCCGTGGTGCCGACCGCGCGCCGGATCCTGCGTCGCGTCGCCGGGCACCTCGTCGTCGACGCGACCCCCGCCAAGCTCGGGTCCGCCCTGGCGAAGGTCGGCGGCGCGGGCACCCTGGTCGAGGTCGACCTGCTCGGCGACGCCGTCCTCGGCAGCGCCGAGAGCGACCGACGGCTGCAGGCGACCGTGGAGCTGCTCGAACGACCGGACGTCGACCGCGTGGCGGTCTCGCTGCGCAGCGTCGTGCCGCAGCTCGCGCCGTGGGCCCCCGAGCGGACCGTCGAGCGCGCGGTCGACCGGCTCGTGCCGCTGTTCCGGGCGGCTGCCGCCCCGATCGCCCTCGGCCGTCCCGCCGGCACGGTCACCCTGCAGGCCGGTCTCCACGCCGACCAGGCCCTGACCATCGCGGTGTTCCGGGCGCTGCTCGACCGCGACGAGTTCACCGGTCTGCAGGCCGGGATCACGCTCCAGGCCGCCCTGCCGGACACCGCGGCGGCCCTCGACGACCTGACGACGTGGGCGCAGGAGCGTCGGGCACGCGGCGGGGCTCCCGTCACGGTGCGGCTCGTCAAGGGCGCCGAACTCCCCGCCGAACGGGTCGAGTCCGTCCTGCGCGGCTGGCCGCTCGCCACGTGGGGGTCCAAGCGCGAGACCGACACCGCGTACCTCCGGCTGCTCGACGCCGCACTGACGCCGGAGCGGATCGACGCCGTTCGGGTCGAGGTCGGCAGTCACAACCTGTTCGACCTCGCGACCGCGTGGCTGCTCGCCGGCCGGCGCGGGGTGGCCGACGGGGTCCGGGTCGCGATGCTGCTCGGGATGGGCACGGGCACGACCGACGCCGTGCGCCAGGACGTCGGGCCGATCGTGCTCGGCGTGCCGGTCGTGCAGCCGGACCACTTCGACGCGGCCATCGGTTACCTGGCCCGACGCCTGCAGGAGAACGCCGGCCCCGAGCACTTCGTCGCCGCGATCGGCGCCGGGCCGATCGACCCCCACGCGCTGGAGCAGCAGGCCGCGCGGCACCGCGAGGCCCTCGACGCCCTCGACGAGCCGGTGCCCGCGACCCACCGCACCCAGGACCGCCGACAGCCCCTGGGCAGCCCGACGATCCGGACGGCCTTCGAGAACGCTGCCGACACCGATCCCTCGACCCCGGGCAACCGCGCGTGGGCCGCCGACGTCCTGGGCCGGGTGCCGTCGTCGCGGCTCGGGGTGCAGACCCTGCGCGGCGCCCGGACCGCCGACCGGTCGAAGCTCGAGCGGATCGTCGCGCGCACCGCGCAGGCCGGCGTGAACTGGGGTCGCCAGGACCCGGGCGACCGCGCCGAACTCCTCGACCTGATCGGCCACGAGCTCGCGGCCCGTCGTGCGGACCTGGTCGAGGTGCTCGTCGCCGAGACCGGCAAGACCCTGACCGAGGCGGACACCGAGGTCACCCGGGCGGTCGACCTCGCGCACCACGCGGCGGACCGGGCACGGCACCTCGCCGGGCTCGACGGCGACGGCGCCCGCTTCGTGCCCCCGCGCCTGACCGTCGTCGTCCCGAGCTGGACCGCGCCCGTCGCGATCGCCGCCGCCGGGGTCACGGCTGCGCTGGCCGCGGGGAGCGGTGTCGTCCTCAAGCCCTCGCCGCGAGCGGGACGCTCCGGCGCGGTGCTCGCCGACGTGCTCTGGGACGCCGGGGTCCCGCACTCCCTGCTGCAGCTCGTCGACCTCGACGTCGACCAGCTCGGCCGCGACCTCGTGGCGCACCCGACCGTCGACCGCGTGCTCCTGACCGGGACGACCGACACCGCGCGCTCGTTCCGCTGGTGGCGGGCGGGTCTGCCGCTCACCGCGGCGACGAGCAGCCGGAACACGGTCGTCGTGACGCCGAGCGCCGACCTCGACCAGGCGGCGCAGGACGTCGTGCACTCCGCGTTCGGCCAGGCGGGCCAGGACCGCGCCACCGCGCCCCTCGTCGTGCTCGTCGGCTCCGTCGGTGAGAGCGAGCGGTTCCGCCGACAGCTCGTCGACGCCACCCGGACGCTCCGGGTCGCGTGGCCGCAGGACCCCACCGCCCAGGTCGGTCCGCTCGTCTCGGAGCCGAGCGGTGCGGTGCTCCGTGCGCTCACCGAGCTCGGACCGGGCGAGTCGTGGCTCGTGCAGCCCGCCCCGCTCGACGACACCGGGCGGCTCTGGTCGCCGGGCATCCGCGACGGGGTCCGTCCGGGCAGCGCCTTCCACCACGACGTGGCCGCGGCGCCCGTTCTGGGGATCGTGCACGTCGAGACCCTCGAGCAGGCGATCGCGGTGCAGAACGGCCCTGACTCCGGACTCGTCGCCGGGCTCCACTCGCTGGACGTCGACGAGGTCGGCACCTGGGTCGCGTCGGTCCAGGCCGGCGAGCTCGTCGTCAACCGTCGGACCACGGGCGCCGTCGTGGGTCGGCGTCCGACCGGCGGCTGGAAGGCCTCGTCGGTCGGCCCCGGTGCCCAGACCGGCGGTCCGCTCGACGTCGCGACGCTCGGCCGGTGGGAGCCCGTCCCGCGCAGCGTGCACAAGAGCATCCAGCTCACCGGGCTACCGTCGCGCGTGACGACCCTCATCGAGGCGGCCCGCAGCGGCCTGTCGTTCGAGGAGTTCGACCAGGTCCGCGCCGGCGCCCTGAGCGACGTCCGCGCCCGTCAGTCGCTGTACGGCCGCTCGCAGGACCCGACCGGGCTGGGCATCGAGCGGAACGTGCACCGCTGGCGTCCCCGGTCGGTCGTCGTCCGGCACGCCGAGGGCGCTCCGACGGGTGCCCTGGTCCGGACGCTCGTCGCCGCGACCTCGGCGCGCGCCCACGTCCTGCTGAGCACGGCACGCCCCCTGCCCGGCCCCCTCACCCAGCTGCTCGCCGGACCCCGGTCACCGCTCGACGTCGTCGACCACCTGGTCGAGTCCGACGAGGACTTCCTGGGCCGAGCGGCGTCCGGCGCCGTCTTCCGCAGCGACTGGAGCACGGGCGACGAGCCGCAGGACGCGCTCGAGGCCGTGCTCGCCCAGACCGAGGGCCAGGACCGCCCGCCGACCGCCGCGTTCGGCGGCCCGGGCGCCCGGATCCGGATCGTCGGAGGCGACCCCCTCGCGCTCGAGGAAGCCCTCGGCGCGAGCGTGGACGTCGACGTGGTGGACGCCCCGGTCGTCGAGTCCGGCGTCGTCGAGATGCTGCACTACCTGCGGGAGCAATCGATCGCGATCACCGCGCACCGCTTCGGCGACGTCGACCCGGCCTTCGCGGCGCTCCGTGTCTAGCGTGTCCGGATCCGCCCGGTCCGGGAGCCTGCGCCGGCTCGTCGCCGACGGTCTCGTGAACGCCCGCGACCTCGGCGGCCTGCCGCGGCGCGACGGCACGACGACCCCGACCGGCCGCGTGTTCCGGTCCGAGAACGTCGACCGGCTGACGGCGGAGGGCTGGCGCGCGGTGCACGACGCCGGCATCCGGACGATCGTCGACCTCCGGGCGCCCGACGAGCGTGCCCGTGACGAGAACCCGCGCCCGTCCTGGGTCACGACGGTCGCGGTCGACCACGACGGTCGCGACGACGCCCCGGCGTTCTGGGACCGCTACTGGGAGAACGGTCTCGTCGCGACGCCGCTGTACTACGGCGCGCACCTCGGCGAGCTGCCCGAGCGCACCGGGGCCGCCCTCGCCGCGATCGCAGATGCGGGCCCGGGTGGCGTGCTGTTCCACTGCGCCGCCGGCCGGGACCGCACGGGCATGGTCGCGCTCGCCCTCCTGACGATCGCCGACGTCGAGCCCGAGGCGATCGTCGCCGACCACCTGGTCAGCGCCACGGACCTCGCCGCCCTGTGGGCGGCGCTCGGTGTCCCGGACCAGCAGGTCCGCATCGACGCGCTCTGCGCGGAGCACGGCACGACGGTCGCCGACGCGTTCCGCGCAGCGCTGGCGGCGTTCGACGTCGACGGGTTCGTCGCGTCGTCGGGACTCGACGACGCCCGACTGGAGGCCCTGCGCACGTTCCGCGCGCGCGTCACGTGAGCCGCGCCTCCGGTCCGGAACAGGCGGCCGGAGCACGCCGGACGTGCGCCGTCGGACGCGAGGTCAGTCCTCGGTGGCTGCGCCGTCCTCGTGCTCGACGCCGGTCTCGTCCATCCGGTCGCGGAGGTGGTCGGCCATCGCACCGGCGCCCTCGCCGTGGTGGTCGTGGTCGACCTGCTCGATCAGCCCGCGCAGCTTCTCGTGGTTCGTGGCCTCGTTCGCGCCGTCCATCACCGGTTCGGTCTGGACGCCCTCGTCGTGGTTGCTCATGCCCCGGACGCTACGCCGTGCCCTCGTGCGCGAGTGTGGCCCTGTGCGGAAGGCGCGCTGCCGTCAGCGGCGTCCGCGCCCGACCGACGCGACCTCGGCGACCGCGAGCAGGACCGCGAGCACGGCCTGACCGAGTGCGAACCGGCGGAACCGGGGGAGCAGGAGCAGTGGGAGCATCGTCGCGCCGTGCAGGACGTCCACGACCGCACCGGCGGTGTGGGCGTCGGCCGTGTCGATCCGTGCGGTGATCGCCGCCTGCCCGGTCTGTCGGACGGCGAGCACCCCGTGCAGGACCCGGTGCGGCGCACCGCGTCGTCCCGCGAGCACCAGGTGCGCGACGCCGACGACCGCGCGCACGACCTCGACGATTCGACCGTCCTGTGCCGAGCGGGGCCGTGCCGACCGATGCCGCGGCGACCGGCTCATCGACGACGTCCGGCGGCGAGTGCGACCGCGCCGGCGATCCCGAGCGCGGCACCGAGCAGGCCGTTGCCGAGCCGACGGTGCTCCACCCACCAGGTCTGCGGCGACCAGGCGTGCGCGGAGTCGTCGAACACCCCGTGCGCGCCGTGGTCACCCGGGACCGGTTCGTACAGGTTGACCCCGATCTGGTTCCCGTCCTTCTGCGGCGCCTGCTGGCCGGAGACGAGGGTCTTCGCCGCGTACCAGTCGGCGAAGCGCCCGCTGATGCGGTTACCGAGGATCGTGTAGACCGTCGACTCGCCCACCCAGGTCCGACGGCGGGGCCGCTCGGCGACCGTGGCGATCGCTCGGGCGCCGACCTCCGGCTGGTAGATCGGTGCGACCGGCTGCGCCAGGTGCGGCAGCGTCGACTGCACCCACTGGAACTGGATCGTGTTGAGCGCCGGCATGTCCACGCGGGACACCGCCACCTTGCTGCCCTGCTGCTCGAGCTCGGACACCACCGATTCGGTGAACCCGACGATCGCGTGCTTCGCCCCGCAGTAGGCGGCCTGCAGCGGGATGCCCCGGAAGCCCAGCGCCGAGCCGACCTGCACGACGTGGCCGCGGTCGCGGGGCACCATGCGGCGCAGCGCTGCGCGGGTGCCGTTCACGAACCCGAGGTAGGTGACGTGCAGGGCACGCTCGAAGTCCTCGGCCGCGGTGTCCAGGAACTTGCCGAACACCCCGACCATGACGCCGTTCACCCACAGGTCGATCGGCCCGAGCTCCTGCTCGACCCGGTCCGCGGCGTCCTCGACGGCCTGCCGGTCGGACACGTCGGCGACGAGCGCGAGGCCCCGACGTCCGGCCGCCTCGACCTCGGCGACCGCGGCCTCGACCCCGTCGCGACCACGGGCCAGGACGGCGACGTCCCATCCGCGTGCCGCGAGTTCCCGGACGGTCGCCCGTCCCAGTCCCGCCGATCCTCCGGTCACCACAGCCACACGCGTCATGCTCCCCTTGTACGCACCGCGCGACGGGCGACCACCCAGGGGTCGTACCCCGGCGGCGACCGGTGGGCGCCGGCGCCGGGCCGGACGCTACTGCTCGTCCGTGCGCCGCGTGGCAGTCGCCAGGTGGGACCGCACGTGCAACAGGGCGGGTTCCTCGTCGGGGGCCTGCGGGACCGCGCCGAGCGAGAACGACTCGACGACGCCGGGGCCGAAGAGCACGCAGACGCTCGACCCGCCGAACCGGAACCACCCGAGCTCGTCGCCCTTGCCGACGTGCGCGCCCTCCTCGACGCCCTCGCCGATCACGCACGAGGACACGTCGGACATCCCGACGAACACCACCGCGACGGTCCCGATCGCCGGGTCGTCCGCCTCGACGAGCACGATCGCCCGGGTCGCCACGTGCGCGAGGTACCCCTGCGACCGCTGCGGCTCCGCGGCGTCGGCGCCCTGCGAGTCGGCCTCGGAGTAGTAGGTGCCCGGCTCGACCCAGGCGCGCACGATCGTCCCCGCCACCGGGCTGTGCCAGCGGTGGTACTCGAGCGCGCTGAGGAACGCCTGCCACACGGTGCCGTCGACGAACAGGTCGACGGACTCGTCGCCGGCGAGCAGCTCCTCGACGGAGTACGGTTCGGCCTTGATCCAGAAGTCGTCACGGCGGTGGACACCGCTCGCGATCCGGTACGGCGTCGCCTCGCACGGGCTGACCACGACGGCGTCGTCGTCCGGTGCCGCGACGGGACGCGCGCCCTCCTTGAACTCCCGCGTGAAGAACGCGTTCCACGACGGGAAGCCCCAGTGCTCGGCGTCGGGGTCGTGCACGAACTGGTCCATCCCGAGGGCCCGCCGCGCGGAGTCGTTCAACCACCCGGAGGGCTCGTCGACCAGTACCAGGAGCGAGTTCTCGCTGTCCAGGAACGTGCACCAGCCCTGCAGGATGTCGCGGATCGCCGCGTTGACCCGCGGGTCACGGTAGAAGGCGAAGCCGGCCGGCGTGGCCTTCGTCCAGTCGAGGACGCCGTCGAGGGGCGTCATCACCATCTGCTCGTCGCTGTACTCCGGAGCCGTCGTCACGACGTCGTCGACGAGCATGAGCAACTCGTCGAAGCTGCGTAGGTGCCGTTCCCGGTACGCGCGGCCCTGCGGCACCTGCGCGATCATCTCGGACGCCTGCATGCGCAGCAGCGGGTCGCCCTCGACCAGGTCCCGCAGCGCGGCGACGGCCGGGTGCAGGACCCGGTCGGGGTCGCGTTCGTCCAGCCGCTCGCGGCGGCCGCGGAGCCACCCCTCGAGCCCGGACTGGTCCTGCGGGAGCCACCCCGCCCGGCGTCGGACGTCCTGCTGGTGCGCGCTGTCGTTCACCGGTCGGACGCTACTCATGCCCACCGGGCGGCCCGCTCAGCGCGCGGCACCCCGCTGCGCGGTCCGCTCGGCGCGGCGCGGCCCGTCAGCGGCCCCGGCCGAACCGGGTCGTCACACCGGGGGAGTACAGCACCGAGTCCGGCTCGAGCCCGGTGAGTCCGAACGGCAGCCCCGCCGCGGCGACCAGGTCGTCCCGGAGCGTCCGGAGCGTCGCCCGGTGCAGCGGCCACGGCTCGTGCTCGTTCGGCCAGTACCGGGTCGCCCCCGCCCGACGCACGTGCATGCCCCAGCGCGCCGTCAGGAAGGTCTCGAGGGCGGACGGCTCCGCCACGGCCTCGCCGACCTCGACCTCGAACAGCGACCGCAAGTGCGTCCCGTGCCGCCGCATCGCGTAGCCGACGCGTCCGCCACCGGTCCGCACCTCGGCGCGCGCCCACCAGTACGGCAGCGCCGTCGCGACGCGCGCGCCGACCGTCGGCAGGAGCTTCCCGGCGTCGAGCGACAGGAACGCGACCCCGCGTCGGCCCTGGTCGTCGCGCGTGTAGACGCGGACGTTCACCTCGACGAAGTCACCGACGCTGCCGGCCCGCCCGAGCGGTCCGAGCGGCGGGAAGCGGGTGTCGGTGAACCGGAAGCCGATCAGACCCACCCACGTGGTCGCACCGTCGTCGGTACCGTCGAGCGCCATCGTGTCCGGTCGCGCACCCGCCGGCAGCAGCGGCGCGACCGCGGACACGTCGACCCGCCAGTGCACGAACACGACGTCGAGCCAGTCCTGTGAGATCCACGGTCGCCCCCGCAGGGCCGGTGCGACCGAGGCGACGGCCTGGAGGCCCGGCTCGGCCCCGGCGGACCGGCCGCCGGTCACGAGTCGCTCCCGTCCACGGCGGTGGTCGCCAGGGGAGCGTCGTCCCACCCCTGCTGCGGGGTGTCGCAGGTCCCGCGGAACACGTACTGCGAGGCGCGCTTCCGTTCGCTCGAGGTCCAGTCGATCGCGGGGCGGCGGCGCTCGGGAGGCAGGTACCCGATCCGGTAGACGGCCATCAGCTCGAGCGAGTCCGGCACGTGCAGGAGCCCCTCGATCTCCGCCCAGGCGCCGGGGGTCTCCATCGGGAACGACACGAACTGGATCCCGAGGCCGAGCTCCGTCGTCGCGAGCCAGACGTTCTCCATCGCCGCGCCCATGCTGAACACCGAGTAGAAGCCGGACAGCTCCTCCTTCCGGTACTCGTGGCGGTCGAGCAGCACGCCGAGCAGCAGCGGCGACCCCGCGACGAGCCGGCGGTTCTCCTCACCCAGGGTGTGCGGCACCCGCAGGGTGTTCATGAGCAGTTGCCCGCGCTTTGTGAACACCTGCTTCGTGAAGGGCTTGAGCGGTCCGGGGAGCTTGTCGAAGAGCATCCCGTCGCGGCGCTCGTCCATCTCGGCCTGCGAGAACCGGAAGTACGGCCGGTACCGCTCGAAGAACGTCCCCTCGGCCATCGTGCGGGTCATCGAGCGGCCGCTGATCTCGGCGATGCGCTCGATCGTCGGGCGCTCCTCGACCAGGACGAACCGCCACGGCTGACTGTTGAGCTGCGAGGGGGCCCGTCCGGCGAGCTCCATGAGCAGCCGCTGGTGCTCCTCGGACACCGGGTCGGGCAGGAACGCCCCGTTCGTCGTGCGCCGGCGGCGGATCGCCTCGAACAGCTCCACGGATCACCCTCCTGGTCGCCCGCGTGCGAGCAGCGCCCCCAGGTAGGACGGTGCCGCGGCGACCGCGACTCTCCAGTGTGCTCGCGAGCGCGGGTTCGTGCGCGGGGCGACGGCGAGCGGGACGAGTGCCGGGAGCAGGAACAGCGCCGAGCGGTCCCGGGTCCACACCGGGGTCGTCGCGGCGACGCCGGTCAGGGTCGCCGTGACGACGAACAGGCCGTGGTGGACGACGCGGAGCTTCTTCGTCCGGATGACGCGGACGGCGACCGCCATGCCCCACAGGCAGTTGGCCAGGTATGCGACCGACGCAGCGGTGACCAGGTGGCGGGCCGCCGTCGACGTGCCGGGCGCAGCCCCGTGCCTCCCGGCCGTCGTCCCGCGTCCCACGGACGCGACCCTACGCGGACTCGCGGCTGACGAGCTTCGAGAGGACGATCGCACTGCGGGTGTGGTCGACCTGCGGTGCGAGGCGGACGCGGTCGAGCGCCAGCTCGAGGGCCGACAGGTCCCGCGACCGCATGTGCACCACGGCGTCGGCGCTGCCCGTGACGGTCCCGGCGTCGACGACCTCGGGCACGGTGTCGAGCAGCGTGCGGAGCTCGTCGGGGGAGACCGTGCCGCGGCAGTAGAGCTCGACCCAGGCCTCGGTCCCGCGGTCCTCCACCGCCGGGTCGACCTTGATCGTGAAGCCCTGGATCACCCCGTCCGCGACGAGCCGGTCCACCCGGCGCTTCACGGCGGAGGCCGAGAGTCCGACCACCGACCCGATGTCGCCGTACCCGGCGCGGGCGTTCTCCCGGAGCTGGTCCAGGATGCGGTGGTCGAGCGTATCCATGTTCGTCAATCGTACGCGCGGTTCTTGCGAGTCCGGTGGGTCCGACGCAGGAATCGTGCGTCACCCGAACGGGTGCCAGGGCGTGATCGAACCGTTGCTGCACCGATCGGACGGTTCGTGCCGGGGATCCGGCGTCGGTTCTCGTGTTGGTGCTGTTCCGCTGCGGTCAGTCGTGCAAGGATCGAGCCGGCGTCGACCTGGTCCGCTGCGGTGAGTGAGCCTGCGTCTCGCCGGAGTGCTTCACCCGTGGTGGTTCCTGGCAGGCTCGGGCCCCGGTCCCAGGAGGACTGATGTCGAACACCGCAACCGAACCGCAGGCAGCACCGGCCCGTGTCGCCACGAAGCGCACGATCCTGATGTGCAAGCCGACGCACTACACGGTCAGCTACCGGATCAACCCGTGGATGCACCCGGAGGAGCCGACCGACACGTCGAAGGCCGTCGAGCAGTGGCAGTCCCTCGTCGACGTCTACGAGCAGCTCGGCTTCGACATCTCGTACATCGAGCCGATCGAGGGCCTGCCGGACATGGTCTACGCGGCGAACGGCGGCTTCGTGCTCGACGGCGTCGCGTACGGCGCGAAGTTCCAGTACCCCGAGCGCCAGCCCGAGGGCCCCGCGTACATGGACTGGTTCCGCGACGCCGGCCTGCGCGTCGCCGAGCCCGTCGAGACGAACGAGGGCGAGGGGGACTTCCTGCTCATCGACGACGTCATCCTCGCCGGCACGGGCTTCCGGTCGGACAGCAGCTCGCACGAGGAGATCGCGAAGGTCTACGGCCGACAGGTCATCACGCTGCAGCTCGTGAACCCGAACTTCTACCACCTGGACACCGCGATCGCGATCCTCGACCCGGTGCCGGACGCCTCCGGCCGCTCGAACATCGCGTACCTGGAGAGCGCGTTCGACGAGCCCTCGCTGGCGATCCTGCGCGAGCGCTTCCCCGACGCGATCATCGCGACCGAGGAGGACGCCGCGATCCTCGGGCTGAACTCGTACTCCGACGGCTACAACGTCGTGATCGCCTCGCGCGCCACGACCTTCGCCGAGCAGCTCCGCGAGAAGGGCTACAACCCGATCGGCGTCGACCTGTCCGAGCTCCTGCTCGGCGGCGGCGGCGTGAAGTGCTGCACGCTCGACCTGCACACCGTCGGCACCGACACCTCCGTCGCGCGGTCCTGATGCACACCGCGACGGGGACCAACACCTCGGCCGCGCTCGCCGTCGAGGACCGCTCCCTCGCCCACAACTACAGCCCGCTCCCGGTCGTCATCGCGTCCGGCGACGGTGCGTGGGTGACGGACGTCGACGGCAAGCGCTACCTGGACGGGCTCGCCGCGTACTCCGCGGTGAACTTCGGCCACGGCAACCCGCGGCTGCTCGACGCCGCCCGGGCCCAGCTCGACCGGGTGACCCTGACGAGCCGTGCCTTCGTGAACGACCGGCTCGGCCCGTTCGCGTCGGCGCTCGCCGAACTGACCGGCACCGAGCTCGTGCTCCCGATGAACACCGGGGCCGAGGCGGTCGAGTCGGCGATCAAGGTCTCGCGCGCCTGGGGCTACCGCGTCAAGGGCGTCCCGGCCGGACAGGCCACGATCGTCGTCGCGTCCGGGAACTTCCACGGCCGCACCACCACGATCGTGTCGTTCTCGGACGACCCCGACGCCCGCAACGACTTCGGCCCGTACACGCCGGGCTTCCGCACGGTGCCGTACGGCGACGCGGCCGCCCTCCGCGCGGCGATGGACGAGACCGTCGTCGCCGTGCTGCTCGAGCCGATCCAGGGCGAGGGCGGGGTCGTCATCCCGCCCGCCGACTACCTGCCGGCCGTGCGCGCGGTCTGCGACGACTTCGGCGCCCTGTTCGTCGCCGACGAGATCCAGTCCGGGCTCGGACGCACCGGGCACACCCTCGCCGTCGAGCGAGTCGGGGTGCGGCCGGACCTGGTCACCCTCGGCAAGGCGCTCGGCGGCGGCATCGTCCCGGTGTCCGCGGTCGTCGGCTCCCGGGACGTCCTGGGCGTCCTCCGTCCGGGCGAGCACGGCTCGACGTTCGGCGGCAACCCCCTCGCGGCCGCCGTCGGCACCGAGGTCGTGGCGATGCTCGGCGAGGGCACGTTCCAGGAGCGGGCGCTCGCCGGCGAACCGCTGCTGCGCGGTCTGCTCGACGACCTCGTCGGTCGCGGGGTCGTGGCGCACCGCGTGGCCGGGCTCTGGGCGGGGATCGACATCGACCCCGCGCTCGGCACCGGCAAGGAGATCGCGCACGACCTGGCCGACCGCGGTGTGCTCGTGAAGGACACCCACGGGTCGACCATCCGCTTCGCGCCGCCGCTCGTCGTCACCGACGACGAGGTCCGGCTCGCGATCGGGACCCTCGGCGAGGTGCTGGCCGCGCGCTGACGCGACGCGACCACCCGACGGACGGGAGGCACGAGGCGGATCCGCCACGTCCTCCCTCGCGGGCTCGGTCGGCGCGCCCCGCGCAACGCTCCGCGTCGCCGCTGAGCGGGGCGCGCCCGTCCGTCGTTCCGGCTGTTCCGGCGTCAGCGCACCCGCCAGCGCTCCACCAGCTGGTCCATCAGGCCGTCCAGCCGCTCGTCCGTCACCTGCCGCGACGGGTCCGCGTCGAACCACGCGACGATCTCCCGCGCACCCTGCCGGATCGACGTGGTCTGCGCGAACTCCGGCACCAGCGTCTGCACCTTCGTGTTGTCGAACACCGAGGTGTTCGCCTTGTCGCCGAGCAGACTCGCACCCCAGTCCGTGTCGAGCGCGTCGATCGCATCGGACGGCACGTGCACGATCTCCAGGTCCTCGACCCCGGCAGCGGCCGCGAGCTCGTGCGCGATCCGGTCCCAGGTCGGTGCCTCGTCGCCCGTGATGTGGAACGCCTCGCCGATCGCCTCGGCGCGGTCGAGCAGCCCGACGAACCCGACGGCGAAGTCCCGCGCGTGCGTGATCGTCCACAGCGAGCTGCCGTCGCCGCACACCACGACCGGCTTGCCCGCACGCATCCGCCCGAGGACCGTCCACCCGCCCGAGAACGGCACGAGGGTCTCGTCGTAGGTGTGCGACGGGCGGATGATCGTCATCGGGAAGTCGTCCTCGCGGTACGCCTCGACGAGCAGGTCCTCGCACGCGATCTTGTCCCGCGAGTACTGCCAGAACGGGTTCTTCAGCGGTGTCGACTCGGTGATCGGCAGGTGTGTGGCGGGCGTCTGGTACGCCGAGGCCGACGAGATGAAGACGTACTGCCGCGTCCGCCCCGTGAAGACCTCGACGTCGCGCTGCACCTGGTCCGGCCTGAACGCCACGAAGTCGACGACGACGTCCCACCGTCGGTCGCCGATCGCGGCTTCCAGCGCGGTGCGGTCCGACACGTCGGCCTGGAGGCGCGTCACGCGCTCCGGGATCGGCCGCTTGTCCGTCTCGCCCCGGTTCAGCACGGTCACGTCGAACCCCTGCTCGACGGCTTCACGCACACAGGCGGCGCTGATGATGCCGCTGCCGCCGATGAACAGCACGCTCGGTCCCGACATGGATGCTCCTTCGCTCCCGGCGGTGCTGCTGTGCACCGCGCTCCTGCGATCCTGCCCCTCAGCCGCCGCGTACCGTCACGGGTCGAGCATCGACGACCGCGCGGAGGGTCGTCACCCGTGCGGCCCACTCGGCCGCGACGGGGTGGACCCACCCGAGGAGTTCGAGCGCGAACGTGAGGTCCCGGCCGAGGTCGCGCTGGTGGATCGGTTCGTGGTGAGCGGCCCGGTTGCGCACGAAGTGCAGCTCGCGCATGCGGCGTTCGACCTCTCTCCGCCGTGCGCGCAGGTCTCGCGGTCCGTACGGGAACGCACGATGCAGATCGGGCACCCAGAGCGATGCGTGGTAACGCGATCCGACGAGGTATCGCCAGAAACCGAAGGACAACTCGGCGACCACCCGACCGTGCTCGCCCGGCGCCCCCGCCCGTCGCGATCGATCCTCAGCCTTGGAGACGTCACGAGTGCCCCTCTGGTCGAGGGGCGCACGGCCGAACCACTCCGGAGTGTCGAGGCGCCTCCGAGCCCACGCCGCGAGTTCCCGGTCCAGCGCGTTCCGAGCGACGATCTCGACGATGCCGGTCAGCTCCATCACGCTGGCCGACGCGTGCATGTTCCACTCGTACAGCCGCAGCGCTGCCGACGGCGAGCCGGTCGCGCTGGAGTACGAGGACATTCGGCCGGTCGTCAACAAGTCGAGCAGCGCTTCGTCGTCACCGCTCGACATCGGTCCTTCCCCCACCGTCGACCCTCCGTGTACCCTTGGGCTCGAAGACCCCGGAACGATCCCTGGCCCTGTGCCACATCGCCGGGGTTTCGTCTTGCCCGAGGCGCGAACTGGTACTTCACCGTACCGGTCGTCACGTGGTCGGTGGGACGCAGCACGAGGACTGCGGACTACCGTCACGGGTCGGGGCGCACCGACGCGCTCCACGACAGGAGTGACACGCACATGGAGTACCGCTACCTCGGCGACTCGGGCCTCAAGGTGTCCGAGATCACGTACGGCAACTGGCTCACCCACGCCTCCCAGGTCGAGAACGACGCGGCGATCGCCTGCGTCCGGGCCGCCCTGGACGTCGGCATCTCGACCTTCGACACCGCGGACGTCTACGCGAACACCGGCGCCGAGACCGTCCTCGGCGAAGCCCTGAAGGGGGAGCGCCGGCAGTCCCTGGAGATCGCCACGAAGGTCTTCGGGCCGACGGGTCCGAAGGGCCACAACGACACCGGGCTGAGCCGGAAGCACATCCTCGAATCGATCGACGGCTCCCTCGAGCGGCTGCAGACCGACTACGTCGACCTGTACCAGGCGCACCGGTACGACCACGAGACCCCGCTCGAGGAGACCATGCAGGCCTTCGCGGACGTCGTCCGGCAGGGCAAGGTCCTGTACGTCGGCGTCTCGGAGTGGACGGCCGAGCAGCTGCGCGCCGGGCACGCCCTCGCGAAGGACCTCGGGTTCCAGCTCATCTCGAACCAGCCGCAGTACTCGGCGCTCTGGCGCGTGATCGAGGGCGAGGTCGTCCCGACCTCCGAGGAGCTCGGCATCTCGCAGATCGTCTGGTCCCCGATCGCCCAGGGTGTCCTGACGGGCAAGTACCAGCCCGGGCAGCCGCTGCCGGAGGGTTCGCGCGCCACGGACGACAAGGGCGGCGCGAAGATGATCGAGCGCTTCATGAACGACGAGGTCCTGACCGCGGTGCAGGAGCTCAAGCCGATCGCGGACGAGCTCAGCCTGTCGATGGCGCAGCTCGCGGTCGCCTGGGTGCTGCAGAACCAGAACGTCGCGTCGGCCATCATCGGCGCCTCGCGGCCGGAGCAGGTGCACGACAACGCGGGCGCTGCCGGGGTCACGATCCCCGCGGAGCTGATGTCCCGGATCGACGACGCCCTCGGTTCGGTCGTCGAGCGCGACCCGGCGAAGACGAACGACAGCAGCCCGAAGACCCGCGAGGCCTAGGCCCGCGGCGGGTCTCCGTCGCTCAGCACGACCGGAAGCACGCGACACCGCGGAACTGCGCGGCGCGGCGTGCTTCCGGTTGTGCGGCGGCACGCCGAGCTGCGAGGCCGAGCCTCGAGCACACCCCCGGGAACGCAAAAGAGCCCCTCACTCTCGTGAGGGGCTCTTCACCGTGGCTGGACACGGCATCGATCCGTGGACCTTTCGATTTTCAGTCGAACGCTCTACCAACTGAGCTATCCAGCCGTGGCGACCCTGACGGGACTTGAACCCGCGACCTCCGCCGTGACAGGGCGGCACGCTAACCAACTGCGCTACAGGGCCATGTGTATTTGTGTGTACTCCTCGGCGTTGCTCGGTCGCTTGCTCACTCACGTGGAGTGACCCCAACGGGATTCGAACCCGTGCTGCCGCCGTGAAAGGGCGGTGTCCTAGGCCACTAAACGATAGGGCCGCAAGCTGCGCCGTGCGCTACCGATGGACAAGCATACGGATGCCCCGGGCGATGCACAAATCGAGCGCCCCGGAACGTGCATCCCCGGCGTGTCGCGCTGCGGAGACGGGTCCGATCGGTGGGGGAGTGCGAGCATCGTCGACGGCCAGGCACCCTCGCACGGGGGTGTCCCTGCTGCGACCCCTGTTGTTACTGTTGCGTCTGTTGACAGTGTTACGTGCGTGAGCCATGCCGCGCTGTTACGAAATCGAGACTCATGACGACTGCACCCCTGTTCTCCCGTCTGCCCCGCCGCCGCGTCCTCGCCGCCGCGGTCGCCGTCGCGCTCGCAGCCGGCGCGCTCGGTGCCCTGGCGTCCGCGACGAGCTACCCCAGCTGGGACGACGTGCAGGCCGCGAAGGCATCGCAGGCCGCCCAGCAGGCGAAGGTCACCGAGATCAAGGCACTCCTCGCCGACCTCACCACCAAGGCGTCCGCCGCCCAGAAGGCGGCCGAGGCCGCCGGCACCGCCTACCAGACGGCGCAGACGAAGTTCGACGAGGCGACGCTCACCCACCAGACGCTGCAGTCCCAGGCGGACGAGGCCGAGCGCACCGCGAAGCAGTCCGAGGCGCAGGCCGGGCAGCTCGCCGCCCAGCTCGGTCGGGCGAGCGGCGACGACGTGACGACGGACATCTTCACGCACCCGTCCTCGTCGAGCGACCTGCTCTACGAGCTCGGCGCGATGTCGAAGCTCACCGAGCAGGCCGACGGCATCTACGCCCAGGCGACCCAGGACCGCGGCGTCGCCCAGGGCCTGGCGGACAAGGCGCAGTCGGCGAAGCAGGCCCTCGGCGCCCTGGCCGAGGCGGCGCAGGCGAAGGCGAAGCAGGCGCAGCAGGCCTCGGACGACGCACAGACCGCGGTCGACGCCCAGAACGACAACAAGACGCGGCTCGAGGCGCAGCTGACGCTCCTGACGACGAACGAGCAGAACGTCGAGGCGGACTACCAGAAGGGCGTCGCGGCCGAGAAGGCCCGGCTCGCGGCGATCGCGGCCGAGCAGGCCCGACAGGCGGCAGCCGCGCAGGCCGCGGCGAACCAGGGCGGTGGCTCGGGCAACGGGTCCGGCGGCTCCGGTGGCGGTGCCCCGACCTCGTCCGGCTGGGTCCGTCCCGCGGGCGGGTACCAGACCAGCCCGTTCGGCTGGCGCGTCGATCCGTACACGCACGCCCACGCCCTGCACGCCGGGGTCGACCTGGCGCCCGGCTGCTACTCGCCGATCTACGCCGCACACGACGGCACCGTGACGTTCGCGGCCAACGGCGGCGGCTACGGCAACGAGGTCGTGCTCGACAACGGCGGCGGGATCTCCACCGCGTACGGGCACATCGTCGACGGCGGCATCCTGGTGTCCGTCGGGCAGCACGTCTCCGCCGGCCAGCAGATCGCGAAGATCGGCTCCACCGGTTGGTCGACCGGGTGCCACCTGCACTTCGAGACCCGGGTGAACGGCTCCGCCGTCGACCCGGTCCCCTTCATGGCCGCGCGGGGGATCTCGGTATGAACGAGCGCGCCGTCGAGAGGCACTGACCATGAAGTCCGCCACCCGCACCGGCTGCACCGCGATGGTCGCAGCACTCGGCATCGGTCTGTCGATCGTCGTGGTCGGTCCCGCGCACGCGGCGCCCTCCACGCCGAGCTGGGACGACGTCCGAGCGGCGAAGGCGGACGCGGCCGACGCGCAGCAGACCGTCGACGAGCTGTCGAGTCGGCTGCAGTCGCTGCAGGACACGGCGGACGCGGCACAGGTGGTCGAGATGCAGGCCGGGCAGGCGTACGCCGTGGCGGCGTCCGAGCAGCAGCAGGCGAAGGACACCCTCGACGACCTGAGGGCGCAGTCGAAGCGCGCGGCGCAGCGGGCGAAGGAGTCCGCCGGGCAGGTCGCCGGGCTGATGGTCGAGCTGTCGCGCACGGGTGGCGGCAACATCTCGACCTCGATGCTCGTCGACTCGTCGGACTCGAAGGACCTGCTCTACCGCGTCGGCACCATGTCGCAGCTGTCCGAGCGCTCGGCGACGGCGCTCGCGCAGGCCCAGGCGGACCAGAACACGGTCGACGCCCTCGCCGCGCAGCAGTCCTCGGCGGCGACCGCGCTCGCGAAGGCGACGGCGGCGTCCGAGCGGGCCCTCGACGCGGCGAACTCCGCCGCCAGCTCCGCCCAGACGCGCGTGCAGCAGGAGCAGTCGAAGCAGGCCGAGGTGCTCGCGCAGCTCGCGTTCCTCAAGGGCACGAGCGTCGACGTCGAGACGGCGTACTGGAACGCGCAGCAGGCGCAGCGCTCCGAGACGCAGCTCGCGGCGGAGACCACCGGTGGCCGGGCGAGCGGCTCGAACACGTCGAACAGCCCGTCGACGAACACCCCGTCCGGCGGCACGAGCCCCAGCGCGAACCAGCCCAGCAGCAACCAGCCCAGCGCGAACCAGCCGAGCAGCAACCAGCCCAGCTCGAACCAGCCGAGCACGAGCCAGCCGAGCAACCCGGCACCCGCCCCGGCACCGGCACCGGCACCCAAGCCCGCTCCCGCGCCGAAGCCCGTCCCGGCTCCCGCTCCCGCGCCGACCCCGGTGCAGAGCAGCCCGTCCAAGGCCGCCGGCGCCATCGCCTACGCCCGCGCGCAGATCGGCGACGCCTACGTCTTCGGCGGTGCCGGCCCGAACGTCTGGGACTGCTCCGGTCTCGTGATGATGGCCTACGGCTCCCAGGGCGTCGCGACCGGCGGCCACAACGTCGTCTGGCAGTACAACCACTTCCAGTCGATCGGCCGGCTCGTCCCGCTGTCGCAGCGGCAGCCCGGCGACATCCTGTTCTACTCGAGCAACGGCTCGGTGAGCGGCGCCTACCACGACTCGATCTACACCGGCGGCGGGATGATGGTCGAGGCGGCGAACCCGCAGCGCGGCGTGCTCGAGCGGGCGATCTGGACCCCGAGCCAGCTCCTGCCGTACGTCGCCCGCCCGACCGGCTCGCTCTGACCCCGAGCGCAGATCCCGGCGACCCCGCGACGAACGACGACGCCCGCCCTCCTGATCGGAGGGCGGGCGTCGTCGTCGGTGTCAGGCGGTCAGTGACCGGCGGGCACGTACGCGGCCTGGCCGGCCTGCACGATCGCCTCGGCCTCGGCGGCGTCGCCCCAGCCCTCGGCCTTGACCCACTTGTTCGGCTCGAGGTCCTTGTAGCGCTCGAAGAAGTGCGCGATCTCGGCCTTGGTCTGCTCCGGGACGTCCGCGATGTCCTGGACGTGGGCCCAGCGCGGGTCCTTCGCCGGGACGACGAGCACCTTCGCGTCGTTGCCGGCCTCGTCGCTCATCTTGAAGACGCCGACGGGGCGGACCTTGACGCCCACGCCCGGGAAGGTCGGGTACTCGAGCAGGAGGAGCGCGTCCACCGGGTCGCCGTCGTCGGCCAGGGTCTTCTCGAAGAAGCCGTAGTCGGTCGGGTAGACGAACGACGTGAAGAGCACGCGGTCGAGGTACACGCGACCGGTCTCGTGGTCGACCTCGTACTTGTTGCGGCTGCCCTTGGGGATCTCGACGACGACGTCGTACGCGGCCATGTCTGCACTCCTGGTTTGTCGATCGGGCTGTCGGTGGTTCCGAAAGCGCGGCTAACGTTACCGGGTGAACGCTCCGCGCCCCCGGCTCGACCCCGCCGTCGCCGAGACCCGTCGCGCCGTCCGCGGCCTGCTCGCGCAGGCCCGGCAGGACGGGATCGTGCACGACGGTGACCTCGTGACCGTCGCGCTGAGCGGTGGTGCGGACTCCCTCGCCCTCGCCGCCGCGACCGCGTTCGAGGCGCCGAAGCAGGCCCTGCGGGCCGGCGCCGTGGTGGTCGACCACGCGCTCCAGGCGGGCAGCGAGGCGGTGGCGATCCGTGCCTCCCGGCAGGCGTCGTCGCTGGGACTCGAGCCGGTGACCGTCCGTCGGGTCGCGGTCGGGTCCGACGGTGGTCCGGAGGCGGCCGCACGGGAGGCGCGCCACGCGGCCGTCGCGCTCGTCGCGACCGCCACCGGGTCGCCCCTGGTGCTGTTCGGGCACACGCTCGACGACCAGGCCGAGACGGTGCTGCTCGGCCTGCTGCGCGGCAGCGGGCCGGACGCCCTGTCCGGCATGGCCCCGCTGGTGCGGCGGGCGGAGGGACCGGCCTACGGCCGGCCGCTCCTCGCGGTGCGTCGGCACACCACCCGCCAGGCCTGCGTCGCCGCCGGACTGGCCCCGTGGGACGACCCGCAGAACGACGACGCCGCGTTCACCCGGGTGCGGGTGCGGAACACACTCCTGCCGGCCCTGGAGCGGGAGCTCGGCGCGGGGGTGCCCGAGGCGCTCGCCCGAACGGCCGACCAGCTCCGCGAGGACGCGGCCGCGCTCGACCACTTCGCCGAGGAGCTCGCGGAGGACCTCGCCGAGCACGCCGAGGCGGGCATCTCGCTGTCGGTGTCGGGGCTCCTCGCGAACCCGCCCGCGCTCCGGCAGCGACTCGTCCGGCTGGCGGTCGAGGGGGAGTTCGGCGTCACGCTGTCGCGCACCCAGACGCTCGAGGTCTGCCGGCTCGTCACCGACTGGCGTGGACAGGGGCCGATCGACCTGCCCGGGGTGCAGGCCGCACGGGAGGGCGACCGGCTGGCGTTCAGCGCCGCGCCGTGACGGTTACCCTGGACCGGTGGAACTCTCCGACGTCCAGGCAGACCTGTCCGAAGTGCTCTTCACCCCCGAGCAGATCGACGCGAAGCTCGCCGACCTCGCCGCGGCGGTCGACCGTGACTACGCGGGCAAGGACCCGCTGCTCGTCGGCGTGCTGAAGGGCGCCGTCATGGTGATGGCCGACTTCTCCCGGCACCTCAAGATGCAGGCGCGCATGGACTGGATGGCGGTGTCGTCGTACGGCTCCGGCACGAAGTCGTCCGGTGTGGTGCGGATCCTCAAGGACCTCGACACCGACCTGCACGGCCGCGACGTCATCATCGTCGAGGACATCATCGACTCCGGCCTGACGCTCTCGTGGCTCAAGCAGAACCTGGAGTCCCGCGGGGCCGCGAGCGTCGAGATCGTCGCACTGCTGCGCAAGCCCGAGGCCGCCAAGGTCGAGGTCGACGTGAAGTACGCCGGCTTCGAGATCCCGGACGCCTTCGTGGTCGGGTACGGCCTGGACTTCGACGAGCGCTACCGCAACCTGCGCGGCATCGGCGTGCTCGCGCCGCACGTCTACTCCTGACGGTCCGGTCGGCCCGCTCGGCCGACTCGTCGAGCGTGTGGAGTTCGCCCGCAGAGGACACCCATCCCCGCCACAGAGTCGCGGCCGTATGCTGACGACCACGCAACTCCGGCAGAGAAAGGTGTCGGGCCTCCGTGCCCGGATCACATGGACTTCAAGCGCATCCTCCGCGGGCCGTACATCTACGTGCTGATCGCGATCGTGGGGATCTGGATCGGCTGGGCCGTGATCAGCCAGTCCGGCACCCAGCAGATCGACACCCAGAAGGGTCTCGAGCAGCTCTCGGACGGCAAGGTCTCCTCCGTGGTGGTGAACTCCACCGAGCAGCGCGTGGACCTCACCCTCAAGGACGGCAACGCGAAGGAGCAGTTCTACTACTCCACGCCGCGTGGCGAAGAGGTCATCCAGGCCGTCAACGACGCCAACCTCCCCAAGGGCTACAACGACACCGTGCAGCAGGGGAACTGGTTCCTGTCGCTCCTCGGCATCATCCTGCCCTTCCTCATCATCGGTGCCCTGTTCTGGTTCCTGCTCTCGAGCGCCCAGGGCGGCGGCTCGAAGGTCATGCAGTTCGGCAAGTCCCGCGCCAAGATGAACAACAAGGAGAACCCGCAGGTCTCCTTCGCGGACGTCGCCGGCTCGGACGAGGCGATCGAGGAGCTCCACGAGATCAAGGAGTTCCTGCAGGAGCCGGCCAAGTTCCAGGCCGTCGGCGCGAAGATCCCGAAGGGCGTGCTGCTGTACGGCCCTCCCGGGACCGGCAAGACCCTGCTCGCCCGCGCCGTCGCGGGTGAGGCCGGTGTGCCGTTCTACTCGATCTCCGGTTCGGACTTCGTCGAGATGTTCGTCGGCGTCGGTGCCAGCCGCGTCCGCGACCTGTTCGACCAGGCGAAGCAGAACGCCCCGGCGATCGTGTTCATCGACGAGATCGACGCCGTCGGTCGCCACCGCGGCGCCGGCATCGGTGGCGGCAACGACGAGCGCGAGCAGACGCTCAACCAGCTGCTCGTCGAGATGGACGGCTTCGACGGCAAGACGAACGTCATCCTCATCGCCGCGACGAACCGTCCCGACGTGCTGGACCCCGCGCTCCTGCGCCCCGGCCGCTTCGACCGCCAGATCGGTGTCGACGCGCCCTCGCTCGCTGGTCGCAAGCAGATCCTCGAGGTGCACGCGAAGGGCAAGCCGCTCGCCGCGAGCGTCGACCTGGAGCTCCTCGCCCGCAAGACGCCCGGGTTCACCGGCGCCGACCTGGCGAACGTCCTCAACGAGGCCGCGCTCCTGACCGCCCGCTCGAACGCGCAGCTCATCGACAACCGTGCGCTGGACGAGGCCGTCGACCGCGTGATGGCCGGCCCGCAGCGCCGCACCCGGATCATGTCCGACCAGGAGAAGCTCATCACCGCCTACCACGAGGGCGGGCACGCCCTGGCGGCTGCGGCGATGCGGCACACCGACCCGGTCACGAAGATCACGATCCTGCCGCGCGGCCGTGCCCTCGGTTACACGATGGTGCTCCCGCTCGAGGACAAGTACTCCGTGACCCGCAACGAGCTGCTCGACCAGCTGACGTACGCCATGGGTGGCCGCGTGGCCGAGGAGATCGTCTTCCACGACCCGACGACCGGCGCCTCGAACGACATCGAGAAGGCCACGTCGACCGCGCGCAAGATGGTCACCGAGTACGGCATGAGCCGTGCGGTCGGGTCGGTCAAGCTCGGCTCCGGGTCGAGCGAGCCGTTCGTCGGTCGCGACATGGGCGGCAACGGTGGTCGCGACTACTCGGAGAACATCGCCGAGACCGTCGACGCCGAGACCCGCGCCCTGCTCGAGGCCGCGCACGACGAGGCCTACCAGGTGCTCAACGCGAACCGCGACATCCTCGACCGCCTGGCCGGCGAGCTCCTCGACAAGGAGACGCTGGACGCGCCGGAGCTCGTCGAGATCTTCAAGGACGTCCGCAAGCTGCCCGAGCGCCCGCAGTGGCTCTCGAGCGACAAGCGGCCGGTCTCGAACCTGCCGGCGATCGAGTTCCCGGGCAAGGCCGCCTCGACCGCGGCGGAGCAGGGCGACACCGAGTCGCCGTCGAAGCCCCGCCGTCGGCCGTTCGGCAACCCCGGTATCGCCCCCGCCTAGGCCGGCATGACCGACCTGCCGACGAGACGCGCGCGCCGACTCGCCGAGGCGAGCTCGGCGCGCGACGTCGAGCTCGCCGCCCGTGCCGCCGCCGCGGAGCCCCCGACGGTCGCGATCGACCTCCGGGCGCCTGCACCGGTGCCCGAGATCGTGACCGCGTCCACCCGCGCCGACCGGACCGCGGCCGGACGGACGGTCGCCGACGGCACGCGCGTGATGGGCATCCTCAACGTCACGCCCGACTCGTTCAGCGACGGCGGGCTGCACCAGGCGTACGACGCCGCCGTGGCCCACGCCCGGCAGCTCGTCGCGGACGGTGCCGACCTGGTCGACGTCGGCGGGGAGTCCACCCGACCCGGCGCCGAACGGGTCCCCGTGGACGTCGAGCAGCAGCGCGTGCTGCCCGTCGTCCGCCAGCTCGTGTCCGAGGGCATCGCGGTGAGCGTCGACACGATGAACGCCGCGACCGCCGAGCTCGCGGTCGAGGCCGGCGCCGTGATCGTCAACGACGTCTCGGGTGGGCTCGCCGACGAGGACATGGTGCGGGTCGTCCGCGACACCGGCGTCGGCTTCGTCGTGATGCACTGGCGCGGGCACAGCGACCGCATGTACCGCAACGCCGAGTACGCGCACGCCGTCGACGAGGTCCGCCGCGAGGTCGAGCTGCGCGTCGCCGAGCTCATCGTGCTCGGGGTCCGGCAGGAGCAGGTCGTGATCGACCCCGGCCTCGGCTTCGCCAAGCAGGGCGTCCAGAACTGGGAGATCCTGGCCGGCTACGAACGCTTCGCCTCGATCGGGTTGCCGGTGCTCGTCGCCGCCTCCCGCAAGCGGTTCCTCGACGGGGTCGGCAGCGCTGCCGGCGCCCCACCGCGGGACCGCGACCTCGCCACCGCCGCGATCAGCCTCCTCGCCGCCGAACGCGGCGCCTGGGGGGTCCGCGTGCACGACCCGGCACCGACGCGTGCCGTGCTCGACGTCTGGGATGCCTGGAGGGCAGCACGTACATGAGGGACACCATCCGACTGACCGGGGTCCGCGCCCGGGGCCACCACGGCGTCTTCGACCACGAGCGCCAGGACGGCCAGGACTTCGTCGTCGACGTCGCGGTCGAGGTCGACGCGAGCACCGCCTCCGGCAGCGACGACCTCGCCGACACCGTGCACTACGGCGTGCTCGCCGAGCAGGTCGTCGCCGAGATCGAACGCGACCCGGTGGACCTCATCGAGACGGTCGCCGAGCGCATCGCCGCCGCGGTCCTGACGCACCGCGCGGCCCTGGCGACCGAGGTCACCGTGCACAAGCCGCAGGCGCCGATCACTGTGCCGTTCAGCGACGTGTCGATCACGATCCGGCGGACCCGCGGCGGTGCCGTCCCGTCCGAGGAAGAAGAGTGAGCCGGGCGGTCATCGCCCTCGGCGCGAACCTCGGCGACCGCGGGAGCACCCTGCGCGCAGCCGCCCGGGCCATCGCCGACCTGCCCGGCGTCCGCCCGGTCGCGTCGAGCCGCGAGGTCGAGTCGGTCGCGCTGACCCTGGACGGCCTCGACACGACGAAGCCGCGGTACCGGAACGGCGTCGTCGTGGTCGACACGGACCTCGGCCCGCAGGAACTCCTCGACGCGCTGCACGGGATCGAGGACGAGCACGGCCGCACCCGCGAGGTGCGCTGGGGCGACCGGACGCTCGACCTCGACGTCGTGGCGATCGACGACCTCGTGCTCGACACGCCCACCCTGACGGTGCCGCACCCGCGCGCCGGAGAACGGGCGTTCGTGCTCGCGCCGTGGCTCGACGCCGACCCGGACGCCGTGCTGCCGGGTGCCGGACCGGTGGCCGACCTGCTCGCGGCGGTCGGGGACGACACCGAGCGTGTCGACGAGCCGCGCCTGTTCGACGAGCCCACCCGCGCTTCCCGTCCGACCCGCGCCTCCCGGTCGGAGCCGGTCGCACCGGAGCCGACCGCGTGAAGCCGACCCGCGCCTCCACCCTCGTCAGCGTCGCGCTCGTGGCGGCCGTCGCCGGCTTCGCGCTCGACGCGGTGCTGGCCTCGCGCCAGGCGCCCACGCTGTTCCTGTCCACCCCGCTCGGCGCGACCCTCGCCCTGATCGGCGTCGCCGTCGTGCTGATGGCCCGCCCGGTGCGGCGGCATGCTCGCGACGGGGCGTCCCGGCAGCGCGCCGTCGACCCGCTCTACGCGACGCGCGTCGTGGTCCTCGCGAAGGCGTCGAGCGTCGCGGGCGCGCTGTTCGGCGGCTTCGGCGCGGGGCTCCTGGTGTACGTCCTGACCCGTTCCGCGCTGCCGCCGCTAGGCTCGGTCCTGCCGAACGCCGTGGCGGTCGGGGGCGGTGCCGTGCTCGTGGTGTGCGCGATCGTCGCCGAGCGCATGTGCATCGCGCCACCCCCGGGTGACGACGACGACGACCTCCCCAGAGGCGGCACGACGGCGAACTGACCGACGACCGCAGGAGGCCGTGATGCCGCTGGAACGACTCGACGAGCCGGGCCTCGGCCTGACCGGGACCACGTGGACGCGGGTGTCGCCGAAGCTCGTCTGGACCGAGCTCGTCAGCACGGTGCTCGTCGGGCTCGTGCTCACCGCCGGCTGCGTGCTGTTCGCGGTGCTGAACGACGGCTTCGGCCAGACCGCCGGCACCGTGTGGAGCCTCATCGCGATCGTCGTGGCCGTGGTCGCACTCGTGACCGCGGTCCTCACGCCCCGTCGGGTCCGTGCGATCGGGTACGCCCTGCGCGACGACGACCTGGTGCTCCGCCGCGGCCTGATGTGGCAGCGCTTCACCGCGGTGCCGTACGGCCGGATGCAGCTCGTCGACGTGAACCGCGGCCCGCTCGACCGCGTGCTCGGCCTGAGCGAGCTGAAGTTCGTGACGGCGGCCGCCTCGACGAACGTCCGCATCCCGGGCATCCCCGCTGCCGACGCCGACGCGCTGCGCGACCGGCTCGTCGAGCTCGCCGAGACCCGTCGCGCCGGGCTGTAGGGGGCACCGTGACCTTCCGACCCGGACCACCGCCACCGGCACCGCCCACGAAGGGCGACGCCGCCGCCGCAGCGCCCCTGACCGACGGCGAGTGGCACCGCCTGCACCCGCTGACACCGCTCCTCAAGGGCGGCATCGTGCTCATCGTCGTGCTCGGGTACGTGCTGAACAACCTCCGCGACCAGCTGCTCGAGTTCGTCATCCCCGGCGCAGGTCCCCAGGACGACGGCGACCCGGTCCGCTACGTGTGGGAGCACGGCGCCGTCGGGTGGGTGCTGCTCGGGATCGTGGTGCTGCTGATCGTGCTGATCGGGCTCTTCTACCTGTCGTGGCGGATGCACGAGTTCCGCGTCACGGGCGAGATCGTCGAGGTGCGGTCGGGCGTGCTCTTCCGCACGAACCGCCGGGCCCGGCTCGACCGGATCCAGGGCATCAACATCTCGCGGCCGATCATCCCGCGGATCGTCGGCACGGCGAAGCTCGAGATCGCCCAGGCCGGCAACGACGCGAACGTGCAGCTCGCGTACCTCGGGGCCCGGGCGGCCGACGACCTCCGCTCCCGCATCCTCGTGCTCGCATCCGGCGCGAAGGACGACGACCCGGCGGTGGAGCGCACGTCGTACGGCCCGCTGCAGGACCGCGTCGAGGAGCTGTTCTCGCCCGAGCTCGACCCGGGCGCCGTGCACGCCACCCGCGTCGTGAAGGTGCACCCCGGTCGACTGATCGCCTCGATGCTGCTGTCCGGCACGACGGTGTTCATCCTGCTGGCGGTCGCCGCGATGATCGTCAGCGTCGCGCTCACCGGCGAGTACGGGATCCTGTTCGGCCTGTTCCCCGCCGTCATCGGTGCGGGCGGGTACTACGTCCGGAAGTTCTCCCGGTCGCTGCAGTACACGATCGCGGACACCCGCGACGGCATCCGGATCGGCTTCGGGCTCGTCTCCACGTCGAACGAGACGCTCCCGCCGGGACGCATCCACGCCGTCAGCGTGGCGCAACCCCTGCTGTGGCGGCCGTTCGGGTGGTGGGACGTGCGCATCAACCGGGCGACGAACGCCGGGAACGGTGCGTCGAACAACCAGCAGGCGTCGTCGATCGTGCTGCCGGTGGGCCGGGCCGAGGACGTCCGCCAGGTCCTCGACATCATCCTGCCCGGGCTCGTCGGCACGGCAGTGGCCGGACCGTCGGCGTCCCGCGCGGCACTCCGCGAGGGCGCGTCCGAGGCCGTGGACGTCGTCGACGAGAGCCTCACGACGACCGGCGACCGCGGCGGCTTCGTGCACTCGCCCCGACGGGGCGCGTGGCTCCGCCCGCTGTCCTTCCGCCGCAACGGCTACCGGTTCGTGCCAGGCGCGGTGCTGCTCCGGCTCGGTGCGGTGTGGCGGTCGCTCGTGATCGTGCCGCTGCCCCGCGTGCAGAGCGTCAAGGTCGAGCAGGGGCCCCTCGAGCGCTGGCTGCGACTCGCCTCGGCACACGTGCACACCGTGCACGGGCCGGTCTCGGCGCGCGTCGGTGCGCTCGACGCGCGCGACGCGCAGCGCCTGTGGTCGGAGACCGCGCACCGCGCGGTCGAGGCGGCCGCGGCGGACACCTCACACCGCTGGCGCGAACGGGAGGCACGGCGCGGCCCCGCCACGTCGGGCACCAGCGCGACCACCCCGTCCGGCGACGCGTTCCCGTCGACCCGCACCGCGCCTCCCGGCTGGGGCGACGTCCCGACACCGGGAGCCGCACGGTGAGGGCGGGTCGACTCGGGGTCGGCGTCGTCGGCGCGGGGAAGGTGGGACCGGTCCTCGGCGCAGCGCTCGCGAACGCGGAGCACGCGGTGGTCGGGGTGACCGCCGTGTCGGACGCGGGACGCGACCGCGCCGAGGCGATGCTCCCGGGTGCCCCCGTGCTGGGGACCCCGGACCTGGTCGAGCGGAGCGAGCTCGTCCTGCTCGCGGTGCCCGACGACCAGCTGGCGGAGCTCGTGCGGGGGCTCGCCGACGCGGGGATCTGGCAGCCCGGGCAGCTCGTCGTGCACACCAGCCCGGACCACGGCGTCGGTGTGCTCGCACCGGCGCTCGCGGCCGGCGCGATCCCCCTAGCGATCCACCCGGCGATGGCGTTCACGGGCACGAGCGTCGACCTGACGCGCCTCCGCGACGCGTACTGCGCCGTCACCGCGCCGGCGCCCGTGCTCCCGATCGCGCAGGCCCTGGTCGTCGAGATGGGGGCGGAGCCCTTCGTCGTCGCGGAGCAGGACCGGCCCGCGTACGCCGACGCCGTGCGTGCGGCGGTGTCGTTCTCGACCGCGATCGTCGACCAGTCCGCCGGCACGCTGTCCGGGATCGGCGTCGAGCGGCCGGGCCGGGTACTCGGTGCGTTGGTGCGGTCAGCGGTCGACAACGCGCTCGCGGCGGCCGACGGACAGGCCGCGCTGTAGCGGACCCGACCGTCGACCCCCGAAGAGGGGCACGGACCGGGGGTCGTGCTCTCCCTGTGCATCCTGCTAGCGTCGAGATCGGCTCAGCTCCGTCTCACCAGCGGAAGCGGGTCGGGACCCGTCCTCACCAGGCGGATCCGCACGGCTCGCTCTCACCAGGCGGGTCCTCACCCAGAGATCAGATGGAGTTTCCCCTATGCCGCGGCACACCCTTGCCGCGACCTCCGCAGGGGTCGCCTCGGCGACCGCTCTCGGAGTCGCGCTCACCCTCCTCATCCCCACCGCGGCGCAGGCAGCGCCCGTGGTCTCCCAGGCGAACGGCCGGCTCGTGTCGACCACGCTGCTCACCACAGGCACCCTCGACTCGATCGCGTCGCTCCGCGGCGCATCGGCCGTCAACGCGGACGGTTCGGCGGACGTCGTCGCGAACACCCCGCTCGACGCCACGGCCCTGCAGTCCGTGGGGCTGCAGAGCGGTGGCGTGAACCTGTTCGGCGACAACGGCATCATCCAGCTCGGCGCGGTCGGGCAGTACGCGGTGGCGAACGCGGACGGGTCCTCCGCAGCGTTCTCCGGCGCGGTGAGCCAGGCGCCGAGCCTGATCGGCGTCGCGGCGAACCAGGTCTCGGCCTCGAACCTCGGGGCACCGGCGGGCAACAGCAGTGCGCAGATCTCGCTCGGTGCGCCGACCTCCGCCGTCAGCCTGGACGTCCGTGCCGGCGCCCTCGCCGCATCGGCGCAGCAGGCGGTCGACGGGTCGCAGAGCGGGCAGTACACGGTGGGCGCGCTCACCGTGAACGTCGGCGGGACGACGCTGGCGAGCACGCTCGCCAGCCTGCGCAGCACGCTGCAGCCCGTCACGAACGCGCTCGGGGTCACCAACCCGATCTCGGCCACCGGCACCGTCCAGGTGTCGCTGGCCGAACTGCTCGCGGTCGCCGGGGTGTCGGACATCAACCAGCTGCCGGCGAACACGAACCTGCTGCAGTACGTGCCCGCAGCGGTCACGGCGCAGGTCACGCGGACCGTCAACCAGGTGCTGGCGGACGCGCAGGCCGCGGTGGCGGCGGGTGGCGTTGTCGGCGGACTCGTGGGTGCCGTGCTCGGCGTGGCGACCGCGACGCTGACTCCGGTCCTGGCCGGGCTCGGCACGACCCTCACCGGCCCGCTCCGGACCGCGATCGACGGCATCGCGCAGCTCAACGTCAACGTGAAGACCACCGGCGCCGACGGCGCCTTCACGCAGACGGCGCTCCGTGTCGGCCTGCTGAACGCCGGCTCGCTGACGACCGTCGACCTCGCCTCGGCGACCGCCGGTCCGAACGCCGGCCGTGCCGCCGTCCCGATCGTGAACCCCGCCTCGGCCGGGATCGCGGGCGGTGTCGGTCTGCTCGTCGCCGCGGCGTTCGCCCTCACGGTGGTCCGTCGTCGTCAGGCCCTCGCGGTCGCTCGCTGATGTACACCGGCAGCGGCAGCGGGATCGTCGGACCCGCGGTGCTGACCGGCGGCGCGGTCGTCGCCGGGTCGCAGACCACCTTCGGCCCGTTCCTCCTGCTGGCGGTGGGCATCGCGATCGTGGCCTTCATCGGCATCCGCACGCTGTACCGACGACGCCAGCAGCGTTCCGGCTCGCTCGGGTAGCGCACCGGATCCACCGCCGCACCGCTCGGGGTGCGGCACCGTGTCGGGACGGTGTCGCACCCCACGGGGAACCGTCGCACGATCGCGTGCCCTGCGGTCCCCGCCGGTGGTCGCCCTCCCTCGGGCGACCACCGGCCTCCCGCCGACGGGCTCAGGTCCCGTCCGGCACCTGCGGTCGACCCCTCACCACGGTCGGCCCCTCCCGTGGCACCGCGTCGACAGCACGACGCGGTGCCACGGGCCTCGAACCCCCTGGAGCCGTCCACCGTGTCCGCAACCGAGTCCGCGCAGATCCTCGCCTTCGTCCTGCTCGTGGTCTTCCTGGCCTACGTCCTCGCCATCCTCGTGCCGTTCCTCCGGCGCCGTCCCGATCGCGAGGGCGACGCCGACGCGTTCACGTGGCACGCGTTCGTGCCCTGCCGCGACGAAGAGGTCGTGATCGGCGCGACCATCGAACGGATGCGCTCCCGGTTCCCGGCGATGCACGTCTGGGTCATCGACGACGACAGCGACGACCGGTCCGCGACGATCATCGCCGAGCGGGCGGCGGTCGACCCGCACGTGCACCTCGTGCAGCGCCGCCGTCCGGCCGCGCGCACCGGCAAGGGCGACGCGCTGAACGCCGCCTACGCGCAGCTCGACGCGTGGCTGCCGGCCGGGACGGACCGTTCTGCGGTCGTCGTCGTGGTCGTCGACGCGGACGGGATCCTCGCCGAGAACGCCCTCCGGCAGGCCGCCGGCCGCCACGCGTTCGGCAACCCCGCGACCGGCGCGTGCCAGGCCGCGGTGTGGATGTCGAACCGCGACGACCGCGACCCCGCCGGCGCGGCCCCCGGTCGGCTCGGCCGCTGGTGGTCCCGGTACCTGATCCGGATGCAGGACATCGAGTTCCGCACGACCATCGCGGCCATGCAGTGCCTGCGCGGCCGGACGCTCTCCGTCGGGCTCGGCGGCAACGGGCAGTTCACCCGGCTCAGCGCCCTCGACGCCATCGCCCAGGGGGAGCGGACGCCGTGGCACGGATCGCTGCTCGAGGACTACGAGCTCGGCGTGCACGTGATGCTCGCCGGGTTCCGGAACGTGTACCTGCACGACACCCACGTCGAGCAGGAGGCGCTCCCCGGCACCCGGCGCCTGCTCACGCAGCGCACGCGCTGGTGCCAGGGCGGCATGCAGTGCGCGCGGTACCTCCTGCGGATCTTCACCTCGCCGCACGTGACCAACGCCGGGGCGCTCGAGGCGAGCTACTTCCTGGTCCAGCCGTACCTGCAGATGGCCGGCGTCCTGCTCTGGCCGACCGTGTTCGTCGCGATGGTCGCGCAGGGATCGGTCTCCGAGGGCTCGTTCTGGGCCTGGTTCGCCGAGGCCTGGTGGCTCCTGCCGCTCGTCGTCATCACCGGCATCGCGCCGTTCGCGCTGTGGCCGCTCATCTACCGCCGGCACATCGGGGAGCGGACGGGGCTCGGCACCACGCTCGGGTGGGCGCTCGGCTACTGGATCTACATGTACCAGAGCTACGTCTGCGTGCCGCGGGCCTTCACCCGCATCCTGACCTCCCGCAACGGCTGGGCGAAGACCCGCCGCAACGCGGAGACCGACCACCTGTTCGTCGCCAAGGAGGCCTGACGTGTCGCACGCCGTGACCGCCCCCGTCGTCCCGTCCGCGGGCCCCCGCCGCGCCGTCGGACTGCTGCTCCTCGCGCTCGCCGCGGCGCTCCTCGTCGTCCAGCCGACCTTCCGCACGGTCGAGGCCGAGGTCACGGCCTGGGTGGTCGGACAGTTCACGGACGGACGGTCGAACGCGGCCGTCGACGTCATCTACTTCGGCATCGGCACGCAGGACGTGCACGGCATCCAGATCACGCCGATGTGCTCGACCGTGGTGCTGCTCGTGCCGCTGCTCGCGCTCGGCGGCGTGCTCATGCTGCTCGGCTCGGTGCCGTTCCGTCGAGCGGCCATCGCGCTCCTCGGGGCGCTGGCGATCGCCGTGGCCTGCAACGTCATCCGGTACGTCGGGTCGTCGGTGGCACTGCAGCGCTGGGGCACGGCGGGCTTCGACGTCGTGCACGAGTACGTCGGGTCGCTGTTCGTGATCTTCGGGTTCGCCGGGGCGGTGCTGCTGCAGGTCGTCGTGTCGGTCCGGGGTCGGCGCCGGGGGACCGCACAGGACCGGACGCGCGGGACCGGGGTCCGTCGTGCTGCCGGCCGGGCACGGCGTGCCGACGGTGGGCCCCGTCGCGCGGGCACGGAACACGCGGCAGGCACAAGCGCTGGCGTGGGGGCTGGCGTGGGCGCTGGCGCTGGCGCCGGCATCGGGGTGCGTCGCGCCGGGCGGCGGCGGGCCTGATGCGCCGGGTGCTCGGAGTGTCGGCGTCCCGCACGCTCGGACGCGTCGTCGGGGCGGCCGCCGCCGTCCTGGTCGTCGGCGCCACCGCCGGGTGCGGGGTGCTCGACCGTCAGCCGCCGGCGGCCTCGACCCCGGCGCCGGTCGGCACGTGCTTCGACCTCCGCTACCTCGCCGAGGTCACGGCGGTCAGCCTGGGTGCCCCCGCGGTCGACTGCGACGACGAGCACACGCTGCAGGTGTCCGCGACCACCGAGCTGACCGGGTCCCCGGCCGACCAGCGGGAGCGTCCGACGCAGCAGGTCCTGCAGCGGCTGACGAGCCGGCTGTGCGGGTACGAGCAGGCGCGGGCGTTCGTCGGGGCCGCGGAACGCGACGGGGTCGTCCCGCTCGCCACCTGGGCGTACTGGCCGACCGCTGCCGAGTGGGCGGACGGCGACCGCGCGGTCACGTGCGCCGTCGGGCTCGTCGGCACCGGTGGCGGACCGCGCACCGTGACCCGCTCGCTCGAGGGCGTGCTCCCCACCCGCTCGTCCGCCGACGTGCGGCAGTGCTACCGGCAGCAGGCTCGGCCGGACGGCACGTGGGAGCCGACCGGGACGGCCGTGCCCTGCTCGGCACCGCACAGCAGCCAGGACGTGAACGCCTGGCTCGACGTCACGACCGGGGATCCGACGCAGCAGGACGTCGAGCGGATGTGCTCCCCCTTCGTCGGGGACTACCCGACCACGTTCGTCACCGGCGTGGCCGTGCAGCAGACCAACGGGACCCACTCACTGCACTGCGCCGTCGGAGGAGACAGTCGTGCCGGACTCACCACGGGAGCGTTCCTCCCGACCAGCCGTGGTTGACACGGCCCCCGCCCCGGTCGCCACCCCGTCGGCGCCGGCGACCCGCGGTTCCCGGCGGGCCGCGAGCGCCTGGCTGCTGCTGGTCTGGCGGTGGATCGCCCCGGGTGGGCCGGCCGAGGACCCGCGGGGCCGGTGGGCCACGGCCGTCGCCGCGGGGTGCCTCGCCGTCGCGGTGCTGCTCCTGCACCTGTTCGTCCCGACCGTCGTCGGGATGGGGGACCAGGGGGACGGCCAGCGGCTGATGTGCGCGTTCGGGGTCGCGAACACCGCCCCGTACGACTACGCCGCGAGCACGCAGTACGTCTTCACGCAGTGGGTGCCGCACCGCTGGGCGGGCGAGGCGTGCGGTGCAGGCGGGTCCGGCGAACCCTACGTGTCGTCCCAGATGCTGCTCGTGTGGCCGGCCGTCGTGCTGACGCCGCTGTTCGGCTGGGGCGCCGGCATCGACACCCGCGCAGTCGGCATCGTCTGCGTGCTCGTGTTCGGGGTGCTCGTCGCGCTCTTCGTGGCGTTCCTGCCCGGACGTGCGCTCTTCCGGCTGATCGCCGCGGCCCTCGTCGTCGCGGTCGTCGGCGACGGCGTCTTCGCGCGGTTCTTCGTGTCCCCGTACTCCGAGGCCGCGTGCTTCCTCGGGGTCCTGGCCATGGTCGTCTGCCTGCTGGCGATGTGGCGGCGGGGCGACCCGACGTGGCTGGGCATGCTGCTCTTCTCGCTCGCGACGGTGTTCACGATCACCGCGAAGACCCAGATGGTCGCCCTCCTGCCCGCCGCGGCCCTCGCGCTGCTCTGGCGTCCGCTGCGGGCGCGCCGGGGACGGGGCGACCCGGTCGCGCAGGCGCGCCGCCGGCGGGGCGACCCGGACCCGCGCGCCGGGCGCCCGCGTCCCCGCGGCCGCGTCGTCCCCCGTCTCCTCGGGGCCTCGCTCGTGGTCGCCCTCGCCGGGGTCGCCGTCGGGTACGCGGCGATACAGCCGCGGCACTTCACGCTGCTCAACACCTACAACGCGGTCTTCGTCGAGATGCTCCCGCACAGCCCGGACCCCGAGGGCGACCTCCGCTGGTTCGGCCTGCCCGCCGACTGGGCGTCGAGCAGCGGCACGACGGTGGCGTCGGAGAACGCGGCCGTCCACCGGCCGGACTTCCCGCGGTTCACCGAGGAGGTCTCCCAGGGCCGGATCGCCCTGTTCTACGTGACGCACCCGGCCCGACTGGTCGGGATGGCCGACCGCGGGCTCGAGGCGATGACGCAGCCGGTGCTCGGTTACGTCGGTGCGTACCCACCGGACGTCGGTGCCGAGCCGTGGCAGCAGGAGCACCGCTTCCCCGTCGTCGTGGTCGTGTCGGCGCTCCTCGGGACCGTGCCGTCGGCGATCGTCCTGCTGCAGATCGTCGCCCTCGCGCTCGGCCTCGGCCTCGCATTCCGGCGGCGGCAGCTCGGCGACCGTGCCGCGGCCTTCGGGGCGACGGTCGTCGTGACCGCGGTCGCGACCTGGGCGCAGTTCTGGGCCGTGATGCTCTCGGAGGGGGCGTCGGAGATCTACAAGCACCTGCTCGTCACCGACCTGCTGAACATGCTCCTCCTCGTCAGCATCCCGCTGTCCGCCGCGCTCCTCGCCCGGCGGATCGCCACCCCGCGCAGTGGTTCCGCCCGCGGCGCACGGCGTCGGACCGGCCCGGTCCGGCGCACCACCCACCAGGAGCCCCGGCACGTCTCGTCGCTCCGACCGACCGGACCGGGAGGTCACCGGTGAACCCGCACGTCATGGTCGTCTTCGGGACGCGTCCGGAGGCCATCAAGGTCGCCCCCGTCGTGCGACGACTCCGCGCCGACCGCTCGATCGACACGACGGTCGTCGACACCGGCCAGCACGCCGGACTCCTCGAGCCCGTGTACGCGACCTTCGACTTCGACCCGGACGAGCGGCTCGACGTCGCGGTGCCCGGGCAGGACCTCACCGCCCTCGCCACCCGGACGATGACGGCGGTCGGCGCGGTCATCGCCCGACGTCGCCCGGACCTGGTGCTCGTGCACGGGGACACCTCGGCCGCCGCGGTGACCGCGCTCGCCGCCCACTACGCGCACGTCGAGGTCGCACACCTCGAGGCCGGGCTGCGGTCGGCGGACCTGTGGTCACCCTGGCCGGAGGAGGCGAACCGCCGGGTCATCGGGCAGCTCGCCTCGGTCCACCTCGCCCCGACGCAGCGTGCCGCCGACCGCCTGCTCGCCGAGGGAGCCGACCCAGCGGCCGTGCACGTGACGGGCAACACCGTGATCGACGCGCTCCTGCACACCCTCGACACAACGGCCCCACCGCTCCCGGTGCCCGTGCAGGCCGCGATCGACGCCGGACGCCGCCTCGTGCTCGTCACGGGCCACCGCCGTGAGTCGTGGGAGAGCGGCCTCGCCGACACGGCCGCGGGCATCGCCGACACCGTCCGCGACCGCGACGACGTGTTCGTCTGGGCGCCGCTGCACCCGAACCCGATCGTCCGAGCGGCGATCGAGCCCGCGTTCGCCGGTCTCGACCACGTCCTCGTCGACGCACCCCTGGACTACCCGACGTTCTGCCGGGCGATGCAGGTCGCGCACTGCATCGTGACGGACTCCGGCGGGGTGCAGGAAGAGGCACCCACGCTCGGCACGCCCGTCCTCGTGACGCGGGACACCACCGAGCGGCCCGAGGCGCTGGAGGCCGGCGCCTCCCGGCTGATCGGCACCGACCGCGCGGTCGTCCGGGCCGAACTGGCCGCGCTCCTCGACGACGACGACCGGTACCGGGCGATGGGCCGCGCGGTGAACCCCTACGGCGACGGACGCGCCGCGGAACGGGTGCACGAGGTGGTGCGCGCCGTGCTCGGGGACCGCGCCGCATGACCCGGCCCGGTGGCCCGGGCGGACCGGGACGTGGTCGGCGGCTCGCGACGACGGCAGCGCTCCTGGTCGCCGGCGTGCTCGTCGTGGTCGGCGTCGTCGGGATCGTCCAGCAGGGGGAGCGTCCGCCGGCGACCCCGTCGCTCCCCGACCTCCGGGGCAACCGCGTCGACGCCGCCCCCGGGCTCGCACCGTCCCCGGCCGCCGTGCGCCGGATGGCCGTCCGGGCCGCTGACGGCGACGCGTTCCGGGTGCCGTCCGCGGGGCTCGACGTCCCACTGCGGTCCCTCGTCACGGTCGACCACGAGGTGCAGCCGCCGACCTTCACGGACGCGTTCTGGATCCGGGACCTCGGCACCGGCGTCCGGACCCCGGAGCGCGGCACGGTCTTCATCGCGATGCACTCCCTGCGCGGCGGCGGGGTCGGTCCGGGCAACGCGCTGTACGACACGGCGTCGGGCACGTCGCGGGTGGGGGTCGGCGACGCCGTCGAGGTCGCGGGCGCCCGCTACGTCGTGACGGGGACCAGGACGGTGCCGAAGCCGTCGATCAGCGGCGACGCCACGGTGTGGGCGGACGTCCCGGGGCGGCTCGTGGTCATCACCTGCCTGGAACGACCGGACGGCGGCCCGTCCCGCGACAACTTCGTGGTCGAGGCGCGCCTGGCCCCCTGACGCGGGCGAGCGCCCCCACCCCGCCGTGCGGCCGCCCGCCCCGCCGTGCGGCCGCCCGCGCCGACGTGCGGCCGCCCGCGCCGACGTGCGGCCGCCCGCGCCGACGAGCGCCCGTCCGAGCGCGAAGCGCCGGGTACCATCGGAGCGTCCCCCACGACCCCATCGGAGCCGCACCAGCAATGAGCGAAGAGACCGCCGCAGAAGCCCTGTCCGCCGAGGAGACCAGCGAGCAGCGACAGGTCCGGCTCGACAAGCGGACGAAGCTCCTCGACGCCGGGATCGACGCCTACCCCGCCGAGCTCCCGATCACCACGACGATCCCCGCGGTCCGCGAGCAGTACGCCCACCTCGAGACCGGCGAGGAGACCCAGGACGTCGTCGGCATCGCCGGCCGCATCGTGTTCTCCCGCAACACCGGCAAGCTCTGCTTCGCGTCCCTGCAGTCCGGCGACGGCTCCCGCATCCAGGCCATGGTCTCGCTGGCCGAGGTCGGCGACGACTCCCTGGCCCGCTGGAAGGAGTTCGTCGACCTCGGCGATCACGTCTTCGTTCACGGCCGCGTGATCTCCTCGCGCCGTGGCGAGCTGTCGATCATGGTCGACGACTGGGCGATGGCGGCCAAGGCGATCCTGCCCCTGCCGAACCTGCACAACGAGCTCAACGAGGAGACCCGGGTCCGCCAGCGGTACCTCGACCTCATCGTCCGCGACCAGGCCCGCGCGACCGTCCGTGCCCGTGCCGCGGTGATGGCGTCCCTGCGCAGCACCTTCACCGGCCACGAGTACCTCGAGGTCGAGACCCCGATGCTCCAGACGCAGCACGGCGGTGCGTCCGCCCGCCCGTTCGTCACGCACTCGAACGCGTTCGACACCGAGCTGTACCTGCGCATCGCGCCCGAGCTGTTCCTCAAGCGCGCGGTCGTCGGCGGCATCGACCGCGTCTTCGAGATCAACCGCAACTTCCGGAACGAGGGCGCCGACTCGTCGCACTCGCCCGAGTTCGCGATGGTCGAGGCCTACCAGGCGTACGGCAACTACGAGCAGATGGCCGACCTGACGCAGGAGCTCGTCCAGAACGCCGCGAAGGCCGTCACGGGCGGCTCGCTCGTCGTCACGCTGCCGGACGGTTCCGACTACGACCTCGGTGGCGACTGGGCGCGCATGGACATGTACGAGTCCCTGTCCGAGGCGTCGGGTCACGAGATCACCCCGGAGACCCCGCTGTCGGAGCTGCAGGCGCTCGCCGACGCCGAGGGCGTCGAAGTCGCGCACGCCACGCACGGCAAGTACGTCGAGGAGCTGTGGGAGCACTTCAACGGGGACGAGCTGTACGCCCCGACGTTCGTGATGAACTTCCCGGTCGACACCTCGCCCCTCACGCGGCAGCACCGCACGCGTCCCGGCGTGGTCGAGAAGTGGGACCTGTACGTCCGCGGCTTCGAGCTCGCGACGGCCTACTCGGAGCTCGTCGACCCGGTCGTGCAGCGTGAGCGCTTCGTCGAGCAGGCGAAGCTCGCCGCGGGCGGCGACCCCGAGGCGATGCGCGTCGACGAGGAGTTCCTCCGTGCCCTCGAGCACGCCATGCCCCCGTCGGGCGGCATGGGCATGGGCATCGACCGCCTCCTGATGGCGATCACCGGGCTCGGCATCCGCGAGACGATCCTGTTCCCGCTGGTCAAGTAGACGGACCGGTCACGTCCCACCCGGCCTGGAGGCGCGGTGCGGGTCCGCCCCGCACGGCGCCTCCCACGGTCGGCCGGGTTATGATCGCCGGGTGCCGCAGGGAGTCGTGACCGGGATCATCTTCGCCGTGACGCCGACGATCGTCGTCGGCCTCATCTTCTGGTTCGTCATGCGCGCGATCATGCGGGCCGACCGGACGGAGCGCGCTGCCTACGCGAAGGTCGAGGCCGAAGAGCGCGCCCGCTTCGAGCGCGAGCACGGCCGTCCCGCCCCGGCACCGACCTCGGCCGAGTAGCCGCTTCACCCTGCGTTCACCCGTCGGTGGTGCACTGACGCGGTGGATCCTGCTGACCTCGACGCCGAAGACGCCTTCGGACACCCGGTGCTGCCCGACGCGGTCCGTGACGCGTCCTGGCTGGACGACGACGAGGACGACCTCGACGAGGACGACGTGGACGTCTGACCGTCCGCTCCCGGTCACCGGCCGTTCACCGCGCCGTCGCCCGGCGGCGTGAGCATCGTCGGCATGTCCACCACGCACGTCTTCACCGGTCGCAGCCTCGTCGGCGACATCGAGAGCGAGTACGACGAGTTCGACCGCGACGCCGACCTCGAGGTCTCGAAGCGACGGGACGGGTGGCTCGAGCCCTCCTGGTGAGCCCCAGATCGTCCTCCTTCGGGGTACGTCACGCCGGATCGAACCGATCCCGGCCGACGTACCCCGTTTTCGTGTCCACGGGACGCGGTCGGCCGGGGTACACCCTCGGCAACGTCGATGAAACACCCCTGCAACAGCGGAAACACGGCGACATCCCCTTGCGCCCGGGCATCGAGGCGGACCATGCTGTCGACCAGGACGTACCCCGTGGGGGACAGTTCCGGCGGTGAAGCACGAGGTTCCCTGGGAATCGATCCGATCGGTTTGTGGGGTACACCTCGGGACCGCTTTACTCGTCAACACCCCCCACCGAGGCCATCACCGTCGAACCGCAGGGAGAGTCACCATGACGATCGCGACCGCAACACCGAAGACGACGACCACTGGCACCACCGCGCGCCGCACCAAGAAGGCTGCAGCAGCGAAGACCGCGGACGCCGCGGTGGAGACCACCACGCTCGACACCGAGGTCGAAGCCGACGAGCAGCTCGCGGGTGTCCGCGGCGCCTCGGTCGACCAGGTCGGTGACTACCTGCGCCACATCGGCCGCCTCTCGCTCCTCACCGCCGAGGAGGAGGCGGACATCGCCCGCCGCATCGAGGTCGGGCTGTTCGCCGAGGAGAAGCTCGCCACGGAGCCGGGCATCGACAAGACCCTGCAGCGCGAGCTGCGCTGGCTCGTCCGCGACGGTGAGCGCGCCAAGGAGCGCATGATCACCTCGAACCTCCGCCTCGTCGTGAGCATCGCGAAGCGGTACTCGCAGCGCGGCCTGCCGTTCATGGACGTCATCCAGGAGGGCAACCTCGGCCTCGTGCGTGCCGTCGAGAAGTTCGACTTCACGCAGGGCTACAAGTTCTCGACGTACGCCACCTGGTGGATCCGCCAGGCCATCTCGCGTGGTCTCGCCGACAAGGCCCGCACGATCCGCATCCCGGTGCACACCGTCGAGCTCATCAACAAGATCTCGCGCACCGAGCGCGACCTGACCGTCGACCTCGGCCGTGCGCCGATGCCCGACGAGGTCGCCGCGGAGCTCAGCATGAGCACCGAGGAGCTCCTCGACCTGAAGGGCCGCTCGCACGAGCCGGTCTCGATCCACACCGTGGTCGGCGACTCGGACGACAGCGAGCTCGGCGACTTCATCGAGGACGAGGACGCCGCGAGCCCGAACGAGCTCACCGAGACGACGCTCCTGCACCGCGACATCCGCTCGATCGTCGCGGAGCTGCCGAGCGACGAGGCGAACGTCATCCGGATGCGCTACGGCCTGGACGACGACAAGCCGATGACGCTCGACGAGATCTCGAAGATCGTGCACACGACCCGACAGGCGGTCAGCCGCGTCGAGTCCCGTGCGAAGCTGCGCCTGTTCGCGAAGGCCGTGAGCCAGGACATGCAGCTGTACCTGACCGACTGAGGTCAGCAGGCTTCGGCCGGCGCGTCAGTGCCGGCACGGGGAACCGGGCCGTCCTGTGGGAAGGCGGTCCGGTGGGGTGATGGGACGGCCCGTCCAGGCACTGCCTGGGCGGGCCACTCGTCTGTCTGCCGACGGGTCCTGGCCGCCGTCCCGTCGTCAGCCGTCCTCGAGGTCGCGGTTCAGCCGCTGCCGCAGGTCCTGGGGGATGAGCTCGATGAGCTGGTCCGGGCGGACGGGCAGGTCGAGCAGGCTGAGCTTCACCCGACCGGTGCGTCCGTGCCGCTCGGCGTCCAGGCGGACCACGCTCGCGGCGTCCTTCCGCAGCCGGACGTCGATCTGCGCCCCGGTCGCGACCTCGCCGACGACGAGTCCGTCGACCTCGAGTGCGGCGCTCCTCGTGCCCTCGGCGATGTCGAGTCGGTAGCGCTCCCGCGCGGCGAGCACCACGGCGCGGTCGATCCCGGCCATCGGCGCCACCGGGGTCACGACGGAGCCGGAGAGCGCGGGGGAGAGCACGGGACCGCCGGCCGCGTAGTTGTACGCGGTGGACCCCGCCGGGGTGGCGGCGACGATGGCGTCCGCGCGGTAGTAGCCGTAGCCGAGCCCGCCGACGCTCAGGTCGGCGGAGACCTGGCCGGCGCCGGGGCGTCGCACCACGGTGAGGTCGTTGAACGCCAGGTAGTCGGTCCGTGCACCGCTCCAGGACAGCCGGGCCTCGAGCGCGTGGTGCGGCTCGAGCTGGTACTCGCCGGCGGACAACCGGTCGAGCGCCGCCTCGAGCTCCGGCGGCTCGATCTCGACGAGGAACCCGACGTTGCCGTAGTTGACGCCGAGCACCGGCACCGGGCGCTTGGCCACCAGGCGCATCGCCCCGAGCATCGTGCCGTCCCCGCCGAGCGCCACGACGAGGTCGATCTGCTCGGTGAAGTCGTCCTCGTCGACCACGTCCACACCGCCGCCCAGGCGCTGCGCGTCCGAGCGGCGTGCGACGAGCCGCCCCTGTCCGGAGGCGTTCCACCGCTGCAGGGTCGCGACGGACTCCTGCACGTTCTTGGTGGGGTGGACGACGAGGCCGACGACGGGCTGCTCCATGCCCCGAGGGTACCCACCACACCCCGCCTGCCCACTGGGCGAAGCGAGGTCACGCCCACGGCGAACAGGGGCAGCCCTCCGGGGGTCCGCTGGTTAGTCTCGATGTACGTCACCGAGCTCCCACGAGCCCGGCAAGGGAGAGCACATGTTCGAGAGATTCACCGACCGAGCCCGTCGTGTTGTCGTCCTCGCTCAAGAAGAAGCGAAGATGCTCAACCACAACTACATCGGCACCGAGCACATCCTCCTCGGCCTCATCCACGAGGGCGAGGGCGTCGCCGCCAAGGCGCTGGAGTCGCTCGGCATCTCGCTCGATGCCGTCCGCGAGCAGGTCCAGGACATCATCGGGCAGGGGCAGCAGCAGCCGACCGGGCACATCCCGTTCACGCCGCGCGCCAAGAAGGTGCTCGAGCTGTCCCTGCGCGAGGCGCTGCAGCTCGGCCACAACTACATCGGCACCGAGCACATCCTGCTCGGCCTCATCCGCGAGGGCGAGGGTGTCGCCGCACAGGTGCTCGTCAAGCTCGGCGCGGACCTCAACCGCGTCCGCCAGCAGGTCATCCAGCTCCTGTCCGGCTACCAGGGCAAGGAAGCGGTCGCCGTCGGCGGCGAGACGCAGCAGAACGCCCAGCAGGGGTCGCAGGTCCTCGACCAGTTCGGTCGGAACCTGACCCAGGCCGCGCGCGACGGCAAGCTCGACCCGGTCATCGGGCGCGAGAAGGAGATGGAGAGGGTCATGCAGATCCTCTCCCGCCGCTCCAAGAACAACCCCGTCCTGATCGGTGAGCCGGGCGTCGGCAAGACCGCGGTCGTCGAGGGCCTCGCCCAGGCGATCGTCAAGGGCGACGTCCCGGAGACGCTGAAGGACAAGCAGCTCTACTCGCTCGACCTCGGGTCGCTCATCGCCGGGTCCCGCTACCGCGGTGACTTCGAGGAGCGCCTGAAGAAGGTCACGAAGGAGATCCGCACCCGCGGCGACATCATCGTCTTCATCGACGAGATCCACACGCTCGTCGGTGCCGGCGCTGCCGAGGGCGCGATCGACGCCGCGTCGATCCTCAAGCCGCTCCTCGCCCGCGGTGAGCTGCAGACGGTCGGTGCGACCACGCTCGACGAGTACCGCAAGCACTTCGAGAAGGACGCCGCGCTCGAGCGTCGCTTCCAGCCGGTGCAGGTCAACGAGCCGTCGCTGCCGCACGCGATCAACATCCTCAAGGGCCTCCGCGACAAGTACGAGGCGTTCCACAAGGTGTCCATCACCGACGGTGCGATCGTCGCCGCGGCGAACCTGGCGGACCGCTACGTGCAGGACCGCTTCCTGCCGGACAAGGCCATCGACCTGATCGACGAGGCCGGTGCACGTCTCCGCCTGTCGATCCTGTCGGCGCCGCCGGAGCTCCGCGAGTTCGACGAGAAGATCTCGACGGTCCGCGGGTCGAAGGAAGCCGCGATCGAGGAGCAGGACTTCGAGAAGGCCGCGAGCCTGCGCGACGAGGAGAAGAAGCTCCTCGGCGAGCGTCTCCGCCTCGAGAAGCAGTGGCGTGCGGGTGACGTCGCCGCGTCCGGCACCGTCGACGAGGGCATCATCGCCGAGGTCCTGGCGCAGGCCACGGGCATCCCGGTCTTCAAGCTCACGGAAGAGGAGACCTCGCGTCTCGTCTTCATGGAGAAGGCCCTGCACGAGCGCGTCATCGGCCAGGAAGAGGCCATCTCGGCCCTCTCCAAGACGATCCGCCGCACCCGTGCCGGCCTGAAGGACCCGAACCGGCCCTCCGGCTCGTTCATCTTCGCCGGCCCCACGGGCGTCGGGAAGACCGAGCTCGCCAAGGCCCTCGCGGAGTTCCTGTTCGACGACGAGGGTGCCCTGATCTCCCTCGACATGTCGGAGTTCGGCGAGAAGCACACCGTCTCGCGGCTGTTCGGTGCCCCTCCCGGGTTCGTCGGCTTCGAGGAGGGCGGCCAGCTCACCGAGAAGGTGCGTCGCAAGCCGTTCTCCGTGGTCCTGTTCGATGAGATCGAGAAGGCCCACCCGGACATCTTCAACTCGCTGCTGCAGGTCCTCGAAGAGGGTCGCCTGACCGATGGCCAGGGCCGCGTGGTCGACTTCAAGAACACCGTCATCATCATGACCACGAACCTCGGTTCGCAGGGCATCGCCGGTGGCCCGGTGGGCTTCCAGGTCGAGGGTGACTCGGCCGTCGGCTACGACCGCATGCGCTCGAAGGTGAACGAGGAGCTCAAGAAGCACTTCAAGCCCGAGTTCCTGAACCGCGTCGACGACACGATCGTGTTCCCGCAGCTCTCGCAGTCCGAGCTGCTGCAGATCGTGGACCTGTTCGTGAAGCGCCTGGCGGACCGCCTGCTCGACCGCGACATGACGGTGGAGCTCACGCTCGCCGCCAAGGAGCAGCTCATCAAGGTCGGCTTCGACCCGGCACTCGGTGCCCGGCCGCTGCGTCGCGCGATGCAGCACGAGGTCGAGGACCAGCTGTCCGAGCACATCCTGCAGGGTGAGCTCAACGCCGGCGACCACGTGAAGGTCGACTTCGCCGAGGGGAAGTTCCAGTTCGAGACCGGGCGTCAGCCGGGTCGCGAGGAGGTCCTGGCCGGGGCGCCGACGCTCGAGAAGGCGCCGGAGACCCCGCAGGGCGAGATCGAGTCCTAGGACCGGATCAGACCCGACCACACGACGGACTGGAGGCGCGGTGCCAGCTGGCACCGCGCCTCCAGTCCGTTCGTGGTCCCGATGTGCGTGATCCGGCTCGCGCCGGACCGGACCCCCGTCCGGGGGTAGCATCTTGGGAGTGCGAGGGTTCCCCCCAACGCCTCGTGCACGATGTCCGGCTGGTTCCCCCCAACAGGTCGGACGTCAGTGGCCCCGGTCCTTCGGACCGGGGCCACTTGCACGTGCGCGGGCGGGATCAGAGCGCCGCAGCGAAGGCGCGGACGGCGCCCTCCCAGCGGTCCGGGTCCTCGTTCCACTCCAGGGTGTGCCGGGCGTCGCGGAAGGTCTCGACGCGGGCACCCCGTGCCGCCAGGCGGGCGACGTCGTCCGCGGCGACGAGGGCGTCCGCGGCCGAGTGCAGCAGGAGCGTCGGCGTCCCGTCGTCCTGCCACCGCGTCACGGTCAGTGGATGCGGCACGCCCGCCAGACGGCTGAGCCCGGGGGTCGTGGCGACCCGGACGGCGACGGTGCCGACGGCGGCCGGGAAGCGTGCAGCCGTGACCGCGCCGCGGAGTGCCGAGCGGACGTCGAGCAGCGGGGCGACCCCGACGATGCCGTCCACGGGGGTGCGGGCCGCGGCGGCGGACGCGGCGAGGGCCCCGGCGGACCAGCCCTGCAGCACGACCCGCTGGGCACCGCGGGCCCGGGCGGCGTGGGCTGCGGCGGCGATCCGGTCGACGGCCGCCGGGTCGAGGGAGCGCAGCGGCAGGTCCGTCGTCTCGACGACCTGGTTCGAGGCACCGAGCGACCGCCAGACCCGCAGACCACGGAGCACCTGCTGCGGGCCGATCGACTGGCCGTGGACGTGCACCACGTGCGTCTCGGCGACCCCGTCGGGTTCGATGCCCGGGACGTCCTGCTCGTCGGCGTACACGAGCTCGGACTCCGGCGGGGTGAACGGCGCGGGACGGAGGAGTCGCCGCGCGGCAGCTGCCCCGAGGGCCACGCTGGCCGCGCTCGCGATGACCGTGCCGGTGAGTGCGGTGCGCAGGAGCTTCATGGTGCCCACTCTGCCACCGCCGGGTGCGCGGGCCCGGCGCGACCACGGACGGACGGAAGGCGCGGTGCCAGCTGGCACCGCGCCTCCCGTCAGTGGGTCCGGACCGTCTCAGGCCTGGACGTCGCCGCGCCAGCCCGGCTCGGTCGGTGCGTTCTCGACGCGCTCCTTGAAGTTCTGCAGGTCCTTCTTGACGGCGTGCCCGCCGACGCCGACGGCGGAGCCGAGCTTCTCGAGCAGGCCCGTGGGCTCCCAGTCGATCTGCGCGGTGACACGGGTCTCGCTGTCCGACAGCTTGTGGAAGGTGACCACGCCGGCGTGCTCGACGTCGCCGTCCTTGACGGTCCACGCGACGCGCTCGTCCGGGTGCTGCTCGGTGATGACGGCACGGAAGTCACGCTCCTGGCCCGCTACCTTGACGGTCCAGTCGGTGGTCTCGTCGTCGACCTGGACGATCTTCTCGACCTCGTCGAGGAACGTGGGGAACTCCTCGAACCGGGTCCACTGGTCGTAGGCCTGGCGGACGGGGACGGTGACGTCGACGGTCTCGATGATCTGGGGCATGCTCGCTCCTTCGTTCGGTCCTGAGTGCACCTGGGACGGTAGGCGCGGGCGGCTGGGCGGCCTCCAGGGCGGTGTCCCCCTGCTCGGGCGGCGGGCGTTCTATGCTCGAACGGATGACTGGACACGCCAAGCACGCGTTCGACGAACGGGACGAGCACGGGATCCGCGTGAGACCGGCGCTCGCGTCGGACGTGCCGCACATCCAGCGGCTCATCGCGCCGTACGTCGACCGGCGCATCCTGCTCGGCAAGGAGAACGTCGCGCTGTACGGGTCGATCCAGCAGTTCCGGATCGCCGAGGGACCCGACGGTGTGCCGATCGGGTGCGGCGCCCTCGCCGTGTTCTGGGACGACATCGCCGAGGTGCGCACGCTCGCCCTCGACGAGCGGTGGATCCACAAGCGCGTCGGGCACCGGATGCTCGAGGCGCTCGAGCACGACGCCCGCGAGCTCGGCGTCGCCCGGATCTTCTGCCTGACGTTCGAGGTCGAGTTCTTCGCGAAGCACGGGTACCTGGAGATCGGCGAGCAGGTCGTGTCGCCGGACGTCTACGCCGAGCTCGTGCGCTCGTCGGACGAAGGGGTCGCCGAGTTCCTCGACCTGGCCCGGGTCAAGCCGAACACCCTCGGCAACACCCGCATGCTGAAGATCCTCTGACGCTTTCGGGGGCGCCTCGGCGTCGCGTCCCGGGCGTGGGGCGATCCCGTCCTACCCTGTGCGCATGTCCTCGTTCCGCCACCCCGTCGGCCCCGAGTCGTCCGGTGTCTACTGGCGCCGTCGTGCGCTCGTCGGCGGGGTCCTGCTGCTCATCGTCGTCGTGGTCGTCCTGATCGTGGTCGGCCGGGGGAGCGGCGCGTCCTCGGCGTCGGCGCCCGGGGCGACGGCGTCGGCATCGGGGTCGGCTTCGTCTTCGTCCTCGTCTTCGTCTTCGGCCGGTGGTGCCGGTTCCGCAGCTTCCGCTGCTGCTGCGCCGGCTGCGTCTGCGTCGGCTTCCGCGGCGGCGTCCGGGTCCGGGTCGACCTGCTCGGCGGACCAGATCACGCTCGCGGCCGTGCTGGACAAGACCGTGTACGGCCCCACCGAGGACCCGAAGATCGCGATGTCGATCACGAACACCGGCTCGGACGCCTGCCACATGGACCTCGGCTCGGCGCAGCAGGTGCTGACGATCAGCTCGGGTGACGAGCAGTACTGGTCGTCGAAGGACTGCCAGACGAACGGCACGAACCAGGACGTCACGATCAAGGCCGGGCAGACCCTGACGACGCCGTCGATCACGTGGGACCGGACGCGCTCGTCCACCACCACGTGCGACTCGTCCCGGCCGGCGGTCACCGGCGGGGGTGCGAGCTACCACCTGCAGGTGGCGGTGGGGGACCTGAAGTCGGAGAAGTCGGCGCAGTTCGTGCTGAACTGAGGTGCCGGCGGCCGGCGGCCGGCGGTGCCGGCGCGTGTCGGTGGTGTGCGCGTCGAACCAGGTTTCCGACGTCGAACCAAGCGCTTCCTCTGGTTCGACGTCGTCTTCGTGGTTCCATGCGCGGCGACGGTGCGCGCGGCTCGTCGCCCCGCCCGGCAACAGCGAACGGGCCCGCCGTCCGAAGACGACGAGCCCGTTCCGACAGCTGAGGTGATCAGCCGATGACGGAGATGTTCTCCGCCTGCGGGCCCTTGCGGCCCTCGGTGATCTCGAACTCCACCTTCTGGTTCTCCTCGAGCGACTTGTAGCCGTTGCCAGCGATCGCGGAGAAGTGCGCGAAGACGTCGGCGCTGCCGTCGTCCGGAGCGATGAAGCCGAAGCCCTTTTCGTTGTTGAACCACTTGACGGTGCCAGTTGCCATGATGGCGTTTCCTTACTTTCTTGCCAGGCGAGATATCGCTGCCTGTCTTGCGAGGCGACACGTACTGCCGCCGATCCACCGACGGATGTCGTCAGATCGATGCGCCCCGCGGGCATGGGCCGGCGGAACGGGTTCGGGGCCAGGCGACCTGAGAGGGTCAGTGACCGTTGGCGCTCGAAGGTGCAGAGCACCAGAAGAACGATGGACTCCCGCCGAGGCGGTTGCGTCCAACCTACCGTGCCGAACGGCCCCAGCGGGAGTCCCGTGACGACATCTGTGCACGAGGACAGCGTTCCACGGCCGCTTTCCGCAGTCCTGCGCCGTCGGAGCCGAGCATGGTGCGGTCACGGAAGCGCCGCAGAAGTGGTGGACTAGGGGCGATGGCAGACAAGGAACAGCGCTTCCGGAGCGAGCAGCTCGAGGAGGCCCTCGCGAAGCAGGACGTGGCCGCGGTCGCGTTCGCCCTGCGCAACGACATCGTGATCGTGCCGCGGCTCGTCACGGGCAAGAAGGACATGCAGGTGCGCGTCTTCGGACGCGAGGGGTCCGACAAGCGGATCCTGCTGCTGTTCTCGTCCGCGGACGCGTACACGGCGATGGTGCCGGACGAGAAGATCCGGCAGGTCATGGTCTACGACGGGCCGCGGCTCGAGGAGTTCCTCGCTGCGCACCTCGACTCGCTCGAGGGTGTGTTCTTCGACATCGCGGGGCCGCACACGATGCAGTCGACCCCGGCGGACCTGCTGGCGGCGCTGCGCGCCTGACGCGGTCGGATTCGGTCCTGCGGCCGCGGTGGTCAGGGCCGTCGCTGCCGGTCGGCCGGGTCGTCGGTCGCGGGCCGTCGGCCGCGTCGTCGGTCACGGCAGCCGGCCGAGTCGGCCGCTCCGGCCTGGAGGATCGGATCGCTCGCATCACGCCGGTTGCCTCCGTCGGTGGCCGGGCTGGCGTGCGCCGGGTCAGAACGCCCGGTCGAGCTCGCGTTCGCGCGCGGACTGCGTCATCGAGAAGGCCACCCGGAGTGCTTCGCGGAGGTGCTCCGACCCTGCGCCGAGCACCGTCGTGAACCCGAGTCGTGCGGCCTCGCTCGCCCGCTGCTTCGCCCCCGTGGCCGGACGGATCTCGCCGGCGAGGCTGATCTCACCGACCGCCGCGAGCGTGTGCGGGTACGGGCGGTCCCGCGCGGCGCTCGCGAGCGCGAGGGCGATCGCCAGGTCTGCGCCCGGTTCGGTGAGCTTCATGCCGCCGACTGTCGACACGTACACGTCGGCATCCGAGAGCTTCAGCCCCACTCGACGCTCGAGCACGGCGAGGAGCATCGCGACCCGGGACGCGTCGACCCCGTTCACAACGCGGCGCGGCTGGGGTGCGGAGCTCGGCACCACGAGGGCCTGCACCTCGACCGGCAGGGCCCGACGTCCCTCCATCGCGACGGTGACGCACGTGCCGGACACCGGTGTGCCGTTGCGCGACATGAACAGTCCGCTGGGGTCCGGGACCTCGTGGATGCCGTCGCCGGCCATGTCGAAGCAGCCGACCTCGTCGGTCGGACCGAAGCGGTTCTTGAGCGCCCGGACGAAGCGGAGCGCGGTCTGGCGGTCGCCCTCGAAGTGGCACACGACGTCCACCAGGTGCTCGAGGAGCCGGGGCCCGGCGATCGTGCCGTCCTTCGTGACGTGCCCGACGATGAGGACCGGCAGCGCCCGCTCCTTCGCCACCCGGATGAGCGTGGACGCGACCTCCCGCACCTGCGAGGTCCCGCCCGCGATGCCGTCGACGGTGCTCGACGAGATCGTCTGCACCGAGTCCGCGATCACCAGGTCGGGCCGGACCTGGTCGATCTGGCCGAGGATGACGCCGAGGTCGACCTCGCTCGCGAGGTAGAGCTCGTCGTGCATGGCGTTCGTGCGCTCGGCGCGGAGTCGGACCTGGTCGACGGACTCCTCGGCGCTGACGTAGAGGACGCGCTTCCCCGTCGCCGCTGCGCGAGAGGCGACCTCGAGCAGCAGCGTCGACTTGCCCACACCCGGCTCTCCCGACAGCAGCACGGCGGCGCCGGGGACGATGCCGCCGCCGAGGACGCGGTCGAACTCGCCGATGCCCGTGTTCCACCGCTGCACGGCGGTGCCGGTCGCCTGGGTGATCGGACGGGCCACCCGGGCTCCGGCGACGGCGACCGGGGCGGTGCCGCGGGAGCTCGCGGCTGCGGCCGTGGTGTCCTCGACGGTGCCCCACGCCTGGCACTCGCCGCAGCGGCCGACCCACTTGATGCTGGTCCACCCGCACTCCGAGCAGCGGTACAGGGACTGGGTGCGCGCCATGACGTCGAGGCTAGGCCGCTCCGCCGACATCGCCCGTCCGCCGGCCCGGGGCGGTGTCAGAGTGGTCGTCTGTGCCGGCACGGGTGCTGGCGCTGGTGCTGGTGCCGGTGCCCGTGCCGGTGCTGTTGCTGTCTGCGTTCTCGTTCTCGACCTCGCGCTGGTGCGGCAGCGGGATCGAGCCCGTCATCCGGTGCCGGAGCCGCTCCACCCGCCCCGGTCGCTCGCTGTGGTCGAGCTCCGCCGCGTGCTCGGTGTCCTGCTCCGCGCGCGCCGTGGCGACCGCGCCGGCCTCGCGCCCGAGGTCCTCGGCCTCGCGCGCGGACAGGTACTGCCGGATCGCCGCCACCGTGTCCACCCGGGCGTCCACCGCGGGCTCGAACGCGCTCGCCCAGATCTCGTAGCCGCGGTCGTTCGGGTGGAACAGGTCGCCGTAGCTGTTGAAGAACGTGCGACGAAGCCCCACGCGCTTCGTGATGACGTGCAGCGGTGCCACGGTCAGCCCGAGCTCGTCGGCGACCCGGTGGACGATCTCGTTCGCCACCGCCACCTTGCGCTCCCGGTCCGGCACGAACATGCACGGCAGCTCCGCGACGATCGCGTGGGAGGGCACCGCGCTGTAGATCGCCCGGATGTTCCGCTCGAACTTGTCCGGGTGGAAGTCCGCGATGTCGTTGGCGCCGATCGACACCGTGCAGATGTCCGGGGTGTGGTTCCGGAGCTTCGGGAGCTGGTCGTTCTTCGCCCCCCACGTCGTCGACCCCGAGACGCTGAGGTTGACCACGCGCACGGACATCCGCGACCGGTGTCGGATACGGCGTGCCAGGAGCCCCACGTACCCGCGTGCCGGCGTCGTCGCCCCGACGCCCTGCGCCGCCGAGTCGCCGATCGCCAGGTAGGTCAGCTGGCCCTCGTGCTGCAGGCGCTCCCGCCACCAGTCCGCGTGCACCGGCAGCATGTCGACCACCCGCTGCGCAGCGGCCCGCTGCTCGCGGACCCCGGCCCGGGCGCCGATGAGCCCACCACCCACGACGGCGAGTCCGCCGAGGACCGAGGTGAGCAGGGCGACGATGGTGCGCGTTCTCATGCCGAGGACGGTACGCGGGCCGGCTCGTCCTCGACTCCGGCCGAGCTGGACTGTGGACAGGAGGTCGGACAACACCGCCTGTGGAGGGTGGGCCGACCTGCGGTGGTTCGACGCGCCTCCCGGATCGTGTAAACTATCTCCCGGTACCGTGTCCGAGCGGCCGAAGGATCATGTCTCGAAAACATGTGTGGGGGCAACTCCACCGTGGGTTCAAATCCCACCGGTACCGCCACAGAAAACCCCCGTTCACGCGGGGGTTTTCTCGTTTCCGGGAGTGCCCGTGGTGCGTCTTTGGTGCAGACCCCGCTCAGGATGCCCCGTGCTGCGCGGCCGAAGTCGTCCGAACTCACACCGGAGTTGGCCCCGCGTGTCGAGCGAACGGGCGGTCTAGTCCAAGGCTTCGTACCTCGACGCCCGTGGCGAGCGAGATTGCGCCGACCACTACTTCGCGCTGCGCAAGCTCTAGATCAGCGTTCAGACGTGGCGACGTATCGCAGACTCCGGGAGTGCAGCCTCGCAGCCATCGGCGCCCGTGGCACTGAGGTATGTCCCTGACCAGCAGGCCCCGGGTAGGGTGACGAGTGAATATCGGCTAAGCACGCCGATCGATCGCGCCGAGGAAGCGGTACATGAAGCTGAAGAACGTGACTCTGACGAACGGAATCCAGGTTTCCATTTCAGAGTCTATCACAGCAATAGTCGGCCCTAATAATGCCGGAAAATGCACCTTCTTGCGTGAGATTCAGCAAGTATTCGCAAGGAGGGGTCAGGCATTCGACCGTGTCCGACTGATCGAGCAAACGAGAGCAGCGACCCAGTCCGTTCCCTTGCTAGGGGTGCTCAGCAGGCTGCTCTACCCGGGGCCGTTGCTTGCTGCTGCGAGGAGGGGCACGAGTACGTCGCTGATGGGCGTGGGTACGCCGCGGGCTCGGCTCTTTCGTTGGATCACGCCGTTGCGGGCGTTCCACTCGAGTGGCTGGCCTGCCTCATGGTCAGTGAGGATCGACGTTCCGTGCTCTGGAGGTGCAGCGCGTAAGGCAGCGAGGATCTGCAAGGCAAGTGCCGACATCGGATCGTTTCGCGGGGCGACCCTGTCCCAGTAGAGGAGTCCGGCAGCGGCGACTGCGCATTCAGCCAGCCGGGTAGCCAGGAGAGCCAACATCAGCCTGTCTGGTTCGAGCGGCAGTGCAGCAGCAGGGAGAGATGTGGAGCCGGGCGGCATGTTCTAGGTCGTACACGGGGCACACCTCGTGCTCACTAAACTGGTCGTGTGGTGCCAGAGCGAGTACCGACCGCAGTCGCGCGACTTTGCGCGCCGTGGCTCCCGTTGCTCGGTAAGCGCTATGCCATCGACATTGCGAGACGACAATTCACTGTCGTCATATCTGTAGTAGTGCAGCTCGTTCTTTGGGTGACAGCTTGGGCTTTCCTAATCTTTCACATCGGGCCTTACTGGATTTTCCTCGTGCTGATTCTGGCGCCCGCTGCAGTGACAATGAGGGCTCTCCTTCAGCTCCTCCGCTTCGGCGCAGAAGTCCGGCGTGATCTAGCGCAGAACGACATCCACGTGCGTGAAATCCTTTATGTCCACCGACCGAGAGATGTGGAGCAGTGGGCCTTTCGGAATAACGTAGACCTTCGTGTGGTTGCCCGAATCGGTGACTACGATTACTGACATTGCAATGTCGGTTAATTTGGGTGTCGTTCCCACGCTTGCTCGGCAGGGTTGAACACGCCACGGCCGACGCTCACTCCTCTCACTGGGTGAGCATCAAAGGGTGTAGTGTGATGTAGGTACCGCGTTAGTCGCGGACGGCCCGACTGCTCCAGGCGGCATGCGCATCGATTCCTCGAAATCGCCGCAGCAGCTTCGGATCGGCAATGATGGAGAAAGCTTCGTCGCGTACCGCCTGCTGCATGAGGTACCTGTCCATGAGGCGCAAAGCTGGTTCGTGAGGAGCTTTGTCACCCTCGATTCGACGGGCAGCTTCACCGACAACTCGACGGAGGGTGAACGCGGCATCGATGATTCGGTCTCGTTCCGGCCGTCGAGCGAATCGCATGCGGCCGAGCAACGACGCGCGGTCGTCGGCGGCGAACTGCGACCTGATCGCAGTGAGCATCTGCTGGGCGGTCATGCTCAAGGAACGGAAGCCGAACTCGTCGCGCGTATCGCTCATGCTGCTTCCCCTCAAGCTCCTTGGCGGTAACGCTATGGGAGGCTCGGCTGGATGCTTGTGCCGGATGTTCGCGAATAGCTGAGGGGTCCGCAAGCCGACGTCTCCGCGGAAGTTTTCTCTTGTTGCGTGGAGGAGGTCGTCCCGACCGGGACACGAGCCTGCCGCCATATGCCTCCTACGATGTAGCGATGGGTACCGGCGACGCGATGGTGGGGACGCGCTCGACGAGTCGGCGTTCCGCGGGCAGGGCGTACCGGCAGCTTTGGGGTCGCCGGGGCGCCGCTGCCCTGCAGGCGGCGCTGGTTGTGGTGGTGGGGTGGCTTCTCGGTCGAGGACTCACGATCACTGGCTTCGCCCTCGCCCAGCATGCGCAGGGGCAGCCTGCAGGATGGGCGCCACTCGCGGCTCGTTGGGACGGTGAGTGGTACGTCATGCTCGCCCGGGACGGGTATCCGCCGACCCTTGATCTGCCGGGCCGGCCGTTCTACGGGCCGTGGGGGTTCTTCCCGTTCTGGCCTTGGACGATCCGCGCGCTGTCCGCGGTCCTCGGCGATCATCCGCTCGCGGCCGCCGCGATCGCTACCGCCATATATGGGCTCCTTGTCACTGCAGGAGTCTGGGTCGCGGCGTATCTCCTCGGCGGCCGACGCGTCGCCCTCGCTTCAACCGTGCTGTTCTCGGTCTTCCCTGGCACGCTCTCCCTGACGATGCCGTACACGGAGGGCTCGTTCATCTTCTGGTCGATCGTCGCGCTGCTCGCGCTCGGCACCGCGCGGGCAGCACCGATGACGGTTACCGCCCACCTCGAAGCAGCCGCTCGCCCGTGGTGGCTGACCGGGTTGGCTGCAGTCGCTGCGTTCATGGCATGCGGCACCCGGTCCACTGGTCTCGCGCTCATCGTTGCTATCGCCGTGCACGCTCTGGTGAGCTGGCTGCGGGGTCGGCGACTGCCGTGGGGACACCTCGTGGTGATCGTCGCGGGCGCGTTGGGTGTGGTGGTCGATTTCATCTACGCGGCGCATCGGACCGGCGACCCGTTCGTCTGGCGTCGCGCACAAGCGCAGTGGAACCAGGTTTTCGACTTCGGGCACGGGCTGCTTGTTGCGTTCACCGAGACGGTGCCGTCGCACGGGGCGGACTACCGCCATTGGGCGGTCATGCTCGTGATGAGCGTCGTCCTCTGCGCCGCGGTGATCCTCGCCGCGGTCTCGTGGCGTCGGATCCCGCTGACGTGGTGGGTCTTCGTTGTGGTGACGCTCGCCTTGGTGCTGCTGTGGTCAAGCGTCGGACCGCGCCCTCGGATGCTGCTGGCGCTGTTTCCGATCTTCATCGCAGCGTCGATGACGCTGCTGCGGTGGCGCGTCGCCGGGTGGGTTCTCATTGCCGCGATCGGCGCCGTGTCCGCCATGGGCACCGTTGCGTACGCGTTCGCGGTCTTCTACCTGCCCTGGCACATCACCGCATAGCCGGGAAATCCGTCTATCGGCGCCGCCGGAGCAGCAGCAGCAGCGCCGTCCCAGCGGCCAGCAGCACCCTCGCCAGCGGAACGACTGATCGTGCGCGCCGCCGTGCGCGGTGTTGATGCGTAATCGGTGAGGTCGAAGGTGGCTGCAGCGCTCGAAGGTGGAGTGCTTGCTGCTGGGTGGGGGAGAGTCGGTCCTGGCGTTGCCCTGCTGCAGAGACGGATCCATCAACGCTTCCGCCGGCGGAGACCACTTCGATCAGAAGCCGGCTCGTCAGCGGCAACGAGGGTCCCGCACGCAGTTGGCGGAGTGTGTGGGGTTTCGCACGGGTCCACCACTCCGCGACGGGAACAGCAGTCCATCGCTGGTCGAGGATCGCGGCGACCACACGGTTCGGCCCCGGGGTGCGGCCGTGACGGATCAGGTAGAGCTGGTTCGTGGCCCACAGTTCGTAGCCGCTGCGGGCACGTTGGGCGTTGTCGATGCTGCTGAAGGGCCCGATCCAGTACGGACCGCGTCCCGACGGGATGTCCCAGTACTCGACCGTGTAGCTCATCAGCGTTCGCCGTGGCCCGTGCTTCCTCGACTGGTCTTCATCCACCGAGTCGATGAGAACCGGTCCGACGCTTCGTTGATGCGGCCGGCGGACCATTCGGGGCGGCTTTTCGCGGGCAGTCGAAGCCACAGGCTGCCGACCGTGTGTTGCCACATGTAGAAGACGTCCTTCAACGGCTTCAAGCCGTGGTACTGGTTCTTCTCCTCGGAGACAAGGGTGATCTCTGTTCGCGCCTTGATGATGCGCCAGTTCTTCGATTTCGCGAAGAACGTCATCCACTGATCCTCGAGATAGGCGTACCGATGGGGGAGCCGGGAGAAGAATCGGTCGTCCGCGACGAGCTCGATGTCGAGCATGGTGCCGCCGGTGCCGGCGTGATCGGGCACGGTGCCGGGTTCGATCTCGGAGCGCCGCCAGTAGGAGCCGTGCAGCTTGAATCCCCACCACGGGATGATGGAGTGGGGAGTCCACTGCCGCTTCAGGTCGCGGATGAAGTACGGGGAGACGTTTTGGTCGTCGTCGAGGGTGACGATCGGTCCCCGGTAGCCGGCGTTCCACATCAGGCGGGCGGCGAGGAAACGTCCCAGCCCGCCGAAGTTGGTGGGGCTGTTGATCAGGTCGATGGCGCGGAGCACGTGCGGCTCTTGGCCGCGTTGCTTGTCGTGCCACTCCCGGATGACGTTCGTGTAGAACGCGGCGTCGTCGGCGTTGTTGTTCCACAGCACCAGGCGGACGGGGCGCTTCCAATCAAGCGCCTCGAGCATGTTGATGATGCCGCGGATCCGTTCTGGGCGGTTCCAGAGGCACATGATGATGGGGACGGCGCCGTCGGTGAACCCGGGGGCGGCAACGCCCTCCGTCGTGTGAACTCCTTGCTCAAGGATCGTGCCGAGCTGTCGCTGCCAGCGGCGGTCCCGGGGGAGGTCTTTGATCAGACGGAACGCGTGTCGAAGCGCTGCTTGCTGCATGTTAGGACCGCCGGATGGGACCGTCGTAGCTGGTCATGGACCCCTTCGCCCAGATGATTCCGGTGCTGGTGTCCTCGTCGGCGACCTTGAAGGTGGCAGCTTCGCGTTCGATGACGATGTGCTCGCCGTTCGCCTTCGCCAGGAACACGTGCACGAAGTACTGGCCGCCGCCGAGTCGCAGGTCGTGGAGGTGCCATTCGATGGTGGCGGTGCCGTCGAGGGGAGTGTGCACGGATCGCAGCATCCGGCTGTCGACGCCGTAGGCGGGGTGACCGAACTGGTTCTCGATCTTGATGCCGCAGTGCCACTCGGGCAGGACGTCCTTGTGCGAGAACGTTGCGCGGATCACCAGGTCGTCGCCGTGCTGGTGCTTCTCGCCGGGTGCGCGGCCGGGGATCTCGAGCTCGACGCGCTCGACCTTGGCGGGGTTCGCGTCCTCTTCCGGGTGCGCGGCCTCGGCCTCGGCGACGCGGCGGCCCTCGAGGATCTCGCGGAAGTTCTTCACCGCGAGGCGCGCGGAGCCCTGGAACTTCACCTCGCCGTGGTGCAGCACGACGGCGGAGTCGCAGAGTTCCTGGACCTGGCCGAGCGAGTGGGACACGAGGATGATCGTGCGGCCCTGCTCCTGGAACTCGCGGATCTTGTCGAGGCACTTCTTCTGGAACTGCTCGTCACCGACCGCGAGGACCTCGTCGACGAGGAGCACGTCGGGGTCGGTGTTGATCGCGACCGCGAACGCGAGTCGGACGTACATGCCCGACGAGTAGAACTTCACCTGGGTGTCGATGAAGTCGCCGATCCCGGAGAACTGCAGGATGTCGGCGAACCGGGCCTCGGTCTCCTCCTGCGTCTGGCCGAGGATCGCAGCGTTCAGGTAGACGTTCTCGCGCCCGGTCAGGTCCGGGTGGAAGCCCGCGCCGAGCTCGATGAGGGCGGCGAGGCGACCGCGGCGCTCCACCGAGCCGCTGGTGGGCTCGAGGATGCCGCCGATCGTCTTGAGCAGCGTCGACTTCCCGGAGCCGTTCGGGCCGAGCAGGCCGATCGTGGTGCCGGCGGGGATGTCGAGGCTGATGTCCTTGAGTGCCCAGAAGTCCTCGCTGTGGCGACGGCCCGCGCGACCCAGCGTGACGACGCGCTCCTTGAGCGAGTTGTCCTTGCGGATCGTGAACCGCTTCGACACGTTCCGCACGGTCACGACGTCGGGGGCGTCGGCGAAGGGGGAGGTTGTCTCGCCCAGGGCACTAGTCATCGGAACTCTCCTCGCGAGGGACTCACCTCGGCACGCAAGGCTACCTTCGTCCTGTTGGAACAAGAGAATCGCCCGAGCCGTCCGAGGGTGCATCGCTCGGGGGCACTGCGCTGGTTGATGGCATGTCCGCTGCCTGGTGAACTGACCGGCGGCCGTCCCGTGTGTTCGGGCTGGCTGGCGTCGCCTGCAGGAACGTGACGATGAGCGCGAGGAGCAGGCCGGCGCGCCCCCAGACGCCGATCGCGAGCGCCTGGTTCGCCCACGTCGACTCGAGGTTTCCAAGCGAGGTGTAGAACAACACGCGGTACCACCCGATGAACGCGGCAAGGTCCATGACGAAATAGGCGATGATCCAGGCGAGCCGGATCCGCAGGACTGCGAAGAACGGCAAGAGCCACAGGACGTACTGCAACGAGTTGACCTTGTTGAACACCATGTAGACGCAGAGCATGGCCGCTGCAGCACCGATCCACGGCACGGAGCCCCGTCGCTTCCCGATGACGGCGGCGGCAGCGAGAACCAGCAGGAGGCCGAGCGCGGTGGCACCTGTGGCAAGGAGCCCCATGAGGTGTTGGGTCGTGCCCGTGGGGGACGCGGACCACGGCAGAAGCCCCCAGTACCAGACCGACAGCGTCGATGCGCCGATCATGCGATGCGCTTGGAATTGGAAGACCGACAGCCAACCGTCGAAGTTGATGAGCATGAACGGGAGGTTCGCTGCGAGAAGCGTCGCCGCGGCTGCGCCGAGGACCGCAAGGCAGTTGCCCACCCGACTTCGTGCTGGCGCTGACTGGTCGAAGAGGAAGGTCAACGCGAGCGGGGCCGCGAACGTGACCGGGTACAGCTTGAACGCCCCACCGATCCCGAACGCGACCGCTGCGATGACTGCGCGGGTCAGCGGCGACCACCGTCGCGGACCCGCGAGCGCTATCGCGAGTCCGGCAGCCGTGGCAGCGACCGGGAGAAGATCCCAGTTGTAGAGCCCGTACAGCAACAAGGGCGGGGTCGCGGCAAAAATCCACGCACGACGACCCGCAACCTGCTGCAACCAAAGCACCGTCAGCGCGACCACGGGAAGGAAGGTCAGAGCAGTGACGGTGAGGAAGCCGGCGGCGCTCGACACCGGCAGCGCGCTCAACCACACCCAGACGCCGGTGAGCGTCGGGTACTCGACCGTGCCGCCGTGAACCGCAGGCAGCGGGGTTGCGGTGTACCAGCCATGGACGTAGGGGAAGACGTGGCTCCCGAGGTCTCGAAGGTTGAACAGCGTGAGCGTGTCCGAGTAGCAGGCGAGACGGTAAACGTGCGTGTCGTACCGGTCCGCGGGGTTGCCGATGCCTGCACCGAGCGTCGAGCAGGAGAGCTTGTGGCCGTAGCTGAGGGCGACCAATAGCAGCGCAACAGCAACCATCACCCACCGCTCGACCCCTCTAAGGGGTCGCGTCGCTGGAAGTGATTCTGGCAGTGACGGCAAGGCTGTTCGTGTCCGTTCCGATTCGGTGAGGAGGCGGCGACGAGCGGCACGACGCGGGCTGCGCTTAGATCCGCAGACGGTCAGGTCTTGCTGCTCGGAGCCTGCCTACGGTACGACAAAGGCAGGCATCGGCGCCTGCAGGCGACTCCGGCTCGTCGCCGTCTGCGAAGATGCGGCCATGCGATCGATCGGCCGAGACGGCACGGTGGTCCTCGAACGGCCTGAGGACTACGACGACGATCTCGCCGTCGCCGTCCAGGCCACGCAGTTGGACGTGTCGAGATCGATGGCAACGCGCATCGTCGCGGAGTGGTGCGATTTCTTCCGCATCGGGCCGAGCCAGATCCGGGAGCTCGAGTTCACCAGCCGGACCCCGAAGCGGCTCTTCGCGGCCCTCGAAGGTCAGACACAGCTCCAGTCCCTGATCACGAAATGGGGTGACTACGACGACCTCGCTCCACTGGGCGGTATGCGGTCGCTGGAGACCCTCGAATTGCACAGCGCCCCAGCCCTGATTGACCTGAACCCGATCGCCGACATCCCATCGCTCCGAAGCCTCGTGTTGATCGGCACGTTCCGCGTACACGACTACAGCCCGATCGGAGCCTTCAAACGCCTCGAGTACCTCGCTGTCCACCCAGGCACCGAGCGCGGGAAGTCGACTACACCAAACCTGGAGTTCCTCACCGAACTTCCGATGCTGCGCGACCTGAGCTTCGGCGTCGAACCCGACGACCGCGACTGGTCACCGATCCTGCGCCTACAGCACGTCGATCGCATCCACATCGCGGGCCCCACAGACATGCGCCCGACGATGCTCGACCTCGAGTGGGCTGTCCCTGGCGTCGCTATGGCGATCACCGAGCAGCACGACTGGGACGAGAGCCATCATTGGGTCGAGGATCACCCCAGCGACGAGAGTCCATAGCCGCTGCTGCGGCCCGATCCTGCTGGCGGCTCGTCAGGCCACTGGCATCGTCGGAACTACGGCTCCTAGCGTGTCCAAACTGACACAAGACACATTATCAGCGCTCGCACCGATGGTGCGGACAACATGGCTGTCGCGATCGCTCGCCGGGTCCCGGTCCTGGCCCTGGCGCTTGGGGCGGCGTTTGGGAACGGTCCCGCACTGCGATCATGCTTGCTTCTGGGCAGCGCCGTAGAGGTCTGCCCGTGGTGCAATTTGGTGCACCGCCACCTGTCCACCGCTGGCTCAGCTTGGCTCGATCAGCCGGCGGAAGCCCCGTGTCCACAGCGATCCGACCATCGGTCTCGTCCGTGCGGAGGCGCGGAGATGGGTTCAAATCCCACCGGTACCGCCACAGGAAACCCCCTGTTCGCCACGATGACCCTGGGTGACGAGCGTGCGATCGACGCGGTCGCGACGATCCAGGGTGCCCTGATCCCGGCGCGCGCCCACGACGACGACACGACCCTGCTGTCGATCCTCGCCCGCGTCGAGCGCCGCCTGCTCGCGTCCCACCGCTGAGCAGCCCGACTCACTCGCCCGCGTCGAACCGGCCGAGGAACGGCGTCACCCGCCCACTTCGGTGGTCCTCCCGCAACAGCCCGTACGCCACCGAGTCCCTCGGCGCCGAACCCTCGACGGGCCACGCCCGCCGGTACTGCGCCTCCTGGACCCACCCGCACCGGACCAGGACCTTCCGCATCGCGACGTTGTCGTCCCGGGTCTGCGCCTCGAGCCGATCGACGTCGGGGTACCCGGCGAACACGGTGCCGGCGAGCGCGCGGACGACCGGCACGCCGAGCCCTCGCCCTCGGGCCCGCTCCGCGAGCCGCACGTCGATCAACGGTGCGCCGTCGTCCAGGTCGTCCAGGGCGACCATCCCCACTGCCGCGCCGTCGGCCTCGACACGGAACAGGGCGTGCGCCGGACCCGAGAAGTCCCCGTCCGCGACGCGCCGCTCGACCCCGTTGCGCGTCGGGGCCGACGTGACGTGGAACGGGAAGCGGTTCGTGGTCAGGAAAGCGACGAGCCATGACCGACCGACCGGGTGCGCCAGGTCCACCGGGAGCAGCGTGACGCTCGGCGCGGTCACGGACCGCACACCGCCCCCGTGACCGGGCACCGGTTCCCGTCGAGCTCGTCCGTGTACTCGTCCCCGTCCCCGAGCAGCACGTGCCGGTACGCCGCGTCACCGATCGGCTCGGCCGACCGGACCGCGGCCCGCAGCACCGTCTCGTCGACCGCGCGCAGGGCACTCACCGCGACGAGGGTGTCCCCGACGACGGCGGCGACCTCGTGTCCGTGCGCACTCGTGCGGACCACGACCCCGTCCGTGGTGGTGCACCCGGTCTCGGGCTCCGACGCACCGTCCGGACCGACGCCCTCGAGCGCCCGTCCGCACGACGGCGCATCCGCGGCAAGGGTGACGACGGTCAGGTCGTCCCCGCTCGTGTTGCCCGGGTAGTGCGCCGGGGAGGCGGGGGAGGAGAACACCTGCAGGAAGCCGGGCAGCCGCCGCTCGATGTTCGCCTCGAAGTCGGAGCCGTAGCCCGGCGGCGAGATCGTGACGGGGCGGAAGTCGGCGCCGATCGCGACCTGTGCCCGCGCGATCGCCTGCTGGTCGCGTTCGACTGCGCGGCCGTGCGCCTGCACGCCGAGCACGGTGACGAGCGCGGCGACGGCGAGCACCGCGGTCCCGCCGGAGACCAGCCCTGCGAGCCTCGGCCGACCGGGGTGCACCAGGAGCGCGGGGACGGCTCCGACGACCGCCCCGATCAGGTACGGCAGCGGCGACGGGGCGAGCAGCAGCGGACCCGGCGACGCGACGACCCACGGGACGACCTCTGTGACGAGGGCGCCGGGCACCAGCACGAGCGCCGTCGCCCCGAGCCACCAGGCGCGGCGACGACCGGTGCCCACGAAACCGCAGAGGCCGAGTCCGACACCGGCCAGGACGGTCACCACCGGCAGGGCGACGAGGCCGCCGACGCCGGTGAGGAACAGCAGGACCACGCCGACGTGCACGAGGTACGCCGCACCGATCCCGACGAGCGTCGCCGACACGACGTGCCACCACGGCCGTCCTCCGGAGCGGTCGTTCACGACACACCCGGCTCGAGCGTGACCCACTCCTCGTCGCGGACGTACCCGAGCGCGGTGTTCGCGGCGATGATAGCCGGGTTGTCGGCTGAGCCCCCGGTGCGGAACCGGGTCACGCCGGCGTCGAGGAGCGCGAGGACCGATGCGGCCTTCACCGCGGTCCCGATCCCGCGCCCGCGGTGGCCGGCAGCGACCACCGTGACGTCAGTCGCCGCCGAGACGGAAGCGGCAGCGGAACCGGCAGCGGCATCGGAACCGGCATCGGAACCGGCAGCGGCACCGCCAGCACCGACCAGCACGTCGACGAACGTCATCCCGACGAGGTCGTCCCCGGACCACACCCCGAACCCCCGCCGCGTCGCCGAGGGTGTCGCACGCTCCCGGTCGAACGGCTCGTGCCGCGTCGCGACGCTGCCCGGGTAGTGCCCGATGGTCGCCGCGTCGAGGGCGAGCACCGCGTCGACGTCGGCGTCGTCGAGCGCGCGGACCGTCAGCCCGGCCCGGTCGACCAGGGAGCGGAGCCGCGCCCGGTCGACCGCGTCACCGTCGAGCTGCGCCCCGAACGAGCGCGCGACGACCCGCCATCCCCGCCGTTCCAGCTCGACCCGTCGCGGCGCATCCGCCGGCAGCACCACCACGTTCCCCACGCCGCGATCCTGCCACGGCCCGTGGTCACACCGGGGTCACGATCAGCCGCGGGGTCGGAACCAGCGGATCAGCTCGCGGAGCGCCGGCAGCGACGTCACGGAGTCCCCGTCCGCCGCGTCGAGGTCGTCGAAGGTGGTCCGGTACCCGGGCGCCTGCTCGACATCGGTGTCCGCTGCCGGGTAGCCCATCGTCCACTCCGGGAACTGCCGTTCCTCGATGACCTCCTCGAGCAGCACCGTCACCTTGGTGTGCCGAGGGTCGTGCTTGATGGTGTCCATCTTGCGTCGCACGGCCTGGTCCGGACCCTCGAGCAACTGCAGGAAGTAGCCGTTCCGGAACAGGAGCACCCCCGTGATGTCGTTCTCGGCGTTGGCCCGACGGCTCTGCGCGAGCAGCTGTGCGAGGTCGGCGTCGTCGAGCGCGTCGGTGGCGACGCTCGAGTAGGTCAGGGACAGCATCGGGACTCCATCTCGACGGTCGGGTCGGGTACGGCCGAGTCAACTCCCCGGCCCAGGTCCGGCACACGGGAACCAGGGGACGGACGGGAGGATCGTGGCGCGTCTGTCACGCCGCTGCCGTCACGGAGCGGGCACCTCTGTCAGGCTGGTCGCCATGAGCAGCGTCATCGTCATCGGAGAAGCCCTGGTCGACGTCGTCGACCGCCCCGAGGGGCGGTCCGAGCACCCCGGTGGCAGTCCGATGAACGTCGCGGTGGGCCTCGCCCGGCTCGGTCGCCCGGCCCGGCTCGTCTGCGCGCTCGGCGACGACGACCGCGGCGCCGCGGTCCGTGCGCACGTCGAGGCGAGCGGTGTCCGGGTGGACGCGACGGCGGTCCCGCGGACCTCGACGGCGGTCGCGACCATCGCCGCGGACGGCGGGGCCTCGTACGACTTCGACCTGGACTGGCGGATCGACCCGGTCGACGTCCCCGAGGGCACGCCGCTCGTGCACGTCGGGTCGATCGGCGCGGTCCTGCAGCCGGGTGCTGCGACGGTGCTCGACGCCGTGTGCGCCCGACCCGCCGGCACGCTGCTTTCCCTCGACCCGAACGTCCGGCCGTCGATCACGCCGGACCGCGACGCCGTGCTCGCGACCCTCGAGCCGCTCCTGGCCGAGGCCGACGTCGTGAAGTGCAGCGACGAGGACGCCGCGTGGCTCTGGCCGGACCGGGACGTCGACGCCGTGCTCGACGGGCTGCTCGCGGCCGGTGCGACGCTCGCGGCCGTGACGCTCGGCGGCTCGGGGTGCGCGGTCGCCTCCCGCGGAGCCCGCCGACGGATCGCCGCTCCCGCGGTGACGGTGGCGGACACCATCGGCGCGGGGGACTCGTTCATGGCCGGGCTGCTCGCCGCCGTCCTCGCGACCGGGACCGCGCCGACGGACCTCGACGAGGACGACCTCGGGCGCCTGGCCGGGCTCGCCCTCGCGTGCGCCGCCGTCACGGTCTCCCGCCCCGGCGCGGACCCGCCCACCACGGACGAGCTGCCCGCCGACGTCCGTCCCGACGCGACCCCCTGACGGACGGGAGGCACGGTGCCAGCCGGCACCGTGCCTCCCGTCCGTCACCCGGTCCGTGGCGGACCGCAGCCCGTCAGACCGCAGCTCGTCGGACCGCAGCGGGGCAGATCAGACGAGCGCCGTGAACGACGCGTCGCGGACCAGCAGCGTCGTCGCGCCGTCCTCGACGGCCTGGTCGGGGTCGCTCGACAGGCCGAGCGCCCAGCTGCCGCCGCCCGGCTTCTCGGGCAGGGTGAACTCGACCGTGGTGTCCGATGCGTTCAGGAGCACCGCGACGGTGTCGTCACCCTGCTGCAGCACCAGGAGCACCGCACGGTTGCCGCCGTCGGCCCAGTCGCCGTCCTCGAACCCCTGCGCGTCGGCGCGGAGCACCGACACGGTCGACTCGGAGTCGCCGGGCGCCGTGCGGAACCACAACGGGCGGAGCGCCGCGTGCTCCTTGCGGAACGCGATCGCCGACGTCGTGAACGCGAGCAGGTCCCGGTCCGCCGCAGCCCAGTCGAACCACGAGATCTCGTCGTCCTGGCAGTAGGCGTTGTTGTTGCCGCCCTGCGACCGGGCGATCTCGTCGCCACCGAGGATCATCGGGACGCCCGCCGAGAGCAGGAGCGTGCCGAGGAAGTTCCGGCGCTGACGGTCGCGGTAGTCGTTCACCGCGCCGTCGTCGGTCGGGCCCTCGATGCCGCCGTTGAACGAGGTGTTGTTGCTCTCGCCGTCGTTGTTGTCCTCGCCGTTCGCCTCGTTGTGCTTCTCGGCGTACATCGTCAGGTCCGCCAGCGTGAAGCCGTCGTGCGCGGTGACGAAGTCGACCGAGCAGAGCGGCGAGCGGCGGGAGCCCTCGTACACGTCGGGGGAGCCCAGGACGCGCTGCACGGCGTCGCCGAGCGTGCCCTCGTCGCCGCGCCAGAACGCCCGCAGGTCGTCCCGGTACTTCCCGTTCCACTCGGACCAGTCGGCCGGGAACCCGCCCACCTGGTAGCCCGCGGTGTCCCACGGCTCGGCGATCATCTTCACCTCGCGGAGCACCGGGTCCTGGTGGATGATGTCGAGGAACGCGGAGTGCTTCTCGGCCTCGCCGTCCTGGCGGGTCAGCGTCGTCGCGAGGTCGAAGCGGAAGCCGTCGACGTGCATCTCCTCGACCCAGTAGCGGAGCGAGTCGGTGATGAGCCCGAGCGCCGACGGGTGCGACACGTTCAGGCTGTTGCCCGTGCCGGTGGTGTCGAAGTAGTTCGCCTCGTCGCCCTCGACCAGGCGGTAGTAGGCCTGGTTGTCGATGCCCTTGAACGACAGCGTCGGGCCCAGGTGGTTGCCCTCGGCGGTGTGGTTGTAGACGACGTCCATGATGACCTCGAGCCCGGCGGCGTGCAGGGCCTTCACCATCGCCTTGAACTCGGCGACCTGCTGCCCGGCCGTGCCCGAGGACGAGTACTCGTCGTGCGGCGCGAAGAAGCCGATCGAGTTGTAGCCCCAGTAGTTCCGCAGGCCCTTGTCGGCCAGGGTCGAGTCCTGCACGAACTGGTGGGTCGGCAGGAGCTCGACGGCCGTGACGCCCAGGTCGGTCAGGTGCTTGATCGCGGCGGGGTGCGCCAGGCCTGCGTACGTGCCGCGGATCTCCTCGGGCACGTCCGGGTGCTGCTTCGTGAAGCCCTTGACGTGCACCTCGTACACGACGGTGTCGGCGTACGGGGTGCGCAGCTGCGTGTCGCCGTCCCAGTCGAAGTCGCGGTCGGCGACCACGGACTTCGGCATGGCGCTCGCCGAGTCGGTCTCGTCGCGCTGCTCGGGGGCGTCCATGTCGTGGCCGAACAGTGCCTGGCCCCACTCGTAGGTGCCGTCGATCGCGGTGGCGTACGGGTCGAGCAGGAGCTTGGCGGGGTTGTGGCGGAGGCCGTTCGCCGGGTCCCAGGCGCCGTGCACGCGGAAGCCGTAGCGGGTGCCGACCGTCACGTCGGGGACCACGTCGTGGAAGGTGTACCCGGTGCGGTTCCGCAGCTCGGTGCGGTGCTCGGTGCCGTCCTCGTCGAACCGGCAGAACTCCACCCGCTCGGCGGTGCTGGAGAAGAGCGCGACGTTGGCGCCGCCGTCGACGAGCGTGACGCCGAGCGGCGTGCGGGAGGAAGTGGTCATGATGCCCTTCTAGTGGTGGGCGACTGTGTCCTCGTGGCGGCCGCGTACCCCGGGCCGCCGCCGTCCGGGTGGCCGGGGCGTGCGACGCGTCGGGGGCGGTGCCCCCGAGGTGCGGCCGGGGCGGTCCCGGGGCGGTCCGCCGAGGTGCCGGAATCGTGGCATCTCAGCGGTACGCGGGCCGAGTCGCGCACCCTCGGCGGTGTGCACGCGGTGGGTCGTGGCACCTGGACGTGCGCGCCGGGGCGCGTCGTGCGGGCGGGCGCGACCCCACACCGGACGGGAGGCGCGGGGCGGGGCCGCCACGTGCCTCCCGTCCGATGTCGGGATGCGCTGGGACGTTCCTGCCCATCGCACCCGACATGGGGTGCCGATCCGCGCGTGGAGGGGCGGAAGGACCTGCGCACCACGCGCGGATCGGCTCCCGATGCGCGGAACGGCCTTGCGACACGCGGAACGTCGGCGGGGATCGCGTAGCATTCGAACACACGTTCGAACAGGAGGTCGAGATGATGCTCACGCACGAGGTCGCCACGGTGTGGTGGGAGCGCGGCGTGCCGGACCGGATGGTGTGGCGCGACCGGCGTTGGCGGGTCAGTGACAGCCCCACGCGGCTCACCGCGACGGCGGAGTTCCTGCCGTCGGCGATGACCCACGCCCCGGAGCGGACGGTCGGGTGGCGGTTCCAGGTCAGTGCCGACGGGGATGCGGTCGTGGTCGACATCGTGCCGGAGGGCGACGGCTGGGTGGTGGCGCGCACCTGGCGGTGATGCGGGTGGGGCGTGCGCTGTCGGGGGTGGGCTACGCGCTCCCGCGCCAGACCACCTCGGTCGGCAGGATCAGACCGTGCGGGCCCTCGTCGGTGCCGGCGATCTGCGCGAGGACCTGCTGCGCCGCGTGCTCGCCGAGGGTGCGCGCGGGCTGCCGGACGGTCGACAGCGGAGGGTCGCAGCGGAGCGCCCACGCACTGTCGTCGAAGCCGACCACGCCGACGTCGCCCGGCACCGATCGGCCGGCGCGCTGCAGAACGTCCATCGCCCCGGCGGCCACCGCGTCCGACGCCGCGAAGACCCCGTCGACGTCGGGGGCGCGGTCGAGCAGCTCCCGCATGCCCTCGACGCCCGCGGTGTAGCTGAACAGGGGGTTCCGGGCCACGAGCGACGGGTCGAACCGGTCGCCGAGTGCGGCGGTGAAGCCCTCGAGGCGGTCCTGCCCCGAGTCGCGGTCGAGCCCGGACGCGAGCATGCCGATGCGCTGCCGACCGGTCTCGACCAGGCGTCGGGTGATCTGCTCGGCGGCGGCGCGGTTGTCGATCGCGATGTACGAGGTGTTCGGGGCATCGGACGGGTGGCCGACGAAGCACGCCGGGAGCCCGATCTCCTCGATGGCCCGGGTGACGGGGTCGCCGTCCCGGGCGGAGAGCACGATCGCGCCGTCCACGAACCCGCCGCGCAGGTACTCGACCACGCGCTCGTTGTCCCGGCCGGAGTCGACCATGATCGTCACGAGCTGCTGGTCCGCCTCGGACAGGACCGTGTTCGTGCCGATCAGGATGTTGCCGATGTTCGGGTCGTCGAGCACCTGGACGCTCGGCTCGTGCACGATGAGCGCGACGGCACCGGAGCGGCGGGTGACGAGGCTGCGGGCCGCAGCGCTCCGCACGTAGCCGACGCGGCGGACGGCTGCCTGGACGGCCTCGCGGGCCTCGGCGGAGACGTACGGCTCGTCGTTGAGGACGCGGGAGACGGTGCCGCGGGACAGGCCGGCCTCGTCCGCGACGTCCTGGATCGTCGCACGGGTGCGTGCGGCACGGACGTCGGTCATGGCGCAAGCGTATCCGGCGGCCGTGCGGGGGCCGGTCGCGGGGGCGGGCCGCCCGGGCCGCGCGGTCCCGTGATCGTGGCGATGCCGGCTGCCCGTCCGTGGTGACCTCACGCGCCCAGCGACACTTCACGGGCCCGGCCGGCCGTGAAGTGTCGCTGAGGCCGTGAAGTCGCCCCCGCCTCGCGCGAGCGCCCCCGGGTTGACACCGGCCGCGATCTCGTGTTCACTCTGGGAGCGCTCCCAGAAACCCTCCGACCCCGATCGGTCGGCGGCATCTGGGAGCGCTCCCAGAACACTGGGTGGCCTTCGCCGTCGAAGGGGTCGCACGCGACCGGGACGGCGGACCGCCCCGACCAGCGAGGACCACCGTGACCACCACCCTCCCGGCACCAGCCACCACGGCGCTCGGGCTCGGCTCGACCGGACTCGCGTTCGGCTGCGACTACAACCCCGAGCAGTGGGACCCCGAGGTCTGGGTCGAGGACGTCCGGCTCATGCGCGAGGCCGGCGTCAACCTCGTCGCGATCAACATCTTCGGCTGGTCGCACGTCGAGCCGCACCGGGGCGAGTACGACTTCACCGCGCTCGACCGCGTCGTCGAACTGCTGCACGGCGCCGGCATCGGCGTCGACCTCGGCACCGGGACCGCCTCGACCCCGCCGTGGCTGACCACCGCCCACCCCGAGGTCCTGCCCGTCGTCGCCGACGGCACCACGCGCTGGCCCGGCGGCCGCCAGGCGTTCTGCCCGAGCTCCCCGGTCTACCGCGAGCACGCCCTGGCCCTGGTCCGCGCCACGGCCGAGCGCTACGGCGACCACCCCGCGGTCAAGCTCTGGCACGTCTCGAACGAGCTCGGCTGCCACAACGCGCACTGCTACTGCGACGTCTCCGCCGACGCCTTCCGCGGCTGGCTCCGGAACCGGTACGGCACGCTCGAGGCGCTCAACACCGCGTGGGGCACGGCGTTCTGGAGCCAGCGCTACTCGGCGTGGGAGCAGGTGCTGCCGCCGCGCGCGACGCTCTCCTTCACGAACCCCGGCCAGACGCTCGACTTCGACCGGTTCTCGTCCGACGAGCTCCTCGGCCACCACCGGGCCGAGGCCGCGGTGCTCCGCGAGCTGAGCGACAAGCCCGTCACCACGAACTTCATGGTCGCGGCGCACATCACCGCGCTCGACTACTGGACGTGGGCCGACGACATGGACGTCATCGCGAACGACCACTACCTCGACCACCGCCTGCCCCGCCCGCACACCGAGCTCGCGTTCGCCGCCGACACCACGCGCGGTCTGGCGAAGGGGGCGCCCTGGCTGCTCATGGAGCACTCGACGGGCGCCGTGAACTGGCAGCCGCACAACGTCGCGAAGGACCCGGGCCAGATGCTCCGCGACACCGCGACGCACATCGCCCGCGGCGCCGACGGCGTCTGCTTCTTCCAGTGGCGCGCGTCCGTGCAGGGCAGCGAGAAGTTCCACTCCGCACTGCTGCCGCACGCCGGCACCGAGTCGCAGACCTGGCGCGACGTCGTCGCGCTGGGCGCCCTGGTCGAGCGCCTCGGCGAGCTCCGCGGTTCCCGCGTCGTCGCCGACGTCGCGCTCGTCTTCAGCTGGGAGGTCCAGTGGGCCGCCGACCTGGAGGCGCACCCCACCACCGCGCTCCGGTACCTGGAACAGGTCCACGCGTTCCACGCCGCGCTGTGGGACCTCGGCGTCACGGTCGACGTGGTCGCGCCCGGCGCCCCGCTCGACGGGTACGCGGTCGTCGTCGTCCCGGAGCTCTACCTGGTCCGCGACGAGCACGCGGCGGTCGTCGCCGAGCACGTCGCCCGCGGCGGGCAGGCCGTCGTCACGTTCTTCAGCGGCATCGTCGACGAGGACGACCGGGTCCGGACCGGCGGGTACCCCGGCGCCTTCCGCGACCTGCTCGGCATCCGCGTCGACGAGTTCCGCCCGCTCGGCGCCGGCCAGACCCTCGCGCTGTCCGACGGCACCCGGGCGCACACCTGGTCGGAGCCCGTCGAGCTGCGCGGCGCCGAGGCGGTCACGACCTACGCCGAGGGGCCCCTCGCCGGACGCCCGGCCGTCACCCGGAACACCGTCGGCACGGGCGACGCCTGGTACGTCTCCACCGTTCTCGAGGACGGCGCCCGCGCGGCCCTGCTCCGTCGGGTCCTCGAGACCGCCGGGGTCGCCCCGGACCCCGTGGCCGAGCCGGGCCTCGAGGTCGTCCGTCGCCGTGACGACGCGCACGAGTGGGTCTTCCTGCTCAACCACACCGACCGCGAGGTCGCGCACACCGTGGCGGGCCACGAGCTCGTCGCCGACCGGCCCGTCGACGGCGTCACCGTCCTCGCCGCCGGCGGCACCCAGATCATCCGCACCGACCGCATCGACGGAGCCCGCCCATGACCACCACCGCCCAGTCGCGCCGCACGACCCGGCCGACCACGCCCCGGCGTCGCCCCGGCGGCACGCGCTACCGGCGCGCGATCGCCTTCTTCGTCCTGCCGTTCGCGCTGCTGTTCGCCGCGTTCTACCTCGCACCGATCCTGTACGCCGTGTGGGAGTCGCTGCAGAAGATCGAGCGCCAGGGCACGTTCGGCGCCCCGACGCAGGTGTTCGGCGGCCTGAGCCAGTACGTGCTCGTGTTCCAGGCCTCCGAGTTCTGGGGCTCCGTCCTCCGCGTGCTGCTGTTCGGCATCGTGCAGGTCCCGGTGATGCTCGGGCTCGCGCTCGTCTTCGCGCTGCTGCTCGACTCCCCGCTGCTGCGCGGCAAGCGGTTCTTCCGCCTGGCGTTCTTCGCGCCGTACGCGGTCCCCGGCGTCATCGCCGCGATCATGTGGGGCTACCTCTACGCCCCCGACCTGTCGCCGTTCTCGTTCCTGACGTCGAACGTCGACCTGCTCTCCGCGAGCACCGTCCTGTGGGCCGTCGCGAACGTCGTGACCTGGGTCTACGTCGGCTACAACATGCTCATCATCTACTCGTCGCTCCTCGCGATCCCGACCGAGATCTACGAGGCGGCGAAGCTCGACGGCGCGTCGCAGCTGCGGATCGCGCTGTCGATCAAGATCCCGATGGTGGTCCCGGCGATCATCCTCACCGCCGTGTTCTCCGTCATCGGCACCCTGCAGCTCCTGACCGAGCCGACCGTGTTCCGGCAGTTCACCTCGACGATCTCGTCGACCTTCACGCCGAACATGCTCGTCTACTCGACCTCGTCGGTGCCGAACTTCAACCTCGCGGCCGCGTTCTCGGTCGTCCTCGCCCTCGCCACGTTCGTCCTGTCGATCGGGTTCCTCCGACTGACCCAGCGGAAGGCCGCCCAGTGACCGTCAACGCACCCACCCGACGCGACCTCGTCGCGGACGCAGGCCGACCCCTGAAGCCGAACCGTGCCTCCCGTCCGCACGAGCCGGGAGCCCGCGGACCGCGCGAGAGCGTGATCTCGCGCTCCGCCGCGATGATCGTGATGGGCGTCTTCACCGTCTACTTCCTGCTGCCGATCTTCTGGCTCTTCGTCTCGTCGACCAAGACGGCGTCGAACTTCAACACGACGTTCTCGCTGTGGTTCAGCGCGACCTCGTTCCAGGACTTCTTCGGCAACCTCGTCGAGCTGTTCACCCGCCAGGACGGCATCTACCTGCGCTGGCTGCTCAACAGCATCGCCTACGCGGGGGTCGCCGGCCTGCTCGGCACCGTGCTCAGCGCGATGTGCGGGTACGCCCTGGCGAAGTACCGGTTCCGCGGACGCGAGGCCCTGTTCAACGTGTTCCTCGGCGGCGTCCTCGTGCCGGCGACCGCGCTGGCCCTGCCGCTGTTCCTCATCTTCAGCCAGGTCGACCTGACCGACACGTTCTGGTCGGTGTTCCTGCCGAGCATCGTCAGCCCGTTCGGCGTGTACCTGTCGCGGCTGTTCGCGGCGTCGAGCGTCCCGGACGAGATCATCGAGGCCGCGCGCATCGACGGCTCCGGCGAGGTCCGCACGTTCTTCACCGTGGCCGTGCGGCTCATGTCGCCCGCGCTCGTGACGATCTTCCTGTTCCAGTTCGTCGCCGTGTGGAACAACTTCTTCCTGCCGCTCGTGATGCTCCGCGACTCGTCGCTGTTCCCCGTCACCCTCGGCCTCTACACGTGGAACTCGAGCGTGAACCAGTACCCGGACCTGCGCACCCTCGTGCTCATCGGGTCGTTCGTCTCGATCATCCCGCTGCTCGTCGCCTTCCTCTCCCTGCAGCGCTTCTGGCGGTCCGGCCTCGGCGCCGGCGGCCTGAAGTAGCCCGGCCCCGAGCCACCGCGGCCCGCACCCCGGACCAGCACCTCCTCCTCACCCACATCCGAACGGAAACAGCATGAAGACAACGAAGTTCCTCAGCGTCGCCGCCGTGGCGGTCGCCGCGACCGTGGCCCTCGCCGGCTGCAGCACCGGCGGCTCCGGCAGCGGTGGCTCCGACTCCGCCGCCGCGAGCTGCAAGCCGTCGAGCGGCAAGGTCGCCCTCGACTTCACGACCTGGGTGCCCAACATGGACAAGGTCGTGGACATCTGGAACAAGGAGAACCCGGACATCCAGGTCAAGGTCTCCATCGTCGCGAACGGCAACAGCGGCACGTACCAGAACTTCTTCAACCAGCTGAAGGCCAAGCAGGTGCCGGACATCGGCCAGGTCGAGTACGACACCCTGCCGGCCTTCCGCGTCCAGGGCGGCCTCGAGGACATCGGCGCCTGCTCCGGCATCAGCGCCGCGAAGAAGGACTTCTCCGACGGCCTCTGGAACCAGGTGACGTTCGGCGAGTCGAAGTCGGTCTACGCGGTGCCGCAGGACTCCGGCCCGATGGCGCTGTACTACCGCAAGGACCTGTTCGAGCAGGCCGGCATCCCGGTCCCGAAGACGTGGGACGAGTACGCGAAGGCCGCCGAGGAGATCAAGGCCAAGGGCGGCAACATCACGAACTTCGCCAAGGGTGACGTCAACCAGTTCGCCGGGCTCGTCTCGCAGGCCGGCGGCCAGTGGTTCTCGAACTCCGGCGACAAGTGGGACGTGAACCTGACCGACAGCGCGTCGAAGAAGGTCGCGGACTACTGGCAGGGCCTGATCGACAAGAAGCTCGTCAACACCGTCCCGAGCTTCACCGACCAGTGGAACGCCGCGTACGACAGCGGGCAGGACTGGACCTGGGTCTCCGCCGTCTGGGGTGCGAACACCATCTCGAGCGGTGCGCCCTCGACCTCCGGCAAGTGGGCCGTCGCCCCGATGCCGCAGTGGAAGTCCGGTGAGAGCAAGTCCGCCGCCTGGGGCGGTTCGTCGAACGTCGTCTTCGCGGGCAGCAAGCACCCGGCCGAGGCGTCGAAGTTCCTCGTGTGGCTGAACACCTCGACCGAGGCGCTCAGCGCACTGAACAAGGAGGCCAACCTGTACCCGGCGTCCTCGACCGGTGCCGACCTGCCGGCGCTCACCCAGGGCCTGCCCTTCTACGGCGACCAGAAGATCTACGAGGAGTTCGCCTCGGCCGCGAAGGACATCCAGCCCTTCACCTGGGGCCCGACGATGACGCAGACCTACGCGGACGTCTCGGACGGCTTCGGTGCCGCGGCCTCCGGCTCGGGGACGCTCGAGGACGCGCTGAAGAGCGGACAGTCCAAGACGATCGCGGCCCTCAAGGCGCAGTCGATCCCGGTCGCGGGCTGACGCCCACGACCACCTGACGGACTGGAGGCACGGTGCCGGCTGGCACCGTGCCTCCAGTCCGTCCCGGGGTTGCGCTGGGCGCGTGCGGCCGGTCAGCGCGTCAGCGCGTGCGCGAGGCCGCGCACCAGGAGCGCCCGCGCGCGGTCCGTGGCCGACCCGTCCGGATCGCTCCACGCGGTCCGGCCGAGCCCGTCGACCAACGCGAGCACGGCATCGGCTGCAACCGCCGCCGGCTCCGCGAGCGCGACCCCGTGTCGAGCCGTCCACCGCTCGATCGCGGCGACCAGGCCGTCGTGCCAGAGCGCACGCTCTCCCCGGACGAGCGCATCGTCCCCGCCCAGTGCCGCCCCACCCAGGGCCGTCCCGCTCAACGACTCGAGCAGCAGGAACCGCTCCGGCTCGGCCCGCACGAGCGCCAGGTACGCCGAGACGCCGGCCTCGAGCGCTCCCGCCAGGTCGTCGTGCTCCTCGGCCGCCGCCAGCACGCGGGGGAGCACGTCCCGCGCCTGCCGCTCGAGCAGCGCGAGCACCAGGTGCTGCCGCGCCCCGAAGGCGTAGTGCACCACCCCGTGTGCGACACCGGCGCGCTCCGCGACCGCCCGGGTGGTGAGCGCCTCGACCCCGCCGTCCCGCACCACGAGGGCGGCCGCGTCGAGCAGCTCGTCGCGGCGTTCGGCACGGCTGCGGTAGGCGCGCGGAGCGGATTCCGGGGTCATCACAGGCAGCGTACGGCCTGCGTGCAGGTGTCCTCGGGAGACTGCATTCGGCCAAGTGGCCGAATCTGGAGGGAGCCCCCGTGTCGATCACCGTCCGACCCGCCGCTGAGCACGAGGTGCCGACGGCCGCCGCCGTCCTCGCCGAGGCCTTCGCCGACGACCCGGTCCTCCGGGCGTTCCGCCCGGCACGCGCCGACGAGGACCGCGAGGCCGTCCTCACCGACCTGTTCACCGCGCTGGTCCGGTCCGTCCCGACGGCGTCCCGCGCGCTCGACGTGGCGGTCGAGGACGGCCGGGTCGTCGGTGCCGCCTTCTGGCAGGCGCCGCGGCCGCACGCCGGGGGAGCGCTCGCGTTCCTCCGGCAGGTCCCGGCCTTCCTGCGGACGCTCGGGGTCGGCGGTGCCCTCCGCGCCGTCCGACACCTCGGCCGCATGGACCGTGCCCGTCCGGAGGCGCCGCACTGGTACCTCGCCGAGATCGGTGTCGCGGCGGTCGCCCGGAGCAGGGGCGTCGGCGGGCTGCTGCTCGAGCACGCCCTCGACCGCGTGGACGGCCGGGGCGAGGACGCCTACCTGGAGTCGTCGACGCCGCAGAACCGCCGGCTCTACCGTCGGCACGGGTTCGGGGAAGGGGCGCCGATCACCGGCCTCGGCGCGGCGAGACCGGTGTCGATGTGGCGACCGGCGGCGACCGCGACGCGCTAGTGTCCGCAGCGGGGCACGAGGCGTGCACCCGGGGAGGGAGGGGGACCGGTGCGGATCGCGATCACGGGTGGGACGGGGTTCGTCGGTCGACACCTCGCCGAGCGGTACCCGGCCGAGGACGTCGTCGTGGTGTCCCGGCGCACCGGAGTGCCGATCGACGACGTCGACGCTCTGACCGCGGCGTTCGCCGGGGTCGAGGCCGTGGCGCACTGCGCGGGCATCAACCGCGAGCTCGGCGACCAGACCTTCCAGCGCGTGCACGTCGAGGGCACCGCAGCCGTGCTCGAGGCCGCGCGGCGGGCCGGGGTGCAGCGCGTCGTCCTGCTGAGCTTCCTGCGCGCCCGCCCGGGCACCGGCTCGCCGTACCACGAGACGAAGTGGGCGGCGGAGGAGCTCGTTCGCTCCTCGGGCCTCGACCACACCGTGCTGAAGGCCGGGATGGTCTACGGGCACGGGGACCACCTCGTCGACCACCTCAGCCACACCGTGCAGACCGTGCCGCTCTTCGCCTCGGTCGGGTTCCACGAGCGGACGATCAGCCCGATCCCGGTCGCGGAGCTCGTGGACGTCGTCGTGGCCGCGCTCGACGGCCGGCTGTCCCGGCGGACCGTCGCGGTCCGGGGAGGTGAGGCCCTGCTGCTCAGCGAGGCCGTGCGCCGGGTCGCCCGCGTGGTGGGTCGGCGCGTCCTGGTGTTCCCCGCGCCGGTCTGGGCGCACCAGGCGCTCGGCCAGCTGACCGAGTGGACGATGCGTGTGCCGCTCGTGGCGAAGGCGCAGGTCCGGATGCTCGCCGAGGGCGTGACCGAGGCCGCGCCGCCGACGGAGGACCTGCCCGCCGACCTGGCCCCGTCGGCGCGGTTCGACGACGAGCACATCCGGGCGGCCCTCCCGCCGCGCGGTGGCTTCACGTGGCGGGACCTGCGGCTGCCCGGGCGGCACTGAGGCCGTCTGCCCCGTGACCTGGGGTACCGGCCGCACCACCCCGGGCGGTCGTCCCCTCCGAACCATCGGCAACCACCCCCGCCGATCAGAGGGCACCCACCATGCTCGCCACGCTCCCGGACCCCACCCGGACCACCACCCCGCCCGACCACCTGCTGCCACCCGAGCCGTCATCCCCGCCGCCGTCGCCGTCGGCGGCCAGGCCCGGATCGCTCGTCGCTCGCGCCGCCACCGGGGACGACCGGGCGTTCGCCGTGCTCGTCCGCCGGCACGAGACCATGCTCCGGGCCGTCGTCGGCCGGATCCTCGACGGCACGGCCGAGGTCGACGACGTGGTGCAGGAGACCTTCCTCACCGCGTGGCTGCGGATGGCGGACCTCGTCGAGGGCGACGCGATCGCGGGCTGGCTCGCCACGACCGCCCGACGACGCAGCTACGACCGGCTCCGTGCTCCCGATCGTCGCCGTCGCGCCGAGCTGCAGGCGGACGCGGTCGCACGGACCGACGACTGCCCGGACGCCGTCGCCGAGCGCGCGGCGATGGTGTCGGTGGCCGAACGGCTCCTCGGCGCCCTGCCGCACGAGCAGCGACGCTGCTGGGAGCTGCGACACCTCGGGCGCCGGTCCTACCGGGAGATCGCCGACGCGGTCGGCCTGCCCGAGTCCACCGTCCGCGGGCAGATCGCCCGGGCGCGCGCCGCGATCCGCAGCGCGCGGCCGGACTGGCGCTGACCGCCCGTCCCGTGGACCGACGGACGGGAGGCACGGTGCCGGCCGGCCCCGTGCCTCCCGTCCGTCGGGTGGTGACCGTCCGCGCTAGGCGACCGCGATCTCGTTCGGGACGCCGGGCAGGACGTCGCTCGACGTGCGGACCTCCCCGGTCGTCAGGTCCACGGCGTGCACCTTCCGCTCCGCCGGGTCGGTGACGTACGCGACGTCGCCGACCACCTTGAGCGCGGGGTGCGCGTCCTGCCACTCGGTCGGGCCCTGCCACGCGTCGATCACCGGGTAGGACGCCGTGAGCTCGCCGGACCGCTCGTCCATCGTGTGCAGCGCGCCGTCCGACCCGAGCACGACGGCCTCGTCGCCGGGGCCGCGGGCCAGGTCCCGGAACGTGAAGCCGACGCCCTCGGGCAGGTCGGCGACGCGGTACTCGTCGGTCGCGGTGTCGATGAGGGCGACCTGGTCGAGCAGGTACCCCTCGCTGTCCGGGTCGTCGTTGTAGTCACCGACCGCGATGGGGCTCGACTCCGTCGTGAAGAGGTTCCCGGTGCGGCCGTACGTCGTCGGGGCGTCGATCTTCGTGAAGGTGCCGTCGCGGAACACGAGCGCGCCGTCGGTGCACCCGAAGACGGCGACCTCGTCCTCGACGGCCCCCTCGCCGTGCACGTTCGGGCAGGACTCGGAGCGCGCGGTCTCGGTGCCGTCCTCGTCGAGCGCCCGCACGCCGGAGCGTGACGCCTCCGTTCCCACGGTGGTCAGGAGCGTGCCGTCCTCGAGCTGGATCGCGACGCCGTGGTGCGCGGCCTCGGACGTGGTGGTGCGGGTCTCGGGGAGCCGGTCGCCGTCGAGGTCGTCGTGCTCGAAGACCGTGACGTCGCCCGTCCCGTCCGCGAAGAGTGCGGTCGTGTCGCCGTGCACGACCGCGTGGCCACCGGTGTCGGCGGGGAACACCGCGTCGGTCAGGGCCGGATCAGCAGCCGTGTCGAGCACGCGGAAGCCGGACGGGACGGTGACGAGCACGTGCCGGCCGTCCCCGGCCGGGTTGACGCGGGTGAAGCCGTCGATCGCGTCATCGGCGACGACCCGCAGGTCCTGGTCGAGGGTCAGGAGCCCGCCGTCGTAGGTCACGACGATGCGCGCCCCGTCGGGAGCGGTGGCGTCGGCGCGCGCGTCGGCGCGGTCGGCGCCGGTCGGAGCGGCGGTGCAGCCGGTGAGCAGGAGGGCGGTCGCGCCGAGCAGGGTCGCCGGCGCGAGGGCGGTTCGAGGGGTCATGCTGTTCACTGTACTGATTCTCATTCTCAATTACGAACCGACAACCCGGCGGTGATCGACGTCGTGTTCGCGCGCATCATGCCGAGGTACGTCGAGGCCGCGCCGTCCGGCGTCAGCGACTCCGTCGCGAGCGAGCGGATCTCGACGTGCACGTCGACCTCGTCCGCCAGGACCTCGGCGAGCCGGGCGGGCTGCGACAGGTCGGCGAAGATCGTCGGGACGCCCGCGTCCTCGATCGCCTCGGCGAGGTCGCGCAGGTCCGCCGCGCTCGGGGACGCGAGCGTGGTGCCGCTCGGGACCACCGCGCCGACCACCCGGAACCGGTAGCGGTCGGCCAGGTACCCGAAGACGTGGTGGTTCGTGACCAGGGCGCGCCGGTCGTCCGGGATGCGGGCGAAGGCGGCGGCCATCTCGGCGTCGAGCGCAGCGAGCTCGTCCAGGTAGGCGTCGGTGCCGGTCGGGTCCACGCCGACGTCACGGAGCGCCACGTCCAGGTCCTGTACGACGTCGATCATCCGGACGGGATCGGTCCACAGGTGCGGGTCCGGTCCGCTGTCGCCGTCCGCGGTCCACTCGAGGGCGTCGACCGCGTCGCCGGCGGTGAAGACCGGGACGCCGTCGGCCGCTGCGGCCTCGACGTGCCGCGCGATGCCCTCCTCGAGTCCGAGACCGTTCTCGACGACGAGGTCCGCGGAGCGGAGTCGGGCGGCGTCCTGCGCGGAGACCTCGAACGAGTGCGGATCCGCTCCGGGCGGCATGAGCACGAGGACGTCGGCAGCGTCGCCGACCACCTCGTGCACGACGTCCCCGAGGATGTTCGTCGTCACCGCGACCGTCGGTCGGTCGGGCGGTCCGGTCGTGCACGCCGCGGTACCGCCCAGCACGAGGGCGGCGAGCAGGAGCGCGGTGACCGAGCGTCCACTCCGGCGTCCGGCCCCGCGGCGTTCGGCGTCGCGCTGGGTCACAGCCCGACCTCCGCGAGGGCGGCGGGGGCGGCGGGCAGCTCGATCGTCCGGGCCACGCGGGCACCGTCGGCGAAGTCCACCTCGTGCACGCGCGGCCCGGCGTCGTCCGCGACGTAGGCGCGCTGGGCGTCCAGCTGCAGGAACGGCTCGGCGTCCGGGTCGAGGAGCGGACCGGTCGTCGCGACCGCACCCGTCGCGACCGTCAGGACGACGACCCGCCCGAGGTCGTCGACCCCGACGACGTGCTCTTCCTGGTCGTCGACCGCGACGACCGTCCGGAGCGGACGCTCGGTCTCGACGAGTCGCCAGCTGCCCTCGCGGGTGTCGAGCAACCACGCACCGCGGCCCCCGGCGGTCCCGGCGACGGTCGGGCGTCCGCCCCGCGCCGCGAAGGACGTCGGCCGCTCGGCGCCGTCGGGGAGCGGGACCACGGTGGCCGTCCCGTCCTCGGCGACGAGCACCGCGCCGTCCGCGCACCCGACGGCGGCCGCCGCGCGGGTGACGGTGCCGCCCGCGGGTGCGGCGCACGGCGTCGCGGCTCCGACGGGCTCGCCGTCCGCGTCGAGGAGCCGGACCCCGACGTCGGTGGCGGCGACCAGGCCGTCACCGAACGGGAGCAGGACGGCGGCGTCCAGCCGTGCGGTCACGTCGACGTCGCCCTGGCCGAGTGCGGCGCGGTCGAGCACGACGGCCTGCCGGCGCTCCGGCCAGCTGATCGTGGTGACGGTCTCCGACGAGTGGACCGCGACCGGTCCGCCGCCGTCGAGGACGCCCACGACCCGCGGATCGGCCGTGTAGTAGTGCGTGTGGTCGCCGTGGTCGACCGTCCACGCGCCGCCGTCGGTGATCGTGGTCCGGTCGGCGTCGCTCGTCACGAGGAACCGTCCGTCGGTCGCCGAGTGCGCCGGGGCGTCGACCGCGTCGAGGGACGTGGCGGCACCACCGAGCAGGTCGTGGAGCGTCGTCGTGCCGGACGCGGACACGGCGAGCAGTCGCAGCTGTGGCTCCTGCGCCTCGCTCGCCCCCTCGACCCAGCCGTGCGGCCGCGCCGTGGACGAGCGGTCCGGCGACGGTTCGTCGGACCGTGCGGCTGACCCGCCGGTCGTGCAGGCGGTCGCCGACAGGGCGAGTCCGGTGGTCAGGGTGGTCGCGACGGCCGCGGTCAGGAGGCGCGGGGTGCGTCGGGCGGTCGGGTTCATGCTCCCTCTCGTGGTGCTGGGGTCGGTGTGGTCCGCTGGACGGGACCGGGTTCGGGTCGGGTGACGGGTGTGGCCCGGCGTCGACGGCCGTGGGCCGCGAGGGCGGCGAGGGTGCGGGACAGTGCGACCCCGGCGACGGCGGCGAACGCGGTGGTGGCGCCGGCCGCGGTGCCGAGGTGCCACGACACGAGCAGGCCGACCGTGACCGCCGCGGACCCCAGGACGGCGGCGAGCACCATCGTCGAGGCGACGTGCCGGGTCCACGCGCGGGCCGCGGCCGCCGGCGCGAGCAGCAGGCCGACGACGAGGAGCGTGCCGACCGCCCGGTAGGACGCGACGACCGCGAGCGTGACGAGGGCGACGAGCACGACCTCGGCCAGGCGCGGCCGCAGTCCGAGCGTCGTGGCCGTGCGCTGGTCGAAGGCGGCGGCGGTGAAGGCGCGGTGGAACACGGTCGCGAGCAGGAGCGCGACGGCGACGGCGACCGCGAGTCCGACGAGGTCCGCGGGGGTGACCGCCAGGACGTCACCGAACAGGATCGCGGTGACGTCCGTCGCGAAGGACCGCGACGACGAGACGATGATCACCCCGAGGGCGAGCATCCCGACGAAGAGCAGTCCGATCGAGGTGTCGTACGACAGCCGCGCGCGACGTCGGAGCGCCCCGACCCCGAGGACCATCACGCCCGCGCTCGCCGCGGCACCCAGGACGGCCGGGACACCCGTGAGGGCCGCGACCGCGACGCCCGGCAGCATCCCGTGGGCGAGCGCCTCGCCGAGGAACGCCATCCCGCGGACCAGCACCCACGTGCCGACGACCGCGCACAGCACCGCGGCCAGGGCGCCGCCGACGAGGGCGCGCACCATGAAGTCGACGGAGAACGGGTCGGTCAGCCAGGTCACGCCGGAGACGCTACATGAAAATGACTATCGATACTGATAGCGTGCTCAGGTGCCCACGACCACCACCGACCCCGCCGTGCGGGTCGCCGCGATGACCGTCCGCCGTGGCGACCGCACGGTGCTCGACCGTGTCGACGCGACGTTCCCCGCCGGAGCCGTGACGGCGCTCACCGGACCGAACGGCTCGGGCAAGTCGACGCTGCTCGACGCGCTCGCCGGTGTCGTCGCGCCCGAGGTCGGCGCCGTGACGCGACCGGGGGACGGGGTCGCCTACGTCGTGCAGGCGGTGCCGCCGAGTGCCCTCCCGCTGACCGTCCGGGCGACCGTCGCGATGGGGCGCTGGCGGGGGAAGCCCTGGTGGCGACCGCTCGGCCGGCACGACCGGGACGTCGTGGACGCACAGCTCGACCGGATGCGGATCGCCGACCTGGCCGACCGGTCGCTCGACGAGCTGAGCGGGGGCCAGCGGCAGCGGACGCTCGTGGCGCTCGGGCTCGCCCAGCGCGCACCGGTGCTGCTCGTGGACGAGCCGACGGCCGGCGTGGACGCGGCCTCCGCGGCGCTCGTCGTGGCGGCGCTCGCCGAGGAGGCCTCCCGTGGCGCGGTCGTCGTGCACGCCGCACACGACCCGGTCGCCGTCGCGGCGGCGGACCGTGTCGTCACGCTCGGCTGAGCGCGCCCGGCTCAGCCGCCGAGCGTCGCCCGCACCGCCGCCACCACCGCACCGTCGGTCACGAAGTGCCCGTCGCCCCGGTCGCCGGCGCCCATCGGGACCCCGGCGTGCCCGACACCAGCGGACCGCTTCGCCGACAGGTGCACGGCCGCGGCCCCGGTGGCGACGAGCGCCGGGACGTCCGCGGGCGTCACCCCCGCTCCGGCCATCACCTGCACCGGCCCCGCCGCCGCCACCATGCGGGCGATCGTCCCCGCACCCGCCGCGGCGCTCGCCGCCCCGCCGGAGGTGAGCACCCGTGTGAACCCGAGGTCGGCCAGGCGGGCGGCGGCCGCGACGGGGTCCGCCGCGTGGTCGACCGCACGGTGCAGCGTGACCTCGGCGGTGGCGCTGACCGTGCGGGCCGCGTCCACGAAGCGGCGGAGGGCGTCCTCGTCGAGGGTCCGGTCCGGGCGCAGGGCACCGACGACGACGCCCGCCGCTCCGGAGCGCAGTACCGTGCGGACCTCGCGCTCGGTGAGCTCGACCTCGGTGGCGTCGAGCACGAACCCGCCGGGACGGCACCGGACCAGGGCGTGCGCGGGGATGCCGGTCTCGTGGGTCATCTCGACCAGGGCCTGCGACGGCGTGAGCCCACCGAGCTCGAGCCCGGAGCAGAGCTCGACCCGGTCGGCACCGGCGTCCCGCGCGACGACCGCCCCGGCGGGCGACGTGACCGCCACCTCGAGCGCGACCCCGGCTGTCCCGGCGCCTCCGGCACTCATGCCAGGGTCCCGAGCGGCTCGTCGGACGGCGGCACGATCCGGGCGCGCAGGTCCGGTGGGGACGGGAAGTCTCGGTCGAAGGGGAACAGCGGCCGCTCGACGCGGTGGTGGCCCAGTCGGACGAGGTCCTGGTCGACCCCACCAGGGGTCAGTGCGAGCATCCACCCGGCGGCCATGTCGAACAGCTCGGGCTCGAGGTAGCCGATCTTCACGACGACGACGTCCGCATCACGGGGCGACAGGTCGAGGTCCGTGAAGTCGTGCTCGTGGTGGTACGGCTTCCGCAGTCGGGTCAGGATCGCGTACACGCTGCCGACCTGCAGCACGACCTCGGTGTCCGCGTCCCGGTCGCCGTGCCGGATCGCGTGCACCCGTCCGGTCATCGTCACCGGGCCGGCGTGCTCGTCGTCCACCGCGGCCCCGGCCGTCACCGTGACGGTCGCACCGACGCCGGCGGCCACCGCGGTGTCGACGGCGGCCGGTCCCGGGACGCTCGCGTAGACGAGCACGGGACCGTCCGGGTCCCGGAACGCGGGGTGCGCGAGGACCTCGGTCAGCCCCCAGGTCATGTCGCCCGAGCCGCCGGCGGTCGGGTTGTCGCCCGAGTCCGAGACGAAGTACGGCCGCGGCGCTCCCGGGGCGAGTGCCGCGTCGAGGCAGGCCGCGAAGGTGCCCGTCGGCGCGACGAACCCGAAGTCCTCGCGCGCGTCCCAGAACGCCCGCGCCAGCCGCTCGGCCCCGGCGACGACCGCGTCCCGGTCCCACCCCGTCACGACCGTCACCGCGCGGTCCCGCGGCTGGTCGGCCCACGCGTACCCGACCCACACCGCGGCGTCGAGGACCCCCTCGCACGCCTCGACCTCGGGGACCCGCGCGTACAGCGCGGCGGCCGGGTCGACCCGGGTCGAGGTCTGCTCGCCGGCGAGGAGCACGGGGATCGGCACCCACGCCTTCACCGGCCGGCGCCGCCCGGGCGCGCGGGTCGTGAGCACGTCGACCAGGTTGCGGACGGCCCGCTCCTGCGTCTCGAGGACGTCCTCGTGCGGGGCGGTCCGGTAGCAGGTGACGAGGTCGAGCTGGTGCGCGAGCTCCGCGGTGACGTTGCCGTGCAGGTCCATCGACGCCGAGACGATCGTGTCCGGCCCGACGACCGCGCGGATGCGCCCGAGCAGGTCCGTCTCGGCGTCGTCCAGACCCTCGACCACCATCGCGCCGTGGACGTCGAACCAGAGTCCGTCGACCGGGCCGCCCGCGACCACCGACGTCAGCCGCTCGACGATCTCGCCCGCGAGCGCCTCGTACGCCGAGCGCAGGACCACCCCGCCGGGCAGCGCGTGCCCGGTCAGGGTCCCGCGCAGGTCGACCACGTCCGCGTACACCGCGAGGAACGGGGACCGGGCGACGACGTCCTGCCCGCGGACCGGGTGGAAGGCCGCGGCGTCCGTCCGGGTCGGCGTGAAGGTCGAGGTCTCGATCGCGAGTCCGGCGATCGCGACCACCGGACGGCGTGGCGCGGCGACGGCGGCGGGGACGGCGGAGTCGGACACGGTCACAGCATAGGCAGCGCCGTCGGTCGGCACGTGTCGGTCGAAGTGCGGACTACCGCACCCCCTGGACGGGGGTCAGGATGGGCCTCCTAGTTGCACCCTGCAACGCAGCAGGGTCCTGACCGAGGAGTCCACATGAAGCACACCCTCGCAGCGGCGCTCGCCGCCGTGGCCGTCGTCGCCGGCGGCGTGTTCGCCGCCACCCCCGCCACGGCGCTGCCCGCCGGGACCGAGGTCGTCGGCGGCGAGAAGGCGCCCACCACGACCTGGGCCGTCCAGCTCGAGGCCTCCGGCGGGACCATCCCGTCCGGCTACGTCAGCAACTGCACCGGCGAGCAGATCAACGCCTCGTGGATCCTCACCGCGCGGCACTGCATCGACGGCATCGGGGCGATGAACGTCTACCACTCGAACTCCACGACGAACCGCGGCTCCGCCGTCGCCGTCGACCGGGTCACCGCGGCCCCGGCCGGGGACATCGCCCTCGTGCACCTGCGCAGCACCTACTCCCTGTCGACCTACGCGCCCCTCGACCTGACGGCCGCCGCCAAGTCGAGCGGCACCGGCGTCATCGAGGGCTACGGCCTGCGGGCGAACGCGCAGCAGTCCGACGGGCTCTACCAGGCGACGGTCTCGCTGACCGGCGCCTCGCGTGACGCCTACAGCGGCAAGGCGCAGCACGTCACGGGTGTGACCGGCGCCTCGAACCACGGCGACTCCGGCGGCCCGCTCCTGGTGAACGGCAAGGTGGTCGCCGTCTGCTCGACCGGTGACAGCGCCGACCCCGGCGCGGACACGACGGCCGGCTCGAACTACGCGCTCCTGTCGCAGTCGTCCTCGTGGATCCGTTCCACGGCCGGCGTCTGACCAGCGTCACCACCTGACGGACGGGAGGCGCGGTGCCGGCCCGCACCGCGCCTCCCGTCCGTCGACCGCCCGCGTCCACGACGCGAGCGGAGAGCACCCACCCGCGTCCGTGACGCGAGCGGTCTGCACCCGTGTCAGGCGCCGTGCGCCTCCTCGGCGACCGGCTGCCACTCGCGCCACGTCGCGAGGCGCGACTCGTAGTCCTGCTCGGCGATGCCGAGCGGCGCCTTGCCGAAGAAGACCCGCAGCGGCGGCTGGTCCGCGTCGACGACCTTGAGGATCGCGGAGCGCGTGGCCTCGGGCTTGCCCGGGTCGGAGGCGGACGGGCGCTTCGACGCGGCCTCGCGGACGTCGGCGTAGGCGTCGAGCTCCTCGCTGTGCTTCGAGGACGGGCCCGACCAGTCGGTCGAGAAGCCGCCCGGCTCGACGAGCGTGACGTGGATGCCGAAGCCCGCGACCTCCTGCGAGAGCGACTGCGACAGGCCCTCGAGTGCCCACTTCGACGCGTGGTAGGCGCCGACGGTCGGGAACGCGCTGATGCCGCCGATGCTCGACACCTGCACGATGTGCCCAGAGCCCTGCTCGCGCATGATCGGGAGCGCCGCCTGCGTGACCCAGAGCGCGCCGAAGAAGTTCGTCTCGAGCTGCGCGCGGACCTCGTCCTCGGTGAGTTCCTCGACCATGCCGAAGTGTCCGAAGCCCGCGTTGTTCACGACGACGTCGAGCCGGCCGAAGTGGTCGGCGGCCTGCCGGACGGCGGCGACGTCCGCGTCCTTGTCCGTCACGTCGAGGCGGATCGCCAGGAACGTGTCGGGGTACTGCTCGACGAGCGCCTGCACGTCGTCGGTGTCCCGGGCGGTGCCCGCGACGGAGTCGCCGCGCTCCAGGGCGGCCTCCGCCCACTCGCGGCCGAAGCCCTTCGATGCGCCGGTGATGAACCAGGTCTTGGCCATGTGGTGCCTCCTGTTGCTGTTCGGGTGACCGCGAGCAGGCAACGCCCGTCGCCCGGGCGTGGCCTGGGTGCGCGGGTGACAGCACCCGCTGGACCGGCGCGGAGCAGCCGCCGAGCACCATGGCCCCATGAGCCAGTACGAGAAGCGCGACCCGATCTCCCTCTACCCGAAGCCGCCGTTCCCCGAGCAGGAGCAGTCCCTGCCGGGAGCCGCCTGGAAGATGGACCCGGAGCCCGACCACGGCGAGCAGAGCTACGTCGGCAAGGGGCGGCTCACCGGCTTCCGCGGCATCGTCACCGGCGCCGACTCCGGCATCGGACGCGCGGCGGCGATCGCGCTCTCCCGCGAGGGCGCCGACCTCGTCCTCTCCTACCTGCCCGACGAGCAGGAGGACGCCGAGCAGGTCCGCGACCTCCTGGAGTCCGAGGGGCGCCGTGCCGTGCTCGTCCCGGGCGACATCTCCGACGAGCAGTACTGCAAGGACCTCGTCCAGCAGGCCGTCGACGAGCTCGGTGGCCTCGACACCCTGGTCATGGTCGCCGGCCGGATGGACAGCAACGACGACATCCTGACGCTGTCGACCGAGCACTTCGACTCGACGTTCAAGACGAACATCTACTCCCTGTTCTGGCTGACCCAGGCGGCGGTGCCGCACCTCGAGCCCGGGTCGACGATCGTCACGACCGGGTCGATCCAGGCGTCGACCCCGTCGCCCGACAAGGTCGACTACGCGATCTCGAAGAGCGCCGTGAAGACCTTCACCGAGGCCGTCGCCCAGCAGCTCGCACCGAAGGGCATCCGTGTGAACTCGGTCGCACCCGGGCCCGTGTGGACCCCGCTGCAGCCCGGCTCCGACGACGCGCAGACGGTGGCGCACTTCGGCGAGCAGGCCCCGTACGGTCGCCCGGGCCAGCCCGCCGAGCTCGGCGCCGCCTACGTGCACCTGGTCAGCCCCGAGTCGAGCTACCAGTCGGGCTCGACGGTGACGATCGCCGGCGGCACCCCCGCGTTCTGACCCGCGCGCAGGAAGCCGTTCCGCGCGTCCCAGGCCGTTCCGCGCGAGGGAAGCTGTTCCGCGCGTAGCGGGTCGTCCGTTCCGACCCGGTACGCGCGGATCGGCATCCCACGTCGGGTGCGATGGGACGGAACGCGCGTGACACCGGACGGGAGGCACGTGGCGACACCGCCCTGAGCCTCCCGTCCGTCCCAGGGGCACGCTGGCAGCATCGGTCACGACGACGGGAGCAACCGATGGCCGGGGTGACGCACGTGGTGCTGGTGACGTGGGCAGGCGACGACGAGGCCGGGAGCCGCGCGGACGCGCTCTGCCGCGAGCACCTCGTCCGCATCGACGGGGTCGAGTCGGTGCACTCGGGGCCGAGCATCAGCACGGAGGGCCTGGAGGACGGCTTCGACTGGATGCTCGCGGTGCGCTTCCGGGACGCCGAGGCGCTCGCCGCCTACCTGCCGCACCCGGAGCACCGACCGGTCGCCGACCACATCGGGGCGTCGAGCGAGCGCGTCGTGGTGTTCGACGTCGCCGACTGACGGCACCGGGCCAGCTCGCCGCACGGGCCGAGCGGCCCCGCTGCGCCGACCGACCGCTCAGGCCTGCTTGCGCCGCGGCCGGGCCGACCGTGGCGGGACCGTCCGCATGTGCGCCTTCACCCGGCCCAGGACGTCGTCGAGCGCCTGTACGTCCTCGCGCGACAGGGGATCGAGGAACAACTGTCGGAGCACCTCGACGTGCCCGGGGAAGACCCGACCGAGCAGCGCGCGGCCGGCGTCGGTGAGCGAGACGGTGACGCTCCGTTCGTCCTCGGCCGAGGGGGCCCGCACGACCAGGCCGTCCCGTTCGAGCAGCCCCACCTGGTAGGTCAGACCGCTCCGGCTGTAGACGACCCCGTCCGCCAGGTCGGTCATCCGCAGGCTGCCGTCCGCGGCGTCGCCGAGCGTGGCGAGCAGCTGGAACTGCACGTAGCTCAGGCCCCCGGCGTCCTTGAGCTGCTGCTCGACCGTGTGCCGGAGCAGGCTGCTCACCTCGATGAGCGAGAAGTAGGCACCGAGTTCGGCGGGGTCGAGCGGCGGCACGGGTTCGGTCACACCGGCAGTCTAGTGCTGCGAGTTCGAAGCACCTCCTGAGTGCTCTCGGAGGCTCGCGCCGCCGGCTCGGCGCTCCGGGAGCCGTCGCCCCTGCCACCATGGACGGATGACCGACCCTGAGTTCCGCCGCCGTCGGCGCACGGCCGACGTGGTCGGCATCCTCGAACCGAACCCGCGCCCGCTCACCACGGTCCTCGTCGCGGTCGTCGCCGTGCTGGTGCTGACCGTCGTCGGGTTCTTCCTCGGCACGGTCGACCTCGGGCTCGCGAAGGCGTTCAACACGGTGCACGTCGGTGCCCTCGGGGCCTTCACGACCGCGGTCTACCACGTGATCAGCCCGGTGCCGGCGATCGCGCTGACCTTCGTCGTCGCGGGGATCATCTGGTGGCGGGCCCGCGACCTGCGACCGGCGCTCGGCTTCGGGATGACGATCGCGATCACGTGGCTGCCCTCGGCGGTCGTGAAGGAGATCGTGCACCGGGCCCGGCCGGACGTGGCGCTCCTGCCGCACCCGTTCCCCGTGCAGCCCGACCCGAGCTACCCGAGCGGCCACACCGTCTACATCACAGCGTTCGTCATCGCCCTCGTCTGGGTCGTCCGCGAGACCCGGTGGCACCGGCTCGCGCAGGCCCTCGGCGTCGTGGCGATCGTCGTCGTGTTCCTGTCGGTGTCGATCGACGCCGTGCACTTCCCGACGGATGCGGCCGCCTCGATCCTCTGGGCGCTCGCGGTGGCCCCGGCGGCGCGGGTCGTCTGGGTCGACTGGATCACCCCGCGGATCCGGTTCCTCCGCCCGCGCGAGGGCGCCGCCGTCCCGGTCAGCCCCGGCCGCTGACACCCTCCGCCGGCCGCCGGCCCCGAGTCTCGCCACCGGCGACACGACTCGGGACCGCGGCCCCGAGTCGTGTCGCTCAGCCCGAGACTCGGCTTGCGCCCGCGCGCCGCGCCACCACGAGCGCCCCGACGGCGACGACGGCCGACGCGAGCATCACCACCGCGAGCGGCGCCGCCGTGCCCTCCCCGCCCAGGCTGACGAGCGGCGACACCAGCGCCGCGAGGCCGAACTGCAGCGCCCCGAGCACCGCCGACGCGCTGCCGGCCACCCCGGGCACCGCCCCGAGCGCGAGCGCCGTCGCGTTGCCGAGCACCAGGCCGAGCGACCCCACCGCGGTGAACAGCGGCACGGCGAGCCAGAAGACCGGCGCCCGGGTGGCGACGAGCAGCGCGAACGCCACCGTCGACGCCACGACCAGGACGATCCCGAGCGTCAGGACGCCCTCGACCGAGCGGGTCGCGGTGAGCCTGGCCGACAGGACGCTCACACCCATCAGCGCGAGCGCGTTCAGGCCGAACGCCATCCCGTAGCCGACCGTGTCGAGCCCGAGCATCCCCTGGTACAGGAACGGCGACGCCGAGATGTAGGCCATCATCACCGCGAACGCGAAGCCGAACACCGCGGTGTACTTGACGAACGTCCGCGAACGCAGCGCCCGCAGCGGCGACCCGGCCGACACCCGCTCGGCGCGCAGCGCGTCCCGCCGGGAGCGCAGGTGCGTCTCCCGCACGACCGCGAGCACGGCGACGAGCATCACGACCGACAGCCCGAGCACGATCGTCAGCAGCCCGCGCCAGCCGATCGGCCCGGTGAGCAGCCCGCCGAGCAGCGGCGCGACCACGGGGGCGACCCCGCCGACGATCATCATGAGCGAGAACGCGCGCGCCGCGGGCTTGCCGGTCGCGAGGTCGGAGATCACCGCCCGCCCGATCACCATCCCGGCCGCGCCGCCCAGGCCCTGCAGCAGCCGGGCGACGACGAGCACGGCGACGTTCGGCGCGAGCACCGCGGCGGCGCTCGCGAGCACGCAGAGCGCGGCCCCCGCCAGCAGCGGGGGCACGCGGCCGAACCGGTCGGACAGCGGGCCGAACACGAGCTGCCCGGCGGTCACCCCGACCAGGAAGGCGGTCAGGGTCAGCTGCACGGTCGTCGCGGACGCCGCCAGCTCGGTGGTCATCTGCGGGAACGCCGGCAGGTACAGGTCGGTCGCGAACGGGGCGACCGCGCTGAGCAGGCCGAGCACGAGCAGGAGCGGTGTCGTGATGCCCGTCGGCCGGGAGGAGGGCTTCGCCGTCGTGGCGCGGATGGATCCGGTGTCGGTCGTCATGGTTATGAAAGCATAACTGATGCGGTCGGGACGGTACAGTGACCGCATGGCACCAGCGGTCTCCGACGACGCCCTCGCCGAGTTCGCCGACGTCGTCCTGCGCATCGGTCGCGAGGTCGACCCGCACGGCCAGCACGCCCTCGACATCGTCCCGCTCACCGGGACCGAGGCGCTCGTCATGCGCTGGGTGCACCGCAACCCGGGGGCCTCTCCGAGTGCGGTCGCCGAGGCCACGGCCCTCCAGCGCAGCAACTGCAGCGCCGCGCTCCGCTCCCTCGTCGCGAAGGGCATGGTCGAGCGCCGCACCGCCCCGGAGGACGCCCGCACCGTCCAGCTGCACCCGACGCCGCTCGCCGACGAGAGCATCGCCCGACTGCACGCGTCCTGGGCGGGGCGGCTGCGCGCCGCCCTCGGCGGCGACGAGCGCGGCCTCGAGGCCGCAGCGGCCCTGCTGGCACGACTCGACGACGGCCTGCGACGACGGGACTGACGTCGGACGGGAGGATCGTGGCGGGCCCGCCACGATCCTCCCGTCCGGTGTGGGGCCGGTCCGCGCGATCGGGTGAGCGGTCAGACGCGCTGTCGCGACGCCTCGTCGTCGATCGGGAGCAGCCGGCGGGCGCCGTGACCCTCCGCGCCGAGCGCGTCCCCCGGGTTGACGACCAGGCAGGCGTTCAGCGACACGCAGCCGCAGCCGATGCACTGCGTCATCTCCTGCTGCAGCCGCTCGAGCTCGAGCTGACGCGCCCGCAGCCGTGCCCGCCACCGCTCGTTCAGTCGTGCCCAGTCGCGGAGCGACGGCATCCGGTCGGTCGGCAGCGCGGCGAACTGCTCGGCGACCTCGGCGAGCGGGATGCCGAGCCGCTTGGCGACCTGGATGATCGCGATCCGCCGCTCGACGTGCCGTGGGTACAGCCGCGTGCCGCCGGTCGTGCGCTCGGGGTGGATCAGGCCCTTGCGCTCGTAGAAGTGCAGGGCCGAGGCGGCCACCCCGGTGCGCTGGACGACCTCGCCGATGGAGAGCAGGTCGGTCGGCTTCGGCTCCGGGATCTCCACCATGGTCGAGATCCTACGACCGCGCGCAGCGGCCCCTGGTACCCTCGACGGCGAACAAGACACGCAGTGTGTATCTACCGGCCGTCGGCACCCCGACGGACAACGGCGGCACCCGATGGGCCCGCTCGATCCAGGCCGGCCCCAGAAGGCACACCCCTGATGCTCCAACCCCGACGCACCGATGCGTCCCTCGTCTCCCTCGCCGGTCGCTGGTACTTCCCGATCGCGTTCGTCGCCCGGCTCCCGTTCGCCATGATGGTCGTGGGGGTCCTGACGCTCGTCGTCGCCTCCCGTGACTCGGTCGCCCTCGGCGGCGTCAACTCCGCCTTCGTCGGCATCGGCTCGGCCGTCTTCGGCCCGCTGGTCGGTGCCGCCGCCGACCGGTTCGGCCAGCGCGCCGTGCTGGTGCCCGTCGGCCTGGCGAACGCGGTGCTCCTCGGCGCGCTCCCGTTCGTCGTCGCGGGCACCGCGCCGGACCTCGCCGTCCTCGCGATGTCGTTCTGCATCGGCGCGAGCGCGCCGCAGGTCGCCCCGATGTCCCGCACCCGGCTCGTCGCGATCATCCGGCAGCGGATGGCACCGCAGCGGCACGAGCGCGTCCTCAGCGGCACCATGGCCTACGAGTCCGCGGCCGACGAGACGGTGTTCATCGTCGGACCGTTCCTGGTCGGGCTCCTGGCGAGCGCGATCGCCCCGTGGGTCGCGGTCGCCGGTGCCGCCGCCCTGACCCTGGTGTTCGTGACGGCCTTCGCACTGCATCCGACCGGACGGCTCGTCGTCGGCGGCGCCGAGCGCGAGACCCCGGCGCCCGCGACGCAGCTCCTCCGCCCGCGGCTCGTCGTCGTGGTGCTCGGGATCCTCGGCGTCGGGCTGTTCTTCGGCTCGACGCTGACCTCGCTGACCGCGTTCATGGAGCAGCACGGGGAGTCGTCCCAGGCGGGGCTGCTCTACGGGATCATGGGCATCGGCTCCGCGGCTCTGGCGCTCGGCTCGGCGGCCTTCCCGCGGGCGTTCGGCGTCGGGTGGCGCTGGCTCGCCTTCGGCGTCGTGCTGCTCGCCGGCGCGGTGGCGTTCGCGGCGGCGGACTCGGTCGGCGCCGTGGCCCTCGTGCTCGGCCTGATGGGCATCGGCATCGGGCCGACCCTGGTGGCGCAGTACAGCCTCGGGTCCGAGCGCTCCCCGGTCGGTCGCTCGGCGACCACGATGACGATCCTCGGCTCGGCGGTCATCGTCGGGCAGTCCGTGGCGTCCGCGATCGTCGGCGAGGTCGCCGAACGTGCCGGGACCGGCGCGGCGATGGCGTTCCCGGCGTACGCGGCGGCGCTCGTCGTGCTCGCGGCGGTGCTCAACCTGGTGTTGGCCCGCCGCGCGGCCTGACGGGCCGGAGACCGCAGGCCCGCTCACCGGGGCAGGATGGCGGCATGCGCTTCCTGGTCCTCGGCGGCACCGCCTGGCTCGGCGCCGCGGTCGTCGACGACGCCCTCCGCGCCGGTCACGACGTCACGTGCCTCGCCCGCGGCTCGGCCGTCCCCGCGGGTGCCCGGTCGGTGGTCGCCGACCGGGATCACCCGGACGCCCTCGAGGCGGTCGTCGAGGACGGTCGGTGGGACGCGGTCGTCGACGTGTCCCGCACGCCCGCGCACGTGCGCCGCGCGGTCCGGGCCCTCGAGCCGGTCGCGGACCGGTACGTGTTCGTCTCGACCGTCAGCGTGTACGCCTCGCACGCCGAGCGCGGTGCCGACGAGACCGCGGCCCTGCTGCCGCCGAGCGACGACCCCGCCGAGTACGGCGCCGCGAAGGTCGCGTGCGAGCGCGCGGTCACCGACGGCTTCGGCCCGGAGCGCGCGTCGATCGCCCGGGCGGGACTCGTCGGCGGACCGGGCGACCACTCCGGCAGGTCGGGGTACTGGCCCTGGCGGTTCGCCCACGCCGCCGCGACCGGCCGCCCGGTGGTCGTGCCGGCCGACGGCGACCGTCCCACCGCGGTCGTCGACGTCCGCGACCTCGCCGCCTGGCTCGTCGGTGCCGCAGAGGGCGGTCGGCCGGGCGTCTCGAACGTCAGCGGCGACCCCGTCACCCTGCGCCAGCACCTCGGTGCCGCCCGGAGCGTCGCGGGGGCGTCGGTCCCGGTCGTGGCCCTCGACGACGACACCCTGCTCGGGCACGGTGTCGCGCCGTGGGCCGGCGCGCATTCCCTGCCGCTGTGGATCCCCGACGCGGACCACCAGGGGATGAACGACCGGTCGAACGCCCGGGCGGTCCGTGCGGGACTGACGCTGCGTCCGCTCGCCGAGACCCTGTGCGACGCCCTGGCGTGGGAGGTGCGGCAGCCGCGTCACCCGCACGGCGCGGGGCTGTCCGACGACGACGAGGACGCACTGCTCACCGGGCGCTGACGACAGCGACGCCCCGGCCGCACGGTCGCACGGCCTGAGCCAGCGCGCCGGAGCGCCGGCTCAGTCCTCGGTGTCGTCGACCAGCAGGTCCTCGTGCCGGTAGTCGTTCGACCGCAGGCCGGCCCGGGCGATCATGTGCGACGACACCGGCACCAGGAACAGCTGGAACACCATCACCGGCAGCACGACCCAGAACGCCGTCCAGGTCCCCACCGCGACGACGACCGCCGCGAGCGCCATCGCCAGCCCGAGGACCTGCGGCTTCGCCATCGCGTGCAGCCGGACGAGGGGGTCCGGGAACCGCACGATGCCGATCGCCGCCGCGAGGGACAGCGCGGCGCCGACGAGCAGCAGGACGAGGGCGACCCAGGCGCGGACGCCGGCGGTGTCGACGAAGGACTCGAGGATCTCGATCACGGGCGGCGCTCCTCGTCGACGGCGTGCTCCGGGGTGGTCGCGTCGAGCCCCTCGTCGGAGGGGTCGGACGACGGGGTGACGATGCGGGCGACCGCGATCGTGGCGAACACGCTCGTGGCCGCGATGACCACGAGCACCGGCACGGCGGTCAGGTCCCGGCGGACCACCATCGCCGCGGCGATGACGATGAGCGCGGTGGTCAGCACGATGTCGGAGCCGATCATCCGGTCCAGGATGGTCGGCCCGCGGACGATCCGACCGACCGCCAGGGCGAGCGTCGCACCGAGCAGCACGAGCAGCAGGACGACCCCGACGGCCATCACGACGACCGCGGCGCTCACCGGGTCACCTCCGGCAGCGGCTCGGTCAGCTCGGACACGTCCTGTCGCGAGCCGATCGCCCGGATCACCATCTCCTCGATCCGGTGCGCCTCGCGAGTCGCGGCGTGCACCTGCTCGACGCGTTCGGTGTCGAGCACGTGCAGCAGCAGCCGTCGACGGGGCAGGTCGACGTCGGCGACGTACGACCCCGGCACGAGCGATATCGCCAGCGTCGCGAGCGTGAAGGTCATCTCGGACGTCGTGTGCAGCTGCACGAGCACGATCGAGCTGCGCCGAACCCCGCGGGGCCGGACCGCGACCCAGGCGACCCGGAACGAGGCTGCCACGACGAGCCCGGCCCAGACCACCAGGAACCAGAGCAGCCGGGGCAGCGAGAGCCGCTTCGACAGCGGGACCGGCGGGAGCGGGAGGAGCTGGGTGACGAGCAGCGCGACGACCACGCCGCAGAGCAGCGTCAGGACGGTCCACGACCCCCACAGCAGCGCCCACAGCACGGTCAGTCCGGCGACGAGCGGCACGTCGTAGCGCCACGCGACGGCGATGCGTCGTGCGTTCGAGATCCGGCGGACGTCGGTCATCGCGCACCTCCGAGGACGGCCTGGACGTAGCGGTCGGGGGACTCGAGGGACTCCGCCGCGCGGGTCGCGTAGCCGTAGAGCGGCCCGGCGACGACCGTCAGGGCGACCGACCCGAGGACCGCCACCGTCGTGACGGCGACGAGCATGCGTGGCAGGCGGGCCGGCTCCGGCGCTTCGCCGGCGGTGGCCGTCGCGCCGGTCGCCGGACGGGAGGCGCTGCTCGCGTGGGGTGCGTCGGTGACGGTGGTCGAGCCTCCCGGGTGGTACGCCTCGCCCGTCTCCTCGGAGACGGTGAGGGGCGCCGGTTCCGGCGACCGCAGGTGCGCGTGCGGCTCGGCCGTCGTGACGTGCGGGGCCGCTGCCTCGGCGGCCGGCTTCGGTCGCCAGAAGGCGGCGTCCCAGACGCGCATCAGCGCGTACAGGGTCAGGAGGCTCGTGACGACCCCGGCGGCGACCGTCACCCACGCCATCGGGGAGCCGTCCTCGGCCGCTGCGCGGAACAGGCCGAGCTTGCCGATGAAGCCGGAGAAGGGCGGGATCCCGCCGAGGTTGAACGCCGGGACCAGGTACAGCGCCGCCAGGAGGGGTGCCGCCTTGAGCAGCCCGCCGAGCGACCGGCTCGAGGTCGTGCCGCCGACGCGCTCCATCACGCCCGACACCAGGAACAGCGTGGTCTGCACGACGATGTGGTGCACCGTGTAGAACACCGCGGCCGCCGTGCCCGCGACCGTGCCGAGGCCGATGCCCATCACCATGAAGCCGATGTGGCTGATCAGCGTGAACGACAGCAGTCGCTTGACGTCGGTCTGCGACACCGCGCCGAGCACGCCGACGATCATCGTCAGGACCGCCACGACGAGCAGGACCGTGTTGAGCTGCGGTCTCGGGAAGATGATCGTCTCGAGACGGATGATCGCGTAGATGCCGACCTTCGTGAGCAGGCCCGCGAACACCGCCGTGACCGGGGCCGGGGCGGTCGGGTACGAGTCCGGCAGCCAGAACGCCAGGGGGAACACGGCGGCCTTGATGCCGAACCCGATGAGCAGCATGGTGTGCAGGAGCAGCTGCACGTGCTCCGGGAGCTCGGCCATGCGCTGCGAGATCTGCGCGATGTTCACGGTGCCGGTGGCCCCGTAGACCAGGCCGATCGCGGCGAGGAAGATCGCCGACGCGATGAGGCTCGTGACGATGTACGTCGTGCCGGCGCGCACCCGCTGCTCGCTGCCGCCGAGGGTGATCAGCACGTAGCTCGCCACCAGGAGCATCTCGAACGCGACGTAGAGGTTGAAGAGGTCGCCGGCCATGAACGCGTCGAGGACACCCGCCGCGAGCACGAGGTAGGTCGGGTAGAAGATCGTGACCGGGGCGTCCTCGTCGTCCGCGGCCAGGCCCTGCCCGATCGAGAACAGCAGGACGAGCAGGAGCACGCTCGCGCTCACGGTGAGGAGCAGGGCGCTCAACCGGTCGACCACCAGCGAGATGCCGTACGGCGCCTCCCAGCCGCCGACCTGCACGACGATCGTGCCGTGCTGGTCGACCAGGACCATGAGCGTCGCCGCGACCGCGACGGCGACCGCGAGCACCGCGACGGTGATCGCACGCTGGAGCTTCTGGTGCCGGAGCAGCCCGAGCGCGACGGCCGCGCCGAGCAGCGGGACGAGGACGAGCAGCGGGACGAGCCAGGTCATCGGGAGGCCTCCTCGCGCTGCGCGGCTTCGGGGTCGGTGTCGATCTCGGGGTCCTCGTCCGCCGGGTCGTCGCGGTCCTTGCCGATCGCGGCGTCGGCCTCGTCGACCTCGACCTCGTCGGCGCGGGAGAGCTTCCAGGACCGGTGGATGAGCGCGAGGAGGAACGCGCTCACGGCGAAGGTGATGACGATCGCGGTGAGGGCGAAGGCCTGGGGGAGCGGGTCGGTGATGCCCTCGGCGGACTTGCCGATCGGCGGCCGGCCTGCGGCGCCGGACATGATGAGCAGCAGCAGGTTGAGCGCGTTGCCGAGCAGCAGGAAGCCGAGCAGCATCCGCGTCAGCGAGCGTTCGAGCAGCAGGTACACCCCGCACGAGAACAGCACCGCCATCGCGATGACGAGGACCAGCGTGATGGTCATGCGGCACTCCCTTCCGGGGTCGAGGCTGCGGCGTCGTCGGCGGGGTCGGACTCGGTCGTGTCGGCGATCGGGGCGCGGGAGTCCTCGAGGCGCTGGCGGTCGACCTCGGCACCGAGGCTCCGGAGCACGTCGAGCACGAGCCCGACGACGACCAGGTAGACCCCGATGTCGAAGAACGTCGCGGTGACGAACTCCACGTGGCCGAGCACGGGGACGGTGGCCTCGAAGAACTCGGAGTACAGGGCTTCCTTCCCGAAGAACAGCGGCACGATCGCGGTCGTCGCCGCGGTCGCGACCCCGAGCCCGAGCAGGCGTCCGGCGCGGACCGGGGCGGCGGCGCCGAGCTCGGCCGGACCACCGGCGAGGTACCGGGCAGCGAGCGCGATCCCGGCGACGAGCCCACCGGCGAACCCACCGCCGGCGGCGTTGTGCCCGGCGAACAGCAGGTAGAGCGACAGGACGATGAGCCCGTGGAACAGCAGGCGCACGACCACGTCGAGCAGGGCCGAGCGACCGGTCGGGATCGCGGCACTCGTCGGCAGCCAGGCGCGGGGTTCCCCGTCCGGGCGGTGCTTGTCGCTCGTCACGCTCGAGGGCAGGTCCCGGAGCCGCGGGAGCGTGTCCTCGCGGGAGTCCAGGAAGATCAGGCTCGCGACGCCCGTGGCCGCGGCGACGACGACGGTCAGCTCGCCGAGGGTGTCCCAGCCGCGCAGGTCGACGAGGGCGACGTTCACGACGTTCAGGCCGTGCCCGAACGAGCTCGTGAGCGCGGGCAGGTCCGGCCAGAGCGGCTCGGCCGTCCGGGCGGAGGCCGCGACGACGACGACGACCGCGAGGGTGACCCCGGCGAGGGCGGCGAAGAGCGCGCGGACGATCCGGAACCGCGAGGGGTTCGCGGTCGCGATCCGCGGGGGGAGCCGGCGGAGCACGAGCACGAACGCGATGAGCGTCACGGTCTCGACCACGAGCTGCGTGAGCGCGAGGTCGACGGCGCCGTGCAGGACGAAGAGCACGGACATGCCGTAGCCGGTGACGCCGACCAGGACGGCCGCGGCGAACCGGGTCTTCGCGGTGAGCACGGCGATCGCCGCGATCGCCATCACGACGACGACGGGCACCTGGCCCCACGAGTCCGCGAACCGGACGTGGAACGCCCACGGACCGCCGAGCACCAGGTTCGCGAGGGCCCCGGCGACGAACACCGACAGGATCACGGTCAGGTAGTAGGGGAGCGAGCCGCGCTGCAGGCTGGCGGTCAGGCCGGTCGCGAAGCGGTCGAGCCCGCGCATGGTCCGGCGGTACGTGCCCGAGGCGCTCGGCGAGCCCTCGAGCCGGTCCTGCAGGGCGCCGACCGGACGACGGAGCAGGAACAGGGCCGTGCCGCCGAGGAGCGTCAGCGCGGAGATACCGAGGGCGGGCTCGAGGCCGTGCCAGAGCGCCAGGTGCGGGACCTCGCCCGGCAGCGCGGCGTCGGCGGCCGCCGGTTCGATGCCGTGCGCGACCACCGGGGTCAGCAGGCCGAGGACGACCCCGGCGACGGCGAGCACCGACGGCACGACGCCGAGGCCGTGCAGTCCGTGCGGCTCCGTGGCCGCGACCCCGGGCTTCCGGGCGAAGGTGCCCCAGAGGAAGCGCAGCGAGTACGCCACGGTCAGGACCGACCCGAGCGTGACCCCGATCAGGGCGACCCACGCCCACCCGGCCTGGGCACCGTGCAGCTCCTCGACGAAGCCGGTGAGCACGGCCTCCTTCGCGACGAAGCCGATCGTCGGCGGCAGCCCGGCCATCGACGCGAGCGCGAGCACGCTCACCACGACGAGCCACGGCGTGCGGCGCCCGAGCCCGCTGAGCTTCCGGAGGTCGCGGGTGCCGGTGGCGTGGTCGACCGCCCCGACGACCAGGAAGAGCGTCGACTTGAAGGTGGCGTGCGCGACGAGCAGGGCGACCCCGCCGAGCGCCAGGGCCGGCACGCCCCAGCCGACCGCGAGCACCAGGAAGCCGAGCTGCGCGACGGTGCCGTACGCGAGCAGGAGCTTGACGTCGGTCTGGCGCAGGGCGCGGTACCCACCGATGAGCATGCCGGCGACGCCGAGCACCGTGACGGTCTCGCGCCAGCCGGTCACCAGCGCGAACGCTGGGGCCAGCCGGGCGACGAGGTAGATGCCGGCCTTCACCATCGCCGCGGCGTGCAGGTAGGCGCTGACCGGGGTCGGGGCGGCCATCGCGGCGGGGAGCCAGAAGTGGAAGGGGACGATCGCCGACTTCGTCAGGGCGCCGAGGAGCACGAGCACGACGGCCACCGGCACGAGCGGTCCCGGTCGGTCGACGAGCTCCGGGGCCCGCGCGATGATGCCGGACAGGCTCGAGGTCCCCGCGGTCACGGACAGGGCGACGAGCCCCGCGAGCATCGCCAGGCCACCGGCGGTCGTGACGATGAGCGCCTGCATGGCGGCCGCGCGGCTGGCCCGCTTCGCGGCGTCGTGTCCGATGAGCAGGTAGGAGAAGACGGTCGTCGCCTCCCACAGCACGAAGAGCACGATCACGTCGTCGGCGACCACGAGCCCGTACATCGAGCCGGCGAAGGCGGTCAGGACGCCCGCGAACCGGCCGGTCCCGGGTTCGTCGCGACCGAAGTACGACGCGCAGTACACGAGCACGAGGGCGCCGACGACGGACACCACGAGCGCGAGCACCCACGACAGGGCGTCCATCCGCAGCGCGATCGCCAGGTCGAGCTCGGGGATCCACCGCCACGTGCTCGTCACCCCGCCGTGCAGTGCGGCGTCCGTCCGGGCGACGGTCAGCACCGCGGCGGCGGCCGGTGCGAGGGCGGCGACGTAGAACACGCGGCGCCCGAGCAGGGGGGTCAGGGCGGGGACGATCAGGGCGACGATCGCGAACGCGACGAGGACGGAGACCATCGGGCACCTCCTCGGGGTCGGGCTGCAGTCCGGCTCACTGGGCCCTCACAGCCTACGAGCAGGCGGTTGGCAACTTCCTGTACGGCCGGACAGCCGGCGACGTACGGGAGCAGACTGCCCCACCACTCTGCACCGCGACCGGCGCGGGCGTTGCGGGTCAGCGCTCGTACGCCTTCGCGGGGATCTGCGTCGCGAGTTTCCCGCCGGACACGTCGACGAGCGTCCCGGTGACGTACCCGGCCGCGTCGCTCGCGAGGAACACGAGCAGGTCCGCGACGTCGTCGGCCGACTCCCACCGCCGGATCGACAGCGTGTCGAGCAGCCGGTCCTGCGCGGCGGCCGGCATCTCGGCGAACCCGTTCATCGCCGTCGGCACCATGCCCGGCGCGTAGGCGTTGACGGTGATGCCCCACGGCCCGAGCTCGGACGCGAGCACCCGCGTGAAGGCGACGACCGCCGACTTCGATGCCGCGTAGGCCGCGCTCCCGACGCTCGGCACGATGGCCGCGAACGACGCCGCGTTGAGGATCCGTCCGCGTCCGGCGGCCTGCATGACCGGCGAGACCGCCTGGGCCACCAGGAACGTGCCGCCGACGTTGACGTCCATGCACCGGCGCCAGGCGTCCCACCCGAGCTCGGCGACCGTGCCCTCGACGTTGATGCCGGCGTTGTTCACGAGCACGTCGACCGTGCCGTACCGGGCGACGACCCCGTCCACCGCAGCGCGCACGGACGCGGGGTCGGTCACGTCGCAGCGGACCTGGTCGACGCCGGTCGTCGAGGCGTCCGGGAACGCGAGGTCGAGCGCCACCACCCGGCAGCCCTCGGTCACGAACCGGTCGGCGAGCACGGCGCCGATCCCTCGGGCTGCCCCGGTCACGAGGACCACGCGGTCGGTCAGGTCGAGGTGCATCGTCGCTCCTGTCGTCGGTGTCGCGCGCCGACCACCGCGACGCCGCGAGAGCCATACTGTTCCACCATGACGGCGAAGGTGCTCTGGACCACGGGTGGCGGCAGCGGCATGGGGGCGGCCGGAGCCGTCGCGGCCGCGCGGGACGGCTGGACGGTCGTGCTCAGCGGGCGTCGGGCGGACCGGCTCGAGCAGGTCGCCGGGACGATCCGCGCCGCGGGTGGCACCGCCGACGTCCTGCCCGTCGACGTCGCCGATGCCGACGCGGTGCGTGCGGCCGGGGACACGGTGCTCGAACGGCACGGGAGGCTCGACGGACTGCTGCTCGCGGCGGGCCTGAACACGCCCCGGCGCCGGTGGGACGACCAGTCGCTCGACCAGGTCCGCGCCGTCCTCGACACGAACCTGACGGCCGTCGTGACCGTCGTCGACGCCGCGCTGCCCGCCCTCCGCGCCACCGGCGGCGTGGTCGTCGTCGTGTCGTCCTACGCCGGGTGGTCGTTCCAGCCGGGGGCCGGCGTCGCCTACTCGGCCTCGAAGACCGCGCTCGGCTCGGTCGTGCGGACGCTCAACCAGCAGGAGGCGCAGCACGGGGTCCGGGCGACCCACCTGTGCCCCGGGGACGTCGCGACGGACTTCCTCGACCAGCGCCCCGTCGTGCCGGACGCCGACGCCCGGGCGCGCATGCTGCAGCCCGAGGACGTCGGCCGGACCGTCGCGTTCGTGCTCGGCGCCGCGCCGCACGTCCGCATCGACGAACTCGTGCTGTCCCCCGTCGCGCAGCACTGACCGCAGACCCCGGAGGAGACAACCGTGCAGCTCACCGACCTCGTCCCCGACCCCGCCGCACTCGAGCGGATCGCGACCGGCAGCACCTGGGCCGAGGGGCCGTGCTGGATCCCCGCCACCGGGACCCTGCGGTGGTCGGACATCCCCGGCGACCGCATCCTCCAGTGGCACGAGGACACGGGGGAGACGACCGAGTACGCCACCGGGGTCGAGTTCACGAACGGTCGGGTGCTCGACCGCGACGGCTCGGTCGTCCAGTGCTCGCACGGCCGCCGTCGGGTCGAACGGGACCGGGACGGCGTCGTCACCCCGATCGTCGACGGGTGGGCCGGTGGACGCCTCAACTCGCCGAACGACGTCGTCGTCGCGCGGGACGGCAGCGTGTGGTTCACCGACCCGGCGTACGGCATCACCCAGCCGCGCGAGGGGCACCCCGGCGAGCGGGAGTACGGCGACCACTGGGTGTTCCGGTGCGGCACCGACGGCGAGGACCTGCGACCGGTCGTGCTCGACTGCGACGAGCCGAACGGCCTCGCGTTCTCGCCCGACGAGCGGGTGCTGTACGTCGCCAGCTCGTCCGCGGACCTGCCCGTGATCCGCGCCTACGACCGCGACGGCGCCCGGGTCAAGAACGGCCGCGAGTTCGTCCGTCTCCACCCAGGGGAGGGCGTCCCGGACGGCATCCGCGTCGACGAGCACGGCAACGTGTGGTCGTCCACCCACCGCGGGGTCTCGGTGTTCGCGCCGGACGGCACCCGGATCGGCGACGTGCCGGTGCCCGAGGTCGTCGCCAACCTGTGCTTCGGCGGCGCCGACGGCCGCACCCTCTTCGTCACCGCGACCACGTCCGTCCACCGGTTGCGCACCACGACCCGGGACGCCACCGCCCGCTGACGTATCCTGACCCGGCCATGCAGTGCGACTACTTCGACCGCGGGGTGTGCCGCTCCTGCACCCTGATGGGTCAGCCCTACGCCGACCAGGTGCTCGACAAGGAGATCCGCACGCGCGAACTCCTGCACGACGCCGTCGAGCACGCCGGGGGTCCCGGAGCGGTCGACTGGCTCCCGGCGATCACGAGCCCGGAGTCCGGCTACCGGAACAAGGCGAAGATGGTCGTCGGCGGGCCCGTCCAACGGCCGACGATCGGCATCCTCGACGACCGCCAGCGCGGCGTCGACCTGCGGCACTGCGGCATCTGCACGCCCGGCATCCAGCGGGCGCTCCCGGTCCTGGCCGCCTTCGTCGCGGACGCCGGGCTCATCCCGTACGACGTCGCCGCCCGTCGCGGCGAGCTGAAGTTCGTGCTCGTGACGGAGTCCCCGGACGGCGAGCTCATGGTCCGGTTCGTGCTCCGCTCCGAGGGGCAGCTGCCGCGCCTCCGCGAGCACCTCGGTGCCCTGCGGCGAGTGCTCCCCGAGGCCGTCGTCGTCACCGCGAACCTGCTCCCGGAGCACAAGGCCGTGACCGAGGGCGAGCGCGAGGTCGTGCTCACCGAGCAGGAGACGCTGCCGATGCGCTTCGACGACGTCACCATGCACCTCCGGCCGCAGAGCTTCTTCCAGACGAACACGTCCGTCGCCACGCAGCTGTACGCCCAGGCGTCGACCTGGATCGACGAGGTGGGACCGGCCTCGATGTGGGACCTCTACTGCGGCGTCGGCGGCTTCGCCCTGCACGCCGCACGCCCCGGACGCGCCGTGACCGGCATCGAGACGAGCCGCGAGGCCGTCCGCTCCGCGAAGCAGTCCGCGCGCGAGGCCGGTCTGTCCGACGTGCGCTTCGCCGCCGACGACGCGACCGAGCACGCCCTCCGCGCCCGTCCGGACGCCGTCCCCGAGCTCGTCGTGGTGAACCCGCCCCGCCGGGGCATCGGCGAGACGCTGTCCGCCTGGCTCGAGCAGTCCGACGTGCGGCACGTCGTCTACTCGAGCTGCAACCCGGTGACCCTCGCGAAGGACCTCGCCCGCATGCCGTCGCTGCGGCTGCGCCGCGCGCGGGTGCTCGACATGTTCCCCCAGACCGGCCACCTCGAGGCGGTCACCCTGCTGTCCAGGGACTGACCAGGAGGCGACCAGGGGACGGACGGGAGGCTCTGCACCAGCCCGCCCCGCGCCTCCAGTCCGTCGCATTGCCAGGGAACTGCCAAGGTCACGTACCCGGGTACGGCGTGATCACCATGAACGCGGCGATCGCCGCGTACAGGAACAGCGATGGGGTACATAGCAGTAACGGGTAGAACCGTTGGTCTCGGTTTGATAACAGTCCTGAGTTTCCTATGGTGGCCGACCAGACGCCGCCGGCACGAGACCACTGCCCCCGGAGGCGCACCCCACGACACGACCGCGATCGGTCGGGACGGGCAGTGGCGACCGAGACCGCTCCGGCGGCGTGCGGTCCGTGGTCCCGGTGGAGCGATCAACCATGAAGAAGCTTTCCCGTACCCGCACCATCGTCGGTGGCCTGGCGTTCGCCGGCATCGCCGCGACCGGTGTCGGCCTCGCGGCGGCGCCCGCGAACGCAGCGTCCGGCTCGACCTGGGACGCGCTCGCACAGTGCGAGTCCGGCGGCAACTGGGCCATCAACACCGGCAACGGCTACTACGGCGGCCTGCAGTTCAACCTCGGCACCTGGCAGGCGAACGGCGGCTCGGGCAACCCGGCGTCGGCGAGCCGCGAGGCCCAGATCGCCGTGGCCGAGCGCGTCCTCGCCTCGCAGGGCTGGGGTGCCTGGCCGGCCTGCTCCGCGAAGCTCGGCCTGAGCGGCACCGCCGGTGCAGCACCGCAGGCCGCGGCCCCGCAGCAGGCCGCTCCCCAGCAGGCCGCCCCGCAGCAGGCGGCGCCGAAGCAGGTCGCCCCGCAGCGCACGGCACCGGCGGCCACGCAGGCGGCGAAGCCCGCTGCGCCGTCGAAGCCCGCTGCGGTCCCGACGAGCGGCAAGACGTACACGATCCAGTCCGGCGACACCCTGGACAGCATCGCGACGAAGCTCGGCGTCGACGGCGGCTACATGAAGCTGTGGGCCGCGAACACGTCGACCATCGACGACGCGAATCTGATCTACGCCGGCCAGGAGCTGCAGCTCCCCGCCTGATCGACCTCCCGATCCAGCACGAGACCCCCGCGACCACGCGTCGCGGGGGTCTCGTGCTGTCCGTGTTCGGCGCGATGCGGAGTCAGTGATCGCGGGCGGCGAGCCACCGATCGAGGTCGTCCGAGCGGAGCGACTGCGACAGGGTCCGTCGGTCGCCGTCGTCGAGCGTGACGTACGACTGACCGTCGGTGCTCGTGCCCGAACCCGCGGTCGGCATCGTGAAGGTCCGGAGGTCGTCGGCCCGGACGCCACGGAGGGACCAGCCCAGCCCGAAGAGCGTCGGGGCGTCCAGGCCCGGGTCGACCGCGAGGTGGCGGCTGGTCACGGCGACGGCCTCCTGGATCCGACCGGGCTGGGTGAGGGTCCCGCGGGAGAGAGCCTGCTGGAACACCCCCCGCATGAACGCCTGCTGGTTGCGCACGCGGGTGTGGTCGGCGTCGGCGAAGGCGTGCCGTTCGCGCACGAACGCGAGGGCCTCGGCGCCGTCGAGCCGGTTGGGCCCTGCGGTGAAGGTGTGTCCGTGCGCGGTGAACGCCTGCGGCGATGAGACGGTGAGACCGCCGAGCGCGTCCGTCAGGTCCTCGAACCCGGCGAAGTCGATCTCGGCGACGTGGTCGATCCGGACGTCCAGCAGCTGCTCGACGGTCTGCACGGTGAGGGGGACGCCGCCCCACGAGTACGCGGCGTTGATCTTCGCCTGGCCGTGGCCGGGCACGTCGACCCAGGCGTCGCGCATGATGGACATCAGGTAGACCGCGTGCCGGTCCGCCGGGACGTGCGCGAGCATCAGGGCATCGGACCGCCCGCCGAGGGTCTGGTCGCCGTCGGGGTCGCGGGCTGCTCGCGAGTCCGAGCCGATGAGCAGGACGTTCTGCGCGCCGGCCGTAGGGGCGGGACGCTCCCCGGTCGGGAACGCGTCGGCGATGACGTCCTTCTCGGTGTCGAAGCTCCGGACGAGTCCGCCGACGAACACCGCCCCGACGACGGCCAGCACGGTGGCGACGCCGGCGAGCGAGGCGGTCGTGGCGAGGACCGCGCGGAGGACCGGACGTCGACGGCGTGGCTTGCGTGCCTGCTGGTCGGGCCGTGGGCGGCGGCTGCCCCGGGATGCTCGGAGCTCGGCCTCGGCCGCCGCGCGGGCGGCTCGGCGCTCGGAGACGGGAGACGGGACGTCGGCGCGGTCGGACACGGCTGCTCCTGCGGGTCGGGTCGACCCTGACGTCGACGACGCCAGCATACCGCAGGTGATATGTGGATATCAGTCCGAGGAGAGGATCCTCGTGAGCCGTTCCCGGAGCGCGTCGTCGTCGGGCAGGACCTCGCGCTCGATGTGGCGCGCCGTGTCCCAGGCCGCGCGCCCGGCGTCGGTGACCGAGACCACCCGGCGTCGGCGGTCGTCGGGGTGTGGTGTCCGCTCGACGAGCCCGTCGCGCTCGGCCCGCTCGAGCGTCAGGGACATCGTCTGCGGTCGGACGTGCGCCGTCCGCGCGAGGGTGTCGGCGCCGGTCGGCCCGGTCCGGATCAGGATGTCGATCGCGATGAGCGCCGCGTGGGTCAGGCCGATCGCCCGGAGTCGCTCGTCCCAGTCGCGCTCGACGGCCCGGGCTGCCGCGGAGAGCAGGCGGCCGAGGGGCCACTGCTCCGCCTGCTCGTGCATGATCGGAGTCTACGGCGCGCCCGGACGACCGAAGTGATCAGCATGCTGACGATCCGTGTACGCTCACCGTCGTGCCCCGCTTCCTCCGCATCGTGCTGCCCGCCGTCGTCATCGTGGTCTGGCTCGTCGTCGCCTCCGTCGGCGGTCCCGTCTTCGGCAAGATCTCGGGCGTCGCGACCAACGACCAGACGTCCTTCCTGCCCGCCTCGGCCGACGCGACGAAGGTGCAGGAGCGCTCCTCGGCGTTCCGGCAGGCGTCCGGGGCGCCCGCGATCGTCGTGCTCGAGCGGGACGGCGGGCTCCGCGACGGCGACCGGACGGCGGCCGAGCAGCTCGCGGCGACGCTCGGCGACCGGAGCGACGTCCGAGGGGTGAGCCCGGTCATCCCGAGCGAGGACGGCGACGCGGTCGAGATCGTCGCGACGCTGACCCAGGACGCCGAGACCGGTGACGCGGTGGCGTCGATCCGCGCCGACGTCGAGGACGCGCTGCCCGCCGGGCTCTCCGGGTACGTCACCGGTCCGGCGGGCTTCACGGCCGACCTGACCGAGGCGTTCGCGGGCATCGACGGCATCCTGCTCGGGGTCGCCCTCGCCGCGGTCTTCGTGATCCTCGTCGTCGTCTACCGTTCGCCGCTCCTGCCGGTGCTCGTGCTCGGCACCGCGACCTTCGCCCTCTGCGCCTCGATCCTCGTCGTGTACTGGCTCGCGGACGCCGGCATCGTCACGGTGAACGGCCAGGTGCAGGGCATCCTGTCGATCCTGGTGATCGGTGCCGCGACGGACTACGCGCTCCTGTACACCGCGCGCTACCGCGAGGCGCTGCGGGACCACCGGACCGGCTGGGGTGCGACGAAGGCGGCCCTCCGTGGCGCGTTCGAGCCGATCATCGCGTCGGGCGGCACCGTCATCGTCGGCGTGCTGTGCCTGCTGTTCTCGGACCTCAACTCGAACAAGGCGCTCGGTCCGGTCGCGGCCATCGGCATCGCGTTCAGCCTGCTCGCCGCGCTCACCCTGCTGCCGGCGCTCCTGATGGCGTTCCGTCGGGCTGCGTTCTGGCCGCTGCGGCCGGCGTACGGCAGCGCGCACAAGGTGCTCACCGGGCCGGACGCCCGGGGGATCTGGGCGCGCGTCGGGCGGCTCGTGGCGCGTCGGACCCGCACGGTGTGGGTGGTCTGCACGGTGGCCCTGCTCGCGATGGGGGCCGGCATCGTCGGGCTCCGGGCGGACGGTGTCCCGCAGAGCGACCTCGTCATCGGGTCCTCCCAGGCCCGCGACGGCCAGGACGTCCTCGCCGACCACTTCCCCGGCGGCTCCGGGAGCCCCGCGCAGGTGATCGGCCCGGAGCGCGACCTCGACCGGCTCGTCACGGCGATCCGCTCGGTCGACGGGGTGGACGGCGTCGTCGCGGCGGCGAAGGACAGCCCGTCCGGGACCACCCCCGTCGGGACCACGACGAAGGACGACACCGCTGCCCGGGGACCGGTCGCCGACCCGACGGTCTCGGACGGGGACGTACTGCTCGAGGCCACGCTCACCGCACCCGCCGACTCGGAACGCGCGGAGCAGACCGTGCGGGACCTGCGGACCGCGGTGGAGCGGGTGTCGCCGGACGCGCTCGTCGGCGGGGTCACCGCCACCGCCCTCGACACGAACGACACCGGCATCCGCGACCGGACGGTCATCATCCCGATCGTGCTGGTGGTCATCCTGCTCATCCTGATGCTGCTGCTGCGGAGCGTCGTGGCGCCACTGGTGCTCATCGGGAGCGTCATCGTGTCCTTCGTGGCCGCGCTCGGCGTCGGCGCGCTCGTCTTCGACCACGTCCTGCACCTGCCGGGCGCCGACCCCTCGGTCCCGCTGTTCTCGTTCGTGTTCCTCGTGGCACTCGGAGTCGACTACAACATCTTCCTCATGACCCGGGTCCGCGAGGAGGCGCTGCGGCACGGACCGCGCGAGGGCGTGCTCCGCGGCCTCGGGGCGACGGGCGGCGTGATCACCTCGGCGGGCATCGTCCTCGCGGCGACGTTCGCGGCGCTCGGCGTCATCCCGATCCTGTTCCTCGTGCAGATCGCGTTCATCGTGGCGTTCGGCGTCCTGCTCGACACGATCGTGGTCCGTTCCCTGCTCGTGCCGGCGGTCGTGTACGACCTCGGTCGCCGCGCGTGGTGGCCGTCGCGCCTCTCGCGCGCGACCCATCACATGTGACACGCTGGTCCCATGCCCGTACCCTCCACGCAGCCGGCCGCCGAGCGGAAGCTCCTCCGCGACACCGTGCAGGACAAGATCCGTGACGCGATCATGGACGGCACGCTCGAGCCCGGCGAGCGCCTGAACGACGACGACCTCATCGCCTGGCTCGGTGTCTCCCGGACCCCCATCCGTGAGGCACTGGCGGAGCTCGCCCGGGCCGGCCTCATCGAGATGGCGCCGAACCGCTACACGCGGGTCGCCGCACCGTCCAAGGACGAGATGCTCGACGCGTTCCGGACGCTCGGCGTGATCTACGGCGGCGTCGTCCGGCTCGCGGTGCCGCGGTTCACGGCGGCGGAGCGCAAGAAGATCGTCGCCATGCTCGACGACGTCGCGGCCCGGATGGACGCCCAGCACCAGGACGAGGTCGTCCGCGAGGGCTCGGACCTGTACGGGATGTGGGCCGACGCCTGCGGCAACCCGTCGCTCGCGCAGCTCTGCCGCGCGACCACGGACGGCCTCGCGTTCAAGCTGCGCGTGCCGGAGTTCGCCGAGCTCGTCCCGAACGAGGTCGTCCGGCCCGAGCTGGACAACCTGAAGGCCGCCGTCCTCGCCCAGGACCCGATCGCCGCCGAGCTGGCGATGGAGGCCGTCCACCTGCTCCCGACGCGCTCCTAACGGCGCGGCCCCGCCACGCGGCTGCGGTCGCGGACGCGGTGCGAGACGGACGGGAGGCACGTGGCGGCGCCGCCACGTGCCTCCCGTCCGGCCCGTCCCGGCCCCGCGCCGGGGGCGAGTGTCCAGGACTCTCCCTGTCCGTTCCACGCTGTGCGGTTATGGTTTCCGGGTGAGCATCGAACCCGAGCAGACGACGCGCCGCGCCCGCCGCGGCCACGTGCCGCCACGCCACGGGCGCCAGAAGCGCGGGGGCGGGGTCGTCCTGCCCGCCGTCGCGGGAGTGCTGGCGATGGGCCTGGTCCTCACCGGCGGGTACGCCGCGTTCGCGTACGCGAGCCTGTCCAACAACGTCACGAAGATCGACGCGATCGTCCCGAAGGCCAAGGGAGCGGACGACGTCGACGGCACCGCGCAGAACATCCTGCTCGTCGGCGACGACCACCGGCCGGACAACGCGACGCCGGAGGAGATGGCGGAGCTCAGCACCGAGTCCGACGGCGGCGCGACGAACACCGACACGATGATCGTGCTGCACATCAGCGCCGACGGGTCCCAGGCGACGATGATCTCGTTCCCGCGCGACTCGTACGTCGACATCCCCGGTGTCGGCAAGGGCAAGCTCAACAGTGCCTTCTACTACGGGACGCTCAACGGCGGGGGCGACACCGGCGGCGCGAAGCTCCTCATCCAGACCATCCAGGACCTCAGTGGCCTGACGATCGACCACTACGTCCGCGTCTCACTGCTCGGCTTCTACCAGGTCGTGAAGCAGCTCGGGCCGGTCGAGGTCTGCCTGAACCAACCCGCGAAGGACCCGTACTCCGGGGTGGACCTGCCCGCGGGGACGTCCCAGCTCGACGCGAAGCAGGCGCTCTCCTTCGTGCGCCAGCGCCACGGACTGCCGAACGGTGACCTCGACCGCAACGTCCGCCAGCAGTACTTCCTGTCGCAGGAGGCCCGCAAGGTGCTGTCCGCCGGCACGCTGCTCAACCCCGTGAAGATGAACAACATCCTCAGCGCGGTGGGCGGTTCGGTGCAGACCGACACCGACCTCATCTCGCTCGCGACCCAGATGCGGAACCTACGGCCGGGGAACATCCAGTCGGCGACGATCCCGACGCTCGGCACCCCCACGATCTACGTCGGCGGCTCCGCGCTGTCGATCGTCCAGGTCGACACCGTCGGGCTGCCCGCCTTCGTGCAGGGACTCGTCGGCGAGCCCGAGGAGTACACGAAGGCGACCGCGGCGGAGCCCGCCGCGACGACCGTCACGGTCCTGAACGGCAGCGGCGTCACGGGTGCCGCGGCCGCCGCGGGCGAGACCCTGACGGCGCGCGGCTTCCAGGTCGGCGCCCCGGGGTCCTCCGACGAGACGAAGACCACCCAGGTGCAGTACCCGGCGGGACAGGAGGCGCAGGCGAAGGCCGTCGCCGCGGTCGTGCCCGGTGCCGTCGCGGTGCGCTCGACGAAGGTGACCGGCGTGACGCTCGTGCTCGGGTCCGACGGCAAGACCGTGTCCGCCCCGGCCGCCCCCGCGTCGCCGGACGCCGGCTCGTCGGAGCCCGCTGCGCCGGAGTCGTCCTCGTCCTCGTCGTCGTCCGAGCCCTCGCCGTCGTCGACCGACGTGAAGTCGTACGGCAAGGAAGGCGTCTGCATCAACTGAGTGCTGCCCGGCAGGCTGCTGTGACGGTGCCCCTCGATTGGCGTTCGTGCCGACCGGCATGTGGAATGTCAGCGTGCGAGCGCAACTGCAGACGAACCGGGACGAAGAACGCGCGTGGCTGCTGGCCGCCGCTGCGGGGGACCGGCTCGCGTTCGGCCGGTTGTACGGCCGGCTCCGACCGCTCGTCGAGCGGTGGGTGCGACTCGTGGTGGTCGACCCGTGGCAGTCCGAGGAGGTCGTGCAGGACGTCTTCCTCGAGGTGTGGCAGATCGCCGGACGGTACGACCCCCGGCACAGTGCGGTCGCGTGGATCCGGACCATCGCCCAGCGTCGGGCGATCGACCGCGTGCGGTCGAGCGAGGCCGACCGGCAGCGCGACCTGCGCATCGGCGCGCGGCACCTGGAGCTCGTCGACCACGCGTCGCTCGAGCGGGCCGAGGGGGTGCTCGACCGGGCCGCGCTCCGCGACGCCGTCCGGTCGCTGCCGGACCGACAGCGCGAGGCGGTCGTGCTCCGGCACCTGGTCGAGCTGAGCGGACCGGAGCTCGCGGACCGGCTCGGGGTCCCGCTCGGGACCGCGAAGAGCCGTGCGCGCGACGGCGTCTCGGCACTCCGGCGTTCCCTGGCGCACCGGGCAGGACCGCCTCGGTAGGTTCGTGCCGTGACCTCCGCCGCGCGCCCGATCACCCTGATGACCTACAACGTGAAGAACCCGGACCCGGCCCACGACTGGCCGGCCCGACTGCCGCTGGTCCTCGAGGTCATCCGGCGGCACGACCCCGACGTGCTGTGCGTGCAGGAGGCCTTCGACCACCAGATGGACGACCTGCGAGCCGGTCTGCCGGACCACGGCGACGTCGGGCAGGGGCGCGAGGGCGGGACCGCGGGGGAGCACGCCGCCGTGTTCTTCCGCCGTGACCGACTGCGCCCGGTGGACGAGGGCACGTTCTGGCTGTCGGACACCCCCGACGAGCCGGTGTCGAACACGTGGGGCAGCCTGTACCCGCGGGTGGCGAACCACGCCCGGTTCCTCGACGTCGACGGGTCGTCCTTCACGCTCCTGACCTCGCACTTCGACCACGAGGAGAACGCGCACGGCGACGACGTCCGACGGCGGAGCGCCGCGCTGGTCGTGGAGCGGCTGCACGCCGTCGACGGACCGGTCGTGTTCGCGGGCGACTGCAACGAACCGGCGGGCGGTGGCGCCGCCTGGCAGGTGTTCGTCGACGCCGGCTACCGAGACGCCTGGCTCGACGCCGGGGACCCGGACGACCGGACGGCGACGTACAACGACTGGCAGGCGCCGGTGGACTCGGGGGAGCGCATCGACTGGGTGTTCACGCGCGGGGTGCGCGCGGTGGACCGGGTCGTGATCGACCACGACGGGCCCGAGACCTGGGCCGCGAGCGACCACTTCCCGGTGGTCGCGACGATCCGGGTCTGACCCGGGGCCGCCGAGTGCTGACGCGCGGCGGTCAGCCCGAGCGCTGACGCGCGGCGGTCAGCAGGAGCGCTGCGTGTGCACCGGCATCGGGGAGCCGAGGACGCTCACGACGGTGCCGTTCGTCAAGGCCGAGACCCCGTTCGAGCCCGCGGTGTCGTCGTCGTCGGCTGCGGTGTCACTGGCTCCGCTGCTGTCGCCGGTGTGGGCGTCGTCATCGGTCGTCGGCGCCCATCCGGGTTCGAGCAGGAGTTGCCAGGCGCGGGAGTCGCCCGAGCCGAAGGACACCTTGTCGGAGCGCGGTGCAGCGCGGAGTTCGTCCTCGATGTCGTCACCGACCCGGACCCCGTCGGGGCCGGACAGGGCGACGGGGTCGCCGGACCGCGAGCGGACGGCGTCCTTGAGCACGCGGATCTCCACGGCGTTGCCCGCCTCGGCCGGGGTCGTCATCGCGGCGACGCGCAGGGCGCCGCCCCACGTGTAGGTGGTCCCGGACGGGAAGCACGCGCCGCCCGAGCCGATCGCGGTCTGTGTCCGCGCGGGGGTGCCGAGCAGCCGGTTCAGCAGGTCCACCGTCGACCGCGAGTCGCGCATGGACACGTCGGCGACGGTCTTGTCCCCGCTGCGGAACACGAGGGACTCCGCGTCGAGCTCGACGGCGTCGACGCGCCGGAGCTTGGCAGTGGAGACGTCGACGGACGGCGTCGCGGACGGTGTGCCGTCACCGGGGAACTCTGCCGCGGCGGCGGTCGGCACCCCGTCGAGCTGGCTCGGGCCGACGCCCAGCGAACCCGCCGTGACGGCGAGCGCGGCAGCGCCGAGCGCGAGCAGGGTCCGGGGAGTCACCATTCGACCGTACGACGCCCGACCGGACAGAACGACAGGTGTTACCGAATCGCGTCCTCGTCGTCATGCGTTCGTGACATTCGGGGATGTGTCACGGAACCGCGACGGGGGACACCCCGCTGGACGGGCCCGGGTCCGGTGGTGCGTACCGTCGCCCGCATGACGGAGCAGCAGGGCGGCCGGACGGGTCGCGACCAGTACACGATGCAGGACCCCACGAAGCTCTACGCCGACAAGAAGCCGGACGAGCAGTACCTCCCGGGCGCCGGGACCGATGAGGAGATGGCGCAGAACGTCCCTGCGGACCACGGCGAGGACACCTACCGCGGCTCCGGTCGGCTCGAGGGGCGCAAGGCGCTCGTCACCGGCGGCGACTCGGGCATCGGCGCGGCGGTCGCGATCGCCTTCGCCCGCGAGGGTGCGGACGTCGCGATCGTGTACCTGCCCGAGGAGCAGGAGGACGCCGACCGCATCGTCGGACTCATCGAGGACGCCGGTCGCACGGCCGTGGCGATCCCGGGCGACATCACGGAACTGGCGTTCTGCGAGGAGCTCGTTCATCGGGCGGTCGACGGCCTGGGCGGTCTCGACATCCTGGTGAACAACGCCGGCAAGCAGCAGAACGTCGACGACATCACGAAGATCTCGGACGAGGAGTTCGACGAGACCTTCAAGACGAACGCCTACGCCACGTTCCGCATCACCAAGGCCGCGGTGCCGCACCTGCAGCCCGGCTCCACGATCATCAACACGACGTCGATCCAGGCGTACGCACCCTCGCCGCACCTCGTGCACTACGCCGCGACGAAGGCGACCGTGAACAACATGGCGAAGGGGCTCGCCGCACAGCTCGCGCCGAAGGGCATCCGTGTGAACGCGGTCGCCCCCGGGCCGATCTGGACCCCGCTGCAGCCCGCCGGTGGTCAGCCGCCGGAGGCCCTGCCGTCCGCCGGTGAGCAGACGTACCTCGGCCGCTGGGGGCAGCCGGCCGAGCTCGCGCCGGCCTTCGTCTTCCTGGCGAGCGGCGAGTCGTCCTACGTCGTGGGCGAGACGCTGCACGTCGACGGTGGCATGCCCACGCCGTAGTCGCCGCTGGTGACGGAGTGGAGGCGCGGTGCCGGCTGGCACCGCGCCTCCACTCCGTCACAGGGTCGCGTCAGCAGGCGACGGAACGTGCCATCCGCTCGAGCAGCTCCCGCGCCGACATCGCCGCCGTGAGCTCGACCTCGACCGGGTTGATCCCGACCGCCCGTTCGAACGCCCGACGACGTGCCTGGTCGGCGACCGGGACCTCGGGGCGCTGCGTGAGCCGGGCGATTGCGTCGGCCGCCGCCGCGAACGCACCGGTCGGTGCACCGAGCTGCTGCCACATCGTCCGGACGTCGTGGGCCACCTGCTCGGCGTCGCTCCCGAACTCGAAGCCCGCCGACGCCATGGTCGCCAGTCCCTGTGCGACGGGGTCCTCCGGGGTCATCCCGGCATCGTCGCACGTCCCGTCCGCGAGCGCAGCGCACGTGGTGCGGGTCGAACGCTTGTCCCCCGACATGCCGACACCCGTTACGGGGATTCTGGTGGCCCCCGTGCAGGCGGTTGGATGGGGGTGCGGACAGGACGTCCGCGGCACGACGGAGGGCATGATGCTCGAACACACCAGTGCGGACACGCAGGCGGCTGCCGCTGCGGCCGCGACCCTGCACCTGCGGATCACGATCGTGGGTGCGACCGTCGACCTGCTCCGCGACGTCCCCTTCCACGAGGCGCACGTCGGGCTCGTCGCCGAGCGCCTCGACATCTCGGTCGCGGAGCTCCGACAGCACTTCCCGTCGTGGGACGGTCTCGTGCTCGCGGCGCTGGACCGCTGGAACGGCGCCCGGATGGACGAGGTCACGCGCGAGGTCGGGGACGGCTCGACCGTGGACCTGCTCCGCGCGATCGTCGCCTCGAACGCCGAGGACCCCGCGCTCATGCGACTCCTCGTCGCCCTGCTCTCCGTCGCGGGCAACCCCGCGCACCCGATGGCGACCTACCTGCGGTCCCGGTACCAGCTCTTCTACTCGCAGATCAAGCGGGGCCTGGAGCACGACGTCGCCGTGGGTCGGGCGCCGCACACGATGGACCCGCGCCGCGGAGCCGAGCAGCTGATCGCCCTGTACGAGGGACTGCAGCTCCAGGCGCTCCTCCGCGCCGAGCTCGACCTGGTCGCGGCGTTCGACCGGGCGGTGGCGCGGCTCGAGCGTGGCTGGATGGAGCGGTACGAGCCGGCGGCGGCGCAGCGCTTCTCGGCGTGGAGCGACGGCGGCAGCTGGGAGATCTGAGCCGCCGAGCGCGCCGCGGTGCGGGGCGTCGGTCCGCGCGCCTCGGCCGCTGGACGCACTGACCGGCAGGGCGCCGAGGGGCGGCCGGGTAGTCAGTGGGTCTCGCGAACGAAGGAGATCGACATGGCAGCACCGAACCCGATCCAGGTCCAGAAGTACCTCAGCGGCATCGACTACCCGGCCTCGAAGGACGACATCGTCTCGAAGGCCGAGCAAGAGGGTGCCGACGGCGACGTGCTCGAGGCACTGCGGGGCATCCCGGACGGCGACTACGACGCCCCCACCGCGGTGTCGAAGGCCGTCTCGGACGCGGGCTGAGGCGCGCCGAGTCCCGGCGTGGGTGACGAGTCCCGCGGCCCCGTGCCCGGGACTCGTCGCCCAGCCCGAGGCTCGGGGCAGCGCAGCCGCCGGCAGCGACCGTCGCCGCGCGCATCAGCGCGGCCGGGACCCCCGCGGGACGCTCCCGTTGCCGGGGTCGTACCCGGTGTCCCGCAGGACCGGGATCGCCGTCGTGTCGCTGTGGACCGAGTGCACGGTCACCCGTCGCGCCCGCCGCAGTGCACGCCGCGCCCCGGGGGTGGCCACGAGTCCGCCGAGCACCAGGCCGGCGCCGATCCCGAGGGCGACCGACACCGCCGCCACGAAGTCGAGCGCGGCCCCGGACGAGCCGGACATGAAGTTGAGCAGTGCGTTCGACACCGCGACACCGGGCAGCAGCGCGCCGCAGAACGCCGGTACCGCGATCGCCGCCACCGCCGTGCGCATCCGGACCGCCGCGATGGTGGACAGGACGCCGAGCAGCACCGACGCGACGAACGTGGCGCCGAGGAGCGGCATCCCGAGGTGCCGGAGCTCCCACAGGAACGCGCCGGAGGCGACCGAGAACACCACCGCGACGGGGATCACCCGCGCGCTGGCCTGCTGCACGAAGCAGTTCGCCGCCGCGGACACCACCGTCAAGGACAGGGACACCCAGAGCGGCAGCGGTCGGAGCACGATCCCGGACGGGTCGACCTCGATGCTCAGCCAGTGCAGCACCGCGATGCCCGCCGGCACCCCGACGACGATCGCGGCGATGACGAGCACGATGTAGAACGCCCGGGCGACGGCCATCGCCCGGAAGCCGGAGATGGCGTCCTGCGCCCAGGTGACGAGCGACACGTGCGGCAGGAGCAGCACGACGAGCGCGGCGACCATGGTGGCTGCCCCCGTCGGGGTGAGCACGTCGCCGAAGATCGCGAGGGTGCCGAGTGCCGAGGCGACGGCTGCCTGGGCACCGGAGACGAAGAACTGCGGGAAGCCCCGGCCGGTCAGCCACCGTCCCGACAGGATGATCCCGAGCATCAGGACGAAGGCGCCGAGCCCTGCTCGCCACCCACCGCCCGCCTGCATCGCGATCGAGGTCCCGAGGACCGACAGACCGACGTCCGCCAACCACGACGGCCACCGCGGCGCCAGGCGGAGCACCGCGACGAGGGCGCTCACCGCCGAGGTCATGTCCCGCTCGCCGTGCACGAGGTCGTCCACGATCTGGTTGGCGCGGGCCAGTCGGTCGAGGTCCGAGCCGTCCGACTGCACGGTCCGCACCTTCACGAGGGGCGGGTGGTCGGTCGGCGCGTACTGGATCGTCACCGAGCTGCCGGAGAAGTCCAGGTCGAGGGGCGCGAGGTTCCACTTCGTCGACACCGCGACGACGGCGGTCTCCACGCTGCGCGTGTCCGCCCCGGATGCGAGCATCACCTCGGCCAGGTCGAGGCAGAAGTCGACGATCTGGACCGGCGAGTACTGCTCGCGGGAGCGCGTGTCCGGCGTCACGTCCTCGTAGATGGTGCCGCGCAGCCGGGCGCGCGCGTCGCGGATGTCGTGCTGGGCGAGCTTGCGCACGCGGGGCCGCGGCGGACGCGGGGGCCGTGGGACACCGGGAAGGAACTGCTCGGCCATCCCGCCATGGTGCCAGCCGTCGGCCGCCGAGTCCGGACGTCGGCTGGACGCGGTCAGGGGCGGCGCTGTGCGCTCAGCCGGCCCACCACGAACGCGACGACCAGCGCACCGACCGCGAGGAGTGCCTGGCCGGCGCGTTCCTGCCAGGGGTGCTGGTCCGGGACGAAGGTCGTGTCGGACAGTGGTGCGTACGCGAACCAGCCGGTGATCGGGTGCGGAGCCGTCGCAATCAGCACGATGCCCACGAGGACGGCAGCCAGGCCGGCCCAGCCGACGATGCGGGTGGGTGACGACACGAGACGGAGCACGCGTCCCAGCGTAGGCAGCAGACGGACGGGAGGCACGGTGCCAGCTGGCACCGTGCCTCCCGTCCGTCACGTGGTGACGTCCCGTGGGACGTGACCGCTACTGCTCGAAGGTCGCCTTGAGCTCGATGTCGACGCCGGTGAGCGCCTTGCTGACCGGGCAGGTCGCCTTGGCCTCGTCGGCGGCCTTGAGGAAGGCGGCCTCGTCGATGCCGGAGACCTCGCCGTTGACGGTCAGGACGATGCCGGTGAGCTTGAAACCGCCGGCGCTGTCCGGGCCGAGCGAGACGTCGGCCTTGACGTCGAGGGCCTCGACGGTGCCGCCGGCCTCGCCGAGGATCGCGGAGAACTGCATCGCGTAGCAGGCGGAGTGCGCGGCGGCGATGAGCTCCTCGGGGCTGGTGGTGCCACCGGCCTCGTCCGCGGCGCGCTTCGGGAAGGAGACGTCGTAGGTGCCGACCTTGGAGCTGGACAGCTCGACCTGACCGGAGCCGTCGTTCAGGCCGCCGTTCCAGGCGGTGCGTGCGGTGCGCGTGGGCATTCGCGTTCCTTTCGTGTGGGGGACGGACCCGACCGGGACCGCCGCAGCCGAGTCAATCGGAGAACGACCGTTCTCGCAAGCCGTTCTCGGTGAAGACGCAGTCTCGGCGCGGACGACACCGCCCGGAGTCCGGAAGACGTCGGAGCGGGCGTCCGTCCCGGACGGTCCGGGGTACAGCGGCGGCTCGGGGGTACCGGCCCGCGCCGTCACCCCGGAACTGGGGCTGTGTCCGGACGGACGCACTTGTGACGATCGTCCGGCGACGCTGACAGGGCGCGTCGCACACGGCCCGCACCGGGCCGGCGGCCCGCGCCGTCCTCCGCGGGGACAGGGGAACCATGCACAGCACCACCACCAGGCGGCTGACCGCGGTCGTCACCGCGGCGGCGATCCTCGTCGGCGGCCTCGCCGCCGCCGCACCGGCACGGGCGGCGACCGTCGTGTCGACGAGCGTGCCGTCGGGCACGACGTTGCAACCGGGCGACGCGATGACGTCGTCCAACGGACAGTTCCGACTCGTGATGCAGGGCGACGGGAACCTCGTCGAGTACGGCGTCGGCAACGTCGTCGTCTGGGCGTCGAACACGGCGAAGTACCCCGGAGCGGTCATGGACGTCGGGACCGACGGGGTGCTCGTGCTCCGCCGCGGCGGACAGCTCATCGCGCGGTGGGGTGCCGGTGGCGTGGTCGGACGGGACTTCGGCGTCCTGCCGGACGGCACGCTGCGCATGCGCGACTCGGCGAAGAAGACGCTCTGGACGATCCGGTCGTTCCAGGACCGGGTGACCGCCGGCAACGTCATCCAGCCCGGTACGGTCCTGCGGTCGGACGCCGGGACCTCACGGCAGTTCACCATGCAGGCCGACGGGAACCTGGTGCAGTACGTCGACGGAGCGGCGACGTGGGCCTCGAACACGAGCGGGCACCCGGGAGCGTGGGCGGCCGTCCAGACCGACGGCAACCTCGTCGTCTACGGCCCGGACCGCAGGGCCCTGTGGTCCTCGCGGACCAGTCGCGCCGGTGCCGGCCAGCTCATGGTGCAGGCCGACGCGAACGTGGTGCTCTACGGCGCCTCGGACACCCGCGTGTGGTCGACCCGGCCGGTCACCGGGATGCTGTGGCCGGTCGCCTCGACGAAGATCTCCGGGAAGTACGGCGACGACCGCGGGGCGGGCCACACGCCCCGCTACCACCAGGGGACCGACGCGAACGTGCCCGTGGGGACGCCGGTCTACGCGTCCGGCGGCGGGACGGTGACCCAGACCGTCGCGAACGACCCGTCCTTCGGCAACTACGTCGTGGTCCAGTACGGGATGACGACCGTCCTCACCGCGCACCTCAGCGTGATCGAGGTGACGAAGGGGCAGGTCGTCGCGAAGTCGACCGAGATCGCACGGTCCGGGAACACCGGCCAGTCGACCGGGCCGCACGTGCACGTCGAGACGCGGGTCGGCGGGACCCTCAAGGACCCGATGACGATCCTGCACTTCCGCTGACGTCGGGCCGCGCGCTTCCGCTGACGGCGGGTCCGGCCGCGCGCAGGTCGGCGGGTCCGGCCGCGCTGACGGCGGGTCCGGCCGCGCGCAGGTCGGCGGCGCGGTCGGGCGAGGTGCGTGCCGCGTACCCGATCCGGCTCTCGCGGACGTGCCACGCCATGCGCTCGGCGGCCTGGTCGACGTCGCCCGCGTCGATCGACGCCAGGATCCGGCGGTGGTCCGGCCACAGGCGCTTGCCGCGGGACGACGTGTCGAGCGCGTAGAGCCACTCGATCTTCCGGGACAGCTGGCGCAGGAGCGTCGCGAGCGTGCTGCTGCCGGACAGCTCGGCGACGAGCAGGTGGAAGCGCTCGTTCAGGTCGACGAGCAGGTCGAGCTCGTCGCGCGCCACGGCGGCGTCCCCGGCGTCGAGGACCTCGCCGAGCTCCCGGCGGACCCGCCACCAGTCCTCCGGCGGGGCCGGTGCGTCGAACAGGGTGCGGGCGCGCGTGGCGGCGCGGCGGGCGGTGGCGGTCTCGAGGGACTCCCGGACGGCGAACAGGTCGTCGGCCTCGTCGAAGGGGATGTCGGCGATCCGGGAGCCCGCGTTCGGGCGGGACACGACGAACCCCTCGCCCTCGAGGCCGCGCAGGGCCTCGCGAACGGGCACTCGGGAAACGCCGTGACGCTCCGCGAGGAACGCCTCGGTCACCCGGGTCCCGGGCTGCAGCGCACCGGACACGATGTCGTGGCGGATGGCGTCGATGACGCTCGTCCCGTTCAGCACGGGGCCGATCGTCTCACACGACCGCCTCGGCGAGGCTCCGGCCCGGGATCGCGTCGAGCAGGTCCCGCGTGTACTGCTCCTGCGGGTCGTCGAACACCGCGGCCACCGACCCGCGTTCGACCACCTTCCCCCGTCGCATCACCACGACGTCGTCCGCGATCCGACGGACCACCCCGAGGTCGTGCGTGATGAACAGGTAGCTCAGCCCGAGCCGGTCCTGCAGGTCGTCGAGGAGCGTCAGGATCTGCTCCTGCACGAGCACGTCGAGCGCGGAGACCGCCTCGTCGAGGATGATCAGCTCTGGCTCGAGGGCCAGCGCCCGGGCGATCGCGACGCGCTGCCGCTGCCCGCCGGAGAGCTCGTTCGGTCGGAGCTGCGCGACCTCGCGGGGCAGGGCCACCTGGTCGAGGAGCGTCGCCACGCGCTCGGTCCGGGACGCCCGGTCGCCGACCCCGAACACGCGGAGGGGTTCGTCGATGATCCGCTCGATGGTCGACGTCGGGTCGAGCGACCCGTACGGGTCCTGGAACACCGGCTGCACGCGACGACGGACGGCCCGACGCTCCCGGCCCCGGGCGGCGCCGATCGACAGGCCGTCGACGAGCGCCGTGCCGGACGTCGGGGTCTCGAGCCCGAGCACGATCCGCGCGACCGTGGTCTTGCCGGACCCGGACTCGCCGACCACCGCGGTGGTGGTGCCCCGGCGGACCGTGAACGACACCCCGTCGCTCGCCCGCAGGGTGCCGGCGCCGCGGCCGCGCAGCCGGTACTCCTTCACCAGGTCGGACACGACGAGGATCGGTTCCCCGGGTGCGGTCGGCTCCGGGGCGACCCCGGACAGCGCCGGCGCGGCCGCGATGAGCCGCTTCGTGTACTCGTGCTGCGGGTCGCGGAGGATCGCCGCGGGGGCGCCCTGCTCGACGACCTCGCCGTCGAGCATCACCACGATGCGGTCGGTCCGGTCCGCCGCGACGCCGAGGTCGTGCGTCACGAACAGCAGCGTGGTGCCGTGCTGGTCCACCAGGGTCTGCAGGTGGTCGAGGATCTGCCGCTGCACCGTCACGTCGAGGGCGCTCGTCGGTTCGTCGGCGATGAGGAGCTCCGGCTGTCGGGCGAGCGCGACCGCGATGAGGATGCGCTGCCGCATGCCGCCGGAGAACTCGTGCGGGAACTGGTCCGCGCGGCGGGCGGCCTCGGGGATGCCGGCCTCGGTCATGAGCTCGACCACGCGGCGACGGACGGCGGACCGTCCGCGCAGCCCGCCGGCACGGAGCGCGTCGGCGATCTGCGCACCGACCCGCATCGACGGGTTGAGGTTCGTCGACGGGTCCTGCGGCACCAGGCCGATCCGGCCGCCGCGGATCCGGCGCATGAGCGGCTCGTCGGCGTGCGCGATGTCGTCGTCGCCGAGCGTGATCGCCCCGCCGGTGATGTGCCCGGCGCCCGGTAGCAACCGGAGGAGCGCCGCGATGAGCGTCGACTTGCCCGAGCCGGACTGTCCGACGATCGCGACGCGCTCGCCGCGGCGGACGTCGAGGTCGACGCCGTGCAGGACCTCGCGGTCCCCGAACGCGACGCGCAGGTCGCGCACGGAGAGCAGGCGGTCGGCTCCGGCGTCGGACGGGAGGCGCGGTGCGGCCCCGGTGGTCGTCGTCACGTTCTCAGCGTCCTGCGGCATAGCCCTGTGCTCCTCGGGGGTTGGCGGCGGCGCCCATGACGCCGGTGTCGGGGTCGCGCGTGACGCACGACAGGCGGCCGAGCGACCAGTCGCCGGCGCGGGTGACGACGTGGCCGAGCTCCTCGAGCCCGGCGATCACCTCGTCGCCGAGACGGTCCTCGACGACCAGGCCGCCCGGGGTCCAGGTGCGCGGCCAGAACGAGCCCGGGAAGGACGTCGTGTGCAGCGCGGGGGCGTCGATCGCCTGCTGCGGGGACCACCCGCCGACGATCGTGCGGAGCAGGAACAGCAGCTGCCACTGGTCCTGCTGGTCGCCGCCGGGGGAGCCCATCGCCACGACCGGCTCGCCGTCCCGGAGCACGAGCGTCGGCGTGAGCGTCGTGCGGGGTCGGGCACCGGGGGTCAGCGTGGACGCCGTGCCCTCTTCGAGCCAGGTCATCTGCAGGCGGGTGCCGAGGCAGAACCCCAGGCCGGGGATCGTCGGGGACGACTGCAGCCAGCCGCCGGACGGTGTCGCGCTGACGATGTTGCCCCAGCGGTCGACGACGTCGATGTGGCACGTGTCGCCTCGCGTCTCGCCGGTCGCCATCACGATCGGTTCGCCGCGGTCCTCGTGCACCGGGTCGTCCTCGGCCGGGGCCGCGACCGGAGTCTCCACCGGGGCCTCGCCGCGGGCGCCCGGGACGGTGGGCTCGCCGACGCCGGCGACCGGCTCGCCACGCGGCGTGTAGGTCTCGCGGAGCGGGGGCACGGTGCCGCCGGGGACGGACACGGCACCCGGTCGGAACGCGTGCGAGGCGCGGTCGCCGATCAGGGTCCGGCGCTCGTCGGAGTAGGCGTCGGAGAGCAGCTCGGCCATCGGGACGTCGCGCTCGCCGTAGTGCACCTCGCGGTCGGCCAGCGCGAGCTTCTGCGCCTCGACGATGGTGTGCGCGCCGAGCACGGTGGACGGGTCGAGGCGTTCGTCGTCGAGCGGCTCGAGCAGGCGCAGGGTCTGCAGGAGCGCCGGGCCCTGCCCCCAGGGTCCGGTCTTCGCGATCGTGTGCCCGCGGAACTCGGCGGTGGTCGCCGGCTCGGTGGACGCCCGGAAGGCCGCCATGTCGGCGGCGGTGATGACGCCGGCGTGGTCCGTGCCGGACGCGTGCCGGTGCGGGGTGCGGACGAACGCGTCGACCGCCTGCGCGACGACGCCCTCGGCCCACTCGGTGCGCGCCGCCTCGATCCGGGCGACGCGTGCGTCGCCCGCCGCGTCGGTGTCGACACCGCGACCGGCCTGCACGAGCCGGTCCAGGACGCCGGCCCATGCCTCGTTGCGCACGAGGGTCCCGGGGACCGGCACCGTGCCTCCCGGCAGCCACTGCGTGGCGGAGGTGGGCCAGTGGTCCCGGAACAGGTCCTGCACCGTCGCGATCGTGGCGACCACCCGCGGGGCGACCGGGTGGCCGTCGCGGGCGTAGCCGACGGCGGGGGCGAGCACGTCGGCGAGCTCCCACGTGCCGTGCTCGGCGAGGAGCAGCAGCCACGCGTCGACGGCACCGGGGACGGCGGCCGCGAGGGCCCCCGATCCCGGCACCAGGTCGAGTCCCTCGGAACGGAGGTGCTCCGGCGTCGCGCCGGCGGGGGCTGGTCCCTGGCCCATCAGCACCGTCGGGGTCTTGTCGGACGCGGTGGCGAAGACGGCGGTGACGTCACCGCCGGGGCCGTTCAGGTGCGGCTCGACGACGTGCAGGACGAACGCGCCGGCGACGGCCGCATCGAAGGCGTTGCCGCCGCGTTCCAGGACCGACTGGGCCGTCGCGGTCGCGATCCAGTGCGTCGCGGCGGCCATGCCGAACGTGCCCTGCAGGTCCGGCCGGGTGGTCTCGGTCGGCGGTGCGGTGAAGGCGGGGTTGGTGGTGCGCATGCGTTACTTCCGGTCCGAGGCGGTGGGGTCGAGGGCGTCGCGCAGGGCGTCGCCGAACAGGTTGAAGCCGAGGCAGACGACGGCGATCGCGACGCCGGGCACGACCGCGGCCCACGGCGCCTGGCCGAGGTACTGCTGCGCGTCCGAGAGCATGATGCCGAGGCTCGGGGTGGGCGGCTGGATGCCGAGGCCGAGGAAGGACAGCAGGGCCTCGCCGATGACCGCGACCGGCATGATCACCGTGGCCTGCACGATGATCGCCGAGACGCAGTTCGGCAGGACGTGCTGCAGGATGATCCGCGCGCCGCCCGCGTCGAGCGTCTTCGCGCTCGTCACGAAGTCGGCACTCGTGATCCGGAGGGTCTCGCCGCGCACGATGCGGATCATCGCCGGGACGTGCGAGATGCCGATGGCGACCACCGCGTTCGTCAGGCTCGGTCCGCTGATCGCGGCCAGTCCGACCGCGATGATGAGGAACGGGAAGGCGAGTGCGACGTCCGTCAGACGGCTGATGATCGCGTCGAGCCAGCGCCAGTACCCGGCGAGCAGCCCGAGCGGGGTGCCGACGACGACCGCGAGCAGGACCGACAGGACGCCCACGACGAGCGAGACCTGGATGCCGTACAGCGTGCGGGACAGGATGTCGCGCCCGAGGTCGTCGGTGCCCAGGCCGAAGCCGACGGTGAACGGCACCTGGAACGGCAGGTCGAAGTGCGTCGTGGTGGGGTCGTACGGTGCGACGAGCGGGGCGGTGACCCCGGCGAGGACGACGACGGCGAGCATGATGCCGCCGGTCATGCCGAGGCGGTTCGTCCGGACCTGCTTCCAGACGCGACCGCGGCTCGACCCGAGGTCGAACGGCGCTGTGATGGTGGTCATGCGGTGCCCCCCACGCGGATCTTCGGGTTGATGACGGAGTACAGGACGTCCACGGCGAAGTTGATGAGGACGTAGCCGAGGGTGATCACGAGGACGACGGCCTGGATGACCGGGTAGTCGCGGGTGAAGACGGCGTCGAGCGTGAGCTTGCCGAAGCCCGGCAGCGCGAAGATGCGCTCCGTGACGACCGCGCCCGAGATGAGCCCGCCGAGCTGCAGGCCGACGATCGTCACGACGACGATCATCGAGTTGCGCAGGCCGTACCGGAACAGCACGCGCGGGCGGCTGAGGCCCTTCGCGCGGGCGGTCCGGACGAAGTCGGTCTTCATCGTCTCGATCATCGAGGCACGGGTCTGCCGCATGATCACGGCGGCGAGCGAGGTCCCGAGGATCAGGGCCGGCAGCGTCAGGTGGTGCAGGGCGCCGAGGGGGTCGCTCGTCACCGCGACGTAGCCGGACGCCGGGAACCAGCCGAGCCCCGCGGCGAGCCACACGATCGCCAGGATCCCGAGCCAGAAGTTCGGGACGCTCAGGCCGACGAGCGCGGCGGCGTTCGCCATCCACTCGGGCCAACGGCCGCGGTACCGCTCGGCGAGGGTGCCGAGGGCGACCCCGACGACGACCGCCACGACGATCGCGTACAGCGCGAGCCACAGCGTGACCGGCAGGGTCGAGCCGAGCAGCTCGGTGACGGGCGTCCCCGTGCGCGTCGACTGGCCGAGGTCGCCCTGCAGCGCGTTGACCACGAAGCGCCAGTACTGCACGAGCAGGGAGTCGTCGAGTCCGAGGTCCGCGCGGACCGCCGCGAGCCGCTCGGGACTCGCCTCTTCACCGGCGAGGGCCAGGGCGGGGTCGCCCGGCAGCTGCCGGACCCCGAAGAACACGACGACCGAGGCGAGGACGAGCGTGAGCGCCGCCTGCCAGAGTCGGGTCACGACGTACCGGATCACTTGCTGCCGCCTTCCACGAACGCCGCCTGGCTGAGTCGGACCACGCCGTCGGCGTAGGTGGAGACCCCGGCGACGTCCTTGCTGACGCCCGTGATGCTCCGGGTCCGGTAGAGGTAGATGATCGGGTCGTCCTGCTGCACCTTCGTCACGAGCTGCCCGTACAGGTCGGCGCGCTCCTGCTGGTCGGTGGCCTGGGCCGCACGGCTGATCAGGTCGTCGACGTCGGGGTCGCTGTACCCGGGGTAGTTGTTGCCGCCGCCGGTGCCCAGGAACGAGCCGATGTTGCCGTGCGGGTCCACCCGGCCTGACCAGCCGAGCTGGAGCGCCTGGAAGTCGCCGCGGGTCTGGTCGTCGAGCAGGGTCGTGTACTCGACCGGGGTGATCGTGATCGCGAAGCCGCCGGCGCGGGCCTGGGCCTGCAGCGCCTGGGCGAACCGCACGGTGTCGGGGGTGTTCGTCACCTCCATCTCGATCGGGAACGGCTGCTCGACGCCGGCCTGCTCGAGGAGCTGCTTCGACCGCTCGGGGTCGTACTCCGGGCAGGCCTTGCTCGCGTCCGTCGCGAACACGCTCGAGTCCGGGATCGGCGAGCACGCCACGTCGGCCCAGCCGCGGAACACGCTCTGCACGAGTTCGGCGCGGTTGATCGACATCGACAGGGCCTGCCGGACCGTCCGCTGCGTGGCGAGCGGGGTGTCGAGCGGCTCCGGGTCCGTCCCGACGCCGTCCTGGTTGGCCAGGTTGATCGTGATGCCCTGGTAGCCGAGCGACCCGGTGCGCAGGACGCTGAGGTCCTTCCGCCGCATGAGCTCGTCGACGTCCTGGGTCGAGATCGAGTCGGCCACCTGCACGTCGCCGGACTTCAGGTTCTGCGCGCGGATGCTCGCGTCCGTGATGATCCGGTAGGTGATCCGGTCGAAGTGCGCGCTCGCCGGGTCGTGGTACTGCGGGTCGCGCTCGACCGTGATCGACGTCTGCGGGACGCGCTCGACGAACTTGTACGGGCCGATGCAGACCGGGTGATCACCGAAGCCGTCGCCCTCCTGCTCCAGCGCCGTCGGCGACATCACCATGCCCGCACGGTCCGCGAGCGCGGCGGTGATCGGGGCGAAGGGCGTCGCGTAGCGGATCCGGACGGTGTGGTCGTCGACCGCGTCGATGCTCGACACCGGGCCCATCTCGCTCTTCCGGCTCGAGTCGTCCTTCGTCAGGTTGCGTTCGAGCGTCGTCACGACGGCGTCCGCGTCGAACGGGGTGCCGTCGGCGAAGCGGTACCCGGTGTGCACCGGGAACGTCACGGTCTTCCCGCCGTCGGAGACCGTCGGGAGCTCGGTCGCGAGCATCGGGACGACCGTGCCCTCGGCGTCGATGTCGTACAGCTTCTGGCACATCGTCTCCATGACGTACCGGGTGTACAGCGACGACGAGGTGGTCGGGTCGAGTCGGTCCGGCTCGGCGGAGAGCGCCATCACGAGGTCACCGCCCTCGCGGACCTGCTGGTCGCCGATCGGGACGGTCGTGACGGTGCCGGCGGTCGCGCCGCCGGCCTTCGAGCGTTGGACCGGGACGCAGGCGGTGAGGGCGAGCGTGGCGGCCAGGGCGACGGCGGGCACGGCGAGCAGTGTCCGGCGGCGTCGGGGGGAGGTCTGGGACATCGTGTTCCTGGAGCTGCGGTGTGCGTGGCGACTCTTGTGGAGTCACGCTCAGGAGTGCGGTGATTGCATACAATCACGGATCGTGACTCGTTTTTGTACACATTGTGTTTCGGGCGCGTAACACCTCGGACGTACCCTGGTGGCGATGTCCTCCCGCCTCGGCCGCAGCGCCGTCCTCGTCGCGGTCGGCGTCGTCGCCGGCGTCCTCTCCGGGCTGTTCGGCGTCGGCGGCGGTGTCGTCGTGGTGCCCGCGCTCATGGCGTTCCTGCACCTCGACCAGCGCCGAGCCTCGGCCACGTCGCTCGTGGCGATCGCCCCGGCGGCGGTCGTCGGTGCGGTCACCTACGGGGTGCAGGGCGAGGTGCACTGGCTCGCCGCGCTCACCCTGGCGGTGGGCAGCGTCGTCGGGGCCCCGCTCGGCGCACGGCTCCTGCGACGGCTGCCGCTCCGGGTGCTGCCGTGGATCTTCGTGGGGTTCATCGCGGTCGTGCTCGTGTCGCTGTTCACCAGCGTCCCGACCCGCGGCGGCGACGTGCACTTCGGTGTCGTCGAGGCGCTCGTCCTGCTCGCCCTCGGGCTGCTGTCCGGGGCGCTCTCCGGCTTGGTGGGGGTGGGCGGCGGGGTCGTCATCGTGCCCGGACTCGAGGTGGCCCTGGGGGCCGGCGATCTGCTCGCGAAGGGCACGTCGCTCCTCACCATGGTGCCGACCGCGGTCTCCGGCACGGTCGCGAACCTGCGGCGCCGGGCCGTCGACCTGCGGGTGGGGCTCGTGGTCGGCGTGACCGCGGCGGTGTGCTCGCCGGGTGGGGCGTGGATCGCGCGACTGGTCGACCCGCAGGTGGGCACGTGGCTGTTCGCCGGGTTCCTGGTGCTCGTGGCGGTGATCGTGCTCGTCCGCGGTCGGCGTTCCGCGGCACGCCGGTCCGGCACGGTCGACGCTGCGCCGGACGTCGATACCGGCGCAGAGACAGCCACCGACTCCGCCGTGCGCTGACCCGAGCGGGGTACGGCTCGCCGTGAGCCGCGCTCAGGTCGCCGGTACGCTCCGCGCCATGCAGACCGTGGTGTGGGTGGTGCTGGGGATCGCCCTGGTGGTCGTGGTCGTCGTGGTGGCGCTCGAGGGGCGCATCATGCACAAGCCCGAGGCCGAGCGTGCGCCGTGGGAGCGGCGGTTCCTGCGCGTCGACCGCGGTGCCGCGCGCGTGCAGCAGTCGTGGGCGCGGAACGTCATGCCGTGGGTGGTCGCCGCGGTCGCGGTCGTCGGCCTCGTCACGCTCGCCCCGCTCTGGGCAGAGGGGCGGGTCGGGGTCGCAGCGGGCCTGTCCGCGATGTTCGTCGTGCTCGGAGGCGGTGCCGTGCTGCTCTGGGCGACGGTGCTCCGGAAGCGCGGACCCGCGTGGCGGAGCCGGCAGGACGACGAGAACCGCCGGGCCGACACCGATGGGCGGCCGCGCTGGTTCGTGAGCGTCAAGGCCGGGTACCTGGTCGGCGGGGCGTTCACCGTGATCGGGCTGCTCAGCCTGCTGTCCTCGATCACGATGGGCGGAGCGGTCTCGACGACCGCGGTGCTGCTCGCCGTCGGGGTGCTCTTCCTCGTGCTCGCCGCCCTGCAGCAGCGCGGCGAGCGCCGCGCCGGTCGTCGTCCCGGCTCGGACGCGGACCGCACCTGACCACGTCGTCGGTCGGGCCGGCCGGGAGGACCGTGGCGACCGGGCTGCCAGACTTGCGGCATGCAGGAGGTCACCCCGTGAACGGCGCGTCGGCCGAGGACGTCCTCGTCGCCTTCGCGCGGACCCCGGGGGACGTGGCGGCGGCGCGGCGGGTCGCCCGGCAGTTCGCCGACCTCGACGCGGGGGAGCGCTCCGCCCTGCTCTGGAGCGAGGACCCCGGCGCGCGGCTCGTCGCGGTGGTGCTCCTCGTGCAGGCGATGCGGGCGCGGCCGGACGCCGAGCTGACGGACGAGTACCTCGCCGCTGCGAAGTCGGAGCGCTTCGACGACACCACGCTCGTCGACCTCGCGGCGGAAGAGCTCGTCGGCGCTCCGCTCGTCGGCGGGTCGACCGGGCCGCTGTTCGCGCTCGTGAAGTCCGACGTGGCGATGGTGCGCCGGATCGCGGTCGTGGCGACCCTGGCGTTCGCCAAGCAGGGCGACGCCGAGGTCCCGCTCGGGATCGTCGGGCGGCTCGTCCGGGAGCGCAGCGACACCGTGCAGTCGGCGCTCGGGTGGGTCCTGCGCGAGACCGGCAAGCGGGCGTCCGAGCCGGCGCTCGTGGCGTTCCTCGAGCGGCACGGGCGGTTCCTGACCCCGGCGGCACGGGCGACCGCGACCGAGCACCTGCCCCCGGCCGAGCGCGACCGGCTGCGCGCCTGACCGCCCGCCCGCGCCCGCCTCGCCCGCTCGTCCGTCCGCCGGCTCGCAAAACGCAACTGCGGCGGTTTCTCGCAGCGACATTCCGCTGCGAGGAACCGCCAGCGTTGCGTCTTGCGGGACCGATCGCCGGGAAGCGACTCGCGTGGGGCCGGGGTCAGTGGGAGAACACGTCGTCGAGCGTGTAGGTCGCCAGGCCGCGCTGCTCGAGCAGGGCGTGGAGCCGCGGCAGCGCGCCGATGGTGCCCGGGAAGTTGGCGTGCCCGATGACGATGTGCGCCGGCTGGAACCACTGCTCCGCGAAGCCGACGATCTGGTCGGACGTGATGTCCCCGGAGTCCGCGAGCGTCCCGTACCAGAGCAGCGGGGTCGTGTAGCCGACGGCCGCCGCCGCCCGGTCGACCCGGGCGTCGTGGTAGCCGAACGGCGGCCGGAAGTACGGCTTCGCGTCCACGCCGTAGGTGTCCTGGATGAAGGCGTGGTTCCGCGTCAGCTGGTCCTGGACCGCCTGGTCGCCGAGCTTCGTCAGGGCGGGGTGGTCCCACGTGTGGTTCCCGAGCTGGACCTGCCCGGAGGCGACGAGGGGCCGCAGCAGGTCGGCGTGCTCGGTCCACGCAGGCCGGGCGCCGTTGACGAAGAAGGTCAGGCGTGTGCCGGTCTCGGCGGCGAACCGGGCGTAGGCGGCGACGACGTCCGACGATGCCCCGTCGTCCACCGTCCACGCGATCCCGGGCGTCCCCGCTGGCAGACCCGTCACGGTCCCCCGGGGCAGCGGCACCTTCGTCAGTGCCGGACGGGTCGGGGTCGGGGTCGGTGTGGGTGTGGGCGTGCCCGTGGGTGTCCGGGTGGCTGTCGGTGTCGGCGTCGGCGTCGCGCTCGGCGCCCGCCGGGGCGGCTCGGATGAACACGCGGCGAGCGCCCCGGCGGCGAGGAGCGCTCCGGCCCCGGTGAGCAGGCTGCGGCGCGTGGTGCGGTGGTCCATCGGAGCCAGCGTGGCGGGTGGGCGGCACCGGGCGCATCGGCGGACGGGCGGAGACCGACTGGCCGATCGGCCACGTTCGAGCCCATCGCGCCCGTGATCGGAGGCGGATCCGCGCGTCGTGTGGCGGAAGGAACGGCTTCCGACGCGCGGATCGGTCTCCGACGCGCGGATCGGTCTCCCACGCGCGGATCGGCCTCCGACGCGCGGATCGGCCTGCGACGCGCGGATCGGTGGAACAGCGGGGCGCGCGGGCGGGGCTGGGAACGCGCCACGGGGCGGGCGGGTACCGACGAGAGGGAGACGAGCCGTGCCTCCCGGCCGGCCCGACGCGACCACGAGAGGAGCGCGACGTGCGCGCACTGACCTGGCAGGGCACCGAGAAGGTGTCCGTCGAGACCGTCCCCGACCCGACCATCCAGGAGCCGACCGACGCGATCGTGCGGATCACGTCGACCGCCATCTGCGGCTCCGACCTGCACCTGTACCGCGTGCTCGGCCCGTACATCGACAAGGGCGACGTCCTCGGGCACGAGCCCATGGGCATCGTCGAGGAGGTCGGCTCCGCCGTCACGAACCTGAAGGTCGGCGACCGGGTCGTCGTCCCGTTCAACATCTCGTGCGGCCACTGCTGGATGTGCCGCCACGGCTTCCAGTCGCAGTGCGAGACGACGCAGGTGAAGGAGTACGGCACCGGCGCCTCGCTCTTCGGCTACACGAAGATGTACGGCCAGGTCCCCGGCGGGCAGGCCGAGTACCTGCGCGTGCCGCACGCCGACTACGGCCCGATCAAGGTGCCGGACACCGGCGCGGACGACCAGTGGCTGTTCATGAGCGACATCATCCCGACCGCCTGGCAGGCCGTGCAGTACGCGGACGTGCCCGAGGGCGGGACGCTCGCGGTGCTCGGCCTCGGCCCCGTGGGGCAGTTCGCCGCACGGATCGGCAAGCACCTCGGCTACCGGGTGCTCGCCGTCGACCCCGAGCAGGTCCGCCGCGACCTCGGGGCGAAGCACGGCATCGAGGTGTTCGACCTGTCCGACGACGTCGTGCCGCAGCTCGTCGACCTCACCGACGGTCGCGGGCCGGACGGCGTGGTCGACGCGGTCGGCATGGAGGCGCACGGCAACCCCGTCGCCGGGTTCGCCCAGCGCGCGGCCGGCCTGCTGCCGGACAAGCTCGCGCAGAAGGCGATCGAGACCGCGGGCGTCGACCGGCTGGCGGCGGTGCACGCGGCGATCGACCTCGTCCGACGCGGTGGCACGGTGTCGCTGTCCGGCGTGTACGGCGGGATGGCCGACCCGATGCCGATGATGACCCTGTTCGACAAGCAGATCACGATCCGCGAGGGACAGTGCAACGTCCGCCGCTGGGTCGACGACCTGATGCCGCTCGTGTCCGACCCCTCGGACCCGCTCGGCACGCTCGACCTGACCACGCACCGGGTGTCGCTCGAGGACGCCCCGCACATGTACTCGGTCTTCCAGAAGAAGGAGGACGGCTGCATCAAGGTCGTCCTCGACCCGTCGCTCGCGCCCGCGGCGGCGTGACGGACGGGCACGGCTGATGCGCGTCGTGGTGGTCGGGGCGACCGGGAACGTCGGGACCGCCGTGCTGCGGCGGCTCGCGGCGGCCCGGCTCGCCGGTGACGGCCGGGCCGGCTCCGACGAGGGGCTGCAGGTCGTCGGGGTCGCCCGGCGGCTGCCCGACGCCCGGGTCGCACCGTACGACGTCGCGGTCTGGCACGCCGTCGACGTCGGTGGCGACGGTGCCGTCGAGGAGCTCGCCGCCGTGTTCCGCGGGGCCGACGCCGTCGTGCACCTGGCGTGGGCGCTCCAGCCGACGCACGACATCCCCGCGCAGCACCGGACCAACGTGCGGGGCGCGGCGAACGTGCTCGCCGCCGTGGCCCGGGCCGGGGCCCAGCAGGTCGTCGTGGCCTCGTCGGTCGGGGCCTACCGCGGGGTCGACGTGGACGGCAAGCGGACGCCGGTGGACGAGTCCTTCCCCGCCACCGGCATCCCGACGGCGACGTACTCGGTCCACAAGGCCGAGAACGAACGGGCACTGGACACGTTCGAGCGCGAGCACCCGGACGTGGTCGTGACCCGGCTCCGGCCCGGGCTGGTGTTCCAGCGGTCGGTCGCGGCGGAGCTCCGTGGGCTGTTCCTCGGGCACCTCGTCCCGATGTCGGTCGTGCGTGCGGCCCGGTTCGCGGTCCTGCCGCTGCCGCTGCCGTTCGTGTTCCAGGCCGTGCACGCCGACGACCTCGCCGACGCGTTCTGGCGGGCGATCGATCGGCGGGCCGCCGGCGCGTTCAACATCGCGGCGTCGCCGCTGCTCACCCCGCCGCGGATGGCCCGGGCCGCCGGGATGCTCGGCGCGGTGCGGATCCCGCTCCGCCTGCTGCGCGGGGTCGTCACGCTGACCTGGCGGCTCCGGCTCCAACCGACGGACGCCGGGTGGCTCGACATCGCCGCCGGCGTGCCGATCATGCGGACCGACCGGGCCCGGACCGAGCTCGGGTGGGCGCCGCAGCACACGGCGGAGGACGCCCTGCGGGAACTCGTCGGCGGCTTCGCCGACGGCGCCCGCGTGCCCGCGTCCGGACCCCTGCGCGGGTGACGCCGCGTAGCCTGAGGGGGTGCTGCTGCCGACGGACCTGCTCGGGGACTGGGACCTCGCACGGACCGTGGACGACCGGGCCGCCGGTGTCCGCGGGACCGTCACCGGCCGCACCACGCTCACGCTGACCGGTCCGGACGAGGTGCGCTGGGACGAGTCCGGCGTGATGCGGTTCGGCGGTCGGGAGACCACGGTGTCCCGGACGCTGCTCGTCCGACGCGGCGCCGACGCGCACTGGACCGTGCACTTCGCCGACGGCCAGGTCTTCCACGACTGGGTGTGGGGCTCCGTCGTCGAGCACGCCTGCGCGCCGGACGACTACACCGGGGTGCTCGGCGGCGTCGCCGATCGGTGGACGGTGCGTTGGGAGGCCAGGGGTCCCGCGAAGGACTACCGGCTCGACAGCGTGCTCGAGCGTCGGAACGGCGCAGCGTCGGACCGGCACAGCGTCGGTCCGGCCTGACGCAGCGTCGGACCGGACCGGCAGACTGAGCGCATGGCACGTTCGACCGGCACCGACGCCCCGCGGATCACCCTGACCGAGCCGACCGACCTGCGGGACTGGTCACCGGCACCCGGCGACCTGCTCACCGGCGACCGGATCGAGGCGAAGCGCATCGCGGTGCTCGACGTCGCCGGGGAGCGGCTGCCCGACCTCGAGGTCGAGGAGTGCGTCGTCGAGACCCTCCGCGCGGACGGCACCGATCTCCGCGGACTGCGCGTCCGTGACTCGGTCGTCGAGACGCTCGACGCCCCAGTGTTCCGCGCCTCGAGCAGCGCCTGGCGCGAGGTCCGGGTCGCCGGCGGCAGGGTCGGGTCCGCCGAGCTGTACGACGCGACGCTGAACGCGGTCGAGTTCGTCGGCATGAAGCTCGGGTTCGTGAACCTCCGCGGGTCGACGCTCGCCGACGTGGTGTTCCGCGACTGCGTGCTCGACGAACTCGACATCGCCGACGCCCGACTGCTCCGCGTGTCCTTCGAGGGCACACGCATCCGCTCCGCCGAGGGTTCGAACACCCGCATCGACCACGTCGACCTGCGGGCCGCCGACCTGGACCGTGTGGAGCGGCTCGAGGGGTTCCGCGGGGCGACGATCGGTGCCGACCAGCTGTACGCCCTCGCGCCGCTCCTGGCCGCGCAGGCCGGTTACCGCGTGGACTGACGCGCGCCGCCGGCCACCCCGCCAGTCGGCCGCCGCCGGCTCGCCCGGTCCGCTGGCGGGCGGGGAGTTCATGCGCTGGGCGACACCTCACGGGCCGCGGACGGCGTGAACTGTCGCTCAGCCCGGAACCTCCGCGCTCAGCCAGCGGCCGCAGCGGCCCCGGCTCCCGCCGCCACCCCCGCCAGCGCCGCCGCCAGGTCCGCCTGCACCAGGTCGCCGTGCACCGCCGCGCCCGCCTGCGTCCCGGCAGCGGCCGCCGCGATCACGGTCGCCATCGGCGCCGTCACGTTGCCCGCCGCGTAGACGCCGCGCACGCCCGTCTGCCCCGCGGCGTCGACCACGAGCGCGCTCCCGAACCGGGAGCCGCCCACGACGACGTCCTCCGCCACCAGGCCCAGCCCGGCCAGGAAGCCGACGCGGGCCTCGGCGGTGCTGGCGGCGGCGAGGGCGTCGAGCGGGACGACCTCGCCCGACGCCGTCTCCACCCCGGTCAGCACGTCGCCCGAGGAGACCACGCGGGCAACCGACCCCGCGACGATCCCGATGCCACGGGCCGTGAGACCAGCAACGGCGGTGTCGTCGACGAGCGCCGGGTCGGTCACGAACGCCGTCACCCGGTCGCTCAGCGCCCGGAACATCAGCGCGTGGTGCACCCCGTTCGGAGTCGTCACCAGGATCCCGATGCGCTGGTCGCGGATCTCCCACCCGTGGCAGAACGGGCAGTGCACGACCCCGCGCCCCCACTGCTCGGCGAGACCTGGGACCTCCGGCAGCACGTCGACGGCGCCGGAGGCGACGACGAGCCGCCGAGCGGTGACGACCGCGCCGGAGTCGAGCGTGACCGAGAAACCGACCGGGTCGGTCCCGTCACCGTCCGTGGCGGACGTGGCCACGATCCTCCCGGCCGTGACCTGCACGCCGTAGGCGGCGACCTCGTCCCGTCCGATGTGGGTGAACTCGGCGGGGGCGACCCCCTCGCGCCCGAGGTAGTTGTGCGCACCGGCCGCGGGCGCGTTGCGGGGCTCGCCCGCGTCGACGACGAGGACGGAGCGGCGGGACCGCCCCAGGATCAGGGCGGCGGACAGGCCGGCGGCCGAGCCGCCGATGACGATGACGTCGAAGTGATCGGACATGACCACAGCGTGCGGCGCGCTCGACCAGATCAGCAACGAATCTTGCCGGTCTGGCAACATGGCCGGCATGGCACACGGACGGGAGGATCGGATCACCCCACGCACGACGGCCCAGGTCGTCGACGCGGTGGGTCCGCGCCTGCGCGCGCTCCGCGAACGGCGTGACGTCACGCTCGCGGCGCTCGCCGCGGAGACCGGCATCTCGGTGTCGACGCTCTCGCGGCTGGAGTCCGGCCAGCGGCGACCGACCCTCGAACTGCTGCTGCCGCTGGCCCGGGCGTACCAGGTGCCGCTCGACGACCTCGTCGGGGCGCCGCAGACGGGGGATCCGCGCGTCCACCTGCGCCCCGAGCGGCACGGCGGGCGGGTGGTGATCCCGCTCACGAAGCGGACCGGGGGTGTGCGCTCGTTCAAGCAGCTCATCCCGCCGGAACCCGCGAACAGCGATCGGACACTGAAGACCCACGAGGGCTACGAGTGGCTCTACGTCCTGTCCGGGCGGCTGCGGCTGCTGCTCGGTGACCGGGAGTTCGACCTCGGGCCCGGCGAGGTCGTCGAGTTCGACACGCACACGCCGCACTGGGTGGGCAACATCACGGACGAGGTCACCGAGGTGCTCTGCCTGTACGGGCCCCAGGGCGAGCGGGCGCACGTGCGGTCGCGACCGGCGGCCCGGGCGGACTGAGCCGGGCGCTTCGCTCGCCGGGCGGATCAGCCGGCTGGCGGGGCAGCCGGTCGGTGGCGTCAGCCGAAGACGTGCGCCGTCACGTCGTCGAGCAGGCCGTCCGTCGGGGTGTTCGACTGGCTGATGCGGATGCCGATGTCGCCGCGGGTGAAGTACGTGTCGCCGTCGATGACCGGGTACTGCGAGTTCTGCGAGACCTTCTGGCAGCGGTATCCCTCGGCGACGTGTGCGCAGTCGTAGCCCTTCGCGGGCAGCGCCTGCAGTGCACCGAACGCGCGGGACGAGTCGACCACCACCACGTCGATCACCAGGTTCGTGATGTCCGCCCGTGGATCCCGCCAGACGCACGACAGGTGCTTGCCGTCGGCCTGCAGGACCGACGTGAAGGCGTCCTTCGGGCGGGACCACGAGTCACCGACGACCTTCGGGTCGTTCAGCGGAGCCTCGGCGAACTTCCACTTGCCGGCCGTGATCAGGTCGGAGCACTCGGACGGCACCGTGCCGCCGTCGTAGTCGACGCCGGGGACCGGGGTGATGGTGGACGTCGGCCGCGGGGTGCTCGACGGAGTCCGCGAAGCCGTGGCGCTCGGGGTGCTCGTCGCCGACGGCGTGGTCGACGTCGTCGGCGTGGACGAGGCCGTCGGGGTGGTCACGACGTCCGGTCCCTCGGTGCAGGCGCTCAGGACGAGCGCGGCGCCGATCCCGATCGTCGCGAGCAGTGTCGTGGTGCGTGCGGTGCGCATGAGGTCCCCCGGTCTCGGCGGCTCGGACGTTCTCGTGCCGCGGTGCTGCCGACGCTACCGACGGTGCTGAGCCGCTGGAGTCGCCGGTACCGAACCGTTGCCGGTCCGAGACGGGATCGTGACCGTGGTCGTCCGTCGGACGGCGCGGGGTCCGGGTCAGGGGCGCCAGACGACCGTCGGTTCGAGCAGGCGGTGCCCGGTCGGTGCGGGCAGGACCGACCTGCCGGTGCCCATCAGCAGGTCCAGCGCCGCCGCGGCCGCGTCACCGAGGGGCTGCTCGACGCTCGAGATCCCCAGGGCCTCGGCCACCGGGGTGTCGTCGTACCCGACCACCGGGACGTCCGGGCCGAGGGCGAACCGTGCCCCGAGCGCCAGCGTGTCCGATGCGCAGACGACCGCGTCGACGGTGGCCCCGTCCGCGACCGCCCGGGCGACGACCTCGGTCGCCGCGGAGACGTCGTCCTCACAGACGAGCTGCACCTGGTCGGGCAGACCCGCCGCGGCGAGGGCGTCCTGCCAGCCGTGGCGCCGCTCGTCGCCCTGCCCCGAGGGGCTCGGCCACCCGAGGAACCCGATGCGTCGGTGCCCCGCCTCGAGCAGGTGCGCGGTCGCGGCCCGGAGGCCGGCCCGACCGTCGACGTCCACCCACGGCAGCACGTCGGCGCGCTCGGCCGACTGCCCCCACGGGCGTCCGAACAGCACGAACGGGACGTCCCGGTCGGCGAGCCACCCGGGCCGAGGATCGCCGTGGAACGTCGAGGTGAGCACGAAGCCGTCGACGTCGGACCCCTCGACGAGCCGTTCGATGTGCGTCAGCTCGTCGTCGACATCCCGCGCGGTGAAGAGCAGGATCCGCATGCCCCGCGCGTCCGCGTGCTCGACCAGGGCGTGCAGGAAGCGGTCGAGCACCGCGCCGGAGATGCCGTGCACGGGTTCGAGCCGGACGCCCAGAGTCGAGCTCTGCCGGGTCCGCAGCCGCCGTGCCGAGGCGTGCGGGCGGTACCCGAGGGTCTCGATCGCCGAGCGCACTCGGTCCAGGGTGTCCGGACGGACGACCTCCGGCCGGTTCAGCGCGTTCGACACGGTCTGCCGGGAGACACCGGCGACCGCGGCGACGTCGGCGACGGTGGCGGGCTGCGACATGGGGTTCACCGTAGCGCCTCGGCGGTGTATCGTGATGGCGTTTGATCGATCAAATTGAACGATCCAACGATTACTCGACGAGGAGTACCCGATGCAACGACCCATGTCACGACGCACAGCTCGCGCGCTGTCCGCAGGGGCGATCGCCCTGACCGCAGCGCTGTCCCTCTCCGCCTGCGGCTCCGGCTTCAGCGGCTCCGGTTCGGACTCCGGGTCCGGGGGGCTCACCTCGAGCGACAAGTCCCTCTCCGTGCTCATCGGCTCCTCCGGCGACGCCGAGACCGCCGCGGTCAAGAGCGCGGCCGCCGCCTGGTCGAAGTCCTCCGGGACCGGCGTGAGCGTCCAGGCCGCCAACAACCTCGACCAGCAGCTCGCGCAGGGGTTCGCCTCCGGCAAGCCCGCCGACGTGTTCTACGTCAGCACGTCGTCGCTCGCCGGGTACGCGGCGAACGGCTCGCTCCTGGCCTACGGCGACCAGCTGCAGGACCAGGGCGACTTCTACCCGACCCTGACGAAGTCGTTCACCGTGGACGGGAAGCTGTACTGCGCGCCGAAGGACTTCTCCACCCTGGGGCTGTTCATCAACAAGGCGGACTGGAAGGCGGCCGGGCTGACCGACGCCGACGTCCCGACGACGTGGGACCAGCTGAAGACCGTGTCCGAGAAGCTGACCCGGGATGGTCGCGTCGGACTCTCGACCAGCCCGCAGGTCGAGCGCCTCGGGGCGTTCATGGCCCAGGCCGGCGGCGCCCTGACGAACGCCGACCAGACGAAGGCGACCGTCGACTCCGCCGCCAACGTCCAGGCGCTCGACTACGTGAAGGGCCTGCTCGACGACGGCTCGATGAAGTTCTCGAGCGACCTCGGCGAGAGCTGGGGCGGCGACGCGTTCGGGAAGAACAAGGCCGCGATGACCATCGAGGGCAACTGGCTCACCGGCGCGATGTCCTCGAGCTACCCGAGCGTCGACTACCAGGTCGTCGCACTGCCGAAGGGTCCGAAGGGCGCCGGCACCCTGCAGTTCACGAACTGCTGGGGCATCGCGAAGGACTCCCCGAACCAGAAGGCGGCGCTGTCGTTCGTCGAGAAGATGACGAGCACCGACCAGCAGCTCACCTTCGCGAAGGACTTCGGCGTGATGCCGAGTGTCGAGTCCGCTGCGAGCACCTGGAAGCGCGACTACCCGCAGTACGCGGCGTTCCTCGACCAGGCCGACGTCGCCCAGGGGCTGCCGAACAAGGCCGGCACGTCGGACGTGGTCGCCGACTTCGACTCGAAGCTCGGCTCCCTGCAGAAGACCGACGTGCAGACCCTGCTCGAGGGCGTCCAGAAGAACATGGCCGCTGCGCTGAAGGGCTGACCGCGATGTCCCGGAAGAACCGCCGCGAAGCCGTCTCGGGCTGGCTGTTCACCGCCCCGACGGTGATCGTCCTCGGCCTGTTCCTGCTCGTGCCCGTCCTCATGGCCGCATGGGTGAGCGTGTCGAACTGGCGCGGGGTCGGCAGCCCGTTCTCGTCCGACGTGTCCTTCGTCGGCGGCGAGAACTACGCGAAGATCCTCGGCGGGGGCGGGCTCGACGAGCAGAACTTCGGCACGGCCCTGCGGAACAACCTCTGGTACGTCGTGTTCGTCGTGCCGCTGCAGACCGCCGTCGCCCTCGGCCTGGCCGTCCTCGTGAACGGACGGGCACTGAAGGGGCGGGGGTTCTTCCGGACCGCGTTCTACTTCCCGTCCGTCACGAGCTCGGTCGCGATCACCGTGCTCTGGCTGTTCCTGTTCTCGTCCTCCGGTGCGGTGAACACGATCATCGGGTGGATCGGGGTGCGCGGACCGAACTGGTTCAACGAGCCGACCGGCATCTTCCACCTCGGGGCGGGGCAGCCTCCGGCGTTCCTCGCCGACCACACGATGCTCGGCATCTCGTGGTGGGAGTGGACCGCGGGACCGTCGGTCGCGATGAGCGCGTTCATCCTGCTCGCCGTGTTCACCACGAGCGGCACGTTCATGCTGCTGTTCATCGCGGCGCTGCAGAACCTGTCCGCCGACGTCGACGAGGCCGCGATGATCGACGGCGCGGGCGCCTGGACACGCTTCTGGCGCGTGACGCTCCCGCAGCTGCGCCCGACGCTCTTCACGGTGCTCACCCTCGGGCTGATCGGGACGTGGCAGGTCTTCGACCAGATCTACACCGGCACGAAGGGCGCCCCGGCGAACACCACGCTCACCCCGGCGTACCTGTCGTACACGTCCGCGTTCCAGAGCCAGCAGTGGGGTGTCGGTGCGGCGATCGCCTTCATCCTGTTCGGGATCATCGTCGTCTTCACGCTGCTGCAGCGCTGGGCACTGCGGGACCGCCCCGTCTCACGACGGCGGATGCGCTGGATCGAACAGGGAGGGTCACGATGACCGCCGCACCCACCTCGGCACGGACGGGAGGCACGGTGCCGGACCTCCGCGCCGCCACCGTCACACAGGCGCCCGGCCCGGGCCGGGGGCCCCGCCGCCTCACCGGTCGCGGGATCGTCCTGCTGGTCGTCGGCGCGGTCATCGCGGTCGTCTACCTGCTGCCGTTCTACGTGGCGATCGTCAACTCCTTCAAGACGGACGAGGACGCCTCGCTCCACCCGCTCGCCCTCCCCACCACCTGGACGGGCGCCGCGTTCCGGACGCTCTTCGAGAACTCCGACTTCGGCGTCTGGACGATGAACTCGGTGATCGTCGCCGTGGTCGTCACGCTCGGTCGGATCTTCTTCGACTCGCTCGCCGGCTACGCGCTCGCGCGCATCCGGTTCCCCGGACGCCAGACCGTCTTCGCGCTCATCGTCGCGGTGATGGCCGTGCCCGCCGTGGTGCTGCTCATCCCGAAGTTCCTCGTGATCAACCAGCTCGGCATGTACGACTCGTACTCGGGCATGATCATCCCGCTGCTCGTCGACGCCGCCGGGGTGTTCATCATGAAGAACTTCTTCGAGTCGATCCCGGTCAGCGTCGAGGAGCAGGCGAAGATCGACGGCGCCGGGGTGTTCCGCACCTTCTGGTCGATCGTGCTGCCGATGGCCCGTCCGGCCGTCGTGACGATCACGATCCTGTCGTTCCAGGGGTCGTGGAACGAGCTCCCGCACTTCATCGTGTCGGCGTCCTCGCCCGGACTGACGACCCTGACCAAGGGCGTCGCCTCGCTGGCCTCCGGCGCCCTGAGCGCCGGGAACCAGTTCCCGATCAAGCTCGCCGCCGCCTTCGTGATGACGATCCCCGTCGCCGTCGCGTTCTTCGTGTTCCAGCGGCGCATCATGAACACCAGCGACGGGGCGGTCAAGGAGTGACCATGACGACGACCACCACGCCGCCCGACGCCGCCGAGCAGGCCGCCCACGCGGTGCCGCGGCAACCCCTGCTCCACGACGAGGTCGTCGTGCTCGCCGCGCCGACCCAGGCGTGGTCCGACCGGCACGGCGACGTCGGCACGAACCCCGTGCACGGGTACTGGACGGGCGACCAGCGCGTCGTCTCGGCGGTGACTCTGGCCGTCGCCGGGTCGTCGGTGGAGCCCGTGGCGACGGTGCCGACGGGCGCCCGCGAGGTCGTGTTCACCGGGCTCCTCCGCGGGCTCGACGGCCCCGGAGCGGACCCGGACGTGCGGCTCGACCGGATCCGGACGGTCCGCGTCGACGGCGTCCACGAACGCCTGCGCATCACGGACCGGCTCGCCCCCGGGCAACCCGCGGCCGAGCACTCCGGACGGACCGTGACGGTCCGGATCGTGCCGGACGCGAGCGGGATGGACGCCGTCAAGGTCGGCGCACCGCCGGTGCCGGTCCCGGCCGTGCTCGCGGCCGACGGCGGCGGGACGGACGCGGACCGTGCCTCCTGGACGGCGGGATCGGTGTCCGTGACCCTGCGTGCCGACGGCGCCACGGTCACCACCGACGGCGACGCCGTCGTCCTGACCTGGAGCCTGCCGCACGCGCGGACCGTCGAGGTCGCCTGGGACTGCCGCGTCACGGCCCCGGACGCCGTGGCGGTCGGCGCCACCACGCCGCGGACGTTCCACGCGCCGCAGGGCGTGCAGGACGACCGGCTCCGCCGATGGCTCGACCGCGCCGTCGAGGACCTCGACGCGCTGCGGCTGCGCCGGCCGGAGGGGGAGTTCCTCGCCGCCGGGGCACCGTGGTTCTTCACGCTCTTCGGGCGCGACTCGCTCTGGGCCGCCCGGTTCCTGCTGCCGGTCGACACCACGGTGGCCGGCAGCACGCTCCGGGTGCTCGCCGCGCTGCAGGGCACGCGCGACGACCCCGCCACCGCCGAGCAGCCCGGGAAGATCCCGCACGAGCTCCGGCAGGCATCGCTGCCGGTCGACAACGACGAGATCTCGCTGCCGCCGCTGTACTACGGCACCGTCGACGCGACCCCGCTGTGGATCTGCACCTTGCACGACGCCTGGCGGGCCGGCCTGCCGGAGGACCAGGTCCGGGCGCTCCTGCCCGCCCTCGAGCGCGCCCTGGCGTGGATGCGGGACTCCGGCGACGCCGACGGGGACGGCCTGCTCGAGTACGTCGACGAGTCCGGCCGCGGGCTGGCCAACCAGGGGTGGAAGGACTCCGGCGACAGTGTGCAGTGGCGCGACGGACGGCTCGCCGACGGCCCGATCGCGCTCTGCGAGGTGCAGGGGTACGCGCACGAGGCGGCCGTGCACGGCGCCGACCTGCTCGACGCGTTCGGGCTGCCGGGGGGACCGGAGTGGCGGGCGTGGGCGGCGCGCCTGGCCGACCGCTTCCGTGCGACGTTCTGGGTGACGGACGCGGTCGGGCCGCACCCGGCGATCGCCCTCGACGCCCGGAAGCACGCCGTCGACTCGGCGACGAGCAACATCGGCCACCTGCTCGGCACGGGACTCCTGGACGAGCGCGAGGAGGCCGTCGTGGCCGCCCGGGTCGTCGCACCGGACATGGCGAGCGGCTTCGGTCTGCGGACCCTGTCCACGACGGCCTCGGGCTACTGGCCGCTGAGCTACCACGGCGGCTCGGTGTGGGCGCACGACACCGCGGTGGTCGTCGCCGGGCTCACCAGTTCGGGCTTCCGGGACGAGGCGCGGGCGCTCGCCGAGCAGCTGCTCGCGGCGGCGGTCGCCTTCGACTTCCGGATGCCCGAGCTGCACGCGGGAGACGCCGCCGCCGAGGTGTCCCGACCGGCGCCCTACCCGGCGGCGTGCCGGCCCCAGGCGTGGAGTGCGGCGGCGGTGTTCCCGGTGTGGGTCGCGCTGCGGTGAGGGCGGCGGTCACTGGTGCGGCGCGCGGTCTGATGTATCATCGGACCTGCGCCCGGCCGTGTCGGGCGAAGTAAGCCTGGCAGTCTTCCGGACGGTACGACGAGCCAGGCTCGCGCATTTCTGGGCCGGTGTCGTCAAGGGTCGGTGTCGACAAGGGCCTGCGTGTCTTGGGCGCGTGTCTCCCGGCGTCCGCGCTGTGCGCGCCTCCCTGCCTGCGCACATCTCGGGGCCGTCACCGTCGTGTCTCGCGGTCGAGCCGACGGATCTGCTGCACGAGCGGGGCGAACCGGCGCGGCCAGTCACCGCCCGCCTGTTGCGCCCAGGCGACGGCGTCCGCCACCCACAGCAGCGGCTCCTCGTGCGCGTCCAGGTGGCCGTACCGCATCGTCGTGTCGTCCACCCGCCGCAGTTCCTCGCGGAGGATGCGGCGGTCCGCGGCCTCGATGGACGCGTCACGCTCGAGCACCAGGCGTGCGGCACCGACCGCGCTCGCGTCGGCGACGAGCGCGGCGAGGCAGTCGATCCGGGCAGACTTGTCGTCACGGCCCCGGACGGACCACACCCGCGCCCGGACCGGGAGCCGGACCAGCGCGCCGGTGAGCTGCCGTCGAGACGCTTCGCTCTCCCGGGTGAAGTGCAGCCGTCGTTGCCCGGGGCGGCAGAGCGCACGGAGGTCCTTCCTGACAGCGGCGAGTCGGGGTTCCGCCGCGGCCACCGCGACGACGTGGTACCCCCGGCTCTTCGACTCGTCGACGAACCACCACTCCGCGAGCGGCCTGATCGTGCGCGTCGCGGGACCGTCCATGACCGACCTGCCTACCGGACGTCGGCCGCTCGGCCTGCACCCTGTGGATTTCGCCCGGGGCGCTCAGCGCTCCGACCACGCGCTCCGCAGCCGCACCCGCAGGGCGACCCGGTAGCGACGGGCCCACCGGCGGGGCGGGTTCGCCCGGCGGCCGTTGACCCGGAAGGTGTGGAACGCGCGGCGGGTCCGGCGGACCACCGACCCGAAGCCCGAGAACGGTCGCGAGGACACCTGCACGAGCAGCCGCCGCGACGCGACCACCCGGAGCGCCGGGTCGATCGCCATCGACAGGTCGACGTCGTCGTGCACCTCGGGGTCGTCCCGGTGCACGCGGGACCGTGCGGCGGTCCACGTGGCGCGGTGCATCGCGGTCGCGGAACCGAACAGCGGCGGCCGACCGAGCGCCGCCCACATCAGGACGAAGTACGGACGCATGTAGAGCGCGTCCCACACCCGCTGGACGAGCACGCTGCCGTCGTGCGGCCGGCCGGGTCCGGTGACCGCGACGACGCCGGGACGTCCGAGCAGCCGGAGTGCCTCGGCGATCCAGTCCGGCGGCGGCACCGAGTCCGCGTCGAGCCGGACGAGGACGTCGCCGGTCGCCGCGTCGTAGCCCCGCGCCGACGCCCGGGCGATGCCGCGCTCCGGTTCGACGAGCACGCGGGCGCCGGCGGCACGGGCCACCGCGGCGCTGTCGTCCCGGCTGCCGTTGTCCACGACGATCACCTCGTCGGCGGGGTGCCTCTGCGCGGCGAGGGCCTGCAGGCAGCGCTCCAGCAGGGCGGCGTCGTCGAGCACGGGGACGACGACGGAGACACGCTGCACCCCTGTGATCCTGCCGGGTCCGCGCTGGACGGACGCGCGGTCGGACGGGCGCGCCGCGCTCAGCGGCAACGCGAAGCGTTGTGCGGGGCGCGCCGACCGAGCCTGCGAGGGAGGGCGTGGCGGCGCCGCCACGATCCTCCCGTCCGTCCACCGGCCACGTCGGGACTGAGCGTGCCCTCAGTCCGTCTCGGGACGACCGTCCGCGCGACGGGCGTTGACTGGGGGCATGCAGTTGACGAAGTACAACCACGCCACGGTCGTCCTCGAGCGGGACGGCGCCACCCTCGTCGTCGACCCCGGTGCGTTCACCCCGGAGGCCGCCGACCTCGTCCGTTCGGCCACGGCCGTGCTCGTCACCCACGAGCACTTCGACCACCTCGACGTCGACGCCGTCCGCGCCGGACTCGAGGCGAACCCGGACCTGGTCGTCCGCGGCCCGCAGCCCGTCGTCGACCAGCTCGGCGCACACGACGGACGCGTCGGAGCGGTCGCCGCGGGCGACGCCTTCACGGTCGGCCCCTTCGCGGTCCGGGTCTTCGGCGAGCAGCACGCCGTGATCCACCCGGACGTGCCGGTCATCCCGAACGTCGGCTACCTGGTCGACGACGCGGTGTTCCACCCGGGCGACGCGTACCTGGTCCCCGGGGTGTCGGTGCCGACCCTGCTCATGCCGACGAGCGGGCCGTGGACGCACATGGCCGAGGCGGTCGACTACGTCCGCGCGGTCGCGCCGGAGCGGATCGTGCAGATCCACGAGGCGATGCTCAGCGACCTCGGCCAGCAGTCCACCGCGCGGTTCCTCGGGCCGGAGGTGCTCGGCAGCGTCCCGGTGACGATCCTGCCCGCGGGGGAGAGCATCACGGTCTGAGCCGCGCCGGTCCCGGTCGCGTCGGGCTGAGTCGTCGCTCCCGGTCGGGGGTGCACGCTGGACGGATGGCTGATGCTCCCTCGACCGCGGTCCTGTTCGACATCGACGGGACCCTCGCCGACTCCAACTACGCGCACGTCGACGCTTGGTGGCGGGCGTTCCGCGCCGCGGGGGAGTCCGTCGACGCGTGGCGCATCCACCGTGCCATCGGGATGGACTCCGGACGGCTGCTCGACGAGCTGCTGCCGGAGGCCGGCGACGACGTCCGCGACCAGGCGAAGCAGTTCCACACGGCGTTCTACTCCGAGCACGTGCCGCAGCTCCGCCTGCTGCCGGGGGCCCGCGAGCTGCTCGAGGAGGTCGCCCGCCGCGGACACGCCGTCGTCCTCGCGACGAGCGCGCCCGAGCACGAGCTGGCCGCGCTGCGGGAGCTGCTCGACGCGGCCGCGTGGGTGACCGCCGAGACGAGCTCGGAGGACGTCGACGAGGCGAAGCCCGCGCCCGGCATCGTGCAGGTGGCGCTCGACAGGGTCGGGGTCGACGCGGAGCACGCCGTGATGGTCGGCGACGCGATGTGGGACGTCGAGGCGTCGGGAAAGGTCGCGCTGCCGTGCGTCGGGGTGATGACCGGTGGCATCGGCGGCGACGAGCTCCGGCGAGCGGGAGCGGCGGCCGTGTACGACGACGCCGCGGCGGTGCTGCGGGCGCTCCGCGACGGCGAGGGGCCGATCGCCGCGCTGGCCTGAGCGGGCGGCGGCCGGCCCGGGCCGCCGGGCCGAGTCTCGGACTGGGCGACGAGTCGCGGGTCGATGGGCATGAGACTCGTCGTGCAGCGCGAGACTCGGGGCTCCCACCGCCGGCCCGGGCAGGCCCCGCCCGTGCGAGGATGGTCGATCGTGATCACGATCGAGCGCGTCGCCTGGGAGGACCCGCGTGGTGTGGCCCTCCGCGCCACCATGGACGAGGAGATGCACGAGCGCTACGGCGCCGGGCACCTGGACGAGGACCCCGCCGTCACCGCCGAGCGCGATCGCGTGCTGACGGTCGACCCGGCCACCGTGATCACCTCGCTCCTCGCCGTCGACGAGGACGGCACGCCCCTCGGGCACATCGCGGTCCGGTGGCTCGGTGACGAGGTCGAGCTGAAGCGCCTCATCGTCCTCGCCGCAGCCCGGGGCAAGGGTGCCGCGACCGCCCTGCTGTCCGAGGGCGAGCAGGTCGCGCGCGAGGCCGGTGCCGCCCGGGTCATCCTGCAGACCGGGGACAAGCAGCCCGAGGCCGTCGCGCTCTACCGGAAGACCGGCTGGCAGCAGATCGACGTGTACGAGCCCTACGCCGCCACCATGCCCTGGTCCTACTGCTTCGCGAAGGCGCTGTAGCTGCTTCGCGAAGGCGCTGTAGCCGGGCAGTAGCCCAGCTGTCCCCCGACCACCCGTTGCACTTTCACTAGCAGAGTGCAATTCTTGCTCGGTGAGCACCACCGAACGCACCCGCGCGCTACGCCGACGCATGGTCGTCGAAGCACGCCGGGCGACCATCGAGCACGGGCTGCACGGCTTCACGATCGAGCAGCTCTGCGAGACGGTCGGGGTCTCCCGTCGCACGTTCTTCAACCACTTCGCGTCGAAGGACGACGCCGTGCTCGGCATCGAGCAGGGCGCGATGGAGGAGCTCCTCGCGGCGTACGCGTCCCGGACCCTGATCTCGACCGACGTCGACCCGCTCGGGTCGATCGTCGCGCTCGCGATCGAGCAGATGCACGTCGTCGGGCTCGACCGTGCCGACGAGGCCCTGGTCCGCCGCGTGTTCGAGCGGGAGCCGGTGATGGTGGCGAAGTTCCTCGCCGCCGCCGACGTCCAGCTCGCCGCGGTCGGTCGGGCCGTCCGGCAGCGGTTCGGCTGGACCGACCCGGGCGACCGACGCGCCCAGCTCGTCGCCGAGGCCGCCGCGGGCCTCCTCAAGGTCACTGCCGGCACCTACTTCGACGACGCGTTCGACGAGTCCACGGGCCCGACGTTCGACGCGTTGCTCACCGAGAACCTCCGCCAGTTCAGGGCGGCCGTCACCACCACCGGACAGGACCACACCGCATGAGCGCGACCGCGCAGGGCACGAAGCGTGCCCGACCCGGATCCGACGGGCCGCTGCTGCTGACGCAGCGCCGCATCTGGATCATCTTCTCCGCCCTGATCGCCGGGATGCTGCTGTCGAGCCTCGACCAGACCATCGTCTCCACGGCGATGCCGACCATCGTCGGGGAGCTCGGCGGCGTCGCGCACCAGGCCTGGCTGACGACGGGCTACCTGCTCGCCTCGACCATCGTGATGCCGATCTACGGCAAGTTCGGCGACGTCCTCGGCCGCCGCAACCTGTTCCTCGTCGCGATCGCGCTGTTCACGATCGCGTCGGCCGGGTGCGCCTTCGCGGGCGACTTCACGCAGCTCGTGGTGTTCCGCGCGATGCAGGGCCTGGGCGGCGGCGGTCTGATGATCCTGTCGCAGGCGATCATCGCCGACATCGTGCCGGCCTCGGAGCGCGGCAAGTACCTCGGGCCGCTCGGCGCGATCTTCGGGCTCTCGGCGATCGGCGGCCCGCTGCTCGGCGGCTTCTTCGTCGACCACCTCACGTGGAACTGGGCGTTCTACATCAACATCCCCGTCGGCATCGCCGCGTTCTTCGTCGCCTGGTTCGCGCTGACCCTGCCGACCAAGAAGGCCGAGAAGAAGATCGACGTCCTCGGCGTCGTGCTCATGTCCGCAGCGACGACCTGCCTGGTGTTCTTCTCGGAGTTCGGCGGCAGCAAGGACCACGGGTGGGACGCCCTCGAGACGTGGGCCTGGGTCGCCGGCCTCGTGGTGGCGGCCGCGCTGCTCGTCCTCGTCGAGTCGCGCGTCGAGGACCCGGTGCTCCCGATGTCGTTCTTCCGCAACCGCACGTTCCTGCTCGCGACCGGCATCGGCCTCGTGCTCGGGATCGGCATGTTCGCCGCGATCGGCTTCGTGCCGACGTTCCTGCAGATGGCGTCGGGCACCTCGGCCGCGGTCTCCGGCCTGCTCATGCTGCCGATGATGGTCGGCCTGATCGGGACCTCGATCGCGTCCGGCAACCTCATCACGAAGACCGGCCGCTACCGGCTGTTCCCGATCGCGGGCACGGTGCTCGTCGCCATCGCGATGCTCGCCATGACGCAGCTCGCCGCGGACACCCCGATCTGGCTGATCTGCACGTACCTGTTCGTGTTCGGCGCGGGCCTCGGCCTGATCATGCAGGTCGTCGTCCTCGTCGCGCAGAACGCCGTCCCCGCCGAGCAGGTCGGCACCGCGACCTCGACGAACAACTACTTCCGCGAGGTCGGCGCCTCCCTCGGCACGGCCGTCTTCGGTGCGCTGTTCACCGCCCGGCTCACCACGTCACTCACCGACGTCTTCCGGGGTGCCGGGGGTTCGGCGACCGACGCGGCGTCCTCGGCGGGGAGCATCGACCCGGCCACGGTCGCGAAGCTGCCCGAGGCCGTGCAGGACGGCATCGTGAACGCCTACGCCGACTCCCTGGCGCCGGTGTTCTGGTACCTGCTGCCGTTCATCGCGATCGCGTTCCTGCTCGCGCTGTTCCTGCCGCAGATCGCGCTGTCCGACACGGCCGGCATGGTGGCCCGCGGTGAGGCCGTCGGTGGCGCCGAGGCCGACGAGCTCGAGCGGGCCCAGCGGGCCGGCCGGGCGGCGGGTGTGGAGTCGAACGTGGATGCCGACACCGACGCGGACTCCGCCGGGTCACCGAGACGCCGCTGAGTCATCGAGACGCCCCCGTTCCCGGGGGCGTCTCGCCGTTCCGGGCGTGTCCCGCCCTGACGGGGCCGTCCCGCGCCCGTGGCGGGGCCGGCACCCCCACCGGACGGGAGGCACGTGGCGGGCCCGCACCGTGCCTCCCGTCCGTCCGTGCGCCCCACCCGAACGGCGCGAGACTCGCGCTGGCGGACGCGACTCGCGCCCACGGACGCGAGTCGTGTCCGCTGAGCCGAGTCTCGGCCCTGCCGGGCGCGCGGTGCGCGCCGCTCAGCCGCCGGTGCTCGCCCGCCGCACCAGACGCGTCGGCAGCGCGACCGGCTCGGCCGCCGTGCCGTCGACCGCCGCGAGCAGCCGGAGGGCTGCTGCGCGTCCGAGTTCCGCTCCCGGCAGTGCGACGCTCGTCAGGGCCGGCGCGGTGACCGAGGACGAGGGCAGGTCGTCGAAACCCGCGACCGCAAGGTCCTCCGGGACCCGCAGCCCGGTCGCGGCGGCGACGCGGAGCACTCCGTAGGCCAGGGTGTCGGCGGCGGCGACGACCGCGGTTACGCCGTCCTCGTGCCAGGCCTCGAGTGCGTGCTCCGTCGCGGCTGCGGCGGCGTCCACCGTCAGGTCCGCCCGGGCGCCGAGCTCGGACACGGTGATGCCGGCGGCTGCGCAGGCCTCCTGGAACAGACGGTGCCTGACGCCGAAGGTGGCGACCCGTGCCGTGCCGTCGAGGTACGCGACCCGCTCGTGCCCGCGCTCCCGCAGGTGCGCGACGAGTTCCGCGACGCCCGAGGTCAGGTCGTAGTCGACCGCCACCGCGCCGGTCGGGGCATCCGGAGCGTCGAGCAGCACGACGGGGACGGCGGCGTCGAGCGACTCGCCGGCGGCCGGGGCGTCGACCAGGATGCCCGCCGGCCGGAGCCGCTCGAAGCGCCGGAGGTCGCTCGTGGCCGGCTGCGCCCCGCGCTCGGTGACGGAGAGCACGAGCTGGTACCGGTCGCCAAGGGTGTCCCGGACGCCCCGGATGACCTCGGCGAAGAAGGGGTTCGACAGATCGGGGGCGATGAGCACCACGAGGTCGCCCGTGCCCCGCGCCAGGGAACTCGCCGCGTGGTCGACCACGTACCCGAGCTCGTCCACGGCGTCGCGCACCCGCGCCGCGATCGGGGCGGAGACCCGGCCACGGTCCTTGCCGTTCACGACGAGGGACACCGTGGCGATGCTCGTGCCGGCGCGTTCGGCCACCATCGCCGCGGTCACACGGCGGGCCGGGACGGCAGAGGATGGCACCCGTCGAGCCTAGCGACGCACGCGGCCCGGCAAGCCGAGAACCGCTCGGGGAGTTGACGTCAAGCGCTTGACGTGTTTCGATGTCAAACGCTTGACGCGCCGCGCCGGAGTTGGTTCCTCCACGACGCGGACCCCACCGCGTCAAGCACAGACCTCCCGGTCGTCCAGCACCCCCCCCCGATGAAGTGGAGCCCCACGGTGTCCGATGCGACGAAGCAGAAGATCATCCTCGACTGCGACCCCGGCCACGACGACGCCGTCGCCATGATCCTGGCGCACGGCAGCCCGGCGATCGAACTGCTCGCCGTGACGACCGTCGTCGGCAACCAGACCCTGCCGAAGGTCACCCGCAACGCCCTCGCCGTCGCGCGCATCGCCGGCATCACCGGGGTGCCCTTCGCCGCCGGCAGCCCGCGCCCGCTGCTCCGCGAGATCGAGGTCGCCCCGGAGATCCACGGCGAGAGCGGCCTCGACGGCCCGATGCTCCCCGAGCCGTCCTTCGCCCTCGACGAGCGGCACGCGGTCGACCTGATCATCGACACGGTCATGGCGCACGAGCCCGGCACCGTCACGATCGTGCCGACCGCCGGCCTGACGAACATCGCCCTCGCCGTCCGCAAGGAGCCGCGCATCGTCGAGCGCGTCAAGCAGGTCGTGCTCATGGGCGGCGGCGTGCACGTCGGCAACTGGAGCGCGGTCGCCGAGTTCAACATCGTCATCGACCCCGAGGCCGCGGACATCGTCTTCCGCGCCGGCTGGGACGTCGTCATGGTCGGCCTCGACCTCACGCACCAGGCGCTCGCCACCCCGGAGGTCGCGGCGCGCATCGCCGCCGTCGGCACCGGCCCGGCCGCGTTCGTCGGGGAGCTGCTCGACTTCTTCGGCAAGGCCTACGAGGACGCGCAGGGCTTCGACTCGCCGCCCGTGCACGACCCCTGCGCCGTGGCGTACGTCATCGACCCGACGATCGTGCGCGCCGTGAAGATGCCGATCGCGATCGAGACCACGGGCACGCACACGCTCGGCATGACGGTCGCCGACCTCCGTGCACCCGCGCCCGAGGACTGCCGCACGAGCGCCGCCATGGAACTCGACCACGAGCGCTTCTGGGACCTGGTCGTCGACGCCCTCGAGCGGATCGGCGAGACGCCCGACACCGGCTGGACGCCGCGCGCCGACGCCGCAGCCGCCACCCCTGCCGACGCCGGCACCACGGAGGTCTGAGCGCCGTGACCACCACCTCGACGAAGAAGTCGACCGCGGCCCTCACCGCCGCCCTGCTCGCGGCGTGCATCGCGTTCCAGCTCAACGCGAGCATGCTCAGCCCGGCCCTGGTCACGATGGCGCGCGACCTGCGCACCGACGACGCCACGATCGGCCTGTCCCAGACGCTGTTCTTCACGCTCGCCGCGCTGTTCTCGCTGTTCCTGCCCCGCCTGTCCGACATCGTCGGCCGGAAGCGCGTCCTCCTCGCCATGCTCGCGGTCATGCTCGTCGGCAGCGTCGTCGCCGCACTCGCCGTGAACGTCCCGATGCTGTTCGCCGGTCGCATGATCCAGGGCGTCACCGGCCCGGTCGTGCCGATCGGGCTGCTCATCCTGCGGAACGAGATCGCCGACCCGAAGCGGTACGGCGCGGCCCTCGGGCTGCTGACCGCGGTGAACGGCGGCATCGCGGGCGTCGATGCGCTCGCCGGCGGGTGGATCGCCACGAACTTCGGCTTCCGCGGCATCTTCTGGGTGATCGCCGTCGTCACCGTGGTCGCGACCGTGATGGTCGCCGCGTGGGGCGTCGAGTCGACGCCCTCGGCCGGCACCCGGATGGACTGGTGGGGCGTGCTGCCGCTGGTCGTCAGCGTCGGCGCCCTCCTGACCGCGTTCAACGAGGCCGGCAAGCTCGCGGCCGCGGACTGGGCTCTCGTGGTCGGCGCGGTCGTGCTCGCCCTCGTCGCCTTCGGGGTGTTCTGGGCCGTCGAGTCCCGGGTCCGCGAACCCCTGGTCGAGACCCGGTTCCTCAAGCGCCGGGCGACGTGGGCGCTCCTCGTGACGACCCTGCTCACGATGACCGGCGTCTTCGCGGTCGTGAACGGCCTCGTGACGAGCCTCGCGCAGAACCCCGAGGTCGGCTTCGGCATGGAGCCGGACCTCGCCTCCCTCGCGTTCCTGACGCCCTACGCGCTCGTCGGCTGGGTGGTCGGACCCTTCGCGGGACGGCTCGCGCCGACCCTCGGCTACCGTGCCGTGCTCCGCGTGGGCCTGGTCGGCAGCATCGTCGCCACGGTCGTGATGGCGATCGTCGGCGTGCACTCGCTGCCGGTGCTCGTGGCGGCGACGGTCCTGATCGGCATCACCTACGCGGGCATCGCGAACATCATCCTGAACGGCCTCGGCATCGTGCTCTCGCCGGACTCGAACCCCGGGTTCCTGCCCGGTCTCAACGCCGGTGCGTTCAACCTCGGCGCCGGCATCAGCTTCGCGGTCCTGCCGGCGCTGCAGATCGCCCTCGGGACCGGTGGGTCCGCCGGGACCACCGGGTACTCGGGTGGCATGCTCCTCGGAGCCGTGATCACCTGCGCGGCCCTCGCCACGTCCTTCCTCATCCCGCGCCCGGCCTCGGCCGAGACAGGAGCCACCGCATGAGCGGCATCGTCGTCGTCGGGAGCCTCAACGCGGACCTGGTGGTCCGCACCGAGCGCTTCCCCCAGCCCGGTGAGACCCTGCACGGGTCCGACCTCGCCACCCTGCCCGGCGGCAAGTCCGCCAACCAGGCGGTCGCAGCCGGGAGGCTCGGGGGCACCGTGCGCATGATCGGTGCGGTCGGCGACGACGGGAACGGTCGACTGCTCCGCGACTCCGTCGCGGCTGCCGGGGTCGACACCACGCACGTCGCCGTCCGCGAGGGCGTGCCGACCGGCACCGCCGTCATCACGGTCGACGCCGCCGGCGAGAACACCATCGTCGTCTCCGGCGGCGCGAACGCCACGCTCACGCCGGACGACCTGCCCGCCGACGCCTTCGACGGCGCCGGGGTGCTCGGCCTCTGCCTCGAGGTCTCGATCGACGTCGTGCTCGCGGCCGCCCGCGCCGGACGTGCCGCCGGCGCCACCGTGCTGACGAACCTGTCGCCCTTCGGTGCCGTGCCGCAGGAGCTCCTCGACCTGACCGACGTCCTCCTCGTCAACGAGCACGAGTCGGTCGCGCTCGGGGACCACGGCGTCGCCCGGTCGATCGTGACGCGGGGTGGCGACGGCTGCGTGGTGCACGACGGGGACGCCGAGCCGGTCGTGGTCGAGGCCGTGCGGGTCGAGCCGGTGGACACCACGGGCTGCGGCGACGCGTTCATGGGGGCCGTGGCGCTCCGACTCGACGCGGGGGACACCCTCGTCGACGCGGCCCGGTTCGCCGTCGGCGTCGGGGCGTACGCCGCGACGAAGCCGGGCGCCCAGGCGTCCTACCCGACCCCCGCCGAGCTGGAGCGCTTCCTGCGGTCCTGACCCGCGCCTCCCGTCCGCCCTCCCCGCCCCTTCAGCCCCGCCCCTTCCGCAAAACGCAACGTCGGCGGTTTCGCGCAGCGGAATGTCGCTGCGAGCAACCGCCACGGTTGCGTCTTGCGGGACCACCGACGCCGCTAGCGTGGTGGCATGCGCGTGGGAGTCCTCGACATCGGGTCCAACACCGGCCACCTGCTCGTGGTGGACGCCCACGGCGGGGCGGCGCCGCTGCCCGCGTCGTCGTACAAGCAGCCGCTGCGCCTGGCCGAGCACCTCGACGAGTCCGGCGCGGTGACCCCGGAGGGGATCGCCGCCCTCACCGCCTTCGTCGCCGCGTCCGTCCGCGTCGCCGAGGACCGCGGGTGCGAGGACATGCTCGCGTTCGCGACCTCGGCCGTCCGCGACGCCGTGAACTCCGACGCGGTGCTCGCACACGTCGAACGGGAGACCGGCGTCGAGCTCGCGGTGCTGTCCGGCGAGGACGAGGCGCGGCTCACGTTCCTGGCCGTCCGGCGGTGGTTCGGCTGGTCCGCCGGACGCCTCGCGGTCTTCGACATCGGCGGGGGCTCGCTCGAGATCGCCGGCGGCGCGGACGAGGCACCCGACGTCGCGTGGTCGATGCCGATCGGGGCCGCTCGCCTGGCCCGCTCGTACTTCGCGGACGGGACCCCGAGCGACGACGACGTCCGCCGCATCCGACACGAGATCCGCGTCGCGATCGCCCGCGACGCGGGGTTGTTGCTGCGCGCCGGGCGGCCGGACCGTGCCGTCGCGACGTCGAAGACCTTCCGCTCGATCGCCCGGATCTGCGGGGCCGCACCGTCCGGGGACGGGCCGCTCGTGCCACGGGCGCTCGACGGCGCCGAGCTGCGGCGGCTGCTGCCGTCGCTCCTGACCAAGTCGGTGACCGAGCTCGCCGCGCTGCCGGGGGTCTCGCCGAGCCGCGCCCACCAGGTCGTCCCGGGAGCGCTCGTCGCCGAGGCGTGCCTGGACATCTTCGACCTGCCGGCGCTCGAGATCTGCCCGTGGGCGCTCCGCGAGGGCGTGATCCTGGAGCGGCTCGACCAGCTGTCGGTGCTCGGCTGAGTCCTACCGCTGTCGGTCGAGCCCCGCGCCCGCGCTCCGCGGTGGGGCGAGCAGCCAGGGCCGGATCAGCTGCGTCACGAAGGGCAGCACCCAGAACGTCATGATCGGCGTGAGCACGAGCGTCGTGACCAGGACGCGCGGCAGCACCGCGAGGGAGCCGAACGCGGGGACGAGCCAGCCGACCAGGAACGTGAACGCCAGGTTCACCGGGAAGAACCCGAGCCAGATGCTCACGGCCTGCTTCCACCGCGGCGGGGCGCTCGAGGTCGGGGCGTCCTGCGGGGCATCGAACCAGCCCTCGATGCCGGTCCGCTTCTCGACCCGGGACTCCACGACGAGGTCCCGGCCGCGGTCGAGCCACCGGAGCCGGTCGTCGGAGTTCTCCCACGTGGCGAGCTGCTCGTGGTCGGCGAACCGGTAGAGCATGTGCCACTCGTGGCTCGTGGCGTGCGACCGGACCCACCCGGAGCCGAGGAAGCCCGGGTAGCGGTTCGCCAGGTTCACCCCGGACTGCACCCAGGCGGTGGCGTCGGGGATGCGGTCGGGTTCGACGAGGCGGGTGATGGACACGGTGACGGGCGGGCCGGCGGTCACGGATGACGACTGCAGGCTCCCAGGCTCTTGTGGAGTCATCTGGACAGTGTCGCGGAGTCGTGTTTCGGGTTCGTGACGCCGCAGTAGGTTCTGGGCATGAGCGACGTCAGCGGTGGAACCCCGGACACCGAGCGCGGTCGGCACGAGACCCCGACCGAGCGATGGGACCGGAACTGGTCAGACATCCAGCAGGAGCTCCGGATCGTCCAGACGGGGACGCAGATCCTCGCCGGGTTCCTGCTGACGCTGCCGTTCCAGCAGCGGTTCACGATGCTCAGTCCGAGCGAGGAGGTCGTCTACCTCGTGCTGGTGGCGCTCGCGGTGGTCATCACCGTCGTGGCGCTCTCCGCCGTGTCCGCGCACCGGCTGGTGTTCCGGCAACGGCAGAAGCACGACCTCGTCCGAGCCGGGAACGCGCTGCTCATCGCGGCGCTCGCAGCGAGTGCCCTGCTGTTCTCCGGCACGGTGCTGTTCGTGTTCGACGTCGTGATCGGGGACGTGGGCGGGGTGGTCGGCGGGGTCGTGGTGTTCGTCGGGACGGCGGCGCTGTGGGTCTCGATCCCCCTCGCGCTGCGGAGGACGAGCCGGGACGGCTAACTGGCCTGCTTCTTCGCCGCCGGCGCCTTCTTCGTCGCGGGGGCCTTCTTCGCCGCCGGCTTCTTCGCGGCGGTCTTCTTCGTGGCCGGCTTCTTCGCCGGCGCCTTCTCTGCCGTCGCCGTCGCAGTCGCCGTCGCCTTCTTCGCCGGGGACCCGCCGTCCGCCTTCCGCGGGCCGGACGACGGACGCGACCCCGATCCTCCCGACCGCTTCTTGTCGACGGACGCCCGCAGGGCGGCCATCAGGTCGATGACGTCGCCACCCTCGTCGTCGTCGTCGGAGGACGCCTGCTCACCGAACGTCTCGGCGGTGTCGACGTCGTCCCCGGCCTCGAGCTTCGCGTCGATGAGCTGCTGCAGTTCCTCCTGGTAGGCATCGGTGTAGCGATCCGGGTCGAAGTCGGTGGACATGCTGTCGACGAGCGAGGACGACATCTTCAGCTCGTTCGCGCTGACCTTGACGGACGCGTCGAGCGACGGGAACTCCGCGGCCCGGACCTCGTCGCCCCACAGCAGCCCCTGCAGCAGGACGACGTCGTCGTGCACACGGAGCACGCCGAGCCGGGTCTTCTGCCGGAGCGTGAACTGCACGATCGCGAGACGGTCGGTCTTCGCCAGCGTCTCCCGGAGCAGCACGTACGCCTTGGGGGAGCGGGAGTCCGGCTCCAGGTAGTACGACTTCTCGAACATCATCGGGTCGACCTGGTCGACGGGCACGAACTCGAGGACCTCGATCTCGTGCGACTGCTCCTGCGGCAGCTGCTTGAAGTCGTCCGGGGTCAGCACCACGGTCTTGTCGCCGTCGTCGTAGGCGCGCTGGATGTCGGCGTACTCGACCTCGTGGCCGAACTCGCACACGCGCTTGTACCGGATCCGGCCCTTGTCCTCGTCGTGGACCTGGTGCAGGGAGACGTCGTGGGTCTCGGTCGCCGCGTACACCTTGATGGGCACGTTGACGAGCCCGAACGCGATGGAGCCCTTCCAGATCGACCTCATGCGCAACATGATGCCCGCGGGGCTGCGGACGGGTCCTCAGTTCCGAGCGGATCGGCAGGTGTGGACGGGCGGCCGAGGGCGTAGGGTCTCGCGGGCATGACGGGGGACCAGACGACGACGCAGCGCACCGACGCCGCGCGGGCGGTGGACGACGACCGCATCGACGCCGCGCGGGCGGTGGACGACGACCGCATCGACGCCGTGGGGTGGTGGCAGCTGGTCGGGCTGGTCGTCGTGGGTGCCGGCGCGCCGGCGCTCTACTTCGTGCTCCGCCCGCATCCGGTGCCGTGGACGGCGGTCGTCGTGCTCGGCCTCGCCCTCGCGGTCGTCCTGCCGGCGGCGCAGGTCCGGACCTGGTCACGGCGCGGTGGGCGCGCTGCGGTCCTCGCGACCCGACGCTGGGTTCAGGTCGGGAGCGTGCCGGCCGACGTTCCCGACTCCGTGTGGCGACCGCGGGTCGAGCGCTGGGCAGGCGAGCTGCGTCGTCGTCGGCTGAGCGGATGGATCGGCCTGGTGCTCGCGGTCTTCTGGGGCCTCAGCGCGGTCACGGGCACGCCGAGCGACGGCGTCCTCGCGGCGGTGTGGGTGGGGATCGCCGTCGCAGGACTCGGGTGGTACCGCGGAGACGTGGCCAGGGCGGAGCAGCTGCTCAGCGCAACTCCGCGACGCTGAACCGCCACTCCGCCCGCGCGAGCACCATGGGCCCATGAGCCAGCTCGACAAGCAGGACCCGCGTTCGCAGTTCCCCCGACCGCCGTTCCCGCCGCAGACCCAGCAGGGGTCCGGGCTGGCGAGCGCGATGGACCCGCAGCCCGACCACGGCGAGACGAGCTACCTCGGCACGGGACGGATGCCCGGCTACCGCGTGCTCGTCACCGGCGCCGACTCGGGCATCGGCCGGGCGGCGGCGATCGCGATGGCGAAGGAGGGCGCCGACGTCGCCCTGAACGCCCTGCCCGAGGAGCGCGAGGACCTCGAACAGGTCCGCGACGTGATCGGCGACCTCGGGCGGAAGGCCGTGCTGCTGCCGGGTGACCTGACCGACGAGGAGTTCTGCGCCACGCTGGTCCGGGACGCCGTCAGCGAGCTCGGCGGGCTGGACGCCCTGGTGCTCGTCGCAGGGCACCAGCAGGTGCACGAGGACGTCACCCAGCAGTCCACCGAGGACTTCGACCGGACGATGAAGGTCAACCTGTACTCGCTCTTCTGGCTCGTCCGCGCGGCCGTCCCGCACATGGCGCCGGGGAGCGCGATCGTCACGACGAGCTCGGTGTCGGCGTACCAGCCGCAGGACCGGATGATCGACTACGCCGCGACGAAGTCCGCCATCATCACGTACACGAACGGTCTCGCCCGGCAGCTCGCGGCGCGGGGGATCCGCGCGAACACGGTCGTCCCCGGACCGGTGTGGACACCGCTCCAGCCGATCAGCTACCCGGGCGACGAGATCGCGGCCTACGGGCAGGACACCCCGTTCGGGCGCCCGGCGCAGCCCGTCGAGCTCGGCGGCGCGTACGTGTACCTGGCGGGCCCGGAGTCGTCGTACACGTCCGGCAGCACCCTCACGGTGGCGGGAGCGACCGGAGTCGCGCTGTGAGCCCCGTCTCCCGGCGCACGACGGTCCAGGTCGGGGACCGCCGCATCGCACTGTCCAACACCGACAAGGTCCTGTACCCGGAGAGCGGGACGACCAAGGGGCAGGTGATCGCCTACTACGAGCGGGTCGCGCCGTGGATGATCCCGCACGTCAAGGACCGTCCGGTGACACGGAAGCGCTGGGCGAACGGCGTCGACGGCAAGGTGTTCTTCGAGAAGAACCTGCCGGACTCCGCGCCCGACTGGATCCGGCACCACACCATCGCGCACAAGGAGCACGACACCGAGTACCCGGTCGTCGACGATCTGCCGACGCTCGTGTGGATGGCGCAGCAGGCCGCGCTCGAGCTGCACGTGCCGCAGTGGCGGTTCGGTCCGCGCGGTGGCCAGCAGCACCCGGACCGGCTCGTGCTCGACCTGGACCCGGGTGAGGGGGTCGGCCTGCCCGAGTGCATCGAGGTCGCGGTCGCCGCCCGTGAGCTCCTGCAGGGCATGGGCCTCGACCCCCACCCGGTGACGTCCGGCTCGAAGGGCATCCACCTGTACGCGGCGCTGGACGGACGGTCCGCCGCGCAGCACGTCTCCGAGGTCGCGCACGAGCTCGCGAGGGCGCTCGAGCAGGACCTGCCCGACCTGGTGCTGTCGTCGATGAGCCGCGCGGAGCGCGCCGGCAAGGTCTTCGTCGACTGGTCGCAGAACAACGGCAACAAGACGACGATCGCGCCGTACTCGCTGCGCGGCCGGGACCGGCCGACGGTCGCCGCACCGCGTACCTGGGACGAGCTCACGTCGCGCGGACTCGCCCAGCTCACCCTGGACGAGGTGCTCGACCGCCTGGAGGAGCGTGGGGACCGCCTGCACCCGGTCGCGTCCGCCTCGCTGTCGGTCGGGAGGCCCGACTCGGGTCACTGGGACGGCGACCGGACCCAGCGTGCGAACGACGCGGAGCAGCCTGGTCGCGACCGCCTCGCCGCGTACCGCGCGAAACGGGACGCCTCGAAGACACCGGAGCCGGTCCCGGAGGGCGCACCGACGGTCCGGAAGGACGGCACACCGACGTTCGTGGTCCAGGAGCACCACGCGACCCGGGACCACTACGACTTCCGGCTCGAGCACGACGGGGTGCTCGTCAGCTGGGCGCTCCCGAAGGGCGAGCCGACCGACCCGGGGAAGAACCACCTCGCGGTGCAGACCGAGGACCACCCGCTCGAGTACGGCGGCTTCGAGGGCACGATCCCGCACGGCGAGTACGGCGCCGGCACGGTCACGATCTGGGACGACGGCACCTACGAACTCGAGAAGTGGCGGGAGGGCGAGGAGGTCATCGTCACCCTGCACGGACGGACGAACGGCAACCGGCGACTGGCGCTCCTGCACACCCGCGGCCGCGGTCGCGGGAAGGACGGCGACGAGAAGAACTGGTTGATCCACCGGACGAAGGAGCAGCCGTCGCGGACGCCCGACGAGGGCCGGGCCGCACCGGCCTCGGGCTCGGGCTCCGCCGCAGTGTCGGACGGGGCGGCGGCGAACACGCCGACCGAGCGGCGCCCGATGCTCGCGTCGCCGGTGTCGGGTACGCCGTCGTTCGACCCCGACGTGTGGGCGTTCGAGATGAAGTGGGACGGCGTCCGGGCACTCGCCACCGTGCGGGACGGCGCCGTGACGCTCCGGAGCCGGAACGGCAACGACCTGACCGCGCAGTACCCCGAACTCCAGGAGCTCGCCGACCGGGCCGGGGTCGACGGGGTGTTCGACGGCGAGGTCGTGGCGCTCGACGAGGCGGGCCGCCCGTCGTTCCAGCGGCTGCAGGACCGGATGGGATTGACGCGGAAGCGCGAGGTCGACGCGGCGCAGGCGACCACGCCCGTGCGCTTCCTGCTCTTCGACGTCCTCGAGGCCGACGGGCACGACCTCGTCCGGCTCGGCTACGACGCCCGCCGGGACGCCCTGGCGACGGTCGTGGACCCCGGCGGTGCGATCGAGGTGCCGCCGGCGTTCGACGGGGACTTCGACGCGGCCGTCGCGGAGTCCGCCCGGCTGCGGCTCGAGGGGGTCGTGGCCAAGAAGCGGCGCTCGCGGTACACCGAAGGCCGCCGGTCCGAGTCGTGGGTGAAGGTCAAGCACCTCGCCGCGCAGGAGGTCGTCGTCGGCGGCTGGAAGCCCGGGGCCGGTCGTCGCGCGGGCGGGATCGGCTCGCTGCTGCTCGGGGTCCCCGGGCCGGACGGACTCGAGTACGTCGGCAAGGTGGGCACCGGGTTCCGCGACCGCGACCTCGACGAGATCGCCGACGTGCTCCGCTCCCGGGCCCGGAAGACCTCCCCGTTCGTCGACGTCCCCCGACCGGACGCCCGGGACGCACACTGGGTCCGCGCCGACCGGGTCGGCGAGGTCGTGTTCGCCGAGTGGACGGCGGACGGGCGGCTGCGCCAGCCGTCGTGGCGAGGGTGGCGGCCGGACAAGGACCCGGACGACGTCGTCCGCGAGGCCGGACCCGAAACGTGAGAAGACGACCCGTGCGCCGGATCAGGGAACGCACGGGCCGCCGTCGAGGCACCGCGACCGGGACTTCAGGGATGCCCGGCCGCGGTGCGTCCGAGGCCCGGGTCACCCGTGATCCCGGACCGCCGGGACCCCCACGGTCCCGGAACACACTGCTGTGACGGGTCGAGTCGCCGGATCGTCACACCCGATCGGAAGTTCTTTCCGCGGCATCGTCCCGCACACGGACGGACCGCCCGGGAGCAGGTGCTCCCGGGCGGTCCGTCGAGGCCGTGCGGTCCGTCCGTCAGTGCCGGTCGTCCGTCAGTGCCGGTCGTCCGTCAGTGCCGGTCGTCCGTCAGTGCCGGTCGTCCGTCAGGCGGCGGGGGCGGGACCGTCCGCCGGGGCGGCGTCGTCCGCCGCGGGCAGGTCCTCGTCGATGAGTTCCTCCTGCTCGGGCAGGTCGACCTCGGCGGCTGCGGCCTTCGCCTCGTCGATGGACTCCTGCGACCGGCGGAGGAGGTCGTCGTCTGCTGCTGGTGCGTGATCCGTCATGACGGTGACGCTACGCCGGCGCCCCTGTGTCGGCATCGCGCCGCGGCAGGTGCATCCCGGTCGTCGTGTCGATCGCGGGGCCGACGGTGGGTGCGGACGACGGCTCGAAGTCGACGGCCGAGGTCGGCGCCGGGGTCGACGGCATCGCCGGAGCCGCCGGTTGCCCGACCGCGTCGGCCGCGTCGAGCACGGCTCGGGTGGCGGCGGCGGCGGTCCGGAGCGCGTCGGCCAGGGGCATCGCCCGGTGTGCGTCCGTGCGGACCTCGACGCCCCAGGGTTCGTCGTGCCCGAGGTCGCGAGCGACCCGGACGAGTCCGGGCAGGTCCCACGCCCCGGCACCGGGCAGGTGCCGTGCGGAACGGGCTTCCTCGGCCAGGGTCAGGCCGGCCGGCGTGTGCAGCAGCCCGTCGCTCAGCTCCACGGCACCGAGGACCCCCGGGGCGAGCCCCTGCGCGATCGAGGCGAGCGTCGAGCCGCCGCGGAGGGTGTGCATCGCGTCGAGGAGCACGGCGCCGTTCGGGTGGCCCGCGGCCGTGACGAACCGCGCGGCCCGCTCGAGCGTCGGCAGGTTCGACCACGGCTCCGGTTCGAGCAGGAGCTGCGCGCCGACCTTCTCGGCCTGCGCGGCGAGGTCCACCCAGTCGTCGACCATGGCGACGGGCGACACCGCCGCGACACCGCTGTCGGCGCGCGCGACGACCTGCCACGCACCGAGCGCGGACGCGGCCTCGAGCAGGACGCCCCGGTCGGCCTCGTCGTCGGTGGAGCGCTGCGGCGACGACCACCACCGGTCGAGGGGGCCGAGCTGGACCCAGACGATCCCCGCCCGGTCGAGCACCCGCCGGAGCGCGGCGAAGCCCGTGGTCGCCCGCACCTCGTGCAGGTCGTCGAGCGACAGGGACAGCCCGGAGAACCCGGCGTCCCCGACCGCCCGGACCCGTTCGGCAACGGGAGCGTCGCCGGCCCAGGTCCCGGACGTCGCGAGCAGGTCGTGTTCCTGCACGGTGCACCTCCTGGCTCCGGACACCCGCCGTCGGCCCGTCGCAGTGCTGGTGTCCTCGTGATCCCGGCGCAGCTGGTCCCCACGCGCCGTGCACCATGTGTACGCCGTCCACCTCGACGGGCTCCCAGCGGGCTCGCGCCGGGCGGCGGCTCAGACGATGCGCGTGGTGACCGAGCCGACCCCGTCGATCCTGCCCTCGAGCCGCTCGCCGCGTGCCAGGGGTCCGACGCCGTCCGGGGTCCCGGTCATCAGGAGGTCGCCCGGCGCGAGGGCGACGAAGCGCGAGAGTTCGGCGATCGTCTCGGCGACCGACCAGATCTGGTCGGCGAGGTCCCCGGACTGCCGCAGCTCGCCGTCGACGTGCAGCGTGACCGCTCCCGTCGTCGGGTCGACGTCCGCCGCGGGGACGAGCCGGCCGATCGGTGCCGAGGCGTCGAACCCCTTCGCGAGGTCCCACGGCCGACCGAGCCGCTTGGCCTCGGCCTGCAGGTCCCGCCGGGTGAGGTCCAGCCCGACCGCGTACCCCCAGACGAGCTCGAGCGCCCGGTCGGCCGGCACGTCGCTGCCACCCGCTCCGAGGGCGACGACGAGTTCGACCTCGTGCTCGAGCCGGTCGGTCTGCGGCGGGTACGGGGTGTCCCCGTCGTCCGTCACCAGGGCGCTCGCGGGCTTGGTGAAGAAGAACGGCGGCTCGCGGTCCGGGTCGTGGCCCATCTCGCGGGCGTGCGCGGCGTAGTTCCGCCCGACGCAGTACACGCGGCGGACCGGGAAGCGGCCGCCGGTCGAGGTCGGCAGCGTCGGCTGCTCGGGCGGGTCGATGACGAGGTCGGACACCCGCCCACCTTGCCACGTGGGCGGCCAGGACGGGGGCCCGTCGCCGACGGGTGGGCTGACAGGGCGAGTCGCAGTCCCCCGAACAGCGGACTGAGCGGCCGTCGCGGTCGGTGCTAGCGTCCGGACGTGGCCACAGGGGACCACGCCCGGTCGGCCGGGCTCGGTCGATCGCGACATCTGATGAGGGGATCCACGATGAACGTTCCTGCACGACGGTCAGCGCAGCGGGTGGGGCGGGCGAGGCGACTCGGCGCCCTGCTCCTGATGGCGACGACCGTGGTGGCGACCACCACGGTGATCGGCGGGCCCGCGCAGGCTGATCCGTACGGTTCGCCGCTCACCTTCGGCTGTGGCAGCAAGACAGCCCAGATCAACTGGAAGAGCACCGGCACCGTGCGGCTCTTCGGCGGTCCGGACCGAGAAACGGCCGGCAACAACCTGCTCCGGGAGGTCACGAAGAGCGGCTCGTACAGCTACAACTCCGGGTACCGCACGTTCACGTTCCAGTTCGGTGCGACGAACGGCCACATCACGAGCATCAAGGAAGTCTGCGTTTCGCAGTCGTAGAGCGGCCCCGCCTCCGGTCCCGGCCCGGCGTTCCTGACGCGCAGGGCCGGACCGGAGACCAGCTCGGCAGCTGCATCTGCGGGCGGGCGGACGCGATCATCCCTCGCCGACGCTCGCCTCCCACCGCAGACGGCGCGCACGTGCCCGTTCCTCGCGCTCGCGCCACTCCCGACGGGCAGCCGCCAGCCGCTCCGGGCCGCCCTCAGCGCGCAGGAGCGGGCCGTAGTGCGGATCGGCGAGCAGCGAGGGGTAGTTCCGTTCCATGCGGTCGAGCCGCCGCTTGAACTCTCGGTCGTCCACGTCAGAGATCATCGTCCTGCTCCTCTCCGTCCGGCTGGCGGTGTGCGGCCGGTTCGTCGTGGCGCGCGAGCGCCTCTTCAACCCACTTGTCGTCGTTGGTGACCCAGGACCGGGTCATCAGCGCCTGGGCCATCAGTGCCGCGCGTTCGCGCTCCGTGACGTCTGCGGAGAGCGCCCGGTCGGCGACCCACGACCAACGCTGCCACCACAGGTCCCGATGCGCCGAGAACTCTGTATTTCGCCGGGTCCGCCGACCCTCGACCACCGTCACGACGATGCCGATCGCCGCGATCACGGCGCCGGTCAGCGCCCCGACCAGTCCTGCCACCCCGATGCCCATGGCCCCACCCTGACGACAAAGGTCCGGCCACGCGTCGGGCGTGACCGGTCCTGTGGAGGCGGGTCGTGCCTCCAGGCCGTGTGGAGGACGACGGACGTGCGTCAGGCGCCGGGGGCGGCCCCCTCGGACTCGCCCGAACCCGGGTCGCCACCGGTGCCGCCGTCGGTCGGCTCGTCCTGCGGCCACCCCGCGAACTGCCACCCGGCGACCGACGGGTGGTCCTCACCACGGGAGTACGCGAACGCGCGGGCTGCGTCACGGGCCTCCGTGAGGGTCGTGAGCAGGTCCGCGTGCGCCGTCGCGTCCACCCGGCTGAGCGCGTCGTGCGCCAGCGCGAAGCGGTCCATGTCGTTGCGGATGAGCATGTCGAACGGCGAGGTCGTCGTGCCCTGCTCGAGGAACCCGTGCACGTGCAGGTCGTCGTGCCCGTGCCGACGGTACGTCAGCTGGTGCACGAGCGACGGGTACCCGTGGAACGCGAACACCACGGGCGTCCCCGGCAGGAAGACCTCGTCGTAGCGTTCGTCGCTGACGGGGTGCTCGTGCTTCCGCGGGTCACCGAGGGACAGCAGGTCGACGACGTTGACGAAGCGGACCCCGACCTCCGGCGCGTGGTGGCGGATGATGTCGGCTGCCGCGACCGCCTCGACCGTCGGGACGTCCCCGGCGCTCGCGATCACGACGTCGGTGCGACCGACGGTCTGCTCGGTCCCGGCCCAGTCCCACACGCCGAGCCCGGCCGCAGCGTGCGCGGTCGCGTCCTCGAGCGACAGGAAGACCGGCTCCGGGTGCTTGCCGGCGACGATGACCTCGATGCGGTCCGTCGTCTCGAAGGCGTGCGCGGCGACGGCGAGCAGGGTGTTCGCGTCCGCCGGCAGCTTGATCCGGACGAGGTCCTGCTGCTTCGACGCGACGACGTCGAGGAACCCGGGGTCCTGGTGCGAGAAGCCGTTGTGGTCCTGGCGCCAGACGTGCGACGACAGCAGGATCGACAGGTTCGACACCGGTGCGCGCCAGTCGATGTCGGTCGACGACTCGAGCCACTTGGCGTACTGGCCGACCATCGAGTCGATGATGTGGGCGAAGGCCTCGTAGGTGTTGAGCAGACCGTGCCGCCCGGTCAGGACGTAGCCCTCGAGCAGCCCCTCGAGCAGGTGCTCGGACAGGACCTCGATGACGCGGCCGCGGGCGCCGAGGTGTTCGTCGCCGGGACCGCGTCGCGCACGCCAGACCCGGCTCGTCACGTCGAAGACCGCGTCGAGCTTGTTCGAGATCGTCTCGTCCGGGCCGAACAGCCGGAACGTCGAACCGTTCCGCGACGTCAGCTCGGCGAGCCACGGTCCGAGCGTCGCCGTGGCGCTGGCGTCCTCGCCGACCGGCACCGCGTACGGCTCGAGCGGCGGCCGGTCGAGCGCCGTACGGACGAGTCCGCCGTTGGCGTGCGGCGTCGCGCTCATCCGGCGGTCGCCCGCGGGACGGATCGTCGTGAGGATGCCGATCGGACGACCGTCCGCGTCGAAGAGCTCGTCCGGGCGGTAGGAGCGCATCCACTCCTCGAGCTGCTCACGGTGTCCGGCGTCCTCGCGGACCGCGGGCAGCGGCACCTGGTGCGCACGGAAGGTGCCCTCGACGCGCTCGCCGTCGACCTCCTGCGGGCCGGTCCAGCCCTTCGGCGTGCGGAGCACGATCATCGGCCAGCGCGGGCGGAGGTCCGCGGCGCCGGCCGACTGCCCGGCCGCCGCGCGCTCGGCCTGGGCCCGTGCGGCGGCCTGGATGTCGTCGATGGCGGCGAGGGCCCGGCGGAGCGCGCCGTCGAACAGGGCGTGCACGGCGTAGGGGTCGTCGCCGACCCGGGCGGAGTCGACGACGATCGGTTCGTACCCGAGGCCGCGGAAGTACGCGGTGAGGTCCTCGTCCGGGATCCGGGCGAGCACCGTCGGGTTCGCGATCTTCCACCCGTTCAGGTTGAGGATCGGCAGGACCGCGCCGTCGGACACCGGGTCGAGGAACGTGTGGGCCTGCCAGGAGCCGGAGAGCGGGCCGGTCTCGGCCTCGCCGTCGCCGACCACGCACGCGACGACGAGGTCCGGGTTGTCGAGCGCCGCGCCGTACGCGTGGGCGAGGGAGTAGCCGAGCTCACCGCCCTCGTTGATCGAGCCCGGCGTCTCCGGGGCCGCGTGCGAGGGGATCCCGCCGGGGAACGAGAACTGCCGGAAGAACTTCCGCAGGCCGTCGGGGTCCGGGGTGATGTCGGGGTACAACTCGCCCCAGGTCCCCTCGAGCCAGGCGTTCGCGTTCATCGCCGGTCCGCCGTGCCCGGGGCCGCAGACGTAGAGCAGGTCGCGGTCGGTCTCGGTGATGAGCGCGTTCAGGTGCGCGTACACGAGGTTCAGTGCGGGGGAGGTGCCCCAGTGCCCGAGGAGCCGGGGCTTGACGTCGTCCGGGTCGATCGGGCGCGTCAGCAGCGGGTTGTCGAGCAGGTAGATCTGTCCGACCGTGAGGTAGTTCGCGGCGCGCCACCAGGCGTCGATCGCCCGGATCCGGTCCGTGGTCGCGATGTGTGCGGGGGCCATGCCCCCACGCTACGGAACGGGGGACAGGAACCGCCCAGGAAATCGGTCCAATCCGTTCGGTGGGGGGGTGTCGAACCACCAGTACAACCCGGGAGACACCCGGAGCGCTCACCAGCCGCAGATAGCTGGTTCTCCACCCCTGTCCGGGGTGTGTTCGGCGCGCACACTGCGAAATCGCGCGCCGAGCGCGACCACGAAAGGAACGAACTCATGCGTAAGAGCCTGAAGACCTCGATCACCCTCGCCACCACGGGCGCCCTGGTGCTCGGTGGGGCCGCGTTCGGTGTGTCCGCCGCGCAGGCCGACGGCACCGTCCACACCGTCTCCTCGTCCTCGTCGAAGATCCCCGGCCCGGTCGCGTCGGTGCCGGAGGTCAAGGGCGGCAACACCGCCGTCGCGCTGGACAAGGGCTTCACCGACGCGCTGACCTCGCTGGGCCTGACCCCGGGCGTGTCGGGCAACGCGAAGCTCGAGAACGGGTCGGTGTCGTTCCCGATCACGGCCGGTTCGGTGACGTACTGGTCGCCGGACGGCAACTACCGCCCGTACGTGCAGGGGCTGCTGAACCACGACGACTCGGGCCTGACGCTCAAGGCCGGTGACACCACGGTGACGCTGGAGAACTTCGTGGTGAACCCGGGTTCGTCCAAGCTCTACGGCGACGTGCTGGTCAACGGCCAGGTCGCAGCGTCCAACGCGTACCTGTTCTCGCTGCACGGTGGCACGCTCAAGCCGCTGCAGCTCGAGGGTGACAACGCGATCCTGACCGGCACCACGGTCCACGTCTCCGACGACGCCGCGAAGCTGCTCAACAGCACCTTCAAGACCGACGCGGTCAAGGGTGGTCTCCTCGTCGGGACCGCGACCATCACCGCACAGATCAAGTAACACCCCCGCACCACACGAACGACGGCCGGCCCCGGAAGGGACCGGCCGTCGTCGCGTCTCGCGTGCTCAGTCGCGGCGGCGCCACCACCGGCGCGGCCGCGCCGGTGGTGGCGCCGCCTCCGCCACCTCGGCCGCCGCAGCCAGCCGGTCGCGTCGCCGGGCGGCCCAGGCCTCGACCTCGGCGTCGACGTCCCGCATCGGGGTCACCACCGGCGGGCCGCCGAGCAGCTGCCGTCTGGCCTCCTTCACCCGGGCGTTGAAGTCCACGAGCACCGCGCGGACGTCGTCCTCGGTCGCGAGGGCGTCGAGGTGCCCGTCGAGCTCGGCGTCCTCGGTGCGCAGGGCGAAGGCGGGCGGGGCGATGCCGCGGATGTCCTCGCGCTCGATCTTCGCCTTGATCCACCAGTCCGGGTCGTGGCGGCCGTCGTTCCCGGGCAGCGGCTTGCCGTGGTACGGGTTGCCGTCGAAGACCCCGCGGCGCTCCGCCTGCTCGACGAGCATCCGCGCGTGCTGGCCGACGTCCTGCGCCCGCAGCAGTCGGCGTTCCTCGCGGACCTCGTCCGGGTCCAGCGAGCCACGCTCCACCTCGCTGTCGACGAGCTGCTGGTACCGGTACCGCGCGGCTCGTCGCAGCCGGTCCATCCGGGCATCGACGTCGTTCATGGTCGTCCCATGATGCAACGCACGGGCGACAGCGCACCCAGGAGTCCGTTCAGGAGTCCACTCAGGACTCCGCCGCGACCTCCTCGATGGTCAGCGCCGCCTGGATCAGGGCGAGGTGGGACAGCCCCTGCGGGATGTTCCCCATGAAGTCGCCGTCCTCGCTGAGCATCTCGCTGAACAGCCCGACGTCGTTGGCCTGCTCGACCATCGCGTCCATGAGCTCGCGGGCGTCGTCGACCCGGCCGACGCAGGCCATCGCGGCGGCGAGCCAGAACGAGCACGCGACGAACGGCGACTCCTCGGCGTCCATCCCGGAGTACCGGTAGACGAGCGCGCCGCGCTGCAGCTGCTCCTCCACCGCCCGGATCGTCGACTCCATGCGCGGTCCGCGGTCGAACGACGACATCGCGTGGAGCAGGATCGACGTGTCCAGGGCGTCGCTGCCCGGGTACATCACGTAGTACCCGCGCTCCTCGTCCCAGCCGTTGTCGGCGACCCACTGCTCGATGAGCTCGCGGTTCTCGATCCACTTGTCGCGCGGGCCGTCGATCATCCCGGCGTCGTGGAGCTCGACCGCCGCGTCGAGCGCCTGCCAGCAGCCGATCTTGCTCGACACGTAGTGCTGCGTGTCCTGCAGCTCCCACATGCCCGAATCCGCCTCGGGCCAGCGGTGGCACGCGTCGTCGGCGAGCCGCTCGAGCACGCCGGCCGTCTGCCGGTCGAGCACGTTCCCGGCCCGGACGTACTGCCGCAGGATCTCGAACACGTCGCCCCACACGCCGAGCTGGAGCTGGTCGCCGGCGCGGTTGCCGATCGTCACCGGGCCGATGCCCTTCCAGCCCGGGACGTCGCGTTCCTCGACCCCGTCGGTCTTCTCGCCGTTCAGGTCGTAGAAGATCGGCATGGTCTCGTCGTGCTCGGCGATGGTGCGCATCACCCACGACACGGCGGCGTGCGTCTCCTCGCGGAGCCCGAACCGGGTCAGGGCGTGCACCGTGTACGACAGGTCGCGGACCCAGGCGAACCGGTAGTCCCAGTTCTTGCCGCCGGTCCGGTCCTCGGGCAGGCTCGTCGTCGGCGCGGCCGCGATCGCACCGGTGGGCGAGTAGATGAGCAGCTTGAGGGCGAGGGCGCTCCGCTGCACGGCGTCGGCCCAGGGGCCGTCGTACGAGAACGTCTCCGACCACGTCGACCAGTTCGCGATCGTGCGGTCGACCGCGTCGAGGGTGCGCTCCGGTTCCGGCAGGAAGATCGGTTCGTTCTCGGTGCCCACGATGGTCAGGATCGACTTCGACCCCTCGCTCGTGGTGAAGCGACCCGAGAAGCGCGGGCCGTCGTCGTGGACCGGCTCGAACCCGTGCTGCACGATGCCGATCGTGACGCCGTCGATGCCGATGACGGTCCCGTTCGCGGTGTCGAGGCGCTTCGGTTCCGCGGTGTTCAGCAGCGTGCCCGGCACCACGGCCCACTCCATCTCGACGCTGCCCGTGACGCCCTGCACGCACCGGCCGATCTCCGCCCACGGCAGGCGTCCGGCCACGCCGGTGACCATCGCGTCCGTGACGGTGCACGACCCGGAGTCGGTCGTCCACGTGGTGACGAGCACGTTCGTCCCGGGCAGGTACCGGCGTTCCACCGTCGCGTCACCGGTCGGCCGCAGCGCGACGTGACCACCGTGCTCGGCGTCGAGGATGCTCGCGAACACGGGCGGGGAGTCCATCGAGGAGATCGGCAGCCAGTCGATGCGACCGTCCAGCGCGATGAGCGCCACCGTGCGACCGTCGCCGATCGCACCGTAGGACCGCAGCGGCACGTAGCCGTCGGTGCGCTCCTCGTTGTCGTGCGCGTCGGGGGTGTCGCGGGTGCGTTCCGTCATGCCGCCAGCCTGCCCGCGGCGTGGAGGCGACCATCAGCCGGGCGTACCCCGCCCCGGACGGCCGAACCGGCCCTCCCGACCGCGACACGCCCGGACGCCTTGTGCACCCCGGGCGTGTCGCACTACTGTCGGTCCTCCTGCCCGACGGGCAGGACCGCCCGACCGGACAGCCGCCGGGCACCACCGCCCGACCGGACAGCCGCCGGGCACCACCGCCCGACCGGACACCCGCCGGGCACCACCGCCCGCCCCGGGCACCTCGGAAGGACCGCCGTGCACACCGTGCAGCACCACGAACGCAGCCTCGAGCGCCAGCTCGAAGCGCTCGTCGTGCTGCCCGCGACGCAGTACGCGAACCAGTCCCTCCGCGACCCCGCGTAGGCACGGCCCGTCTCCCGACGTCCCGTGCCCACCCGGCCCGGGGCGTCCTTCCCGTCGTTCCTCCACCGGTGCTCGGCACCGACCAGGAGGCGCGGGTCCCGCTCGCCCCGGACCGTCACCACCGACGGCCACCCGGCCGTCGTCGAACCGTCACGACGGAAAGGCACCCCCATGAAGAAGATCGACGACAAGCTCCTGAGCTGGGCCTCGCTGCTCGAGGAGAACACCGAGCAGCAGGCGCGCACGACGGCACGGATGCCCTTCGTGTTCCCACACCTGGCGCTCATGCCGGACGCCCACCTCGGGCTCGGCGCGACCGTCGGGTCGGTCATCCCGACCCTCGGCGCCGTCATGCCCGCGGCCGTCGGCGTGGACATCGGCTGCGGCATGATCGCGGTCCGGACGCAGTTCACCGCCGGGGACCTGCCGGACGACCTGCAGCCCCTCCGCGAGCAGATCGAGCGGGCGGTCCCGCTGTCCGCCGGTGCGTCGAACCGGAAGATCGTCGCGACCGCCGAGCCGCGGATCGCCGAGCTCGAGGCACTCGCCGAGCGGGCCGGGTTCGACCCGGCGGGCGTGCACGGCGGCTGGCGGAACCAGCTCGGGACCCTCGGGTCCGGGAACCACTTCATCGAGGTCTCGCTCGACGAGCAGGACCGCGTCTGGTTGTTCCTGCACTCCGGGTCACGGGGCGTCGGCAACAAGATCGCGCAGCGGCACATCACGGTCGCCAAGCGGCTTATGCAGCGCTGGTGGATCCAGCTCGCGGACCCCGACCTGGCGTACCTGGTCGAGGGCACCCCGGAGTTCACGCGGTACGTCGCCGAGCTCGGGTGGGCGCAGCACTTCGCCCTGCTCAACCGCGAGGAGATGATGGACCGGGTCGTCCGGCAGCTGTCCGAGGTGCTCGGGACCGCGGTCGACGAGCAGGAGCGGATCAACTGCCACCACAACTTCACGCAGCGGGAGACGCACTGGGGCAAGAGCGTGTGGGTCTCCCGGAAGGGTGCGATCCAGGCCAAGGCCGGCCAGCCCGGGCTCATCCCCGGGTCGATGGGGACCGCCTCGTACGTCGTCGAGGGCCTCGGGAACAAGCCGTCGCTCGAGTCGTCCCCGCACGGCGCCGGTCGGCTGTTCTCGCGGTCCGCGGCGCGGCGGACGTTCACGCACGACCAGCTCCGCGAGGCGATGGTCGGGATCGAGTACCGGGACACCGACGCGTTCCTCGACGAGATCCCGGCCGCGTACAAGCCGATCGACCAGGTGATGGCGGACGCGACCGAGCTGGTCGCGATCCGGCACACGCTGCGGCAGGTCGTCAACGTCAAGGGCGACTGACCGACGGACGGGAGGATCGTGGGGACGCCGCCACGATCCTCCCGTCCGGTGCGCGCAGCGGCGCGTCACGGACAGCGTGCCGCGGAGCGGGCACGCTGGTCAGGATGAGCGACCAGGCGGAACGGGCAGCGCGCGAGACCGGACGACAGGCGCGGCGCATCGCCGACAGCCGGTGGTTCGAGACCACCGCCCGCGCCGGGTTCGTCGGCAGCGGCATCGTGCACCTGCTCGTCGGGTACCTCGTGGTGCTGCTCGGCATCGGCAGCGCCTCCGGCGAGGAGACCGACCAGTCCGGTGCGCTCCAGCAGCTCGCCGCGGTCCCCGGCGGGATCGTGCTGCTGTGGGTCGTCGCGGTCGGCACCGCGGCCCTCGCCCTGCGCCTGGTGGTCGAGGCGGTCGTCGGCGGCCGGTCGGACAGCACCCGCGCCTGGGCCGCGCGCGCGAAGGACGCCGGCAAGGCCGTGGTCTACGGCGTCGTGTCGTACACGGCGGTGACCTTCGCGCTCGGTGCCGGCAAGAGCTCGAGCGGCTCGAGCCGGGGTGCCGCCGCGCAGGCCCTCGCGACGCCCGGCGGGGTGTTCGTCCTCGTCGCGGCCGGCGTCGCGGCGATCGCGATCGGCGTCGGACTCGTCGTGACCGGGGTCCGTCGCTCCTTCCGGAAGCAGCTCGTGCCGCTGCCGAGCGCCATCGACCGACCCGTCACGGTGCTCGCGATCGTCGGTTACGTCGGCAAGGGCATCGCGGTCGTGGTCGTCGGCGTGCTCATCGTCGTGGCGGCGTTCCGGAGCGACCCGAGCCAGGCGACCGGGCTCGACGGGGCGTTCCAGGCGATCCACGGCATGCCGGGCGGTGGGGTCGTGCTCGTCCTGGTGGGCGTCGGGTTCCTCGCCTACGGGGTCTACAGCTTCTTCCGCGCGAAGTACGCCCGCCTCTGACCGCCGCCACGACGCCCGGCGGGGGTCGCGGACGCTGAACATGTTGGACGCGTGCGGAGGCGTCCACCGGTAGGGACGGAGCATGCACACCGACGCCGCCACCGGACCCGTGACCGTCTTCTGCGACGAGCAGGCCGTGCTCGTCGAGAGCATCGTCTGGGACCCCGAGCACGAGCGACTCCGCTGGACGGACATCACGCTCGGCCTGCTCACGACCGCCCGCGCCGAGGGCACGGTCGAGTCGAGCGTCGCGCTGCCGCCGCCCCTCGCGAGCTTCCAGCCGCGGGCCACCGGCGGGTTCGTCGCCGCCCTCGGGGACACCGTCGTGCTCACCGACGCGCGCGGCACCGTCGAACGGGAACTCGCCCGGGTCCGGCACGCGACGCCGGACATGCGCTTCAACGAGGGCAAGTGCGACCCGTTCGGCCGGTTCCTCGTCGGCAGCATGGACCTCACCGACCGCGACCCGGCCGGTGCGCTGTACTCGGTGGCGCCGGACGGGTCGGTCCGGGTGCTCCGCGGTGGCTTCGGCGTCACGAACGGCATCGAGTGGTCCGCGGACGGCTCCGTGATGTACGTCACCGACACCAGCACGCAGACGATCTACCGGGGGAGCTACGGGCCGGACGGGGAGCTCGGCGACCTCGAGCCGTTCGTCAGCGGTGCCGCGCACGACGGCCTGGTCCGCGACGACGAGGGGTGTCTCTGGACAGCGGTGTACGGCGGCGGCCGGGTCGAGCGCTGGAGTTCCGACGGCGAGCACCTGGAGACCGTCGAGGTGCCGGCGCCGAACGTCACCTCGGTGGCCTTCGGAGGACCCGACCTGTCGACGCTGTTCATCGGCACCGCGCGGGAGAACGCGACCGAGGAGCAGCTCGAGCGCGCGCCGCACTCCGGCGCCGTGTTCGCTGTGCGGACTCGCGTGCACGGCAGCCCGGCGTCCGCGTTCGGCGGCTGAACCGCGGGTATCGTGGGCGGTCGCCAGCAACACGGGAGGCCCACGTGCACGAGGACGACACCACCCCGCACAGCCACGGGACCGCGCCCGGCGAGGGGAGCGCGCCGAGCGAGGGAACCGCGCCCGACGGCGGCACGGCCGCGCCGGCACCGGACCCGGCCGGACGGCTCGCGGACGCCGAGGACGCCGACGTCACGGTGGAGGTCGACCGGATCGCCGTCGACGGCACCTACGTCCGGGTCAGTTCGATCGGTCACCCCGGCGCGCGGGCGTTCGTGCTCGTCGCCGGGCTCGGCATCGCCGCGACCTACTACGAGCGGCTCGCCCCGCACCTCAACGAGAACGGCCCCGTGCACGCGCTCGACCTGCCGGGCTTCGCGGGCGTCCCGCGCTTCCGGGGTGCGGTGTCGATCGAGCGGTACGCCGACGCGGTCGAGCGGGTCCTCGACGACCTGGGGCTCGAGGACCCGGTGCTCGTCGGGCACTCGATGGGCACGCAGGTCGTCACCGAGGTCGCCGCGCGCCGACCGGAGCTGCGCGACCTCGTCCTCATCAGCCCGGTGGTCGACCGTCGCGCCCGGACGATCCGGCAGTCCGCCGGACGGTTCCTGCGCTCGTCGCTCCACGAGCCGGCGGCGGTCCGTTGGCACGGCGTCACGGCGTACGCGCTGTGCGGCTGGCACTGGTTCCGGAAGGTCCTGCCGCGGATGATCGCCTTCCCGATCGAGGAGCGCGCGGCCGAGGTCCAGGCGCGGACGCTCATCGTGCGCGGTGAGCACGACGCGCTCGTCCCGCGGGACTGGGTGCGGAGCCTGGCGCGGGTCTTCCCGCACGCGGTCCTCCGCGAGGTCGTCGACGGCGCGCACTCCGTCATGCACGCGCAGGCGGACGCCGTCGCGCGGCTCGCGGTCGACCACGTCGCGGAGCGGATCACCGACCGCGGCGTCGGGTCGCTGCAGCGGGTCCGGGACACCACGACGTCGTCCGACCTGGCGCGGCTCAGCCCGAAGGAGGCGTGGCTGGTCCTGAAGTCCCGCTTCATCGAGCTCGCCGGGATGGCCCGCGGGGACGACGAGGCACTCGAGCAGGCGAAGTCCGCGCACGCGGTCGCCATGGCGGACGGAGACGGCATCCCGGTCGACCCCGAGGACCGCCGCGAGGTCGTCGACGAGGTCGCGCCCGAGGTGCGGGGCCGGTAGCCGCGTCCCGCTTACGAGCTGGAAGGTGCTGCCGGACGCACGGACCGGAGGCCCGGTGCCGGTCCGTCGGACCGGCACCGGGCCTCCAGTCGGTCGCCCTGGTGCGGGAGACTACGCGTCCGCGGTGATGCGTCCGGGGAGCATGTCGCGCGTCAGCGCGTGCGCCTCGGCGAGCACCTTGCGGGCGTCGTCGGTCTTGTCCCAGACGTTCCAGAGCAGGACACCGCGGACCGTGTCGTCGTCGTCCAGGTAGTAGACGACGCCGGTGACGTTCGGCTCCTGCCAGTCCTCGACGGTGTGCAGCTTCGTCGAGACCTGCCCGACGGCCTCGTAGCCCATGTCGAAGACGTCCGAGTAGAACATCGGCGTGTGGTCGTAGGTCTCGTCCGCGTCGGCGAGGTTTCGGCCGGCCTGGCGCCCCTGCTGCTGCGCGTTGTCGACGTGCTCGACCCGGCGCGTGCCGAGGATCCGGTCCGGGTACTCGGCGACGTCACCCGCCGCGAACACCGACTCGTCGTCGGTGACCAGCGTCGAGGACACCACGATGCCGTCGTCCACCGTCAGGCCCGCGTCGGCGGCGAGCTGCGTCTGCGGCTCGATGCCGAGACCGACGACGACCGCGTCCGCCTCGAGCACGGAGCCGTCGTCCAGCGTCAGGGTGACGCCGTCCGCCGTCTGCGTGCCGGACTCGACCCGGCGGCCGAGGCGCAGCTCGACCCCGTGGTCGACGAAGCGCTGCTGGAACGCGTGCGCGAGCCCCTCGGGGAACATCCGCGCGCCCACGGTCTCGTCGGGGTCCACGAGCGTGACCTTCGCCCCGTTCTGCACGACGCCCGACGCGATCTCGGTGCCGATGTACCCGCCGCCGACGACGGCGACGTGCGCCCCGGCGTCCGCGAAGGCCCGGAGCTTCCGGTAGTCCGCCGCGCTCCGGTAGTCGAGGACGCGGTCCGACGGCTCGAGTCCCGGCAGGCCGCGGGGCTTGCCACCGGTGGCGAGCAGGAGTCGCTCGTAGCCGTGGGTCTGGCCGTCGGCGGTCGTGACGGTCTTCGCCGCGCGGTCGATCGCGGTCACCGCGGACCCGAGCACGAAGGTCGCGCCGGTCTCCTCGGTGTGCAGGTCGACCTTCTCGTCCCAGTCGAACTCCGGGTCGGTCCAGAGCTTCTTCGACAGGGCCGGGCGGGCGTACGGGCGGTCGTGCTCCTCGCTGAGGATCCCGATCGAGCCGTCCTGGTCGATCTCGCGGATCCCGCGGGCTGCGGCGTCGGCGACCATGCCGCCGCCGACGATGAGGTACCGGAAGTCGGTCATGTGCGTCCCTCGTGTGGGTGGGTGTCTAGATGGTGGCGACCGAGCCGGAGTCGACCCGGTAGTTCGACCCGTTGACGAAGCTCGCGAGGTCGGAGCACAGGAAGGCGACGACGTTCGCGACCTCCTCGGGCTCACCGCGGCGGCCGAGCTCCATGTACGGGCGCTGCTCGTCGAGGAAGCTCGTGATCGCCTCGTCGAAGGACGTGCCCCGCTCCTTCGCCCGCTTGTCCATCATCGCGTCGGTCATCGGCGTGTGGATGAAGGCGGGGCTGACGGTGTTCACGAGCAGCCCCTCGGACGCGTACGAGCGGGAGAGTCCCTTCGCGAACGACAGCACGCCCGCCTTCGCGGCGCAGTACGGCAGCTCGTCGTCGTACGGCTGGGACGCGTCCTCGGACACGAGGTACACGATCCGGCCCCAGCCGCCGTTCCGCAGGTCCGCGATGAACTCGCGGGTGATGCGGACCGGGCCCATCAGGTCGACGTCGATGGTGTCGAGCCATCCCTGTTCGTCGACCTCGTGGAACAGGCCCTGTGCGCCGGTGATGCCCGAGGACTGCACGAGGATGTCGATCTCGCCGACGGCGTCGCGCACCCGGTCGTGCAGTGCCGCGAGGCTCCCGGCGTCGGTCACGTCCGCGGCGAAGGCGAAGAGCTTGCCCGGAGGCGCCTCCAGCTGGTCCGCGCTGGTGTCGAGACGGCCCTGGTCGAGGTCGGTGACGACCACGGTCGCCCCCTCCGCGAGGAGGATGCGCGCCGTGTTCCAGCCGATGCCGGAGTCGCCGCCGAAGACCAGGGCGGTCCTGCCCTGGATCCCGAGGTCCACGATCAGGCGTGCGTCGATGCCTCGGCGGTCGCCGGGCTCGTGGCCGACGCGAGCGGCGTGCGCGGGGCACGGTTCTCGGCGGAGACCATCCAGGCGAGCTGCTCGAGGCGCTCGATGAACCCGTGCAGCAGGTCGGCGGTCGTCGGGTCCTCGTCGTCGACCTCGTCGTGCACGTCGCGCATGGTGCCGGTGGCCTGGTACAGACGCAGGGTCACGAGGTCGATCGCGTCGTGCGTGGTGACCTCGCCCTCGGGGAAGGCGTCGAGGTGACTGGTCGCGGCGACGGTGGCCGAGCGGCCGTCCGGCACGGCGTACAGGGCGCGCATGCGCTCGGCGGTGTCGTCGGCGAACTCACGTGCGGCGTCGACGATCTCGTCGAGCTGCAGGTGCAGGTCGCGGAAGTTGGTCCCGAGGATGTTCCAGTGGGCCTGCTTGCCCTGGAGGTGCAGGTCGATGAGGTCGACGAGGACGGCCTGGAGGTTCTTGGCGAGCGTGTCCGATGCGTGCATGATCGGCTCCTTCCGGATCGGTACTGACCCTTCCGGTCTACGCGGTCCGGCCCGCACGGTTCCCAGAGCCCGTGGACGGAGGTGTCCCCCGCGGGGCTCAGTGGGCCGGTGCCGCGTCGACCTGGTCGACGGCACCGCGCATGCGCTCCAGGAACGTCGCGACCACGCGGGCCTCGTCGGCGGTCAGGCCCTCGGCGATGGACATCATCCGGCGGTGCATGACCCCGAGGGTGGCGCGGACCTCGTCGTCGGTCTCGGTCGTCGGGGTGATGACGAGCGCGCGGCGGTCGGTCGGGTGCGGGTCGCGGCGGACGTGGTTCGACTTCACGAGCCGGTCGATCAGGATCGTCGTCGACGCGGACGAGATCTTCAGGTAGGCCGCCAGGTCCTTGGGCTTCACGATGCGGCCGGCGCGCTGCGCCTGCAGCAGGTACCGGACCGCCAGCAGGTCGGTCTCGCCCATGCCCATCGAGTCGCGGGTGCGGCGGCGCATGGCGGTCTCGGCGGCGCGGTAGCGACGGAGCGCGTTGAGCACGGCGACACCGCGCTGGGTGGCGTCGTCGTCGGGGAACCAGTACCCCGACGCCTCCGTGATCTCCTGCGTCGACATGGCGTTCAGGGTAACCCCTCTGGTATCTCGCCTGTCTAGCGGTCCGTCGTCACGAGCGGACGGACGGGAGGCACGGTGCCAGCTGGCACCGTGCCTCCCTTCTCCGATGTGGTCGCGCTCGGTCGCGACCAGGTGGCGGCCGCGGACTCAGGCCGCGACGGGCTCCGCGGCGGCTTCGGCGAGCGCGCGCAGCGCGCCCTGGACGAGCTCGACGACCTCGGCGTCCTCACGGGGGTGCGTCTCGGCGAAGCGGACGACGGACTGCGGGATGGCGACCTTGACGTCCTCGAGGACACGGGCGCCCGCGATGCCGGCGGCCTTGCGCGCGTCGTCGTGTGCCCAGACGCCGCCGTACTGGCCGAAGGCGGACCCGATGACGGCGAGCGGCTTGCCGGACAGCGGCGAGGCGCCGAACGGACGCGAACCCCAGTCGAGCGCGTTCTTCAGCACGGCCGGGATCGTGCCGTTGTACTCGGGCGTGACGAGCAGCACGGCGTCCGCGTCGGCGACCGCCTGGCGGAACGCGACGGCGGCGGCCGGCGGGGTGTCGCCGTCGATGTCCTCGTTGTAGAAGGGCAGGTCGACGATGCCGTCGAAGGTCGAGAGCGTGATGCCCTCCGGAGCGTGCTGGTCGGCCGCCTCGGCGAGCTGGCGGTTGATCGAGCCGGCGCGGAGGCTGCCGACGAGGACGAGGACGTTCGTCATGGAGATCCTTTCTCTCGGGACACGAATGGTGTCAGGAACAACCAATGAGTCGGCTGGGTCGCCCATTCCCGACACGGCCCCTGCTCGGTAGGTTGACCGGGTGAGCACCCCTCGGACGCCCGCCAGCACACCTCGCACGACCGACCCGGACTGGTGGCGGCAGGCCGTCGTCTACCAGGTGTACCCGCGGAGCTTCGCGGACACGGACGCCGACGGCCTCGGCGACCTCGCCGGGGTGACGAGCCGTGTGCCCTACCTCGCCGCGCTCGGCGTCGACGCGATCTGGCTGTCCCCGTTCTTCCCGTCGCCGCTGGCCGACGGCGGGTACGACGTGGCGGACTACCGCGACGTCGACCCGCGGCTCGGGACGCTTGCCGACGCCGACGACCTGCTCGCCGTCGCGCACGAGCACGACCTGCGGGTGATCGTCGACATCGTGCCGAACCACACCTCCGACCAGCACGAGTGGTTCCGGGCGGCGCTCGCCGCGGAACCGGGGTCGCCGGAGCGTGCGCGGTACGTGTTCCGCGAGGGCTCCGGCCCCGACGGGTCGCTGCCGCCGAGCGACTGGGTCTCGAACTTCGGCGGGAGCGCCTGGACCCGGGTGCCGGACGGGCAGTGGTACCTGCACCTGTTCGCGCCGGAGCAGCCCGACCTGGACTGGTCGAACCCCGAGGTCCGCGCCGACTTCGAGGACACGCTGCGGTTCTGGTCCGACCGCGGGGTCGACGGCTTCCGCGTGGACGTCGCGCACGGGCTCGCGAAGGACCTGTCGACGCCGTACCGGCACTCGGACGAGCAGGCGCTGCCGCTCGACGGCTCGGACCCGCTGTACGACCGCGACGAGGTGCACGAGATCTTCGCGACCTGGCGGACCGTGCTCGACGAGTACGACCCACCCCGCGCCGCCGTCGCCGAGGCCTGGGCGCCGGCGCCGCGTCGCGTGCTCTACGCCAGGCCGACCGAGCTCGGGCAGGCGTTCAACTTCGACCTGCTCGAGTCACCGTTCGACGCCGACTCCTTCCGCTCGATCGTCGAACGGAACCTCGCCGCGTCCGCCGAGTCCGGAGCGTCGAGCACGTGGGTGCTCTCGAACCACGACGTCGTCCGGCACGCGACCCGGTACGGGCTGCCCGACGGCACCGACACGGACGCCTGGCTGATGACCGACGGCACCGACCCGGTGCTCGACCGGGAGCGCGGGCTCCGGCGTGCGCGGGCGGCGACGCTGCTCGTGCTCGCACTGCCGGGCTCGTCGTACGTCTACCAGGGCGAGGAGCTCGGCCTGCAGGAGGCCGCGGCCATCCCGCACGCGCAGCTGCAGGACCCGAAGTGGCTGCGCACCGGGCACACGGTCAAGGGTCGGGACGGCTGCCGCGTGCCGATCCCGTGGACGCGCTCCGGGCCGTCGTTCGGCTTCGGCGACACCGCGCCGCACCTGCCGCAGCCCGAGGACTTCGGCGCGTGGTCGGTGGAGGCCGAGGACGGCGTCGCGGGGTCGACCCTCGAGCTGTACCGCGCGGCGACGGCGGCCCGGCGTCGGCTGCAGCGCGGCGAGGAGCTGCACTGGGTCGAGGCGGGCGACGGCGTCGTGGCGTTCGCGCGGCACGACGGCTGGCGTTCCGTCACGAACTTCGGGACGACGCCGGTGCCGATGCCCGCGGGTGCGGTCGTCGTCGCTTCCGGGCCCCTCGACGACGAGCACACGCTGCCTGGTGAGACGACGGTCTGGCTCAGCTGACCGACAGGCTCCCTCCTCCCCAAGCCGTCGGCGGCGGGCGGCTCTCCACAGTGTGAGGAGTGCGCCGTCGGCGGGTGCTCCCCGATCGCGACGATCGGGGCATGAACCGACACACATCCCCACCCGGCGGCGCACCCGCCGCATCCGCAGCGCCCGCTGACCGTCCTGTCCGACCCGCGACGGACTGCTCGAGGCGCTGGTGGCGCCGACGGCCCGGACTCGTCGCCGCCGGCGTGGCCACGGCGCTCGGCCTGCTCGGCGGACCCGCGGTGCTCGTCGCGCCGTCGTCCGCCGGCTCGCTGGCGTTCCCCTACGTCGCCGACTTCTCGGACGTGTCCGGCGGCACGCTGAGCGGGGACGCCGCGATCGTCGACGGACGACTCCGGCTGACGGACGCCGTGCGCAGCCAGGCGGGGGCGTGGTCGACGGACGACACGTTCTCGTCCGACCTCGGGCTCGACATCGAGTTCGACTACGCCATGTACCACGACGGCCCCCAGACCGGAGCGGACGGCCTGCTCCTGTTCCTCGCCGACGGCGCGGCTCCGCAGGGCGTCGGCGCGACCGGCGCGGCGCTCGGCTACGCCTGCAAGGACGCGACGTCACAGGGCGCGGTGTACCCGTGCGCCGAGCCGGGCGTCCCCGGTGGCTTCGCTGCGGTCGCGCTCGACCGGTACGGCAACTTCTCCCTGCCGTTGAACGGCTCCGGTCCCGGCGTCACGCCCGACGCGGTCGTGGTCCGGGGTTCCGGTGACGGGACCGACGGCTACCGCTGGGTGGCCGCAGGCGATGCGCCGGACGGGACGGCGACGGACGGACCGGTCCCGCGCACCGTCCGGGTGACGCTGCTGCCGGACGGGGCCGGCGGCCTCTCGCTGACCGTCCGGCTCGAGGTCGACGGCGGAGCCCTCCGCACGGTGCTCGACCGCGTCCCGTTGGAGGGCGACGGCCAGGCGCCGCTGCCGGCGTCGCTCCGGCTGGGGTTCGCGGCGTCGACCGGATCGTTCGTCGACGTGCACGAGATCGACGAGCTGCGCGTGCAGGTCCCGGTGGACCTGTCCGTCGTTCAGGACCTCCAGCCGACCGTGGAACCGGGCGAACGCGTGACCTACGACGTCACCGCGCGCAACAGCGGTCGGAGCCCGTCGGACCCCAGCAGCCTGACGGTCGACGTGCCGGACGAGCTGCAGGACGTCTCGTGGTCGTGTCGGGGTGCGGACGGCGGTTCGTGCGTCGACGCAGACGGCACCGGGGACGTCGCGACGGACCTCGGGCTCCCCCGGGGTGGGAGCGCAGTGGTCACCGTGACCGGGACGGTCCGGGACGACGCGGCGGACACCCTGACCAGCCGCGCGGTGGTGGAACCGGCACCGGGACTGGCCGACACCTTCCTCGAGGACAACGTCTCGGTGGCCGAGGCGCGCGTGCAACGTGACGACGGACCCGCACCTGGACCCGACCCGGTCGCGCAGCTCGGGACCGAGAAGTCCGTCGCGCCAGCGACCGGCGTCCGCCCGGGCGACACGCTCACCTACGCGCTGACCGCCCGGAACGACGGCGACGCCGATGCCGAACAGGTGGGGGTGACCGACGAGCTGCCCGCCCAGGTCCGGTTCACCGGTTCGGACGACGACTGCACGGCCGACGGACAGCTCGTGACCTGTCGATCCGGGGACACCCTCGTGCCGGGGGAGCGCCGCACGTTCACGATCCGCGCCGCCCTGGACGAGGCCTACCGCGGCGACGGCTCCGACGTCGTCAACGTCGCGACGGCGACCTCGCCGTCCGATCCCGACGGCGGTGACCCGTCACCCGGGGTCGTGATCGGGGTCGTCGACCCGGGCGACGGCGACGGTGACGACGGCGGAGATGCGTCCCCGACGCCCGGTCCCTCCACGACCCTCCCGGAGCAGGACGCCGGCGACCGTGGCACCGGGGCCGGGCCACGCCGCGGCGGGTCCCTCGCCTACACCGGTGCGTCCGGCCTCGGTCTGCTCGCGCTCTCGGCGGTGGCAGCCACCGCGCTCGGCGGCACCGGCTGGTGGGCGGTCCGGCGGAACCGACGGCGCACCGACCCCGTCGATCCGAGCGCCGGCTGACCGACCGGGCGTCGCGCGGCGGCTCGGTGCTCCCTCAGCGCCGGCCGCCGCCGCCCGGTCGGCTCGCAGCGGGCACGGCGGTACGATTGGCGAACCACCCGCATGCCCGAAAGAGGTCTCGTGTCCGACTCCGTCGACGACGCCGACGAGCGCGCGCGGTACTGGCCGATCCCCGTCCTCCGGGCCGTCCCAGCCGCGGTCGTCGCCGTCGTCATCACCTTCTCCGCCAACCACGCCGCGGGCTACGGGCTCGTGCTGTTCGGCGCCGTCGCCCTCGTCGACGCCGTCGTCCTGGCGGTGGCCAGCACCCGCCGGCTGACGGACGACCCGCGGTCGCGGCGGACGACACTGGTGCACGCGGGCATCGACGTCGTCGCGGCGGTCGCGGCCTTCGCGACGAGCGGCACCGGTCTGCCGGCGTTCATCGCGGTCGTCGCGGCCTGGGCGGTCCTGTCCGGGGCGACAGAGCTCACGCAGGGGCTGCGGGCGCGCGGCCGGTCCCCGTTCGCCCGGGACTGGACGACCATCGGCGGACTGACGCTGCTCCTCGCCGTCGCGTTCCTGCTCACCCCGCCGGACTACTCCCAGCGACTCGGGGGCATCGAGAAGGTGTCGGGCACCCTCGACGCCTCGATCGTCCTCGTCGGCCTGCTCGGCGCCTACCTCGCCATCGCGGCGGTCTTCCACGTGATCGCCGGCCTCTCGCACAAGTGGGGAACGGCGGCGCCGACCGCAGCCCCGGACGGAGCACCCCACGCATGAACGCCCCCAGCCGTCGCGACCGACTCCGTCCGGCGGAGCTCCTCGTGATCTCCGCGATCGTCGCCGTCTTCATCGGCCTCGTCGTGCTGTTCTCGACGCGGGAGTTCGTGCTCGCCCTGGTCTTCCTCGGCATCGCGTTCATCGTCGTCGTGGTGGTACTCGCGATGCTGCAGCTGGCGTCGTCGAGCGACCAGGACGACAACGACATGCTCGGTGGGCACAAAGCCCCCGGTGAACGCGTCGAGGGCGACGACTTCCACTGAGGCCGCCCTGGCGCCGGTCTCCGACGACGCGCCCGGGAGCACGGATCTCGGACCGGCGTGTCAGGATCGCGGGTCCTGTCGACACCTCTGGGATGAGGGAGGTGGGACGTGGGAGTGACCACGGAGACGGACGCGATGCTCGTCCGGGCGATGGCAACGGGCGACCGCGGCGCGCTCGCTCGCATGTTCGACCGCTACGCCGCGACCCTCACCCGCTACACGTGGGCACTCGCCGATGACCGGCAGGACGTCGAGGAGGTCGTGCAGGACGCGTTCCTCACGCTCTGGCAGCGATCGTCGACGCTCGAACTGCCGGCGGACACCGTGCTGCCGTGGCTGCTCGTGGTGTGCCGGAACCTGGCGTTCAACGCGGGACGGAAGCGCACCAAGCACCGCACCGACGAGCTGCCGGAGACCCTGACGGCTCCGACGGACCACGGCGAGGCTGCCGAGACCCTGCGGTGGGTGCGTGCCGAGATCGCGGCGCTCCCCGATCTCGACCGGCGCATCTGCGAGCTGTGCCTGCTCGCGGGGCACTCGTACGCCGAGGCCGCGGAACTCCTCGGCCTGTCCGTGGGGGCCGTCACGCAACGCGTCTCCCGCAACCGTCGTCGACTCAAGAAGGTGGTGATGCACGATGAACACTGAACCCCCAGAGGGAGACGACCTGCAGCGCATGCTCGTCGCGATGAAGCAGCACGTCCTCGAACGCGCCACCCCGCGGCCGGCCCGGCGACGCGGACGGTCCGGCATCGTCGTCGGCGTCGTGGCGCTGCTCGCGCTCGGCACGGCGACCGGTGCGGTCGCGTTGACGCTCACGCAACAGGACCGTCCGGCGGCAGCGCCCGCGCAGACGCAGCAGCCCGAGCCGGCGCCGTCCGCGACGACTCCGAGCTCGGCGCCGATCACCGGCCGGCCGACACCCATCCCGACATCCGCCTCGACACCGAGCACGACGGCGTCGATCCCGACCGACTGCCGCTCTGTCGTCCCGGCATCCGAGTACGAGCGGCTCTTCGGCGCGGTGGAGCCGATGCTGATCTCGGGTGTCGGCACGGAGACCGGTCCGGGCTACCCCGTCACCGACCTCTACTGTCTCTGGGGATCCAACTCCGGGTGGTCCGGTCTGGCGCTCACGATGGGCACCCTGATCCCCGGGCAGGCCACGGGGGCGGACGCCATCACCTTCGGCGACCGCGAGCCCACCTGCACGGACGAACTCGGCGGCTCGGTCTGCCGGGTGACGTTCGTGCCGGAGGGCGGCGGCACGCAGACCCGGACCCGCTTCGAGCGTGGTGGGACCTGGATCGAGGTCGACCAGTCGAACTTCCCGACGAACGGGCTCCTGCCCGCGATCGTCGGGGAGGTCTGGGGGGACTGACGGCCTGGAGGCGCGTGGCGGGCCCCGCCCCGTGCCTCCAGTCCGTCGGTGGGTCCCGTCAGACCGCCCGCCGCGCCGCGACGACGTCGCGGGCCAGCGCCTGCGTCGCGCGGTTGGGTTCCGGGTCGGTCCGCATCGCCAGCCCGATCCGCAGCGGCGCGACGTCGTCCTCGAGCTCCAGGACGGCGCCGTCGTGCTGCACGCCGGAGTCCGGCACGACCCCGACACCGAGACCGGCGGTCGCGAACCGCACCACGGCGGGCATGTCGTTCATCTCCGCGACGATGCGGCGCCGGATCCCGAGCCGGTCGAGGGCCGCGTCCAGGATGATCCGGTTGCCGAACCCGTGCGCCGTGTCGATGAACGGCTCACCGGCGAGCTCGGCGAGCCCGACCGACGTCCGTCCCGCGAGCGGGTGGTCGGACGCCACGAACACGCGGAACGGCATCTCCCGCAGCGGCTCGACCGTGATGCCCGGCGGCACCGCGAGCAACCCCGTGTAGGCGAGGTCGAGTCGTCCGGCCACCAGGTCGTGGACGAGCCCGGTCGTCCCGGTCGGTGACGTCATGAGCTCCACCGCGACGAGGGGGTGGCGCTGCCGGAACCGACGGAGGACCCCGGTGAGGTCGACGATGTCCATGCTCGTGAAGATCCCGAGCCGGACCCGTCCGCGCAGGTCGGCGTCGTCCACGGTGGCGAGGTCGCGCATCCGGTCGAGGGCGTCGAGGACAGCGCGGGCGTGGGGGAGCAGGTCCTCGCCCGCGGCGGTGAGGGTGGTCCGGCGGCCCGTCCGGTCGAACAGCCGGACGCCGAGCGAGCGTTCGAGCGACGCGATGCCCGCCGAGACGGTCGACTGCGCGGCCCACAGGCGCTCGGCGGCACGGGTCACGCTGCCCTCGGCGGCCACGGCGACGAACTGTTCGAGCAGGCGGGTCTCCACCCGACGAGTATCGACCAGGTCGATGGTGGCCATCAAGGAGAACCGTTGGACTCGATGCCGCTCGCGGGACGACCATCGAGGCATGTCCTCGACCACCGCTCCCGCTCTCACCGCCGCTGCCGACCGGGTCCCCGCCCCTCGGGGACACCGCGCGCACACCCGGCGCCGGCACGGCTACGGCTTCTGGGCCGTCGCGTTCGCGTTCCTGGCGGTCATGGCCTTCGCCACCGTCCCCGCCCCGCTGTACGTGATTTACCAGGCGCGGGACGGCTTCCCGACCTTCACCACCACCGTGGTCTTCGCGGCCTACGGCGTCGGGGTGGTGGCGTCGCTGTTCCTCGCCGGGCACCTCAGCGACGTGCACGGACGCCGCCCCCTCGTGCTGGTTTCCGTGGCCCTCGAACTCGTCGCCGCGGTGCTGTTCCTGCTGTGGGACGACGTGACCGGGCTGGTCGTGGCCCGGCTCGTGACCGGCCTCGGGGTGGGGCTCCTCACCGCGACGGCCACCGCGCACCTCGGCGAGCTCCGCGTCCGGGCCACCGGGTCGGACGCGTCCGCGAAGGGCGCGAGCGTGGCGGCTGGGGCGGTGAACCTCGGCGGGCTGTCGCTCGGGGCGCTCGTCGGCGGGGCGCTCGCCGAGTTCGTCGGTCAGCCGCTCGTCGTGCCGTACGTCGTGTTCGTGGTGGCGCTGGTCGTCGCGTTCGTCGTGGTGCTCGCGGCGCCCGAGACCGTCGACCGTCCGGAGCAGCCGGTGCCGTACCGACCGCAGCGGATGCAGGCGCCCGCCGGGCAGGCCGGGGCGTTCTGGGCCGCCGGGACCGCGGCGTTCGCGGCGCTCGCGGTGCAGGGGCTCTTCACCTCGGTGGCGCCGACGTTCCTCGCGACGACGTTCCACGTGACCGACCGGCTCGCGGCCGGGGCGACCACGTTCGGCGTGTTCGCGGCGAGTGCGGTGTCGCAGATCGTCTTCGCCCGGCTCACGCAGCGTCGGCAGGTCCAGCTCGGGCTGGTGCTCCTGGTCGTCGGGCTCGCGGTCCTCGCGGTCGCCGCCGTCGTGCTGCAGGTCGCCGGGTTCATCGGTGGCGGGGTCGTCGCCGGAGCGGGCGTGGGGCTGCTGTTCCGCGCGTCGATCGCCCGCGCCGGGTCCCTCGTCGGCCCCGAGCAGCGCGGCGGTGTGCTGGCGGCGACCTTCTTGATCGCCTACGCGGGGCTCACGGTCCCGGTGGTGGCGGTCGGCGCGGCGCTCCTCGTGGTCCCGACGCTGCCGGTGCTGCTCGGGTACGTGGTCTTCGTGGTCGTGCTCGCCGTGGTGGCGGGTGTCCGGCTGGCGGCCAACGCCGAGTAGGACGCAGCAGCACCGGTCCGGCCCGGCCAGGTCCGGCCCGGTCCCGCCTGGTCCGCTCCGGTCCGGCCCGGCCCGGCCCGGCCCGACCAGGCGAGCCCGGTCGACGCCGGGCGGGCCCGGCCCGCGCGGGTCCGCCCGGCATACTGGGTGGCATGGCCCGGAAGCGCACACGACCAGCCCTCGCCGGCCTCGCCGCGGTCATCGCCGCCGGCCTGGTCGCCGCCGGGGTCGTGCTGACGACCGAGCGGAGCGGGGACGACCCGGCCCCGGGCAGTGGGACCCCCGCGACGACGGCCACCGACGCGGCGCGGGCCCCGGGCGAGGTCACGGTCACGATCCCGCGCGAGGGCCCCGACCTGCCCGGCGCCGACGTGCTCGACCAGTGCCGGTCGAGCAGCCGCCAGGTCGTCGCCCGCTACGACACGGCCGCGCTCGGCGAGGTCGTCCTGCAGTGCGGGACGTCGGCCCAGGGCTACGAGCACATCCGCGTCCGGCACACCCGCGACTGGCAGGACGTCCTCGCCGGGCACGGCAGCCGTGACTGGGACGACGCGATGCTCACCGCGGTGCAGACCGCTCTCGTTTCCCCGCGGGACGGCTACCCGGCCGACGCCGGCGACGGCAAGGTGTGCTTCGCCGCGCCGGTGCGCTTCGACGACGGCTCCCGGCCCGACGACGAGCCCTTCGTCAAGGTCATCGTCTCGGCGACGACGGACCGGGTGATCACCGCCTACCCGACGCGAGAAGACGGCTGCTGACGCCGGCAGGTCCTACGCGTGCACCTCGTGCTCGTGCCGCCGGTGCGACACCGGCTCGAGCTGGAACGTCGAGTGCTCGACCGGCACGTCGAAGTGCTCCGCGACGCACTGCTGCAACGCGTCGAGGATCCGCGGTGCGTGCGCCGTCGAGAAGCAGTGGTCGTCCACGACGACGTGCGCCGTCAGGTTCGGCACCCCGGTCGCGACGAGCGTCGCGTGCAGGTCGTGCACCGCGATGACGTGGTCGAGCTCCAGGATGTGCGCGCGCACGTCGTCCAGGTCGAGCCCTGGAGGCGTCGACTCGAGCAGGACGTTCGCGGTCTCCCGCAGCAGCCGGACCGCGCGCGGCAGGATGAGCAGCCCGATCAGGATCGCGGCGACGGAGTCCGCCCGTTGCCACCCTGTCAGCCCGAGGACGACGGCCGCGGCGATGACCGCGACCGAGCCGAGGGTGTCGTTCAGGACCTCGAGCCGCGCGGCACGGGACGTGAAGCCCTCGCCGGAGGCCCGGAGCAGCACCGCGTACGCCACCACGTTCCCGACGAGCCCGACGACGCCGAACACCAGGAGCGGTCCGGCGTGCACGTCGGCCGGGACGAACAGCCGTTGGACCGCGGAGATCACGACGTAGACGCCGACGGCGAGCAGGATCGCCGCCTGCGCCGTGGCCCCGAGCACCTCGGCCCGCTGGTACCCCCAGGTCCGCTGGGCGGTGGGCGAGCGCCGGGCGAGCCGCGTCGCGACGAGCCCGATGCCGAGTCCACCCGTGTCGACGACCATGTGCCCGGCGTCGACGAGCAGCGCGAGCGACCCGGTCAGCACCGCCCCGACGACCTCGGCCAGCAGGATGCCCGCCGAGATGCAGAACGCGACCAGGAGCGCCCGCTCGGAGGCGTGTCCGTGCACGTGCCCGTGGTCGTGACCCATGCCCTCGATCGTAGGCAGTCGCACCGACGACGTGCCAGGCTCGGCACGTGACCGTGTCGCCGTGGCAGCTGACGATCCCGCCCCACGTACTGGCCCGCCTGCACCCGCGGCTCCGCACGTACTTCGGTCCGGTCCCGGCCGGTCACGTCGGCCGGGGCGAAGGCGTCTTCGCCGTGGTCGGCACACCGCGACGCTGGCTGTGGCCGGTCCTCGCGTGCCTCGCCCACGAGGGGGTGCTGTTCCCGGTCTGGGAACGGGACGTCCCGTTCACCGTCGAGAACCGTCCGGCTCGCGTCGGTCGCGGGGCGGCGGACGGCCGGGAGGCTCAGATCGCCGTGGTCGCGCGGCGCACCTTCCGGTTCCGCTCCGGGTCCCGCACGATGGTGGACGCCATCGCCGCCGGACCGGACGGGCTGGTCGACCACCTCGGGCGCCGCGGGCGCCTCAGCGCGCTGCTGCGCGCCGAGGTCGACGCGACCGGGCCGGAGGCGGGCGCGCTCCGGCTGGTCTCCACCCGGGTGTCGTTCCGGGCGCTCGGGCGCGACCTGGTCGTCCCGGCTCGCGTCGCGCCGCGTGTGACGCTCGTGGAACGATTCGATGACGATGCCGACGTGCAGCGCGTGTCCCTGGTGCTCCGCGCGCCGGTGCTCGGCACGCTGTACCGGTACGAGGGGACCTTCCGCTACGCGGTCGTGCCCGACACCGGTCGACGAGGGGATGGCTGATGGCACCGGAGCAGCCGAGGGTGGTCATCGCGGGGGCGAGCGGCTTCGTGGGGCGGTACCTGCAGGACGCCTTCCGCGACGAGGGCTACGAGGTCGTCACGGTCGGACGCTCCGGCGACGCCGTGTGGGGCAACACCATGCGCATCCGCGAGCTCGTGGACGGCGCCGCGCTCGTAGTGAACATGGCGGGGAAGAGCGTCGACTGCCGCTACGGCCGCCGCAACCGCGCGGAGATCCTGCGGTCCCGGGTCGACACGACGCTCGAGCTGGCCGAGGCGATCCGGACCGCCGAACACCCGCCGCCGCTCTGGCTGAACGCGTCCACCGCCACGATCTACCGTCACGCCGACGACCGACCGCAGGACGAGGACACGGGCGAGCTCGGCGAGGGCTTCTCGGTCTCGGTGGCTCGGGCGTGGGAGCGCGCGTTCTTCGACGCCGACCTGCCCGCCACCCGTCGGGTCGCACTGCGCATGGCCATCGTGTTCGGCGACGGCAGCGCCCTGGTCCCGCTCCTCCGACTCGCGCAGGCCGGCCTCGGCGGACCGCAGTACGACGGCCCGTGGTTCCCGACACGATCCCGACTGCGCGCCGGGACGTACCACCACGACCGGCACACCCACGGGCGGCAGCGCTTCAGCTGGGTGCACGTCGCCGACGTCGTCGGGGTCGTCCGGTTCGTCCGCGACCACCCGGAGATCGAGGGGCCGGTGAACGTGTCGAGCCCGGAGCCGTCGGACAACCGCACCGTGATGGCGACCATCCGCGAGGCCGTCGGACGCCGCATCGGCATCCCGACGTGGCGTTGGATGCTCGAACTCGGGTCGTTCGCGATCCGGACCGAGACCGAACTCGTCCTGAAGAGCCGGTGGGTGGTGCCGACCCGGCTGCTCGCGGCGGGCTACGAGTTCCGCCACCCCGACCTGCGCGGGGCGCTCGCCGGGATCATCGCGGAGCGCCGCCAGCACCGGGGCTGACCGGGAGCGGCTCGGCGACCGCCGCGGGACCCGGAGCGGCGGCCCCGGCCGGGAGCGCGACCGTCGGCACGACCCGGGGCGTCCGGGACGACCAGAGCACCGCCGCGACCACCACCACGCCGGCGACCACCTCGACCACGTCGGGGACCTCACCGAAGGCCACCCAGGAAGCGAGCACGCCGACCACGGGGACGAGCATCGAGAACGGGGCGACCGTGCTCGACGGGTACGTACCCAGAAGGCGTGACCAGATGCCGTACCCGACCAGCGACGCGACGAGCACGATGTAGAGCAGCCCAAGGTCCGCGGGGAGCGCCGCCGCGGTGAAGGCCGTGCCGAGGGCCGTGCCGACGCGCTCGGGCCCCTCGACGACGAGCGCGAGGACGGCCATCGGCACCGGCGGCACGATCGACCACCACAGCGTCAGGTGCAGTGGGTTGACCGGACCGGCGCGGCGGGTGGCCACGTTGCCGATCGCCCAGCCGAGCGCACCGCACAGCGCGAGCACGACCGGCAGGAGCGCCGCGGCATGGGCACGGTGGACCGCGATCGCCGCGAGTGCCGCGACCGCGATCGTCACGCCGACCACCTGTCGTCCGGTCAGCCGTTCACGCAGGAACACCCCGGCGAGCACGACCGTGAACGGCGCCGACGCCTGCAGCACGAGCGAGGCCAGCCCGGACGGCAGCCCCGCCGCCATGCCGAGGTACAGGAACGCGAACTGGAGCACCCCGAGGCCGGCGCCGACGAGCAGCAGCCGCCCGAACGGCATCCGCGGCCGCGGCACGAAGAGCACCGTCGGCACGGCCAGCAGCGTGAACCGGACGGCGGCGAGCAGGAACGGCGGGAAGTGCTCGAGAGCGAGCGCCGTCGCGGGGAAGTTCAGTCCCCAGACGAAGGCGACCAGGACGGCGAGGAGTCGGTCACGAGAGCGCACCTCCTGATCGTGGGGTGCGCTGACCGTGCAGCACCAGCGCAGAGTTCCGCATCGACGTTGTAGCCTCACTTCATGGTCGGCTTCGACGTGCAGCTCCTCGCCGTGCTCCGCGAGCTCGCCGGGCGGGGGAGCGTGACGGCGGTCGCCACCGCCGTGCACCGGACCCCGAGCGCGGTCTCGCAACAGCTCCGCACCCTCGAGCGACAGGTCGGGGTGCCGCTGGTCGAACGCGTCGGCCGGGGTGTCCGGCTGACAGAGCACGGCCGGGTGCTCGCACGCCTGGCGGACGGCGTGGCCACGGCCGTCGCGGAGCTCGACGCCGCGTGGCAGGAACACCTCGGCGGCACGGTCGGCAGCGTCGACCTCGCGGTGTTCCCCTCGGCCGCGGAGCTCCTGCTGCCCGGACTGCTCACGCGCATGCGGGACCACCCCGCGATCGACCTGGTCCTGGCGGACGTCGACGTCGACGAGGACGCCTTCGGGCCGCTCACCGCCGACCACGACGTCGTCATCGGGCACCGGCCGGACGGCGCGCCGCCCGCCGGGCGCGAACGACTCGAGACGGTCCCGCTGCTGCGCGAGCCGCTCGACGTGGCGCTGCCGCTCGGGCACCGGCTCGCCGACCGCGACCGGGTACGGATCGACGAGGTCGTCGGCGAACCCTGGATCGGCGTCCCCGAGGGCTACCCGATCGACCGCGTCCTGACGGCCATGGCCGCCGCGACCGACACCCCGCCCGACGTCGGCTTCCGCACGATCCACCTGCCGGTCATCGAGAACCTCGTCGCGGCCGGGCACGGCGTCGCCCTGGTGCCGCGGTACACGTCGGGCACCCGGGCGGCGGGTCGGTTCCACCTGGCGGAGCTCGGCGCGGTCCGCGCCGGGCGGCGCATCGAGGCGCTCGTGCGTCCGGACCGCGCGGTCCGTCCCGCGGTCCGGACCGTCCTGGAGGCGCTGGTCGCGGAGGCGCGCGACGTCACCACCCCGGGCGGCTGACGCGCGCACCGGACCGGCACCGTGCCTCCAGTCCGGTCGTGCGGTCCCGTCACCCGCGGGACGCAACGAAGGCGGCTCCTCGCAGCGGAGTACCGCTGCGAGGAGCCGCCGAGGTTGCGTCTTGCTGACCGGATCGGACCGGACCGGACCTGCCCGGGCCCGGGCCTCAGACCTCGAGGTGGTCGACCAGCTCGTCCGCCAGGCCCGTGTACGTCGCCGGCGTCAGGGCCGTCAGCCGCGCCTTGGCGCCGGACGAGATGTCGAGGCCGTTCACGAAGGCCACGAGCTCGTCCTGGCCGATCCGCTTGCCCCGGGTGAGCTCCTTGAGCATCGCGTAGGGGTCCTCGATGTTCGACTGCCCCGCGGTGACCTCGGCCCGGATGACCGTCTGGACCGCCTCGCCCAGCACCTCCCAGTTGTGGTCGAGGTCCTCGGCCAGCCGCACCTGGTTCACGGCGATCTCGCCCAGGCCGCGGCGCAGGTTGTCGAGCGCGAGCAGCGAGTGCCCGAACGCGACGCCGATGTTCCGCTGCGTGGTGGAGTCGGTGAGGTCGCGCTGCAGGCGGCTCGTGACGAGCGTCTCGGACAGCGTGGAGAACAGCGCCGACGAGATCTCGAGGTTCGCCTCGGCGTTCTCGAAGCGGATCGGGTTGATCTTGTGCGGCATGGTCGACGACCCCGTGGCGCCCGCGACCGGGATCTGCGTGAAGTACCCCATCGAGATGTAGGTCCACACGTCCGTCGCCAGGTTGTGCAGGATGCGGTTCGCGTGCCGGACCCGGTCGTACAGCTCGGCCTGCCAGTCGTGCGACTCGATCTGCGTCGTGAGCGGGTTCCACGTCAGACCGAGGCCCTCGACGAACTCCTTCGACAGTGCGGGCCAGTCGGCCTCGGGGTCGGCGGCCAGGTGTGCCGAGAACGTGCCGGTCGCGCCGGAGAACTTGCCGAGGTACTCGCCGCCCTCGATCTGCGCGAGGACGCGCTCGAGCCGGTAGACGACGACCGCGAGCTCCTTGCCGAGCGTGGTCGGGGTGGCCGGCTGCCCGTGCGTGTGGGACAGCATGGGGACGGCCTTGAGCTCCTCGGCCATCGCGCGCAGCGTCGCGATCACGGAGCGGTAGGCCGGCAGCCACACCTGCTCGACGGTGTCCCGGACGGTGAGCGCGTAGGACAGGTTGTTGACGTCCTCGCTCGTGCACGCGAAGTGCGTCAGTTCGGCGATGGCGTCGAGTCCGAGGTCGGACAGGCGACGGCGCACGAAGTACTCGACCGCCTTGACGTCGTGGCGGGTCGTCGCCTCGATCTCGGCGAGCTCGGCGATCTCCTGCTGCCCGAAGGTCTCGACGACCCGACGGAGCGCGGCCTTGTCGTCGACGCTCAGCGGCGAGGTCGTGAACATGGCGTGGTCGGTCAGGAACACGAGCCACTCGACCTCGACCACGACGCGCGCACGGTTGAGGCCGGCTTCGGAGAGGTGCTCGCCCACCGTGTGCACGACCGGGTAGTACCGCCCGTCGAGCGGGCTGATCGGCTGCGGGGGAAGGGGGGTCATGGGGCTCCCTGACGGACTGCCGGTTCGAGTTGTCGGAAGAGCGCCCGGCAGGCCCGCTCGACGGTCGAGAGCACTCGGTCGAACTCGTGCCGGTCCGCGTAGTACGGATCCGGTACGTCGGTCTGCTGGGGCCAGGCGTCGTCGTACCGCAACAGGAGCGTCACCTTGGCGGCGTCGTCCATGGTCGGTGCCCACGAGCGCAGGACGCGTTCGTGGGATCGGTCGAGTGCGACCACCAGGTCGAGGTCCGGGAACCGGTCCGGGTCGAACTGGCGGGCGCGATGCCTGCTGCCATCGTATCCGCGCGCTGCGAGCGCCGCGATCGTGCGCTCGTCCGCGGGCTCCCCGACGTGCCAGTCCCCGGTGCCGGCCGACTCCACCTGGAACCGGTCGGACATCCCCGCGTCCGCCGCGATCTGCGCGAAGACGATGCCCGCCATCGGCGATCGGCAGATGTTCCCGCTGCAGACGAACGACACGCGGAAGGGTGCTGGGCCGTCCTCGGTCATGTGCTCATCATGACGGGTCGCGGCGGGTGCGCGCGACGGTCACCGGCCTGGAGGCACGGTGCCGGTCGGTCGCCCGGCCCGCGTCACCGACGGCGCCGTTCGAGCGCGGGGCGCACGAACAGGCCGATCAGCCACGAGAACACGGCGAGGACGAAGGCACCCACGATGCCCCAGCCGAACGACTCGACCTGCAACCCGAAGCCCATCGCGTCGGAGATCCCGGCGACGATCAGCAGCAGGACGGCGTTGACGACGAGCGAGATGAGCCCGAGCGTCAGGACGTAGAGCGGGAACGCGACGACCCGGATGATCGTGCCGACGACGGCGTTCACCAGGCCGAACACGAACGCCACGAGCAGGAACGTCAGCACGACGGCGGTGGTGTCGCCGGTGCCGAACGGGACGACCGTGACACCGCTCACGATCAGGGTCGTGAGCCAGAGCGCGACGGCGTTGACGACGAGGCGGACGAGGAATCGCATGCCGCCATGATGCCCGGCGACACCGCCGGTTCCGCTGAGTCGGTGGTCACGCTGTCTGCGTGACCGACCCGCGGTTACGCTGACTGGGTGACTGACACGCGCGTGCACATCCGACCCGAGATCGCGGTCCTCCCCGCGTACCAGCAGGGTCGGCAGGCCGCCGCGGACGCCTTCAAGCTCTCGAGCAACGAGAACCCCTTCCCGCCGCTGCCCGGCGTCGTCGAGGCGGTGCAGGCCCAGACGGCGTTCAACCGCTACCCGGACGCCAGCGCCCTCGCCGTCCGAGCGGTGCTCGCGAACCGGTTCGGCCTGACCCCGGACCAGGTGCACGTCGCCCCGGGGAGCGTCGCGATCCTGCACGAGCTCGCCCGCGCCGTGAGCGCCCCCGGCGACGAGGTCGTCTACGCGTGGCGCTCGTTCGAGGCCTACCCGGGCGTCGTCACGGTCGCCGGCGCCACGAGCGTGCAGGTCCCGAACCGGCCGGACGGCGGGCACGACCTCGACGCGATGGCCGCCGCCGTGACCGAGCGCACGCGGATGGTGATCGTCTGCTCCCCGAACAACCCCACCGGACCGGTCGTGACCGCCGCTGAGTTCGACGCCTTCATGGCGCGGGTGCCGTCGTCGGTGCTCGTCGTGCTCGACGAGGCCTACGCCGAGTTCGTGACCGAGCCGACCGCCGTCCGGGGCGCTCCGCTGCTCGAGCGGTACCCGAACCTCGTCGTGCTGCGGACGTTCTCGAAGGCGTACGGCCTCGCGGGTCTGCGCGTCGGGTACGCCCTCGGCCCGACGTACGTGCTCGACGCCGTCCGCGCGTGCGCCATCCCGCTGTCCGTGACGGCGCAGGGGCAGGCGGCCGCGCTCGCGAGCCTGGAGCGCGAGGACGAACTGCTCGAGCGCGTCGCCGAGCTCGCGCAGTCCCGCGACCGGATCGTCGCCGCGCTCCGCGACCAGGGCTGGGACGTGCCGGACGCGCAGGGCAACTTCGTCTGGTTGCCGACCGGGGAACGCACCGCACATGCGGCCGATGCCTTCGACCGCGCGGGGATCATCGTGCGGGCTTTCGGGAACGAGGGGATCCGCATCTCGATCGGCGAGCACGAGGCTGTGGAAACGCTCCTCGAAACAGCGGCCTCGCTTGTGGAGGACCTCCAGATGGCCCCCTCGGACCGCCCGCTACGCTGACCGGCATGTCATTCCGCGCCGCGGCACCCGAGTCGACCACCGTCCGGCTCCTCGACCCCGAGGGCCGGTTCGTGGAGACCGACGAGAACGCCGAGTACGCCGCCGCTGCCCGGGCGATCCCGCAGGAGACCCTGCTGGCGATGCACCGCCGGATGGTCCTCACCCGGCGGTTCGACCACGCCGGGCACAACCTCCAGCGCACCGGACAGCTCGGCCTGTGGGTGCCGAGCCACGGACAGGAGGCCGCGCAGGTCGGCTCGGTCTTCGCGCTCCGGGCGCAGGACCACGTCTTCCCGTCGTACCGCGAGCACGCCGTCACGATGCACCGCGGCGTCGAGCCGATGGAGATCATCGCGATGTACCGCGGGCAGACCCACGGCGGGTGGGACCCGGACGAGCGCGGCAACACGCACATCTCGACCCTCGTCATCGGGTCGCAGACGCTGCACGCGACGGGCTACGCGCTCGGCCAGCAGCTCGACGGCGTCGTCGGCACCGGTGACCCCGACGTCGACTCGTGCTCGATCGTCTACTTCGGCGACGGTGCGACCAGCCAGGGCGACGTCAACGAGGCCTACGTCTTCGCGGCCTCGACGAAGGCCCCCGTGGTCTTCTTCCTGCAGAACAACCACTGGGCGATCTCCGTCCCGGTGACCACGCAGTCGCCGAGCCCGCTCGTCGACCGCCCCCGCGGCTTCGGCATCCCGAGCGTCCGGGTCGACGGCAACGACGTCCTCGCCTCGTACACGGCGTCCGTCGTCGCGACCGACCACGCCCGCAGCGGGCAGGGTCCCGCCTTCGTCGAGGCCGACACGTACCGCATCGGTGCGCACACGAGCTCCGACGACCCGAGCCGCTACCGCGAGGACGACGAGCTGGCCGAGTGGGTCCGCCGCGACCCGATCAGCCGGTCGGCCGCCTACCTCCGCAGCCTCGGCGTCACCGACGCGCAGCTCGCCGTGTTCGACGAGGAGGGCGAGGACATCGCCGCCGACGTCCGACGCCGCACGGTCGCCCTGGCCCCGCCGTCGATCGACGTCATGTTCCAGAACGTGTACCGCGAGCCGCATCCGACGGTCGCCGACCAGCAGGCCTGGCTCGAACGCTACGAGGCCGGTTACGAAGGGGGCTCCCACTGATGAGCACCACCGAGCAGCTCTTCGACTACACGCTCCGCGCCCACCCCGGTGCCGGCGAGGTCCCGAGCGACCCCACCCCGAACCTGCCGATGGCGAAGGCGCTCAACGCCGGGCTCGCCGCGGCGATGCAGGCGGACGACAAGGTCCTGCTGATGGGCGAGGACATCGGCCAGCTCGGCGGCGTCTTCCGCATCACCGAGGGCCTGCAGGAGCGGTTCGGCGCCGAGCGCGTCCGGGACACCCCGCTCGCGGAGTCCGGCATCATCGGCACCGCGATCGGGCTCGCCCTGCGCGGCTACCGCCCGGTCGTCGAGATCCAGTTCGACGGCTTCGTCTGGCCGGGGTTCGACCAGATCACCTCGCAGCTCGCGAAGATGCAGAACCGACTGCCGGCGCACATGTCGCTGCCGGTCGTCATCCGCATCCCCTACGGCGGGCACATCGGCGCCGTCGAGCACCACCAGGAGTCCCCGGAGGCGTACTTCGCGCACACCCCTGGACTCCGCGTGGTGAGCCCGAGCACGCCGAACGACGCGTACTGGATGATCCAGGAGGCCATCGCGTCGAAGGACCCGGTGATCTTCCTCGAGCCGAAGTCCCGCTACTGGCCGAAGGGCGAGGTCGACCTGATCGGCGGCCACGTCCCGATGCACACGACGCGCGTCGCCCGCACCGGCAGCGAGGTCACCCTCGTCGGCCACGGCGCGATGGTGGCGACGCTCATGCAGGCCGCCGAGCTCGCCGACTCCGAGGGCACGAGCTGCGAGGTCATCGACCTCCGCTCGATCTCGCCGATCGACTGGGAGCCGCTCTTCGCCTCGGTGCGGAAGACCGGCCGCCTCGTCATCGCGCAAGAGGCCTCCGGCTTCGTCAGCGTCGGCAGCGAGATCGCCGCGACCGTCGCCGAGCACTGCTTCTACACGATGCAGGCGCCGCCGCTGCGGGTGTCCGGCTTCGACGTGCCGTTCCCGGTCTCGAAGCTCGAACACCTGCACCTGCCCGACGCCGACCGGGTCCTCGAAGCCGTCGACCGCGCGCTCGCGTACTGACCAGAACCGTCCTGACCGTCGAAGGAGCCGTAGTGGCCACCGCCGAATTCCCCCTGCCCGACGTGGGCGAAGGCCTGACCGAGGCCGAGATCGTGCAGTGGCGCGTGGCGATCGGGGACGAGATCGCCGTGGACCAGGTCCTCGTCGAGATCGAGACCGCGAAGTCCCTCGTCGAGCTCCCGTCGCCGTTCGCCGGCACCGTCACCGGACTGCTCGTGTCCGAGGGCGACACGGTCGAGGTCGGGAAGCCGATCATCCGCGTCGAGTCCGACGCGTCGGTCGCCTCCGGTGCACCCACCGGTGTCCAGCCGGGAGGCACGGCACCGGTCGCCGACAGCGTCCCGACCTCGCCCGTGGTCGCGTCCACCCCGGCGCCCGCGCCCGCCGCGCAGGCCCCCGCCGCACAGGCTCCCGCTGCACAGACCCCGCCCGCGGCTCCGGCCGCATCTGCTCCCGCCGCGGCCGCGCCGGCGGCGCGCCACGCCGCGGCGACCCCCGAGGTCGCCGACCACGCCACGGTCGTCGGCTCCGACGAGTCCTCCGGGGCCGTCCTCGTCGGCTACGGCTCGGCGACCACGTCCCCGTCGCGTCGCAAGCCGGGTGCCCGCCGGGCCGCAGCCCTCGCGGCCGAGGCGAGCCGTGCCTCCAGTGCGGACGCGCAGGCGGCTGCCGAGGCCGCGTCGGACCCGGGTGAGGACTCGACGGCGCAGGCCGTCGCCGCCCAGGGCACGCGCCCGCGCAAGGCCCTCGCCGCCGTGAACGTCCTCGCGAAGCCGCCGATCCGCAAGCTCGCGAAGGACCTCGACGTCGAGCTGACCGAGGTCGTGCCCACCGGGCTCGCCGGCGAGGTCACGCGCGACGACGTCATCCGGCACGCCAAGCAGGCCGGCGTCTTCCGGAACATCGAGACGCCCGAGTGGGGCGACGTCCGCCGCGAGACGATCCCGGTGAAGGGCGTCCGCAAGGCGATCGCGACCGCGATGACGACGTCGAAGTTCACGGCGCCGCACGTCTCGCTGTTCGTCGACGTCGACGCCACCCGCACCATGGAGTTCGTCAAGCGCCTGAAGGCGTCGCCGACGTTCGCCGGCGTGAAGGTCTCGCCGCTGCTCGTCTTCGCGAAGGCCGTGATCTGGGCCGTCCGCCGCAACCGTTCGGTGAACTCGACCTGGACCGACCAGGAGATCATCGTCCACCACTTCGTGAACCTCGGCATCGCCGCGGCGACCCCGCGCGGGCTCATCGTGCCGAACATCAAGGACGCGCAGGACATGTCCCTGTTCGAGCTCGCCCAGGCGCTCGAGGACCTGACCCTGACGGCCCGCGACGGCAAGACCACGCCGAAGCAGATGGCCGACGGCACCGTGACGATCACCAACATCGGGGTGTTCGGCATGGACACCGGGACGCCGATCCTCAACCCGGGCGAGGTCGCGATCGTGGCGATGGGCACGATCAAGCCGAAGCCGTGGGTCGTCGACGGCGAGGTCCGCGCGCGGATGGTGACCACGATCGGCGCCTCGTTCGACCACCGCGTGGTGGACGGCGACGTGGCCTCGCGCTTCGTGGCCGACATCGCGTCGATCATCGAGGAGCCGGCGCTCCTGCTCGACTGAGCGACTGCGGCTTCCCGCACGCCGGGGCCGGATCACGCGGACGTCGCGTGGTGTTCACCGCGTTGTCGGTGGCGCGGGCGATGATCGGTGCATGGCCCACCAGCTCCTGACCCCGGCGCAGGAGATCCGGACGGATCGCCTGGTGCTGACGCCGCTCACCCCGGCGGACATCGACGACGTGCACGCGCTGTTCTCCGACGCGCGCACGTGGACCCACCTGCCGACGGCGCGGCACACGACCCGCTCGTCCACCATCGACATGGTGCAGCGGAAGATCGGTGGACGCGCGCGGCACGGGCTCGGCTCGTGGGCCGTCCGGACGACCGACGGCACGTTCGTCGGTGTCGGTGGCGTCGACATGACCGCCGGCCACGTGTGGAACCTGGGCTACCGGCTCGCGCCCGAGTCCTGGGGGCACGGCTACGCGAAGGAGATCGCCCGAGCGGCCCTCGACGCGGCGGCCCGGGTCGACGCCCACGTCCCGGTGACGGGTCGGGTCCTCACGAACAACCCGGCGTCCGCGGCGGTGCTGCGGGCGGCGGGACTCGCGCTCGTGTGGCAGGGCAGCTCGGCCGCGCCGCTGCCGGACGGGGTGGAGCGCCAGGTGTGGGCCGACCGGGCACTCACGGACGACCAGTTCGCCTGGCTCGTGCGCAACGCCTGACGGGTTCATCGGCGCCCGGCCGAAGGTCAGGAGTGCGCGGCGAACAGCGCGTCGCAGAACGGCGTCACGTCCGTCCGGAACGCCCACTGCACGGTGTTCCAGTCGTGCCCGCTCCCCGGCGCACTCGACACCGACACCCGGGCCCCGGCTGCCGTCGCAGCAGCGCCGAGCTCCCGCGCGTTCGCCGTGAACTCCCCGTCCACCGATCCCGCGACGAGCCACACGCTGTGCCCGCCGAGCCCGTTCTTCCGCATCAGGGCGATCGGCGCCGCGGCCTGCCACCGCGCGATCGAGCCGCCGAAGGCCTGGTCGGCGCTGTGCCGCGGACCCTGGTCGATCGGTTGCAGCTCGCTCGAGACGGCGAGGGCAGCGCCGAAGTCACCCGGGTGCCCGGACACGAACTGCATGGTGCAGGTCGCCCCCTGCGAGAACCCGGTCAGCCCCCAGGCCTTTCGGTCGGTCGTCGCCGGGGTGTTCGCGAGGATCCACGCGGGGACGTCCTGCGTGACGTAGGTGTCGACGTTCCCGAGCCGGGAGTCGACGCACATCGTGTTGAGCCCCGGGGAGGAGAGCTGGTCGACCGACACGACGATGGGCGCTCGACCGCCGTGGGCCCGGGCGTACTCGTCGAGGGGCGTGGCGAGCTGTCCGGCGGTGAACAGGTCGCTCGGGGCGCCCGGCTGCCCGGAGAACGCGATCACGACCGGGAGTGGCTGCGGGTCCGGGACGAGCGCCGCCGGCGGCAGGTACATCACCGCCGGCCGGGGGTGGAAGCCGGAGCGCGTGCCCGGGATGTCCGCGGAGACGATCTGCCCGGACCCCGGCATCGTCGGCGTGGCGGTGGCCGTGGGGCCGCCGGGGGTCGGGTGCGCGGTCGACCGGGCCCCCGCGTGGTAGGTCGGGTACGGGTCGCTCTGCACGACGGTGCCGAGGGTCGGGTACTTCGCGAACTCGACGTTGATCCCGAGCGCGGGCACGACGAGCGCCGCGGGGACGAGCACGATCGCGAGGGCTCGCCGCCACCCGCCGCCGTGCACGATCCCGGTGACGGCCAGCGCGAGAGCGGCGCCGGCGAAGGCGCTCCACATCTGCGTGACCGGGCTCAGCGCGACGCCGAACAGGTCGACGACCGAGGTCGTGAACCAGCACGCCACGAGCACCAGTCCGGCGCCGGCGAGGGCGATCCCTGCTCGCCAGGCCACCCGTCGCCAGGCCGCGCGGTCACGCCACCGCCGGACCGCCGGCAGCAGCACCACGAGGGCGAGGACGACGAACGCGGTGTCGATCGGGACGAGCTTGTTCGGCGCCTGCAGCGGCGTCGCGAGCAGCCACTCGGTCGGGCTCACCGGCTGCCCGCGCCGACGGGTGCCGGCGCGACGGGCTCGGCGGTCGCGGTGTGCGCCTGCCGGAGGGCCCAGAGGTGCTTCGGGCGGAGTCCGGGCACGTACGCGCTCGTCAGGGCCCGGGCCACCCGGGGCGCCTGGAACGCACTCGGCACGACCAGCCAGAGCGGCTCGTGTCGGGCGCCGAACTTCTCCTTGAACCGCTGCAGGGACCGGAAGCCGTACACCGGCTCGAGCACCCGGGCGAGCAGCGCGGACCCGCGGGCGACCCAGGAGCCGGCGTCGGTGTGCGGCGCGAGCGGCGTGCCGGACAGGCTGATGGTGGTCAGACCGGCCTCGCGGGCACGCAGGGCGGTGCGGGCGATGAGGAACTCCATGACGCCGGGCATCCCGTCCTCGCCGCGGCGCATCACGTCGAGCGTGTACCCGGTCAGGGTGCCGTGCTCGTGCACGGGCAGCCAGCTGGTCACGGCGGTGACGCGGTCGTCGGCGGTGACGGCGAGCAGGAGCCGCACGTCGGGGTCGTCGAGCTCGCGGAAGCCGCCGAGCGTGAAGCCCATCTCCGGCAGACGCCGGTCGGCCGCCCAGCGGGTGCAGATCGCCTCGACCTGGGCGCGCATCGCCGGGTCGAGCGCGGCCAGGGTCGTCCACTCGTCGCGCAGGCCCTCGCGGTCGGCGCGGTTCGACGCGGTCCGGAGGTCCTGCCGCTTCTTGCCGCGCAGGTCGAACGTCGTCACGTCGAGCACCGACTCGACGCCGACCGGGAAGGACGCCCAGCCCTCGGTGGCGAGGATCGTGCGGACGGACTCGTGGACGCTCGTGAAGGCGGGCGTCCAGCCGTTCCGCTCGCAGGCTCGGGCGAAGGCGGTGACGACCTCGGCGCGGTCACGGGCGGCGCAGGCGGGGTCGGACACCGTCAGGGCGACGTCGCCGTGCACCCGGTAGGCCACCGCGCCCAGCCCGTCGGGGTGGGTCCAGGTGGCGTTGCCGGTCCACGTCCCCATGTGGCCGAGGGTACCGGCGTCCCCGTCGCGCAGCATCTTCCGGTAGCCCGTGTCGCCGAGGGTCGCCGCGGCGAAACGGGCCCGGACGAGCCGGCCGCGCAGGAGCACGACGGCCAGCAGCACGGCGGCGGGCACGGCCCAGGCGCCGAGCAGCGTCACCTGCCACTCGACCTCGTCGATGGTCAGGCCCCGCCACTGCACGAAGCCCTCGCTCATCGGCTCGATGAGGAACACGTCGGCGAGCACGGCGGTCAGCACGACGAGCAGCCCGGCGGCCAGGACGACACCGGTCCGACGGCCGCGGTGGACGAGCCAGGCGGCGGCGAGGAGCAGGATGCCGACCAGGACGGTCGCCCGGTCGCTCATCGCGTCCGCGAACGGCGAGAGCACGCCGTCCGGCTGCGGCACGACGAGGGTCACGAGCGTGCCGGCACCGAGCGACGCGAGCGTCGCGACGACGACCGAACGGGGCTGGACGGCGGGACGGGCGGCGGTCCGCGGGCGCTCCGGGGCCGTTCGGGAGGCACGGCGCACCACGATCGCGCCGGCTGCGGTCCCGAACAGGGTCGCGAGGGCACGCGCGGTGTCGGACCCGTGCCCGGCGAACAGCACGAGGGTCAGGACGACCGTCCAGAGGACGGCCCGGATCCGGCGACGGCGGCCGACGGGCATCGTCGCGGAGGCGGCGCCGACGAGGGCCGTCGCGACCATCGAGGGAGCGAAGAGCGGCTGGCCCGCCGCGGTCTCGGCGTGCGCCTCGCCCATGGCGGCGCCGACCGTGACGGCGAGGAGGGTCGTCCCGGCGGCGGCCAGGGGAGCGAGCACGCCGATGGCCACCGTGCGGAGCGACCCGAGGGTGCGCTCCGCGAGCAGGGTGGCGAGCACGACGACCACGAGGGCGGCCCAGGCGACGGGCGGGTGGTGCGGGAAGTCCGGCTCGGCGTGCGCGATGCGTGCGGTGACGACGAGGACGACGGAGGCCACGGCGACGGCGGTCGAGACCGGGTGCCGGCGGAGTGCTGCGACGAGGGTGTTGGGTGCCACGGTGTCATCACAGCCGAGGTGTCGTCACTCCGGCATCGGGCGGTGGCGTGAACCCGGGTGGCCGATCGGCCATCGCCGGTCACCCGCGCGGTGGTGCTCCGACCGCGACCTCCGGCGGGACGTGCTCGACGGGCAGGCGCAGGTGCAGCGCGAAGCCGTCCCCCGGCTGCGGCCCGGACTCGAGCCGACCGCCGAGCAGCGACGCGCGTTCACCCAGCCCGATGAGCCCGAGACCGGACCCGGGGAGCTCGAGTCGCTCGGCACGCGCCGGCCCGTTCACGACGTCGACGAGCACCTGCTCGTGGTGCAGCCGGCCGCTGATCCGGACGCTCGCCCCCGGCGCGTGCTTCCGGACGTTCGTCAGGCCCTCCTGCACGAAGCGGTAGACGGCGCGCTGCACCGGCTGCGACAGGGTGTCCGGCAGGTCGACCGCGACCGAGGTCTCCAGGCCGCTCGCCGCGATGAGCCGGTCGAGGTCGCCGAGCAGGGGCTGCGGTGCCATCTCGCGGTCGGTGCCGCCGGACGCGCGGAGCACCTGCACCATCTCGCGGAGCTCCTGCAGGGTCACGACGCAGAGCTGCCGGATCGTCCGCGCGAACTCGCGCTCCCGGTCGTCGCGTCCGGCCATCTGCATCCCGCCGGCCTGCACCGCGATGAGCGTGACCTGGTGCGAGACGACGTCGTGCATCTCGCGGGCCAGGAGCGCCCGCTCGCGGGACAGCGCGACCTCGGCGCCCCGACGGCGTTCCTCGGCGCGGGACGCCCGGAGTTCGGCGATGCGGTCGACGAGCACCGCCCGGGTGCGGACGAGCATGCCGATCGCGAGTGGTCCGAGGGCGAAGATGAGCGCGTAGACGGTGGACACGACGATCTCGTCGAGCTGCTGCGGGGGACCGACGACGAAGCCGCTGAACCCGACGAACTGCACGACCGCGGCGAGGAGCATCAGCCACCGTCGACTCGTGCGCTCGCCGAGGGTGAAGAGGGCGATGCTCGCCGCGACGACCCCGGAGCCGATGAAGAGCCCGGGCATCGTGAGCGCGAAGGTCAGCACGGGGAAGCGTCGGCGGAGCACCAGCGCCCCGGCGGCGACCAGGGACAGCGTGATCTCCGTCGTCGTGGCTCCCGACAGGTCGAGCACCGCGTCGACGACCGCAGCCGCCAGGAACACGGCGTCGACCACCCACCACGGCGCCTTCCGGGTGCGCGCCCGGCGCAGGCCGGCGTCGACGAGTCCCTCGAGCCTCCCGTCCAGACCGGACAGCGCAGCCCGGACCCGCCCGGCGGTCTCAGCCATCCAGCAGTCCGGCCTCGGCCGCGCGGAGCGCGAGCTGGACGCGCGTGGTGACGCCGAAGGCGGCGAGCAGGGCGCGCACGTCCTCCTTCACGGTGCCGGTGCTGACGCCGATGCGCTGGCCGATCTCGGGGTTGCTCGCGCCCTCGGCGACGAGTCGCACGACGGCGTGCTCACGGTCGGACAGCTCCGGCGGGACGGCGCTCCGGCGGAGCGCGAACAGGCGGGTGCGGTCGACGCCGGGCGCGAGCACGATGCCCCCGCGGGCCAGCGCCCGGACGTACTCGGCGAGCGACTCGGGGTCGGTGTCCTTGAGGAGGAAGCCGGCCGCACCGGCGTCCATCGCCTCGGCGACGACCTGCGTGTCGGTGTCGAACGTCGTGAGCATCGCGACGGCCGGCGGTTCGGGCAGCTCGCGCAGCTGGGCGAGGACCTGCAGCCCGTTGACCCGGGGCATCCGCACGTCGAGCAGGACCACGTCGGGTCGGTGCCGCCGCACGGTCTCCACCGCGTCCACGTCCCCGCTCGTGGCGAGCACCTCGATGTCCGCCGCGGCGCCGAGGATGAGCTCGAAGCCGTAGCGGACGAGCGTCTCGTCGTCGACGATCACCACCGTGGTCACGGGCGTCATCTTGTCACGACGTTGGCGAACACCGATCGAATCGCTACTGTGAGGCCCACTGGTCATGTCCGCGCATGACCACCTGGACGACCAGCACGCCGAGCGACGGAGCAGAGGGACCCGCATGACGAGCCGCATCACCGAGGGTGCCGAACCGAAGCACCAGCAGCTGCGGCGGATCCTGCTCGACCTCGCGACGACCCGGCTCGCCCCCGGTGCGGCCATCCCCTCGGAGCGGCAGCTCATCGCCGAGTACGGGGTCTCGCGGATCACGGTGCGCGAGGCGCTCGGACAGCTCGTCAACGAGGGCTACCTGGAGCGCGTGCGCGGCAAGGGGACCTTCGTCGCCCACCGGCCCGTGCAGTCGACGCTGCACCTGGCGTCCTTCACCGAGGAGATGCGGGCGCTCGGGCACGTGCCCACCACCGTCGTGCTCGTCCGCGAGGAGACCGTGCCCCCCGCCGACACCGTGGCGGCGCTGCGCCTGGGGGACGGTGCGACCGCGTACCACCTCAAGCGCCTGCGGATGGCCGACGGGGCACCGGTGTCGATCGACGACGCGTGGCTCTCGGCGGACGCGTTCCCCGGGCTGCTCGAGCACGACCTGTCCGGATCCGTGTACTCGCTCGCGGCGACCGAGTACGACACCCCGATCGACCGCGCACAGCAGACCGTCGCGGCGAAGCCCGCCGCCGACGACGTCGCGACCCTGCTCGGGACGAAGACGGGCGCACCAGTGCTCGAGTTCGACCGGGTGTCGTACTCCGGCGACCGGCCCGTGGAGCACAGTCGCTCCTGGTACCGCTCGGACCGCTACCGCGTGCAGATGGAGGTCACGGCGACCAGTCCGGCCGCCTGACCTCCACCGCCGGTCCCGCGCTGCGCACGGTGTCAGACCGTGAAGAGCGTCGCGCCGTCGGTGAGCACCGAGCCCACGGTGGACTGCTCGACGGAGTCCGGCGCGCTGCCGAGCACCACCACCGGGCAGACGGGGGGAGTAGCCGGCGGCGGAGATCACCGACGGGGTGAACCGCACGACGGGGTCGCCCGCACGGACGGTGTCGCCCTCGGCCGCGAGCAGCTCGAAGCCCTCGCCCCCGAGCTTCACCGTGTCGATGCCGACGTGCACGAGGACGTCGGTCCCCGCCGCACCCTGCAGGGCGAACGCGTGCGGGTGCAGCTTGACGATCGAGCCGTCGACCGGGGCCACAGCGGTGACGGGGCCCTCGACGCCGGTGGGGTCGACCGCGACCCCGGCTCCGACGAGCTGCCCGGCGAAGACCGGGTCCGGCACGTCCGCCAGGGCGACGACCGGACCCGCGAAGGGCGTCCGGACCGCCGTCACAGCTCGTCCTGGATGTCCTGCGCGAGGTTGTCCGCGATGGGTCCGACGATGACCTGCCAGCCGGTGCCGCCACCGACGACGGCCTGCGCCCCTGCTGCCTGCAGGGCGGCCTTGTCGACGAGGTCGCCGTCCTCCACCTCGACGCGGAGGCGCGTGATGCAGCCCTCGACCTCGTCGATGTTGTCGGCGCCGCCGAGCGCGGCGATGATGTCGGCTGCCTTGATGTCGGCCATCGTTTCCTCCTCGTTGGGGTTTCCGTACCAGGTTGACATGCGTCCGGTCCGGGTTCAGACTCGGGAACTGGTCATGACCGGACAGGACCGGCACGGCGTCACGCCGAGCGTACCGGTGCGGTCCGACCGACTCAACTCCCCGACAGCTCCACCCAACGACGAGAGGACCGCCGATGAGCACCGCTGCTGCCACGGACGTGCCGGAGAAGAAGACCCCGAAGAAGCAGTCGAAGCTCTTCGCGAACGCCCAGCGCCTGGGTCGGAGCCTGCTCCTGCCGATCGCGGTCATGCCGGCCGCGGGCATCCTCAACCGCATCGGCCAGCCGGACCTCCTCGGCGCGATCCCCGGCTTCGAGACCGGCGCGGGGGTCATCTCCGCCGCCGGCCAGGCGATCTTCACGTGGTTGCCGCTGCTCTTCGCGGTCGGCATCGCGATCGGCTGGGCGAAGAAGTCCGACGGCACCACGGCGCTCGCCGCGGTCGTCGGCTACATGGTCATGTACGAGGTGTGGAAGGTCATGTCGCCGATCGTCCTCGCGGGCGTTAAGGACGCGAACGGCGACCAGGCCACGATCAACTTCGGCGTCCTCGGCGGCATCGTGATGGGGCTCGTCGCAGCGAACCTCTGGCAGCGGTTCCACCGCACGAAGATGCCCGACTTCCTCGGCTTCTTCTCGGGTCGCCGCCTCGTCCCGATCCTCACGGCGGCTGCCGGCCTCGTGATCGCGGTCCTCATGTCGTTCGTGTACCGCTACTTCGACATCGCGCTCACCGCCGCCGGGCAGGCCGTGGCGGACAACGCCGTGATCGGTGGCGGGATCTTCGGGTTCGCGAACCGCATGCTCATCCCGGTCGGCCTGCACCAGCTGCTCAACTTCTTCCCGTGGTTCCAGCTCGGCAGCTTCACGAACGCGGCCGGCGACATCGTGCACGGCGACATCCCCCGCTTCCTCGCCGGCGACCCCTCCGCCGGCATCTTCCAGACCGGGTTCTTCCCGATCATGATGTTCGCGCTGCCGGCCGGAGCGCTCGCGATCTGGCGGAACGCCAAGCCGCAGAACCGCAAGCTCGTCGGGGGCATCATGCTGTCCGCCGCGCTGACCTCGTTCGTCACGGGCATCACCGAGCCGCTCGAGTACTCGTTCATGTTCGTGGCGTTCCCGCTCTACGTCATCCACGCGGTGCTCACCGGGACGTCGCTGGCACTCGTGAACGCCCTCGGCATCCACGACGGGTTCTCGTTCTCGGCGGGCGCGATCGACTACGTGCTGAACTTCGGCAAGGCGGATGGGGCGATCTGGCTCATCCCGATCGGCCTGGCGTACGCGGTCGTGTACTACGTCCTGTTCTCCTTCGTGATCAAGAAGTGGAACCTGCGGACCCCCGGCCGCGAGGACGACACCATCGCCGAGAACACCATCGACGCGGCCACCAAGGCCTGATCGCTCGCGCGCGACGTGACGGACGGGAGGCGCGGTGCCAGCTGGCACCGCGCCTCCCGTCCATCTGAACGGGCTCGCATGAGATCGGTTTTGACAATCGTTATCAACTAGGCCTACGGTCGTCAGCATGCAGAACCGCCGCCTCCTCGCCCTGCCGCTCGTCGCCGGCGCCGCCGCGCTCGTCCTGACCGGCTGCGCGACCTCCTCGTCCCCCGGCAGCGCGTCGAGCGACGGCACGGTCCGCGTGGTCGCCTCGACGAACGTCTACGGCTCGATCGTGCAGTCGATCGGTGGGAAGGACGTCGAGGTGACGAGCATCCTCGACGACCCGTCGCAGGACCCGCACTCGTTCGAGTCGAGCGCGAAGACGCAGCTCGCGGTCTCGAAGGCCGACCTGCTCATCGAGAACGGGGGCGGCTACGACGACTTCATGACCACGCTCGCGAAGTCCGCGAACACGAAGGCCCCCACCATCAACGTGGTCGACCTGTCCGGGCTCGAGAAGGACGGGGACAAGGAGTTCAACGAGCACGTGTTCTACAGCTACCCCACCATGGTGAAGCTCGTGGCCGAGGTCGAGCAGCGGCTGGCGAAGCTCGACGCCGGGCAGGCCGACACCTTCGCGGCGAACGCGAAGACGCTCACCACGAAGCTCGAGGACCTCGAGTCGCAGACCGCCGCCGAGAAGCAGAAGGTCGACGGGGACAAGGTCGCCTACACCGAGCCCGTCCCGGGGTACCTGTTCGAGGCGATGGGCCTCGACAACGTCACGCCCGAAGCCTTCTCGGAGGCGATCGAGGAGGGCGACGACGTCCCGCCGGCGGCCCTCAACGCCACGCTCGAGCTCTTCAGCGACAAGACCGTGCGGCTCCTCGCCTACAACGAGCAGACGTCCAGCCCGGAGACCGAGCAGGTCAAGAAGGCGGCCGACCAGGCCGACATCCCGGTGGTCGGTGTCACGGAGACGCTCCCGAAGGGGAAGGATTACGTCTCGTGGCAGCAGGCGAACATCGACGCGATCACGGCGGCCCTCGCGAAGTGACCGCCGTCCAGACCCCCTCGCGAACCGCTGCGGCCCCCGGCCGTGGCGGTTCCGCCGTGCTCGAACTCCGTGACGCGGCCCTCTCGTACGGGTCCCGTGCGCTGTGGTCGCACCTCGACCTCGACCTCGCACCCGGGGAGTTCGTCGCCGTGCTCGGGCCGAACGGCGCCGGCAAGACCTCGCTCCTGCGCACGGTCCTCGGCCAGCAGCGCCTGACCAGCGGCACGATGTCGTTCCTCGGCCAGCCCGTCCGACGCGGCCACCGCCGGATCGGGTACATCCCGCAACAGCGGCTCATGGAGTCCGGTACCCCGCTCCGCGCGCGGGACATGGTCGCGCAGGGCGTGACCGGTTCGCGCTGGGGTGTGCTGCCGGCCAGCCGTACGGAGCGCGCGCGGATCGACCGGATCCTCGACGAGGTCGGCGCGACGGCGTTCGCGGACGCCCCCGTCGCCGAGCTGTCCGGCGGCGAGCAGCAGCGCACCCGCGTCGGGCAGGCGATCGCGGCCGACCCCGCGCTGCTCCTGTGCGACGAGCCCCTCATCTCGCTCGACCTGCGGCACCAGCGCGGCGTCACCGAGCTGATCGACCGGCAGCGTCAGCAGCAGGGCGCCGCGGTGCTGTTCGTCACGCACGACGTGAACCCGATCCTCGACGTGGTCGACCGCGTCCTCTACATCGCCGGCGGGCGCTTCCGGATCGGCACCCCGGACGAGGTCCTGCGCGCCGACGTGCTGAGCGACCTGTACGGCACCCCCGTGGACGTCGTCCGGACCATGGGACGCATCGTCATCGTCGGCGGCAACGAACCCCACGACCAGACCGGGGCGCACCACCACTGCGACCCCGACCCGCACGCGACCGTGCCGGACGAAGGGCGGATCTGATGGACGTGCTGTCGACCGTCTTCTCGTTCCAGGACTACGGCGAGCTGCTCGTGCTCGTCCAGAACTCGATCTGGGCCGGCGCGGTGCTCGGCATCGTCGGCGGCCTGATCGGCCCGTTCGTCGTCGCCCGGAACATGCCGTTCGCGGTGCACGGCATCTCGGAGCTGTCCTTCGCGGGGGCGAGCGCGGCGCTGCTGTTCGGCGCGAACGTCGTCACCGGCTCGCTCGTCGGGTCGGTCGTCGCGGCGCTGCTCATCGGGCTGCTCGGCTCCCGGGCCCGCGAACGCAACTCGATCATCGCCGTCCTGATGCCCTTCGGCCTCGGTCTCGGCATCCTCTGCCTCGCGCTCTACAAGGGCCGCGCGGCGAACAAGTTCGGCCTGCTCACCGGCCAGATCGTCTCGGTCGACAACCCCCAGCTCACCTCGCTCGTGGTCGTGTCGGCGATCGTCGTCGTGACGCTGCTGCTCGTCTGGCGCCCGCTGATGTTCTCCTCGGTCGACCCGGACGTCGCCGCGGCCGCCGGGGTCCCGGTCCGGACGCTCGCGCTCGTGTTCATGCTCGCGCTCGGCCTGGCGACCGCGGTGTCCGTGCAGATCGTCGGCGCGCTGCTCGTCCTGTCGCTCCTCGTGACCCCGGCCGCCGCCGCGCTCCGACTGACCTCGCACCCGGTGGTCGTCCCCGTCCTGTCGACGGTGTTCGCGGTCGTGTCGGTCGTCGGCGGCATCCTGCTCGCCCTCGGTGGCGGGCTGCCGATCAGTCCGTACGTCACCACCATCTCGTTCCTCATCTGGGTCGTCTGCCGCATCGTCGGCTCCAGGAGAGACCGCCGTGGACGCGACCGGGTCGCGGTCCGCGAGCAGACCGCCGGGGGCGAGCCGCGCCTCCCGGCCGGCGGAGCCGACGCGTCGACCGACGCGGGCCGCAGGGAAGGAGTCACCGCGTGAACGCCGTGCAGAAGCCGAAGCGGAACACCTGGCAGCGCGAGGCGGTGCGAACCGCCCTGTCGAGCACCGAGGGGTTCGTCAGCGCGCAGGCGCTGCACCAGCACCTGCGGGACGACGGGTCCACGATCGGTCTGGCGACCGTCTACCGGGCGCTCGCCGACCTGGCGACCGAGGGCGACGCCGACTCGCTGCAGCAGGACGGCGAGTCGCTCTACCGTGCCTGCACCACCGACACGCACCACCACCACCTGATCTGCCGGAACTGCGGCCGCACGGTCGAGATCGAGGCCGACCCGGTCGAGCGGTGGGCGCAGGACGTCGCGGCCGCGAACGGCTTCACGAACGCCAGCCACGTCGTCGACATCTTCGGCGAGTGCGCGGCGTGCACGGCGTCGCGGACCGGCGCGTAGTCTCCGGCGCATGCACGTCATCCTGGTGCCCGGGTTCTGGCTCGACGCGAGCGCGTGGGACGAGGTGACCCCGGTCCTGCAGCGTGCCGGGCACTCGGTCCAGACGATCACGCGCGACGGCGACACGCTCGACGAGCAGGTCGCGGCGATCGTGGCGGTGCTCGACGACGTGGCCACGCCGGAGGAGCCCGTCGCGCTCGCGGGGCACTCCGGGGCCGGGCCGATGGTGCTCATGGCCGCGGACCAGCGACCGGCGCTCGTCGCGCACCTGCTGTACGTCGACACGTTCCCGGGACCGGACGGCGGGTGCGTCAACGACGAGCTCCCGGTCGTCGACGGTGTCGTGCCGCTGCCGTCGTGGGACGTCTGGGAGCCGGCGACCGTGCGGGGGATGACCCCGGAACTCCGCGCGGCGTTCGAGCAGCGGGCGGTCCCGGAGCCCGCGGCGGTGCCCTCGGACCGGTTCCACTACGCCGACGCCGCGCGGCACACGATCCCGGCGACCGTGGTGTCGTGCGAGGTCCCGGCGACGGAGCTCGCGGCGATGGTCGCGGAGCACCACGCGTGGACGACGGAGCTCTCGGCGGTGGAGGACCTGACGATCGTCGGGCTCGAGACCGGGCACTGGCCGATGATGACGGCGCCGTCGGAGCTCGGGGAGCTCCTGGTGCAGGCGTTGGCGCCGCGGCCCACGGCGGCGGCATAGGGCGATCTTCGGCGCCGGCGCGGGCCGGCGTTCGTCGAGCGGGCAGGACATGCCGTGCGCGTGTCGTCGAGTGGGCGAACTTCGTCGTCACCGCGCGCCGAGCGTGCCAGATGTGGCCCGCTCGCCCCGCTGCCCGCACCACCTCGCCCCGCCGCTCCGCCGCCTGCCCGCCCGACCCGGCCTGCCCGCCCGACCCGGCCCGCCCGCCCCGGCTTGCGACACGCGCGGCCGTCGCGTAACGTTGTCCCCTGGTCCGCCGCGTCCGCGTGGCAGACCCAGTTGTTCCAAGCCCTCCGACCGTCGCGAACGCCGCGGTCGCGCGGTGCTCCCGGCCCTTCGACAGGGTCCGCGAGCCTGGGCGGCGCACACAACCCCCTCGGATCGTCCCTGGACGTTCCGCGTGTGCGCCAGGCAAGTGAACTTGGGAGCGGCCGTCCGGTCGCTCGGTACCTCAGGAGGAAACCATGGCAGCAGTGTGCCAGGTGACCGGAGCCACCCCCGGCTTCGGACACAACATCTCGCACTCGCACCGCCGGACGAAGCGTCGCTTCGACCCGAACGTGCAGAAGAAGACGTACTACGTGCCCTCGCTTCGTCGTAACGTCACGCTCACGCTCAGCGCGAAGGGCATCAAGGTCATCGACGCACGCGGCATCGAGTCCGTCGTCAAGGACCTGCTCGCCCGAGGGGAGAAGATCTGATGGCCAAGAAGGGTCAGGACGTTCGTCCGATCATCAAGCTCCGCTCCACGGCGGGCACCGGGTTCACCTACGTGACCAAGAAGAACCGTCGCAACAACCCGGACCGCCTCGTGCTCAAGAAGTACGACCCGGTGATCCGCAAGCACGTCGACTTCCGTGAGGAGCGCTAAGCATGGCGAAGAAGAGCAAGATCGCGAAGAACAACCAGCGCGCCGAGGTCATCGCGCGCTACGCCGAGCGTCGTCTCGAGCTGAAGAAGGCCCTCGTGGACCCGAACGGCACCGATGAGTCGCGTGAGGCTGCTCGCGTCGGCCTGCAGAAGCTCCCCCGCGACGCGTCGCCGGTCCGCTACCGCAACCGCGACGCCATCGACGGCCGCCCCCGTGGCCACCTCGGTGAGTACGGCATCAGCCGTGTCCGCTTCCGCGACATGGCCCACCGTGGCGAGCTCCCCGGCATCACGAAGAGCTCCTGGTAAGCACCGGCTCCAGCGAACGCCCCGTCCCCTCCGAGGGACGGGGCGTTCGTCGTCCGCGGACCCGTACCGGGGTACACGGCCGTCACATCCGTCACTCGGACCTCACCAGACCCTCGACAACCCCGGAAATCCGGGCGAGTCGGTCCGCGACGACCCGTCCGGCTGGTAGGTTCGCTGACGGTTCCGCCGGGTGTCCTGCCCGCCGGTCCAGAACGTCCAGGGCACCCGCTCCGGGCGGGCGGGCGTCCCGCACGTCCCACCGACACTGCAAGAAGTCCGAGGAGGACATCCATGGCTGACAAGTCACTGAACCGCACCGAGCTCGTCGCTGCCGTCGCGCAGGAGTCCGGCCAGAGCCAGGCCACCGTCAACGGCGTCGTCGACGCGCTGTTCAGCGTCGTCTCGTCGTCGGTCTCCGACGGCACCAAGGTCACCATCCCCGGCTGGATCGCCTTCGAGAAGACCCACCGCGCCGCCCGCACCGGCCGCAACCCGCAGACGGGTGAGGCCATCGAGATCGCCGCGAGCGACTCGGTCAAGGTCAGCGCCGGCTCGAAGCTCAAGGCAGCCGTCAAGTAAGACCACTGCACCACACGGAAGGGACGGCTGCGGCCGTCCCTTCCGTCGTTCCCGGGCCCGGCCGGCGGTCCGCGACACTCCTGCACCGGCCTGGAGGCGCGGACCACCGCCCACAGGCAGCCCCGTCGGGTGGGTGGTCGCTCCGGGCAGCGCCTAGGCTTGTCGGGTGGATCGGATCGCGCGCATCGCCGGCCCCGCCGTGCTGCTGCTCGTCGGGTTCGTGTCGCTCCTCGTCGCGCTCGTCATCGGCGGAGGCGCGGACCGTGCCCTGATCGCCGACCCCGGCGCGGTCGTGCGCTTCGGGCTGCCGATCGCGCGGCTCGTCGTCGACCTGGCCGCGGCCGCCACCATCGGCGGGCTCGCGCTCACCACGGTGGGGCTCTCGCGCAGCCGGCCGGAGTGGAACCGAGCCATCGACGTCGCCGCGGGCGCGGCCGGTGTGTGGACCGTCGCGGCCGCCGTTGCCACCTTCTTCACGTTCCTCAGCGTCGCCGGTTCCCGGATCAGCCTCGACGAGCAGTTCGGCCAGTCGATGGGGGTCTTCCTCACGGGGACCGACCTCGGGCTCGCCTGGCTCGTCACCGTCCTGGTCGCCGCGGCGGTCACGGTCCTGTGCTTCGCCGTCCGGGCACGCGGCATGGTCGCGCTGACCGCCGGCATCGCGATGATCGGGCTGATCCCGATCGCGCAGCAGGGGCACGCCGCCGGCACCGCGAGCCACGACTCCGCGGTGACCGCGCTCGGGCTGCACCTGGTCGGCGCCGCGCTCTGGGTCGGCGGGCTCGTGCTGGTCGTGCTGCTCCGCGGAGTCCTCGGTGGCGATCGCCTGCCGTTGGTCGTCGGACGCTACTCGAGCATCGCGCTGGGGTGCTTCGTCCTCGTCGCCGTCTCGGGCGTCGCCTCGGCGCAGATCCGCGTCGGCGCCTTCTCGAACCTCGGCAGCCCGTACGGCGTGCTCGTGATCGTGAAGTCCGCGGCGCTCCTCGCGATCGGCGTGCTCGGCGCCGTGCACCGCCGTCGGACGATCCGGTCGCTCGCCGCCGAGCCCGGTCGCCGCGGACCCTTCTGGACCCTCGTGCTCGTGGAGCTCGCGGTGATGGGGATCGCGAGCGGGTTCGCCGCCGCACTCGGACGCACCGCGACCCCGGTCGACCAGGTGGCGCTGAGCAAGACCACGAACCCGTCGCCCGCCGAGCTCCTGACCGACGACCCGTTGCCCCGTGACCCGGGCGCCTGGGGCTGGCTGACGGCGTGGAACATCGACCTGTTCTGGCTCATGGCCGCGGTGCTCGTCGCCGCCGCGTACGTCGCGGGCGTGGTCCGGCTCCGCCGCCGCGGGCAGGGCTGGCCGGTCGGTCGGTCTGTGGCGATGGGGATCGCGCTCGTGTCGCTGGTCGTCGCGACCTCGGGCTCGCTGCACACCTACGACCGCTTCCTGGTCTCGGCGAACGTCGGCGCGCACGTCGTCCTCGGCCTGGTGGTGCCCGCGCTCCTCTGGGCCGCGGCACCGGTCCGGCTCGTCCGCGCCGCCGTGCACCCGCGCGACGACGACAGCACCGGGGTCCGCGAGTGGACAGGGCTCCTCGTCGACAACGGCGTCGTGCGGTACCTCGTGCAGCCGTTCCCGGCGTTCGTGCTCCTCGCCGCGGTGTGGTGGGCGCTCTACGGCACCCAGGTCCTGCGCTGGTCGGTGAGCGACCCGACCGGACGCACACTCGTCGACGCCGGCCTGCTCCTGGTCGGGCTCCTCGCCGTCCCCACCCTGCTCACGCCGGTCGCCGCCGGTGCCCGCTCGGCCTCGGTCCCCGCCGCCCTGGTCCGGATCGCCGGCGCCGTGGTCGTCGCGGCCGGTGTGGTCTCGCTCGGCGTCGCGCTGCAGGGGCCGCTCGGGCTCGTGCAGGCGTCGTGGTTCGGGGCGATGGGCCGGACGTGGGGTCCGGACCCGCTCGTCGACCAGGCGCGCGGCGGGGTGGTCCTCGTCGTCGCCGGGGTGGCCCTGCTCGTCACGGTCGTGGTCGTCGTCGTGCTCCGACTCCGTCGGGACCGCGGTGCCGTGACGGATCCGCGGCCGACCGAACCGGTGACGGCGGACGCCTGATGGCGGTCGAACTCAGCGCCGAACAGCGGGCCGTCTTCGAGTACATCGAGACGACGCGCGACCACGTGTTCATCACCGGTCGCGCCGGCACGGGCAAGTCCACGCTCCTGAACCACCTGTCGTGGAACACCGAGAAGCAGGTCGTGATCTGCGCACCGACCGGGGTCGCCGCACTGAACGTCGGCGGGCAGACGATCCACTCGCTCTTCCGCCTGCCCATCGGACTCATCGCCGACGCCGAGCTCCGACAGGGACCCGAGACCCGCAAGCTCCTCAACACCATCGACACGCTCGTGATCGACGAGGTCTCGATGGTGAACGCCGACCTCCTCGACGCCATGGACCGCTCGCTGCGCAAGGCCCGCGGACGGCAGTTCGAGGCCTTCGGCGGCGTCCAGGTCGTGATGTTCGGCGATCCCTACCAGCTGCCGCCGGTCCCGGGTGACGGGGACGAGCGCGCCTACTTCACCGACCACTACCGGTCGATGTGGTTCTTCGACGCGAAGGTGTGGCTCGAGGCCGAGCTGCACATCGTCGAGCTCGCCACCGTGCACCGGCAGCGCGACGACGCCTTCGCGGCCATGCTCACCGCGGTGCGGCACGGTCGGGTGACCGCCGACGTCGCCGGGCAGCTCAACGCCGCGGGGGCACGGCCGGCGCCCGACGACGCGATCACGCTCGCGACCCGGAACGACACCGTGGCCCGGATCAACAAGGCGGCGCTCGAGCGGCTCCCCGGCAAGGTCAAGACCGCCAGGGCCGACGTCAACGGCGACTTCGGCGGTCGGAACTTCCCGGCCGACGAAGCGCTCGAGCTCAAGCCCGGCGCGCACGTGATGTTCCTCCGCAACGACCCCGACCAGCGCTGGGTGAACGGCACGCTCGGCGTCGTGACGACCATCCGCGACACCGTGTGGGTCGACGTCGACGGGGAGTCGTTCGAGGTCCAGCCGTCCGTGTGGGAGAAGTTCAAGTACTCCTACGACCCGGACAAGAAGGAGCTCAAGAAGGACACCGTGGGGGAGTTCCAGCAGTTCCCGCTCCGCCTGGCCTGGGCGGTGACGATCCACAAGTCGCAGGGCTCGACGTACGACCGCGCCGTGGTGGACCTCGGCAACCGGGTGTTCAGTGCCGGGCAGACCTACGTCGCGCTGTCCCGGCTGACCTCGCTCGAGGGGCTGTACCTGACGCGCCCGCTCCGGCCGCAGGACATCATCGTCGACCTGGACGTCCGACGCTTCATGTCCGAGGCTCCCCGGATCGTGGCGACCGAGCTCGAGGCCGCCCGCCAGCCCGACGCCGACGCCTGACGCTCACTGCGTCCGCCGCTCGTCCGACGCGCCCGCAGCCCGACGGTCGTCGTCCGCCGAGTGGCCCAGATCTGGCGCGACCGAGCGTCACCGCCGACGGATCGTGCACGCTCGGCGGGCGACGCGCGGCGTGTCCTGCCCGCTCGCGACCTGGCACGAACCCCGGACACGACGACGCCCCGCCCACCGGGGTGAACGGGGCGTCGAGGGAGCGGTCGATCAGACCGTGGCGTCCATGCGACGCGAACCGCGGATGGCGCGGATGTTCTCACGGTCGGCGCCGAACGCCGTCAGCAGCAGCACCACACCGACGATCGCGTGGAACAGGTTGTCCGCGAAGGTCAGGGCGAAGACGTTGGCCGAGGTGTTGCCGAGCGCGAAACCGTACACCGCCATGACGACGAGCACGATGCCGACGAGCAGGTTGCCGTTGCGCGACCCGATGGTGGTGCCGAGGCCCGTGATGAGCAGCACCACGGCGAGGAGCACCCAGAGCAGCGCCATCGCCGGGTTCACGCCGAACGAGTTCCAGAGCATCCCGCCCTGACGGCTGAAGAAACCGGGGTCGCCGTCGGCGGCGAGGAAGAAGCCCAGGAAGCCCCAGAGCGCGAGGAGGGCACCTGCCGTCAGGGCCAGGCCGCGGTTCGGCGAGGCGGTGATGCTCGGTTCCTTGATGGCCACTTCGGTCTCCTCCTGGTACAGGGTGGTGGCGGTGGACCCGCCGGCGTACGGAGCCGGTGCGTCCGCCCGTGTGCCGCGTGCGGTGCGGCCGTCGCTCTCGGAGGGGGTGTTCCCCTCGTTCACAGGCGCAGACCGGCGGACCAACGGTATCGTGACCGGCCCCGACCGTCCGAATCGCACGCGAGGAACCAGGCGCACGAGGAGGCCGATGACCGCCACACCGAGGAGGACCAGTCCGGTGACCCGAACGCCCGACCGCACGGCACCCGAGTCGCGGGGACCGAGCGTCTCGCGACGGCTCCGGTGGGGGCTGCTTGCGGCTCTGGGGTTCGTGATCGTTCCTTCCGTCTACGCGGCCGCCGTGCTGACGTCCGTCGGCCAGCGGGTCGAGGACGCCGCGCTGGGCGGGGTCCGCGAGTCCGACCTGTTCGGTTCGGACACTGCGCTGAACGTCATCTCGGTGCCGGTCATCCTGTTGCTGGTCGTCGTCATCGCGGCCGTGGCGTTCGCCCGACGCCGGCTCGCGGTGGGGCTCGGAGCAGGTGTCGTGGTGCTCGCGTCGGCAGCGACCTCGACGCTCGTGAAGCGTATCGCCGAGCGCCCGGAGATCGCCCAGTCGACGACCCCCAACTCGTTCCCCTCCGGTCACGCCACCATCGCGCTGGCCGCCCTGTTCGCCGTGCTCATGGTGACGCCGAGGCGCTTCCGCGGGGTCGTCACCCTCCTCGGCACCGCGTACGCGGTGTTCGTCGCGAACCAGACGGTGGTCTACGGCTGGCACCGGGTGAGCGACATCGTCGGCGCCTGCGCGATCGCCCTGTTCTGGGTGGGCGTCGTCCGGGCCGTCGGACCCCGGGTGGACCGCGGTGAGCGCGGTGACCGTGACGGCAGCAGAGCACCTCGGCGGGTGGTGACCACGATCCTGCTGATCGGCACCGCCGTCACGTTCCTGGTCGGCGTCGTGGCGCTCGTCGTCGGCCTGGCCGGGGGCTCGCACGACCACGGTGCGATCCTGGTCGCCGGGCGCATGGCGTCGAGCGCGAGCGTGCTCGCCGTCGTGTCCGTGGTGTGGCTCGCGGACCGTCAGCACCACGCGGACCGGACCGACACCGCCGCGCTGCCCGCCCAGCGCTGACGCCCGCACGTCCGAGCCCGTCCGACCCCGTCCGACCCGTCCGCCTCGTCCGCCCACACGCGCCGCCCCTGTCTATGGAGCAGACGACGTCGGGTACCGGCGCAGGACCCGACATCGTCTGCTCCATCACGAGCCAGCGACTGGCGAGAGCCGGTGTCGGGCGGGCACCGCACGGGTCGCCCGGCACTGGCGGGAATGCCGCCGCCTGCGCTACGTTGTACCCACCAAGTCGATGCAAACGCATCGATTGGGCGCTGGTGGACGAACCGGCGCGAGCGAGCAAGCCAGGAGGCGTGCACCATGCAGTTCGGCATCTTCACCGTCAGCGACGTGACGACGGACCCCACCACCGGCCGGACGCCGGACGACACCCAGCGCGTCAAGGACATCCTGACGATCGCCGAGCACGCCGACCAGGCGGGCCTGGACGTCTTCGCCACGGGTGAGCACCACAACCCGCCGTTCGTCGCCTCGAGCCCGACGACGATGCTCGGCTACCTCGCCGGTCGGACGAAGCACATCACCCTGTCGACCAGCACGACGCTGATCACCACGAACGACCCGGTACGCATCGCCGAGGAGTACGCGATGCTCCAGGTGATCTCCGACGGCCGCATGGACCTCATGATGGGCCGCGGCAACACCGGCCCCGTGTACCCCTGGTTCGGCCAGGACATCCGCCAGGGCGTCAACCTGGCGATCGAGCACTACGCGCTCGTCCGCCAGCTCTGGGAGAACGACGTCGTGGACTGGCAGGGCAAGTTCCGCACCCCGCTGCAGGGCTTCACGTCGACCCCGCGTCCGCTCGACAGCGTCCCGCCGTTCGTCTGGCACGGTTCGATCCGCACGCCCGAGATCGCCGAGCAGGCGGCCTACTACGGTGACGGCTTCCTGCACAACAACATCTTCTGGCCGATCCAGCACACCGAGCAGATGGTCGGTCTGTACCGACAGCGCTTCGAGCACTACGGTCACGGCGCCGCCGACCAGGCGATCGTCGGTCTCGGTGGGCAGTTCTTCGCCCGGAAGAACTCGCAGGACGCGTGGAACGAGTTCCGCCCGTACTTCGACAACGCCCCGGTCTACGGCCACGGCCCCTCGATGGAGGACTTCACCGCCCAGACCCCACTGACGGTCGGCTCGCCGCAGCAGGTCATCGACCGGTACGCGACGATGAAGGACCACGTCGGGCACTACCAGCGCCAGCTGTTCCTGATCGACCACGCGGGGCTGCCGCTCAAGACGGTGCTCGAGCAGATCGACATCCTGGCCGAGGACATCGTCCCCGAGCTCCGTCGCATCAACGACGCGGACCGGCCGGCGCACGTGCCGTCGGACCCGCCGTCGCACGCGGACCGCGTGGCCGCGGCCCTCGCCGCCGGCACCGTCGGCAGCGACCACGTCGCGGCCGAGGATGCGTGGACGGGCGCGTCCGTCTGACCGCTCACGTGACCGGCGTGACGGACGGGAGGCACGGTGCCAGCTGGCACCGTGCCTCCCGTCCGTCATGCCGGTGACGTTCCGTCCCATCGCGACCGACCTGGGATGCCGATCCGCGCATCGGAAGCCGGATCTCCCGGTCCTCCGATCCGCGGATCGGCCTCCGACGCGCGAATCAGCCTCCGACGCGCGGATCGGAGTGCGAGGTGCGGGCGGGGGCTGGCCGGGCGGGGGCCGGGCGGGCGGGGACCAGCTTCAGGCCGACGACGCAGCCGACGATCCCGGCGATGAACAGCAGGCGCAGGACCGTGACGGGCTCCGCCCCGGTGGCCATGCCCCACAGCACGGTGAGCGCGGCGCCGGTGCCCGTCCACACGGCGTACGCGGTGCTGATCGGGATGTGCCGGAGCACGTAGCCGAACGCCACGAGGCTGACGACGATCGTGACGGCGAAGACGGCCGTCGGACCCGGCTGGCTGAAGCCGTCGCTCGCGCCGAGGGCGGTCGCCCAGACGGTCTCGAGCGCGGCGCTGACGAACAGGACGAGCCACGCCACCTCAGCTCACCACCTTGAGGCCGACCACGCAGGCGACCAGACCGAGCACGAGGGCGACCCGGGCCAGCGACGCGGCCTCCTGTCGGCGCAGGATCGCGACGACCACGGTCAGCGACGCGCCGATCCCGACCCAGACGGCGTACGCCGTGCCGACCGGGATCGCCGTCATCGCGAAGGCCAGGCCGACCATGCTCAGCGTCATGCCGGCGACGAACACGATCGTCGGGACCACCTTCTTGAACCCGTTCGACGCACTCAGCGCGGTGGCCCACACCGCCTCGAGCACGCCGGACGCCACCAGGACCAGCCAGGCCATGGGACGCTCCTCTCCTCGTTCCCCTCGTGAGTCGCACGAGTGTGCGACTCTTGCCGGATCGACGGTAGCACGACTCGCACGACCGTGCGAGTATGGACGGATGACCACGCGCGAAGACCTGGAGCAGCGCCGCGTCGACGTGTCCGACGCCGCGTGCCGCGTGCTCGCCCGGGACGGCCTCGGCGCGTTGAGCGTCCGGGGCGTCGCGGCCGAGGCCGGGCTGCCGCCGAGCACCGTCCGGTACGTCTTCCCGACCCAGGCCGCTATGCGCGAGCACGCCATCACGCTCGTGTTCGACCGCACGCGGGAGCGCATCGACGCGATCCCCGCCGGGCTGCCGGACGATGAGACCGCGAGGCGGATCCTGGTCGAGCTCCTGCCGCTCGACGACGAACGCATCGTCGAGCTCGACGTCTACCTGGCGCTCGGGAACGCGGCGCTGACGGACGACGCGCTCCGGCCGGCCCTCGACCGGGTGGTCGCCGAGATGCGCGCCTGGTGCGACCGGATCGTCGCGCTGGTCGGGGTGCCCGAGGACGACCGCGTCGACGAGGCCTGGCGGCTGCACGCCCTCGTGGACGGCCTGGCCGTGCACGTCACGCGTCTGGCCCCGGGGGAGTCCGGCGAGTGGGCGATGGCGCTGCTCGACCGGCACCTGACGGGCCTGCCCACCGCCTGAGACCCGGCACCGCGCGGCACCGCGCGGCTCGGCGGGAGCGGACGTGCTCCTCGCCTATCCTGTCCCGGTGACGAGCGCCCCCACTCGCCCCACCCCGACCCGCACGCTCACCGGCCCCGGCCTGGTGCTCGGTGCCGTCGTGGTGCTGCTCGCCGTGCGCGTCGTGTCGCCGAGCGTCGGGACGACCGGGCTGCCGGACGTCGTGCAGGACTTCCTGACCCTGGCGATCAGCGTCGTGGTCGAGTCGCTGCCGTTCGTCGTGCTCGGCATCGTGCTGTCGATCGTCGTCGAGGTGTGGGTGCCCGTCGGCGTGCTCGAGAAGCTGCTGCCCGAGCGCCCGCTGCCCCGGCGCGCGGTGATCTCGCTCATCGGCATGCTCTTCCCGGTGTGCGAGTGCGGCAACGTCCCGCTGGCCCGCGGGCTCATGCTGCGCGGCTTCACCCCGGCGGAGGCGGTCACGTTCCTGGTCGCGGCACCGATCCTCAACCCCCTCGTCATCATCAGCACCGCGCAGGCGTTCGGGTGGTCCGGCTGGATCCTGGTCGTGCGCATCGTCGGCGGGTTCGTGCTCGCGAACCTGGTCGGGTGGATCGTCGCCGCGCACCGCCGCCCGGCCGAGCTGCTGCTGCCCGCGTTCGAGGCCCGGTGCCGCGCGGCCGTCGGCGCACCGCGGGCCCGGAACCGCTGGCGGGAGAGCGCGGCGCAGTTCGGCGGCGAGACCGCGACGATGATGCCGGCGCTGTTCGTCGGCGCCGGACTCGCCGCGGCGATCCAGGTCGCGGTGCCCCGGTCCACGCTCGTCGCGATCGGGGCGAACCCGGTGCTGTCCGTCGCGGCGATGATGCTCCTCGCCATGACGGTGTCGCTCTGCTCGAACGTCGACGCGTTCTTCGCCCTGTCCTTCGCCTCGACCTTCCTGCCGGGGTCGATCACGGCGTTCCTGCTCATCGGGCCGATCATCGACGTGAAGATGATCGCCCTGCTCCGGACGACCTTCCGGGCGCGCTTCCTGGTGCTGCTCGCCGTCGTCTGCACTCTGTTCACGGCAGCGGTCGGGTTGGTGATGAATGTCCTCGTCTGACAAGGGCCCCGCGTACCTGGGGCTCGGATCGGTGCTCGCGGTCGCACTGTGCACGCTCTGGCTCGCCGCCGTCGGGCACCTCGACCTGTACATCAACCCGCGGTACGACGTCTTCACGATCGTGCTCGCGGCGGTGGCGGTCCCGGCCGCGGTCGCGGGACTCGTGGTGGTCGCGCGCGGCCACGGGCACCGGCACGACGACGGGGCCGACGACGACGGCGACCACCACGACGGGCACGGCGGCCACGGCGGGCCCACCTCGTCCACCGCGCCGACCCGCCGCCGGGTCCTCGGCCGGGTGCTCGGCGGTGCGGCGGCGCTCGTCACCGTCGGGGTCACGGTCGCGATGCTCGTGCTGCCGCCGGCGACCCTGTCGGCCCGGACGGCGCAGCAGCGGAGCGTGGACACCCCGACGCTGTCGAACGCCACCGGGACGCAGGACGTCGCGCTCCTCGGCAGCGCCGGCGTCGACACCTCGCAGTACGGCGTGAAGGACTGGGCCGCGGTGATCCGCCAGACCACGGACACCTCGTCGCTCGTCGGCAAGCCCGTGCGGCTCACCGGGTTCGTGGTCCCCGGCGCCGACGGCACGTTCACCCTCACGCGCTTCGTGATCAGCTGCTGCGCCGTCGACGCCCAGCCCGTCGGACTCGGGGTCGTCACCGACGGCACCGTGCCGGACGCAGACCAGTGGGTCCGGGTCGAGGGCAAGCTCGCGGCGAACCCCGACCCGTCGGCCGACGCACGGATCGTCATCCGGGCCGCGAGCGTCACCCGGATCGCCCAGCCGTCGGACCCGTATGAGTACTGACCGCCCCCCGCAGCTGCGCCGCCGGCCGCGGGACCGGTTCCGCCGCCGGCTCGTCGCGTCGCTGACGGTCTTCGTGCTCGTCGGCGCCGTGGCCGCGGTGATCGGCGCGCAGCAGGGCCCGCGGCTGCGCGACGTCACGTACGACCCGAGCGGGCTGGTGTCCCGGCCGGCGCAACGGGTGATCCTGACCGCGAACCAGGCGCTGCAGCGCGTGTCCGCCGGAGACGTGACGGTGACCCCGGCGGCCGCGCACACGGTGACCTCGAGCGGCAACACCATCGCCGTCGAGTTCGCCGGGCCGCTCGCCTACGACCGGTCGTACGAGATCGCGGTGACCGGCGTGCGGGCACCCGGGCAGCCCGCGACGTCGGAGCTCCGGACGACGATCCGGACGGGCAGCACCGACGTGCTCGCGCTCGTCCCGGCCACGAGCCGCACGAGCGGGACGAGCGGGACGAGCGGGACGAGCGGCACGAGCGGGACGAGCGGCACCGCAGGGAGCGCCGGCAAGGACCGGATCGTCCGCCGGTCCCTCGACGCCGGCGGTGCGACGACCGTCTACCAGGCCGCAGACATCACCGAGTACGCCCGGCTCGGCCGCTCCCTGGTGGTCGTGAGCGGCACCGACGGCCGGTCCGCCGTCGACATCGTCTCGCTCGCGGGCGGCGTGCAGGACCCCTCCGCGCCCGTCGAGCACCTCACGCTGCCCACAGCCGAGGGCCGCGTCACCGCCCTGCACGTCGCCGACGACGGCGCGTCCTTCGGGTTCGAGTACGCGGACACCACGACCGGGCAGTCCCGGGACGTCGGCCTGTACGTCGTGGACATGACCGGCACGCACCTGCCGACCGCCGTCGCCGCGGACGGCAAGCCCACCGCCGGCGCCGTCCCGATGACCGTCGCGCAGTGGGCGTACGTCCCGCGGACCGAGCGGGCCCTCGTCCGGACCGGTTCGGACGACCTCGTGCTCGTCGACGTCAGCGGGCAGACCGACCCCGTGCGGCTCGGGAGCGCCACCTACCTGCACGGCTTCGTGGGCACCGGGACGACGGCCGTGGTCGAGACGGGCGCCGGGGTCGTCCGCCTCGACCTCACGGACGGGAAGCGCTCGCCCCTGGCCGCCCCGCCGGGGAGCACCGACGCCGCCTACCTCGGGCGGATCGCCCAGCTCGACGAGGACACCTACGTGCGGGTGGTGGGCGACGTGCGTCCGGACGGGACCCTCGCCCAGCGGATCCTGCGCGTGGACGCGAGCCGTGCCTCCCGGCTGCCCGTCGTCGTGCCCGCGGACGCGAGCATCACGGCGGTCTGCCCGTCGCCGAACGGGCAGTTCCTCGCCGTCGCGACGAAGTCGGCGACGAGCGACCTGGTGAGCATCGTCGACGCGTCCTCCGGGGCGCTCGAGGCGAGCATCGACGCGGCCTCGGTCGACTGGTGCGGCGCGCTGCCCTCCGGCGACGAGATCAGCTGACACGCGGTGCGCGCAGCACCAGCAGCCCGCAGCGCAGCAGCCAGCGCGTCAGCGCCGCAGGGTCTGCTTCGGGTACTCCCCGAACCGCCGCAGGAACTCACCCGAGAACCGGCCCATGTGCGTGAACCCCCACCGCACCGCGACGTCCGCGACCGACACCGTGCCCGGCTCGGACCGCAGCAGGTCGTCGTGGGCGCGGCGCAGCCGGACCTCGCGCAGGTACTCCATCGGCGTGCGCTCGAGCACCCGCTGGAAGGACTCCTGCAGCCCGCGGACGCTCAGGTCCGCCGCCCGTGCGATGTCCGACACCGTGAGCGGCTCGTGCGCGCGGGAGTGGATCGTCTCGACGGCCGCGCGGACACGGACGTTCCGGTGCTCGCCCCAGCCGACCGGGGCCGTCTCGCCGTGGAAGCGGTACAGGTCGAGCAGGGCGCGGACGACGTCGCGCTGCGCCTCGTGCCAGGCGAGCGACTCGGCACCCTCGTCGCGCAGCGCCCGCACCGAACCGCCGACGGCCGTCCGCCAGCGGTCCACCGAGGCGGCGTCCGGCGGGGTGAAGCGGTCGAACGCGAGCGTGCCGTCGACCAGGTACCGCTCCGACGCGACGTCGAGCACCAGGTCGCGGTCCAGGTGCACGAGCCGCTGGTCCCAGTCGCGGTACTCCATGTCGAAGCGCTGCTCGATCGGGAAGAGCGTCGGGACACCCGGCTGCATGCGGACCGCGTTGCGCCCCACGTCGACGGTCGCGGACCCCGAGTCGATCCACTGCACGACGACCTGCCCCTCGACGGCGACGTCGCCGCGCAGGGAGCCGTGCATCTGGGAGCGCCGGATGCTCATCCGGTCGTCGCCGATCGCCACGTAGCGGTACCAGTAGTCGTCGTCGACGTGCGACGAGTGCCAGGACTTGCCGGCGTACATGCCCGCGAGGTCGGCGATCGCCGCGTCGGTGTCCGTGCCGGACACCGAGACGAGGGACCGGGGTCCCTCGTTCGCCGTGGTACTCATCGGCCCAGCCTCCCCCCGCGTGCCCGGACCGCGCAGCGTGTCGCGTGGGTCGGACTCGGCGGTCGCGTTCCGCGGACAAGGGCCGCGCGCGCCGGACAGGCGGGATGACGAACGGGAGGCGCGGTGCCAGCCGGCACCGCGCCTCCCGTCCGTCGACTGGTCGCGTCGCGGACGCGACCAGTCGTGCTGACTAGGCCAGCGTCGCGGTGTCGATCACGAAGCGGTACCGGACGTCCGAGGAGAGCACGCGCTCGTAGGCCTCGTTGATCTGGTCCGCCGAGATGAGCTCGGTCTCCGGCAGGATGCCGTGCTCGGCGCAGAAGTCGAGCATCTCCTGGGTCTCGCGGATGCCGCCGATGGCCGAGCCCGCCCAGCTGAGGCGACGCGGGATCAGGGCGAAGGCGGGGACCTCGAGCGGCTCGGACGGGGCACCGACGTTGACCATCGTGCCGTCGACCTTGAGCAGGCTCAGGTACGCGCCGACCGGGATCTTCGCCGAGACCGTGTTGATGATGAGGTCGAACGAGCCGCGGAGCTCCTCGAACGTCTTCGGGTCCTTCGTCGCGAAGTGGGCGACCGCGCCGAAGCGGAGCGAGTCCTCCTGCTTCGAGGTGGTCTGCGACAGGACGGTGACCTCGGCGCCGAGGGCCGACGCGATCTTCACGCCCATGTGGCCGAGACCGCCGAGGCCGACGATCGCGACCTTCTTGCCGGGGCCGGCACCCCAGTGGTGCAGCGGCGAGTACAGGGTGATGCCCGCGCACAGCAGCGGGGCGACGCGCTCGATGTCGAGCGACTCCGGGACGCGGAGGACGAAGTCCTCGTTCACGACGACGGCCTCGGAGTAGCCGCCCTGGGTGATCGATCCGTCGGCGGGGTCGACGCCCGCGTAGGTCTGGATGTTGCCCTTCAGGCAGTACTGCTCCTCGCCGGCGACGCAGTTCTCGCACTCGCCGCAGGAGTTCACCATGCAGCCGACCCCGACACGGTCGCCGACCCGGTGCTTGGTGACGTCGCTGCCGACGGCGGAGACGTGGCCGACGATCTCGTGGCCGACGACCTGCGGGTACTGGATCTCACCCCACTCGCCGCGGACGGTGTGGATGTCCGAGTGGCAGATGCCGGCGTAGGCGATGTCGATCTCGACGTCGTTCGGGCCGAGGTCACGGCGGGTGATGGTGGTCTTGACGAGCGGCTCGGTGGCCGACGGTGCCGCGTACGCGTTGACGGTGCGCATTGGTCTCCTCGTGGTGGTGCTTCGCGGGCCGGGTGCGGCCCGCCCACCAGTGTGGTCCCGCGTCCTGGGGACAGGGAGGTTGCGTTGGGGTCCCCCTCTCAGGAGCGGGCGGGCGTGTCCCCGGGCCGGGTTCAGGTGCGGGTGCCGTGTGCCCGTGCCGCTCGGCGCCCTGCACTGGGCGCTCTGCGCCTGGCGCGCGGCGCTCTTCGCTCCGCGCTCAGCCGACGAGCCGCGCGAGCCGCTGCCCCGCCACCGTCGCGAACCGCAGCGGGTCCCGCAGGGCGTCGTCCGGCTCGCCGGTCGTCTGCGTCGCGAGCACCACGAGCGAGGCCGCGGCCAAGAAGGCGTCGAGCGGAGCGTCCACCTCGCCGGCCACGAGCAGCGCGGTGGCGGCGGGAGCGTGCGCGTCCCGGAGCGCCAGCACGACCGACGGCACCTTGCCCGCCGCGCTCTGCTCGTCGAAGCGGCCCTCGCCGGTGACCACCACGTCGGCCCCGCCGAGCAGTCCGGGCAACCCGAGCAGGTCCGCGACCGCACGGGCTCCGGGGACGAGCGTCGCACCCCAGGCGAGCAGCCCGAAGCCCACGCCGCCGGCCGCTCCGGCCCCGGGGGTCGTCGGGTCGACCGCGGGGAACCGGGCGGCCCACTCGGCCAGCCGGGCGTCCACCGCGCCGATCCGGTCGGCGGGCAGGCCCTTCTGTGGGCCGAAGACGGCGGCGGCGCCGGTGGGTCCGAGCAGCGGCGACACGACGTCGGTGAGCACGACGACCCCAGCAGGGGGCAGCGGCCGGAGACCGCCGGCGGCGGCGCTCGCCGCGCCGTCCGCGCCGTCCGCGCCGTCCGCGCCGTCCGCGTCGCCCGCGTCCAGCCCCAGCGCCTCGAGCACCGGTCGCCCGCCGTCGGTCGAGGCGCTCCCGCCGATCCCGAGCACGAGCCCCGTCGCACCGGCGTCCAGCGCCGCGGCGATCGCCTCGCCGAAGCCGCGGCTCGTCGCCGTCTCCGGCCGCAGCACGCCGCCGAGGAGCGGCAGTCCGCTCGTCGCCGCGAGCTCGACGACCGCCCGACCGTCCGGCAGTCGCAGCCAGTGGGTGCCGACCGGCTGGCCGTCCGGCCCGGTCACCCGGACCGGCACCCGTTCGGCGTCCGGGTACGCGACGGCGAACGCGTCGAGCGTGCCCTCGCCCCCGTCGGCCATCGGCACGAGCACCAGGTCGTCGTCGGGACGCTCGGTCAGCCAGCCGTCACGCACCGCCCCCGCGACGTCGACCGCGGTCGCGGTGCCCTTCAGGGAGTCCGTAGCGATGACGACGCGCACCCGACCACGCTAGCGGGATCCGAGCGCGAAGCGGGGGTGCGGCGCCCCACCGGTCGCCAGGTCCGCCACCAGCTCGCCGAGCAGCGGCGCGAACTTGAACCCGTGCCCGGAGAACCCGGTCGCGACCGTCAGCGGGCCGCGTCGGTCGATCACGAAGTCCTCGTCGGGGGTGGTGTCGTACAGGCAGCTGATGAACGTCGGTCGGCTCGCGTCGACCCCGGGGACGTACCGCGCCACGTAGGCCTGCAGGCGTGCCGCCTCGTCCGGTCGAGGGGCGAAGTCCCGGTCGTCCGGGTCGACGACCGGTCCCGTCCCGTGGAACCCGACCTTGACGCCCTCGCCCGGGGTGAGCAGGCCGTACACGTCGTCGCCGTCGGCCCAGTGCACGAAGCTCGGCCAGGCCTCGTCCGGCAGGTGGCTGGGGAAGTGGGCGGGCTGCTCCTGGGTGACGCGGACGGCCGGGAGGCGCGCCTCGCGTCCGGCGAGCACCGTGCCGACCAGCGTGGGGGCCCACGACCCGGTGGCCGCGACCACGGACCGGCTGCGGATCGTCCGTGGTGCGTGGGAACCCGGTCCGCCGCCGTCGAGGGTCAGGGTGAGCTCGTCGCCGTGGTCCTCGACCTGCGTGACCCGCGTGCCGAACCGGAACTCGGCGAGGCCGGTCCGCTCGGCGAGCCGCAGGAAGGTCTCGAGCGCGACCGCCGACCGGATCCGGCCCGCCGTTGCGTGGGCGAGGACGTGCCCCTCGAACGCGATCCCCGGCCAGCGTGCCGCGGCGTCAGCGGGGGAGAGGCGCTCGTGCGGGATGCCTCCGTCCGCCAGCGCGGCGGCGATCGCGTCGACGACCTCGGGACGCCCGTGGTCGACCGCACCGGTCCGGTCGAGCAGCGTCTCGCCCGACTCCCGCTCCAGCGCGTCCCAGAGCGCGAGCGCCCGGGTCGTCAACGCGACGTACTCCGGGTCGGTGTAGCCCTGCCGGAAGATCCGGGTCGCCCCGTGCGACGATCCCCGGTCGTGGCCGCGGGCGTGCTGCTCGACGAGCAGGACGCGCTCGCCGCGGGCCGTCAGCGCCCACGCCGTCGCGGCGCCGACGACCCCGCCGCCGATCACGACGTGCGTGGTGGGCTCGGCGCTCGCGGTGCGTTCCATGCGTCGAGGGTAGTCGCGGCACACGGCACGGATTTCGGACAGACCATCCGGCGCGGTGTAGGCGAACACACATCTGCGCGACCTACGGTTCCGGGAAGCGCGAACGCGTGTACTCCCGGACCGGTCGAAGGACCGCTCACCTCGAAGAGATCGGTCCGATGACGACGATCCCGCTCGCCCCCGGCTTCACCCGCACCCGTCCCGGGAACGGCAGCCGCTCCGGCACGTCCACCTACTCGGCGCTGCTCGCCCAGGTCAAGGACCACGGTCTCCTGCGACGCCGCACCGGCTTCTACTGGTCGCTGTTCGGCGGCCTCGTCGCCACTCTCGCCCTGGCGTGGGTCGCGTTCTCGTTCCTCGGCGACTCGTGGTTCCAGCTGATCGTCGCGGGGGTGCTCGGCGTGCTGTTCACGCAGTTCGCGTTCCTGTCGCACGAGGCCGCGCACCGCCAGGTGTTCGCGTCGCAGAAGTGGAACGACCACGCGGGCCGCTGGGTCGGCACCTTCCTGGTGGGCTTGAGCTACTCGTGGTGGATGAACAAGCACACCCGCCACCACGGCAACCCGAACACCGTGGGCAAGGACCCGGACATCGAGCCGGACGGCATCCGCTTCCTGCCCGAGGACGCCGCTGCGGCCAAGGGGCCGTTCATGCGCACCTTCCTGCGCTTCCAGGGCTGGCTGTTCTTCCCGCTGCTGACGCTCGAGGGCGTGAACCTGCACCGGCACGCGGTGGTCTCCGTCGTCCGTGGCGCCGGTGGCCGTCCGGACACGAAGGGCCGCGTGCTCGAGGGCACGCTGCTCGTGGCGCGGTTCGCGATCTACCTGACGGTGGTGTTCTGGTTCCTGCCGTTCGGGATGGCGTGCGCGTTCCTCGGCGTGCAGCTGGCCGTGTTCGGCGTGATGATGGGCGCCTCGTTCGCGCCGAACCACAAGGGCATGCCGACCATCGCGCACGACGCCAAGGTCGACTTCTTCTCCCGCCAGGTCCGCACCTCCCGCAACATCCGTGGCGGCTGGTGGGTGTCGTTCCTGATGGGTGGCCTGAACTTCCAGGTCGAGCACCACCTGTTCCCCTCGATGCCCCGGCCGGCGCTCCGGCAGGCGCGGCTGCTCGTGCGGGACCACTGCGACACCCTGGACGTGCCCTACACCGAGACGACGCTGCTGCGCTCGTACGGGATCGTGGTGCGCTACCTCAACCGCGTCGGCCTGACCGCACGCGACCCCTTCGCGTGCCCGATGGTCGCGCAGCTCCGCATCCACTGACCCGGTCCGCTGCGCCCGGGCGTCGGTACTGGCGCAGGGGTCGGGTCCGAGATCAGTGCGGACGGTCGAACGACCGGATGCCCGCCGGGACCGCCGACACCGACCCGCGCACCCGCACGGGCATCGGGACCAGGTGCTCGGCCGGCACCAGGTCGGGCTGCAGCAGCAGCCGGACGGCCAGGGCGCCCATCGCCTCGTAGGGGAGCGCGGCCGTCGTCAGGGTCGGCTCCAGGTAGAGCGCGATGTCGTCGTCGTCGAACGACACGATCGAGACCTGGTCCGGCACCGACAGGCCCACCTCGGCCAGCGCGCGGTAGACGCCGAACGCCAGTCGGTCGTTCAGCGCGATCACGGCGGCAGGGCGTCGGCCCGCGGTGAGCAGGTCGCGCATCGCGGCGTACCCGTGGTCGGGATCCCAGGGGTGGCAGTCGACCTCGGCCACCGGCACGACCCCGTGTGCGTCGAGCGCGGTCGTGATGCCGTCGAGCCGTCGTTCGATCGCGGCGGTGCTCCACTCGACGGTCGCCGATCGGTCCCGCCCGATCAGGACGACGTCGTCGGTGTGCCCGGCGTCGAGCAGCAGTCGCACGATCTCCTCGCCGCCGGCGCGCTCGTCGGCGAGCACGGTCGCCGTGGGCCGGGTCGCGACGGCGTTGAGCATCACCGTCGGGATGCCCCCGCCCACGTCGGGCAGGTCGACGGGGTGCGGGCGGATCGATGCGTAGACCAGGCCGTCGACCTGGTGGTCGATGAGGACCCCGAACGCCGCGGCCATCGCGTCCTGCTGGTCCTCGGTCTCCGTGATGAACAGCACGTGGCCCTGCCGCTTCGCCTCGGCCAGGGCACCGCGGATCATGCCGCTGCCGAACCGGTCGGTGGTGATCGCCTCGGACACCAGCCCGATGACCCCGGAGCGACGGGTCGTCAGCGACCGTGCGGTCAGGTTCGGGCGGTACCCGAGCTCGCCCGCCGCGGCACGGATGCGCGCGGCGGCGTCCGCCGACACCCGGGATGCGGGGTGGTCGTTGAGCACCTGCGAGACGGCCGCCTTCGACAGGCCGACCTGTTGCGCCACGTCCGAGAGCGTGACGCGTCGCGCGCTCACGGCAACTCCGCGGACTGTTTGCGCATTCGCTCATCATACGGGCTTGACAGCGGGTGGTGAACCGGTACACCATTCGTGATCAACCGGTTCACCAATGCGGGTGCAACCGATGACGACCTCGATGAAGAGTGGTGCCGAGCAGTGTGTGACCTCCTCCTGACCGACCCTGACCGTCTGTGCGGTGCGCCGTGCTGAGGGTGCCCGACCACTGGGTGTGGGACTTCTGGTTCGCCGACGACGGTGCACGCCACCACGTCTTCTTCCTGCAGGCGCCGACCGCCCTCGGCGACGAGGGGCGACGCCACCGCGCCGCCCGCATCGGCCACGCCGTGAGCGACGACCTCGTCCACTGGGAGCCGGCGGAGCAGCCGTTCGGCCCCGGATCCGGCGACGACCACGACGCGACGACGACGTGGACCGGCAGTGTCGTCCGCGGCGACGACGGCCTGTGGCGGATGTTCTACACGGGCACCCGGTTCCTCGCCGACGAGCCCGACCACACGAACGTCGAGACCGTCGGTGTCGCCGTGTCCGAGGACCTCCGCACCTGGGTCAAGCGCCCGGGCCCGGTGACCCGGGCCGACGCCCGCTGGTACGAGACGCTCGGCGCCGCACCGGACGCCGACGGCGCGGTCTTCCGCGAGGAGGCCTGGCGCGACCCCTGGGTGTTCCGGGACCCGGCGGGGGACGGCTGGCACATGCTCGTCACCGCGCGCACGAACTCGGGCCCCCTCGACGAGCGCGGGGTGATCGGCCACGCGGTGTCCACGGACCTCGAGCACTGGGAGGTCCGACAGCCGCTCAGCAGTCCGGGCTCCGGCTTCGTCCACCTCGAGGTCCCGCAGGTCGTCCAGGTGCAGGGCCACTGGTTCCTGCTGTTCTCGTGCCCGGCCGAGGCGCTGAGCCCCGCGCACCCCGCCGCGGACACCACCCCCGGGACGTGGGCGATGCCGATCGACGACCCGACCGGTCCCTTCGACGTCACCCGCGCGGTCCCGCTCACGGACGCCACCCGGTACTCGGGCCGACTCGTGCAGCGCCGCGACGGTTCGTGGGCCCTGGTGACCTTCGAGAACGGCGCTCCGGGCGAACCGCTGCCCGGCGTGCTCACCGACCCGGTCGACGTCGACGTCGTGGACGGCCAGCTCGTCCTGCGTGCGACCACGTCCGCGGGCGCGGCTGCGCGCTGACCCCGACCCCCACCCCTCACTTCCCCTCCACACCCCTCCGGCTCCACGGCTCAGCGCCTGCGACCCGGAGGTCCCGACCCGAAGAACCCCTCCAGAGGAGAACCATGAACACCAAGCACATCGCCCGTCGATCGGGGGTGGCCATCGCGGTGCTCGCGGTCGCCGCCGCCGCACTCACCGGCTGCTCGGCCGGTTCCGGATCCGGCAGCGCTGCCGGCGACGGCACCGGCGACATCACCGTCTGGGGCCACCAGGGCCAGACGAGCGAGGTCACCGCGATCCAGGACACCGTGAAGTCCTTCAACGCGTCGCAGAAGAAGGTGCACGTCACGCTCAAGCTGATCTCGGGCGACACCTACACGAGCACCGTCACGAACACCCCGACGAACAAGCTCCCCGACGTGCTCGAGATGGACGGCCCGACGCTCGCGAGCTACGCCTACAACGGCAAGCTCGCCCCGCTGACCGACTCCGTGTCGAAGTCGACCGTGTCGAACGCCACCGACGGCTCGATCGCCGAGGGCACGTACGACGGCAAGCTGTACGGGCTCGCCCAGTACAGCTCGGCGATGGGGCTGTACGGCAACAAGAAGCTGCTCGAGGCCGCGGGGGTCTCGATCCCGTCGTCCCCGTCCGAGGCCTGGACCCCGGAGCAGTTCTCCGACGCGCTGAAGAAGCTCGCCGCCGCGAACTCGTCGGGCAAGTCGCTCGACCTGTCCGAGTCGGCGCTCAACGGCGAGTGGGGCACCTACGGCTTCTCGCCGATGCTGCAGTCCGCCGGCGGCAACCTGATCAAGGGCGACAAGGCGTCCGGCGTGCTCGACTCGTCCGACTCGGTGAAGGCCCTCGAGGACATCGCGTCCTGGAAGCCCTACGTCGACTCGAACACCGACGGCAACGCGTTCCCGAACGGTCGCGTCGCGCTGAGCCTGAGCGGTCACTGGAACTACCCGACCTACTCCAAGGCGATCGGCAGCGACCTGGTCGCCCTGCCGCTGCCGAACTTCGGCGACGGTGAGAAGGTCGGCGCCGGCTCGTGGACGTGGGGCATCGGCTCGTCGACCAAGCACGGCAAGGCTGCTGGGGCATTCCTCGACTACCTGCTCAACGACGCGAACGTGAAGGCGATCACCGAGGCGAACGGCGCCCCGGCGGCGACCAAGTCGGCGTTCTCCGCGCAGAGCGTCTACCAGTCCGGCGGTGGTCTCGCCCTCTGGGGCCAGCAGCTGGAGCAGTCGTGCCCGGCGACCGCGATCACGAAGAGCTGCATCGCCGTCTACCGCCCGGTGACCCCGGGGTACCCGGTCATCACGTCGAAGTTCGCCAGCGCGCTGTCCGCGGTCTGGGGCGGCGCCGACGCGAAGGAGCAGCTGACCACGGCTGCGAAGTCGATCGACCAGGCCTACTCGGACAACAACGACTACAAGTGATCGGCCGTGGGGGCGTCGGAGTCCGACGCCCCCACCCCCGGTCACCCCGCAGAACCAGGAGACCAGGAGTCCTCGTGACCAGCACGACCACCCCGCCGCCGGCCGCGCCGGCCGCGCCGATCGCCGAACGGCGTCGCCGGGCACCCCGGCAGCTCCGTCGGCAGCGCAGTGACCTCGTCGCGGGGCCGCTCATGGCCCTGCCCGCGATGGCCGGCATCGTCCTCTTCATCGCCGTCCCGTTCGTCGCGGCCATCGGGCTGTCGTTCTTCAACGTGCAGCTCGGCTCGCCGCGCCCGCCGACCTTCGTGGGGTTCAGCCAGTACGTCCGGCTGTTCACCGACCCGGTCGAGGCGCCGCAGTTCCTCCGCGCGCTCGGGAACAACCTGTTCTTCGCGGTGGTCGTCATCCCGCTGCAGACCGGCCTCGCGCTCGTCTTCGCGGTCCTGCTCAACCAGCAGCTCAAGGGCATCCGGTTCTTCCGCACGTTCTTCTTCATGCCGGTCGTCTTCCCGATGGCCCTCGTCGCCGTGATCTGGCGCGTGATCCTCGACCGGAGCGGCAGCGGTCTGCTCAACAGCGCGGTCGAGACCGTCACCGGGGGAACGGTCGGCCCGCACGACTGGCTCGGCTCCGGTGCCACCGCGATGCTGTCCGTCATCGCCCTGTCGATCTGGCAGGGCGTCGGGTTCCAGATGGTCATCATCCTGGCCGCGCTGCAGGAGATCCCCGAGGAGCGCTACGAGGCGGCGCGACTGGACCGGGCGAACCGGTTCCAGCAGTTCGTGCACATCACCGTGCCGGGCGTCCGCAACACCCTGATCTTCGTGGTGCTGCTCACCACGATCTTCGCCTTCCGCGTCTACGACCAGGTGTACATCCTGATCACCACCGCCGGGGGTAACGAGAACGCCCTCCGCACCGTCCTGTACCAGGCCACGAACGCGATCATCACCGAGAACAGCGTCGGCCGCGCCACCGCGATCTCCGTCGTGCTCTTCGTGATCATCGTCGTCGTCGCGCTGGTGCAGCGCGCGGTGCTCCGACAGAGGAGTGAGAGTTGACCACCATCCGCCCCCGCCGCCTGGCGTCCAAGGCCGGGTCGTACGCGATCCTCATCGTCCTGTCGGCGCTCATGTTCGCGCCCGTCTACTACCTGCTCCTCGGCAGCTTCAAGCCGAGCAGCGAGGTGCTCGACGGCTTCACCGGCTTCCTGCCGATCCACCTGTCGCTCGACAACTACCGCGGGGTCTTCCGCGCGCTCGACTCGGACGCCACCGGGTACTTCTGGCAGTTCATGACGAACTCGGTGCTCATCTCGCTCGTGGTCGTCGTCGGCGGACTCGTCGTCAACGCCATGGCCGGATACTCGTTCGCACGGCTGCAGTGGAAGGGCAAGAACCTGGTGTTCCTGCTCGTCGTGCTGCTCGTCATCGTGCCGTTCGAGTCCGTCGCGGTCCCGCTGCTGTACCTGCTCAACGGCCAGCGGGACACCCTGGTGGTGCAGATGATCCCGTTCATCGCGAACGCGTTCTCGATCTTCTTGTTCTACACGTTCTTCCTCAACCTGCCGAAGAGCGTCGAGGAGGCCGCACGGCTCGACGGCCTCGGGGCCTTCGGCACGTTCGTCCGCGTGGTCGTCCCCAACGCCCGCCCGGTGTTCGCGACGGTGGCGATCCTGACGTTCCTGAGCTCGTGGGGGTCGTACCTCTGGCCGTCGATCGTCACGTCGGACCCGACCGCGCGCCCGCTGCCGCTCGAGATCAGCGTGTTCTCCGGACAGGAGCCCGTCGACTGGGGGCAGACGTTCGCGTTCGGCACCCTGCTCGTGCTGCCCGTCCTGATCGTCTTCCTCGCGTTCCAGCGGTACTTCATCCAGAGCGTCGCCGGATCGGCCGTCAAGGGATGACGCTCGACCCGCAGGTCCGCGAGCTCCTCGCGCGCCTGACGGACGAGGGCGGAGGGGGCGGTCCCGCGACCGTGGCGGGCCAGCGCGCGCAGGCCGCCCGGTTCGCGGCCCTCGCCGGCCCGACGGTCCGGGTCGGTCGTGTCCACGACCGGACCGTCCCGACCGCACAGGGACCGGTGCCGGTCCGGGTCTACACGCCGGAGCCGGAGCCGGAGTCGGCGCCGGATCCCGACCTGGTCCCGGACCCGAACCGGGACCAGGACCGGGCACTCCCCGTCACCGTGTTCCTGCACGGTGGTGGGTGGGTGCTCGGTGACCTCGACAGCCAGGACCACCTCGCCCGCGTCGTCTGTGCCCGCGCCCGGTGCCTGGTCGTCTCCGTCGACTACCGCCTCGCCCCCGAGCACCCGTTCCCGGCCGCGGTCGACGACGCCGAGGCCGTCACGACCTGGGTCCTCGACCACGCCGGTGAGCTCGGCGGCGACCCCGACCGGGTGGCGCTGTTCGGGGAGAGCGCGGGTGGGAACCTCGCGGCCGTCGTGGCGCAGTCCCTGCGGAGCCGTCCGGGCCCACGGCCGGTTTTCCAGGTCCTCGTGCACCCGGTGGTCGACCGCGCGGACGACAGCGAGTCGATGCGCGTGCACGCGGACGGCCCGGTCCTCACGGCGGCGCAGATGGACTGGTTCTGGGACACGTACCTCGGACCGGACGGTGAAGGATCCGACCCGCGGGCCTCCCCGCTCCGGTCACCGGACCTGCGCGGGGTCGCCCCGGCACTCGTGGTGTCGGCCGCGGTGGACCCGCTGCGCGACCAGGGCACCCGCTACGTCGCGGCACTTCGGGCCGCCGGGGTCGCGGTCGACCACGTCGTCGTCCCGGGGGTCCCGCACGCGTTCCTCTCCTTCACCGGGGACGTCGACCGCTCGCGTCGGGCGCTCGAGGACGTCGCCGACGCGCTCGCGTCCGCCTTCGCGCGCGCCTGATCCGACAGGCCCGGCCCCGACGGACCCGGCCCCACACCGGACGGGAGGCACGTGGCAGGCCCGCCACGTGCCTCCCGTCCGGTGTCCACCCGCCCTGCGGACCGGGCGCACGCGAGCCCCGGCTCACGACCCCGGGGTCAGCCGGTAGACCAGCCCCGCGGTGTCGTCCGTCACGTACAGGCTGCCGTCCGGGCCGGGCACGGCGTCCACCGACCGACCCCACCGCGACCCGTCGTCGTCCTGGAACCCCTCGACGATCGTGCGCGGCCGACCGAGGGTGTGCGCGCTGTCGTCCCAGGCGCTGTACGACACCGACGGTGGCCGCGGTGGCTTCCGGTTCCACGACCCGTGCGTCGTGACGAGTGCCCCGTCCGCGTACGCCGCGGGCAGGGCGCTCCCGCGGGTGAACACGAACCCGACCGGGGCGCTGTGCGCGGGGAGCCCGACCATCGTCGGGGTGACGGTGGCGCAGTCGAGGGCCTTCCCGTCGGGGTTGTTCGCGGGGTCGTCGACGTACCCGAGGTCGAGCAGGTCGGGCTTCCCGCGGGAGTCCGGCTGGCAGAACGGCCACCCGAGCTCGGCCCCCGCCGTGATCCGCGTCACCTGGTCGTCCGGGTGCTCGTTCACGTACGCCTGCACCCGCCGCCCGTAGTGCCCGCTGCCGTCGTGGAACGGGTACGGCTGCTGGTCGGCCTGGTTCACGGCGGCGAAGAGCGTGCCGTCCGGCGCGTGCGCGAGCCCCTCGCCGTTCCGGACCCCGGTGGCCAGCAGCGTGTCCCCGGTCCCGTCGAGCCGCACCTGCCGGATCACCGCGCGGTCGGGGTGGTCGCGGCGGTCGGCGCCGTCGCTGTTCGACGCGGAGCCGATGTCGTAGGCCACCACACCGTCCCGCACCGCGACGAACTTGCCGCCGTGCCCGCCCGTCGGCAGCCCGTCGACCAGGACCCGGTGGTCGCCGAGCGCGCCGTCGTCGTACCGCCAGGTCTCGATGCGGGTCGCCTCGCCGAGCACCACGACGGTCCGGCCGTCGTGCTCCGTCACCGCGACGCCCTGCGGGTCGTCCAGTCCGGTCGCGAGCCGGTGCACGGTCGGCGCCCGGTCCCCGCCGCGCGGCTCGAGGCGCAGCAGCTCCCCTTCGGAGCCGGTGGTCAGGAGCATGCTGCCGTCGGGGAGCCACGCGGCCATCCGCGCACCGGGGGCGTCCGCCCAGACCTCGGCGCGCCAGCCGCCGGGCACGCGCAGGGAGCGCCCCGCAGCGCGTCCGGCGCGCGCGCCGTCCGCAGTGGTCAGCCGCACGGTGTGCAGTCCGGGCGCCGGGTTCCCGGTCGTGGCCGCGGCCGCGGAGGGCGCCGCCTCGGGCGGTGCGGACGTGCACGACGCGATGCCCACCACGACGAGCGCCACCGCGGCGGCGCTGCCCAGGACCCTGCTCATCCGCTCCACAGCGGCAGGCTAGGCCGGGTTCGTCGCGGCCGGCACGCGAGTGCGCCAGCCGGACCGCCGTCGGCCGGACGCGCCCACGGGACGGACGGGAGGCCCGGGGCGGGCCCGCCGCGGGCCTCCCGTCCGGTGGGTCGCCGGCTCTGGAGCGGAGCGCTGCGCGCTCAGATCGCGCCGGCGATCGACCAAAACTCGGGACCCGGCTTGCTGATGAGGCGCTGGTCCGCGAACGACCCGTCGGCGAACGTGAGGCGCGCGACCGGAACCCCGCCCTGCGCGGTCTTCCCGGTGTCGACGATCGACGCGACCTGCGCCCGCGGGATCGTCACGAGGTGCTCCGCGGGGAGCTGATTGCCCGTCATCCCGAGGTCCCACATCGACAGGGACTGCTCGCTGATGACCATCAGGTAGGGGCCGGCCTCGTTCGGCAGGGTGCGGGCGGTGGAGCCCTCCTCGCCGCCGGTGTGCTGCGACCGCGAGACGGCCGTCTCGACCGCCGAGGTGACGAGGTTCATGAGCCGGCCGTCGACGCCGACGCCGCCACCGCCCCGCTTGAAGCCGCTCGGGACCACCTGGCTGTGGACGAGCACGCGGTCGCCGTTCGGGAGCAACCGGCCGATCTCGGACGCGACGTCGATCGCCGGGCCGGTGAAGAGCGCCTTGTACTTGTCCATCAGTCCCATGGGTCCTGCTCTCGTCGGGGAGTGCGCCGGTCGCGCTCCGTCGGCAAGAACCGTAGTGGCGGGGGATTTCTGTGGGGAAGCGCTTACATTCGTGGGGCTGGCTCACCGTCTCGCCGGACGATCGCGATCATTCCCGTCGTGGACATACTCCCATCATGGGAATAAGCTCACTGCGTGAGCACACCTGAACTCCGCGAGCCAGCCTTCTGGGTCCTGACCACGCTCGCTCGTGGGCGGGCGCACGGCTACGGGATCATCCAGTCCGTCGCCGAACTCTCCGCCGGCAACGTCGCGCTCGCCGTGACGACGCTCTACAAGACCCTGGAGCGACTCGAGTCGGACGGTCTCGTGGAGGGAGCCGGAGACGAGGTCATCGGCGGGCGTCTCCGGCGCTACTACGCGCTCACCTCGGCAGGGACCCGACGTCTGGAGGACGAGACCGAGCGGCTCGCCCTCAAGGTACGAGCCCTCGAAGCCGGACTCCGCCGACCGTCCGTCGCACCCGGTCGGGCGGTCGGAGCATGACCAGCGCGCAGGAGCGCCGGTACCGTCGCCTCCTCGGGTGGTATCCCCGTTCGTGGCGAGCCGTCCACGGTGAAGCCTTCGTGGGAACCCTCCTCGACGTGGCGGACGGGGAGGACCGCACGCATCCGACCCGCCAGGAACAGTGGGCGATCGCGGGTCACGGCATCGAGACGCGCCTCGACCGCATCGTCCTCCCGGAGGTCCGCAACGCCGTCAGCACCGCCGCGCTCGCGATGGGGGCCGGCCTCGGTCTGGCCGAGTTCGTCTTCACGAGTTGGTCTCCGTGGATCCACAGCAACCCGGCTCCGGGACTGATGGCCCAGATCGGACCGTTCCGTGACACCGGCTTCGTGTACGCCGCGCTCTGGGGCGTCGCGCTCTCCGCGGCTCTGGCCGGGCGGTGGGTGGTCGGGAGGGCAACACTGCTCATCCTGGTGTTGCTCGCCACTGTGTCGCCGTACTTCCTCGCGTCCCCGTCCGGCGTGTGGAGCGTCGACCGAGCGACGCTGTTCCTGCTCAGCACGTGTGCCGTCGTCGCAGCCATCGGACGACCTCACCGTTCGCACCACACCGCCGCAGCGGCGGTCGGCTGGGCGCTGCTCGGTGCGCTCAGCTACGTCTCGACGAGCGACCTCAGCGAATGGCTGTACAGCCGATCGATCTGGGGCGGGAACCTCTACGCCTGGTACGCGACCGGCGTCCTCGAGCTCGGAGCGATCGGGCTGGCGCTCGCACGCTACTGGCGAGCTGCCTTCACGATCATGCTGAGCCTGGCGCCCTACGTCGGGGCGCTCAGCTTCAACAGGCTCCGCGGCTACGTCGGTGACAGTGGCTCCGTGACCTTCCTCGCGGTACCGCTCCTGGTCGGCTTGCTCCTCCTGGTCCTGCACAGCTCCGAACGTCTGGAACTCCCCCCGGCGCCGAGCAGGCGGACCTCCCCGTGACGGAAAAGAACGAGAGATCCACCGCTCGCGACGCCGAGCAGGAACGGTCGCTCGTGTTCCGTGAACGCCACCGTGCGCCGAGTTGGATCGTGCTCCTCGGGACCATCGTCGCTGTCGGGAGTGCTGCTGCGCTCGCCGCCTCCGTGCCGTCGATGCCCGGCCGGTCCGTTGCCGACGCGAGCATGCTGGTCACCGTACTGAGCATCGGCACCCTGATCGGACTGGCCGCGGCAACCCAATCGCTCGTGATCACGGTGCGGGAAAGCACGCTCGTGGTGTGGCTGACGCCCTTCTTCCGGAAGGCGGTTCCGACCGTGCAGATCACCTCGGTCAGTGAGACGGTCATCGACCCGGTGACGTACGGCGGTGTCGGTGTCCGTCGCGCACCGGGAAAGCCACCGGCAGTGTTCCAGCGAGGCGGGACTGTTGCGGAACTCAGGATGCGAGACGGCTCGACGCTCATCCTCGAGTGCGACGACGTCGTCGGTCTCGCAGCGGCTGTCTGATGAGGACTCAGCCGGACGCCGATCGCGGTCAGAGCCCAGATCTGATGATGCTCGGTCGCCCGTTGTCCATGAGTAGAGCCTGGTCATCAGCCAGCGGAGTCAGGGCGTAGGAGTCGCGGTATGTGTCGAGGGTCTTCTGGATGAGTTCCGGCGGGTACGGCGGTAGGAGGCCGTCCGCGTGCGGGACCACCGTCTGATCGATCAGCGCGAGTCCGGCGTAGTCGGTGAGCGCTGGCCCCTCAGCGGGATCGTCCATCAAGGAGGCCGGGGTCACATCTGGTCCGGCGATGATCGAGCCGGCGCTCGCACCGATGTACGGCAGACCAGCCCTAACGCGCCCGACCAGCACGGCCGCGTTCCCACTCACACGCAACGCCTCCAGCAGGGCGAAGGTGCTTCCGCTGGCCACGTACACGGCGTCGACGTCCGCGAGGATCTGATCGAACCGGTGGGGGTCGGTTGCTCGTACGGTGACCGAGACGATGTGGCCAGCGAGCTTCTCGAGGGCGGCCTGTTCCGCCTCGACGAACGCAGCACCCGTGAACGATCGCTGCGCGTCATTGATGTAGGCGATTCGGAACCCGTCGAGCGGCGCCTTCGCGTGGTCCGGTCCGGTCAGGAAGGGCAGGATCGCACCGGTGTTCCGGGAAAGCAGGAGGATCTTCGCGGAACGTGACCGTAGAGAGACCCACCGACACCGTTGCCCGATATGGGAGGGGGTGCCCGTCTGCGAAGCGGGCCAGGTACCGATCGCCCCGTCTCGATAGCCGATCGGCTACCGGTCGATGCGTGCGAGCCAGTCGCGGATCAGGGCGGCGGTGATCCCGGGTTGCTCAAGGTGCACGTTGTGTCCAGCAGCGTCGAGGACGACGAAGCTCCCTCGCGGGTAGTGGTCTCGGAGTGCGAGCCCGTCCTCGTACCCGACGACGTCGTCCTGCCGACCGAACACGTGCAGGGCCGGAGCGGTGAACGGTTCCGGGTGGCGCTCCTCCGGCACGGCATCAAGTGCGTAATCCGCGGCGATACGGTCCATCACAGCAGGGTCGGCGCCACGGAGACCGGGCAGCACGTACCGCTCGAACGATGTGAACGCGGCGGCGTTCTGGATGACGCTGACCTCCTCGAAGGCTTCTCGCACATCGCCGGCGGCTTCGAGGACGGACGATTCGGTGTGCAGCACGGTGCGCTCGGGAACGACGCGGTCCGCGTGCGCCGGATGCACGACACCCGCCAGGGTCGCGACGCCGAGGACGCGGTTTCGGCGTTCGTGCGCGACGTGTCGGGCGATCATGCCGCCGAAGGAGTTCCCGATGACGGCGAAGGGCTCGTCGCCGAGGTGGTCGTCGATGTCGGCGAGTACCTCGTCGGCCACGTCGGCCGCGCTCGTCGCGGTTGCGGTCGCCGCGGCGGCTTCGGCCCACGGCAGGTCGAGGAAGACCAGTCGCCAAGGCAGGTCCTGCACCGCGTCCGCCAGCGGCAGCATGATCCGGTGATCGACACCGAAACCGTGGAGGGCGACAATCGGACGACCAGAACCAAGAACTCGCGCGATCACCCAGCAAGCCTACGAGCAACCAATCCCGATGGCCGATCGGCCACCGGACGGCGTTTTGCCTGCTGTGCGATCCTGCGGGTATGCGCTACCGGCTGATGAACGAGTACAGCGTCGACTGGCCGCTGTGGGACGACGACGGCCCTTGCGACGCTGGCACGCCGTCGTTCTCGCCCCGACTTGAGCGCGAGATTCTCGAATGGGCTCGCGACTTCAACGAGAACTACGGCATCGAAACTGGCTGGCCGACTGAGGCGGCTGCGCGCTCCCACGAACGCCAAGGACGTCGTCTGCTGCTGCTCGTCGAACGAGAGCTGCCGGAGGATGACGTGGTACTCGGCTACTGGGAGACCAACAAGCGCAAGGGGTTGTAGACCGCAGAGCCGTCCGCCCAGGCATCCGCTACCGGTCGTTACGCCGCGGCTGGTTCACAGAAGGGCGCCTGGCCGGTTAGCCACGACTCTGGGCGCGATGTGGAGGTCATTCATCGAGCCGGAGGGCATCGGTAGGCGGAATGTGTTGACCTCCGTGCGTTCTCCGGTTCCAGTGTGAAACGCATGGAAGGTGATGTCGCGTTGCTGCCTCGTGTAGAGCAGGACGTGATCGTCGTCGAGCCACCCAACGCATGGGGCTTCAGACCGTTGATAGTCGTCGGAGTCGATCGGCAGGGGCGTCGCATCTCGCCGTTCGAGGTCGAAGACCTCCACGCGGTACTCGATCGACCGGCCGATGGAGATGGTTCGTCCGAGGAGCTTCCGACCGTTCGGGCTCCACACTCCGGACCCCTCGGTGACGAACCCGTACCGCTGGTGAACGAGCCCGGCTGTCCGGTCGAATACTTGGATGGCGCCCACCGGATGACCCCACCAGGTGCAGTTGACCACGAGTCGGTGTCCGTCGGGTGAGAACTGCAACGTGTCCCCATCCAGGCTGGTGCTCAATGTGAATCGCGTGGGGAGTTCAATCCATTCGTCCTCCCGTGTTGCCGGCAACGAGAACGGTGACGGCAGCTGATCCCCGGCGGCGTTGCGGAGCCGGTAAATCGACTGTGTCGGGTGGTGGTTGACCCAGTCGGCCCACTCGACGCGGCATTCGTCGGCTGCGTCGCCGTAGAAGACCCGCGTGTTGCTCGGCCATGCTGGCTCCTCGGTCTCGACCCCAGACAGCAGGTCCAACGAGAATCGTCGATCTGGCAGTAGCGCGGATCCACTGGAGCCGTACCGCAGCGTCGTGCCATCGACCGAGAGTTGAAAGCCGTCAGGGTTTCGCTCTCGGAACGGCGCGGTGAGCTTGATGAGGCCTCGTCCGGGTTCCCACACCCACACTGCTTCCGGACCGCTTACAAAGAACGACACGGGCTCACGAGCGACCTTCGCCTGCGGCATCTCACTCCTCACCCTCACGGGCGGCAATCGAACTGCCCTCGTCGAGCCTGGCAGCAAGCACGTCCCGCACCCGGAGACCACACCGATGCGGTCTCGATAGCCGATCGATCGACGGGCCGCCCGACGCCGTACGCTCGCCGCATGAGACGCGTTCTCGATTTCCTCGGCATCACCCGGGCGAAGGGGTCACCTCGGTCCAAGATGCTCAGCGCGGTCATCGGGGGTGTCGGGCTGTTCTTCGTGCTCACTGGTGGTTCGGTGATCGCCGGCAACGTGGAAGCCGGTAGCCCCGCCGCGGTCTGGATCGGTGGCGCTCCGATTGTCGTGGGCGTGGCGTGCTGGGTCGTGGAGGGCGTTCTGAGTAGTCGACCGACAGGCGGCGGCCCGTCTCAGTAGCCGGTCCTCAACAGGCAGCCGTCCACACAGCGTCGTGTGACCGCTCCTGCCAGCAGATTTCCGAGATCAGCTGTCGCAAATAGGTGGTCCGCAAACGTTCGCGATGAAGGGGCGCCATCCGAACAGGCGTCGCCGCTCCGAGAGCGCCGCGGCCTTCCTGAACAACATCTGCCGAGGACGGTCCGACGACGCGGGAGCGCGATCGCTCCAGTGCCCGATCATCTCCGGGGCGACGCCGAGAACAGGCCGCCGACAACCGACGCGCCGATGCCCTTCCAGAGGAGGGAAGAAGCAGAGAGGCCAGGAGGCACCGAGAAGCGCCAGAACCCACAGAGAGCGAGTGACGGGAATCGAACCCGCGCTACCAGCTTGGGAAGCTGGAGTTCTACCATTGAACTACACTCGCGCATCCCGCCGAGCGGGACGCAGCAAGCCTAGCGGATTCCACGCTGGATGCCAGCCGAGCACCCGGCCGCGCGTCGCGCGGCGGACCCGCCCCGTGCCTCCAGGCCGTTCGTTGGGTCTCCCCTGTGAGGTGCCCCACCTGACGGACAGGTGTCGTCGCCGTGTGTACCGTCCAGGTGGATCGAGCCCCCGACGCGAGGAGGACCCGGATGGTCAGGCATCCCCTCATCGACGACGTGGTCGGCCCCGCCATCGTGGTCCGGTCCGCCTCGCCGGTGGTCTGGTTGACCGAGTCGCTGGCCGCCCTCCTGCGTCGCGCCGCCGAGTCAGGACGTACGGTCGTGCTCCGCACCGGACGGGAGGCAGCACTCACCCCCGCCCTGCGGCACGCGTTGGGCGCACACCACGCCGCGTGGGCGGTGGACGAGCCCGACGGATCGTTGCGGGACGGGCGGACGGGGGTCGCCGCCTCCGGCGTCGAGGACTTCGTCGAGCACGGACCCGAGCTGGTCGGCCCGCCGTCGCCGGCGCACCCCGAGGTCGCGGACTCGGTCCGGCAGATCAGCATCGACCTGACGCTCCGCCACCACGCGGACCGCGCGGTCGACATCGGCACCGCGATCGAGGCGCTCTGCGACACCGTCGGCACCTGTCCGACGCACTGGGGCACGAGCGAGCCGCTCACGGTGCCGTGGGACCGCTGGGTCGTGACGCAGTACGCCAAGCACGAGGCGCCCGGAGTGTCGACGTCGTACGCGGTGGGCAACGGGTTCTCGGCGACGATGACCGCGCACCTGGTGGACGGTGTGGTCGTGGAGACGATGTCGGCGGTGCTGACGATCCCGGAGGACGGCGCGGACCCGGCGCTCGCGTCGAAGCTCCTGGACGCGGTGCACCGGGTGTCGGACGAGGTCGAGCCGGTGTTCGGCGTCGTGATGCAGCGGCGGGGGGACGCCGACCACCTGGTCCGGGCGGCCTCGCACGGCGAGCCGTCACCCCTCGCGGTCGTGGTGGGTGCCGAGGCCACGGCGTTCCTGGACCGCGACGGTGTCTGGCCGCCCCCGCGCACGACGACGTCGGTGTTCGGCGGCGGGGGACTGGTCGTGCGGTTCGACGACGGGTGGGAGGCGCTCGAGGCGTTCCTGGACCGGATCGACGAGGACCGCTTCCTGCAGCTCGTCGGCGGTGCACCCCTCGACCCCGCGCACGACGACGGCGCCCTCGACGGACACGACCGCGGCGCGCACGCCGGGTCGCAGCGTACCGGTGGACAGCGGGGCGGTCAGGGTGCCGCGTGACGTGACGCTCCTCTGCCGCGGGCCGGTGGAGACCCGTGACGTGGCCGAGGCGCTGCTCCTGCACGACGAGACATGGGGGGTGCGTGCGCTCGACGACGGCCCCGTGCTGCAGGTCTGCCGGGACGCGGCGACGCCGGTGATCACGGTGCTCGGGGTCCGGCGCGTGGACTCCCTGGACGAGGTGCGGCGGATCCTGCCGGACGCCCCGTCGCTGTCGACGCCGCTGTGGTGGGTCGACACGTTGACGCCGCTCGGCGCCGCGGGGGAGCCGGGTGTCGCGGCCGCGCTCGAGGCGTCGATGGACCTCGACGCGTTCTGCATCGTCCACGGCGACTAGCGCCGCGCGGCTGCCACCGGGATGGTTCCGGGTCGGTCAGTCGCGGTCGTGCATGGCGGCGAGCCGCTCGTTGTACGCCTTGAGGTCGGCGTCGCCGTCGCGGTCGGCCTTGCGGTCCAGGCGCTTGGCGTCCCGCTTGTCCGTCCGCACCCAGTTCCGCACGACGAGCAGCGCAACGAACACCATCGGCAGCTCGGAGGCGCCCCAGGCGATCCCGCCGCCGGTGTGCTGGTCGGCGAGCAGTGCGGCGTCGTCCGTCTGTCCGAGCGCGTGGAACCAGTCGATCGCGAACACCGACTGCGAGGTCATCACGGCGACGCCGAAGAACGCGTGGAAGGCCAGCGTCGCGAGCAGCGCGATGATGAGGATCGGGTACGCCGGACGCTTCGGGCCCGGGTCGACGCCGACGAAGACCCAGAAGAACAGGTAGCCGCTGAACACGAAGTGCACGACCATCGCGACGTGCCACTCGTGGGACTGCATGGCGTACTGGTACGCCGGCGTGAAGTAGAACACCACGAGGGACCCGGCGAAGATCACCCCGGCGACGGCGGGCTTCGCGAGGAACTGCATGTACCGCGAGTGCGTGAAGAGCATGAGCCACTCGCGGGCGCCGCGGGAGCCGTCGTTCCGGACCGGGAGCGTGCGGAGGGCGAGCAGCACCGGACCGCCGAGCACGAGCGGCAGCGGCACGAACATCATCAGCAGCATGTGCTGGACCATGTGCGACGAGAAGTGGATCATCCCGTAGACCGCGGGGCCCGCCGAGGTGGTCCAGATGAACAGCGCGCAGCCGAGCAGCCACGCGATGGTCCGGCCGACGGGCCAGGAATCACCGCGCTGATTGAGCTTCCGGACGGCGAGCAGGTACCAGCCGGCCCCGACGACGGCGAGCGCGAGCCACACCCAGTCGATGTGCCACTGGGTCAGGTACGTGTGCAGGGTCTGCGCCGGCGGGTACGGGAACCCGATGAGCCCGGAGCGGGTGTCCTCGCCGGTCTCCGGCGTCTGCGGGATCGGCGGCTGCGAGCGGGAAACGGCGACCGAGACGCCGATGGCGACCGCCATGAAGACGATCTCGGCCAGGGCGAAGCGGACGAACAGTCGACGGTCGAGGGGGTCGCGGAGGAGCCCCGGCACGAGCTTCCGACGCTGCACGACCCCGGCGAGTCCGAGCAGCACGAGCACGGTGGCCTTCACGGTGATGAGCCAGCCGTACGTCGTCGTGACGAGGTCGAGCGGGCCGGTCAGCCGGAGCGAGGCGTTCACGATGCCCGAGAACGCGACGGCCGCGAACGCCCAGCCCGCGAGTGTGGAGTACCGGGCGACGACGCGTCCGGTGGCGCCCTTGGTCCGGGAGCGCAGGACGACCACGGCGACGAGCCCGCCGGCCCAGACGCACACGGCGACCAGGTGCACCGCGAGCGAGTTCACGGCGTTCGCGTGCTCGAGCGACCCGGCCGCGTGACCGGACAGGGCGAGCGGCAGGAGCGCGAAGAGCCCGAGGACCGTGGCGACGGCGAGCGTCGTGGCCCGGGTGGCGAACGCCGCGACGACCGTGGCGGCCAGGACGGCGACGGCCGACACCACGAGGGCCTGGCCGATCTCGACCTGGAACGCGAACAGCAGGAAGTTCCGCGCGAACACCGGGCTGGTGAGCGGCACGCCGAGGGTGTTCGCCCCGGTGAGCACGATCCCGACCACGGCGGCGAGGAACCAGACGGCCCCGGCCGACGCTGCCCAGCGCGCGGCGCGGTGCTGCACGCTCGACATCGCGCCGTGGTCCTGCTTCTTGGCGGGGAGCGCGAACGCCGCCACGACGAGCAGGCCGATCGTCAGGGCGGCCGTGGTGTCGTGCACCACCCGGGCGACCGGCAGGCCGTACTCGACGAGCTCGCCCGCCGAGACGAGCTGCTGCCCGGCGGTGAACGCACCGGTCACGGTCATGCCGAGCACGGCGCACGCGACGGCGAGCGGGATCGCGATGACGAGGACCGTCGCGACGGTGGAGTTCCGGCTGGCGACGGGGGCGGGGTCCGGTGCCGTGTCCCCGGGCTGCGTGGCGGCTGACGTGACGGTCATGACCGTCCAATGGTAGGTCGCCCACCTGACACCCGGCTCCCGTCAGTCCCGCTGCTCCCAGATGCCCTCGCTGCCCACCCCGACGAACCCGACCGCCTCGTTGACGTCGAGCATTGGCCGGTTCTCCTCGGCGTTGAACGTGATGATCGACGGCCGCCCCGGGAAGTCCCGCTCGACGGTCTCGATCCCGACCACCTTGAGGAGCCACCCGAGCCGGTGCCCCCGGTGCTCCCGCAGCACGAGCGTGTCCCACTGCATCACGGCGCGGGAGGCGTCGTGCGGCACCTTCAGCTGGCTGAAACCGGCCAGGGTGGTGCTCGGCACGTGCTCGATGGCCACGGTGAGCATGGTGTGCGGGCCGTCGGCGAGCTGCTCCTCGGACTGCCGAACACGGTCGGCGGTCCACACGTCCTCGGGCTCCGCCATGTCGCCGGACGGGGCGTCGGTGCTCATCCGGGTGTGCAGCAGCGCGACCCCGTCGAGCCAGACGTCCGGCGTGCGGTCGGTCCACGTGTGGACGCGGTACTCCGGCCCGGCGGCCGAGGCTGCGCGTTCGTGCAGGGCCCGGACGACCGACGCGTCGGCCGGCAGCCCGAGCCGGCTGATCCGGTTCACCTGACCGAAGTGCCACCCGCGGCCGGTCAGGAAGCGCACGCCGGCCTCGTCCTCGGGGACCGCGCCGGAGCCGGTCGGCGCCGGGACGAACCCCGGGCCGGTGGCGGGGCCGACCTGCCGCGACACCGCGTAGGTCTTGCGCTGCGTGCGGCCCTCGGCGCGGGCGAGCCCCTCCAGGTGGTCGGCGAGCAGCGTCCCGATCCCGCGGCGCTGCCGGTCCGGCCGGACCCCGACCGCGAGCCAGCAGTTCGTGGTCCCGGGCTCGGTCTTCGTGTCGTACGACCCCGCGCCGACGACCGATCCGTTCGGGTCCCGCACGACGAACAGGCGGCTCGGCGACCCGGGTTCGTGGCACATCGGCAGGTACTCGGCCGGCCTCCACGACAGCTCGGTGAGTCCGTGCACGGCGACCTCGGCGGCGTCGGAGACCGCCAGCCAGTCGCAGAACGCGCGGACCCGCTCGGGATCGTCGTCCATCGTCGCCGGTACGACGAGTTCCTCGACGGTGTACGTGCTCATGGTCGGTCCCCCACTCGGCCGGTCGGACGGCCGTCGTCCGCCGCCCGGAGGGCAGCCGAGCAGCATACCGACGGCGGACCGCCTGCCGCTAGGCTTCCCACCGTGCTGCTCTCCGACCGCGACATCACCGCCCAGCTCGCCGAGGGCCGGATCGGGCTCGACCCGTACGACGCCTCGCTCGTCCAGCCGTCGAGCATCGACGTCCGGCTCGACAAGTACTTCCGGCTGTTCGACAACCACAAGTACCCGCACATCGACCCGGCCGAGGACCAGCCCGAGCTCACCCGCCTGGTCGAGACCGACCCGGACGAGGCGTTCGTGCTGCACCCGGGGGAGTTCGTCCTCGGCTCGACGTTCGAGGTCGTCACGCTCCCCGACGACATCGCGGCCCGGCTCGAGGGCAAGAGCTCGCTCGGTCGCCTGGGGCTCCTCACGCACTCCACCGCCGGCTTCATCGACCCGGGCTTCTCCGGACACGTGACGCTCGAGCTGTCGAACGTGGCGACCCTGCCGATCAAGCTCTGGCCGGGCATGAAGATCGGCCAGCTCTGCTTCTTCCAGCTGTCGAGCCCGGCCGAGAAGCCCTACGGCTCCGCCGAGTACCAGTCGCGCTACCAGGGGCAGCGTGGCCCGACGCCGTCCCGCTCGGCGCTGAACTTCCACCGCGCGGACGTCTCGCAGCGCGACGCCTGACCCGGACCCCGCGTGCACATCGGCACGCGGGAAATGTTGCATGCTGTGTATCGTGGCGGCATGGTCGCTCCACCCCCAGACGCGGCGCCGCCGGTGGCGGCGTCCGACATCCTCCGCGAGGCCCGGATGCGCGCCGGGCTCACCCAGGTGCAGCTCGCCACCCGCGCGGGCGTCACGCAGAGCGTGATCAGCACGTACGAGAACCGCCGCCGCGAACCCTCGTTGGCCGCCCTGCAGCGGCTCGTCCGCGCCGCCGGGTTCGAGACGGTGTTCGACCTGCGTCCGGTGCCCGACCCGCCGTCGCTGCGTGAGCGGGTCGCCGCGCTCCGCGAGGAGTTGATCGAGGTCGTCGAGTCCTTCGGGGCCGCGAACCCGCGGCTGTTCGGCAGCGTCGCCCGCGGGGACGACGGGCCGCGGAGCGACGTCGACCTGATGGTCGACCTGGAACCGGGCACGGGACTCTTCAGCCTGCTCCGCATCCAGGACGCCGCCGAACAGCTGCTCGGGGTGCGCGTGGACGTCACCGACGCTGCCGGGATGGGCGAGGACGCCCGCCGCGACGCGGTGCCGCTGTGAACCGCGACCTGCGGCACCGGCTCGACGACCTGGTGCGCGCGTGCGGGCTCATCCAGGAGTACGTCGCCGACGACACACTGCCCGAGACCCTGGTCTACGACGCCGTGCGCATGCGCCTGGTCGAGATCGGTGAGGCGGTCCGCGCCCTCCCCGTGGCGGTGACCGCGTCCGAACCGGGCATCCCGTGGTCGCGGGTGTCGCTCCTGGGGGAACGGCTCACCCGCCGCTACTTCGACACGACGCCGTCGGTCGTGTTCGGCACCGCCCGGACGGACGTCCCGACCCTGTGCGCGGCGGTGCGGCGGATGCGCGACACGCACTGCGGTCCGGTCCGGCCTGACGAGTGACCGGCTGACGCGCGACCGGCTGACGCGCGACCGGTCGCGAAGCGACCGGGAGACGGACGGGAGGCACGTGACGGGCCCGCCACGTGCCTCCCGTCCGGCTCGTCCGCACCCTGCGGACGCGGGACGGCCCCGTCTCGCCGGAGCGAGACGGGGCCGTCGGTGCTGGTGCTGCTGTGGTGCCGCTGCGGAAGGGGATCAGCCCTGCTTCGCGAGGTCCTCGAGGGTGCTGTTGCCCTTGTAGGCCTCGACCGCGTTCTCCTTGGTGACCAGGACCGGGGTCAGCTCGACGGCCGGCACGATCTTCTTGCCGTTGTCGTTGTTCTTGTCCTCGGTGGTCTTCGGGGTCTTGCCGTCGGCCAGGTCGGACACCAGGTCGATGGCGGCCTGCGCCTCCTCCGTGGTGTTCTTGTAGATGGTCGAGTACTGCTCGCCCTTCATGATGAGCGGGATCGAGGCGGTCTCGGAGTCCTGACCGGTGACGACCGGGTTCGGCTTGCCGGCGGCCTTGGTGGCCGTCAGGATCGCGCGGGCCAGGGTGTCGTTCGGCGACAGGACGCCGTCGAGCTCGGCGCTGGTGTACGACTTCGTCAGGATGTCGGTCATGCGCGACTGGGCGTTCTGCGCGAGCCAGCCCTGCGTGTTGGTCTGCGAGAACGAGGTCTGACCGGACAGGACCTTCAGGGTGCCGTCGTCGATCTTCGGCTGGAGCACGTCCATGGCGCCGTTGAAGAAGACCTTCGCGTTGGCGTCGTCGGGCGAGCCGGAGAACAGCTCGATGTTGTACGGGCCGCTCGACTTCTTGGCCTTGAGGCCGTCGAGCAGGGCCTGCGCCTGCAGCTGGCCGACCTTGAAGTTGTTGAACGCGACGTAGTAGTCGACGTTCTCGGTGTTCAGGATGTTGCGGTCCCAGGCGATGACGACGGCGCCGGACTTCTTGGCGGCGGACACCTGCGTGCCGAGCTGCGAGCCGTCGGCCGCACCGATGATGATGGCCTTCGCGCCCTTGGTGACCATCGACTGGATCTGGCCCTGCTGGTCCGGGACCGGGTTGCCGGCGTTCGCGTACTGGATGTCGGCCTTGAAGCCGGCGTCCGTGATCGACTTCTCGAACGCGGCACCTGCGAGGACCCAGTTCTGCGAGGTCTTGGCCGGCAGGGCGACACCGATCAGGTCGCCCTTCTTGATCTGGACGTTCGAGGCGCCGGAGGTCGACGAGCCGGAACCGGTGTCGTTGCCACGGGCCGAGCAGCCGCTGAGGGCGAGGCCCGCGACCAGTGCCAGACCGATGCCGGCGATGAGCTTCTTGCGCATGAGATTGCTTTCTCTTCGTTGAGGAGTGGAGCGGTGTTGGTGAGGGGATCGTGCGGGCGGCCACCGGAGCGGCCGCCCGCCACGCGTTACTGGATGTTGACCTTCTCCGGCTGGTCCTCGATGGACCGCGGCTGCTGGGCGGCCACCGTGTTCTGCTCGGTGTCCTTGCGTTGGAACTGCTTCAACATCCCGCCGATCAGGGACGGACGACCCTGCGACTTCGAGTACACGTCGAAGGCGACGGCGACGAGGAGGACGAGACCGCGGATGATCTGCACCTTGTTGGACTCGAGGCCCACCAGGGAGAGACCGTTCGACAGCAGGGCCATGACGAGACCACCGATGATCGAACCCGAGATCGTGCCGATGCCACCGGCGACCGCGGCGCCACCGACGAACACGGCGGCGATCGCGTCGAGCTCCCAGCCGGTGCCGTCAGCGGGGCCCGAGGCGCCGGAGTAGCCGACGAAGACCATGCCGGCGACGGCGGCCAGGACCGACATGTTCATCATCACGAAGAAGTTGACCTTGCGGGCGCTGACACCGGACAGGACCGCGGCGTTCGCGTTGCCACCGACCGCGTAGACCTGGCGACCGAAGATCGTGTTCTTGGTGAGGAAGCCGTAGACGATGGTCAGGACGCCGAGGATGATCGCGACGATCGGGATCGACGTGCCGGCCGGGCCGGCACCGAACAGGTACGTGGCGACGAGGGTGACGGCGACCAGGATGCCCGTGCGGACGATCGAGACCCACAGCGGGACGAGCTCGGCCTGCATCTTCTTGCGACGCTGGCGGCCGCGGAACTCGAGGAAGACGAGGACCAGGCAGGTGATGATGCCGAGGATGACCGTGCCGTTCGAGAACCCGAAGTCCGGGCCGAAGTCGGGCAGGAAGCCCGAGCCGATTGTGTTGTAGTTGTTCGGCGTCGGGACCGACGTCGAGTTGCCGATGATCTGGTTCGCACCGCGGAAGATGAGCTGACCGGCCAGGGTCACGATGAAGGCCGGGACCTTCACGAACGCCACCCAGAAGCCCTGCCAGGCACCGACCGCCGCGCCGACCGCGAGGCCGAGCAGGATCGCGGCCCACGCCGGGAAGTGCCACTGCGACATCGACTGCGCCACGATGATGCCCGTGAACGCGGCGACCGAGCCGACCGACAGGTCGATGTGCCCGGCGATGATCACCATGACCATCCCCAGCGCGAGGATGAGGATGTAGGAGTACTGCAGGAACACGTTGATGATGTTCGTCGGCTGGAGGATCAGCCCGTCGGTCCAGATCGAGAAGATGATCAGGATCGCGATGAGGGCGATGATCATGCCGTACTGGCCGATGCTGTTGCCCTTGCCGAAGAGCAGTTTCAGGTTCTTCATGAGACGGTGGCGCCCTTCCGCGCGGAGGTCATGCTGCGCATGAGCGTTTCTGGATCGGCCTGGTCGGCGGGGACGTCAGCCGTGATCTGGCCCTCGAAGATCGTGTAGATCCGGTCGGAGAGGCCGAGGAGTTCGGGGAGCTCGGAGGAGATGAGGATGATGCCCTTCCCCTGTGCCGCGAGCTGCTGGATGATGCCGTAGATCTCGAACTTCGCGCCCACGTCGATGCCGCGGGTGGGCTCGTCGAGGATCAGCAGGTCCGGGTCGGTGAACATCCACTTGGACAGGACGACCTTCTGCTGGTTCCCGCCGGAGAGCTTGCCGACGTTGTCCTCGACCGAGGGCACCTTCGTGCGGAGCCGCTTGCGGTACTCCTCGGCGACGTCGTACTCCTTGAGCGAGTCGACGACTCCGCCCTTCGAGATCTTCGGGAGGTCAGCCGCGACCGTGGAGCGCTTGACCGTGTCGAGCAGGTTGAGCCCGAGTGCCTTGCGGTCCTCGGAGACGTAGCCGAGGCCGTTCGCGATCGCCTGCTGGACGTTCGCGATCTTGACCTCGTGGCCGTCCTTGATGATCTGACCGTCGATGAAGTTGCCGTACGAGCGCCCGAAGATGCTCATCGCGAGCTCGGTGCGACCGGCGCCCATCAGGCCCGCGAAGCCGACGATCTCGCCACGGCGGACGTGGAAGTTCGAGCCCTTGGCGACCAGGCGCGACGGGTCCTGAGGGTGCTGCACGGTCCAGTTCTTGACCTCGAAGAACACCTCGCCGATCTTCGGCGTGCGGTCCGGGAAGCGGCTCTCGAGCGACCGACCGACCATCCCGCGGATGATGCGGTCCTCGTTGACGCCGTCGCCCTTCACGTTCAGGGTCTCGATCGCCTTGCCGTCACGGATGATCGTGATCTCGTCGGCGATCTGCTCGATCTCGTTGAGCTTGTGGCTGATGATGATGCTCGCGATGCCCTTGCCCTTGAGGCCGACGATCAGGTCGAGCAGGTGCTGCGAGTCGTTCTCGTTCAGCGCGGCGGTCGGCTCGTCGAGGATGAGGAGCTTGACGTCCTTGTGCAGGGCCTTCGCGATCTCGACGAGCTGCTGCTTGCCGACGCCGAGGTTCTTGATCTGCGTGTCGGGGTCCTCGTCGAGGCCGACGCGGGCGAGCAGGTCCTGGGCACGCAGCTGGGCGCTGGTCCAGTCGATCACGCCGAAGCGGCCGGGCTCGTTGCCGAGGAACAGGTTCTCGGTGATCGACAGCTCGGGGATGAGCGCGAGCTCCTGGTGGATGATGACGATGCCGGCCTGCTCGGACTGCTTGATGTCCTTGAAGCGGACCTCTTCGCCCTCGTAGACGATCTCGCCGCTGTAGGTGCCGTACGGGTAGACGCCCGACAGCACCTTCATGAGCGTGGACTTGCCGGCGCCGTTCTCGCCGCAGATCGCGTGGATCTCGCCGGCGCGGACGCTGAGCGACACGTCCGAGAGCGCCTTCACACCAGGGAACTCCTTGGTGATCGAACGCATCTCGAGGATCGTCTCGGCGCTGGTGACGGACCTGGTGGCCAGGTCCGGTCCCTGTGGGGTTGACGCCACGGTGCATCTCCTTCTGCCGCTGCAGTGCGGCAGTCCTTCGGGTGGTGAAGCTGCGGCAACGGGGGCACAGGAGTCCTGTGTGGACCTCGTTGTCGCGTCCGGTGTCCTTGTCGTGTGACGGCCATGTGACCGTTCACATCGGCGGAACGGAGGTAATTTACGCACAGCCCTGACGCGGCTGTCAATTCGGATTGGTCGCGTTTGTGTAACGGCCCGCGTGATCTGGCGGAACGAGGGCGTGGCTCACCCCCGAGGTGGGGTATGTCGGCCGCCGGTTGCGTGCGTGGTGCGGGACGGACGGGAGGCGCGGGGCAGGCCCGCCACGATCCTCCAGGCCGGTGCTGGGTCGCGTCAGCGACGCCGGGGTGCGCCCGTCGAGCCGCGCACGACGAGCTGGGGGACCAGGTCCACGGGGCGGAGCGCCTGGTCCGCGGACGGCAGCAGCAGTTCCACACAACGGCGGCCGAGTTCGGGGAAGTCGACCTGCACGGTGGTCAGCGGCGGCCAGAGGTGCTTCGCCTCGGGGATGTCGTCGTAGCCCACCACGGACAGGTCACCCGGCACGTCGAGCCCGTAGGAGCGCGCCGCGTGCATGACCCCGAGCGCCATCGCGTCGTTCGAGCAGAAGATCGCCGTGCAGTCCCGGTACCGCAGGAGCTCCCGACCGGCGTGGTAGCCGAAGTCGGCGGTCCAGTCGCCCAGGATCGGCGGCACGACGGGCATGTCCCGGTCGCTCATCTCGCGCAGGAACCCCTGCATCCGGGCCTCGGCCTCGATCCAGTCCCGCGGGCCCGCGATGTGCCGGACGTACTCGTGACCCAGGTCGAGCAGGTGCGCGGTCGCGAGCCGGGCGCCCTCCATCTGGTCCACGAACAGGGTCGTCGGCTCGTCCCCGACGCTCGTCCGCAGGGCCACGTAGGGCGTCCGCATGCCAAGTTCCTCGATGAGGTCGAACACGCGCTGCTGCGGCGCGATCACGATGATCCCCTCGACGTCCTGGTCGAGCAGGTGCCCGAGGCCGTCGCGCACCGCGGTGTCCGTCGCGTCGGCGATGTTCGACGTCGTGACCGAGTAGCCGCGGGTGACGGCGGCGTCCTCGATCGCCTGCATCGTGGCCGCCGGACCGTAGTGCGACCGCTGCGCCGTGAGGACGCCGATCGTGTGCGTGCGGCTCGTCACCAGCGCCCGCGCGGCCCGGTTCGGCCGGTACTGCAGCTGTTCCATGGCCGCGAGCACCTTGTCGCGGGTCTCGGCACGGATCGCATCGGAGTTGTTGAGCACCCGCGACACGGTCTGGTGCGAGACGCCGGCGACCCGCGCGACGTCGCGGATGCTGGGCGAGCGCGGTTGCTGTGTCCGCGGTGACGCCATCGTTGCTCTCTCCCGCCCGGGGCCGTGGCACCTCGATGTGCACGTTCACATTCCGAGCCAGATCATTATGCACGTCCGGCGACTGCGCGCCAGCCGAGTTGTTCGACCGGGCCCGGTGACGTCCCGGTCAGAGCCAGTTCCGCTTCCGGAACACCACCCACAGGATCCCGGCGAGGGCGAGCATCGCGACGATCGCGGCGGGGTAGCCGTAGCGCCAGTGGAGCTCGGGCATGTGGTCGAAGTTCATGCCGTAGACGCCGGCGATCAGACCGGGGGCGAACAGGATGGCCGCCCACGACGAGATCTTCTTGACCTCCTCGCCCTGCTTGTGCGCGGCGCGGGCGAGCTGCCGGCTCTCCTCGCCCTGCGCCAGGCTCGCACTCGTCATCCGGCGCATCGCCTCGTTCTGCTCCTGGCTGACGAGGGTCGCGTGCAGCGTCAGGGCGTTCTCGAGGAGCGCCCGGAACGAGTCCACGCGCTCGGTGACGCGCAGCGCGTGGTCGAGCACGTTCCGCAGGCGGTGCTGGACCTCGTCGTCGACGCCGTACTTGTCGGCGCCGCGCAGGAGCCCCTGGACCATCGCGGGCACCGGGGTCGTGGCGCGCTGGAAGGCGAGGACCTCGCTGAGCAGCTGGTAGATCCGCTTCGAGACACCCGGGTCGACCTGGCCGGCGAACAGCTGGTCCTCGATGGCGTCGACCTGGTCCTGCAGGACCTCGACCACCGGGGCGTAGCCGTCGACGACCTCGTCGAGCACCGCCGCGGTGACGGCCTCGGAGCCCTTCGCCAGGAACTCCGGGTCCGCCTCGACGCGGCATCGCAGAGCCGCCAGATCGGGCTTCGCCGCGTGCCGGACGCTGATCACGAAGCGGTCGCCGACGAACAGGTGCACCTCGCCGAACTCGACCTCGTTCGTGTCGGTGCGGTGCCAGGCCGGGCGGAGCACCAGGAAGAGCGTGTCACCGTACCGCTCGAGCTTGGCGCGCTGGTGGCCCTTCCTGGCGTCCTCGACGGCGTTCTCGTGCAGGTCGAACTCGCTCGCGACCGCGGCGAGCTCGGCGTCGTCCGGACGGAGCAGTCCGATCCAGGCGAGGTCGCCCCGCGTGTCCGGCGACAGGGTCGACGGACTGCCGACGCGACGTCCTGCGACGTAGACGGCGTTGTCGATGAGTGCCATGTCGTGCTCCTCGTGGTCGGGAGCAGGCCGGCGCGAGACCCGGGCGGACCGGGACGGGGCGTGCACGTGCCCGGAGCTCGTGGGGGAGCGGGACGTGCGTCAGCGAACGGGCAGGGCGACGACCGGGGCGGTCGTCCGGCCCGATCGAGGATGGTCACCCGACATCGCGCCTCACCTGCCCTTCTGGTTCGTCGTGCTGGTCCGTCGTGCTGGACGGACCGCGGCCACCCGTCGTGACCGAGGGGCAACGCTACCCCGGTCCGGGCGGGACCACCAGCGCTCAGCGCGTGACGCGCAGCCCCTGCCGCTCGAGCTCCGTCAGCTGCCAGCCGAGCCACGGGCTCCACGCGAAGGGCGCTCCCGCGACGGACTCCCGCAGCGCGTCCTCGGAGACCCACGCCCACTCGGCGACCTCGTCGTCCGCGGGCGCCGGCACGTCGTCGGTCACGGCGCGGAACACCGGGCAGACCTCGTTCTCGACGATGCCCGAGGCATCCACCGCGCGGTACCGGAAGTCGGGCAGCACGAGCTCGACGTCGCGGACGGTGATGCCGAGTTCGCGCGAGGCCCGACGGGCGACGGCGTCCTCGAACGCCTCGTCCGGGCCGGGGTGGCCGCAGAACGTGTTGGTCCACACCCCGGGCCAGGTCTTCTTCGAGAGCGCACGACGGGTGACGAGGACGTCGCCGTCGGTGTTCCGCACGTGGCACGAGAACGCCAGGTGGAGGGGAGTGTCGGTCGTGTGCACCGCGAACTTGTCCGCCGTGCCGACCGGGGTACGGTCCTCGGCCAGCAGGACGACGGTTTCCGGGAAAGTGTTCATCTGCCCCGATAGGTTAGGCCAATGAGCGAGGAAGCGGCCACCGTGGCGCAGATCGACCTGGGGCTGGTCGACGACTGCATCGAACGCTTCTTCACCGTGTCCTCGGCCCGGGCCCGGCGCTTCGGCCGCCCGTCGGAGGAACTCTGGCGCGTACTCCGCAAGGCCAGCATGGGCGGCAAGCGCTTCCGCCCCCGCATGGTGCTCACCGCCTACGGCTTCCTCGGCGGCACCGACCACCACGCCGCCGCGAACGTCGCGGCCGCGTACGAACTCCTGCACACCGCACTGGTCGTGCACGACGACGTCATCGACCGCGACTGGTCCCGCCGCGGTGAGCCGAACGTCGCCGGCTCCTTCCGCGACACCGGCACGACGGGCGGCCTCGCACTGCCGACCGCGGAGCACCGCGGGGTGAGCGCTGCCGTCATCGCGGGCGACCTGGCGCTGGTCGCCGCGGCCCGGTTCATCGAGGCGTCCGGCGTCACCGGCGAGCGACGGACCCGCCTGCTCGAGATCCTCGACGACGCCGTGTTCGCCAGTGCGGCAGGCGAGATGACCGACGTCGACCTGGCGCTCGGCGTGATGCCCTCGGTGGACGAGGTCCTCGCGATGGAGCGGGCGAAGACCAGCGTCTACTCGTTCGAGGCGCCGCTGCAGTCCGGTGCGGTGCTCGCGGGTGCGTCCGACGACGTGGTCGAGGCCCTCGGCGCCTTCGGCCGCGAGATCGGGATCGCCTACCAGATCGTGGACGACCTGCTCGGGGTCTACGGCGACGAGGCCGCGACAGGCAAGTCCGTCCTCGGCGACCTCCGCGAGGGCAAGCGCACCATGCTCATCGCCCACGCGGCCACCACGGACTGCTGGGACGACATCGCGCCGTACCTCGGCGACCCGGACCTGACCGAGGAGCGTGCCGCCGAACTCCGTGCGACCCTGGAGACCTGCGGCGCCCGCTCGGCTGCCGAGTCCCGGATCGCCGAGCACGCCGCACTCGCCCGGGCCGAGCTCGCGGCGCTGCCGTACGACCTCGCCGACCGACTGGAGGGCCTCGTGACCGAACTGCTGGAGCGCGTGCGGTGACCCAGACCGCACCACCGCGTCTGCCCCTGTACGACGCGACGGCCGAGGCTGCGTCCGGGGTGGTCATCGAGCGCTACTCGACGTCCTTCGGGCTCGCCAGCCGACTGCTCACGAAGGACACCCGCGAGCACATCCGGAACGTCTACGCCCTGGTCCGCGTCGCCGACGAGGTCGTCGACGGTCCCGCGACCGAGGCCGGGCTCGACCACGACCTCGCCCGGACGGTCCTCGACGAGCTCGAGGCGGACACCGAGCGGGCGATGGCACTCGGCTTCTCGGTGAACCCCGTCGTGCACGCCTTCGCCCGCACCGCCCGCGTCACCGGGTTCGGCCCGGAGCTCACGAAGCCGTTCTTCGCGTCGATGCGCATGGACCTCGAGCAGACCGAGCACGACCAGGAGTCCTTCGACCGCTACGTCTACGGCTCCGCCGAGGTCGTCGGGCTCATGTGCCTGCGGGCCTTCGTGCACCGCGCGGGCCGCCCGACGTTCGACGACACCGTGCTCGTCGACGGCGCGCGGGCCCTGGGCGCCGCGTTCCAGAAGGTCAACTTCCTCCGCGACCTGCACGCCGACTTCGAGGTCCTCGGCCGCTCGTACTTCCCGGGCGTCGACATCCGCTCGTTCGACGAGGCGACGAAGCGCCGCCTGGTCGCCGACGTGCAGGCCGACCTCGACCGTGCTGCGCTGACGGTGCCGCTGCTCCCCGCCGACGCGCGCAAGGCCGTCGGGCTCGCGCACGCGCTGTTCCAGGAGCTCAACGACCGCATCGCGGCGACCCCGGCGGACCGGCTGGTCACCAGCCGGGTGCGCGTTCCGAACCCGGTCAAGGCCCGGCTCGCCGCGCAGGTGCTCGCCGGACGCGCGCCGCTCGAGTCCCGGGCCGCGCACCACCGGACGGGAGGACCGCGGTGACCCCGCCACGCGCCTCCAGGCCGAAGGCGGTCCCGACCACCCCGGGACGCGCGGTGTCCGCCCGTCGCGTCGTCGTCGTCGGCGGTGGCATCAGCGGGCTCGCGTCCGCCGCGCTGCTCGCACGGGACGGGTACGCCGTCACGGTGCTCGAGCAGCGCGACCAGCTCGGTGGCCGCGCCGGCTCGTGGGAGCGCGACGGCTTCCGGTTCGACACCGGGCCGTCGTGGTACCTCATGCCCGAGGTGTTCGACCACTTCTTCCGGCTGCTCGGCACCTCCGCGGACGCCGAGATGGACCTGATCAAGCTCGACCCGGGCTACCGCGTGTACTCCGAGGGGCACGACGAGCCGATCGACCTGCTCGCCGACAGAGAGGCGAACATCGCGCTCTTCGAGTCGATCGAGCCGGGTGCCGGCGACCGCATGCGGAAGTACCTCGACTCGGCGGCCGACACGTACGCGATGGCCGTCCGTCGGTTCCTGTACACGACCTTCCAGGACCTCACGAAGCTCGCGGCGCCCGACGTGCTCCGTCGTCTGCCGAAGCTCGCGCGCCTGCTGCTCCAACCGCTGTCGACCTTCGCGTCGAAGGCCGTGCAGGACCGCCGGCTCTGGCAGGTCCTCGGCTACCCGGCGGTGTTCCTCGGCACGAGCCCGTACGCGGCGCCGAGCATGTACCACCTGATGAGCCACCTCGACCTGGCCGACGGAGTGCTCTACCCGAAGGGCGGCATCACCGAGGTCATCGCCGCCGTCGAGCGCGTGGCCCGGCGCGAGGGCGTCACCATCGCCACCGAGTCGCCGGTCGAGCAGATCCTGGTCGAGGACGGCCACGTCACGGGCGTCGTCCACCGCGACGCGTCCGGTGCCCGGCACACCGTGCCGGCCGACCTCGTCGTGAGCGCCTCGGACCTGCACCACACCGAGCTGCACCTGCTGGGCCCCGAGCACCGCACCTACCCCGAGGCGCACTGGCGGAAGCGCGACCCGGGTCCGAGCGCCGTGCTCGCGTACCTCGGCGTCGACGGCCCCGTCCCCGGGCTGCTGCACCACACCCTCGTGTTCACCGAGGACTGGCAGGCGAACTTCGGCGCGATCTTCGGCAAGGACCGGCACGTGCCGGACCCCGCGTCGATCTACGTGTGCGCGCCCTCGCTCACCGACGACACCGTCGCGCCCGAGGGCTCGAGCAACCTGTTCGTCCTGGTGCCGCTGCCGGCCGACCTGTCGATCGGCAAGGGCGGGATCGACGGTGCCGGCGACGCCGAGGTCGAGCGGATCGCCGACCGGGCGATCGACGTCATCGCCGAGCGCGCGGGCGTCCCCGACCTGCGCGACCGCATCCGGGTGCGCCGGACGATCGGCCCGCAGGACTTCGCCGACGACTACAACGCCTGGAGCGGCTCGATGCTCGGTCCGGCGCACACGCTGGCGCAGAGCGCGTTCTTCCGCGAGAAGAACGTCTCCGGCAAGGTCCAGGGGCTCTACTACGCGGGCGCCTCGACGACCCCGGGCATCGGGCTGCCGATGTGCCTGATCAGCGCCGAGGTCCTGCTCAAGCGCATCCACGGCGACACGAGCACCGAACCGCTGCCGACCCCGCTGCCGTCGCCCGTGGGCGCGTCGCGGACCGCTGGCTGATGCCGGGGCTGTACCTCGCCGGACTGCTCGTGTCGATCGCCGGCATCGCGGTGCTCGACGCCCGCTACCGGCTGTTCTTCTGGCGGGCACCGTGGCGCGCGGCGGCGGTGATGGCCGTCGGGCTCGTGTTCTTCCTGGTGTGGGACGTCGCCGGGGTCGCCCTCGGCATCTTCTTCATCGGGCCGCAGGACCTGCTGACGGGTGTCCTGCTCGCGCCGGACGTCCCGCTCGAGGAGCTCTTCTTCCTGGTGCTGCTCTGCTGGACGACGATGGACCTGGTCGGGTTCGTCCGACCCGTGCTCGAACGCCGGGCATCGGCCGCGGGACGGTCGCGGTCGTGAACGCCACCTACGCGCTCCTCGCGCTGCCGTTCTTCGCCGTGGTCGCCGTCGTCGCGGTCGTGGCGGGGGCCGTCGCGCGGCGTCGGGCACCTGGCGGTGCCGCCGCTCGGGGTTCCCGCCGGGTCGCTGTCGCCACCTCGGTCGTCGCGGGCATCGCCCTGCTCGTCATGACGATCGTGTTCGACAACGTGATCGTCGGCACGGGCGTCGTCGCGTACGACGCATCGCTGATCAGCGGGCTGAAGATCGGGGTGATCCCGGTCGAGGACCTGGCGTACTCGATCGCGGCCGTCGTGCTGCTGCCGAGCCTGTGGGTCCTGTTCGACCGCGCCGACCGCTCCGCCGCCGACCGCTCGGCCCACGACCGTTCCGCACCCGACCGGACGGGCGCTCGCCCGTCGCCCGACCCGGCCACCCCCGTACCGGAGGAGACCCCGTGAACGCCACCGCTGCCTCCAGGCCGTCGACCCTGCGCGCGCTGTTCGTGTCGTCGCGGCCGATCAGCTGGGTGAACACCGCCTACCCGTTCGGTGCGGCCTACCTGCTCGGCAGCGGGGTCGGCGTCGAGGGCGGGGGCGGGTTCTCGCTCGTCGCGTTCCTCGTCGGCGTCGTGTACTTCCTCGTGCCCTACAACCTGGCGATGTACGGGATCAACGACGTCTTCGACTACGAGTCCGACCTGCGGAACCCGCGGAAGGGCGGCGTCGAGGGCGCCCTGCTCGACAAGAGCGTGCACCGCACGACGCTCTGGGCCGTGGTCGTGACGAACGTCCCGTTCCTGGTGGCGCTCGTCGTGCTCGGTGCGCTGTCCGGCAACGGCCCGTGGTCGTGGCTGGTGCTCGCGATCAGCGTGTTCGCGGTGATCGCCTACTCGGCGCCGGGGCTGCGCTTCAAGGAGAAGCCGTTCCTCGACTCGCTCACCTCGTCGACGCACTTCGTGTCGCCGGCGGTCTACGGCCTGGCGCTCGCGGGTCCCGTGTGGACCGGGCAGCTCGTCGCGGTGTGCGTCGCGTTCTTCCTGTGGGGCGTGGCCTCGCACGCGTTCGGAGCGGTGCAGGACGTGCTCGCGGACCGGGCGGGCGGGATCGGCTCCGTCGCGACGGTGATCGGGGCGCGGGCGACCGTGCGCCTGGCGTTCGTGGCGTACCTGGTCGCGGGCGTCGCGCTGCTGTTCTCGGACTTCCCGGGGCCGATCGCGGCGATCGTCGTCGTGCCGTACGCGCTGAACGTCCTGCCGTGGTGGAACGTCACGGACGCCGGGGCCGAGTCGGCGAACGCGGGGTGGAAGCGGTTCCTCTGGATCAACTACCTCGCCGGCTTCATCGTCACGATGGCGCTCATCGCCTACGCCTGGACGCACTGACCGGCGTCGTTCCGTCCGTCGATGGAGCAGAAGACGTCGGGTCGGCCCTCGGGCACCCGACGTCTTCTGCTCCACCGACGAGACGCAGACGATCCCGCCCGCCTGCGCGCCCGCGCCGCAGCCCCTGACAGACTGGACGCACGCGCCGCGGGAGTCGTGGGGCGCCGGTCACGAAGGAGTGCACGCATGACGGTCCGCATCATCCACGTCGGTCTCGGAGGGTGGGGCGGCAACTGGGCCCGCACCGCCATCCCGCAGGTCACCGAAGTGGAGGTGGTCGGGCTCGTCGACCCGAGTGCGGCCACGCTCGAGGCCGTCCGCACCGACCTCGGCATGCCGGAGCGCAGCGCGTTCGCGTCCCTCACCGAGGCCCTCGCCGCGGTCGAGGCCGACGCCGTCGTCATCACCGCCCCGGCCGTCACCCACGTGCCGCTCGCGCTCGAGGCGCTCGAGGCCGGCAAGCACGTGCTCGTCGAGAAGCCGTTCGCGAACTCCACGGACGAGGCGCTGCAGGCCGTCCGCCGGGCCGAGGAGCTCGGCCTCGTGCTGCAGGTCAGCCAGAACTACCGCTGGTACCCGGCGCCCCGCGTCGTGCAGGAGCTGCTCGAGGCGGACGCCGTCGGGGAACTCTCGGCGATCGACATCGACTTCCGGCAGTGGGACAACGACGAGCCCGTCGAGACCTACCCGCACTACCGGTTCCCGCACCCGATGATCAACGACATGGCGATCCACCACTTCGACCTGCTCCGGATGGTCACCGGTCGCGAGGCCGTCCGCGTGTACGCCCGCGCCTCGTACCCGTCGTACAGCAAGTACCAGGACGAGGCGATCACCTCGATGGTCATCGAGCTCGAGGGCGGCCTCGTCGTGAGCTACCGCGGCAGCTGGCTGAGCCGGGCGCCGCGCACCGCCTGGGCCGGCGAGTGGAGCATCCAGGGCGAGGACGGCGAGCTCTGGTTCACGAGCCGCGACGGCTCGCCGAGCGAGGTCGCCGGGGACCGCGTCACGCTCCGGAAGGACCAGGACGCCGAGGCCGAGCCCGTCGAGCTGCCCACCATGCGGCACGCCGACCGGCAGGGCGGGCTGCAGGCCTTCGCCCGGTCGGTCGAGGGCGGTCCGGCCCCCGAGACGAGCGGCCGCGACAACCTGCGGAGCCTCGCGGTCATGGAGGCGGCCGGCCGTTCGGCCGTCTCCGGTGTCCCCGAGGACGTCGTCCTCCCGGACTGATCTGCGCCGCCCGGCGCACCAGCGCGCGCCGCACCGGACGGGAGGCACGTGGCGGGCCCGCCACGTGCCTCCCGTCCGCTGTCCGGCTGCGTCGGGCGGCTCCGCTGAGACCTCGCCGGTCCCGCACTGGTAGGCACGATGCATGGCCAAGGACAGTCTCCCCGAGCTGGAGCTCGCGAACGTGCGCACGCGTGAGCGGCTCACCGACAGCGTCGCCGAGATCCGGCGGCGCTCGGACGTGCCCGCGCGCACCCGGCTCGCCGTCGCGAAGGCGCGCCAGCGGTGGCACCGCGACCCCACGCCGCTCGTGGCGATGGGCATCACGGCCGCCACCGGCATCGCGGCGATCGTCCTCGGGGCGCGGATCGGCCGGACCGACGCCGGGCACCTCGACCGACCGCCGGCGTCGACGGCGTTCACCGCCCTGCTGCCGTTCGGCGCCCGCGGCGAACCGGACCCGGACCAGGCGAAGGGCGGACGCAAGGCACGGAAGGCCCGTCGGAAGGCGGCCGAGGAGTCGCTCGAGCGCGACCCGGTGCACCGGAACCGCGTGAAGCAGCGGGCCGGCATCTCGGCCGTGCAGCGTCGGGCGACGGCGAACCGGAAGCAGGCCGCGAAGCGGTCGAAGGCGGCGGCGAAGGCCCTCGCGAAGACGAAGGGCTGAGCCGATGGCGCGCAGCAAGCACCACGATGACCGCGACCCGGTCGGCAGGAACGACGGCAAGCCCGCGCCGGACGACCCCCGGAAGCCGGACAGCCCGACGGACCTCACGAAGCCGTCCTTCACCTACACGCTCAAGAAGACCCTCCGGGAGTTCTCGAGCGACCAGTGCACCGACCTGGCCGCGAGCCTGACATACTACACGGTGCTCGCGCTCTTCCCGGGCCTGCTGGCCATCGTGTCCATCCTCGGCCTCGTGTCGAACCCGAAGGACACGATCGAGACCCTGCTCGACGTCGTGCGGAACGTCGGCGGCGGACAGGTCGCCGACCTGCTGCAGAGCCCGATCGAGGGGCTCGTCCGTTCGCCCGCGGCCCCGATCACGTTCATCGTCGGTGTGCTCGGCGCGCTCTGGTCGGCGTCCGGGTTCGTCGGGGCATTCGGCCGCGCGATGAACCGGATCTACAACGTCCGCGAGGGCCGCCCGATCTGGAAGCTCCGCCCGACCATGCTCGGGGTGACGCTCTTCACGGTCGTGCTGCTCGTCGTCGGCCTGCTCGTGCTCGTCTCCGGACCCCTGGCGCGTACGTTCGGGGACGTCGTCGGGCTCGGGGACGCGGCCGCGCTCGTGGTCTCGATCGTGCAGTGGCCGATCCTGCTCGCGATCATGATCGTGATCGTCGCGGTCCTGTACTACTGGGCGCCGAACATCCGCCAGTCGAAGTTCAAGTGGGTCAGCGGCGGGGCCATGCTCGCCATCACCATCTGGATCGTGGCGAGCGTCGGGTTCGGCTTCTACGTCGGCAACTTCTCGAACTACAACGCGACGTACGGGTCCCTCGGCGGCGTGATCGTCTTCCTGCTGTGGATCTGGATCACGAACAACGCGCTGCTGTTCGGTGCGGAGTTCGACGCCGAGCTCGAGCGCGGGCGGCAGCTGCAGGCGGGCATCCGGGCGGAGGAGGACATCCAGCTCCCGGAGCGGGACACCCGGCAGATCGAGAAGCAGGACGAGCAGCACGCGAAGGACGTGCTCGAGGGCATCCGGATCCGCGAGAGCGCGGGACGCACCAAGGACTGACCGCGTCCGGCCCACGGCCTGGAGGCACGGTGCGGGTCCGCCACGCACCGTCCGTAGGGTGGTGGGCATGACCGACACCGCACCTGCCGCCACCCGTCCCGTCGCCCTCGTCACGGGCGCGACCCGGGGGATCGGCCGCGCGATCGCGCTCGACCTCGGGCGGACGCACCACGTCCTCGTCGGTGGCCGCACCGCTGCCGCGGTCGACGCCCTGGTCGCGGAGCTGCCGAGCGCGGCGCCCTTCGTCGGGGACCTCGGCGCCGGAGACCTGCCCCCGCTGCCGGAGCGGCTCGACGTGCTCGTGCACTCCGCCGGGGTCGAGCAGGGCACCCGGATCGCGGACACCCCGCGCGACGTCTGGGAGTCCGTGTTCGCCACGAACGTCTTCGCGGTCGCGGAGCTGACCCGCGTGGCGCTCCCGGCGCTCCGCGCGGCGCGGGGCATCGTCGTGCCGGTGAACAGCGGCTCCGGGTTCGTCGCCGGACCGGGCGGGGGCGTGTACGCGGCGTCGAAGTTCGCCCTGCGCGCGTTCGCCGACGCCCTGCGCGAAGAGGAACGGGCGAACGGCGTGCGGGTGTCGAGCGTGCACCCCGGTCGGACGGACTCCGACATGCAGCGGGCGCTGACCGAGAAGCTCGGCGAAGACTACGACACCGCGTACTACCTCGCCCCGGAGGACGTCGCCGCCGCGGTCCGCACCGTGGTCGACCTGCCGGAGCGCGGGACGATCGAGTCGCTCGCGATCCGGCCGACCCGGCGGCGCTGACCACCCCGGGCTACCGCAGCTCGATCCGTGTCGTCAGGTCGAGCCGCTCCAGGAACGTCTCGTCGTGGCTCACGACCACGAGCGCACCCCGGTAGGCCCGCAGCGCGTCCACGAGCTGGTCGACGCTCGTCAGGTCGAGGTCGTTCGTCGGCTCGTCGAGCACGAGCACCTGGGGCGGCGGGTCCGCGAGCACGAGGGCGGCGAGGGCCACCCGGAAGCGCTCCCCGCCGGACAGGGCCCCGGCCGGGCGGTCGACGGTGTCGCCGCGGACCAGGAACCGGGCCAGGCGGTTCCGGACCTCGGCGACCGGGACGTGCGGGGCGTCCCGCCGGACGTTGTCGAGCACCGACGCGGTGTCGTCGAGCGTGTCCTTCCGCTGCGGCAGGTACGCCACCCGGTCGACGTGCGGCACCGCCGATGTCTCCGGCAGCGGGTGCTCCCGCGCGTCCGGCACCCCGACGAGCTGGTCGAGGAGCGTGCTCTTGCCGACGCCGTTGTCCCCGACCACGGCGACCCGCTCGGGCCCCTGCACGATCGTCTCCCGGCCCCGCACCGTCACGGTCGCGATGCGCCGCGACGCCGGGACGTCCGGGTCGGGCAGGGTGACGTGCAGGGACTCGTCGTCGCGCAGGCGGGACTCGGCCTCGTGCTTCGCCGACAGGGCCGCCGCCTCGTCCTCGGCGTACCCGGTGCGGAGCTTCCCCGCGGTCTGCTCGCCGCGCTTCCGCATCTCGTTCGCGAAGATCTTCGGCATGCCCTCGGCGGCCTTCCGGCCCGAACGGGCGCGGCGGGCGATCTTCGTCTCGGCCTCGATGCGCTGTCGCTGTTCGGCGCGGTGCCGCTGCTCGGCGACCCGGACCTCGCGCTCGACCGCCGCCTGCTGCACGGCGACGTGCGCCTCGTACTGCGCGTACGTCCCGCCGTACACGGTCGCCGAGCCCTGCCGCAGCTCGACGGTCTCGTCGACGTGCTCCAGGAGCTCGCGGTCGTGGCTGACGACCACGAGGGTCCCGCGCCAGTCGTCGACCAGGTCGAGCAGCAGGCCGCGGGCACGGCGGTCGAGGTTGTTCGTCGGCTCGTCGAGGAACGCGATCGGCCGGCCGCGCAGTCGGATGCCGGCGACCGCGGCCAGGACGGCCTGCCCGCCGGACAGCGTCGCGATCGGCCGGTCCAGGACGGCGGCACCCGTCCGGATCGCGGCGAGTCCGATGGCGTCGAGGGCGGCGACGGCCCGCTCCTCGAGGTCCCAGTCGTCCCCGACGGCCTCGAAGTGCTCCGGGGCCGCGTCCCCGTCGAGGATCGCGCGGAGTGCCGTCAGCGCCGGGCGGATGCCGAGCAGGTCCGCGACCGTGTCCTCGGGACGTGTGGCGAGCCGCTGCGGCAGCAGGTCCACGGAACCCGACGTGCGGATGGTGCCCGACGTGGGGTGGAGCTGCCCGGTGACGAGCCGGACCAGCGTGGACTTGCCGGCCCCGTTCCTCCCGACCAGGCCGGTGCGGCCGGACCCGAAGGCGGTGGACAGGTGGTCGAGCGCGACGGTGCCGTCGGGCCAGGTGAAGGTGACGTCGTGCAGGACGACGGAGGGTGTTGCGGGCATGGGGCTGCCTCCCGGATCGTGAGCTGGGCGCACGACACCGGACCCGCGGCGACCCGGAGGGGTCGACGGCGCGGACACGCCCGACGGGGCGCGACGATCACGGTGTCAGCGCGAGGACTGCGCGGTACCGGTGATCGACTGCAAGGCGGCTCTTCCGTCGGGGACCCCCGTGTCCGCCACCCGTGCCGCCGGTCGGTCTCCCGCCCCGGCAGCCCCGTTGTGACGACGAGGTGTCTCCCACCGTACGGCCGGACCCGGCCGCAGGCAAGAGATGACAGGCAAGAGGTGACAGGCTGGACGCATGCCGGAGAACCTGCTGCCGAACCCGACCGCGAACCCCGCGACCCTGCTGCCCGAGGAGCCGGAGGTGACCGCCGCGCTCGCCGCCGACGCCCCCGTGTCGAGCGTCGTCGTGTCGCACCCGTCCTCGAGCCTGGCGTGGGCGCTCCTCGCCGACGAGGCCTGGGAGCGCGGCGCGACCCTGGAGTCCTACGCCTACGCCCGCGTCGGGTACCACCGCGGCCTCGACGCCCTGCGGAAGGCGGGCTGGCGCGGCGCCGGGCCCGTGCCGTGGTCGCACGAGCCGAACCGGGGCGTGCTCCGGGCCCTGTTCGCCCTGCGGCGCGCGGCCGAGGCGATCGAGGAGCCGGGCGAGCCCGAGCGGCTGACGGACTTCCTCGACCAGAGCGACCCGGAGGCGCTCCGCGCGCTCACCGCGGGCCAGTAGCGCGGGGGCGGGCCCCGCGCCGCGGCGGACGCTGGAGGTCCGCGTCGCGTTCCGCACAACGGAAAGCACTCCGCACCACGCGATCGCGTGGCACGGAGTGCTTTCCGTTGTGCGGAGGCACACCGCACCACGCGGGTGCGCCTGCGACCCGGCCGGCCCGGCCGGCCCGGCGCCCTACCCGAGCACCACGCTCCACGAGAACGCCTGCGGCCACAGCTGGTGCTCCGGAAGCACGTCGAGCCCGCACGCCCGCGACCCCAGCCCGTGCTGCGCCGCGTCGAGGTACAGGTACGTGTGGTCCGGCGTCGGCAGCTCGTACGGGTGCATCGCCTTCCCGATCTGCTGCGCGGTCCACGGCGACAGCGTGAAGCCCGCCCGGTGCGCCCCCACCGTCGTCACCGTGAACGGCCCCACCGAGAGTGCACGCAGCTCCGGCCGGTGCCCCGTCTCCTGCGGCATCGAGTACTCGACACCGAGCGAGCGCACGGGAGCGCTGAACCGTCCGACACGGGCGGCGTGCGAGGAGTCCGCGTAGGACTCCAGCGGCCCCGTCCCGAACCAGTCGGCGGACCCGTCGAGCAGCCCGGCGGGCAGGTCGAACCGGACGCCGATCCGGGGCCACGTGACGTCCCAGGCGCCGAAGGGCACCGCGTCCGTCTGCAGCAGCAGTCCCGCGTCGGTCAGGGTCCAGCGGTGCGTGACGTCGACGCCCCAGCCGCTGTTCGCCGCCGCCACGCGAACGCGCTGCTCCAGGCCGTGGTCGGTCCGGGTCACCGCGACGAGCCGGTGCGTCAGGCGGTCGAGTCCGCGGTCCCGCCAGCGCTCCGCGGACGCCGGGGCATCCGGGTCGCCGACGCCAGCGGTGAGCACCGGGTCGGCCGTCTCGTACCCGCCCTGCGACGACAGGCTGTCGTTGTCGGTCGGTGCGCGCCACAGCTCCAGGCGCGGCCCCGCCACCTCGTGCCCCTTCCAGGACACCAGGTCGCCTCGGGCGCTGAACGTCCCGTCGCCGAGACGGTCGCCCTCCCACCCCGCACCGGAGGCCCGTGGCACGTTCGCCGGTCGGCTCGCGACGAGCCGCTGGGCGCGTGCCACGACGTGGCCGGTGTCCGCCCACGCGGTCGGGCCCGCCAGCTCCGCGGTGACGTCGAACCACAGTTCCTCGCCCGCGGCCGGTGCGGCCGCCGCGACGGCGAGCACCTCGTCCGGCACCGGCACCGTGGCGGACTCCCGCGCGGCGACGACGCCGGGGGCGAAGCGTCCGGAGGCCTCGACGACACCGTTCCGGCTCAGCGTCCAGCAGAACCGCAGTCCCGCGGTCGAGGCCGAGTGGTACCGGTTCTCGACCAGCACGGTCCGCTCGCCCAGCGAGAACCGGATCGGGGCGACCACCGCGGCGAACTCAGCCAGTCCAGGGGTGGGGCTGTCGTCGGGCAGCACGAGGCCGTCCATCACGAAGTTGCCGTCGTGCACGACCTCGCCGAAGTCGCCGCCGTACGCGTAGTAGTCCGTGCCGTCGGCGGTCCGGGCGAGCAGCCCGTGGTCCCGCCACTCCCACACGAAGCCGCCGTGCAGCCGGGGGAAACGGTCGACCAGGGCCTCGTACTCGGCGATCTGCCCGGGGCCGTTCCCCATCGCGTGCACGTACTCGCAGTGCAGGAACGGCTTCGAGCGCTGCCGTGCCGCCTCGGCGGGACCGCACTCCATGAGCGGCGTCGGGGTCCCACCGCCGATCGACTCGGTCTCCTGCAGCGTCGGGTACATCCGCGAGTAGACGTCGGTGTACTCACCCGTGTAGTCGCCCTCGTAGTGCACCGGCCGCTCGTCGTCGCGGTCGTGCACCCACTGCGACATCGCGGCGAGGTTCCGTCCGGTGCCGGACTCGTTGCCGAGCGACCACATCACGATCGACGCGTGGTTCTTGTCGCGCTCGACCGTCCGGGCGATGCGGTCCAGGAACGCGTCGCGCCAGGCCGGGTCGTCCGAGGGGTTCCCGACCCAGTCGGTGAACAGGAAGCCGTGCGTCTCGAGGTCGCACTCCAGCACGACCCAGAACCCGAGCTCGTCGGCCAGGTCGAGCACGCGGGGGTGCGGCGGGTAGTGCGAGGTGCGGATCGCGTTGACGTTGTTCCGCTTCATGAGCGCCATGTCGGCGCGGGCGTGCTCCTCGTCGAAGACCCGACCGCGGACCGGGTGGGTCTCGTGCCGGTTCACACCGTGGAAGACCACGCGCTCGCCGTTCACCAGGAACCGGTCGCCGACGATCTGCACGGTGCGGAAGCCCAGGCGGAGCGCGACCGTCTCACCGCCCGCACGTCCGCCGGCGGCCGTCCCGGTGGAGACGGTCGCGTCGTACAGCCGGGGGAGCTCGGCGCTCCACGGCTCGACGCCCTCGACCGTGATCGGTGCGACGTCCTCCGGGGCGTGCCAGGTGACGTCGACGCCGAGCGACGGCACGGCGAACCGCACCGGGAACGCGGCGTCGAGCGTCGGGAACGAGATGGTCCCCGTCCCGGTCGACGGGCGTCCCGAGGCGGCGGTGCCCGCGGTCGCGGCGTCGCCGAGGGTGGCGGTCCAGCCGGCGCGCACGAACACGTCGTCGACGGGCGCGGTCGGGCGGGCGAGCAGCGTGACGGAGCGGAAGATCCCGGGCAGCCACCACTGGTCCTGGTCCTCGAGGTACGAGGCGGCGCTCCACTGGTGCACCCGGACGAGCAGCTCGTTGTCACCGGCGCGGAGCAGCGGGGTCACGTCGAACTCGGTCGCCAGGCGCGACCCGGTCGACCACCCGACGAGTTCGCCGTTCAGCCACACCCGGAAGTGCGACTCGACGCCGTCGAACCGGAGCAGCACCCGGGCAGCGGCGTCGAACGACGACGGCAACGAGAACGTGCGCCGGTGGTCGCCGGTGGGGTTCTCCTCCGGCGGGTGCGGCGGGTCGATCGGGAACGGGTACTGCAGGTTCGTGTAGCTCGGCGCACCGTGCCCGTGCAGGACCCAGTGCGACGGGACGGGCAGGCTGCCCCACCCGTCCTCCACCCCCGGGAGCGGGACGTCCGCGACCGGCGACCACCGGAAGTCCCAGTCCCCGTCGAGCGACAGGGACGGGGCGTCGGTGTGCAACCAGGCCCGCGGCGCGAGCCGGGTGTCCGAGCCCGGTGCCGTCGAGGCGAGCGCGTCGGGCGTGGTGCTGGTGGTGATGGAGGACGAGTGAGCAGCGTTGGTCAACCCTTGACCGATCCTTCCGTGAGGCCCCCGCGCCAGAAGCGCTGCAGGACGATGATCGCGATCACGAGCGGGATGACCGAGACGAGCACCCCGCCGGTGGTGAGCTGGTAGAACTCTGGCAGACGATCGACCTGCGCACGCCAGTTGTTGAGCCCGAGCGTGATCGGGTACAGCTTCTGGTCCGCCAGCATGATGAGCGGCAGGAAGAAGTTGTTCCAGATGCCGACGACCTGGAACAGGAACACCGTCACGAGCGCCGGCGTCATCTGGCGCAGCACGATCGTGTGGAAGATCCGCAGCTCCCCGGCCCCGTCGATGCGCGCCTGCTCGAGGAGCGCCGTGTCCACCGACGCCGCCGCGTACACCCGGCACAGGAACAGGCCGAACGGCGAGACGAGGCTCGGGATGAGCACGCTCCAGTACGTGTCGGTCAGGCCCATCGTCGAGAACAGCAGGAACAGCGGCAGCGCGGTCGCGGTGCCCGGGACGAGCACGCCGCCGAGGATCGTGCCGAACACGAGCTGTCGGCCGCGGAACTCGTACTTCGCGAGTGCGTACCCACCCGCGGCCGCGAAGTACGTCGCGAGGACCGCACCCACGCCCGAGTACAGGACGCTGTTCGCGATCCAGCGGACGAAGATCCCGCCGTCGTACGAGAACACCTGCTGGATGTTGCTGAACAGGGCGAACTCGCCGCCGAACCAGAACCCGTTCGTCGCGAACAGCGCGCCCGTCGTCTTGGTCGCCGCGATGACGACCCAGTACAGCGGCACCAGGAAGTAGATCGCGACGACGACGAGGATGCCCGTCACGACGATCTGCGACTTCCCGGTCCGGTCCAGCTTGCGACGCTGGTGCGCCGTGATCGACGTGGTGTCGACCGGCTCGGCGGCCCGCTTGGTCACGGGCGCCTCGATGGCTTCACTGGTCATGCTTCCGCCCCCTTGCGGTCAGCCGGGAGGCCCGTGGCGGCTCCGGTGGTCGTGCTGCGGTTCGCGACGCCGGTCGCGGTGCGCGACCCGTCGCCGGTGGTGACGCGCGTCTGGAGCGCACGCCGTGCCTCCAGGCCGTCCCGCTTCGCCCGCTTCCGCTGGTCGCGCTCGTGCTTCGGCGGACGGTTCGTCAGCGCCAGGAACGCGAACGACAGGACGAACGCGGCCAACGCGATGATCACGGCCTGCGCGCTCGCGACGCCGTACTCGTTGAACGCGAAGGCGTTCGTGTAGGCGGCGTAGTTCGGCGTGTACTCCGTGTCGATCGCCGGGGCGACCGTGGACAGGATCTGCGGCTCCGCGAAGAGCTGCAGCGTGCCGATGATCGAGAAGACCGTCGTCAGGACGAGCGCCGGGGCGATCAGCGGGACCTGGATCCGCCAGGCGACCTGGAAGGGTCCCGCTCCGTCCATCTTCGCGGCCTCGTAGACCTCGCCGGGGATCGACTTCAGCTGCGCCACGATGATGAGCATGTTGTAGCCGGTGTACGTCCACGTGACGATGTTCGCGATCGACCACAGCACGCTGTTCGCGCCGAGGAAGTCCGGCTGCAGCCCGACGGACTGCAGCAGGTCGACGATCGGCGACAGGCCCGGGACGTACAGGAACGACCACAGGATCGTCGCGATGACGCCGGGGACGCCGTACGGCATGAAGTAGACGGCGCGGAAGAACGCGGGCCAGCGGGCGCTCGCCGACTCCAGGAGCAGCGCGAGGATCGTGCACGCGATGATCATGATCGGCACCTGCACGATGCCGAACAGGAGCATGCGGCCGATCGACGCGACGAACCCGGAGTCCTGCAGCGCGATCGCGTAGTTGTCGAAGCCGGCGAAGCGGCCGGTGACGCCGTCCTCGCCGAACAGGCCCTCGCGGTCGACGGTCGTGAAGCTCTGGAACAGCGCGCTGATGATCGGGATGATGAACGTCAGCAGGAACAGGGCGAGGAACGGGGCGAGCAGGATCCACGGGGCACGCTTCTGCGCGCTCGTGGCCTTCGTGCTCGTGCGGTAGCCGGATCCCGGCTGCGTGGCGGTCATCGTGCGGTCCTCACGCTCAGGCCCTTGTCCTTGAAGGACTGGACGATCTCCCGCTGGGCGAGCTCGACGGCGTCGGTCAGCTTGAGGCCGCCGGTGAGCTTGCGACGGAACTGGTTCTGCAGGCTGGTGAACGCCGACTGGGTCACGGGCGACCACGACCACTCGATGTTCTGCTCCTTCGCCGCGGGGACGAAGACCTCCTCGTTGTAGTTCTGCCCGGAGAACCACTCGCTCGGCTGCTCGCGCTGCGCCCCGATGTAGTCGCGGGCGGGCGACCACCCGATGCCGCAGTACTTGATCATCGCGTCGATGCCCTCCTTCGAGGTGGTCATCCACGTGATGAACTCGAGCGCCTCGGCCGGGTGCTTCGCGTTGGCGAGGACCGCGGCGCTCGAGCCGCCGATCGCGCTCGAGCCGAAGCCGGACGCGTCCCACTTCTGCATCGGCGCGACCTTCCACTTGCCCTTGCCGCCCTGGATGGACTCGATGAGGGCGTCGCCCCAGCTCGCACTCGTCACGGCGGCGATCCGGCCGTTCGCGCACGCCGCGTACCAGCCGGGGGAGTACGCGCCCGCGGACGTGTCGACGAGCCCGTCGTCGATGCAGCCGTCGAAGAACTCCGCGACCCGCAGCGTGGCGTCGTCGGTCATGTCGACCACCCACTCGTCGCCGTCGGTCCTGAACCAGCGGGCGCCGGCCTGCTGCGCGTACGCCGCGAAGGGCGAGGCGTCGGCGACCGGGAAGACCTCGAGGTAGTTCTGCTTGCCGGTCTTCCGGACCTTGTCGGCGAGCACCTTCCACTCGTCCCACGTCGCCGGGGGTTCGCCGCCGGCCTGCTCCAGGATCGCGGTCTGGTAGTAGAAGCCCATCGGGCCGGTGTCCTGCGGGATGCCGTAGACGCCGTCGACGAACTCGACCTGCGCCCACGCGGCCTCGTCGTACTTCGACTGGTACTGCTTCGCGCCGTAGCGTGCGAGGTCGACCAGGCCGTTCGCGAGCATGAACTCGGGGATCTGCCGGAGCTCGACCTGCCCGATGTCCGGACCGCCGCCGGCTGCGAGCGCGGAGTACATCTTCTGGTACCCGCCGCTGTTGCCGCCCGGGATCCAGTTCGCGGTGACCTGGATGCGGGGGTTCTTCGCGTTCCAGACGTCGCAGACCTTCTGCAGGTCCTTCAACCACGCCCAGTACGTGATCTGCACGGTGTCGCCGCCGGCCGCGGGGATCACCGCCGCCTTGTTCACGTTCGTCGAGCCCGGGACCGCGCAGCCGGCGAGCAGTCCCGCCGCGGCTGTCCCGAGCCCGAGGCTCAGCAGGTTTCGTCTCGACAGCTGTCGTCCAGATGGTGATGGCGTCATTGCCTGGTCTCCGGTTCGTCGGCGGATCGGGTCCTCCGCCAGTAGAGCACGGAACCGAGCGTCACTGTGCTTTCACGAAGCATTCACGGCTGGTCGTGACCCGGGCCGGTAGTGCGCCGGAACGACAGGTGTCGGCTGGGTGTCGGCTCGGAGCCGTGGGCGCGTCCGGGTGGACAGGGGGATGGTGGGGCGCACACGACACGTCGGGGTTCGTGACGCCCCGGCGCACCGCCGAGAGGAGCTGTCATGACGTCCACGAACGCGACGAGCGAACTGCACGGGATCCTGGGGGACCGGCTGGAGGGCGGGGGCACGTGGGCGTGGGCCTACGCGGACGTGTCCGGCAACGTCGAGGACCCGCGACGGCAGGCAGCGCTGAAGCTCCGCGCCGTCGAGGAGTCCCTCCGCGCCCAGGGCGCGAGCGCCGAGGTCGTCGACACGATCGCCGCCGAGTTCGAGCAGGAGCCGGGAGTGCCGTCCCCGGTCACCCGGTACGTGCTCGTCCACGACGGCGAGCTCGTGCTCAGCGAGGTGCTCCCCGGCCACCTGCACGGCGCCGAGGCGATCGGCGTCGGGGCCGTGCCGGACCTCGTGCCCCTCGTCGCCCACCGCCCGGTCGACCTGCCGTTCCTGGTCGTCCACGTCGGACGCGAGGGCGGGACGTTCCGCGCCTACCGCCTCGGCCACGCGCCGGACGCGGCGTCCGAGCAGCAGGTGCAGGGACGCACCGACACGCTGCACTACGCGAAGGCCGGCACCGGCTGGAAGCAGCCGCACTGGCAGGCGCACACCGAGGAGATCTGGAAGCAGACCTCGACCGAGGTCGCCGGGGCCGTGGACGAAGCCGTCCGCCGCCTGCGCCCCGGGCTCGTCGTCGTCGCCGGGGACGTCACCGCCCGTGAGCTGCTCGTCAAGGCGCTCTCCGCCGAGGCCCGTGCGCTCGTCACGACCGTGCCCGTCGACCCGCGCTCTGACGACGCGTCGAAGCAGGCGTTCGTCGAGCACGTCGAGATCGCCCTCGCCCGTGTCATCGCCACCCGGCGGCACGACCTCGAGGACCTGCTCCGCACCCACGTCGGCCGGGGCGACAACCTCGCCGTGACCGGGGTCGGCTCCGTGGTCTCCGCGCTGCAGCAGGCGCAGGGGGCGGTCGTCGCGCTCGACGCCGTCGCGATCGGGGACCGGACGCTCCTGGCGCTCGCCGGGGCGCCGTGGGTCGCGACCGCGCCGGAGCAGGCCGCCGGGACGCCCGTGGTCGGTCCGGTGCCCGCCGTGTGCGCGCTCGTCCGGGCCGCGGTGCTCACGGACGCCGAGCTCGTGCTCGTGAACGCCGCCTCGCTGCCCGGCGGTGCCGCGGCCGCGGCGCTCCTGCGCTGGCCGGTGGGGCCCGCCGTGCCCGCCTGAGCCCGTTCCGCGCGCGCGGCGCTGAATCGCTCGTGAGGTGCCGATCCGCGCGTCGGGTGCCGATCCGCTCGTGGGGTGCCGGGAGTTCCGCCCTCCCACGAGCGGTTCGTCTTCCCACGTCGGGTGCGATGGGACGGAACGCTCGCCGACCTCAGTCGTGCGAGCGGTCCGTCCGCGGCACGAGCGGCAGCGCCAGCAGGGGCAGCACCGCCACCAGCCCGAACGATGCCGCGAAGCCGAGCGTCCCGACGAGCGCGCCGATCCCGGGGCCCACGGCGCTCGCCGCGAGGAACTGCCCGGTGTTCTGCGTGCCGAGCGCCCGACCCGACCAGGACGGTCCCGCGGCCTCGGCGACCGACGTGTACGCCAGCCCGTTGTCCGCGACCGTGACGCTCGTCGCGACGAGCAGGAACACCGCCGCAGCCGCCCAGTGCGACACGTCGACGAGCGCCATCACGCCCATCACCGCCGCGGCAGACACCGCCACCACGCGCAGCGGCCCGACCCGGGACCCGGCGCGGTCGCTCCACGCCCCGACGAGGATCCGCCCGACGGCGCCGACGAACTGGGACGCCCCGACGAGCAGGCCCGCCGCGGGGGTCGACCAGCCGAGCCCGACGAGCCACACCAGCCCGTAGGTCGACAGCGTGAACTGCGGCACCACGAGCAGCACCGAAACCGCGTGCACCCGCCACAGGAACCCGGACGACCGGTACGGGTTCACGGGCGCGGCCGCAGCCGTCCCCGGGGTCGTCCGGGCCCGGGCTGTCCGGGCCGGTCGCGGCGGGTCGACGATGCCGACGGCACACAGCACGGTGAGCACGGCGCACAGCACGAACGGCAGCACCAGGGCGGCGCGGATGCCGGACCCCTCGGCGAGCTGCGGGACCGTGACCGCCGCGAGCGTCACGCCGAGCGGCTGCGACATCTGCCGGATGCCCATCGCGAGGCCGCGCCGCTCCTTCGGGAACCACCCGACCACGACCCGCCCGCTCGCGGCATTGGTCGACGCACTCGTCATGCCCGCCGCCAGGAACGCCACACCGAGCAGCACCGGGTTCCCCGCGGACAGCCACGCTCCGACGACCGTCGCCGTGGTGAGTGCCAGCCCGCCCGCGATCACCACGCGCTCGCCGACCCGGTCGGTCACCGCACCCCAGGCGATGAGCGTCAGGACGAGGCCGATCGTCGGTGCAGCGGCGAACAGCCCGGCCGAGGCGAGCGGCATGCCCTGCGCGACCAGGTGCGGGATGAGCAGGGCCGGCGCGGAGACCACCAGGGTGCCGGCGGCCTGGGCGGCGACGCCGAGGGCGAGCATCATCCACGCGCGGCGGGGTGTGGTCATCGGTGCAGCCTGTCGTTCCGGATCGGTACCAATTGGTATACCATTACGGTATACCAACTAGGGCCGATCCGCACTAGGCTGGTCCGCCGTGACCGGAACGACGACCGACGACGCGACGACCGACGCGGCCCCGGTGTCGCAGACGAGCCAGCTCTACGACAACCTGCGCGAAGCGATCCTGACCCTCGACATCGCGCCGGGCGAGCGCATCTCGGAGCGCGGACTCGAGAGTCGCTTCCACGCCTCGCGGACGCCCGTGCGCGCGGCGCTGTCCCGCCTCGAGCGCGAGGGCCTCATCCTGCACGAGGGGCGCTCGTGGACGGTCACGCCCATCGACCTCGACGAGATCGCGTCGCTCGCCGAACTGCGCGGGGTCCTCGAGCCCGCTGCTGCTCGGCTCGCCGTCGACCGGGCCTCCGCCGAACAGCTCGACGAGGTCCGCGCGCACCTGGACGACCTCCGGGGCACCCCCGACCGCGAGGCGGGCATCCGGATGGGATCGACCTTCCACCTGGACCTCGCGGCGCTCGGTGGCAACCGGTTCATCACCGACGCCGTGGCCGACGCGCTCACCCGGCTCGAACGCACGCGGTGGATCGAGGTGCGCACCGCCGAGGCGCGCGACGCCGCGTGGGCGGAGCACAGCGCCATCCTCGACGCGGTCCGGGACGGCGACGCCGACCGCGCGGCCGACCTGCTCGCCGCGCACGTCGCGGGGACGAACGACCGGCTGCTCAGCTGGATCGCGCAGGAGCGTCGTCGGCTCCGCGGTGCGGGCGTGACGATCGTCGGCTCGGCGGCCGTCCTCGACGAGACCGAGCACCAGCACGCCGACGTACCGGCCGACCACCCGGCGTGACCACCCGGCGGAGGTGACGGCCGCGGACGACCCGCACCGTGCCTCCTGTCCGGGTGTCGCCACAGGGTGCGTCCCGGGTCGGTGCCCGAGCCTGCCGGGCCCCGCGTCAGGGACGCGCGGCGTCCTCCGACCCCTCGAGCGGATCGGTGACCGACGAGGCGCCGTGCTCGGTGTGGTCGAGCAGCGCGTCGCGCACCTCGGCCTCGTCGGTGGTGAGTCGGATGGCGTGCTTGCTGCCGGACCGTGTCGACTGTGACATGGGGTCTCCTCCTGGTTGCGTGGACCTGTGTGTATGGGCATCGGGTGGTGCAGGCCCCCGGCCTGCGGATGCGCTTCCTCACGGGACGTACTGAGGTCGGATCAGTGTGCCGCCGCCTGTCCGCGGAGCGCAAGCGATTCCGGCAACCTGTGGAGAAGTCGCGTCGTGCGCCGTGCCTAGGATGGTCCGGCTGCGCCGAGCGCGGCACCGACACGGACACCGGACGGGAGGCACGGCGTGGGTCCGCAGCGCACCGCACCCCCCACGGTCTACGACGTCGCGTCAGAGGCCGGCGTCTCCATCGCGACGGTCTCGCGCGTGCTCCGCACGCCCGACGCGGTCCGCGAGGGAACCCGCCACAGGGTGCAGGCGGCGATCCGGAGCCTCGGCTACGTGCCCTCGGGCACCGCGCGCGCACTGGCCGGACGCCGGACCGGCGTGGTCGGACTCCTGCTGCCCGGGTTCGACGTCGTGCCGGACGAGCGTCCCGACCTCGTCACCGACGGTGGCGTCCGGGTGGTCGACGACCGACGGCACGTGACGCAGCCGTTCTCGTCGAACCTGTACTTCGACGAGGTCCTCCGCGGCGCCGAGACCGAGGCATGGCAACGCGGCCTGGCACTCATGGTGGCAGCGGGGCGGGGCTCCTCCCGGGACGTGCTCGTCAACGACGTCGCCGGCCGGGTCGACGGGCTCGCGGTCCTCGCCCAGACCGTGCCGGACGACCTGCTCGAGCACGTCGCCCGCCGGGTCCCGGTGGTGGTGCTCGCCGACGATCGACGGTCGCACGGGTTCGACTCGGTGAGCGTCGACAACGCGGCAGGGATGCGGACGCTCGCGTCGCACGTGATCGGTCGGCTCGGGATCCGGTCGCTCGTGTACCTGGCAGGCCCGATCGACTCCCCGGACGACATGGAGCGCTCGGCGGGGTTCCAGCAGGCGCTCGACGACCACGACGTGCCGGCCGGGTCCGTGCGGGTCGTCCACGGTGACTTCGGCCGTGCCCGCGCGCGGGAGCTCGCGGCAGGGCTGCTCGACGGTGCCGAGGTCCCGCGGGCGATCGTCTGCTCGAACGACCAGTCCGCGCTCGGGGTGCTCGACGCGGCGGGGGCTCGCGGGCTCCGGGTGCCGGACGACCTGGTCGTGACCGGGTTCGACGGCATCGACGCCGGGCGGTTCTCGAGCCCGCGACTGACGACCGTGCACCAGCCGATGGGGGAGCTCGGGCGCGCCGCGGTCCGGGCGATCGTCGACCGGCTCGAGCGGCGGGAGGGGCCGCCGCGGGCGGTGCGCCTGCCGGTCGAGGTGCTGCTGCGCGAGAGCTGCCCGCCCGCGCTGTAGCGGCGGGGCCGGGCCCCAGCGCCCTCAGCACGCCCGGCCCCAGCCCCCGAGGTGCCGAAATACCTGGACGCTCGACCCTCCTGGCGGCATCGAGCGGCACTCCGACGAGCAGCAGGCGGCGAGTCGTGGCACCTCGGCGGGGTGCTGATGCGCGAGTCGGGCGGCGAACGCGCCACATGTGGCCCGCTCGACCCTGCCAGCCGACGATCTGTGCCCCCGACGCGGACGTGAGCGGCACGTCGTGCACGCTCGACACCGCCCGCCGCGGACGTGAGCGGCATGTCGTACACGCTCGACACCGACCGCCACGGACATGAGCGGCACGTCGTGCACGCTCGACACCGCCCGTTCGTCGACGTGCCACCCCGGGAATCAACACGACCGGTTGCATCGCGCGATGTAAGCGCATACATTGTCCGGGTACCCACTCGACACGGAGGTCGACCGAGCAATGACGCTTCCCCCACAGCGCACGGCCCAGCGCCTGGCCCAGCGCACGCGCGCCCCCGAGCGCCCGCGCCGCCGCCGCGGACGCCTCGCCGCCGCGCTCGCCGGCATCGCCGTCGTGGCCCTCGCCGCCACCGGCTGCAGCATCCAGGTCCGCTCCCAACCGGACCCGAGCATCGGCAAGGACACGATGCTCATCAACGCGGACCGCGGCAACCCGCTGTTCGACCGCAACTTCAACCCGTACATCTCGAACGCCCGCACCGCGAGCAAGTGGATGTACGAGCCCCTCATCGAGATCAACCCCCTCGACGGCAAGGGCACCCCGTGGCTGGCGAGCTCGTGGAGCCAGCCCGACGCGAAGACCATCGACATGACGATCCGGAAGGGCGTCGAGTGGTCCGACGGCAGGCCGTTCAGTGCGGAGGACGTCGTCTTCACGTTCGACCTGCTCCAGGAGTTCCCCGCGATGGACATCAAGGGCGCCTGGCAGCACATCGACCGCATCGAGCGGGACGGCGACCACGTCGTCTTCCACCTGAAGAGCGACGACGTGCCGAGCCTCAACATCATCGGCGCGACCTACATCCTCCCCGAGCACCACTACGGGAAGATCAAGGACCCCACCACCTGGCGTGACCCGGACCCGGTCGGCACCGGCCCGTTCGTCCTCGGCAACTACTCCGACCAGCAGTACTCGATGGACAAGAACCCGCGGTACTGGCAGGCGGACAAGATCGCGATCAAGCACCTGATCCTGCCGGCGACGAACACGCAGCTCGACACCGTCACGCGCGGCTACGACTGGGCGTACTCGTTCATCTCCGACGTCAAGGGCACGTGGGGTGCGGCGTCCCCCGACAACAAGTGGTGGTTTCCGGCCGGCGGTGTGATCGGACTCATCCCGAACCTCACGAAGGCGCCGTACAGCGACGTCAACGTCCGCAAGGGCATCTCGTACGCGCTGAACCGCGACGACATCGCCGAGACCGCGTCCGAGGGCAACCTCAGCGCCGCGGGGCAGACCGGCCTCATCCTGCCGAACCAGGAGCAGTACCTCGACCCGTCGATCCCGGACAAGGGCATGATCACGCAGGACACCGAGCGGTCCCTCGCCGAGTTCGCCAAGTCCGGGTACACCCAGCAGGGCGGCAAGCTCGTCAAGGACGGCAAGCAGCTCGAGATCAAGCTCATGACCGCGAACGGCTACTCGGACTGGCTCCGCGCCGCGCAGCAGGTCCAGCGCGACCTCGGGAAGATCGGCATCAAGGTCGACATCCAGGCGCCGCAGCCCGCGGGGTACCAGCAGAACATCAACAACGGCCAGTTCGACATGGCGATGGGCGGCATGGGCAACGGCGACGTCTTCCAGGCCTACAACTCGCTGCTGTCGAGCGACTTCTACCAGCCGGTCGGAAAGTCGACCGTGAACAACTTCGAGCGGTACCGGAACGCCGACACGCAGCAGCTCCTCGACGCGTACAAGGCGACGACGGACAAGGCCGAGCAGCAGCGCATCCTGAACCAGCTGCAGCGCATCGTCTACGACGACCTGCCCGTCATCGGCATGTACTACGGCGGACTCTGGGGCCTGTTCAACACCGGCAAGTTCGTCGGCTGGCCGAGCGCGGAGGACCCGTACATGGCACCGCAGAACTACGACTCGGCACCGCTGCTGATCTTCACGAAGCTGCGACTCAGAGACAGTGAAGCGGGCCGGAAGATCATGGAGGAGCAGGCCAAGTGAAGTACATCGTGCAGAAACTCGTCCTCTTCGTCCTGACCCTCTGGGCCGCGGTCACGCTGAACTTCGTGCTCCCGCGCCTCATGCCCGGCAGCCCATCCGACGCCGCCCTGGCGAAGCTCAGCCAGAACGGCCCCGTGACGGACGCCACCAAGAAGGCCATCGAGGCGCAGCTCGGCGTCCCCTCCGGCAACCTGTGGGACCAGTACGTCAGCTACCTGCACCAGGTCGTCACCCTCGACTTCGGCACGAGCTACACGTTCTACCCCCAGCCCGTCGGGGACCTGGTCGGCCGCGCCCTGCCGTACACGCTCGTGCTCGTCGGCACGGTCACGGTCCTCGCGTTCGTGATCGGCACGCTCATCGGCGTCGCGGCGGCGTGGAAGCGCGGCACCTGGCTCGACTCGCTCCCGACCCTGTCCGGCTCGTTCATGTCGACGTTCCCGTACTTCTGGACGGCGCTCCTGCTGCTGTTCTTCCTCGGCTACGTCCTGCACTGGTTCCCGACCACCGGGGCGTCCTCGGCGACGAGCATCCCCGGCTGGAACGGCGAGTACATCGGCGACGTGCTCCAGCACGCGATCCTGCCGGCGGTCACGATCCTCGTGACGAGCCTGGGCGGCTGGATCATCGGCATGCGGAACGCCATGATCAACACCCTCGGCGACGACTACGTCACCTTCGCCGAGGCGAACGGCCTCCGCGGCCGCACGGTCGCCGTCCGGTACGCCGCGCGCAACGCGATCCTGCCGAACCTGACCGGCTTCGGCCTGGCCCTCGGCGGTGTCGTCGGCGGCTCGGTCCTGGTCGAGCAGGTGTTCGGCTACCCGGGCATCGGCTACCTGCTGTTCAACGCCGTGATCGGGCAGGACTACCCGCTCATGCAGGCCCTCTTCCTGATGATCACCGTGTCGGTGCTCATCGCCAACTTCATCGTGGACGTCCTCTACGGCGTCCTGGACCCGAGGACGCGCCGATGACGACCAACTCGCGATGGGCGGCGTGCTCTGCCCACAACCACCACCCGAGGACGCGCCGATGACCAACAACGCGACCGTCGCAGTACGGACCCAAGACAAGCAGCAAGACCAGGACAACCAGCAGGCCCCCTCCAAGCTCCGCGCCGCCGCCCGCCAGTTCGGCGTCGTCTGGAGCAACACCAAGGCCCGCGTCGGCATCTGCATCCTCGCCTTCTTCGTCCTCGTGGCGATCGCCGCCCCGCTCCTCGCCCCGTACGGCGCCAGCCAGAACGGCTTCGCCCGCAACGCCGACGCCACCTGGGCGCACTGGATGGGCACCACCGCCGCCGGCGAGGACGTCCTCTCCCAACTCATCTACGGCGCCCGGGTCTCCGTGCTCGTCGGCGCGGTCGCGGGCTTCCTGTCCACGCTCGTCGCCGTCGCGATCGGCCTGAGCTGGGGCTACATCCGCGGCTGGGTCGCCGAGGTCATCGGGTTCATCGTCAACCTGTTCCTCGTCATCCCGGGCCTGCCGCTCATGATCGTCATCGCGGCCTACCTGCAGAACGGCGGCATCGCGGTCATCATCGCCGTGATCGTCGTGACCGGTTGGGCCTGGGGCGCGCGCGTGCTCCGCTCCCAGACGCAGTCGCTCCGCAGCCGCGACTTCGTCACGGCCGCGCAGTTCTCCGGTGACGGTGCCACCCGCATCGTCTTCCGCGAGATCCTGCCGAACATGACGAGCCTCATCGTCGGCAGCTTCTTCGGCGCGGCGACGAGCGCCATCCTCGCCGAGGCGGGCCTCGAGTTCCTGGGGCTCGGCGACTCGTCGATCGTCAGCTGGGGCACGATCCTCTACTGGGCGCAGAACTCGAACGCACTGCTCACCGGCCAGTGGGTCCTGCTGTTCGCCCCCGGCCTCTGCATCGCCCTCCTGGCGATGAGCCTCACCCTCATCAACTTCGGCGTCGACGCCGTGTCCAACCCGCGACTGCGCGAGGGCGCGCGCCGCAAGAAGGAGGCAGCAGCATGAGCGGCCAGACACCCGACGTGACCAGCGACGGCCTGGAGGCCCGTGGCGGCGCCGCCACGCGCCTCCCGTCCGACGCCACGCACGCCACGCAGGACGTCCTGCTCGACGTCCGCGACCTGTCGGTCGTCTACGAGTCGGCCGGCCAGACGGCCGTCCAGGCCGTCGACCACGTGTCGTTCAGCCTGCGCAAGGGCGAGTTCGTCGGCCTCGTCGGCGAGTCCGGCTCGGGCAAGTCGACCCTCGGCTACGCGCTCACCCGGCTGCAGAAGCCGCCGGCGCGGACCAACGGCGGCAGCATCGTCTTCGGGGGTTCGGACATCCGCGACCTCGACGACGAGGCGCTGCGCCAGCAGCGGCAGGGCGGCTTCGCGATGGTGCTGCAGTCCGGCATGAACGCGCTCAACCCGGTGCGGACCGTCCGCAACCACTTCGTCGACGTCTTCAAGGCCCACGGGCACGTGCCGCGTGAGCGCTGGGACGCCCGGATGCGGGAGCTCGTCGGCAAGGTGAAGCTGCCCGAGACGATGCTCGCGCGGTACCCGGGGGAGCTCTCCGGCGGCATGCGCCAGCGCGTCTCGATCGCCCTCGCGCTCTCGCTCGAACCGCAGCTCATGGTGTTCGACGAGCCGACCACGGCCCTCGACGTCCTCGTGCAGCACGCCGTGATGGACACGATAATCGAGCTGCAGCGCTCCGAGGGCTTCACGGCGATCCTGATCAGCCACGACCTCGGCATCGTGCTCGAGGCGACCGAGCGCGTGCTCGTCATGCACGAGGGGCAGATCGTCGAGGACGGCCGCTCGCTCGAGGTCCTCCGCGACCCGCAGGACGACTACACGAAGATGCTGCTGTCGCACTACGCGGACCCGCGCGCCGCGGTGGTCTCGCTGCCGGGCTTCCCGGACCGGTCGCTGCGTTCGTCCGAGGGGGCGACGCGGCAACAGACGACCTCGTCGTTCAGCACCGTCGGGTCCCGGGAACGCAGCGCCGCCCGCAACCCGATCGTCGTCGACCACCTCGTGAAGACGTACCCGGCGCCCCGCCGCGGCGAGCAGCCCGTGCAGGCCGTCCGCGACGTGTCGTTCACGCTCGAGCCCGGGCAGTCGCTCGCCCTCGTCGGCCAGTCCGGCTCGGGCAAGTCGACGATCGCGAAGATGCTCACCGGTGTCGAGCAGCCGACCTCGGGCACGGTCAGGTTCGGCGACACCGACGTGGCTCGTCTGGGAAGAAGGGGCCTGAAGGACCTGCGCTCCGAGGTGCAGATGGTGTTCCAGGACCCCTACGCAGCGCTCAACCCGCTGCACACGGTGGAGTACATCCTGTCCCGACCCATCGCGAACTACACCGGGCTCCGCGGGCGCGATGCCCGCCGACGGATGCTCGAGATCCTCGAGACCGTGGGCCTGACGCCCGTCGAGCAGTTCGCGCAGAAGCTCCCGCACCAGCTCTCCGGCGGGCAGCGGCAGCGCGTGGTCATCGCCCGGGCGCTCGCGAGCGACCCGCAGGTGATCATCGCCGACGAGCCCGTCTCGATGCTCGACGTGACACTGCGAGCCGGCGTGCTCGCACTGCTCGAGGACCTGCGGGAGCAGTGGGGCGTCTCGCTGCTCTACATCACGCACGACCTGCTCAGCGCGCGGCTCATCACCGACGACATCATGGTGCTGCACGACGGCGCCGTGGTCGAGCGGGGTCGAACGGCCGAGGTGCTGCAGCACCCCCAGGACGACTACACGGTGGCACTGCTGGACGCCGTGCCGAACCCACGGCGGACACTGCTCGCATGAGCACCCTCCACGAGTTCCCCGTCGTCGCACCCTTCGGCCACCTGCCCACCCCCGAGGGCGTCGACGCCGTCGGCATCGACCTGCCCGTCGGGCGGCTGACCGCCTACCGCGTGGTCCCGGACGGGCCGTCGAAGGGCGTCGTGCTCGTCGTCCCCGGGTACACCGGCTCGAAGGAGGACTGGCGCACCTTCATGCCGCTCCTGCGCGAGGCCGGCTGGACCGCGGTCGCGATCAGCCGCCGCGGCCAGGCCGACTCCGCGGCGCCGACGAGCCCGTCGGACCACTCGCTCGACGAAGAAGCGGCCGACGTCGTCCGGGTCGCCGCCCTGCTCGACGACGGCGCCCCCGTGCACCTGATCGGCCACTCGCTCGGGGGTGTGATCGCTCGCGCCGCGGCCATCGCGTCCCCGCAGTCGTTCCGGAGCGTCGTGCAGTTCTGCTCCGGGCCGTACGGCTGGCCCTACCGCAAGGTCACCGAGCTCACGATCCTGCACGACACCGGCGGGAACCTCCGCCAACTGTTCGACTCGACGAACCCGCTGTGGGCCGGGCGGCCGGACGAGGAGCTCCCCGACGACGTCCGGATGGTCCGCGACCGCTTCGACGCGACGAGCCCGCTGAGCGTCGTCGCCGGTGGGCACATCCTCGAGGACCACACCGACTCCTCCGCCGAGCTCCGCGCGACCGGGCTCCCGGTCCTCGTGGCGCACGGCGAGTGGGACGGTGCCTGGCCGATCCCGTGGCAGCGGCAGATGGCGGAGGACACCGGCGCCCGGTACGAGGTCGTCCCCACGAGCTACCACGGCCCCCACGTCGAGAACCCCGGCGCGACCATCGCGCTGTTCGACGACTTCCTGTCGGCGCACTGACGCCGGCGCACTGAAAGGACCCATCATCACCACGCTGCAGTTCCCCGACGGCTTCCTCTGGGGTGCCGCCACCGCCGCCCACCAGATCGAGGGCAACAACGTCAACAGCAACTGGTGGGTGCACGAGCACGAACCGGACACCACCATCGTCGAGCCCTCCGGCGACGCGGCGGACAGCTACCACCGGTACCGCGAGGACATCCGCATCGCCGCCGACCTCGGCCTGAACTCCTACCGGTTCAGCATCGAGTGGGCGCGCATCGAGCCCGAGCGCGGGTTCGTCTCCCGCACCGAGGTCGACCACTACCGCCGGATGGTCGAGGCCTGCCACGAGGCCGGCATCGAGCCGATCGTCACGCTCATGCACTTCACCGTCCCGCGCTGGTTCGAGCGCGACGGCTTCTGGCGCGCGGACGACGCGGCCGACCTGTTCGCCCGCTACACCGAGGCTGCGCTGCCCGTCGTGCAGGACGGTGTCCGCTACGTCTGCACGATCAACGAGCCGAACATCGCCGCGATGCTCGCCGGGGGTGAGGACGCCGCGAACCTCGTCGCGTACGGCCTGCCGAACCCCGACCTGCACGTGGCGGACCAGCTGCTCGCATCGCACCGGCGCTCCCGCGAGGTCCTGTCGCAGGTCCCCGGCATCCAGTCCGGCTGGACCATCGCCACCCAGGCGTTCCGCGCGAACGGCGAGCCCGGGTCCGAGGAGATGCTCCGCGAGTACGGGTACCCGCGCGACGACTGGTACCTCGAGCAGGCCGCCGGCGACGACTTCCTCGGTGTGCAGGCCTACACCCGCACCTTCATCGGTGCCTCGGGCCCGGTGCCGGTCGCGGACGACGTCGAGACGACCCTGACCGGGTGGGAGTTCTACCCCGAGGCAGCCGCCGACGGACTCCGTAGCGCGTGGGAGCTGTCCGGCCACGTCCCGCTGATGATCACCGAGAACGGGATCGCCACCGCCGACGACTCCCGCCGGGTGGCCTACACGCAGGGCGCCCTCGAGGGCATCCACCGCTGCATCGAGGACGGCATCCAGGTGCTCGGCTACCAGCACTGGTCCCTGCTCGACAACTACGAGTGGGCCTCCGGCTACCGGCCGACCTTCGGGCTCGTGGCGTGGGACCGGCAGACGTTCGCGCGGACGCCGAAGGACTCGGCGCGCTGGTACGGGCAGGTCGCGCAGGCGAACGCGCTCGAGACGCGTCGCTGACGCGACCCCGTGACGGACTGGAGGCGCGGTGCCAGCTGGCACCCCTCCCTCGCCGGCTCGGTCGGCGCGCCCCGCGCAACGCTTCGCGTTGCCGCTGAGCGGGGCGCGCCAGTCCGTCAGCTGGTCGCGTCCGGCGCGGGCCGGTCGAACCAGGCGAGCAGCGCCTCCTCGGCCTTCCGCGAGCCGCGCTCGCGCGCGATGTCCAGAGCCGTCCGGCCCTCCGCGTCCGGCATGCTGACGTCCGCGCCGCGTTCGAGGAGCGCCTCCGTCGTCCCGCGACGGTCGAACCAGGCCGCGGCGTGCAGCGGGGCGAAGCCCCAGCGGGTGTCGACCTCGTCGATGCCGGTCGGGTCCGCGCCGAAGCCGTCGAGCTCGAGCGACAGGCCGCCCACGTCACCGTGCGCGGCAGCCCGCACGGCGGGGGCTGCCCACTCGACCCAGCCGTCGGGGACCGGGCCGTACCAGCCGTGCGCCGGACGCTCCCCGAGCGCGGCCCACACGGACTCCGGGACCGGCCGGACCTCGACCACCACGTCGCGGAAGTGCACCGCGAGCTCACCGGTGGGGGAGAGCAGCAGCCGAAGCTCCCAGACGTCGGCGTCGACGTGGGCGATCTCGCCGCGGGACACCTGCACGTCGCCCGCGAGGACCGCCAGCGCCGTCGTGTCCGCCGGCTCGAGCACGGCGCGGTGGAACTCGAGGGTCACACGGGCGTGGTTCCACCGGCGCCACAGGCCGTCCGGGGTGTCGAGCACCTCGTCGGTCCGGACCACGACGGCTGCGCGCACCGTGCTCGTCGGCGCCTCGTCGATGCCCGCGGTTTCGCCGCCCGGGGTCTCGGTGACCTGCCACTCGGCGATCCGCGCCTCGTTCCAGGTGACCGAGGCGAGTGCGGCGACGGAGGGCGGGGCGTCGGTGACCAGGCGGGCGAGGTGTTCGGCGTAGCCCTCGACGTCCTCGAGGGACACGTACCCGACCCCGGGCCAGCCCACTCGACTCCATCGCACGGGTCCGAGGGTAGCGGGCCGAGCAGGAGGAGTGTCGTTCCTGCTCGATCTGCGGCAGCCCTCCGACATGCGGAATGTTCGGATGTGGCGGAGCTGCCGCGAGAGGGTGACCGCATGCGGTTCTCTCGCCGGTCCCTGTTGCGCCGTTCGGCCGGAGCATGCGTGACCCTCGCGGTCGACCATGCGCTGGAAGCGGCGCGTCGCACCGAACCTGACCGGTCCGGCCCCGACGGCGCTGGTCCAGCGGTGAGCAACGACGATCTCGAGCGTGCTGTCCAGGCTGCTCCTCCGGGTTCCACCCTCCGTCTCCGCGGCGTGTGGTCGCGCTCGACGCCGTTGGTGGTGGACCGTCCGCTGACGATGGTCTTCGAGTCGGGGTCGTCCATCACCATGACGCGCGACGTCACCGCGATCGAGGTGCTCACCGGATCGGTCGCGGTCATCGGCGCACGCCTCGTCGGTGCGGGCGCGGCGGCGTCGGGTCTCGGACGAGGTGTGCACGTTCGCGGAACCGCTGAGGAGCCGCTCGAGGACGTGCACGTCGTGGACTGCGTGGTGCGCGACTTCTCGTACGACGCGCTGCAGTTCGAGCACGTCCGGGACTTCGTCGTCGCGCGGAACACCGTCACCGATCTGGGCTACGCGGGGATCATGTTGCTGTCGAGCACCGACGGGCAGGTCGTCGACAACGAGGTACGTGACGTCCACCAGCCGGACGGGTACGTCAACTCCTACGGTGTGATCGTGTCGAGGGACGACCGACGCGATCTCTCGGCCGCACCTCGGAGTGCGCGTGTCCGGGTCGAACGGAACCGGATCTCCGGGGTCCGTCGATGGGAAGGCATCGACACGCACTCGGGCGACGACGTCACGATCTGCGACAACACCGTCCGGGACTGTCGTGTGGGGATCGCCGTCGTGCCGTCCAAGGACCCGGGCGACCGGTCCTACCGGATCGGGAGCCACCGCGCCGTGATCGCGCGCAACCGGATCGAACGCAACGAGGTCCTGCCGCCCGGCTCGGGGATCGTCGTCCGCGGAGCAGGAAGTCGGCTGGGTGACGACCTGGACCGCACCGATGCCGTCGTGACGGGCAACGTGGTGATCGGCCACGGCGGAGGACCCCGCGAAGCGGGGATCCTCGCCTACTTCACCCGGGGGCTCACGCTCAGCGACAACCACCTGGACAGGTGTGAGCGAGCTGCGATCTCCCTCTACCACTCCAACGACGCCGCCATCGTGACGCGGAACTCGGTGTCCGGACTCGGACGGTCAGAGCCCGCCCAGATGACGGTCGCGATCGAGGCTCCGTCTGCCGGGACGTCTGCGCAGGTGCTGGCCACGCGGGTCCGTCCTGCAACCGACGGAACGCTGTGTTCCGTCGGCCTCGTGTGCGGCACCGGGAGTACCGTCACCGCCCTCGCGAACGACTGGTCCGGTGCGGCGCGGCCGGTCGGCGGTGGCGGCACGATCGATCGGTGCAGCGACGGCTGACGGATGCGTCCGTGCCCGCGAACGCGCCGCCCGGTCGGGCCTGGGCGCAGCGCGCCGGTCGCTCAGGCAGGGACGCGGGTGCCGGGGGCGCGGTCGATCGTCCACCGCTCTTCGTCGAGGGCCGTCGGGCACAGCGGTGGCACTGACGCATGGGAGATCTTCGGGTGGACCGGGCGCTCGTCGGACTCACCTTCCCCGATCAGCTCCTCGTGGAGCTTCTCCCCGGGACGGAGCCCCGAGAACACGATGTCCGCGTCCGCATCGAGCTCGGCGATCAGGCTCTCCGCGACGTCGAGGATCCGGACCGGTTCGCCCATGTCCAGGACCAGGACCTCTCCCGGGCCGGCAGTCGCGCCCGCCTGGATGACGAGGTGGCACGCCTCCGGGATCGACATGAAGTACCGCGTCGCGTCCGGGTGCGTGACCGTGACCGGGAGACCGCACTGGATGAGCTCGACGAAGAGCGGGAGCATCGAACCGCGACTGCCCAGGACGTTGCCGAAGCGGACCGAGACGTAGTCGTTGCCCGTGGTCGACGCAGCCCAGGCGGTCAACCGCTCGCCCAGCCGCTTCGTCCGTCCGAGGACACTCGTGGGGTTCGCCGCCTTGTCGGTCGAGATGTTCACGAACGTCTGGACCTGTGCGGCGGCCGCCGCCTCGAGCACGTTGCGCGTTCCCACGACGTTCGTCTTCCATGCTTCGTCGGGGTACTGCTCGAGCATCGGCAGGTGCTTCAGCGCGGCCGCGTGGAAGACGACCTCCGGCCGCCGCTCGGTCATGATGGCGGCGATGGCTGCGCGGTCCCGGATGTCAGCGAGCACGACGTCGCGTGTGTCGAGCAACCCGTGCCCGGCGATCGAGACCTGGACGGCCTGGAGCGCGGATTCGTCGCGGTCGAGCATGATCACCTCGGCCGGCTCGAACCGGCGGATCTGTCGGCAGAGCTCACTGCCGATCGATCCGCCGGCGCCCGTGACGAGGACCCGGCGCCCGTGGAGGAAGTCCGCGGCGAGTTCGAGGTCGCTCGGGGCTGAGGCGTGGCCGATCAGGCGCGCGATGTCGATGTCGTCGAGCGCGAGGTGCTTCCGGCGGGACGGATCGGTCGGTCTGAAGGAGTGGTTCACGGTGCTCCAGGTGCTGAGGCGGACGAGGATGGGTGACGGGCTAGCGGGGTCGGGCGGGAACGCCCACCACGGTGGTGCGGCCCGTGACGTCCCGGGTGACGCACGAACTCGCCGCGACCACGGCGTCTGCCCCGATGGTGCGGTCCTGGAGGACGACGGCGCCCGCGCCGACCACCGTCCGAGCTCCGATCGACACCGTGCCGGACACAGTCGCCCGAGGATTGAGGGAGACGTGGTCGCCGAGGGAGACGTCGTGTCCGACCACGGCGCCGGGGTTGCAGTGCAGGTGTCGCCCAGCGCGCACGCGCGACCCGATGACGGCGGAGGCGCAGACGACGGCACCGGGTCCGAGTTCGACGAGCGAGCCGACGGAGGCCGACGGATGGACGACCGTCGCTGCGACGGCCCCGGCCGCGGTCGCGCGCTGGTCGATCGAGGCGCGGACGGCGGGGTCGTTGATCGCGATCACGTAGTGGGCGTCCTCGGCGTCGATCAGCCATGTCGTCAGGTCCCCGAGGTGCAGGATCCCCATCCGGTCGAGCACCTGCAGGGCTGACGGTGACGGTGCATCGTCGACGACCCCGAGGACCTCGAGGCCGGCAGCACGCACGACGTCTGCGGTCTCGCGACCGAAGCCGCCGCCGCCGATGATGGTGATCGCGCCCTTGCCGGTCATCCTGCGACGCTCCGGATCACTGCGAGGACACGGTCGAGGTCATCGTCCCGGAGCGATGATCCGCTCGGCAGGGTGAGGCCCCGGGTGAACAGGGCCTCCGCGACACCGGTGACGGCCGCGTCCGAACCTGCGTGCGCGGGTTGCAGGTGCATCGGCTTCCAGAGCGGCCTGCTCTCGATGTCCGCCGCCGCCAGCGCCTGTGCGAGGTCCGGCGCGCTCCATCCCGCACGGTGCGGGTCCACGACCACGGCCGTGAGCCAACAGTTCTCCTGCTGGTCCTGTGGTGCACGGCCGAGCACGCGCGCGCCCGGGACACTGTCGAAGACGTCACGGTAGGCAGCCCGAACGACTCGTCGACGCTCGATCATCGCGTCGAGGCGCTGGAGCTGGGCGCGACCGAGTGCGGCCAACACGTTGCTCAGCCGGTAGTTGTAGCCGACTTCCTTGTGTTCGTAGTGCGCGACGGGCTGACGGGCCTGCGTGGCCAGGTGACGCAGCCGCTCGGCGACGTCGGGGGAGTCCGTGAAGACCATGCCGCCACCGGAGGTCGTCATGATCTTGTTCCCGTTGAACGACACGCACGACGTGAAGCCGAAGGCACCGACCGGCCGACCGCGATGGCGGGATCCGAAGGACTCGGCGGCATCAGCGATCAGCGGCACCGTGAACTCGTCGCACAGCGCACCGATCGCGGTGTAGTCGACGACGTGGCCGAGGAGGTCGACCGGGACGACCGCGCCGATCCGGTGCCCGTCGTCGCGCAGCCGTCGCAGGACCGAACCCAGGAGGGCGACGTCGATGTTGCCGTCGAGGTCCGTCGAGTCGACGAACACGGGTCGGGCGCCCGTGTACCGGATCGCGTTCGCGGTGGCGGCGAAGGTCATCGTCGATGTCGGCACCACGTCGCCAGGACCCACTCCGGCTGCGAGCAGCGAGAGGTGGAGCGCTGCCGTGCCGGAGGAGACGGCGACGGCGTGTGCCCGACCGACGCGTGCAGCGGCTTCGCGTTCGAAGGCCGTCAGTTCCGGACCGACCGGCGCGACCCACCCGCTCTCCACTGCCCTGGTGACGGCCGCGGCTTCGCTGGGGCCGACATCGGGCGGGGAGAGGAGGATCGATCGGGTCACGCGATGAGGATATCACATGACAAAACATCGAGTGTTTTGGAATAACGGGTGATATGTTGTACGCTCGTCCGAGTCGAAACTCGACCTGCTCACCGAAGGAGAACCCATGCCCGAAGGATCCGACCTGACCGCTGCATCGGCGCCGCCGTTCGTCGCTCGCGGCGCAGTCGTCGCCTCGTCCGCGCAGCTCGGTTCGGGAACCCGTGTCTGGGATGACACGCACGTCGAACCGGACGTCACGATCGGGGCGGAGACCGTCGTCGGACGTGGCGTGACCCTGGCGCGTGGCGTCCGGGTCGGATCGCGGTGCAAGATCCAGAACGGCGCGCTCCTCTACGAACCCGCGGCGATCGGGGACGGCGTCTTCGTCGGGCCGGGTGTCGTGTTCACCAACGACCGGACGCCACGGGCGGTCCGGCCGGACGGCTCGGTGCAGACTGTCGACGACTGGGAGAGCGTGGGTGTGACGGTCGGTGACGGCGCGTCGATCGGAGCAGGGGCGGTGTGCGTCGCGCCCGCGTCGATCGGGGCCTGGTCGATGATCGCTGCCGGCGCCGTCGTGACGAGTGACGTGCCCGACTTCGCCCTCGTGGTCGGGGTGCCGGCGCGCAGGATCGGTTGGGTGGGGCGAGCCGGCCGTCGTCTCGTCCCCGACTCCTCGGGACTCCTCACGTGCCCGGTGACGGGTGCTGAGCACCGGCTCGACGGTGACGTCCTCCAGGAGGTCTCCGCATGACCGACCTCATGGCCTCGGTCGGAGCCGAGTCGGACTTCATCCCCGCTGCCAAGCCGCTCATCGGGACTGACGAGCGACGCGCCGTCGACGCAGTGCTCGCGAGTGGGATGCTCGCTCAGGGCGCCGAGGTCGCGGCGTTCGAGCGCGAGTTCGGTGCGACCCTGGTCGACGGGCGCGACGCCGTCGCCGTCAACTCGGGGACGTCCGCGCTGCACCTCGCCCTGCTGGCCGCAGGCGTGGGACGGGACGACGAGGTCATCGTCCCGTCGTTCACCTTCGCCGCGACTGCGAACGCCGTCGCCCTGGCCGGCGCGACGCCGGTGTTCGTCGACATCGACCCCGAGACGTACTGCATGTCGTCGGCCGCCGCCCGTGCAGCCATCACGCCGCAGACCACCGCGATCATGCCGGTGCACCTGTACGGTCACCCCGCCGACATGACGGCGCTCGGCGCGCTGGCGGCATCGCACGGACTCGCCGTCGTCGAGGACGCTGCGCAGGCGCACGGAGCGCGGTGGTGCGGCCGTGCCGTGGGCACCTTCGGGGTCGCCGGCGCGTTCTCCTTCTACCCCACCAAGAACATGACCGCGGGGGAGGGGGGCATGATCACCGTCGCCGACGCGAACGTCGACCGCCTCCTCCGGCTGTACCGCAACCAGGGCATGGAACGCCGCTACGAGAACGAGGTGGTCGGGTTCAACGTGCGCATGAGCGAGCTCCACGCTGCCATCGGGCGCGTGCAGCTCCTGAAGGTGCTCGGATGGACCGCGCAGCGGCAGGCGAACGCCGCGTACCTCTCACGCGAGATCACGACGGTCGGGACGCCGCTGACGGCGCCCGGCGCCGAGCACGTCTTCCACCAGTACGTGGTGCGGGTGCCGGAGGACCGTGACGGCTTCGCCCGTGCCCTGGAACTCGAGTACGGCGTCGGATCCGGCGTCTACTACCCCACGCCGGCGCACCGGCTCCCGTCCTTCGCTCTCGATCTCGATCTACCGGAGACAGAACGTGCCGCTCGTGAGGTACTCGCGCTGCCGGTGTACCCGACCCTGACCAAGCGCCAGTTGGACCGCGTCGTCCAGGGCGTCGAAGCACTGTCCCGGGCGGGTGCCTGATGGGCGCCGTGCGCACGGCCGTGATCGGGCTCGGGATGATGGGGCGCCACCACACGCGCGTCCTGCGTTCCCTGCCCGGGGTCGAACTGGTGGCGGTCGCCGACGCCCTCGGCGATCGCCACGGCGTCGCCGACGGTGTTCCGGTGATGCCGTCGGCCTCGGACGTGCTCCGACTCGGGATCGACGCGGCAGTCGTGGCGGTCCCGACTTCAGCCCACGAAGCCATCGCCCTCGAACTCGCCGAAGCAGGTGTCCACTGTCTCGTCGAGAAGCCCGTGGCTTCCGACGTCGCAGGAGCCACTCGGATGGTGTCTCGGTTCGACGAGGCCGGCCTCGTCGGCGCCGTCGGACACATCGAGCGGTACAACAGCGCCCTCCAGGAGCTCCGGCGTCGACTCGACGCCGGCGAGCTCGGCGAGGTGTACCAGGTCGTCACCCGACGGCAGGGCCCCTTCCCCGCCCGGATCGCGGACGTCGGCGTGGTGAAGGACCTCGCGACACACGACATCGACCTGACCTCGTGGCTGCTCGGCAGTCCGTTCGTCCGGCTCTTCGCGCAGGCCGCCCACAAGAGCGGGCGCGAGCACGAGGACCTCGTCGCGTTCTCCGGGACACTCGCCGACGGCACCGTCACGAACCATCTCGTCAACTGGCTGTCGCCGTTCAAGGAACGCGTGACGATCGTGACCGGCGAGGGTGGATCGTTCGTCGCCGACACCCTCACCGGGGACCTGTGGTTCCACGAGAACGGCACGGTCGCCACCGAGTGGGACGCGGTCTCGGCGTTCCGGGGCGTGTCGGAGGGGCCCGTGACCCGTTTCGCGTTCGCCAAGCGGGAACCCCTCGTCGCAGAACACGAGGCGTTCCGCGACGCCGTGCTCGGCGACCGCAGCCGCATCGTTCCCCTCTGCGACGGTCTCCAGACCCTCCGCGTCGCCGAGGCAGCGATCGAGTCGGCACGCACGCTCAGCATCGTCCACCCACTCGCCCCGAGCGAGCACACTGAAGGGACACCAGCATGAAGATCGGCGTCATCGGCCTGGGGAAGATCGGTCTCCCGCTCGCCGTCCAGTACGCGACGAGCGGCCACGACGTGATCGGGATCGACGTCGATGACCGTGTCGTCCAGTCGGTCAACGCGGCCACCGCGCCCTTCCCGGGCGAAGCAGGCCTCGAGCTCGCGCTGTCCGACGTCGTGGCCGCCGGACGGTTGCGCGCGACGACGGACTACGCCCGAGGAGTGCCCGACCGAGACGCGGTGGTCGTCGTCGTACCGCTCTTCGTCGACGGCGGCGGAACGCCGGCCTTCGACTGGATGGACGCTGCAACCGATGCCCTCGGCGACCACCTCACCCCCGACACCCTCGTCGCCTACGAGACCACGCTGCCCGTGGGGACGACCCGCAGTCGGTGGGCACCGCGGCTCGAGGAGCGTTCCGGGCTCGTCGAGGGACGCGACTTCGACGTCGTGTTCTCTCCCGAACGGGTGCTGACCGGGCGCGTCTTCTCGGACCTCCGGCGCTACCCGAAGCTCGTCGGCGGGCTGTCGGAGCGGGGTGCCGCGCGTGCCGTCACCTTCTACGAGTCCGTCCTCCAGTTCGACGACCGAGACGACCTGCCGCGCCCGAACGGCGTCTGGGACATCGGTTCGGCCGAGGCCGCCGAGATGGCGAAGCTGGCCGAGACCACCTACCGCGACGTGAACATCGGACTCGCCAACGAGTTCGCCCGGTTCGCCGAGCGGGCGGGGGTGGACGTCGAGCAGGTCATCCAGGCGTGCAACTCCCAGCCGTACAGCCACCTGCACACCCCGGGCATCGCCGTCGGAGGGCACTGCATCCCGGTCTACCCGCGGCTGTACCTGTGGAACGACCCCGACGCGACGATCGTCCGCGCCGCACGGGCACGCAACGAGACCATGCCTGCGCACGCGGTCGAACTCCTCCGCGCCGAGCTCGGCGACCTCCGCGCTCGACGTGTGCTGGTCCTCGGGGCTGCCTACCGAGGTGGCGTGAAGGAGACCGCATTCTCCGGCGTGTTCCCGACCGTCGAGGCGCTCGTCGCCCACGGCGCCGAGGTGTCGGTGCACGACCCGCTCTACACGGCCCAGGAGCTCGAGGAGCTCGGTCTCCGTCCCGCGCGCCGTGGCGAGCACGCCGACGGGGTGATCGTCCAGAGCGACCACGCCGAATACCGGCGCTGGACGTCCCACGACGTCCCGGGTGTCCGAGCCGTGGTCGACGGGCGTCGAGTGCTCGACGCGGCATCGTGGCAGTGCGCCTTCCGTGTCATCGGTGCGCCGCCGCCCGGTAGCTGACGTGGCGCGCCGCGTCGCCGGCTCATGGCGACCCTGGCGTTCCGGGGTGGGCAAGATCCTGACCGGCAGTGTGATCGGCCAGGGGGTGGTCCTCCTCGCCTCGCCCCTGCTGACCCGGCTGTACACGCCTTCGGGCTTCGGGACGCTGGCGGTGGTGACGAGTACGTCGGCGATGGTCGGAGCAGTCGTCACACTCGGTCTGGAGCGGGCGGTACCCCTGCCGCGGAGCCACACCGGCGCCCGTGCGCTCGCACGATCGGCTGTTGCGTCGCTCGTGGCCTGGTCGATCGTCGTCGCGATCGTCGCGTACCTCGGACGAGGTGCACTCGCTGAACGGTTCTCAGCACCGGGCCTGTTCGACCTGTGGTGGACGATCCCGTGCGGCGCGGCGGCGATCGGCGGCCAGCGAGTCGTCGCTGCGCTCCTGATCAGGCACCGAGCGCACGGTCGCATCGCGCAGCGGAACGCCGTGCAGGGCATCGTCCAGGTCGTGAGCGGAGTCGTCCTCGCGCCCACGGGTGCGCTCGGACTCGTCCTCGCGCCCACGGTGGGTCGGCTGGTGGCGAGCCTGGGTGTCGGCGCCGGGCCACGTCGGCGCGACGGTCACGGCCCGGTACCGCTCCGCGTGGTCCGCGCCACCCTGCGCCGCTACCGTCGGTTCGTCTGGTACACGCCCGGCTCGGCACTGATGAACGTCGCGGGACAGCAGCTCCCGTGGCTCGTCATCGCGGCGAGTCAGGGGGTGCTGGTCGCCGGTCTCGTCGGACTCAGCGTCCGGGTGCTGGCGACACCGGTCGGCGTCCTCGCCGAGGCGGTCGCGCAGTCCTTCGCGGGACTGTTCGCGGAACGCCTCCGGGCAGCAGACCGTGATCTGCTGCCCCTGGTCGTGCGGACCTCCGGGCGGCTCCTCGTCCCGGCGTCCTGCGCTGCCGTGGTCGTGGTGGTCGCCGGCCCCGAGCTGTTCGCGCTCGTCTTCGGCGAGAGCTGGCGAGCCGCCGGCGAGTTCGCTCGCGTCCTCGTCGTCGTCCACGCCCTCCAACTCGTCACGTCACCCGTGTCCCAGGTCCTCCCGCTGCTCGAACGCCAAGCCACGCAGCTGGGCTGGGACGTCGGACGGACGCTCCTCGTGACGGGTGGTCTCCTCGTGGCGGTCGTCGCCGGGGCGAGCACCCCCGTCCTCCTCATGACGTACGTCGCGCTCGCGGCAACCGCTTACGCGGTGCTGTGGGTGCTCGTCGCCACCGCGGCTCGGCACCACGACGCAGCCCGGTGAACCCATCCGCTCCACTCCATCCTGAAAGGAACCCCATGTCCCTCCGACCTGCCTTCCGAACCGCCACCGCGGCAACCGGGGCCGTCCTCGTCGCGATCCTGCTCTCGTCCTGCTCCGGCGGCCAGTCCCCGAGCCCGACCGAGTCGGCGTCCTCGAAGCCGAAGGCCTCGGCGGCCGAGCCGACGAAGGTCACGTACAACGAGTGCCTCGACGGAGCCGCCCAGGTGTCCGTCGACCGCTCCGAGAAGCCGGTACGCGTCGTCGATTGCGACGGCGTCAACATCATCACCTCCGACCAGTCCTACGAGCTCGGCGCGGTGAAGGTGCTCACGGTCGAAGCGAGCAACGCGACCATCACGATCGGCGAGCCCGGTGTCCAGAAGATCGCCGTCCTCGGATCGGGCAACACCGTGACCTACACCGGCGCGGCCCCCGAAGTGAGCGATGAAGGCGAGGGGAACACCCTCTCCGCGCGGTGACCTGCTCGGGGCGGCGGACCGTCCGCCGCCCCGTCCACCGACCGCCGTCCATCCCCACCCCGTCTCGAAAGGAACACACCGGTGACCCCGCTCCTCAAAGCGCTCCTCTCCCGCTGGTACATCGTCGTCGCCGGCATCCTGCTGGGCTGCGCGGCGGCGATGGCCCTCTCCGCCACCGTCACGCCCCAGTACCGGGCGACCACCAAGCTCTGGGTGTCCGTCGGAGGCGACGCCGAGTCGTCGGCACTCGAACTGGCACAGGGATCGAACGCAGCGCAGCAGCGCATCCGCTCGTACCTCGACCTCGTCTCGCAACCGATCGTCCTCGAACCAGTGATCGAGGAGCTCGGCATGTCGACATCTGCCGACGCGCTCGCCCGGGCGGTCTCGGCCACCTCGCCGACCGGCAGCGTCGTGATGGAGGTCTCCGTCACGTCGCCGGACCCGCAACGAGCTGCCGCGCTCGCCGAGGCCGTGGCGCGCAGCTTCACGGAGGTCGTCCAACAGCGCCTCGACGCCAACGCGAACGCCGACGGGAACGCCGGCGCGGGTACCGGGGTGACGGTGACCGAGACGTCGCCGCCCACGGTGCCGACAACGCCGACGGAACCGCGCACCACCGCGAACGCTGCGCTCGGCGCGCTGGCCGGTGGCGCCGTGGGCGTGCTCGCCGCCTTCCTCTGGTGGTCCCTCGACACGAAGGTCCGTGGCCGCGATGAGATCCAGTCCACGTGGGACCTCGCGGTGCTCGGGGACATCGGGTTCGACCAGGAGGCGACCAAGCGGCCCCTCATCCTGCGCGACGAGCGGGCGAGCGTCCGAGCGGAGGCGTTCCGGAGCCTGCGGACGAACGTGCAGTTCCTCGCGTCCCGTCCGGAGGGCGCACGGACGGTCGCCGTCACGAGCTCTCGTCCCTCGGAGGGCAAGACGACGACGATCGCCAACCTGGCGGTGGCGCTCGCGGAGGGCGGACTGCGCACGGTCGTCATCGACGCGGACCTCCGCCGACCGAACCTGGCGAACGTCATGGGTGTCGAGGGCAGCGTCGGGCTGTCCGACCTGCTCATCGGCCGAGCTGAGCTCGAGGACGTGCTCCAGCCGTGGGGGACCGCGGGACTGCAGCTGCTCCCGGCCGGGACGATCCCGCCGAATCCGAGCGAACTCCTCGGTTCTCCCGCCTTCGGCGCGCTCATCGAGGCGGTCTCCGAGGACTTCGACTACGTCCTGGTCGACACCCCGCCGCTCGGTTCGGTGAGCGACGCGGCTCTCGTCTCCGCGTCCGTCCAGAACGTGCTCCTCGTCGTCGCCTCCGGTCGAGTCCGCCGCGCCGACGTCTCTGCGTCGATCGAGGCGCTGCGGACCGTGGGGTCCACGGTGCAGGGTGCCGTGGTCACCATGACCCGCAGCCGGGCCGGGAAGGACCGGTACACCGAGTACGCCTACAGCGCGCAGCCCGTCGTGCGGGGCAGCGCGCAGCGGATGCGGAAGCGGGGGTCGACAGCATGACCATGCCCGGACTGGTCGACGGCACCCCGTCGGCCACGGTGAAGCGGTTCGTCGACGTCCTCGTCGGATCGGCGCTGTTGCTGGCCGCGGTGGTCCCGCTGGGCGTCGCGATGTTGCTCGTGGCCGTGCGCCTCGGGAGGCCCGTCCTGTTCCGCCAGGAACGCCTCGGGCAGCACGGCGAACCGTTCACCATGGTCAAACTGCGCACGATGCATCACGCCGACCCGGCTCGCGGTCTCGTGACGGACGCCGATCGACTCACCCGCCTCGGCCGCTTCCTCAGGGCGTCGAGCCTCGACGAGCTGCCCGGTCTCGTGAACGTGCTGCGCGGCGAGATGAGCCTCGTGGGTCCGCGCCCGCTGCCGACCACCTACCGTGAGCGGTTCACCCCCGCCGAGCGACGACGACACGAGATGCGTCCGGGCCTGACCGGCCTGGCGCAGGTGAGCGGACGCAACGCCCTGGGCTGGGATGAACGCTTCCGGTTGGACGTCGAGTACGTCGACCAGTGGTCCCTGCTCCTCGACCTCCGCATCCTGGTCCGCACGGCCGTCGTGGTCACGACAGCCCACGGTGTCCGTGCCGTGGACTGCGCCACCATGCACGAACTCCGACCAGAGACGAGCACTCGGTGAGCGGCCACGTCGTGTGGATCGTGAACCATTACGTCGCCGAGTCGGAGCGGGACGGCAGGACCTCTCGCCACGAGCAGTTCGCGCGTCTCCTGGGCACCTACGGGTGGCACGCCGTCCTCGTGGGATCGAGCACCGCGCACCCGTCCGGACGCCAGACCCTGCGCGGCCTGACCGTTCGCGAGCGTCGTGACGCAGGCACCCACGAGGTCGTCCGGGTGCGGGGCCGTCAGTACCGCGGTCCCGGCGGCCGTGTGCTCGACATGGCGGTGTTCAGCGCCCTGGTGCTCGTGCCGGGCATGCTGCGGGACCTGCCACGTCCGGACGTCGTCGTCGGGAGCTCGTTCCACCCGTTCGCTGCCCTGGCTGCCGCGTTCCTGGCACGACGGTCCGGCGCGCGGTTCGTGTTCGAACCGCGCGACCTGTGGCCCGAGACGCTCGTCGCCCTCGGCGGGAAGTCCGAGCGATCGCTGTCGGTGCGGGCGCTGCGCGTCGTCGAGCGCGCGCTGCTCCGTCGAGCGGACGCCCTGGTGTCCCCGCTCGCTGGTGCCGGCGAGTACTACGCGCGCCTCGGCGCCATCCTGCCCTGCACGTGGATCTCGAACGGCACGAGCGATGCACACCGCGAGGAGATCGGTCCGGTCGGACACCGTCCGGACGAGTTCGTCGTCACCTACCTCGGCAGTGTCGGCCGGGCCAACGCCCTCGAAGCCGTCGTCGACGCGATGTCGCAGCCGGCGATCACGAGCCTCGCCGTCCGTGTCCGACTCCAGGTGGTCGGCGACGGTCCCGCGCTCGACGGCCTCCGGCGTCGCGCAGCAGCCGGCCCGGCGGCGTCCCGCATCGAGTTCACCGGGCGTGTGCCACAGGAGGAAGCCCGTGCCATCGGCCGTGCTTCCGACTGCCTCGTGGCGAACATGCGGGATCTACCGCTGTACCGCTGGGGCGTCGCGTTCAACAAGTTGTTCGAGTACGCCCGGGTCGGACGTCCCGTGGTGATCGGAGCCGCCGGGCCCGTACCCGTGTTCGACGACCGGACCGGGGTCGTCGTGGATGCCGACGACCCCGCGGCGCTTGCCGAGGGCATCGCCTCGGTCGTGCGCATGCGCCCCGAGGACCGAGTCGCCCTGGCCGAGCGCGCCCACGACCGAGTCGATGCCGCGTTCACCTACTCGGTGCTCACGGAGCGGCTCGCCGAGGTGCTCGACGAGCTCGCTCCCCTGAACCCCGTCCCGCACACATCGCTGCAGAAGGAGACCCGACCGTGAAGATCTTGAGCGTCGTCGGCGCACGTCCACAGTTCGTCAAGCTCGCCCCGGTCGCTCGGGCGCTCGCAGGCAGGTGCGAGCACGTCATCGTGCACACCGGCCAGCACTACGACCCGGCGATGTCGGACGTGTTCTTCGACGACCTCGCGATCCCGCAGCCGTCTCACCAGCTCGAGGTGGGGTCTGCGACCCACGGGGCGCAGACCGGGCGGATGCTCGAACGCATCGAGGCGGTCTGCTCCGCCGAGCGACCCGACGCGGTGCTCGTCTACGGCGACACGAACTCCACGCTCGCGGGTGCGCTGGCCGCCGTGAAGCTCCACATCCCGACGGTCCACCTCGAAGCCGGACTGCGGTCGTTCGCACGGACGATGCCGGAGGAGATCAACCGGGTCGCCACCGACCACACGGTCGACCGGTGTCTCGCGCCCACCGCGGCCGCCATGGCGCACCTCCAACGCGAGGGCCTCGGCGAGCGGAGCCGACTCGTCGGCGACGTGATGACGGACGTGCTCTTCGCGGTCCGTGACGCGGTCGCCGGGACCGCACCGCGCCTCCCGGCCGAGATCGGGACCGACCCGTACGTCGTCGCGACCTTCCACCGTCCGACCAACACCGACGACCCCGAGCGGTTGACGGCCGTCCTCGAGGGACTGGCGTCGGTGGGCCGTCGCGTGCTGCTGCTCGCGCACCCGCGGCTGCGCGCCAGCGCTGCGCGACACCGGTTGCTGCTCGACCGACCCGGCGTCGTCGTTGCCGACCCCGTGAGCTACCCCGAGCTCGTCCGGACCGTGCGCGACAGCGTCGGCGTCGTCACCGACAGCGGCGGGCTGCAGAAGGAGGCGTTCCTGCTCCAGCGCCCGACCGTGACCGTCCGGAGCGAGACCGAGTGGGTCGAGACGGTCGACCTCGGGTGGAACACGCTCGTCGGTGACGACCCGACGACGATCGGGGCGGCCTTCGACGATCTCACGACACCGATCACGGGCGCGACGCCCTACGGTGACGGACACAGCGCGCGCCTGGTCGCCGACGAGGTGCTCGAGGTCGCAGGGGCTGTCCGATGAGCCGCGTGGACATCGCGCACATCTCGAGTGCGCACCCGTGGACGGACAACCGCGTGCACCTGCGCGAGGCGGCCGGGCTCGCTGCTGCCGGCTGGCGGGTCCTGCTCGTCGCCGTCGAGAGCGACCTCGACGTGCCCGAGACCGGGGTGCAGCTCCGGACCGTTCCTCGTCGACGACGCCTGCAGCGCGTGGTGATGAGCTCCGCGCAGGCGCTCTGGATCGGGTGGCGCAGTGGCGCGACCGTGTTGCACCTCCACGACCCCGAACTCGTTTGGGGCATCCCCGTCCTCCGCCTGCTCGGCCGACGCGTGGTGTTCGACGCGCACGAGGACCTGCCGAACCAGGTGCGCACGAAGGCCTACCTCGGTCGCATCGGGACCGCACTCGCACGGGTGCTCGCGTCCGTGGTCGTCCGCGTCGCCGGGACGGCGGATCGTGTCGTCGCCGCGACCGAGACGATCGGCGACCGGTTCGACGAGCGGAAGACCGTCCTCGTGCGCAACTTCCCCCGGCTGCGCGACGACGACGAGCAGGCACACGACCGCGAGCCCGCCGTCGCCTTCGTCGGCGCACTCGACGTCGCGCGCGGCGCGGAGGTCCTCGCGGATGCCGTCCTGCACTCGTCCTTCCCGGAGGGGTGGCGACTCCGTCTGGCCGGACCGATCCGTCCGGCAGCTCTCGTCGACGGCTTCGACCAGGGGGTCGAGCGCGGTCGGGTCGAACTCCACGGTCAGGTTTCCCCCGGAGCGGCGCGCGATCTCCTCGCGGCGTCGAGCATCGGTGTCGTCACGCTCTTGCCGACGCCCGCCCACCTCGACTGCCTCCCGACCAAGCTGTTCGAGAACATGGCGGCCGGGCTGGCCATCGTGGCGTCGGACTTCCCGCTCTGGAGGCGCATGCTGCGCGGGTACGACTGCGTCACCTTCGTGGACCCCACCGATCCGGCAGCGGTCGCGCGTGCGATCGCCGACTACGCCGGAGACCCCGGACTGCTCGCCCGCCACGGAGCCGCCGCAGCTGCGGCGGCGCGGGAGACGTTCCGGTGGGACCGCGAAGAACGAGCCCTGGTGGAGATGTACCGGACGCTCATCGGAGACCCGGTCCGATGACGGTCCTGAGCGCCGGCACGGCGACCGCCACGCACCTGCCCGGGCTCCGGTCGGCCCGGGTCCTCGGGCGACCGACGATCCTCGCCGCTGTCGTCGTCGTCTACGCGGCGAGCCTGCACGCGGTCTACGCGGGGCTGATCTCCGGCCCCTTCGCCTACGCCGGGTACACGGTGGTGTCGCAGCCATGGCAGGACCGGGTGCTCGCCACGCTCATCGCGGTGGGGGTCGCACTGGTGCTCCCGGCGCGGATCACCCGCGCCTCCGACGTCGTGCTGTGGATGCTCTTCGGTGTCTGCCTCGCTCCGGCGATCCTGATGGCCGGCTACACCGGGTACCTCACGCCGGCAGCAGCGGCACGCTTCTCGTTCCTGCTCGCGACCGCGTTCGCGGCGGCCGTCGTGGCGGTCCGGTGGGGTAGGGACCGCGCCTGCGCCGCGAGCGCCCGTGGTGACCTGTCCGCAGCCGATCGACGGACCGCGCCCGACACCGTCCGGATCGGCTCCCGGGTCGTCGACCGGAACGCGCTCGCGTGGGTGCTCTGCGCGGTGTACTCGGCGGCGACCTACGGTGTCATGGCGACGACCACCGGCTTCAGCTTCCACTTCGTGTCCCTCGACGACGTGTACGACGTCCGAGCGGCGTACGCGGACGACCTCTCCGCCGGCGGCCCGCTCGGCTACCTGCTGAGCGGGCAGGCCTACGTCGTCAACGTGTACGTCATGATCCGTGCGTTCTCTCGCCGCGTCTGGCCGCTCGTCGTCCTGGCCGCGCTCGGGCAGTTCGTCATCTACTCCACGACCGGGTTCAAGACCGTGCTCTTCTCGATCCCCGCGATGGTCGCGATCGCACTGGTGCTCCGTCGTCGGCGACCACGGTCCGGGACACCGCTCCTGCTGGGCCCGGTGCTCCTCATGCTCCTCAGCGCCGGCGCCGACCTGCTGCACGGCGGCATCACGTGGACGTCCTTGTTCTCGAGGCGGTTCATCGTGACCCCCGGGCTGCTGACCTCGGTCTACGCGGACTACTTCTCGGACCACCCGGTGGCGCTCTGGGCGACGTCCTTCACCCGCCTGTGGGTGACGTCGCCGTACGACACCACACCGACGAAGACGATCGGGCAGTACATGCTCCCCGGGTCGCAGGTGAACGCCAACGCGAACCTGTTCGCTGACGGCTACGCGAACCTCGGCGCCGTCGGGCTCTTCGTCATCGCGGCAGTGCTGGCCGTGTGGCTCCGGTGTCTCGACCGATGGAGCGTGGGGATCCCGGTGCCGGTCGTCGGCGTGCTCGTCGTGATGAGCGCCGTCACCTTGTCGAACACGTCGATCCTGACCTCCATGCTGTCGCACGGGCTCCTCGTGGCGACCCTCCTGATCGCAGTGATGCCCCGGCACGGCTGGCGCTGGTTCGACCGCGGTGCCGACGGCGGGCCACCGGCGTAGCCACGACGTTCGTGCATCGATGCGTCGACGGGTGCGGCCTCGAAGTCGGGGCCGCACCCGTCGTCGCACGTTCACCCGTCCGTGCGCTGCCGATCCGCCGCGGGGATCACGAAGCGGTCGGAGAGCAGGACCTGGCCACCGCGCCGTTGCTCGATGCGGAACCGAAAATCGCGTGCCCGGTGGTCGACCACGCGGCGGAACTCCCACCGGCGGTCAGTGCCGATCTCCCGCTCGCCCGGCACGAGTTCCGTCCCCCAGTCGTTCACCACCCGGTACGCGGCACCCGCGGTGCCGGTCCCCTCGAAGCGGTTCTCCGTGCCCGGGACGACCGTCGTCGTGCTGACGGTCGCGGGTACCAGAGCGGCGGCGGCAGCCGTGAATTCCGGCGTGCGAGCCTCCCAGCCGTCGATCGCCACCTGGAGGCGGAAGGCGAACGAGGTCGCCCCGTTCGAGACCGTCCGGTCGAACTGCCACGACCCGGTCGCCGCGATGTCCGATTCGCCCGGCACGAGGTCGGTACCCCATCGATTCACCACGCGGTACCGAGCGCGTGCCGGACCCGTCCCTTCGAAGTGATTGAGCAGGCCGGGCACCATGGTCGTGGTCGTCGAGGACACGCTCGGCGGAGCAACCACCGGCAGTGTGACCGCTCCGCCAGGCTCGGTGGTGCTCCCGAGGGTCTGCTCGAACCCGAGGCGGAGTTCGGAAGCGTTCACGGCGACCGGAACCACCGCGGACCAGGAGCCGTTCGGATCGACCCTGGCCGAGGCAAGCTCCGCACCGAACCGGTCGGTGATGCGCAGGGTCGCTTCCGGCTCGGCATCACCACGCAGCACGTTGTCCCAACCGGTGACGACGCGCTCGTTCTGCACGTGGACCGGAGCGAGCACGGGTGCCGCCGGGAACGTCACCGACGTGGTCGCTGACGCTGCGAAGGAGCCGGCCGGTGTGCTGCCGACGGCCGACATCGTGAGTGCACCGTCACCGGGCGCAGCGCTCTCGGGGGTCCGGACGGGGACAGTGAACCGCAGGAGTGTCCCTGCCGGGAGGGTCCATCCCGTGCTGGCCCACCGGTAGGTGAGGGTCTTCCGGTCGTCGGTCAGTTCCCCGTCGACGAATTGATCGCGGTCGAACGCGGTCCACGCTCCGGCGCCCGGAAGCCGGTACCCACCGCGGATCGCGGTGTCGTCCGCGAGGGTGGTGCCGGCCGGTGCGGCGAACCGGACGATCGATCCGGCCAGCGGGCTCGAGGTGGCGACGGTGGTCCTCAGGCGGCTCTCGACCGGTGTCGATGCGCCGACTTCGAGGGTGACCGGGGGAGCGTCGGCTCCGACCAGGACCTCGTCGTTGACGGGGATGGTCGTCGGAGTGCGCGCTTCGGTCGAGAAGGGGCCTTGCGCCGCGGAGCCGCTGATCGTCGCCGTGAGCCGTCCCGCTCCGGCCGGAGCGTCGGGAGGAGTCTGCACGGCGATGTCCCACCCGAGCCGGGTGTCGCGGCCGACCGACCAGGCACTTCCGCTGTGCCACGTCCAGCGGTACCGCTTGCCACCCTCGAGCACCACGCCCCCGGTCAGCTGCACGCCGTCCTCGCGACGGAGTCTCCCTGCTTCTTCGTACCACCCGGAGACGGTGGACTGGCCCGGGGCGAAGACGGTGCCGGCGGGCGCGGCGACCTCGACGGTCCCGTCCACGGCACCGAACGGCGTCGTGGTGGTCGCCGTGACCGGGACGGGAGTGGACGAGCCGCGCGTGAGGGCCGTCGCCGGACCGTCCGCTCCCGTCAGCCCTGCGGCAATGGTGGTCGAGGTCGATCCGTCCACGCTCCACGAGCCGGTGGGGCCCCCTGCACGTGTCCCGACCGCCGTGTACGAGAGACGTCCGCTGAGTGGCGCAGTCCGCGCGACCTCGACCGGGATCGCGAACCGCAGCTGGACGTTCGTGTCGAAGGCGGCCGGTGCCTGCAAGCGGTACGTCGCGTGCGTCCGGGAAGCATCGAGGCGCGCGTCGGTCAGACGCACCGAGTTCGTCGTGAGCCATGTGGGCCATCCGTTGTTGCGGTACTGCCCGACGGCGTCGTTGCCCGTCGCAGGGATCGTCGTCCCGGTGGGAACGGTGACCGTGACCTCACCTTCGACGCTGCCGGGTCGCCCGCCGAGTTCGGTGAACCCGATGTCGACCGCGCCGGTCTCCCCTCGTTGGAGCACAGCGGGGCCGAGGTCGAGATCGACGGCGTGTGGTGCGGGATCGGCGTGCGCGGGCACCGTGCCCACGCTCAGGGTGGCCGCTGCGATGATCGCAACGACCGAGAGGGCGGATCGCATGGGGGACTCCGTTCTGATAGGTGCCACCTACGCTAATGACCGACATGTGCTGTTCCAACGGTGATATACAGCAAGAGTGCCCCTTCCGAATAGAAGGGGCACTCTCGTGTGCGATCCGGGTGTCAGTTGGTCGCGGGGTTGATGACGTAGGGGCCGGTCTTCTTGGTGGCGCCGTTCTTGGTCTGCTCGATGTAGAACGTGAAGTTCTTCGCGTTCCACGACACGACGCGGTCGAAGGTCCAGTCGCCGGAGCCGGTGACGGTGACGGGGTGGCCGAGCAGGTCGGTGCCGGAGGCGTTGACGATCTTCAGGCTGGCGTCCTCGGTGGCGGTGCCGGTGAAGGTGTTGTTCACGCCGAGAGCGACGGCGGTGGGTGCGGTCACCGTCGGGTCGACCAGGCTGGCTGCCGGGTCGGCGGGGTTGATGACGTAGGGGCCGGTCTTCTTGGTGGCGCCGTTCTTGGTCTGCTCGATGTAGAACGTGAAGTTCTTCGCGTTCCACGACACGACGCGGTCGAAGGTCCAGTCGCCGGAGCCGGTGACGGTGACGGGGTGGCCGAGCAGGTCGGTGCCGGAGGCGTTGACGATCTTCAGGCTGGCGTCCTCGGTGGCGGTGCCGGTGAAGGTGTTGTTCACGCCGAGAGCGACGGCGGTGGGTGCGGTCACCGTCGGGTCGACCAGGCTGGCTGCCGGGTCGGCGGGGTTGATGACGTAGGGGCCGGTCTTCTTGGTGGTGCCGTTCTTGGTCTGCTCGATGTAGAACGTGAAGTTCTTCGCGTTCCACGACACGACGCGGTCGAAGGTCCAGTCGCCGGAGCCGGTGACGGTGACGGGGTGGCCGAGCAGGTCGGTGCCGGAGGCGTTGACGATCTTCAGGCTGGCGTCCTCGGTGGCGGTGCCGGTGAAGGTGTTGTTCACGCCGAGAGCGACGGCGGTGGGTGCGGTCACCGTCGGGTCGACCAGGCTGGCTGCCGGGTCGGCGGGGTTGATGACGTAGGGGCCGGTCTTCTTGGTGGTGCCGTTCTTGGTCTGCTCGATGTAGAACGTGAAGTTCTTCGCGTTCCACGACACGACGCGGTCGAAGGTCCAGTCGCCGGAGCCGGTGACGGTGACGGGGTGGCCGAGCAGGTCGGTGCCGGAGGCGTTGACGATCTTCAGGCTGGCGTCCTCGGTGGCGGTGCCGGTGAAGGTGTTGTTCACGCCGAGGACGACGGCGGTGGGTGCGGTCACCGTCGGGTCGACCAGGGAGTTCGCCGTGTCGGCGGCGATCGTGAAGACTTCGCTTGTGGTGCTGAGGTTGCCCTTGGTCTGCACGAGCCTGAACTCGAACTTGGTCGACGAGGCGGACACGGCCCGGTCGAAGGACCACGTGCCGTCTGTCTTGACCGTGACGTCCTTGCCGAGCAGGTCGGTGCCCCAACGGTTCACGACCCGCAGCGTCGCGTCCTTCGTCGCGGTGCCTTCGAACGTGTTCGTCTTGCCGGGGGTGAAGGACTCGGTGGTCACGGTCGCCGGGTCCAGTTCGACGCTCTTGCCCGGGTTCACCGAGAGTTCCGCGGTGGTGTGGTTGTAGCCCTTCGACAGGGCGTCGACGACGAGCTGGTACTCGCGGTCCTCCAGGTCGCGCAGGACGACGCGGTAGGTGTCCGTCGTCTTGCCCGCGGTGGTCTCGGCGAGGATGGCTTCCGGCTTGCCCTTCTCGTAGACGCGGATCTTCGAGGACTTCTGCGCCGCGCCCGTGATGGCGAGCTGGTCGCCCGGCTGGAGCTCGACGCCCTGGGCCGGCGAGGTGATCGACACGCCGGCGCCGTAGTCGATCGACAGCTCCTTCGGCGTCGCGTCCTCCCCTCGGATCGTCTGCGTGACCGTCAGGTCGAACGCGCCCGCCATGTTCGGTGCGTTGACCGGGATCGAGTAGCTGCCGTCCTTCAGCGATGTCGTCGACGCGATCTGCTTCTCGCCGTGGAAGAGCTTGACCACGGTCTCCGCGGTCGCGGTACCGGAGATCGTCGCGACCTCGTCGAGCTCATCGCCGAACGTGGCCTCGGCGGTGAGCGGGGTGACCGGCAGGTCGACCTCGACGTCGGCCTCGGCGACCACCTCGGCGCCGTCGAACGCCGTGAGGTGCACCGTGGTGACGCCGAGCTTCAAGTTCCGGAGGGAGGCCGACCACGTGCCGTCGATGACGTCCTCGTCGAACCGGGCGGTCTTCCCCGTCTTGTCCTCGTAGGACACCTCGACCGACGAGGCCGCCGGGGGCGCAACACCGTCGGCCAGCTGCGCGGTCCCGGCCTCGATGTCGACCGAGACCGCCTTTGCCCACACTCCGAGCGTCTCCGGGAAGAGCGCCCAGCGGTCTTTCGTGGCGTACCCGCGGATCGCCGCCATCTGACCGCCGCGCGGGGTGAAGCCCGTCGAGACGGTGTACCCGTCTTCCAGCCGCAGTCCCTTGCTCGGCTCGAGGAACCAGCGACCGTTCTCCCCGACGGTCCCGCAGCTCAGCCCCGTGATGATGTCCCAGGAGCCCCCGCCGTCAGCGAGGTGCTCGTGAGCGACGCAGTTGCCGTTGGGAGCCTTGATGAAGTAGGTCGGGAAGCCGTTCGCAGTCGTCTGCCCGGTGGGCACCGCCCGCAGGATCGCAGCGTACTTGATCGCATCTCCTGCAGTCGAGGCTTGGCGACTGTTGCCGAAGCTGTCCACGTAGCCGTAGTACGGCGTGCCGACGTAGAGGCGCGGCTCGTTGGATGCGAACTGTACCGGCACGCCGGAGGAGGCTTCAGCGGCAACTGCTGCCGGATCGGCCGTCGCTGCCGGACCGAAGCTGATGCCGGCGGCCAGGGTGGCTGCGGCGACGCCGGTCGCGGCCGCAGCTCGAAGGAATGACTTCATGTGTGTGAGGGGTCTTTCGGTCGGGCCGCGCCATGGATCGGCACGGCAGATGTGCCATCCAAAATATCACACATGTCAGGGGCACACGAGCTTCGCCATCTCCTGTGAGTTGCGCCGAGGTGACGCAACTTTCGTCGTTCACAGTTGACGTGCCTCCAGTCTGGAGTAAGGTTGAGTCCATCGGACGCAAGTCCGCAGACTTCCGCAACCACGCACCCGACAGAAGGAGCACCACAACATGGGACGTGCAGTAGGCATCGACCTCGGAACCACCAACTCGGTCGTCAGCGTGCTCGAGGGTGGTGAGCCCACCGTCATCGCGAACGCCGAGGGCCTCCGCACCACGCCGTCGATCGTCGCGTTCACCAAGGACGGCGAGGTCCTGGTCGGCGAGACCGCCAAGCGCCAGGCCGTCACGAACGTCGACCGCACCATCGCGAGTGTCAAGCGCCACATCGGCACCGACTGGAAGGTCGAGATCGACGGCAAGCAGTACACGCCGCAGGAGATCTCGGCCCGTACCCTCGGCAAGCTCAAGCGCGACGCCGAGCAGTACCTCGGCGAGGACGTCACCGACGCGGTCATCACCGTCCCGGCGTACTTCAACGACGCCGAGCGCCAGGCCACGAAGGACGCCGGTGAGATCGCCGGCCTCAACGTCCTCCGCATCATCAACGAGCCGACCGCCGCTGCGCTCGCGTACGGCCTCGACAAGGGCAAGGAAGACGAGCTCATCCTGGTCTTCGACCTCGGTGGCGGCACGTTCGACGTCTCCCTGCTCGAGGTGGGCAAGGACGACGACTTCTCCACGATCCAGGTCCGCGCGACCTCGGGTGACAACCGCCTGGGCGGCGACGACTGGGACCAGCGGATCGTCGACCACCTCGTCAAGAAGTTCAAGGACGAGCACGGCGTCGACCTGTCCACGGACAAGATCGCGAAGCAGCGTCTCAAGGAGGCGGCCGAGCAGGCGAAGAAGGAGCTGTCGAGCCAGCTGAGCGCCAGCATCCAGCTGCCGTACCTGACGCTGACCGCGGACGGCCCGCTCAACCTCGACGAGACCATCTCGCGCGCGCAGTTCGAGCAGATGACCTCCGACCTGCTCGACCGCACGAAGAAGCCCTTCAACGACGTCATCAAGGAGGCGGGTGTCAGCGTCAACGACATCGCGCACGTGGTGCTCGTCGGTGGTTCGACCCGCATGCCCGCCGTGGCCGAGGTCGTCAAGTCGCTCACGGGCGGCAAGTCCCCGAACCAGGGCGTCAACCCGGACGAGGTCGTGGCCGTCGGTGCCGCGCTGCAGGCCGGTGTCCTGAAGGGTGAGCGCAAGGACGTCCTGCTCATCGACGTCACGCCGCTGTCGCTCGGCATCGAGACCAAGGGCGGCCTGATGACGAAGCTCATCGACCGCAACACCGCGATCCCGACCAAGCGGAGCGAGACCTTCACGACCGCCGACGACAACCAGCCGTCGGTCGCGATCCAGGTCTTCCAGGGCGAGCGCGAGTTCACCCGCGACAACAAGCCGCTCGGCACGTTCGAGCTCACCGGCATCGCGCCGGCGCCGCGTGGCGTCCCGCAGGTCGAGGTCACGTTCGACATCGACGCCAACGGCATCGTGCACGTGTCCGCGAAGGACAAGGGCACCGGCAAGGAGCAGTCGATGGTCATCTCCGGCGGCTCGTCGCTGCCGAAGGAGGACATCGAGCGCATGGTCCGCGAGGCCGAGGAGCACGCGGCCGAGGACAAGGCCCGTCGCGAGGCGAACGAGCGCCGCAACCAGGCCGAGCAGCTCGTCTACTCGATCGAGAAGCTCATCAAGGAGAACGACGACAAGCTGCCCGCGGACGTCAAGTCCGAGGTGCAGGGCGACGTCGACGCGCTGAAGTCCGCCCTCGCGGGTGAGGACGACGACGCGGTCAAGACCGCCTACGACAAGCTCAACGAGTCGCAGGGCAAGCTCGGCCAGGCCATCTACTCGCAGCAGGACGCGGGTGCCGCGGCCGGTGGCGAGCAGCCGACCGCCGACGGCCAGGCGCAGCAGGACGACGAGGACATCGTCGACGCCGAGGTCGTGGACGACGAGGACGACAAGGACAAGAAGTAACGATGACGGATCCCAAGGACAACGTGCCCGAGGACGCCGAGCCCCAGGTCGAGGGCGACGCCACCAACGCGCAGGAGCCCGAGGACCTCATCGAGGCGGAGGGGCCGGACGTGGAAGTTCCCACGGACGCCCCCGCCGCCGGCGGCCCCCAGTCGGACCTCTCCCCGGAGGACCAGGCACTCCTGGACGACGCCGCGCGCGGCATCGCTGAGGACAAGCTGTCGCAGGAGGACCGCGACCTCGTCGCCGACATGCGCGCCGACATGCTCCGTGCACAGGCCGAGCTGGTGAACTTCCGGAAGCGCGTCGAGCGCGACCGCGAGGCGAACCGCGACGCCGTCATCGCCGAGGTCGTCCGCGCCCTGCTCCCGGCCCTGGACGACCTGACCCGTGCCGAGGCGCACGGGGACCTGACGGACGGGCCGATGCAGGTCATCGGGCAGAAGATCCGCGGTGGCTTCGAGAAGTTCAAGCTCGTGCAGATCGGCGAGAAGGGTGAGACCTTCGACCCGAACGTGCACGAGGCGATCGTGCAGCTGCCCACGCCGGGTGCGACCGACCAGACCGTCGCGGACGTCGTGGAGCCGGGCTACAAGCTCGGCGACCGCGTCCTGCGTGCGGCCAAGGTCGCCGTCGCGGTCCCGGCCTGAGCCGGCTCGGCACGACCAGGAACGGAAGGTAGGGCTCGATGGCCAGTCAGGACTGGTTCGACAAGGACTTCTACAAGGTCCTCGGCGTCGACAAGACGGCGAGCGACGCTGAGCTGAAGAAGACCTACCGGAAGCTCGCCCGGCAGTACCACCCGGACTCCAACCCGGGGGACGCCGCGGCCGAGTCCCGCTTCAAGGAGATCAGCGAGGCCTACTCGGTGCTCTCCGACAAGGAGCAGCGCGCCGAGTACGACCAGGTCCGCGCCATGGGCTCGGGCGCCCGCTTCACGGCGGGTGGCCCGGGCGCCCAGGGCGGGTTCGAGGACGTGTTCGGGGGCATGTTCGGCCAACAGGGCGGGCAGCGCGTGCGCTTCGGTCAGGGCGGAGGTCGCGGTGGTGCCGGTGGCTTCGAGGACATCCTCGGCGGGATGTTCGGTGGCGGCGGGGGCTTCGGGCAGTCGTCCGGCGGTTTCCGCGGCTTCGGTGGTCCGACCAAGGGCCGTGACGTCACCGCGTCGACGACGCTCGACTTCACGACCGCGATCGCCGGCGACACCGTCAAGCTCTCGCAGGGCAACGGCCGGCCGGTGAACGTCCGCATCCCCGCGGGTGTCGCCGACGGGCAGAAGATCCGTCTGCGTGGCCGCGGCGAGCCGAGTCCGGACGGGGGCGAGGCCGGCGACCTGGTCGTCAGCGTCACCGTCCGGAAGCACCCGGTGTTCGAGCGCGACGGGCTCAACCTGCGGGTGGACGTCCCCGTGACGTTCGTCGAGGCGGCGCTCGGCGCGACGATCCAGGTCCCGACGCTCGGCGGCGACCCCGTCAAGCTGAAGGTCGCTCCGGGCACGCCCTCCGGTCGCGTCCTGCGCGTCAAGGGACGCGGCGTCGCGACGAAGAGCGGGACCGGTGACCTGCTCGCAACCGTGCAGGTCGCGGTGCCGTCACACCTGTCGGACAAGCAGCGCGAGGCCGTCGAGGCCCTCCGCGCGGCACTGCCCGACGAGGATCCTCGCGAGGACCTCCTCGCCAAGGCGCGCAGCTGACGCTGCGCGACCACAGCAACGAACCGGACTGGAGGCTCGGTGCGGCTCCGTCAGGAACCGTCACCGGGCCTCCAGACTGGTTTCCAGACCACGCGGACGACGGAAGGGAACAAGCCGTGACCGACATGGACGAGAACTCGCCCGTCTTCGCGATCGCCATGGCGGCGGAGCTCGCCGAGATGCACCCGCAGACCCTGCGGCAGTACGACCGGCTCGGCCTGGTCGTCCCCGGGCGGACCCGCGGGGGCTCGCGTCGGTACTCGATGCGCGACGTCGTGCAGCTGCGGGAGATCGCGCGCCTGGGGTCCGAGGGGGTCTCGCTCGAGGGCATCCGTCGCGTGCTCGAGCTGGAGAACGAGAACCGGGCGCTCCGCGCGCGGGTGAGCGAGCTCGAGACCGCGCTGGCGGACCAGCTCATCAACCGGCCGGGCGCGCGGGTGTTCGCCGCGACGACCACGGGCGCGGCGGTGTCGCTGCGTGCCGGGATGCGGCCGCAGCGGAACACGCAGGTGGTGCTCTGGCGACCACCGCGCGGCTGACACATCACTGCATCCAGAACATCACACGTCTCCTCCGGTGGGGTCGACGGTCTCGCTCGTGCCGTCGCACTGACGCACCTCGACACGGGCCGGGGCCGGGCTGCCACACACGTGGTGGTCCGGCCCCGGCCGCAGTCGTGCCACGAAGAACGGCCGCGTCGCTGAGCGCGCTGGGACCCGGGATCCCAGGTCAGGCGGGCCGGTCGGGATCCGGCAGCAGGTGCATCGACCAGAGCGCCCGCTCCGCCAGCCGACCGTCGTTGCCCTCGACCGCGAGCCGCAGCGCGACGACCCCGTTCGCGATCTGGTCCCACGGCAGTGCGGTCGGCAGGTCCTCGTGCCGCAGGCGGAAGGTCAGGGCGTCGATCGACCCGCGGAGCGCCGAGCAGAGCACCGGGTTGTCGCACGACTCGATGAAGCTCCGGTAGACGGGCGCTGCCGTGTCCGTCACGGCGTCCCAGTCCCCGAGCCGGACCGTGTCGAGCAGCGCCCCGATCCGTCGTCCGAGCGCGGTTCGTGCGGTGTCCTCGAGCCGCGGCACCGAGACGCGGACCAGACCGCCGTAGAGCAGACCGAGCGCCTGCAGCGTCGGGACGATGTCGGCGGCGCGGGGCAGGGCGACGCGGGTGTACCGGTTGGCCCGGCGTTCGACGAGACCGGCGAGTTCGAGGTCCGACAACGCCTCACGGACGGGCGTCCGCGAGCAGCGGAGGCGCCGGGCGAGGTCGCCGTCGTCGAGCAGGGTGCCCGGGGCGAGCACGCCGGCCATGATCTCGTCGCGCAGCCGCTCGCGGGCGAGGTCCCGGAGCAGGGGTCGGGCGCCGAACGCCTGTTCCTGGACGAACATCCCGCCCCTCCCGTTCCGTGACCAGACGCGGACCGATCGCCGCGATGGCTCGACGATAGGGGACATCGGGCGCCGATGAACATCTGATATACGGACGGGCCGGAGCGCCGGGCGCAGCGGCCGCTCAGTACGCTGACCGGATGCGCGTGTCTGACTTCGCCGACCAGTTCCGGCGGGACCCCGACGACGGGGGACCGGACCTGGTGACGATCGACGGCACCGACCGGTTCCTGCTCGACGAGGCACCGCACGTGCACGGTGACGCGCTCCGGCAGCCCGGCGAGGTCGCCGTCGTCGACGACCGGGCCGGGGTGCTCACGCTCGGGCTGATCACGGTGCACGGCGCCTCGGACGTCCGGGTGGTGCAGGACTCCCTCGTCGGGGTCCGTGCGCTCCAGGCCGCCGCCGGCACCTTCGGCCTGCGCGGCTTCCGGCACGCCGAGACCGCCGAACAGGCCTTCCGTGACGTCCGGCTCGTGCTGCTCCGGCTCTCGAAGTCGAACGACCGCCTGGACGAGCTCGCCCGCGCCGTCGCGCGGTGGGCGGCCCCGGACGTGGTGCTGCTGTGCGGCGGGGTCACCAAGCACATGACGCTGTCCCAGAACGACGTGCTCCGCCGGTACTTCGGCGAGGTCACCGCCTCACGCGGACGGGGGAAGTCGCGGCTCCTCGTCGCGCAGGACCCCCTGCGCGCCGCCGCGGTGCGGGCGGACACGACGAACCCGTGGCCGCGCGCGGTGCACGTCGACGAGCTCGGCATGACGCTCGTCGCACACGGCGGGGTCTTCGCGGGCACGTCGCTCGACCAGGGCACCCGGGTGCTGCTCGACGTCGCCGAACAGGCGGTCCCGACGGCGCGGACGGTCGTCGACCTGGGCTGCGGCAACGGCGTCATCGCGACCGCGATCGCGCGGCGCCGGCCGCAGGTCCGCGTGGTCGCGACGGACGTCTCCTCGATCGCGGTCGCGTCGACGCGGGCCACGGCGGCGGCGAACGGTGTGGCCGACCGGGTCACGGTCGTGCGGTCGGACGCGGGCGACGAGCTCGACGAGGGCTCGGCGCAGCTCGTCCTCTGCAACCCGCCCTTCCACGAGGGCACCACGGTGAGCACCGACGCGGCCGAGGCGATGTTCCGGAACGCGGCCACGATCCTCCAGTCCGGCGGTGAACTGTGGTGCGTCTGGAACTCGCACCTGCGCTACCGGCCGCTCCTGGAGCGTCTGGTCGGGCCGACGCGGCAGGTCGTGCGGACCGCCAAGTTCACGGTCACCGCCTCACGGCGGTCCTGACGCACGACGGGAGGCCCGTGGCTGCGTGCGCCACGGGCCTCCCGTCGTCGTGTGGGTCGCCTCGGGCGACCTGCGGCCGTCAGGCCGGGACGTAGTCGAACGTGTCCGGGTCGGGACCGGTGCGGTGTCCCTTGTCGAGCGAGGTGATCGCCGTCATGTCGTCGTCGGACAGCTCGAAGTCGAAGATCGCGAAGTTCTCCTCGACGCGCGAGCGGGTGACCGACTTCGGGAAGACGATGTCGCCGCGCTGGATGTGCCAGCGGAGGACGACCTGTGCCGGGGTCTTGCCGGAGTTGCCGGCGATCCGGGTGATGGTCTCGTCGTCGAGCACGAGGCCCTGCGCGATCGGGGACCAGGCCTCGGTCGCGATGCCGTGCTCGCGGCCGTAGGCGCGGAGCTCCTCCTGCACGAGGTACGGGTGCACCTCGATCTGGTTCACGGCCGGGGTGATCGTGGTCTCGGAGGCGAGTCGGTTGAGGTGGTGGGTCTGGAAGTTCGAGACACCGATCGAGCGGGCGGTGCCGCCGCGGTAGAGCTCCTCCATGGCCTGCCAGGTCGGCACGAAGTCCGAGACGGTCGGCAGCGGCCAGTGGATGAGGAACAGGTCGGTGTAGCCGCCGAGCAGGTCGGCCGACTTCTTGCCGTTCTCGAGCGCCGCCTCGGGGTCGTGGAACCCGTTGTTGAGCTTCGAGGTGACGAAGATCTCCGAGCGGTCGATGCCGGACTCGGCGATGGCCTCGCCGACCTCCTTCTCGTTGCCGTACATCTCGGCGGTGTCGATGTGGCGGTAGCCGACCTCGAGGGCGGTGAGGGTGGCTTCCTTCGTGTTCTCCGGCTCGATCTGGTACACCCCGAAGCCGAGCTGCGGGATGGTCTTGCCGTCGTTGAGCGTGATGTTCGGAACGGTCATGACGACATGCAACCAAACCGCCCCCAGCGCGCTTCCCGGGAACGTCCAGCCGGGCGCGTCCCCCGACCGGGGCTCCCCGAGCGACTCCGCGACGGAGACGACCCCGCTACGCGAGTGACGCCGTGATGTAGGCGAGGAGCGCGTCGGCGTACGCCTGTGCCGCGTCGGGAGCGGGGAACTCCCGAGCCGTACCGTCGATCGTCGCCGTCACCGTGAACCCCGCCGTCAGCGAGACGAAGGCCGGGCCGAGCAGCTCGCGCAGCTGGTCCTCGCGCGGTAGCCAGAGCGACTCGGACGCCTCGACCGAGTCGAGCGCCCACTCGGTCGTGCCGTTGAAGCCGAGCACGGTGCCGCTCGGGTAGTCGTGCCGTTCGACGGTCATCTCGGACACCGTGTAGACGTCGTCGTCGACGCCGGGCTTGTCGATGACGAAGCGGTCGCCGGTGGCCGGGTGCCAGCGGAGTCCGGCGTCGCGGAGGGACCGGGCGAGCTCGACGGTGATCACGGCACCAGACTGGCACGCCGTGGGCCGGTCGGTCCGCCGCGGGCCGGACGGGCCGTCCTGCCGTTCGCAGGCAGGACGGCCGTCGTGGGCGGGTCAGCCGCGGTAGGTCGTGATCGGCGACAGGGCACCGTCGAGCTGCTGCTGGACCTCGAAGGTGCGGAGGTACGTGGTGAACCGTCCGATGGACAGCTCCCAGTAGCCGTCGCGGTCGACCGTCGTCGTCCAGCTCCGCTCCTCCGTGCCGTAGAGCAGCGTGGTCACGGTGACCTGGGCGCCCGGCGCGCCGGAGCCGATCAGGAAGGTGTCGCGCCCCTCCTCGACGTCGCCGAGCACGACCGGTGCGGCGACCGACTGTGCCGACGACACGGCAGCGGGGGTTGCCGGGGCCACGGCGGCGGTCGCGGCGTTCGCGGGGAGGGCGGCGCCGAGGGACAGCGCCGCAGCCACGGCGGTGGCTCCGAGGGCGGTGGTGATGCGGGTGCGGGTGCGCATGGGACTCCTCATGTTCGAGCGAACGGCACGGTGCCGGTCGCGAGGCTGCAACATATTGCATTTCTCCTGAAGTCATCCCGAGTGCGCGGGACTCGCGACGAGGGGCCTGTCTCGATGTCGTGGCGGCCTGACGTACTACCATCAGCGACGGCGTGGGCTGCACGTCGGTCGCCGGTGCTCGGTGCTCGGTGCACGTCGCCGGTGGTGACCTCGACGCTGCCGACCGCCCGGCCCGACCGCCGCCCGTGACGACCCGACGAAGGACCCGCATGACCCTCGAGCGCGAGGAACTCCGTGACGACTGGACCGTGGCGATCGCGGGGGACCAGGTGCCGAGCGGGGCACCCGCCGACCTCGTCGGTCGTGCGCTCTCCGCGACCGTCCCCGGGCAGGTGCACACCGACCTCGAGCGCGAGGGCGTGATCGCGGACCCGACGTTCGACCGCAACGAGGACGCGTCCGCCTGGGTCGGCCGCGCGGACTGGGCGTACCGGCGGTCCGTGGACGTCGACCCTCGGGGGTTCGAGCGCGTCGACCTGGTGTGCGACGGCCTGGACACCGTCGCCGAGCTGGCCCTGGACGGCGTGGTCCTCGGGACCACGCGGAACATGCACCGCCGCTACCGCTTCGACCTCAACGACGTGCCCGGTCCGGCGGGGCAGCGCGAGCTCGAGCTGCTGTTCGAGTCGCCCTACCGCGAGGCCGGTCGGGTCGCCGCGCGCGCCGGCGCGATGCCCGGCCCGTACGACGAGCCGTTCCCGTACGTCCGCAAGCAGGCGTCGAACTTCGGCTGGGACTGGGGACTCACCGCCGTGACGAGCGGCCCGTGGCGTCCGGTCGCGATCGAGCGGTGGTCGACGGCCCGGCTCGCCGAGGTCCAGCCCCTCGTCGACGTCGAGGCGGGCGAGGGTGTCCTCGACGCCCACATCCGGGTCGAGCGTTCCGGGATGAACGACCTCGACCAGGACGGCGAGGACGACGACCTGGTGCTCGTCGTCACGGTCGCCGGACCGACGGTCGACGGCGGCACCACGCGGCAGCGCTCCCGGGCACAGCTGACGCCGAAGGACGACGAGACCGTGGTCACCGTCCGCGTACCGGACGCGCTCCGCTGGTGGCCGAGGGGGTACGGCGCCCAGCCTCGGTACGACGTCACGGTCGAGCTGCAGACGGTCGACGGCGAGGTCCTGGACCGCCGGACTGCGAAGACCGGCTTCCGCTCGGCGCGGATCGACACCACCGACGACGCCGTCGGCAAGCCCTTCGACGTGGTCGTGAACGGCGCCGTCGTCGACGTCCGCGGGGTGAACTGGATCCCGGACGACGTCATCGTCTCGCGGGTCGACCGTGGCCGGGTGCTCGACCGGCTGCGGGTCGCGGCTGACCTCGGCGTGAACCTCGTGCGCGTCTGGGGCGGCGGGGTCTACGAGTCCGACGAGTTCTACGACGTGTGCGACGAGCTCGGGCTGCTCGTGTGGCAGGACTTCGCGTTCGCCTGCGCGGCCTACCCGGAGATCGAGCCGATCCGCAGCGAGGTCGTCGCCGAGGCGCGGGACAACGTCGCCCGGCTCTCGGGCCACCCCTCGCTCGTGCTCTGGAACGGCAACAACGAGAACATCTGGCTGCACGACGTCGACGGCTGGGGCGAGGTCCTCGGCGACCGCGGCTGGGGGCTCGACTACTACCTCGACCTGCTGCCGACGATCGTCGACGCGGTCGACCCCTCGCGCTTCTACACGGTCGCGTCGCCGTGGTCCGGCTCCGAGAGCCTGTTCGCGAACGACGTCGACCACGAGACGCACCACTCGTGGGACGTCTGGAACCGCCTGTCCGACGAGCACTACCGCGACTCGGTGCCGCGCTTCGTGTCGGAGTTCGGCTGGCAGGCGCCGCCCGCGTGGCGCACCCTGCGGGACGCCGTCACGGACGAGCCGCTCCGCGTCGACGCGCCGGGCGTCGTGCACCACCAGAAGGCCGACGACGGGATGGCGAAGCTCGCCCGCGGGATCGCGCCGCGGTTCGGCGCGGTGGACCCGTCGGAGTTCGACCGCTGGCACTACCTGACGCAACTGCAGCAGGCGCGGGCGATCGCGACGGGCGTCGAGCACTGGCGCACCCACTGGCCACGCAACACGGGTGTCGTGCTGTGGCAGCTGAACGACCTGTGGCCGGTGTCGTCGTGGTCGGCGGTCGACTCGGCGGGGCGGCTGAAGCCGCTCGCGCACGAGCTCCGCCGCCTGTACGACGACGTCCTGCTGACGATCCGTCCGGTGACCCGTGCGTCGGGTCCGGCTGGTGCCGAAGCGGCTGACGGGTCCGGTGCGGTCGACGGGTCTGGTCCGGACGACGGGTCCGCTCCGGCGGATGCGTCACTCCCGGCTGCTGACGACCAGCCTGGAGGCGCGGCGCGCGACGTCCCGTCGGCCTCCGCCGGCGGGACGGCCGAGTTGGTCACCCTGTCCGACACGCTGTCCCTCGGGGTGTCACCAGGCGCCTTCGGGCAGTCGCCCGTCGAGGTCGCCGTGCGGTCGGCACGCGCCGGCCGGGACAGCGTCGTGCGTGTCCGCCGGGTGACGGTCGCGGGCACGATCCTCGCCGAGGTGACGCTCCCGGTCCGCCTGTCCGAGGCCGGGGTCGCGGTCGTCGCACTGCCCGAGTCGGTGGGTGTCCTCGACGACCCGACGCGCGAGCTCGTCGTGGCGGACATGGACTGGCGGCGCGCGGTCTGGACGGCCGCCCCGGACAAGGACGTGCGCTGGGAGCCGGCGCGGTACCGGACCACGGTGACGCCGGCGGCGGACGGGGACGGCCACGACCTGGTCGTCGAGGCGGACTCGCTCGTGCGGGACCTGCTCGTCCAGCCCGACCGGCTCGCCCCGACCGGCACCGTCGACCGCGGGTTCATGACGCTGCTGCCGGGGGAGCGGGTGGACTTCCGGCTCCGCGGGCTGACGGACGCCGACGTCCGGCGGCTCGGCGAGCCCTTCGTCCTGAGCTCGCTCGACGACCATCTCGGTCACTGATACTCTGTACTTCACCGTCGTGCCTTGACCCGCGATCGGAAGTGCGCACCCCCGGAGAGCAACGGCCTCCGGGGGTGCTGCCGTGCGGGGCCTGCCTGTGCGAACGGTGACGGTTCGGACGCTCGCCTGTGCTTCCGGAGGTGTGCGGGTTAGCATGGTGGCACCACGGACTTCCGCCCGACGTGTCGACGGCGACTCGGAACCAGCGGCGACCAGAACTCGATCCAAGGAGTCACCATGTTGCAAGGCCTCGGCGGGGTGCACCTGCTGATCATCCTCGGCATCATCATCCTGCTGTTCGGTGCGACCAAGCTCCCGGCACTCGCCAAGGGCCTCGGTCAGTCGATCAACATCTTCAAGAAGGAGATGGGGGACGACAAGAAGGGCAAGGACGACACGACGGTCACCACCGTCGCGCCGGACACCACCACGGGTACGGCGCAGTCGGCCGCTCCCGCGCAGCCGGTCGTCAACCCCGGCCCCTCGGTGCAGCCGAACTCGGACAGCCGGCAGTAACGCACCGCCGGTTCCCCCACGGATCCAGGACCCAAGCCCCGTCCTGTCGGCAGCCCTCGCGACCACCGGTCGCGGGGGCTTCGGCGTTCCCGGCGCCCGCGCCGCCCGCGGAGGATGATGGGCCGATGAGCGCCCCGGCCGCCACGGCACCCCTGCGGGACGACCGTCGCACCGTGCTCGTCGTCGCGATCCTCGCCTCGTTCGTGGTGGGTCTCGACACGAGCGTCGTGAACGTGGCGCTCCCCGCGATCCGCCAGGACCTCGGCGGCGGCCTCGTCGTGCAGCAGTGGGTCGTCGACGCCTACCTGGTGACGCTCGGTTCGCTGATCCTCGTCGCGGGATCGCTCTCCGACGTGTTCGGTCGGGTCCGGATCGTCACGTGGGGCCTCGTCGTGTTCGGGGTCGCCTCGGTGGTCTGCGCCGCCGCCCCGACCGGCGCCGTCCTCATCGTCGCGCGCGCGTTGCAGGGCGTCGGCGGTGCCCTCGTCACCCCGAGCTCGCTCGCACTCATCGTCGCGGCGTTCCGGGGGCCGGCGCAGACGAAGGCGATCGGGACGTGGACGGGCTGGTCGAGCGCGGCGATGATCCTCGGTCCGCTGGTCGGCGGGCTCATCGTGGACGGCATCGGCTGGCGCTGGATCTTCGTGCTCACCGCGGTGCCGATCGTCGTCACGATCGTGCTCGTGACCCGGATCACCGGCGACGTCCACCCGGCCCACCGGCCACGGATCGACGTGACCGGCGCGGTGCTCGCGGTGCTCGGCGTCGGCGGGGTGGTGCTCGGGCTCATCGAGCAGGAGCGCCTCGGCTGGACAGACCCCGTGGTCGTCGTGGCGCTCGTCGTCGGCGCCGCGTCCCTGCTGGCCTTCGTCCCGTGGGAGCGTCACGTCACCCGATCCGGTCGGGTGCCGCTCGTGCCGCTCGAGCTCTTCCGCGCGCGGAACTTCTCGGTCGGCAACGCCGCGACGCTGTCCGTCTACGGCGCACTCGGCATGGTCGGCTTCGTCGTGACGCTCTTCGTCCAGGAGGTCTGGGGCTTCCCGGCCTGGCTCGCCGGCCTCGCCACGCTGCCCCCGACCCTGCTGCTCCTGCTGCTGTCCTCCACCGTCGGAGCCCTGGCCGGACGCTACGGCCCGCGGTGGTTCATGGCGGCCGGGCCCGCGGTCGCCGCCGTCGGGGCGCTCGTCATGCTCGCCGCCGGTCAGGACCCGCGGGCGTACTGGTGGTCGGTGCTCCCGGGCCTGGTGCTCGTGGGGGTCGGGATCGCCACGATGGTGACGCCCCTGACCAGCGCCGTGCTCGGGTCGGTCCCGGAGTCCGAGGCCGGTGTCGGGTCGGCCGTGAACAACGCCCTCGCGCGGATCGCCAGCCTGGTGATGGTGGCGCTCGCCGGGGTCGTCCTCGGCGGTGGGATGAGCACCGCCGGCTTCCACCGCGCCGCGGTCGTGATGGCGTGCCTGCTCGCCGCCGGCGCCGTCGTCAGCGCGATCGGGATCCGGAATGATCCCGCGCGCACCTGAGTTGAGTCGAGTAGGCTCAAGTACATCTCCACGGCACGGAAAGGACGGACCGCATGGCGAACCTCCAGGGCGCCCCTGACTCGCAGGAACGGCAGAAGACCGCCCTCGAGCAGTACGGCGTCGACCTCACCGCGATCGCCCGCAGCGGCAAGCTCGACCCGGTCATCGGACGGGACGCCGAGATCCGCCGGGTGTCCCAGGTGCTCACCCGCCGCACGAAGAACAATCCGGTGCTCATCGGCGAGCCCGGTGTCGGCAAGACCGCCGTCGTCGAGGGGCTCGCGCAGCGCATCGTCGCCGGTGACGTCGCCGACTCGCTCAAGGACAAGCGCCTCGTCTCGCTCGACATGTCCGCGCTCATCGCCGGCGCCAAGTACCGGGGTGAGTTCGAGGAGCGGCTCAAGGCCGTCCTCAAGGAGATCGACGAGTCCGACGGGCAGGTCATCACCTTCATCGACGAGCTGCACACCCTGATGGGCGCCGGCGGCGGTGAGGGATCGGTCGCGGCGTCGAACATGCTCAAGCCGATGCTCGCGCGCGGTGAGCTCCGGCTGATCGGCGCGACGACGCTCGACGAGTACCGCGAGTACATCGAGAAGGACGCCGCGCTCGAGCGCCGCTTCCAGCAGGTCTTCGTGGGGGAGCCCACGGTCGAGGACACCGTCGCGATCCTCCGCGGGCTCAAGGAGCGGTACGAGGCGCACCACAAGGTGACGATCAACGACTCCGCGCTCGTGGCCGCGGCGAGCCTGTCGAACCGGTACATCTCCGGCCGCCAGCTGCCCGACAAGGCCATCGACCTGATCGACGAGGCAGCGAGCCGACTCCGCATGGAGATCGACTCCAGCCCGGTCGAGATCGACGAGCTCAAGCGCACCGTCGACCGACTGCGCGTCGAGGAGTTCGCGCTGAAGCAGGAGAAGGACGACGCCTCGAAGGCGCGCCTCGAGACGCTGCGCGCCGAGCTCGCCGGACGGCAGACGCTGCTCGACGAGCTCGAGCAGCGCTGGCAGGCCGAGCGGGCGAGCCTGAACCGGATCGGTGAGCTGAAGCAGCAGCTCGACGAGCTGAACATGCGTAGCCAGCGGGCACAGCGCGAGGCCGACTACGAGACCGTGTCCCGGCTCGAGTACGGCGAGAAGCCGCGCATCGAGGCCGAGCTCGCCGCCGCCGAGCAGGCCGAGAGTGCCGAGCGGATGGTCAACGACAGCGTCACCGACGAGGACATCGCGGCCGTCATCGCGCAGTGGACGGGCATCCCGATGGGGCGGCTGCTGCAGGGCGAGACCGAGAAGCTGCTGCACCTGGAGACCGAGCTCGGCCGCCGGATCATCGGGCAGCGGAGCGCGGTCGGCACCGTGTCCGAGGCCGTCCGGCGCACCCGCGCGGGTATCTCCGACCCGGACCGTCCGACGGGCTCGTTCCTGTTCCTCGGCCCCACCGGTGTCGGCAAGACCGAGCTCGCGAAGGCGCTCGCCGAGTTCCTCTTCGACGACGAGAAGGCCCTCGTCCGGATCGACATGAGCGAGTACGGCGAGAAGCACTCGGTCGCGCGGCTCATCGGCGCCCCGCCCGGGTACGTCGGCTACGAGGCCGGCGGACAGCTCACCGAGACCGTCCGTCGTCGGCCGTACTCGGTCGTGCTGCTCGACGAGGTCGAGAAGGCGCACCCGGAGGTCTTCGACGTCCTGCTCCAGGTGCTCGACGACGGGCGGCTGACCGACGGGCAGGGCCGGACGGTCGACTTCCGGAACACGATCCTCATCCTGACGTCCAACCTCGGTTCCCAGTTCATGACCGACCTGTCCCTGTCGGACGAGCAGCGCGAGGAGGCCGTCCGCGAGCTCGTGCAACAGGCGTTCCGCCCCGAGTTCGTGAACCGGCTCGACGACATCGTCGTGTTCCAGGCGCTCACGAGCGAGGACCTCGGCCAGATCGTGTCGCTGTACGTCGACCGGCTCGCCCGGCGGCTGTCGGACCGCCGACTCGAGCTCGCCGTCACCCCGGCAGCGCGCAGCTGGCTCGCCGACCGCGGGTACGACCCGGTCTACGGTGCGCGGCCGCTCCGCCGCCTCATGCAGCGGCAGATCGACGACCGGCTGGCGCGCGCCATCCTGTCCGGTGACGTGCGCGACGGCGACACCGTTCGTGTCGACGTCGCCGCGGGCGGCGACGAGCTGGTGGTCGAGCCCTTCCAGCTGGCGGAGGTCGTCGAGGAGTAGCGCGCGATGCGCGCGTGGCCGGCTTGGAGGCGCGGTGCGGGTCGTGGACCGGCACCGCGCCTCCAGGCCGTCACGGTGACGGAACGGCGGAGGCGCGACGGTGGGCGGACGGAACCACGGACCGTCCACACCGCCGTCGAGTCACCCCCAGCCCAGCGTCTTCAGAGGTCTCGCATGTGAAATGTCAGGCATGCGCGTACTCGTGGTGGACGATGAGATTTCCCTGGCCGACCTGATCGCCCGGGGCCTCGCCCGACAGGACATGGCCGTCGACGTCGCCCACCGCGGTGACGACGCCGACGAACTGCTCGCGGTGAACGACTACGACGTCGTGGTGCTCGACCGCGACCTGCCGGGGATGCACGGGGACGAGGTCGCCCGTCGGCACGCCGAGCGGGGCACGCTCACCCGGATCCTCATGCTGACGGCGGCGACGACGCTGTCCGACCGCGTGCACGGACTCGAGCTCGGCGCGGACGACTACCTCGCGAAGCCCTTCGAGTACCCCGAGCTCGTCGCCCGGGTCCGTGCGCTCGGACGACGGACCGTCGCCCCGGTCGCGCCCGTGCTCGAGCGGGCCGGGCTCGTCGTGGACTCGAACCGACGCGTGGCGACCCGGGACGGGCGGCCGCTCGACCTGACGAGCAAGGAGCTCGGCGTCCTCGAGGTGCTCCTGCGTGCCGACGGTCGGGTCGTCCCGGCCGAGGAGCTGCTCGAGAAGGTCTGGGACATGAACATCGACCCGTTCACGGCAGCGGTCCGGGTGACGATGTCGAAGCTCCGCAAGAAGCTCGGCGCACCGGACCCGATCCGGACCGTACCCGGGCAGGGCTACGCGCTGTGACGCGCATCTGGAGCATCGGCGCCCGGACCGCACTGGCGTTCGCGGCGGCGGCGATGGCGCTGACCGTCGCGGCGCTCGTGTTCGTGAACCTCGCGTCGCAGTGGTCGATCGGCGGCCAGGTGGGGCTGGACGGAGGCGCGACGACGGTCCCGTGGGAGCCGGCGCCCCGTCCGTCGGTCCTGCCCGATCCCGGCTCCGCTGGCGGCGACTCCGTCAGCATCGTGGCGGTGGTCGCCCAGCAGCAGTGGCAGTGGTCGGCGGTCGCCGTCGCGGGGGTCGGTGTGCTCGCCGGTGCCGTCGGGTGGGTGGTGAGCCGTCGGATGCTCCGGCCGGTGGACCGGATGACGGCGACCGCGGACCGGATCTCGGCGTCCACACTGCACGAACGGATCGCCCTCGGCGGCCCGGACGACGAACTCCGACGGTTGTCCCGGACGATCGACCGGCTGCTCGACCGGCTCGAGACGTCCTTCGAGGGGCAGCGCCGCTTCGTGGCGCAGGCGGCGCACGAGCTCCGGACGCCCCTCGCCGTCCAGCGTGCAGCGCTGCAGATCGGGCTGCCCGACGACGCCGGTCCGCGGAACGTCGCCGCCGCCCGCGCCGAGCTGCTCGAGCAGAACCGACGGACGGAGCACCTGGTCGAGTCGTTGCTCGTGCTCGCGGAGGCCGACCGTGGGCTCGACGGCGTCGAGGCACTCGACCTCGCGGCACTCCTCGACGACGTCGCGACCCAGCTCGGCGCGACCGCGGACACGGCGGGCATCGCCCTGCGGCCCACCGTCGACGCCGTGTCGGTCGGGACCGTGGTCGGCGAACCCACGCTCGTGCGACAGCTCCTGCTGAACCTGGTCGACAACGCCGTCGAGTACAACGTCCCGGGCGGCACGGTGTGGGTGCGCCTGACGGCCGACGGCATCGTCGTGGAGAACACCGGCGCACCGGTCGATCCCGGGACCGTCACGGGACTGCTCGAACCGTTCCGTCGCGGTGGCGAGCAGGGGAGCCGGCGCCACAGCGGTCTCGGCCTGTCGATCGTGGCCGCGGTGGTCCACGCGCACGACTGGACACTGGACGTGGCAGCGCGGGAGGGCGGCGGGCTGCGCGTGCGCATCCGCGTTTCGTCGGTGTAACCCGGGACGACCCGCTGGCGAAACACGGTGTGCGATGTGCTGGTCGCATGAACAGCACGATCACTCCTCGCTCAGTCCGCGCCGCTGCGGTGCTCGCCCTCGTCCTCGGCGCCCCGTTCGCGCTGACCGCCTGCTCGGATGCATCCTCCGCCCCGACGAGCACCGGCGCTGCCGGTGGCCTCGGCGCGCAGTGGGGCGACTGCATGCGCGACGCCGGCTTCTCGGTCGAGGACCCGACCGACGCGGAGCTCCGGAGCGGGACCTACCAGGCGCCGGCCGACGCGGACGCCGACGCGTTCGGGGAGCGTGCCGCCGCCTGCAGCGAGCAGGCCGGTGTCGAGCGCGCCGACGCCTCCCAGGAGCAGGAGTGGGAGCGGCAGTACGCCCAGGTCGCCGACTGCATCCGTGAGAACGGGTTCGACGACCTGCCGGAACAGCCGGCCGGTGTCCTGGACTTCCAGGGCTACCCCCGAGCAGCGGAACCCGAGTTCGAGGAGGTCAGTGCGAAGTGCCTCGCCGAGTTCGCCCCCGACACCCAGACCCTCGACCGATGACCGGGCGATCGCGCACGAGCCACCGACGCCGGACGCTCGTGACGGCAGCGGCCCTCGTCGCGGTGCTCGCTGCGGGTGCCGGGACGTGGGCGCTCGTCGGGACGTCCGACCGCTCGTCCGCGGCCGAGGAACGTCCGGCGGACCGCAGCACGGCACCGGTCACGAAGGGCGACCTCGTCGACTCGAAGACCTTGTCCGGCGCACTCGGCTACGGCGCGTCGAAGCCGCTCGTCGGTGCCGCGCAGGGCACGCTCACCTGGCTGCCCGAGCCCGGTGCGACGATCGGCCGGGACCAGCCGCTGTACGCCGTCGACGAGCAGCCCGTCCGGTCGATGCACGGCACGGTCCCGCTGTGGCGCGCGCTCGAGCGCGGCGACGAGGGGCAGGACGTCACGCAGCTCAACCAGAACCTGGCGGCCCTCGGCTACGACGTCGCGCAGGACGACACGTTCGGCCCGCGCACCCAGCGCGCCGTCCGGGAGTGGCAGGAGGACCGCGGGCTGGAGGTCACCGGTCGGATCGACGCACAGCAGGTCGCGTTCGTCGACAGGGACGTGCGCGTCGACTCGGTCGCCGGGCAGCTCGGGCAGCCCGCGAACGGTCCGGTCCTGCAGGTGACGAGCACGCGACGGGTCGTCACGGTCACCGTGCCGTCCCGCGACGCCGAGCGCCTGGCGGTCGGAACCGACGTGTCCGTGCGCATCAACGGCGCCGGGGACGCCCTGCCCGGCAGGGTCGTCGACGCCGCGCCGGGGGAGTCGAAGGACGGCTCGCAGGTCGTCGACGCGACGATCTCGTTCGACGCCGGCGACCGGACGGTCCCGGAGAGCGGGTCCGCGCAGGTGATCGCCGCCGGCCGCACCGAGCAGGGCGTCCTGTCCGTGCCGGTGTCCGCGCTCGCGGCGGGATCCGGGTCCGGCTTCGCCGTGGACGTCGTCCGCGGCGACATGACGGAGCGCGTGCCGGTCGAGGTCGGGTTCGTCGCCGAGGGGCGGGCCGCGATCACGGGCGACGTCCGCGAGGGCGACCGCGTGGTGGTGCCCTCGTGATCGGCCTCCGGCGCCGACCAGTCGCCCCGGACCGCGGTGTGTCGAGCGGTGGAGCGGCGGCCGACAGCGTCCTCCGGCTGCAGGACGTCACGAAGGTCTACGGGGACGTCCGTGCCCTCGGCGGGGTGTCCGTCGACGTCGCGGCGGGGGAGCTCGTCGCCGTGGTCGGACCGTCGGGCTCGGGCAAGTCGACGATGCTCAACATCGTCGGCACGCTCGACCGGCCGACGTCGGGCACGGTGACGATCGCCGGGAACGACGTCGGCACGATGTCCGACGACGCCCTGTCCCGGCTGCGCGCGGACCACGTCGGCTTCGTGTTCCAGCACTTCCACCTGCAGTCCGGTGCCACCGCGGCCGAGAACGTCGCCGACGGGCTGCTGTACGCCGGGACCCGTCGCGCGGAGCGGCAGGCCCGGGCCGTCCGTGCGCTCGAGCGGGTCGGGCTCGGGCACCGGGTCGACCACCGGCCGAACCAGCTGTCCGGCGGCGAGAAGCAGCGCGTGGCCATCGCCCGGGCGATCGTCGGCGAGCCCACGATCCTGCTCGCGGACGAACCGACCGGGGCGCTCGACACGGCCTCCGGCACCGCGATCCTCGAACTCCTGCGGGAGCTCAACGCGGGCGGCACGACGGTCCTCGTCATCACGCACGACCTGGAGCTCGCGGCCTCGCTGCCCCGGCAGATCCGGATGCGGGACGGGCTCGTGCAGTCCGATTCGTCGTCCGACGCCGCGGAACTCGCCGCCGCGATCCACGGCGGTCCGGGCGGTGTCGCATGAGCGCCCGGAACGCCGTCGGCCCCCGGGACCTGCTGCGCCTCGGGGTGTTCGGCCTCCGCACGCGTCCGACCCGGGTGGTCCTGTCGGCGCTCGGCATCGCGATCGGCATCGCGGCGATGATCGCGGTCGTCGGGATCTCGTCCTCGAGCAAGGCCGCGCTCGACCAGGTGCTCGACCGGCTCGGCACGAACGTCCTCACGGCGACGGAGGCCCAGGGCTTCAGCGAGACCCCGCCGCTCCCGGAGACCGCGGTGGACTCCGTGGCCCGGCAGGACGGTGTCGAGCAGGTCGCCGGTGTCGGCACGGTGACGGAGGGCCGGGTCTACCGCAACCCGTACATCCCGGCGAACGAGTCGAAGGGCATCGGCGTCCTCGCCGCGTGGGGCGATGTGCCCGCGACGCTCGGCGGTTCGGTCGCCCAGGGGCGCTGGCTCGACACCGCCGACGACGCCCCACCCCAGGTCGTCCTCGGCGACTACGCGGCCCGGGCGCTCGGCATCGACGACCTCCGCCCGGACACCCGGGTGTGGATCGGCGGGCAGTGGGTCCAGGTGGTCGGGATCCTCGCCCCGGTCGAGCTCGAGGACAGCCTGGACGGCCAGGTGTTCGTGCCGCGGTCGCTCGCGGGCCAGCTCGGCTTCGACGGCCACCCGACGTCGGTGTTCCTCCGGACCGACCCCGAGCAGGTGGCCGCCGTGCGGGACGTCGTGGCGCGGTCGATCAGCCCGCTCGCCCCGCAGGACGTCGGGGTCACCCGGCCGTCCGACGCGCTCGCCGCGAAGAACGCCACCGACGACTCGTTCACCGGGCTCCTGGTGGGCATCGGCGGGGTCGCGCTGCTCGTCGGTGGCATCGGCGTCGCGAACACGATGGTGATCACGGTGCTCGAGCGCCGTGCCGAGGTGGGCGTCCGTCGGGCGCTCGGGGCGCGGCGGCGGAACATCCGGGACCAGTTCCTGGTCGAGTCGCTCCTGCTGTCGTTCCTCGGTGGCGTGGCCGGCGTGGTGATCGGTGTCGGTGTGACCGTGGCCTTCGCCGTCGGGCGGGGCTGGCCGGTGGCGATCCCGCTCTGGGCGGTGTGCGGCGGCCTCGGCGCGACCGTCCTGATCGGCGGGGTGTCCGGGCTCTACCCGGCGGCGCGCGCCGCGCGCATCCCGCCGACGTCCGCGCTCGCGGCCGTCTGACTGGTCGCCTCGTCCGCCGGACGCGACCGCCTGGAGGCCCGGTGCCGGTTCCTGGAACCGGCACCGGGCCTCCAGGCCTAGCGTCCAGGGCATGCCTGAGCTGCCGATCCTGCGACGCATCACGGACGCCATCGAGCGCGCGAGCGTGCTCGACGAGGCCGTCGACCTGGACACCCGCGTCGTGCGCGCCGTCGCGAAGCCGGCGGCGCTCCGTCGGCTGCTGCACGGCGTGCCGATCGGGCACCCCCTGCACCCGCTCATGGTGCAGGTGCCGCTCGGGGCGTGGATCTCCGCGGCGGTGCTCGACACGATCGGCGGGAAGGGGAACGCCCGTGCCGCACAGACCCTCACGGGGGTCGGACTCGTGTCGGCGAGCAGCGCCTCGGTCGCCGGGTACGTCGACTGGGCGGAGCTGTCGCTCGAGCAGCGGCGGACCGGCTGGGTGCACCAGGCGGTGAACTGGGTCGGCATCACGTTCTTCGGACTGTCGTGGTGGCAGCGCCGGAAGGGCAACACCGCGGCGGGCAAGGCACTCGGGTTCGTCGGCCTGACGATCGTCGGTGTCGGCGGCTACCTCGGTGGGCACCTGTCCTACCGGCAGCGAGCCGGCGTGGGCTCGAGCGACCGGGTGCCCTTCGACGCCTGATCACGCTCCCCGGACCTTCGTTCGTGTTGGTTCTGGGATGAAACAGTTGCGATCATGTGACTTCCGGACGTACAGTTCCTGAAACCAACGGGAACGAAGGAGTTCGGGCATGTACGCAACGGAGCGGCAGGACGCCATCGCCGCCGCGCTGCAGTCGGCCGGGCGGGTGTCCGTCGCCGACCTCGCCGAGCACTTCGACGTCACCACCGAGACCGTCCGCCGCGACCTCGACGCCCTCGAGACCGCCGGACTGCTGCGTCGCGTCCACGGCGGGGCCGTCCCCGTCGGCCGGTCCAGCGTGGTCGAGCTCTCCGTCGCCGAGCGCGAGGGCCAGCACGGCACGGCCAAGACCGCGATCGCCCGGGCCGCGATGCGCCTGGTCCCGCCGACCTTCACCGGGTCGATCGCCCTGGACGCCGGCACGACCTGCGCCGCGGTCGCCACGGAGCTCGCCCGGTGGGAGCCCGCGACCCCCGGTGCCACGCTGACGGTCGTCACGAACTCCGTCCCGATCGCCGCCGTCCTGCAGCACAGCCCCCACGTCGAGCTGCACCTGCTCGGCGGCCGGGTCCGCGGGGTCACGAGCGCCGCCGTCGGCACCGCGACCGTCGAGCAGATCGCCGGCCTCCGCCCCGACGTCGCCTTCGTCGGCACGAACGGCCTGTCCGCCGGCTTCGGTCTGAGCACGCCCGACGAGTACGAGGCCGGCGTCAAGGGCGCCTACGTGCTCGCCGCCCGCCGGAGCGTCGTCCTCGCCGACGCCGCCAAGCACGGGGTCGAGGCGCTCATGCGCTTCGCCCGCCTCGACGAGATCGACACGCTCGTCACCGACCAGGAGCCCCCGGCGGACCTCGCCGGTGCGCTCGCCGACGCCGACGTGGAGGTCGTGGTCGCATGAACGGCACCGCCAGCACCCGCATCGTCACCGTGACGCCCAACCCGTCCCTCGACCGGACCATCGAGCTCGCCGGCGAGCTGCAGCGCGGGGCCGTCCAACGCGCCGTGCACACGACCGCCGAGCCCGGCGGCAAGGGCGTCAACGTCTCGCGGGTCGTCGTCGCCAGCGGCGGGGACACCCTCGCGGTCCTGCCCGGCGACGAGCTCGACCCCGTCCTGCTCGGCCTCGCGACGCGGGGCATCCCGACCGTGGCGCTCCCGATCGGCGCCCCGCTCCGCTCGAACGTCACCGTGACCGAGCCGACCGGCACGACGACGAAGCTCAACGAGCCCGGCCCCTCGCTCGCCGGCCGCCTGGACGACCTCGCCGCGCTCGTGGCCGACGCCGCCGGGCCGACCGCGACCGGGCCCGCCGCCCGCTGGGTCGTGTTCGCCGGCTCCCTGCCGCCCGGACTGCCCGACGACGCGCTCGCCGTGCTCGTCCGCGCCGTGCGCGATCGCCACGGGGACACCGTCCGGATCGCCGTCGACTCGTCCGGTCTGCCGTTCACCGCGCTGCTGCAGTCCGGTGAGCGCATCGACCTGGTGAAGCCGAACGCCGAGGAGCTCGCCGAGGTCGTCGGCGGGGACCCGGACGCGTACGAGCAGGACCCGGACGCCGCCGCGGTGGCTGCCCAGCGCCTGCGCGACAAGCACGTCGACGCCGTCCTGCTCACGCTCGGCAGCGCCGGAGCCGTGCTCGTCTCGGACGAGGGCGCCTTCGCCGCCGCCGCACCGCGCATCGTCGCGCGCTCGACGGTCGGCGCGGGGGACTCCTCGCTCGCCGGCTACCTGCTCGCCGAGGTCGCCGGTGCCACCCCCGCCGAGCGGCTCGCCCAGGCCGTCGCCACCGGAGCGGCCGCCGCGGCGCTCCCGGGCAGCGACGTGCCGGCCCTCGACCACACCGACCCCGGCAGCGTGACCGTCCGGACCCTGCACCCGGCGCAGGTCCCGGCACCGATCGCCTGACCGACCCCCACCGCACCACCACCACTTCGCACCACCACCACTTCGCAGCACCACCCCCGAACAGCAATGCCCGCGCCTCGGCGCCACTGCAAAGGAGCAACCCCATGTCCGCAGACACGACGCAGCGCCTCATCAGCGCGGAGCTCGTCGGCCTCGACGAGGACCTCGGCGGAACGTCCTCCGACGTCATCCGCGTGCTCGCCGACCGCGTCGCCGCCACCGGCCGTGCCGCCGACGGCAGCGCCCTCGCCGAGGACGCGATCAAGCGCGAGGCGAGCGTCGGCACCGGCGTGCCCGGCGGCATCGCGATCCCGCACGCCCGGTCCGCCTCGGTCTCGAGCCCGACGCTCGCGTTCTCCCGCCTGGCGCGGAAGGTGCCGTTCGGTGCGCCCGACGGCGACGCGGACATCGTCTTCATGATCGCGGTGCCCGAGGGTGCGGACAAGGACCACCTGACGGTCCTGTCGACCCTGGCGCGTGCGCTCATCCGCGACGACTTCACCGCGGCGCTCCGTGCGGCCGCGACACCGCAGGACGTCGTGGACCTGGTGCAGCGCGAGGTCGGCGGCGAGGTCGCCGAGGCCGGCGTCGGCGCCCCGGCGCCCGCTGCCGCCGCCCCGGCCCCGACCACCACCGGCTCGGGCGCCCGCAAGGTCATCGTCGGCGTCACCGCCTGCCCGACCGGCATCGCGCACACCTACATGGCCGCCGACGCCCTGGTCGCCGCCGCCGAGCGCGCCGGTGCCGAGATGCACGTCGAGACGCAGGGCTCCTCGCAGGTCGAGCCGCTCGACCCCGCCCTGATCGCCCGCGCCGACGCCGTCGTGTTCGCGGTCGACGTGGACGTCCGCGACCGCAACCGCTTCGCCGGCAAGCCGCTGGTGTCCGGACCGGTCAAGCGCGGTGTCGACGAGCCGGACAAGATGATCGCCGAGGCCCTCCGCGCCGCCGACGACCCGCACGCCGCACGCGTGCAGGGCGGGGCTGCGACGACCGCCGAGTCGAACAAGGCCGACGAGCACTTCGGGCAGGCGCTCAAGCGCTGGCTGCTCACCGGCGTCAGCTACATGATCCCGTTCGTCGCGGGCGGCGGTCTGCTCATCGCGCTCGGCTTCCTGCTCGCCGGCTACGCCATCGCGCTGCCGCACGGGAACTCCGGGCAGAACAACGCGGTGTACACGCTGACGAACTACACGCTGCTCAACCTGCCGCCGGAGGGCCTCGGCTACTACCTCGGCGCCGCCGCGTTCCAGATCGGCGGGGTGTCCCTCGGGTTCCTCGTCGCCGCACTCGCCGGGTACATCGCCTACGCGATCGCCGACCGCCCCGGCATCGCGCCGGGCTTCGTCGCCGGGTCGATCGCCGTCTTCATGAACGCCGGCTTCCTCGGCGGGCTCGTGGGTGGTCTCATCGCCGGTGCCGCCGCGTACTGGATCGGGCGCATCCCGACCTGGCGCTGGCTCCGCGGCCTGATGCCCGTCGTGATCATCCCGCTCTTCGCGTCGATCATCGCCTCCGGCCTGATGCTGCTCGTGCTCGGCGGCCCGATCGCCTGGCTCATGACGCAGCTGACGAACTGGCTCAACTCGCTCAACGGCGCCTCGGCGATCCTGCTCGGCGTGATCCTCGGCCTGATGATGGCGTTCGACCTCGGTGGCCCGGTCAACAAGGTCGCGTACTCGTTCGCCGTCGCCGGGCTCGGTGCCGGGACCGCCACGAACGTCGTGCCGTTCGAGATCATGGCCGCCGTGATGGCCGCGGGCATGGTCCCGCCGCTGGCCCTGGCGCTCGCCTCCACCGTCCTGTACCGCAAGGGCTTCACGAAGCCGGAGCGCGAGAACGGCAAGGCCGCGTGGCTGCTCGGCGCGTCGTTCATCTCCGAGGGTGCGATCCCGTTCGCCGCGGCCGACCCGCTGCGCGTCATCCCGGCGTCGATGATCGGCGCCGCGGTCACGGGTGCGATCTCGATGGCGGCCGGTGTGACCTCCCGCGCACCCCACGGCGGCATCTTCGTGTTCTTCGCCATCGGGGACGTCGCGATGTTCATCGTCGCGATCGTGGCCGGCACGGTCGTGTCCGCGCTGGTCCTGGTGGGCCTGAAGAAGTGGGTGCGCAAGGCACCCGCCGCCGAGGCGGCGGCCGCCGACCAGGCGGCGGTGGCCGGCGAGACGATCGGCCAGCGCGCGCCCGCCGCGGTCTGACGCAACACCCAGACGGACGGGAGGCACGGTGCCAGCTGGCACCGTGCCTCCCGTCCGTCTGCCGCACCCCCGTTCCCGCCCTGCCCGCCCTGTGCCTCGAGGTGCCGGAATTCCGGCACCTCGTGGTGCGGAGCGGACGTCCGTCGCACCCGGGCGCGCACGCAGCGGCGAGTCTTGGCACCTCGGCGGCACGTCGCCGAGCGCGGCGGCACCACGCGCACTCGGCTCGCGCACAGGTGGCGTGCCGACTCCTGGCAGGACGCTCAGACAGAGTGGACCCATGACGACCGCCCTCACGCTGCCGCCGACCCTGCCCGCCTCGACCAGGAGTGCGGGTCAGGAGGCGGGCACCGAGGACCTCGGCGGCCTGTCCGGCTTCGTGCTGCAGGTCATCGACGCCCTCGGCGAGTGGGGCGTCGCGATCATGCTCTTCGTCGAGACGGTGTTCCCGCCGATCCCGTCCGAGGTGATCCTGCCGCTCGCGGGGTTCCTGGCGGGAGCCGGGCGGATGAACCTCGTGCTCGTGCTGCTGCTCGCGACGCTCGGGTCGTACCTCGGCGCGCTCGTGCTCTACTGGCTCGGCGCGGTGATCGGGTTCGAACGGACCGTGCGCTGGCTCGGGAAGCTGCCGCTCGTCGACGAGGACGACTTCCGCAAGGCCGCGGACTGGTTCCACCGGCACGGCAGGAGCGCGGTCTTCTTCGGCCGGTTCGTGCCGATCGTGCGGAGCCTGATCTCGCTGCCGGCAGGCGCCGACCGGATGCACCTCGGCACGTTCTCGGTGTTCACGATCATCGCGAGCGGCATCTGGAACAGCGGCCTGGTGCTGCTCGGAGCGGCGTTCGGGACCCAGTACGACAAGGTCGAGCAGTACACCGAGTGGATCGACCGGGTGCTCTACGTCGCGATCGCCGTCGTCGTGGTGACGTTCGTGGTGCGACGGGTCCGGCGTGCCCGGGCGGAACGCGCCGATCGCGGGCGCCGACGTGCGGCACCCGCGAACGACTGAGCGGTCACTTCTTCGTGAGGGCCGACTCCTTGTGCGCGGCCTTGTTGCCGGACTTCTCCGACTCGACGATCCAGTACGGGTCGTCGTCCGTCGGCTTGAAGTCCTGACCGTCGAACGTGAAGTCCTTCGTCTTCTTCTCGACGAGCTTGCCGGTCGTCTTGCCCTGCGAGGTGTTCCAGTGCACCTCGTCGCCCTTCGACAGCGCCACGATGTCCTCCTTGCGTAGTCCCGGGCTCTCCGGGAACCCGGACGCTACCCCCGCCCTTTCGCGGATCCACGGGGATCTGTCCCCCATCACGATGTCGTAACGGCACCGCGGATCCGAGGTGGGACGCGTACCGTTGACCGTGAGTCACCTTGTCGGCGTCTGCCGCGGAACCCGATGGCTCTCGATGGATCGAAGTGCAGCATGACCCTGGTCGACAGCGCGCGGGCCGACACGGTCCTGGCGGGCCGCTACCGGCTCGTCAAGCTCATCGGCACGGGCGGCATGGGGTCGGTCTACGAAGCTCGCGACGAACACACGTACCGTGCGGTCGCGGTCAAGCTCTTCGCGACGCCGGACTCGATGACGACGGCCGACCGGGTCCGCCAGGAGCGCGAGATCCGGCTGCTCAGCATGCTGTCGCACCCGGGTCTCGTGCCGCTGTACGACGCCGGCACCCACGAGTTCGGGGACGGCCCGCACCGCTTCATCGTGATGGAGCTCATCGCCGACACGACGCTCCTCCGCCGGCTCGCGGGCGGCCCGCTGCACAACTACGAGGTCGCCGACCTCGGGGCGCAGCTAGCCGACGCCCTGGCGTACGTGCACTCGCGCGGCATCGTGCACCGCGACGTGAAGCCGGCGAACATCCTCATCAACGACGAGGGCGCCTCCGGCTTCGCCCGCGCCGTGAAGCTCACCGACTTCGGCGTCGCGCACTTCGTCGACGGCTCCCGCCTGACGAACGACGGCACGATCATCGGCACCGCGGCGTACCTCAGCCCGGAGCAGGTCGCCGGGGAGCCGATCGGCTTCGCGACCGACGTGTACTCGCTCGGCCTGGTGCTCCTCGAGTCGCTGACCGGCAAGCAGGAGTACTCGGGCACCCTGATCGAGGCGGCCCTCGCCCGGCTGCGGCACGACCCCGAGGTCCCGGACTCGGTCGGCCCGGACTGGCACGACCTGCTCGCGAAGATGACCCACCGCGACCCGGCCCGCCGACCGACCGCGGTCGCCGTCGCGAGCGCGCTCCGTGGCGGGTCGACGCAGATCACCGGCCCGGTGCCCCTCGGCCCGGAGCGGACGAAGCACAAGCGCGACCACAAGCTGCACCGCGCCGCCCACCGGCACGCACGGCGCGGCACCTTCGCGGCGGTCCGTCGCTGGCGTCGCCGGAACGTCCTGGTCGGGTCGTTCGCGGCCTTCGGGGTGCTCGCCGCGTGCACCGCGGCGTACATCGCGGGCACCCTGCACTGACCCGGCCTCCGACGGGCCAGGTCCCTGGCAGGATGGATCCATGAGCGACCAGCGCTGGATCAAGATCTGCGGTCTGTCGACGCCCGAGACCGTCGACGCCGCCGTGGACGCGGGTGCCGACGCGGTCGGGTTCGTCTTCGCCGCCGGCAGCCCCCGCACCGTGACGGCGGACCTCGCGAAGGAGCTCGTCGAGCGGGTGCCGGAGGGCATCGACGCCGTCGGGGTGTTCCGTGACCAGCAGATCGACGAGATCGTCGGTATCGCGTCCGAGGTCGGGCTCACCACGCTCCAGCTGCACGGGGGCGAGTCGGCGAGTGACTTCGCGCGTGCGCGGGACGCCGGGTTCTTCACCATCCGTGCCGTCGCCGCCGACGACTTCCTGCGCGAGACGCCCGAGCAGCGCGCGGCCTTCGACCACGACCTGCTGCTGCTCGACGCCGCCGTGCCGGGCAGCGGGCGGCTCGTCGACCCCGCGACGATCGCGGGGAAGGTGGACGAGGCGTGGATCCTCGCCGGGGGGCTCACCCCGGCGAACGTGGTCGCCGCGGTCGAGGCCCTGGACCCCGACGGCGTGGACGTGTCGAGTGGTGTGGAGTCGGAGCGCGGGGTCAAGGACGTCGCGCGGATCCGCTCCTTCGTCGAGGCGGTCCGCAGCATCCCCTGAGCCGACCCGGCCGGGTCGGGCCTGGCCTGATCACGTCGCGTCGCGGACGTGACCGGATGACGGACGGGAGGCACGTGGCGAGCCCGCCACGTGCCTCCCGTCCGCCCAGTGCGCGTCAGCGCACGCTCAGCGCAGCGTCGGGATCAGCTCCGTCAGGAACGCGTCGGTGTCCTCCCAGCCCTCCACCGCGTGGCAGGGGACGCCGAGTGCCTTGACCGGGTAGTCGTTGCCCTCGGGGTCGAGGCGGTCCCCGACGAACAGCACGTCGTCGAGGGCGATGCCGGTGAGCTCGGCGAGGCGGCGCATGCCGTAGGCCTTGTCGATGCCCTTCCGGGTGATGTCCACGCTCGTCGAGCCGCCGGAGCGGACCTCGAGGTCGGGCAGCTCGGCCTGCACGAGCCGGCGGAGGCGGTCCTTCTTCTCGCCGGTCGGGTCCCATCGCTTCTTCACGTCCACCGGCGCCGACTGGCCGAGGGCCGAGAACGTGATCTGCGACCCGCGGTCCTCGAGGATCGGACCCCAGGTCTCCGACTCCCAGAGCCCGGCTGCCTTCGCCTGGGTCTCGACCGCGGCGAGGGCACGGGACTTCTCGTCGTCGGTGAGGTCCTCGGCGTACTGCAGTGCCCAGTCGGACCCGGACCAGCGGTAGTAGGCGGTGCCGCAGGTCGGGAGCAGGTGCAGGTCGTCGAGGACGAGTCCGTCGCGGGCGCTCAGGGGCGTCACGAGCTGCTGCTCGAACTGCTGGAAGTTGCCGCCGGAGATGACCGCGACCGGGACCGTGGCGAGCAGCGACGCGAAGGTCTCGAGCATGCGCGGGTCGAGCGGGGACTTCGACGGCGCGAGGGTGTCGTCGAGGTCGAAGGCGACGAGGCGGGGCGTGGTCATGCCCTCGATCCTGCCAGATCCGTCGTGCTCCGCCGGTGCGGGCGGTCGTCAGGCCCGGTGCGTCGCGGGGACGCGGTCGCGCGCGTAGGTGATGTCGGTGTACCCGTGCGGGGCGGACTTGCCGTCCTCGCCGAGGTTCACGAAGACGACCTCGTCGATGGTGAGGATGCTCCGGTGCGTGAAGAGGTTCCGGGCCTCGGCGCGCATCGTGAGCGAGGTGCGGCCGAACCGGGTCGCGACGAGGCCGATCTCGACGATGTCGCCCTCCCTCGCCGAGGACACGAAGACGATCTCCGACATGTACTTCGTGACGACCTTGCCGTTGCCGAGCTGGATGATCGCGTACACCGCGGCCTCTTCGTCGATCCAGCGCAGCAGGCTGCCGCCGAACAGGGTGCCATTGGCGTTGAGGTCCTCGGGGCGGACCCATTTGCGGGTGTAGAAGTTCATCTCCGGGGCCGGCTCGGCGGGGTCCTGGCCAGGGTCCGGTGTCGTGTCCTGCGTGGGGTCCGGTGTCGAGTCCTGCGTGGGGTCCGGTGTCGAGTCCTGCGTGCGGTCCGGTGTCGTGTCCTGATCCATGTCCGGACATGGTACGCCCCCGTGGCGCTGGAGCGCTCCAGGGGGGGGGGGGGGGCGGACCGTTCCTCGTCAATTACTCCTTGACGAGGACGACCTCGTCGAGGGGGAGCCGCGTGCGCGGCGCGACCTCGCGCTCCGCAGCCTGGTCGCCGAGCTGCGCGGGGTCCGCCACTGTGCCGATCGCCGTCACGGTGTACGGCAGGAAGCGCTCCGGCAGGTCGAACGCGGCGCGGAGGCCCTCGGCGTCGATGCCGGCCATCTGGTGCACGTGCAGGCCCTCGGCGTGCGCCTGGACCGTGAGCGCGGCGAGCGACTGGCCGAGGTCGTACTGCGCGAAGGGACGCTCGTCGCCGTCCTCGGTCACGGTCTCGAGGACACCGACGACGAGGGCGCTCGCGCGGAACGCCCACGCGGCGTTGAAGCCGAGCAGGTTGTCGTTGATCTTCCGGAACGTCTCGGTGCCACGGCGGCCGGCAACGAAGCGGCGCGGCTGGTGGTTCATCGCGGACGGGGCCCAGCGGGCGGCCTCGAGCAGGGCGTCGAGCTGCGCGTCGGTGACGGTGGCGGTCTCGTCGTAGGAGCGGGGGCTCCAACGCTCCTCGAGGAGCGGCACGAGCGGCTGGCTGGAGTCGGTCGAACGGGTGAGCGTGTCGGGCGTCGAGGTCATGATGCGTGCAACGGTACCGATGCGTCGCGCATTTCCCGTCCGAGCGCGTCTGTGAGCAGTCACATGGTCGTCCGTCCGGGACCGGGCTGACAGGATGGAGGCGATGGGTGGCGTCTTGACCGGGTTCGCGATCATCGGCGCGATCATCGCCGCCGGGTACGTCGTCGGCCGCGCCGGGCTGCTCGGCCCGCACGCCCAGTTCGTGATGAGCCGGCTCGCCTTCTTCGTCCTGATGCCCTGCCTGCTCTTCCACACCATCGCGACGGCCCACATCGAGACGCTGGTGTCGCCGATGCTCTGGGTCTCGCTGATCAGCGCCGTCACCGTGGCGCTCGTCGCCGTGCTGGTCTTCCGCCTGGTGCTCCGGCGCTCGGTCGCGACGACGACGGTGGGGGCGCTGGCCTCCGGCTACGTGAACGCGAACAACATCGGGCTGCCGGTCGCCGTCTACGTCCTGGGCCAGGCCACCGCGGTCGTCCCGGTGATCCTGCTGCAGCTCGTCGTGCTCGCACCCCTGGCGCTCACCGTCCTCGACGTGGCGACGGCCACCGGGGGCACCTGGCGGAGCCGGGTCGCCGGACCCTTCCGCAACCCGATCATCATCGCGTCGCTGCTCGGTCTGGTGTGCTCCGCGCTCCGGATCGAGATCCCGACGCCGATCCTCGAGCCGTTCGCCCTCGTCGGGGCCGCCGCGGTGCCCGTGGTGCTCCTGTCCTTCGGCATGAGCCTGCACGGGGCGACCCCGCTGCGGGACCCCGCGATCCGGGCGGACGTGCTCGTGGCCGCCGGGCTGAAGCTCGTGGTGATGCCGCTCGTGGCGTTCGTGGTCGCCCGGCTCGTGTTCCGGCTCGACGAGCAGGACGTGTTCGTACTCACGACGCTCGGTGCCCTGCCGGCGGCGCAGAACGTCTTCAACTACGCGCAGCGGTACCAGGCGGCGGTCCCGGTCGCGCGGGACGTCGTGCTCGTCTCGACGATCGGTGCGGTGCCGGTGCTCGTCGTGGTCGCGGCGGTGCTGCACCCGTAGCGTGCGCGCCCGGGCGGCGGCGCCGACTGGGCCACAAGTGGGCCGCTCAGCGGCCCGTGGCGGGGTGTCTTGCACGCGGGGCGCGACACGGGCGGCGTGTCCTGCCCGCTCGCGGTGGCGGGTGGGTGAGTCGGACTGGAGGCGCGGGGCGGGCTGGCACCGTGCCTCCCGTCCGTCGTCCGGTCGCGAGAGGCCCACATCTGGGCCGCTCAGCGGCCCGTGGCGGGGTGTCTTGCACGCGGGGCGCGACACGGGCGGCGTGTCCTGCCCGCTCGCGGTGGCGGGTGGGTGAGTCGGACTGGAGGCGCGGGGCGGGCTGGCACCGTGCCTCCCGTCCGTCGTCCGGTCGCGAGAGACCCACATGTGGGCCGCTCGGCGGGCGGCGACGGGGTGTCGTGCACGCCGGGCGGGACGCTGGCGGCGTGTCCTGCCCGCTCGCGGTGGGAGCAGGTGGGTGGGAGGGACCTGCGTCAGAAGATCATCGGGCGGTCGTCGTCGAGCGAGGTCTCCAGGTCCAGGTCGACCGATACGGGGACGTGGTCGCTCGGGGCGTCGCCCTTCCGCTCGTCGCGGTGGATGGTCGCGCCGACCGTGACGTCCGCGAAGGCCTGGGACCCGAGCACGAAGTCGATGCGCATGCCCTCGTTCCGGGGGAACCGGAGCGACTTGTAGTCCCAGTACGTGTAGCCCTCGGGGACGATCGGCCGGACGACGTCCTGCAGGCCGCGGGACTCGAACGCGCGGAAGGCCGCACGCTCCGGCTCGCTGACGTGCGTCGCGCCCTCGAACACGGCCACGTCCCAGACGTCCCGGTCGAGCGGCGCCACGTTCCAGTCGCCCATGAGCGCGAGGGGCGTCTCCGGCTCGGCCTCGAGCCACTCAGACGTCCGGTCGGCCAGCTGCGAGAGCCAGTCGAGCTTGTACGTGTAGTGCGGGTCGCCGAGCTCGCGGCCGTTCGGGACGTAGAGGCTCCACAGGCGGACGCCGTCGACCGTGACGCCCATCGCGCGGGCCTCGACGGGCAGGTCCGGGCCCTCGTGACCCTTCAGGAACCCGGGCTGGCCGGGGAAGTCACGGGTGACGTCCTCCATCGGCAGCCGGCTGGCGAACGCGACGCCGTTCCACTGGTTCAGCCCGTGTGCCTCGACCTGGTAGCCGGCGGCCTCGAACGCCTCCACCGGGAACTGCTCGGGCTTGCACTTGATCTCCTGCATGCCGAGGACGTCGACGTCCTCGCGGACCAGCCAGTCGACGATCCGCCCCACTCGGGTCCGGACGGAGTTGACGTTCCAGGTCGCGACGCGCATGGGATCGAACCTACCGGTGCCGCCGGAGCGCGGGCCGATCGACCGCGTGCCCGAAGCCGACGATCCGCGGGCTAGAAGCCGACGCCCCGTGCGGCCATGAACGGCGCGGGGTCGGTCGTGGCGCCGTTGATGTGGACCTCGTAGTGCAGGTGGCACCCGGTCGAGTTGCCGGTCGAGCCGACGAGGGCGATGAGCTGCCCGGCCGAGACCTGCTGGCCCTGCGAGACCCGGAAGCCGCCGTTGACGATGTGCCCGTAGGCGGTCTTCACGCCGCCGCCGTGGTTGATCCGGACGTAGTTGCCGTAGCCGCCGTACCAGCCGACGTAGTCGACGGTGCCGGCCGACGCCGCGACGATCGCCGTCGAGCAGCCGCTCGTCAGGTCGAGCCCGTCGTGCTTGGTGACCCGTCCGGTGATCGGGTGCACGCGGTAGCCGTAGGGGCTGATGACGTAGCCGCCGGCGGGACGGACCCAGCCGGTGCCCGAGCCGGAGCCCACACTGCCGCCGCCGCCCCCGCCCGGCGCGGGCGCACCGCCGCCGCCGCTGTTCGACGCAGCAGCCGCGGCCGCTGCTTCGCGCGCGCGGGCCGCTGCTGCCTCGCGCGCGGCCTTCTCGATCGCGGCCTTGCGCTCGGCCTCGCCCTTGGCGAACTCGGCCTCGGTCCGGACGCGACCCGAGGTCAGCGTCGCGAGCTGGGCGTCGAGCCGGGCCTTGTTGTCCTGCTGCTCGGTGTACGCCGACTGGACCTTGTCGGCCGCGGCCTGGGCAGCGTCCATCCGCTCCTGCGCGGCGGCGGCGAGCCGGTCGAGCTCCGCCGAGGCCCGGTCGGCCTGCGCGGTGAGGGAGCGGGCGACGGCGGCGTCCGCGGTCGCTGCGGCCTCGACCCGTTCGGACTGCTCGGAGAGCTTGCTCAGCGCACCGAGGTCGTAGAGGAGGTCGCGCGCCGACTCGCCGCCGGACAGTACGGAGGCGGTGACGTCGGCGCCACCGTGGCGGGCCATCTGCGCGGCGAGCTGCCCGGCCTGGGCGGCGCTCTGCTCGGCGACCTTCGCGTGCTCCTCGGCGTCGGCGCGGAGCTTCTGTTCCTTCTCGGCGGCGTCCTGCGCGTCGCTCTGCGCGGCGTAGAACTCGTCGCCGAGCCGCTGTGCCTCGGCCTCGGCTTCCTTCACCTGGGTCGCGAGGCCGTCGATGATGCTCCGGATCGCGGTGATCTGCTCCTGCTTCGCGGACTCCTGCCCGCGGGCGGCCATCACGTCGTCCCACGAGGGGTACTTCGCGGCGCTCGCACTCGGCGCGTCCAGCAGGACCGTCCCGAGCAGGCCGGCGAGCGCCAGTCCGGTCGCGGCGAGGCGGAACCGGAAGGACGTGCGGGGGATGCGGCCGTTGGTGGGACGAGTCACGGAGTCGAGCCTATACATCCGTTCAGGCATCTCGGTCCGACGGCGCGCCGCTGTGGACAACTCCGATGGACGACCGTCACACGACGCACGGCACGCGCCGCCCGACGCCGGCCGACGCACGGACGCCAGCCGCCTGACGCAGAGACGGCTCAGAACCCCCGCTCGCGCCGGATCACGTCGGCGCTCCCCACCACGTCCCGCCGCAGCACCGCCGCGCCGGCGGTCCCGGCGTAGTCGTACACGTCGTACCCGGTGCAGTGGGTGATCGACGCGGGGGAGCCGAGCGAGTCCTCGACCGCGGTGGTCCAGACGTCGTTCGCCCCGATCACGACGAACGTCGGCCGGGCGTCCCGGTAAGTCCCGAGGTCGACGAGCCACGGGTAGGCGTCGAACGTGTCCCGCACCTGCAGGAGCTGCACGTCGGACGCGGCGTAGGCGGCGAGCGGTCGGACGGTCCAGAACTGCCCGACGCCGGTGACCTGCCGACCGTCCGCCCACCGGTCCAGGCACGCGACCGAGCCGTACCGGGCGTGCGCGACGGCCGAGAGGGTGCCGGGCGCGGTCGCGACCCCGGCGAGGAGCACCGCGGCGGCCGCGACCGCCAGGGTCAGCCGGAGCCCGCGGCGGGGCCGGTGCACGCGGGTCGTCCGGACGGCGGTGCGGGTGAGCTCGGCGACCGCCACGAGCGCGAGCAGCGGGGCCGTGACGATCGGCTCGAGGTACCGCGGGGTGTCCGACCCGGCGACGACCACCCCGACCGACACCGCCACGACCGTGACGAGCGGCAGCGCGGTCGCGACGAGCACGGTGCGCGACGTCCGGACCCGCCAGGCCCAGACCGTCCCACCGGCGGCGAGCAGCACGCCCGCGAACAGGAGGAGCAGACCCGCGTCCCCGGCGGCCGATCCTGCTCGGTCGTCGGTGAGCGCGGCGAAGAACGACAGCGTCTCGCCCGCGTGCTCGGGGTGCACGTACGTCGACGGGTCCAGGGAGACGAAGGGACGGAGCGGGATCCGCAGCAGGTACCCGACCACCGACCCCGCGACGAGCGCCCCGGACAGCCGGGCGACCGGGCGCCACGGCAGCCGTCGTGCGGCGGCGAGCAGCACGAGCGTGACGACGACCGGTGCCGCGGACCACGGCACGTACAGCGGGTTCGACGCCGTCGTGCACGCCGCGACGAGCGCGAGGACCACGAGCACGGTCACGGACGCCCGACCGGTCCGGACGGCGCGGAGCACGAGCACCGCGGTGCCGAGCATCGCGAGCAGGGCGCCGTAGTAGTAGGTCGTCGTGAGGAGCAGCGACGCGAGCTCGAGCGACGTGGCGGTCGCAGACGACTCGGTGAGCACCAGCAGCGTGACGAACCCGAGCGCCACCGCCGCGGTCGCGATCCGCGCCGAGCGCCGGGCGGACGGCATGAGCTCGTTCGCAGCCGCCCGCACCAGGGCGTACACGGCGAGCAGCACCAGGACCCCGTTGAGCGCCAGGGCCTGCTGCGCCGTCGCCGTCACGAGCGAACAGAGCAGGTAGACCGGCAGCTCCGGGAAGAAGAACAGCGCCGGGGACATCGCCCACTCGAACGGCTGCCCGGAACGGATCGAGCGCTCGACGAGCGGCAGCAGCACGGAGTCCGCGTCGTACCAGAGCAGGGCGACCCGCTCGGTCGCTACGACGTGACGCAACGCGATGACGGACAGGGCCAGCGCGACGACCGCGCCCAGCGCCTCCCGGCCGACCGTCGCCACCCACCTGCGGTGGGCCGCCGGACCGGGTCCGGACGTGACCGAGGCGCGCGGCTCCGGTGCGTCGTGGGACATGAGGCGGAGCGTACCGAGCCGTCCGGAGCGCCGCCTGCGGGTGGCGGGGAACGGCCGACGGGTGCGATCCCGGGGTGACCGACTACCCTGGTGCGCTGTGACCGACGCGCGCGAACAGCTGATCCAGCACATCTCGGACGAGGCCGTGTTCCACGGCGACTTCACGCTGACCAGCGGGAAGCAGGCCTCGTACTACATCGACCTGCGCAAGGTGAGCCTCGACCACCGCGTCGCACCCCTGATCGGACAGGTGATGACGGACCTGCTGCAGCAGGTCCCGGACGTCGACGCGGTCGGTGGCCTGACCATGGGTGCGGACCCGATCGCGAGCGCCGTGCTGCACCAGTCGGCCGCGCGCGGCCTGACCTACGACGCGTTCGTCGTGCGCAAGGAGCCGAAGGACCACGGTCGCGGCAAGCAGGTCGAGGGCCCCGACGTCCGCGGCAAGCGCGTCGTCGTGCTCGAGGACACCTCCACGACCGGCGGGTCGCCGCTCAAGGCAGCGGAGGCGCTCGAGCGCGAGGGCGCGATCGTCGCGGCCGTCGCCGTCGTCGTCGACCGCGACACCGGCGCGAAGGAGCGCATCGAGGCGGCCGGGTACCCCTACTTCGCTGCGATCGGGCTGGCCGACCTGGGGCTGAGCGCGTGACCGGGGAGCGTCCGGACGACGCGCGCGAGCCCGAGGACACCGCCGGCCCGGCAGACGGGGACGACGGCCTGGAGGCTCAGCGCGCGTCCGCCTCGGACGCTCCGTTCCGCGGGCTCCGCAGTGCCGCGGACATCTTCGGTGCGCCCCGGACGGCGGACGAGTGGCCCTCGCGGCGCGAGCGTCGCGAGGCGGAGCGGGCCGCCCGTGAGACGGGCGCGCCGCTGCCGGAGCCGTTCACGTCGGACGTGCCGACCGCGCCCGCTCCGCCAGCTGCGCCCGCTGCGCCCGCTGCGCCGGTTTCGGCCGCCGAGTCGGCGGAGTCGGCCGAGCCGGTCGACGGCCGTCCCGCGCCGCTGGCCGAGCGTCCGGTGCCGCCGGCCGTGACGCCTTCGGTGCCGGCCGCGCCCGATCCGGAGGACGCCGGGGCCACGCAGGCCATCCGGATGGACGACGAGCTGCAGGCACCCTCGGTCAACCCGCAGGCGAGCGCCGAGCACGAGCGGGAGACGCTCGGGGAGCGCATCCCGCCGGCCGCCCCGGTGCCGCCGAGGAGCACGACGCAGCACCCCTCCTCCATCACGCTTCCGACGGCGCTCACGCACCGGGACGAGCGCGCGGCCGAGAACCGTGCCGTCGACGAGGAACGCCGCCGCACCGACCCGTTCGGTCAGGGGCGCAGCGACGTCGACTGGCTCGGTCGGGCGACCGGTGCGCAGACGCCTCCGCCGCCGGTGACGCCCACCGGCCCGGTCGCGCAGCCGCTCGGCGTGCACGGGGTGCTCCCGCCGACGCCGGCGCCCTCGACCGGGGAGCCGCCGAGCTTCACCGAGCTCCTGCGGCTGCAGGGCGTCGGAGACGACGACCGCGGGGAGACCGAGCGCCCGTTCGACTGGGCGATCCGGGACGACGAGACCGGCGAGGTCCCGACGACCCTGACGACCGACTCCTTCGACACGACGGCGTTCGGCGCCGGGTCGTGGTCGCTCGCGGACGAGGCGGACGACGACGTCGTCTCGGGCGAGGTCGACACCCCGGCGGACGGGACGACGGTACTGCCGATCGCGCCGGCGCCCGCCGCTGCGCCCGCTTCCTCAGTTCCTGCGCCGGCGTCCGCGCCTGCGGCTGAGCCGGCGTCCGCTGCTGAGCCCTCCGAGCCGCCGACCGGGGCCACCCCGTGGTGGGCCGCACCCGACGCGGCCGCCGCACCCGTCCCGCCCCTGGTCGAGCCGGCGCCGCGTCCGGCGTCCGAGGCCGCGACGACCCGACTGCCGTTCCCGCTCGACGACCGGCAGGACGTCGGCCACGGAGCCGACCACGTCGACGACGTCGAGCCGGGCCCCCGCCGGACCGGGACCCCCACGGCCGCCGGCGCCGGGGTCGCGGACGCCGACGAGATCGACCAGTCCGAGTGGGACGGCCGCGAGACCAGCGACACGAGCGCCATCAAGGACCTGTTCGGCACCGCCGCCGTCGGGCAGCTCGGCGCCACCGGGTACGACCCGCACGAGACCGGCACGCGGATGATGCCCGCGGTCCCCTCGGCCGACCGGGCAGGGGCACCGCGCCCCACGGCCGGACCCGCGCAGCCGAACCGCGCCGCGGTCCTGCTCGACGAGGGCGTCTCGCGCCTGAAGAACGAGGGCAAGCGCGGGAAGCAGCTGCTCATCGGCGGGGCCGTCGTGCTCATCGTCGTGCTGCTCGTCGCCGTGTTCGCCCTGACTCGCTGGATCCTCGGCGGGTCGATCGAGGAGTCGACGCCGGCACCGAGCTCGACCGCGGCCGCCTCGGCCCCCGCGACGCCCGAGGCCACCCCCGAGTCCGGCACGGCGCAGGGGTCCACCCAGCAGCAACCGGCCGCGACCCTGCAGTTCGCCACGACGCAGGCCGCCCCCGGTGTGCACCCGTGGACGGACCTGGCGGGCGGGGAGTGCCTGTCCCCGTTCACGAACGCGTGGGACCAGAGCTACACGGTGGTCGACTGCTCCTCGCCGCACACCGCGCAGCTCACCGCCCGCGTGCAGGTGTCCGCGAGCCAGTGGCCCGGACCCGAGGCCCTCGCGGAGCAGGCGGCGAAGACCTGCCAGAGCTCCGAGGCGATCGACACCGCGGCGGCCGCGAAGGTCGGCGACGTGCAGGTGCAGGGCTCCTACGCCCCCGACCAGGCCACCTGGGACCAGGGCAACACGTTCATCTCGTGCTTCGCGACCCGTGCGCAGGGGCAGATGCTGACCGGGTCGCTGGCGCCGGACGGCAAGTAGTCCGGCACCAGCGCCCGCGGCTCAGCGCGGCCGTAGCCGCGGGTCAGGCCTCGGTCGGGACCGCTGCCGAGGCATCGTCGAGCGTCCGGACCTCGTCCGCCGTGAGCTCGAGCTCGGCGGACGCCAGGAGCGCCGGCAGCTGCTCGGTGTTCCGGGCGCTGGCGATCGGCGCGACGACGTCCGGGCGGCCCTGCAGCCAGGCGAGCGCCACCGAGGCGATCTCGACGCCGTGCGCCTGCGCGATCGTGTCGAGGGCGTCGACCACCGCGAGTCCCTGGTCCGAGAAGTACCCGGACACCTGCCCCTCGCGGTCCTTCCCGGCGAAGTCGTCCTTCGTCCGGTACTTGCCCGTCAGGAACCCGGCGGCCAGGGCGAAGTACGGCACGACGCCCAGGCCCTCGGCGGCGGCCAGCGGCGCGAGCTCCGACTCGTACGGCTCGCGGGTGACCAGGTTGTAGTGCGGCTGGATCGCGACCGGCAGCGCCAGGCCCTCGGCCTTCGCGATGCGGATCCACTCCTCGGCGCGTGCGCGGGAGTAGTTCGAGATCGCCGTGTACCGCACCAGGCCCTCGCGGACGAGCTGGTCGAACGCGCGGACGGTCTCCTCGAGCGGGGTGTCCTGGTCGTCGAAGTGCGCGTAGTACAGGTCGATCCGGTCGGTGCCGAGCCGCTCGAGGCTCGCGCGGGCGGCCGCGGCGATGTTCGACGCCGACAGCCCCGGGAACTGCGGGTGCTGCGACACCTTCGTGGCGATCACCACGTCGTCGCGCTTGCCCGAGGCTCGGAGCCACGAGCCGATGACGCGCTCGGACTCGCCGCCCTCGTTGCCGTCGCCCCAGGCGGAGTAGACGTCCGCCGAGTCGATGAAGTCGCCGCCGGCACCGGTGTAGGCGTCGAGCACCCGGTGCGAGGTCTGCTCGTCGGCGGTCCAGCCGAAGACGTTGCCGCCGAGGGCGAGGGGGAACACGTGGAGGTCGCTGGTTCCGATGCGGGGCATGCGGAGGTCCTTTCCTGGTCGTGCGGATCGGTCGTACGGGTCGCCCGTACGGGTCCGGAGCGTGCCCGGACCGCCCCACGCTATGCCCGTCGTCTGACTCCCCGATCCGCCGGTGGCAGGGCGCTGTTCCGTCGGTGGCAGGGTGTTCCATGAGGGGATGACCACCACCGCCGACGCCCTCACCGACCCCCGCTCCTCCGTGCGCCTGCGCGCCGTGATGGCCCTCGGGACCGCGGCGGACCCGGCCGACCTCGAGCTGCTGCTCGAGCGCTGCGCGGTCGACCCGGACCTGCAGGTGCGCGAGGCGCTGACGTGGTCGATCGTCCGGCTGCCCGCCGAGCTGACCGTGCCGCGGCTCGTCGAGCAGCTGCACCGACCCGAGGCGCAGGCCCGGTCGCAGGCGATCCACACGCTGTCGAAGATCCGTGACGCCTCGGTGTACCCCGCAGTGGCCGAGGCCCTCGGCGACCCGGACCCCGGCGTCGCCCGGACCGCCTGGCGCGCTGCCGCCCTGCTCGCACCGGAGCGCGAGCGCCCCGCCCTGGCGCGACGGCTCGCCCGGGAGCTCGGCACCGGCGACCGCGAGCGTCGGCTCGCGCTGAGCCGCGCGCTCGCCTCCCTCGGCGCGGACGTCGCCGGACCCGTCCTCACCGAGGCCGCCGAGCGACGCGGTGACGCCGTCCGCGAGCACGCCGCGGACACCGAGCGCCTCCTCGCCGACCCGGACGCCGGGTCGGCGCTCGCCGTCGAGCGCGCACGACGCGAGATGGCGCTCGGACGCGGCAAGCGCGCGTCCGGCTGACCACCTGACGGACGGGAGGCACGTGGCGGGCCCGCCCCGTGCCTCCCGTCCGTCCCTGGGTCCCTTGTGTCGGGTCGCGCGTGTCGTGACTCCCTGCCGACGCCGCCGTTCCCGGGGTTCCGGGGCGGGCCGGGGAACACGCGGATTCGGGTCGCCGAACAGGCCCGATCGGCTTGCACGTGCGGATCGGAGCGTGCAGGGTGATGGGCGAAGGGGAGTAGCTCCCAGCGCGTGCATCGACACACTGGCCATCACGACGATCGGCCCGGTGCACCACCCGTCCGGTCCCACCCGGCGGGCGAGCGAGACCTTCGGCCGTTCTGTCGTGCCGAAGCGCTCCCACCCCTGTGCTCCGGTGCGGCCCGACCAAGGGACCACCCCGTGATCGACACCTCCACGCCCACCGCTGCCGCCACCGCGCGGGCACACGCACCCCGGATGGGCCGCAGCGCCTGGGGCCGCATCGCGATCTGCATCGTGCTCGCGCTGCCCGCCGTGGTCTTCCGAGTGACGGGCTTCGCGCCGAACGCCGTCGTCGACCTGCTCGTCTTCGGCGGGGCCGTCGTCGCCGCCTCGTTCCTGCTCGCCTGGGCCGCCGAGGCCGCGCAGAAGGACATCTCCGGTGCGCTCGCCATCGCGATCCTGGCGCTCATCGCCGTACTGCCCGAGTACGCCGTCGACCTGTACTACGCGTTCCGCTCCGGGTACGACCCCGCCTACGAGCAGTTCGCCGCCGCGAACATGACCGGCTCGAACCGGTTGCTGCTCGGGTTCGGCTGGCCGCTCGTCGTGATCATCTCGCTGCTCGTCGCCCGGCGGTACGTCAAGGCCGGGTCGCTGCCCGCCTCGGCGACGAAGGTGCTGCAGCTCGAGACGTCCTCGCGGCTCGACATCGGGTTCCTGGCGCTCCTGGCGGTCGTCGCGTTCCTCATCCCGCTGATGGGCTCCATCCCGATGTGGTTCGGGTTCGTGCTGCTCGCCGCGTTCGTCGCCTACCTGTGGCGCGCGTCGAAGGTGTCCGACGGGGACGACGAGGACGAGGAGATGGTCGGCATGGCCGGCAACATCGCCTCGATGCCGACGCGGGCCCGTCGCTGGACGATCGTCGCGCTGTTCGTCGTCGCCGCCGCGGTCATCCTGTCGTCCGCGGAGCCCTTCGCCGAGGCCCTGGTCGCCTCGGGCAGCGCGCTCGGCATCGACAGCTACTTCCTGGTGCAGTGGCTCGCGCCGCTCGCCACCGAGGCACCCGAGTTCATCGTCGCCGCGCTCTTCGCCCTGCGCGGGATGGGCGGCGCCGCGATCGGGACGCTCATCGCGTCGAAGGTCAACCAGTGGTCGCTGCTCGTCGGGTCGCTGCCGATCGCGCACGTGCTCGGCGGCGGGACCACGGGTGGGCTGCCGCTCGACGGTCGGCAGGTCGAGGAGTTCATGCTCACCGCGTCGCAGACCGTGCTCGGGGTCGCGATCATCATCGCGCTGCGCTTCCACCGGTGGTCGGCGATCGCCCTCGTGGCGCTGTTCGCGGTGCAGTTCGTCGTCACCGACACGAGCGGGCGGTGGGTGTTGAGCGTGGTGCACCTCGTCGCGGCCGTCGTGGTGTTCTGGGTGCACCGGTCGTCGATCCTGCCGACGCTCGCGGCGCCGTTCCGGCGGGCGGGGGCTGCGGCCGGCGCCTGACGGGGGCCGCTCGGGGCGGCGCGGGTGCGGCGCTTCCCGGCACGAGTGCGCCGCTTCCCGATGCCGCGAGCGGGCAGGACACGCCGCGTGCGTTCCGTCGAGCGTGCGAAAACCGTCGGGTCGCGTCGGCGAGCGTGACAGATGTGGGGCGCTCGGCGGGGCTGGGCGGCGCCCGGGCGGGTCAGTGCGGGTCGGGCGTCAGCCAGATGGCGCTCGCCGCGGCGGCCGGCAGGTCGACGAGGGACTCCGCGCCGTCGGGGGACCGGCGGGTGACGGCGATCACGCCCGCGTAGTCCCGGACCCGCTCCACGCGCAGGTGCGTCCCGAGCCCGACCCCGAGCTCGTCGAAGTACCGCAGCAGGGACGGGTCGTCGTCGGACACCCTGTCGACGACGCCGCACGAGCCGGGCTCCACGGACCCGAGCAGCGTGCCCGGGGACGCCGGGACGGTGCCGTCCGCGGCGGGGATCGGGTCGCCGTGCGGGTCGTGGGTGGGGTGCCCGAGGTCGGCGTCGACCCGCTCGAGGAACGTCTCCGACACCGCGTGCTCCAGGGCCTCGGCCTCGGTGTGCACCTCGTCCCACGAGTACCCGAGCCGCTGCACCAGGAACGTCTCGATCAGCCGGTGCCGTCGGACCATCGCCACCGCGACCTGCTGCCCGAGCGGCGTGAGCACGACGCCGTAGTACGGGGTGTGCTCGATCAGGCCGTCGCGGTCGAGCTTCCGGAGGTTCCCCGACACCGTGGACGCCGAGACACCGAGCGACGCGGCGATGTCCCGGGTCGCGAGCCCCTGCCCGCCGCGCTCCCCGGCCTTCCACACGAGTTTCACGTAGTCCTCGGCCATGGTGCTGAGGGAGGGGAGCCGCATGCGTCAATGGTACAAACGGGACGTGACCCCGACCGAGCCCGTGCGCCGTCGCCGTCCGCGCTGGCCGGTCCCGTCGTCGCTCCTGCTCGGGCTGCTGCCACTCGTCGCGTTCGCCGCGGTCAGCGCCTGGCGGTCCCGACCGAGCGACGACTACGCCACGCTCGGCCAGACGGTCGACAGCGTCGTGCACGCCCTCGTGCTCCCCGAGAGCATCGCGGTGCTCGTGCTCTGCGTGTACGTGACCGCCCTCGGCTGGTGGCCGGGCGCTGCTGTCGACCACGACCGGACGCCGCTGCGGTGGACCTCGGTGACCATCGTGCTGATCGCCGTGGTGTGCGCCGCGCGACTGCCGCTCGTCGACTGGTCCGCGCTCCCGGTCCGGTACTTCGTGCTGCTGACCCTCGGCGTGCTGTTCGTCGGGGTGTTCGAGGAACTGCTCACCCGCGGGGTCCTGCTCGTCGGACTCCGGCGCCGGCTCCCCGAGTTCGGCGTGTGGATCGCCTCGTGCGTGCTGTTCGGGCTCCTGCACCTGCTCAACATCCTCGCCGGGGCAGCCGTCGGCGCGACCCTGCTGCAGGTGGGCTTCGCGGCGTCGTTCGGTTCGACGCTGTACCTGGCACGTCGGCTGACGGGGAACCTGCTCCTGCCCGTGCTCCTCCACGCCTTCTGGGACTTCGGGTCGATCGCGGTCTCCGCCACGGTCGACACGACGGACCTCGGCCGACTCCTGCCCGTCGGGATCGTCGGCCTCGTGTCCTTCGGCGTGCTCGCCCTCGGGCTCGTCGCCGGCGGGCTGGTCGCGTGGCGCGACGACCGGCCGCGCCGCCTGCGGCGCCGGTGGCGGGACGTGCCACCCGCCGGGGTGGACGCGGGTCGGGGAGCCGAGCCGCGCCTCCAGGCCGGGGTCTGATCCACCGACGGACGGATCGGCGGCCCACGTGACGGACCGCCTGGTCGGACCGCGCGCCGGCCGCCCGGCGCTGCGAATGCCCACAGCCTGCGGTCCGGTTCACCCGCCGGTGGGGGATCGTTCCCCCACCGGCAACCACCCCTCCTTAGCGTCGCGGTGTTTCCACACCGGTACATCGAGGAAAGGGGCGTCGCCCGCGGGCGACCACCACACATGCGCAGAACCGCACTCCGCGGGGTGACCGTCGCGACGGTCGCGACCGCCCTCGTGATCGGGTCACCGCTCGTCGCCCAGGCCGCGACGACGTACCCGAGCGACTCCACCCCGCCGAACCTGATCAGCCTGCTCAACGGCTACGACCAGTACTGGACCTCGACGGGGACGAACAACCTGCACGGCACCGTCGACGACGGTGCGACGCTCGCGAAGAACGACGAGCTGACGAGCTGGATCAATCAGCACGCCACGAAGGCGCAGCAGTTCACGGCGCTGCAGGACGCCGAGTACAACAACGCGACGAACACCGCGTACGACCAGTCGTTCACGGTGTCGCAGGGCCTCGGCGACGTGCTCGGCAAGCTCTTCGTCAAGGGCCGCCTGGACGGCTCGCTGCCGCTGACGAACGCCCTCATCAACTCCTCGAACGGCACGAGCGGCGCCTACGTCGGCACCGGAGCGGCCAAGGCGCACTTCAGCTACCCGCGGCCCTACCTGCCGTCCGACCCCGCGGCGACGCTGCCCGCCGGGGACGACCAGGTGAACTGCAACCCGGCGACCGTGAACGCGTCGTCGCTCGCCGCGAACCGCACCGGCAAGGCGTGGGCGGACGCGAAGGGCAACCTCACGATCACGCGCGTGCCCGCCACGACGGACACCACGCACGAGTTCTCGCCGAACGACGTCGTGCTCGACGCCGGCTACGGCCAGAAGGGCATCTGCACGGGCGGCTCGTACCCGTCCGGGCACACCACCACGGCGTACCAGGCCGGCATCACCCTCGCCACGCTCGTCCCCGAGCTCGCACCGGAGATCCTCGCCCGCACCTCGGAGGCCGGCAACGACCGCATCGTCCTCGGCGTGCACTACCCGCTCGACATCATGGGCGGACGCATCGACGGCGAGGCCGCCCTCGCCACCCGCTGGTCGGACACGCAGTACCGCACGCAGGTCCTCGAGCCCGCACGTGCCGAGCTCGTGCAGTACCTCGAGGCGCAGTGCGGCGGGACCCTCGCGTCCTGCATCGCCGCCGAGAAGCCCTACACGGACGACCCCTACGGCGGCCAGGCGATGCCCGGCGGCACCGCGCAGGTCGTCACCGACCGTGCATCGGCCGTGTCGGTCTACCACGAGCGCCTCACCTACGGCTTCGCCCGCACGGGCGTCGCGGGCCAGGCCCCCTCGGTGCCGGCCGGCGCGTCGAACCTGCTCCTCACGGCCTTCCCGACCCTGACCGACGCGCAGCGCACCGCTGTGCTCGCGCAGACCGAGATCGACTCGGGCTACCCGCTCGACCAGACGGGCTCCGCGAACGGCTCGTGGGAGCGGCTCGACCTCGCCGCAGCGACGAGCGCCACGGTCGCGATCCAGGCCGACGGCAGCGCGAAGGTGCTCTCGACCGGTGGGACGGCGACCGTCGTCTCCGGCGTGCTGACCGCACCGCAGGGCACCACCGTCCAGGCCGGCAGCGCCATCGCCCTCCGCGGCACCGGCCTGCCCGCCGGCGCCACGCTGCAGGTCGTGCTGCACTCCGACCCGGTGACGGTCGGCACGCTCACGGTCGGCGCCGACGGCACCGCGACCGGCTCCGTGACGATCCCCGCGGGGGCCGCAGCGGGATCGCACACGCTCGACCTGGTCGACGCCTCGGGTGCCTCGGCGCTCGTGTCGCCGCTCGGCATCACGGTGACCGCGGCGGCCGGCGGCTCGGGCACGACCGGCGGCTCGGGGACGGCCGGCGCAGCCGGCACGGTCCCGGTCGGCGTGCACCTGCCCGTCGTCAGCGGCTGACGCCCACCCCCTGACGGACCGGAGGCGCGGTGCCCGCCCGCACCGCGCCTCCCGGCCGTCCTCCCCACCACCCCCACACCGCCGCCTCCGAACCGGGAGACACCCCGTGCAGCGCACCACCCTCTGGACCACCGTCGGCGGCGTCGCCGCCGCCGTCGCGGCGGCCGCGATCGCCCTCCCACTCCTGGTGGGTGGCGGGCCCGCCCCCGCGGCCGGCACCACCCGCGCGGCCACGGCGCCCGCGTCCTCGGTGCCGAGCGTTCCGTCCGTCGACGCCGCGGCGCTCGCAGCCCTGCCCGAGGCGCAGTACTCGGCCGTGATCGGCGGACTGCTCCCGTGGGACCGGACGACCACCTCGGTCGACGTGTTCCACCTGACCGCCGACGCCCCGCTGTTCGGCGACGCGCGGACCGCCCCCGTGGCGCGGTTCGCGAAGGACGACTTCCTGCAGCAGCCGACCACGGTCGTCGGTGTGCGCCGGCAGGGTCCGTGGGAGCTCGTGCTGACGCCCGCGCGGCGGCAGCTGCCCTCGGCCGCCGGAGCCGGCGGTGCCGCGGCGCAGACCGCGGCGTGGGTGCCCGCGGCCGTGCTGACGGCGGCACCGGCGCCGACCTCGCGCGTCGTGATCTCGACGGAGGAGCAGTCCGTCTCGATCGTCTCGGCGTCGACCGGTGCGGTGCAGCAGCACTTCGCCGCGGGCGTCGGCACGGCGGACACCCCGACGCCGACCGGGGTCACGGGCTACCTGGAGCAGCGGTACGTCGACCCGTCACAGGGCACCGGCGACCACCCGATCCAGCTCACCTCGCTGCACTCGAGCGCCGCCGACGAGCCGTACGGCGGGCACGACGGCGGGTTGATCGGGCTGCACTGGAACGCCACGACCTCGGGTGCGGTGTCGCACGGGTGCGTCCGGCTGTCCGCCGAGGCGGTGGCGGCGGTGGACGCCTTGCCGCTCGGCACGCTCGTCACGGTGGAGTGAGGCGCGGGCGCGGCGGGGGGCGTCGGCCGGGATCGCAAAACGCAACTGTGGCGGTTCCTCGCAGCGGAATGTCGCTGCGAGGAACCGCCGACGTTGCGTCTTGCGGAAGGCCAGCGGGCCGGGCGCGGGAGTGCGAGCGGGGCCCTCGCTACATCTCGACCTCGATGGGCTCGGGACGGACGAGCTCGTGCACGCCCGTGATGACCTCGCTCGGGCGGAACGGGTAGCGGTCGATCTCGGCCTGGTCGCTGATGCCGGTCAGGACGAGCACGGTGTGCAGCCCCGCCTCGATGCCGGCCTGCACGTCGGTGTCCATCCGGTCGCCGATCATCCCCGTGTTCTCGGAGTGCGCCCCGATCCGGTTCATCGCCGACCGGAACATCATCGGGTTCGGCTTGCCCACGACGTACGGCTGCTTCCCGGTGGCCTTCTCGATCATCGCGGCGATCGCACCCGTGGCCGGCAGGACCCCCTCGGCCGACGGGCCGGTCGCGTCCGGGTTCGTCACGATGAACCGGGCACCGTCGCGGATGAGCCGGACGGCCTTGGTGATCGCCTCGAACGAGTAGTTCCGCGTCTCGCCGACCACCACGTAGTCCGGGGCGGTCTCGGTCATGATGAACCCGGCCTCGTGCAGGGCGGTCGTCATGCCGGCCTCGCCGATCACGAACGCCGAGCCGCCGGGCATCTGGGAGCGGCAGAAGTCGGCCGTCGCCAGCGCGCTCGTCCAGATCCGTTCCTCGGGCACGTGCAGGCCGGAGCTCCGCAGGCGCGCGCTGAGATCGCGCGGCGTGAAGATCGAGTTGTTCGTCAGGACGAGGAACTCGGTGCCCTCGTCGAGCCACTGCTGGATGAGCTCGGGGGCGCCCGGCAGCGCCTGGTTCTCGTGGACGAGCACGCCGTCCATGTCGGTCAGCCAGCACTCGACGTCGTCGCGGGTCGCCATGCGCCCAGGCTACCGGGAGCGCTCGCCAGCCGGTCGGCCACCGAGTCCTGGCCGACCGGACACCGAACGGCGTTCGGCTTTGCCCTAGGCTTTTCCGTACACGTACCGGATCCGGATCAGGAGGCCCTTCCGTGCTCGTCGACCCCGGCACCCCCAGCGCCGCACCCCGCTCCACCACGGCCGGCAAGGCCCCGGCCAGCCCCGCCGCGGCCAGCAAGGGACACACGTCGACGGGCGACGAGCCCGCGCCGCGCCGCCGCGGCCGGCCGAACGTCCTGAGCCGCGACCAGGTGGTCGACGCCGCGACGGCCATCGCGAACGAGGAGGGCCTCGAGCGCCTGTCCTTCCGCGCCCTCGGCGCCCGCCTCGGCGTCGCGCCGATGACCGTGCACCGGACCATCGGTGGCCTGGACGACCTGCACGCCGAGCTCGTGCGCCGCACCGTCGACGAGTTCACCGCGACCTTCGTCTGGCCGGACGACTGGCGCCAGGTGGTGTGCGTGTTCGCCCGGACCTTCCGGCAGCTCATGCACACGCACCCACTCGTGCTCGAGTCGCACAGCCAGCGCGCCCCGCTCGCCTCGACCGAGTCCGACGCCGTCGTGGCGAAGGTCGTCGGCGCCCTGCGGCAGGCCGGGCTGAGCGAGCGGGACGCCATGTACGCGTTCTTCGTCGTGTACGACTTCGTGGTCGGGCACGCCGGGGTGCAGGTCGGCCGGGGCGACTCCGACGCCGGGCGCCCGGAGCGGCACCGGCTCGTCGGCGAGATCCTCGGCGAGCACTCCTACGACGAGCGGTTCGACCTGGGACTCGAGATCCTGCTGAGCGGGATCGAGGCACGCGTCCGCTCCACGAGCGCCGACATCGACCGGTGAGCACGGTCGACCCGCAGCAGGCCCGCCGCGAACGCGAGGCCCGCCACCGCCGCACGCCCCTCGCCCTCGCGATGACGGTCCTCGGCGGCCTGCTCGTCGCCGTCGCCGGCGCGGTCGGCGGCGCCGCCATCGGGCAGTTCGTCCTGGTGTTCCGGATGATGAACCTGAACAGCGTGTTCTCGGACAGCCCCGACCCCGACACCGTCCCGTGGGCCGCCCCCGTCGCGGTCGTCGGCACGCTCGTCGCCGCCGCCGTCTACACCCGCTGGAACCACCGCTGGTCCGGTCGCACCACCGACGTCGCGGGCATCGGCGTGCTGCCGCTCTGGCTCGTCGGGGCAGCGGCGTTCCTGTGGTGGACGACGCAGACGCAGTGGCCCGCCCCGGACCGGGTCGGGACCGCGGTCGACCCGACGTTCGGCCACGACGAGGCCTGGAGCGCCGGTGACTGGGTCTGGTACGCGACCGTCTGGTGGGTGCCGGCCCTCGTCACGCTCCTCGCGGTGCTGGCCTGCACCGCCGGCGGCGTCACGCGCCTGGGCCGAGGGAGCCGCCGCGCACGCCTGACCGACGTGCTGCAGCAGGGCCGGCGGACCACGGGCGAGGTCACCGCCGTCAGCGGTGCGACAACCCCGGACGCGTCCCGCACCCTGCTGCGGTGGACGTTCACGTTCGTCGACCTGCAGGGCGTCCGGCGCTGGGTGGAGCGGACCGAGGGCTTCGCGCACGGCGAGGGTCCGGTGCTCGGCCACGTGGTCACGGTGCTGTACGACCCCGCCCGGCCCGGCGACCGGAAGCGCATCTTCGCCGCGACCGGCAAGGGGCAGGACCCGGAGGAGTTCCTGCGCCCGGGCACGACGTAGGTTGGCACTTCGCAACGAAATCCGCGTCGCCCTACGCTCGTTGGCCGTGTCAGAACAGAACGCCCAGACCCAGTCCCAGTACCAGCCGTACGCAGCAGCGCCCGCTGCTCCGCCACGCACCAACACCCTCGCGATCATCGCCCTCGTGGCGGCGTTCGTCGCGCCGATCGTCGGGTTCGTCCTCGGCTTCGTCGCGATGTCGCAGACCCGGAAGCGGGGCGAGGGCGGCCGCGGCCTCGCGCTCGCGGCCGTCATCGTCGGCGGTGTGATCACCCTGCTGTACGTGGTCCTCGTCATCGCGCTGGTCGCGGTCGCCGCGTCCGCACCGACGGTCGAGTACCCGACGGGGTACTGACCGCGTCCGGCCGGCGGTGACGACGGTCGCCGGACGGGAGGCGCGGGGCACGCACCGTACGCTGGTCGCGTGACCGAGCGCCTCCCGTCCGACCCCGTGGTCCCGTCGACGGGACCGGCGCACCGGGGCGACCACGCGCCGGAACTGCCGCCGACGCACGAGGCGACCACCAACGGCGTCGGACCGCACCCCGAGCCGTGGCCGGACGACCCGCGGCTGGACCCGGAGCTCCTCGCCGCCGGGGACACCCGGAACGTCGTCGACCGGTTCCGCTACTGGTCGATGGACGCGATCGTCGCGGAGCTCGACACCCGTCGGCACGGCTTCGACGTCGCGATCGAGAACTGGCAGCACGACCTGAACATCGGGTCGATCGTGCGGAGCGCGAACGCGTTCCTCGCCGGGACCGTGCACATCGTCGGACGGCGGCGGTGGAACAAGCGCGGGGCGATGGTGACCGACCGGTACCAGCACGTGCGGTACCACCCCGACGTCGAGGCGTTCCTCGCGGCGATGCGCGACGAGGGCCGACCCGTCGTGGCGATCGACAACACCCCGGGGGCCGAGCGCATCGAGACGGCGGCGATCCCGGAGCGGTGCGTGTTCCTGTTCGGGCAGGAGGGACCGGGGCTCACCGAGGCGGCCGTCTCGGGGGCGGACGCGCACCTCGAGATCACGCAGTTCGGGTCGACGCGGAGCATCAACGCCTCGGCGGCGGCCGCGATCGTCATGCACGCGTGGGTCGTGCAGCACGCGGAGCCACCGGCCTCCTGACCAGGCGGGCGGCGCGCTGCGGCGAGTGCCGCGGCTAGCGTTGTGCGGTCGTCCTGCGGGCGACCAGGCGGGGCTCGACGAGGGTCTCCTGCGCCGGCGCGGTCGGGTCGGCGATGCGGGCGAGCAGCCGCTCCCCGGCGCCACGGCCGATCTCCACGCTCCGGTCGTCGATGCTCGTCAGCGCCACGTAGGCGGTCGCGGCGAGCGGGGTGTCGTCGTAGCCCATCACGGACACGTCCTCGGGGACGCGCAGGCCCCGGTCGGCCAGGGCGGACAGCGCGCCGAGCGCCATGACGTCGTTCGCGGCGAACACCGCCGTGACGTCGGGGTGCTCGTCGAGCAGGTGCCCGACGGCCTCGGCGCCGGCGGTCTCGGTCGGTTCGCCGCGCATGACGCTCGTGACGACTTCGGCGTCGGGCGGGCCATCGGCTCGGGCGGTGTCGACCCGTTCCTGCAGGCCGGCGAGCCGCTCGGCGGAGGCGGCGGAGCTCGCACCCACGAAGCCGATGCGCGTGTGCCCGAGCGACAGCAGGTGCTCCGCCGCCATCCGGCCACCGGCGCGGTCGTCGTTCGCGACGGTGTCGGCGCGGGGGAGGGTCGCGCGACCGCCGGCGACCACGACGGGCATGCTCGCCGGGATCGCGAGGTCGGTGTCGGGCTCGCCGGCGATGACGATGCCCTCGACGCGCATGGAGAGGAAGCCCTCGACCGGCGAGGCGTCCAGGCCCGTGTTGAGGAACCGGTCCGCGACGACCAGGCGGTGGCCCTGGTCCTGGAGCGACTCGCGCAGGCCGGTCAGCAGGTCGACGAACCACTGGTTCCGGAAGTCGTCGAGCACGACGCCGATCGTGCGGCTCCGGGTGCCGGCGAGCGAGACCGCGGCGGTCGAGGGGCGGTAGTCGAGCTCCTGGATGGCCGTGAGCACCGCCTGCCGGCGCTGGTCGCTGACCCGGGGCGAACGCTGCAGCACGAGCGAGACGAGGGACTTCGACACCCCGGCACGGGCGGCCACGTCGTAGATGGTGGCGGGCTTGTGCTCCGTCGTCGCTGGCGTGCCGTCTGCGCTGGCGGGCGTGCCGTGTCCCATGATCCCCGTCGACCTCCTGTGGTGTCCCTCGATCGTACCGGGCGCCGTTCCGCGGTTGTCAGGACATGGGCGGGGTGGCGTCCCACCGGCGGCGACCGGCCCGGGGTCGGGGTGGTTCGGTGTGCTCCCGCACAACGAGAAGCACGCCGCGCCACGGACTTCCGCGGCGCGGCGTGCTTCTCGTTGTGCGGAGCGCCCGGCGCCCGGCGCCCGGCGCCGCCCCGCCCGGCCCCCGCTACCCGATCAGGCTCGGCCGCAGGTCGCGCAGCGTCCGCGTGCGGGTCTGCCGGGCCGTCACCACGAGGGACACCAGCAGTGCGCCGAGCAGCCAGCACGCGAGCACCCCGACGTCGGACCACACCGCGCCCATCGACCCGCCGTACATCGTCTGCCGCAGGGCGTCGACCGAGTAGGTCATCGGCAGCGCGAAGTGCAGCGCCGCCAACGGCCCCGGCAGCGTCTGCCACGGGAACGTCCCACCGGCGGTTACGAGCTGCACGAGCATGAGCACGAGCCCGAGGAACTGACCGACCGAGCCGAGCAGCACGTTGAGCGCCATGATGATCGCCGCGAACGTCGCCGAGGCCAGGACCATCACGCCCACCGTCGACCCGGCGTGCACCACGTCGAGGTCGAGCGCGAACCGCACGATCAGGAACAGCGCCGCCATCTGCACCACCCCGAGGAGCGCCGGCGTCAGCCAGCCGCCGAGCACCACCGACAGGGGCTTCCGCACCGCTGTGATCGCCCGCTTCGAGATCGGCTTGAGGATCAGGAACAGCGCGTACATGCCGATCCAGGCCGCGAGCGAGATGAAGAACGGCGCGAGGCCGGCCCCGTAGTTCGACGCGGCGGCCACGTTGTCGTCACCGACCTTCACGGGGTCCGAGATGACCGATGCCTGCGCGTTCCGCTGGGACGCCGTGGACGCCGGGATCTTCGTGCGCCCCTGGTCGAGCTTCGACGCGAGCTCCTTCGAGCCGCTCTCGAGTTGGTCCACCCCGGACGACAGCGACGACGCACCGGACGCGGCCGACGCGGCACCGGAGGCGAGCGACGACGCACCCGAGGACAGCGTGGGCGCGGCGTCGGCGAGCTTCGACGTACCGGCCGAGACCTGCGACGCGCCGGTCGACAGCTGCGACGCCCCGGACGCGGCGGACGCGATCCCGTTCGACAGCGTCGGTGCGGCGGCGGCGAGCTGCGCGGCCCCGTCCGTCACCTGCTGCGACCCGTCGCGGAGCTGGTCGAGCCCCTGCAGCGCGGCCTTCGCGTCGGCGAGCTGCTGCTGCGTCTTCTCGTCCTGCAGCTGGGCCTGCACGGTCGCGGCGACCACGGCCTGCTGCTCCGGCGTCAGGGTGACCCCGCGGTCGGCGGCGGCCTGGGTGATCGCCGCCGTGACGGTGTCCGGCGACGCGGTCTGCAGCGCCTGGAGCGCCGGGTCGGTCTCGGCGGTCAACGCCGTCAGGTTGTCCGACACCTGCTTCGCACCGCCGGCGAGCTGCTGCGTCTGCGCCGGCAGGTCCGCCGTCTGCCGCTGCGCGTCGGCGAGCCCCGACGCCAGCGACGACGCCCCGGACGCGACCTGACCGGCCCCGTCCGCGAGCTGCCGCGTCTGCGACGGCAGCTCGGCCGTCCCCGACGCGAGCTGCGACGCCCCTGCCGACAGCTGGTCCGTCCCGGACGCGAGCTGCCGGGCACCGTCGGCGGCCGAGGTGGCCCCCGACGCGAGCTGCCCCGCCCCGTCGACGGCGTCGCCGAGGCTGTCCCGCACGTCCGCGAGCCCGACGAGCAGGGTCTTCGCCGCCTGCTTGCCGACCCGCTCCGCCACGGCGGTGCGCATGGTCTTGCCGGCCTGCTCCGCGATGGTGGACGCCAGGTAGGAGTTCGTGTCCGCCGTCGTCATGACGAGTTCGGCACGCTTCGGATCGTCGCCCTGCGCCGACACGAGCGACTCCGAGAAGTCGTGCGGGATGGTCACGACGAAGTCGTAGGTGCCGTTCCGCACGCCGGAGCGTGCGTCGGCCGCGGAGGTCTCGGTCCACTTGAAGTCGGCGCCGTCCAGTGCCTGCTTCGTGACGTCCTTGCCGTAGTCGACGCGCTCGCCGTCCAGGGTCGCGCCGGCGTCCTGGTCGACGATCGCGGCCGGGACCTGGTCGAGCTTGGCGTACGGGTCGCGGTTGGCCCACAGGTACGCGCCGCCGTAGAGCAGCGGCACGATCATCAGGGCGATGAACGCCAGGCGCGCGAGCGGGGTCGCGGTGAGCCGCGCGAGTTCGGCGCGGATGAGCGAGGGGATGGTCACGCTGTCGCCTCCGTGGGCAGGTGGTCGGTGTCGGCCGGGAGGCTCGTGGGGCCTCCGTCGGTCACGGTCACGTCGTCGGGACCCTCGGTCTGGTGCGGGTCGGACACGGTGTCCGTCCCGATGGTGTCGAGCAGCTGCTCGACGGTCGCCGCGGCCGCCTTGGAGGTCACGACGACGACGGTCACGCCGCGGCGGGCGACGTCGCGCACCACCGCGAACCACTCCGCCACGGCGCCCCCGTGCCGCTCGGGGGTGGTGAGCACGATGCCCGTCACCCCGTCCCGCAGCAGCGCGAGCTCGACCAGCAGCCGCATCCGCACGCCCGTCGGGACCCGCTGCACGGCGGTGTCGGCGTACTCCCGCATCCCGAGCTCGTCGAGCACGGTGTCGACGTGGTGGCGGGAGGGCCGCTGCCCGGCGAACGCGAGCTCCTCGCGCACGACCTGGGTCAGCGTGAGCACCGGGAACGGCTCGGCGACCCCGGGGGTGTCCACGAGCGCGAACGCCGTGCGCACCGCCCCCGCGTCCGGTCGTCCGTCGAGCAGCACCCGTCCGGTCTCGGGCTGCATCCGGCCGCCGGCGACGAGCGACGCGAGCACGGGTGCCTGTTCGGTCTCGACGGCGACGACCCCGGGGCGCCCGGGTCCGGCGACGGCGGACACGACGGGCAGCGCCGCGCCGGGCTCCTCGCCGATGCCGACGTGGTCGAGTTCGAGCGTCGTCATGCGCGGGCCTCCGGGGTGGTGGTCGTGGTGGTGGGGGACACGGGGGCGACCGGCTCGGACAGCAGGGCCGTCCGCCAGTCGATCCCGGCGGTGCCGAGGGCCGACAGCACGACCATGCGCCGGCCGGCCTCGTCGGTGGTGCCCGAGCGGGTGGCCTCGTCGAGGACGGTGATGCACGCGCCCTCGACCAGCCGGGCGAGCGTGGCGGGGTCGACGTCGTCGCGCATCGAGCCCTCGGCGATCCCGAGCGTGCACGCCTCGCGCACCTGGGCCCGCAGGGGCGCGAAGACCTCGGCCACGGACTCGGCGAACGGCGAGCGCACGGCGATCCGGGCCATCGAGCGGACGTGCGACACCTCGGACCAGAGCGCGACCGCGATCACGGCGAGGCGCGACGCCGGCGGCAGCACCCCGAGGTCCGAGGTCGTCGGCATGGCGGCGGCGATCCGCGCGGCCCCGGCGGTGACGAGCTCGCGGACCAGGTCGTCCCGCGACGGGAAGTGTCCGTAGACCGCACGGCGGGACAGTCCGGCGGCACTCGCGATGGTCTCGAGCGACGCGTCCGGGTCCTGCTGCAGGACGGTCTTCGCGGCCTCTATCAGGGCGGCGCGGTTCTCGGTCGCGTCACGCCGGGGGGCGCGCACGGGCTGGTCTGCGGTGGTCACGGCGACCATCGTACGATCGTGCACAGCAGTGTGCAAGTTCACAGATCGTGTACCCCCGGACGGGGGCCAGTCCCCCGAAGTGCCGACTGCGGTGCCTGTGAACGACCGCATAACTTCACAGGAATTCCCACCACGGACGGAACCCGAGGAGTGCGCCCTGTGACCAGAGCTACACCGAACCGTGCAACACCAGATCAGACAGACCCCACCACCCCCACCCGGCACCGCCGACTCACCCGCGTCCTGACCGCCGGCGTCGCCGCCGTGGCCCTGACGTGCGGCGGACTCGCCGTCGGCGGCGCCGCGAACGCCGCCCCGAGCGGGCTGTCGTCGGCCGACCTCAAGCTCGCGCAGCCGCTCCGCGACGCGAAGCCCTCGAAGACGATCGCCGCGTTCGTGCGGACGACCGGCGAGGGTGCGCTCGCGGTCGACGCGAAGGCCAAGGGCGGCGACCTGACGAAGTCGAAGACCCAGTCGACGCAGGCGAAGCAGCGCGTGCAGGCGATCGCGTCGACGGTCGATGCGGTCAGCGCCGCCGTCAAGCAGTCGGACGCGAAGGCCACCGAGCTGTACTCGACCGAGTACACGGTGCCCGGCGTCGCGGTCGTCGCCGACGTCGACGCGCTCCGCAGCATCGCCGAGCGCTCCGACGTCGAGAGCATCATCCCGCTCACCCCGAAGAAGATCGTCGACCCGGCACCGGGCGATGCGTCGCAGGCCCCGAGCGGCGTCGACCCCGACCTGGTGAAGCCGGGCGCGGACGGCGTCAGCCCGAAGAACGCGGCGAGCGACGTCTACACGCGGGCGCTCGACGCGTGGCAGCAGACCGGGAAGACGGGCAAGGGCGTGAACATCGCCGTGCTCGACACCGGTCTCGACTACACGCAGGCGGACTTCGGCGGCCCCGGCACCACGGCCGCGTACCAGACCGCCCTCGCGAGCACGAACGCCCCCGACCCGAGCTGGTACGACGGCTCGAAGTACCTCGGCGGCTACGACTTCGCCGGTCCGACCTACAACGCGGACACCTCGAGCGCGGCGTACGACCCGACCCCGAAGCCGGACGCGAACCCGATCGACGGCAAGGGCGGCGACCACGGCACGCACGTGGCGGGCACCGCGGCGGGCTTCGGTCTGACGGCGGACAAGAAGACCTTCCGCGGCGACTACTCGAAGCTGACGAACCAGACCGTGCAGGACATGTGGGTCGGCCCGGGCACCGCGCCCCAGGCCGGGCTGTACGCCCTCAAGGTGTTCGGTGACGACGGCGGCTCGACCGACCTGACCGGTGCCGCGCTCGACTGGGTCGGCAAGGCCCTGACCGAGGGCAAGGACATCAACGTCCTCAACCTGTCGCTCGGCTCCGACTACGGCGCGCCGGACGACCCCGACAACGCCAAGATCGACGCGCTCACCGCCCGCGGTGTCCTGCCGGTCATCGCCTCGGGCAACGCCGACGACTTCACCGACATCGGTGGCTCGCCGGGGAACGCCGAGGGCGCCCTGACCGTGGCCGCGAGCGCCACCGGCCAGTCGCTCTTCGACGGTGTGCAGGCGACCGCTCCCGCGGACGTCGCGAACACCTACCGCGCGCAGTACTCGCAGAACTACCAGGGCACCCTGCCGGTCGAGGGCGACGTCGTCGTCCCGTCGACGAACATCGACGGCTGCCAGGCGTTCAGCGCCGACGAGGCCGCCAAGGTGAAGGGCAAGGTCGTCTGGCTGAAGTGGACCGACGGCGCACTCGAGTGCGGCTCGGGCGTCCGCTTCAACAACGTCCAGGCAGCCGGCGGTGTCGGCGTCCTGCTGGCCGGCACGGTGACGAGCTTCGACTCCGGCATCGCGGGCAACGCGACCATCCCGGGAGCCGAGCTGACGTCGGACAGCGTGGCGAGCCTCCAGGCCGCTGCCCAGGCCGGGACCCTGCACGTGCGCTTCGCACAGGAGCTCAAGGGCTTCCAGCTGGCGACCGACCAGGCGAACGTGAACACGCTCGCACCGTTCACCAGCCGTGGCGTCCACGGATCGTTCGACGACATCGTCAAGCCCGACGTCGCCGGCCCCGGGGTCAACGTGATCTCCGCGGCCAACGGCACCGGTGACGGCCGCATGTCGATGAGCGGTACCTCGATGGCGACCCCGCACGTGGCCGGCATCGTCGCGCTGACGTTCCAGTCGCACCCGTCCTGGACCGCCCCGCAGGTCAAGGCCGCCGTGATGAACACCGCGACGCACGACGTCCGCCAGGGCGACCGCACGGCCACGCTGCTCCGCCAGGGCACCGGCCGCGTCGACGCGCTGCAGGCGGTCACCGCCGGCACCACGGTCCGGAGCATCGAGAACGACCAGCTCGTCACCGCCTCGTACGGTGTCGTCGAGGTCAGCGGTGCCACGACCGAGTCCCGCACGCTGCAGATCCAGAACACCGACGGCCGTCCGCACACCTACGACGTGGCGTACCAGCCGCAGGTGGACCAGCCGGGCGTCGCGTTCACGCTGAGCACGAAGCGGGTCACGGCTCCGGCCCACGGCACCGCGACGGTCAAGCTGACGTTCACGATCGCCGACCCGACGAAGCTCCGTCGCGTCATCGACCCCACGCAGGAGTCGGTGCAGTCCGGCTACCAGCGTGAGTTCGTCGCCGCGGCGTCGGGTGTCGTGGCCTTCACCCCGACCGACAAGTCGCTCAACCCGCTCCGCCTCGGTGCCTACGTGGCCCCGAAGCCGGTCAGTGCGGTGCACGGCAAGGACATCGCGTTCTCGGGCACGCAGACCACGGCGGACCTCGCGCTCACCGGGCGCGCGGTCGACCAGGGCGACGCCGTGACCGGGTACCACTCGGTCGTCGCGCCGTTCGTGCTCGGTGGGACGGACCCGCAGGAGTCGTTCCCGGCCGGTTCGGCGAAGCAGTCGCTCCAGGCCGCGGACATCCGCTCCTACGGTGCGAACTACGACAAGGCGTCCGACACGCTCGCGTTCGGCGTCCAGACCGCCGGTGCCGACGCCAACCCGGGCGCCGTCACCAACGTCGAGGTCATGATCGACACGAACCGCGACGGGAAGCCGGACTACCTGGTGTACGACGCGAAGTCGGCCACGGTCGACGCCACGTTCGCCACCACGGTCGACCTCGCGACGGGCAAGACGGTCGACTCGCAGCCGCTGGGCGGCGGGACGGCGGGGCAGGACGTGAACACGTTCGACAGCGCCGTGAAGGTCCTGACGGTGTCGGCCTCGACGATCGGCGCGACCGGTCCGTTCGACTACTCGGTCCTGACCGAGTCGGCGTACGCCCCGGCGCTCGCCACGAGCGGCTCCTACGTCGTCGACGAGACCGACTCGGCCACGTACGACCCGTCGAAGCCGGCGCTGACCTTCGCGCAGGGCACCACCACGGGTGTGCTCTTCGCGGACCAGGGCTCGCTGCAGGTCACGCGTCCCGCGGACGTCACGAACGCCCGCATCCTGCTGCTCCACCTCGGCAACGCGGTGGGCGACCAGGCGGACACGCTCGCGGCGGCGCAGACCGCGCCGACGCTCGCGCTCCGCAAGGGCAGCGCCGTGACGATCTCGGGCGACCCGAAGGTCGGCAAGACGCTCCGCGCGCAGCACGGCTCGTGGGACGGCAAGAAGGTGACGTACTCCTACCAGTGGCTCCGTGACGGCGTGGCCGTGAAGGGTGCGACCGGCGAGCGCTACTCGCTCGGCACGACCGACCAGGGGCACCGCTTCCAGGTGCAGGTCACCGCGAAGGCGAAGGGCTACCAGGACGGTTCGGCGACCTCGAAGTCGACCGCCAAGGTGGCTCCGCGTCACTGACGCACCGCCCGGAACGCCCCGTCACCCCTCGGGTGGCGGGGCGTTCCGCACGTCCGACGCAACAGGAGTGCGGCAACAGGACATGTAGTTAGACAAACTAGGCAATCAGTGGGAAGGTCGTCCCATGCGAACGCAGAGCACCCTGATGCAGCTCCGGGCCAACCCGATGGAGTGGCGCCGCCGTGGGCTCACCCCGCCGGACGCTATCCAGGCCATGGTGGCCGAGCGCCTCGCCGAGCCGGGGCACTCCCAGCCGGTCGGCGATCCGTCGTACCAGGACTTCTTCCGCGCCTGACCGCGGAGCGTCACCCCGGATCCAGCGTCACCACGGACCGGACGGGAGGCACGGTGCCAGCTGGCACCGTGCCTCCCGTCCGTCCGTGGGTCGCGACCACGTCGCGACGCGACCCGGACCGACCGCGCGAGGTAGCGGGCAGGTGACCGTTCGATAGACTCGGGTGGACCATCGGCCCAGCCCGCCGGTGCGGTCCTCCGCCAACGTGAGGAGAACCTCCATGCCCGCAGCAGTCATCATCGGTGCCCAGTGGGGTGACGAGGGCAAGGGGAAGGCCACCGACCTCCTCGGCTCCCGCATCGACTACGTCGTGAAGTTCAACGGCGGCAACAACGCCGGGCACACGGTCGTCGTCGGCGGCGAGAAGTACGCGCTCCACCTGCTGCCGTCCGGCATCCTGACGCCGGGCGTCACCCCGATCATCGGCAACGGCGTCGTCGTCGACCTCGAGGTGCTGTTCCAGGAGCTCGACGCCCTGCGTGCCCGCGGCGTCGACGTGTCGAAGCTGCTCGTGTCGGCGAACGCCCACGTCATCACGCACTACCACCGCACCATCGACAAGGTGACCGAGCGGTTCCTCGGCAAGCGCCAGATCGGCACCACCGGTCGCGGCATCGGCCCGACGTACGCCGACAAGATCAACCGCGTCGGCATCCGCATCCAGGACATCTTCGACGAGAACATCCTGCGGCAGAAGGTCGAGGCGGCCCTCGACCAGAAGAACCACCTGCTCGTCAAGGTCTTCAACCGCCGCGCGATCGACGCGGACGAGGTCGTCGAGTCGCTGCTGTCCTTCGCGGACCGCCTGCGTCCGATGGTCGCCGACACCGCGCTCGAGATCCACCGGGCGCTCGAGCGGGGCGACACCGTCCTGTTCGAGGCCGGCCAGGCGACGATGCTCGACGTCGACCACGGCACCTACCCGTTCGTGACCTCGTCGTCCGCGACCGCCGGTGGCGCCGCGACCGGTTCCGGCATCGGGCCGGGCAAGCTCGAGCGGATCATCGGCATCGTCAAGGCGTACACGACCCGCGTCGGCGCCGGCCCGTTCCCGACCGAGCTGTTCGACGAGTCGGGGGAGTTCCTCCGCGCCAACGGCTTCGAGTTCGGCACCACCACCGGTCGCCCGCGCCGCTGCGGCTGGTACGACGCCCCGATCGCCCGGTACACGGCGCGCATCAACGGCGTGACCGACTTCGTGCTGACGAAGCTCGACGTCCTGACGGGCCTCGAGACCATCCCCGTGTGCGTCGCGTACGAGGTCGACGGCCAGCGCGTGGACGAGGTCCCGGTCAACCAGTCGGACTTCCACCACGCGAAGCCGATCTACGAGGAGTTCCCCGGCTGGACCGAGGACATCACGGGTGCCCGTTCGTTCGAGGACCTGCCCCAGAACGCCCAGGACTACGTGCTGGCGGTCGAGGCGATGTCCGGCGCCCGCATCTCCGCGATCGGCGTCGGCCCCGGCCGTGACGCCATCGTCGTGCGCCACGACCTGCTCGGCGCGGCGCTCTGAGCATGCGGGTCCTGTTCGTCTGCAGCGGCAACATCTGCCGGTCGCCGCTCGGCGCCCAGGTCCTGACCGCCCGGCTCGGCCCGGACGCGCACGCGTTCACGGTCGAGTCGGCGGGCACGATCGCCGACGACGGTGCCGCGATGGACGGCCCTGCGGCCGCGCAGTCCGCCCGGCTCGGCGGTGACCCGTCGACGCACCGGTCCCGCTACCTGACGGAGCAGATCGCGGCGTCGGCCGACCTCGTTCTGACGGCCGAGCGGTCGCACCGCGCAGCCGTGGTGTCGCTCGCGCCCCGGGCGGCGAAGCGGGCGTTCACGATCAAGCAGTTCGCGCGGGTGCTCGACGGGCTCGAACCAGAGGACCTGTCCGGGATCGAGACGGCGCAGGACCTGGTCGAGCGCGTCGCTCGGCTGCGGGGGACCGTGCCGCCGCCGGCCGACCCCGCGGACGACGACGTCGACGACCCCTACCGGCGCTCGGACGAGACGCACGTGCGGGTCGCCGACGAGATCGACGCGGCGCTCGCGCCGATCGCGGACGCGTTGCGCGCCCTGCGCTGAGCCGCGCGGCGCGGGCGCGGGCGCGGCCCAGCCGGCCCGGCGCGGTGCGGTGCGGTGCGGTGCCGAGTCTCGCGCTGGCGGACAAGACTCGCGTGCTCGCGCCCGAGACTTGTCCGCCAGGCCGAGACTCGGCCAGCGCGCCGGCGCCGGCCGGTCCGGCCGCGCGCGCCTGACCCGCTACCGCGGCCAGGTCGCGACGACCGCCACCGCGTTGAACAGCACGTGCGCCACGACCGCCGCGCCGATCCGGTTCGTCATCGCGACGAGCGTCCCGGTCAGCAGCCCGAGCACGAACGTCGTCACGAACACCTGGAACCCGCCGAGCGTCGTCGTCGCCGAGCCCAGGAACAGGTGCGACAGGGCGAACAGGAACGCCGTCAGCACCACCGCGAGCCACTGCGTCCGCGGGGTCAGCTCGTCGGCCAGGATGCGCTGGAACAGGCCGCGGAAGAACAGCTCCTCGAGCACGGGGCTCACGAGCACGATGCCGATCGCCGACACGACCAGGAACCCCACGTCGGGCGCCCCGAGCGACGGCGCCGGGGTCAACCCGGTCGTCCCGGTGAACGAGATCGCCAGCACCACGTCGAGCACCCGCGCCAGGATCACGATTCCGAGCGCGAAGACCAGGTCGCCGAGCTCGATCCGGAACCGGGAGAGCGTGCCCCGGCCCGTCCGCGCGAGCACCCACACGGCACCGAGCGCGAGCGGCACCCACACCGACAGGTCGCCGACGAGCACCTGCAGCACCGGCGTCGGGACCGCCCCGCGGAGCGTCAGGGTGCTGACGATCCGGGCGAGCACGACCGCCACGACCAGGGCGATCAGCAGGGCGACGAGGTCCCGCTGCCGGGCGGTCGATGGCTCGTGGGCGGCCGCTTCCGGCTGGGTCGTCATGGGGCGAGCGTAGAGGACCACTGACGCGGATCGCGGAGAACAGCCGAGTGGGCCTCAATCATGTGACACTATTTGAATGCCGTCTGCTGGGAAAACCCCCGCAGAGCCTGTGTGGGACCACGGGGACGGCGAGGATCGGGGAAGGACGGCCGCGTGGAACTGCGCGACTACATCACTGTGCTCCGCAAGGGGTGGGTGCTCATCGTGGTGCTCGCCCTGGTGGGGGTGGCGGCCGCGGCCGGTTTCTCCCTGCTGAAGAAGCCGGTGTACTCCGCCTCTGCCCAGGTGTTCGTGTCGACGGAGACGTCGGGCAGCGCGAGTGACCTGGCGCAGGGCAACACCTTCACGCAGCAGCGCGTGCTGACGTACTCGAACCTGGTGCAGACGCCCATCGTGCTCCTGCCGGTGATCTCGTCGCTGAAGCTCGACATGAACGCGGACCAGCTCGCGAAGATGGTCTCGGCGACGGCGCCGACGAGCACCACGCTCATCTCCATCACCGTGAACGACACGAACCCGGTGCAGGCCACCGAGATCGCCAACGCGGTGTCGTCGAGCCTGACCAACGTCGTGCAGGACATCGAGGCCACCGACGCGAACGGCACGAGCACCGTCAAGCTGACCCGCGTGAAGCAGGCCGACGTGCCGCTCAGCCCGGTCAGCCCGAACGTCCCGGTGAACATCGCCCTCGGGCTGCTCGTCGGCCTGGCGCTCGGCGTCGGCATCGCCGTGCTGCGCGAGACGCTCGACAACCGCGTCCGCACCGAGACCGACGTCGAGAAGATCAGCGCCAAGCCCGTCGTCGGCGGCATCGCGTTCGACGGCAAGGCCTCCGAGCGTCCGCTCATCGTGCAGGTCGACCCGCGCAGCCCGCGCGCCGAGTCCTTCCGCACGCTCCGCACGAACCTGCAGTTCCTCGACCTGGGCACCGGCGCACGCACCTTCGTGATGACGTCGTCGATGCAGTCCGAGGGCAAGAGCACCACGGTCGCGAACCTGGCGATCGCGCTCGACAGCGCCGGCTTCCGCGTGATCCTGATCGACGCCGACCTGCGCCGTCCGCGCGTCGGCGAGTACATGGAGGTCGACGGCTCCGCCGGGCTGACCGACGTGCTGATCGGCCGCGCCTCGCTCGAGGACGTCGCCCAGCCCTGGGGCCGCGGCAACCTGGTCGTGCTGCCGGCTGGTCAGATCCCGCCGAACCCGTCGGAGCTGCTCGGCTCGAAGGCCATGCAGGACCTCATCACGACGCTCGAGGGGCAGTTCGACTACGTGCTGTTCGACGCCCCGCCGCTGCTGCCCGTCACCGACGCGGCGATCCTGTCCAAGAAGGCGTCCGGCGCGATCCTCGCCGTCGCCTCCGGCAAGACCCACAAGGGCCAGCTCGCCGCCGCCGTCGCGTCGCTCGAGAACGTCGGCGCCCCCATCGCGGGCTTCGTCATCACGATGATGCCGGTGCGCGGACCGGGTGCGTACGGCTACGGCCGCTACGGGTACGGCTACGGCTACGGCCTGGACGAGGCGGAGCCCATCCAGCCCGAAACGAAGGCGCCGAAGAAGGCGCGTGGGAAGCTCGGCACGCTGCGCCGGGCCGACCGCTGAGACCGGGGGACGACATGCGTGCAGGCCGGGGGGCCCGAGGCCTCGGCAGTGATCTGAAACGGAACACCCTGATCGGCGTCGCCGCCGTCGTGGTGCTCCTGGTCGTGGTGGACGTCGTGCTCGTCGCGATGGCGCTGGGGCGGACCGCCCCGGAGGCGGTCGGCTCACCCCGACCCGTCCCCACCTTCGGCGCGTCCTCGGACGCGACGCCGACGCCGTCGGCGTCTGCCACCCCGACACCGGACGCGTCCGCGCAGGGTGCGTCCCAGGGCCCGGCCCGCCGTCTGCTGTCCGCAGTGGACGGACGGGAGGCATGGCGTGCCTCCAGTGCGTCGTGTTCCGTCGCGCAGGTCGTGCTGGAGCACACCGTCGACGGCGGGACCACGTGGACGCCCGTCGCCCTGGGCGACGACGTGCGTGCCCTGTGGGGGATGCGCGCGACCACGGACGGACTCTCGTTGCTGGAGGCCGTCGGTGACGGCTGCGAGGCGACCGAGCGGACCTCCGTCGACGACGGCGTGACCTGGAAGGCGGCGGCAGCCGGCGCCTCGGGCGCCGGCATCACGCCGGACGGCGTGCGCCTCGGCACCACCACCGTCGCGAACCCGTGCCCGGAGCCGCTCGACGCGTTCCAGGGCACCCGCACCGCGATCGTCGTCTGCGACGGCCAGGTCGAGTGGCGCACCGGCACCGCCGCGTGGGTGGACGTGCCGCTCGGCGGCGTCCGCGGCGTCGCGGTCGACGGCAGCTCCTACACGCTCGCGCGGGTCGGGGCCTCGGCGTGCGAGGGCGTGCAGGTCGAGACCATGACCGCCATCGGTGTCACGCCGGCGACGCCGACCACCCCTGTGGGGTGCAACCCGGTGACGACCACCGGGCCGATCGCGATCGACCGGGCGGGGCAGTCCGTGTGGATGTGGGCGGGCGACACGGTCGCGGTGTCCGCGGACGGCGGCAAGACGTGGTGAGCCGGAGCACACCGTGACGGCGGAGCGGGTCCGGCCGGCAGGTGCTCCTGCGGCAACTCAGGAGTGGAGCCGCACGTACTCGCGGCGCGTGCTGGTCACGGACCTGCTCGCGGTGGTCTGGGTCGTGTTCGGGGTGCAGATCGCATGGCTCGGCTTCGACTCGAATCTCGCGACGAACACCGCGGACCTGCGCCTGAGCTACACCGGCATCTCGGTCGTCGTCATCTTCGTGTGGATGGTCGCTCTTGCGATCTACGACACCCGGGGCAGCCGGGTCATCGGGGTGGGCAGTGCCGAGTACCGCCTGGTCGCGGACTCGAGCGTGCGCGTCTTCGGGCTGCTCGCGATCGCAGCATTCCTGTTCCACGTCGACCTGGCCCGGGGCTACGTGTTGATCGCGTTCCCGGTCGGGATCCTGGTCCTGCTGCTCTCGCGCTGGATGTGGCGGCAGTGGCTCGTCGCGGAGCGCAAGCACGGCGGGTACTCCGCCCGGGTGCTGCTCGTCGGCTCGACCGCGAGCGTGCTCCACATCGGCCGTGAGCTCGCCCGCACACCCGAGGCCGGCTACCGGGTCGTGGGTGCCGCGGTGTCGAACGGGACCCGCGGTGTGCTGGACGGCTCGACGATCGAGAGCTTCGGCGGCATCGACGACGTGGCGTCGGCGCTCCAGCTGACCGGCGCCGACACCGTCGTCATCACCAGCTCCGACGACCTGCCGCCCGAGCGCGTCCGCCAGCTCAGCTGGTCGCTCGAGCCCGGCCGGCAGCACCTGGTCGTGGCGCCGAGCCTGACCGACATCGGTGGTCCGCGCATCCACACCCGACCGGTGCAGGGCCTGCCCCTGATCCACGTCGAGACCCCGACGTACTCCGGTCGCAAGCTCTACACCAAGCGCGCGTTCGACCTGGTCGGATCAGCTGCGCTCCTGCTCGTCCTGTCCCCGGTCTTGCTCGTCCTCGCGCTGCTCGTCAAGACGTCGTCGCCCGGACCCGTGTTCTTCCGGCAGGAGCGCGTCGGCCTGAACGGCTCGACCTTCCGGATGGTCAAGTTCCGCTCCATGGTCGTCGACGCCGAGGCCCGTCTGCAGGAACTCAGCACGCTCGACCGCGCCGAGGGCAACGCCGTCCTGTTCAAGATGAAGAACGACCCCCGGGTGACCCGCATCGGTGCGTTCATGCGGCGGTACAGCCTGGACGAGGTACCGCAACTGTTCAACGTCCTCGTGGGCGACATGTCCCTCGTGGGTCCGCGTCCGCCGCTCGCCCGCGAGGTCGAGCGGTACGACTCCCACGTGCACCGACGGTTCCTGGTGAAGCCGGGCATGACCGGTTTATGGCAGGTCAGTGGACGATCCAACCTGTCGTGGGAGGACTCGGTGCGGCTCGATTTGTATTACGTGGAGAACTGGTCGCTTGTGAGTGACCTTTTGATCTTGTGGAAGACCGTGAGGGCGGTGGTGTATTCAAGTGGAGCCTATTGAAACTGTCATCCTGGCCGGCTCGACGTCAGTCTGGCGCCTGCCGAAGAAGTCGACATCTGGAACTGAGGGCCGCGAATGAGACGTGTCCTACAGGTCAATGTTCGATTGAGCGAAGGCGGGGCCGGCGGAGTTGCTCGGACGCTGTTTGATGGTCTCGGCAGGGAGGGCTTTGAAGCCTCAATAGCGTACGGATATGGGCCCTCGGGTGGATCTTCACCTCTGGAAGCGGAGTACGACGCTATTCGGCTCACATCACGCCTGAGCGCAGCAGCCAACCTCGCCGCGCATCGAATTCACGGAGAGGAACTTCCTGGTCCCCTGGGCGGGCGACTGTCCGTGCTGAAGGCGGCGATCGAGAGAGTCGATCTTGTGCACCTGCATGCTGTTCACAGTTACATGCTGCCGCCCACCGGACTCATGAAGGTTCTCGAGTCCGCAGCCAAGCCGGTCGTGTGGACGATGCACGATCAGTGGTTGATGACCGGCCGATGCGCACAACCCGGCGCCTGCGAGGGATGGAGAACCGGCTGCGACCCGTGTCCCCATCCTGAGGCATATCCGTCGGCGACGCTCGATAGAGCCGCCGTCCAGTTCGCGCGGCGGCGCGACGCGTTTGCGGCGCTGAGTCAAGCAACCCCGGTCAAACTTGTCGCTTGTGCACGATGGCTTGCGGAGGAGATGAGAGAGGCAGGTTTCACGGGCGTCTCTGTCATTACGAATTCTGTTGATCCTGAATTTTGGCGCGCGAGTCAGAGCGGGACGCCAAGAACAGCGCCGAATGCTCCCACTTACCTTTTCATGAGCAGAGATCTGCGCGACCGCGCCAAAGTAGACCTTGAACTCCTCCGCGAGATATCGGAGGCCGCACCGGGCCGCGTGACCATCGTGGGTGACAACGCCCCCGAGCGCATACAAGGAGCCAAACATCTCCCCGCGGTAGCTGACCGAGGCACCATGGTTCGACTGATGAAAGAACATTCCCATCTTTTGTTCTTTTCTCGGGTGGACTATTACCCGCTCACCATAGCGGAGGCTTTGACTGCCGGGATGCACATCGTCGCCAACCCATCGAAAGCGGCATCAGAATTCGCGTCGGACGATCGAGTCATTATAGTCTCGGCCCGTGACTGGCGTTCGACTATCGCGGCTGTTGAGAGCCGGAAAATCCAGAGAACACTTCCCAACGCGCTTTTCGACCCGCAGCGGATGGTTTCTGAGTATGCCGACGTCTATCGCGAGGCACTGTCTTGACGACTAGCATCTACAACGGCTTTGTCACGACCGTTGTAGCAGTGCTGATCATCTTCCAGCACTTTCAACTGGGCGAGTTGGGCACCTATCCGATCACGATCGGCCTGTTCGCAGGGGTCGTCCTCCTCGCAGTGTCATCGAGGCGGATCTCAATGGGCGCACTTCTGGTGACGACGTCGATTGTCTGCATACCGAACGCTCTCGTCCAAATAGTCTCACCTTCGTTGCGTGGCGGATCTTCAACGTTCTTCGGGACGTTCTCTCTATTCGTACTCGCGGCCTTCATAGTGGCTCAGTATGATCCATCTACGGTACGCGCAAGATTCGCGCACGGAGCGATGAGGGGAATCCTTTTTTCGCTGAGCGTCGTCGTCCTAATTTCGGTGCTTCAGGTTGCGACGGGATCTCGAGGCAGCCTCGCATGGTTCAATCTCTTCGGGGAGCACCAATATCTGTACGAGTACAACCCTCATCTCGAATTCAACCCTATCCCTCGAGCTGCGGCTTTCTACCTTGAACCCTCATACGCGGCCTTCATAGTCGGCAGTCTCGCGGTGATGCTGATTGCGGCTAGACGACACGTCAAGACCGCATGGATTCTGGGCACTGTCGGCATGCTCACCATCCGGTCCGCGACCGGATTGCTAGTTTTTGCTCTCGTCGCGATGGTGGCGCTCCTGGCGAGCCGGAGCAAATGGAGACTACCTGCAATCGTTGGATTGGTGCTGGCAGCTGCCGTAGCTGTCCCTTACCTCTCCGGAAGGCTTGACTCAACCTTCACCACTGGATCGAGCGCTTACTACCGCCTGATAGGCCCGCTGCAAATACTTCGTGATACCCTGAATCATTATCCCTTAGGGCACCCTTTTGGTTCATTGAGGGACACCGTTGCGGATTACGGGATTCTCAACGGGGCAGCTACTGGCGACTCGCTGGATAATGGATTCTATGTATTCGTTTTCTATTTCGGTTGGATCGGGCTCGTTGGGACCGCTGCTCTCATCGCCTGGGCTCTGCGCCGAACACTGCAGGCGCAACGAACAGGGAGGACCGGTGCGGCGCTCGCTGCGGTCTGGTCCGTCGGAAGTCTGCTCTTCTCCGGCGGCGTGATGCTTCCAGAATTCGTCTTGACACTTTGGCTGTTGTTTGCAGTTGTCCACTCTTCCGCGGCCGCTGAGTCGCTGAAAGATCAGGTAGGTAAGCATGACGCAAATCTCGATCGTCACTATAACTTACAACGATGACGAAGGGCTATCGAGAACGTTCAGTTCGGTGCGAGACATCCTCGTAGACGGAGCGGACGACGTCGAGATGATCGTGATTGACGGTGCGGTCAGGGAATCCACCCAAACGCTAGCGGAAGCAATGCCCGGCCGGGTGCGTCTGATCGCCGAGCCCGACGATGGTATTTACGATGCCATGAATAAGGGCTTGGCTGCCGCGAGCGGTGAATACGTCTGGTTCCTGAACGGCGGTGATGAAGCGGTCATCTCATGGCGGAATCTGGCTTCTCTGATCGGACGTCACGAAACCTCGGTCCTGCTCGGCGACTACGTTTTAGCAGGACGCCGATTTGATGTTGCGCGTCGGAGCCGTGCACCAGGATCCATCTGGCACGCACTTCCAACCTCTCACCAAGCTATCCTCTACCCTCGGGGAGAGATCGGCGCCCTCATGTATGAGTCCAGATTCGGAATAGTCGGCGATTATGCGTTCACCGCTCGACTCTACGTCCGCGGTATCCCATTCGCAAGGGCTTTCTCGCCGCTAGCGCGATTCCATTTAGATGGAGTGTCCAGCAGCCAGGCAGTGTTGATCGGCAAGCAGGCGGGCGTCGTTCAGAGGGAAATACTCGGAGTATCTCGAGTCCGGCGTTATGCAAGTGCGGCTAGACACCAGCTGAGTCGTCAACTGCGGAGGATGATATCGGGTGAAGGGCGATGACAGCGTACGAGTCCGCAGAGGATCGTAAGGCGGAAAGAGACCTCTACGGCCCTCACGCATGGCTTCTGCAGCCGAGCTACTGGGCTCTGCGTGTCTACCGCTTTGGTCAAAGGAGCAAGGGTCGTCGCTCGATTGCATCTTTACTCGAACACGCGATCTATTTCGGCCTCTATAGTTTCGTACGATTGATCACAGGTATCGATATCCCTCGGGGCGCCGTGGTAGGGCCCCGGCTCATGATCCACCATTTCGGAGGAATCATCATTCATCCGCGAGCCGAGATCGGAAGCGACTGCGTCCTTCGGCACGGCGTCACCGTAGGCGAGCGCGTAGCAGGGGGACCTGTTCCTGTGATTGGGGATGGCGTAGTTTTCGGAGCCTACGTGCAAGTCCTGGGTTCAGTTAACGTGGGCGACAGGGCTCTCTTGGGGAGCATGAGTGTGGTGCTCGACGACGTTCCACCTGGAAGAACCGCCGTTGGAATACCGGCCCGAGTCTTGGAGCGTCGTAATGCCGCGGATTAGCGTCGTGATTCCTGCTCATAACGCCGGGGGCACCCTCAGAAGTTCCGTCAGATCGACGCTCTTTGCGCTGCCGAAGGACTCTGAGGTACTGATCTACGATGACGCGAGCACCGATGATACGCGTGACGTGGCTGATCGCTTGGCGGACCAGGACTCAAGAGTCAAAGTCTTCGTCGGCGTTGGGCGGAATATTGGAGCGGCGCGCGCCCGGAACTTGCTGATCGGAGAATCTGACAGTGAGTTTGTTGCGGCCTTGGACGCGGATGATGTGTGTTTGCCGAATCGCTTTTTGGGGTTCGAGCGCGCCATGAGAGATTTGGATCTGTTGTTCGCACCTATTGTGAGGTTCGGAGCCGGAAGACGTCTCCACGTGCCTCGACCGGCCCCGCTCTCGCCAGCCGCGCTGCCCCTGGCCCTATTCATCATCAACCCGCTGCCGCAGTCGACTATGTTGGCCCGGAGGGGTGCGCTGAACGGGTCTAAAACCTACGTTCATGGTCCCGCCGAGGATTATGAACTCTGGATGCGCCTCGCTGCTGAAGGGAGGAGAATTCGACTTGCGTCCGTGGCTAACGTGGCCTACCGGCATCATCCTTCACAAGCGACGGCAAAATCGTCCTATACGAGTCGGGTGAGTCGAAATCCAGAGCTCATACGAGCTTGGAGCGCATTGGGCGAGTCGCTCGGACTGCCGGCCGCTTGGACGGTGTCGAACGAAGAGATCTCAACAATTACCGATCAGCTCATTGCAGCTTTGCCTCGTGGGTCTGACCGTCGGCGTGTCCACAGATTGACGAAGCTTGAGTCTGCATTCCCGTTCCTCCACTGAGAAGACTCAACTTAGGCGAAGTGCCACGAGCGCAGCGAGCACAATCCATTCTGTGACGATCTGAAGTAGAACCAGCCACAGCCTGGTTGGGAGATAGCTTCTGTGCATAATTGCCAGCAGTAGTCCCTGTATCAGGGCTCCTGCCGCGAGTCCGATTACGGCACCGCTCGTGCCTGACGTGAGGGCCAGTGTTATAGCCAAGAACGGCACCAGCATCAGGACTGTCAGGTTCGCGAGCGAGTGGCGGATGTTCGCGCTGATCTGCAGCTTCCAGGAGATGTACGTACTCAACGTCAATGAAGGCAGTAGGGCGGCCATCGCGGCGACGAAAACGTCGACATGTTGCCACGCGGGTCCGAAGAAGATGCTTTGGATCAGGGGGGCTCCGAGCGAGAGCGCGATGGCGGCAGAGAAGGTCAGAGTGTGTAGCGCGGCCCAGAGCGCCCCGTTGAAGCGACGAGCCGCGGCGGGATCTCCGTCTGCATGCCTCGCGAGCCGCTCCACGAGTGCCCCGCCGAGTGAAAGTTGAATCTGAGTAATCGGACTTATTATGAGCTGGTACGACCGTGAGTATGTGGCCGCCGCGGTTGCAGGGAGGATGAGCGGAAGTACCCCGGAGTCAATTGAGCGGCTCGCGTACGAAGCAACGTTCAGGGGCAGTACACGGAGTCCGTACGCGACAGGACCCATCGCAGCTCCGCCGGAGCTCCCGTTTGCCATGTCCGAGAATGTTTCTCTCCTGGCACTCAGTGCTGCGACCAGCAATAGGCGAACCACGGACAGCAAGGTCAATTGTGTGCAGAGCACCGTGACCGAGGCATTGACTTGGGCTAGGAGTACTGTGACCACCACCGTGACAGCGGTCGCTGCGATGTCTGTAACAGCAATACGCGAGTAAGCTCGGCGTAACATTAGCTGCGCTCTTGGTGGCTGAGAAAGCGCTTGCGCTACTAAGCCGAGTACAAGGATCGCGGAATTCGCTAGGCCTGGCGGGCCGAGGGGTAGCGGAGCAAGCGTGAGCGTGGTGGCTGCTATTGCTAGGAGGCAGGCGCCTCCTGCAGCGCTCAGCGTCGCGCTCCTCCAGGCAAGCCGACGATTTGTCGCGGAATCTCCATGTACAAGAAGGAAGCCCATCGACGATAAATCGGTCGCGAGTGAGCAGATTGTGTAAACGAATGCCAGAACTGCGAACTGTGCATACGCTGAGGGCGCGATGAGTCGCGAGAGAATCGCGAAGGTCGTCAAGGACGATATCAAAAGGATTACTTGGCTAAATGGGAGCCATCCTATGGAGGTGCGGACTCTGAATCTCATGACGAGTTCGGTACTGCAATCCACTGTTGACGCTTGAGGTCCTCTGGTCGATCGAAGAACCAGGTTTCTGGAGCGGCCACTGGAACGTCGCCTGCGATTTCTGCGGCCCACCAGGAGAACGTACTGTTCGGAATGATGAGTGCACTCGCCGTGGACATGGTGAGGAGCGTGTCCAGCGGCGACCGGATGTCGTCCGATCCGACCACCTGGTCCCGCGAGACGCCAAACTCGCGTTGCACGGCTTGAACATCGTCCGTGAAGATGATTGCTTCTTGGAGCTCGCGGCCTAATTCCGAGGCTGCTCTGTGGTAGTAATCTCGATCAAGGAAGCCGAAGGAAGCGCGCGCGGAGGCTGAGGTAGCGTAGTCGCCTCGTCTAACGTGTGCGACGAGCTGTCCTTCGCGCAGCATCCCCTTGACCGCTGACGCTTGATGCGTGAGTTCTCCACGGACAATATCGGTGGGCAACTCCAGCCAAGCATGTTCCTGATAAAATCCTATATTCAAGGTGCCGGGCTCGAAATCGCTTTCTTGCGGGTGATCGCTGGCGAATTGAAATCTCACGTTGCTGAGTAACGGTGAGGTTCTCCTCTTGCCGCGCCAGTTGTAGGGCTGCCCGAGTCGATGCTCCTCCGCGCTGGTGAGGATTTTGGTGGGATTGATCAATCGCTCAAGTTCGAAGTTGCGCAGCTTGTCTCGCCCGAAGCTGGATCTCGAGAGAAGGAGCGAAAGTGACTTTTGTTGGGCAGTCTGGAAGGCCGCGCTGAGCTGGAACAGCTGATTCCCGAGACCTCCTTGGACCCATAAGACGGCGGATTCGTCGAGTCTTTTATTTCTTGGCATGGCTCAGGTCGTCTCGGCTTCGATGGTGCGTCGGATGAAAGGTCAATTCACTTCGTCAAATCGGTTCGCGACATGCACGGCTGGAATTCCGTCAATGACAGAGTTGGGCGCAAATTGCCCGCTTATTCGCGACATCGGACGGGCAAGGGAGCCATCTCCGATCACCGTGCCGCCCAGGAGCATGCATCGAGAAGTAATCCAGACTCCGTCTCCGATTGAGATTGGGCGTGTTCGCAATCCCATATCCGTGCGATGTGCGTGGGTACCGGTGGTAAGAAAGGTCTCTTGTGAGATTACGGTGTCGGAGCCTATCGTCACTCGAGCTTGATTGTGAATCCAGACGCCTTCTCCAATCCAGCTGTTCTCTCCAATCTGAAGTTTCCAGGGAAATCGTACGCGGACTCGGGGGCGCATGATCACCCCATCGCCGATGTTCGCTCCGAATCGTCGAAGCACCCAAGTTCGGAGACGAGAACTGAACTGCCAGGGGTTGTACACGAAGAGAAGCTCAGCGGCCGACCAAGCAAGCACCATTGGTAATGGGCGGTCCCAAGCTGCTCGCTCGCCCGGCGCATCGGCCAGCGAGATGATCCTGGGTTCTCGGGGGTCGGGGTGGGGCGCGACGCTCTCGGTCATCTGTTCTCCTCGTTCGATGCGGACGTCCCTGAGGTGTGCAAGCAGCACGGCAGCCATCGGCTCGCCCTGAGTGTTCGTCAGCCTAGCGCCGTCAGCGACCGCCGTTCCTTCAAGCACGCCTGGGTGTCTGCGTACCGCATCGCGAGACGAGCGCGTTGCGATCAGGCGCTGTTCAAATGAGAGCTTTTACGAGGCGCGCAGGCACCCCCGCCCACATCGTGTCCCTTGGGCAGTCGCCGCGCACGACGGCATTTGCGGCGATGACACAGCCATCACCGATTGTCACGCCGGGGAGGATTGTGGCTCGCGCGCCGATCCATACTCCTGCTCCGATCGAAACAGGAGCGTACAGAGGTGCGCCCGCCCCAGCGCGCCAGGACGAAGGGCCGATATCGTGCGTCGAAGTCAAGATGAGAACATCGGGGCCGATCGCTGCATGTGAGCCGACATCGATCTGTGCCGCCCCTTCGAATTTGACGCCTCGATTCACGAAGCAGCCCGCGGCTAACTTCACCTTCGTATTCCAAAATTGAACTCCCGGCGCGATCCCCGCAGTATCTGTGTCCAGCCCTGCGAGACGGAGGAGGCGCCAACGGTAGCTGATCGGAATTGGGAGGCGAGCGAACAACGGAATCAACCGTGACATGGGGGAAGCGTATCGTCATCAGATCGCTCGTGAGGGCCGTCGAGGATGGAATCCTCTCAATGGTCGGACCTGGGGGGGGTGTCCCGGAGGTCGTTGACGGGCCGCGACCACGAACGGGCGCCTCGCACACTTGGGGCTGCTTGACCTGACCCAGTTCAAGGCCAGGAGGGGTCGGAACTCATCGCAACTGTTATGTTTAGTCGGTGACGACCCCCTTGTCGGTTCTGCTGATCGGCATGAACTACACCCCCGAGACCACTGGGATCGCACCGTATTCGGCGGGTCTGGCTGAGGAGCTCGCTCGCCGCGGCTTCCGCGTGCGGGCCCTGAGCGCGCACCCCCACTACCCGCAGTGGCGGTTCAATGGCGAGCCGCCCCGTCGGTCTCGTGAGTCGCATGCTGGTGTGGTCGTCGAGCGGTTCCGTCACCGTCTTCCCTCGAAGCCGGGCGGATTGTCGCGTGCAGTGTCCGAAATCTCCTTCGGACTCGCGTCGTCGCTGACTCGGCTTGGCCGGCCGGACGCCATCGTGCTCGTATCGCCCGCGCTCTTGTCCAGTGCGATCGCGTTCCTCCGTGCGCGGCTCGGCCGACGGGCTCCTGTCGTCGTCTGGGTACAGGACCTGTACTCCCTCGGCCTGCGGGAGCTTGGTGAACGGCCGGGTCGCCTAGCGCGGGCGGTCGCGGCGCTCGAGGGATGGTTGCTCAGGAGAGCGGATGCGGTCGTTGTGATCCACGAGCGTTTCCGTGACACGGTCGTCCAGGAGCTTGGTGTCGCTCCGAGTGCCGTGGCAGTCGTGCGCAACTGGTCGCACCTCGAGGATCGCGAACCCGTCGATCGGGCGGCGGCACGAGCGGAACTCGGCTGGACCGACGACGAATTCGTCGTCCTCCACGCAGGCAACATGGGGGTCAAGCAGGGGCTCGAGAACGTCGTCGAGGCGGCGAAGCTCGCTGCCGCAAGTGGCAGTCAGGTCCGCTTCGTGCTCCTCGGCGATGGGAACCAACGCCGCGACCTCGAGCGGGCCGCCGCGGATGTCCTCTCGTTGCAGATGCTCGGATCTCTCCCCGATGCTGAGTTCCGCCGCGCCCTCGCGGCCGCGGATGCGCTGCTCGTCAACGAGAAGCCAGGCGTCGCTGGGATGGCGGTCCCGAGCAAGCTCACCTCCTACTTCAGCACTGGCCTTCCCGTCCTGGCAGCGACGGACGCGGGGAGCGTCACTGAGAGCGAAGTGCTCCTTTCCGGCGGTGGCGTCTCCGTCGCGGCTGGCGACCCGCGGGCGCTGCTCGAAGCGGCTGAGGCACTCTCAAGCGACCCGGAGCGGGCTGCAGAGCTGGGCCTCGCCGGTCAGCGCTTCCGTCGGGAACGCTTGTCCAGCCACGCCTCGTTCAACACTTATGCTCAACTTCTGCAGGGGCTGGCGCGGGGACGTCGGACTGCTACCTCCACGGGATCGGGAAACGATTGACGAAGCGCGCACTCATCACGGGCATCACCGGGCAGGACGGGTCGTATCTGGCCGAGCTGCTGCTCCGCAAGGGGTACGAGGTGCACGGGCTCATCCGCCGTGCCTCGACCTTCAACACCTCGCGGATCGACCACCTGTACGTCGACCCGCACAATCCGGATGCGAAGCTCTTTCTGCACTACGGCGACCTCGGCGACGGCGCACGGCTCGTCAGCCTGCTCGGCGAGCTGAAGCCGGACGAGGTCTACAACCTCGCCGCGCAGTCCCACGTGCGTGTCTCGTTCGACGAGCCGGAGCACACCGGGGACGTCACGGGGGTCGGCTCGATGCGCATGCTCGAGGCCGTCCGGATGTCCGGCATCCACACGCGCTTCTACCAAGCGTCGTCGTCCGAAATGTTCGGCGCAACCCCGCCGCCGCAGAACGAGGAGACGCCGTTCTGGCCGCGCTCCCCGTACGGCGCCGCGAAGGTCTACAGCTACTGGGTGACCCGGAACTACCGCGAGGCGTACGGCATGTTCGCCGTGAACGGCATCCTCTTCAACCACGAGTCCCCGCGCCGCGGTGAGACGTTCGTCACGCGCAAGATCACCCGTGCGGTGGCGCGGATCAAGGCCGGGCTCGAGGACCACGTGTACCTCGGCAACCTCGACTCGGTGCGTGACTGGGGCTACGCCGCGGAGTACGTCGAAGGCATGTGGCGGATGCTGCAGGTCGACGAGCCGGACGACTTCGTGCTCGCCACCGGGGGCAACTTCACGGTCAAGGACTTCCTGTCAACGGCGTTCTCGCACGCCGGGCTGAACTGGGAGGACCACGTCCGGTTCGACGAGCGCTACCTGCGCCCGAGCGAGGTGGACGCCCTCGTCGGGGACGCGTCGAAGGCCAAGGAGAAGCTCGGCTGGGAGGCTACGGTCGACACGGCGGAGCTCGCCCGGATCATGGTCGACGCCGACATCGAGGCGCTCGACCACGAGGGCCGTCCGTGGATCGACACCGTGAAGCTCGCGAGCTGGGAGTCCTGATGACCGAGACCTCCTTTACCCCCGGGCCGCTCGATCGATCCGACCGCGTCTACATCGCCGGCCACCGCGGGCTCGTGGGCTCCGCGGTGCAGCGGAAGTTCGAGACCGAGGGCTTCACTGACCTGGTGAGCCGGACGTCCGCCGAGCTGGACCTGAAGGACCGCGCCGCGGTGTTCGACTTCTTCGCGCAGGAGCGCCCGAAGCACGTCGTGCTGGCGGCTGCGAAGGTCGGCGGGATCCTCGCGAACAACACCTACCCGCACGACTTCCTCAGCGAGAACCTGCAGATCCAGGTGAACGTCATGGACGCTGCCGTCGAGCACGGTGTCGAGCGCCTGGTGTTCCTCGGGTCGTCGTGCATCTACCCGAAGCTCGCCGACCAGCCGATCCACGAGGACGCCCTGCTGACCGGCCATCTCGAGCCGACGAACGACGCGTACGCGATCGCGAAGATCGCGGGGATCCTGCAGGTGCAGGCCGTACGCCGACAGCATGGGTTGCCGTGGATCTCGGCGATGCCGACGAACCTGTACGGACCCGGCGACAATTTCTCGCCGACGGGGTCGCACGTCCTGCCCGCCTTGATCCGTCGCTACGACGAAGCGGTTCGGGACGGCCTAGGCCGGGTGGAGAACTGGGGCACGGGGACACCGCGCCGCGAGTTCCTGCACGTCGACGACATGGCCGCCGCGGTGTTCCACCTGATCGAGCACTACGACGGTCCTGACCAGGTCAACGTCGGCACCGGATCAGACGTGACCATCCGCGAGATCGCCGAGACCATCGCCAAGGTCGTCGGGTTCGAGGGCGAGACCGTGTGGGACACGTCGAAGCCCGACGGCACGCCGCAGAAGCTGCTCGACGTGTCGAAGCTCGCCGAGGCCGGCTGGACCGCGCAGATCGGGCTCGAGGACGGCCTGCGCAGCACGATCGACTGGTTCCACGAGAACGCCGACTCGATCCGTCAGTGACGGGAAGCGGACATGAGGGACCATAGGATTGCCCTCATGTCCGACCTGCCCGAGTCGCGACGCACTGCTGTACGCCGGGGGAACAGGGCCCGGACCGTGCTGTGGATCGTCTTGGCCATCGTCCTACTCGTCATCCTCGCCGTCGCCTGGGTGGGGGTGCGGGGTGTGCTCGCGAAGGGACACCTCGAGAACGCCGTCACCGACGTCCAGACGCTCCGGACGCAGCTGACCGGTGGCGACACCGCGAGCGCGGAGAAGACGGCCGCGCACCTGGAGGACGAAGCCGGCGCGGCCCGCTCGTTGACCGGCGACCCGATCTGGCGTGCTTCGGAGCACGTTCCCTTCTTCGGCACGAACCTGCGTGCGGTGCGCCAGATCGCCGGCGTGGTCGACGACGTGTCGCAAGGTGCGGTCAGCCCGGTCGCGAGCGTCGTCGGCAAGCTCGGCACGGACTCGTTCGCGCCGAAGAACGGCAAGGTCGACCTGCAGCCCCTCGTGCAGGCGCAGGCGCCGGTCGCCAAGGCGACCGCGACGATCGACGAAGCCGTCAAGGACGCGGACGCGATCGACACCATGAACACGCTGTCCCCGGTGACGTCCGCGGTGAACCAGCTCCGGAACGCCCTGACGTCCGTGCACGGGCAGGTCGACACCGCGAACCGCGTCGTACAGCTCGCCCCGGCGATGCTCGGCGCCGACGGCGACCGCCAGTACCTGCTGCTCTTCCAGAACAACGCTGAGCTGCGTGCCGGGGGCGGGATCCCCGGCGCCGTGGCGCTCCTCAACGTGAACGACGGCTCTGTCGCATTCGGCGACCAGCGCTCAGGACAGGCGTTCGGCCCGTATCCCGAATCAGTGCTCCCGCTCGACGACGGCACGAGGGCGCTGTACGGCGACATCACCGGGAAGTACATGCAGGACGTCACGTTGACCCCGCGCTTCGACGTCTCGGGCAAGCTCGCCCAGGCGATGTGGCAGCGCGAGACCGGGCAGCAGGTGAACGGCGTCATCGCCATCGACCCCGTGACGCTCAGCTACCTGCTCAAGGCCACCGGCCCGGTGCAGCTCGCGACCGGCGACACGCTGACGTCCGACAACGCCGTCAAGCTGCTGCTCAGCGAGGCGTACGCGAAGTACTCCGACCCGAAGCTGCAGGACGCGTTCTTCGCCTCGGCAGCCAGCGCGGTGTTCGAGAAGGTCTCGAGCGGCGGATTCGACGCGAAGCAGTTCGTCGCGGCGCTGACGCAGTCCGCGGGGGAGGGACGACTCCGCCTCTGGAGCGCCGACGCGTCCGAAGAGCAGCTCATCGACGGCACGGCCGTCTCCGGAGCGCTGCCGACCGCTGACCAGGAGACCCGGCAGTTCGGCGTCTACCTGAACGACGGCACCGGCTCGAAGATGGACTACTACCTGCAGAAGACGATCTCGGTCGGGTCGTCGGTCTGCCGGAAGGACGGCCTGCCGACCTCCGCGGTCGAGGTGACGATCAAGAACACCGCACCGGCCGACGCTGCCACGAGCCTTCCCAGGTACGTCACCGGTGGAGGGGACTTCGGCACCGAGCCGGGCAAGATCAAGACGCTCATCGCGGTCTACGCGCCGCAGAACGCGATCTTCCTCGGCGCCTCGCAGAACGGTAAGGCTGTCGGCGTGCAGACGGCGACCGACGACGGCCACCCGGTCGCGCAGCTGCGGACCGTCCTGGCGCCGGGCGAGAGCGCGACGTTCCGGGTCGCCTTCCTCGGGCAGGCCAAGAACGCGAAGGCCGGCACCGAGGTGCTGTCCACCCCGGGTGTGGAGCAGACGAAGGCCCTGCCGCTGCGATTCGACTGCGCCGCCCCAGTCCCGCAGGGCTGACCGCGAACGATAGACCCGAGTACGTCCTGACAAGGTGATGGACCATCGTGTTGCTCCGGGAAACGCGGTCTCAGCTACCCCCAGATCGAGGGGATCTGCGGCAAGCTGAGCGCCCTCGACGCGCGCTCACTGCCCTCACAGGGGTACGGATCAGCCGCGCTGGGAACGAATGAACGCGGCTCTGAACTGGGATTTTCTCCACGTGTGAACTCCGCGTTACGCAAGGCTGACCGCTCGATGAAGCGCCTGCACGAGATGTCGTCTGGAGAAAGTTACGGATCTGGTGGCAACAAGCTGGGGATTCCCGCTAGATTGAGGGAACTTCGCCATAGCAACCGCGTGCACCACGTGGCTTGCGTGCGGTGCACGGGCTCTGGGTGTCAGGGTCTGAAGGATCAGATCACTAGGGGAAACACTTCTATGAAGAAGCTCATCGCCGCTGCCGTCCTCGCGGGCGCAGCTTTCATCGCCATCCCGACCGCGGCCAACGCTGCTGGGTACACGCCGGACTCCGACGTGTCGGTCTCGGGTAGCTACACCGCCGGAGGCACGGCGACGGTCGCCTTCACGCCGGGCGCCTTCCAGGACGGCGAGTCGGTCCGCGTGCAGGTCACCGGTGCCGGTGCGGTCACGCTCGGCGCCCTGCCGACCACGACCGTCTCGAAGGACTACACCGCGAACGCCGACGGTTCGCTCACCGTGCGCGTCACGTTCCCGGCCGGTGGCTCGGGCACGTACAACCTGACCGCGACGGGCGCGACCTCCGGTGTGACCGGCTTCGCGACCTTCACGATCGCCCCGGCCGGCGCGACCTCGGTCGCCGCCAACGGCAACACCGGCACCCCCGGTGAGCTCGCCTTCACCGGTGGCACCATCTCCACGCTCGGCCTCTGGGCTGCCGGTGGCGCCATCGTCCTCGGTGGTGGCCTGCTGGTCGTCCGCAAGTCGGTCCGTCGCCAGCGCGAGACCGTCTGAGCCTCGCTCGACTGACAGAACCCCTCGGCACCTCGGTGCCGGGGGGTTCTTCTCGTTGTGGGACGAATGGTCGTCAGGCGGGTGGTCGTCAGGCGACGAGCAACGCGATCGCCACGACGGCGATCACCGCCAGCGGCGCGGCGATCCACAACCACCACGGGAACATCGAGGGCGGACGGTAGGGGCGGCGTTCGGGTCGGGCCATGCGCTGACGGTAGGTCACGTTTGTTTCCGGCAGGGGCGCGCTCTGTGCTTCTTCAGCCGTCAGTGCCGAACTCGGACAGCATGCCCGATGCAACAACGACCGCTCAGGCCTGCCGCGCCCGCCCCAGCACCACGACCCCCAGCAGCACCCCGAGCACGGCCCCCGAGGTGTTCGCGAGCACGTCGTCCACCGACGCGAACCGCGCCGGCAGGAACAGCGCCTGCGTCGTCTCGATCGCGCAGCTCACCAGGAAGCCGCCGAGCATCCCCACCCACCACCGCCGGGCGCCGAGCAGGAGCACGGCCAGGAACCCGAACGGCGCGAAGAACACCACGTTCGCCGTGAACTCGACCGCGCTGTACCCGAGCCACGACGGCGCCCCGAGCCGCTGCCCGGCCGCGATGGCCCGCACCAGCCACGGGTGGATCCCGCCGTCGACCGGCGTCCCCCACGTCGCCACGAGCACCACCAGCAGCCCGTAGAGACCCGCGATCGTCCACGCCACCCGCTTGCTCCGCACCGAGGCGTGCGCCGCCCGCTCCCGCGCGTGCACCGCCGCGTCGAGCAGGCTGCCGAGCAGCACCCCGACCAGTCCGGCCGTCGCGACGTCCCGGAAGCGGTCCCACCGTCCGTCCGCGTGCACCGCCGCAGCCGCGGCGAGCACCAGGACGAGCAGGCAGCTCACGACCGCGCGCTGCCGCACCCCACCCGGCCTGGAGGCGCGCCCCACCACCGCGAGCAGCACCGGCACCGGGACGGTCACCGCCGTCACGACCATCGCCATGGCGAAGCCCGGGTCGACGTCGAGGGTGCCGTGCCCGAGGGCGCGCAGCGCCGCGAGGGCGCGTCCCAGGGCGGACCGCAGCCCGTCCTCGGTACCCGGCACGATCAGGAGGGCGACCAGCAGTCCGACCGCCGCCCACAGCACGATCCGCACGGCGGTCGTCCTGCTCGCGGTGGTCACGGGAACCGACCGTACTGTGCCGCGCCTCCCGGCCGCTGGCGACCGTCCGACGGCCGCGACGTGCCCCGGGAAGTCGTTCATCCGCGAAACGAGTACCCCGTTTCGGGCCTGTACCCCGTTCTTGCGTCCCCCAACCCCGGATTTCCGGGGGTACCCGATCGATCGCATTGGTGCGACCCGTGAATCGGCGGGCATCGCTGGCGCTGCCGACGGCCGGCCCCGTACCGTTCTGGTGTCAGCAGATGTACCCCGGATCGCGAAGGAGAGCGACACATGAGCATCACCGTCACCACCGACAGCCGAGCCGAGGTCACGCTCGACACCGAGACCGTCGACGTCATCGCGATCCTCGAAGCGGAAGCCGAACACGCCGGTCGTGCTGCCCGCGCGAAGACCACCTGGACGCAGGAAGACGACGGCGAGTGGATCGCCAACTACGGCGGCTACTTCGGCGGCACCGTCGACAAGCGCGACGGCCGGTACGTCGCCTCCGACACCTTCGGCCTCGTCGTCGGCGACTTCGCCACGCTCGAGGACGCCCAGGCCAAGCTCGCCGACCAGCTGCACGTCATGCTGCCGGCCGTCATCCGGCCGATCGACTAGTGCCTGGCGACCATCCCGGCCCGTCGTCGGACGGGCCCCGCGACACCAGCGCACCGCACAACACCACACTGCACGGTTCCACCAGCACCACCATCACGAGGAGCACCACCATGAGCACCAGCGTCACCAGCAGCCACCAGGCCGAGGTGACCGTGGACACGGCGACCATCGAGGTCATCACCGGCATCGCTGCCGGGGTCGTGTCACCCGACGCACCGGCCCGGGCGCACGTCGTCTGGTCCGAAGCCGACACGGGGCTCTGGGCGGCGAACTACGGCGGGTACTACGGGGGAGTGGTCGACCAGCAGGGCGCGCACTTCTTCGTCTCGGACACCTACGGGCAGTACGTCGGGGACTTCCGGTCCCTGCACGAAGCCCAGGACCGTCTGGCGGAGCGGCTCCACGAGCTGCTGCCGGACGTGCGGCGGACGCTCGACTGAGCCGATCCGCACGCAACGGCGAAGGGCCGGGACACCATCTGGTGTCCCGGCCCTTCGCCGTTGCTGATCAGCTGGTTGCGGGTCAGCGCTCCTGTGCGGTGCGGCGGCGGTGCAGCAGGACCAGGCCGAGGCCGATCGCCATCAGGACGAACGAGGCACCGAGGCCGGGCCACAGCACGTCGCTGCCGGTGAACGCCAGGCGGTCGCCGCTCGGGGTGGTGACGATGACGCCGCCGCCCTTCGCCGGGTTCTGCGTGATGCCGGGCACGACCGGGATCGTGACCGAGACCGCCGCGGTGGCGCGGCTGCCGTCCTCGCCGGCGACCGAGTACCGGATCGTGGCGGTCCCGGCGTAGCCGTCGACCGGGGTGAAGGTGACCGTGCCCGAGGGCTGGACCGTGAAGGTGCCCTCGCCGGCGATCGTCACGGTGTCGACGAGCTTGCCCGTCTTCGGGTCGACCAGACGGACCGACGCGGGGTCGATCGGCGCGGTGCCGGGGCCGTCGTTGCCGAGGACGTCGACGACGGTCGCGGTGCCGGGCTTGCCGTCGCGGTGGTCCGCCTTCGCGGTCGGCGGGGTGCCGACGACCACGGTCATGACGGCGTCGCTCGTGTGCCCGTCGGTGTCCGTGATCCGGTAGTCGCCCTGCGTCGGACCCGAGAACCCCGGTTCCGGCGTGAAGGTCACGGTCCCGTCCGCGTCGTTCACCGACCAGACACCGTTCCGGGGCACCGCGATGCGGGACACCGAGGCGCCGGAGCCGTCGATCAGCCGGACGGTGGTCCGGACGATCGGCGTCGCGGCGTTCCCGGCGTCGTCGTTGCTCAGGACCGACATCGTCACCGGGGTGTCCATCGCGGTGCTCGCCCAGTCGTCGTGTGCGGCGGGCACGACCGAGGTGACCGTGACGGTGAGCGTCGCAGCAGCGGACACCCCGCCCGTGTCGGCGACGCGGTAGGTCACCGGTGCGGCAGCGCCACTGAAGCCCTGCGCCGGGGCGAACGTCACCTTCCCGGTGGACGCGTCGACGGTGTACGTGCCCTGGCCGGCGACGATCAGCTGCTTGCCGTCCGTGCTGACCGTGGCCCCGTCCGGCTGGCCCGTCGCCGGGAAGACCACGCTGGCGGGGTCGAGCGGCGTGCCGTCCGCGACGCCGGGGCCGTCGTTGCTCAGGACCGTGATCGACACCGGGGTGTTCTGCTCGGTCGTGGCGGTGTCGTCCTTCGCCGCCGGGCCGACCGGGGTGACCGTGGCGGTGATCGTCGCGGTCGTCGTGGTGCCGTCGGTGTCGGCGACCTGGTAGGTCACCGGCGTCGCGGTCCCGCGGAACGTCGGCTCGGGGGTGAAGGTGACCTTCCCGGAGTCCGGGTCGATCACGTACGTGCCCTGGCCGGGGACCACGAGCTGCTTCGCGCTCTCGGTGCCGACGGCGCCCGCAGGTTGGCCGGCGGCCGGGAAGACGACGCTCTCCGGGTCGAGCGGGGTGGCCGCGTTGCCGCCGTGGTCGTTGCCGAGCACGTCGATCGTCGCGGAGTCGCCCTGCGCGAGGGTGGCGGTGTCCGGCTCGGCGGTCGGCGAGACCGCGGTGACCGTGGTGGTCAGCTGACCGGTCGACGTCTGCCCGCCGGTGTCGCTCACCTGGTAGGTCACCGGGGTGGTGGTGCCGGAGAACCCGGGCGCCGGGGTGAACGTGACCACGCCCGTCTTCGGGTCGACCGTGTAGGTGCCCTCACCGGGGACGGTGAGCTGCTTGCCGTCGTCCGACACCTTGGCGCCGGTCGGCTGCCCGTCCTTCGGGAAGACGACGCTCGTCGGGTCGACGGGCGTGCCGCTCTTGACGCCGGGGCTGGCGGCACCGGCGACGTCGAAGGTCGCCGGGGTGTTCTGCGACGTGGTCGCGGTGGTGTCCTTCGCGACCTTCGGGCCGACCGGCTTCGCCGTCACGGTGATCGTCGCCGTGGCCGTCGTGCCGTCGGTGTCCGCGACCTGGTACGTCACCGGGGTGGCGGTGCCGCGGAACGTGGCCTCGGGCGTGAACGTGACCTTCCCGGTGGTCGGGTCGATCGTGTACGTGCCCTCGCCGGGGACGGTCAGCTGCTTGCCGTCCGTGCTCGTCGTGCCCGTCTTGCTGCTGGGGAACATCACGGTGGTGGGGTCGAGCGGGGTCTGGGCGTTGCCGGCGGTGTCGTTGGCCAGGACGTCGACGGTGGTCGCGCTGCCCTGGTCGGTCGTCGCGGAGTCGTCCTTCGCGGTCGGGCTGACGGCGCTGACCGTGACGCTCATCGTCGCGGTGCCCGTGGCCTTGCCGGTGTCGGCGACCTGGTAGGTCACCGGCGCGGTGGTGCCGGTGAAGCCCTGCGCCGGGGTGACGGTGACCTTCCCGGTGGTCTGGTCGATCACGTACGTCGCCTGGCCGGGGACGGTGAGCTGCTTGCCGTCCGTCGACACGGTGGAACCGTTCGGCTGGCCGGTGGTCGGGAAGACCACGCTGGTCGGGTCGACCGGGGTGCCGTTCGCGACACCGGGCTGGTCGTTCGCGGTGACGTCGACGACGACCGGGGCGTTCTGCTCGGTCTTCGCGGTGTCGTCCTTCGCCGCGGGGCCGACCGGGGTGACCGTCGCGGTGATCGTCGCCGACGCGGTGTGGCCGTCGACGTCGGCGACCTGGTAGGTCACGGGCGTCGTCGTGCCGCGGAAGGTCGGCTCGGGGGTGAAGGTGACCTTGCCGGACTTCGGGTCGATCGCGTACGAGCCCTCGCCCGGGACGGTGAGCTGCTTCGTGCCGTTGCCGGGGAACGTCACGCTGGTGGGGTCGAGCGGGGTCGCCGCGTTCCCCGGGGTGTCGTTGCCCAGGACGTCGACCGTGGCCGTGTCGCCCTGCGCAAGGGTGACCGTGTCGTCCTTCGCGGTCGGGGTGACGGCCGTGACGGTGACGGTCAGCGTGCCGGTGCCGGTCGCGCCGCCGGTGTCACCGACCTGGTAGGTGACCGGGGTGGTGGTGCCGGTGAAGCCCTGCGCCGGGGTGAACGTGATCTTCCCGGTGGTCGGGTCGGCGGTGTACGTGCCCTGGCCCGGGACGGTCAGCTGGCGGCCGTCGGTGCTCGTGGTTGCACCGGCCGGCTGGCCCGTGGTCGGGAAGACGACACTCGTCGGGTCGACGGGGGTGCCGCCCTGCACGCCCGGGGCGGCGTCGCGGACGACGTCGACCGTGGTCGGGGTGTTCTGCTGCGTGGTGGCGGTCTCGTTCTTCACCGTCGGGCCGACCGCAGCGACCTGCACGGTGATCGTCGCCGTGGACGTCGCGCCGTCGGCGTCGGCGACCTGGTACGACACGGGCGAGGTGGTACCGCGGAACGCGGGGTCCGGGGTGAACGTGACCTTCCCGGTGCTCGGGTCGATCGAGTACGTGCCCTCGCCGGGGACCGTCAGCTGCTTGCCGTCGGTGGAGACCTGCGCGCCCTTCGGCTGGCCGGAGGTCGGGAAGACGACGCTCGAGGCGACGGTGGCGCCCTGGTCGTTCGCCAGGACGTCGACCGTGACGGCCGTGCCCTGGGTGGTCTTCGCGGTGTCGGGCTGCGCGTTCCCCTTGTACGTCACGGCGATCTGGCCGGAGGTCTGGTTGCCGCGGGTGTCGTCGACCGTGTACGTGACCGGGGTCGGGTTCTTCGTCGAGCCGCTCTCCGGCGTGAAGGTGACCTTGCCGGACTGGGGGTCGACGGTCCAGGTGCCCTCACCGGGGACGGTGAGCTGCTTGCCGCCGTTCGACACGGTCGAGTCCGGCGTGTTCGGGGTCAGGGTGACGGTGGTCGGGTCGATGGAGCCCTGCGAACCCGCGAGCGGGTCGACGGTCACCGGCTGGCCGGGGGTGTTGCCCGTCGACGAGGTGTTCGTCACGGTCGGCTTGAGCGGGTTCGAGAACACGCACTGCACGTCGCCGCCGCCCGCGGGGACGGTGAACGGCGCCGAGGTGCCCTTGCCCTGCGCGACGACCGAGCCGTCGACCAGGTTGATGCACTTGTACGTCGTGTCGTACGCGTTCGGGTCGGTCGTGCTGTTCCCGGGGGTCTGGTCGACCGTGTAGCTCTGGCCGGGCAGCAGGATGATCGGTCCCACCGTGACGGTGTCCTTGCCGGTCGACGTCGTCGCGCTGACCGGGGTCGGGATGTCACCGCCGCTGACGGTCGTCGTGAGCTGGTCGCTCGGCTTCGCGCGCCCGTCGGTGAAACCACCCTGGGCCTGCCCGGTCGACGGCACGGCGTTCGAGGCCATGTCGGTGATCGCGACGCTGACGGTCTTGGTGTCGACGGTCTTGCCGTTCACGGGGTTGACCTTGAGGAACGAGTTCGTGCCGTTGCCCGCGATGTACAGGTAGCCGTCGTCACCGAAGGCCAGCGAGTTGAGGATCGGGGTGTTGCTGATGAGCGGGCCGACCGCGGTCGCGCTCACGGTGCCCCCGCCGAGGTCAGAGGCGTTGACGCGGTACAGCTGCGCGGTGTTCGTGTTGCCGTTGTTCGACGAGCTCGAGACGAAGTACAGGTTGCCCTGGCGGTCGAACGCGAGGTCGCCGCTGCCGCCGGGCGCTCCCGCGGCGGGGACCGTCACCGGCGTGGTGGAGATCTTGTTCGTTGCCGGGTCGTACGAGTCGAACAGGAAGTTCGAGCCGGTCTGCCCACCGAAGAAGTACTGCTGCGTCTTCGGGTTGACACCACCCATGGTGGTTCCGACCGTGGCGCCGGTCGAGCGCTGCGTCGTCTCCCAGGTGTTCGTCGACGCGGTGTACTCGCGGACGGTCGCACTGTCGGTCATGTAGAGCTTGTCGCCGTCGGCCGAGATGCCGAGTTGGTTGAAGCTGCCGTTGTTCGCGGGGCCGGTGGGAGCGGTCAGGACGGTCGTCGCCGTCCCGGTCGTCCGGTCGATCGTCACGACGTTCGACGACGAGCTCTGGACGGCGTAGAGCTTCGACGCGTCGAAGGCCGGAGCCGCGAAGGCGGCGTGCGGCAACAGGAGCGCGGCGCTCCCTGCGACGAGTGTCGTTGCGACGGATCCGGCGACCAGCCGGAGGGTTCGACGGCGCGGTCGAGCGCGGTGCAATGAGGGCACGGGTGTCCTTCGGGAAGAGCGGTCGTGTCGGGTACGCGACCGTTCATCACAGTAGGGGGAACGCCCGTTCCCGCCTGCCGCTCATCCGGGGGGTCTGCTGTCCCCAAAGAGGGGGACCACTTCGTCCCCTCGTTCCGTCAGTGCACAGGATCGATGAGCTGGGGGCCCTGGTTCCGCACGTTGTTGACCGCCCGCGAGACCTCGTACTGCTCGAGCCCCGCCGCGACCGCGAGCGACTCGTGGTCGAGCAGCGCGAGCAGGTCGTCCGTGCCCAGGCCGCCGTCGAGCCAGTCGTCGTAGCCGTCCGGGGTCAGGAACGCCGGCATCCGGTCGTGGACCTCGCCCGGGGCCACGTGCGCGTCCCGGGTGATGATCGCCAGGGACAGTCGCCACTTGTCCGGGTCGTCCTCGGGCTTGGTCGGGTCCGGCCAGGCGCTCACCACGCCGGCCATCGCCAGGGCGCCGCCGGGCTCGTGCACGAAGTGCGGCTCCTTGCCGTCCTCGCGCACCACCCACTCGTAGTACCCGAGCGCGGGCACGATGCACCGGTTCGTCGCGAACGCCCGCTTGAACATCCCGCTCGTCGCGACCGTCTCGATCCGGGCGTTGATCGGCTTCGGGCGCTGCTTCTGGAAGTCCTTCGCCCAGCTCGGCACGAAGCCCCAGCTGATCTGCGGGAGCTCGCGCTGCCCGTGCCGCTGCCGGACGGCGTACACGGGGTCCGTCGGGGCGACGTTCCAGCTCGGGGCGAGGCCGACGTGCACCTCGCCCGTCTCCTGGTCGACGTGCTCGGTGCGCGCGGCGAGCTCACCGACGAGCTCGGGCAGCAGATCGGCCGTGGTGTCGGAGACGACGAACCTTCCACACATGCGCCCAGTGTACGACTTGTACGCCAAGAGGTGCATTAGCATCCAAGTGGGTGCTACAGTCACTAAAGACGCACCAGGAGCGCGATTACCGTCCCGGCAATGGCTCCACGATGCGGCACCAACAAGAAGGGCCCCGGAGGTGTCACTCCGAGGCCCGGACCTTCCACTGAGCGACCAGCGAAAGGACGTGCCCGATGGTACGCCACACCCTCACCGGCAGAAGACGACCGGGCGCCGCAGTAGCCGCGCCTGCCCCGATCCCTGACCTGCCACCAGCCCTGCGGACGGACCCGATGACGATCCAGCGCATCACCTCTGAACCGGTCGTGGCGGCCCTGCCTGACCCGAACTCGCAGGGACGCCTCCCCGATGCCGATGGACCGCGCATCGTCGACGTCGACGACGTCCACGCGCTGCTGCTCGAGCTGCTCGCCGAGACGGGGCCGGACTTCGCCGGCTCCGCCCGCGTGCCGATCGAGGCTGCCGAGGAGCGGGTCTACTTCACCGACCCGCAGGGCCACGACGAGGAGATCGACGATCCGCACGACCCGGTCGACGCGATCGGCCACGTCCTCGCGAAGCTCGGCAAGGGCTTCGCCGACCTCGGCTCCGTCGAGCATGAGGGGCAGCGCGAGTTCGACAACCCGCGGGTTGTGAACGTGCTCCGCTTCGCCTCGGTCCGCGTCGCCGGTCTCACCTTCACGGCTGCCGCTAAGTCGCTCCTCGAGCACGTGCAGCGGATTCAGGACGAGGGCATCCCGCTCGGCATGGCGCTGCGCCTCTGCGACGTCGTCCCCGGCCGTGCCCCCGCTCCCCGCGCCGCGGTCCGGCACATCGCGAACCACCCGAGCGCGGGGGCTGCGTGATGAGCGACCTCCGGAACGACCCCGTCCAGGCGCGCTCCGCCGCGACGCTCGAGCGGATCCTCGACGCCGCCCGCTTCCTCGCGCAGGGCACCGGCTACGACCGGTTCACGACCGCGCACGTCGCCGACCGCGCCGGCGTCAGCATCGGCACCGTCTACCGGTACTTCCCCGACCGCGTCGCGATACTGGACGTGATCGACACGGGCAGAAGAGTCGCGGCCGACGTCCGGGCGGAGCGTGGGCGACAGAACGCGAAGTGGGGCGAGCAGAACCACCCCGACGGCACCGGCCCCGACGTGCGCGTCCTCGAACACGTGGACGCCTGTGCCAGCTACTTCCTCGATCTCGCGAGAGGCGCGGTGCTCGCCGACGCGGCGAAGTTGGCGACCGACAGCCGTGCTGCCGATGGCACCGTCACGTGGCTCGACATCACGCTCGAGGAGGTCTTCGAGGCGATGGCGGAGTCCGACCCGCGGAAGCTGCGGACGGAACTCGTGCAGGCGTCCGCCGTCATGCAGCAGTGGGCCGAAGCGATCGACCGACGCTTCCCGCCCACCATCGACCCCTACGAACGGAGCACAGACCTGTGACCCAGCAGCAGTACCGCGTCATCGCGGACCGGGACAAGGGCGAGGATCCGCAGGAACGCGACAGCCGGGCCGGAGATCGGCTGACGTTCATCGCGACTGAGAGTTACGGCAAGCTGCTCGTCCGCATCGAGCGCCCGGCCCCACCGTCGGAGCTCGGCGTGCCGCTGCTCCTGACCGATGTGGAAGCGGACTCGTTCACCGCCGTCATGCAGGACCCGCCGCCCATGCCGCTGCCGACGCGAGAGCAGATCGCGGCGGCGATCGCTAAGTCTGAGGACGCGGACTACTGGGTCGACGAGATCGCCAACTGGGAGGATCGGGAGGAGTGGGAGCGCGAGGCGCACGCCGAGGACCGACCTTGCAGCGCGTACGACGACCGCGACTACTACCTCTCGACAGCCGACGACGTGCTCGCCCTGCTGACGCAACCGGGGCCGCCCGCTTGGGCGCAAGGCGACAGCGGCCCCGACGCGTACGGCGGCGAGGGCGGGTCCGTCGATCCGGTCTCAGCCGAGCCGAAGCGGCTGCTGCTCACCCATCCGCACGACGGACACGGGCCAAACGACACGTGCTTCGACTGCCGCGCCGCCGACCCGTCCACGATCCGTGCCGTGACCCCGCAGACGGGAGACGACCGTGGGTGAGCGGAAGCAGCCGGGCCGGATGCGCTGCCTCACGGTCGGCTGCAACCCGGTCCTGCACGGTCAGGACCAGGCCGACGAGCACGTGACGGCCAACCCCGGCCACCGCACGGCGAAGTGGCCCGTCCGGTCCGCGGAGGGTCGCCGTCGGGCGAACGAGCGGAACCGGTCCGGCTACTACGACCGCTACAACACCGGCGCGAAGTCGGCCGAGGCTCGCGGGCTGGTGCCTGGCGTCCGCGGCGGGCACCGCGGCGGCGTCGGCCTGCCCGCGATGGACGAGGGCTGGGACGACCACAAGGGGGCATGGTGATCGGCGCGCTCGTCGCGGACGTCCTCTGCGCTCTCGCCGCGGCCTGCATCACCCGGCTCGCGCAGATCGTCGCCGACGACTCCTGGCGGGACCGATGGCACTGACGACCGCCGAGCTGCTCGACGAGTACGACCGGTACCGCGCCGCGAGCCCGAACCTGCCCGAGGCAGCCCGGCTCGTCCTCGCCGAGCGGATCCTCCGCCAGATGCGGGAGTGCGCGTCGTGACGCGGTGGCTGCGCGCCGGCGTCCGCGCCGACCCGCGAGAAGCCGCGCAGGTGCGGCAGCGGAAGGGCCGCGCCCGGCAGGACCGCGAGCGACGCACCGAGGAGGCCAGGAGAACGTGGGACCGCGGCGCGCTCCGCCCGTGGCTGCTGACCATGGCGCTCGACATGCGTGGGCTCGACGGCCCCGAGGTCGACGTCGCCTGCGGCGTCGAAGAACCCATGGTCGACCTGTGGGAGGCCGGCGAGGTGTACCCGACCTGGGAGCAGCTGCTCGCCCTCGCCGAGCTGACCGGCATGTACGTGTGGTGGTTCTTCATCCCGCACCGGCCGATGGGCGAGACGACCCTCCGCTACCACCTGCCCGGGTACACGTCCCCACCCGAACCCATCCCCCGATTCCAGACGGCCGCGATCGAGCGGACCGTCGGCCACCCCGTGCGACCCCTGGACTGATCATGATCACTGCCGACCCCGCCATCCTCGTCTACGCTTTCCGGTACGCCCTCGGACGTCTCACCTACGCAGCGTCCGACGTCCGCCACGCCGTCGAAGCGAACCTCGACCGGATGCCCGAACGGGACCGGGCGCTCGTGGCCGACGAGATCCGGATCGCACTCCGTGAAGGTCGCCTCTCCGCTGCCGAGGGAGACGAGTGGGCGGCCCTCGCCGAGCGCCTCGAAGCGACGCTGCCGCCGGCGCTCGTCAGGTCCGGACGCTGACGTGGGGACCCGGAAGGGGCTCGGCGCGTTCTACCAGGACTCCCGCGGGTACTGGACCGCCGCCCTCGAACTGCCCCGCCGCAACGGCAAGCGCCGCCGCATGATCATCCGCGACCGCAGCAAGGACCGCGCGATCGAGAAGATGCAGAAGGCGCAGATGGAACTGCGGGAACGCGGCGACATCAACACCGAGAAGATGACCGTCAAGACGTGGTTCACGTACTGGCTCGACAACATCGTCGTGCCGCGCCGCACCCCGAACACGTCCCGGCAGTACGAGCGGATCATCTTCGAGTACATCGTCCCCGTGATCGGCTCGAAGCAGCTCCGGCAGCTGACGCCAGTGCACATCCGCGACGTGCTCGACAGCATGATGACGGCGACCCCGGACCGGCGCGCCCTCTCGTCGTCGTACGCGGCGAACGCGCACACCGTTCTCTGCTCGGGTCTCGAAGCGGCAGTCCGTGAGGAACGGATCATGCGCAACGTCGCACGCCTCGTCGACGCCCCGATCGCCGAACCCACCAACCTCGACGCGTTCACCCTCCAAGAGTCGATCGCGCTCTACCGGCACCTCCTCGACCTTCCGATGGAGGAACGTGCGCTCTGGCTGGCGCCGCTGCTCACCGGCGGCCGCCGAGGCGAGATGATCGGCCTCGAGCGGGACCGCATCGGCGACGAGATCGACCTGTCCTGGCAGCTGCAGCGCATCAACTGGCGGCACGGCTGCGCCCCAGACCGGGAGCCTCCCCGCTGCGGACATGCCTACGGCACGCACTGCCCGGAACGCTACGTCCGGATCCCGAAGGGCTTCGAGCACCGCCAGCTGATCGGCGCCCTCTACCTGACGCGGCCGAAGTCGAAGAAGGGGTGGCGGCAGATCCCGCTTGTCGACCCGCTCGCGTCCGTCCTCCGACACCACATCGCGACGTCGGACGACAACCCGTGGGGTCTCGTCTTCACGCGCGACGGCCGGCCGATCGACCCGGGGCAGCAGTCGAAGGACTGGCGCAAGCTCCTCGCCGGAACCGGCATCGACCGTGACGTGCGTCTCCACGACGTCCGCCACACGACCGTCGACCTGCTCACCATCGCAGGCGTTCCCGACGACGTGATCATGGCGATCGTCGGGCACTCGAAGCGGGCGACGATGTGGGACTACCGCCGCCGGAACGACATCACGCGACTGCGCCTGGGGATGACGTCCATGGGTGAGCTGTTCAACCTGCCAGGGGATGTTCCGCCAGCCATCGCCTCATGACCTCCGGCGGTACCTGCAGCTCGTGCGCGAGCTCGTAGGTGTCCGCCGCCCACCGCGCGGCCCGCCGGTACTCGTCGTAGCCGATCAGCATCTCGGACGCCCACCGGTCGGCGAGAGCTTCGTGCTTCGGCGTCGACTGGGTGTGCCCGAGCGAGGCGTGCCCGAGCTCATGCGTCAGCGTCGCGCGATCGTGCACATCGCGGAGGCGGTCGCGGATGACGATGAGGTTGTACTGCGGGTACCACCGACCAAGGTCGGTGCGCAGCGGTCGGTGGATGACGGTGATGCCGAGTTTTTCGGCGTGCTCGTAGGGATCGAACACGAGTGGTGCCCCCAGGGAAAGGTCAGAACTGCTCGTCTGCTTCCGCTTCTGGGGTGGACTGCTGCGCGGCGTACGGCTCGGCGTCGAGCTCGTCCATCGTCATGTCCTCCGGTCGTTTGCGGAGCGGAGTCACCGTACCGCCGCCGTCGGACGTCAGGACTTCGAGTCCGCCCATCCGATCGACCGCTTTGCGTAGAAGTTCCTCAGGCTCTACGCCGAGTGCGTAGGCGACGAGGCCGAGGTGCGTCGTGGTGATCTCACGCTGCCCCTCGAAGATCCGCATGAGGACGTTCTTGTGCAGGCCGGTCTTCGCGGTCAGGGCCGAGTAGGTGACCTTCGGCTGGATGACCGCGCGCGCCGCGCGCAGTTCCGCCGCGACGGCGGAGTTGAGCGGCGAACGCGTCGGAGTCTCTGGCACCCCCTCAGCGTACAGGCCAGTTCGGGGACTCAAAACGCGTATTTAGCGTGCATAGCATCCAAGTAGGTGCTAACGTACCCACATGGGTACCAGAGAGTTGAACGCCACCATCGTGGCGAACATCCGGACCGGCATCGACCGATTCGACCTCTCTCCTCGCGCCCTGGCGGACCTGACCAGCATCCCGAGCGGTCACATCATCGCGTTCTTCGACGGACGTGAAGAGATGACGCTCGACGAGCTGTCGCAGATCGCCGGGGCGCTTGGCGTCCACCCGGCCGACTTCCTCATTGGAGCCTCATGACCAGCAGCAGCCCGTCCCCGCCCGTCCTCGCGTACACGACCGAGACCCTCGCTGACTCCATGGGGTCGTCGCAGTCGACGATCAGACGCGACATCCGCGCCGGGCACCTCGCCGCCGGCCGTCGGCCCGGGGGCCGCAAGTTCTGGATCAGCCCCGCCGAGGCCGAGCGGTACGCCGCGTGGGTCGCGGCAGGACGGCCGGCCTCTGAGGCGGCCTGAGACCGCCGGACTCGTTCCGGCCGCGGCGTTCGGGTCGCCGCAGTCGTCCCGCCTGGTCTTCCCCGTCCCAGGCGGGACGGCACCCATCCACACAGAAGAGGGGTGGTTCGCAGCCACGAACCACCCCAGACGCGAAAGGCAGTGTCGTGCCATCCACAAGCACCACCGTAACGCCCGGGCCGCTCACGCGTACCCGGACCCGTGACCCGCTGACGTCCATGAATGCGGCAGCAGCGATCACCCCGATCGAGCAGACGAAGGTGAAGGACGCGATCGAGGCGATCCTCACCGACCTCGGCCCCCTCACCGACGAGGACATCTACGCCGCCTACGTCGACCGCGGCTACCCGAGGAGAACCGCCACCCGAGTCCGCACCGCGCGGAGCGAAATGACGAAGCTCGACACCCCGATCCGTGTCCGCGCCGCCCGCCTCCCCGACGTGAAGCTGCCGTCCGGCCACTTCGCGCAGCGGTGGGAGCTCATTCCCGCAGACGAGGCCGACGAGGCGGCCGCCGCATGAGCCGGGTGAAGGAGTACGCCTTCGTCCTCCTGCTCGTCGCCCCGACCCTGCTCCTCGGCGCTGCCGGCGTCATGCTCGCGATGGGAGCCCGGCTGTGAAGGCATTCCTGCTGCTACTGCTGCTGACCTTCGCCGTCGCCTGGTACGGCTCCGACCTCCCGCACACGGCCCGCTGGGTCGTCGTCTGCTGGATCACCGTCGGCCTGTTCGTCGCCGCGCTCCTCAGCCTCCTCAACGCCGCTATCGCCCCGAAGCGGGACGACCGGTGACCGCCGGCCACGGCCCCCGCTGCCACTGCGACGCCTGCTGGATCGCCCGCGGCATCGACCCCTACGACGACGACCGCGACGGGAAAGCCATCGCCCGCGCCGCCGAGTACTCCGACGACTGACCAGTCGCCCCACCTCTTCACGTCCACCGGAAGGACACCCCGACCATGAGCACCCCGCTCCGCGTCATCACGTTCCACGCCGAAAACTACAAGCGCCTCACCGCCGTCGAGATCAAGCCGAACAGCGACGTCATCGTCGTCGCCGGCCGCAACGCGCAGGGCAAGACCTCCGTCCTCGACGCCATCTACGCCGTCCTCAAGGGCGCCGCCGCCAGTCGCGAGACCGTCCAGCCAATCCGCGACGGCCAGGACACCGCGATCGCCCGCCTCGAGATCGGCGACGCCGACGGCCACGTCCACTACATCGCCACCCGCCGGTGGACGAAAGACGACTCCGGGTCCCTGACCGTCGAGTCCGGCGACCACGCGAAGTACTCGTCCCCGCAGAGCCTGCTCGACGGCATGCTCGGCACCATCAGCCTCGACCCGCTGCAGTTCGTCCGCATGGACGCGAAGAAGCAGCTGCAGACCCTCCTCGACGCCCTCGGCGACTCCCTCGGCTTCGACCCGGTCAAGCTCGACGCGGAACGCAAGGGCGTGTACGAGCGTCGGACCGAGATCGGCCGGAAGGTGACCGCCCTCGAGGGGCAGCTCGCCGGCTACCCGGCACCGGACCCGTCCCTCCCCGCCGAGGAGGTGTCGTCCGCGACGCTGCTCGCGGAGGCGGAGCGCGCGTCCCTGCAGAACGCCCGCCTCGACCGGGCGGCAGACGCCGCGGCCGCCGCGCAGTCCGCTCGCGAGGCGGCGGAGGAGGCGCACCGTCGCGCCGCGGTCGCTCTCGCCGACGCGCAGCAGCACGAGGCGGACGTGCTCGCTGCGTACCGGGCGCTCCCCGAGCGGATCGACACGACCGCCCTCCGCGAGCAGCTCACGAACGTCGAGCAGACGAACGCCCGGATCCGCGCGCAGCAGCACCGCACCGCGGTCGCCGAAGAACTCTCCGACCGGAAGGCGGAGCAGGCGCACCACACCCTCATGCTCGAGGACATCGACCGCCGGAAGGCGGACCGGCTCGCCGCCGCGAAGTTCCCGGTCCCGGGCCTCGGGTTCAACGAGGACGGCGTCACCCTGCACGGCATCCCGTTCTCGCAGGCGTCCACCGCGGAGCGGGTGCGGGTCTCCACCGCCCTCGCGATGTCCGGCAGCCCGACACTGCGGGTCATGCGCATCGACGGCGGGGAAGCGCTCGACGCCGACAGCGTGCAGGTCATCAAGGAGCTCGCCGCGTCGCACGACTACCAGGTGTGGCTGTCGAAGGTCAGCGACGACCGGTCCGTCGGCGTCTACATCGAGGAAGGGCAGGTGTCCGCATGAACGCCGCCCAGTTCCATCGGCAGGCGATGATGGACGCCCTCGAGGACGCCGCCCAGCAGACCGCGGTCGAGCGGAAGGCGAACTCGATCGCCGAGGCGCAGGTGCACGCCACCGCGCTCCTCGCCGCGGAGCAGAGCACCGCAAACCTGATCGCGGTCCTAAACGGCGACCGCTCGTTCGGGGAGGTCGGCAACGAGGGCGGCGAGGACGGCGACAACGGCCGCTGGGCGGGCGGGTACCTCGGCCGTCTCGAGGAGGCCGTCGACCTCAGCGTCCGTGCTGCTCTCGACGACGAGGTGGGTGTCCGATGACGCTCCTGATCCCGGCCCCGCCGTACCTCGAGCGGGTCGTCGTCGACGGCTCCGACCGCGCCGCCTGGGAGGCTGCTCGCCGCCCGTTCTGGGGCGCGTCCGACGCGAAGACCTTCGCGAAGGCGGAGAGCATCGACCGGTACCTCATCGCGAAGCTCGCACCGAAGTCGTTCCACGGGAACGAGTACACGGAGCAGGGCCACCGGTGGGAACCGCTGATGCTCGAGTACGCCGCGATCCCGCAGAACGTCGCGCTCGTCCGGTCGCCGCACAACGACGCCTGGGCGTGCACCCCCGACGGGATCCGCGTCGAGCCGACCGGACGCCTCACTCTCGCCGAGTGCAAGGTCCGCCACGGGAAGGTCTACGACGGCCCCGCGAAGGCCGAATGGCGGCAGCTCGCCTTCCAGTTCGAGTGCTTCCCCGAAGCCGACGAGATCGCGTTCCTCTGGGTCGAGCTCGTCCGCGACGCGAACGGCGAGTGGCAGTTGCGCGAAGGCCTGCACGGCCGCCCGCGGATGCTCGCCATCCGCCGCGACCACCCGGAGATCGTCGCCGCACGCGCCACGATCCTCCCCATCGCCACCGAACTCGCGACCCGACTCCGGGTCGCCCTGTCCTACGAACGGAGCGCAGCATGACCGCCGAACTGACGACGCTGCCCGCCAACGGCGACGTCTCTACCTGGACCGCCGCCGAGAAGGCGATCGTCGAGGCCGCGGGCCTCGTCTTCACCCACACCTACGGCGACCGGCAGGGGCAGCGCGAACCCGCACCCCGACCGGTGGTCGAGAAGTTCCTGTCCCTGTCCCGGCAGTCCGGCCTCAACCCCCTCTCCAACCAGATCTGGTGCATCGGTCGCCTGTCGAAGGGCGTCGTCGAGTGGGCCGTGCAGACCGGCATCGACGGGTTCCGTCTCGTCGCCGACCGCTCCGACAAGTACGCCGGCCAGGACGAAGCCGAGTGGATGACCGACAAGGGGGAGTGGGTCACCGCGTTCATCCCGAAGCTGCACGGCGGCCAGCCCCTCGCCGCCCGCGTCCGCGTCTACCGCACGGACTGGGAACGCCCCGCCGTCGGCGTCGCCGAGTGGGGTGCGTACGTCCAGACGAAGCGCGACGGCAGCCCCGTCGACATGTGGCAGCGGCAGGGCGCCGGGCAGCTCGCCAAGTGCGCCGAGGCGCTCGCCCTCCGCAAGGCGTTCCCGATGGACCTGTCCGGCCTGTACACGGTCGACGAGATCCCCCCGGCACCCGCGGAGCAGCCCATCATCGCCGAGCGCGACTGGCGCGCCGAGCTCGCCGCGTGCACGACCCACGAGGAGGTCGAAGACCTGATCGACCGCGCCGAGAACGACGGCGTGCTGACCGACGCCGTCCGCGGCCTCGCGTTCGCCCGGCACGGCATGCTCGACCGCGCCGAGCAGACCGCGGCTGTGCCGCCAACCGACACTCCGACGCCCCCGCCGACCGCGCCGTCTGAGCGCGTCGGCGAGGTCTCCGAGGAGGAATACGAGCGGATCGCCAACGCCGAGTTCGACGCAGCGCTCGCTCGCGGTGAGGCGCGCGCAGCATGAGCGACGACGGCAGAGCGGTCGTCGACCCGACCAGCGGCGAGGTCGTCTCGTCCGAGGCGGAGGAGTACGTCATCGGACTCCTCACCCCGACCGAGCTCGTCGAGTACGAACCCGTCGAGCCCGCGCAGCTCGAGCTGCTGATCCGCGTCCTCACCGACCGGCTCGAAGCCGCCCCGTCGGTCATGGTCCGCCTCTACGAAGCCCGCCACCGGGCCGAGGAGGCGTACCAGAAGCAGTTCTCGAAGCACGTCGTGAACTCCCCGAACAAGCAGATCACCTTCGCCCGCGAGTACGCGAAGTTCCACACCATCGACGAGCTCCACGAGGTGAACCTCGCGAAGGAGAAGCTCCGCTACGCCGAGTGGTTGCAGGCAGCCCTGACCTCGAAGCTCTACGGCTACCTGAACCTCAACAAGGCGATGAGCGCCGCGGCCAGCGCGTACCACGTAGGCCGCTGACACAGACCGGGGCGGCACCCGATTCCGGCGGGTGCCGCCCCTCCAACCCACTTCACCCCCTGCAAGGACATGACGTGAATCCTCCCTATCCTCCTGCCTCGGAGACGTTCCCGCCGGCGCTCGGCGACCTCGACAGAGTCGAGTCCGGACGCTGGCTGATCGCGCTCCCTTACCTGACGCCGCCCCTATCGCTGAACAAGCGGTACAGCCGACGCGTGCAGCACAGCATCACGAAGCGGGTCCGCCGCGACGCGATGCTGCTCGCGAAGGCGCACCACATCCCCGCGCTCGGCGCCTGCCGCGTCACCCTCACCTGGTACGTGAACACGCACCACCGTCGCGACGCCGACAACATCGTCGCGACGCTAAAGCCCCTCTGCGACGGCCTCGTGGACGCTGGCATCGTCGAGGACGACATCCCCGCGCTCATGGATAAGCCGACCCCGCGGATCGTCTACCGCGCGGGTCAGCCCGCCGCGCTGACGCTCCTCGTCGAGCAGACCGCCCCGCACGGCCCGGTCCCGCCGAGCGCCGGCACGACGCTCTACATCGCCGGGCCCATGGCGGGCCTGCCCGCGAACAACTACCCGGCGTTCCGCGCCGCGGCCGACGAGCTCCGCGCGTCCGGCTTCCGCGTCCTCAACCCCGTCGACAACGAGCAGCACAACCCTGGAGGGGAACAGCAGCCGTGGGAGTGGTGGATGCGGCGCGCGCTCCGCATGATGCTCGACGCCGACGGCGTCGCACTCCTCCCTGGCGCGCAGAACTCCCGCGGCGCAGCGCTCGAGCGGCGCGTCGCCGAAGCTCTCGCGATGCCGGTCCGGCACCTCGACGAGTGGATCGAGGTTGCAGCATGACACTGGAACGACAATGCCCTTCGAGGGCGGCTGAGCTACGCCGTCGGAGAGGGACGATGGGGCGGGTCCCCGGCGTCAGTGTGCGCGGTCTCGTCCTGCGCAGCTGCGGCCGGCTCGGCATGCGTCGATTCGTCCTCGTTCGGTGCAGCACGATCCGACATGGCTTTGCCGGCTCCTGTCGCACCCGCCGCGGCTGGGCTTTGCTCCGTATTGATCGCCTGAGTGTTCTCCGTCTTGGCGTCGACCGACTTCGGAAGTTCTACTGCGCTGTCGCCCGCTCCGGCGACGCCTGCTTCATGCTTGTCACCATCGTCCGTGGTCGCGGCAGGCTTCCGCCGATCACGAAGATCGATAGCCAGCATTACGAGGGAACCGCCTGTGCTTACGGCCCCGAGGAGCCATAAGCTCCCGCCCGCAAGGCCCGTCATGGTGTTCTCTCCTGCAATAACGAAAAGCAGCAGGATTGTCGTCACGACAAAGTTGCCGAAGTGGACGACGAGATTCCCGGTGCTCGTTCTCTTGCGGCTCTCGAAAGACTTGATGATGAGTGTTGCGACGAAAAGTGCGGCAACGAGCCCGACAAAAGTGACGGCGATATCCGTGTTGAAGTTCACGGATCGGAGCATAGCGGTAGATGAGGCCGTCTCGGTATGCGACGGCGGGCGGAAGCAGTGATGTCGACTGGCTATGGCCTGCACCGGCGCGCGATTCTGCGGGCTGAGGTAGCTCTTTCAGAGGCCGGCGAGTGCTCTCTCCGTAGCGACGGCGTCGGCCTGAGCTCTAGGTCGCCGACGCGGATGTGGTGCCCGCGAGGCGCCACATGAGAAGTCAGTCTCGATGAGCACGCAGGGCCTCGAAATATCTGTCGACAGCCTGGCCGCCGACTTCTGCGGCTATCACCAGGAAGAAGAGCGCAGTGCTCGAGGTGACGTACACCGCCTTGGCATCACGAAGTGCTGATTCCTGCGCCACGGCTTCGACGCAGAACCAAATCGCCAGCAGTGAGCTAGCGACGATCACCATGGAGAGGACAATGCGCAATACCTCTAGTCGTGCACGCGACATGCTTTTGATGACCACAGGCGAACGCTTCTCGAAAGCGAAGACGAGCAATCCGATCGGGATCAGCGTGGCGATCAGTGCTGCACCGTCGGTTGAGATCACGGGCGAGAGCGTATCGAGGGTTGCAGGGAGGCGGCCGGCTATTTCGGCGAGTGTCGTCGTCTGGCCTCATCTCGCGATGGCTTGGGTCGCTACGTCGTGCCGCGCGGTCGTCCTCAACCGCGGGCACTACAAAGCGAAGGCAGCCGTATGAAGAGTCGCGGATCCGATCCGACGCCGGCGATCCGGATGGGCGTCTACGAGCGTGATGGGCACCGCTGCGTGTCCTGCGGCCGCCACGATCTGACGTTCCAGCACCGGCAGGCCGTCGGCATGGGCGGCTCGAAGCACCGGCCCCGCCTCGACCAGGGGCTAGCCGCCTGCGGCACCTGCAACAGCCGCTATGAGGCCGACCTGCATCAGGCCGCGCTCCGCTTCGGGTGGAAGGTACCCCGCTGGGTCGAGCATGCCGGCCTGGTGCCCGTCTTCGTCCCCGCCGAAGGTCGCTGGTACCGGCTCGCGCACACGTGCGCCCGCCGCGACCACGTCACGCACGCGGAGGCGATGCGGATGATGCACGAGGTCTACGGCGACGACTACGTCGAGGGCGCCGGTCTGCGGCCGTTCCCCGGCGCACCGATGGGACGGGCCGCCTGATGGACACCGCCTACACGTACTCCGCCCGCGGGACGCTCGAGCGGATCGCGATCTACGCGCCGCCCGAGTTCGTGCCGCCCCTGTCCGTGACGCTGACGCGCGACGGCGTCGAGGTGCTGTTCGTGCGCCTCTCCGACGTCGAGCTGCTCTGCGGCAAGGTCCCCGGCGTCGCCGGCGAATGCCGGACGCACGAGTGCCACCGCACCGTGATCGGGGAGTGCCAGTGCGGCCGACACCGCGGCCTCCTCGACAACGACCCCGACGACCACCGCCCGCGCGTGCAACTGCGCGCCGTGCAGGCAGGAGAGACCTGATGAAGAAGGACACCCGCCTGTGGATGAAGTTCCCGATCAGCTTCCCTGACCACCCGAAGATCCGTCCCCTGTCCGACGCGGCCTTCCGCGCGTTCGTCGAGCTCAACGCCTACTCCCGCGAGCAGGATCTCGACGGCCGCGTCCCGATCCGCGCCGCGAAGGCGAAGTGGAAGGTGCGGGCGCTCAAGGAGCTCGAGACGAACCATCCCGAGCGCCCGACGCTGACGATCGACGGCGACGTGTACGTCATCCACAACTACGCCGAGCACCAGGACACGATCGAGGATCGCGAAGCGCGCGAGGCACGGAACCGAACCAACGGGGCACGCGGAGGCCGACCGAGGAAGAACCGAACGGAAACCGACTCGGTTACCAACTCGGGTACCGACCCCGAACCGGGAAAAAACCAGAGTCAGAGTCAGAGTCAGAGTCAGAAACCCCTGACTGACGTGACTTACCTTCCTGAGTCAAGTCCCGTAGGTGACCGTGCGCACCCGAGGACTGACCTGTCCGAGGAGATCATCGCGGAAGCGAACCGAGCCGGGGTCCCCGACCTCGAAGCGGTGCTGGCGATCCTCGAGCCGATCGTCGGGCCACTGAACCCGCGGCACGGCGTCGAGCTCGCGAGGGTCATCCTCCGGAGAGCGAAGTCGCCGGTGCGCGACCCGACGGCGTACATCGCCCGGGCAGCGGAGCGACGCGACGAGATCGTGCACATCGCGGTCGACGTCCTCGACCTGCCGGGGGTTGCGGCGTGACCGGCGACGAGCACCCGGTCGACGAGCACGACGTCGCGTGGGCGAACTTCGTCGCCTCCCTCGACCCGGTCGCCCTGCAGCGCGAACTCGCACGGCCCGGCGACCTCAACGCCGAGCGGTTCGGGTCCCGTGAGCATCACGAGATGGTCCAAGCGCACGACTGGCTCAAGCGGGACCGGGCGGCGACGGCGGCCATGACCGAGGCGGAGCGGTTGCAGCGGCGGCACGACCGGCAGGAAGCCGACGCGAACCTCACGATCGCCCGGCACCCGCAGCCGGTCGTCGTGCCAGAGACGGCGCGGGAGCGCAGTGACATCGAGGCGGCCATCCGGACGTACTCGCAACGACAGGCGGCAGCAGCCGCAGAACGGACAGCAGCATGACCAGCAAGAAGCCCCAGCCCGCAGTCGGCGACGTGTTCGAGGACCGGCACAGCAACGAGCGGAACCGACGGCTGCGTCTCGTCGCCGAAGCGCAGCCGGACTGGAAGGGCCGTCCGCGCTTCACGGCGGAGACCATCAGCAACGAGGCGCGCCCGCACCTCGTCGGCAAGACGACCACCATCGCGGCGCACTCGCTCCGTAACGGATTCACGAAGGTCGAGGGCTGACATGGCCGGCGAGACCGTCATCAACGTCGTCGGCAACCTCACCGCGGACCCCGAACTGCGGTACACGCAGAACGGCCTCGCGGTCGCGAACTTCACGATCGCGTCGACCCCGAAGACGTTCGATCGGCAGACGAACGAGTGGAAGGACGGCGACGCGCTGTTCCTCCGCGCGAGCTGCTGGCGCGAGTTCGCCGAGCACGTCGCCGGCAGCCTCACGAAGGGCATGCGCGTCCTCGCGCAGGGCCGCCTGGTGCAGCGCACCTACCAGGACCGGGACGGGCAGCAGCGGACCACGTTCGAGCTGCACGTCGACGAGATCGGCCCGTCGCTGCGGTACGCGACCGCACAGGTCATCCGGGCGGCCGCGGCGGGGCAAGGCGCGCGCGGCGGCCAGTCGGGTGCGCAGTACGGGCAGCAGGTCGACCACTCCGTCGCGGGCAACGCCTACGCGGGGGAGCAGCGGCAGTCCGGCGGGCAGGCGCAGGACGTCTGGTCGCAGCAGCCGTACGACGACGAGACCCCGTTCTGAGCAGGAGGACGACCATGACCAAGAACAGCACCCGCCTCGCCGACCACGAGCTCGCGAGCGAAGGGGCGCCGTACCGACCGGGGACACGACGAGGACAGCACACTCGTGCCCGTGATCTCGGCACCTACACCGTCGCTGGGACCGGCTACGCCCTCTGCAGCTGCGGGGCACACTCGGACGTCCTCACCAGCGGTCGGCAGCGGAAGGCGTGGCATCGCGAGCACAAGGCGTCCGTGCTCCTCACTCGTCAGGCGGAGGAGCGGTGAGCCGCCCGAACACGCCGCCGACGACCACCGCGAGCGGCGGGCGCCGCATCACCGTGAAGCGGCACTGCGACCGCTGCGGGCGGGAGGTCGGCGACGCGACCGCCGACGAGCTCGACGCCGCCGTCGCGGGAGCGCCGCTGCCGGACGTGACCGAGGAGTGCGGGTGCCGCGCCGCGGCCGCCGCGGTCCTCGTCCTCGCCGACCATGCAGAGGCCGGCGTCGAGTACATCGCTGACCTCTCACACTCCCGGGTCCTGTTCCGGTGCCCGTGCGGTGCAGACTTCGAGGCGGAACCCGGCGCGATGGCGGTGGGACTGCAGGTCCACCAGATCGACGTCGTCCGCGATGCGATTCGGGAGGCCCGAGGATGAGCCGGGAAGGCGGTGCCGTGGACGGCGTCGAGCTGCTCTGCGAGGACTCGCACGGCACCCCGCCCCTGCAGGTCGTGTTGAAGTGCCCGAAGACCGCCACGTGGTCGCACGTGTGCCGGTCCTGCCGGCACGTCACGCTCCTCTGCGCGCCGTGCCACATCGCGCGGGTCGTCGTCGCGCTGTGGAACCCCCACGTCTGCGTCTGCGGTTCGACCGGCACCCCCGAGGTGTCCCCGCTCTACCCGGAAGGCTCATCATGACCACCGCACCCGTCCTCGCGTTCGACGGCGCGACCAGACGCGGAACGGACGAGGTGCTGCCCGCGGAGCACGGCCGGTTCTCGACGCCGTTCTGGTCCCGCTGCCGGGCCCGCCTCACGATCGTCCCCGACCTCGTCGAGCACGTGCTCTCGCTCAGCACCGTGCACGGCGGGGGAGCGGGCGACCGCGTCCAGACCAGCCGCGACGCACCCTTGCCCTTCAACGAGACGGCCTACGACGACGCCAACACCCTGTACGTGCTGGTCGCGTACTGGGCGGCGGCGTTCTCGAAAGCGCTCGAGACCGACGACAAGCCGCGCGTCACCGGCTGGGTGAACGACCGCGGCCGCGTCGTCGGCCTCGCCGCGGACGTCACCCCGGAGACCGCCCGCGAGGTCACCGGCCGCGTCGCCGACTGGCTGCTGCTCCACCTCGAGGGGATCCTCAACACCGACCCGCGCCGCGTCGTCGCGTTCGCGCACGACCTCGAGCTGGTGCAGCAGCTCCGGTCGCGGTGGCCGGCGGAGGAGCGGCCGGTGTTGACGGACCTGCCGTGCCCGATCGACCGCGGGTGGATCGTCATGCACCCGCCGCGCGTCGCGGGTGGTGCTCGCCGGTACGAGTGCGAGTCGTGCGGGCACCTGATGATCCAGTCGGAGTACGACGCCGCGGTGTCGGCGGCCGCCGATAGCCTCCGGGCGTCTCGGGTGGCGCAGCACCTGACCCGAAAGTACGGCGGCACGCTGTACCCCAGACTGTGAGGTTGCACACGGGCGCGACACTCGGATGAGGGGTATTGCGCTCCTGAACCATTGAGCGATACGCTCGACGCGAGGCGAGTGCTGCACCCACCGGGTAGCCGCAGCACCAGAGCATCGAAGGGTCGGAACCACACGGTTCCGGCCCTTCGTCGTTCCCCTCCCGGTCCTGGTCCTCCGTGCGGTGTGGTCGCTCACACGGACCCCGTCGACTGCCGCGGTAACGGCAGGAGGGCGAGCTTGCCGGCTCAGCGACCCGTGAGAACCGCGAATGAACCGGTCGAGCACCCCGAGGGAAGCGCGCGCGGCAGACCCCGGGGTGCTCACCCCCAGAACTTCCCCGTGCCCGCCGACACGCACCGCTACCGCACACGCCGCGACCGGACAACCGCAGCCAGCCCCGCTGCACTCGTGACCGCCCTGAGCGGCAACGTCCTGGTCGTCGCCCGCGAACCACCGCACGCGGCGCGAGCACGGGGAACCCTCACCCGACAAGGAGACACGCATGCCGTCGACGACGACCCGCCAGCGCCGCACCAGCGCCCCCGCCGTGTTCGGCGTCGGCGCGGAGCCCGTGACCGCCGAGGCGATCGCCGCGGACGCGACCGCGATGGTCCCCGTCGAGGGGCTCGACCAGATGATCAACATCGCCCGGCAGCTCGGTACCTGCGTCCTCCGCGTCGCGATGCCCGCCACCGCCGCTGCGCAGACCGAAGCTGGCGAGCCCTGGTACGTCGTCCGCGGCGCCCGCATCGAGGGCGAACGGTTCCTCCCCCTCGTCGGCTGCAACGCCGCCGGCTACTACCTCCTTGCCGTCGACGGCCGCATCCAGCCGGCCACGGCCGCGTTCCTCGAGCGGTACGTCATCGACGGGACCGCATACCTGACCGAGGCGGCGATCTGCAACATCCTCGGCGTCGTCAAGCGCGTCCACGACGTCGCCGCGACGCTCGGCGAGGCGATCGCAGCATGAGCGCCGACAACCTCACCGCGCTCGAGGAGCAGCACGGGTTCACCTTCGGCGGCGACCACGCCACCGACGGCGCACCGGCTTCCCTCGCGCTCGTCTGCACGAACCTCCGCTGCCCGAACCGCGGCCAGCACGTCCAGCTCCACGCCGACTCCGTCCTGCCCGCCAACTGCGGTGGCTGCGGCAGCGTCGTGCACTGCGACCACACCGACACGACCACCGCCGAGCACCACGAGGGCACCCTCCGGGAGCCGCGCCGCATCGTCCGGACCGTCTGCACCGCATGCGGCACCGAGCTCCACCGCGACGAGCGGAGCCTCGCGCCGATCGCGGTCGAGGACATCCCCCTGCACCTGCTCGGCGGCGTCAACCTCGACGCGATCGCCCGGGAGCAGCCGTGAAGGCACCCGACACCGTCACCGTCCCCGTGAAGGTGTGGATGCAGGTCGGCGACACCGCACCCGTCGTCGTCGCCGCGTTCGACTCGTCCGCGACCCTCACCCTCGGCAAGGCCGAGCATCACGGGGACCACATCACCACCCCGCTCTTCGTCTTAGTGCAACCCGGGCGCTGCCTTCGCGATTGTGATGTTCCCTGAGCTCACCCCTGCACGCCGAGCGGCCTCGACTCCGAGGAGCCGAGGCCGCGCGGTCCGTGCATTCGTACTGTCAGTACAGAACGTGGATCGCGTGCAGCCAGTCGAAGACTGCGTAGGCTGCCTGCCCGAATTGCACGGCGCCAGTGAAAACGACAGCCGCGCGTACGAAGCGCTTCGCAGCGTTCGTGTACTTCGCGTGTCTGGCGATTTGGGCAACCAGGCAAGTTAGTACGGTGGTACGGTTGTGACACAGCGGCCCGCAGGGGGTGCTGTATCGAGAGGATGCGTCCAACGCGTCCTCCTTCCCGCCAGGGCAACGGCCGACTTTGGACGGCTGACCGTTGCACCTGGCTATCAGCGCAGACCCCGACTCGTAAGAGTCGGGGTTTCTGCATCCCCGGGACTTTCCCGGTTAGACCCAGACTACAGCCGGTTACGAATTGGCGTCCTGTCCACAAGTGGAAGTGTTACAGCCGTGTAGTTCCCGGTCGGGCTCTCCACAGGGTGTGCAATTCCGTCGAGGCCCATAGTTCCGCCTCTGTTCGGCCTTCCACCGACACTTATCCACACGGGTGTGATGTCGCTATCCACATGTGTGGAATCAGCTCGTCGGCGTGTCGCGAATAGGCCTTCCGGTCCATCGGTGGCATAGTGCCCCGCTTGTCTCCCCGAGGCCAGCAAGATCCCGGAGCCTGGCCGGTCAACAGGTAGGCGCAGGGATCACAGATCCGCTGCGATGCTCGCTGCGAGCAGAGAGCGCCGACACGCAGCCCGGCTGCCCCCGGTCAGAGGGCCTCGACTTCCCGAAGGGAACACCCATGCCGCTCAGCGTCGTGCACTGCTCGATCTGCCACGGCAGCCGGGTGCTCCGCCCCTCCGGCTTCTACACCTGCACCGTCTGCGACCGGCCGGCCCCGGTCGGCATCGCACCCTGACCGGTCACCATGCGGCTCCCGGACGACCCGTACCTGTCCGCCCACCGCGTCCGCTCGAACCGGCGACCCGAACCGACGGAGGCCCCCGATGCTGACCGGACAGATCGGCCTGATCCCGCACCCGCCCGGCTGGGTTGAGCACGCGATCGAGACGGTGACCCGCTCACCCGTGCACCACGTCGTCGTCGCCGTCTCCGAGAACCACGTCGTCGGCGCGGACCCCGCCGGCGCGACCGTGCACCGCGTCTCCGACTACCCGGACGCCGTCTGGTCGCACTTCGGCCTCACCGACCAGCAGCGCCACGCGATCGCCGACTGGGCGACCGGCCACGTCGGCACCCCGTACTCGTTCCTCGACGACGCGGCGATCGGCGTCGCCCTCCTCAGCGGCATCCCCGCACCCCGGTGGGTGCAGAAACGCCTGTCGTCGGACCGGCACCTGCAGTGCGCGCAGCTCGCCGACGCCGCGTACCTCGCCGCCGGCCTGCACCTCTTCGACGACGGCCGCCTCCCGGGCGCCGTCTACCCGGGCTCGTTCATCCACATCTGGCAGCAGCACGGCTGGTGGCCGTCCGCCGACTGACCACCGACCACTCACCGGAGGCAACAGTGAGCAGCAACACCAGCAGCACCCGCAGCGGGGGAGTCGGCATCGTCGGCCTCCTCACCGTCGCGTTCGTCGTCCTCAAGCTCACCCACGTGATCGCCTGGTCGTGGTGGTGGGTCCTCGCACCCCTGTGGATCAGCGCCGGCATCTGGGCCGTCGTGTTCCTGGTCAGCATCGTCGTCATCGCGATCGTCGCGTCGTCGCACCCGCGCCGGTAGCCGTGCGATTCCCCGTCGGCTCCACCGTCACCTACCGACGTGAGGCGTGGCAGGTCGTCGGGTACCGGGACCACACCCGCACCCTCCGCTCCCTTGACGGCTCCCGCACCATCCACGAACCCGTCGACCGTCTCCGCCCCGCACCGTAGGGAGGCCACCGTGAACAGCAACCCTGTCTACGACCGCGTCTGCGCCGAGCACGGCGTCGAACCCATCCGCTCCCGCGACTCACGCAGGACGGTGGAGGCGATCACCCGACTCGTGCACCGGTTCGCCCGCGGGCTCCTCGGCATCGGCGTCCGCCGCGACTACGCCCTCGCACGCTGATGGCTGACCCGGGCAGGGTGTTCTACGAGATCGCCCGGAACCTCCTCGACGAGCAGTGGCGCGCCGTGTACGTCGAAGAGCTCGGCGATCGTCGGAACGCTGAGGCGAGGGTCTTCGCTGCCAGCCGCACGAATGAACGCCTCGGTCGCTCGAGTGGGCACCCGTCTTGACCGGCGAGCCGGCCTTCCGGTTGGCAGAGTAGGCGGGGGAGTGACCTGCACTCGGCTAGCGTGCGTGCATGAAGATTTCTGAGGTCGATGCTCTCGTCGATCACATCGCAGCACTGCCCTCCCGCTCCGCCTGGACGATCAGCGAGGCTGTCCAAGCGGTGTTTGTGGGCAACGGCGACAGTCTGCATCGGGAGGTCCGGAGAAACCTCCTCGGTTCGGCGGTGCCTCTGGTGCGCACGGCGGAGCGGATCATGTACGCCGACATCGATGTGAACTTCGCCTCTGAGTCGGAAGCGACGAACGAGCGGTCTCTTCGAGGAACGGCGACCATCGTCACCGACGATCTGCTGATCGCACTGCAGATGTCGGCGGAGTCCGGACCCGACGCTTACATCGTTGCGCAGAACGTCGACTCCAGCGCGATCGCGGTACGGCGTTCCGACATCCGGAAGGTCACCTTCGAGGGAGTGCGCACCCAGCCCACTGACGCAGCGGAATCAGAGTGGCGGCCCAACGGTTCCGTCACCCTGCACATGCGGGAGGGGGAGCCGATCAAACTGGAAGCGTTCCACGGTGCCCCGTTCGCCGATCTCGGGAACCTGCTGTCGCTCTGACCCCATGCACGTGCACGACCCCATGGACGACAGAGGCTCACGGTAGCTTCAGCGCATGTTGAACACTTCTCTGACGGACGTCGGCTCATCGATCGCCACGACCGCTCTCGACGACGGACACACGGACCTCGCTCAACTCGTCCGAGCGATCCACGGGCGCACCAGCCAGTACGGCGCGGAGCAGATCATCGCCGCGGTCGTCGAGCCGGTAACGGCCTGGATCCCGGACGCGTCGGAGGTCCGCTACCTCGATGTCATCGCGCAGCCTCAGGACCGTCGACTGTGGATCAAGGGTGAGATCCGGGTTGTGACCACGAAGCTCTTTGTGACGGCGACGTTTGCGACTTCATCCAACGTCGAGCAGGGCCCCCGAGTCGACGTGCGGGTCCGTCGTCGCGCCGACGTCCGCAGCGCGCACCTATCCGAAGTGTCGTCACGTGACATGTACCGGCCGTCGACGTCGTGGCCGTCTGACGGGAACCTCGTCTTGTCAGGAGCAGAGGGTCTGCATTTCACCCTGCCCTTCACGCCGCTCCGCGGTGCTGACCTCTGGAAGCTCCTACCGGACCTCCTCCCCGCCTGAACCGATGGCGCCGGGGACGGCGATCCCCTGTCCGCTTGCCGCATCGGGCCAGCCGCAATCGGATCGGCAACGAATGGTCTGCACGGGGGCGTCTAGTCGCCTGCAGGAGGGTCAGGGCGCATCGGCCTCCCGACGATTCGGGTCCGCTGCGAGGCCGATGCGTCCGCATCATCATGTTCGCGCTGCACAGTGAGACTCCAAGGTCGGTGCCCTCCACCACAATGGGCTGATGGACTTGACTGGCCTCGCGGCGATACTCGCGCTCCCAGCGGCCTTCATCGTCGCGGTGGCCGGGGTAGCCCGCGAACGGACGCTCTTCAAGCGGTGGGAGCGCACCGAGAAGATGCTCGCCGAAGGATCCCTGCACAGCGACCAGAAGCAGATGATCGAGAACGCTCGGGATCACCTCGCTGAGCGAATCGCCGTGCTTGAGCTGCAGCCTCGCATGTACGAACTCCTGGCAGGCGCGCTCATCCTCGGCGCATTCGGGTTGTTCCTCGTGCTCGCGCTGTTCTCGGATCAGGATGCGAACCCGTGGGGAAATCGCGGCTTCTTCGAGGGACTCGGCTGGGTCCTGTATTGGCTGGCCTGTATCGCAATCACCGCCCGCAGCATCGCTCGGGCCCACTGGGTCGGGAAGAACCGCCCACGTAACTACCGTCGGCCGAACTACTTCTTCTGAGTCGCGACACGGAGGCTGACGTGCAGTGCTCCGCTTCGACCCGGTCCGGTGACCCCTGCCGCAACAACCCGATCGCCGGCGGCACCGTCTGCCGCATGCACGGCGGCGCAAACCCGAAGACCGCCGCGAGGGCTGCTGTCCGCGCTGAGGTTGCCGCGTGGACGCTCGGGCAGGCCGTCGACGACCCCGGCGAAGTGCTGCTCCGCCTCGTCACCCAGTCGCGGATCCGCGCCGACCGGTACGCGACTCTCATCGCCGAGAAGATCGAAGACCTCGCACCCGGCACAACGATCGAGGACATCCTCATCGGCGACACCATCGCCGTGTCCGAGTTCGGCGGCGACACGAAGACCGGCGAGTACATCCGCGGCCTCATCCAGCTCGAGAACCAGGAACGCGACCGCCTCGCCACCTTCGCCACCAAGGCGATCGCCGCCGGCCTCGCAGAACGGCAAGTCCGACTCGCTGAACGGCAAGGAGCGCTCCTCGCACAGGTGATGGTCGCCGTCATGACCGACCCCGCACTCGGGTTCACCGACCAGCAGCGAGAGGCGATGCCCCGTGCCATCGAAGCTCACCTCGCCGCTGTCGCAGGCTGACCCGTCCGACCTCGCAGCGTTCCGCGCAGCCCTCCGCAACCTCGGACCGCCGGAGCACACGTACGCCACCCCCGGCGACCTCGCCCGCGCCATCAACCCGAAGACCGTGCAGACGCCCGCGCTCGACATCATCGACCGGGAGCTCGTCCGCGCCTACAACACCCGCGACGCCCGCCTCATCGTGTCCATGCCGCCGCAGGAGGGCAAGAGCGAACGGGTCACGAAGACCGGCACCCTGTGGGCGCTGCTGCAGGACCCCGACCGCCGCTTCGCGATCGCCTCCTACAGCCAGGAGCTCGCCGAAGGGTTCGGCCGGGACATCCGCAACTGGATCGTCTCCAACGACGGCGAAGACGGCATGCTCGACCTCGGCCTCCGCGTCGCACGCGACAACGGAGCCGCACGCCGGTGGCGTCTCGACGGCAAGCGCGGCGGCGTCGTGTCCGTCGGCGTGCAGTCGTCCCTCACCGGCCGCCCCGTCGACGCACTCGTCATCGACGACCCGTTCAAGGACTCCGTGCAGGCGGACTCGTCGAACTACCGCGACATGGTGTGGGCGTGGTGGCAGTCGACCGCGTCAACCCGTCTCGCGCCCGGCGCACCCGTCATCGTCATCCTCACCCGCTGGCATGAAGACGACCTCGCAGGACGGCTGCAGGCCGCCGAGGACGGGCACCTGTGGCGGGTCGTGAACATCCCCGCCCTCGCCGACCACGACCCCGCCAAGGGGCAGACGGACCCGCTCGACCGGACACCCGGCACGTGGCTGCCGTCCGCCCGCGGCCGCACCCCCGCCGAATGGGACGCGATCCGCACCCGCGCCGGCTCCCGCGTCTTCAACGCCCTCTACCAGGGCCGACCCAGCCCGGCGACCGGTGACGTGTGGCAGCGCTCCTGGTGGCGCCGCTACGACCAGCCTCTGTGGTCGGAGGACGTCGCCGCCGGCACCTGCCGCCTCAACGAGGTCGACGATGTGATCCTGTCGTGGGACATGACGTTCAAGGACACCAAGGCCAGCGACTTCGTCGTCGGGCAGGTGTGGGCCCGCCGTGGCGCCGACGTGTACCTGATCGACCAGATCAAGAAGCGGATGTCGTTCACCGACACCAAGACGGCGTTCGAGGCGATGGTGAAGCGGTGGCCGCAGGCGACCGCGAAGCTGATCGAGGACAAGGCGAACGGGACCGCGGTGATCGACTCGCTCCGGAAGACGATCCCCGGCATCGTGCCGATCACCCCGAAGGACTCGAAGTACTCCCGCGCGAACGCCGTCGCCCCGTTCATCGAAGCCGGCAACGTGCACCTGCCGTCGAAGGACGTCGCCCTGTTCGACGTTGACGACCTCCTCGACGAAGCCACCTCGTTCCCGAACGCCGCCCACGACGACCAGGTCGACGCGACGTCGCAGGCGCTCGCCCGACTGCTGCTCCGCGTCGGTGAGGGGTCCGCGTTCCTGCAGCACATGAAGAACCAGCTCGGCGACCAGCCGAAGACCAGCACCCGCAACTGGCGCGTCACCGCGCAGCGCATGAAGGAAGGCGGCACCGATGCCCGGACTGGTCGACCGCAACGGCCGTGAGCTGATCAAGGCCACCTCGTCGACGCCCGCACCGATCACCGCCGCCCTGTACGCGGAGGGCATGGCGAGCACCTCCGACATGGGGCCCGGGTCGCCGCTGCTGCCCCGCACCGGGTACTCGCAGCGGCCGCGCGCCACCGACTACCCGGTCGGCGTGAACATCGCGTCGTCGTCGCGGGAAGCGTGGGGCCGCACCTCCTACGCCACTCTCAAGGCGATCATCGACGCGTACGACGTCGCCCGGATGTGCATCAACCACAAGATCGACGAGATGCGGTCCATGGAGCCGCTGTTCCAGCCCGCCGACGGCGTCTCCGGTGACGTGTCCGCGGCGATCGACGCGGCCCGCGCCGCGCTCGCCCGCCCCGACCGCGACAACGACTACGCCGAGTGGCTCGCGCTCGTCCTCGAGGGTGCGCTGCGCTACGACTCGACGGTCCTGTACCAGCGCCGCAACATGGCAGGCGACGTCATCGGCCTCGAGGTCGTCGACGGCACCACCGTGTTCCCGTACGTCGACGAGAACGGCCGCCGCCCCGCACCGCCCGCGCCGGCGTACTTCCAGCGCATCAAGGGCATCACGGACACGTGGTTCACGGCGGACGACATCCTGTTCCGCCGGTTCCGCCCGCAGACGGACTCCCCGTTCGGGCTCGCGCCGATCGAGTCGGTGCTGCTCACCGCGAACACGGACATGCGGTTCCAGTGGCACTTCCTGCAGATGTTCACCGACGGCACCGTGCCCGCCGGGCTGATGCAGCTCCCGCCGGACATCTCGTCGCCTGACCAGGTCGCCGAGTGGCAGGACTACTGGGACGCGTTCACGTCCGGGGACCAGTCGATCCTGCACAAGCTGATCGCGGTGCCTGCCGGGACGCAGCTGATCGAGACGAAGCCGAAGGTCTTCGACAAGACGTTCCCGCAGTACCTGATGTCCCGCGTCGCCGCCGCGTTCGGTGTCGTCCCGCAGGATCTCGGGATCATCGACGACGTGAACCGTGCGAACGGTGAGACGCAGGTCGACGTGCAGTTCCGCGTGAACACGCTCCCGTGGGTGCGGTTCGTGGAGAGCATCCTGAACCGGTACGTGCAGACGTCGCTCGGCCTGCCGGTGAAGGTGACGCTCGACACCGGCCGAGACGTCGAGGACAGCCTGCAGCAGGCGCAGGTGTGGAACCTCGCGGTCGCAGGCGGTGCCGTCTCGCCGGACGAGTGGCGGTCGGAGCAGTTCGGCCTCCCGATCGACAACGAACGGCCCGTCCCACGCGGCATCATCTCGTCGCGGCTCGGGTTCGTGCCGCTCGTCGCGATGGAACGCGTCGCCGGACCGATCGACCCGGAGACCGCCGCGCCGGTCGACGGGGTGCCGCTCGACCCGACCCCGTTCGAGGGCACCGACGGTGTGATGCCGGACAAGCTGCCCGGCGGCACGTCGTTCAAGCGGGCACCGTCCGACCCGGAGGAGCCGGAGTTCCCGGACCTCGAGCAGCCGGACCCGGCGACCGCGGTCGTCGCGGACCCGTCCGCGCCGGTCGCGAAGGCGGATACCGTCGGTGTGACGATCGACACCGGCCTGTCCGGCGTCGACCAGCTCGGCCACGACGAGGACGACGACGACGAGCAGCTCGTGAAGAGCGAGCTCGCCGCGTTCCGGAAGTTCACCCAGACCCGCCGCAAGCGCGGCACCTGGCGCGACTTCCAGTTCACCGCCACCGACCCCGTCGACGCGCACCGGCTGAACGACGCCGGCCGCGCGCAGGTGCGGAAGGCTGCCGGTGACCTCGTCGCCGCGGGCCTCGCCGTCCGGGCGGCCGACACCGGCCGGGTGCTGATGCTGCAGCGGGCGCTCGACGACGCCGACCCCGCCGGCGGGACACTCGAGTTCCCCGGCGGCCACATCGAGGGCGACGAGACGCCGCTGCAGGCCGCGGGCCGTGAGTGGGCGGAGGAGACCGGCGTGCCGGTTCCCCCGTTCGGGACGATCGGTTCGTCATGGTCGTCTGGCGTCTACCAGGGCACCGTGTACACGGTCGACCAGGAGTCGTCGGTGCCGGTCCGCGGTGACGGTGTCATCGTGAACCCGGACGACCCCGACGGGGACGCCGTCGAGGCGATCCTGTGGGTCGACCCGGCCGCGCTGACCGGGAACCCGATGGTCCGCCCGGAGCTCGCCGCGAACCTCGACCAGGTGCTGCCGCTGCTGCTGCCCGACACCGCCGACGAGGCGGAGCCGACACCGCCGCAGTCCGCGTTCACCGAGCACGTCCTCGCACGCCTCGACGAGCATGGGGAGGACGATGCGGCCCCTTTCGTGAAGAGCTGGCGTGACACCCCGAAGGTGACACCCCAGCTCGGCTACGACCTCCGCATCACCGACCACTACGCGCCAGCCGTCCGCGACGGCCTCCGCGCCGCCGTCGGACAGGTGAACGTCGCCGGCATCGTCGACACCGTCGGCAGCCGCCTCACGAAGGCGGTCGACGACACCCTGCTCGAGCAGGTCATGTCCGAGCTGCCCGTGAACCTCCCGCTCGACGAACTCGACCAGACGGTGCGGCGGATCCTCGCCGACGGGTACCTCGCCGGCGTCCACGCGTCCATGCAGCAGATCGGCGCCCACGCGCTCACCGTCACCGGCAACGCCGGGACCGCGGCCGTGGACGTCGACTGGGACGCGTGGGAACCCGGCGACGACACCGCCGCCGACCTCGTCGCCGACGGGGGACTCGCGGACCTGCTCGACACGGCAGGGGTCACGATCAGCGGCATCAGCGACACGATCCTCGACCAGATCGGGAACGGCATCGCTGACGGCGTCCGGAACGGCTACGGCTCCGACCGGATCGCCGACGACCTCGCCGACCTCGTCGGGTCCGACTGGCGCGCCGAGCTGATCGCGCACACCGAGACGGCGCGGGCGATCACCGCCGCGTCGCTGGGTGTGTACGACGTCAACGGCGTCACCGAGTTCGACGTCATCACTTCAGCGGGCGCCTGCCCGGTGTGTCTGGCGGCGGAGGCGGCGAACCCGCATCCGCTGAACGACGCGGGCGCGCAGACGCCGATCCACCCGAGGTGCCGGTGCTCCACAGCGCCGCGCGCCGACTCCATCCCCGATGCCGACGTGTCGGGTCCGGCGAGCGACTAGTTCGCCCGGGCCCGGCACGCCGCCGAGCTCTCACCGACCTCCGCGACGACGAAGGATCGTGCCAATCCCCTGGACGATGAAGGTCAGGCCGACGAGCGCCATCACCGCTTCGACGGTCCACACCGGAGCACTCGCCGTGAACGGGTCGATGATCGCACGGTGCCCCTGAGGGCCGAGCCCCGGGGCGAGAACGAAGCCCATGACGGCGAAGAGAACGCCAGCCACGATCAGGGCTGCCGGGTGGGGCGCATCGAAGAAGGCACGCTTCTGGCTCATCCGCCTACTTCCGTCGCTTCTTACCGCCCGGGCCCACCGTGAAGTACGTCTGAGCGGCGGCGACTGCTACGAGAACGACGACGACAGCAGCAATCAGGAAGGCGTGCACAGCCGGAGGCTACGGCGCTGGTCCCCGCCGTGATCGCTTGCTGTGCGACTTCCCATCGCCGACGAGCGTTCGGCTCTCAGATCGATAGCGGCCGCCGGCCGCAGACAGGAACACCGTGAGCCCGCAGCCGACCGTCCGCGTCTACTCGAAGCCGAACTGCATGCAGTGCCGGCTGACGGAGAAGTGGCTTACCGACCACGCCGTCCCGTTCGTCCACGACAGCGCGGAAGCGGACGGCGTCGCCGACGCGGCTCGGTCGCTCGGCGTGACGGCCGCGCCGATCGTCGTCGTCGGCGACGAGGTGTGGGGCGGGTTCCGCCCCGACCTGCTCGAACAGCTAAGGGACCGTCAGGGGGTGGGTGATTTGCCCTTCCACCTGCGAAGAAGTCGATGAAGTCGCACGGCGGCTGTCGGACGAGGCTCTTGAATGCGCTCCGCTTCCAGAACGCCCTGGTCGCTCTGCTGCTGGCGAATTCTTGACCGTTCTGCAGCCGTTGGGCCTGAGTTCTCGGGGTCATCGTGGACGCGTTCGATCGGCTCCGAGCGATGACGTCTCCACCATTGTCCGCTCGCATCGCGGAAGATGACGGTCGTTGCGAGACTAGGCATTCCTGGATGGAAGCTATTGATCCACACGGCATCGACCACATAGTCCGTCTCGGGTCCAACTGCGTCGACTTTAATCGAGAAGTCTTCCCAGATCAGGCCGTTCCCGGCGTTCAGCACTTGAAGTCGAGCCGGGCCGATGAGTTCCTTGCTCCCGTTGTGGATAACCACCCTCACCTGGATCAGCGGTTGCAGAGCGAGGCCGAGCCACCTCTCGGCAGAGGTGGAATCGGGATTCATGACGACGTCCGCGGCGCCTTCAATGACCTGGCCGGAATCTGCTGCGGGTGACTTGAGTGAGAACGTCTGCCCAACCTCGTACAGATCAACGTGGGTGTGCTTCGAGTAGACCAGGCGTGCTTGCTCCTCTCGTTTGATGCGGCCATTTCGTAGGTACGTGCTGGTCGCGACGAACAGGGCCACGAGGCCACCGAGAGTCGTCAGCCAACCGCGCCAGGCATCCCATTGAGCGGGTGTGAGGAGTCCGAGCAGCCAATCGATCATGATGCTCGCAGCGTATAGCGGCTCGACCAGCGCCACTCGCCACTTTCCTTTCTTTCCTGCGCGCAGGTTCTCCGGCTCCGGCTGGCGGCCGCACGCAACTGCGGCCCCGGCATCCCACCCGTACTCCGTCACTACGCGATCGGATTTCACGCATGATCGACGACCCCCGCCTCGCCGAGCTCGGCCAGTTCACCCCCGAAGGGCACCTGCAGCCCGGCTACGGCGACCACTACGTGTTCTTCGTCGGCCGCGACGACTGCCACGGCATCCTGCACCACCTGATCCCGCAGGAACGGCTCCTGTTCAAGCTGAACATGTTCGGCTACGACGACGACGAGCTCAACGCCGACATCATGGGCCTGTTCGACGACCCCGCCGTGCACGTGCAGGCCACCCTCGACCGGTCGCAGGCCGGCGGCGTCCACGAGCGGAAGATCGTCGAGTTCGACCAGCAGACGAACAGCGAGGACTTCAACTACTCGTTCGCGATCGGCCACTCGGAGACGCACCAGATCAGCCACACGAAGGGCGGCATCCTCGTCGGCCAGGGCATCGGCTTCGAGGGCAGCATGAACTGGTCCGACAGCGGCGAGGGCACCGGCATCAGCCTCCGCGCCGACGTCGCCAATCCGGCAGGGTTCAAGGCGCAGAACAACACCCTCATGGTGTCGACGAACCCGGTGTTCCTCTCCCGGTTCGGTGCCCGCCTCGACGTCGAGCACCGCGTCGCCGTCCAGCAGGCCCACGACCGGTCGCTCCGGGACATCGCGAAGCGCGCGGCCGCCGCCGCGACCGCGCCGCGCGCAGTCCGATCGGCGGTGCGGTGATGACCGCCGACCACCGCTACGTCCTCGGCATCGCGTTCAAGGCCGGCCGCAACGACCTCGTCAAGCGAGGCGCCGACGGCAAGCGCGACATCGCCTCCGCCGACGTCATCGAACAGGCCGCCTGGAACTTCATGAAGGGCAGCCGCGACATCGGCGTCGAACACGCCGACGGCACCGTCGGCCACGCCACCGTCGTCGAGTCCTACATCCACCGCGGCGACCCCACCACCTTCCCCCTCGACGACGGCGAGAGCGTCACCGTCGACCCGGGCGACTGGGTCATCGGCGCGATCCTCGACGACCCCGCCTGGAACCTCTACAAGGCGGGGAAGATCACCGGCTGGTCGCCGCAGGGCACCGCACGCCGCCGACCCATCAGGAGCAACCCGTGAGCGACCTCGACGACGACACCGAGATCACCGAGATGCACACGCCCCGCGTCGACCTCGTGTCGAAGGCGGCGAACGGCACCCGGTTCTTCCTCGCCAAGTCCGCCACCTCGGACGACGCATCCATCTTCAGCGCGGACGACGTCCTCGCACTCGCCAAGGCCCAGGAGGGCGACATGACCGACACCACCGACGAGCCGCTCGCGAAGGACGCTGGCGACAAGATCGACCCGACCGTCGACACCAGCAAGGTCGACGCCGCCGGCGACCCCAACGACCCGACGTCGGCAGCGTGGGAAGCGGTCGACGCCGCGAACGCGCAGACCGCGATCGAGCTCGCCGTCGCCCTCAAGCGGAACATCACCGCCGCGATCGAGCGGGAGGCCACCGAGGTCGCAGTCGGCGGCGACCCGGACGACGCCGACAACGTGTGGACCCTGCAGGGCGCATCCGACGCCGTCGACTGCATCGTCGCCGCGCTCGCCCCATTCGCCGTGTCCGAGGCCGCTGAGGCGGAGGACCGAGAGACCGACGACGCGTCCGTCGTCCTCAAGTCCGGCCGGGTCCTGTCCGGCGTCAACGAGGGCCGCATCCGGCAGGCGCAGTCCCTGCTCGAGGACGTCGTCGGCAGCCTCCCCGCCCCCGTCGAGGACGTCGCGAAGACCGACGCCGAGGAGCCGGTCGTGAAGGCCGACGACGAGGAGCTGACGCTCGTCTACACCGCCGACGGGAAGGTGCTCGGCGCGGTGAAGGCATCCAACATCACCACCTTCGCCGCCACCCCGGCCGCCGCCGACGACGCGGCCACCGACAAGGACGCCGCGGCCACCGACGCCGCCGCGACCGACACCGCTGCCGCCGCCACCACCGGCGAGCAGACCGCAGACCAGACGGCCGACGCCACGGACGACAGCAAGGTCATCCCCGGCACCGAGACCGTCCAGTCGCCCGCCCAGACGGACGACGACACCCCCGTCACGAAGGGCCTCGACCTCGAGGTTCTCGACGCGCTCAAGGAGCTCACCGGCGCACTCGCGAAGCAGGCGGACGAGAAGTCCGACCTGGCGAAGACCGTCGCCCAGCTGGAGGAGCGTCTCGAGAAGATCGCGCAGAGCCCGGACGACCGTCGCAGCCCGGTCCTGAACGGCGCCACCGGCGTCGCCGGGGTCGCCGCCCGCGACGGAGCCGAGGACCAGCACGCTGAGCTTCGGAAGGCGATCGCCGAGAGCAAGGACCCCGCGCAGACCCGCGAACTGCAGTCGCAGCTCGCGTTCGCGGAGATCCGCTCCCGCTTCGCCTGACCAACCCACCCCTTCATCCCCTGAGCAGCCCCGCCAACCCGCGGGGCTGTTCGCCGTGCCCAGAAAGGCTCCCCAGTGGACCTCAACCAGATCAGCGCCGAGACGCTCGACGAGATCAAGAAGGCGACGACCGCCGGCGTCAACATCAGCACCGGCCTGCAGGGCGTCGACCTCTCCGACGTCGTCTCCCTCATCCCGGTCAATACGCCGTTCTACAACCAGCTGCCGAAGACGAGCCCCGAGCAGGGCGCCCGGTTCGCGCAGTGGCGCGCCCTGACGAACGTCAACAACACCCAGCCCGACCCGGGCACGCCGTACGACTACGCCGCCCCGCTGGTGAACATCAGCGAGATCGACGTCGCCGCGGCGTACGGCAAGATCGGCACCGGCTACACGGTGACGAAGGACGCCATCAACCGGGCGAAGGGCTACGCCGACGCGAAGGCGATCGCGCTCTTCAACTGCCTCAACCAGTACAAGATCGCGGCCGACAAGAAGCTGCTCGGCGGCCAGTCGTTCGCCCTCGCCGCCCCGACCGGCGTGACCGTCGTCCCGTCCACCACGGGCGGTTCGATCCCCGCGTCGACGCAGGTGCAGGTGCAGGTCGCGGCCCGCACCCTGTCGAACTACAACTACGGCGGCTCCGGCGCGGCCACGGCGATCGTCTCGGCGACCACCTCGAACGCCGGCGGTACGAACTCCGCCGTCGCGACCGTCACCGCGGTCCGCGGCGCGGTCGCGTACGACTGGTTCGTCGGCGGGTTCTACCTGACGACCACCACCGTCAACAAGGTCACGATCACCACGATCCCGACCGCGAACCAGCCCGTGCCGCTGCTCCCCGGCATCTACGCGGTCGCTCCGGCCGCCGTCCCGACCGTCGACGGGTCCGCGAAGCCGAACGACTTCAACGGCCTCCTCGCGTCGCTCGCCGGCGACTACGCCCTGCCCGGCTCGTACGGTCAGGTCACCGCCGGCCAGGGTGTCCCGTCGGGTGCGACGTTCCAGTCCCTCGACGGTGCCGGGTTCACCATCAACGGCGCAAACGTCGCCGAGCTCGACCGCCTCAACGCGGCGATCTACGCCAGCGTCCAGCTGTCGCCGACCGCCTACATGATGTCGTCCCAGACGGCGTCGGAGCTCTCCGGTGGCCTGCTCACCTCGGCGGCCGGTGCCGTCACGATGTTCGCCCCGAACGAGGCCGCGCAGCGCACGGACGTCGTCGCCGGCGGCAACGTGTCCTGGTACATCAACAAGTCGACCGGTGGGACCCCGATCGAGATCGAGATCCACCCGAACCTGGCGCCGGGCATCCTCATCGCCCGCACCGACACGGTGCCGTTCCCGAACTCGAACATCACCAACACGCTCGAGCAGCGTGACGAGGCCCCGGTGTCCGACTACGAGTACGGCGTGTCCCGCGTGCAGGGCGTCGCCGGCGGCGGCCCCCGCTTCGACGGTGAGACCTCGTCGTCGACGACCCTCGTGAACCGCGCCCCGGTCGCGATGGGCGTCATCAGCAACATCGGCTGACCTCAGCCGGCGTTCCAGGGCAGGTGACCCCTAGGGCGGGTCACCTGCCCTGCCCGATTGTCGTGCCGAGCGGCACGGCGGCTATCGAGGCTTCGGCCGCTGAGCCTGCGTAGCGAATCAGCGGCCACCCACCCCAGACCAGCCAGGAGGCACCCATGCTCGTCAAGCACGACACCGCTACGTCCATCGCCACCGACTCCGGTGAGCTGCACGCCAAGCACGGCATCTTCGAGGTCGCCGAGGAGCTCGGCGAGCACCTGATCCGCGTGTTCGGCTTCCACCGCCACAACGGCCCGCTGCCCGTCGACGAGCCCGTCACGTCGGACGACGACGGCACCGGCGACCACACGCCGACGAGCGACCAGAGCGAGGACGGCGAGGCGAACACGGACGCCAAGCAGGCCGGGCCCGCGCCGAAGCAGAAGCGCGAGTCCGCGGCCGTGAAGAAGAAGCGCGAGGCCGCCGAGGCCGCTGCCGCCGCCGAGGCTGCGAAGACCGCCGCCGAGGCCGAGGCGAAGCCCGCCGACGAGCAGCCGGCCGCCACCGCGCCCGCCGCCGACCCGGAGGCCGACGCAGCGAAGGCCGAAGCCGCCGCGCACGACGCCGCGAACACGGACGCCACGCCCGCAGCGTGACACCGGCGGGGCGGCCACGAGCCGCCCCGCCCCCACCATCCCCGGCGCCCGGAAGTGCGCCTCCCACGTCCGGGCGCCGGACCCACACCGCCACGGAGGCACCCATGACGATCGTGAACCCGATCGTTCCCACGTACGCGTCCCGCACGCCGTACCTGACGCCCGCCGAGTACACGGCGTCCCCGACCGGCGTCGACGTGTCCAGCCTCGTCCCGAACGGGTCCGCGCAGCAGAACGCCGACGCGCTCGCGCAGACGATCGCCCGAGCGTCGTCGTGGGTCGACACGGAGTGCCGGAAGATCCTCGCCGCGACCCTCGACACGCAGGCCGGCCGGTACCGCGTCACCGCGGACAACACGATCCGGATCCCGCTCGACAACACCCCGATCGTCGCCGTCGTCGATGTGTCCGTCGGCTCCTCGCAGGCGGGCGTGCAGCTGCTGCCCGCGACGACGATCCCGCTCGTCGAGATCGGCCGGAAGACGATCACCGTCCCGGTGCAGTTCCCCGCCGGCGCGGCCGTCGCCGCCGTCGTCCACTACGTCAACGGGTACGCGAACAGCCTCCTCAGCGCCGCGGCCGCCGCCGGCGCGACGGCCATCGCCGTCGACTCGACGCTCGGGATCATCCCCGGCATGCAGGTCACGATCTACGACCCGGGCGCGACCGAGCAGGTCACCGTCGTCGCGGTCGCCGGCAACGCCGTCACGCTCGCCGCAGCGCTGCTGTTTCAGCACCAGGCCGACGTCGCCGTGTCCGCGCTGCCGCCCGCGATCAAGCAGGCGACCGTCCTCAAGACCTCCGCCCTCATCAAGACCCGCGGCGACTCCGCATTCGTGATGCCGTCCCTCGGCTCCGAACCGACGCAGAAGCAGACCCTCGACCCGTCCGGGTCCGGCGACGAGACGATCGCCGCCGAGCTGCTCGCCCCGTTCCGCAGGGTCGCCTGATGCCGGACGCCGCGCTCCGCTCCGCGCTCGTCGAGTTCTTCGCCGCCCCGCCGATCACCGGCATCCAGCACTGGTACCGCGACGAGCCGTGGTTCATCCAGGGCGGCACGTGGAACCTCGCCGACAACGGCGGCTGGGGTGCCCTCGCGTACGTCCACATCGACCGGGCGCAGGAGTCCCGCATCACCATCCCCGTCGAGACCGGGCAGAAGCGCATCGACTACACGGTGTCGCTGCTGATCGCCTACCAGTACCTGATCCCCTCGCAGGTGCCGGAGAACGGGGAGGACTCCTGGATCGGCCCCCTCGACCAGATCGTCGACGCCGTGAAGGACCGGATCCGCTCCGACCCGACCGCCGGCACCGGCGCAGGCGGCACCGTCTTCCAGTTCGGGCAGGGCGACAACGACATCCGCCACGAACGCGACCTGCCCCGGCGCACCAACGGCGTCATCCACAACTGGACGCGCCTCGAGGTCGACGTCATCGAGATCATCACCGCCTGAGGAGGGCATCTTGCGCTACCTGTTCACCGGCAATCTCCCCGTCGTCGCGACGGACCTGTCCTATGGCCCCCACGTGAAGATCACGCACACCGGCGACGGCTTCACCGTCGCGCCGGGTCCCGACGGCTCCACCGTCGTCCTGCACCCCGGCGACGTCCTCGAGGTCGACGAGCCGCTCGTGCACGCCGACCTCCACGAGCTCGCCGACGACCTCGCCGAGCATCTCACCACCACGTTCGGCGTCGCCGACGCCACCGCGGCCCCCGAGGCCACCACCGAGACCGAGAAGGACTGACATGGCAGGCAACACCCCCACCTTCGCTGCCGCGAACACCCAGTGGGTCGGTCTCGCGGCCGAGACCACCTACGGCACCCCCGTCGCGACGCCGACCCTGTTCGTCCCCGCCGACACCCCCGTGTGGACGCACCCGACGCAGAAGCTCGTCGACACCGCCCTCCGCGGCTCCATGGCCGTCGAGCACCAGCAGGTCAACGGCACCCGCTACGACCAGGTGACGTTCAAGACGAACGCCTACATCGACTCGGTGTTCTTCCTCCTCCGCGCTGCGCTCGGCGTCGCCGACACGATCACCGGCTCCGCGGACCCGTACACGCACAAGACGTCGCTGCTGTCCGGCAACAACGGGCAGCCGCAGTCGACGACCGTGTTCTGGTTCGACGGCGCGGGCAAGGCGTGGCAGATGCCTGGCGCGCAGGTCTCCGACCTCAAGTTCACGATCAAGTCCGACGGCCTCATCGAGGTCGACGTCACGTTCGTCGGCATGCCGGCGGTCGCGATCGCCGCCCCGACGAACACCCCGACGACGCAGCCGCCGATGCCCGGCTGGAACTCGGTGATCACGATCGCGGGGAACCAGCTGAACCAGTACAGCGAGGTCGACCTCGAGATCAAGCGGGCGACCGAGATGATCCCGAACCTCGACGGCCAGCAGGCCCCGATGGCGATCTTCGCCGGGCCTGTGTCGATCGCCGGATCGCTGGTCGCCGTCTACCAGGGCTCGGCGGACGTGAACCTCGCCTCCGAGATGGCGAACACGCAGCCGGTCGTGACCGTGAAGACGGCGCCCGTCGGCGACAGCGTCCACTCGCTCACCCTGCAGCTGTCCAAGGTCGCGTTCGACAGCGCCGACCCCGCGGGCACGAACAAGTGGATGGAGATCAAGTCGGCGTTCAAGGGGCTCGCGAACCCGACCGACGTCGCCGCGGGCGGCAACGTCTCGCCGATCCTCGCGACGCTCCTCACCCCCGTCGCCGTCGCGTACTGACCCACCCCACCCCTACGGCTGAGGCCCGCCACATGGCGGGCCTCAGCCGTTTCCACACCCATCGGAGGCACCCATGGCAACCCGCAAGAGCACCACGACGACCCGCAAGGCCGCTACGACCCCCGGGCCGAAGACCGAAGACCTCACCACCCTCAAGCTGCCCGGCGGCGGCGTCGCGACGTTCTACAAGCCCGGCGAGCTCACCCCGCGCCGCGAGCGGCCCCTCACGATCCTCAACGCCCACCTGATGCCGAAGTTCCAGGAGGCGTTCCGCGCCGCCGGGATCGTCGACCCGACGAAGCTCGGCCCGTTCGACTTGTCCCTCTCCATCGAGGACACCGAGAAGATCATCCACCTGCAGGAACTCGCCGCCGTCGCGTACCTCAAGGGGTGGACGAAGGCGGAGCCGGTCCCGACCGAAGCTGACGAGCTCCTCGACCTTCCGCGGCCGCTGTACGACGCGCTCGTCGGGCACGCCGCGAAGATCCAGGCGTCGAGCCTGGTCAACATGTTCACCGTCGACGCCGTCGAGGACCCGGATTCCCCTACTGGGGGCTCCGACGCCTGAGGGCAGCGCTGGAGTCAGGCACCGGGGCTGACGTCCCCGTAGAAGCCCACCAGCAGTACTCGGAGTACCGGTACCGGAAGCTGTTCCACCTCTCGCACGCCGAGTACCTCGACGAACCGCTCGACTCGATCCGGTGGGCGCTGCACATCGACGACCTCGAGCGGGAGCGCGAGCGGAAGCAGCAGCGCGCCGCGGCGAACGGAGCCACCTGATGCCGCTGATCGGAGCAGCAGCGGTCCGCGCCGCCCTCAACAAGGCGATGGTCGGCGCGGACATGGCCTCCCGCGAGATCACCACGAAGGGCGCCGCGATCGTCGAGGCGGCCGCCAAGCGGAACTTCGAGGGCTCGCACGCCCGAGGGGAACCGCACCAGGGCGGCGACAAGCCGAACGTCGTGTCCGGCGACCTCCGACGCAGCATCCGGCACGAGCCCGTCGCCCGGCTCGGCGTCGCGTCGTACGGCACGGTCGTCGGCCCGTCCGTCGTCTACGGCCGCCGCATCGAGCTCGGTTTCCTCGGCCAGGACTCGCGCGGCCGCAAGTACCACCAGCCGCCGTTCCCGTACTTCGTCCCCGCCGTCACCAGCACCGCGCCGCAGCTGCAGGCGCTAGCCGCCGCCACCTGGTTGAGGTGGCTCACCCCTGACCCGTGAAGGCGGACCCCGATGGCCATGCTGCCCCCGCTCATCCTCGAACTGAAGTCCCGGGCGGGGGAGGTGATCACCGACCTCAAGGGCGTCGACGCTGCCGTCTCCAAGACGGAAGCGGCCGTGAACTCGTCCGCATCCGGCATTGAGCGCGGCTTCAACCGCGTCGCGGCCGCCGGCAAGATCGTCGGCGTCGGCCTCCTCGCCGCCGGCCTCGTCGTCGGCGGCGTCTCGCTCAAGATGGCGACGGACTTCCAGTCCCACATGACGCTGCTGCAGACCGCGGCGGGGGAGACGAAGTCCGGGGTGAAGGTCGTCTCCGACGGCATCCTCAACCTCGCCGGCGCGACCGGCACCTCCATCGACCAGCTCTCCGACGGCGCATACGTCATCGAGAAGGCCGGCTACCGGGGTGCCGCGGCGATCGACGTCTTGCGCGCCGCGTCGGAGGGCGCGAAGGCCGAGAACGTCGACCTCGCGACCTCGACGAACGCGCTGACGAGCGTGATGATGTCGTACCACCTCAAGGCGTCCGACGCCGTGCGGACGGAGAACGAGCTCGTCGCGGCGTCCGGGCAAGCGAAGACGACGATGCAGGCGTACGCCGGCGCGCTGTCGACCGTCATCCCGGTCGCGTCGGCGGCCGGCATCGGCTTCGACCAGGTCGGCGGGGCGATCGCGACCCTCACCCAGCACGGCACCTCCGCCGACGAGGCGACGCAGGAACTCGCGAACACGATCCGCAACCTGCAGGCCCCGAACGCGGTCGCCTCGCAGGCCATGCAGCAGCTCGGCCTCGACTCCGTCGACGTCTCCTCCAAGCTCGGACAGCGCGGCCTGACGGGGACCATCAACCTCGTCTACGACGCCATCGCGAAGAAGATGGGCCCGAGCGGCCTCGTCGTCGTCGACACGATGAAGAAGAGCGCCGCGGCGTCGCAGGACCTGCAGGCGATGCTCGGCAAGATGCCGCCCCAGCTGCAGCAGCTCTCGCAGTCCTACCTCGACGGCAAGGTCGGGCTGATGGACTACCAGAAGTCCGTCAAGGGCATGGACAACACGTCCGCCGCGATGGGCCTGCAGTTCTTGTCCGTCGCGAAGAACGCCGACGGATTCAACAACATGATCAAGGCCGGGAACCCGGCGGCCCTGACCTTCTCCGGTTACCTCAAGCAGGTCATGGGCGGGGCGACCGGCCTGAACACGGCGCTGATGCTCGGCGGCGAGAACATGGCCGGGTTCAAGGCCCGGGTCGAGGACGTCGGCAACGCCGCGAAGCACGGCGGGAAGGACATCTCCACCTGGGCGCAGACGCAGCAGAACCTGGCTGTCCAGCTCGACCAGGCGAAGGGCGCTATCGCCGCGGTGGGCGTCGAGATCGGCACCGCGCTGATCCCGAAGGTGTCGGCGGCCCTGCAGTTCGGGAACGCCTGGATGCAGGGCCTGTCGAAGCACCCGGCGGTGCTGATCAGCATCGCGTCGGTCATCGGCGGCGTCCTCCTCGTCGCGATCGCCGCGTACGTCGCGAAGATCACGTGGGCGGCTGCGCAGTCCGTCGTCAGCTTCGCCCGGATGACGGCTGCGACGGCCGTGTGGATCGTGAAGCAGACCGCGTCCGCCGCGGAGTCCGTCGCGATCTGGTCGATGTACGCGGGGGAGTGGATTGCGACCCAGTCGCGCGCCGCCGTCGAGTGGGTCGGCCTGTGGCTGACCTACGGGCCCGCGTGGATCGCCGAACAGGTGACCTCAGCGGGCGAGTCCATCGCCCTGTGGGGCATGTACGCGGCGGACTGGATCACCGCGCAGGCGTCGTCGGTCGCGGAGTCCGTCGCGCTGTGGGGCATGTTCGCCGCCGAGTGGGTCGCGAAGCAGTCCGTCTCCGTCGCCGAGTCCGTCGCCCTGTGGGGGATGTACGCCGGCCAGTGGATAGCGAAGCAGGCGACCGCGATCGCAGCGGGCACCGCGCAGTGGGCCGTCTTCTACGCCCGCTGGGTGGCGCAGGCAGCCGCCGGCGCGGCCCGGTGGGTCGCGGCGCAGTCCGTGGCGTTCGCGCAGGCGACCGCCCGCGGGGCAGCGTTCGCCGCGGCGAGCGTCGCGCAGGGCGCCGGGCAGGCGGCCGCGTGGGTCGCGTCGACCGCCCGGACCGTCGCCGCTCTCGCCGTGCAGACCGCGGCCCTCATCGCCCAGAAGGCACCGATCGTCGCGTCCGCGGCGATCATGGGGATCGCGACCGCCGCGCAGTGGGCGTGGAACGTGGCGATGGACGCGAACCCGATCGGCATCGTGATCCTCGCGATCGTCGCCCTCGTCGCCGCGATCATCCTCGTCGCGACGCACTGGCAGCAGATCACCTCGTTCCTGGTTTCCGCGTGGCAGGCGGTCGTCTCGTTCTTCCAGGGCATCGGCGCGACGCTCGCGTCCTGGTGGTCCGACCTCTGGAACAGCAAGATCGGCGAGTTCGTCCGCCAGCAGTTCCAGGCGGACATCAACGCCGCGGTGGCGATCTTCCAGTCCGTCGTCGGCTGGTTCCAGTCGATCGGAGCCGACATCTCCGCCGGGTGGAACGCGATGTGGTCCGGGCTCGGATCGATCGTGCAGACCGCCTTCGGGCCGGTCATCTCGTTCATCAAGGGGGCCGCGTCGACGATCTCGAACATCATCGGCGGGATCTCGTCGGCGATCAACGGGATCTCGTCGGCCGCGTCCAGCGTCGCCTCGACGGTCGGCGGCGTCCTCGGCGGCATCCACCTGCCGTCGTTCGACGTCGGCGGCGTCATCCCCGGCGCCATGAACGCGCCGATCCCGATCCTCGCGCACGGCGGTGAGGTGATGCTCTCGAACGACATGCTCGCCGGCCGCGCGCCGATCCCCGCGCGGGCGCAGCAGGCGCTCGGTCAGAGCCAGATGAAGGCCGGCGGTGCTCCGTCGGTCAAGCAGCAGACGGTGCAGGTATACGCGACGACGAACGCGTCGCCGCAGCAGATCGCCTCCGCCGCCGGGTGGGAACTGCGCCGCATGGGCTGACACCGGGAAGCGGTGGGGGACCGCTTCCCGGCGCCCTGCACCTCGCTGCGATGCGGGTGTGCAGGGACCGCGTGCAGCGACAGGGGGGTGCTGAGCGTCGGCCCTCATGCGCCGTCAAAGCCGCCGCTCGGCAGCCATAGAAGCAAACGCCCGTCGGAGCCGCGAGCTCTCTTGCGGAACCTTCACGGGCCTGTCGGCTCGTCCCCAAACTCAACACAGATCGGACAGGCAGTGACCGCGCTCAACCCGTACCAGGGCACCTCGAACGGTCTGACCTTCGGACCCGGCACCGACGTGCAGCTCGTCTCCATCGACGGTCTCCGCGACACGACGACGGTCAACCAGGGCGACGTGCAACTGCCCCGCCTGAACGGAGCCGCACCCGGCACGAACACCCTCGGCGAGCGGGTCCTCGTCCTGACCTTCGCCGTCTTCGCGCCCGTCGCAGCGTTCGAGACGGTCATTTCGAATATCGCCACCGCGTTCCAACCGATGTCCTCCCCGAACGCGCTGCAGCCGCTGCAGTTCATGCTCCCCGGGTGGCTGTCGGCCCGACAGGTGAAGGGCCGCACCACGAAGGGTGCGATCCCGATCGACACGGACTTCCAGTTCAACGTCGAGCGGGCGATCGCCCTCGAGTTCACCTGCCCGGACCCGCTCATCTACGACACCGTCGTGCAGACGCAGTCGACGGGGTTGCCGTCGCCGACCGCCGGCCTGACGTTCCCCGCGTCCGCCCCGTTCGTGTTCGGCGCCTCGACGGGTGGCTCGCTGCAGTTCGTGAACATCGGCAACGTGCCCGGCCCGATGGTCATGACCATCACCGGGCCCGTCACGAACCCGATCCTCCGGATCGGGAACCTCTACCTCGGCTTCAACATCACCCTCGGTGCCTCCGACGTGCTCGTCATCGACACCGCGGCGCACACCGCCACCCTGAACGGCACGGCCGCCCGGGCGAACCTCGTCATGGCCGGCTCGTCGTGGCTGCAGGTCCCGCCCGGGACCGTCACCGTCCAGGTCGCGTCGTCTGACTCCGCAGCCGTCGCCGCCACCTTCACCGGCACCTTCTCGAGCTCCTGGGGGTTCATGTGACCGACGAGGTGTTCACGGTCAAGGCGTACGACCTCAACACGAACGCGTTCATCTGCGAGCTCCCCGCGAACGGTCTCCGCTTCGACCGTCGCCTCAACGACCACGGCTCCATCTCGTTCGACGTCGACCTCAAGGCGCCCGGCACCGCGGCGATCGCGAACCCGTTCCTGCAGTACGCCGGCAACCCCGTCGCGCTGTACGTCGACCGCTCCGGGATCCTCGTGTGGGGCGGCATCAGCGAGACCGTCGCCTACAAGAAGTCGACCGGTCTCCTCTCCGTCGGCGGCAAGGAGTTCCTCGCCTACTTCGAGAGCCGCCTCGCGCTGCGGGACTACTCGCAGAAGTCGTACCCGAACGGTGTGGACCCGGCGATCCTGCTCGGAACCGTCCTGACGGACACGCAGAACCCGGCGTACGGCGGCCCGGGCGCCTCGATCGGCCTGTCCGTCGTCTCCGCGCCGTCGAACCTGCCGATGCTGACGCCCGGGTACCCGCTGTCGCAGCCGACGATGGTTGGGACGATCGTCAGCGACCTCGTCACGACCCTCACGCCCGGCTACGGGACGCTCGACTGGCAGCTCGTCGTCGCGTACGACACGAACGGCAACCCGACCCGCACCGCGTACGTCCGAGCGCCCCGCTCGGGCCGCGGTGCCGGGTCGACCGGGCTGATGTTCGACCTGTCGAACTGCGTCGAGTACTCCTGGCCGATCGACAACGGTCCGTCCGGGAACGTCATCACCGTCACCGGCGCTGGAAACGGTTCCGCGCGGCCCCTCGCGACCGTGGTGGCCCCGTTCGCCGTCGGCGGCCTCGGACAGCCGCCGCGGATGGACTACGTCTTCTCGAGCAGCGCGCAGTCGCAGCAGCAGGTGCAGCAGATGGCGAACGGCCTGTCGTCGCAGTGCTCGCAGCCGCTCATGACGCCGGTGGTGACGGTCCCAACCTCCGGCGCGCAGCCGCTCGGGTCCTGGATCCTCGGCGACGACGCCCGCCTCGTCACCGCCGGCGACGAGTTCTTCCCGAACGGCCTCGACCAGTACTGGCGCATCGTGCAGGAGTCCGTCGATGTCCCCGACGCGGGCGTCCCGACCGTCGAACTCACCTTCAACCTGCCGCCGACCTACTAGGAGCAGCGATGGCCTCGACGAACCTCGGCCCGGACCACAACCTCGCGAAGCGGCTCAGCAACCTCGAGGACGCTGTCCAACGGCTGCAGAACGCCGACGTGCTGCAGAACGCGTCGATCGGCGCGGGCGGCCTCACCGTCAACGGCGGCAGCATCACGATCACCGGCGGCGGCTCGCTGAACGTCACCGGCGGCGGCCAGATGAACATCTCCGGCGGCCTCAACTCCGGCGGAACCCTCTCGGCACAGCAGTCGATCACCGCAGGCACGACGATCAGCGCCGGCAGCGACATCACCACGCAGGGGAACCTCAACGCACCGAACGGCAGCCTCAGCCTCGGCGGCAACGCCTCCGTGAACGGGTCGGCGACGGTCGGGAGCCTGTCATCCAGCGGCGGCGGGTCGTTCGGCGGCGGTCTCACCGCGACCTCCGTCGGCCTCGGCTCGTCCGGCACCGTCACGTCGACCTACGCCCGCAACAACTCGGTCAGCTCGTCCTACGTCGCCGCGTACCTCAACGGCGACGGCCGGCTGCTCGCGTCCGCGTCGTCGCACACGATCAAGCAGGACTTCACGCCCGCCGACGTCCGGCCGCTCGTCGACGCGCTCTACCGCCTGGCGCTGATCCGGTTCCGGTACATCGCCGCCGTCGAGGAGCACGGCGACGACGCGGCGGAGGAACTCGGGTCGATCGTCGAGTACGTCGACCGGACGCCCCTGCGCGAGTTCGTCGCCCGCCGCACGAACGACGACGGGGACGAGGTGCCGTTCGCGATCAACTGGGAACGCTTCACGATCCCGCTGGTCGCCGCGGTCCAAGACCTCGACCGACGCCTCCGCGCCGCCGGGCTCTAGTCGCAGACGGGGATCCCATCGACCGTCGACGCCGACCCTGACGCGCACCACGCGCCCGGGTCGAGGTACGCGCCGCCGTCTGCGTTGTTCGGGTCCGACGACACAACGAACGGCACCGGTGTTCCCGCTGGCGCATTCCCGTCCGGATAGGCGTTCGCCGTCACCGGGTCGGAGTCGATCGGCTGGTCTGTCATGCCCCAATTCTACTTCCGCTTTCGTCAATAGTGAGGCATTCAGTTGGCTGTACAAACCGTTCCCTATGCGCTGCAGAATGCGTCGCATTCCGCAGCGCTGTTCCGTCAGTCCGCGTCGTCGGCATTCGTTGGTGGCGGGGCGCTCGGCGTCAACGAGCTCCTCGTCAGTGCGCAGCCGACACCGAACATGTCCGTGATCCTCGGTCCCGGCCGGGCGAAGATCACCGGGACCAGCGTCGCACCGCTGAGCAGCGGGTCGAACCCGATCCCCGCGACCACGCAGGGCATGTACGACGTCCTCAACGACGCCAACGTGACCCTCACCGTCGCAGCAGCGAACGCGACGAACCCGCGAATCGACGCGGTCTACGTGGGCGTGCAGGACTCGTTCTACAGCGGATCCACGAACCAGGCGATCCCCGGCATCGTCACCGGCGTCGCGGCAGCCACCCCGGTCGCTCCCGCGGTCCCGTCCAACGCCGTCCTGATCGCCTACATCGCCGTCGCCGCGAATGCCTCGTCGATCGGGCAGAGCAACATCTCCGACGCCCGCACGTTCGCGTTCCTCCGGACCTCGAACCCGGGCAACTCGCTCCTGTCGTTCCCCTCGACCCAGATGCCGTCGAGTTACGCCCCGATCATCCAGGTCGGGTACGTCGCTGGCAAGACGAGCGCTGGCGGCGTCCTGTACGGCACCTTCCCGCAGGCATTCCCGAACTTCTGCGGGCCGGTATTCATCCAACTGGGGAACAACTCGAACGGATCGGGTTATCCGACCCTGATCGAGGCGTCTAGCACCACCACCGGCTTTGGCACGTTCTGGCCCAGCACGGGAAGCACGAACGTCCATTTCTGGTATCTCGCCATCGGCGGATAACCGCCACCACAGGAAGGCAACACCATGACCGTCATCGACATCTCCTACTGGCAGAACTTCATCGACCAGTCCACCTTCGCCGCGTGGAAGGCCGCAGGCGTCGAGCGCGTCGTCTTCAAGGCCGGAGGAGCCGACGGGGGCCTCTACAAGGACTCCCGCCACGACACCAACGTCGCCCGGGCGCGCGCCGCCGGCCTCGGCGTCGACCACTACTTCTTCAACGGCCCCGTCGACCCCGTCGCCGCGGCCGACGCGTTCATCGACTACGCCGCCCCGCAGGCCGGCGACGGCCTCTGGTTCGACATCGAGAACGAGGGTGCGCTCGCGCACTGGACGCCCGACCAGGTGCTCGCCGCCGTCCAGCAGGTGAAGGCGCGCACCGGGGCGATCGCCGGCGTCTACATGTCCTCGTCCGTAACCGCGCAAGCCGACTGGTCCGCGGTCGTCGCGTTCGGCTGCCCCCTCTGGGTCGCGCAGTATGGGCCGAACGACGGCAACGCGCACGGCGCCCCGTCGATCGCGCACTGGACGTCGTGGACGTACTGGCAGTACACCAGCCAGGGGCGCATGCCCGGCTTCGGCGGCAGCCTCGACGTCAGCACGACCAGCGGCGGCGTCATCCCCGTCGTCACCGCCGCCGCGACCGTCGGCCACAACGCCTCGTCCTGGTCCACGCAGCAGATCCAGGCCGCGCTGATCCACCTCGGCTACGACCTCGGCCCGTCCGGCGCGGACGGCGACTACGGGCCCGCGACCACCGCCGCGGTCCACAAGTTCGAGGTCGACCACGGGCTCGGCGTCGACATCGGCATCGCCGGCGGCCAGGTCGTCGGCAAGCTCGCGCAGCTCACCGCCGCCCCCGCCGCACCGGCGGCCGCCGGCCTCACCCTCGACGGAGTCCTCGGCCCGCGGACCATCACCCGGTGGCAGCAGGTCATGGGAACCCCAGCGGACGGGACGATCTCTACCCCGTCGGCGCTGATCCGCGCCGTGCAGCGCGTCGTCGGGGTCACCGACGACGGGCTCCTCGGCCCCATCACCCGCAAGGCCGTGCAGGCGCACCTCGGCGTCGCCCAGGACGGCATCTGGGGCCGCAACACCATCACCGCACTGCAGGTCCGGCTCAACCAGAACCGGTTCTGATCATCATCGCCACCGACGAGGGGACCGCCGTGTCCGACCCCAAGCCCCCCGACACCGACATCACCCTCGGCGAGGTCAACCGCAACGTCATCCGCGTCGAGAGCGCGATGAAGGAGAGCGCGAAGCAGTACGCCACCCGCGTCGAGATGGCCGCCATTGACCGACGCGTCACGTCGCTCGAGCAGGCCAGCGCGACGCGGGAGGACGTGCAGGACGTCCGCGACCTGATCCAGGACGTGAAGGACGGCCTCAAGTCCAAGGGCACCACCTACCTCGCGCTCGCGGGGATCATCGTCCCCTCGGCGGTGGCGATCTGGTCGGTGATCCACCGATGACCCGGATCCGCCGGTGGCTCACCCGCTCGAACATCATCGGCCTCGTCGCCGTCGTCGCGCTCGTCGCCGTCGGGACGGCGTACCTCGTCGCCCGGGCGCAAGAGGAAGCGACGAAGGACGAGACGATCGCCGTGCAGCGGTCCCGGATCACCGTCCTGCTCAAGCAGAACGGCAGCCTCGAGACGACCGTCGAGGGGCTGACCGCCGAGTACACGAAGCTCTACAAGGAGGCCAAGGCGTCGGGTGTCACCCCGACGACGGTCGCCCCGCAGGCGCTGCAGGGCGCTGCCGGGGCGACCGGGGCCACCGGCGCGTCCGGCCGCGACGGGCACGACGGCCGCGGCGTCGTCTCGATGCAGTGCGCCAGCACCGGCCTCACCGTCACCTACTCCGACGGCTCGACCGCCACGGTCGGTACCTGCCTCGGCGCCAACGGCAAGGACGGCCAGACCGGGGCCGCCGGCACCGCCGGCGCGACCGGCGCGCAGGGAGCCACCGGCGCCCAGGGCGCGACCGGCGCGACCGGACCGCAGGGCCCCGCCGGGACGAACGGCGCGAACGGCGTCGGTGTCACCTCCGTCACCTGCGTCGCGACGTCCACCGGCACCGCGTTCGCCTTCACCCTCACCGACGGCTCCACCCAGGACGTCGCCGGCGACTGCACCCCACCAACCACCCCGACCCCCACCCCAACACCCACGCCAGGAGGCACCCCGTGAAGCTCAACCTGTTCTCGAAGCTCTGGTGGAAGGCCGCGCTGCTGCGCGCCGTCCGCACCGCCCTCGTCATCGCCGTCCCGTACCTCGGCGCGGGCGTCGCCCTCGTCCACGGCCTCGGCTGGGTCCCGGTCGTCTCCGCGGCCGGCCTCGGCTTCGTCCTGTCCCTCGTCACGTCCCTCACCGGCATCGCCGAGGCGTCCGGCGGGGTCCTGCCGCTCTGGTACTCGCTCCTCGAGCGCGTCGTGAAGACCCTCGCGCAGGCGATCGTCGCCGGCATCGGCAACGCCGTCCTCTTCCAGGACGTGCACTGGGTCGTCATCCTGCAGAACGCAGCCGTCGCCGGGCTCGGCTCCCTCGTCCTCGCCGTGATCGCGAAGCTCCCCGAGGCGGTCGCCACCATCGTCACGCCCGCTGTCGTCCAGAACATCTACACGGGCGAGAAGACGACCGGCGTGCTGCCGGTGACGCAGACCACCACCGTCAACGGCACGGGGTCGGCAACCATCGCAGTGCCGGGCGTCCCCGCGGAGAAGTAGCCGTGCGCCGGTTCAACGAACGGGTCGCGGCCCGCATCACCGACCTCATCGGCACGATGTGGACCGCGTACCTGTTCGCGGCGCTCGCGCTCGTCTCGCTCCCCGCAGCGCTGCTCTCCGGCGACGCGATCGTCATCGTCGGCTGGGTTGCGCAGACGTTCCTGCAGCTCGTCCTGCTCCCGATCATCATGGTCGGCCAGGCGCTGCAGCAGCAGCGGCACGACGCCCTCACCGAGCAGCACGCGCAGGCGCTCGGGAAGCTCGACGCGATCCACGCCGCCGTCACCACCCAGCAGTAGCAGCCGGTGGGCCGCCCCGAGGGGCGGCCCACCATCACCCCTCGGAGCCTCCATGCCCGCCAACCCGAACGGCCCGCTCGCCCAGCTCGTGCCCGGCGCGTACGTCCCCACCGTCGACCCCACCACCCACCAGTTCGCCGACGTCGTCGTCGGCGGGATCGAGGACTCCCTCGGCATCGACCAGACCCGCTCCTCCGCCTACACCCTCGGCGGCTGCGCGAGCGGGAAGACCTACGGCAACCAGACGATGATCGTGCGGCTGCCGATCCGGCTCCCGAAGACCGTGACCCGGATGCGCCTGCACATCTCGAACGTCTGCGGCCTCGGCGACGTCCCGCAGACCAACGGCCCGTCGATCAACGCCGCCTGGGTCGGCCAGCAGAACACCAGCCCCGGCGCTGGCGGCTGCGCCCTGAACACGCAGCAGGAGTTCCCGGGAGGCAGCGGCAGCCTCGACAACGGCGGCGAGTGGGTGAGCGGCTGGCTCGCACCGTCCTGGGACACGGCGATCGCGACGGGGTTCATCACCCTCTCCGTGCAGTGCGTCGGCACGAACCTCGCCTACAACTACTCGTCGAACGGCTTCTACCAGAACGCCGACAACGACCCCCTCGACATGGTCGGGACCGCGTGGACGCAGTACGGCGACACCCCGCTCGCGACGTGGATCGAGTACGAGTACGTCGACGACGGGTCCCCGCAGGTGCTGTTCATCGGCGACTCCGCGGTCGACGGGTTCTTCATGGGGCCGTTCGGGAACCCGCCCATGCAGAACTGGCTCGGACACCTCGACTCGTTCCCCGAGGCGTGGGCGCGGCAGACCGGCGGGGCGGCGATCATCGACGCGTTCGCCGACACGCGGACGTCGGACTGGGCCGCGACGTCGTCGAAGTGGAGCCGCTTCTCGACGATGGCCGCTCCGCTCAACCCGCAAGCGGTCGTCCTCCACATCGGGTTCAACGACTTGCAGCAGGGCGCGACGCCCGCGCAGGCGGCCGCCGGCGTGCAGGCGGTGCTCGAGACGATCCGGGCGAACTACCCGAACGCGCGCATCTTCTACGCCAGCGCGTTCCCCGCGGCGTCGACGAACACGAACCTCAAGGCCGCCGACCGCGTCACCATGAACACCACCGTCGCGACCTTCGGCAAGGCGCTGCTCGACGGCTACTTCGAGTTCACCGGCATCTACGACCCCGCGTCCGGCTCGAACGAGTACGCCCGCGCGAAGTACGTCAGCGCCGACGGCGTCCACTACACGCCGGAGGGCTGGCAGGTGATGGCGTCCCACATCCGCCTGCCGCAGCTCTGACGCCGGCCGCCGCGACGAACGACGAGACCCCCTCGTGCTCCTTCGGGAGCGCGAGGGGGTCTTCCGTCGTATGTCCGCTACTCAGGCTTGGAGAGGAACCGGACCGCCGCTTCGAACGAGTCCATTGCGGTGCCAGGGATGCCGCGGCCGGCATCCTCACGCCGGTGTGCGACGAAGCCGGAGCCAGCCGGCCGGATGAAGCCTGCGACTCCTCCGGCGGGGTGCGCTGCGGACGCGGGACGCGTGACGGCGAACCACTCGGCCTCATCGAGCGGCCTGCCATCGACAGTCTGGTCGAGCCAAGGTGTGACACCGACGGCGTGCCCGTCGACGTCGTAGGTGCCGTGCGGGTTCGCTTGTACCGACTCAGGGGTCATACGCGGACGATACCGAGAGGTTGGCGGAGGAAGTCCCAGCAGCTGCAGCGGCGGCGGCACGACGCCCTCACCGAGCAGCACGCGCAGGCGCTCGGGAAGCTCGACGTCGTGCACTCACATGGAGTCCGCTCTCCATGTGTGTGCCGCTGCACAACGACGAAGCCCCGACCGTTTCGGTCGGGGCTTCAGGGAGACTAGTACATCACAGATCAGGTGTGGACATTGGTGGATCCCTTCCAATCAGGGGTACTGAAGACATCTCGAACCATAGTCGCTCTAGGCTTGGGATGCACCTTCGGCTTCACCGAGTGTTTGACGATCGTGGTAGGCGCGCACATCGGCCAAGAGTGGCCAAGTGAGCCAGTGCTCATGAAGCAGCTGGCCCTCGGCCAGCATCTGCTGAGCGAGCTTGTCCGCCCGCTCGACATCGTCGAGCAACGCCAGCTTCGCGAGCCGGAGGTCGTTGCTACGGGCGCTCACGTCGAACCGTCGGACGGCGTCTGCGCACTCGCGGAACCGACCGAGTTGCTTGAGCGCGATCCAGCCGTTGACCTGGATGATGTGTCGATACAGCTCTGTCTTGACTTTTCCCACGGGAAGCCGTCGAGTGATATCCACCACCGCCTCGTAGCGCTTCTCCTGCAGAAGCCAGAAGCAAGTGTTGGCGAGGAAGCCTTCCATGGTTTGCGCGACCTCTTCGTTCGAAGTGACGCGGAAGGTGGCTCCGGAGATCAGGCTCAGGGAGACTACCAGGAGTGTATCGGCAGCTCTAGTGAGATAGTCATAGTCGACTTCAAGCTCATCGTGAAGCTTGGTATCGTGTTCGAATTGATCGAGTTTTTCGAGATATTGGCGGGATACGAAGCCGCGATTGTGCACCATCAGGTGTCGACGTTGAATGATCTCCAGTGTCTCGAAGTCGCCACTGCGGGCTGGTTCCGGGATGTGGAATCGATTCTTCAGTTCGCTCACCCAGTCCCCGAACGAACCGTGCAGCATGCGGTCGACCGTATGGTCTCGGACGTGTGCCTCGAAGTCGTCGAGGGTCCCGAACTTCTTGATCTCGGCCCACGCGTACTGCTTCCCGGACTGCTCCAGCTTTGTGGGGTCGTGGATGTAGAGCGCCCGGGTGACGCTACCGAAGAGCGTCTCGAGCTCGCCGACTAGCGCGATAAGTAGCGAGGCGAGCAGCATCGGTGCGGCCGGTGGTGCAATCGTGACGCGAACGATGCTGCGTAAGTAGCTGCTGAGGGCGCCCTCTGGGAGTCCTTGGGATGCTTCTTCCAATGCGCTTTGAACGACTTCGCGTCTGTCGTCGTCAGACAGCCCTTCGGCCTCCGCCGCAGCGTAGACGGTCTGCCGCCAGGATTCCATCAGCTCGTCCAACGCATCGTCATTGACCTCGGATAGCTGCTGTTGAATGAGCTCACGCGCGCGGGTCTTCGCGTCATCGATTTCCTCACCGCGCTCACGGACATAGCGGCCCAGGCGGCGAATTTCGCGCAGCCTGTGCGAAAATACTTCGAATGCCTCCAGGAGTCCTTCGAGTAGCTGCTCGTCGGGTGATGCGGGCGCCTTCTCGGGCACGTCCGGAACTGAGCTGGTGGTCAATTTTCCCCCTCTGGTCTACCTCTGCCGTGAGCTTAGCGCGTGGCGCGAGCCACCCTCAGCTCTCAAGGCGTCTCGGAGTCGGACGGCGTCGCGCCAGACCCAAGCGCAGTCGGCGCCCTGCCCGAAGCCCCACTCGACGAGCGCCGCGCGTTCTGTGTACGCGAGGACGCGTCCCTCGACCTCGAGGAGTCGGTCGGGGAACTGGACCCACGCGAACACCGGGTCCGGACGTGCGAGGTCGACCTCGGGCCCGCCGCGCGCCGCCTCGGGGAGCGAGTACGCGTCGACGAGCCGCCAGCGGTCACGACGGCGGACACCCATCAGTGGCGCGGCTTCAACGCGCGAGTGGTCACGGTGTCGCGCGGCACCCATGCGCGCTGCAGGCGTCCCTGCCAGGCGATCTCGACGAACACGGCGACGTCGGATCGGGCGACCGCGAACGCCTTCACCTCGGCGAGCAAGTCGATCTGGTCGAACCGGAGGTCGTGCACGGTGACGGGCTGCGGCGGGTCGACGGGCTCCGGACTGCCGATCTGGTCGAGGGGGAGCGAGTCCGCAGCGTAGATCGGGACGTCCTGGTGCTCGGGCGGCGCCCACCGGTGTTCGGCCATGCGGGCATGGTCGCCGGGGCCGCCGACAACTGGGAGAGGAAGCACCCGGCGGCTTGACCACGCGGCCAGAAAGATGTGGCCACGTGACGGCTCCAGTCAGGTCTACCGTCGTCGTCGTGGCGTACCGGAGAGGGGCTCCGCCGCCACTTCGGGAGGCATCATGAAGAAGATCATCGCGGCGCTCGTGACCGCAGGGGTCGCGGTCGCGATCGCCCTGCCGGCGTCACCAGCGATGGCGGTCACGGAGGAAGCACCAAGCGTGGACCTGAGCCACGTGGGCGAGCAAGTCCCGGGCACGTTCACGCCCACCGGCCCGCAGGGCTTCACCGCGAAGGCCGCGACGCCCGGTGGGGCGCACATCCTCGCGGCAGAGTACGGGCCGTGCAAGCTGTACCCGTCCGTTGTGCACCTGCGTGCATCCAGCGGGTACGGCACCGTCGGCAACAAGCCGTACACGAAGTGCGACGTCCCGGTGACTTCGATCCACCAGGAGACCAAGATCTACAAGACCGCGTTCTTCGGGTCGGTCAACCTGGACCAGGGCACGTACTCAGGCGGCAACCGAGGTGTGGCGAACTACACGCAGAAGAACGTCGACCGCCGCTGCGACAACCAGCTCTCGACGACGTGGTTCGCGGTCACCGACGGCACGGTCGTCTACGGCGGGAAGACCTACTACTCCGAGGTCATCAGCTCGCACGAGACCTACAACTGCGGGACGTGAGCAACGTGACCGAAGTCTGGTTGGTCCTTCGCGACGACACCGCCGACAACAACGTCCTCGGCGTGTTCGACTCGAGCGCGGACGCCGAAGCGTTCGCCACCGAGGTCGGTCCGGAGTTCCCGGGCGCGGTCCTCACCGTTCGGTTCCCGATCGGTTGGCGATTCGACGCCGGAGCTGCGCGGTACAAGTAGCACTCGCAACGGATGTGGCCCCTCGCTTGGACATCGCGAGGGGCCACGTCCGTCCGCCCGACTGGTCTCGCCGATCGCCTGTCGCGAGGTGTAGACCGAGCAGATGGGTCTGATCCTCCGAGCACGACGCCGCATCGCCCCCGGCGTCACCGCGAACCTCTCGAAGCGCGGCGTCTCCGTCAGCGCGCGCCGCGCCGGCGTCACCGTCAACACCCGCGGCCGCGTCACCATCCGGCTCGGCAAGGGCATCAGCTTCCGACTCTGAGGCTCAGGCGTCGGGGCTGCCCGTCGCGATGCATGAACCGCCCTGGCTCCGGGCGTTCCCCGTGGCCGTCACGACAACCGTCTTCACGTCGGCGGCCTTCACGTCGTTGAACTCGAAGATGTGCGTGTCTTGGCCGTCGGGAATCTCGAACGTCTGTCGCTCGGTGACACCGGAGGCGAGCGTGACAAGCGCAGTGACGAAGTCGACGCCGTCCGTGTTCACCGTCACCCACGGCTTGCCGGTCGCCGTGGCGGTCCACCCGGCGACCGTGACGGCGCAGTCCGGATAGGGCGCGGCTGAGGCCGTGGAGCCTACGGCGGGCGGCTCATCGAAGTCCGACGCGGCTGCTGGCGCCGAGCCCGCCGCCTTCGAGGTGTGCGTCGGCGAGCTGGGCTGGGCCGGACTCATGACGCAGCCGGCGAGCGTGACGGAGAGCAGCGCGATGCCCGCTAGGACGCCGATCGACCTGGTCTGCATGCCCCGAAGAGTACCGCCACGCGGGGCGAGCGGCCGTGGGCTACTCGGATGGCTGCACTCCTGACCCGCACTGGCGCGGGAGCAACGATCCGAGGTAGCGTCCGCACACGCGCCCAGTGTGCCCGGCCGGACCGACACCCGCCCGACGGTCACTCCCCGGGCAGGCCCAGCTTCGAGCCGCTCGGGTCCCGACGCCACTGCGGCCGCTGCTCCGGGGCCGCGGGCGGTGTCGCGAGGGCGTCCCGTCGTGCACGTTCGGAGCGCCCGAGCCGGACCAGCATCTCGGGCAGGAGGCCGAGGTACATGAACGGCCAGACCAGGAGGAACCCGTTCACCGACCCGAAGCTGAACACTACGGCCACACCGATCGCCACGGCCAACAGCAGCGGGGCGAGCCGGGTCAGCCGGCGCACCAGGCCGCGCTGCAGCAGGGGCACGTCGTTCAGGATCGCGTCGCGGTGCTCCGGGTGCACCGGGCGCCGGACACGGTCCAGGTACGGGCGGACCTCCCACCGGACCGCCGACGCCGTGTCCGGCCGGACCTGTCGTCCGTTGATCCGCAGCTCCGGGCCGACCTCGCGCGCCGTGGGGCAGCAGCCGTACGTGAGCAGGAACGCGCTGATCGTCACGGCCGCGACCACGAGCCCCGGGCGCAGGGCCCCCGTCCCGGCCCAGCCGTTCGCCAGGTGCAGGGCGACGAGCGCGCCGAGCGCCACGGCAGCGACGGCACCGGCGATCCACAGGGCGCGGCGGACCCGCGCGGGGTCGACGACCTGGCCGAGGAGCCCCCGCATCACCTGCCACCCGAGCCGCAACACTCCTCACTCTTACCCCCACGCCCTGCGTGCGCGGACGTGCTACGCCCTCGGAACGCCCTCGCCTCACTCGCGCACCGCCTTCGATGGAGCAGAGGCCGTCGCGTCGGGGCCGGGCACCCGACGTCTTCTGCTCCATCGACGGACGGACGGGCGGACGGGCGCGGGCAGGTCAGCGCGAGCGCACCGCTGCTACCGTGCCGGGGTGCTCCCCGACGACCAGCGCTGCCCCTGCCTGAGCGGCAACCCCTACGGCGAGTGCTGCGGCCCCCTGCACGCCGGCGCCGCGGCCCCGACCGCCGAGCGGCTCATGCGCTCCCGGTTCAGCGCGTTCGCCCTGAGCCTGCCGGAGTACCTGCTCCGCAGCTGGCACCCGAGCACCCGGCCGGACGAGCTGACGCTCGACCCGGCGCAGCGCTGGACACGGTTGGACATCGTCGCGACCCGTTCTGGAGGCCCGTTCGACTCCGCAGGTCAGGTCGCCTTCCGCGCGTGGTGGCGCACCGACGACGAGCGCGGGACGCTCGAGGAGACGAGCGAGTTCGTCCGCGAGCAGGGCCGCTGGTTCTACGTCGACGGCGTCGTCGCCTGATCGGTGCGCGGGCTGATCGTCCCCCGCCCCCCGGCTCAGCCCGCGATCGCGTCCGGCAGCCCGACGGAGCGTCGCATCGCCCGGCGCACCGCAGCCTCGTCGGGCAGCAGCTCGTCCTGGTCCCCGGTCAGGAAGAACCGGATCTGCCCGATCGCCTGCTCCGTGAGCATGTCGAGCCCGTTCAGCACGCGCCCACCCGCGGCCGCCCACCGGCTCGCGGCGACGGTCGGCCACGGCTCGTAGGCCACGTCGAACAGCACGGCGTCCGGCCCCGACGGCAGCAGCTCGAGCGAGTCCGCCGCACCGCCGGGGAGCGTCGACACGAGGAACCCGTGCCGGGCGCCGGGCAGCGCGGACACGGGCAGGACCTCGAGCGTGACGCCCAGCCGCAATGCCAGGTCGACGAGGGCACCGGCCTTCGCGGTGTCCCGCAGGAACAGCCGGACGTCGACGGCCCCGAGCCGGACGGCCGCGGTGAGGGCGCTCGCCGCGGTGGCACCGCCGCCGAGGATGCTCGCCTGACCGGGCACGTGCCCGAGGGCCTCGACGGGCCGGACGATCCCCTCGACGTCGGTGTTCGCGCCCGCCAGGACGACCCGGTCGCCCTCCTGCCGGAACGCGACGGTGTTCGCGACGCCGAGTGCGTCGACGAGCGGGGTCGTCCGGTCGAGCATCGGTACGACGTCCCGCTTCAACGGCATGGTCAGGCTCAGCCCACGCCACTCCGGACCCAGCCCCGCGACGAACGCGTCGAGCTCGCCGGACGCGACCTCGTGCCTCCCGTACGTCCATCCGACCCCGAGCGCGTCGTAGGCCGCTGCGTGCAGGGTGGGCGAGAGCGAGTGCGCGATGGGGGAGCCGAGCACGGCGAGGCGGGTGCGGTGGGGGTCCGAGTACTCCACGCAGGCGAGCCTATCCACGGCGCGGCACCCGAGCAGCGCTTAGGGTAGCCTTACCTTCGTGATCCGTACCTCCCCCTCCGCGCGTCGCGTCCGGCGCGTGCTCGCGGCTGCCGGCGCCGTCGTCGCCGCGTCCCTCGTCCTCGCCGGCTGCAGCGGCGGCTCGCCGTCCGGCTCGGCCTCCGGCGACGCGTCCGGTTCGTCCGGCGCCTTCCCGGTGTCCATCACCACCGCGCTCGGCACCACCGAGATCCCCTCGCAGCCGAAGCGCGTCGTCGCCCTCGGCTGGGGTGACGCCGAGACGGCGCTCGAGCTCGGTGTGCAGCCCGTCGGCGCCAGCGACTGGCTCGCCTTCGGTGGTGACGGCGTCGGGCCGTGGCTCAAGGACGCCTACACGAAGAAGCCCGAGATCATCCAGACGCTCGAGCCGAGCTACGAGCAGATCCTGAAGCTCAAGCCGGACCTGATCCTCGACACCAAGAGCTCTGGAGACAAGGACCGCTACAGCAAGCTCTCCGCGATCGCTCCGACCGTGGCGATCCCCAAGGGCGGTGCGAACTACCTCACGACCACCGAGCAGCAGGTCGACCTGATCGCGAAGGCGCTCGGCAAGGAGTCCGAGGGCAAGAAGCTGCTCAGCGGCCTCGACGACGCGTACGCCGCCGCGAAGAAGGCGCACCCGGAGTTCCAGGGCAAGACCGCCGTCGTCGGCTCGTACACGTCCGAGGGCTTCGGCGCCTACGCCTCGAGCGACAGCCGCTCGGTGTTCCTGAAGAACCTCGGGTTCACGATCCCGAAGGCCATCGACCAGCAGGCCGGGGACGCCTTCTCGGTCAAGCTGTCGGAGGAGAACCTCGACCTGCTGAACGCCGACCTGACGCTGATCCTGCCGATCTACGTCGACGCGTCCAAGGCCGAGGCCGACCCGCTGTTCCAGAAGGTCCCGTCCGTGCAGGAGGGCCACTCGATCGTCGTCAGCGACGCGAACGTCTCGTCGGCGTTCTCGCTCGGGACGACCGCGGCGATCGAGTGGGCACTCGAGCGGCTGCCGGACGAGATGGCGAAGAAGGTCGGCTGAGCCGACCCCAGGACGGACGGGAGGCGCGGTGCCAGCTGGCACCGCGCCTCCCGTCCGTCTCGGGGTGCGCCCGGCGCGTCCGGGTGCTGGGTGCTCGGGGTGCCGATCCGCGCGTGGGGTGCCGATCCGCGTGTGGGAGGCCGATCCGCTCGAAGGAGACCGTTCCTTCCTGCTCCCCATGCGCGTTCCGTCCTCCGATCGCACGCGCGATGGGACGGAACGACGCCGGCGTCCCGCGCGCGTCGGGCTGGGGCGCGGTGTCGGGCGCGCGTCGGGCTAGGACGCGGGGAAGGTCGAGCCGAGGAACGCGAAGATGAGGGCGATCAGCGGCAGCGAGCCCTGCACGAACGCCGAGTTGAGGTACCGGCGCCCCGTTCCCGCCAGGACCACGGCGGCGCCGAGCATGCTCACGGTCGAGAACACGACGAGCGGCCAGCCGGTGGCGCCGTTGCCGACCGCGACCAGGGCGACGCCGACGATCGCACCGATCGCGAGGAACAGGTTGTAGAAGCCCTGGTTGAACGCGAGGGCGCGGGTGGCCTGCGTCTCGGTCTCGCTCGCGATGCCGAAGACACGGCGCACGCGGGGGCTGGTCCAGGCGACGGACTCGAGGAAGAAGATGTACACGTGGACGAGGCCCGCGAGGACCGCACACACGCTCGAGATCACGAGCAGGACCGACATGGCCTCCATTCTCGCAGCCCGGGGGAGGTGCTCGTGTCCGCCCGTCACGCAGCCCTCGAAGCGGGGCACCGCCGGTAGGCTCGGGCCATGAGTGCCGACGAGTCCACGCCCGTCCACGACGATGCAGTCGCCGAGCTGACGAGCATCCGGCAGAGCATCGACAACATCGACGCCGCCGTGATCCACATGCTCGCGGAGCGGTTCAAGTACACGCAGCGCGTCGGGTACCTCAAGGCCTCGGCCGGCATGCCCGCCGCCGACCCGAACCGTGAGCAGGTCCAGGTCGCCCGGCTCCGGCAGCTCGCGGCGGAGTCGCACCTCGACCCGGCGTTCGCGGAGAAGTTCCTGAACTTCATCGTCGCCGAGGTCATCCACCACCACGAGCGCATCGCGGGCGGCGCGAAGTGAGCGAGTCCGGGGCGCTCGACGACCTGGCTGTGCTCGACGACCTGCACGTGCTCGTGGGGTCGTACACGGCGACGGGTGGCGGGTCGGCGACGGGCATCTCGATCGTGCACGGCACCACAGCCCACACCGCGGCCGTGATGGACGATCCGTCGTTCCTCGCTGCCGACGGCGACCGGGTGTACGCCGTGTCCGAGACCGCCGACGGCAGCGTCTCGGCCTTCCGCTACGCCGACGGAGCGCTCGAGCACCGCTGGGACGCGACCGCCGGCGGCGACGCCCCCTGTCACGTCCGGGTCGACCCGTCCGGCGCGCTCGTCGTCACGAACTACGTCTCCGGGACGGTCACGGCGATCGGGCTCGCGGCAGCGGAGGCGCACGCGTCCGCGGTGCTCGACGGCAGCTCCGTCGCTCCGGGCTCCGCCGAGCCGCACGGGCTGGGGGACCGCGTCGTCGTGCCGGACTCCGCGATCGTCACCGGCGTGCTGCCCGACGTCGAGGGTCCCGTCGAGGACCGGCAGGAGGGGCCGCACGCACACCAGTCCATCGGGACGCCCGACGGCACCGTGCTGGTGGCGGACCTCGGCGGTGACGCGCTGCACGAGTTCCGCGTGACGGACGAGCCCGCGATCGACCTGGTCCGCGTGCACCACCTCGGTCCCGGGGTCGGGCCGCGGCACATGGTGTGGCTCGGCGACGACCTGATCGTCGCGGGCGAGCTCGACGGGCGCGTGTACCGACTCCGCCGGGACGACTCCGGGTCGCTCGTGCCCATCGGCTCGGCCGCGACCTTCGAAGGGCCGGTGGGGGAGTCGCTCCTGTCCCACATCGAGGTCGACGACGCCGGGCGGGTGCTCGTCGCCGTCCGTGGCCGGGACCTGATCGTCGTGCTGGACACCGACGGGGACGGGCTCGCCGTGGTCGGCAGTGCTTCCTCGGGCGGGGTGTGGCCGCGGCACTTCGCGCAGGTCCCCGGGTTCCTGCTCGTCGCGAACCAGATGTCGGACGCCGTGGCGGTGCTGCCCGTGGGCGAGGACGGCGTGCCCGGCGGACCCGTGGCGCAGATCGCCGTCGGGAGCCCGGCGTGCGTCCTGCCGATCGCACCGTCGGCGCAGGGCTGACCGTGTCCGGGGGATCGCTCGCCGACGGGCCCCTCGCCGATGGGCCCCTCGCCGACGGATACGGGCTCGTCGTGGGTCCGCCCCCGCTCGACGACTACCTGCGCCTCCGACGGGACTCGGGACTGTCGCCGAAGGAGCCCGAGCAGGGTGCCGGGGCGATCGCCGGGTCGTGGTCGGCGTGCCACGTCGTGGACCCCGAGGGTGTGCCGGTCGCGATGGGCCGCACCATCGGGGACGGCGGGTGGTACTTCCACATCGCGGACATCGCCACCGATCCCGCGCACCAGCGCCGCGGACTCGGACGTGCGGTCGTCGAGTGGCTCGTCGCGGACGTCCGCGCGCGAGCGCCCCGAGGGGCCTACATCACGCTCGTCGGGGATCCGCCCGGGCAGCGGCTCTACCGGTCGCTCGGGTTCGAGGACGTGGCGCCGAGCCTGGGCATGGCGCTGCCGATCGACTGAGCGGCGGCGCGGCGCGGCCAGAGACTCGGCTCGGCGGGCGCTTTCTCGGCCGCCGACCCGCGGAACCGCCCGCGGAGGCGAGTCTCGCGACGGCGCGACGCCCGACGGCGGCCTCGCCGGTCAGCGGGGGATGACGTTCCGGAAGGGGCTGCCCTCGGCCAGCGCGGTGACCTGCTGCCGCACCAGCTCGAGGGTGCGCGGCACGCTGAGGTCGGTGTTGCCGCCGACGTGCGGCGTGAGCACGGTGTTCGGCGTCGTCCACAGCGGGTGTCCGGCCGGCAGCGGTTCGGGGTCGGTGACGTCGAGCGCCGCACTCAGACGGCCCGAGGTGAGTTCCGCCACCAGGGCGTCGGTGTCGACGACCTTGCCGCGGGCGACGTTCACCACGAGGGCACCGTCCGGCAGCGCGGCGAGCAGGTCCGAGTCGACGAGCCGTTCGGTCTCGTCGGTCAGCGGGGTGATGAGCACGAGGACGTCCGTGTCGGCGGCGAGGGACGGCAGGTCGCCGAAGGCGTGCACCTGCCGACCGTCCTGCTCCCGAGCCGTCCGTGCGACGACGGTCACCGGGCACCGCATCGCCTCGAACCGGGTCGCGATCGCGGCGCCGATCGCCCCGTAGCCGACCACGGTGACGCGACGGTCCGCGAGGGAGCGGGTCTGCCGTGCATCCCACACCCCGGCGGCACGGTCGGACTGGAACGCCGCGATCTCCCGCAGCGAGGTCAGCGCGAGCCCGACCGCGAGCTCGGCGGTCTCGTCGTCGTGGATGCCGCGGCCGTTCGCGAGCTCGGCGTGCTCCGGGACGTGCGGCACCGCGTGCTCGTAGCCGGCGCTCGGGAGCTGCAGCAGCCGCAGGTTCGGCAGCTCGTGCACGTACTGCCAGCGGTGCCGTCCGCCGAAGTAGAACGGCAGCAGCGTGAGGGCCACCTCGTCGGGGCGGCCGTACGGGCCCTCGACGTCCCACACGTCGAGCTCGACGCCGTCCGGCACGGGGCCGAAGCGGTCGACGAGCTCGGCGAACGGCAGGGTGACGATCACCGCGCGACCCGGGTGACCGGGCCGGGGGCGACCACCGCCGCTGCCGTCCGCCGGATCGACATCAGCTGTCGGCCCGCGGCGAGAACGCGCCGTCGGTGTCGAGCGGGCCGCGGCCGACGTAGCCCTCGGTCACGTCCTCGGTGATGACGTCGCCGAAACGCGCCGGCAGCGTCGCGGCGTGCGTGCCGCGGAGCTCGTCGAGCGTTGCCTCGAACGCGCCCTGGACCTCGAGCGTGCCCGACGCGGCGTCGGTCACGCCGATGCGCAGCACCGGGAAGCCCCGGCCCTCGCACAGGCCCTGGAAGCGCACGTCGTCCTCGCGCCGGACGGTCACGATGACGCGGCCGGTCGACTCCGAGAACAGTGCGGTCGCGGTGTCGACGCCGTCGCGGGCCTCGAGCTCGTCGAGCACCACCCGGGCGCCGAGGCCGAACCGCAGCACCGACTCGGCGAGGGCCTGGCCGAGGCCGCCGTCCGCCAGATCGTGGGCGCTGGTCAGCAGCTGCTCGCCGGAGGCCGCGTACAGCAGCTCCGCCAGGGCCTTCTCGCGCTCGAGGTCCACCGCCGGCGGGCGTCCGCCGAGGTGCCCGTGCACCGTGCCGGCCCACGCCGACCCGTCGAGCTCCAGGCTCGTCGTGCCGAGCAGGTAGATGTTGTGGCCGTCGTCCTGCCAACCCGAGGGCACCCGCAGCGCGACGTCGTCGATGATGCCGAGCACGCCGACGACGGGGGTCGGGTGGATCGGGGTGGTGCCGGTCTGGTTGTAGAACGACACGTTGCCGCCGGTGACCGGGATGCCGAGCTCCATGCAGCCGTCCGCCAGGCCCTCGACCGCCTCGGAGAACTGCCACATGACCTCGGGGTTCTCGGGGGAGCCGAAGTTCAGGCAGTCGGTGACCGCGGCCGGGACGGCACCGGTGACGGCGACGTTCCGGTACGCCTCGGCCAGGGCCAGCCGTGCGCCCTGCTTCGGGTCGAGCTGGCAGTACCGGCCGTTGGCGTCGGTCGCGATGGCGACGCCGAGTCCGGTCTCCTCGTCGACGCGGATCATGCCGCCGTCGTCGGGGAAGGACAGCGCGGTGTTGCCGAGCACGTAGGTGTCGTACTGGTTGGTGACCCAGTTCTTCGACGCCAGGTTCGGCGAACCGAGCAGCTGCAGGAACTGCGCCTTGAGCGCCGGGCCGTCGGTCGGACGGTCGAGCGAGGCTGCGGTGTCGGCCTGCAGGGCGTCGATCCACGTCGGGTAGGCGACCGGGCGGTCGTACACGGGCCCGTCGACGGCCACGGTGCGCGGGTCGACGTTGACGATCTCCTGGCCCTGCCAGTCGATGACGAGACGGCCGGTGCCGGTGACCTCGCCCAGGACGCTGGTCTCGACCTCCCACTTGCCGACGACCGCGAGGAACTCGTCGAGCTTCTCGGGACGGACGACGGCCATCATGCGCTCCTGGCTCTCCGACATGAGGATCTCCTCTGCCGTCAGCGTGGGGTCGCGGAGCAGCACGTCGTCGAGCGAGATGTGCATGCCGCCGTCGCCGTTGCTCGCGAGCTCCGACGTAGCGCACGAGATCCCGGCGGCGCCGAGGTCCTGGATGCCCTCGACCAGTTCCTTCTGGAACAGCTCGAGGCAGCACTCGATGAGCACCTTCTCGGCGAAGGGGTCGCCGACCTGGACCGCCGGACGCTTGGTCGGGCCGCCCTCGGTGAAGGTGTCGGACGCCAGGATCGACGCGCCGCCGATGCCGTCGCCACCCGTGCGGGCACCGAAGAGCACGACCTTGTTGCCCGCGCCCGAGGCGTTCGCCAGGTGCAGGTCCTCGTGCCGCAGGACACCGACCGCGAGGGCGTTCACCAGCGGGTTGCCCTGGTACACCGGGTCGAAGTAGGTCTCGCCGCCGATGTTCGGCAGGCCGAGGCAGTTGCCGTAGAACGAGATGCCGCCGACGACACCGTGCACGACGCGGGCGGTGTCCTCGTGGTCGATCGCGCCGAAGCGGAGCTGGTCCATCACGGCGACCGGACGCGCGCCCATCGAGATGATGTCGCGGACGATGCCACCGACACCGGTCGCGGCGCCCTGGTACGGCTCGACGTAGGACGGGTGGTTGTGCGACTCGACCTTGAAGGTCACCGCCCAGCCGTTGCCCACGTCGACGACACCGGCGTTCTCGCCCATGCCGACCATGAGGTTCTTGGTCATCTCCGGCGTGACCTTCTTGCCGAACTGCCGCAGGTAGTTCTTGCTCGACTTGTACGAGCAGTGCTCCGACCACATCACGGAGTACATCGCGAGCTCGCCCGAGGTGGGGCGGCGGCCCAGGATCTCGCGGATCTTCGCGTACTCGTCGGCCTTGAGCCCGAGGGCCTCGTACGGCTGCTCCTTGTCGGGCGTCGCGGCGGCGTCCTGGACGGTGTCGGGCTTCGGGCGAGCGTGGGTCGTCACGGTGTTGTCGTTCCCTGTCACTGGAGTCGTGGCCGCGGTCACTTGACCAGCGTCGACTCGATCACGGAGGTGAAGAAGGTGAGGCCGTCCGTGCCGGAGGCCATCGCCGCGGGGGTGTCCGGGCCGAACCCGGGCTCCGTCGCGTGCTCGGGGTGGGGCATCAGCCCGACGACGTTGCCGCGCTCGTTCGAGACGCCCGCGATGTCGTCGATCGACCCGTTCGGGTTCACGCCGACGTAGCGGAACACGACCTGACCGTTGTCCTCGATGCGCTTGATCTCGTCGGCGTCCGCGACGAAGCGGCCGTCGGCGTTCTTCAGCGGGATGGTGATCTCCTGCTGGGCGTCGAAGCCCGAGGTCCACGCGGTGCCGGCGTTCTCGACGCGGAGCTTCTGGTCGCGCCGGATGAACTGCTGGTGAGCGTTCCGGGTGTGCGCGCCCGGGACCAGCCGTGCCTCGGCCAGCATCTGGAAGCCGTTGCAGATGCCGAGCACGGGCATGCCCTTGCCGGCGGCGTCGACGACCTCGGCCATGATCGGGGCCTTCGCCGCGATCGCACCGGCACGCAGGTAGTCGCCGTACGAGAACCCGCCGGGGAGGATGATCGCCTCGACCCCCTGCAGGTCGTGGTCGCCGTGCCAGAGCGCGACGGGTTCGCCGCCGGCCAGCCGGACCGCGCGCTGGGCGTCGCGGTCGTCGAGCGAGCCGGGGAAGGTGATGACGCCGATCCGCATGCGGCTCACGCCTGCTCGGCGACGGTGACCGAGACGACGTCCTCGATCACGGCGTTCGAGAAGACGTCGGCCGCGATCTCGCGGACCTCGGCCAGCTTCGCGTCGTCGACGGGGCCGTCGACGGCGATCTCGAAGCGCTTGCCGATGCGGACGTCGGTCAGGTCGGCCTTGCCGAGACGGGCGAGCGCGTTGCCCACCGCCTTGCCCTGGGGATCGAGGATCTCAGCCTTGGGCATGACCTCGACGACGATGGTTGGCACGTGTTCACTCCAGCGCTTGGGTGGGTTGGGTGGGACGCGACCAGTCTACGGTCCGCGCGCGACGCGCCGGGACCGCACCGTGCCTCCTGTGTGGAACTGCACGTGCGCGGTGCGCGCCTGTGGAGAACGCGCCCATTTGGTTGCCGACGGCTGCTCCAAGGCGTATATTCCAAGTCGAATGATCGGGACGGAGCAATCCGTCATGTCGGACTGGAGGCACGGATGGCGTCGCTCACGCCGCTCGCGTTCGCCGCGCTCGGGCTCCTCGCAGAGGGCCCCACGCACCCGTACGAGATGTTCCAGACGATGACCCACCGGCGCGACGGGCGGAACGTCAAGGTCCGACCGGGCACTCTTTACCACCAGGTCGGCCGCCTCGTGGAGCTCGGCCTCGCCGAGGTCGTCGGCACCGACCGCGAGGGCAACCGACCGGAACGCACCACCTACGCGATCACCGAGAGCGGGTGGACGGTGCTGCACGACGGCCTGGTCGGCATGCTCGCCGACCCTGCCGACGAGTACCCGGTGTTCCACCTGGCGCTCGCCGAGGTCGAGAACCTGCCCCTCGCCGAGGCCGTCGACGCGCTCGACCGGCGGGTGCACGCGCTCGAGCGGCAGCGGGACGAGGCCGACGAGATCCTCGACGTCGTCCGCGGCAAGGACCTGCCCGAGCGGTACTGGCTGGACGTGTCGTACGTCCGTGCCATGCTGACCGCCCAGATCGAGTGGCTCCGCGCCACGACGGAACGCCTCCGGAACGGCGCCGTCCCCTGGACCGACCCAGTCCTCCCCGACACCACCACCAGCAGCAAGGAACACACTCGATGACCTCCGCCACCACCACTGGCGCCCCGACGACGCACGAGAAGAAGCCCTGGCCCGCGCTCTGGGCCCTCGTCGTCGGGTTCTTCATGATCCTCGTCGACTCGACCATCGTGTCGGTCGCGACCCCCACCATCGCCTCGGCGCTCGACGCGGACATCAACGCCGTGATCTGGGTGACCAGCGCCTACCTGCTCGCGTACGCGGTGCCGCTGCTCATCACCGGCCGGCTCGGCGACCGCTTCGGCCCGAAGGTGCTGTACCAGGTCGGGCTCGTCGTCTTCACGCTCGCCAGCCTGTGGTGCGGCCTGGCCGGCTCGATCGTGGTGCTCATCATCGCCCGCGTCGTGCAGGGCCTGGGCGCCGCCATGATGACCCCGCAGACGATGGCCGTCATCACGCGCATCTTCCCGCCGCAGAACCGCGGCGCTGCGATGGGCCTGTGGGGCGCCGTCGCCGGTGTCGCCTCGCTCGTCGGCCCGATCGTCGGCGGCCTGCTCGTCGACGGCTTCGGCTGGGAGTGGATCTTCTTCGTGAACGTCCCCGTCGGCATCGTCGCGTTCGTGCTCGCGCAGCGGTTCGTCCCGACCTTCGAGCGTCGCGGGCACCGCTTCGACTACCTCGGCATCGTGCTGTCCGCCGTCGGCATGTTCCTGCTCGTCTTCGGCATCCAGGAGGGCGAGACCTACGACTGGGGCACCATCACCGGGCCGATCTCCGTCTGGTCGCTCATCATCACCGGGATCGTCGTCCTCGCCGCGTTCGTCGTGTGGCAGGGCACGCAGAAGGGCGAGCCGCTGCTGCCCCTCGGGCTGTTCAAGGACCGCAACTTCACGCTCGCGAACATCGCGATCACCGCGGTGGGCGTCGCGATCTCGTCGTTCGCGCTCCCGATCATGCTGTGGGCGCAGGACGTGCTCCGCTTCACCCCGACCCAGGCCGCGCTGCTCCTCGTGCCGCAGGCCGTCATCTCCGCCGGGCTCGCGCCGCTCGTCGGCAAGAACCTGAACAAGTGGAACCCGCGGTGGGTCGGGGCGTTCGGTCTCGCCTGCTTCTCCGGCGCCCTCTTCTGGTTCGGGTCGCTCCTGTGGTCCGGTGCCGACTGGGGCTGGACGCTGCTGCCGAGTGCGCTGCTCGGGCTCGCGAACGCGTGCATGTGGGGGCCGCTCTCGGTCTCCGCGACGCGGAACCTGCCGCCGGCGCTCGCGGGTGCCGGGTCGGGCGTCTACAACACCACCCGGCAGATCGGTGCGGTGCTCGGCTCCGCGGGGATCGCGGCGCTGATCGAGGCCCGGATCACGGCGAACTTCCCGTCCGGTGCCGGCTCGACGTCGGGCGGCGGCGCCGAGCAGCAGGTCGGTGCGCTGCCGGCGTTCCTGCAGCAGCCGTTCGCCACCGCGATGGGGCAGTCGCTCGTGCTGCCGGCCCTGGTGCTCGTCGTGGCGATCGTCGCGGCCCTGTTCCTGGCGAAGCCGAAGCAGACCGTGCAGTGGCAGCAGACCGGGGCGGTGCCGACGCAGCCCGAGGCCGAGAAGGTCGGTGCGGGGGCGCACGCTGCGGCTCCGGCGCCGGCCACCGCGGAGGAGGAGCTGGCGGCCACCGACCACCACGGTCGTCACGCGGACGCCTGACCCGCGCTGCGCCGATCCCTGCGCGGCCCAGCCCGGCCCCGCGCCGCCCCCGATCACGGGGCGTGCGGGGCCGGTCCTGCGTGGGGGCGGCTCCCGCTCGCCAGCGCCACCACCGCACCGGGCTCAGCCGCGCCGCTGCAGGTGCTCGCGGGTGAGCGCCTCCATCTCCTCGTCGGAGAGCGCGTCGACGGACCGGGCTTCGCGGCGGTCGGTCCGCTGCCACCGGATGAACAGCATGATGAGGACGGGGACGTCGGCCACCTCGGCGATGAACCACAGCAGGTCGCCGGCGAGGTGCTGGTCCTCGAGGGGGTTCGGGAACCACGGCTGCCCGACGACGTGCACGAGGGAACCGTCGAGCACGTGGTTCGTCACGCGCATCACGATGCCGGGGACCGCGTCGAGCAGGAGCTCCACGAAGGCGAGCAGGAACTCGACCGTGACGAACGTCGAGCTCCGCAGCACGCCCGGCTCGGACAGCGGCGCGAGCAACCCGAAGCCGAGCACGGGCACGAGGACGGTGATCGCGACCGCCCACGCCGAGGACTCCCGGATGGTCGCCGCGAGCGGGGTCAGCAGCACCGCGAACAGCACGAGTCCGACGACCGGGGCGACGATCGCGTTGCCGAGGACCCGGATCGGACGGGACCCCATCGCACGGTCGGCGAGCCGTGCCAGGCGTCCAGGGCCGCCGAGCCGCAGCAGCGACACCGGTGCGGCGAGGGCGGCGAACGTCGGGACGGCGAAGAAGAGCAGGGCGAGCCGGAGGGTGAAGGCCCAGCGGAGCAGCTGGTCGTACCGCCCGACCACGCCGAACTGCAGCAGCCCGAACAGCACGAGCGCGAGCAGGAACGACAGCGTCCGCCAGCCGGACCAGCGTGCACCCCGACGGCGTACTCCGACGATCCACCACCCGTACGCGACGGCGGCGACGGCGAGCAGCACGGCGGCGAGGGGATCGAACTGCCACGTGCTCCAGAACTCGGCGGGCTGCGGCGTGGGGAACCTCCGGGGGAGAACAGAGCGTGGTCGGTGCCCCGCCATCCTCTGCCGTCGACGTCGGGGTGTGCCCGCGGACGAGCCCCGGCGCGGTGAGGATCAGTTCAGCCGCACGGTGCGCCCGAGCAGCACGACCCCGAGCGGTACGAGCACCGCGCCGACCACGGCGGTCCCGAGCGACAGGTGCAGCTGCATCACCGCGAAGGCCGGTCCGATCGTGCAGAGCGCCGCGACGGCCAGGACGGGCCATCCCGGACGGTCCGTGCCGGGCACGAGGCGGGGGAGCGGTCGATCGAACCACCGGAGCACACGGGCGATCCCGATCGCGACGGCGAGCACCACCACGAGCGCCACCGGCCGGGTCGCCCACCACACCGCGGAGCCGGGCTCGGGGAACGGCGCACCGAGGAGCAGGGCGATGCCGTTCAGGGCGATGAACAGCGGCAGGTGCCAGAGGTAGACCACCATGCCGTCCCGGCCGACCACGAACACGGCGGCCTGGGCGCCCCGGGTCCGCACGAGCCGTGAGAGCGGACCGTGGACGAGCTGCACGAGGCACGCCTGCGCGACCGCGAGGAACGCCAGCGGGAGCATCGGCGGGTTGAGGTCCTGCAGCATGTCCGGCGCCCAGAGCCCGACCGAGGTGAGGGGGACGAGCGCCACGTAGCCGGCCACCGCTCCGCCGACGAGCACGAGCCGGGAGCGCCGGGCGAACCAGCCGTCCGCCCACAGGAAGCCGAGCTGCTGCGCGAAGAGCCACACCGGACCGAGGTTGAGCAGCCCGACCTCCGCGACGCCGGTGGCGAACCGGACCGCGTCGACCGCCGCGGCGAGCACGAGCAGTGCACCGAGGGTCCGCCACGGAGCCCGGGCGTGCAGCCGCGCCCTGAGGGGGACGCAGCACTGGGTGATGCCGTACGCGGCGAGGAACCAGAGCGGGGAGCCGATGCCGAACGCGACCTCGCCGAGGAGCTCCGGCGGCGTGCCGAGGGCGGTCGCGGTACCGAGGGCGACCGCGAGCACGAGGAACAGCGGGATCGCCGGGCGGAACAGTCGCACGAGCCGGGTCGCGACGAAGTCCCGAGCCCCACCGCCCCGCGCGACGGTGCTCCGCCACCCCACCGCGCTGGCGAACCCGCCGACGACGAAGAACAGCGGCATCACCTGCCCGACCCACGTGGCGGCGACGTACCACGGTGCCTCCTGCAACGGGCTCGTCACCGCGATGCCGTCGGGGCCGACCGCGACGCCGACCATCGTGATGTGGACCACCACGACGAGGACCACGCACGCGGTCCGGACGAGGTCGACGACCAGGTCCCGCTGCGCGATCGCCTGCCGGACGAGTGTTCCCGCTGTTGCCCCCATGGAGGGACCGTACCGGCGCTCCCGCCCGGTCCAGCCGCGTCCCAGCTGATCGCGACCCGATCGTGACGACACGCGCGGACCCGGCCGGTGCTCGCGGCACGGGACGGTGGACCGCTACGGTTGTCTTGACCGATGCAAGACAGTGACCGATGAGGGGGCGGGATGGACACCGACGCGGAACTCCTGCGCACCGCGGGCCTGCGGGTGACGAACCCGCGCCTGGCCGTCCTGCGTTCCCTCGGCACGATGCCGCACGCCACCGCCGACGACGTCCTCACGGCGCTCGCCGCCGAGCTCCCGACGACGAGCCACCAGGCGGTGTACGGCGTGCTGGGGGCCCTCACCGGCGCCGGACTCGTGCGGCGGATCGAGCCGGCCGGCAGTCCGGCGCGGTACGAGCGGCGGACGGGCGACAACCACCACCACGTCGTCTGCACGATGTGCGGTGCGGTGCAGGACGTCGACTGCGCGGTCGGTCACGCACCCTGCCTGACCCCGTCCGAGACGCACGGATTCGCCGTCACGACGGCTGAGGTCACCTACTGGGGCATCTGCGAGCGCTGCGCCGCAGCCGAGCAGTCCGCAGCCGCCGACGGCACCGCCAACCCCGTGGCCCACGAGCAACCCGAGCATCCCTGACCGAACCAACGTTCCGAGGAGGAACCGTGTCCGACCAGAACACGACCGGCCAGCCGGCCGGCACCCCCACGACCACCACCAACAGCGGGGCCCCGGTCTCGAGCGACCAGCACTCGATGGGGGTCGGCGCCGACGGCCCCATCGCCCTGCACGACCACTACCTGGTCGAGAAGCTCGCCCAGTTCAACCGCGAGCGCATCCCGGAGCGGGTCGTCCACGCCAAGGGCGGCGGCGCCTTCGGTACCTTCACCGTCACGCACGACGTCAGCCGCTACACCCGCGCCGCGTTCCTGCAGCCGGGCCAGACCACCGAGATGCTCGCCCGCTTCTCGTCCGTCGCCGGCGAGCAGGGCTCCCCGGACACCTGGCGCGACCCCCGCGGCTTCGCGCTGAAGTTCTACACGACCGAGGGCAACTACGACCTCGTCGGCAACAACACCCCCGTGTTCTTCCTGCGCGACGGCATCAAGTTCCCGGACTTCATCCGTTCGCAGAAGCGCCTGCCGGGCTCGCACCTGCGCGACCACGACATGCAGTGGGACTTCTGGACGCTCTCCCCGGAGTCGGCGCACCAGGTCACGTGGCTGATGGGCGACCGCGGTCTGCCGGCGAGCTGGCGCAACATGGACGGCTTCGGCTCGCACACGTACCAGTGGATCAACGCCGAGGGCGAGCGCTTCTGGGTGAAGTACCACTTCGAGACGCAGCAGGGCCACAAGACCCTGACGCAGGAGGACGCCGACCGCATCGCCGGCGAGGACGCGGACTTCCACATCCGCGACCTGCACGAGGCCATCGAGCGCCGTGACTTCCCGAAGTGGACGCTCAAGGTGCAGGTCATGCCGTACGCGGACGCCGAGAGCTACCGCTTCAACCCGTTCGATCTGACGAAGGTGTGGCCGCACGCGGACTACCCGCTCATCGAGGTCGGCACGATGGAGCTCAACCGCAACCCGGAGAACTACTTCGCGCAGATCGAGCAGGCGACCTTCGCGCCGTCGAACTTCGTCCCGGGCATCGCGGCGAGCCCGGACAAGATGCTCCTCGCGCGCATCTTCAGCTACGCGGACGCGCACCGCTACCGCGTCGGCACGAACCACGCCCAGCTGCCGGTGAACGCCCCGAAGAACGAGGTGCACTCGTACTCGAAGGACGGCGCCATGCGCTTCGACTTCCAGAAGTCCGAGGTGCCGGTCTACGCGCCGAACTCGCTCGGCGGGGCGCACGCCGACCCGTCCGCGACGGACGACGCCCCCGGCTGGGAGTCCGACGGCGCGCTGCAGCGCTCCGCCGCGACCCTCCACCCCGAGGACGACGACTTCGGTCAGGCGGGCACGCTCTACCGCGAGGTCCTCGACGACGCCGCCCGTGAGCGCCTGGTCGGGAACATCGCCGGGCACGTCTCGAAGGTGACGCGCGACGACCTGCGCGAGCGGGTGTTCGCCTACTGGACGAGCGTCGACGCCGACCTCGGGGCGCGCGTGCGCGCCGCCGTCGCGCCGAGCGCGCCGGGATCGAACGAGGACCCGGCGAAGGTCGCGGTCGAGGCGTAACGCAGAACTGACTGGAGGCGCGGTGCCAGCTGGCACCGCGCCTCCAGTCCGTTGATGGACCTGTCCTAGACCTGCTGGCCGTTCAGCAGGATCTCGCCGGTCGGCCAGTCCTCGAGCGCCGCGGTGACGGGCCGGACCATCCAGCCGCCCTGCTCGGTCTCGGTGACCCCGGCCCCGTCGGCCGTGAAGGCCGAGAACGTCCCGACCGCACCCGCGATCTCGTGCCAGCCCATGTGGGCGTAGAAGGGGATGCGGTCCTCACCGGCGCCGAGGAAGCCGTACGGGACGCGGAGTCCCTCGAGGACCGCGTGCGTGCGGTCGAGCAGCTCGCGGCCGATGCCGGTGCCCTGGAGTCGGGGCGCGACGGCGACGATGCCGGTGTCGCCGACCAGGACGTCCTGCCCGCCCACTGTGATGAACATGCGGCGGATCCCGACGTGGGCGAGCACCACACCGTCGGCGTCCCGGGCGATCACCCGGCGTTCGGGCTGCATGCCGGCGTAGTCCCGGCCGCCCACGTACCAGTGCGACCAGCTCGGGAAGGCCTGCCCGAGCATCGCCGCGATCGCCTCGTGGTCGGGGAGCGACAGCGCGCTCTCCTCGACCACCTCCCACCGGATGTCTTCGCTCACGTGCCCATCCTGCCGGGTGCGGCTGCGGGCCGAGCGCGAGACTCGTCCATGCGGACGCTTCCGCGGCGTCCGACCCGCGGGAGTGTCCGCACAGCCGGGTCTCGGGGCCAGCCGGCGAGCCGGCCCGCGCCCGCCCGCGCCGCTCAGCCCCGACCGGGCGCCGTCACCTCGATGCGGTTCGCCCACGGGTCCTCGAACGCGACCGTCCGGCCGTCGTCGGCGGTCTGCACCCCGGTGTCGTGCATCCGGGACACGAGCGCGCCCAGGTCGTCGGCCCCGGGGACCTCGATCCGGACGAGTCCCAGCCCGAGCCCGAGCTGTCGGCGTCCGGCGCCGCGGGAGTTCCACGTGTTCATCGCCATGTGGTGGTGGTAGCCGCCCGCGCTGACGAACAGCGCCTGGTCGCCCATCGCCGCGGTCGTCGCGAAGCCCAGCCGATCGACGTAGAACGCCTTCGCGGTGGCCACGTCCCCGACGGACAGGTGCACGTGCCCCACGCGTCCGGGGCGGGATGCTGCGGACTCGAGCGCCGAGGGCGTCAGGTGTTGCTGCACGAACGCGTTCGGGTCCACCCAGATCGTGTCCATGTCGACCATGCCGTGCGTCCACGACCACTCCGCGCGGTCGCGGTCCCAGTACAGCTCGACGCCGTTGCCCTCGGGGTCCTGGAAGTAGAACGCGTTGCTCACCAGGTGGTCGGCGCTGCCCGTGAACGTCCGCGGGTACTTCGTCGCGACCGAGTAGAGCGCTGCCGCCAGGTCGGCCTGCGTGTCGAACAGGATCGCGGTGTGGAACAGCCCGGCCTCGTGCGGGGCAGCGTGCCGCATCGCCGGCGCGTGCTCGAGCACCACGATCGGGGTCGTGCCGCGGCCGAGCACCGCGACGCCGCCGTCCTGCGTCAGGACGGTGAGTCCGACGCCGTCGCGGTAGTACGCGACCATCGTGTCGAGGTCGGCGACCCGGAGCGTGACGGCGCCCATCCCGGTGTCCGCGGCGAGGAGATCCTGCGTGTGCATGCACCCAGTGTGCGCTGATTTGGTTGACGCGTCAACCAAATCGGTCGAGGTGGCTACCGGGCGCTGAACCCTCCGTCCGTCTTGAGCAGCTGCCCGTTCACCCAGCCGCCGTCCGGACCGAGCAGGAACTCGATCAGCGCCGCGGTGTCCGCGGGCGTCGACGGGCGTCCGAGCGGGGTCTGCGCGACCACGGCCTCGCGGACCTCGTCGGTGAACCACCCGGTGTCGTTCGGTCCGGGGTTCACCGCGTTCGCGCTGACGTGCACGTCGCCGAGCTCCTGGGCGGCGCCGACCATCAGCCGGTCGAGTGCGCCCTTGCTCGTGCCGTACGGCAGGTTGAACCCGACGTGGTCGCTCGTCAGGGCCACGACCCGTCGGCGGTCCTCGGGCGCCGGGGCGCCCTCGCGGAGGCGCCTTGCGTACGCCTGCACGATCAGGAACGGCGCCCGGACGTTCACCGCCAGGTGCCGGTCGAAGGACTCGAGCGTCGTGGTCGCGTAGTCGGACTCGACCGATTCGCAGTGCGACATCACGACGGCCGTCACGGGGGCGCCCGCCTCCACCTCGGCGCGGCCGACGAGTGCGGCCGCCTGCTCCGGGTCGGCCAGGTCGACCGGGAGGCGCGTCACGCGTGCCCCCGCGCGCTCGGCTTCCGTGACGACCGCGTCCACCCCGTCGGGGTCGGCGCCGCCGTGCACGCGGGCGTCGTACGGACCCCACCAGGAGAGGGCGAGGTCCCAGCCGTCGGCGGCGAGCCGGGTGGCGATCGCCGCGCCGATTCCGGCGCGGCGGCCGACCCCGGTCACCAGGGCGAGAGGGCGCGGGGTGAGTGGGCGCTGGGACATGTGTCGTGCCTCCTGTCCGTCGACGCCGCGGTGCGCCGACCCGCCCAGCCTGGCACCGCTGTCGTCCGACCGCGAGCGCCCGCGGCACCGCCGGGGGCCAGGATGGGTCCGTGCCCCGCCGATCCCGATCCCGTCGCCAGCGTCCCGACCCGTCCACGTTCCCCCTGGAGCGCCTGCGCGACCGGATGTCGTCCTACATCTACGGCAACATCACCGTCCTGGCCGTCGCGATCGCGGTCTCCCCGGAGCAGATCGCGCACGGGGCAGCCGTGCTGACGGTCCTCGCGACGGCGGTGCTGACGTACCTGGCGCACGTGCTGTCCCACGTCGTCGCGCACGCGATCGGGGACACCGGGGACGACGAGGAGCACCGCGAGACCGTCGGGGCGATCCTGCGCGACGCGAACCCGATCGCGACCTCCGGGCTGATCCCGGCCGTGCTCTACGCGGTGGCGTGGGCCGGGTGGCTGCCGTCGCCGTGGGCGCAGACGGCCGCGATCGTCATCCTGGTCGTGCGCATCGGCCTGGTCGGGGTGTTCCTGCAGCGGTTCAGCGGGCGGCGCCCGTCGTTCCTCGGACTCTGGGGCGGGATCGTGCTCGCGGCCGTGGCGTTCGCGATCGGGCTCGTCAAGGTGCTGCTCACGCACTGACCGGGTCGTCGGCGCCCCGGTGCCGGGTCGTCAGCAGCCCGTGGTGGCGAGCGTCACCGTCGCGACGTGGTCGTCGGTGACGGTGGCCTTCGCCGAGCACAGGTCCGTCGCCCGGACCGTCACCCGGCCGAGCGGGACCCCCGCGAAGTCGGCGGTGCCGCCCGGGAACACCCGCTGGTGCTCGGAGAGCTTGCCGGTCGCCGCGTAGACCCGCACCTCGTAGGGGTGCTCGGCCGCGTTCCCCGAGACGGTCACGGCGATCTGCCCGGTCGAGTCGTGCGCACCGCACCCGGTCAGGGACAGCGCGCCGAGGGCGACCACGGCGAGGGCGAGCAGGGGACGTCGGAGCACCGGTCCAGGTTACGTGCCGATCAGCCAGCCGTTGTCGGCGGCGACCCGCAGCGCCTCGGTCGCGTTCCGGGCCGCCGTCTTGCCGATCGCCGCGGACAGGTGGTTCCGCACCGTCCCCTCGGACAGGTGCAGCACCGCGGCGATCCCCGCGACGGTCGACGCCGTGCGGAACGCGACGAGCACGTCGGTCTCCCGCGGGGTGAGCGGCGACGGGCCGGCGGCCAGGGACTCGGCGGCGAGCACTGGATCGACCACGCGGAAGCCCCCGGCGACCCGGCGGACCGCGTCGGCCAGCTGCTCGGCGGGGGTGTCCTTCACGACGAAGCCCGCGGCGCCGGCCTCGAGCGCTCGCCGCAGGTACCCGGGGCGGCCGAACGTCGTCACGATGAGGGACCGGCACGCGGGGAGCTCGCGGGCCAGGGTCGCGGCGGCGGTCAGGCCGTCGGCGCCGGGCATCTCGACGTCGAGCAGGGCCACGGCTGCCTGCGAGGTCCGGGCGGCCTCGAGCACCTCGTCCCCACGGGCGACCTGCGCCACGACGTCGATGTCCCGCTCGAGCGACAGCAGCGACGCCAGGGCTCCGCGGACGAGCGCCTGGTCGTCGGCGAGCAGGACGCGGATGGGGTCGGTCACCGTGGTCTCCTCTCGACCTGCAGCAGGAAGCCGCCGAGGTCGCTCGTGCCCGTCGTCACGGTGGCCCCGACGGCGTCGGCCCGCTCGTGCAGTCCGCGCAGGCCGTTGCCGCCGACGTCGAGCGGTCCGGCGGGCGCCGGGGCGTCGACCGCTCCGGTGCCGTCGTCCTCGATCGTCAGGGTGGTCCGGGTCAGCGTCACCCGGGCCCGGCTGGCCGCTGCGTGGCGCACGACGTTCGTCACGCCCTCGCGGAGCACCCACGCGAACAGGCTCCGGACGTCCCCGGCCGCCGCGTCGCCGGTCGTGGGCAGCTCCGCGACGACCCCGGCCGCGTCCAGCGCCGAGCGCGCGGAGACGAGCTCGGCGTCCAGGTCGGCCTGGCGGTACCCGCTGACGGCCTGCCGGAGTCCCTGCAGCGCCTCGCGCGACAGCCGCTCGACGTCCTGCATCTCGGTCTTCGCGCGGGCCGGGTCGACGTCGACCAGCCGCGCCGCGAGCTCGGACTTCATCGTGACGACCGTCAGCGAGTGCCCGAGCACGTCGTGCAGGTCGCGGGAGAACCGTGCGCGCTCCTCGACCACCGCGAGCCGGGTGAGTTCGTCCTGCGCGACCCCGAGCTGGTCCTCGGCCTCGCGCTGGCGACCGAAGAACACCATCGAGGCGCCGATCGACACCGCCACGATCGGGGCGAACAGGATGCCCGTGCCCGACGCCGTGTCCCACCCGACGACCGCGGCGACGACGAGCTCGGCGGCGACGACGACCCCGAGGACGGCGAGTGCCACCCAGAGCCGCACCGCCACGAACCCGGACAGGGCGACGACGAGCAGCCAGGACCACACCGCGGCCGGGCCGACGGGGACGAGCAGGAGTCCCGCGTAGGCGGCGAGCACGGCCAGGACGACCACGCGCCGGCGGAGTCCGTGCCGCCACATGGCCTCCGGGGCGAACAGGTACCCGACGTACAGCACCGCGAGCGCGAGGGTCGCCGAGACGTGCTCGTCGACCGTGCGGCCGTCGGTCCACACCGCGACGAGCAGCAGGGCCTGCCAGAGCAGGCCGAAGGCGGCGCCGCCGTACCAGCGGCGGCGGGCGACGCGGACCTCGGCGTCGTCGGCGCCCGGTGCGGCGGCCCACGGGAAGGCACGGGCGGACGGCCGGGAGGCGCGGGGCGCGTCGTCCGCGCCCCGCGCCTCGGTCGGGCTGGTGCTGTCCACCCCCGACACCTCCGACAGGTCCGTCACGTCGGTCAGCGTACGACCGTCGAGACCGGTCACCGGCGCGCCGCGTCGCGGCGGTAGCGCCACACGATGACCGCGGCGAGGACGACCGTCCACCCGACGAGCACCAGGGCCGGCTCGGTCATCCCCGCGGAGCCGGTCGCCCCGGCACCCATCTGGCCGATCCGGTTGAGCCAGTACGACGGCAGCAGGTGCGCGATCGACCCCATCCAGGCGGGCATCACCGACAGCGGGACCCACAGCCCGCCGAGGATCGACAGGCCCATGAAGACGACCATGAACATCGGCTGGGCGTACGCGGGCTTCGCGAACTGCCCGACCAGGATCGCGATGAGCGCGAACGGCACGACCCCGGCCCAGATGCCGAGCCCGGCGGCGGCCCAGTGCCCGGCGCCGAGCGACGCGTGCATCCCGAGGATCGCGATCGCGAAGGTGATCACGACCGAGACGGCCGAGAAGGCCATCGCCGCGACGAGCTTCGAGACGAGGAACGCCCACCCGGACAGCGGCGTCACGCGGAGCTGGCGGTTCCAGCCGATCGAGCGTTCCGTCACGAGCGAGAACGCCTGGCTGAGCGCGGCCATCATCGCGCCGTACGCCGTCATCTGCAGCGTGGTGACGACCAGGAACGGCAGGTGCGTCACGGGGTCGACCTGGCCGCCGTACGCGGCACCGAAGACCAGGAGCATGACGACCGGGATCGCGAACGTGAAGACCATCGCCTTGACGTTGCGGAGCTGCCGACGCGTCTCGAGCAGGACGTACCGGATCGGGAGCCGACCGGCGGTGGCGCGGGCCGAGCCGACGCTGGACGGGGCGGTGGACGTGGTGGTGGCTGCAGCCGGGGCGGCGGTGGTGGCGGTCATGCGAGGACCCCTTCGGTCTCGGTGGTGCTGGTGGCGGTGGCGGTGGTGATGGCGAGGAAGGCGTCGTCCATGGTCGAGGCGACCACCTGCAGGTCGTGCGCCTCCGGGAACGCGGCGAGCAGGGCACGGAGCGTGTCGTCACTGCGGTCGGTGCGCAGCGTGACGGCGTCGTGCCGCGCCTCCAGGCCCACGACGCCCGGCAGACCGCGCAACGCGACGTGCCGGTCTTCGGCGACGCCCGCGAAGCGGACGGTGCGCGTCGCGGCGGTGGCCTTGACGGCCGCGGGGGTGCCGTCCGCGACGACCCGGCCGTCGCGGAGGATGACGATGCGGTCCGCGAAGGTGTCCGCCTCGTCCAGGTAGTGCGTCGCGAAGACGACCGTGCGGCCGGCGTCCGTGAACTCCCGCATCGACGACCAGAAGACGTGTCGGGCCTCGACGTCCATCGCCGCGGTCGGCTCGTCGAGCACCAGCAGGTCCGGGTCGGAGACGACGGCGACCGCGAAGCGCGCGCGCTGGAGCTGCCCGCCGGACAGCTTCGAGACCCGACGGGTCGCGATGTCCTCGCAGCGTGCCCGGCGCAGGGCCTCGGCGACGGGCATCGGGCGGCGGTGCGCCGCGGCGACCAGGGCGACCGCCTCGCGGACCGTCACGTCGGGCAGGAGCGCCCCGCCCTGCAGCATCGCGCCGACACGGCCGTCGACGATCGCGGACCGGGGGTCGGTGCCGAACAGACGTGCGTCGCCCTCGGTGGGGGTCGTCAGGCCGAGCAGCAGGTCGACGGTGGTGGTCTTGCCGGCGCCGTTCGGACCGAGGAGGGCGACGACCTCGCCCGGACGGATCGTCAGGTCGACGCCGTCGACCGCGGTGACGGCGCCGAAGCGCTTGCGGAGCCCGAGGAGCTGGATGACCGGTGTCTCGTTCATGGCTCCACGATCCCGCCGAGCGGGGCGGCGCCCGGGTGCCGGTCGTCACGACTTCTCCGTGACATCTGTCAGGGGTGGGTGGCTTCGGCCTCCCGGGTCCGGTGGCCGTCTTCCGGGGTGCGGCCCTCGGGCCGCGGGTCTGAGGGGTCCTCCGTTCTGGGGACGCGGCGAGGGCGGCCCGGAGGGATACCGTGGGAGGCATGCACCAGGGGACCTCACCAACCTCCGTCGGATCATCGCCAGCAGCCCTCCGTCGCGCCGCCCTCATCGCCGCGCTCGACGTCGTCGACGGCGGGCCCGAGGAGCGCTTCGAGCGCATCACCCGGATCGCCCGGGACGCGTTCGGGGTCACCGGGTCCTTCCTCAACCTCGCGGGCACGGACGTCGTCACGATCAAGTCGCAGTCGAGCGACACCGTGTTCGGCCCGACGATCCCGCTGCAGGACACCTTCTGCGGTCGGACCCTGGCTGAGTCCGGGCCCGTCGTGGTGCCGGACGCCCGGGCCGACGCCCGCTACTCGGACATGCCGATGGTGGTCGACGACCCGAACGTGCGGTTCTACGCCGGGGTCCCGCTGCGCGTCGGTGACGACGACGTCAAGGTCGGCACGCTCTGCCTGATCGACCCGACGCCCCGCACGCTCGACCCCGACGACCTCGCGCTGCTCGAGGAACTCGGGGTGTGGGCGGAGCGCGAACTCGCCGCGGGCGCCGACGAGGACCGGCTCCGCGACGTGCTGGTTGGGCTGCAACCGACGCCGGTGACCGTCCCGGGCTACCGGATCGGCGGGATGAGCGTCCCGCACGGGGTCGTCTCGGGCGACCTGCACGACTGGCACCTGACGGGGACGGACCTGCACCTCACCGTCGCCGACGTGATGGGCAAGGGGATGTCGGCCGGCCTCCTCGCGGCGACGATCCGCGGCGCGCTGCTCGCCCGTCCGGACGCCCACCCCCGGGACGTCGTCGCCGCGCTCGACGACCAGGTCGCACCCGAGCTCGGCCGGGCGTCGTCGTTCTCGACGATGTTCCACGGGCGGCTCACCCCGGCGACCGGGCGGTTGGACTTCGTGGACGCCGGACACGGCCTCGTGCTGCAGATGCGCGCCGACGGCGCCGAGCGGACCCTGCTGTCGAGCGACCTGCCGATCGGGCTGCACCCGGCTGGGCTCGGGCGGACCCCGGGGTCGGTCGACCTCTCGCCCGGTGACGTCCTGATCATCGTGAGCGACGGCGCGCTCGAGCTCTGGGACTCGACGCTCGCCTCGCTGTCCCGGCTCGGGGCGCTCTGGCGCGAGGAGCCCGACGTCGAGGCGTTCCTCGCGCGCGTCCGGGCACGGGCGCTCGAGCACGACCCGGGCGACGACCTGACCGTGGTGGTGCTGGCGCGCGACTGAGGCGCGGCGCGGGCTGGGCGCGCGGGCCGGCCGCGGCCCCGAGTCTCGCGCTGGGCGACACGACTCGGGGTCGTGAGCCCGAGTCGTGTCGCCCACGCCGAGTCTCGGGACAGCCAGCCAGCCACCCGGACGGCCGGACGCCCGCGCGTCAGGCGCCGAGGCGCTCGATGAGCTCCCGGTAGCGCGCGGCCGTCCGCTCGACGATCGCGTCGGGCAGCACCGGTGGCGTGCCCTGGCGGTCCCAGTGCGCGCTGAGCCAGTCGCGGACGATCTGCTTGTCGAACGAGTCCGTGCGGTTGCCCGAGCGGGCGTCCCAGTAGCGGCTCGAGTCGCTCGTCAGGACCTCGTCCGCGATCCGGACCACACCGTCGGCGTCGCGACCGAACTCGAACTTCGTGTCGGCGATCACGACGTCGTGCTCGAGCGCGATCGCCGCCGCGGCACCGTAGACCCGCAGCGACAGGTCGCGCAGGGTCGCCGCGTCCTCGGCCCCGACGAGCTCGACGGTCTGCTCGTACGAGATGTTCTCGTCGTGCTCGCCCTGCGGTGCCTTGTACGCCGGCGTGTAGATCGGCTCGGGCAGGCGGTCGCCCTCGGACAGGCCGTCGGGGAGCGGCACGCCGCACACGCTGCCCGACTCCCGGTACTCGGCCCAGCCGCTGCCGACGAGGTACCCGCGCACGACGCACTCGACCGGGAACATGTCGAGCGGGAGCACGTGCATCGACCGCGCGGCGACGGACTCGGGGACGGGCGTCCCGCCGGAGCCGTCCGGGATCAGGTGGTTCGGGACGTCGGCGAGCCGGTCGAACCAGTGACGGGACAGCCGCGTCAGCAGTTCACCCTTGCCCGGGATCGGCGGCTCGAGCGCGAAGTCGTACGCGCTGACGCGGTCGGACGCGACGAGCAGCAGCTCGGTGGCGTCGGCGACGTCGGCCGTGCCCTCGGGGACGTAGAGCTCGCGGACCTTGCCGGACGAGACGTGCCGCCAGCCGGGCAGGACGGGCGCGGCGGTCACCGGGCGACCTTCGCGGCGATGTCGGTGCGGTACTGCGCGCCCTCGAGCGCGATGTCGCCGAGGCCGGCGTACGCACGCTCCCGCGCCTGGGCGAAGTCGGTGCCGACGGCGACGACGCTGAGCACCCGGCCGCCGGTGGCGACGAGCTCGTCGTCGAGCACGGCGGTCGCGGCGTGGGCGACGGAGACGCCGTCCCGGGCGTTCGCGGCGTCGATGCCCGTGACCACGCGGCCGGTACGGGGGTTCTCCGGGTACCCCTCGCTCGCGAGCACGACCGTCACGGCGACCTCCGGCCGGAACTCCGGACGCGGCGCCGACGCCAGCTGTCCGGTCGCCGCTGCGGCCATCAGTCCGCTCAGCGGCGTGGCGAGGCGGGGGAGCACGACCTGGGTCTCCGGGTCGCCGAAGCGCGCGTTGAACTCGATGACCCGGACGCCCTGCTCGGTGACGATCAGCCCGCAGTAGAGCAGCCCGACGAACGGTGTGCCCTCGTGCTCGAGCCGGCGGACCGTGGGCAGCGCCACCAGGTCGGTGACCTCGTCGACGAAGGCCTGCTCCGAGGCCCAGCGCTCGTCGAGCCAGGGCAGCGGGGAGTATGCACCCATGCCGCCGGTGTTCGGACCGGCGTCGCCGTCGCCCAGGCGCTTGTAGTCCTGCGCGGGGCTGAGCGGGCGGACGTCGTGCCCGTCGCTCAGGAAGAACAGCGAGACCTCTTCGCCGTCGAGGAACTCCTCGACCACCACCGGGCCGTGCTGCAGCCAGTACGTGGCGTGGTCGATCGCTGCCTGACGGTCCTCGGTCACCAGGACGCCCTTGCCGGCAGCCAGCCCGTCGGCCTTGACGACGTACGGTGCGCCGAGCTCGTCGAACGCGGCCACGGCCTGCTCGACGCTGCCGGCGGACACCGGGCGTCCGGTCGGCACCCCGGCCTCGGCCATGATCCGCTTCGCGAACGCCTTGGAGCCCTCGAGCTGCGCGGCGGCCTTGCTCGGGCCGAACACCGGGATGCCCCGGGTCCGGAGCGGGTCCGCGACACCGGCGATCAGCGGTGCCTCCGGTCCGACGACGACGAGCTCGACGCCGTTCTCGATCGCGTACTCGGCGACGAGCGCGCCGTTCGTGGGGTCGAGCGACACCGTCTCGACGTCGGCCGCGATGCCGGCGTTGCCGGGGGCCACCGTGATGACGTGCCCTGCGCGTTCAGCGAGGAGGGCCGTGATGATCGCGTGCTCGCGGGCACCGGAACCGAGGACGAGGATTCGCACCCGATCACCCTACCGAGCGCGACACGCCGCCCGCGATGCGACGGCTAGCCTGTGGACATGCCGCCGAAGAGGATCGAGGACGCCGTCGGCCGTGCTGCGCTCACCGCGGTGCTCGGGGGCTCCACGGTCCGGACGGACGTCGCGACCGCGGTCCGGTGGACCCTGCAGCGACTCGCCGACGACGTCCCGGGCAACAGCGTCGAGGTCCGCGTCCCGCCGTTCGCGGCCGTCCAGGCGGTGCCCGGTCCGCGGCACACCCGAGGGACCCCGCCGAACGTGGTGGAGACGGACGCTGCGACCTGGATCGCGCTGGCGACCGGGTCCCTGCGGTGGAGCGAGGCCGTCGCCACCGCGCGGGTGAGCGCCTCGGGCTCGCGCGCCGACATCACGGCGTTCCTGCCGGTCCGCACCAGCGCCTGAACGACGACACCGCCCGGATCGACACCGCCGGAAACGACACGACCGGGAGCAGCTGGCTCGACCGGCGAGTTGTTCGACGAGGCTCACGGGATTAGGTAGGTCCTACCGATGTGCCCGGCGAGAGCGTCCCCGTAGCGTGGAAGTCGCCGGGATTCGGACCCGACCCGAACGGGTCCGAACCCGGCGACGGACTCCAAGGTACGCGACTTGCGGGTTGCGTTGTCAACCATCGCGGCGCGTCGTGCTGCAATCCACAACGAACCCTGGGTTTCGTTGTCGACGATTTCGTGACGGGGCGACACGAGAACCGTCAGCGCCGACCGTCAGCGCGGCCCGATCATCTCCGCGAGCTCCGACCGCGCGTGCAGGTCCCACTTCGCGAAGACCCGCGACAGGTGGGCGTCGATCGTCCGGACGGACAGGCCGAGCGACTCCGCGATCCGCCGGTTGCTCAACCCGCGTGCCGCGAGCTCCGCCACCTCGTACTCCCGGTGGGTCAGCGGGGGTTTCAATCGGCCGGCCGTGACCGCCATGCCGTGCGTCGCGAGGACCGCCGCCGCCTCCGCGATCCGCGACCGGTCCTCGGCGCGCAGGGCGTCGGCGTACTCGACGACCGCGTTCGCGAGCGGTCCGTCCACCCGCGCCGCGGCGGTACGCATCCGGTCCCGGGAGACCGTGGCGTCGTGCCCGCGCATGACGTCGTCGGCGAAGTGCAGCGTCTCGGCGTACATCACGTGCAGCCACGCGCCGCTCGCCGTCGCCCGCTCGGTGATCTCGTCCGCGTGCCGGAGCCCGGCCGGGTTGCCGAGCACGGCCTCGGTCCACGCGATCGACATCGCCACCTGCTCGCCGGTGATCCGCATCGCCCGCAGCGGGGTGCTCCGTGCCCGGTCGAGTGCGGCAGCGGCCTGCTCGGCGTGCCCGGCGTAGGCGTTCGCCATCGCGAGCCGGGCCCACGGGTAGGCCGCGAACCCGCCGTGGTCGGCCACGTCGTACCGCTCGCACGCGGCCGAGAGCGCCGCGATCGCGTCGTCCCAGCGCCGCTGGCCGATCGCCTGGTTGCCGACGCCGATCAGCTCGAGGGTGAAGTCGTACTTCAGGAACGGGCTCGCCCGGCGGACCGGGATCTCGGTGAGCATCGTGGCGACGTCCCCGCGCCAGACCTGGAGCTGGTGCGTCACGGAGATCACCTCGCCGACGGCCCACGGGGCCTCCTCGACGTGCTCGACCGCGGTCGCCAGCGCCCGTCGTGCCAGCCCGGCGGCGTCGTCGAGCCGTCCCGCGGTGGCGAGGGCCATCACGGCGCACGGGGCGAGCGCGAGGAACGCGACGGACACCGTGGGCTGCTGCAGGACCCCGGAGCGCTCGACCTCGGCGCGGACCTCCTCGAACCGGCCGCCCCACCCGAGGTGCGCCAGGCGCAGGATCCGCAGGCGTTCGGCCGTCTCCGGACCGACGAGGCCGGCCGCCGCCTCGGCCAGGGCCACCGCGGCGTCCACGTCGTCGTCGTGGAACTGCCGGATGTTCGCGAGCGTCTCGCAGGCCTCGACGACCATCGCGTCGCCGACCTCGGCCGGACGGGAGCGCGCGAGGGACCAGGCGGCCTCGGCGTCGACGCGGCCGGCCTCGCGCCCGCTGCTGTACGAGTGCGCGATCGACCGCAGGCAGTGCGCGGTCACCCGCTCGCGCGCGGTCAGGGCGGTGCGGAGTGCGGCGGACGCCAGGGCGATCGCGCTCTCGTGCTCCTGCAGCCGGACGGCGACCTGGGCCGCGTCGAGCAGCTGCCCGACGGGCGGCAGCACGCCGCAGTCGAGCGCCCAGAGCGCGGCACGGAGTCGAGCGGCGGGCGGGGCGCCCTCGGGGCTGTCGGTCCGGAAGGCGTTGGCGCGCGCGAACAGGGCCGCACGCCGGGCGACCGGCACGAGGGCCCGGACGACCTCGCCGACGAGGGGGTGCGACGGACGGACGACCCGGGCGCAGTCATCCGCCGTGTCGATCGTCACGAGGCCGAGGGCGACCACCCGGTCGACGTCCCCGCCCGACACCAGCCGGAGCAGTCGCTCGAGGGGGATCGGGTCGGCGAGCGCCACGATGTCGACGACGTCCCGCAGGTCCTCCGGCAGGGCACCGAGCTCCGAGCGGTACATGTCGGCCAGGCTGTTCGACGCCGTCACCCGCCCGCGCCAGTACCAGCCGGACGTGGTCTGCTCGAGCGCGCCGGACGTCAGCGCGGCACGGACGACCTCGCGCAGGTACAGCGGGTTGCCCGCGGTCGCCCGGTGCACGCGCTCGGTGGACGCCGTCTCGAGCTGGGCGCCCAGTGCCGCGGCCACGACCTCGCCGGTCTCGCGCAGGTCGAGCGGTGCCAGGTCGATCCGTTCGAGCAGGTCGTCCTGCCACAGTGCGCGCAGCGGGTCGGGCAGCGCGGTGAAGTCCCGGCAGGTCAGCACGAGCCGCGCGCCCTGGTCGCGGACCAGCCACGCGACGTACCGGGCGGAGATCGCGTCGAGGTGGTCGGCGTCGTCGACGCGGAGCAGCACGTCCCGGTCGGCGAGGTCGGTCGTCTCGCGCAGGCGCTGGGCGGCGACCGCGTCGTCGACGAGCTCGGCCAGGGCGACCGGGAGCTCCCCGAAGCGGTCCGCGACGGCGCCGAACGGCATCGAGCGTCCGGCGGCGACGGCCGTGATCGGGACGACGAGGGTCCGGCCGGTCGCGTCGCGTCGGGCGACCCGGTCCGTCACGCGCGCCGCCGTCGAGCTCTTGCCGAGGCCGGGGGCGCCGACGATCGCGACGCTCCAGCGGTGCTCGGCGACGACGGCGACCGCGCGGTCCTCCTCGCGCCGCGGCACGATCGGCCACGGCACCCTCGCCGGGGTCCGTGGGTGACGACGGTCGTCGACGGGTCGGTCTCGCACCCCTCCACCTCCCGCTCCTCGTCTGGACCATCTTGCCCCGGCCGCGGGGGACAGGACAGACCGGACCACCTCCCACAGTGGGGGACAATGGAGGGGTGAGCGACTTCGCCCGACCCGAACCCCGACCCGACGACGGTCCCGCCGACCGCACGCCCGAGCCCGCGGCGCCGGCCCCGAACGCCGTCTCCACCCCGGACGAGGTCACCATCCGCCGGGCACCGAAGTTCGGCGTGTTCATCCTGGGCGGTGCGGTCCTCGGCTTCCTCGCGACCCTCGTCGTCGTGTCGGTCACCATGGACATCGACCGCGGCGACCAGCAGGACGCCAGCTTCGGCACCCTGGTCGGCTACTTCTCGCTCTGGGGGGTCACCATCGGTGCCGCCGTCGGCGCGGTCGTCGCCGTCGTGCTCGACCGCGTCCTCGCGAAGCGGGCCGCCCGCCTCACGGCGGAGCGCGTCGAGGTCGAGCCCGTCCCGGACACGGTCGACGGCGAGATCGAGCACCCGGACGGCGACCGTCCCTGAAGGACAGGAGACGGACAGGCGGACGGCGCCACCGACGGTTGTGACCGGATGACGGACGGGAGGCACGGTGCCAGCTGGCACCGTGCCTCCCGTCCGTCTCCTGGTCGCGTCGCGACCGGACCTAGCTGAGCTGGTTCGCCTCGACCCAGGCGAGGTACTCGGGCGTGACCGAGCCGGTCACGTACTCGCCGGTGAAGCAGCTCATCTCGAGGTCGGTGACGTCCGAGCCCTCGATGATCGCGTCACGCATGTCGGCGACCTCCTGGTAGATCAGGTGGTCGCTGCCGAGCACGCGGTTGATCTCCGGGATCTTCCGGTCGTGTGCGATGAGCTCCGCACGGGTCGGCATGTTGATGCCGTAGACGTGCGGGAACCGGACCGGGGGAGCGGCGCTCGTGAAGGTGACCTCGTTCGCACCGGCGGCCCGCGCCATCTCGACGATCTCGCGGCTCGTCGTGCCGCGCACGATCGAGTCGTCGACGATCAGGATGTTCTTGCCCTTGAACTCCGACGACATCGCGTTGAGCTTCTGCCGGACCGAGCGCTTGCGCTCCGCCTGCCCGGGCATGATGAACGTGCGGCCGACGTAGCGGTTCTTGAAGAAGCCCTCGCGGTAGTCGATTCCGAGCTTCTGCGCGACCTGCATCGCGGCCGGACGCGACGAGTCCGGGATCGGCATCACGACGTCGATGTCGCCGGTCGGGGCGTACTGCGCGATGGTGTCCGCGAGCCGGTTGCCGAGCCGCAGTCGGGCGTCGTAGACCGAGATGCCGTTCATCACCGAGTCGGGACGGGCCAGGTAGACGTACTCGAACGAGCACGGGACCAGGCGGGGGTCCTTCGCGCACTGGCGCGCGTGCATCTGGCCGTTCATCTCGATGAAGACCGCTTCGCCCGGGGCGATGTCGCGGACGATCTCGTAGCCGCCGGACTCGAGCACGAGCGACTCGCTCGCGACGACCCACTCCGGCTGGCCGGCCTCGTCGAACTTGTGGCCCAGGATGAGCGGCCGGATGCCGTACGGGTCGCGGAACGCGAGCAGGCCGTGCCCGGCGATGGTCGCGATCGTGGCGTAGGAGCCCTCGACGCGCTCGTGCACGCGCTCGACGGCGTCGAACACCTGGCCGGGGTCGAGTTCGCTGCCGCGGACCTGGCCCTGCAGCTCGTGCGCCAGGACGTTCACCAGGAGCTCGGTGTCGGAGCTCGTGTTGAGGTGCCGGCGGTCGATGTCGAACAGCTCGCGGGTGAGTTCCCGCGTGTTCGTGAGGTTGCCGTTGTGCACCAGGACGATGCCGTACGGGGCGTTCACGTAGAAGGGCTGGGCTTCTTCCTCGTTGCTCGCGGCGCCCTTCGTGGCGTAGCGCACGTGGCCGAGGCCCATCGTGCCGAGCAGCGCCCGCATGTCACGGGTGCGGAAGCCCTCGCGGACGTGGCCGCGCGTCTTGTGCATGTGGTGCACGTGACCCTCGACCGTGGCGATGCCCGTCGAGTCCTGGCCCCGGTGCTGCAGGAGCAGCAGGGCGTCGTAGATGGATTGGTTGACGGGCCCCTGCGCAACGAGGCCGACGATGCCGCACATTCGCGGAGTGCTCCAGACCGTAGGATCGGGTGGTACCGAACAAGTCTGCCATGCCCCGCGGAGGACAACGCATGCCGAACCCGTACGCAGCCGCCGGCGTCGACACCGCCGCCGGTGACCTGGCCGTCGAGCTCATGAAGTCCGCCGTCTCGGCGACGCACAACGCCTCGGTGCTGGGCGGAGTGGGCGGGTTCGCGGGTCTGTACGACGTCTCGTTCCTGAAGGACTTCGAACGGCCGCTGCTCGCGACCTCGACCGACGGGGTCGGCACGAAGGTCGCCATCGCGCAGGCGATCGACAAGCACGACACCATCGGCCAGGACCTCGTCGGCATGGTCGTCGACGACATCGTGGTGGTCGGGGCGAAGCCGCTGTTCATGACGGACTACATCGCCTGCGGCCGGGTCGTCCCGAACCGCATCGCGGACATCGTCGCCGGCATCGCCCGCGGCTGCTCGGCGACCGGCACCGCGCTGGTCGGTGGCGAGACCGCGGAGCACCCGGGGCTGCTCGGCCCGGACGACTACGACGTCGCCGGTGCCGCGACGGGCGTCGTCGAGGCCGACCGCCAGCTCGGCGCACACCTGGTCGAGGACGGGGACGTCGTCGTCGCGATCGAGTCCTCCGGCCTGCACTCGAACGGCTACTCGCTCGTCCGGCACATCCTGTCGACGAAGGGCGTCGGCTACACCGACCAGCTGCCGGAGTTCGGCGCCGGGGTGTCCGTCGGCGAAGCGCTGCTCGAGCCCACCCGCCTGTACACCGCACCGCTGCTCGACCTGCTCGAGGCCCAGCCCGGCGCCGTGCACTCCTTGTCGCACGTGACCGGCGGTGGCATCGCCGCGAACCTGGCGCGTGTGCTGCCGGTCGGCACCTGGGTCGAGGTCGACCGGGCCACCTGGACGCCCCCGTCGGTGTTCCGGGTGCTCGCGGACATGGCCGGCACCCCGGTCGAGGACACCGAGGGCACGTGGAACCTCGGCATCGGGATGTTCGCGGTCGTCGCGGCGTCGGCTGCCGACTCGGTCGTCGCGGCGCTCGGTGCCGCTGGGCTGCCGGCGTGGACCGTCGGGGCGATCTCGACATCGGCGCGCGGCCTGGACGGCTTCGAGCAGGGCGCGAAGGGCGTCGACGGCGGCGCTGTCCGGCTCGTCGGGAGCTACGCGGGCTGAGGGCGCGCGCGGCGCCGCGCGGGGAGTGCGACCTGGTGCAGGGAAGCCCGGGCCGGCGTCCGGGCGCCGGAGGCGTGTGAGCCCGCAGGACACGCCGCGTGCGTGACGCCGAGCGTGCAGGACACGCCGCGTGCGTGACGCCGAGCGTGCAGGACACGCCGCGTGCGTGACGCCGAGCGTGCAGGACACGCCGCGTGCGTGACGCCGAGCGTGCAGGACACGTCGGCGGGACAGCCCGAGCGTGCCAGATCTGGCTCGCTCGGCGAGCGCCTTCGACCGGGACGCCGGGCCGGAGCACTGAGATCCCTGGGCTTCGGGGCGCGTCGAGTGTGCACGAAACGCCGGGCGCGTGTCGCCGGGCGGGCAAGACGTGTCGCGTCGGTGCGTCGAGCGTGACAGATCTGGCACGTTCGTGCGGGCCCCGGCGCACGGGACGGTTGCGAGCCGACTTCCGCGCACGCGGAAACGCCGCGCGACCCCGGAGGGTGCGCGGCGTCGACGGTGAGGTCAGGCGGACTTGTTCTGGTCCTGCTGGGTCTCGAGCTCGTCGTCCTCCTCGTCGCCGTACTGGTCCGCCCAGCGGTCGACGTAGGAGTTCTCGTCCGAGTGTTGCCCGGCGGAGAGCTCGCGTTCGAGTGCACCGTAGTTCGTCTCCGGGCTGAAGTACTTCAGCTCCCGGGCGACCTTGGTGTGCTTTGCCTTCTGACGGCCGCGCCCCATGCGTGACCCCCTCGTGTTCGGCTCTGGTCCGGTCCTGGCGGGTGGGGGATGCCACCCGGGGAACCAGACGGTTCGTGGTTTGAAATCTGCCGATCACTCTACCATGTACCCCGATCCCGACACCCCGCACGGCGTCCCCCGGACCGCGGCTCCGGCGTCAGGCCGGCAGGGGTTCCGCGACGCCCCGCTTCCGGCGCGAGGAACGCAGGACGAGGGCGTCGACGGAGAACCGACCGGGGCCGGTCAGTGCGACGGCGACCGAGGCGACGGCCAGGACGAGGACGTACTCGAATCCGCCGTCCTGCGCGAAGAAGCCGGCCGTGGCGTGGGCGAGCAAGCCGGCCACGACCATGTCGACCGCGAGCAGGAGTCCGACGACCCGTGTTGCGACACCGGCGACGAGGAGCACGCCGCCGACCAGCTCGAGGCCGGCGACCACGGGCGCCGCGACCTCGGCGAGCGGGACGCCCATGCCGGCGAAGCCCTGGGTCACGTTCGGGATGCCCTGGGCGAACTTCTGGGCACCGTGGGCGATGAACACCACGCCGAGGACGATGCGGAGCGCGGTCAGGCCGATGGAGGTCGATGTCGTTCGCATGGCGACGACGGTATCCAGTGACGTGTCATCGATCCCCCTCGTCCGGGGGACTTCCCGGACTTCGCCAGGGGTCCCCCAGACAACGGTCCGCCGAACCGCGGACACGCTTTCAGGGGCGGGGGCGGGGGTGGAGCGTCAGGAGTCGGCGCCGCGCCCGGTCTGCTGCTGCAGGCGGTCGATGTGCTCGGACGCCTCGGCCTTGGTGAGGTCGGCGGGCAGTTCCTCGCCTGCCTCGCGCGCGAGGGTGTCCAGGTAGCTGCGCTGCGGACCGGTCATCGGCTCGTCGCCGGTCACCCAGTCCTCGGGGTCCTTGCTCGCGGTCGTCGAGGGGTCGGGTCGCTCGCCGCCCAGCGTCTCGCCGGTGTGGGCGTCGTCGGGGGTCTGGTCTGCTGCGTCGGTCATGGCGCCGACGGTACGCGCGGGACCGCCTGGCCAACGCAGCACGTCGTCCCCCGACAGCGCGAGCGGGACAGGCGGGACCCGGCAGCGCGCTCAGGCGGGGACGACCGTGTACCGCACCAGGTCGGCGCCCACGGCGCTCGACGCGACCGGGACCTCGGCATCGCCCTGCCGCAGCCAGATCGTCGCGGCGCGCTCGTCGATGCGCACCACCTGGTGGAGGGACCCGTCCAGCAGCACGGCGGCACGGACCTCGACGGTCCCCGAGGACGGGCGCGGCGGGAGTCCGACCACGTCGTCGTCGTACGCCCGGTGCTGCCCTGGTGACAGGAACGGCGAGACCGGCGTCGTGACGACCTCGAGCCCCTCGTCGACCTCGCGGACCGCGACCAGGCGGACCGCCTGGTCCGTGGGGAGCCGGACGTCGACGACCGGCGCGTCCGCCGGGCCGGCCAGTGCGCGGAAGGCGGGCCGACCGTCGGGGGCGAGCAGTGCCTCCAGGCCGTCGATCCGGACGCGACCGCGTCCGCGCGAATCGGCGAACAGGCCGGGCTCGAGCCCGGAGCGGCGCGCCTCGAGCCGTGACACGACGACGCGGTCCGGGCGGTACCAGTCGCGGAGCGTGGCGGGGTCGACCCAGCCGATGCTCGCGACCCCGCGGGCGAGGTCCGCGCCGTCGTCGGCCGGGCGCTCGTCGACCGCGCCGAGGGGGTGCTCGCCGCGCACCGCGACGAGCCCGGCGTACGGGCCGGCCGGGGAGGGTTCGTGGTCGAGCACCTCGACGCGCTTCGAGACCTTGCCGCCGTGGCCGTCGAACGTCGCGAAGGTGCGCAGGTCGGAGATCGTCATGTCGAGGACCGATGCTACGACCGACCGCCGTCGGTGTCCGCAGGTCCGGGTCCGGCGGGTGGTTGCGGACGGGCCGGACGGGAGGCGCGTGGTGCGCCCGCCCGACCGGCCCGGTCCGACGTCGCGCGCGGTCAGAGCGAGCGGCGCAGCGCCTCGAGACCGTCGCGCAGGCGCGTCACGGTGTCGTCCGACAGGGAGCCGCGCGTCGCCTGGCGACGCAGGTCGGCGCGGACCTGCTGCCGGAACGACGACAGGACCATCTCGACCTCGCGGAGTGCACGCGCCCCCTCGGACGGCACGTCCTGGGGCTCGTCCGCGGTCTGTCCGCGGGGCGCCTGTGCGCTCGCGGCGAGGTCGGCGCGGAGGGACCGCATGGCCTCGCCCACCGAGGCACGGACGCCGTCGGCGAGGGACTTCACGGAGTCGGCGACGCCGTTCTCGACCGCGGCGATCTCGTCGGCGCGGGCGTCGAGCTCGGCGCGACCGGCCTCGGTGATCGCGTAGACGGTCTTGCGGCCGTCGACGGTCTTGGTGACGAGCCCCTCGGCCTCGAGCTTCGCCAGGCGCGGGTACACCGTGCCGGCACTCGGGACGTAGGTGCCGCCGAAGCGGTCGCCGAGGGCCTGGATGACCTCGTACCCGTGCATCGGGTGGTCGGCCAGCAGGACGAGCAGGTACAGCCGCAGGTGGCCGTGGGCGAAGACCGGGCTCATGCGGACGCCTCGCTCTCGTCGGTCACGGTCGTGGTGGCGGTGGGAACCTGGGCGGCGGGCGCGGCCGGGGCGTGGAGCACCGCGATGTCGCCGGACACCGAGTTCACCTTGAGGTCGAGCCACTGTCCGGAGAGCTCGCCGCCCTGCTTGACGTAGGAGCCGCGCACACCGCGGATCTCGGAGTCGTCGAACTGGAGCTTGCCGGACGCGGTGCTCACGGTGCAGCGGTAGGGGACGCCGTCCTCGAGCCGGACGCTCACCGACCCGGAGACCGTGTTGACTCGCGCGGTGTCGGGCGTGCCCTGCAGGTCGAGGACCACGTCGGCGTTGACCCCGTCGGCGGTGAAGCGCGGGATGGCGCCGGTCGCGACGACGTCGCCCGAGACCGTGCGGACCGTCAGGGCGCCCTCGAGCTCGCGGACGGTGGTGGTGCCGGACACCGCGTGCACGGCGAGGTCGCCCGTGAGGCCGTCGACGACGACGTCGCCGGACACCGTGTTGACCGAGGCGCCCCGGTTCGTGCCGGACAGCAGGGCGCCGGCGGAGACGACGCCGATCGTGACGCGCGCGTCGCGGGGGACGAGCACGCTGACGTCGGCGGCGGCACGGCCGCGGAAGGACTTGAGGAAGCCGAGCGGGTCGTCCCAGCCGATCTGCGGGTGGTCGACGGTCAGGGTGTCGCCGTCGAGCTCGATCTTGAGGGGCTTGCCCGAGACGCTGTGCACCTCGATGCGGGCGGTCGGCTCGTCGTGTGCGACGACGTCGACCTGTCCACCGGCGAGCCCGACGCGCAGTGCGCGGACGATCCCGGTGTCGATCACCTTCGGCTCCTCGACGAGCCACTTCTCCTGGGCCATGTTGCCTCCTGAAACTCGCGATGTATCGCGTTGGTGGAAATCACGATACATCGCGAGCCTGCGATTGTCACCGGTCCCTTGCTCTTTCGAGTGTCGGGACGCACGACGGCCCCGCACCCTGGTGGGCGCGGGGCCGTCGTGGTCCGGCGGGGCGGTTACTTCGACGCGGAGTCGAGCGCCGCCTGTGCCTTCTCGGCCGCGGCGTCGAGCGCGTCCTTCGGGCTGGTCTTCAGCAGCATCGCGGACTGCAGCTGCGTGGACAGCGCCGCGCTCACCTCGCCGTAGGCCGTGATGGACGGACGGGCCTTGGCGTACTCGAGCTCGTCGGCGAAGGCCTTGAGGCGCGGGTTGTCGTCGAGGTACTTCTTCCAGGTCTCGTTGTCCGACGTGGCCTTGTTCGCGGGGAGCAGGCCGGTCGCGATGTCCCACTTCGCCTCGGTCTCGGGGCTGAGCCACCACTGCATGAACTTCCAGGACGCGTCCTGCTTCGCCTTGGTCGTCTTGATCAGGTACGAGTTGTTCGTGCCGAGGTTCATCGCCGGCTTCTCGATGCCCGGGAGGGCGAAGACGCCGACGTTGTCCTTGCCGAGCGTGCTGTCGATCGTGGACAGGTCGTAGGCGCCGGTGATCGCCATCGCCGCCTTCTTCGACGTCAGGGCCGGGACGGCACCGTTCGTCGAGGTGGTGAGGAGCGACTGCGGGTACGCGGTGCCGTCCTTGAGCATGTCGGTCCAGGCGGTGAGGGCCTTCACGCCCGCGTCGCTGTTGAACTCGACCTTGGTGTCGTCCTCGTTGAGGAAGTCACCGCCGGCGCCCCACAGCATCGACTGCCACGTGAAGACCGGCCACTCGCCGGTGCCGATCGGCAGGTACGCGCCGTACTGGGTCGTGCCCTTCGTGAGCTTCTTCGCGTCGTCGGCGAGCTCGGCCCAGGTGGTCGGGGTGTCGGTGATCCCGGCCTCCTTGAACATCTCCTTGTTGTAGACGACGGCGTAGTCGCCGATGTCGGTCGGCAGCGTGTACTGCTTGCCGTCGAACTCGCCCGTCGAGAGCATGCCCTCGGTGAAGCTGTCCTTCGTGATGTCGCCGCTGGACAGGTAGTCCTCGAGCGGCAGGACCTTGCCGGTCTGGATGACCTCACCGGTCTGCTGCGGCGTGCTGTCGCCGAGGACCATGTCGGGGCCGGTGTCGTTCTTCAACGCGTTGATGAGCTTCGCGTCGAACTGGTCGGACGAGGCGGCGTACTGGGGCTGGACCTCGATCTTGTCCTGCGAGGCGTTGTACTCGTCGATGAGCTTCTTCACCTCGGTGGCCTGCGGCCCCGTGTAGTTGTGCCACACGGTGATCGTCGTCTTGCCGCCGCTGCCGCCGGAGTTGCCGGTGACGGACCCACCGGAACACCCGGACAGGGCCAGAGCGGCGCCGACGGCGAGGGCCGTGACACCGAGCAGTCGCTTGCGCATGAGATCGTCCTTTCTCGGACTTCTGGGTGGTGCGAGGAGTGGTGCAGGGAGTGGTGCTGAGGGGGTGGAGCGGGGAGGGGTGGCCGGGATCAGCGGAGTCCGCCGGCCATGGCCGACACGATCTGCTTCTGGAAGATGATGAAGACGATGAACACCGGCAGGATCGCCAGCGTCGAACCGGCCATGAGCAGGTTGAAGCTCTGGCTCGCGTTCGCGGACTGCAGCTGCGTGAGGCCGACGGACACCGTGAAGAACTCGGTGCGGGACGCCACGAGGAACTGGAAGAAGAAGTTGTTCCAGTTGTAGACGAAGGACAGCACGGCGAAGGAGCCGATCATCGGCGTCGCCATCGGGGTCACGACGGACCACATCCGCCGCCAGACGCCGGCGCCGTCCACCCGGCTGGCGTCCTCGATCTCGCTCGGGAACGAGGTGAAGAACTGCCGGAACAGGAACGTGCCGAGGATCGACGGGATGTTCGGGACGATGAGCCCCTGGTAGCTGTTCAGCCAGTGCAGCGAGGACAGCAGGGTGATCAGCGGCGTGAATACGACCTCGAACGGCACGAGGAGGGCGGCGAGCAGGACGACGAACACGATGTTCTTGCCCTTGAACTTCAGCCGTGAGAACGCGAACCCGGCCGCCAGGCTCGTCACGATCTGCCCGGCGGTCGTCGCGATCGCCACGACGGTCGAGTTGAAGAAGTACAGGCCGAACGGCGCGACGGTGAAGATGTCGGTGTAGTTCGACAGCTCCCACTGCTTCGGCAGGAACGTCGGCGGGAAGGCCAGCGCCTCCTCCGAGGACTTGAAGCTCGTGAGCAGCATCCAGAGGAACGGGCCGAAGAACAGGACGACGGCGACGATCAGGATGACGTGGCGCAGGACGGCCGGCGAGTGCTTGCGGAACAGCACGCCGAAGGGTCGGCTGCGGTGCGGACGGGAGGCGCGGTGCGCGTCCGACGGGAGGGCGCGGGATGCGATCTGGGTCACGGTGCGGTCCTAGTTCAGCTCGATGGGGTCGCGGCGGTTGATGACCCGCAGCTGGACGACCGCGACGAGGATGCCGACGATGAGCAGGATCACGGCGGCGGCGCTGGCCGAGCCGCCGTGGAAGAACACGAAGCCCTGGTTGTAGATGTAGTAGAGGATCGTCTCGCTCGAGTTGATCGGGCCGCCCTGGGTCAGGACGTAGACCTGCGTGAACACCTGCAGGGCGCCGATCACGCCGGTGATGGCGAGGAAGCCCGTGGTCGGCGCGACCAGGGGGAGCGAGATCCGGAAGAAGCGCCGGATCGGTCCGGCGCCGTCGAGCGTCGCGGCCTCCATGTAGGACGCCGGGATGTTCGTGAGCGCGGCCGAGTAGATGATCATCGTGTAGCCGACGCCCTGCCAGATCGAGAACACGATCACCGAGACGAGCGCCCAGGGCTCCGAGGTCAGGAAGCCGATCGGGGGAGCGCCGAGGGCCGTCACGACGCCGTTCACCAGGCCGCCGAGCGGCGACAGGATGAAGCTGAAGATCAGGGCGCTGCCGACGATCGGGGCGATGTACGGCACGAAGAGCAGGGCGCGGTAGACGCCACGGCCGCGGAACGGCTGGGCGAGCAGTGCCGCGAAGAACAGGCCGAGCGCCATCGTGACGGGGACGACGACGACCACGTAGAGCGCGGTGTTGCCGGCGGCGCGCAGGAACTCGCCGTCGCGGAACAGACCGGTGAAGTTCGACAGCCCGACGAAGCCGTTCGTCTCGCCCGACGCGGGGTTCCAGTTCGTGAACGAGTAGAAGACCGTCTGCGCCAGTGGGTACAGGTAGAACAGCGCCAGCAGCACCGTCGTGGGGGCGATCAGCACGTAGCCCGCCCGGCCTTCCCGTCGTTCCATCCGGCTGGCGTCCGCGGTGGACGACCGTCGACCGGGAACGGTCACCCTGGTCGGGTTCTGAACCGCACTCGTCATGCGGACCTCCTCTTGGCTCGTCGTTGAACGCTAAGAAACGGCTGTTTCGAGCAGATTACCGTTCGATCACCAAAAGTAAATAGTCGATTTTGCACCGACTTCGTTCGATCATCGATCGATCAGCCGCTACAGTGACGACATGCACGAGCAGCACTTCCAGGACATGGCGCGGAGCCCGGGGTCCGTCGGGGACGTCCTCCGACTCATCCGCGTCTCCGACACGACCTCGCGCTCGAGCATCGCCCGGAGCACCGGACTCGCGCCGTCCACGGCGTCCGCCCGGGTCGACGCGCTGACGTCCCTCGGGCTCGTCCGCGAGAGCGGTGCCGAGGGGTCCCGCGGCGGACGCCGGGCCCGACGGCTCGAACTCGTCGCGGACGCCGGGTTCGTCGCCGCGGCCGACCTCGGCGCGCACCACGTGCGCATCGTCCTCACCGACCTGGCCGGGACCGTCCTGGCGGACACCGACGCCCTCGAGCACGGCGCCGGCACCGTCCCGGTCGCCGCCGGGCCCCGGGCGTCCGTCGCGGCGCTCTGGCAGCGGTTCGTCGAGCTCGCGCGGGACAGCGGCCTGGACATGGACCGGTTCCGCGGCGCCGCGATCAGCATTCCCGCGCCGGTGTCCTACCCGGGCGGCAGCATCGCGACCCCGTCGTTCGAGCCGTCCTGGCACGGGGCCGTGCTGCCCGAGCTCTTCGCGGAGTACACCGACGTCCCCGTGCTCGTCGAGAACGACGCGAACCTCATCGCCCTCGCCGAGCACCCCGAGCCGGACCGGTCGGGCACGCTCGTCGCGGTCAAGCTCGGCACGCGCATCGGCGCCGGCGTCCTGCTCGACGGTCGGCTGCACCGCGGCGTGAGCGGCGCCGCGGGCGAGATCAGCCACACCCCCGTGGACGGCGAGGCCGCGATCGGCTGCACGTGCGGTGTGCCGGACTGCCTGGAGTCCGTGGCCTCCGGCGGCGCCGTCGTCGCACGGCTCCGGGCCACGGGGCGCGAGGTCGGCAGTACGGGCGACGTCCTCGCCCTCGCCGCCCAGGGCGACCCGGTGGTCCTCGACGAGCTGCGCCGCGCCGGGGAGCACATCGGCCGGGTCCTGTCCGGGATCGTGAACTTCTGCAACCCGAGCGAGGTCGTGCTCGCGGGCGCGATGTCGGCGTCCTCGGTGCTCGTCGCCACCATCCGCGGCGAGCTCTACCGCTCGTGCCTGCCGATGGTCGCCGACGCGCTCGACGTCCGTGCGAGCCGCGAGCCCCGCGACGCCGGGATCCGCGGTGCGACGGTGCTCGCCGTGGACGAGGTCCTCGCCCCCACCCGTATCGACGAGATGGTCCGGACCGCGGCGGAGCGGACCGCATGAGCACCGCGGTCCGCGACCTCGAGCAGTCCGGCGCGGTCGTGGCGGTCGACGTCGGCGGCACGACGGTCAAGGGCCTGCTGCGCATCGGCGACGTCGTGCTCGACCGGGCCGTCGTCCCGACCTTCGGGACCGTGGGAACCACGGACGGGACGGTCTCCGGCACGCCGACGGCCGCTGGGCCGTCGACCGGGGGCAGTGCGGTCGGGGACCTGGCCGCCGGCGGACCGGCGCTCGCCGCGGTCGTCGCCGTGGTCGACCGGCTCGCGGCCGCCGCCACGGGCGCCGGACACCCGCTCGCCGCCATCGGCCTGTGCACTCCCGGGGTCGTCGACTCCGCGGCCGGCACGGTCGTCGTGGCGGTCAACCTCGACTGGCACGACCTGCCGATCGCCGACCTGCTGCGCGAGCGCTACGGCGTCCCCGTCGCGGTGGCCCACGACGCGCGTGCCGCGGCCACGGCCGAGATCGCCGCCCGCACCGCCGCCGGTCGGGACGTCGGCGAGATGGTCTTCATCCCGATCGGCACGGGCATCTCCGCGAGCCTGGTCGTCGACGGCCGCCTGGTGGTCGGCGCCGCCGGGGGTGCCGGCGAGGTCGGGCACGTCTGCGTCCGGCCCGGCGGGGAGCCCTGCACGTGCGGGCAGCGTGGGTGCGTCGAGGCGTACGCCTCGGCCCGGAACATCCGCCGGCGCTACCGTGCGGCCGGCGGCACCATCGACGGGGCCACCGACGAGATCGTCGCGGCGGTCGACACCGACCCGGTCGCGGCCGCGGTGTGGGCGGACGCGGTCGACGCGCTCGCCGCCGGGGTCGCGATCCTGTCCGCCGTGCTCGACCCCGCGGTCGTCGTCGTCGGCGGCGGGCTCGGCGAGTCCGGGGAGCGTCTGCTCGCCCCGCTCCGCACGGCCGTCGACGCCCGACTCGGCTGGCGGCCGTCGCCCCGCATCGAGCAGTCGCTCGCGGGGGCCGGTGCCGGCCTGGCGGGTGCCGCGCTCCTCGCCCGCACCGCCGCCGCGACCAGCACGACCAGCACGACCAGCGCGACGGGCACGACCAGCGCGCCGACGTCCAGCGCGCCCGCGACCAGCGCGCCCGCGCCCGCCGCGGACCCAGCACCACACGGAACCAGGAGGACCCCATGACCGAACAGCGACTCCGGATCGGCCTCGTCGGCGCGGGGGTGATCGCCCACGCACACCTGCCGAACCTGCTCCGCCTCGGCGACGTCGTCGTCTACTCCGAGGTCGGCGCCGAGGAGCTCGTGGCCGCGCACGGCGGCGAGGTGGTGGGCTCGCTCGACGAGCTCCTCGCCCGCGTGGACGTGGTGGACGTCGTCGTCCCCACGTACGCGCACGCCGAGGTCGTGCGGGCAGCGCTCGCCGCCGGCAAGGACGTCATCAGCGAGAAGCCGCTCGCCCGCACCGACGCGGACGCCGACGACCTCGTCCGACGCGCCCACGAGGCCGGCCGGCAGCTCTTCCCGGCGCACGTCGTCCGGTACTTCCCCGAGTACGTCCGCCTCAAGGCCGCGGTCGAGGCCGGGCAGCTCGGCGAGCTCGCGGTCCTGCGCTTCGTCCGTTCCGGCGGCTTCCCGACGCGCTCCGCCTGGTTCGCCGACCCGGAGCTGTCCGGCGGCATCATCATGGACCAGATGATCCACGACCTGGACATCGCCCGGTGGATCGCCGGCGACGTCGTCCGGGTCAGCGCGGTGCACGTCAGGAAGGGCACCATCGACCACCCGGTCGAGGCGGCGCACGTGCTGCTCACCCACGCGTCCGGTGCGATCAGCCACGTCGCGGGCATCTGGGGGCCGGCACACCTGCCGTTCGTCACCGAGTTCTCGGCCACCGGCACGCTCGGCACCCTGTCGCACGACTCCCGCGCGGAGCGGAACTACACGGCCGAGCTCCTCGACGAGGCGGCCGTGGGCGGCGACCTGCCGGAGCTCGACCCGACCGAGGACCCCTACTTCCTCGAGATCCGCGAGTACCTCGGCGCGTTCCGGGGCGGCCCCGTCCCGCGCGTCTCCGCCGAGGACGGCGCGACCGCGGTCCGGATCGTCAACGCGGCGCTCCGGTCGGTCGAGACCGGGCAGCCCGTCGACCTCGTACCCGCCCCGGCCGCCGGGACGCACGAGGGGGCGACGGCATGACCACCCTGCGCATCGGCGTCCTGTCCTTCGCGCACACGCACGCGCTGTCGTACCTGACGGCGCTGCAGGCGATGCCCGACGTCGAGGTCGTCGGCACCGACCCGGACGGCACCTCCACGGGCACGGAGCTGACCGACCTGCGCGGTCGGGAGCTCGCCGACGCCCTCGGGGTCGCGTACGTCGACTCGGTCGAGGAGCTCCTCGCCCAGGGCGTCGACGCCGTCGTGGTGACGAGCGAGAACGCCCGGCACCGCGCGCTCGTCGAGCAGGCCGCCGCCGCGGGTGCCCACGTGCTGTGCGAGAAGCCGCTCGCGACGACGTGGGAGGACGGCCTGGCGATGCGGGCCGCCGCCGAGGCCGCGGGCGTGCTGCTCATGGTGGCGTTCCCGGTGCGGTTCGCCGGGACCTTCGCCCGGCTCGCGGCGACGAAGCGGGCCGGCCGGCTCGGCGAGGTCTTCTCGGTCCGCGGTGCGAACAACGGCATGCTCCCGCTGACCCGCTCGTGGTTCACCGAGCCCGAGCTGTCCGGCGGCGGCGCGATCGTCGACCACGTGGTGCACATCGCGGACCTGCTCGACGAGCTCCTCGACGGCACGCCGGCCGTGACGGTGACGGCCGTCACGAACCGGGTGCTGCACGCCGCGCGCGCGCAGGCCGAGACCGCCGGGCTCGTGACGATCACCTACGCGGACGGCACGATCGCGGCCATCGACTGCTCGTGGAGCCGCCCGGACACCTCGCCGACGTGGGGTGGGCTCGCGCTCACCGTGGTCGGGTCGGAGGGATCCGTGGACGTCGACTTCTTCCGCCCGAGTGTGCGGGGGCTCGACGCCGCGACCGGTCGGTCGGTGGTGCTGCCGTACGGGCCGGACTTCGACCAGGCGATGCTCGAGACGTTCGTCACCGCGGTCCGGAGCGGCGAGCAGCCGCAGCCCGACGCCGCGGTCGGCCTCCGCACGCTGGCGGTCGTGCTGGCGGCGCAGGAGTCCGCCGCGAGCGGCGAGACGGTGCGGGTGCGGTCCGTCTGAACGCACCAGGACGGCGGACGGGAGGCGCGGTGCCGGCTGGCACCGCGCCTCCCGTCCGTCACGGCACCGTCTCAGGAACCGCCGGCCGCTGCCCACAGGGCGCGGGCGTTCGCGAGTCCGCGCTCGACCGCGTCGACGTCGTCCTCGAGCCCCTCGAACTCGATCGAGAGGGGGCCGTCGAACCCGCTCGCGACGATCCGCTCGACGATCCGGCCCAGGGGCAGGTCACCGTGCCCGACGACCGTGCCGAGCACCGCGCGACCCGCCAGGGTCGTGAGCCAGCCGTCCGCGGCCGGCGGGGTCTCGCGCACCAGGAAGTCCTTCAGGTGCACCACGGCCGCGACCGGCAGGGTCCGCTGCACCGCGCGGAGCGGGTCGTCGTCCAGGCAGACGAAGTTGCCGACGTCGAGCAGGGTGCGGAAGGCGCGGTGGTCGACCTCGTGGACGAGCCGCAGGATCCGCTCGCTGTCGTTGAAGGCGAAGCCGTGGTTCTCGACCATCGTCGTGATCCCGAGCGTCGCGGCGTGCTCGGCGACCGCGCGGCAGACCGGCACGACCTGCGCGAGCACCCGCTCGAACTCGGCGTGGTCGGCGTCCCGCCAGGCCCACGGCACGACGTCGTGCCGGAACCGGGTGACACCGAGCCGGTGCGCGACGTCCAGGTGCTCGTGGACCCGCGCGACCTCGGCGTCGACGGTGGTCGGGTCGGAGAAGTCCGCGCCGATGACGTAGTTGGCGAGCCCGATGCCGCGCGCCGCGGCGTGACCCCGCAGCTGCTCGACCAGCTCGGGCTGCCGGGGCAGGTCGTCGCCGAACCCGCCCGCCGCGACCTCGAGGTGCTCGCCCCCGGCCGCGGCGACGCGGTCGACCACGTCGAAGATCGTCAGCGCACCACGCTGGAGGGAGCGGGCGTAGCTGTAGGAGGACACTCCGAGTCGCATGGCGCGACCCTAGCCGCTCCGGTCTCGTCGCCACCAGGGGTGTGGACGGGGTCCGCGTCGCCCGTGCGGGTGGGGGACCACGGCAGGCGGCGGAAGAGCGGCATGAGCGGCTGCACCATCGGCCCGATCGCGAACGCGGCGACCACCGTGCCGACCCCCACGTCTCCGCCGAGCAGCCAGCCGACCAGGACGACGGTGACCTCGATGACGGTGCGGGCGAGCCAGAGCGGCCAGCCGAAGCGCTCGTGCACGCCGACCATCAGCCCGTCCCGGGCGCCGGTCCCGAGCCCGGCGCCGATGTAGCAGGCCGTCGCGACCGCGAGGAGCGCCAGGCCCGCCGCGAACAGCAGCACACGGGGGACGAGTCCGTCCGGCTCCGGCACGAGCCAGAGCACCAGGTCGGCGGACGGGCCGATCGCCAGGACGTTGCACAGCGTGCCGATGCCGGGCTTCTGGCGGAGCGGGATCCACAGCAGCAGGATGACGACGCTCGACACCACGGTGATGACGCCGAACGACCAGGGCAGCACGTTCTCCAGGCCCTGCGTGAGCACCGTCCACGAGCCGACGCCGACCACGGCGCGGACCTGCAGTGCGGTCGAGGCGCCGTAGAGGAACAGGCCGACGAGGAGCTGGACGGAGCGGAGCGAGAGGCTGACGGAGCGGGGCACGGGTCGATGCTCGCGCCGGATTGGCCTGTTGGTCGAGAGCCAATCTGGCTACGGTGGACCCGTGACCCCGGTTCTCCTGAGCGCGCGATCGGCCGCCCTCCTGCTCACCGACTGGCGGGACGGGACCGACGCCCCCGCGTACGAGGCGCTGTCCGACGCCCTGCGCGTGCTCGTCATCGACGGACGCGTACCCCTGGGCGTCCGGCTGCCGGCCGAGCGCGGGCTGGCCGAGGCACTCGGCGTCTCGCGGACCACGGTCGCGAACGCCTACGCCCGACTCCGGTCCGACGGGTTCCTCGTGTCGCTGCGGGGCTCCGGCAGCGTCGTGCACCTACCGCGGGAGCTCGCCGGGCGCCCGGACCCGGAGCGGCTCGGCGGGGTCGTCGACGGCGGGCTGCTCGATCTGCGGAAGGCCGCCCTGCACGCCGCCCCCGAGGTCGCCGAGGCCGTCGAACGCGCGGTCCGGCACGTCCCCGCGGCGCTCGCCGGCATCGGGTACGACACGGTCGGGGACCCCGGGCTGCGGGCCGCGATCGCCGAGCGCTACACGGAGCGCGGGCTGCCGACCGACCCGTCGCAGATCGTCGTGACCATCGGCGCGCAGCACGCGATCGCGCTGCTCGCCCGGGTGCTCGTGCGCCGCGGCGACGCCGTCCTGGTCGAGTCGCCGACCTACCCGCACGCGCACGAGGCCTTCCGCGAGGCCGGCGGCCGGCTCGTCGGCGTCCCGGTCGACGCGCACACCGGGTGGGACGCGTCGGCGCTCGAGACGACGCTCCGCCGGACGGCGCCCGCGGTCGCGTACGTGATGCCCGAGCTGCACAACCCGACCGGCGCGACGATGCCCGCCGCGACCCGGGAGCGCCTGCTCGCTGTCGCGGCGGCGACCGGCACCGTCGTGGTGGCGGACGAGACCATGGGCGAGCTCCGGATCGACGGCTCGCCGGAGCCGCCGCTGGCCGCGTCCGCCGTGCCGTCCTCCACCGTCGTGATGATCGGCTCGGCGGCGAAGGTGTTCTGGGGTGGGCTGCGCATCGGGTGGGTGCGCGCCGAGCCGGACCTGCTGCAGCGGATGCTGCTCGCCCGCCCGTCGGGCGACCTCGGCACGCCCGTGCTCGACCAGTTGGTCGCGCGGGAGCTCGTCCCGCGGACGGCGGCCGTCCTGGAGGCGCGACGCACCTTCCTGCGCGCCGGTCGCGACGACGTCGTGGGCGCGTTGCGCACGCGGCTCCCGGAGTGGGACGTCCCGTCGCCGGCGGGCGGGTTGACGACGTGGGTGGGCCTCGGGCGGCCGGTGTCGAGCGCGCTCGTGCTCGCCGCGCGGGCCGAGGGCGTGGTGCTCGCCTCGGGCGGGGTGTTCGGTCCCGACGGCGGGTTCGAGCGGTTCCTGCGGGTGCCGTTCACGACCGCGCCGGCGGACCGGGAGCGCATGGTCGACGTGCTCGAGCGGGCCTGGGCGCGGATCGGCGGCGACGGGGTCGGGACCCGCGGGTCGCTCGCCGCGGTGGTGTGAGCGCACGTCATCCGCTGGGCTGACCCGCCCGGCGCATCGTCGCCCCGACGGCGGACGCGGTGCCGGCGGCCGCGCCGGAGGCTGATGACATGCAGCCGACCCGCCCGACCTACGCCCTCGTCTCCACCCCTGACCCTGCCCCCGTCCAAGCCGTTCCGGCCCGTCCGGTCCCGCCGGTCGCGCGGGTGTCGATCGCTCTGACCGGCGCCCTGCTGGCCGGGGTGCTGACCTCGTTCGGGCAGGCGGTCCCCGCGCTCGCGACCGTGTCGAACTCGGCCGGGCCGTGGTTCGTCGTCGCGGTGCTGCTGTGCGCGGTCGCCGGTGTCCGGGCCGGCCGGGTGGCCCTGCCGCTCGCGATGCTGCTCGGCGTCGTGCTCCTCGAGCTCATGCACGTCGGCTACTGGGCGGCCACGGTGCTGCGCGGGTACCCCGACTTCCTGTCGATCACGAACCCGTGGGTCCTGCTCGGGGTCCCCGCGGGGCTGCTGGCCGGGGCGGTCGAGGTGGCGCTGCGGGTCGGACTCCGGCGCGGCACCCGGGGCGCGGTGCTGGCGGCCGGGGCGCTCGGGGTCGTGGCGGCGGTGCTCGTGGGGGAGTCGGTGCGGGCGTTCCTGCGCGTGGCGACGCCCGAGACGACGCCCGCCTGGGCCGTGCAGCTCGCCGTCGGGGTGGTGGTGCTCGTCGTGGCGGTCGTGCGGGCGGGGAGCCCGGTCGGCCGCGTCACGGCGCTCGCGACCGGATTCGTCGGTGCCGTCGGGGTGCTCGGGGCACTGCTGCTCATCGGCGGGTGAGGCAGTTCTCCACAGGTCAGCCGTGGGGGGTCTGGTTCGCAGGTGGAACTGGGAGGATCACCGGGTGCACCTCCTCTCGGTCTTCAGCATCCGGAACCGCGCGCTCATCGCCCTCGTCACCATCGTCGTCGCGGTGTTCGGCGGCATCTCGCTCACGAGCCTGAAGCAGGAGCTCATCCCGAGCGTCGAGTTCCCGCAGGTCGCCATCGTCAGCGCCTACCCCGGTGCCACGCCGGAGGTCGTGTCGAACGACGTGTCGACGAAGATCGAGCAGGCGATCCAGGTCGTGCCGAACCTGGAGTCGACGACCTCGACGTCGTCGACCGGGCAGAGCGTGGTGTCGGCGTCGTTCGACTACGGCTCGAACCTGGCGAGCGCCGAGGACAAGATCCAGACCGCTGTGAACGCACTGTCGCTGCCGGACACCGTGCAGACGCAGATCGTCACCGGGTCGTTCGACGACCTGCCCGTGCTGCAGCTCGCCGTCACGGCCTCCGGCAACCAGGAGCAGCTGGTCGACCGGCTGAACGCGACCGCGGTGCCCGACCTCGAGAAGCTCGACGGCGTGCGGCAGGCGAGCGTGTTCGGCAACCCGGGGCGCCGCGTCGTCATCACGCCGAACGAGTCCGAGCTGGCGGCGAAGGGCCTGACGAGCCAGTCGATCTCGGACGCGCTGAGCGACAACGGCACGCTGATCCCGGGCGGCACGATCACGCAGGACGGCACGACGCTCTCGGTGCAGACCGGGCAGCGCATCGCCTCGCTCGCCGACATCGAGGACCTGCCGCTCACGGCGTCGTCCTCCTCCTCTTCTTCCACGTCGTCCTCGTCGTCCTCGTCGTCCGCCGGTGGCTCCGCGTCGGGCGCGGCCGGCGGCTCCGCCGCGTCGGGCGGTGCCGCGTCCGGTGGTGCGGCCGGTGGGACGCAGACGTCCGGTGACGGCACCGCCGGGGGATCCGCCGCCGGCCAGACCGGCACCGGGACCACCGCGACCGGCGGGGCGGGCGCGAGCAGTGCCTCCAGTCCGACCCGTCTCGGCGACGTGGCGACCGTGCAGATCGCGGAGTCGCCGCGGACCTCGATCAGCCGGGTGGACGGCAAGACCGCGCTGACCATCGCGATCACGAAGACGCAGGAGGCGAACACCGTCGACGTCTCGGAGACGGTGAAGGCCGCGCTGCCCGGGATCGAGGCGAAGGTGACGGGGAGCCCGCAGTTCACCGTCGTGTTCGACCAGGCGCCGTACATCCAGCAGTCCATCGACTCGCTGGCCGAGGAGGGCCTGCTCGGCCTCGGCTTCGCCGTCGTCGTGATCCTCGTGTTCCTGCTGTCGCTGCGGTCGACGATCGTCACCGCGATCTCGATCCCGACGTCGGTGCTGCTCGCGGCGATCGGCATGCGCGCGGCCGGCTACACGCTGAACATCATCACGCTCGCGGCACTGACCATCGCGATCGGTCGCGTGGTGGACGACTCGATCGTGGTGATCGAGAACATCAAGCGGCACCTGCAACCCGGCGTCGACCGGGGGCGCGCGGTGCTCGACGCCGTGCGCGAGGTGGCGGGAGCGGTGACCGCCTCCACGCTCACCACCGTCGCGGTGTTCCTGCCCGTGGCGTTCGTCGCCGAGCTCGTGGGCGAGCTGTTCCGGCCGTTCGCGCTCACCGTGACGATGGCGCTCGTCGCGTCGCTGCTCGTGTCGCTGACGATCGTGCCGGTGCTCGCGTACTGGTTCCTGCGCCCGCCGAAGGGGCACAAGCACGCCGGTATGTCGGCGTCTCCTGACTCGTCGGCGTCGGCGTCGGCGTCGGCTGCGTCGGCCGCGTCGTCGACCGGGGCGCTGTCGTCCGCCGCGGACCTGCACGACGCCGCCGCTCCCGACCGGCTCCGTCGCGGCTACCAGCCGGTGCTGCGCTGGGCGATCGGGCGGCCCGCGATCGTGCTGGTGCTCGCCGTCCTCGTGCTCGGCGGGACGGCCGCAGCGGTGCCGTTCGTCAAGACGAACTACCTCGGCGACTCCGGCCAGAACACGTTCACCGTGACGCAGGACCTCAAGCCGGGGACGAGCCTCGCCGTGCAGTCGGACGAAGCCGAGAAGGTCGAGCGGGCACTCCGCGACGTCCCCGGCGTGCAGACCGTCCAGACGACGATCGGCTCGAGCGGCCAGTCGATCCAGGCGGCGTTCGGCGGCGGGGCGTCGGCCTCGGTGCAGTACAACGTGACGACCGACGCGCAGCGCGACCAGACGACCATCCAGTCCGACGCGCGGAAGCGCATCGACCGGATCGACGGCGCCGGCGAGGTGTCGCTGACCTCGAGCAGCGGGTTCGGCGGGTCGAGCGACATCGAGGTGGACGTCACCGCCCCGACCCAGACCGAGCTGCAGACCGCTGCGCAGCAGGTCCTCGAGGAGATGCGGGCGGTCGACGGGACGACGGGGGCGACGAGCAACCTGTCCGCGGCCGAGCCGTACCTGGCTGTGAAGGTCGACCGGCAGGCGGCCGCCGAGCGCGGGCTGACCGAGACCCAGGTCGGTGGGCTCGTCGCCGCAGCCGTGTCACCGCGGGACACCGGGAGCGTCGAGATCGACGACGCGACGCTCGACGTGTACATCGCCGACGCGAACCCGCCGGCCACGGTCGACGCGCTGAAGAACCTGTCGATCCCCACGGCGACCGGCGAGGTGCCGCTGTCCGACCTCGCCACGGTCGAGCAGTCCGACGGCCCGACGACGATCACGACGTCGAACGCCGTCCGCACCGCCACCATCACGGTGACGCCGGACGCATCGAACCTCGGTGCGGCCGTGCAGAACGTCACGAAGGCGGTCGACCAGCTCGACCTGCCGAAGGGTGCGTCGGCCTCGATCGGCGGCGTCGCGTCGAGCCAGTCGTCCGCGTTCAGCCAGCTGTTCCTCGCGATCCTCGTCGCGGTGCTCATCGTCTACGTGATCATGGTCGCGACGTTCCGGAGCCTGCTCCAGCCGGTGCTGCTCCTGTTCTCGGTGCCGTTCGCCGCGACCGGCGCCGTGCTGCTCCAGATCGCGACGGGCATCCCGCTCGGCGTCGCGTCGATCATCGGTCTGCTCATGCTCGTCGGCATCGTCGTGACGAACGCGATCGTGCTCATCGACCTCGTGAACCAGTACCGGCGCCGCGGACTGCGGGTGCGCGAGGCCCTGGTCGAGGGAGCGACGCGGCGACTCCGGCCGATCCTGATGACCGCGCTCGCGACGATCTTCGCGCTGCTGCCGATGGCGATGGGGCTCACGGGCAAGTCGGGCTTCATCTCGCAGCCGCTCGCGCTCGTGGTGATCGGTGGGCTGGTGTCCTCGACGCTGCTCACCCTCGTGGTGCTGCCGGCGCTGTACTCCGTCGTCGAGGGTGCTCGGGAGCGGCGGGCGGACCGGCGGGCGGTGAAGTCGGGAGGTGCCGGGGAACCGGCTCCGGACGGGGTCAGCGACCCTCGCTGATCGCGGTGGCGGTCGCGGTCGCGCTCCCGGTCCCGGTCGCGGACTCGGTCAGCGGGTCTCGCTGCCCCGGAACCAGGAGACGAGCACGCACGTGAGCGTCACGAGGAACACGACGGCCGTGCCCTGGGCGACCACGGCGAGGTGGCCGGTCGCCGCCGCGTAGCCGCTCGTCGCCACCGTGGCCGTGAAGGACAGGCCGAGCAGGAGCTCGGTCCCGGTCTGGGCGGCGGTGCGGCGCGGCCACTCGGAGGTGGCGCGCGCGGGGCGGGTCGGCGTGTCGGTCACCCCAGGAGTCTGGGGGTGCGAGGGACCCTCGCGCACGCCCGCCTCCGGGTGGCACCCGCACGGGGCACGCGCCTCGCCGTCAGCCGAGCCGTGCGTGCAGGAACGCGACGACCCGCTCGCTCATCGCCCGGTCGAGCTGTGCGATCGAGTGCGCCGACCCCTCCACCGCGACGAACGTCACCGGGACGTCGTGGGCACGGAGCGCCGCCACGAACTCCTGCGACTCCCAGAGCGGGATGAACTCGTCGGTGGAGTGTCCGACGAAGAACGGTGCCGTGTCCCGGGTGACGTGGAACGTCGGCGACGCGCGCTCGGCAGCGGGGCATGCGGTGTACGTCCGGCAGCCGAGGTAGAGGAGCTGCTTCCGCTGGAACGACGCCGAGACGCCGTCCGCGCGGGTGGACCGCTCGGTCAGGTCGGTCGGGCCGCTCAGATCGACGACCGCGCGGATCCGATCACCTGCGGCGTACGCGGCGGACTCGTGGTCGGTGACGGCGAGCAGCGCGACGAGGTTCCCGCCGGCACTGCCGCCGAACACCCCGACGCGGGCGGCGTCGATGTCGTACGCGGCGAGGGTCGACGGGCGGAACACCCAGTCCAGTGCCCGGCGGACGTCGTCGAGACCCGCGGGGAAGGGGTCGGTCGGCGCCAGGCGGTAGTCGACGTTCACCGTGACGAAGCCCTCGGAGGCGAGGTACTCGCACACGGCCCGGTACGCCGCGGTGGCCTTGTCGCCGTGGGACCAGCTGCCGCCGTGCACCATCATCACGGCGGGCCGTCCACCGCGGCGGTCGGCTGCGTCGTCGGTCGCCGCCGACGGCCGTGGTGACGGGGTCGGCGCCGCTGTGGGGGTCGTCTTCGTGTCCGGGGCACTGTCCGGCGGTAGGCACACGTCGAGCCGCTGCAGGGCGTCCGCACCGTAGGGGACGTCCGTCACGACGTCGATGCCCGGGTAGCGGAGCGACAGCGGGTAGATCACCGGGTCCGTCGTCACGGTCGCGTTGCTGTCCGTGGCCGGGTCCGCGCTGCACGAGCCGAGTGCTCCGAGCACCCCGATCGCCACGCCCACGGCGAGGAGCGCGAGCATCGTTCGACGGCTGGACCTCATCGCGTCCACGCTAACCCGGCACCGGGCGTTCCCCACCACCACGCGGACCACGAGCGGGTGCCAGGATGGGGGCGACCCCGTGAGCTGGAGGACCCCGTGAGCCGTCGCAAGGCCTGGAACACCGACCCCGAGCCCCTGCTGCGCGTCGAGGAGGGCTTCCGCCTGGACCGCGTCGACCCGGACTCGACGCCGGGGTTCGCCGGCCGCAAGATCGACGGGCTCGAGTCCCTCGCCGCGGGGGCCACACGCCTCGCCGCCCTGCAGGAGCGCCTGCACGCGGCGAGCACCGCCGGCGACGTGCGCCGCGTGCTCCTCGTCCTGCAAGCGATGGACACCGCGGGCAAGGGCGGCATCGTCTCCCACGTCGTCGGTGCGGTCGACCCGAACGGCGTGCACTACGCCGGGTTCAAGGCGCCCACGGTCGAGGAGCGCGAGCACGACTTCCTGTGGCGGATCGAACGCGAGCTGCCGCGCGCCGGGCAGCTCGGCGTCTTCGACCGGTCGCACTACGAGGACGTCCTGATCCAGCGCGTGCGGTCGTTCGCCCCGCCGGAGGAGATCGAGCGTCGCTACGGCGCGATCGTCGACTTCGAGGACGACCTGGTCGCGCAGGGCACCACGATCGTCAAGGTGATGCTGCACATCTCGAAGGACGAGCAGCGCGAGCGCCTCGGTGACCGGCTGGACCGCCCGGACAAGCACTGGAAGTTCAACCCGGGCGACATCGACGAGCGCCTGCTCTGGGACGACTACCAGCAGGCGTACCAGATCGCCCTCGAGCGCACGTCGACGGCGCGGGCACCGTGGTACGTCGTCCCCGCGAACCGCAAGTGGTACGCCCGGCTCGCGGTGCAGCAGCTCCTGCTCCGCGCGCTCGAGGACATGCAGCTCACCTGGCCGCCGGCGGACTTCGACGTGGCGGAGCAGCGGCGTCGGCTCGCGGACTCCTGACCCGGGGGCTGGCCGTGGCGGCGGATCTCGCGTAGACTCTCGCGGTCGGCCTTCGACACCGTGACACTGAGATCACGGATTCTGCTTGGGTGTGTGTTGCTCGAGGGCTGGATTCACGTCGAACCGCGACGGGAAGAACCCCCTCTCCGCTCGAAGCTCCGCGCCGATGTCGCTGCCGGGCACGCGGACGTCCGCACCCCGGAAAGTAGCCATGGCCCCGTACGACAAGGGCGCGCGTCAGCGTGCCGACGACCGAGTCCGCCACCCGAACGGCACCCCCGCCGCGCGCAGCAGCAAGCACCGCGGCTTCCGTGCCGCCGACCCGTCGCAGCCCCGACAGAAGCAGCGCTGGGACGCCGAGGAGCGCCGCGGCCGCTCGGCGCAGGGCGAGCGTCCGGCGCGTCCGAACTGGGAGCCTCGCGACGGCGGCCAGCGTCGCGACGACCGTGGCGCCCGTGGGTTCGACCGCAACGACCGCGGTGCACGCGGGTACGACCGTGACGACCGTGGCCCGCGTCGCTTCGACCGGGACGACCGCGCCCCGCGTCGCTTCGACCGTGACGACCGCGCTCCCCGTCGTGATGACCGGGACGACCGGGTCCCGCGTCGCTTCGACCGGGACGACCGCGCCCCGCGCCGCTTCGACCGTGACGAGCGCCCGCAGCGGCGCTCGTTCGACCGGGACGACCGCGCCCCGCGCAGCTTCGACCGCGACGACCGCCCGCAGCGTCGCAACGACCGGGACGACCGCGCCCCGCGCAGCTTCGACCGCGACGACCGCGCGCCCCGCCGCTTCGACCGCGACGACCGCGCGCCTTGCCGCTTCGACCGCGACGACCGCGCGCCCCGCCGCTTCGACCGCGACGACCGCGCGCCCCGCCGCTTCGACCGCGACGACCGCGCGCCCCGCCGCTTCGACCGCGACGACCGCCCCCAGCGCCGCGACGCCCGCGACGAGGCCCGCACCGGGTACGTCCCCGCGGATGACGTCAAGCTCGAGAAGCTCCAGGCCGAGGCGACGATCGCGGCCGACGTCGAGGGCGTGACCTTCGCCGACCTCGGCATCGGCGGCAACATCGCCCGCACCCTCGCGGAGATGGGCGCCACCAGCCCGTTCCCGATCCAGGCGGCGACCATCCCCGACGTCCTCGCCGGCAAGGACGTGCTCGGCCGTGGCCGCACCGGCTCCGGCAAGACCATCGCGTTCGGTGCGCCCCTCGTCGAGAAGCTCATGGAGCACGGCGGCGGCACGAAGCGCCGGATGGGCCGTGCCCCGCGCGCGCTCATCCTCGCCCCGACCCGCGAGCTCGCCCTGCAGATCGACCGCACGGTGCAGCCGATCGCCCGCTCGGTCGGCCTCTTCACGACGCAGATCTACGGCGGTGTCCCGTACGGCCGCCAAGAGGGCGCCCTCGAGCGCGGCGTCGACATCATCGTCGGCACGCCCGGTCGCGTCCAGGACCTCATGAACAAGGGGAAGCTCGACCTGAGCGAGGTCGTCGTCTCCGTGCTCGACGAGGCCGACCACATGTGCGACCTCGGGTTCCTCGAGCCGGTGCGCGAGATCCTCTCGGCCACGGCCGAGGTCACTCCGCACGGCGACCGCGCGCAGAAGCTCCTGTTCAGCGCGACGCTGGACGCGCAGGTCGCGTCGCTCGTGTCGGAGTTCCTGCACGAGCCGAGCGTCCACGAGGTCGCAGGCGAGGACCAGGCGTCCTCGACGATCGACCACCGCGTGCTCGTGGTCGAGCAGCGCCAGAAGGACCAGGTCCTCGAGGAGCTCGTCGCGGGCGACGGCAAGACCATCGTCTTCGCCCGCACCCGCGCCTACGCCGAGCGTCTCGCCGACCAGTTCGAGGACGCCGGCATCCGCGCGACCTCGCTGCACGGCGACCTCAACCAGTCCCGTCGTACCCGCAACCTGCAGCTCCTGACGAGCGGCCGGGTGAACGTCCTCGTCGCGACCGACGTCGCGGCGCGCGGCATCCACGTCGACGACGTCTCGCTCGTCGTGCAGGCCGACGCACCGGACGACTACAAGGCGTACCTGCACCGCTCGGGCCGCACGGGTCGTGCCGGCAAGGAGGGCACCGTCGTGACGCTCGTCCCGCGTGGCCGCCGCCGCAAGATCGAGGGCATCCTCGAGAACGCGGAGATCGAGGCGGACCTCGTCGAGGCCGGCCCGGGCGACGGGATCGTCGCGGAGCTCGCCGCTCGCTGATCGCGACGCGACCGGAGACCGGACGGGGAGGCACGGTGCCAGCTGGCACCGTGCCTCCCGTCCGTCTTCCCGCACCTTCCGCGAAACGCAACGTCAGCGGATCTGCGCAGCGTCATACCGCTGCGAGGAACCGCCGACGTTGCGTTTTGCGGGGTGCGGTGCGGGGCAGGGCGGGTCAGCGCGAGAAGAACAGCAGGCCGCGCACGTACCCGGCCTGCCCCGCGTGCTGGACGCAGTCGTCGAGGATGCTGACCAGCCGTGCGCCGCGCGTGACGGGCGGGTCCCACGCGTCGTCCACCACGGGGTCGAGGTCCTCCGGGCCGAGCGTCGCCAGGTAGGCGACCGTGCGCTCGTGCACGGCACGCAGGTACCCGTTCAGCAGCTCGGCCGAGGCCCGGACGCGGCCGACGTCGTCCCGGGACATGCCGTAGCCGAGGGCCTCGGCGGGGAAGGGCAGGCCGAAGCGCTCGACCCAGCCGTCCGCGGTCCAGACCTGCTCGCTGCCCGCCAGGTCCGCGATCTGCGCGTCCTGGCCGCGTGCGGTGTGCCACGCGAGCCAGGCGAGTGTGTTCGCGCCGGCGGCCGGTCGTGTCGCGAGCTGGTCCTCGGACAGGCCGTCGAGGGCCCGGGCGACGGTCTCGGGGACGCGGGAGAACGCTTCGGTGAGGAGTTCGGACGGTGTCATGCCGCCGACGCTACGCGGCCGCCCCGCGGCCCGGACGGGCTCGCCCGGCGTCAGCGGTCGCGGGGGTCGAGGGCGCTTCCGACGGCCTCGAGCGCGGCCGCCACACGGGCGAGGTCCGCGGGGTCGACGCCCGAGCGGAAGGCCTCCCGGTAGACCGCCGCGACCTCGCCGGCGATCGCCGCCCCGGAGGGGGTCAGGTGCACGAGGATGCTCCGCCGGTCGCCCGGGTTGGGCCGCCGTTCGATGTGCCCGCGCCGCTCGAGCCGGTCGATCAACGAGGTCATCGCCCCCGTGGTGAGCTCGAGGTGCTCGCCCGCGTGCTTCGGCGTGACGCCCGCGTCTGCACCGGCGACGAACACCAGGAACCGCAGGTCGGTCGCGTGCAGCCCGCGCAGCGCGCTCTGGTGCGCCAGGACCCGCGCGTGCTGGGTCTGCAGCGTACGGAAGGCGCGGAGCACGCGGTCCAGGTCGTCGGTCGACGCGGTGCGGTCCGCGGTGGCGGGGGCGGTGAGGGTGTTCGTCATGGGACTCGTCTCGGGAGGATGTACCTCATTCAACAAGTATGTGAATGATTGAGCAAGTGATGCGCGAAGAGTCTTGTGGAACGCTCAGGAAGCACGTACGGTGTTGCCCAACCACCAGGTTCCGCAGCGCGACCAACCACCGCGGGTCCGGAATCGAAACCGATCAGAACCCCTCTCGGAGGACAACCATGTCCCGTGTGTCTCCTCGTGCTGCCCGGCTCGCAGCCTGGATCGCCGTCCCGGCCGCACTCGTCGCCTCCGGGGTCGTCGTCTCGACGGCCTCGTACTCCGCCTTCTCCGACACCACGTCGAACCCGACGAGCAACTGGACCGCCGGCAGCGTCGCCCTGTCCGACGACGACAGCAACACCGCGCTGTTCACGGTCACGAACCTCAAGCCCGGGTCGACCGGGTCCAAGTGCATCGCCGTCACGTCCAGCGGATCCCTGCCGTCCGCGGTGAAGCTCTACACGTCGTCCCTCGCGTCGCAGAAGGACCTGGCGGCGAACATCACGATGACCGTCGACCAGGGGACCGGAGGCGGCTTCGGGTCGTGCGACGGCTTCACCGCCCTGGCGACCGGCGCCTCGGTGGTCCCCGCGACGACGCTCTCGACGCTCGGCACGAACACCACGACGTACGCGACCGGCAAGGGATCGTGGACGCCCACGGGTACCGCCCCCGAGACCCGGGTCTTCAAGTTCACCTACACGGTGTCGCCGGACACCCCGAACACCGCCCAGGGCGGTTCGGCCTCGCTCGGCTTCACCTGGGAGGCCCAGAACACCTGATCCGCGACGGGCACCGTGATGGACACCACCGGCGTCGGCGGTCAGCACCGCCACGCCCGTCCGGACACCGTGCTCGACGCGCTCGACTGGGGGCGCGTCGTGGTCGGCACCCTCGCGCGCGGCATCGTCGCGACCGTGGTCGGCATGGCGCTCTGGGCCGCCGTCCCGGCCGTGATCGGCTGGCAGCCCACCACGGTCGTGACCGCGTCGATGGCACCCCGGCTGGTGCCGGGGGACGTGGTCGTCTCCCGGCCGGTCCCCACGCCCGAGGTCGTCCCCGGCCGGGTCCTGCTCGCCGACGACCCGGACCAGGCCGGGCACCTGCGGCTGCACCGGTACGTCGAGACGGGCGCGGACGGCACGATCGTGACGAAGGGCGACGCCAACCCCGCCGCCGACTCGACACCGCTCGACCGCTCGGCCGTGCACGGGGTCGGCTACCTGCGCATCCCGTTCATCGGCACGCCCGTCCTGTGGGCGCACGAGGGCCGGTGGGGCGCGGTCGCCGCGGCGGCCGCCGCACTGGCGGGCCTGCTCGCGCTGTGCACGGTGGACGCGGGGTTGCGTCGGACCGGACGGGAGGCCCGTGGCACCTCCGCCCCGCATCTTCCGTCCGATGCTCCCCGCGTCCACGGGCGGCGGTCCGCGCGCGGTCCGGTCGTGCGCGGCGGCGCGCGGCACGTCGCGCTGCGGCAGGGGAGCGCGCTGCTCGTCGCGGTGGCGGTGCTCGGCGGGGTCGGGGCGGTCGCGCCGCACCGGGCCGAGGCCGCACCGTTCCGTGCGGTGACGAACTCGCCCACCTCGAACCTGGTGGCGGCGGTCCTGCCCGGCCCGACGAACGTCCGCTGCGGACTGATCAGCGTGGCTGGCGTCCAGGTGGCATGGGACTACGACGCGCCGGACGCGAGGGGGTTCCAGGTGCTCCTGGACGACCAGGTGGTCGCCACCGCGGGTTCGGGCGTCCGCAGTGTCACGGTCTCCGGCGGGCTGCTCAGCCTCACGCGCAAGACCGTGAAGATCCGCGTCCTCGACCCCACGCCGACGAGCAGCTGGTACGCGGACGGCAACCGGACCCTCTCCGTGGGGTCGGCCACCATCCTCTACGTGTGCAGCTGACGCACGCTCCACAGCTCGCCGCGGGGTGCCCGGCGATGTCCCCGGCCGCCGCTACCGTGACGGCATGCGGATCCTCCACACCGGCGACTGGCACCTCGGCCGCACGCTGCTCGGAGCCGACCTGCTCGAGCACCAGGCGGCGTTCGCCGACTTCCTCGTCGACACCGTGCGGGACCGCGCCGTCGACCTCGTCGTCATCGCCGGTGACGTCTACGACCGCGCGATCCCGCCCGTCGACGCCGTCCGCCTGCTCTCCCGCACGCTCGAGCGCCTGGCGCAGACGGCGACCGTCGTCCTGACCCCGGGCAACCACGACTCCGCGGCACGGCTCGGCTTCGGCGCCGGGGTCATGCACGACCGGGTCCGCATCGTCGCCGAGCCCGCGCGGCTGGCCGACCCGGTGCTCCTCGCCGACGACCACGGCCCGGTCGCGGTCTACGGCATCCCCTACCTGCACCCCGACCTGACGCGGTACGCCCTCGCGACGGTCCCCGACGAGCCCCTCGCCCGGTCGCACCAGGCCGTCGTCGGTGCCGCGGTGGACCGCATCCGCGCCGACCTCGGCGCGCGTCCCGGGCACCGCAGCGTCGTCGTCGCGCACGCCTTCGTCAGCGGTGCCGCGCCGAGCGACAGCGAGCAGGACATCCGCGTCGGCGGGGTCGACCAGGTGTCGGCCGCGGTGTTCGACGGCATCGACTACGTCGCGCTCGGCCACCTGCACGGGCCGCAGCGGGTGGGCGACGGCGACCGGATCCGGTACGCGGGCTCCCCGCTCGCGTTCTCGTTCGGCGAGCGGCACCAGCGCAAGAGCGTGACCCTCGTCGACCTCGCGGCGGACGGCGGCGTCGCGGTCGAGCTCCTGCCGGCCCCGGTGCCGCGCCGCCTGGTGGACGTCCGCGCCACGATCGACGCGATCGAGTCCGGTGCGCACCACGCCGACGCCGACGCGTGGGTCCGGGTCGCGGTCACCGACACCGTGCACCCCGAGCGGATGTACGCCCGCGTCCGCGACCACTTCCCGTTCGCCCTGGCGGTCACGCACGAGCCCGCGGAACGCCCCGAGCGCGTCGCCGCCCGCGCGGTGAGCGCCACGTCCGACCCGGTCGAGGTCGCCGCGGACTTCGTGACCTTCGCGACGGGTTCGGCGCCGGACGACGACGACCTGGCGGTCCTGACCGAGGCGTACGAGGCCGCACTGCAGACCCTCGACGCCGACGGGACGCGCTGATGTACCTGCACCGCCTCGAACTCCGCGCGATCGGGCCGTACCCGGACACCGTCGTCATCGACTTCGCCGCCCTCGCCGCCTCGGGGGTGTTCCTGCTCGAGGGTCCGACGGGGTCCGGCAAGTCGACGATCATCGACGCCGTCGTGTTCGCCCTGTACGGCGGGCTCGCGGGGGAGTCCTCGACGTCCGACCGCCTGCACAGCCAGCACGCCGCCCCTGCGACCGAGCCCTTCGTCGAGCTGGTCTTCGAGACGGGTGCCGGGCTGTTCCGGGTCCGGCGCACTCCGCAGTACGACCGACCCAAGCAGCGCGGCACCGGCACGGTCCGGCAGCAGGCGTCCGCCCAGCTCTTCCGACTGGCGCACCCCGCCGACCCCGCTGGCGAGCCGGTGTCGTCGCGCATCCCGGAGATCGGGCTCGAGGTCACGCGGATCGTCGGACTCGACCGCGCCCAGTTCCTGCAGACCGTCGTGCTGCCCCAGGGCGAGTTCGCTCGGTTCCTGCGGTCTCCGGGCGAGGAACGCCGGAAGCTCCTGCAGTCCCTGTTCGGCACGCAGGTCTACGACCGCACGGCCGACGAGCTCGCGGCCCGTCGTCGCGCGGTCCTCGCCGAGGTCGAGGGTGCCGAGTCCCGCGTCCGCGACGCGCTGTCCCGGTTCGCGCAGGCCGCCGGGGTCGACGACCCGGACGAACGCGCCGTCGACGACGTGGTCGCGGGTCTCCGCAGCGTCGCCGCCGAGACCGACGAGCACCGCCGGGCCGCGGTGTCCGACGCCGAGCGGGCCCGCGAGCACGAGCGGTCGATCCGCGAGCGCGTCACCGCCCGCGAACGTCGTGCCGCACTGCTCGATCGTCGTCGGGCGCTCGACGCGGCGGCGGACGAGGTCACCGCCGCGCGCGACCGTCTGGCACTCGGCGAACGCGCCGCCCGCGTCGCGACGAGCGCCGACGCCCTCGACGCGGCGCGTGCGCGTGCCGCTCAGACGACGGATGCGGCGACGGCCCGACGGCAGGGTGCCGGACTCGACGCGGACTCGGACGTGGTCGGCCTCCGGACCGCCCTCGCCGACTGTCTGTCGGACATCCGACACCTCGTCGCGGTCGAGCGCACGTTCCCTGTCCGCCGTCGGACCGCTGCGGACGCGGCCGTCCGGACCGAGGACGTCGCGGCCCGGTCGGCGGCGCTCGTCGACGCGCTCGAGCGCCGCCCGGCCGAGCGCGCGATGATCGTCGAGTCCGCCCGGACCGCCGCCGCCCTCGCCGCCGACGCCGAGCCCGCCCGGGTCGAGGTCGAACGGGTCGCCCAGCTCCGGGCCGACCTGTCCACCCGCGTCACCGCAGCCCGAGCCCAGGAGCAGGCCGAGCGAGCGGTCGCGGACGCCCGAGCCGCAGCGTCGGCCGCCCTCGCCACGGAGACCGACCTGCGCGCTCGACGGATCGCCGGCCTGGCAGGGGAACTCGGCGCCGCCCTGCAGCCGGGCGACGCCTGCCCGGTGTGCGGTGCGGTCGAGCACCCGAGCGTCGCGGTGCCGCAGGACGACCACCCCTCCGCGGACGCGGTCGAGTCCGCCGCGTCCGCCGCCCGCGCTGCCGAGGCCGCCCTCGCCGCCGCGGCGACCGACCTCGCGCTCGCGCAGCAGGAACACGAGCGGCTCCGGACGGTGCTCGGCGACCTCGACGCCGACACCCTCGAGACCCGTGCGACCGCCGCAGCCGAGCGGGTCCGGGCAGCGCACGACGCTGCCGTCCAGGTGCTCGACCTCGAGCGCCGGCGTACCGCCCACGACGAGCAGACCCGCGCGCTCGAGCAGGAGCGCACCACGGTCGCGTCCGAGCACGCCGTCCTGGTGTCCTCCGCCGCGGCCGAGTCGGAGCGGCTCGCCCAGGACACCGCCGCCGTCGACGCGGCCGTCCGTCGCGCCACCGTGGCGCTCGACGCCGGCACGAGCGCGAGCACCGACACGGAGGTCACCGAAACGGCCTCAGGCACCGGGTCCTCGCTCGCCGACGCGGTGCGTGCCCTGGACGACCGTGTCGCGGAGCTCGACGCCGTGCTCGCCGCGGACGCGCGCGTCGCCACGGCCGCCGCGTCCGTCGCCGAGCGGCAGTCGGAGGTCACCGCAGTCTGCGCCGAGCAGGGCTTCGACACCGTCGAGCGGGCCCGCACGGCAATCGTCCCCGCGGCCGAGGGGGAACGCCTCCGTGTCGTCGTGGCCACGGCGGACCGGGAGCGGGCCGTCGTCGACGCCGGCCTCGCCGAGCCGGCCGTCCTCGAGGCCGCTCGGACCGCCGACGAACCCCTCGACCTGACGGCAGCGGTCGCCGCGCGTGACACCGCGGTCGAGCGCGCCGACGCGGCCACCCGGGTCGCGGTCTCGGCGGCCGACCGGCTCGCGGCCGCAGCCCGGTGCGGCGAGGACGTCGCACGCGCCGTCCGCGCACGGGAGTCCACGTCCGCCCGGAGCCGCGCGGTCGTGCGGCTGGCCGACGTCGCCGCCGGGTCCACCTCGGTCAACCCGAGCGGCATCACACTCGGCACGTACGTGCTCATGCGGCGGTTCGAGGACGTCGTCGCGGCGGCGAACGACCGCCTGCGGAGCATGCTCGGCGGCCGGTTCACCCTCGAGACCTCCGAGGAGCGCGAGACCGGTTCACGCGCGCGCAAGACCGGACTCGCCCTCGCCGTGCACGACCACACGACCGACACGCTCCGGGCTCCCGGCAGCCTGTCCGGCGGCGAGACCTTCACGGTGTCGCTCTGCCTGGCGCTCGGGCTCGCCGACGTCGTGCAGGCCGAGGCCGGCGGCGTCGCGCTCGGGACGCTCTTCGTCGACGAGGGCTTCGGGACGCTCGACCCGGAGACGCTCGACGACGTGATCGGGCAGCTCGCCCGGCTCACGGCCGGCGGCCGACAGGTCGGCATCGTGAGCCACGTCGAGGAGCTCAAGCAGCGCATCCCCGAGCGCATCGCGGTCCGGCGGACCCCCGGCGGCGGCTCCCGCGTCACCGTCACCGTCTGACGCCCGGCTCGGCCCAGCCCAGCCCGACCTGGCCCGGCGCGGTCCGTCCCGGACTGCGAGCGGTCGTCAGCGGACCGTCAGTGGAGCGTCAGGGCGACGGCGACACGTCCACCGTGCCGTCGGGCGGCGGCAGGATGTCCGACGCGATCCACGGGTAGACGAAGGTGAAGAGCACCCACACGACCGCGGCGATGAGCACGAGCAGCTCGAGCACCTTCAGGACGACGGGGCCCGGCAGGATGCGCCAGACGAACGGGAAGATCAATTCGGCGTCTCCGAGAGTTCCTTCGGGGTGCCCTCCGAGGCGGGCATCCAGTAGTCGAGCTTGGCGTGCGTGACGTACCGCTCCTTGGCCGACCACATCGGGTGGCACGCGGTGAGCGTGAGCCAGCGGTCCTCGGCGGTGGGCTGCACGCCGGGCTGGTTCGGCACGGGAGCGATCGTCTCGATCTTGTCGGGCGTGACGATCTGCGAGTCGGTGACCTTGTAGACGTACCAGACGTCGAAGTCCTTCGCCTTGTCGGTCACGCGCACGACGATCGAGTCGCCGTTCTTCAGGTCCGCGATCTGGTTGAGCGGCTTGCCGTAGGTGACGCGGTGCCCGGCGACGGCGAAGTTGCCCTCGGCGCCCGGCATCGCGGTGTCCTGGTAGTGGCCGAGGCCGATCGTGTTGAGGACCTTCTCACGGTCCGTGCCCTCACCGATCGGGCGGTTGTAGTCGGCGCCGAACCGGGGTATCTGCATCGTGCCGAACACCGACGACAGTCCCGGGGGCTCGGCCAGGACGGGAGCGGCCTCGCGGTGCTCGGTCCCCGCGGTCTTGGGCACCGCGGTCTGCTCGAGGTCCTGCACGAGGGCGGTCTGTTCGTTCACCGCGACCACGTCGGTCCACCACGCGGTCCAGAGCACGTAGAGCCCGGTGCCGGCGCCCGCGATGATGAGCAGCTCGGCGAGCAGGGACACGAGCGCGCCACCCACCGTCTGCTTCGGACGGTGCCGGCGGGGGCGCTCCGGGATCTCGTCACCGGACGGAGACAGCCCCGACGGCATGGTGTCGTGTGCGGTCACGGGGCTCCTGGTCCGAGGTGCGGTGGTCGAACAGGTATAGCAGACGTGAGCGTCCGTCCGGTGGGGGCCGCGCTAGCCTGTGGACATGTCGTACCGCTTCCGAACCTTCGCTGAGGACGACACCGCCGCCGTCGTCGCCCTGTGGGAAGCGTGCGGACTCCTCCGCCCGTGGAACGACCCGTACCGCGACATCGCCCGCAAGACCGCCGAGCAGCCCGAGCTCTTCCTGGTCGCCGAGTCCACGGACGCCACCGCGACGGACGCCAGCGCGACCGCCGCCCCGGCCGCCCTGGTCGGCGCCGGCATGGCCGGCTACGACGGCCACCGCGGCTGGGTGAACTACCTCGCCGTCGACCCGGACCACCAGGGCACCGGGCTCGGCCGCGCCTTCATGACCGAGTTCGAACGACTGCTGCTCGCGCGCGGATGCCCGAAGGTCAACGTCCAGGTGCGCGCCGGCAACGAGCGGGTGCTCGGGTTCTACGCCTCGCTCGGGTACGCCGAGGACCACGCGGTGTCGCTCGGCAAGCGCCTGATCGCGGACGACTGACCCGAGCCGCGCTAGCCAGACGGCCGCCCGCCTCACGCGAGCGCGAGCCCGACGGCCGCCGCGAACGCGAGCCCGATCCCGCTCCACTGCACGGGCGTGAGGCGCTCCCGCAGCACCACTCCCGCGAGCGCCACCGTGCCGATCGGGTACAGCGCGTTGAGCACGCTCACCACCGGCAGCGTCGACGGGTCGTCCCCGGCGTGGAGCGCCGCCTGGATGCACACGTTCGCCAGCGCGTCGAGCACCCCGCAGGCGACGACCGTCGCCACGACGCGACGCGACCACGCACCCGCGCGTGCCGACGCGCTCACGCGCACCGTGCCTCCAGTCCGTGCAGCAGCACCCACCGGACGCGACGCACCGACAGCGAGTGCCGCACCCGCCGGACCCGACGCACCGGACCGCACCGCGACCACCACCGCGGCCGCCCCGAGCAGCACCGTCTGCACCCCGCGCGCCACGAGCAGCGGCGCGACCCCCGACCCGTCCGGCGCCGCGTCGTAGGCGAGCACGATCCCACCGAACCCGCACCCTGCGACGGCTGCCGTGACCAGCCCGGCCGGGGTGACCCGCGCGCCGGAGGTGTCCCGCACCGCCGCGACGAGCACGACCGCGACGACCGCCACCACGAGCGCGACCCACGCCGTCGGCGACAGCGACGTGCCCCGGACCAACGCGACGACCACGGGCACGACGGCCGCGAAGACCGCGGTCAGCGGCGACAGGACGCTCATCGGGCCGATCGCGAGCGCGCGGTAGAGCAGCAGCACCCCGACCCCGCCGGAGAGTCCCGCGACGAGCCCCCACCCGACGGCCGGACCGGACGGATCCGCGCCGACGACCGGGATCCCGACCGTGAGCGGCACCAGCCCGACCGCCGCGGCGGCCGCGGCGACCGTGACGGCGCGCAGCCGCCGGGCCGCGACGCCGCCCAGGAAGTCGGCGGCGCCGTAGACGACCGCCCCGGTCAGGCCGAGCAGCACGGTGAGCACGGCTCCCATCCTGCCCGGCCCGGTAGCCTGCGCAGCGTGAGCGTTCCGTACCACCGCCTGCCCCGCGTCGACGCCCGTTGGCGGTGGTGGCGCCCGCTCGTCGCGCTGGCGGTCCTGGCCGGGTGGTACGTCGCGACGCAGGTGGTCCTGGCGGTCGCCTACTTCGTCCCGATCGGGGCGTCACAGGGTCCCGAGGGGCTGATGCGCTTCCAGCAGGACCTGGCCAGCGGTGCGCTCGACCCGACCGATCCGCTGATCCTGTCGCTGTCCCTGGTGTCGCTCGTCGTGCTGCTCCCCGGCATCCTGCTCGCGGTCAAGCTCGCGAAGCTCGGGCCGGCGAACGTCCTGTCGTCGACGCGCTTCCGGGTGCGCTGGCGCTGGACCGCGTGGTGCCTCCTGCCGACGCTCGTCATCGCGGTGATCATGTTCTCGGTCCAGACCATCGGCATGTTCACGTTCGACGGCGGGTTCGGCTGGGACCACGCTGCGATCGGGCAGTCGACCGTCTCGGTCAGCACGCTCACGCTGACGATCGTCCTGGTCGTGCTGCTCGTCCCGTTCCAGGGCGCGGCCGAGGAGTACGTCTTCCGCGGCTTCCTCATGCAGACGATCGGCTCGTGGATCCCGGTCCGCGTCGTCGGCACGGTGGTGGCGGTCGGCGTCTCGACCGTCGTGTTCGCGCTGCTGCACATCCCGAACGGCTACAACGTCTGGGGCATCCTCGACGTCGGCTCGTTCGGCCTCGTCGCCGCGATCATCGTGCTGCGCACCGGCGGCATGGAGGCGACGGTGCTCCAGCACGCCTTCAACAACATCATGATCTTCGTGCTGCAGGCGCCCGGCTGGTCGCGGATCGACCTGACGTCGCAGGACGCGCAGGGCACCGTGGGCGGATGGCTCGTGACGCTCGGCACCTCGCTCCTGTACTGGGGGATGGTCGAGGTGCTCGCGCGGTGGCGGAAGCTGGACCGGCGGTTCGCCGGTCACGAGGCGCCCCGGTTCCGGGGGACGCCGCCGGCCTTCGCAGGTGGGTCGCGTTGGTTCCGGCCGGGAGGCACGGGGTGGGCGGGCGCACCGGCCCGCGTCGACGACGCGGCCGGGCCCGGCGACCGCACGGGTGGCGCTGTGGACAGTGCGGTGGGTGTCGCCCGTCGGCCGTAGGCTCCTGGCATGAGTTCCACGCCCGCGCTGGACGTCCTGCACCGGGTCTGGGGGTACGACGCCTTCCGGGGCGAGCAGGCCGCCATCATCGACCAGGTGGTGGGCGGCGGCGACGCGCTCGTCCTGATGCCGACCGGCGGCGGCAAGTCGCTCTGCTACCAGGTGCCCGCGCTCGTGCGCGACGGCATCGGGGTCGTCGTCTCGCCGCTCATCGCCCTCATGCAGGACCAGGTCGACGCCCTCGCGGCGAACGGCGTGCGGGCGGCGTTCCTCAACTCGACGCAGGGACCCGACGAGCGCGCCCGGGTCGAGCGCGCGGTGGTGTCCGGGCAGGTCGACATGCTCTACCTCGCGCCGGAGCGACTGCGGCTCGAGTCCACCCGCTCGCTGCTCGACCGCGCGCGGATCGCGCTGTTCGCGATCGACGAGGCGCACTGCGTCGCCCAGTGGGGGCACGACTTCCGGCCGGACTACCTCGAGCTGAGCGTCCTGCACGAGCGCTGGCCGACGGTGCCGCGGATCGCCCTGACCGCCACCGCCACCCCGCAGACCCACCGCGAGATCTCCGCCCGCCTCGGCCTCGACGACGCCGCGCACTTCGTGGCCGACTTCGACCGACCGAACATCCAGTACCGGATCGAGCCGAAGACGGGGGCGCTCCAGCAGCTCCTGACGTTCATCCGCACCGAGCACAGCGGCGACGCGGGCATCGTGTACTGCCTGTCCCGGAACTCGGTCGAGCGCACCGCCGCGGCCCTCGCCGAGCAGGGCATCCCGGCGCTGCCGTACCACGCGGGGCTCGACGCGAAGGTCCGCGAACGCAACCAGTCGACCTTCCTGCGCGAGGACGGGGTCGTCATGGTCGCGACCATCGCCTTCGGCATGGGCATCGACAAGCCCGACGTGCGGTTCGTGGCCCACCTGGACCTGCCGAAGTCGGTCGAGGGCTACTACCAGGAGACCGGTCGTGCCGGGCGGGACGGGCTGCCCTCGACCGCATGGCTCGCGTACGGGTTGAACGACGTCGTGCAGCAGCGGCGGATGATCGACCAGTCCGAGGGCGACGCCGCACACCGTCGGCAGCTCAGCGCGCACCTCGACGCGATGCTCGCCCTGTGCGAGACGATCGAGTGCCGCCGGGTGCGGCTGCTCGCGTACTTCGGGCAGGAGTCGACGCCGTGCGGCAACTGCGACACGTGCATCGCGCCGCCGGAGCCCTGGGACGGCACCGTCCCCGCGCAGAAGCTGCTGTCCACGGTCGTCCGGCTCGACCGGGAGCGCGGGCAGCGGTACGGCGTGGCGCACCTCGTCGACATCCTCGTCGGCAAGCAGTCGCCGCGCGTGCAGGAGCTCCGGCACGACCAGCTCGCCACGTTCGGCATCGGCAGCGACCTCAGCGAGGGGGAGTGGCGCGCCGTCGCCCGGCAGCTCCTGGCGCAGGGCTACGCCGCGGTCTCCGGTGACGGGTTCGGCACGGTGGTGCTCAGCCCGACCAGTGCGGACGTCCTGAGCGGCCGCGTGCAGGTCCTGATGCGCCGCGACCCCGTGAAGTCCACGCGGTCGTCCCGCACCCGCCGCACGGTCGTGTCGGACATGCCGCGGGAGGCCGTCGGGCTGTTTGAGGCCCTGCGTGCCTGGCGTGCCGGGCAGGCCCGCGAACAGGGAGTCCCCGCCTACGTGGTGTTCAACGACGCGACGCTCCGCGGCATCGCGGCGGTGAAGCCCGCCGACCAGGACGAGCTCGCCGAGATCTCCGGGGTCGGCACGGCGAAGCTCGAGCGGTACGGTCGTGCGGTGCTCGAGGTGGTCGCGGCGCACGCGGACTGAGCGGCGGGACCGGGGCCCGGCCGCACCGGTCGGGACACATTCCGTCGGCGGCATGCGGTTCCGCGGGTGCTCACTACACTCGGGTACTCGCCAACGAGGAGGTCCGGTGCCCGGTTCGACCAAGCTCGCCACGTCCATGAGCCGTGCCGTGGTGACGCCGCTCGCGCGGATGCTCTGGCGTCCGCGGATCATCGGCCGGAAGCACGTCCCGAAGCACGGACCGGTGATCCTCGCGAGCAACCACCGCTCGTTCATCGACTCCCCGGCAATCACGCTCATGGCGCCGCGGAAGGTGTCGTTCCTCGCCAAGCAGGAGTACTTCACCGGGACGGGTCTGCGCGGCGCGGTGTCCCGAGCGTTCTTCGGCGGCATCGGAGCGATCGGCGTCGAGCGCGGGGCGGGTGCCGCGGCGCAGCACGCCCTCGACCTCGGGCTCGAACGGCTCGAGGCTGGCGAGGCCTTCGCGATCTACCCCGAGGGCACCCGGTCCCTCGACGGGCGGCTCTACAAGGGCCGCACGGGCGTGGCCTGGCTCGCGTTGACGAGCGGTGCCCCTGTGGTGCCCGTCGCCCTGACGGGGACCGAGCACGTGCAGCCCGTGGGCTCGCGCATCCCGAAGCTCGCGAAGGTGACCATCGAGTTCGGTGAGCCGATGGACCTGTCCTCGTTCGGCGACGCTTCGTCCGGTCGGGCGCGACGGCACGCCACGGATGCGGTGATGGCGGCGATCCAGGCCCTGAGCGGCCAGGAGCCGGCGAACGCGTACAACAACCCGCCCGCCACGATCGTCGAGCGGGTCAAGCAGGTGCTGCGCCGGGACGACCCGACGCAGGCCGTCGAGCCGGACTGACCCAGAACGCCTATTGCACATCTGGAATATCAGTGGTTCAATCGGTCCGTGCCCGAGCGGCACGTGACCGAGCGGCCCGACAGGAACGGGCCGCGCCGACCCTGACCAGAAGGCACGCAGCATGTCCTCCACCCCGCTCTTCGACGCCGTCTCCCGTCGGACGTCCGCACCCGCAGTCTCCGCACCCGCGGTCCGCGCCGCGGCAGCTCCCGCGCCTGCAGCACCCGCCCCCGCGGCTCGTGCGTCCGCCCCGCTCGCGACCGCGCCCGTCCCGTCGTCCCCGCTGTCGGCGCCCGTCCCGCCGCAGGCGTCGGCGCTCGTGCCGGCCGCGCTCGTGGCCGCGATCGACGAGATCCCCGCTCGACTCGGTGGCGCGCTCGGCGCCGAGCACGCGGTGTCGACCGAGCAGCTCGCCCTCGTCGAGGCCGTCGCCGACGCGATCACCCGTGCGGTCGTCGACGCCGTCGTCGGTGAGCTCGACCGGATCACCCGCGACGGCGTCGTCCGCGCCTGACCCGGACCACCGCGATGACCGCACCGGACCCCGTCCTCCGCCCGCGAGCCGCCGCACGGCACGCCGCCGGCGCCCGACGATCCCGGTCGGTGCGTCCCGGCCCCACGACCACCGGGGCGGCAGTCCCCCCTGCTGCCGCCCCGGTCTCCCTCCGGACGTCCGCACGACGTCCCTCGACCACCGGGGCGGCGGTCCCCCCTGCTGCCGTCCCGGTGCCACTCCCGCAGGCGGCTCGTCCGTTCTCCTCGTCCTCGGCTTCGTCCTCGTCGAGTCGGCGTGCCGCGCTCGCCCGCGAGCGGTCCGTCACCAGGCCCCGCGCCCCACGGGTCCGACGAACCTCCGGTGACCCGGCGCGGGCACTGCTCCGCACCGTCGTCCGCCCGACGTCCACCGTGCCTCGACTGTCCGTGACCGCTGCTGCACTGTCAGCCTGTCTCGTCGTCTCGGTGTCCACCCCGGCGCAGGCGCTGGACCCGACGCTCCCGGCGGCCGCCGAACCGCAGGGCACCGCCCAGTGGTACGCCGTCGCAGCCGGATCGGACCCCGACGTGCAGCGCGACGGCTTCTCGATCCGCGACGACTTCCGGCGTGGGCCGCGCATCAGCTCCGACGTCACGGTGGTCCGACCGGTCGACGGCACGGTCCCCACCGCCGGGGGCTTCGGCGGTCGCCACATCGACGGGTGCAGCGCGTGCTCGACGGACCATCACGGACTCGACTTCGCGGCCCGCGCCGGGACGCCGGCCGTCGCGGTGATGTCCGGCACGGTGGTGTCGGCCGGCGTGCTCGGCGGGTACGGCAACCAGGTGCTGCTCCGTCACCCGGACGGCACCGAGACGCGGTACGCGCACCTGTCCCGCATCGACGTGGTCGTCGGGCGCCGGGTCGCGGTCGGCGAACCGGTCGGCGCCGTCGGCAGCACCGGCATCTCGACCGGAGCGCACCTGCACTTCGAGGTCATCCTCGGCGGTGTCCCGGTCGACCCCGCGCCGTGGCTCGCTGCCCGCGGGCTGCTCTGACCCCGACTGTCCCGCGCCCGCGCCCGCGGCCGTGGGCTGTACGGACTGACCGGGACCCGTCCGCACCCGGGGCGTAGCGTCGGACCGAGGACGGCACGGCGTCGTCCGAGGACGGAGACACACGTGCGCGTGACGGTGCTGGGCACAGGGACGATGGGGGCAGGGGTCGCGCGGTCGCTGCTCCGCGAGGGACACGACGTCACGGTCTGGAACCGCAACGCCGACCGTGCCGCACCGCTCGCCGACGACGGCGCCACGGTCGAGCGCGACGCGTCCGCCGCGGTGGCGGAGGCCGAGGTCGTCCTCCTGACGCTCTTCGACACCGACGCGGTGGTCGACGTGCTCGAGGCCGCAGCCGGGGATGCTCCGACCGACGCTGTGTGGGTGCAGGCCTCGACCATCGGGGTCGCGGGTACCGAGACCGTCGTGCAGCTCGCCGGCAAGTACGGCATCACCCTCGTCGAGGCGATGATGCTCGGGACGAAGGGCCCGGCGGAGCAGGGCAAGCTCACCATGCTCGCCGCGGGCCCCTCGGCGACGGTCGACCGGATCGACCCGGTGCTCGACGCGATCGGCGCGAAGACCGTCCGGGCCGGCGAGCGGGTCGGCGACGGCACCGCGCTCAAGCTCGCCGCGAACGCCTGGGTCGCCGCGATCACGGCGGCGACCGGCCAGTCCCTCGCCATCGCCCGCGCGCTCGGACTCGACCCGCACCTGTTCCTCGACGCGATCGAGGGCACCGCGAGCGACTCGCCCTACGCGCACACGAAGGGCGAGGCCATGCTGTCGGGGGAGTTCGCGCCGCAGTTCGCGCTCGACGGGATCCGCAAGGACATCGGGCTCATCCGTGACGCCGCGCGGGACGCCGGGGTCTCGACGGAGCTGCTCGACGGCATCGACCGGGTCTACGCGCAGGCGAGCGCGGACGGGCACGGCGGCGACGACATCGCGGCGGTCGGCACCGCGTTCTGACGCCGGTCAGGGCCGGCGGAGCCAGCGCCGCAGCGCGCCGGTGAGCCGGCCCACGGCCTCGTCGTTCATCGTGTTCGCGAGGTCGAACGCCTCACGCGCCGGGTCGGCCCCGGCCTGGATGCGCCGGAGGGCGGCGTCCGCGCGGGCACGGGCGTCGAGCTCCGCGAGGGGCATGTCGTCCTCGGGGTCGTGCGCCGGCACCGCCGTGGGGTCGTCGGTCGCACGCATGCCGTCAGGCTACGCGGACCGCTCGTCCTCGTCATCGTCCTGGTCGACGACACGGGCCATCTCCTCGAGGAACGCGACCACGACGCCCATCTCCGACTGGGGCAGGTGCTCGGCGACCTCGAGCGTGCGGGTGTCGAGCTCGTCGATGACCTGCAGCACCTGCCGCATCGAGCCGCCGGATGCGGTGAGGATGACCCCGCGGCGGTCGTGCGGGTCGGCGTGCCGCTCGACGTGTCCGCTGCGGACGAGTCGGTCGACGAGCGCCGACGTCGACGCCGGCGTGATCTCGAGTCGGTCGGCCAGCTCCTTCGAGTTCACCGCGCGGCCGGTGGTCTCGGCGTCGAGCAGGATGCGCAGCGCGAGCAGGGCGTTCTCGCCGATGCCGAGCGCCTCGCGTGCCCGTCGCTGGGCAGCGCTCTCGGCGCTCCGGTACCTGCGGAGCGCATTGAGTACGTCCACCGCGTCGACCCTGGAACCCTTGCCATACCAGAAGCCCGTGGTGGTGTCCGTCACCTCGGTCGTCATGAGGACAATGCTAGACGCTCTAGTTAGATTGTCTAGCGAGTGCGCGGGAACCGATGCACTTCCCAGCGACCCGGTGGCCGCTCTGCGCGCTCCGCGACCGGTGCAACACCGGTGACCCGCGCCCGTAACACCAGCGCAACGACCCCTCAGTAGGTTCACCCCATGCAGGAGCCGACGTGCTGAGCCGACTCGCGGGGAGCGTGTTCCGTGTCGGGACCGCGGTCGAGCGTGCCGACGTCGTCGCCCGGATGCTCGAGGTGTACGTCGTCCGCCCGGACGTCGTCGCCGCGGGGGAGGACCCGGCGGTCGCGTCGGCGCTGCGCGCGGTGCTCGGCGCCCAGGGCCCGGGACGGTCCGGACGGGCCGCGACGATCGAGTCGCTCGCGCTCGACCGTCACGAGCCGGCCTCCGTCGCGTCCGCGGTCGCGGTGGCCCGGGACGACGCCCGCCGTGCCCGCGAGGTCGTCCCCACCGAGCTCTGGGACTGCCTCGACGTCACCCGGTCCCGGATGCCACGGAAGGTGTCGGTCGAACGCGCGCACGAGTTCCTGGCGTGGGTCCGTGAGCGGAGTGCCCTGGCCGTCGGGGTCGTCGAGGGCGACGCGAGCCGCGACGAGGTGTGGGAGTTCTTCACGCTCGGCCGGTCGCTCCTGCGCTGCGGGGCCACCGCGCGGCTCCTCGCCTCGGACCTCGTCGACACCGCGGCGCCGCACTCGTGGGCGACCGCGCTGCGGGCCTGCGGTGCCGTCGAGGCCTTCCGACGAGGCCGCGACCACCGTGCGACGGACCCGGCGAGCGTCGCGGGCTTCCTGCTCCGGGACGGGCACAGTCCGCGGTCGCTCGCGTTCCTCGCGCAGCGGGCGGACGACTGCCTGGCCGACGTCGCGCCGGCCTGCGTCGCGGACGAGGTCGAGGCCTTCCGCCGGGCACGCGCCGCGCTCGAGCACCCCGACCCCGAGCAGCCCGACGCGTGGCCGCGCACGGTGACGGCGCGTCTCGCCGCGGCGGTCGACGCCGTGGTGGCGGCCCTCGACGAGCGCGTGTTCGCGGCCGCCGTCGCGGCGCGCTGAGCGCCCGCCGCTCACCCGTCGCTCCGCGAGCGGGCCACTTTTGTCACGCTCGGCGCCCGAAGGCGACCGGTTCCGCCCGCTCGGCGGACGACGGGCGGCGTTTCCTGCCCGCTCGCTGCGCGACCGCCTGGGGTGGGGCCGGGTGGCGGCGGCCTGGAGGCACGGTGCGGGCCCACCACGCGCCTCCCGTCCGCCCTCTCCCGCTGCTCCGTCACCGCACCGCGAGCGGGCCACTTCTGTCACGCTCGGCGCTCTTGAGTGACCGGTTCCGCCCGCTCGGCGGACGACGCACGACGCGTCCTGCCCGCTCGGCGCGACCAGCGCACGCGGGTCCTGCCGGACCCACGGGTCAGACGGCGCTCGAGCGGTCCGCGACCGCCTCGTCGCGCTCCAGGTCGCGCCGGATCGCGGCGCGCGACGCGCGCGTCCCGACCACCGGGATCGCGTGCGTGATCGCGAGGTGCAGGCGGTTGTCGGCGTCGTACCGGACCCGGAAGCGTTCCCACCGGACGAGCCACACGAGGGCGATCGCCAGCGCGACGAACCCGGACGCGGCACCGACGACGATCGCCCACCGCGGTCCCCATGCGTCCGCCACGGCGCCGACGATCGGTGCGCCGATGGGGGTGCCGCCCGCGAAGATCGCCATGTAGAGCGCCATCACGCGGCCGCGCATCGCCGGCTTCGTGGTGGTCTGGACGAGGGCGTTCGCGGTCGTCATGAACGTCAGCGAGGCGAGGCCGACGAACACCAGCACGACGGCGAACGACCAGTAGGTCGGAGCGAGGGCGGCCGCGGTGCACGCGAGCCCGAACCCGGCCGAGGCGATCACGAGCGTGCGCATCCTCGGGCGGTCCCGCCGGGCGGACAGGAGCGCACCGGCGACCGAACCGATCGCCATCACCGAGTTGAGCAGGCCGAACTCCCCGGCGCCCTTGCCGAACTCGACGCGCGCCATCGTCGAGGTGAAGATCGGGAAGTTCACGCCGAACGTACCGACGACGAAGATCATGCAGAGCACGACGATGATGTCCGGCCGGGTCCGGACGTACCGGAAGCCCGCCACGATCTGGCCCTTGCCGCGCCCTGCACGAGGTCGGTCGGCGAGCTGTGCGGGGTCGACGAAGCGCAGCGCGACGAGGACCGCCAGGAACGAGCCGGCGTTGATGACGAACACCCATCCCGAGCCGATCGCGGCGATGAGCACGCCCGCGACCGCGGGGCCGATCAGTCGTGCGGCGTTGAACGAGGCGGAGTTCAGCGCGACGGCGTTCGCCACGTGCTCGCCCTGCACCACGTCGGACACGAAGGCCTGTCGGATCGGGGTGTCGAACGCGGCGACGATGCCGAGCGCGAGCGCGAAGCCGTACAGCGACCAGAGCGTGGCGGTGTGGGTGAGGACCATGACGCCGAGTCCCAGGCCGAGTGCCCCCATCAGGCCCTGGGTGAGCATGAGCATCTTCCGCCGGTCGAACCGGTCGGCCACCAGTCCGGTGAACGGCAGGAGGAGCAGCTGCGGACCGAACTGCAGGGCCATCGTGATGCCGACCGCGACGGCGTCGTTGTCGGAGAGCTCGGTGAGGACGATCCAGTCCTGCGCGGTGCGCTGCATCCACGTGCCGACGTTGGACACGAGCGCGCCGGCGAACCAGATGCGGTAGTTGCGGGCGGACAGGGAACGGAACATGGCGGTCACTGCTGGGCCAGCCTCCTCATGACGTCGGTGGCGGCGGCCAGGGTGCGGCGTTCGTCGGGGGTGAGGGCGCCGAGCCTCGGAGTGAGCCAGTCGTCGCGGCGGCGCCGGGTCTCCTCCACGAAGGCGGACCCAGCCGGGGTGGCCGAGAGCAGCACCTTGCGGCGGTCGTCGCCGTGGCCGCACTTCGACACGAGGCCCCGTTCGACGAGCGCAGCGACGGACTTCGTCATCGACGGGGGTGTCACCCCGTCCTGGCGGCTCAGCTCGGCGAGGGTCATCGCGCCCTCGCGGTGCAGCCGGGCGAGTGCGGAGAAGTGCGCGTCCGGCATGCTCGCGTCGGCCTTCTGCGCGCGGAGCGTCCGCGACAGCCGGTTCACGGCGATGCGGAGGTCGGTGGCGAGGGAGGAATCGGGCACGGCCGTTAGCCTACCTCATTAGTTCAGCGAACGAACTGGTTGCCCCGAGGTTGATCCGCGCGTGGGGTGCCGTTCCGCCCATCGGAGGACGAGTCGCGCATCGGACGTCGGAACTTCTGCCACCCAACGCGCGGATCGGTCTCCCATGACAGGTGCGATGGGCTCGAACCGCCGGACTGGAGGCACGGGTCGGGTGAGCGGGTCCGCCGACCTGACCCGCGCCTCCCGTCCGACCGTGTGGTGACGGACGCGCCGACAGCGCGCGTCGGACGCGCCGTCAGCGCGCGACGGACGCGCGCTGTCGGCGCGTGACGGATGCGCCGTCAGCGCGCGGGACCGGTGATGGCATCGTGGGGAAGCAGGGCGTGCACGCCCCAGGTGCGGTTCGCGACCTGCGTCACCCGCAGGCTCACGGCGACGCTCGCCATCGCGAGCGCCTGGGCGCGGGAGATGTCGTACAGCCCGGCGATCCAGTCGACCATCCCGTCGAGCGCCGTCGTCGTCGCGGCGTTCAGGTCCGCGTCGAACCCGAAGGTGATCCGTCCAGCGGGGGTGTCCGCGTGGATGCCGGCGACCGGGACCTCGTCGACGAGCGACAGCGTCATCGTGGTCGTCATCCCGCACTCGACCGCGGTGCCGGACACCTCGCCGTCGCCCTGCGCGGCATGGCCGTCGCCGACGGACAGCATCGCGTCCGGCACGGTGACCGGCAGGAACAGCGTCGACCCGGCGACGAGCTCGCGGCAGTCGACGTTGCCGCCGCCGAGGGGCCGCGGCGGGATCGTGGAGTGCTCCCCGGTCGCTTCCGGCGGGAGCCCCACGACGCCGAGGAACGGCGCCGTGCGGACGCCGAGCCCCAGCTGGTTCCGGGCGGTGCCCGCGGCGGCGTCGACGTCCCAGAGCAGGGGACCGCGGGACGCCGGGTCCGCGAGCCCGAGCGCCCGGTTCAGTTCCGTGTCGACCCCACCGGACCCGGTGTAGCCCCAGTCGTCCGGCACGAGCGCGTCGAACCGCACGGCCAGGACCTGTCCGGGGCGGGCACCCGTCACCGCGATCGGGCCGACCAGGCAGTGCCCGCGGCGCCCGTCGAGCAGGGTCGGTGCGTCGGCGCCGGGCGACGCGACCCGCTCCGTGTAGCCGGCGGCGCTCAGCGTCCGGACGGTCACGGTGTCGCCGTCCGCGACGCGGAGCACGGGGGCGCGCTCGGCGGTCAGGACGTCGACGGCGGTGTCGAGCGAGGCATCGAGGCGGTGGGAGGTCACCGGACGATCCTCCCAGCCGCCCCGCCCCAGTGGACTCAGCGGACTCAGTGGAACTGCGGGATGGTCAGCCAGATCCCGTAGAGGACGGCAGCGGCGCACACCGCGAAGCACACCACGGCGCCGGCGAGGGCGGCCGGTGGTGTGTGCCCGGACCGCGGGGTCTCGTCGCGGTACTCGGTGCGCTCGCCGGCGGTGTCGACGGGCTGCCCGGTCCCGAGCAGTCGCAAGCCGAGCGTGTAGACGAGCACGATGCCGACCGCGGCGACGAACCCGACGCCGGCGACGATCCCGATGCTGCTGAAGTCGATGGACACGGTCGCTCCCTAGGCCGACACCGAGGCGGAAGCGGGTTCCGTCGGCTGCTCGTCGTTCACGGTGTCCTTCGTGATCGGCTTCCGCCGCGCGAGGAAGAAGAAGCCGAGGCCCCCGACCAGGGCGAGCACCGCGACGACCACCAGGCCGATCGTGCTCGTCGAGGCCACCAGGGTCGCCAGGGCACCGACGACCGCGGCGGCGGGGAGCGTGATCACCCACGCCACGACGATCCGGCCGACCACCGACCAGTGCACGTCGGCGAGCTTCTTGCCGAGGCCGGAGCCGATGACCGAGCCGCTCGTGACGTGCGTCGTCGAGAGCGCGAACCCGAGGTGCGACGACACCAGGATCGTCGCCGCGGAGCTCGTCTCGGCCGCGAAGCCCTGCAGGGACTGCACGTCGGAGATCTTCTTGCCGACCGTGCGCATGATCCGCCAGCCGCCCGTGTAGGTGCCGAGGCCGATCGCCAACCCGCACGCCAGGATCACCCAGAGCGCCGGACCGGTGCCGGACGGCTGGTAGTTCGCGGCGATCAGGGTCAGCGTGATGACGCCCATCGTCTTCTGCGCGTCGTTCGTGCCGTGCGCGAGCGACACCAGCGACGCCGAGATCGTCTGCCCGTGCCGGAAGCCCGTGGCGGCGCCGTGCGTGGTCGCGTTCCTCGTGAGCATGTACGCCAGGTACGTCGCGACGAGGGCGATCGCCCCCGCGATCACGGGCGACAGGAGCGCCGGCAGCACGACCTTCGACACGACGATGGCCCAGTCGACCGAGTGCAGCCCGGCGCCGATGATCGACGCGCCGATGAGCCCGCCGAACAGGGCGTGTGTCGACGACGACGGCAGCCCGAAGTACCAGGTGGCGAGGTTCCAGAGCACCGCGCCGACGAGTCCCGCGAAGATCATGGTCGGGCTGATCTGGATGCCGTCCTGGCCCTCGCGGATGATGCCCTGCGAGACCGTCTTCGCGACCTCGGTGGACAGGAAGGCGCCGACCACGTTCAGGACGGCGGAGATGAGCACGGCGGTCCGGGGCTTCAGGGCTCCGGTGGCGACCGAGGTGGCCATGGCGTTCGCGGTGTCGTGGAAGCCGTTCGTGAAGTCGAACACGAGGGCCACCACGATCACCAGCACGACGGTGACGAGGACGTCCATGGCGGTGACGGTAGGCCCGCCGAGGACCCGCTGCGTGAACGCCGGGTGAACACGCGCGCGGGCTGCACGGTCTGCGAGGATGCACCCGTGCCGACCTTCTCCGCAGCCCGGGGCGACGCCTCGTTCACCGACGCGCACGGCGTCGAGATCGTCTACTCCACGTGGCGTGCGGGACGGCCGCGGGGCATCGTGCAGATCGCGCACGGCGTCGGCGAGCACTCGCTCCGGTACGAGGCGCTCGCGCAGGACCTCGTCCGCGCCGGGTGGACCGTGCACGCGAACGACCACCGCGGGCACGGCCGCACGGGCCTGGGGCAGTGGGACGGCGACCACGCACAGCTCGGCCGGCTCGGACCCGGTGGGCTGCGGGCCGCGATCGCCGCGGTCGAGCAGATGACCGCGGTCGCGCGCGAGCAGGACCCTGGTCTGCCGCTCGTGCTGCTCGGGCACTCGTGGGGCTCCCTCATGGCGCAGCGGATCATGAACACCTCGTCCGCCGCGTACGACGGGGTCGTGCTCTCCGCCACGGCGTACCGCCTGCCCGGCTGGATGAACAGCGGCGACCTGAACGCCCGGCACGCGGGCTCCGGCCCGACGCGGTACGAGTGGATCAGTCGCGACCGCGCGGTCATCGAGGCGATCGCGGCGGACCCGCTCGCGGTCGAGGCGGACGTGCTGAAGCTCTTCGGCCTCCGGGACACCCTCCGGCTGCTCGGGGTCCCGCGGCGCCGCATCCCGCACGACCTGCCGATGCTGCTGCAGGTCGGGTCCGAGGACACGCTCGGCGGCCCCCGCTCCGTCGAGCGGCTCGCGCAGGCGTACCGCCACCGCGGCGGGCTGTCGGACGTGCAGGTGCACGTCTACGAGGGGGCGCGGCACGAGGTCTACAACGAGACGAACCGGGACGAGGTGGTCGCCGACCTGGTCGCGTGGCTCGACCGGCACGTGGGTCGCTGACGCGACACCGATGACGGACGGGAGGATCGTGGCGGGGCCCGCCACGATCCTCCAGTCCGACTCGTGGCGGGCGTAGGCTCGACCCGTGCACGGTGAGTACAAGGTCCCCGGAGGCAAGCTGGTCGTCGTCGACCTCGAGGTCGTCGACGGGAGCATCCAGGAGTTCCGCCTGGCGGGCGACTTCTTCCTCGAACCCGACGACGCCCTCCCGCTGATCGACCAGGCCGTCACCGGTCTGCCCGCGACCACCGACGCGGCCGGCATCGCCGCCGCGGTCCGCGGCGCGCTGCCCGAGGACGCCGTCCTGCTCGGCTTCACGCCCGAGTCCGTGGGCGTGGCCGTCCGACGCGCGCTCTCACGGGCGTCGACGTGGCAGGAGTACGACTGGGAGATCGTCCACGAGGGACCGATCAGCCCGAACGAGCACCTCGCGCTCGACCAGGTCCTGACCGAGGAGGTCGGCGCCGGACGCCGCGGCCCGACCCTGCGCATCTGGGAGTGGGACCAGCCCGCGGTCGTCATCGGGTCGTTCCAGTCCCTCAAGAACGAGGTCGACCCCGCCGGCGCCGAGAAGTACGGCGTGCAGGTCGTCCGCCGGATCTCCGGCGGCGGGGCGATGTTCATGGACGCCGGCGCGATCATCTCGTACTCGCTCTACGTCCCGACCGACCTCGTGCAGGGCATGACCTTCGCGGACTCGTACGCCTACCTGGACGAGTGGGTGATCGAAGCGCTGAAGTCCCTCGGCATCGAGGCGTACTACCAGCCGCTCAACGACATCACCTCGACGAAGGGCAAGATCGGCGGGGCGGCGCAGAAGCGCCTCGGCACCGGTGCGCTGCTCCACCACGCCACGATGAGCTACGACATGGACGGCCAGAAGATGGTCGAGGTCCTGCGGATCGGGCGCGAGAAGATGAGCGACAAGGGCACGACCTCGGCGGCGAAGCGGGTCGACCCGCTTCGCTCGCAGACCGGGCTGACGCGCGCCGAGATCATCGACCGGTTGATCGGCACCTTCACGAAGCTGTACGGGGCGCACGAGGGACACGTGACCGAGGCCGAGCGGGCCCGGGCGCAGGAGCTCGTGGCGACGAAGTTCTCGACGCGGGAGTGGCTCGAGCGCGTGCCCTGAGCGCGCGTGGGTCGGCGGGCGGGGCCGGGGCCGACGGCCCCGTGTCGGCGGGCCGGTGCCAGGCGGGCAGGGTCGGCCGCGTTCGGCCTGGTTCACTGCCCGGTGCCGCCGGTGCCGCCGGTGCCGCCGGTGCCGCCGGTGCCGCCGGTGCCGCCGGTGCCGCCGGTGTTCTCGGGGCGTCCGCCGCGGGTGCCGAAGGTCTGCCCCTCGGAGACGCGGGACGCGGTCAGTGATCCCGACGAGGAGCCCGGGGTCCCGACGGCCGTGACGCGCTCGCCGGCCTTGAGGGCCGAGACCGAGCTGCTCTGGGTCGTCGTGACCGTCGCGGACGAGGGGACCGTGACGGTCTCCTTCGTGCCCTGCTGGGTCGTGATCGTGAGGGTCGACCCGTCGACCGACGTGATGGTCCCGGCGACGAAGCCGGCGCCGGCGGTCCCGCCCTGGCCGGTTCGGCCTTGGCCCGCTTGGCCCGCTTGGCCCGCTTGGCCCGCTTGGCCCAGGCCCTGGCCTTGGCCGATGCCTGCTCGGCCGAACTGGCCGGTGCCGGTGCCGGTGCCGGTGCCTGCGGCCGAGGCCGTCTGCTTGCCGATCGCGATGCCGCCGACGAGTCCGGCGACGAGGGCGACGAGGAGCGCCAGGGTGGGGACGATCCACCGGAGCGGGGATCGCGGGGCCGCCGACGGTGGCGGAGGGACGGCGGGTCCGGGCTGGCCGGCGGGTGCGGGGGCGGGGGTCGTGCTGGACATGACGGGTGGATCCGTTCTCGATCGGGGTGCGGGTCGGTGCTGGTGCTGGTGCTGGTGCGGGCTCAGATGGTGCGGAGCGCCTGGATCGGGCGCATGCGGGCGGCTCTGGCGGCCGGGTAGACCCCGAAGAACACGCCGATGGCGACGGAGACGCCGAGCGCCAGCGGGATGCTTGACCAGACGAGGACCGGGGTGGTGCCGTCGATCGGGAACTGCGCCCCCACGATCGCGACGACGACGCCGAGGACACCGCCCGCGAGGGTGAGGATCGCCGCCTCGGCGAGGAACTGCGCCAGGATCGCCCGCCGGGTCGCGCCGACGGCCTTGCGGATGCCGATCTCGCGGGTGCGTTCGGTGACGGTCACGAGCATCACGTTCGTGACGCCGATGCCGCCCACGAGCAGGCTGATCGCGGCGACGGCGGCGAGCAGCACCGTGAAGGCCTGGGCACTCTGCTGCCGGGTCTGCAGCACGGTCGAGGCGCTGTTCACCGTGAACGGCTGGTCGACGGCCGTCGCGCCGAGCAGCTGGTCGAGCTCGATGGTGACCTCGTCCTCGGCCTGCGTCACCGTGCTCGGCGACGTCGCGGCGACGAGGACGTCCGACACGGCGCCGTAGCCGGTCAGGTCGGCCTGCACCGCCGCGAGCGGAGCGACGATCTCGGCGTTCGGGTCCTGGAACCCGACGCTCGTCTGCTCGCCCAGCTCGCCCGTGACGGTGAACGGCACGCCGTCCACGGACACGCTCTGCCCGATCGGCGACCGACCGGGGAACAGCTCCTGGGCGATCGTCGTCCCGACCACCGCGTCCCGTGCGTCGCCGGACGGGAAGGCCCGGCCGGCGGCGACCTTCGCCGTGCTCGCCGTGAAGTACGACGGCGTGGTGCCGATCACCTGGGTGTCGGGCTCCGAGACGGTCCCGGCCACCGCGGTGCCGGAGGCGTTGACCTCCGGGACCACCGTGGCGACGTGTCCGAGACCGGCGTCGCCGAGCTGCTGGGTGACGGTGACCGTCAGGGGCCGGGTCGCGGTGCCGGTCGCGGTGGCCTGGGCCGTGTTCGGGCGGACGGTCAGGGTGTTCGTGCCGAGGGAGTCGATCGAGGCCGCCACCTGCTGCGCCGACCCGTTGCCGACCGCGAGGAGCAGGATGACCGCCGCGACGCCGATGAGCACGCCGAGGAGCGTCAGCACGGACCGGAGCTTGTTCGCCGTGACCCCGCGGAGCGCGCTCAGCAGGACGTCGCCGGGCGTCACCGTGCGCCTCCGATCCGCACGCCGGCCTGGGTCCGCCGCGCGTTCCCGGTCCGCTCGTCCGCCACGATCCGACCGTCGGCGATGGTGAGCACCCGGTGGGCCCGCGCCGACACCTCGTCCTCGTGCGTGATGACCACGATCGTGCGGTGCTCGTCGGCCAGCGAGTCGAGCAGGTCGAGGACGTCCGCCGTGGCGCGGGAGTCGAGGTTGCCGGTCGGTTCGTCCGCGAGGATCAGCGTGGGCTCGGTGACGAGCGCCCGGGCGATCGCGACGCGCTGCTGCTGCCCGCCCGAGAGCTCGACCGGCGCGTGGTCCGCCCGGTCCGCGAGTCCGACACGCTCGAGGGCGGTCCGGGCACGGCGGGTGCGTTCCACCCGGCCGACACCGCCGTACGCCAGGGGCAGCGCCACGTTCGCGAGCGCCGTCATCCGCTGGACCAGGTTGAAGGACTGGAAGACGAAGCCGAGGTCACGGTTCCGGACCCGGGCCAGGTCGTCCTCGGCGAGGAGCCGGACGTCGGTGCCGCCGAGCCGGTGCACGCCGTGCGTCGGGACGTCGAGGCAGCCGAGGATGTTCATCAGCGTCGACTTGCCGGACCCGGACGGACCCACCACGGCGACGTACTCGCCCCGCTCGACGACCAGGTCGATGCCGCGCAGGGCGTGCACGGCGCCGTCGCCGGTGCCGTAGACCTGGTGCACGTCGAGCAGCTCGATCGCCGGTCCCCGGGGAGCCGTCGCGGTCGGGGTCATCGTCCGCCGCCCGAGGTGCCGCCCGTGCCGCCGCCGTTGCCCGTGCCCCCTGCGCCGGTCCGGCTGCCCCCGCCGGCCCCGCCGCCGCCGCGGGTGCCGCCGAAGCCCGTGCCGCCGCCGAGACCGGCGCTGCCGAAGCCCGACCCGCCGCCGAACCCGGTCCCGCTGGCTCCCGTGCCGGTCCCGGTGGTCGCCGCTGCGGTGCCGAGCGAGATCGTCTCGCCGGCGCGCAGCCCGGACCCGCTCACCTGCGTCCCGGTGGTGCCGACGACGCCCGTCGTCACGGGGACCCGCTTCGTCGTGCCCGCGGTGACGACGTCGACGTACGACCCGCTCCCGGACGTGTGGATCGCCGCCGCCGGGACGGACAGCGCGCTCGCCGGGGACGACTGCGTGGTGACCGTGACGTCGGCGGTGTCGCCGTACCGGACGCCGGACGGCAGGGCGGCGAGCGTCACGGTGACCGGGAAGACCACGACACCGCCGGACGAGGTCCCGACCGGGGCGATCGCCGTGACGGTGGCGGTGCTCGTGACGCCGCTCGCCGCCGGGTACGTCACCGATGCCGTCTGCCCGGTCTTCAGCGCGCCGACCTCGGACTCGGGGACGTCCGTGGTGACGACGTCGTGCGACGTGTCCGCGATCGTCACGACCCCGCCGGAGCCGGTCGACGACGCGGTGCCCGACGAGCCGTTCGTCCCGCCGGAACCCGATCCACCGGACCCGGAGCCGCCCGACCCCGATCCGCCGCTCGTCGACGTCGAACCCGTGGCGCTCGGGGACACGGTCTGCGAGCCGGTGCCGGACACGGTCTGCCCGACCGCGCCGGAGACCGCGACGACCTCGCCGGAGACCGGTGCCGTCAAGGTCGCCTCGCCGACCGCGGTCTGGGCGTCCGTGACGGCCGTCTGGTCGGAGGTGACCTTCGCCTGGTCCGCCAGGACCTGCGTCTGCGCCTGGTCGACGCCCGACGCCGACGAGGCGCTCGACGCCGACGCTGCGCCCGACCCCGACGCGGCACCCGAGGTCCCGCTCCTGGTCGTCACCGACTCGGCGGTCGTGCTCGGCGTCGACTCCGCCGCCGTCAGCGCCGTCTGCGCGTCGGACAGGGCGGTCTCGTCGCTCGACAGCGCCGCCTGCGCGTCGGTCAACTGTCCGGACAGGGCAGCCGTGCCGATGGTCGCGATCGTCTGCCCTGCCTGGACGGTCTGCCCATCCTGCACGTCGAGCGTCGCGATCGTCCCGCCCACGGCGAACCCGACGGCGGTCTCCGACACCGGGGCGACGTTGCCCGTGGTGCTCACCCCGGCCGACACCGATCCCTGCCGGACGGTCCCGGTCAGGAGGGCCCCGGCGTGCGCGGAGGCCGGGGGAGCGGTCAGGACCACGACGGCGGCACCGCCCCCGAGGACGAGTGCGGCACCGAGCCCGATCGCCACCCACAGCTGTTGCTTCGACTCCATGCCGCGAGCGTCGACGCGTTCCTTCGCGGCCGGCTCGGGAGAACCAGTGGTTCCGCCGACCGTCGCGCCCGCTTCGTGAACGTCCTCCGATCCGGGCCACATCCGGTCGGATCGCGAGGATCATCCGCGCGGTGGAGGTGTCACCCGCCCGGCTGACGTACCGTCGGGCACGTGAACTGGTTGATCCTCATGGGGGCGGTGGCCGCAGCGGTCGTCGTGATGTGGATCGCCGATCGCCTGGGGTGGATCGACCTGTCGAACAAGGCCACTCGCTCGGGCGGATCCGGCGGCGTCATCTCGATGATGGACGAGGTCTTCGCGCCGACACGGCACGAGTCCCAGGCCGAGTACGAACGGCAGTCACGCCTGCCCCGGGAAGCCCCGACGCCGGCCGACGACGACCACGACCTGCTCAGCGGCAGCGTGCTCATCAAGGTGCCCACGGTCGGGCACACCGGTCGGCACGAGGCCCGTCCCGGCACGCTCGACCGCAGCTACTGATCCCGACTAGCGGGTCGTCAGCTCCTGGTAGTCGGGGTGCCGCTCGATCCAGGCCTTGACGTAGCTGCACAGCGGGACGACCCGCCGCGTGCCCTCGCGCACGTCGTCCAACGCGTGCTGGACGAGGATCGACGCGTGACCGCCGCCGCGGTGTGCCGGGTCGACCTCGGTGTGGGTGAAGCGGATCTCCTCGCCGTCCACCTCGTACGCGGCGAACCCGATCACCTCGCCGTCCTCGACCAGGGAGTACTGCTGCGCGTCGGTGTCGTTCCGGACCTCGGGTGATGCCATGCGGGCGACGCTACGCCCCCGCCCTGACGACGTTCCGGCTGCGGTCCCGCGCAGTGCTCCCGCCGATCCCCGAACGCGGGGCTGTGACCGCTCCCGGAACGCACTACTGTCACCTCGTGCACGACCAGACACCGCCCCTGCGCTTCCGGACCCCGCCCGGGTGGCCCACGCCCTCGCCCGAGTGGGTCGAGCTCTTCCAGGGCGCCGAACCCACCGCCGGGTGGAGCCCCGCCGCGGACGTGCCCCCGGCCCCGGCGCGCTGGACGTTCTGGGTGCCGACCCGGGCGCTGCGCCGTCGCGTGCCCCGGTCCGCGCTGGTGCTGCTGTCCGTGGGCGCCGCGGTGACCGTCGCGTCGTTCGTCGTCGCCGTCGTCCTCTGGGCGCTCGGCCTGCCCGCGGTCTTCGCACTCCCGACCCTGGTTGCCGGTGCCGCCCTGTGGGTGGTCGGTGTCGTCCGGTACGGCGACCGCATCAGCGAGGCCGTGGCCGAGGTCCGTGCATGGTCAGCCGCCCGCCGCGCCGGGGAGCTGCCGCCGCGGGTCGCGCAGGCACACCCCGACGTGGCGCCGGACGAGGCGCTCGCTGCCTGGGACGCGGACGCCTGGTCCGTTCCGTCTGCTCGTCCCTTCCACGAGGGCACACCCTCCCGGGCGATCCCGCGGGCGCAGCACGTGCTCGCCGGTGTCACCGCGGGCGTCGCGGCGCTCGTGCTGCTCGGCGGTGCCGTCGTCGCCGCGGTCCCCGCCGTCGACTCCGTCGGGCAGGAGCTGTCCGCCGCGTCCAGCACGGACGGCAGCGGCCCGTCCGCGGACGACCCGTCGGGCGGGGACGATGCCCCGCAGCCCGGCTGGGCGTCCGAGGACGGCAGCATCAAGACGTACTGGCTGGCCGCCGACGACGAGTGGGAGGCCACCTGCGACATGACCCCGGGCACCACCACCTGCGACCCGTGGGAGATCACGAGCGACCACAGCTGCACGGCGATCGTCACGGTCGGGTTCTTCGCCTCGGCGGACGACGACCAGCCGAGCCGCATCGAGGAGCGCACGGTCACCCTGACGAAGGGCGTCCCGCTGGTCCTGGTCGAGAACTACGACGAAGAGGCCTCGGACATCGGCGACGTGACCTGTGCGACCGGCGACGAGACCGACGGCGACCGCGTGACGGCGACCCAGCACGAGGACACGACGGTGGCCGACGCCGACGTGCCCGCCGGGTGCGACGAGGAGGACTGCGTGGCGTTCGCCGTCACGCCCTCCGCGGACTGCGCCGCCGCAGCCGTGCAGTTCACCGTCGACGCCGCGGTCGGGTCCCTGACGAAGCCGCACGACGTCGCCGTCGTCACCCCGCTGCACGCCGGGAAGGTCACCGACGTGTTCGTCGGCGGGACGGAGCACGCGTCCGACGTGCACGCCGGCGCGGTGACGTGCCGGACGGCCTCTGACCAGCCGGGGTACGCCGCGAACTCCTGACCGGCGCGGGCACCGACGCTCGGCGCCGCCGCCGAGCGCCGACCCACGGCATCGGCGCCCGCCTCGGGTCGGGGAGGATGGTCCGGTGCGCACCATCGACGACCGCAGCCCCGACCTGGTCGTGCTCGGCGAGAACCTCGACGTCACGCCGACCCTGCCCGACGGGGCGTTCACGGTCGTCTACCTCGACCCGCCGTTCAACACCGGCCGGAAGCAGCGTCGGCACGCCGTGACCGCCGTGCAGCGGGACACCGGATCACCGTCCACGATCACGGGCTTCCGGGGTCGCACGTACGAGCGGGTCCGCGGCGACCTGATGCGCTTCGACGACCGGTTCGAGGACTACTGGTCGTTCCTCGAGCCGCGGCTGCTCGAGGCCTGGCGCCTGCTCGCGGACGACGGCACCCTCTACCTGCACCTCGACTACCGCGAGGCCCACTACGCCAAGGTCCTGCTCGACGCGCTGTTCGGCCGCGAGGCGTTCCTCAACGAGATCATCTGGGCGTACGACTTCGGCGCGAAGTCCCGGTCGCGCTGGCCGACCAAGCACGACACGATCCTGGTCTACGTGAAGGACCCCGAGCGGTACTGGTTCGACTCCGAGGCCGTCGACCGCGAGCCGTACATGGCGCCGGGACTCGTCACCCCCGAGAAGCGCGAGCGCGGGAAGCTCCCGACGGACGTCTGGTGGCACACGATCGTGTCGCCGACCGGGAGCGAGAAGACCGGCTACCCGACGCAGAAGCCCGAGGGGGTGCTCCGCCGGATGGTGCAGGCGTCCTCACGAGAGGGTGACTGGGTCCTCGACTCCTTCGCCGGCAGCGGCACGCTCGGCGCCGTCGCCAACGCGCTCGGTCGGCGCTTCGTCCTGGTCGACCACAACCCGGTCGCGGTCGACGTCATGCGCCGGCGACTGCCCGGTGCGTCGGTGGAGCAGCAGGGCACCGAGGGCTGACGACCGAGGGGCGGGTCCGACGCCGTCGCGTCGCACCCGCCCCTCGTGCCGTCCCGTGGACCGCTACGCCGAGTGGCGTCCGTGGGTCGGGTGCGGTCCCGTCTGCGGTTCCGCCGGGGCGGTCGGACGGGAGGCGCGGCTCGCGTCCGCCTCGTCGGTCCCGGCCGCCGCGTGGGCCGGGTGGGTGCGGATGGTCCCCGTGGTGGCGGCCGGCTCGTCGACCGGGGCCGCCGCGGCGTGCGCACCGTGCGTCGTCGCGTCCGGCAGCGGTGCACGCGTGTCGGTCGCCCGGTCCGCGACCGCGGTGGCCGTCCCGCCGGTCGCGCCCGCTCCGACGGCCGAGGTGGCGCTCCGGGGCTGCGGGGCCGCCGCGACGTCCGGCGACACGGGCACGGTCCGCATCGAACCGGTGTCCGGGGACACGAGCGAGCCCGTGTTCGCGGCCGCGCGCTGGGCGTCGGCGGACAGCTGGTCGGTGCCGTTCCCGCCGGCGGCGCCCTTGGCGGCGTTCGCCTGCTCCTGCAGGGCGGACACCTTGCGGAGCGGCGGGACGCGGAAGAACCAGGTCAGGACGAACGCGAGCAGGATGACCGCGAGGCCGACCCAGTAGACGACGACGGCCGAGCTGCTGAACCCGACGAGGAACGGACGGGTGAGCCGCGGGTCGGCGCCGTTCAGGAACGAGGTGTCGCTCGTGGCCGATCCGGCTCCCGAGCTCGCCGCCGTGTCGCCCTTCTTCAGCTGGTCGACGAGCTTCGGGGCGACCTCGTCCACCACGGCGCTGCGCTGGTCGGCGTTGCTGTAGTCGACCTGGACCGTGCCGTCGACGACCTCGGCGTTCGCCTTGGACGCGACCGTCTCGAGCGCCTGCTGCTCGGCCTGCGGCTTCGCGGCCGCGACCTGCTGGGCGATGACGCTGTCGGCGGCCGATGCGGGCACGGTGCCGGCGGCGACCTGCTGCTGGACGGCCGCGGTGACCTTCTGCGTGACCGCCTGGTCCGCTGCCTGCTTGGCCGTGGCGGCCCCCTTGTCGAGCCCGCTCTGGACGTTCTGCTGGACCGGGCGGACGATCTTCGACCAGATCTGGTCCATCACGCCCTTGTTCTCGGAGGCGTTCGCCACGGACGGCGTGAGGGCGGCGGTCAGGGCCGGCTTGAGCGTCGACTCGTTCTGCATCGCGCCGGTGATGTTCGTCGGCATCAGCGTGAACAGGACGGACAGGAGCACCGCGGTGCCCATGGTGCCGCCGATCTGCCGGAAGAACGTCGCCGCGCTCGTCGCGACACCGATGTCCCGGGGGCTCACCGAGTTCTGCGCCGCCAGGGTCAGCGTCTGCATGAGCTGCCCGAGGCCCAGCCCGATGCCGAACATGCCGAGCATGAGGAACCAGAGCGGACGGTCTGCGGTCAGGAAGGTCAGGACCGTGAAGCCGATCGCGGTGAACGCCGTGCCGGTGACCGGGAACACCTGGTACTTGCCGGTGCGCGAGATGATCTGGCCGGAGGCGATCGACGCGATCATCAGGCCGAGGACCATCGGGAGCATGGCGAAGCCGGACTCCGTCGGGGTCACGCCCTTCACGATCTGCAGGTACAGCGGGATGGTCAGCATCGCGCCGAACATGCCGAAGCCGACGAGCACGCTCAGCACCGCCGCCATCGAGAACACCCGCGAGCCGAAGAGCTTGAGGGGCAGGATCGCGTCGTCGCCCATCGAGCGCTCGACGATCACGAAAGCGATGAGTCCGAGCGCGCCGATGGCGTAGCAGGCGATGGCGCCGGGGGAGTCCCACCCCCACTCGCGGCCCTGCTCGGCGATGAGCAGCAGCGGGACGAGGGTGACGATGACGAGCATCGCGCCCCACCAGTCGATGCGAGGCTTGCCGCGGTCGCCGAACTTCGGCAGGTGCAGGAACGTCAGCACCATGACGAGCGCGACGATCCCCACGGGCACGTTGATCAGGAAGACCCAGCGCCAGCCGTTGATGAACAGGATCTGCGAGGCCCCGGCGAACAGACCGCCCACGAGCGGGCCGATGACGGACGAGATCCCGAACACCGCCAGGAAGTAGCCCTGGTACTTCGCACGCTCGCGCGGGGCGAGCATGTCGCCCATGATCGCGAGGGGCAGCGACATCAGGCCACCGGCACCCAGGCCCTGCAGTGCGCGGAACCCGGCGAGCATGAGCATCGAGGTCGAGAACGACGCGGCGAGCGAGCCGACGATGAAGATGCCGATCGCGGTGAGGAACAGCGGTCGGCGGCCGAAGATGTCGGAGAGCTTGCCGTAGATCGGGGTCGTCACGGTCGAGGCGATGAGGTACCCCGTCGTGACCCACGCCTGCTGGTCGAGCCCGTGCAGGTCGTCGCCGATCGTGCGGATGGCCGTGCCGACGATGGTCTGGTCGAGGGCACCGAGGAACATGCCGGCCATCAGTCCGTAGATGACGAGCAGGATCTGCCGGTGGTTCATCACGGCGTTCGAGGACGTCGTGGGAGCCGCAGGTGCGGTCGCTGTCTGGGTCATGTGCTTCGGGTCTCCCGTGCTGGTGCGTGCGCGACCGTCCCGGTGATCGAAGGTTGCGCTCGCTGCAAAAATACAACCGACGCAACCCAGTTGTTCCCACCGACGGCGTTCCTGTGGACATCGGCAGGGTGGTTGCGGGATGTGGAGGAGGCGCCGTCGGACGGATCCGACGACGCCTCCCGGGGGACCAGCGGGCTGGGACTACGCCCCGAGCGCCGCGTCCACGATCTCCTTGGCCTCGCGCTGCACCTGCTCCAGGTGCTCCTGCCCGACGAAGCTCTCGGCGTAGATCTTGTAGACGTCCTCGGTGCCGGACGGGCGGGCGGCGAACCACGCCCGGTCGGTGACCACCTTCACGCCGCCGACCGCCGCGTCGTTGCCCGGGGCCTTCGACAGCTTCGCGGTGATCGGGTCGCCCGCCAGGGTGTCGGCCGTGATGGCGTCCCCGTCGAGCTTCGACAGGCGGGCCTTCTGCTCCTTGCTGGCTGCGGCGTCGACGCGCTGGTACACGGGCGCGCCGAACCGCTCGGTCAGCTCCGTGTAGAGCTGCGAGGGCGTCTTGCCCGTCACGGCGATGATCTCCGAGGCGAGCAGCGCCAGGATGATGCCGTCCTTGTCGGTCGTCCACGCGGTGCCGTCCTTGCGCAGGAACGACGCCCCGGCAGATTCTTCGCCACCGAACGCCACCGAGCCGTCGATCAGACCCGGGACGAACCACTTGAAGCCGACCGGGACCTCCCACAGGCGCCGACCCAGCGACTCGGCGACCCGGTCGATGATGCTCGACGACACCAGGGTCTTGCCGATCGCCGCGTCGTCACGCCACTCGGGCCGGTGCGCGTACAGGTACTCGATCGCGACGGCGAGGTAGTGGTTCGGGTTCATCAGGCCGCCGTCGGGCGTGACGATGCCGTGGCGGTCGGAGTCGGCGTCGTTCCCGGTCAGGACGTCGAACTCGTCCTTGCGGGCCACCACGGACGCCATGGCGCTCGCGCTCGACGGGTCCATCCGGATCTTGCCGTCCCAGTCGAGCGTCATGAACGCCCACCGGGGGTCGACCTCGGGGTTCACGACGGTCAGGTCGAGCCCGTAGTGGTCGCGGATGCGCTCCCAGTACGGCAGCGAGGCGCCGCCGAGCGGGTCCGCGCCGATCCGCACCCCGGCGCGCTTGATCGCGTCGATGTCGATGATGTGCTCGAGGTCGGCGACGTACGAGCCGAGGTAGTCGTAGCCCTCCGCCGTGGTCGCGTCCTGCCGGCGCACCTCGGCGTTGCCGCCGGCGATGATCGCGTTCGCCCGGTCGGCGATCCACGACGTCGCGTCGCTGTCTGCCGGGCCACCGTGCGGCGGGTTGTACTTGAAGCCGCCGTCGCGGGGCGGGTTGTGGCTCGGCGTGATGACGATGCCGTCCGCGGTGTCGGTGTTGCCCGCCCGGTTGTACGCGATGATCGCGTGGCTGAGCGCGGGCGTCGGGACGAAGCCGTCCTGGGCGTCGGCGAGGACCCGGACGCCGTTCGCGGCGAGCACCTGCAGCGCGGTCTGCTCGGCGGGGGCGGACAGGGCGTGCGTGTCCCGGCCGATGAAGAGCGGCCCGTCGGTGCCCTGCTGCGTGCGGTACTCGACGATCGCCTGCGTGATCGCGGCGATGTGGGTGTCGTTGAACGCGGTGTCGAGCGAGGAGCCGCGGTGACCGGAGGTGCCGAAGACCACCTTCTGCTCGGGGATCGACACGTCCGGGACGCGCTCGTGGTAGGCCGCCAGGAGGGCGTCGAGGTCGACGAGGTCGTCTGCGGTCGCGGGGGTGCCGGCGCGGTCGTTCATGTCCCCATCCTGGCACCGGCCCCCTGCTCGTGTCGCCGGTCAGGCGGTGCGGAAGGACCCCGTGGTCGTGCGCAGGGAGCCGGTGACGGTCCGGTTCGAGCTCGTCGCGGTGCCCGGGCGTCGGGACTGCACGTCCACGAAGCGGCCGAGCGTGCGCCCGGCTCCGGTCCCGGTGTAGCTGCCGATCGGACGCCAGGCGGCCTCGACCGCGTAGGCGCCGAGCTCGTCGCGGGTCTCGAGACCGGAGACGTACGCGCCGCCGAGGGGGTTCTGTCGGTTCTGCACGGGTGCTCCTCGTCGTCGTGCCGAGGCTCGTGCACCGCCGGGTCCGACGGTCACGACGCCGTCGGCTGGTACCCCGACCCTACGCCCGTGTGTTGCATGATGCAAGACAACACGATGCAAGACAACACGACGAGGGACACGGGGTCAGGCGACGAGCTCGCAGAACGTCCGGCCCTCGGCGGTCCAGCTCTGGCGCGGCCGCAGCCCGGCGGCCTCCGCGTGCTCCAGGAGCGCCTCGATGCCGACCTCGGCCCACGGGAAGGCCCCGCTGCGGTTCCCGTCCGTGTCCACCACGTGCGCCGTGAAGGCCCGGTCGGCGGTCGGGTCCGGGTGCGCCTCGACGACGACCCGGCCGCCGTCGCGCACGATCGCGGCGCAGCGGGCGAGCAGGGCGACGGGGTCCCCGCCGATGCCGATGTTCCCGTCGATGACGAGCGCGGTGTCCCAGCGGCCCTCGCTCGGGATCGGGTCGAAGACCGAGCCCTGCACCGCGGTGCCGCCGGAGCGTCGGGCGATCGCGACGGCCTCGGCCGAGACGTCGACGCCGAGCGCCGGGATGCCCAGGGTCCGTGCGGCGACGAGCATCCGCCCGGGGCCGCAGCCGATGTCGATCACGGGGCCGTCCGCACCGTCGAGCAGCGACCGGTCCACCCGGTCGGCGGCGGCGTTCCAGCGGCCGACGTCCATCGTGACGGTGACGTCCGGGCGCTCGGGGTCCGTGAGCCGGATGCTGCCGTCGGTGCGCAGGGCCCGGGCGTACGGCTCGCCGCCGCCGGCCCCGAAGGTCACGGTGTCGTGCATCGTCATCGGGTACCTCCGCACTCGGCGAGTTCGGTCAGGGTCTCGTCGCGCAGGGCCGCGGCGAACCGGGAGTCGGGCACGAGCGCGGCGACGCGGTCGGCGTCCGGCACGGTGTCCACGTCGAGCAGGGTCTCGAGCAGGCCCACGTCGAGCCCCGCGTCGGCCAGTCGCGACCGCTGCACGGCGCCGGTGTCGTCCTGCGACATCGGCACACCGCGGAGCAGGGCCCCGTCCGGCTCGCGCAGGTACAGCGACCAGAAGCCGCCGTCCTCGGCCGGACCGAACCACGCGTCCCGGTCGGGGTCGTCGAACACGGGGGACAGGTCCGCCGCCGAGGCCTGCGGGGTGTCCATCCCGACCAGGAGCGTCGGACCGCTCATCGCGTCGAACATCGCCCCGAGTCGCTCGTCCAGGCCGCCACCGACCTGCGGCAGGACCTCGAAGTCGTCGGTGCCGTCCGGCAGCACGACGCCGTCGTAGAGCAGCACCCGACGCGAAGCGGGCAGCGCACGCACCGTCGCGATCGTGTCCGCGAGCGAGGCCGCGGCGACTCGCGCGGCGCCCTCGGGAGTCAGGGCCGGCGTCAGCCGGGTCTTCACCTTGCCGGGAAGGCACTCCTTGGCCACGACGACCACGGTGACGTCGGTCATGAGCGTGCTCCCTCGGTGGCGGTGGCGGTGGCGGTGGTGCCAGCGGTGGTGCCGGCGGGAGCAGTGGGGGCCGTGGGCCCGGCCGTCCGCCGGAGGGGACCGGGTGCGACGGTCCGGGGACGTGCCTCCCGGCCGTACTCGCGCAGCAGGCGCGACATGTCGCGGACCGCGTTGACGGTGCCCCGCAGCGTGCCGGTGACCTTGCTGTCGCCCACGCGCTGCGCGTAGCCGATGTCGGACTCGTCGACGCGCCAGCCGGCCGCGTGCGCGGCCAGGACCATCTCGAGCGGGTAGCCGCTGCGGCGGTCCTGCAGGTCGAGCGCGACCAGGTCGGCGCGGCGCATGACGCGCATCGGGCCGAGGTCGCGGAGGCGGTACCCGGTCGCGCGGCGCATCAGGACGGCGAGCACGCGGTTCGCGAACCGGGCGTGCGGTGCCCACGCGCCGCGCGTGGTGGGGACGCGTCGGCCGAGGGCGAGGTCGGTGCGGCCGTCCGCGACGCGGGCGACGAGGGCGGGCAGCTCGCCGGGGTCCATCGAGGCGTCGGCGTCGCAGAAGGCGATGTACTCGGCGGTCGCGGCGGCGACACCGGCGGCGCACGCGGAGCCGAAGCCCTTGACCGGTTCGGTGACGACGGTCGCGCCGTGCGCGCGGGCGACGTCGGCGGAGCCGTCCGTCGAGCCGTTGTCGACGACGATCGCCCGGTAGCCCGGGGGCAGCGCGCCGATCACGCGCGGGAGCGCGTCGGCCTCGTCCAGGCAGGGCAGGATCACGTCGACGTCCATGCCGCCCATTCGGTGCGGGACGCCGGATCGACGGGTCGGGGCGTCCGCCGCGCGCGTCGCGTCCTCGGCGGGGTCGGGGGCGTCGGTCGGCTCGGGGTGCATGCCCTCGACACAACACGATGCAACGTCGCGGGGTACAGGATCCGTGTCCCCCGGGCGCGTCAGTGCGCGTGTTGCGGCTGTCGCGTCACACGTTCGGGGGACGGACGGGAGGCACGGCACCCGCCCGGCGCGCGCGTCGCGCCGGGCGGGTGCCCGGGATGGGCAGGCCGCGGTCAGGCGCGGCCCGGTGCGGGTCAGCGGACGGCGGCGCGGAGCGGGGCGGTCGCGAAGTCGCGCATGCCCTGCTCGAAGTCGACCTGCGCGTGCCAGCCGAGCTCGGCGCGGATGCGCTCCGAGGACGCCGTCACGTGCCGGACGTCACCGAGCCGGTACTCGCCCGTGACGACGGGCTGCGGGCCGTCCGGTCCGGCGATCGCGGACGCCATGTCGCCGATCGTGTGCACGACGCCGGAGCCGACGTTGTACGCGCGGAACGTCTCGGCGGGCAGGTCGGCGGTCGCCGCGATCGAGGCCGCGTTCGCCCCGGCGACGTCGTCCACGTGCACGAAGTCCCGTCGCTGGCGGCCGTCCTCGAAGACGCGGGGTGCCTCGCCCCGGGCGAGCGCCGACCGGAACAGGGACGCGACGCCGGCGTACGGGGTGTTCGAGGGCATGCCGGGGCCGTAGACGTTGTGGTACCGCAGGGCGACCGCGGTCCCGCCGGTCGCGCGGGCCCAGCTCGAGGCCAGGTGCTCCTGCGCGACCTTGGTCTGCGCGTAGACGTTCCGCGGGTCGAGCGCCGCCGACTCGTCGATCAGGCCGGGGACGAGCGGCCGTCCGTCGGGGCCGATCGGGTCGAACCGTCCGGCGTCCAGGTCCTCGCGGCGTCGGGCCGGCGGGCGGGTCGGCTCGCCGTCGGCGGTCTCGTAGGCGCCCTCGCCGTAGACGACCATCGAGCTCGCGACGACGAGTCGCCCGATGCCGTGGCGGTCCATGCCGGCCAGGACGTGCGCGGTCCCGGCGTCGTTCGAGGACACGTAGTCGGGGGCGTCCTGGAAGTCGACGCCGAGCCCCACCTTGGCGGCCTGGTGGCAGACGACGTCGACGCCGTCGAGCGCGGCCTCCAGTGCGGCCCGGTCGCGGACGTCGCCGTGCACGAACGCGGTGCCCTGCTGTTCGTGGGCGCGGACGACCTCGGCGGGGTCGCCGTGCACGTCGTCACGGAGGGAGTCGAGCACGCGGACCTCGTACCCCTCGGCGAGGGCGCGGCGGACGATCGCGGAGCCGATGAAGCCCGCGCCGCCGGTGACGAGCAGGCGGGTCACCGCTCGCTCCCCCGGGACAGGACGCTGGCGCTGGCGGCGGCGGGGACGAGCTCGCGCGGGGTGTAGTCGTCCGGCAGCGCACCGACGATGTCGCCGATGGCGCGGACGATCACCTCGTTCGCCCGGGCCAGGCGCTCCATCACGGCGGCGTGCGTGACGGGGGCCTCCGTGTCCGCGGCGGGCCGGCCGGCCGTCTCGTCCGCTGCCGGGGCCAGGCCGGCGTCGGCGTCGGTGACGAACGACAGGTTCACGGTGCCGATGCCGAGCTCGGCGGCGAGCGGGACCTCGGGCGTCATGGTCATGTTGATCGTGTGGCCGCCGGCCTCGCGCAGCCAGACGGACTCCGCGCGGGTCGAGAAGCGCGGCCCCTGGATCACGACGCAGGTGCCGGTCGGCCGGAAGGGCACGTCGAGGGCGGACACCGCGTCGATCGCCGCGCGCCGGAGCACGGGGTCGAAGGGGTCGGCGAAGGACAGGTGCTGCACCTGGTCCTCGAAGAAGGTGTCGGCGCGGCCCCAGGTGCGGTCGATGAGCTGGTCCGTCACGACGAAGGTGCCGGGCGCGTAGTCCGGGTGCAGGCCGCCGACCGCGCTCGAGGACACGATCGCGCGGACGCCGAGCGAGCGCAGCGCCCACAGGTTCGCGCGGTGGTTGATCAGGTGCGGGGCGACCGAGTGCTCGCGGCCGTGCCGGGTGAGGAACGCCACGCGCTTGCCCGACATCGTGCCGACGGTGATCGGGCTGGAGGTCGCGCCGAACGGGGTCTCGACGACGAGCTCGTCGGCCGTGCCCTCCTCGAAGAGCCGGTACAGGCCGGAGCCGCCGATCACCCCGATGCGTGCGGTCGTTCCGTCCACAGGTGCGGTCGTGCTCACGTCGTCCTCCACAGGTCCTGGCGATGTCCTCGGCGCGCGGTGCGCCCTGGATACGCTATCGACGGCCCACCGGCAGCAGCCGAGTGCTCGGGCCCACACGAGTTCGGAGGCACGCGTGCGATCGATCGGTCAGCACCGCCAGGCGGTCGCGACGCTGCTCGCGCCGGTCCTCGGCGGCCTAGGGTCGGAGCGGCGGTCGCTGGCGGCGCTCGCCACCGCGTCGGACGCCGGGCGCGGGTACCGCGTGCTCGCCGCGGCCGTGCACGCACCGGTGCCGCTACCGACCTTCGACAACAGCCAGATGGACGGCTTCGCGGTCCGGGCCGCCGACGCCGGTGCGGTGGTTCGCGTCGTCGACCCGATCCCGGCAGGCATCGTCCCCGCGCCGCTCGACCCCGGTACCGCCGCGCCGGTGATGACCGGGGCGCGCATCCCGGACGGCGCGGACGCGGTCATCCCGGTCGAGTCCGTCCCGCCGGGGGCCTTCCCGGCGGCCATGGCGCTCGACGTGCTCACGGTCCCGGTCGACACCACGGTGGGCACGTTCGTCCGGACCGTCGGGAGCGACGTCGCCGCCGGTGCCGAGCTCGCACCCGCGGGCGCCCCGGTGACGCCGGCCCTGCTCGGGGCGCTCGCCGCGGCGGGCATCGACGCCGTGGACGTCGTACGGCCCCTGCGTGTGCTCGTCGTGTCGACGGGCAGCGAGCTGCGGGACGACACGACGAACCCCGGTGCCGATGCGCGTGCCGGTGCCGACGCCGCAGCGACGATCGGGGACGCGAACGGTGTCGCGCTGCAGGCCGCCCTGGCCGAGGTCGGCGCCCGGTCCCGCACGGTCCGCCTGCGCGACGACCCGGACCGCTTCGTCGACGCCCTCGGCGAGGCGATCGGCGGCCCCGGGGTGGACGGTGCCGACCTCGTGCTCACCACCGGCGGGATCAGCGCGGGTGCGTACGAGGTCGTCCGGCAGGCCCTCGAGCCGCTCGGCCTCGCCGTCACCCCGGTCGCGGTGCAGCCCGGTGGGCCCCAGGCGCTCGGCACCGTCGCGCTCGGCGGACGTCCGGTCCCGGTCGTGGCGTTCCCGGGCAACCCGGTGTCCGCGCTCGTGTCGTTCGAGCTGTTCCTCCGCCCGGTGCTCGCCCCACTCGTCGGCGCGCCCGACCGTGCCGCCGCCGAGCTCCCCGCTGCCGAGGGCACGACCTCGCCCCCGACGAAGCACCAGGTCCGTCGCGGCCGGGTGCAGGACGGCCGGGTCTGGTTCGTCGGCGGGCCGAGCTCGCACCTGCTCGGGCACCTCGCGGCGGCCACCCACCTCGTCCACGTCCCGGTCGGCACCGACACCGTCGCACCGGGCGACCCCCTGACCGTCTGGAGCCTGCGATGACCACTGCGCCCGACCAGCCCGACCTCTCCCACGTCCGGGCCGACGGCTCCGCGCACATGGTCGACGTCTCCGAGAAGGACGTCACCGACCGCTCGGCGACGGCGACCGCGACCCTCGTGACGCGCGAGGACGTCGTCGACCGGATCCTCGACGGGTCGCTGCCGAAGGGCGAGGTCATCGGCACCGCCCGGATCGCCGCGATCATGGCCGTCAAGAAGACCTCGGACCTCGTGCCCCTCTGCCACCCCCTGCCGATCGCCGGGGTGCAGGTCGACATCACGGGCGACGGGGACCGCGTCCGGATCGAGGTGTCCGTGCGCACGACCTCGCGCACCGGCGTCGAGATGGAGGCGCTGACGGGGGCGAGCGTCGCTGCGCTGACCGTGTACGACATGGTGAAGGCCGTCGACCGCGCGGCCGTGATCACGGAGGTGCGGGTGCTGGAGAAGCACGGCGGACGCTCCGGTGACTGGAGCAACCGATGACCACCGAACCGACCAGGGGGCGCGCCGGCGTGGTCGTCGTCTCGACCTCCGCTGCGACGGACCCCGCCCTCGACCGCACCGGACCGGTCATCGCGGGCTGGCTGCGCGAGCGCGGCTTCACCGTGGCCGAGCCGACGATCGTGCCGGACGGCGGCCCGATCGCCGAGACGGTGTCCGCGGAGCTGCTCGCCGATGCCCGGCTCGTCGTCACGACCGGCGGCACGGGCGTCACACCGACCGACCGCACGCCCGAGGCCGTGGCGCCCCTCGTCGACCTCGAGCTGCCCGGCATCACCGAGGAGATCCGTCGCCGCGGGCTCGCCGGCGCCGGTCCGACGGCGCTCCTGACCCGGGGGGTCGCTGGGATCGCCCGTGGCCGGTGCCTGGTCGTCACCCTGCCCGGATCGCGCGGCGGGGTCGCCGACGGACTCGCGGTCCTCGACGGGGTGCTCGACCACGTGCTCGCCCAGCTGCACGGCGAAGGACACGCACGACGGAGCGCGTCGTGAGCGCCGGGGCCTCCGCAGACCGCGTCGTCCTCGCCGACGTCGTCGACCGGGTCATCACCGTGGACGAGGTCTCCGCGGCCGTCGCGACCGACCAGGACGGCGCCGTGGTGACCTTCGCCGGGATCGTCCGCGACCACGACGGGGGCAAGGGCGTCACCGCGCTCGACTACGAGCGGCACCCGAGCGCGGCCGAGGTCATCGCCGAGGTCGCCCGCACCATCGCCGACGAGCACCCCGAGGTCCGCATCGCCGTCCTGCACCGCGTCGGCGCGCTCGGCATCGGGGACGTGGCGCTCGCCGCCGCCGTGGCCTCACCGCACCGCGGGGTGGCCTTCACCGCGTGCGGCGCCCTCGTCGACCTGGTCAAGGAGCGGACGCCGATCTGGAAGCACCAGCGGTTCACCGACGGCAGCGACGAGTGGGTGGCCGCACTCTGACCTGTACGGCCCCGCAGGAGACCGACGCGGGATCGTGATCGCGGCACCCGTCCTGGGCGTGGTCGGGCACTCAACTGGTCCATAGACTCCCGAGACATGAGCGTGCTGCTGTACGGAGCCGGAGTCGTCCTGCTCGTGTTCGCCCTGATCGACATCATCACGCGGGGCGAGGACCAGGTCCGCGGTCTGCCGAAGTTCGCGTGGATCCTGATCTGCGTCTTCCTGCCCGTCGTCGGCAGCATCGTGTGGTTCGCCGTCGGCCACGACTGGAGCGCGAACGACCGGAACCACGGCCGGTACCTCGAGCCGAACCGTCACGAGGACCAGTACGCGAGCCTCGGGCACGCCCGCGCCGCCCACGGGGATGCGCGCGTGACCGGCACGGAGCAGGAGCTCGCCGCGCTCGAGCGGGAGATCGAGTACTGGGAGGCCCAGGCGCGACTGCGCCGTGCCAAGGAGGCTGCCGGCGAGGGCGAGCCGACCCCGGGGAGCTGACCCGCGCCTCCAGGCCGACGGCGCGACAGCGCCCCGCGTCTGCGCGCGCGCACGCCCGCGCGCAGCCATGTGTCGAACCACGTTCCCGACGTCGAACCAGCCACCGCGGTCGGTTCGACGTCGCATCCCTGGTTCGACTCGTCACCCGCGCCACCTACCCTTGTCGGGTGGCTCATCTCCTCGGCGCCGAGAACGTGCATCTCGAGTTCCCCACCCGTGTCGTCTTCGACAGCGTCACCCTCGGCCTCGACGAGGGCGACCGCATCGGCGTCGTCGGCCGGAACGGCGACGGCAAGTCGACGCTGCTCGCGCTGCTCGCCCAGCGTCTGGAGCCCGACGCCGGCCGCGTCACGCACCGCCGCGGGCTGACGATCGGCTACCTCGACCAGCGCGACGTGCTCCCGGCCGGAGCCACGGTCGGCGCGACCGTGGTCGGCGACCTCGCGGAGCACGAGTGGGCGGGCGACCCGAAGATCCGCGACGTCATCGGCGGTCTCGTGTCGGACATCCCGTGGGAGGCCGTCGTCGACGACCTCTCCGGTGGCCAGCGTCGACGGATCGCCCTCGCGAAGCTCCTGGTGGGCGACTGGGACGTGCTGTTCCTCGACGAGCCGACGAACCACCTCGACGTCGAGGGCATCCAGTGGCTCGCCGACCACATCAACCGGCGCTGGTCCTCGAACCAGGGCGGGCTCGTGGTCGTGACGCACGACCGGTGGTTCCTCGACGCGGTGTCCACGGACACGTGGGAGGTGCACGACGGCGTCGTCGAGCCCTTCGAGGGCGGTTACGCGGCGTACATCCTGCAGCGCGTGGAGCGCGACCGGCAGGCCGCCGCGTCCGAGCAGCGCCGGCAGAACCTGGCGCGGAAGGAGCTCGCCTGGCTCCGCCGCGGGGCCCCGGCCCGCACGAGCAAGCCGAAGTTCCGCATCGACGCGGCGAACGCGCTGATCGACGACGTCCCGCCCATCCGCGACACCGTCGCCCTGGCGCAGACGGCGACCGCGCGGCTCGGCAAGGACGTCGTCGACCTGCTCGACGTCGGCGTCTCGTTCGGCGACGACGTGATCCTGCGCGACGTCGAGTGGCGGATCGCGCCGGGGGAGCGGACCGGCATCCTCGGGCCGAACGGCGCGGGCAAGTCGACGCTGCTGAACCTGGTGTCGGGCGCGCTGCAGCCCACCGTCGGCCGGGTGAAGACCGGCAAGACCGTGCAGGTCGCGGTGCTCGACCAGCAGCTCGCGGACCTCGCGCAGTTCGCCGACGACCGGGTGCGCGAGGTCGTCGCCCGCAAGAAGACGAGCTACGTCGCGGACGGCAAGGAGATGACGCCGTCGCAGCTGCTCGAGCGCCTCGGCTTCACGTCGGAGCAGCTCTCCACGCCGGTTCGCGATCTCAGTGGCGGGCAGAAGCGGCGGCTACAGCTCATGCTCATCCTGCTCGACGAGCCGAACGTGCTGATCCTCGACGAGCCCACGAACGACCTGGACACCGACATGCTCGCCGCGATGGAGGACCTGCTCGACACCTGGCCGGGCACCCTGCTCGTCGTGTCGCACGACCGGTACCTGCTCGAGCGCGTCACCGACCAGCAGTACGCGGTGCTCGGCGGGCACCTCCGGCACCTGCCGGGCGGGGTCGACGAGTACATGCGGTTGCGTGCGTCGGGTTCGGTCCCGCAGACGGCGTCGGCGGCTGCCGCCGCATCAGCCGGGAGGCCCGACACGGCCCCGGCGGGCGGGTCCGGTCCCGGGACGGTCGCGTCCGGTGCCCCTGCTGCGCCCGGCCTGTCCGGAGCGGACCGGCGCGCTGCCGAGAAGGAGATGTCGGCCCTCGACCGCAAGATCGCGAAGGCAGGGCAGGACCGGCAGAAGCTGCTCGACGCGTTCGCGGCACACGACCAGTCCGACTACGCGGGACTCGGAGCGTTGCAGACGCAGCTCGGTGACCTCGAGGCCGAGGTCGAGCAGCTGGAGGAGCGCTGGCTCGAGGTCGCCGAGGCGCTCGGGGTCTAGGGGTGCCGGGGGCCGGGTCGGCGCTGCCGGGTCGGCCGTCGATGGAGCAGAAGACGTCGGGTCGTCACGAGCGCCCCGACGGTTCCTGCTCCACCGACGCGGGGTCGCCGCCACCCGGGTTCGCGACGACCTCCCAGAGGTGCCCGTCCGGGTCCTGGAAGAACCCGGACCACATCCCCCACGGGCGTGTGTACGGCGGCGCGAGCATCGTCGCCCCGGCGACACGGGCCCGGTCGAGGAACGCCTGCGCCTCGGCCTGCGAGTCGGTGAAGTGCCCGATCGCCGTGCTCGGTCCGGTGGCCAGGTCGACGCCGGAGTCCTTCCGCATGTCCTCCCGGCCGTAGACGCTCACGATCAGCCCGTCGTCGAGCGTGAACATCGCCGTCGTGCCGCCCGCGGTGTTGTCGGTGGCCGGGTACTCCATTCCGATGACGCCGCTGCCCTCGATCCCGAGCAGGGCGCGGTAGAACGCGGCGGAGCGGGCGACGTCGGTGACGGCGAGGGTGATCGCGTGCATGGGCGGCACGGTAGTCCGGCCGCTGTCGGCGCGTGCGTGGGGTCCGGCGCGTGTGTCGGGTACGGTGCGACCGCGACCGTCCGTCGCTAGTCGCCGAGGCCCAGGATGAGCCGGCGGAGCAGCGCGGCGAGCTGCGCCTGCTCGTCGTCGGACACTCCGGTCAGGATGTCCCGCTCTGCGCGCAGCAGGTCCGCGATCGCGGCGTCGACCGCGGCTCGACCCCGGCTCGTCAGCGACACGAGGATGCCCCGGCCGTCCTTCGGGTCGGTCCGGCGGCTCACGAGCCCGCGCGCGGCGAGCCGGTCCACCCGGTTCGTCATCGTGCCGCTCGAAACCAGGGTCTGCTGCAGCAACGACTTCGGGCTGAGCTCGTACGGTTCCCCCGCACGGCGCAGCGCCGACAGGACGTCGAACTCCCACGGCTCGACGTCGCTCGCGTCGAACGCCGCCCGTCGTGCGCGGTCGAGGTGCCGGGCGAGCCGGTCCACGCGGGACAGCACCTCGAGCGGGCCGAAGTCCAGGTCGGGGCGCTCCCCACCCCACGCCGCGACGATCCGGTCGACCTCGTCCTGCTGCGGCATCCCTCCATCTTGGCCGAACCGACGGCGCGCGGCCAGCGTCCGCGTCGTGGGAGGATGGTCGGTGCACCCGGACGGGTGTGTTCCGCCTTGGTGTAACGGCAGCACGACGGCCTTTGGTGCCGTTAGGTCCGGGTTCGAATCCTGGAGGCGGAGCGAGCGCTGGCCCCGCTCCGGATGGATCGGGTACGCGCGGCGGCTCGGTCGTCAGGCCATCGCTGACGCCTCCTGCGGACCCGTCTCCGTCCGAGACGTGCGAGCCAGCGAAGCGAGCAGACGCAGTTTCTGGGCGTCCGCGGAGCCTTCGTCCGCGTAGTAGAGGACGAGGATCACACCACCGACCGGAAGCTTGTCCCGGTTCAGGCGAAGGGAGCCGAGCTCCGGGTGCTGCACGGTGACGGTGGTGCCGGCCAGCGGTCGCACGTCCTGTCGCGCCCAGAGCTCCCGGAACCGAGCGCTCGCGAGCGAGAGCTGCCCGACGAGCTCGACCGCCCTCGGGTCGTCGACGTCACTGCCCAAGGCATGACGGAACGCAGCGACCATCTCGACGACCGCGCGCTCCCAGTCTTGCTGGAAGGCCCGCTCCTCAGGGTCGACGAGCAGCGACCGCAGCCGGTTCTGCCCGGCGGCCAGCCTGGGTGAGAGCGCGGTCGCGAGGCTGTTCGCTGCCAGGACGTCGAGCGTCCTGCTCTCGATGAAGGCGGGTACCTCGACCGCGGCCAACAGGTGGCGGAGACGAGGCGGGATGCGCACCAGGCTCGGACGAGAACGCGTGCGCGGCCGGGACGCGGTGAGGTCCGCGAGGTAGGCCCGTTCGACGTCGTCGAGCGTCAGCACCCGGGCGAGCGAGTCGAGCACCTGCGCGGACGGGTTGCGGTCTCGTCCGCGCTCGAGTCGCAGGTAGTAGTCCGCGCTGATCCCGGCCAGGAGTGCGACCTCTTCGCGGCGGAGTCCTGGGACGCGGCGGTTCGGACCGGCGGGGAGGCCGACCTGCTCGGGGGTGACGAGTGCGCGTCGCGCAGCCAGGTACCGACCGAGCCGGTTCTCGTCCGGATCGTTCATGGACTCCACGCTAACCAGTGCGCTGGCGAGGAGCGGGGGTCCTGGTACTCCCCTGGAAGAGCGGGGCCTCCTCGACCGCCGGACTCAGCGCGAACATCGGATCAGCAACCGAATCGGAAGGAACCGAGATGGACATCAGCAACCGCACCGTCTTCATCGCCGGCGGCACGACCGGGATCGGCGCCGGCCTGGCTCGACGCTTGGCGGCAGCCGGATCGACGGTCGTCGTCGGCGGCCGCAGCGCGGCACGGGTCAACGACGTCGACGCGGTCGTGATCGACGTGACCGATCCGCTATCGGTCCTCGGGGCACGCGACCAGGTCCTCCGTGCGCATCCGGACCTGGATCTCGTGGTCACGATGTCCGGCGTCATGGAGCAGGAAGACCTGCGCGATCCTGGGCACATCGCACAGGCCGAGCACTCGATCGCGGTCAACCTGCTCGGCACGATCCGCGTGATCGACGCGTTCACGCCGCACCTGCTCGAACAGGGTCACGGCGACCTCCTGACGGTCACCTCCGGTATCGGCTTCATGCCCTTCCCGCTGATGCCGACCTACGGCGCCACGAAGGCAGCCGTGCACTCGTACTCCGAATCCCTCCGGGCGCAGCTCGCCGGCACGGGTGTCGGGGTGATCGAGCTCGTTCCTCCGGCGGTGGCGACCGCCGGCCAGGAGAAGGTCAACCCGAACGCCCTGCCCCTCGACGCGTTCCTCGACGAGGTGATCAGCCTGCTCGTCCAGGAGCCGACACCGAGGGAGATCGTCGTGGAGCGGGCCCGGCCGCTCCGCTGGGCGGAACGCGACGGCAGCTACGACACGATGCTCGCTCAGCGATCGCAGTCACTGCGCGTCCTGCGGGACCGCTGACGCCTGCAGCGCAGGACGCCGGACACGATGGGTTCTTGCATGCTAACTTTTTTTTGTTAGCGCGTTTCGCGCTCCAGCTGACCCGAAGGAGCAGCCATGTCTGTCCAGCAGCCCACACCGGCGCAGATCGCCGACCTCGCCTCGAAGATCGGCTACAGCGACATCGCTGCCGCCCCGGAGGAGTACACGGCGATGATCGCCGGGATGGTCGGTGTGTACGACGCCCTGGAGGCGATCCCCGAACCCGGACCCCTGCCGACGCGCGAGCCGGTGCACTCCGTCCGCCCCTCCGCCGCAGAGGACCCGCACCATGCGTGGGAGGTCCGGACCTCGATCCACGGAGCCGACTCCGGCCTCCTCGCGGGCGTGCGCCTCGGGGTGAAGGACAGCATCCTCGTCGCGGGTGTCCCGATGCGCAACGGCTCGAAGGAGCTCGAGACCTTCGTACCGAACGAGGACGCCACGGTGGTGACCAGGGCCCTGGCTGCGGGGGCGGAGATCGTCGGCAAGACCACGAACGAGTACTTCTGCATGTCCGGTGGCAGTCACACGGCCGCGTCGGGCGTGGTGCACAACCCACACCGGATGGGGTACTCCTCCGGTGGTTCCTCCAGCGGCAGCGCCGTCGCGCTCGTCACCGGGGACGCGGACATGACCCTCGGCGCCGATCAGGCCGGGTCGATCCGCATGCCGGCGTCGTGGTCCGGTGTCGTGGGCCTCAAGCCGACCTACGGCCTCGTGCCGTACACCGGCATCGCCACCCTCGACGGGTACTTCGACCACGTCGGACCGATGACGCGCACCGTCCTCGACAACGCGCGCTTCCTGGCCGCCATCGCCGGTCCCGACGGGATCGATCCGCGCCAGCGGAACGTCGTCGTCGACGACTACCTCACCGAGATCGACAGCGGCGTCGAAGGGATGCGGATCGGCGTCCTCACCGAGGGGTTCGGCACCGAGCACGCAGAAGCGGAGGTCGACCAGACCGTCCGCGACGCCGTCGCTGCGCTACGAGCACAGGGGGCGATCGTGGAGGAGGTCTCCGTCCCGCTGCACTCCCTCGGTCCTGCGATCTGGACCGCGATCGCGATCGAGGGCATGGCCGAGACGGTGCTCCGCAACCAGGGGTTCGGCTTCGGCAGGCCGGACGCCTACCCCGTCGACATGATGCAGCACGTCCTCGACCACCGCGGAGCCGCCGAGGCCCACCCGGCGAACGTGCGCCTGTTCACCCTCGTCGGCGCCTACGTCGACCAGCAGGCCGGGCGGCTGCACTACGCCAGGGCCGTCAACCGGGCACAGGTCCTCCGGGCTGCCTACGACGACGCCCTCGCCCGGTTCGACGTACTCGTCACCCCGACCACCCCGCAGACCGCGCGGCCGCTGCCGGACCCGGAGCACGGTGCCGGTGCTGCGGTCGGCGCCGCGATCGAGATGTCGGCCAACACCACGCCGTTCAACATCACGCACCACCCAGCGCTCAGCGTGCCGTGCGGCCGGGTCGGCGGACTGCCGGTCGGTCTCCAGCTGATCGGGAAGCACTTCGACGAAGCCACGCTCTACCGGGTCGGGCGGGCGATCGAGCAGCGCTGACGTCACCGAGCCGGTGGGATCATGGAACGGAGCCAGATCCCGCCGGCTGGCTCGTTCCCACCGAAAGGCCAGCCGTTGACTCGTTCCGAGGACATGCGCGTCCGGATCCTCGACACCGCGCACGACCTCCTGAACGCGGAAGGCCGCGATGCGGTCACGACCCGGGCGATCACCTCCGCGCTCCACATCCAGGCGCCGACGATCTACCGGATCTTCGGCGACAAACAGGGTCTCCTCGACCAGGTCGCGCTCCACGGCTTCGCCGCACACCTGGCGACCTGGACCGGATGGACCCCGGGAGCGGACCCGATCGACTCGCTCCGTCAGGGGTGGGACATGCACATCGACTGGGGGCTGCGGCACCCGCAGGTGTACTCCATCGCCTACGGCGACCCTCGGGACGGCACGTCCTCTCCCGCCGCGGACGCGATCGACGCGATCCTCCGTGAGCAGTTGGTCGAGGCAGCGAAGACCGGACGCCTCGCCGTGCCGGTGGCGGACGCCGTCGACGTGATCCGCGCTGCAGGCGTCGGCGTCGTGTTCACCCTGCTCGCCAGGCCCGCCGAGTCCCGCGACATGTCGTTGTCCACGCGATCCCGGGACGCGGCACTGAACGCGGTCCTCGCCGTGCCCGCCGCTCCGGTGACCCGGACCGGCGCAGTCATGCAGGTCCGACACCAGCTCGAGCACACCGGAGCGCTCACCCCGAACGAGAGGGCGTTGTTCAGCGACTGGCTCGATCGCGTCGCTCGGTAGGAGCGGACGAGGTGTCCTGCAACGGTGACACCTCCCGACGCCCAGAGCCGTCGACGTCGTCCGCTTGCTCCTTCGGCAGGCGCCCCGAGCGCCTGCGACAGCGACGCCCGACCGGACGTTCCGCCTGCTGCGCCTACGGCAGCAGCTGCCGGAACAGTGCGAGGCCGTGCACGAGGCCGACGATCGTGCTGAGCACGAAGACCGCGAGGTACGACCACAGCGGCCACATCGGCCGACCCGGTGCGACCTTGCGGACGACCACGAACCGCCCGATCACGTAGACGATCGCGGACAGGAACGCCCACGGCCACGGGAACGGTCGCACGACCCCGCGTCGCCGTAGCTCCCGGTGGTCGAGCCACGCGAGCACGACGGCCGCGCCGTACAGGACCAGCCCGCCGACCTGCACGACGAAGTACCCGGCGGTGTAGAGCGAGGTCGGGTCGACCGTCGGGAAGCGCTCCGGCCCGACGGTCCGGAACTGCAGGTGTGGCTGGTAGGCGAACTGCAGCAGGACGGCGAGGACCGGCTGGAGCACGAGGAGCCACACCCACACGGTGTCGGTCGGCACCTCGTCACGCAGACGCGGCCTGGTCGCCTGCGCCTGCGCCTGCGACTGCGCCGGGGGCGGTCCGACGTGCTGCGTCCAGGCGGTGCCGTCCCACCACCGCATCCCCGGGTGACCAGACGGGTCCGGGTACCAGCCTGGCGGCGTCGCGTTCGACATCGGATCCCCCTCGGACGGTGCAGGACACGGTGCCCGGCAGATCCCACGGTAGTCGGGCGCAAGGGGCCGGGTGGCGCACCGGAGATGGCGGAGTGTTCAGGTCTGCTGGACGTCTCCGCGGTCCGGGTCGCTCGACCCCCGCACCACGAGCTGCACCGGGTTCCGTACCCGCCCCTGTCGCACCACGCCGTCGATGCTCTCCACGAGCGCCTCCGCCGCGAGTCGTCCGAGCTCCTGCAGGTTCATGTCCACGCTGGTCAGCTGGGGGCGGGCGCCCTCGACCAGGACGTCCCAGTTGTCGAAGCCGACGACCGCGACGTCGTCCGGGATCCGCCGCCCCGACTCGCGCACGGTGTCCATCACCCCGCGGGCGATGTGGTCGCTGCCGGCGACCACGGCGTCGACGTCCGGGTGGGTCTCGAGCAGTCGCTCGGTCGCGCGCCGGCCCCAGGTCTCGTTCCAGGCGCCGAACACGAGCCCGGGGTTGCCGATCAGCTCGAGCCCGTGGTCGTCCATCGCCGCGGCGGCGCCACGGAGGCGGTCGCGCGCCGCGGCGTACCCGTCCTCGCCGTTGACGATCGCGATGCGTCGGCGGCCGGCCGCGAGCAGGTGCTCGACCGCCAGCCGGCCGGCGAGCTCGTTGTCCGGCTCGAAGGACAGGTCCTGGTCGTCGGCGGACGGCGCGTACACGTACACGACCGGGACGTCCGGCTTCGACCGCATCGGCGGCCTCGGGTTCGTGGTGCGACCGACGACCAGGACCCCGTCGACCCGGCGGGTCAGCAGGGACTGCAGCTGGAGCTGTTCGCGGAGGTCGCTGTCGCGGGCGTCTGCGAGCAGCACCGACAGCGAGCCAGCCCCGAAGGCGTCCTCGGCCCCGAGCAGGATCGGTAGGACGAACCGGTTGTCGAGGTCACTCGTGAGCATGCCGATCGTGTTCGTGGGTGCGCGGTTCAGCGCGCGGGCGAACGGGTTCGGCACGAACGAGAGCTCCGCTGCCGCTGCGAGCACGGCCTCGCGCGACCGCGCACTGACGTGCGCCTTGCCGTTGAGCGCCTTCGACGCCGTCGCGACGGACACCCCGGCGGCTCGCGCCACATCGGCGAGCGTCGCGGTCTCCGCGGTCGGGACGGACTGCGCGGTGTCGTCGTTCATCCTGCCTCCGAAACTAGTTTACGAATCCCCTTGACACTTCTCCAGGGCGGATCGTAGATTCCTCCCGAAACCGGTTTCGGTTCCCCTCGACGGCGAGGCAGCGTCGCCGAGGGGGCCGCTGCCGGACCCGAACCTGCGATCACGTCGCATTCAGAGAGGAACCCGTGATCATGCGCACCAAGACCGCAATCCGCATCGGCGCGCTGGTGGCAGCAGCCAGCGTCGTCGCCGGTCTCACCGGCTGTTCGGCCCAGTCCTCCGGCTCCGGTTCGTCGGACGCCGCGAAGGGCACATACACGTTCTGGGACCCGTACCCCCAGTACGACGCGTCCTCCGCGTGGGGCAAGCTCGTCGCGAAGTGCGGCACCGACGCCGGCGTCACCGTGAAGCGCACCGGCTACGACACGTCCGACTTGACGAACAAGGCGCTGCTGGCCGGCCAGCAGGGCAAGTCGCCCGACGTCCTGCTCGTCGACAACCCCGTGGTCTCGACCCTGGCCCAGGCCGGCATCGTCACCGACACCGGCACGAACGGCCTGCAGACCGGCTCGATCGCGAAGAACATCCTCGGAGCGGGCGTCGTCGACGGCAAGACGTACGGCGTCCCGATCGGCGCCAACACCCTGGCGCTCTACTACAACCCGAAGGTGCTCCAGGCCGCCGGTGTCGACCCGTCCTCCGTCAAGGACTGGGACTCGCTGACCGCGGCGCTGGCGAAGGTCAAGGCCGCCGGCAAGAAGGGCATCACCTTCTCCGGCATCAACACCGAGGAGGGCTCGTTCCAGTTCCTCCCGTGGTTCTGGGGCGCCGACGCCGACCTGACGAAGCTCGACTCGTCCAAGGCAGAAGAGGCGCTCAGCCTCTGGAAGGGCTGGATCGACGAGGGCTACGCCCCGAACTCGGTCATCCAGAACACCCAGACGACCAGCTGGCAGGAGTTCCAGACCGGCGACTTCGCCTTCGGCGAGAACGGCACGTGGCAGAAGGACGCCGCGAAGCAGATGGGCGCGGGCGTCATCACGATCCCCGCGAAGGACGGCGGAGCCGCACCGGTCCCGACCGGCGGTGAGTTCTTCACCATCCCGGTGCAGAAGGACACCGCCCGCTACGCGACGACGAAGAAGATCGTCGAGTGCCTGTCGTCGGGCGACAACGTCGTCACGACGGACAACACGCTGAACTACATCGCTGCGTCGTCGAGCCTGCAGCAGCAGCAACTCGCGGGGAACAAGGACCTGTCCACCTGGGTCGACGCGGTCAAGGCGGCGAAGGCCCGCACCGGGGACGACCTCGGCGTGAAGTACCCCGTCATCTCCGAGCAGCTGTGGACCGCGGTGCAGAAGGCCGAGTCCGGTTCCGCGTCGCCGTCGAACGCACTGCAGGCAGCCCAGCAGGCCGTCGACGAGAAGCTCAAGAAGTAAGTCCACCCCACCCGCACCACCACGGAAACGGAAGTCGACACGACCATGACGACCGACACGACGTCACTGCGACCGTCGGCTGCGCGTCCCCGGGCCGACGGCACCCCCGCCTCGGCCCGGGCCCGCCGCGCCCACGCACAGCGACGAGCACAGCTCACGGCCTGGGCGTTCCTCGCCCCGGTGGCCCTCTACCTGCTGCTCTTCTACGCGTACCCGCTCTACAAGAACATCGAGCTGAGCCTGCGGCACTACACGGTGACGTCGTTCGTCTCCGGCAACGCCCCGTTCGTCGGCCTGCAGAACTTCGTCTCGGTGTTCTCGAGCGCGACCTTCGCCCCGGCGATCTGGAACACGACGGTCTTCGTCCTCGTGTCGATCGTCGCGCAGTTCGCCCTCGGGCTCGCCCTGGCGGTGTTCTTCCACCACCACTTCCCGCTGTCCGGGCTGCTCCGGGCGCTGTTCCTCGTGCCGTGGCTCCTGCCGCTGCTGGTGTCCGCGAGCACGTGGTCGTGGATGATGAACAGCGACTCGGGCATCGTGAACGCGTTCCTCGAGGCGGTCGGCATCGGACAGATCAACTGGCTGACCTCACCCGACTGGTCGCTGTTCGCGGTCCTCGTCGCGAACATCTGGATCGGCATCCCGTTCAACCTCGTGATCATGTACTCCGGGCTGCAGGGCATCCCGGGCGAGCTGTACGAGGCCGCGTCCCTGGACGGCGCGAACGGCTGGCAGCGGTTCTGGCGGATCACCTTCCCGCTGCTCCGTCCGGTCACCGCGATCACGCTGCTGCTCGGCTTCGTCTACACGCTCAAGGTCTTCGACATCATCTGGATCATGACGAAGGGCGGCCCGTCCGGCTCGTCCACGACCCTCGCCATCTGGTCCTACCAACTCGGGTTCGGCTCGCTCCTGCCCGACTTCAGCTCCGCCGCCACCGTGGGCAACGTGCTCATCGTCATCGCCCTGGTCGTCGGCCTCGTCTACGCGCGCGTGCAGCGCCGCCTGGAGGTGTGACATGGCCACCACGACCGTCACCCGTGCCGTCACGACCCGGACCGCCCGAGGGGGCCGGCAGCGCGCCACGGCGACCCCGCCCGCCGCGAAGCGGTGGTGGCGGACCGCCCTCGGCGTCGTCTTCACCGCGGTGATGCTCTTCCCCGTCTACTGGATGGTCAACGTCTCGCTCACCCGCGACCAGGACATGCGGAAGAGCCCACCGAACCTCATCCCGATCGACGGCACCCTGCACGGCTACAGCACGGTGCTCGGCCAGCAGCTGCCGTTCCTCGGCACGAGCCTGGTCGTCGGCCTCGGCACGGTCGTCCTCACGCTCGCGCTGTCCGCTCCGGCCGCGTACTCGCTCGCCAAGCTGCAGCCGCGTGGCGGCGGGGCGATGAGCTTCGTGCTCCTCATCGCGCAGATGATCCCCGCGATCATCATGGCGATGGGCTTCTACACGATCTACGTGCAGCTCGGGATCCTCGACACCGTGTGGGGACTGATCCTCGCCGACTCGACGATCGCGGTCCCGTTCGGCGTGCTCATCTTCACCGCGTTCATGCGGGGGATCCCGGACGAGCTCATCAACGCCGCCCGGATCGACGGGGCGAGCACCTGGCGCACCTTCACCTCGGTGGTCATGCCGGTCAGCCGCAACTCGGTCGTGACGGTGTCGCTCTTCAGCTTCCTGTGGGCGTGGTCCGACTTCCTGTTCGCCAACACCCTCGACGGGGGCGGTGACGCGAAGCCGATCACGCTCGGCATCTACGCCTACATCGGCAACAACAACCAGGAGTGGAACTCGATCATGGCCACCGCCGTGGTCGCGTCGATCCCCGCCGCGGTGCTCCTCGTCCTCGCCCAGCGCTACGTCGCCGCTGGGGTCACCGCCGGCGCCGTCAAGGACTGACGCCCCCGTTCCCCACGTCCCAGGAGGACATCGTGACCATCACCCACACCACCGTCCCGGCCGGACCGGTCGTCCCGTCCACGGGTGCACTCCGACCGCTCCCGCTCGGCGACCTGCGCCTGACCGGCGGCTACTGGGCCGAGTGGCAGCAGCGGAACGCCGACACCGTGATCCGCCACTGCGAGACCTGGATGGAGCGCATCGGCTGGACCGGCAACTTCGACGCCGCGGCGACGGGGGAACCCTTCGACCACGCGGGCATCGAGTTCGTCGACTCCGAGGTCTACAAGCTCCTCGAGGCGATGGCATGGCAGCTCGGCGTGCAGCCCGACGACGACCTCGCCGACCGCTACGAACGGCTCGTCGAGCGGGTCGCGGCCGCGCAGGACGCCGACGGGTACCTGCACACGAGCTTCGGCCGTGCGTGGCAGCGGCCCCGGTGGTCCGACCTGGAGTGGGGCCACGAGCTCTACTCGATGGGTCACCTCCTGCAGGCTGCGGTCGCGCGGTTGCGCACCGCCGGCGGCGGACGGCTCGTCGACGTGGCGATCCGCGTCGCCGACCACCTGGTCGACGTGTTCGGGACGGGCGGACGGGAGGCGGTGTGCGGGCACCCGGAGATCGAGCCGGCCCTCGTGGAGCTCGGCCGGGCGACCGGCGACCACCGGTACGTCGACCTGGCGCGGACGTTCGTCGAGCGCCGCGGGCACGGGCTGCTCGCGCCGATCGAGTACGGCCAGGAGTACTTCCAGGACGACGTGCCGGTCCGTGACGCCGACGTGCTCCGCGGGCACGCCGTCCGGGCGCTCTACCTGGCGGCCGGTGCGGTCGACGTCGCGGTCGAGACCGGCGACCGGGAGCTCCTGCGCGCGGTGGAGACCCAGTGGACGAACACCGTGGCGCGGCGCACCTACCTGACCGGGGCGATGGGGGCCCACCACCAGGACGAGGCGTTCGGGGCCGACCACGAACTGCCGCCGGACCGCGAGTACGGCGAGACCTGTGCCGCGATCGCGTCGAACATGCTGTCGTGGCGGCTGCTGCTCGAGACGGGGGCGTCGAAGTACGCCGACCTCATCGAACGCACGCTGTACAACGCCGTGATGGTCGCCCCGCGCGAGGACGGCCGCGCGTTCTTCTACGCCAACACCATGCACCAGCGCGTCGAGGGGACCGTCCCGCCCGAGGACGAGGTCAGCCGCCGCGCGCTCTCGAGTCTCCGTGCACCGTGGTTCGAGGTGTCCTGCTGCCCGACGAACCTGTCCCGGACGCTCGCGAGCGTGCAGACCGTGTTCGCCACCGTCAGCGACGACGGCCTTCAGCTGCACCAGTACGGCGACTACGAGGTCGACACCGTGCTCGGTGACGGGACCCGCGCGGCGTTCTCGGTCCGGTCGGACTGGCCGCGCTCCGGACGGGTCGAGGTCGTCGCCACCATCGACGGCGACGAACCGGTCGCGCTCCGGCTGCGGGTACCGTCCTGGTCTTCGGGCGCCACGCTCGACGTGGCTGGCCAGGCGGTGCCCGTGGAGGGCGACACCGTGACCGTGACCCGGCGGTTCGCAGCGGGGGACCGCATCGTCCTCGACGTCCCCGTCCGAGCCCGGATCACCGTGCCCGACCCGCGCATCGACGCCGTCCGCGGCACCGTCGCCGTCGAGCGCGGGCCGCTGGTCTACGCCCTCGAGTCCCTCGAGGCCGGCACCGACGTCCGTGACGTGCTCGTGCCCACCGGGGCCGAGCCGGTCGACCACGGCGCCGATGACGTCCGCCTGCCCGTCCGGTCCCTCGCGGCACCGGAACCCGACGGGCTGCCCTACGGACCGGGACCCGTCGCGCTCCCGGTGGACGGCCCGCGCGAGGTGCGACTCGTGCCCTACGCGACGTGGGGCAACCGCGGTCCGTCCACGATGCGTGTCTTCCTGCCCGTCGGGTAGGCGAGCCGCGGAACGGAAGCCGTCCCGTGCCTCCCGTCCGCACCACGGCGACCGCCTGGCGGGCGATCACAGAAGGAGGAGCGATGACGCTCGACCGCGCCGGGAAGCCGACCATCTACGACGTCGCGACCGTGGCGGGCGTGTCCCACCAGACGGTCTCGCGCGTCCTGAACTGCCCGGAGACCGTGCGACCGGTGAACCGCCACCGCGTCCTCGCGGTCATCGCGTACCTGGGCTACGAGCGGAACGCCGAGGCGGAGCGCCTCGGTCGGCTCCACAAGCACCCCGCCGACGACGCGGAGTGACCCACCAGCGTTCCGGGACCACCCGGAGCACCACGAGGAGGAAGCAATGACGCATCTTCGAACACCGCTCCGACGCACCCGTCGGGGCCGACCGACGAGGACCACAGCAGTCCTCGCCGCGCTCGCCGTCGCGGGGACCGCAGCCCTCGGGCTCGGGTCGACCGCACCCGCCTTCGCCGCGGGGAACACCCTGACGGTCAACGTCGGCACGACCGTCCGCCCCGTCACGCACGTCGCCGCCGGCGGGCTGTACGGCGTCGACACCGGCAGCACCCCGCCGCTCAGCCAGCTCTACCCGCTGCACGTCAACACGTTCACGCAGCCGCCGCCCGGCACCCAGCAGCTCGGCAACGGCGCCACGCACCCCTGCTGCGACGGCCTGCAGGTCGCCGGCAAGGTCACCGACGCCGGCGGACAGCAGTACCTCCGACTGCCGGACATCTTCAGCACGTTCCCCTACGACTGGGTCAGCTGGGCGGACTGGGAGTCGAAGATCAAGACGATGATCACGGCGCGGGTGAACGCAACCAGCACCACGAACATCGCCGGGTACGAGATCTGGAACGAGCCGGACGCCAACTGGACGACCAGCACGAAGAACGACCCGAACGCCGGCAGTTACCTCGACATGTGGACGCGGACCTACCGCGACATCCGCGCGATCGACACCCTCACACCGATCATCGGACCGGGCGCCAGCAGCTACAGCCACGACTTCATGCTCTCGTTCATGACGAACGCGAAGAACACGAACACGCTGCCGTCCGTGGCGGTGTGGCACGAGCTCGGCGACTTCAGCTACCAGGACGTCCAGGCGCACGTCGCGGACTTCCGGAGCATCGAGGACTCCCTCGGGCTGCCGCACATCCCGATCTCGATCAACGAGTACGCCTCGCCCGGGCAGGTCGACCAGCCGAGCATCGGCGTGCACTACATGGCCGCGTTCGAGCGTGCCGGCATCCACGACGCCGAGCGGGCCTACTGGTACGAGGCCGGCACGATGGACGGGTTGCTGTACAACGACCTGCCCACGGCGTCCTACTGGGCCTACAAGTGGTACGGCGACCAGTCGGGCAACGTCGTCCAGACCGTTCCCCAGTCGTACCTGGACGGTGTCGCATCGTACGACGCCAGCCGGAAGCAGGTGAACGTCGTCTTCGGCGGCGACAGCGGCTCGAACACCGTCAAGGTCAACGGTCTGTCGGGTCTCGGCAGCCAGGTCTCGGTGCAGCTCTCGTCGACGAACACGACCGGGCGCACGACCAACCAGACCGCCCCGAACCTCCTGTCGACGACGACCTACAGCGTCGTCGACGGGTCGATCACGGTGCCGGTGTCGAACATGGACGCGGTGGCCGCCTACCAGCTGCTCATCACGCCGACCACGGGCGCGACGACGTACCAGCAGACGTACGAGGCCGAGAACGCGACGGTCGTGAACGCGTCGCGGCTGTCCTCGTCGACGGCGTCGAACGGCGGCTACGTCGGCCGCATCGACGGCTCCGGTGATGCCCGGACGGACAGCTTCGTCGACTTCCTGGTCGACGTACCGACCGCGCGGTCGTACACGATGACCGTCAAGTACGCGAACGCGACCGGTGCGAACGCCACCCAGGGGCTCGCGTACAACGGCGGCGGGTTCTCCACGGTGACGTACCCGCCGACCACCGCCGGCTGGGGCAACCCCACCGGCAGCGTCGACGTCACGGTGCAGCTGCGGGCCGGCTACAACGTGATCCGACTCGCGAAGGGGTCGCCGAACTTCGCGGGCGGCACCGGGTACGCCGAGCTGGACAGCATCCACCTGCAGTAGGGGCGCTGTGCTTCGACGGGTCCGTTCCTCCTCGGGACGGGCCCGTCGCGGGTGTCCGTCACGGCGGCCCCCGCACGGCTGCGGGGAGCCGTCACCCGACGACCGTACCGCCGTCCTCCACCACCCGGATCGTCACCGTGATCAGGTCCGCCGACGGCCCCGGCACCCCGTCGACGACCTCGCGCAACCGCTCCCCGACCTCGCGCAGGGTGTCGGGCGCCGGCCGCCGGTCGTCCACCGCGATGTGCGTGGTGAGCCGGAGCGTGGTGTCGAGCCGGTCGACGTCGACGAGCACGTCGGGCTCCCGCAGCGAGAGCGCGACCGCGACGGCCTCGGCGGCGGCGTGCACCGCGGACCGGGGCGCGTGCACGCCGACGACGCCGGGGACGGCCCGGACGGCGGCGGTCAGGTCGCGGGAGAGTGCTTCGTCGTCCACGGTGCTGCTCCTCACGGCAGGAAGACGTCGTCGAACCGGACGTCGATCGACGCGACGGTGAGCTCGGTGTGCCGCTCGAGCGCGCGCGTGACGGCGAGCCGGAGTCGCTCTGCGGTCTCCTCGGCGGGGTGTCCGTAGACGAGCCCGGCGGTGACGGAGACGGTGATCGGGGCGCCGGGGACGTCGAGGTCGCCGGACAGCGTGCAGCGTCCCATCACGACCCCGCCCATGGTGTCGCCGGCCCGCCGCACGATGCCCTGCACGGCGGCCTCGGTCATCGACAGGCGCAGCCGCGGGTCGGGGTGGGAGACCGGGACGTCCCGGCCGGACCGGACCTCGGCGCGGATCGCCTCGAGCAGCCGGTCGACCCAGCCGGTCTCGCGGTCGGACTCACCGTCGGCGCGGTGCTGCAGGGCGTCGATCGAGAGCTCGCGGAGCCGCTGCATGTTCGAGAGCGCGAGGCGGCACGCGGCGGAGCCCTCGATCGACGGGTCGATCGGGTTCCGTCCGCGGTCGAGGTACTCGGCGAGCTCCTCCATGGAGTGGCCGTCGAGATCGTCGTCCGGCACGGACAGGTCGTCGTCCGGCAGGGGCAGGTCGTCGTCGGGCACGGGCAGGTCGTCGTCGGGCACGGGCAGGTCGTCCTGGTTCATCGCCATCCCTCCATCTCCGCGGAGAGGAACCGTCGCGCTCGGGCGAGCAGCCCGCGGACGGTGGTCACGGGCAGTTCGAGTTCGTCGGCGATCTGCTGGTAGCTGTAGCCGGCGGTCTCCCGGAGCAGCCAGCACCGACGCTGGTCGACGGGCAGCCGGTCGAGCGCGGCCCAGACGGCGTCGAGCTGCAGTCGCGTCTCGACGATGCGCTCCGGGTCCCGGGCGACGTGGGTCGGTTCGGCGACGTCGTCGTCGAGCTCCTCGTGGTGCCGCCGTCGCCGCAGCCGGTCGAGGGCCTTGCGCGTGACGATCTGCATCATCCACGAGCGGAACCGCGCGGGCTGCTCGAGCTCCCCGAGCTTCCGCCACCCGGTCAGGAAGGACTCCTGCACGACGTCGTCCGACTCGACGTTCGACGCGAGGACCTGCTCCGCGTACACGCGCATCACCGGACCGTGGCGCCGGGCGAGGACCTCGAACGCCAGGACGTCCCCGTCACCGGCGCGCGACACGAGGGTCGCGTCCGATGCGTGGAGCAGGGGGTCGTCCTCGGGCACACCCCGAGCCAACACCCCGCGCCCGCGGGGACGCCGGACGCTGCCGTGCCCCGTACGGACACGCCGCGGATCGGTCATTTCGTGACAGAACGCGCGCTCGGGACGTCCTCCTGTCGACATGCACCACGAACCCGCACCCGAACCCGGCACACCCCACCGTCCCCACGACGTCGGCGGTCCGCCGTCCGACCCAGTGGTCCGCGACCTCTGCATGAGCGTCTTCGACCGCTGGCGCTGCGCGCTCGCCGACGGCCACGAGGGCCTCCACGCCGCCGAGGTCGAGGGCTCGTCGACGTCGTGGAACGACGCCGCGTCCGGGCGCCGGCTCCGCGGACTCTGACGCGCGCCGCGGCCGCGGGTCCGCGATGATGGCCTCCGTGCACCCCGCCCACTCCGACCGCGCCGACGCCGTCCTCGACACCCTCGTCGCCCACGCCGACCGGACCGGCTTCCGCGCCCACGGCCTGCACGTCCGGATCGGTGACGAGACGGCCGAGCACCACTGGACGCCTGACGTCCGCCGCGAGGTGCACTCGATCGCGAAGGGCGTCGCCGTCCTGGCGGTCGGCATCGCGGCGGACGACGGCCTCGTCGACGTCGACGCACCGGTCGTCGAGGCGATGGCGTCCGCCCTGCCGGGCACCGCGTTCGGCCCGGGCACCGGCGAGGTCACCCTGCGGCACCTGCTCACGATGACGAGCGGCATCGACATGCCCTGGTCGGCGACGGAGCTCACCGAGTGGCCGGACCTCGCCGCCGAGTTCCTCGCCCGGCCCGCACGCGGCCGGGTCTTCCAGTACGCGAACGTCAGCACGTACACGGCGATGCGCGTCCTCGAGACCCGGGTCGGCGACGTCGGCGCGTTCGTCGCGGACCGCCTGTTCACGCCGCTCGGCGTCGACGGCGTCACCTGGGAGCGCTGCTCCCGCGGGTTCGTCGCCGGCGGGGCCGGCATCGCGCTCCGCACCGAGGAGGTCGCCCGCCTCGGCCGCCTGGTGCGCGACCGCGGCGTCGTGGACGGACGGCGCGTCGTCGGGGCGCGGTGGTGCGACGCGATGCACACGGACTGGGTCGTCCGACCCGACGCGGACCCCGGCTACGACCGGTACGCGATGGCGGGTTGGGGCGGGCCAGGGCGGCTCTGGCGCCTGCACGGCGCGTACGGCCAGCTGGTCATGTCCGCCGCCGACGCCGTGGTCACGGGCACCGCCGACGACCACGGCGGGGCGGACGCCTTCGCGGTCGCCGTGGACGCGGTGCTCGCCTCCTGACGGCGCGTCCCGTCACCGGGGCGGGGACCACCGGACGGGAGGCACGTGGCGGGGCCGCACCGTGCCTCCCGGCCGGTGGGTGGTCGCGTCACGCGACGGGCGAGGCGAAGGCGGCCCCGGCGGACGCAGCCGAGCCGTCCCACCCGGTGGCACCGGCAGCGACGGCTGCGCGGAGCGTGGCGTCGCCCGTCCGCGAGCCGTCGCAGACCACGCGGACGCCGAGCGCGCGACCGACCCGGACGATCGACGCGACGGCGGCGGCGTCGCGGTCCGTCAGGGACGCGACCAGGAGCACGTCCGGGGCCGGCGCGAAGCCGCGGAGCGCGGATCCCCAGGTGTCCGCATGCAGGAGGGTGCTGCAATACTCCTCGGAGACGAGCCACCCGTACCGCTCGGCACGGTCGTGCGCGTCCAGGACCACCAGCGTGCCGTTCACGGGTGACCACCGTGGCGGGGGAGGGGGACTCCGTCGTGACGGACCCGGGACAGGAACGACGCGTCGCCGTCGTCATCGAGGACGACCTCGACATCCGCTACCTGCTCGAGCAGGTGCTCATGCAGGCCGGCTTCTCGACGGTCAGCACCGGCAACGGCGAGGACGGCGTGCGCGCGGTCCTCGCGCACGAGCCCGTCGTGACGACGCTCGACGTGTCGCTGCCGGGGATCGACGGCTTCGAGGTGGCGCGACGCATCCGGGAGTCGAGCAGCACCTACATCGTGATGATCTCGGCGATGGGTGACGAGATCGACATCCTGCAGGGCCTCGAGGCCGGTGCGGACGACTACCTCGTCAAGCCCTTCCGGCCGCGGGAACTCCGGGCCAGGCTCGGGGCGATGCTCCGGCGTCCGCGCATCGCGGAGCCCGCGGCGCCCGAGGTCGGCGACCCGGACGGCACCGGTCCGCTCGCCGCGAGCGAGGTCCCGGTCGCGTCCGCCGCGCCCTCGGCCGTCCTGTCCGTCGCGACGGTCACGCCCGAGGTCCCTGCCGCTTCGGCGGCCGCGGACCCGCCGACCTCGCCCGACGGCCCGGCGTCGCCGGCTTCGCCGGTCGGTCCGGCCGACGTCGACGGTGCGTGGGTGCACCACAACGGGCTCGCGATCGACCAGGAGGCCCGGCTCGTCCGGGTGGACGGCGTCCCGGTCGAGCTGACCAAGACCGAGTTCGACCTCATCGCGACGCTCGTCGAGACCCGTCGCCGCGTCCGGTCCAAGGCGGACCTGGCGCTGGCCGTCCGGAACGACGCGTACGTCACCACCCACTACATCGGCGACGCCGACCGGCGGAACGTCGAGGTGCACATGGCGAACCTGCGACGCAAGCTCGCCGACGACCCGAACGCGCCACGCTTCGTCGTGACGGTCCGGGGCGTCGGCTACCGGCTGACGGGACCCGGGGACCCGGGGTTCGTCGCGGAGTGAGCGGGGAGGCGGCATCCGTCAGACCCGGTACCCGAACTGGCGGCGGAGCAGCTTGCCGACCATCCCGAGGGTCTGCATCGCCGTGATCACGGCGAGCACCGGCCATCCGAACCACAGGATCGTGGACTGCGCGACGACGTCGAGCTGCAGCCAGCCGTACACCGCGGCGGCCATCACGAGCAGGACGATCGCGACCGGTGCCAGGTGCGCGTTGCCCGAGCCGCGCTCGGCCTTGGCCTGCTCGGCCCAGTTGTCGGTCTGCTTCTTGCTCGCGAAGCGGGTCCACGCACGCAGGAAGTGGCCGAGCCGGATCCACATGTAGACCTCGGCCGGGGCGATGAGCGCCGCGAACAGCACGTCGCGCCACGTGCGGTGCTTCATCGACGCGACGACCCGCAGGTTCAGCGCGACGGCGACCACCGGCGGGACCAGCCACAGCGGGCTGAACACGAACGCGTGGATCGACAGCGACGCGACGAGCAGCAGCACGAAGAGCACGCGCGTCAGGAAGTTCATCGCCATCGAGGCGTGCTCGACCCAGCGCAGGCGCAGGTTCGGGTGGAACGGCTGCCCCTTCGTGTCGCCGCGCTGCCCGGGCCACATGAGCTCGATCGCGCCGAAGTTCCACTTGACCTGCTGGGCGTCGAGGCCGCGCAGGGTGTGCATCCCGCCGACGTCGGCGCGGGCGCGGGCGCTGATCTTGGTGAGGTACCCGGCGCTCTTCACCTGGAGCGAGAGCAGGGAGTCCTCGACCTCGCTGTCCTTCACCCACGGCGAGCCCTGGTGGTTCGCGTCCATGACCTCGTGCAGGGCGCGCATCGAGAAGATCGAGAACTGGCCGCCGAGGACCGCCATGTTCCGGCCCTTGAGCATGTTCTGCATGTTGAACGCGGCGAACTGGGCGCGCTGCCCAGCGATCAGGAAGCGCTGCACGGGACCGCGGAAGGGCCGGTCGTCGATCGAGTAGATCGCGGAGATGCCGCCGATGCGCGCATCGGAGACGATCTCCTGCGCCAACCACTCCACGGCGTCCGGGTGCGCCGTGGTGTCGCCGTCGACGCCGAGCATGTAGTCGCAACCCTCGATGAGGCTGAAGCCGTAGTTCAGGGCCCCGACCTTCTTGTCCGGGTTCTCGCCGATGTCGTGCACGTAGACCTCGGTGCGCTGCTCCACCCCGTCGTGCTCGACCACGTGCGGGCCGGCGAAGTCCGCGGCGACGTCGAAGGTCCGGTCCGTCGTGTTGTTGATCACGACGTGCACCACGTCCGGCAGCCGGGTCTGCTCGAGGAGCGAGGTGAGCACGGCGGCGATGCTCTCCTCCTCGTTGTAGGCCGGGATGACGCAGCCGATGGACGGGCGGTACTCCGGCAGCGCCTGCAGGTCGTCGAGGACCGACGCGGCCAGCTCGGGGTCGTGGCGGCGGGTGTAGCGGCTGCGGTCGGCGGCGGTCGAGGTGGTGGGGACGGTGCGGGTGGCCTCGGTGGGTCGGGTGGCGGACACGGGGTGCTCCTGATCGTTCGGGTCGATGCGGTTGCACCGAGTCTCCGGGCCGCCGCTCTGCGCCGGCGCTACCATGGCGCAGCGGATCCTCAAGATCTGCTCTGGACGCAGGAGCGGGGGCGACGATGACGGTTCGGCGGGGGTCGGACGTGCGGCGGCCGACGATGGGGCGTTCCGTCGTGGCGCGGGCTGCGGCCGTGTCGGCGCTCGCGGTCGGTGCGGTGCTCGTGCTCGCCGGGTGCGGGACGCCGCCGTGGGAGGTCGCGGCATCGGCGTCCGCGTCGGCATCGGGGGCACCGTCCGCGTCGGGGTCCGGGGCGCCGTCGCGCACGCCGTCCGCGACGCCGTCCGCCGTCGGCGGGGACCTGGCCTCCGGGGCGGCGAGCCGGACCCTGCAGGCCGGCGACCTGACGGTGGACGTCCGCTACTGGTCGACCCTGCCGATGGACGAGTGGACCCCGGGAGCGGACAAGCCCCTGTCGATGTCCGTGACGACCCGGTCCGGCGGCGACGCCGAGGTCCGGCTCGTGCGGGCCGCCGTCGCCGTGTCGTACCGGACGGGGTCTGGCGCCGACGTCGCGTCGGACGGCTCGCCCGCCGAGCAGGCGGACGGACAGGGCTTCGCGGTCGCCGCACCGCAGTCGTGGTCCGGGACGTTCGTGCTCGGGGCGGCGCCCGCCGAGGCCGCGCGGCTCCGGGCGATCGTGACGCTCGTGTTCACCGAGACCACGGCGGGGAGCGGCGGCGCGACGGCACAGCAGACCGCGACCGACACGCTGTCGATCGACCTCGCCCCGGCGGGCTGACCGCACGGAGGTCGGGCGGTCGCGGGGCGTCGGCTGTCAGTCTTCCCGCTCGAGGTCGTCGAGCCGGTAGCCGAGGTCGTCGGTCGAGGTCGTGCGCCAGGTCGCCGTCGGCACCGTCGGGACGCGGTCCGGTGACACCGCCACGAGGGCCGTCTCGACCTCGGCACGCCAGGCCGTCAGGTCGCACTCCTCCTGCCGGACGAGCGCGACCACCCGGTCGTGCTGCTCGGTCCACAGGGGGGCGTCCGGGGGGACGACGCCCCGGAGTGCCCGGGCGAGGGCAGCACGAGCGGCGTCGACCGTCTCGGAGCCGAACGCGGTCCCGAGCTGCGCGGCGTCGCCGACGGTCACCGCGAGGCGGACGACCGACACCTGGTGGTAGTCGGCGCGGTCGAGCATCCGCAGCGCCGCCGGGAGCGCCTCGGCCCGCTGCGGGACGCCGTCGCCCGCGGCCGCCGCCATCCCCGGGCGGACGCGGAGCACCGTGCAGACGAGCCCGACCGTGAGCAGCACGACGAGCCAGACCACCAGCACGCGGGTGGCGGGTCCGGCGAAGAGCGCTGCGGCGATGCAGACGAGGAACGCCCCGACGATGCCGACCGCCGCGTCGAGGGCACTCCGGGGGACGTCCGGCCGTCGGGCGCCCGAACGACGGCTCACCAGCGCGGTGGCGAGCAGGACGAGGCCGCTGCCGACCGCGGTCCAGAGCAGGTAGGGGTTCACGCCAGGGCCTCGGTCCGGTCGGGTCCCGCTGCCGGGATCGTCATCGTCGCGGTGGTGCCCTCGCCGAGCACACTGAGCACCGTGAGGTCCCCGCCGTGCCGCCGGGCGATCTGCCGGCAGATGGCGAGGCCGAGCCCGGTGCCGTGGATCCCGGTGCTCCGGACGCTCTCGGCACGGAAGAACCGCTCGAACAGCCGGTCCTGGTCGGCGTCCGCGATGCCGATCCCGTCGTCGCGCACGATGAGCCACACGAGGTCGCCGACCGCGTGCGCCCCGATCTCGACCCAGCCACCGTCGTGGTTGTACTTGACGGCGTTGCTCACCAGGTTGTCGACGACCTGCCGGATGCGGAAGGCGTCGGCGACCACCGTCACCGGGGACGCCGCCGCGCTCGTCCGGAGCGTCACCCCGGCGGCGCGGGCGGCGGGCTCGGCGGCCTCGACCGCGGCGTCGACGACCTCGAGCAGGTCGCACGGTGCGAGCACGAGGTCGACGCGTTCCTCCCGGGCCGCGTCGAGGATGCCGCCGACGAGCTCGACGAGTCGTTCGGCGTTGCGGGAGGCCACGTCGAGCAGGCGCTCGGCGTCCGCGGGCAGGCCCTCCACCTCGCGCGCGAGCTCCACGGAGCCGAGGACCGCCGTGGTCGGTGTGCGGAGCTCGTGCGACACCGAGGCGACCAGGTCGTCCCGGGCCTGCAGGGCGCTCCGCTCGGCGGTGACGTCCCTCGCCACGAGGACGCCGCCCCCGCCGCCCTCGTCGGGCAGCAGGCGCGTGCTGACCGTGTACGTCCTGGCCCGACCGTCCTCGCGCCGGACCGGCACGAGCTCCTCCTCGAGCTCGGCGCCGTCCAGGGTCCGCCGCACGAGCGACCCGACCCCGTCCGCCGTGGTGCGGGCGGCGAGGTCCCGGGCGGCCGCGCCGCTCCGCCCCGCGTTCGTGATCGTGGTGTTCCCGTCCGCGTCGAAGGCGAGCACGTCGAAGTCCACCGAGTCGAGGACCGCGCGGACGAGCTCTTCGCGCGCGGTCACCTCGTGGAGTCGTCGCCGCAGCAGTGCGGCCTGGTCGTGCAGGAGCTCCTGGCGCGCGCGTCCCCGTCGGGCGAGGGCGGCCGCCGTGCCGCTGACCGCCGCGATCACGAGCGGCAGCGACACCAGGCGGGCGGTGTCACCGGAGTCGATCGCCGCCCACTCGCCCGGTGCGCCCACCCAGAGCAGGCCGACCGCGAACGCCGTGGTCGTCGCTGCGCCGGGGAAGCCGAACGCGTAGCCCGCCCAGAGCGCGGGGAGCGTGAACAGTGCGCTGACGCCGATGGACGGCACGTCCCCGCGGATCAGGGCGATCGCGGCGACGTCGACCGCGAGCACCACCGCGAACCACCGCGGGTCGACCGTCGCGGGCACCGCCGCCGTGACCGCGAGGGCAGCCAGTGGCAGCGCGGTCCCCACGGCGGCGAGCACGCCGACCGACTCGCGGTCGACGACCAGCACGAAGGCGACGACCGGCGTGATCCCGGCCACCACGGCGAGCTGGTTGCGGAACGCCCGCAGGCCAGCCCGCTCGTCCCGGTCCGTGCGCATCCCCATGCGGACATGCTGGCACGCGCACGGCGTGGGAGGATCGTCCGGTGCACCAGGAGTCCCGACCCGTCGCCGTCGTCATCGCGGCCATGAGCGAGGAGCTCGCCGCCGTCGCCGACCTGTTCGGCGGTGTGGTCCTGCAGGACGGTCCCGTGGGCGGACACGACGAGCACCACCTGCTCGACGTCAGCGGTCGGACGGTCGCGCTCCGCCGCAGCGGCATCGGGTTCACGAACGCCACCGCCGCCGTCGCCCACTGCTTCCACGACTTCGGCGCCGTGCCCGTGATCAGCGTCGGCACCGCCGGTGGGCTGATGCGCGGGATCGCCATCGGCGACGTCGTGGTCGGCGACCACTACGTCAACGTGAACGCGGACGCGACCGCCTTCGGGTACGCACTCGGCCAGGTGCCGGGCATGCCGCCTGGGTACGCGCCGGACGCACGGATGGCCGCCGTCGCCGCTGCGGCCGAGACCCCGTACCGGGTGCGATCGGCCACGATCGGCTCGAGCGAGGTGTTCGTGACCGAGGGGCGGGCACGCGTCCTGCGCGAGGCGTTCCCCGAGGTCGCGGCCGTCGACATGGAGTCCGCGGCGATCGCCCAGTTCGCCCACGTGCACGACATGCCGTTCGTGTCGATCCGCGGGATCAGCGACCTCTGCGCGCCGGACGGCGACGAGTTCAAGGAGCACCTCGACGACGCGTCCGCGCGTGCCGCGCGCGTCGCGCACGACGTCGTCACCGACCTGACCGCCTGACGGGCCGACGTCCGCGCCGGACCGGGCCCCGTGCCTCCAGGCCCATGGGGGTGCCGCGTCAGCGGCGGCGCCTGCTCGCGATGAGCCCGCCGAAGACCAGCACGACCGCGATGACGAAGACGATCAGCTGGGCTGGTTCGAAGCCGTCGAGGTTCATGGTGTGCTCCTCCCGCGCGGGTCCGCGCTCTGTTCGTCGCCGACGGTAGGACGCCGTTCCTGTACGCGTCGAGGTGTCGGGGTACAGCACACTGCAGGCCGGTCTCCGCACGGCTGTCCTCAGGTGGAGGTCGCCTGCGAACCGGAGGCGCCCGTCGGTGCGATGATGATCCGCGGTCGTCGCCCGGACGACCCTGACGGAAGAGACGCGCGTGACCGAGACCCGCTCACCGTCGCCCACCACGGACACCGTGGCCGACGACGGCCACGTCCCCGGCAAGGGCGTCGTCGCGCTGGCACTGGCGGCGCTCGGCGTCGTCTTCGGCGACATCGGCACCAGCCCGCTCTACGCGCTGCGCACCGTCTTCACGATCGACGGCGGCATCGTCAAGGCGACGCAGGAGGACGTCTACGGCGTCATCTCGATCATGTTCTGGAGCGTCACGGTCGTCGTGTCGATCAAGTACGTGCTCGTGCTCATGCGGGCCGACAACAACGGCGAGGGCGGGGTGATGGCGCTCGCCGCCCTCGCACGGCGGCTGTACGCCGAGCGTCGCGGCGGGGCGACGATCTTCCTGGTGATCGGGATCATCGGCGTCTCGCTGTTCTACGGCGACTCGGTGATCACACCGGCGGTCTCGGTGCTCTCCGCGGTCGAGGGCCTGTCCACCGCGGCCCCGTCGGTCGAGCACCTGATCGTCCCGATCGCCGCGGTGATCCTCGTGCTGCTGTTCTTCGTCCAGCGGTTCGGCACGGGCAAGGTCGGCAACCTGTTCGGTCCCGTGATGCTCCTGTGGTTCGTCGTGATCGCGGTCGCCGGCGTGCCGCACATCATCGCGCACCCGGGCGTCCTGCAGGGGCTCTCGCCGACCTGGGCGATCGCGTTCCTCGTCGCGCACCCGTACATCACGTTCGTCGCGATGGGGGCGGTCGTCCTCGTCATCACCGGGGCCGAGGCGCTGTACGCCGACATGGGGCACTTCGGGCGTCCCGCGATCCTGCGCGCGTGGTTCTTCGTGGTGTTCCCGGCGCTCGTGCTCAACTACCTCGGCCAGGCGTCGCTCGTGCTCGAGGACCCCTCGGCGGCGAAGGACCCGTTCTTCCTGCTGTTCCCCGACGGTCTGCGGCTCCCCGTCGTGGTGCTCGCCACCGCGGCCACGGTGATCGCGAGCCAAGCGGTGATCAGCGGGGCGTTCTCGCTGACGCGGCAGGCCGTGCAGCTCGGGCTGCTGCCGCCGCTGACGATCCGGCAGACCTCGCGCGAGGAAGGCGGCCAGATCTACCTGCCCGCCGTGAACCTGCTGCTGTTCATCGGCGTGATGGCGATCATGCTGGCGTTCCGGTCGTCCGCGAGCCTCGCGACCGCGTACGGGGTGTCCGTCACCGGCGCGCTCGTCGTGGACACCCTGCTGCTCCTGCTCGTCGTGAAGCCGCTCTGGCAGTGGAAGACGTGGAAGCTCGTGCTCGCCGCGGTCGTCTTCGGTGGACTCGAGCTGACCTTCCTCGCCGGCAACCTGTCGAAGATCCTGCACGGCGGGTGGGTCCCGCTCCTCATCGCCCTGGCCGTCATCACGCTCATGACGACGTGGCGCCGGGGTCGGCAGCTCGTGCAGGAGGAACGCAAGGAGCGCGAGGGATCCCTCGCCGAGTTCATCGAGCGCGTCAACACGAAGCACATCCCGCGGGTCGAGGGGATCGCGATCTTCCCGCACCCGAACAAGGAGACCACCCCGCTCGCGCTCCGGGCGAACGTCGAGCACAACCACGTGATGCACCGGACCGTGCTCATCGTGTCCGTGCTCACCGCCAACGTGCCGCACGTCCCGCACGCCAAGGCGTTCTTCCGCGACGACCTGGGCTACGAGGACGACGGGATCGACCACATCACCGTGAAGTTCGGGTTCTCGGACGACCAGGACCTGCCCCGTGCCCTGCACGCCGCGTGCCTGGCCGAGGTGCTGGACATCGACCCGGACGAGATGCAGCACGCGTCGTACTTCATCTCCCGCGGCGCACTCCGGCCGCAGCCGGGCAACCGGGGCATGGCGCGCTGGCGGAAGAAGCTGTTCGTGGGGCTCGCGCACAACGCCGCCGACCCCGCCGCACGCTTCGGACTACCGGCGCAGCGCACCGTGACGATGGGCAGCGACGTCGAGATCTGACCGCGGCAGTGGGCTGCGTGCCGCGGTGCTGCTCGTTGCTCCGATGCTGGGCACCGTCCAGGCGGACGGCGTAGCGTCCGGGCAGTCGTTCCGCCATCCGGGCTCCTGCGGCACCGAGCGGAAGCTGCCCCCGATGGCACACGTGCACCCCCTCACCTGGCGACAGGACTCCGCGACGGCGTGGTCCGCGCTCGACGGCGAGACCGTCCTCGGGACCATCGTGCTCGAGCGGCAGTACGAACTGGCCTCGGCCGACAACTCCGTCCGCGGGTCGCACAGTTCGCTCGGCAGCGCGCAGGCGCAGCTCGAGGCCTGGTACCAGTGGTCGACGGCGTCGCCGGGCGACGGCGGGCGCTGAGGCGCGTGCGTGCGGCGCGCGGCGTATGTCGAGCGGCGCGCGCGAGTCCACGTGCTCAGCGACACTTCACGCGCACTCGCGGCCGTGAGGTGTCGCTGAGCGCGTGAGGTCGCCGCCGCCGTCAGTGCGAGCGGCGGCGCAGCCGACCGACGCCGAGCACGACGCCCACGACGACCATGCCGAGCACGAGCCCGAAGACGGCGGACACGGCCGTGTCGACGATCCAGGTGACGACCGGGCCGGCGGCCTCCACCGCGTGTTCGACCAGGTGCAGCAGGTCGTACGGCCCGGACCAGAACGTCTCGGCGAGGTTCGCGATCACCAGGTGCCCGCCGACCCAGAGCATCGCCACGGTCCCGACGATGCTGATCACGCGGAACACCGTCGGCATCGCGGCGACGATCCGGGCGCCCGCACGTCGGGTGCGGCGCGACTCCTGCTTCATCATCTGCAGGCCGATGTCGTCGACCTTGACCAGGAGCGCCACCGCGCCGTAGACGAGCGCGGTCATGCCGGCGCCGATGAGCGCGAGGGCCCCGACCGTCGGCCAGAACCCGAGGCTCGTGTCCAGGCTCGCGAGCGCGATGAGCATGATCTCGGTGCTCAGGATGAGGTCCGTGCGGATCGCGCCGAACACGAGCTTCGGCTCGGTCGTCGGCTGCTCGTCGCCGTGCGCCGCGTGGTGCACCCCGAACCACTCGGTGACCTTCTCGGCGCCCTCGAAGCACAGGTACGTCCCGCCGATCACGAGGAGCCACGGGAGCACCCACGGCGCGAAGGCCGACAACAGCAGGGCCAGGGGGATGATGATGACGAACTTGTTGAACAGGCTGCCCAGGGCGATGCGCCCGACCACCGGCAGCTCGCGCGCGGGCTCGAGGCCCTGCACGTACTGCGGGGTCACCGCGGCGTCGTCGATCACCACGCCGGCGGTCTTCGCGCTGGCCTTGAGGGCCGCGGAGAGGATGTCGTCCACCACGGCGAGCAACCCGACTGACATGATCCTCAGACTACTGGGACGGTACCTGGGGCTCCGCCTGCGTCAGGCCGTCGTCCGCGCCGTGATCGTCCCGGGTCCGAGGGGCAGGGAGCCGCCGCGGTAGCGCAACGTCTGCGCCGTGCGGACGGTGGCCCGTGCGGCGCCGAACCGCCAGACCCGGTTGTACAGGTAGACGCCCACCTCGGTGTCGCCGGACTCGGCGACCGCCCACGTGCCGGTGCCCCACTGCGCGGGGTGCCCGACGCCGTCGATCGTCACCGTCGGGCGGGCACCCCAGGTGCACCAGGGCCGGTCGATGGTGAGCGTGATCCGGCGCCTCGTCGTGCCGGACGGCTGCGGGGCGTCCATGCGCTCAGGCTACGGGGTGCCGCGGTCCTGAACGGCCGCAGGATCGGCGTCCGTATGCTCGCGACATGGCTGACTTCTCCGCTGCACAGGCCGCCGTCGTCCGGATCGAGCGCGCCGAACCCGGTCGCTGGGACCTCTCCGTCATCAGCGACGCGGGGGTCGCGATGGGGCACGGCGTGTACCTGTTCGACGCGGCGCAGGACGACGCCGAGGACGAGCAGGCCGCGGCCCTCGACTTCGTGCGCGAGTACGGCTTCCGGTTCGAGCGGGACGCGGTCGTCGCCGACGGTCCGGACGCGTTCTGGGCCCCGCTGCTGCCTGCCGACGCCGCCTAGGAGCCGGCCAGGGCCGGGCCGGTCGCCGCTGCGGACGCCTCGAAACCGATCAGCCACGTGACCCCGAAGGCGTCCCGGACGACGCCGTCCCAGTCGCCCCACGGTCGTTGCTGCAGCGGGTCGACCACGGTGCCGTCGGTCGCCAGCTCCCCGAACCACCGCCGCAGGACCTCGGGCTCCGCCGCGCCGAGCAGGGAGAAGAGCAGGCCCGACGCCGCGAAGGACTCGTCGTCGGGGCCGGCGTCCGCCGCGAACAGCCGGAGACCACCGACGAGCTCGCCGTGCGCCACGGCGTCGGCCGGACCGTCGTCCCGGGAGAAGTCGGCGTAGGTGGCGATCCGGAGCTCGCCGCCGAAGACCCGCTGCCACCGGGTGAGCGCCACCCGTGCCGTCCCGGGGAGCAGGAAGTACGGTGCCGGTCCGCTGACGTCCATGCGCCGACGCTACGCCCGGTCGTCGGGGACCGCGAGCCTCAGGCGAGCATCGAGAGGGCACGGTCGACGGCGTCCTCGGGGCGTCCGTCGCCGTCGACCGCCCACCACGTGAGCGCGGCGCTCGCGGCGGCGACCAGGACGTTCGCCCGGACGACCACCTCGAGGTCGGTGTGCGACCGCCCGTCCCGCTCCGCGACGAACCGGACCACGGTCCTCGTCAGGGTGGCGATCGTCTCCGCGCCGACCAGACCGAGCGACGGCTCCGCGCGGATCACCCGGAGTCGGTGCCGCGTCGTCTCGACGACGTCGTCCGGGAAGGTCGCGCCGATCCGGTAGGCGGCACGCAGGGCGTCCGCGGACGTCTCGTCCGCCGGGCGTTCCCGCAGCGCCGCGGTGAAGCGGTCGGCGAACTCGTCGAGGCCGCCCCAGACGAGCGCGGCCTTGCTCGGGAACAGGCGGAACAACGAACGACGGCTGACCCCGGCGGCCGCCGCGACCTCGTCCATCGAGACGGCGTCGAAGCCCTGGTCGTCGAACATCCGGAGCGCGACGAGCGACACCGCGTCCGGATCGATCGTGCGCGGGCGACCGACGGCTCCCATGGCATCCTTTCGGCACTGAGTGCTACAACTGGGTGGTGGACACCGCGCACCTGCGCAGCTCGCGCACCGCGCACCTCGACGAGGAGACGACATGAGCGACACCACCGCCGGACGGTTCGCCGGCAAGACCATCATCGTCACGGGAGCGGGGTCCGGCATCGGACGCGCCACGGCGACGCGCATCGCGCACGAGGGCGGCCGCGTCGTCGCGACCGACGTCGTGCCCGAGCGACTGGACGCGCTCCGGGACGACCTCCCGGGGCTCGCCGTCGAGACCGTCGTCGGCGACGTCGCCGACCCGGCCACGATCGACGCCCTGCTCGCCGCCGCGGGCCAGCGCATCGACGGACTCGCGAACGTCGCCGGGATCATGGACGCGTTCCTGCCGCCGGACGAGGTCGACGACGTCACCTGGGACCGCGTGTTCAGCGTCAACGTCACCGGTCCGATGCGGCTGACCCGGGCCGTCCTGCCCGTGATGATCGGGGCCGGTCGCGGTGCGGTCGTGAACGTCGCGTCCGAGGCGGCGCTCCGGGCCTCCGCCGCCGGGGCCGCCTACACGGCGTCCAAGCACGCGGTCGCCGGCTTCACGAAGAGCGTGGCGTTCTTCCACGGCCCGCAGGGCATCCGCGCGAACGCGGTCGCGCCCGGTGCGGTAGCGACGAACATCGAGGCGCCGATGCGGAGCGAGTACGCGGCCGGTCGGGTCGGACCGATCATGCAGGTGGCCATCCCGCCGGTCGCGCAGCCCGAGCAGCTCGCGGCGGCCATCACCTGGCTGCTGAGCGACGACTCGGCGAACGTCAACGGCGTCGTGCTGCCGTCCGACGGCGGGTGGTCGGCCGTCTGACCCGGTGCGCCGAGCGGGGACCCCCGGTGTCGACGACGACGACGTTGGCGCCGCCGACACGGGTTCCCGCCGACCGGGGCCGGCGGGACCGAGCATAGGGCGGTCCCGCCGGCACCGACGGCTGCGTTACGGCAACCCGCACGCTGCTCGCGTGACCCCGCCGAGACGCCCGCCTGCCTCGAGACGCCCCGGTCCCGTCGAGACGCTCCGGCCCCGTCGAGACGGCCCCGGGGACGAAGGCGTCTCGGCCACACGGGGGTGTCTCCCCGAGCCAGCGGCAGCGGCAGCGGCCAAGCCAGCGGGACCGGGACCGGGTCCGATCGCGCCCTACGCCGAAGCCAGCGCGCCCATCTCCGCCACGACGACCCGGAGCCGCGCGTCGAGCTCGTCGCTGTCGCCCACGGTGTCCCGGTGTGCGACCTCGGACAGCGCGGACATCACGAGCCCGACCGCCGTCCGTGCCGTCTGCTCGTCGGTCCGGACACCGACGGTGGCGAGGAGCGACTGCCGCGACTCGGCCATCCACCGCATCACCATCGAGGCCATCTCTGGCCGGAGCACGAGCAGCTCCTTCATGCGCCGACGGTCGGGCGACAGCGGGACGGTCGAGGCGATGAGCGTGCAGAGGTCGTCGACCAGGCGTCCGTCGGCCTCGGCGAAGCGGGAGGCGGCCCACGCGGGGACCTCCACGGTGTCGAGGCCGAGCGCGGCGTGCGCCTTCGACGTGAAGTAGTTGAAGAAGGTCCGCGGGGAGACGTCGGCGTCGGCGCAGATCTGCTCGACGGTGACGCCGTCGAGACCGTGCTCGGACACGAGCGTGAGCGCGGCGTCGTGGAGCGCCTGCCGGGTCTGCTGCTTCTTCCGCTCGCGCAACGTGCACGGCGCGGTGGCCGGGTCCGGTGCTGCTGTGGTGGTCACGTGCACTCCTGGGTGGAGGGTGGGTGGGACGGGAGCGGCCGGTCCCGGTGCGCGGTGCACCCGGACCGGCCGCGTGGTCACCGACGCTGGGTCGGCGTGGAGCCGGTCATCGGCCCGGTGAAGGACCCGGCCTCGGCGGCGGCGAGACCGGCCTGCACCTCCAGCTCGTCAGCGCCGTCGCCGGCACCGTTCGCCTGGTCGTGCTGCTCCTGCAGCGCCGAACGCTGGCGGAGCGGCGGCACCCGGAAGAACCAGGTCAGGACGAACGCGAGCAGGATCACCCCGAGCCCGACCCAGTAGATCGTCACGGACGAGGCGTTGAACCCCGCCATGAACGGCCGGGTCAGCCGGCTGTCGGCACCGGTCAGGAACGAGGTGTCGTTCGTGCTCGTGGCGTTCGAGTCGGTGCCGCTGCCGTCCTGGATCTCCTCCGCGAGCTTCGGCGTGAGCTCGTCGACCCAGTACGACCGCTGCGAGGCGTCCGACCAGTCGACGGTCACCGTGCCGTCCTGGACGCTCGCGTGGGCCTTCGTCGCCACGGCGTCGAGTGCGGCGGCCTCGGCAGCGGGGCTGGCGTCGGCGACCTGCTGGTCGATGACGGTCTGGGCGGCGGCCTCGGGCAGCGCCCCGGCGTCGACCTGGGCCTGGACGGCTGCGCTGACCTTCGACACGACCTGCGCGTCGGCGGCCTGCTTCGCCTGTGCGGTCGCGTCGTCGAGCTGCGACTGCACGGTCTTCGTGAGCGGCGTGGTGATCGGGGCCCAGATCTTGTCGATCGCACCCTGGTTCTCGGCCTTGCCCGCCACGGACGGGTCGAGCGCGGCGGAGAGCGCCGGCTTCAGGTCGGCCTGGTTCGCGGTCGCGGTGAGGATGTTCGACGGCATCACCGAGAACAGGATCGACAGGAGCACGGCGGTGCCGAGCGTGCCGCCGATCTGCCGGAAGAAGGTCGCCGACGAGGTCGCGACGCCCATGTCCCGGGCCTCGACCGAGCCCTGGGACGCCAGGGTCAGCGACTGCATGACCGAGCCGAGCCCGAGGCCGATGAGGAACATGCCGATCATCAGGAACCAGAGCGGCTTGTCGATCGTCATGAAGGTCAGGACGACGTAGCCGGCGGACACCAGGAACGTGCCGATGACCGGGAAGATCCGGTAGCGACCGACTCGGGCGACGATCTGGCCGGAGGTGATCGACGCGATCATGAGTCCGCCGACCAGGGGCAGGGTCGCGAAGCCGGACTCGGTCGGGGTGAGGCCGACGACGATCTGCAGGTAGAGCGGGATGGTGAGCATGGCGCCGAACATCGCGAAGCCGACCAGGAACCCGATGACGGTGGCCATCGAGAAGGTGCCGGACCGGAAGAGCTTGAGCGGGATGATCGCCGCGTCGCCCATCTTCGACTCGACGAGCAGCAGCGCGACGAGACCGAGCGCGCCGATGACGTAGCTCGCGATCGCGGCGGGGGAGCCCCAGCCCCAGGTGCGGCCCTGTTCGGCGACGAGCAGCAGCGGCACGAGCGTGACGATCACCGCCGTGGCGCCCCACCAGTCGACCTTCGGCTTGTCGCCCTTGCCGTGCACCTTCGGCAGGTGCAGGAAGACGATCACCATGATGAGCGCGGCGACGCCGATCGGGACGTTGATGAGGAGCACCCAGCGCCAGCCGGTGATCCAGAGGATCTCGGAGGAGCCGGCGAGCAGGCCGCCGATGAGCGGGCCGATGACCGACGAGATGCCGAACACGGCGAGGAAGTAGCCCTGGTACTTGGCGCGCTCGCGCGGGGCGAGGATGTCGCCCATGATCGCGAGCGGCAGCGACATCAGGGCGCCGGCGCCGATGCCCTGCACCGCACGGAACGCGGCGAGCATGAGCATCGACGTGGACATCGACGAGAGCACGGCGCCGAGGATGAACACCACGATGCCGAAGATGTAGAGGGGTCGGCGGCCGAAGATGTCGGAGAGCTTGCCGTAGATCGGCGTCGCGATGGTCGACGTGATCAGGTACGCGGTCGTGACCCACGCCTGCTGGTCGAGCCCGTGCAGGTCGTCACCGATGGTGCGGATGGCCGTGCCGAACACCGTCTGGCCGAGGGACGACAGGAACATGCCCGCCATCAGGCCGTAGATCACGAGGAGGATCTGGCGGTGCGTCATGAGCGGCTGCTGGCCGGGCGTGCCGGGCGCGGGCGCGCCGGTCGCCGCGGGCGCCTCGGCCGCGTGGCGGCCGTGCTGCACCGGGACGGGTGCGGTGGCGGTCATCGAACTCCTTTTTCTGGCTGTGTAACTTTGCAGACCGCGCAACGATACATCCATTGCTTCCAGCAAGCAACTAATTCGGCGCCGGTACCCTGGCCGCGTGACCGAGGACCGCGCCGTCGCCGAGCGACTCCTGCACGCGCAGCTCGACCGGCTCTGGGTCCGCCAGGCGCTCCGCTCGTCGCTCATCGAGTCGCGCGGCGGGCTCGACCCGACAGCGCGCGTGATCCTGCGGGCCGTCGACCACTTCGGTGCCGTCCGCTCCATGGCGATCGCCGACGCGACCGGGCTGTCCCGGCCGGTCGTCAGCCGCCGGGTCGCGTCGCTGGTCGAGGCCGGGTACCTCGACACCTCGCCCGACCCCGCGGACGGACGCGCGAGCCTGGTGGCGGTCGCCGACGCCGGGCGACGTCTGCTCGACCGGCTCGACGTCGCCGGTGCCGAGGCCGTCGACGAGCTCACGCAGGTCTTCGCCACCGACGAGCTGCACACCCTGGCCGGCCTGCTGGCCCGCCTCAACGACCGTGCGGACACGGTGCTCGGCATCGGCGCGCCGGACCGCGACGACGCGGCCTGACCACGCGGCCCGCGTCGCGGACGCGACCGGGGGACGGACTGGAGGCTCGTGGCGGGCCCGCCACGAGCCTCCAGTCCGGTGCTCCGTCACCACGCGCGGTCGCCGCGCAGGTCGCAGCCGGGGTACCGTTTCCGCATGAGCACGGACACCGCCACCACCACCGAGACCACCGACGAGGGGCCCGTGGTGACCTTCGCCGACCTCGGCCTGAGCGACCCGGTGCTCAAGGCCGTCAAGGAGATCGGCTACGAGACCCCCTCCGCGATCCAGGAGGCGACCATCCCGACGCTGCTCGAGGGGCGCGACGTCGTCGGCCTCGCGCAGACCGGGACCGGCAAGACGGCGGCGTTCGCGCTGCCGATCCTGTCCCGCATGGAATCGGGCGCGAAGGTGCCGCAGGCCCTCGTGCTGTCGCCCACCCGCGAGCTCGCGCTCCAGGTCTGCGAGGCGTTCGAGCAGTTCGCCTCCCACATGAAGCACGTGCACGTGCTGCCGGTCTACGGCGGCCAGGCGTACGGCGTGCAGCTGTCCGCCCTGCGCCGCGGCGTCGACGTCGTCGTCGGCACGCCCGGTCGCATCATGGACCACATCGCGAAGGGCACGCTCGACCTGTCCGAGCTGAAGTACCTCGTGCTCGACGAGGCCGACGAGATGCTCAAGATGGGCTTCGCCGAGGACGTCGAGACGATCCTCGCCGAGACCCCGGACGACAAGCAGGTCGCGCTGTTCTCGGCGACCATGCCTGCGCAGATCCGCCGCATCTCGCAGCAGTACCTCACGGACCCGGCCGAGATCACCGTCAAGACGAAGACCAAGACCGCGGCGAACATCACGCAGCGGTACCTCATGGTGTCGTACCCGCAGAAGGTCGACGCGCTCACCCGCATCCTCGAGGTCGAGGACTTCGAGGGCATGATCATCTTCGTCCGCACCAAGAGCGAGACCGAGACCCTGGCCGAGAAGCTCCGCGCCCGCGGGTACGCCGCCGCCGCGATCAGCGGTGACGTCGCGCAGGCGCAGCGCGAGCGGACGGTCAACCAGCTGAAGTCCGGCAAGCTCGACATCCTCGTCGCGACGGACGTCGCCGCCCGTGGTCTCGACGTCGACCGGATCACGCACGTCGTGAACTTCGACATCCCCGTCGACATCGAGTCCTACGTGCACCGCATCGGCCGCACCGGTCGCGCTGGCCGCAAGGGCGACTCGATCAGCTTCGTCACGCCGCGCGAGCGCCGCCTGCTCTCGGCGATCGAACGCCACACCAAGCAGCCGCTCACGCAGATGCAGCTCCCGACGATCGACGACGTCAACGAGACCCGCCTGACCCGCTTCGACGACGCGATCACCGCGGCGCTCGAGCAGCAGGACCGGATCACGGCGTTCCGTGACGTCATCGCCCACTACGTGCGGAACCACGACGTGCCGGCCGACGACGTCGCCGCCGCGCTCGCGGTCGTCGCGCAGGGCGAGTCGCCGCTGCTGCTCGACCCCGCGGACGACCAGCTGCGGAACCAGGTCGACCGCGACGGTGCCCGCGCCGCCCGGCCCGACCGGGACCGCGAGGACCGTGGTCCGCGTCGCTCGCAGCCGATGACCGCCTACCGCATCGAGGTCGGGCGTCGCCACCGCGTCGAGCCCCGGCAGATCGTCGGCGCGCTCGCGAACGAGGGCGGCCTGCGCCGTGACGACTTCGGCGCCATCCAGATCCGGCCGGACTTCTCCATCGTGGAGCTGCCGCAGGACATGGACGCCGGCGTGCTCGACCGGCTGTCGGACACCCGGATCAGCGGGAAGCTCATCGAGATCAAGCCGGACCGCCGGGGTGGTGGCGTGCGGCGTGACCGGGACCGGGATGACCGTGGGCCGCGTGGCGGGGGCCGGGATCGCGACCGCGACCGCGACCGCGACGACCGCGGGTTCCGTGGTGGCGACCGGGAGCGCGCGCCGCGCAAGCCCCGGTACTGAGCCGCGAGGTCGCCGGCTCGGCGCCGTTGCCGAGACGCCCTGCCGTCGCCGAGACGCCCCCGGATCCGGGGGTGTCTCGCTCGTTCGGGGGCGTGTCGGCGCGTTCGGGGGCGTGTCGGCGCGTCCGGGGCGCGGTTCGCTACACCGTCACGAGCCCCGAGAGGGTCCGGCGGCACACCTCGTCCCACGGCGTCGGCTCGATCCTGAAGTGCGCCCGCGCCTGCCGGTCGTCGAGCACGTACGGCGCGGTCCACTGGTACCCGAGCTGTGCGAGCTCGCGCATCAGGGGCGTGACCAGGCCGATGGCCCGGACCAGCCCCATCGGCAGCCCGCGCACGGGGACCGGCGGACGACCTGCTGCCCGGAGCACGTCGGTGAGCGCCTGCTCCTGGGTCCGGGGTGGGTTCGACGGCACGTTCCAGGTACGCCCGTGCGACGAGGGGTCGTCGACGGCCGCGACGAGGGTCCGCGCGACGTCCTGCACGTCCGTGTAGGTGTGCGGTCGGTCGGTCCGGCCGATCACCGTCACGGCCTTCCCCTGCAGTGCGGCGGGCAACACCCGTGTCACGTGCCCGTTCTGGCCGATGCCGGGTCCGACGTAGTCCGAACCGCGGACCTCGACGGCCCGCAGGCGTCCGGCCTCGTGCGCGGCCCGGGCATCCGCCCACATCCGTGCCCGCAGCACGCCCTTGTGGTCCGTCGCCGCGTCGGGCAGGTCCTCGTGCATCGGTCCGTCGACGGGGCCGTACGGGTACAGGTTGCCGGTGATGCCGTACACGGCCCCGGTCCGCTCGGCGGTGGTCAGCAGGGCGTCCGCGAGCGGCGGCCACACCCGCTCCCACTGCGTGTAGTCGCCGGGGTTGGCGCAGTTGTAGAGCGCAGCGGCGCCCTCGGTGACGCGGGTCAGTGCGCGGGCGTCGGATGCGTCGAGCGCCTCGTGCCGGACTTCTGGCTGGCCGGTGTCGCGGCCGGACCGCGTGACGACGACCACCTCCTCCCCGCGGTCGGCGAGGTGGGCGGCGACGTGCCGCCCGACGGGACCGGCGCCGACGACGACGTGGTGACGGGACATGGTGGCCTCCTGGGTCGATTCGGAGAGCGGTGCTCTCGGAAGCAGTGTGGCGCGCTTCGGCTCCGATTGCAAGAGCAGTGCTCTCGTTTGTGTGCACTGCTCTCGCATGGCATCCTGACGGGATGTCCGACAAGGCCCCGACCGCCCGTGCCCTGGCGCGCGAGACCGTCCGCGCGCGGATCCTCGCTGCGGCTCGGGTGCGCCTGACCGAGGAGGGTCCCGCGCAGCTCAGCCTGCGCGCCGTCGCGCGGGACGTCGGACTCGTGTCCTCCGCTGTCTACCGGTACTTCCCGAGCCGGGACGACCTGCTCACGGCGCTGCTCGTCTCGGACTACGACGAGCTCGGCGCCGCGGTCGAGTCCGCCGAGGCGCCGGTCGACCGCGCCGACCACCTCGGCCGCTGGACTGCGGCGTGCCGGGCGATCCGGACGTGGGCGACCTCCCACCCCGGCGACTTCGCGCTGCTGTACGGCTCACCCGTGCCCGGCTACGTCGCACCGCAGGACACGATCGAGCCGGCGTCGCGCGCCACGCACGTGCTCGTCCGGATCGTCACCGACGCGTGGGCTGACCGGGACGGTGCCTCCTCGCGGCTCGGGACCGGTCCCGCGGTGGGTGACCCGGTGCGGACGGCCGCCGCGATCGCCGACGCCGTCGCCTACACGCGCCAGCGGGGCTTCCACGCCGATCCGCCCCCCGAGGCCGTGCTCCGCCTGCTCATGGCGTGGACCACGGTGTTCGGGGTCCTGTCCTTCGAGCTGTTCGGTCACGCCGTCGGATCGGTCTCCGATCCCGACGCCTACTTCGACGAGGTCATCGTCCGCCTCGCGCACGACCTGGGCGTCGTGCACCGCTGAGCACGGTCGGACGGGGGGTTCATCGGGGCGTCGGGCTGACAGGTCCTCGTGTGCTGCGGTAGACAGGCTGGTACGCAGCGCACTCACCAGCGCTGTCCGGCAGCAGCAGGGAAGGATGCCGATGACGGCGCTCGACGTCAGCCGCCAGGACCGGCGACGGCTCACGACCGGAACCCCGACCCGGCGTCTCGCCGTGGTCCGGACCGTCGCACTGCTCGCCTCGATCGCCGGCGTGAACTACATCGTCTGGCGCTGGGCCGCGTCCGTGAACTGGCACTCGTGGTGGATCGCGGTGCCGCTGATCCTGGCGGAGACCTACAGCGTCATCGACTCGCTCCTGTTCGCCTTCGGAGCGTGGCGGCTGCGCGAGCGGGGGGAGCCGCCGACGAAGCCGGCCGGGGACGTCACGGTCGACGTCTTCATCACGACGTACAACGAGCCCGTCGAGCTCGTCGTCCGCACCGCCCGTGCGGCGAAGGCGATCACGCACCCGCACAGCACGTGGATCCTCGACGACGGCAACCGCCCCGAGATGCGCGCCGCCGCCGAGTCGCTCGGGATCGGGGTCATCACCCGCGGTGCCGACTGGGTCGACCGGCCCCGCCACGCCAAGGCCGGCAACCTGAACAACGCGCTGCTCGCCACCCAGGGGGAGTTCCTGCTCATCCTGGACGCCGACCAGGTCCCGGAACCGTCGATCCTCGACCGCACGCTCGGGTACTTCAAGGACGAGCGGATGGCGCTCGTGCAGACCCCGCAGTGGTTCGAGAACGTCCCGGACGCCGATCTCCTCGGAAGCCAGGCGCCCCTGTTCTACGGGCCGATCCAGCAGTCGAAGGACGGCTGGAACGCCGCGTTCTTCTGCGGCTCGAACGCGATCCTGCGCCGCGAGGCCCTCATGCAGCTCGGCGTCACCCGCTACGTGCGCGAGGTCGAGGAGTCCGTCGAGCGGACGATCAAGACCTCGCGGAAGCTCCTGGCCCGAGCGCGCGAGACCGAGACCGACCCGCGCGTGCTCGACGCACTCGACGGGGCCGAGCAGGTCGTCGACCGCGCCCGTGACCAGATCGACCGGGGCGAGCCGCTCGGCGACGTCACGTACGACTTCCAGCGCGGCATCGACGCGATCGCCTTCCGGTTCGCCGCCGCCGACCTCGAGGCGGTCCGCCGCGACCTGCAGGAGCTCGCGGCGATGTCGACCGAGGCGGACACGTTCGCCGGGCTCGACGACGCCGCACTCGACGTGCTCGGTCGGCGCGAGGCCTCGCCCGTCGCGGCCATCGAGTCGATCGCCGTCCTGGCCCGCGCGCTCGACGTCAACCGGGACGACGAGGCGCAGCCGATCATGCCGCTCGCCACGATCTCGGTGACCGAGGACATGGCGACCGCGATGCGCCTGCACGGCCTCGGCTGGAAGTCGGCGTACCACGACGAGATCCTCGCCAAGGGCCTGGCGCCCGAGGACCTGCCGACCATGCTCGTGCAGCGCCTCCGGTGGGCACAGGGCACCATGCAGGTGTTCTTCCGCGAGAACCCCCTCGTGCAGAAGGGGCTCTCGTTCGGGCAGCGCCTCATGTACTTCTCGACGATGTGGAGCTACCTGTCGGGCTTCGCCGCGGTCGTCTACATCGCGGCCCCGGTGCTCTGCCTGTCGTTCGGGGTGGTCCCGGTCCAGGCGTACAGCGTCGACTTCTTCGTGCGGCTCATCCCGTTCCTCGTGCTCAACCAGGCCCTGTTCTGGGTGGTGGCCGCTGGGAGACCGACGTGGCGCGGGCAGCAGTACTCGCTCGCGCTGTTCCCCGTGTGGATCGAGTCCGTGACGAGCGCCTTCGAGAACGTGTTCCGGGGCAAGCCGCTCGGCTTCCGGGTCACCCCGAAGGTCCGCGACGAGTCCGAGCAGAAGCCGCGGTGGGACCTCGTCAAGCCGCAGCTCATCGCGATGGCGGCCCTCGTCGCGTCGCTCGTGCTCATCGGCATCCGCTACCTGACCGGCCAGGCGGAGGGGATCGCGCCCCTCGTCAACTCCGCCTGGGTCGTCTTCGACCTCTTCATCTTCAGCATCGTGATCCGGGCCGTCCGTTACGGCGGTCCCGGCCCCGGCACGGTGCAGTCCGAACACGAGTCCTCGACCGCAGGAGGCCCGCTGTGACCATGCAGCACGTGACCTTCGAGGTGCCGGCCGTCGCCGCGTCCCTCGACGAGGTGCAGGACCGGTTCGCCGCCTGGTGGGAGACGCTCGACGTCGACGACGTGCGGCTCCGCTTCGCGCTCGAGACCGCGTTGGCCGAGATCGCCGCGAACATCGTCGAGCACACGAAGCGCACCGACCGGGTCGAGGGCCGCCGGTACACGGTCGAGCTCCTGGCGACCGACCGCGAACTCCTCGCGGTGCTCACCGACAACGGGCAGCCGGCCGACGTCGACCTGTCCGCGGTGACGATGGCGGACGTCGACGAGGAGAGCGGCCGCGGCCTCGCGCTCGCCACGGCCGCGCTCGACCGGCTCGAGCACCAGCACGTCGGCGGTCACAACATCTGGACGCTGGCGTGCACCCGGTGAGGGGCGTCCTGGCCAAGGCCGTCGCGCTCCTCGTCGTGATCGGGACGCTGCTGCTCGGCGGCGCACTCCCGGCGGCCGCGGTGACGGCGACCCCGGCGGCGGCGACCCCGGCGGCGGCCTCGGACCGCGGTGCGCTCCCGGCGTCCGACCGGGCGTGGTTCGGCCCCGACCTGGACTGGGGCGACGACGGCCCGGACGGCTACGCGGGCCGACTCGGTGCCGTGCCGTCGATGTACGGCGTCGAGATCGAGTACCCCTTCGACCGGAGCGCCCGGAAGGAGTTCCTCCGGGCGACCCGGGCTGCGGCCGCCCAGGGGGCCGTCCTCGTCGTCAGCCTCGAGCCCTCGCAGTCGCTCGGCTCCCTGACCCGCGCCGACGCCGAGACCGCGAACCGCCTGTTCGAGGAGGTCCACCGGCAGTACGACACCCGCGTGCTCGTCCGCTTCGCGCCGCAGATGAACGGCACGTGGGTCCGGTGGGGGCAGCAGCCGACCGCGTTCGTCGACGCCTTCCGTACGCTCGCCCGCGTCGTGCACGCCGGCGACTCGTCGGCCGCGATGGTGTGGTCGCCGTCGTACGGGGCCGGCTACCCGTTCGGGGAGTCCGCCGGCCGCCTGCAGGACCTGTCGGCGACCGACGTGTCGAAGCTCGACACGAACGGCGACGGACAGCTCACCGCGGCCGACGACCCGTACGCGCCGTACTGGCCCGGTGCCTCGAGCGTCGACTGGGTCGGCCTGTCGATGTTCTCCTTCGGCAAGGGCAAGGCCACCGAGGCCGCCGGGCGCGAGGTCCCTCTCACCACCAACGAGGTCCCCGCCGCCGGTGAGGTCCAGGCACGCTTCGACGAGACCTGGGGCTACCAGCAGCCGCAGACCGAGGGGACCTTCACCCAGCGCTTCGCCGTCGACCAGGACCGTCCGATGCTCCTGGACACCGGGGCGCTCTACGACCACTCGCTCGAGGGAGCCGCGGAGCTCCCGGTCAAGCAGGAGTGGTGGCGGCAGGTGATCGCCGCCGTGCAGCAGCACCCCGAGGTCCGCGGCGTCACGTTCCTCGAGACGAACCGCCGCGAGCCCGAGGCCGGCAACCGGGTCGCGGACTGGCGGGACACGGCCGTCCCGGGGATCGCCGGGTCGTTCCGCACCGACCTGCAGGACGCCGACCACTTCGTCTTCGGGCCGGTCACCGAGCGGATCACACCGCAGGACGGCGCCGCCGCCATCAGCCAGGAGTACGAGACCGGCGGCGACCAGATGGCGTGGATCGTCTGGTTGGCGGCCGGTCTGGCGGCGGTGTTCCTGCTCAGCGGCCTCGTCGGTCGCCTCCTGCCGAGCTGGCGCTACCCCGACGACGGCAAGCCCGGGCGCGACCTGCGGCTCGACCTGTTCCGCGGCTTCATCATCCTCGCCGTCGTCATCACGCACATCGAGATCGGCGGGCCGTACTCGTACATCACGCTGCACGCCACGGGCGCGATCACCGGCGCCGAGATGTTCGTGTTCCTGTCCGGCATGGTCCTCGGCATGACCTACCCGTTCGCGATCAAGAAGTTCGGCGAGTGGGTCGCCGCCGTCGGCGCGTGGAAGCGTGCGCGGAAGCAGTACCTCGTGACGCTCGGGGTGATCCTGGTCGTCTTCGCGATGAGCTTCATCCCCTTCCTGAACACCGACGCGATCACGACCTTCACGGACCGGGGGACCGGGACCGGCGGCGTCGGGGCCGAGGGACGGGTGTACGACCTGTACCCGAACGCGATGCAGCTGCTCGCGTACCCGCCGCCCTGGTACGCGATCCGGCAGTTCCTGCTGCTCGAGATGGGCCCGTGGCCGTTCAACATCATGGGACTCTTCGTGGTGCTGAGCCTGTTCATCCCGCTCTTCATGTGGGTGATCCGGCGCGGGTTCTGGTGGGCGCTGCTCGTCGTCAGCTGGGCGGTCTACGTCTTCCAGGCCCTCAACCCCGACTTCCGTCCGCTGAACTCGCAGTTCGAGGCGGTCTTCCCCCTCCTCACCTGGCAGGTCGTCTTCACGCACGGACTCGTGCTCGGCTACTACCGCCGACAGGTCATCGGCGCGCTCACCGGTCGGCTCGGCAAGGTGCTCATCGGCGTCGGCATCACCGGGTACGCGCTGTTCCTGGTCTACGTCTGGGCGGGCAACCAGTTCGGCTTCACCCCGACCCCGTTCCCCGCGACGATGTACGACCAGCTCTACAACACGGCGTACCAGCGCGTGGACCTGCAGTGGGGCCGGCTCGTCGACATCGCGTTCTTCGCGATCGTGTCGTACGCGATCCTCACGGTGTTCTGGAAGCCGATCGCGGCGGTCCTCGGCTGGCTCTGGATCCCGATCGGGCAGGCGAGCCTCTACGTCTTCGTGTGGCAGGTGTTCTTCGCGCTGGCCATCGCGTCGATCCCCGGTGTCGACTGGTTCAACGGGTGGATCGGCTTCGCCGCCCACACCGCGCTGATCCTGCTGGTCTGGTACATGATCCGCAAGAAGTTCCTCTTCTCGGTCATCCCCCGCTGACCCCGCCCGCGCGGTCGTTCCCATCGCGCGTGACGTAGGAAGCCGATCCGCGCATACCTGGTCAGAACGAACGACCTGGTACGCGCGATTCGACCCAGTACGCGCGGATCGGCCTTCGTTGCACGGATCGGCCCGGCATCCGTGGATCCGGCAGCGCGAGCGCGGGTGGGCGGGTGCGGACGCGACCACGGACGGACGGGAGGCGCGGTGCCGGCCGGAACCGCGCCTCCCGTCCGTGGGGTGGTCACGTGGGGCGGGTCAGGCGAGCGCGCCGCTGTCGGACGCGAGCGCCTGCCGGACCGGACCCCACGCGGCGAGCCGCTCCCGGACCGCCTCGTCCCGCTCGGTCTCCAGGGCCGTCGCGTGCGCCTGCTCGAGCACCTCGTCGACGACCACGCGCTGCCCGGAGCGCGCCGACGCGATCGCCGCGTCGACCATCACCAGGCTCATCACGTTGCCGTGCACCTCGCCGTCGGGACGGTGCCCGGACCGGACCGCGCGGACGAACGAGGCGAGCGCTCCCGCGATCTCCGTCCCGACCCCGGGGGCGGCGTCGGGCGACCCCGCTCCGCCGTCGACGACGCTCGACGGGTCGTGGTCGCCGTCCCAGGCGGCCGAGCCGGTCGCGCCGGTGGCCCGCCAGTCGCCGTTCCAGGACGTCTCGTCGCCCGGCGCGCACCACGAGCCGTCGTAGACGTAGCGGACGTCGTCCTCGAAGGTGAACACCGCGGCGGCGTTCGCGTGCCCGCGGTACCAGGACCACGACGGGTTCCACGACTCGCAGTACACCGACACGGGCTCGCGTTCGAGCACGTAGCGGGCGGAGTCGAAGGCGTGGATCGCCATGTCCAGGAGCAGGACGTCGTCCATCTCCTCACGGAAGCCGCCGAAGCGCGGTGCCTTCGCGAACCGGGTGTTCAGGCTCCCGACCCCGCCGAGCGCGCGGACGTGCTGCCGGAAGGCGACGAGCTGGTCGTTGTAGCGGCGGGACTGGGACACCATGAACAGCTGCCCGGTGACCTCGGCCGCGGCGGCGAGGGACAGGGCCTCGGCGACGGTCTGGGCGGCGGGTTTCTCGCCGAGGACCGGCAGGCCGGCGTGCAGGGCGTCCATCGTGACCTGGTGGTGGGCGACGGGCACGGTGATGTCGAGGACGGCCTCGGCACCGGTCTCCGCGAGGAGCGCCGTGAGGTCCCGGCCGACCGGGATCGACGGGGCGCCGGCCAGGTCGGCCCCGGCGCGTGCGGCGTCGAGGTCGAGGTCGACGACGCCGACGAGCTCGACGTCGGGGTCGGCGGCGACGGTGGCGAGCCACGCGCGGCCCATCCCGCCGGCGCCGACCTGCACGACCCGCAGCGGGGCGTGCTCGGTCATGCGCGGACCCCGGCGGCCTGGTCGTCGGCCTGCTCGGACGCCGGCTCGACCGGCTCGTCGTCGAACGGGCCCCGGTAGTGCTGGCCGTCGAAGTACTCGCCCAGGTCGTAGCGGCGGAGCGTCGGCAGCTCGCGCTCCCGGTCCGGCCGGGCCCACTCCGCGCCGTTCGCGATCACCCGACGGACGTCGGGGTGGTGGTACACGGGGAAGTCCTGGTCGCCCGGCGAGAAGTAGAAGATCTTCCCGAGGCCGCGGCGGTAGGTCATGCCGCTCCGGAAGACCTCGCCGCCGGTGAACCCCGAGATGAAGATCAACTCGTCAGGGGTCGGGACGTCGAAGTACTCGCCGTACATCTCCTGCTCGGGGATGACGATCGGGTTCGGGACGCCACGGGTGATGGGGTGCTGCGGGTTCACGGTCCAGACGAGCTCCTGGTCGTGCTCGCTACGCCACCGGAGCGTGCAGGTCGTGCCCATGAGCTTGCCGAAGATCTTCGACCAGTGGCCGGAGTGCAGGACGACGAGCCCCATGCCGGACAGGACGTGCTTGTGCACCCGGTCCACGACGGCGTCGTCGACGTCCGCGTGGGCGGCGTGCCCCCACCAGGTGAGGACGTCGGTCTCGGCGAGCACGGCGTCGGTCAGGCCGTGCTCGGGCTCCTGCATGGTCGCGGTGCGGACCACGGCTTCGGGCAGGTGCTCGCGGATGCCCGCGGCGATCGCCCCGTGCATGCCCTCGGGGTAGCGCTCGGCGACGTGTTGCTCGACCTGTTCGTGGACGTTCTCGCCCCAGACGGTGACGCGGAGGGGGGTGGTGGTCATGGTGTGTGCCTTCCTGGCTGTGGGAGCGCGGGGCGGGCCGTCGTCACTTGACGGCACCGCCGAGCGCACCGGCGGAGATGTAGCGCTGGGCGACGATGAGCAGGACCGCGGCCGGCAGCGATGCCAGCACGGACGTCGCCATCACCGGGCCCCAGTCGGTCACGTTCGAGCCGATGTAGTTGTAGATGCCGAGCGTGATCGGTCGGACGGCGTCGGTCGACGTCAGGGTGAGCGCGATGAGGAAGTCGCCCCAGGCACCGAGGAACGTGAAGAGCGCCGCGGTGACGATCGCGTTCCGGCTGATCGGCAGGACGATCGACACGAAGGCCCGCAGGTCGTTCGCACCGTCGACGAGCGCGGCTTCGACCAGGCTCGGCGGGATCGACTCCATGAACGCGCGCATGAGCAGCACCGCGAAGGGGACCTGCACGGCGCTGTCCGCCAGGATCAGTCCGAGGTAGCTGTTGAGCAGTCCGACGTTGTTGAACAGCGTGTAGAGCGCGTTCGCGATCACGATCCCGGGGATCATCTGCGTGATGAGCAGCACGAGCAGGAACGCCTTCGTGCCGCGCATCCGGAAGCGGGCGAGTCCGTAGGCCGCCGGGGTCGCGATGACGAGCGTCAGCACGACGGTGCCGAGGCCGATGATCATGCTCGAGACGAAGTTCTGCCCCTGCTGGGCGAACGCCGCCTGGTAGCCGGCGAACGTCGGGTTCCAGGGGAACCAGGTCGCGGTGGCGGCACCGGACGTGGCCTGCAGCGACGTGTTCACCATCCAGTAGACGGGGAAGATCATGATCGCGAGGAACACGATGCCGAGGATCGTGAACGGGATCCCCTTCCGGCTCGAACGGGGTCGGCGGGCCCGGGTGCTCCGTGCCGTGGTGATCGCCCGGGTCGCCGTGACGGTCCTGCCTGCGAGTCCGACGCTCATTCGTCGACCGCCTTCCTGGAGATCGCGATGTAGACCATCGCGAAGACGAACGAGACGACGATGAGCACGTTGCTCACCGCGGCTCCGATGCCGAACTGGAAGTTGATGAACGACTGGTGGTACGCGTTCGTGGCGAGCGTCTGCGTCGAGTTCGCCGGTCCGCCACCGGTCAGGCCGAGGATGATGTCCACGACCTTCAGCGTGTAGACGACCCCGAGCACGATCACCACGCTGACCACCGACCGGATGCTCGGCCAGGTGATGTACCAGAAGGCCTTGAACCCGGTGGCGCCGTCGAGCGCGCCGGCCTCGTAGAGCTCCGGCGGCACGGACTGCAGCCCGCTGTACAGGATCGTGGTGTTGAACGGGATCCCGAGCCAGACGTTGACGCCGATCACCGCGATGAGCGCGAGGCTCGGGCTGACCAGCCACGGCACCGGCCCGATGCCGACGACCCCGAGCAGCTGGTTCAGCGCGCCGCTGTCCTGGTCGAGCAGCCACTTCCACACCGCGCTCGAGGCGATGAGGGGGAGCAGCCACGGCAGCAGCAGCAGGCCGCGCAGGAACCCGGACAGCGGGAAGTGCCGCCGGAAGAACAGCGCGAGCCCGAGCCCGAGGACGAACTGCAGGATGATCGACCCCGCAGTGAAGAGGGCGGTGTTGACGACGCTCGTCGTGAAGACGGCGCTCGTGAACACCGAGACGTAGTTGCCGAAGCCCACCCACGGGGCCTCGCCGGTGAAGAAGGTCTTCGTCGTGTAGTCCTGGAACGACATCACGACGTTCTTGACCACCGGGTAGCCGAAGAACAGGGCCACGAAGACGGCGGCGGGGATGACGAACAGCCATCGGGTCAGGCCGGAACGGAGCCGCGCGCGGCGCTGTCCGGGTCGTACGGGGGCCGGGGACGTCGCTCGCGAACGGAGCTGGGTCGAGGCGCTCATGTCAGGTCCTTTGCGTCGAGGACGGGGAGCCGGTCGGGGGACCGGCTCCCCGGATCCGCTACTGGTTCTGTGACTGCGCCTGCTCGAGCGCCTGCTCGGGGTCGGCCTTCCCGGTCAGCGCGAGCTGCACGGCGGTGTAGATCTTCGTGGCGGCCTTGGGCCAGTCCGGGCCGAGCTCGCCGGTGCGGGCCCGGGCGGTCTGCACCGTGGTCACGAACGAGGCGACGTCCTGGTGGTCCTTCGCCCACGCGGCGCCGACCTCGGTGTTCGTCGGCACGTTGCCCGTGACGCCCGCGATGACGTTCTGCATCTTGTCGCTGTTCAGGCAGCCGACGAACTTGCCGGCGAGCTGCATCTTCGCCTCGTCGCCGGTCTGCGGGACGGTGAAGGCCTCGCCGCCGAGCGGGGCGACGGTCGCCGAGCCGGTGCGGGTCGGGATCGGGACGCTGTCGAACTCCAGGTTCTTCGCTTCCTTCAGCGCCGGCAGCTGCCACGGGCCGTTGATCATCATCGCGGCCTTGCCGGCGATGAACTGGTTGTTGACGTCGGCCTGCGCCCAGTTGATCGAGCTCTTCGACATCGAGCCGTCGTTCTGCAGGTCCTCGACGAGCTGCAGGGCCTGCGCGGCCTCGGGCGTCGCGATGTCCTTCTCGTCACCGCCGTTCGACCAGAAGAACGGCAGGAACTGCCAGGTGCCCTCGTAGGTGTTGATGTTGCTCATCGCGAAGCCGTACGTCGACCCGCTCGTGAGCTTCTTCGCGGCGGCCTTCAACTCGTCCCACGTCTTCGGGGGCTGCACCCCGGCGTCCGCCAGGAGCTTCTTGTTGTAGTACAGCGCGATCGAGTTGGTGACGGGCTGCAGACCGTAGAGCTTGCCCTCGTACGTGTTCGCACCCTTGACGCCCGGGACGTCGTCGTTCGCGTCGAGGCCGTAGTCGCCGAGATCGGACAGGGCGCCGGAGGCGGCGATCTGCTGCACGTCCGGGTTGTCGAGCATGAGGACGTCGGGCAGCGTCCGCGACGACGCCTGCTGCAGCACCTTCGAGATGAGACCGGCACCGGCGACGTGGTTGATCTTCACCTGGGCGCCGACGGTCTTCGCGCACTGCTGGTAGATGGGGTCGTAGTTGGCGGCGTAGTAGTCCTCGATCGTGAGGGTCTTGGAGCCGCCGCCGGACGAGGCGGACCCGGAGCCGGAGCAGCCGGACAGGACGAGGGGGACCGTGGCGACCACGGCGACCGCGCCGACGAGGGCGCGGATCCGACGGGACGAGGAGTGGAACCGGTGCTTCATTGCGTAGCTCTTCTCTTGGGCGGATGCATGAGGGGACGCCCGGCGACGGCTCCATCGACGTCGTCGTCGCGGTGGTCCTTGGGGCGAGAACTTAACAGCAAAGCGCTTAGCCTGTAAAGCGCTTTTTTCAGAGATCGGCGGGTCTATGCTGACGAGACGCAGGCTGACCACACGCAGGCTGACCACACGCAGGCTGACCACACACAGGCTGACGAGACAGCACGACCAGACCCGGAGGCGCCATGGCCACGATGCAGCAGGTCGCCGACCGCGCCGGCGTCTCGATCGCGACGGTGTCCTTCGTCGTGAACGGCACGAAGTACGTCACGCCGGCGACCACTGCCCGGGTCGAGGCGGCGATGCGCGAGCTGAAGTTCCGCGGCAACCTCGTGGCACGCGCGCTCGCGAGCCGGCGGACCCGGATCATCGCGCTGCTCTTCCCGACCGTCGGCAACCGGTTCAGCCCGACGACGTCGGAGTTCTTCATGAGCGCCGCCGAGCGGGCGTCCCAGCGCGGCTACCACCTGGTGCTCTGGCCGGTCGACCCCGCGGGTGAGGACCTCGACGACCTCGTGTCGGGTGGACTCGTCGACGGGGTCGTGCTCATGGAGGTGCGGATGGACGACCCGCGCGTCCGGAAGCTCAGCGAGCTCGACGTGCCCTTCACGCTGATCGGCCGGACCCGGGACAGCAGCGACCTGCCGTTCGTCGACATCGACTTCGAGACCACGATCGAGGACTCCCTCGACCACCTGCAGGAGCTCGGGCACCGCCGGTTCGGACTCGTGCTCGAGAACCTCGAGGGCACGCCGATGGCCGGGTACGCCCCGCACCTGCGCGTCGAGGACACCTTCCGACGGTCCGTCGCGGCCCGCGGCGCGGTCGGGACCGTGGTCTACGCCGGAGCCGGCAGCGAGGGCGGACGCGAGGCGGCCCGCGCACTGCTCGACGCCGACCCGGAGGTCTCGGGCGTGCTCGTCATGAAGGACGACTCGTCCGCCGGGCTCCTCGTCGGGCTCTACGCGGCCGGGCGGCGGGTCCCCGACGACGTCTCGGTGCTGAGCATCGCCTCGTCCGGGACCGCGGGCGACCAGCACCACCCCCGCCTGACGACGATGGTCGCCCCGGGTCGCGAGCTCGGCGAGCGTGCAGCGGACGCCCTGATCGACCAGCTCGACGGCGCGAGCGAGGGCAAACCGCACTTCCTGCTGCCCTGCGTGCTCCGCCCCGCGGAGTCGGTGGCCGCGGCCCCCACCGGCGCGACCGCCTGACGGACGGGAGGCACGTGGCGGCGCCGCCACGTGCCTCCCGTCCGTCCGTGCCGGCTGCGCGCGGACGTGCGCCGAGTGCGACGACGGCACCGCCTGCACGCCCTCCCAGGGACGCTTGGTTGTGTGGACTCACAGGTTCGCAGCACCACACGTCGAGGAGGACGGATGGCCATCGACCGGAGACTGTTCCTGCTCGGGGGAGCGGGGGTGCTGCTGCTCGCCGGCTGCTCCACGCGACCCGAGCGCACCACCGTCCAGGACTGGCCGACGGACCCGCCGGACGGCGACGTCACGATCAGCTGGTGGGCCGGACAGGTCGCCTCGAAGGACGGCGGCGACCTGCGACGGCGCCTCATCGCGGAGTTCCAGCGGGAGCACCCGAACATCCGCGTCCGGATCGTCAGCGCACCGAGCGACACCGACACGAACCGGACGAGCCTGACGACGCAGATCGCCGCGGGCAGCCCCACGCCGGACGTGTACCTCGGCGACGTGGCCTGGCCGGGACAGTTCGCGAAGAACAAGCTCGCGACGCCCGTGAACGAGCTCGTCGGGGCGGACTTCTTCGAGCAGTTCCCCGAGGGACTGCGGCAGGCGGCGAGCGTCGACGGGACGTACTACATGTTCCCGCTCTACATCGACGAGTCGTTCTTCCTGTACCGCCAGGACCTGCTCGACAAGCACGGCTTCCAGGTGCCCCGGTCGTGGGAGGAGGTCAAGGACACCGCCGCGAAGCTCGTCGACACCGGTGACGTCAGCTACGGCCTGGCGTTCCAGGGCGACGTGTACGAGGGACTCACCTGCAACGTGACCGAGTTCGTCGCGGACGCCGGCGGCTCGCTCCTGAACGACGACCTGACCCGGCCGGAGACCACGAGCTCGGAGACCAAGCGCGCCTTCGAGTTCATGCGCTCGCTCATCACCGACGGCGCCGCACCCCGGGCGACCCTGACGTACCAGGAGCAGGACACGAACGACGCCTTCTCGGGCGGACGGGCCGCCTTCCTGCGGAACTGGTCGTACGCGTGGGGGATCGCGAACGGGCCGGACTCCGCCGTCGCGGGCAAGGTCGGGCTCGCCGCCCGACCGACGTTCGACGGCACGGACGAGCACCACTCGACGATCGGCGGGTGGGGGAACTACATCAACCCGCACACCCAGCAGCCCGCCGCCGCGCTGACGTTCGCCCGGTGGATGTCGAGCGAGACCGCGCAGCAGTTCCTGACCCGCGAGGGCGGTGTCCTGCCGGCCCGCAGCGCGAGCCTGGTCAGCGAGGACGCGAAGCGCCAGAACCGGCCGACGTACGACACGGCCGCCGGCATCACGCTCGTGCCCCGCCCGACGTCGACGGCGTACTACCCGAAGGTCTCGCAGGGCGTCTACCAGAACGGCAACAGCATCCTCGGGGGCCAGGCGTCGGTGGACGGCGGCACCCGGGCGATGGCCTCGGCGATCTCGCTCGCCCTGTCGGGGGAGGCGCTGTGAGCGCCGGGACCGCCACCCGGCCCGCCGCACGGACCCCGGGCGCCGGACCGGACGGGTACCGCCGGACCCCGGCTCGGTCGCGCATGGAGCGCATCCGGGCGCGCGGGGCGTGGGGCTTCGCGGCCCCGGCGCTCCTCGTGGTCGCCGCGGTGACGATCTTCCCGGTCGTGTACTCGATCGTCCTGAGCTTCGCGGACGTCGAGATCGGCTACGACGGGTTCAGCATCCAGGGCTTCGGGCTCGGCAACTACGCGGCCCTGCTGCAGAGCGCCGACTGGTACCGGGCGCTCGGCTTCACGGTGCTGTACACGCTCGTGACCGTCTCGGTCGAGCTCGTCCTCGGCATGCTCGTCGCGCTCGTCCTCGAGCGGCTCGGGGTCACCCGCGGGTGGATGCTCGCGCTGATGCTCGTCCCGTGGTCGCTCGTCACGATCGTGAACGCCCAGCTGTGGAAGTACATCTACGACTCGACGTACGGCGTCGCGACGTGGTTCTTCGGGCTGTTCGGGGACGCCCCGGTCATCCTCGGCGAACCGGTCCCCGCGATCACCGGGCTGATGGTCGCGGACATCTGGAAGACGACGCCGTTCGTCGCGATCATCCTGCTCGCGGGGCTCGTGCAGATCTCCGAGGACCACTACGAGGCGGCAGAGCTCGACGGCGCGAACGGGTGGCAGACGTTCTGGCGCGTGGTGCTCCCGCAGCTCACGCCGACGCTGACGATCGCGGTGCTCTTCCGCGTCCTGCAGGCGTTCGGCGTCTTCGACCTGCCGTTCGTGCTGACGAACGGCGGCCCGGGCACCGCGACCCAGTCGCTCGCGATCATGGGCTACAAGGTGCTCTTCCAGGACATCAACATCGGACCGGGCGCGGCCATCGCGACGAGCACGGCGGTCATCGTCGCGGCGGGGTGCCTGCTGTTCCTCCGGGCGTTCCGGAACCAGGCGAAGGGAGGGGACGACTGATGCCCCGGACACGTGTGCGCAAGGGCTGGCGGCGGTGGGTCAACACGATCAACGTCAGTGGCGTCGTCATCGCGGTGCTCACCGCACTGCCGCTGTACTGGCTCGTCTCGACGTCCCTCAAGCCGTCGTCCGAGATCGCGCAGTCGCCGCCGACGATCTGGCCGCGCTCCCTGACGTTCGACAACTTCGTCACGGCGTTCCGGGACAACGCGCTCGGGCAGTACATGGTGAACAGCGTCGTCGTGTCGGTCTCGACGACGGTGATCGTCCTCGCGCTGTCGTTCCTCGCCGGGTACGCGCTCGCCGGCCGGTGGATCGCGGGGCGGACGGCGATCATGACGTCGCTGCTCATGCTGTCGGTGTTCCCGGCGATCGCGGTGCTGACGCCGCTGTACCTGCTCGAGCGGAACCTCGGGCTGCTCAACTCGTACCCGGGGCTGATCGTGCCGTACGTGGCGTTCAACCTGCCGTTCGCCATCTGGATCATGCGGAACTACCTGCAGGGCATCCCCTCGACGATCGAGGAGGCCTCCGAGATCGACGGCGCCGGAGCATGGCGCACGGTGCTGTCGGTGATCCTGCCGATGTCGAAGCCGGGGCTCTTCACGGTCGGCGTGTTCACGTTCACCGCGTCGTGGAGCGAGTTCCTGATGGCGCTGACGTTCAACAGCGAGAACTCGTTCCGCACGATCCCGGTCGGCATCGCGCTCTTCGGCACCCAGTTCACGGTGCCCTTCGCGCAGATCTTCGCGGCGAGCGTCGCGGCGACGATCCCGATCGTCATCCTCGTGCTGGTGTTCCGCCGGTCCATCGTGTCGGGGCTCACCTCGGGTGCCGTGAAGGGCTGATGCCGGGCGTGCCCAGGAGACGGACGGGAGGCCCGTGGCTGTCGAGCCACGGGCCTCCCGTCCGTCTGCCGGTCGCCCTGGGCGACCGTGCGCCGCTTGGTCAGCCGCGCCGCGGGTCCCGAGCGGTGTCGGTGAAGAAGTCGGCGTACAGGCCGTTGCTGTCCTGCAGTTCCCCGTACTTCCAACGCTTGCGCATGCGACGGAACGTCTCGATGCGCACCGGGTCGATGCCCGGCTCGGACTGGTACGCGCCCATGGTGCCTCCCCGTCTCCCTGTGTTGCCCCCGATCGGGGGCTCCCACGGAGGACGCTACGGACGTGCGGCCGTCACGTCCGGCAAGATAGGTCGGGAAGTTACCTAGTTGCGCTTGTTGGACAAATGTTCGAGCAGTGTCCTCGCGCGCCCGTAGCCTGCGTCAGGGGGTCGGAGCGCCGTACTCGAGCGCCTCGATCACGCGGTTGATCACCCGCACGTACTTGACCCGGTCGCGTTCCGAGAAGGAGGACAACAGCTCGTGCAGATGCTCGTTGGTGCTGTCCATGGCGGACGCGTAGGCGCGCTGGGTCTCCGGGGTGAGTTCGATGAACCGGCTGCGGCCGTCGTCGGGGTTCGGGACGCGGCACAGGTGCCCGGCCCGCTCCAGGCGGTCGATCGTGCCCGTCACCGCGGGACTCGTCAGGCCGAGGTGCGAGACCAGGTCCTTCACGCGGACCTTCCGCTCTGCGGCCTCCGCGCGAGCGACGAACTGCAGCACGGTCAGGTCCGAACCGGAGACCGACAGGCGTTCACGGAGTCGTCCGCGCAGTGCGCCCATCGCGGCTTCGAGCCGGGTCAGGGCGGCGGTCAGGTCGATCTCGCTCACGTGGTGGTCGCCCCCTCGTCGCGTCGTGGTCCCGGGCGACGTTACGCCGCCCCTACCCCGGAAGCGTATCCAGATAACGAGATGTACCGCGCCATGTGGACAGTCGGAGGGAACCGTGGCTGACCCGCTCATCGAGGCGTTCGCCGCCGAGGCCACGATCGCCCCCGTCCGCTTCGAGGTCTCCGGCACCCGGACCGACCACGCCGTCCGCGACCTCGGCGGCATCTACGCCGGCGACCGGTGGAGCGCGAGCGCCTCCGGCGGCCGGTTCGACTACCGGTACACCGCGATCGGCGACAGCGAGGTGACGATCCGCCGGTCCCAGATGCACGGCGAGATCCGCGGCGTCGTGCAGGGCGGCGGGGACTACGTCGTCACGTGGATCAGTGCCGGCACGGGCGAGGTCGAGGTCCGCGGGGAGCGCTGGCCGATGGAGCGGGACGTCCCCGTGCTGTTCCCCTCGGACGAGGAGTTCTGGTTCACGAGCGCCGACTACGACCAGCGGCTCGTGCACTTCGACCGCGACTTCGTGCGTCGGGTCGCGGCCACCCGCGGCGAGGTGGGCGAGCAGGGGTTGCGCTTCGACGGGGGCCGCTCGCCCGAGGCAACGATCGGGCAGCGCTGGCAGGGGGCGCTCACGGCGCTGTCCCGGGCGCTGCGCGTCGGCGGGCCGGAGTCGGACGTGTGGCAGGACGCCAAGGTGTCGGCCGCCGAGGTCTTCCTCGACATGTTCCCCCCGCAGACCGACGACCTGCCCGACGTCCTGGCGGAGCCCCGGAACGCCCGGCTCCGTGCGGCGGTGGAGTACATCCACGCGCACGCGGCCGAGGACGTCAGCATCACGGACCTGTCCGACGCCGCCGGTCTGAGCGTCCGGTCCGTGCAGGAGTCCTTCCGCCGGGTGTTCGACGTGTCGCCGCTGACGTACCTGCGCCAGGTCCGGCTCGACCACGTGCACGAGGAGCTGCTCGAGGCCGGGCCGCACGCCGGTGCCGTGGGGGACATCGCGCGGCGGTGGGGCTTCGCGCACCTCGGGCGGTTCTCGGCGTCGTACGCCGAGCGGTTCGGCGAGTACCCGAAGCAGACGCTGCGGCGCTGACGCGCGGCGCGCGGCGGCCTGGCGCGGCGCCCGGCGCCGCCGCCTGCGTGGTGCGGTGTGCCCGCGCACAACCGGAAGCACACCGCGCCGTGGTCTCGCGTGGTGCGGCGTGCTTCCGGTTGTGCGGAGCGCACGGGACGCTTCGACGGGCCCCCTGCGCCGCGCGCGGCCGCGGCGTCAGTCGCGCGCGACCGGCGGCGCCGCCGTGCTGCTGCGGACGCGCAGCGTCGTGCGGAGCCGCACGTGGTCGGTCGTCGGCTCGCCGCGGAGCATCGCGAGCAGCATCGACACCGCGCTCGCGCCGAGGTCGACCAGCGGCTGGGCGACGGTGGTCAGCGGCGGCGTGGTCGTCGACGCCTGCGGCACGTCGTCGAAGCCGACCACCGACAGGTCCTCGGGGACGCGGAGGCCCAGCGCCTCGGCTGCGTGCAGCACGCCGATCGCCGACGAGTCGTTCGCCGCGAAGACCGCGGTCGGCCGGTCCGGCAGGGTCAGGAGCTCGTGCGCGACCGCGGCGGAGCGCTCCTCCTGGTAGTCGCCGGGGCGGACGAGGTGCTCGTCCACCGGGACGCCCGCCGCGGCCATCGCCGCGCGGAAGCCCGCGTCGCGGAGTTGCGACGACGCCAGGTCGCCGCGACCCTGCAGGTGCGCGATCCGGGTGTGCCCGAGGGTGAGGAGGTGCTCGACGGCCTCGCGGGCGCCGGCGGCGTTGTCGGTGTCCACGGTGGCGTGGCCCTCGGGCCCGGTGTGCGGGTCGATCGCGACGACCGGGATCGACGCGGCGGACATCGCCTCGGACGGGGTGACGACGATCGCGCCGTCGATGAGCGTGCCGGACAGGCGGGACAGCGACCGCCGCTCCCACCCCGGTCGGCTCGACCCGGTGAGCAGGCCGGCGTAGGCGAGCAGCTCGTACCCGGTGCCCGTCGTCGCCGCGGAGATGCCGCGCAGCAGCTCGGTCGAGAACGGCTCGAACTCGGTGACCAGGATGCCGATCACGTTCGTCCGGGTGCTCCGCAGGCTCCGCGCGACGAGCGAGGTCTCGTACCCGAGTCGCTCGACGACCTCCTGCACGCGCACGATCGTCGCCGCAGCCACGCCGTCCCGGTTGTTGATCACCTTCGACACCGTCGGGATGGACACCCCGGCGGCCCGCGCGACGTCCGCGATCGTGACCCGGCCCGGTCCGGGCGGGGTGTCGAGGGCCGTCTGCATGTGCTCACCGTACAACCGCTCAGAACCCGGCACGGCTCGTGAGCCAGATAAAGAAAACGTTATCGATAACGATTGACAAGCCTGCTTCATGCCTGGCACGCTCTCCGCAGCGGCATCCGCTGCCGCACGTCAACGACGACACCGAGGAGTTCCACGATGACGAGGAAGATCCGTGCCGCGGCAGCCATCGCGCTGATCGGGGCGACCGCTCTCACAGCGGCAGGCTGCTCAGCGGGCAGCGATGCCTCCAGCGACGGCGGCAAGGTCACCATGACCTTCTGGCACAACTCGACGACCGGTCCGGGCAAGGCCTTCTGGGACCAGACCGTCAAGGACTTCGAGGCGAAGAACCCGAACGTCACGATCAAGGTCCAGGCCATCCAGAACGAGGACCTCGACGGCAAGCTGCAGACCGCCCTGAACTCCGGTTCGGCCCCGGACGTGTTCCTGCAGCGCGGCGGCGGCAAGATGGCCGCCATGGTCAACGCCGGCCAGCTGCTCGACATCTCCGACTCGATCGGGTCCACCGCGAAGTCCGAGATCAGCGAGGGCTCGTTCAAGGGCTACCAGCAGGACGGCAAGACGTGGGCCATGCCGGTCGACGTCAACCCCGAGGGCATCTGGTACAGCCAGGACCTCTTCAAGCAGGCCGGCATCGAGGGCACCCCCACCACGATGGAGGAGCTGAACGCCGACATCCAGAAGCTCAAGGACGCGGGCATCCAGCCGGTCGCCGTGGGTGCGAAGGACGCCTGGCCGGCCGCGCACTGGTACTACAACTTCGCGCTCCGGGCCTGCCCCGAGAGCGTCCTCAACAAGACCGCGCAGGACCTGAAGTTCACGAACTCGTGCTGGAAGCAGGCCGGCGAGGAGACCAAGGCCTTCTTCGACACGAAGCCCTTCAACGACGGCTACCTGACCACCGCCGCACAGCAGGGCGCCGGCAGCTCGGCCGGTCTCATCGCGAACCACAAGGCGGCCATGGAGCTCATGGGCGCGTGGGACCCGGGTGTGATCTCCTCGCTCACCCCGGACGGCAAGCCGCTGTCCGACCTCGGCTTCTTCCCCTTCCCGGAGGTCTCCGGCGGCAAGGGCGCACCCGGCTCGATGATGGGCGCCGTCGACGGGTACTCCTGCTCGGCGAAGGCCCCGAAGAAGGCCTGCACCGACTTCCTCAACTACATGACCGAGAAGCCCGTGCAGGAGGCCTACTACAAGGCCTTCAACGCGATCCCCGCGAACAAGTCGGCGCAGTCGGTCGTCAGTGAGCCCTACCTGAAGAGCGTGCTCGAGGCCTACAACAAGGCACCGTTCGTCTCGAACTACCTCGACACCGTCTACGGCCAGAACGTCGGCAACGCCCTCAACACGAGCGTCGTCAACCTGCTCGCCGGCAAGGGGTCCGTGTCGGACATCGTCTCGACCGTCAACCAGGCAGCAGCGAAGGGCTGACGCACCCATGACCACCTCCGTCACCAGTCGCTCCACGGACCAGTCCGGGGCAGCGCGGTCCGGGACGGGGCGTCGCGCGGGCGGGGCCGACGGTTCGCCGTCGGCCCCGGCCCGCCGGGCCCGCAAGGGCAACGACGTCCGCACCCGGGTCGAGATCGCCGTCCTCGCCGGACCGGCCACCCTGATGTTCGTCGGGTTCGTGATCCTGCCCGTCGTGCTGGCCGCGTACTACGGCTTCTACAAGTGGCAGGGGTACGGCACCCCGACCGACTTCGTCGGCCTGCAGAACTACACGATCATCTTCACCGACCCGGACTTCCGGGGCGTGCTCTGGCACAACCTGTTCATCGTCGTGGGGTCGCTCGTCGTGCAGGGGCCGATCGCGATCATCCTCGCGCTCCTGCTCAACCAGCGCATCCGCGGGCGCGGCCTGATCCGCGTGCTCATCTTCGTGCCGTACGTCATCTCCGAGGTGATCGTCGGCACCGGCTGGAGCCTGATGCTCCAGTCCAGCGGCGCAGTGAACGACCTGCTCCAGGCCGTCGGGCTCGGGGCCCTCCGGAACGACTGGCTGTCCAACCCGGACATCGCCATCTGGACGCTGCTCGCGATCATCTCGTGGAAGTACATCGGCTTCGCGGTGATCCTGTTCCTCGCCGGCCTGCAGAGCATCCCGGAGGAGCTGTTCGAGGCCGCGCAGCTCGACGGCGCGAGCTACTGGCAGATCCAGCGGCGCATCACGCTCCCGCTCCTCGGCCCGACCATCCGGATCTGGGCGTTCCTGTCGATCATCGGCTCGCTCCAGCTGTTCGACCTCGTCTACATCATCTGGGGTCAGTACATCGCTGCCACCGCCGGGACCTCGACCATGGCGACGTACATGGTCGCCAACGGTCGGCTCTCCGGCAACTACGGGTACGGCAACGCCGTGGCCGTGGTCATCTTCCTCATCTCGCTGGTCGTCGCCCTCGTCTACCAGCGGTTCGTCCTGCGCCGCGACACCGCCGGCGCCCTGACCGAGAAGGGCGACCGATGACCGCCACCGCCTCCATCGTCGCGCCGAACCGCCGCCGCTCCCGTGACCACGGTCCGGTCCGCAAGGAACGCAACCTCGGCACGTACTTCATCGCCCTCGTCTTCATCGCGGTCTGCATCGCGCCGGTGGCGTACATCATCCTGGGCGGCTTCCGCACGAACTCGCAGATCACCGCGAGCCCCGCCGGCCTGCCGAACCCGTGGCAGATCGGGAACTACGTCTCGGTCCTGACGAGCGGCGTCTTCTGGCAGCAGCTCGGCAACTCCGTCGTCGCCGGTGTCACCACCACGGTCGGCGTCGTCGTCCTCGGGCTCATGGTGAGCTTCGTGCTCGCCCGGTACCGGTTCCGTGGTCGCGGCGCGCTCTACTCGCTGTTCGCCGCCGGCTTGATGTTCCCGATCACCGTCGCGATCACCCCGCTGTACCTGCTCGTCAAGGACCTCGGTCTGACGAACAGCCTGGCCGGCGTGATCCTGCCGCAGATCGCGTTCGCCCTGCCGACGACGGTCATCATCCTCGTGCCGTTCCTGCGGGCGATCCCGGACGAGCTCGAGGAGGCCGCCGCGATCGACGGGGCGAGCCGGCTCGGGTTCTTCTTCCGCATGGTCGTGCCGCTGTCCCTGCCCGGGGTCGTGACGGTCGGCATCCTCGCGTTCATCGGCAGCTGGAACAGCTACATCCTCCCGCTGTTCATCCTCAACGACTCGTCGGCGTACACGCTGCCCCTCGGGGTCCAGGCGTTCTCGTCGCAGTACTCGGTGGACACCGCGCGCGTGCTCGCGTTCACCTCGCTCTCGATGATCCCCGCGCTCGTGTTCTTCGCGATCTTCCAGCGCCGCATCGTCGGTGGCCTGACCGGGGCGGTGAAGGGGTGACGGCGCTCGACACGTCCACGCACCCGACGGACGGACGCCAGCCGACGGACGGACGCCACCGGACGGACGGACGGGAGGCGCGTGGCGGCGCCGCCACGCGCCTCCCGTCCGATGCGCAGCACGTCGCGGACGGGACGGCGCCCGACCGGGTGACCGCGCTGCTGGCCGCGATGACCCTCGAGGAGAAGACGGCGCAACTCGTCGGCTACTGGCTCGACCAGAACGGTGTCGTCGCGCCGATGCAGGGCGAGATGGCGGCCGCGCAGGGCGGCGACACGCTCGCCGACGTGACCCGGCACGGGCTCGGGCAGTACACCCGTGTGTACGGCACCCGGCCCGTCGAGCCCGACGAGCGCGCCGCGTGGCTGTGGGCGGAGCAGCGGCGGCTCAAGCACGAGACGCGTCTCGGCATCCCGGCGCTCGTGCACGAGGAGTGCCTCACCGGGCTCGCCGCGTGGCGCGCCGCGACCTTCCCGACGCCGCTCGCGTGGGGTGCCGCGTTCGACCCGGAGCTCGTCGAGCAGGTCGGCGCGGTGATCGGCCGCTCGATGCGCGAACTCGGGGTGCACCAGGGCCTCGCGCCCGTGCTCGACGTCGTGCGTGACCCCCGGTGGGGTCGCGTCGACGAGTGCATCGGCGAGGACCCGTACCTGGTCGGCACCGTCGGCTCCGCGTACGTGCGCGGGGTGCAGAGTGCCGGCGTCGACGCGACCCTCAAGCACTTCCTCGGTTACTCGGCCTCGCGCGCCGGACGCAACCACGCGCCCGTGCACGCCGGACCACGCGAGGTGGCGGACGTGTTCCTGCCGCCGTTCGAGATGGCGCTCCTCGACGGGGGCGCCCGCAGCGTCATGAACTCGTACGCCGAGGTCGACGGCGTGCCCGTGGCGGCCGACCCCGAGCTCCTGACCGGGCTCCTGCGCGACCGGCTCGGCTTCGACGGGACGGTCGTCGCGGACTACTTCTCGGTCGCGTTCCTCGAGGTGATGCACGGCGTCGCCCGGGACCGCGGCGAGGCGGCCGCACTCGCGCTCACCGCGGGCATCGACGTCGAACTGCCGACGGGTGACGCGTACCTCGCGCCCCTCGTCGAGCGGGTTCGCAGCGGCCTCGTCGACGAGGCGCTCGTCGACCGGGCGGTGCTGCGGGTCCTCCGGCAGAAGGAGCGGCTCGGGCTGCTCGACCCCGATGCCTTCGAGGACGAGCCCCCGACGGGCGTCGACCTCGACTCGCCGGAGCACCGGGCGCTCGCGCGGCGGCTCGCGGCGGAGTCGCTCGTCCTGCTCGCGAACGACGGCGTGCTCCCGCTCGGCGGCCCGGTCTCCGGCGCCGCGACGGGCGCGGTCGACGCCGCGGCGGGCGCGGTCGCCGCTGCGGGCGCAGTCCTGCGGGGCCCGGTCGCGGTGATCGGCCCGAACGCCCACCGTGCCGAGGCCCTGCAGGGCTGTTACTCCTTCGCGAACCACGTGCTCGCGACGCACCCGGGCCTGCCGCTCGGGTTCGCGATCCCGACCGTGCTCGAGGCCCTGCAGGACGCCCTCGGGGACGACGCCGTGCGGTACGCCCCCGGCGCCGAGGTCGAGGGCGACGACCACTCCGGCTTCGCCGAGGCCGTCGCCACGGCGCGCGACGCGGCGGTCGCGGTCGTCGTCGTCGGCGACCAGGCGGGCCTGTTCGGCCGCGGCACCGTCGGCGAGGGCAACGACTCCGAGACGCTCGACCTGCCGGGCGTGCAGCGCGAGCTCGTCGAGGCCGTCGTCGCGACCGGCACCCCGACCGTCGTGGTGCTGCTGACCGGCCGTCCGTACGCGATCGGCTGGATGCTCGACGGCGACCACGCGAAGCCGTCCGCCGTCGTGCAGGCGTTCTTCCCGGGGGAGGGCGGTGGCCTCGCGATCGCCGACCTGCTGACCGGGACTGCGTCGCCGTCCGGTCGTCTGCCGGTCTCGCTGCCCCGGTTCGCCGGTGCGCAGCCGTACTCGTACCTGCACCCGCGGCTCGGGGGCCCGTCGGACGTCACCGCGACCGACTCGACGCCCGTGCGGCCCTTCGGCTTCGGCCTGACGTACACGAGCATCGCGTACGAGGACCTGCAGGTCGACGACGCCGTCGCCACCGACGGCGCGTTCACGGCGTCCGTCACGATCAGGAACACGGGGGGACCGGGACGGGATCGAGGTCGTGCAGCTCTACGGGCACGACGTCGCCGCGTCGGTCACCCGTCCGGTCGCCCAGCTGCTCGGCTACGCCCGGGTCGCGCTCCCCGCCGGCGGGTCGGTGCGGGTGCGCTTCGACGTGCCGGTGCAGCGGTTCGCGTTCACGGACCGGGCGATGCGGAAGGTCGTCGAGCCGGGGGACGTGCAGGTCTGGGTCGCGTCCGACGCGGCGGCGTCCCGGCCGGGAGGCCCGGTGCCGACGGGTGGGATCGTCGCTTCCGGGGACGGTCCGGTCCGGCACGAGGTGCCCGGGTCCGCCACGGACCGTGCGGTCGTGCGCGTGACCGGTGCGGTGCACGAGGTGTCGCTCGCCGACCGTCGGACGGTCACCTGGTCGCTCGTCTGAGGGCGCGGGTGCGGTCGCGCACCCGCGCGGTGCGCCCGCGCGAGACTCGGCGCCGCCGACCGGGCACCCGGGTGGGACGATGGCCGGGTGCCGCTCGATCCCGATCCCGCCCTGGTGCCCGAACTCCTGGTCACCGACCTCGACCGCAGCCTGGCGTTCTGGCGGGACCGCTGCGGCTTCGTCGTCCGGTACGCCCGCCCCGAGGAACGCTTCGCGGCCATCGCCCTCGGCTCGGCGCACCTGCTGCTCGAGCAGGTCGGCGTCGGGCGCAACTGGCTCGCGGGCCCCCTCGAACGCCCCTTCGGCCGCGGGCTGAACCTGCAGGTCGCCGTCCCCGACGCCGGAGCGCTCGCGGCCCGCCTGACCGACGCCGGCATCGCGCTGTTCATGCCGGTGGAACACCGGTGGTACCGCGTCGACGACGAGGAGACCGGGGTCGAGCAGTTCGTCGTCGCCGATCCCGACGGGTGGCTCGTCCGCTTCCAGTCGTCCCTCGGCCGCCGTCCGGTCCGCGCCGACCGCGGCTGAACTCCCGGGGAGCGCGCGTACCGTCGCGTTCCTCACGACCCTCGAAGGAGCAGGCCATGTCCGACGCCCACGACCCCCGCGACACCACGAACGACCCCGAGGGCACGCCGAAGCCCGACGGCCTCGGCGAGGACGGGACCATCCCCGACCACCCCGAGGGCGTCGCCGCCGGCTTCGCCGGGGACGACTCGCACTTCAACCACGAAGAGGACGAGGCCGCCGAGTAGGCGGACGCGACCACAGACGCAACGGGAGGCCCGTGGCGACGCCGCCACGGGCCTCCCGTTGCGTCTCCCGGTCACCACGTCGCGACGGCGACCGTCCGTCGGGTCGGTACCGTGGTCGCATGGCCCGCTTCACGCCCCCTGCCGCCGACGCGATGCGCGCGCGCATCCTGGACGCCGCCCGCGACGAGTTCGCCGCCCACGGGCTGACGGGGGCGCGCGTCGAGCGCCTCGCCGCGGCGGCGGACAGCAACAAGGCGCAGGTCTTCCACTACTTCGGGGGCAAGGAGGGGCTCTTCGACGCGCTCCTCGTGCAGGAGCTCGGCGGGTTGCACGACGCCGTCCCGCTCGACACGGACGACCTGCCCGCGTGGGCCGGACGCCTGCACGACGCGGTCGTCGAGCGGCCGTGGGTCGCGCGCCTGGCGACCTGGCAGCGCCTCGAGCGTGCGGACGCGCCGGTCCCCGCGCTCGTCGAGCGGCACGAGTCCAGCGTCGCCGAGGTCGAGCGGGCGCAGCGCGCGGGGGTCCTGCCGCGGTCGTTCCGGCCGGCGGTGCTCCTGGCCCTCGTGCAGCAGCTCGCCGGGGTGTGGACCGCGTTGCCCGCCGAGGCGACGGGCTCCGTGTCCGCCGTGGTGGCCGCGCGCCGTCGGCAGGTCGTCGTGGATGCGGTCGCCCAGCTGCTCGGCCGCTGAACCGCCCAGGACGCGCGACCCGCTAGAGCCGCTCGCGCAGGAATGCCACCTGGCGCTCCCAGTGCCGGAAGCCGCCGCCCTCGTGCCCGTTGTACGGGTACACGGCGATCTCGCGGTCGGCCGAGCCCAGGGCGTTGTACGCCGCGAAGGTCGTCCGCGGCGGCACGACGTCGTCCATCAGCGCCACGGAGAACAGCGCCGGCGCGGTGATGCGCTCGGCGAAGTGCACGCCGTCGAAGTAGGCCACCGTGTCCCACACCCGGTCGACGTCGTCGCGGTGGACCGACAGGTGCGTGGCGAGCTCGAGGTACGGGCCGCCGACCGCGACGGCCGTTCCGTGCTCCCAGTCGCACAGGAACGCGACGTCGGGCAGCACGGCGACGAGCGGGCCGACGTGCGCCTCGACCAGGGCGGCCGCGGCGAGGGTGATCCCGCCGCCCTGGCTGCCGCCGGTGAGCGCGATCCGGTCGACGTCGACGCCGGGGAGCGTGCGGACCGCCTCGACCAGCCGCACCGCGTCCGTGAACACGCGGCGGTAGTAGTGGTTCGCCGGGGCGTCGACGCCGCTCGCCATCCACCCGCCGACGTGCGGCACGGAGCCGTGCGGGTCGGGCGTGTCCCCGCCGGAGCCCCAGCCGCTGCCCTGCCCGCGAGTGTCCATCACGACGTGCACGAAGCCCGCGAGCGCCCACGACACGCGTTCCCCGGGGAGTCCGCGGCCACCGCCGTACCCGAGGAACTCGACCACGACGGGCAGGTCCTGGTCGGCCGGGCCGGCGGGGCGGGAGACCCAGGCGCGGACGGGGTCGCCGCCGAAGCCCGGGAACGTCAGGTCCTGCACGTCGAGGGCGGTGACCGGCGTCTCGGCGGGGGTGGTGACGGGTGCGGTGCCGGCACCGGCTGCCCGGGCCTCGGCGATCGTGTCGGCCCAGAAGGCGTCGAGGTCGGCCGGACGCCGCACCTCGGGGCGGTACGCCCGGAGCTGGTCGAGGGGCAGGTCGGTGAGCGGCATGGGGTCCTCCGGGGTCGTTCTGCGCGCGGGATGGCGTTCCGCGCATCGTGGGTCGTTCCGCGCGTCGGAGGACGAACCTTCCGACCTCCGACGCGCAGAACGTCTTCCTACACCGTGCGCGATGGGATCGATCGCTCGCGAGCGGTGTCAGCGCGCGGCGTGTGCCCGGTACTGCTCGAGCACCTCGGGGCGCGGGTCCGCGGGGACGACCGTGGCGGAGACCTCCCACGACGGCAGGCTCCCCGTCAGCACCCAGGCGGCCTGTCGAGCGGCACCGGACGCCACGTACTCGCCCGGCTCCGGGATCGACACGTCGCGGCCGAACACCTGCGCGGCGACGGCCCGGACGGCCTCGTTCCGCGCGGCCCCGCCGATGAGCAGCAGCCGGGACACCATGACGCCGGTGCCCTCGACCGCGGCGAGCCCGTCGGCGAGGGCGCACAGCATGCCCTCGACGGCGGCGCGGGCGAGGTGCGCCCGGTCCGTGGTCGCCGGGGTCATCCCGAGCAGCGAGGCGGTCGCGTCCGGTCGGTTCGGGGTGCGCTCGCCGACGAAGTACGGCACGAGCACGAGCCCGTCCGCGCCGGCCGGCGCCTGCAGCGCCAGCTCGCCGAGGCCGTCGTGGTCGACGGCGAGGAGCCCGCCGATCACCTCGAGCACGCGGGCCGCGTTGAGCGTCGTCACGATCGGGAGGCGCGACCCGGTCCCGTCGGCGAAGCCCGCCACGGTCCCGCTCGGGTCCGTCACCTCGGTGTCGGTGACCCCGAAGACCGTCCCGCTCGTGCCGAGGGACACCGCGACGTCGCCGGGACCGAGGCCGAGGCCGAGCGCGGCCCCGGCGTTGTCGCCGAGTCCCGGGCCGACCACGAGTCCGGCGCGGGCGGTCGCGCCGCCCGGCAGCGCGACGTCGGACCCCAGCGTGCCCATCGCCTCGTCCGGTGCGACCACCCGCGGCACCACGACCGCGTCGTCGTCACCGGCTGCGGCTGCGGTTGCGCCACCCGCGACGCGGAGGCCACGACCGAGGGCGGCCGCGAACAGCTCCGCGTCGTACTCGCGGCGCACCGGGTCCCAGTACGCCGTGCCGCTGGCGTCGGAGCCGTCGGTCGCGAGCGCGTCGAGGTCCGGACCGAGCGGGCTCTCGTCCGCCGGGCCGTACCCGCGCAGCCGCCACGACAGCCAGTCGTGGGGGAGCGCGACCGCGGCGACCCGCGCCGCGTTCTCGGGCTCCGCGTCCCGCAGCCAGCGCAGCTTGGTCCCGGTGAACGAGGCCACCGGGACCAGACCCGTCCGGGCGACCCATGCCTCCCGGCCGAGCTCCTCGACCATCTGCGCGGCCGCGTCGGCGCTGCGGACGTCGTTCCAGAGGAGCGCGTCGCGGACCACGCGACCGTCCGCGTCCAGCGCGACCATGCCGTGCTGCTGCCCGGCGATCGCGACCGCGGCGACGTCGTCGAACCCACCGGCGTCCGCGATCGCGGTGCCGAGCGCGTCCCACCAGTGGCGGGGGTCGACGGAGGTGCCGTCCGGGTGGGACGCACGCCCCTCCCGGACGACCGCACCGGTCGACGCGTCCCGGATGGTGACCTTGCAGGACTGGGTCGACGAGTCGACCCCGGCGACGAGCTGCTGGCTCAACGAGCGCCCATGAGGTGCTCGATCGCGAGCTGCTGCAGGCGCACGAAGCCGAAGCCCTTGCCGCCGAAGTACGCGTCGGCGTCGAAGTCCTCGAACGCCGAGCGGTCGGCGAGGAAGTCGTCGTACGACTCGCCGCTGTTCAGCGTCGGGGTGCTCAGCTCGTCGACCTTCGCGGCGGACAGGGCCTCCTGCACCTCGGGGTCGGCGCGGAACGCCTGCGCGCGCTCCTTGAGGAGCAGGTACATGCGCATGTTCGCCTTCGCGGAGTCCCAGACACCCGTGATGTCCTCGGTGCGCGACGGCTTGTAGTCGAAGTGCCGCGGGCCGTCGTACGCCTGGCCGCCCTGCGGGGCGCCGTGCTCGAGCAGGTCGACGAGCGAGAACGCGTTCTGCAGGTCGCCGTGGCCGAACACCAGGTCCTGGTCGTACTTGATGCCGCGCTGGCCGTTCAGGTCGATGTGGAAGAGCTTGCCCTGGTACAGCGCCTGGGCGATGCCGGCCGTGAAGTTCAGGCCCGCCATCTGCTCGTGGCCGACCTCGGGGTTGATGCCGAACAGCTCCGGGCGCTCGAGCGTCTCGGTGAAGGCGATCGCGTGGCCCAGGGTCGGCAGGAGGATGTCGCCGCGGGGCTCGTTCGGCTTCGGCTCGATGGCGAAGCGGATGTCGTAGCCCTTGTCGGTGACGTACTGGGCGAGCAGGTTGACGGCCTCGCGGTAACGCTCGAGCGCGGCCTGCACGTCCTTGGCGGAGTCGTACTCCGAGCCCTCGCGGCCGCCCCACATGACGAAGGTCTTCGCGCCGAGCTCGGCGGCCAGGTCGATGTTGCGGAGCACCTTGCGGAGCGCGAACCGGCGGACCTGGCGGTCGTTCGAGGTGAAGCCGCCGTCCTTGAACACCGGGGCCGAGAACAGGTTCGTCGTGACCATCGGCACGATGATCCCGGTCGACTCGAGCGCGCCCTTGAGGCGGTCGATCTGGCCCTGGCGCTCGGCGTCGGTGGACCCGAACGCGAACAGGTCGTCGTCGTGGAAGGTCAGGCCGTAGGCGCCGATCTCGTCGAGCTTCTCGACCGCCTCGACCACGTCCAGCGCGGGACGGGTGGGGCCGCCGAACGGGTCGGAGCCGTTGTAGCCGATGGTCCAGAGACCGAAGGAGAACTTGTCGTCACGGGTGGGCGTCGTTGCCATGGTGGGTCACCGTTCGTCGTCGAAACAAAATGTTGCCGCGCCCAACATAAGCGGTAGGGTGGATCCTGGCAACACCGGATCGCAAAGGAGCGAGTGGATGGCACAGGACGGACACGGACCGGGTCGACTGCGGGTCGCGATGGTCGGGCACGGCTTCATGGGGGCGGCGCACTCCCAGGCGTGGCGGACCGCCCCGCGGTTCTTCGACCTCGGCGTGGAGCCCGAGATGGCGGTCGTCGTCGGGCGGGACGCCGAGCGCACCGAGGCCGCGCGCCGGCAGTACGGCTGGCAGGCCGCGTCGACCGACTGGCGCCGGGTGGTCGCCGACCCGGACATCGACGTCGTCGACGTGGTGTCGCCCGGCTCCTCGCACGTCGAGGTCGCGATCGCCGCGCTCGAGGCCGGCAAGCACGTGCTGTGCGAGAAGCCCCTCGCCAACACCGTGGCCGAGGCCGAGGCGATGACCGCCGCCGCCGAGTCCGCCGCTGCGCGCGGCGTCCGCGCCATGGTCGGGTTCAGCTACCGCCGCGTGCCCGCCATCGCGCTCGCCCGCCAGCTGGTGCAGGACGGGAGGATCGGGGCCGTCCGCCAGGTCCGCGCGCTCTACCTGCAGGACTGGTTGGCCGACGCCGAGGGCCCGATGACGTGGCGCCTCGACAAGACGCTCGCCGGTTCCGGCTCACTCGGCGACATCGGCGCGCACGCGATCGACCTCGTCGAGCACGTCACGGGCGCACAGCTGTCCACCGTGTCCGGCACGCTCGAGACCTTCGTGCACGAACGCCCGCTGATGGCCGAGGGCGTCGGCCTGTCGGGCACGGCGTCGAGCGAACGCGGACAGGTCACCGTCGACGACGCCGCGTTCTTCCTCGGGCGGCTCAGCGGTGGCGCTGCCGACGGCGCGATCGGCACGTTCGAGGCCACGCGCTACGCGACCGGTCGGAAGAACGGCCTGACGCTCGAGGTCAGCGGGTCCGAGGGCGCGATCCAGTTCGACCTCGAGTCGATGAACGAGCTGCGGCTGTACGAGTCGTCGGCGCCCGCGGGGGAGCAGGGCTTCCGCCGCATCCTGGTCACCGAGCCGGAGCACCCGTGGATGGCCGCGTGGTGGCCGACCGGGCACCTGATCGGCTACGAGCACACCTTCAGCCACCAGGTCACGGACTTCGTGCGGGCGATCGTCGCCGGCACCGACCCGCAGCCGTCGTTCGCGGACGGCCTGCACGTGCAGCGGGTCCTCGACGCGGTCGAGCGCAGCGCGGCCGACGGCAGCGCCTGGACGGCGATCCGATGACCGGCGGGAAGAAGGCCCTGGTCGTCCGGGGCGGGTGGGACGGGCACATGCCGGTCGAGACCACCGACCTGTTCGTCCCGTTCCTGCGGGACAACGGGTTCGACGTGCAGGTGTCGGACTCGACCGCGGTGTACGCCGACGAGTCCGTGATGGCCGACGTCGACCTGATCGTGCAGGTCGTCACCATGTCGACCATCGCGGACGACGAGTTCGCCGGACTGCAGAAGGCCGTGCTCGGCGGCGCCGGACTCGCGGGATGGCACGGCGGGATCGCGGACGCGTTCCGGAACACCGCCGACTACCTGCACATGATCGGCGGGCAGTTCGCGCACCACGCGGGCAAGCACCCGTCCGAGCGCACCGGCGAGCAGTCCGACAACTACATCCCGTACACGGTGCACATCACCGAGGCCGGGCACGAGCACCCGATCACGCAGGGCATCGAGGACTTCGACCTGGTGACCGAGCAGTACTGGGTGCTCTCCGACGAGTACAACGACGTGCTGGCGACCACGACGCAGGAGGCCCGGGACTTCGACGCCTGGAACCGTCCGGTCACGGCGCCGGCGATCTGGACCCGGCAGTGGGGGCAGGGGCGCGTGTTCGTCTCGGCGCCCGGGCACCGGCTCGAGGTCGTCGAGTCGCAGCCGCTCCGCACGATCATCGAGAGGGGACTCCTGTGGGCAGCGCGATGAAGGTCGGTGTCGTCGGGGTCGGCGTCATCAGCCAGCAGTACTTCGAGCACTTCCCGGCGTTGCCCGGGCTCGAGCTGACCGCCGTCGCGGACATCGACGTCGCCCGGGCGCAGTCGGTCGGCGAGGCACAGGGTGTCCGCGGGACGAGCGTCGACGAGCTCATCGCGGCGGACGACGTCGACGTCGTGCTCAACCTGACGATCCCGGCCGCGCACGCCGAGATCGCGACCCGGGCGCTCGAGGCCGGCAAGCACGTCTACGGCGAGAAGCCGCTCGCGATGTCGACGGCCGAGGCGCAGCCCGTGCTCGACCTCGCCCGGCGCTCGGGGCTGCGGGTCGGCAGCGCGCCGGACACCGTGCTCGGCACCGGGATCCAGACGGCCCGGCAGGCGCTCGACAGCGGTGCGATCGGCACGCCCGTCGGTGCCGCCGTGTCCTGGTCGGCGCCCGGGCACGAGCTGTGGCACCCGGCGCCCGCGTTCTACTACCAGCCGGGTGGTGGGCCGCTGCTCGACATGGGGCCGTACTACCTGACGAGCCTCGTGTCGTTCTTCGGACCGGTCGTCCGGGTGAGCGGCGCCTCGACCCGCTCCGACCGCGAGCGCACGATCGCGACCGGACCCGCCGCGGGCACCCCGCTCCGGGTCGACATCGACACGCACGTGGTCGCCGTCCTCGAGCACGCGGACGGCGTCGTCTCCACGGTCACGGTGTCCTTCGAGGTCTGGGCCACCCGGGCGCCACTGTTCGAGGTGTACGGCACCGCGGGCACGCTCGGGGTCCCCGACCCGAACCGGTTCTCCGATCCGGTGTCGATCGCCGATGCCCAGGGGGGAACAGCACGGCCCCGCGAGTGGCGGGACCTGCCGACGAGCGCCGGGTACGCCGACGCCGGACGCGGGTACGGCCTCGCCGACATGGCACACGCGATCGCCACCGACCGGCCGCACCGGGCGTCCGGCGACCTCGCGTTCCACGTGCTCGAGGTGATGGAGGCGGTCTCGACCGCCGCCCGCGAGCACGCCGTGGTCGACGTGCGGTCGCGCGTCGACCGACCGGAGACCGTTCCTGCCGGAGCCGAGCCGAGCACCTGGTGAACGAGCAGCAGGAGGAAGGAAGCAGCATGACGGAGACGACCCGTGCCTCCCGGCCGAGCGTGGCGACGCGACCGGTCACCCTGTTCACCGGCCAGTGGGCGGACCTGCCGTTCGAGGAGGTCGCCCGACTGGCGGGGGAGTGGGGCTACGACGGCCTGGAGATCGCCTGCTGGGGCGACCACCTGGACGTCCGTCGCGCCGCGACGGACCCCGACTACGTGGCGGACCGGAAGGCGATCCTGGAGCGCAACGGCCTGCAGGTCTGGACGATCGCGAACCACCTGACCGGGCAGGCCGTGTGCGACGACCCGATCGACCAGCGGCACGAGGACATCCTCGCGCCGCACGTGTGGGGCGACGGCGACCCCGAGGGCGTCCGTCAGCGGGCAGCCGAGGAGCTGCAGTGGACCGCCCGCGCGGCCGCGGCGCTCGGCGTCACGACCGTCACCGGGTTCTCCGGGTCGTCGATCTGGAAGACCGTCGCCGGGTTCCCGCCGGTGCCGCCCTCGATGATCGACGCCGGCTACCAGGACTTCCACGACCGGTGGTCGCCGATCCTCGACGTGTTCGAGGAGGTCGGCGTCCGCTTCGCGCTCGAGGTGCACCCGTCCGAGATCGCCTACGACTACTGGACGGCGAAGCGGGCGCTGGAGGTGTTCCAGGACCGGCCGGCGTTCGGCTTCAACTTCGACCCGTCGCACTTCGTCTGGCAGGACCTGGACCCCGCCGCGTTCCTGCTCGACTTCGCGGACCGGGTGTACCACGTGCACTGCAAGGAGTCGGTGAAGCAGCTCGACGGCCGCAACGGACGCCTGTCGTCGCACCTGCCGTGGGGCGACCCGCGGCGCGGGTGGGACTTCGTCACCGCCGGGCACGGGGACGTGCCGTGGGAGCGGGTGTTCCGCGTGCTGAACCACATCGGGTACGACGGGCCGACGAGCGTCGAGTGGGAGGACGCGGGCATGGACCGGCTCGTCGGCGGCCCGGAGGCGCTGGCGTTCGTGCGGCAGCTCGGGACCATCGCGCCGCCGGACGCCGCGTTCGACGCCGCGTTCTCGCGCTCGCGCTAGCCGCGGCCGCGCCGGCGGCCCCGCGCCGCCGGCGCACCGCCGGCGCCGCGCCGAGTCTCGGCCTGGGCGACGAGTTCTGCGGAGCGCCGCGCGAGACTTGTCGCTCGTGCCGAGACTCGGCACCGCCCGACCCCGCACCACCACCCCACGAGGAGGACCCATGGCCCGACCGGCCACGACCACGCCCGGCAACGCCGCGCGCGTCCTCCGCATCGTGCACGAGGGCGGGCCGCTCCCGCGCGCCGAGCTCACCCGTCGTACGGGCCTGAACCGCTCGACGGTCCTGGCGATCGTCGGCGAGCTCGTCGAACAGGGGCTCGTGCACGAGGAGTCCCCCGCCCCCGGCAGCCCCGGTGCCGAACGCCCCGCGGCCGGCGTCGGGCGTCCCAGCGCGATCGTCCGCGCGTCGCCGGACGTCGTGGCCGCCGCCGTCACGGTCGAGATCGACGCCGTCGGGGTGGCCCTCGTCGCGCTCGACGGCACCGTGCGCGACCGGCTCGTCGAACCCCAGCCCAGCGTCCCGAGCGCGGCCGTCGCGATCGACGCCGTCGCCCGCGTGCTCGGCACCCTCACCACCCGGGCGGCACCGGGCCTGCGGCTCGTCGGGGTCGGCGTCGCGGTCCCCGGCATCGTCCGCGTCGAGGACGGGGTCGTCCGGGACGCCCCGCACCTCGGATGGCGGGACGAGCCGTTCGCGGGACCGCTCGCCGATCGCCTCGGCCTGCCCGTCCGCGCCGCGAACGACGCGAACGTCGGCGCCTGGGCCGAACGGCTGTACGGCAGCGCCCGCGGCGTCGACGACCTGGTCTACCTCAACGGCGGCGCGAGCGGCATCGGCGGCGGCATCGTCAGCGCCGGCCGACCGTTCAGCGGCGCCGACGGGTACGCGGGCGAGCTCGGGCACACCTTCGTCGCCGCGAACGGCGTCCGCTGCCACTGCGGGGCCGTCGGGTGCCTGGAGACCGAGGCCTCGCGCGAGTCCCTGACCGCGGTCACCGGGACACCCCCGGACGACCTCGACGCCCTCGCCGCGGCGCTCGCCGAGGGCCGGGACGAGGTCGAGCGGGTCGTTGACCGGCAGGTCACGGCGCTCGCCACCGCGATCCGGAACGCCGTCCACACGGTCGACCCCGAGGTCGTCGTCCTCGGCGGGTTCCTCGGCGAGCTGCTCGGGCACGTCGGGGACCGCGTCGAGGACGAGGTCCGGGCGCAGACGATGGCCGCCATGACCGACCGGCTCCGGGTCGTGCCGGCGGCGCTCGGCCGGGACGTCCTGGTGCGCGGGGCCGCCGAGCTCGGGTTCACCGACCTGCTCCGCGACGGCCAGGCGACCCCGATCCAGGCGACGCAGGCCCCGGCCCGAGCGACGCAGGCCCCGGCCCAGACGGCCCCGCCCGCCGCCGACACACCGACCACCCCGTCCGACCGCGACGACGCGGTCGAGGAAGCGAGATCCGCATGACCGACACCGCCACCACCCAGCGCGCGAGCGTCCTGCTCGGCACCCAGGACCTCACCGTCGAGGACCGCCCCGTCCCCGAGGTCGCCGCGGGGGACGTCCTCGTCCGCGTCGCCGCCGTCGGCGTGTGCGGCTCCGACGTGCACTACTACCGCCACGGCCGCATCGGGGACTTCGTCGTCGAGGAGCCCCTCGTCCTCGGTCACGAGCTCTCCGGCACGATCACCGCCGTCGGCGAGGGCGTCGACCCCGCCCGCGTCGGGGAACGTGTCGCCGTCGAACCGCAGCGCCCCTGCCACCGCTGCGCGCAGTGCCTGGCCGGTCGCTACAACCTCTGCCCGCACATGCGCTTCTACGCGACGCCGCCGGTCGACGGCGCGTTCGCCGAGTACGTCACGATCGAGGCCGAGTTCGCCCACACCCTGCCCGACACCGTCTCGTTCGAGGCCGGCGCCCTCCTCGAACCCCTGTCCGTCGGCATCGCCGCCGTACGCAAGGCCGGCATCGTCCCCGGGTCGAGCGTCCTCATCGCCGGCGCCGGCCCGATCGGCGTCATCTGCGCACAGGTCGCCCGCGCGTTCGGCGCCACCCGCGTCGTCGTCAGCGACCTCGTCCCCGAGCGCCGCGAGCGGGCGCTGTCCTTCGGCGCGACGGAGGTCGTCGACCCCGTCGCGGTGGACGTCACGTCGGACATCGTCCCCGTCGACGCCTTCATCGACGCCAGCGGCGCACCCCGCGCGGTCTCCGACGGCATCAAGGCGGTCGGACCGGCCGGCGCCGCCGTCCTGGTCGGGCTCGGCAACTCCGAGATGGTGCTGCCCGTCGAGCACATCCAGAACCTCGAGGTGACGGTCACCGGCATCTTCCGCTACACGAACACCTGGCCGGTCGCGATCGGGCTGGTCGCCTCCGGACAGGTCGACCTGGACGCACTCGTCACGGGACGCTTCGGGCTCGACGACGTCCGCGAGGCTCTCGAGAGCGACACCGACCCGGCCTCCCTCAAGTCGGTCGTCTACCCGAACGGGGTCCCGTCCGCCTCGTGACCCGCCTCCGTCGCGGCGCGACCAGGACACGGACTGGAGGCACGTGGCGGGCCCGCCACGTGCCTCCAGTCCGTCCTGCGGTCGTGTCCGGCGACCGCACCCGCCGGTGCACCCGGACCGGGGGCACCGGCGCGACACCGCGACGCGCTACGGTTCGGCCATGACGGCGACACCGGCGGCTGCAGTGCCGCAGCGCACCGACCGACGGGCCCTCGTGTCCTGGGCGCTCTGGGACTGGGGGTCCGCGGCGTTCAACGCCGTCGTCACCACCTTCGTGTTCAGCACCTACCTGGCGAGCCGCGCGTTCGTCGACCCGCGGCTCGTCGCGGCCGAGGGCACCTCGGCTGCCGCCACCCGCGCGGTCGAGCGGGAGCTCGCGCAGAACGCGGCGACCGTCTCGACCGCCCTGACCGTAGCCGGGATCGTCGTGGCGCTCGTCGCCCCCGCGGTCGGCCGGCTCGCGGACTCCTCCGGGCACCGGCGCCGGTCGGTGCTCGTCGCGACCATCGGCATCGCGCTGTCGATCGGGGCGATGGTGTTCGTCGCACCGAGCCAGCCGTACCTCGTGCTCGGGGCCGCCCTGCTCGGGATCGGGACGGTCGCGTACGAGATCGCGACCGTCGGGTACAACGCGATGCTCGGCCAGGTCGCCTCCGGGCCGAAGACCGGCCGGGTCTCGGCGATCGGCTGGGCGGCCGGGTACTTCGGCGGCATCGTGCTGCTGGTCGTGCTGCTCGTCCTGTGCATCCAGGACTTCGGGACGCCCGGCGTGGCCGGGATCCTGCAGCTGCCGGCGACCGTGGCGACCGGGCAGTGGGACGTCCGCGTCGCGATCGGCATCGCCGCCGTGTGGCTCGCCGTCAGCTCGGTGCCGCTGTTCCTGACCGTCCCCGAGGCGGCGCCGGACCGGACGCAGACCGGCGGCCTGCTCGGGGCCTACCGGGACCTCGGACGCCACGTCGCCCGGCTGTGGCGCGAGCGGCGGAACGTCCTGGCGTTCCTGGTCGCGAGCGCGGTGTTCCGCGACGGGGTCGGGGCGGTGTTCACGTTCGGCGGGATCATCGCCGCGCAGGTGTTCGGCTTCAGTGCGTCCGAGGTGATCCTGTTCGCCATCGTCGCGAACGTCGTCGCCGGGGTCGCGACGTTCCTGTCCGGGCGGCTCGACGACCGGTTCGGCTCCCGGGCGCTCATCACGGTGTCGCTGATCGGACTCGTCGTGTGCGGCACGGCGGTGCTCGCGGTCGGGACGGCCCAGGTCGGGTTCTGGGTGCTCGGGCTCGCGCTGTGCGTGTTCGTCGGGCCGGTGCAGTCGTCGTCGCGGGCGTACCTGGCGCGGCTCGCGACGCCGGGCCGCGAGGGGGAGCTGTTCGGCCTGTACGCCACGACCGGGCGGGCGGCGTCGTTCCTGGCGCCGGCGCTGTTCGGGGTCGCCGTGACCGTGACCGGCTCGACGCGGTTCGGCATCCTCGGCATCGTGGTGGTGCTCGTCGCGGGCCTCGTGCTCATGGCGTTCGTCAAGCGGGAGGACGGGGCGGCGGCCGTCCCGCGCGTCGGAGGCTGATCCGCGCGTCGGGTGCCGTTCCGCGCGTCGGAGGTGTTTCCGCTCGTCGGGTGCTGATCCGCGCGTGGTGTGTCGTTCCTTCCGGCACCCCTTGCGCGGTCTTGCCTCCCACGTCACCTGCGATGGGCCGGATCGTCCACGGTGACGCCCCCGTGGCACCCGCTCGGCTCCCGTGCGCCAGGATGGAGGGCATGACCGACCAGCGGATCGCCGTCGTCGTCCTCGCCGCCGGGCAGGGCACGCGCATGAAGTCGTCCACCCCCAAGGTGCTGCACCGCCTCGCCGGCCTGCCCCTCGTCGCCCACGTGCTCCGCACCGCGGCGTCGCTCGAGCCCGAGCACGTCGCCGTGGTGGTCCGGCACGAGCGGGAGCGCGTCGCCGCCGAGGTCGCCGAGCGCGCACCCGGCGCGATCGTCGTCGACCAGGACGACGTCCCCGGCACCGGCCGCGCCGTCGAGGTCGCGGTCCAGGCGCTCCCCGAGGACTTCGAGGGCGCCGTAGTCGTGCTCTCCGGCGACGTCCCGCTGCTCGACGCCGCGTCGCTCCGGATTCTCGTGGACGCCCACGCCGGGAACGCCGCGACCCTGGTCAGTGCGATCGCCCCCGACCCGACCGGCCTCGGCCGCGTGGTCCGCGACGCCTCCGGGGCCTTCGTCGCCGTCGTCGAGCACAAGGACGCGACCGACGAGCAGCGCACCATCACCGAGGCGAACGCCGGGATCTACGCGTTCGACGTCGCGCACCTCCGTGCCGTGCTCCCCGGTCTCACGACGGCCAACGCCCAGGGCGAGAAGTACATCACCGACGTGCCGGCCCTCATCGCCGCGCGCGGCGGAGCGATCGACGTCGTGACCCTCACCGACCCGTGGCTCGTCGCGGGGATCAACGACCGCGCGCAGCTCGCCGACGCGGCCCGCGAGCTCAACGCCCGGATCGTCCGTCGGCACCAGCTCGCCGGCGTCACCGTCCAGGACCCCGCGACGACGTGGATCGACCTGGACGTCACCATCGAGGCCGACGCCGAGGTGCTCCCGGGCACCCAGCTGATCGGCGCCACGGCGATCGCCGCCGGTGCCGTCGTCGGACCGGACACGACCCTGCGCGACACCGAGGTCGGCGCCGGGGCCACCGTGAACCGGGTCGACGCGACGCTCGCCGTGATCGGGGACGGTGCCTCGGTCGGGCCGTTCGCGTACCTGCGGCCGGGCACGATCCTGGGCGACCAGGGCAAGATCGGCACGTTCGTCGAGACCAAGAACGCCGTGATCGGGCGGGGCAGCAAGGTGCCGCACCTGTCCTACATCGGCGACACCGAGGTCGGCGAGGACTCCAACATCGGGGCCAACACCATCACCGCGAACTACGACGGCGTGCACAAGCACCGCACCCAGGTGGGGTCGAACGTGCGGACGGGCTCGCACAACGTGTTCGTCGCCCCGGTTAGGATTGGCGACGGGGCGTACACCGGCGCGGGTACGACCGTCCGCAGGGACGTACCGGCCGGGTCGCTCGCGATCAGCTACGCCCCGCAGCGCAACACCGACGGATGGGTCGAGGAACACCGACCCGGTACGCCGGCGGCCGAGGCGGCTCGGCGCGCGCACGGCGAACAGAACACGGCGACCTGACCCGGCCGTCGGCAGCGACCCCGAGCGGGTCAGGGAGTGAGCACCGCACTTGTCCGGAATCAAGACAACCGGCCAGAAACGACTCGTCCTCGTCTCGGGACGAGCGCACCCGGAGCTCTCGGCGCAGATCGCCGACGAGCTCGGGGTCGAGCTGGTCCCGACCGACGCCCGCACCTTCGCGAACGGTGAGCTCTACGCCCGCTTCGACGAGTCGGTCCGCGGCTGCGACGCGTTCGTCATCCAGTCGCACACCGCGCCGATCAACGAGTGGCTCATGGAGCAGCTCATCATGGTCGACGCGCTCAAGCGTGCCTCGGCGAAGCGCATCACGGTCGTGGCGCCCTTCTACCCCTACGCCCGACAGGACAAGAAGGGTCGCGGTCGCGAGCCGATCTCGGCCCGACTGGTCGCCGACCTGTTCAAGGCCGCCGGTGCGCACCGCATCATGAGTGTCGACCTGCACGCCGCCCAGATCCAGGGCTTCTTCGACGGCCCCGTCGACCACCTGTTCGCCATGCCCGTGCTGCTCGAGCGCTTCCAGCAGATCCTCGACCCGGAGACGCTCACCGTCGTGTCGCCGGACATGGGCCGCGTGCGCGTCGCCGACATCTGGTCCGAGAAGCTCGGCGCCCCGCTCGCCATCATCCACAAGCGGCGTGACCCGCTCGTCCCGAACCAGGTCTCCGTGCACGAGATCGTCGGTGACGTCTCCGGCCGCGTCTGCCTGCTCGTCGACGACCTCATCGACACCGGTCGCACGATCGCCAAGGCCGCCGAGGCCCTGAAGGCGAACGGTGCCACCGGCGTCGTCGTCGCGGCGACCCACGCGGTGTTCTCGGACCCGGCGAAGGACCTGCTGCAGAGCGAGTTCATCGACCGCGTCGTCGTCACGGACACCCTGCCGCTGCCGGAGGAGAAGCGCTGGGACCGCCTCGAGGTCCTGCCGATCGCCCCGCTCATCGCCCGCGCGATCCACGAGGTCTTCGACGACGGTTCCGTCACGTCGATGTTCGACGGCGCGGCTTGACCACAGCGCGGGACGCGCTCGCCGCCCGGCTCCGGGCGGCGGGCAGCGTGTTCGTCGAGGACGAGGCCGACCTGCTGCTCGAAGCGGGCGACGGCGATCCGGTCCGTCTGCGTGCCCTGGTGCAGCGGCGCCTTGCCGGTGAGCCGCTCGAGGTCGTCCTCGGCTGGGCGGCCTTCGACGGGCACCGGGTCCGCGTCGCCGCGGGGGTCTTCGTGCCCCGGGCACGCACCGCGGTCGTCGTCGAGCAGGCGGCGCGGCGGCTCCACCGGTACGACCGGGTCGTCGACCTGTGCTGCGGGGTCGGCGCGATCTCCGTCGCGCTGCTCGGCCGGGTCGGTGCGCTCGACCTCGTCGCGGCCGACGTGGACCCCGACGCGACCGACGTGGCCGCCGAGAACATCGGGGACCGGGGGATCGTCGTCACGGGTGACCTGTTCGCGCCGCTGCCCGAGCGGTTCCGGGAGGCCGTCGACGTCATCGCCGTGAACGCCCCGTACGTGCCGTCCGGCGAGGTCGCGACGATGCCGTCGGAGGCCCGCGACCACGAGCGGCTCGTCGCCCTCGACGGGGGAGCGGACGGCCTCGACGTGCACCGCCGCATCGCCGACGGGGCCGGGGCGTGGTTGCGCCCGGGCGGGGCGGTCGTCATCGAGGTCTCGGCGGCCCAGTCCGCGGCGTCGGCGGCACTGTTCGCCGCCGCCGGGTTCACCGTCGCGGTCGAGCGCGACGACGAGGTCGACGGGACGTGCGTCGTGGCGGTCCGGCCGGCCTGACGCCCGGCAGCCGTCCGCGGACCGTCGTCAGTCCGCGCTGACCTGCACGGTGTGCCATCCCGTTGCGCCGTTCGGCGCCGGAGGCCGTTCGACGCTCGTCTGCACCTGCCCGTCGGTCCCCGTGGCGCGGACCTGCAGCCGGTGCGACCCGGCCGTCGGGGTCCACCGCCACACCCACTGCCGCCAGGTGTCGGCGGACACCGAGTCGGCCAGGGTCGCGTCCTGCCACTCGCCGTCATCGACCCGGACCTGCACGCCCTTCACCCCGTGGTGCGGTTGCCAGGCGACACCCGCCACGGCGACGGTCTTCCCGGCCGTGAGCGACGCCCCGTTCCGAGGTGTGTCGATCCGCGACTCGAGCTTCACCGGACCGCGCTCCGACCAACCACGCGGGGTCCAGTACCCCTGCGCGTCGGCGAAGCGGGTGACCTCGAGCTCGTTCACCCACTTCGTCGCGGAGACGTACCCGAACAGGCCGGGCACGACCATCCGGACCGGGAACCCGTGCTCGGGCGGGAGCGGCTCGCCGTTCATCCCGACGGCGAGCATCGCGGCGGTGTCGGGGTCCTGCAGCACGTCGAGGGGCGTCCCGGCCGAGAACCCGTCGACGCTCCGGGACAGCACCATGTCGGCACCGTCGCGGACCCCCGCCCGCGCCAGGAGTTCGCGGATCGGGTACCCGAGCCACAGCGCGTTGCCGATCAGGTCGCCGCCGACCTCGTTCGAGACGCAGCTCAGGGTCGCCATGTGTTCCTCGAGCGGGAGCGCCAGCAGTTCGTCCCAGGTCAGCTCGACCTCACGCTCAACCGCGCCGTGGATCCGCAGCTTCCACTGCGCCGGGTCGACCGACGGCACGCGCAGGGCGGTGTCGATCCGGTAGAAGTCGGCGTTCGAGGTGACGTACGGCGTGATCCCGGACACGTCGAGGGACGCCCCGGCGGGGACGGGCGTCGCCGTGGTCGCGGGCTGCGGTAGGCGGATCGCCCGCCGTGCAGCCGCGGCCGCCTGCATCGCCGAGGTCCCGAGGCGGGACGCGCCACCGACCACGACCGCGGCGACGGCGGTCGCCGCACCCCACACCAGGAATGTGCGACGTTCGGTCGCCGCCGGTCTGGGCGAGGCCGACGGGACGGCTGCTGCGGCTTCCCACCGCCGGAGCCGACGGAGGAGCAGGCGCAGTACGACGATCGCCGCGACCACGCCGAGGACGCTCGGCAGCCCGTCCCACGTGCCGCTGCCCGACCGCGTGGTGACGGCTGCGAGCGACAGCGCACCACCGACCGCGAACACGAGCGCCCCGAACGGCGGACGTCGTCGTTCGAGGACGCCCGCGCCGGCGCTGATGCCCGCCGTGACGACGGCCATCAGGACGAAGAGCGCGGCCTTGTCCCCGGTGCCGAACAACCCCACCATGAGGTCCTTCGCAGCGGGCGGAGCGAGGTCGATGACCGCCGAGCCGACGGCGACGAGCGGACTGCCGGCGCCACCGAGCAGCAGCGCACCGAACTCGGCGACGGCCAGGAACGCGACGACGGCCACGATCCCGCACGCGGCGGCCCATCCGGCCGGGCGGCGGACGGACGTCCCCGGCGGGAGCGGCTCGGCAGCGGGTGCGGAGGAGGCGGAGGGTGGTGCGGTGCTCACCCGTGCAGCGTAGGTCGGCAGGTCGCCGACGGGCTGACAGGCGGCCGGACGGTGGACGGGCGCCGGCGGCCGACCTGCTGTGGAGGAGCGGCGCTTCCCCGGGCGTTCACCGCCTCGTTCCCCGGAACGGGCCAGCGCGGCGACGCCGGACCGTGCGAGGATCAGGATGTGCTGAGCCGACCCGACCGCGTGCCGCGTCGGCGGCGTGCGCAGCAGCGGGCCCAGGAACGAGCCCAGGAACGAGCCCAGCAGCGAGCACAGCGACGTGCACAGCGGCGGTCCCGCCCGGCGATGTCGGTCGCCCGACGCTTCGCCGCCCTGCGCTGGACGATCGTGGGGATCTGGGTCGCCCTGCTCGTCACCCGCATCGTGGTGTCCACCACCGCGCCGGAGTCCGACCTGTCGTACTTCGGGGTGCTCGAGGCGGTCGCGATCACGGGCGGCCTGGTCCTCATCGCCGTCGCGGTCCTCCGGGCCCGGGCGATCCGGCGTCGCCGTGCCGACGAGGCCCTCGCGCTCGCGATCCGGCGCATCGACCCGACCGTCTGGCTCGTGCCCTCGGCGCCGACCCAGGAGCTCCGCGACGCCGTGCACGAAGCCCGTCCCGAGACGGCGCTCGGGCAGCGGGTCACCTGGGCGTTCGGTGCCACCGAGGCGTCGCTCTGGGAACTCGAGGAGCGCCGCGCGACCCGGCTGCTCGTGATCCGCTGGAGCCGGATGGTGCACGTCGGACTCGAGGACGTGGTCGGGGAACGGAGCGCCACGGCGGTCGCCTTGCACTACGTCCGGCCGGACGACACGACCGCGGTCGCCACGTTCTTCGTCCGCTCGGCTCCGGGGTCGCAGCGCCTGCTCGGCCGTGGCCCGCGGCTCGAGCGGCTCGTCGCCGACCTGGCTCGCGAGCGCATCGTCGCCTGAACGACCGGGAACGGGAACGGGAACGGGAACGGGCGAGGAGCCTGCGCTCCTCGCCCGTCGGCCGGTCCGGACCCGTCAGTGCCCCTCGGTCAGTGCGTCGACGGCTCCTGTTCGACCTCGCGCCGGTCGTCGTCGGACCACAGCGTGTGGAACGTGCCGTCCTTGTCGATGCGCTGGTAGGTGTGCGCCCCGAAGAAGTCACGCTGCCCCTGGATCAGCGCCGCGGGGAGCCGGTCCGAGGCGAGGGAGTCGTAGTACGCCAGCGCGGACGAGAAGCCCGGCGCCGGGATCCCGGACGCGACCGCGATGCCGACGATCCGCCGCCAGGCTGCTTCGCCCTCGGCGACGGCGTCCGCGAAGTACGGGTCGACCAGCAGCGACTCGAGCGCCGGGTTCTTGTCGTACGCCTCGACGATGCGGTTGAGGAACTGCGCCCGGATGATGCAGCCACCGCGCCAGATCTTCGCGACCGCGCCCAGGTCGATGTCCCAGTCGTACTCCTTGGCGCCGGCGATGATGAGGTCGAAGCCCTGCGCGTACGCGACGACCTTCGATGCGTACAGCGCCGCACGGACGTCGTCGGCGAACGAGTCCGGCACCTCGGCGATGTCCGGTCGGTTCTCCACGCTCCGCTGCACCGCGGCACGCTGGGTCGGCTTCGACGACACCGCACGGGCGAAGACCGCCTCGCCGATGCCCGACACCGGGATGCCCAGACCGACGGCGTTCTGCACGGTCCAGACGCCGGTGCCCTTCGACCCGGCCTCGTCGCGGATGACGTCGACGAGCGGCTTCCCGGTGTCGGCGTCCTGCTGCTTGAGGACCTCACCGGTGATCTCGATCAGGTACGACTCCAGGTCGCCCTTGTTCCACTCGTCGAACACCTGCACGAGCTGCTCGACGGAGTACCCGCCGACGCGACGGAGCAGGTCGTAGGACTCCGCGATGAGCTGCATGTCGGCGTACTCGATGCCGTTGTGCACCATCTTCACGAAGTGGCCGGCGCCGTCGGAGCCGATGTGCGTCACACACGGCTCGCCCTCGGCCACGGCGGCGATCGACTTGAGGATCGGTCCGAGGGTCTCCCAGGCCTCCTTCGAGCCGCCGGGCATGATCGACGGGCCGTTCAGCGCGCCCTCTTCGCCGCCGGAGATGCCGGTGCCGACGAAGTTCAGGCCCTTCTCGCGCAGGTCGTGCTCGCGACGGATCGTGTCGTGGAAGTTCGCGTTGCCGCCGTCCACGATGATGTCGCCTTCCTCGAACCGCTCCGCGAGCTGGTCGATGACGGCGTCGGTGCCCTTGCCGGCCTGCACCATGATGATCGCGGTCCGGGGCTTCGACAGCGACGCGACGAACCCGTCGATGTCTTCTGATGCGATGAACCCGGCGTCGCCGTGTTCCTGCATGAGTTCCTCGGTCCGGGCGTACGTGCGGTTGTAGACCGCCACCGTGTTGCCCTCGCGCGACGCGAGGTTGCGTGCGAGGTTCGAGCCCATCACCGCGAGGCCGATGACCCCGATGTTCGCCTGTCCGTCGTGCTCTGCCACCTGGGTCTCCTTCGTCCTGGATGTTCGGTGCCCAACCTACGAGCCGGACCCTGGGGTCGCACGAGTGTGACGGCAACTGGGGACGGGAACCGGACGCTCTCCTACTGTGGAGGGATGAACGACGTCGCCGTCCTCCCGCCCGTGCTCGTGATGGGGGTCTCCGGCTCCGGCAAGTCGACGATCGGGCAGGCGCTCGCCGACGCCCTCGCCGACCAGGGCCAGCCGAGCGAGTTCGTCGACGCGGACGACCTGCACCCCGCCGCGAACAAGGAGAAGATGCGGCAGGGCACGCCGCTGACCGACGAGGACCGCTGGCCGTGGCTCGACGCCTGCGCGGCCAGGATCGCGGCGGTGCAGGCCTCGGGTCGCCGCTGCGTGATGGCGAACTCAGCGCTCAAGCGCGTGTACCGCGACCGGCTCCGGTCCGCCGCCCCGGACCTGGTCATCGCCTTCCTCGACGGCTCGTACGACCTCATCGCCGAGCGGCAGTCGCACCGGCACCACGAGTACATGCCGACGTCGCTGCTCGACTCGCAGTTCGCGACGCTCGAGCGGCCGGAGCCCGACGAGACCGCCGTCGCGGTGTCGATCGACGGCTCCGTCGACGACACCGTGGCGACGATCACGTCGGCGCTGTCCGTCACCTCCGGCTGAGCTCGGCGCTGTAGGTCACTTCCGGCTGAGCTCGGCGAGCCGCCCGCGGTACTCCTCGGCGTCGATGTCGCCCCGGGCGAACCGGTCCGCGAGCACGGCCCGGGCGTCGGAGCGCGCCCGCCAGGACCCGCGGCGGAGGACGCCGAAGACGACGCCGAGCGCCACGAGCACCAGGAAGAAGAACAGCGGGAACACGAGGAACGGGAAGCCGGGTCCGTGGGCGTACGGACCGACGGCGGCGATGGACGAGAGTGCGGGGATCACGGTTGCCTCCTGTGGTTGCGTGGTCGTCGCTGGTGCGACACGACGAGCCTCCGGCCTGGAGGCGCGGTGCGCGTCCGCCGGTCGGGCCCACTTCCGGCTGCTCCCGCAGTGGTGGCGGCGCCGCTCCTGCACAGGCGACTACGCCCGGGGGAGTAGTCCACAGATGGTGCGGCGGCCCGACGCCCGGGTGCGCTGCCGCCCCTAGGCTCGCCCCGTGACCACCGACGCCCCCGCTCCGACCACCGGCGACCGCCGCCGGTCCTCGGGGAGCCCGCGGTTCGCCCGCGTCGGTCGGGTGCTCCCGGTCGCGGTCGTGCAGGTCGCCGGGACCCTGCTCGCGTCGCGCATCAGCGGCGGACCCCCGCGTGGGCAGCGGCCCCCGTGGGCGGGCACCGGCGTGGTGGTCGAGCCCGTGGACGTCGTCCCGCTCGCGGTCGTGCTGCTCGTGGTGGGTGTGCTCGTGCTGCCCTGGCGGTGGTCGTTCCCCCGGGTCGTCCTCGCCGTCACGCTCGCCACGACCGCGGGGTACGCGCTGCTGGTGACGCCCCGCGGCCCCTTCGTCGCGGCGCTGACGATGGCGATGGCGAACGCCTGGTTCCGCGGGCACCGGCGCTCCGTCCTCGCCGCGGCGGTCGTCGCCGTCGGGCTGCTGCCGGCCGCCGACCTGCTGACGGGTCGATCGCCCGTGTACAGCCTCGACGCCGCAGTCCTCGCGCTCGCCTGGGCGACCGTGACGATCGTCGTCACCGAACTCGCCCGTGTCCGTCTCGAGCGGGCCGCCGAGCGTCGACGTGCCCGCGCCGAGGTCGAGCAACAGCGCGCCCGGGACGAGCGCGTCCGGATCGCGCGGGAGCTGCACGACTCGGTCGCGCACAGCATGTCGCTCATCAACCTGCAGGCAGGGGTGGCACTGCACCTCGGGGCGGCCCTGCCCTCGGGCACGCAGGAGTCGCTGACGAGCATCCGGGACACCAGTCGCGAAGCCCTCGTCGAACTCCGGACGATCCTGGGGGTGTTGCGCTCGGCGGACGGCGCCGGTCCCGACCCCGACGGCCGGGTCGTGCCGGAGCGGAACCCGGTGCCGGGGCTCGACCGGGTCCCGGACCTCGTCGACCGTGCGCGGGCGGCGGGCGTCGACGTGACCGCACGGGTCGAGGGCGACCCGACGACCGTCGGCGGCGTGGTGGACCGCAACGCCTTCCGGATTGTGCAGGAGTCCGTGACGAATGTGATGAAGCACGCGCCGGGCCACCGCGTCGACGTCACCGTCTCGGTGGGCGCCGAGGTGCTCGACCTCGTCGTCCAGGACCACCCGCTGCCCGGAGCCGTCCAGCGGTCGACCCGGCTCGGGGAGTCGGGCAACGGGCTCATCGGGATGCGCGAGCGCGCCGACGCGGTGGGCGGCACGATGACGGCCGGACCGACCCCGGACGGCGGGTGGCGGGTGGCCGCGCGCCTGCCCGTGCCGACGAACCGGCCACCAGACCGATCCGAGGAGCCAGCATGACCGAGCCGAGCCCCGCAGGCCCGAGCCCCGCAGGCCCGAGCCCCGCAGGCCCGAGCCCCGCAGGCCCGACTTCCGCAGGTTCGACCTCCGCAGGCCCGACCCCTGCCGACGACGGGGGCGAGCCGATCCGCGTCCTGCTCGTCGACGACCAGGTGCTCGTCCGGGCCGGGCTCCGCGCGCTCGTCGACGCCGAACCGGGCATGACGGTGGTCGGCGACGCGGGCGACGGCGACGCCGCGGTCGACGCCGTCCGTCGGGAGCGTCCGGACGTGGTCCTCATGGACATCCGCATGCCGGGCTCCGACGGGCTCGACGCGACGAGACGCATCGCCGCGGACCCGGAGCTCGACAGCGTTCACGTCGTCGTCCTCACCACCTTCGAGGAGGACGCCTACGTGTTCGAGGCGATCCGCGGTGGTGCCGCCGGCTTCCTGGTGAAGGACACGGAGCCCGCCGAGCTCCTCCGGGCGATCCGCACCGTGCACGCGGGGGAGTCCCTGCTCTCCCCGGGGGCGACCCGCTCCCTCGTCGCCGCCTACGCCGCGCACGCGAAGCCGAGCGCCCTCGCCCCGTCGCTCGACGTGCTGACGGAGCGGGAGCGCCAGGTCATGCAGCTCGTCGCCCTCGGACTCACCAACGCCGAGATCGCCGAGCGCCTGTTCGTCAGCCCGATGACCACGAAGACCCACGTCTCCCGCACGATGATCAAGCTCGGCGCCCGCGACCGCGCCCAGCTCGTCGTCTTCGCCTACGAGACCGGCCTGGCCACGCCCGGCTGGCAGCCCTGACGACCACCCGCCGCGACGGCATCACCCCGGCCGCACCGCGCTGACCGCCAGGTGCGGCCGCACCCCCTCGTCCTCGCGCTCCCGCACGTCGACGACGGTGAACCCGACGTCCTCGACCGCCGCGACCAGGCGCTCCGCCGGCCACCGCCACGCCGTCGTCACCGCGTGGTCGAACGGCTCCAGGACGGCACCGGCGAAGGCACCGACGAGCAGCCCGCCACCGGCGTCGAGCACCCGGTGGAACTCCGCGAGGGCGACCGGGACGGCCTCCGGCTCGTGGTGCACGAGCGAGTACCACGAGAGCACCCCGCCCACGCTCCCGGGCGGCAGCCCGGTCGACTCGAGCGTGGCCCGACGCACCTCCACGTCCGGAGCCGTCCGCCGCGCGATCGCGACGAACTCCGGGACCGCGTCGAGCCCGACGACCCGGTGTCCGAGACCGGTCAGGTGCGCGGTCCAGTGCCCGGGCCCGCACCCGGCGTCGACGACGACCCCGTGGCAGCCGGCCGCCCACTGTTCGACGTGGGTGCGGTCGGCGGGGTGTACAGCCTGCATCGATCCCAGCACTGCCGCGTACTCCTGGGCGCGTCCGCCGTACGCCCGTGCCACTCGGTCATCCACGCGACGACCGTACCGTCACCCGCATCGCTGCCCTGTGGTCTCGGTCACGAGGACCGGCCACAGGGCAGCGGCGGGCAGGCCGAGCGTGCGAGCGACTGCGCGGACCGTCAGCCGCGGTCGGACGCCCTCTGGATCCGACGACGGCGGAACAGGACGGTCAGTCCCGCCAGGAGCAGCCCGAGTCCCACGACCGCGGCCGTCCCGATCTCAGCACCGGTGAAGGCGAGGCGCGACCCGCTGATCCTCGACGCTCCGTCGTCCTGCCCGGCGGTGAGACCCGGTCCGGAGCCGGAGCCGGTGCCGGAGCCGGTGCCGGAGCCGGTGCCTTGTCCGCCCGTGTCCGGGACGCCGACGCCCGCGTCCGGATCGCCTCCGTCGCCTCCGTCGCCTCCGTCGCTCCCGTCGCCGTCCTCGGCGACGAAGCCGGCGTCGATCGTCACGTCGTGGGTCACCCCGACGAGGCCCTCGCCGGGTTCCGATCGGCGCGTCAGTTCGACGGGGTCGGTCGTCCCGTCCTCGTCCACGTCGGAGTCCAGCGCGGCCTCGTCCCCGGCGTGACGGATGGTCGGGCGGAGCCCTTCGGGGACGGTGACGTGGATCCGGTAGGCCCCTGGCCGCAGTCCGTCGAACCGGTAGTCGCCGTCCTCGTCGGTGGTCCCACGCTGGTCGACCGGCGTTCCCCGGTCGTCCTGCCCGGTGATCGCGACGGGGACGCCCGCGAGACCCGGTTCGTCGTCGTCCTGGACGCCGTCGCCGTTGCGGTCGAACCAGACCCGGTCACCGATCGCTCCGGCGACCACCCGCACGGTCGAGGGGTTGGACTGCACGGGCAGGGCGAGGTTCGACGCGCGGAGACCGAACCGGTTCCCGTACCGATCGCCGTCGCGGGAGCCGTGCGTCGCGAGGGAGACCCGGTGGGACACGGTCGCACCGCTCGCCACCGGGCTGCTGCGGAGGATCCGCAGGGCCGTGACCTCCGACCAGCCGTCCGGGCAGCCGGACGTCCCGAACTCCGTCTCCGCGCACCACCGGGTCGCCCCGTGCGGCTGGTTGCTCGGGTCGGCTCCGTCGAGTGCCACGTCCTCCGCGGCACGGTGGGTGTAGCGGACCGATTCACCGGCGTCCGCGTCGACGGCCACCGGCTGCGCGAGCTCGACGCTTCCGTGGAACGCCGTGCCGTACGGGTCACCACGGTGCGGCAGGACGTCGATCACGTCGAGGTCCCGCAGATCGGTGTCGTCGGTGTTCGTGGCGCGGAGGTCCCACTCGACCGCGTCGCCGGCGACGACGACCGGCGCCGGTGCGGTCTTCTCGACGCCGACGCCCCCGGTCGTGACGACGCGCAACCCGCGCTCCGCCGTGCGCCAGCGTTCGTCGGAACGGTCGGTGGGCGCCGAGACGACCACGGAGTTGGTGATCGACCCGGCGGGCGCACCCTGCTCGACCACGGCAGAGTAGGTGATGGGTGCGATCCGCTCACCGGGCGTCACGTCGTCCAGCGTCCACGTGAGTCGTTGCCGGGTCGATCCGTCCTCGGCCGTGACGGTGTCGACCACGGGCGTGAGTGACGCGCTGTCCGGGACGAACGAGGTGTGCCCGGGCAGGACGTCCCGGACCGTCATCGCGGTCGGCCGGCCGTCCGCCAGGCCGTTCGTCAGCGTCGGGCGCAGGACGAAGTCGACCGTGTTGCCCGCCAGGACGGTGGCGGTGGTGTCCGGGGTGTCCTCGGCGTTCGACCCGGGGTCGACGACCGCCTTGGTGACGCGGGCGAGGTCCTCGGTCAGCACGACGCTGTCGGCGAGTCCTCCGGCGCCGAGCACCGGGTCCTGCTGGTCGTGCACCCACCCCGGTCGGTGGTCGCCGAAGTGCACGTGCGCGAAGTCGTACGCGCGCGTCCCGTCGGGGGACCGGAGCGTGGTGACGGTCGTGTACAGCGCGCCGTTGCCACCCCCGCGCACGTCGCCGGTGACCCGGACGGCACCGACCGCGGCCACACCGCCCGGTACGGCGGCGGGGTCGTCGAACCAGGGGCCGTCGGCGTCGTCGCAGGTCCGACGCTGGCCGTCCGCGGGCTCGTGCATCGCGTACGCCGCGTACTGCACCCGGGCGTGCTCGAGACCGCTGCTCCACGCGGGCGACCGTCCCGACACCGCGGTCAGCCGCTGCGTGCGCCGGTCGAAGGTGTCGCAGAGGACGGTGTCCACGAAGGGCCGGAGCCCGGGGTTCGACACGGCGACGTCGCTCCGGAGCAGCGTGCCACCCGTGGCCCAGGGGTCACCTTCCTTCGCCGATCCCGCCGTCGTCGTGCGGCCGTCGTCGCCGAGTCGCCAGAGGCGCTTCCCCGCGGAGCCGGAAGCGAGCTCGACGAGGTTCCGACGGGCCTCGTTGTCCTCGAGGGGCTCGGCGCCGCCGGGGAAGTTCGGGGTCCCAGCCGACGAAGTGGTCTGCAGCGGGGTGAACGTGTTGACGGACTCGACGGAGGTCGGTGCCTCGGGCGTCGGCATCCAGAAGCTGATCCAGCCGCTCACGACGTAGGGCTTCGCGCCGCCGCTGATCGGGCCGCCGGCCAGGTTCCGGGTCGGCATCCGGCCGGCGTCGGTGACCGCGCCGCTGATCGTCACCGTGACGGGCTGTCCGGCAGCGCCCTGGGCGCACGAGATCTGCCCGGAGTCCGCGACGGACCCGCTCCCGCCACCCCGCCCACCGGGCAGACCGCCGAAGGCCACACCGTCCTCGCCGTTCCGGCCGCACACCGGCCGACCACCGTTCCAGAGCACGGCGCCGGACGGCCGGTCACCGAGCAGCCGCGAGACGTCGTCCGTGAACGACATGTCGCCGGAGCTCCGCTCGAAGCCGAGGAGCCCTTGACCCGGGACGACGGGGAGCCAGTCGACGGTCATCGGGTAGACGAGCTGGACACCCGGCGAGCCGTCAGGGCCGGGTACGTCCGTCCGCAGGACCGAGCCGACGACCTTCTTCGACAGGTTGTAGCGCGGAGCCGCTGACACCGTGGTCGCCGGTGCCTGCACGGCCGGTGTCGACTCCACGCCCTCGGCGCTGGCCGTACCCGACACCGTGACGTGGTCACCGTGCCGCAGATCGCCGGACAGGGTGAGCGCGACCGGGACGGCGGTGGCGTGCCCCTCGGTCACGTCGCCGAGACGGCAGGTCAACCGCTGGCCGTCGATCAGCGAACCGGGCGCACAGGCCAGCGGGACTGCCTCCCAGGTCGTTCCGGACGGAGCGTCGATCACGAACCGCTCGTCGCGAGCGGTTCCGCCCGTCGCGTTCACCGTCACCCGGTAGGTGATCGTGTCCCCGGTCCGCGTGAGGCCGTTCGCGGGACCGCTGTCACCGCCCGGCTGGTCGTCCGGCGTGAACGGGCCGCGACCGTCCGCGGCGACCTCGAGAGCCAGCGCGACGGACGTCGCCCGTGGCGCGGGCTCGTCCGCGTCGACGGATCCGGCAGCGGCCGCAGGACCGGTCACCATCGCACACTGGGCGGCCAGCGCGGCCAGTGCGACCAGGGCGGCCAGCGCGGACAGGCGTCCGGCGGGACGGGCGGATGGACGACGACGGGACATGACGCTCCTCGGACACGGGGACGGGACCCCTCATCCGTAGGGCGTACGACATGCGCTCGACAAGCCCTTCAGATGTCACATACGATCGAGGGTGGCCAGCTCGCGCCGTCAGAGCTTGAACGTCGCCCGCGGGATGTCCGACACGATCCGGTGGGCGGTGCGCACCGCGTCCTCCTCGCTGAGCTGGTGCGTCACGACGAGCGAGGCCAGGTACGCCGCGTCCGCCCGCCGCGCCATGTCGTGCCGCGCCGGGATCGAGCAGTAGGCCCGGGTGTCGTCGATGAACCCGGACGTCTTCGTGAACGATGCCGAGTCGGTGACCGCGGCGCGGTACCGGCCGATCGCCGCCGGGGTGTCGATGAACCACCACGGCGCCCCTGCGTAGACGGCCGGGTAGAAGCCGGCGAGCGGCCCGATCTCCCGCGAGAACACCGTCTCGTCGACCGTGAACAGCACGAGGTGGAAGCCGGGCACGGTGCCGAAGGCCTCGAGGAGCGGCCGGAGCGGCTCGGTGAAGGACCCGACCGCGGGCAGGTCGTGCCCGGTGTCCGGCCCGAAGCGCTCGAGCGTCGGCCGGTGGTGGTTGCGGTGCACGCCGGGGTGCAGCTGCATGACCAGCCCGTCCTCGACGCTCATCTCCGCCCAGCGGTAGAGCATGTCGTGCCGGTAGGCGACGGCGTCCGCCTCGGTCAGGGACGCCGGGTCGCGCAGCGCCGTTGCGTGGATGCGTTCCCGCGCCTCCGCGGACAGCGGGGTCGACCCCGCGTCGAGCACACCGGTGTCCGTCGCGGTCGCGCCGTGCTCGATGAAGTACCGTCGCCGCGCGCGCAGCGCGGCGAGCAGGCCCGCGTGGGTGCCCGCGTCGATGCCCGCCGCCTGTCCGATCGACGTGACCACGTGCCTCCAGTCCGGTCGGGACGGGTCGAAGACCGCATCCGCGCGGAAGGTGGGCAGCACCCGTCCCCGGAAGGTCGGGTCGGCGGCGAGCCGCGCGTGCGCGGCGAGGTCCGCGGTCGGGTCGTCGGTGGTGGCGAGGACCTCGATGCGGAAGGTGTCGAAGAGCGCCCGGGGACGGAACGCGGGCGTGGTCAGCAGCTCCGCCAGGTGGTCGTACTGCGCGTCGGCGTTCTCGGCCGACGGCTGCTCCGTCAGACCGAAGACGTCGTGCAGCTCCGTCTCGAACCAGTACCGGACGGGCGTCCCGGCGAAGTCGTCCCAGTGCTCCGCCAGGCGGCGCCAGACCTGTCGACCGTCGGGGACGGACCCGTCGCCGGAGCGGTCCGGCCGTCCCAGTTCGTCGAGGCCGACGCCGTTGGCGTGGAGCAGCCGCAGCACGTAGTGGTCGGGCGTGACGAGCAGCGACGCGGGGTCGGCGAACGGCCGGTCGTCCGCGATCAGGGCCGCGTCGACGTGCCCGTGGGGGGAGATGATCGGCGCGTCCGCGACGGCCTGGTACACGGTCCGGGCGACGGTCCGTGCGGCGGGGTCGGCGGCGAACAGCCGGTCGGGGTGCGGGGCGAGTGGGGTGGCGGTGCTGGTCCGGGTCATCGTCGACTCCTTCAGGACGGGCGGCGGGCGGTGGCCGGTGCGGGGCCGGTGGACTCCCGCACGGTCAGGTGGGTGGGCAGGGCGACGGCGCTCGCCGGGTGGTCGCCGACCGGGTCGCCGAGCGGATCGTCGGACGGGGACGCGCCGAGCCGACCGAGCAGCATCCGGATGGCGACCTGTCCGGCGCGCTCGATCGGCGACGTCATCGTGGTGAGCGGTGGGTTGCAGAAGTCGGCACCGAAGATGTCGTCGCACCCGACGACGGACATGTCGTCCGGGACGCGGACGCCGCGCTCCCGCAGTCGGGTGAGCATGCCGATGGCGATGAGGTCGTTGAACGCGATGCAGGCCGTCGCGCCCGCGTGCACGGCGGCGTCGGCAGCGGCGGCACCGGAGTCGACGAACGGCGCGTGCGGGCCGATCCGTGCGACCCGGACGCCCAGGCGCTTCCCGGCGCGGACGAGCGCCCGCCAGCGGCGTTCGTTCGACCACGAGCTGTCCGGACCGGCGACGTAGAGCACGTCCCGGTGACCGAGCGACACGAGGTGCTGCACGGCCTGCTCGACCCCGCCGGGGGTGTCGATGAGCACCGAGGGGACCCCCGCCGGTCGGCGGTTCACGACGACGAGCGGCGTCCGCTCCGCGAACCGGGCGATCTGCGCGTCGGACAGGCGGGACGCGGTGAGCACCGCGCCGTCGGCCTTCGTCGCGATCGCGCTCAGGGCCGCGAGCTCCGCCTCGGCCGACTCCTCGGTGTCGACGAGCAGCTGCGTCCACCCTGCGGCGGCGAGCTGGTGCTGCGTGCCCCGGATGACGTCGAAGTAGAAGGGGTTCGTGATGTCCGAGACGAGCACGGCGACGGCCCGGGTGCGACCGGACGTCAGGGCCCGTGCCTGCTGGTTCGGGACGTAGCCGAGCTCCCGCGCCGCGTCCTGGATCCGCTGCTGCGTGGCGCGGTTCACCCGGTCGGGCAGGGACAGCGCACGGGACACCGTCGACGGGGCCACGCCGGTCGCGTCGGCGATGTCCCGGATCGTCACCCGCCGTGCGGTGTCGGTGTCTGCGCTGCTCACGGTGGTGACGCTAAGCCGCCGTGGCAACAAGTGGCAACCGGTTGCCGCATGTTGCCACGGAGCGGGACAGTGGGGCGCACAGCCGGCAGCGCCGCCGGTCGGCCGGGCTCAGCCCGGTGGAGGCTTCGAGGAGGAAACCCCCGCATGAGCACAGGAAGACGCAGGACCCGCGCCCTCGTCGGTGCCGCCGTCGTCGCAGTCGCCGCCCTCACGCTCCAGGGCTGCGCGATCGTGAACGGCAGCGGCGACGACCCGAACACCCTCCGCGTGATGATGGGCGCGGACACCACCTACCCCAAGGAGCGCAAGCAGTGGCAGCAGGAGACCGCTGCCGAGTTCGAGCGCACCACGGGCGCCCGGATCCAGTGGGAGACGTACTCCTCCGCGCAGGAGGAGCTGACCGCCATCCAGACGAGCGTCATCTCCGGACAGGGCCCCGACGTCTACGCGATCGGCACGACGTTCACCCCCACCGCCTACGCCACCGGCGCCTTCGTCGAGATGGGCAGCAAGGAGTGGCGGGCGGTCGGCGGCAAGGACCAGTTCGACGCCGCCTCGCTCGGCATCTCCGGGCCGAGTGCGTCGAAGCAGATCGGCATCCCGTTCGCCAGCCGGCCGTTCGTGATGGCGGTCAACAAGGACCTCCTCGCCCAGGCGGGCATCACCGACCTGCCGACCACCTGGGACGAGCTCACCGCGGACGCGAAGGCGACCACCGGTGACGGCCACTTCGGCATGGCGATCGCCTACGCCGACGGGTTCGACCCGTGGAAGTTCGTCTGGGGCATGGCGCAGAACGCCGGCAACACGATCGTCGACGGCTCGAAGGCGGAGATCTCCGCGGACGCCGTCGAGAACGCCTACCGCACCTACTTCGACTGGGTGACGAAGGACGGCGTCGTCGACAAGGCCGCGATCGGCTGGAACAACGCCCAGGCCCTCGCCCAGTTCGCGGACGGCAAGGCCGCGTTCTTCCCGATGACGACCACGACGTCGCTGAACACCCTCAAGGGCTCGGCGGTCGACGGCAAGTACGAGTACGCGCTCCTGCCGACGGTGCCCCCGGGTGCGATCGAGCGTCCGGCCGACGGGATCGAGGCGGCGAGCATCCTGTCCGGCGACAACCTCGTCGTCGCCGACTACGGCAAGAAGCAGGACCTGTCCTTCGACTTCGTCAAGCAGGTCTCGTCACCGGCGGCCCAGGAGCGCTACTTCGAGCTGTTCGGGCAGCTGCCGACCAACACGCAGGCCGCGCAGACCATCGCGCAGGAGAACCCCGACCTCGCTCCGATCGTCCAGGCCGGCAAGCTCTCGAAGCCCACCGCCTTCACCGGCGCGTGGTCCGACATCCAGCTCTCGCTCGTCGACGTCGTCGTGCAGTCCATCCCGTCGCTGAAGAGCGGCGAGGTGACCGACGACCAGCTCAGGAAGCGGCTCGACGCCGCACAACGGGACGCCCAGGCAACCCTGGACCGCCAGAAGAACGGAGGCCTGTGATGACGCAGGTCCGGCCACACGGCAAGACACCCCTCTACAAGCGCGAGCGCCCCCTGTGGATGCTCCTGCCAGGCGGTGTCCTCATGCTCGTCGTCATCGTCGTGCCGCTCCTGGTGGGCGTGTACATCGCGATGCTCGACCTCGACCAGTACACCCTCCGCGAGTGGTTCAGCGCCCCGTTCGTCGGCCTCGCCAACTTCGCCGAGGCGTTCACGGACTCGCCGCTCCTGCACTCGGTCTGGATCTCGGTGTCGCTGTCCGTGCTCGTCACGGCCATCACCGTCCCGATCGGCGTCGCCGCGGCGGTCTCCACGCAGAACCGGTTCCCCGGGCGCGGACTCGTCCGCTCGATCTACCTCATCCCGTACGTGCTCCCGGCCTTCGTCGTCGGCACGTTCTTCCGCACGATGCTCCAGCCGCAGGGCGTGGTGAACACGGTGCTCGGCACAGACGTGCTGTGGCTGAACGGCTCGGCGTCCTACTGGGCCCTGGCCGGCGTGATGATCTGGACGAGCTGGCCCTTCGTCTACCTGCTCTCGCTCGCGGGCCTGCAGGCGGTCGACAACGAGGTGCACGAGGCCGCGGCACTCGACGGCGTCACGTGGTGGGCGAAGCTGCGGTACATCGTCTTCCCGTACCTCCGCGGACCGCTCAGTCTGGCGGTGATCATCTCGATCCTGCACAACATCAACAACTTCACGCTTCCGTTCGTGTTGTTCGGCATCCCGCTGCCCTCGAGTGTCGAGGTCATGCCCGTCCTGACGTACATCGCGAGCTTCCAGTCGTTCCGCTTCGGGCTCTCCGCGGCGATGGCCATCTGCTCGCTCGTGATCGTCGCCATCCCGCTGTTCGTGTACCTGCGGGCCGTCAAGCTCGACACCGGCGACGACGCCGGCCCCAGTCGCAAGCAGCGCCGCAGCGACCGGCTGACCCTCGCAGCAGCGACCCCGGCCGCCGCCGCCGACCTCGACGGAGCCCGCGCATGAGCGCCTTCAGCACCACCCGCACCCGGCCCACCGCGACGCTCACCGAGAGCATCACCACCGGGGGCGCCAGGAGGCGCACCAAGCGCCCGTACGACACCGACGTCACCCGGCTCCTGCCCCGGTGGCTCCTGGTCGTCGTGATCGCCGTCATCATCGCGTTCATCGCCGCGCCGGTGCTCTACATCCTGTTCGGCTCGGTCAACTCGGACGTCGCGGTCGCCCGCGGCGAGTACTTCCCGTCCGAGTTCACGCTGGCGAACTACGTCGAGATCTGGAACACCGTCGCCCTCGGCCAGGGGCTGGTGAACTCACTCCTGACCGCCGGAGCCGTGGCCGTCGCGAGCGCCGCGCTCGCCGTGTCGACCGCCTACGTCCTGGTCCGGTTCCGGTTCCTCGGCCGGCTCACGATCCTGCGCGGGCTCCTCGCCCTGCAGTCCATCCCCGGGACCCTCCTGCTCCTGCCGGTCTTCGTCGTCTTCGCCAACATCGCGAGCGCGACCGGTGTGCAGGTGATCGGCACCCGGTGGGGCCTCTTCGTCACGTACCTGACGTTCGCACTGCCGTTCTCGACGTGGGTCATGGTGACCTACCTCCGTGGTCTGCCGAAGGAACTCGAGGAGGCAGCGCGCATCGACGGCGCCTCGAGCGGACGCATCCTGCGGAGCGTCGTCCTGCCGCTGTCGTGGCCCGGGATCGTCGTGTCGGCGATCTTCGCCTTCCTGCTCGGCTGGAACGACGTGCTGTTCAGCACGATCATGACGACCCCGAACACCCGCACCGTCGCGGTCGTCCTGCAGGTGCTCGGCACCACGCAGGAGGGCGGCGCCGTCCCGATCTACGGCCAGATGATGGCCGCCTCGATCGTGTGCGCCGTGCCGGTCGTCGCGCTCTACCTGATCTTCCAGCGCTACCTGGTCGGCGGTCTGACGGCCGGCTCCGTCAAGTAGCGAACGCAACCAGACGTCGGACAGGAGGCGCGGTGCCAGCCCGCCCCGCGCCTCCCGTCCGGTCTCACGAAGGGAATGCTATGACCGACCAGCCAACGTGGGAGCTCTCCGGCTTCGGCGACGAGATCGACGCCGACCCGGCGATCCAGGTCGCCGTGCTGCAGGCGCTCGGCGCCTCCGCGATCGAGGTGCGGAGCGCCTGGGGGGTGAACGTCGTCGACCTCGACGAGGACCAGCTCGCCGGCCTGCACCGCCTGTTCCACGAGCGCGGTCAGACCGTCTCCGCCATCGCCTCACCGATCGGCAAGGTCGCCGTCGACGAACCCGTCGAGCACGAGGTGGGCCGGCTCGGCCGGGCGATCGCCGCCGCGCACGCCCTCGGTACGACGAACATCCGGATCTTCTCGTTCTACTTCCCGGACCGTGCACCGGAGGACGTCCGCGACGACGTCCTCGTCCGGATGCGGGCGCTCGCCGACCTCGCCGAGCGCGAGGGCGTCACGCTCCTGCACGAGAACGAGAAGGACATCTACGGCGACGTGCCCGACCGTGTGCTCGACGTCGTCGAGAGCGTCGGGTCACCCGCGCTGCGGCTCGCCTGGGACAACGCGAACTACGTGCAGTGCGGGGTCCGGCCGTTCACCGACGGGTGGGCGCAGCTCGCCCCGTACGTCGACTACCTGCAGGTCAAGGACGCGCTCGCCGCGGACGCGTCCGTGGTCCCCGCGGGTGAGGGCGACGGCGAACTGCTCGACACCCTGACCGCACTCCGCGACGCCGGGTACGCCGGCTACGCGTCGCTCGAACCGCACCTCAGCGACTTCACCCACCTCGGCGGGTTCTCCGGCCCCGCGGCCTTCGGTCGCGCCGGTCGCGCCTTCCGCACCCTCACCGACCAGATCGGAGTCACCCTGCGATGACCACACCACTCAAGCTGGCAGTCGTCGGTGCCGGCGTCATCGGTCGCCACCACGCCCGCGTCGCCGTCCGGCACCCGGACCTGCAGGTCGTGGCGCTCGTCGACGCCGTCCCCGCCGCGGCCACGAACGCCGCCGACGAACTCGAGTCGACCGGAGCCACCCGTCCGATCACGACGTCCACGATCGAGGAGGCCATCGAGCAGACCGACATCGACGTCGTCGCGATCTGCTCGCCGTCGGGCATGCACGTGCAGCTGGCCGAGGCGGCCCTCGCCGCGGGCAAGCACGTCGTCATCGAGAAGCCCCTCGACACGACCATGCCGCGAGCCCGGCAGATCGCGGCGCTCGCCGCGGACGCTCGCGAGCGCGGACTCGTCACGAGCGTCATCAGCCAGCACCGGTTCGACCCGGCGTCGGTCGCCGTCGCCGGTGCGGCACACGGCGGCGACTTCGGGACCGTGACCTCGGGGGTCGCGAGCGTGGCGTGGTACCGGTCGCAGGGGTACTACGACTCGGGCGACTGGCGGGGCACCTGGGAGCTCGACGGCGGCGGCGCGGTGATGAACCAGGGCGTGCACACCGTCGACCTGCTCGTGTGGGCCCTCGGTCGTCCGGAGGAGATCTCCGCCCAGGTCGGGCTGCTCGCGCACGACCGCATCGAGGTCGAGGACACCGCCGTCGCCACCGTCCGGTTCCGCGGCGGGGCGCTCGGCGTGGTCCACTGCACGACGGCCGCCTACCCGGGCCTCTCGGCGCGCTGGGCCGTGTACGGCACGCACGGTTCCGCGATCGTCGACGACGACCGGCTCGCGTACTTCCACGTCGCCCCCGACACCGCGACGCTCGAGTCCGCGGCGACGACGGCGAACACCACCGCGGTGGCCGACGCCGCCGACCAGAAGGACCGGGTCGTCCCGCCCGAGCACGTCGTCGGCGGGCCGGTCGAGCCGGACCACTTCGCCGCCGGGCACGCCCGGCAGTACACCGACATCGTCGCCGCGATCCGCGAGGGCCGGGACCCCGGCGTGACGGTGGACGCCGCACTCGTCTCGCTCGCGACCGTCCGCGGGCTGTACGTCAGCGCGACGCTCGGCAAGGCGGTCCGGATCGACGACGTGATCGAGGGCCTGTACGACGAGGTCGTGCCGGTCGTCGGAGCGCCGTCCCGCACCGCCGCCACCGCCACCACCGCCGCCAGCGAAGGAGCAGTCCGATGAAGTTCTCCGTGTTCACCGCCTCCACCCCCGACTGGACGCCGGACGAAGCCGCACGGAACCTGGCGGGCCAGGGCTGGGACGGCATCGAGTGGCGCATCGTCGACGACCGCACCGAGGACGGCTCGTCCGGCTTCTGGGCCGGTAACCGGTCGACCTGGCAGTACAGCGGCATCGCCGAGCAGGTCGGCGAGATCGCCCGGACCACCGACGCCGCCGGGCTCGAGTTCTCGGGCATCGGTGGGTACCAGCCCGTGTCCGACCGTGCGGGCGTCGAGACGATGCTCCGCGTGACGGCCGAGCTCGGTGCCCGTCAGGTCCGCGTCACGATGCCCTGGTACCGGCGCGAGCGCGAGCGCACGCACGAGACGTACGGGCAGATGTTCGACCGCACCCGGGCCGACCTCGAGTGGACGGTCGGTCGCGCGGCGGAGCTCGGTGTGAAGGCGCTGGTCGAGCTGCACCACATGACGATCACCCCGTCGGCGTCGGCGGCCCTGCGGCTCGTCGACGGCCTCGACCCCGCACACGTCGGTGTCATCCACGACCTCGGCAACCTGGTCATCGAGGGACATGAGGACCACCTCGCGGCCTTCGAGCTCCTCGGCCCGTACCTCGCCCACGCGCACGTCAAGAACGCCCGGTGGGTCGACACCGGCGACACCCGCGCCGACGGCAGCCGGGTCTGGCAGCACGAGTGGGCGCCGCTGCGTGACGGGCAGGCGTCCGTGTCCGAGTACCTCGACGCGCTCCGCCAGGTCGGCTACGACGGCTGGGTCACGATCGAGGACTTCTCGACCGACCTCCCGCTCGCCGAGCGCACCGCGGACAACCTCGCCTACCTCCGCTCCCTGGTCCCGGTGGCGGCATGACCGACCGTCGACCCGGCATCGTGCACCTGGGGGTGGGTGCGTTCGCCCGCGCACACCTCGCCTGGTACACGCAGCACGCCACCGGCGAACCGTGGGGGATCACCGCCTTCACGGGACGCTCGCCCGCGGCCGCCGACGCGCTCGCCGCGCAGGACTGTCGGTACACCCTGGTCACGCGGGCAGCGGACGGCGACGTCGCCGAGGTGGTCGACACGATCGTGGCCGCCCACCCCGGCAGCGACGACACGGCCTGGAGGCGCGCGGTCGCGTCCCCGACGACGAGCATCGTCACGCTGACGGTCACCGAGGCCGGGTACCGCGCCGGTTCCGACGTCCCCGCCCGGTTGGTCGACGGGCTCGCCGCCCGGCGGGCGACGGACGGCGGACGGATCGCCCTGGTGTCGCTCGACAACCTGACGCACAACGGCGACGTCCTCCGGGACGCCGTGCACGCCGCGACGGCGGACCCCGACCTCCGAGCCTGGATCGACGACCACGTGACCTTCCCGTCGTCGATGGTCGACCGGATCACCCCGGCGACGACCGACGACGACGTGGCCGGGCTCGCCGACCTGCCGGGCGCCCTGCCCGGCGACCGTGTCCCCGTCGTCACCGAGCCCTTCGTCGAGTGGGTGCTCGAGGACGCCTTCGACGGGGTCGACCGCCCCGCGTGGGAGACCGCCGGGGTGCGCCTCGTGCCCGACGTCACCCCGTTCGAGCAGCGGAAGCTCTGGCTCCTCAACGGCTCGCACTCGCTCCTGGCGTCCCTCGGACTCCTGCTCGGGCACGAGACCGTGGCCGAGGCGATGGCCGACCCCCGCTGCCGCGCCGCGGTCGAGCAGCTCTGGGACGAGGCCGCCGCCGAGCTCCCGCTGCCCGCCGCCGAGGTCGACGACGCCCGGGCCGCCCTCGTCGAACGCTTCGCGAACCCGCGGATCCGCCACACCCTGCGGCAGATCGTCGCCGGGAGCGCGGCGAAGCTGCCGGTCCGGGTGGTCGACGTCCTGCGCCGACGACTCGACCGCGACCCGGCCGCCGGCGTCGGACCCGGCGCCGCGACCGCCCTCGCGGCCTGGTGGCTGCACTGCACCGAGCAACCGGAGCTGGTGGACGACCCCGGGGCGCCCGGGCCAGACTCGGACGTGCACGACGTCCTCGCCGTGGTCGCGCCCGACCTCGACACCACCCCCGTGGTCGACGCCGTCACAGCGGCGGCCGACCGCATCCGCACCGCCGCGGCACCTGCTCGCGGCACCGTCGACGAAGGAGTCCTCCGATGAGCACGAGCACCACGAACCCGGCCGCGCCCGTGCCCGGCGCCGGCGACGGGGGAGCGGCGACCGACCCGACCGCAGGCCGCCCGGACACCTGGTCCTCGGCCGACCGCGGGCAGCTCATCGACCGGGCCGAGGTCGTCGTCACGAGTCCGAACCGCAACTTCGTCACGCTGAAGCTCACCACTGCCGACGGTGTCACGGGGCTCGGGGACGCGACGCTGAACGGCCGTGAGCTCGCCGTCGCCGCGTACCTGACCGAGCACGTCGTCCCGCTGCTCGTCGGACGGGACGCGAGCCGCATCGAGGACGCCTGGCAGTTCCTCTACCGCTCGTCCTACTGGCGCCGCGGCCCGGTGACGATGGCCGCGATCGCCGCCGTCGACATGGCACTCTGGGACATCAAGGGCAAGGTCGCGGGGATGCCCGTCTACCAGCTGCTCGGCGGTGCTTCGCGGACCGGGCTCATGGCGTACGGGCACGCTTCGGGCAAGGAGCTCCCGGAGCTGTTCGACTCCATCCGCGAGCACCAGGAGGAGGGCTACCGGTCGATCCGCGTCCAGACGGGGGTCCCCGGACTCGAGAGCATCTACGGCATCGCGTCGAACAAGACCACCGAGGGCAACGCCGGCGTCCGGTACGACTTCGAGCCGGCACAGCGCGGGGCCTTCCCCGCGATGGAGGACTGGGACACCCGGGCGTACCTGCGCCACGTGCCGACCGTGTTCGAGGCCGTCCGGAACGAGTTCGGCCCCGAGCTGCCGCTGCTCCACGACGGCCACCACCGGATGACCCCGCTGCAGGCCGCGAAGCTCGGCAAGTCCCTCGAGCCCTACGACCTGTTCTGGCTCGAGGACTGCACCCCCGCCGAGAACCAGGAGGCGCTGAAGCTCGTCCGCCAGCACACCACGACGCCGCTCGCGATCGGCGAGGTGTTCAACACGATCTGGGACTTCAAGGACATCATCCGCGACCAGCTCATCGACTACGTCCGCGGTGCGGTGACGCACATGGGCGGCATCTCCCCGCTCCGGAAGACGATGGACTACGCCGCGATGTACCAGATCAAGTCCGGGTTCCACGGGCCGACGGACATCTCGCCCGTCGGGCTCGCCGCGCAGATGCACCTCGGGATGGCGATCCACAACTTCGGCATCCAGGAGTACATGCAGCACGGGCCGCAGACGAACCAGGTGTTCCGGCAGACCTTCACCTTCACGGACGGCTACCTGCACCCGGGCGACGAGCCGGGCCTCGGCGTGACGCTCGACGTCGACGAGGCCGGCAAGTACCCGTACGAGCAGGCGTACCTGCCGTTCAACCGACTGGCCGACGGCACCGTCCACGACTGGTAGCGCGCCCGCCCTGCCCGGGCATGCTGGGGGCGTGGAGTTCGCGGACGTGGCGAGGGAACTGCTCCTCGTCGCGCCCGCGGACTTCGTGCGGGAGCGCACCGCCCGGCAGCGTGCGGTCCGCGGGGACGACCGTGCGCTCGCGACCCGGATCGGCGGGCTCCGGAAGCCCGCCCCGGCCGCCTGGGTGGTCGACCTGCTCGCGCACGAGGGCGCCCTCGACGAGGCGGTCGCCCTCGGACCGACGATCCGGCGGGCCCAGGCGGACGCCGACCCGGACGCGATCCGACAGCTCCGACGCCAGCGGTCCGCGGTCGTCGCCGCACTCGCCGAGACCGGAGCCGACCGGGCCGCCGCCGCCGGGCACCCGGTGACCCCGGTGGTCCTCGAGCAGGTCCGGGCGACCGTCGAGGCCGCGATGGCCGATCCGCACGCGGGCGCCGCGGTCCGGTCGGGGTTGCTCGTCCGTCCCCTCGAGAGCGCCGGGTTCGACACCGTCGACCTGGACGGCGCGCTCGCCGACCCCGACGCGGTCCCGGCGGCCTGGTCCGGCAGCGGTGCGGAACCGGTCCCGATCGCGAGCGCGAGGAGCGCGCGGAAGCCGAGCCGCGCCTCCAGGCCGGCGAAGCCGTCGCAGCCGAAGACCGAGTCGAAGCCGAAGTCCGAGCCGGAGCCCGAACCACGCGTCGACCCGGCGGCGGAACGCCGGGCGGCCCGCGAGGCGGAGTCCCTCGCCCGCACGGAGTCCCGCGACGCGGACGCCGCGCTCGACGCCGCCGAGACGGACCTGGAGCGCGCGGAGGACCACCGCGCCGACCTCGAGCGACAGCTCGCCGACGCCACGGCCGAGGTCGAGCGCGCCACCCGTGCCCGCGACGACGCCGAGGCGGCGAGCGACCGCGCCCGCGAGCTCCTGCGCGCCGCACAGCGACACCGCCGCGACGTCGGACGCTGAACGAACCGCTGGACGTGACAGCAGATTGCCAGCTAGCGTGCTGCCACCCCCGTTCGAGGGGGCTTCCCACACCGAAGGTGAACACCTCGCATGCGTCGTCGCACGTCCCGCACCGCCCTCGTCGCCGTCACGGCCGCAGCCGTCGCCCTGGCCGGTGCCGTCTCGGCCACACCCGCCAGCGCCCACGGCTGGGGGCCCGCTCCGCACGGCCCACAGGTCCCCGACCCCGCGCACGGACCGGACGCCGGGCTCACCCCGCGGACGCAGTTCACGATGGAGGCGGACGGATCCTCGGGAGCGACCCAGGGTGGTGAGGGCATCCCGAACATCGACTCCGTGAAGAAGACCATCGCTACGTACTACGGCGACCCCGGCACCGGCATCGCGGACAAGACCGACAGCCCGTACATCCGCGAGATGACGCGGATCACGAAGGACCTCACCGCGCAGCTCCCGCGGATCCACGACGCCGCGGTGCGCCGCGGTGAGAAGCCCGCGATCGTGCTCGACGCGGACGACACCACCCTCTTCACGTACGACATGGAGGTCGCGGACATGCACTTCGTCTTCGACCCGGCCGAGCAGGACGTGTGGGTGCAGGACCAGCGCTTCCCCGCGACGCCGGCCATGGTCGAATTCGTGAACACCGCCCAGGCCGAGGGCTTCACCGTCTTCGGGCTCACCGGCCGGAACGACGCGCAGAAGGCCGCCACGCTCGGCAACCTCGCGAAGGTCGGCTACCGGGGCTTCACCGCGGACCACTACTTCACGAAGTGGACCGGCGAGCAGCCGTCCTACGTCTCCTGCGCCACGGCGAAGTGCACGACGGTCGAGTACAAGGCCGGCACGCGCAAGCACATCGAGCAGGACCTCGGGTACGACATCACGCTGAACATCGGCGACCAGTACAGCGACCTGCAGGGCGGATCGGCCGACCGCGACGTCAAGCTCCCGAACCCGACCTACTTCCTCCCGTCGCCGGACCTCGCCGGCGTGCACGAGCCGCAGCTCGCGCCGCGGACGCACTTCACGATGGCCGCGGACGGATCGTCGGGAGCGACCCAGGGCGGTGAGGGCATCCCGAACATCGACTCCGTGAAGAAGACCATCGCCACGTACTACGGCGACCCCGGCACCGGCATCGCCGACAAGACCGACAGCCCGTACATCCGCGAGATGCGTTCGATCGTCGCGAAGCAGGCGCCGGTCATCGCGGCCCGGTGCGCGGTCGGTCAGCGACAGCACCGGAACCCGGCGGTCGTGCTCGACGCGGACGACACCACGCTCTGGACCTACGACATGGAGGTCGCGGACATGCACTTCGTCTTCGACCCGGCCGAGCAGGACGTCTGGGTGCAGGACGAACGCTTCCCCGCGACGCCCTCGATGACGAACCTGGTGTCGATCGCCGAGCGCGCGGGCTGCACCGTGATCGGGCTGACCGGGCGGAACGACGACCAGCGCGCCGCGACGATCGCGAACCTGCAGCGGGTCGGCTACCCGCAGTTCGCGGCCGAGCAGCACGGCACGCAGACGTACTACACGAAGTGGACCGGCGTCGGCTCGTCGCAGCAGCCGTCGTACGTCTCCTGCGCCAGCGCGAAGTGCACGACGATCGAGTACAAGTCGCAGACGCGGAAGCACATCGAGTCGCCGAGCGGCGGACGGTACGACATCGTCGCGAACCTCGGCGACCAGTACAGCGACCTCATCGGGGGTTCCGCCGACCGGTCCGTGAAGCTGCCGAACCCGACGTACTACCTGCCGTAGGCAGGGTCGCGGCGAGGTGCCGGGCCGCTCATCCCCTCGGATGAAAGCGGCCCGGCCCGCTCGCTCCCGCGTGGACGCCCGCCCTACGCTCGCCGACATGACCTCCTTCCTCCGCCGCCGGGCACGGCACCTCCTGGCACCGGCCGCGGGCGCCGTGTACCTCGTGCTCTGGATCCTCGCCGAGGCCGGACGCGCCGACCTGACCGGGCACGTGCTCGTCGTCAGCGCGCTCGCCGTCGCGATCGGCCTGGCGTCCTGGATGCCCGCGACGGCCCTCGGTCTCGTGGTGGTCGTTCCGCTGCTGCAGGCGCTCCACCTGCTCGCCCGCCCGCGGGACACGACGTGGCCGGAGTACCTGGCGATCGCGATCGTCGTCGGGGTCGTCGGTGCCGGCCGGTCCGGGCTGCTGCGGTGGCTGGCGGTCCCGGTCCTCGGTGTCGCGAGCGTCGCGGCGGCGTGGGCGATGGCCGTGCCGACCGTGGCCGACCCGGACGTCTGGTCGAACTGGACCGCCTCGGGCGAGGGGACGCGCGGCAGTCTCGTCCTGCTGTCGCTCGCCGTCGCGGGTGCGAGCGGCATCGCCTGGGCGGTGGGCGTCGCGATCGGTGCCGCCTGGCGGATCGGGCTCGCCCGCACCCGCGTCGCCGTCGCGGAGCGCGAGACCGCGGTCACGACGGCCGAACTGCGCGCCGAGCAGGACCGCGCCCGGATCGCCCGGGACGTGCACGACTCCCTGGCCCACTCGCTCGCGGTCGTGGTGTCGCAGGCCCAGGGTGCCGCGGCGGTCGCGGAGTCGGACGGCCCGACGGCGACGGCCCTCCGCGACATCGCCGACGTCAGCCGGAGCGCCCTCGGGGACGTCCGGTCGCTCGTCGAGCGGATCCAGGGCACCGGTCCGGCCGCGGCGAACGGGCTCGACGACCTCCCGGGCCTCGTCGAGGACATGCGCGAACTCGGCATGCGGGCGACGCTCGAACAGCACGGGGACCCCGTCCGGCTCGGGACCGCGACGGACGCCGCCGTGCACCGGATCGTGCAGGAGAGCCTGACGAACGTCCTCAAGCACCAGGGGCGAACGGCCGAGGCGCGGGTCGTCCTGGACTGGCGCGGGCCGGGACTCGGGGTCGTCGTGACCTCACGCGGGGACGCTCCGCTCGTCGCCCTCGACGGCCCGGGCTCGGGGGTCGACGGCATGCGCGAGCGCGCCCGTCTCGCCGGCGGCTGGCTCCGCGCGGGGGACGGCGACGACCCCGACGAGTTCGTCGTGACGGGCTGGCTCCCGACCGAGACCGGCCGGTGAGCGCGATCCGCGTCGCGGTCGTCGACGACCAGCGACTGTTCGCGTCCGGCATGCGGATGCTCGTCGACGCGCAGGACGACATGACCTGCGTCGGCACCGCGGGCGACGGCCAGGCAGCCCTCGACCTCTGTGCCGCCGAGGACCCCGACGTGCTCCTCCTCGACCTCCGGATGCCGGTGCTCAACGGCATCGAGGCGACGGCCCGGCTGGCCGAGCGCGGCGGGGAACGCCCGCGGGTGGTCGCCCTCACGACGATCCGCCGGGACGAAGCGGTGCTCGCCGCGCTGCGCGCCGGAGCCGCAGCGTTCCTGACGAAGGACGCGCTGCCGGAGGTCGTGCTCGCCACGATCCGGGACGTGCACGAGGGACGCCCGGCCCCGACCGAGGCCGAGGCGCTCGACCTGCTCCGCGCCGACGGGACCCTCGTCGAGACGCCCCGTCCGGACGCGGTCCTCGACGCCCTGAGCGCCCGCGAACGCGAGGTGTTCCTGCTCGTCGCCAAGGGCCTGAGCAACCAGGAGATCGCGTCCGCCGTGTTCCTCAGCGAGGCCACGGTCAAGACGCACGTCCGCGCGGTGCTGACGAAGCTCGGGCTCCGGAACCGGATCCAGGTCGTCATCACCGCACACGAACGCGGCCTCGTCCGCGCCTAGGGGGAAACCATGCGTCCGACCCAGCGTGCCGCCAAGACCGGCACCCTGCTCCTCGTCGTCGCCGGGCTCGGCGCGGCCGTCCTGCACCAGCTGCCCGAGCCGGCCGACCAGACGATCCGACCCACCGCCGAGCGGGACCTGGACACCTGGTCGATGCCGCTCGACGGCTACGTCCAACCCGGGTGGTCGGAGACCGACTTCGCCGAGGCGCTCCTGGACCAGCCGTGCCTCCGCGACCTCGGCGTCGACTTCCCGGTGCCGTGGGCGACCGTCGACGGGCTCCGGGCGGCGTCGATCGCCGACGAGACGCCGGAGCGTGGCAACACGTCGCCCGCGCTCGCGTGGTCGCGGCCGCTCTCCGCCGAGGCCGCCGCCGACCGGGGATACCACGCGCCGTCGACCGCCGGGGCGAACGAGGACGGCTGGCGCGCCTGGGCCCAGGACCCGGAGCACGCCGCGGCGTTCGACGACGTCGACCAGGACGCACTCCACCGGTGCTTCGACGATGCCCGGCGCGAGCTCGGCACGGCGGACCGGGACGGTGCCGACCAGAGCGCCTCGATCACCGCGAAGCGCCTGACGTACCTCGCGGCCGAGGACGCGCGCCGGACACCCGAGGTCCGAGCGGCGGCGACGCGCTGGCGGGAGTGCCTCGCGCCGACGGCGACGCAGGAGCTCCCCGACGACCCGCACGGCATGCCGACGACGGCGATGCGGCAGGCCTTCGCGCTCGAGGCGCGGACGGTCGCGAGCGACGACGAGATCGCGCTCGCCGAGCACGACGTCGCCTGCCAGACCTCGTCCGGGTACCGCGCCGCGCTGTACGACGCGCAGTGGAACCGGCTCCTGCACGTGACGGCGACCGACGCCGCCGTGCTCGGGTCGGCGGACGGCGACCAGGCCGCGCTCGCGGACCGCGTCGCCGCGACGATCGAGCGGCTCGCGCCGCCGGCACCCGAGGGCGTCGAATGACGCGCTTCGCCGTGCGGACCTGGGCAGGTGGTCCTGGGGGGACCGGCCCGCGTCCGCGGGATGGGGAGCACCGGACGGGAGGATCGTGGCGGCGCCGCCACGATCCTCCCGTCCGGTCGTGGGCACCTGCGGACCGCAGCTCAGCCCTGGTGCGACACGCCCGGCTGCTCCTGCTAGACTCGCAAACCGACTTCGGCGAGGGCCGCGTACGCGCGGCCGTGATCGACGCGGTAGGGAGACCCGGCCCAGTCCTGGGAGCGTTCCTCACGCGTGCACGCGTTCGAGTTGCAACACCACAGACCCCCGATGCCGGCACCCCGGCGTCGACCCCGACACCAGGAGGCACCATGGCCGACTACACCAAGCTCGCAGCGGAGAACCGCACCAAGTTCGGCAAGGGCGCTGCGCGCAAGCTCCGCGCTGCCGACAAGATCCCCGCGGTCGTCTACGGCCACGGCACCGAGCCGCAGCACATCACCCTCCCGGGCCACGAGACGATGCTGCTCGTCCGTACCGCCAACGCGGTCGTCGACCTCGACATCGAGGGTGCGGCGCAGCTCGCCCTCGTCAAGGACGTCCAGCGCGACCCGGTGCGCCAGATCATCGAGCACATCGACCTCGTCGTCGTGCGTCGTGGCGAGAAGGTCACGGTCGACGTGCCCGTCGTCGTCACGGGTGAGTCCTTCTCCGGCACCATCCACGTCCAGGACCTCGCCTCGGTCTCCCTCCTCGTCGAGGCGACCGCGATCCCCGAGCACGTGACGGTCGACGTCGAGGGCCTCGAGGACGGCGCGCAGGTCCTGGCCTCGCAGCTCGAGCTGCCGGCCGGTGCCGAGCTCGAGACCGACGCCGAGGCGCTCGTCGTCCAGATCGTCACCCCGCGTGCGACCGCCGACGACATCGCCGCCGACGAGGAGTCCGCCGAGGCGGGCGCCGAGGCCGGTGCCGAGGGCGAGGCCGCCGAGTCGACCGACGCCGACTCCGAGTAGTCACTCCGCGCAGGACGTCTGGCCGACGCTGATGACAGGAACGACCCTCGTCGTGGTCGGGCTCGGGAACCCCGGGCCCGGCTACGCGGGGAACCGTCACAACGTCGGCCAGATGGTCCTCGACGAACTCGCCGCCCGCATGGGTGCGACGTTCAAGAAGCACAAGACCCCGAACCAGGTCGCCGAGGGGCGCCTGGTGCCCGGCGGCCCGAAGCTGGTCCTCGCGAAGCCCGGGTCGTTCATGAACACCTCCGGTGGCCCGGTCTCGAGCGTGCTCGGGTTCTACAGCGCCACCCCGGCCGACCTCGTCGTCGTGCACGACGAGCTCGACCTGCCGTTCGACACCGTCCGGCTCAAGGGCAGCGGCGGGCACGGCGGGCACAACGGCCTCCGCGACATCATCAAGGCGACCGGCACGAACGAGTTCACCCGGGTGCGGATCGGCATCGGCCGACCCCCGGGACGCCAGGACCCCGCCGACTTCGTGCTCCGCGACTTCTCGCCGACCGAGAAGAAGACGCTGCCGAACCTGCTCGCCGACGGCGCCGACGCGGTCGAGGCGATCGCCGAGCTCGGGCTCCTCGCCGCGCAGCAGCGCGTCCACGCCCCGTCGTGACCCCGGTCCTGCTGGCGGCGAACGGGCTCGCGCAGACCATCACGATCGTGGTCGTCGCCGTGGTCGGCCTGACCTTCGTGTTCACGGCCCGGGTCCTGACGCGAAGAGCGGTGCAACCCCCGGACGACCCGACGCGGCTCCCGGAACAGCCCGAGGACCTCGAACCCGGCAAGGACTGACCGCTGCGCTTCGGTCCCCGAACTGGGGGACCACGCCGTCCCCCGCCGATCAGTACGGTCGGCGCCGGGGGAAGGTCCTCCACGAGGGGGTCCACCATGCACCGAACCGTCCGCGAGCCCGAGGGTGACGCGACCGCACGACCGAGCACCAGCGGAGACGCTCCCGGCCGCCGCGGTTCCCCCCGTCGCGGTCCGGGCATCCTCCTCGCAGCCGGTGCCGCCGCGGTCGCCGTGGTCCTCGCCGGGGCCGGCGCCGCGCTGGCGGACCCGGGCGCGACCGTCGTCGAGCGCTGGACGCCGCTCCGCGCGGACTCCTCCGCACCGCCCGTCGCGTCGACCTTCGCCGCGCCGAACGACGTCCACGTCGACGCCGACGGCTCCGTCCTGGTCGCGGACTTCGCCGGGAACGGCGTCCTCCGTCGATCGGCCGACGGTGTGTGGAGCGTCGTCGCCCCCTTCGGCACCGGGTCGCGCGACATGTGGAACCCGTCCGCCCTGGCGACGACCGCGGACGGCCGTGTGCTGGTCGCGGAGGCCGGTCGACCCGCCCTGGCGACGGTGGACCCGGGAACGGGGGACGTCGCACGACAGGGTGCACCGCCGGTCCGAGGGCAGGTCAGCGGCCTCGCCGTCGACGGCGCGACCGTGTTCGCCGCGGTGCCCGGCAGTGGTGCCCTGTGGACGGCGCCGCTCGGCTCGGACACGTGGACGACGGTGGACGGCCCGTGGCGGGACCCGTCCGGCGTCGCCCTCTCGGACGACGGCAGGGTGCTCACGGTGGCGGACGCCGGTGTCGACGACGTCTGGCAGGTCGACCGCACGACCGGGTCCGCGGTGTCGCTCGGGTTCCCGGGCGAGCCGGGCAGCACCCTGCGCGGCGTCGCCGTCGACCACGGCGACGTGTTCGTCGTGGACAACGGCGAGGGCCGTGTGTGGGCGAGGGTGCAGGGGTCCTGGCGGGTCGCCGTCTCGACCGCGCCGGACGGGTCGCCGCTCGTCAACCCGACCGGCGTCGCCGTCGGAGCGGACCGCTCGCTCGTCGTCGCCGACTACAACCGGCAGCGGATCGTGACGGCGGCGTCCTCGGGACGGGTGGTCCCCGCGCCGACCGCGGCCCCGACGTCCGTCCCCACCGACACCCCGACCACCACCACGCCGGACGACGAGCCGACGACCGCGCCGCCCGTCGACGCGACGAGCCGTCCCTCCGCGTCCCCCTCCGGGTCCGCGGCCGTGGAGCCGACCACGTCGACGACGGCGGGGGCGGGACCGGCCGGCGCCGCGCCTCCCGGCTCGGGCCCGATGCGGTCGGCACCGACGCGGACGGCACCGACGCGGACGGCACCGACCGACGGACCGGACGACGCGCGTGCCCTGGCCTGGACCGGCAGCGCACCGGTGGTCCCCGCCCTCGCGGTCGCCGGGCTCCTGCTGCTGCTCGGGTTGGCCGGCGTCGCGGCCCGCCGCCGTCGGGCCTGAACCGGCGGGCCCTCGCGACGAGCGTCGGGCTCGGCCCGTGTTCGCCGATCGCGCACGCCCCGACGCCTGTCGGAGGGCGCCGGTACCATCGTCTGAGTGACGATCTCGGGCATCATCCCTGCGCTCTCGCGCGCCTCCGCGTTCGATCGCGTCCTCCGCGCCGCCGGGCGTGACGCCGACTTCTCCGTCGTCGACGGCCTCCGCGTGCCGCTGCTCGCGGCGCTCCTGGCCGAGCGGGACGGCCCCCAGTGCCTCTTCGTGATCACGGCGACCGGGCGCGAGGCCGAGGCGGTCCGCGGCGCCTTCACGTGCACCGTGCCCGACGCCGAGGTCCTCGAGTTCCCCGCGTGGGAGACCCTGCCGCACGAGCGGCTCAGCCCGAGCGCGCAGACCGTCGGCACGCGCATCGCCACGCTCCGGAAGCTCGCTGCGTGGCAGGACGCCGCGCCGACCGAGCGCCGCACGACCGTGGTCGTCGCGAGCGTCCGTGCGGCGCTGCAGCCCATCGCGGGCAACCTCACGTCGCTCGCACCCGTCGCGCTCCGCAGCGGCTCCCGCGGCAACGACCTCGGGCAGATCGCGTCGCAGCTCGTCGACCTGGCGTACGCCCGCGTCGACCTGGTCACCCGTCGGGGTGAGTTCGCCGTGCGCGGCGGGATCCTCGACGTCTTCCCCCCGGGCGCCGACCACCCGGTGCGCGTCGACTTCTTCGGCGACGAGATCGAGGCGATCAAGGCCTTCTCCGTTGCCGACCAGCGCACGACCGACGACGACCTCGGCGCCGTCGACCTCACCGCCTCCCGTGAGCTCCTGCTGAGCGACGACGTGCGGCAGCGGGCGCGCGAGATGCTGCACGAGTTCCCGAACCTGTCCCAGATGCTCGCGAAGATCGCGGAGGGCATCCCGGTCGAGGGCATGGAGTCGCTCGCACCGGCGCTCGTGCAGGACCTCGTCCCCGTCACGAGCTACCTGCCGGACGCCGCGACCGTGGCCGTGCTCTCCCCGGAGCGGGTCGCCGGGCGCGCGCACAGCCTGGCCGAGACGAACACCGAGTTCCTGCAGGCGGCGTGGAGCGCCGCGGTCGCCGGGGCGCAGGCGCCGATCGACCTCGACGCGGGGAACTTCCTCACCGTGCAGCAGCTCAAGAACGGCCGCGGGCAGCGCACCTGGTGGACGATCACGCCCTTCGACTCCGGGCTCGACGAGGGTGACCGCGACCGCGTGCTCACCGACGCCGAGGCAGCGGCCGAGGCGGGGCAGTACATCCGCGTGCGCGCCGAGTCCATCCCGAGCTTCGCCGGGAGCGCGGACGGCGCCGTCGAGCACGTCAAGCACCTGGTCGACGACGGCTGGGCGGTCGTCGTCACGGCGCAGGGCAAGGGCCTCGTCGAGCGCGCCGTGCAGGTCCTCGCGGACGCCGGGGTCGCCGCCCGCGCCGGTGAGCTCACCGCCCCGCCGGAGCCGGGCGTCGCCGTCGTCACGACCGCCTCGGTCGAGGCCGGCTTCGCCACGCCGGACCCCCGGATCGCGCTCCTCAGCGAAGCCGAGTTCTACGGCCGCAGCGTCCAGCAGGGCGCCCGCACCGTCAAGAAGCTCGCGGCCCGCCGCAAGAACGTCGTCGACCCGCTGCAGCTCAAGGCCGGCGACGTCGTCGTGCACGCCACGCACGGCATCGGCAAGTTCGTGGAGCTCGTCAGTCGCGAGGTCTCGAGCGGCGGCCGCAACGCCGTGAAGACTCAGCGCGAGTACCTCGTGCTCGAGTACGCGCCGTCGAAGCGCGGCTACCCGGGCGACAAGCTGTTCGTCCCCACCGACCAGCTCGACCAGCTCTCCCGGTACGTCGGCGGCGAGAGCCCGACGCTGTCGAAGATGGGCGGCTCGGACTGGGCGGCCGCGAAGTCGAAGGCGCGCAAGGCCGTCCGCGACATCGCCGTCGACCTGGTCAAGCTGTACTCCGCGCGCATGGCGTCGAAGGGGCACGCGTTCGGCCCGGACACCCCGTGGCAGCGCGAGCTGGAAGAGGCGTTCCCGTTCGCCGAGACCGCCGACCAGCTGACGACCATCGACGAGATCAAGCGCGACATGGAGCGCCCGATCCCGATGGACCGCCTGCTGTCCGGCGACGTCGGCTACGGCAAGACCGAGGTCGCGATCCGCGCCGCGTTCAAGGCCGTGCAGGACGGCAAGCAGGTCGCCGTGCTCGTCCCGACGACCCTGCTCGTCCGCCAGCACATGGAGACGTTCCAGGAGCGCTTCGCCGGGTTCCCGGTGCACCTCCGCGCACTGAGCCGCTTCCAGTCCGAGAAGGAGTCGAAGGAGACCATCGCGGGTCTCGCCGACGGCACCGTCGACATCGTCATCGGCACGCACCGGATCCTGTCGCAGAGCATCCAGTTCAAGGACGTCGGCCTCGTCATCATCGACGAGGAGCAGCGCTTCGGCGTCGAGCACAAGGACCAGCTCAAGAAGCTCAAGACCAACGTCGACGTCCTGGCGATGTCCGCGACGCCGATCCCGCGCTCGCTCGAGATGGCGGTCACGGGCATCCGCGAGATGTCCACCCTGGCCACCCCGCCGGAGGACCGCCACCCGATCCTGACCTTCGTCGGACCGCAGTCCGACCTACAGGTCGCCGCGGCGATCCGGCGCGAGCTGCTGCGCGAGGGCCAGGTGTTCTACGTGCACAACCGCGTCAAGGACATCCAGTCCGTGGCGTCGCACCTCGCCGAGATCGTCCCCGATGCCCGCATCCAGGTCGCGCACGGGCAGATGTCCGAGGGTGCTCTCGAACAGGTCATGGTCGACTTCTGGGAGCGGAAGTTCGACGTGCTCGTGTCGACCACGATCGTCGAGACCGGCCTGGACATCGCGAACGCGAACACGCTCATCATCGACAAGGCGGACAAGTACGGCCTGTCCCAGCTGCACCAGCTGCGCGGTCGCGTCGGTCGTGGGCGGGAGCGCGGCTACGCGTACTTCCTCTACGACGCCGACAAGCCGCTGTCCGAGACCGCGCAGGACCGCCTCGAGACCATCGCCGCGAACAACGAGCTCGGCGCGGGCATGCAGGTCGCCATGAAGGACCTCGAGATCCGCGGTGCGGGCAACCTGCTCGGTGGCGAGCAGTCCGGCCACATCGCGGGCGTCGGGTTCGACCTGTACCTGCGGATGATCGGCGAGGCGGTGTCGCAGTTCCGCGGGGACGTCGCCGAGGGGCAGACAGAGCTCCGGCTCGAGATCCCGGTCGACGCGCACATCCCCGAGGACTACGTCGAGTCCGAGCGGCTCCGGCTCGAGGCGTACCAGAAGCTCTCAGCGGCCTCGGCCCCGACGGCGCAGCCCGAGGCGATCGACATGGTGCTCGACGAGCTCACCGACCGCTACGGTCAGCCGCCGCAGGCCGTGCTCACCCTGGTCGAGGTCTCCCGGCTCCGCCGCATGGCGCAGCAGGTCGGGCTGTCCGACGTGGTCGTGATGGGCTCGAACCTCCGGGTCGCCGGCAAGGAGCTCGCCGACTCGGCGCAGGTCCGGCTCAAGCGGATGTTCCCGGGTGCGCGCTGGTTCCCGCAGCAGAACGCGTCGAGCATCCCGCTCCCGAAGCCGCACGGCGAATCCCTGCCCGACGACGGCCTCATCCAGTGGGTGGAGAGCATCCTCACCGCGGTCTACGGGGCGTCGAAGACGCCGGCCGAGGCACCGGCCGCCTGAGCGGCGACTCCTGGACGGCCTGGCGCGCCCCGCTCAGCGGCGACGCGAAGCGTTGCGCGGGGCGCGCCGACCGAGCCTGCGAGGGAGGGGTGCCAGCTGGCACCGTGCCTTCCGTCCGTCAGCGGGTCACCACCCGTGGGTCGTGACCGCTACTCGGTCGCCTCCGCCTCGGACAGTGCGCGCCGCGCGCGGTACCGCCGCGCGCGCAGGCTGACGACGATCGCGGACGCGACCATGGCGATGCCCGAGCCGACGAGGACGGCGAGCACGCCCTCGTCCAGGACCTCCTCGCTCCGCGCGAAGGCCAGTTCGTTCATGAGCAGCGAGACCGTGAAGCCGATGCCCCCGAGCACCCCGACGGTGACGATCGAGCCGAACGACAGCGTCGAGCGGCCGGGCGCGCGGAAGACCCGCGTCGCGATGGCGCCGAAGACGGTGATGCCGATCAGCTTGCCCACCGGCAGGGCCAGGACGACCGCCCAGAACGTGGGGGAGAGCTCGCCGAGGCCGACGCTCGGCACCACGACCGCAGCCGAGGCGAACGCGAAGAGCGGCAGCACGATCGCGTTCGACCACGGCTCGACGCGCTCGTGCAGCACGTGGCCCGGCCGACGCGGGAGCACCAGGCCGAGGGCGACGCCGGCGATCGTCGCATGCACGCCGGAGTGGTACACGAGCCACCACGTGACGAGGCCGACCACGACCATCGCGACGATGATCCACGCCTGACCGGTGCGTCCCGGGCGGAGCAGCCGGCCGAGCAGGGCGAACACGAGGAGCGCGACGACCGCGCCCCCGAGGGCGGCGAAGTCGGTGCCGTGTGCGAACACTACGGCGATGATGACGATCGCGATGAGGTCGTCGAGGACCGCCAGCGCGAGCAGGAACACCCGGACGGTCGAGGGGAGACCACGTCCGAACATCGCGAGGACACCGAGCGCGAACGCGATGTCGGTCGCGGTCGGGATCGGCCAGCCGTGCTGGTACGGCGTGCCCGCGGTCACCGCCAGGTACACCAGGGCCGGGACGACCACGCCGCCGACCGCTGCGATCGCCGGGATCACCGCCGTCCTCGGGTTCGAGAGCTCACCCTCGAGCAGTTCGTGCTTCAGCTCGATCGCCACGAGCAGGAAGAACACGGCGAGCAGGCCGTCGCTGATCCAGTGCGACACCGACAGGTCGAGGCCGACCGCACCCCACGGCGAGTGGGCGTCGAGAAGGCGTTCGAGGCCCGGACCGAGCGCGGTGTTCGCGACGACGAGGCCGAGGACGGCGGCGGTCAGGAGCGCGATCGCGCTGAAGCGGGGGGAGCGGACGAGTGCCAGCATGGATCTCCGGGTTCGGGGTACGGGTCGACGACCGTCGACCAGACTTCCCGACACACCGCCTCCAGGCTACCGGACCGGCCTGCGTGCGAGCATGGCGCCATGACCGCCGTGGAGGACCTCGTCACCGTCGTCGACCGACTGCTCGCTCCGGAGGGCGGGTGCGTCTGGAACCGGGCGCAGACACACGCCTCGCTCGCGCGGTACGTCGTCGAGGAGTCGTACGAGCTGGTCGACGCGATCGACGCCGACGACCGGGACGAGCTCCGGGAGGAACTCGGCGACGTGCTGTACCAGGTGGTGTTGCACGCGGGGCTGTCGGCCGCCGCCGGGGGCTTCGACCTCGAGGACGTGGCTGCCGGGGTCCGGGACAAGATGGTCCGCCGGCACCTGCACGTCTTCGGGGACGAGCACGCCGACACCGAGGACGAGGTCGTCCGCGTCTGGCGTGCGGCGAAGGCGGCGGAGAAGGCCGGGCGACGGAGTGTGTTCGACGGGGTGCCACGGGCGATGCCGCCGCTCGAGCGGGCCGTGAAGCTGCTCGAGCGGTTGGACGAGCGTGGGGACGCGGGGGCGGTGGTCGAGCGGGTCGGAGCTGGTCCGGGTGCCGGTGCTGTTGCTCGCCCCGGCGCGGACGAGCGGTGGGGGATCGAGATGCTCGCGCAGGTCGCGGCGGCCCGGGCTGCGGGGGTGGACCCGGTGGCGGGACTGCGTGCTGCGGTGGCGCGGCTCGAGGAGGTCGGACGCGAGGGGGAGTGACGGGAGTCCCCGCTCTCCAACCGTCATCGGAGCGGCGAGCAGTGCCATCCTGCCGGTCGCCGACGGCGAGACGACGCAACGCCCCTGGCCGGCATGCTCGACCCGTCGAGTCGGCCGTGCCGGGCAGGGGCGTTGGAGCGTCCCCGCTCAGGCGTACGGAGCGTTCTTCGACGTGATGTCCGTGAATCCAGCGAGCAGAATGCCCGACTGCTTGTCGTAGAACGGAATGCCCATTGCGACGAACACGTCCTTTCGTGCAATACCGGATGCCGCGTCGAGGCCGCCCATGGCGATGTTGTACTTCGTCTTCGCGCCGATGTCCGCGAGCCAAAGCCCCGTGTTGTCCCCGATCATCACTACTTTGCCCATGTCGTCGTCCTCCGGTGGTTTCGGTGTTGTTGGTTGATTCGGTACGGTGGCGGAGCCGAGAACGTACTCCCAGTGCCAGGGCTCTACTTGACTGAATGTGCCTCCGGCCCACCACCAGCCGTACGCGCGAGAATTGGCCTTGAGCCAGTTGTGGCCCGGAGTCCCAGCGACGGTGATCGGGAACGAGAAGTCGACGGCGGTGGCCCAGCCGTGGTTCGACGTCCCCGGGACCGCGGCGAGATTGCCCCGGCCTGCCTTGTACTCGTTGTAGAGGTACTGCTGACGAGCGAGGTCCCGGTAGCCCTCTGTTATGCCGAGCGTCGTTCCGAGTGCCGAGGCGTAGGCGGTTCGGAGCCGGGTCATGCTCGATGCTGCTTCAGGATGCAGGAGCACTCCCGCGACGGATGCAAGCGCGGACGTCGGGATCTGGCCGTTCGCGTACCCACCCCATCCCGTAGCCGCGTCCGCGGACCGGGCATCGGTGAGCACCACTGAACCGACTCCGGCCGCGGCGATCAGGGCGCCGATCCCCCCGAGTGCTGTCCGCCGGCTGACACCTCTCGGTGTTCGATCTTCGTCTTTCACATCGTCCCCTCCGCGTTCTCGATCGACCTCGATCATGCTCAATTCAAGGGGAACGTTAGTCATCGGAACAAAGCGGGACAAGAGATGTTCGGTCGTCACTTCTGCGGACTTGACGAGTTCAATGCCCTGATGTAGAGAATGATTCCTCTCGGCCCGGGATCACTCCGCCAGGTCGGCATCGGGATCGCTGAGAAAACGGTGTCGCCCGCGGTTCATCATTAGTGGAAACGCGAGCAGCGTCGTCGCGATTCGATCGCAGAGAGGGCGGGCGTCCTCCCAACCCGAAAAAGGAGGACGCCCGCGAGCGGGCCACGGCGCGCCAGGGAACGCGCCGACAGGGACACCCGCTCGAACCGCGGGGCCTGTTGCAGCACATCGGCCCCGCGAACGGCCCGGTGATCGGATCAGGAGACCACCGGACCGAGGTTCTGCATGCAGAGTATCAGTGGGTCGGTGCTCGTGCAAGCGCGGCGTCGGACTCTGGCAGGATTGCGGGCATGGCGACGACCGTGACGGCTCCCCGTGGCATGCGTGACTTCCTCCCCGCGGAGAAGGCCCGTCGGGAGCACGTCCTCGGCGTGATCCGTGGCGTGTACGCGCGACACGGCTTCGACGAGATCGAGACGCCCGTGGTCGAGGACGCGGCGCGCCTGCACTCCGGTCTCGGCGGCGACAACGAGAAGCTCGCGTTCGCGGTCATGAAGCGCGGGCTGTCCACCGAGGACCTGCAGCGTGCCGAGGCGCCGCTCGACCTCGCCGACCTCGGGCTCCGGTTCGACCTCACGGTCCCGCTCGCCCGCTTCTACGCCTCGCACCGTTCGGAGCTGCCCACGGTCTTCCGCTCGGTGCAGATCGCGCCCGTCTGGCGTGCCGAGCGCCCGCAGAAGGGCCGCTACCGCCAGTTCGTGCAGTGCGACATCGACGTGCTCGGTGAGCCCGGGCAGCTCGCCGAGATCGAACTGATCCGTGCGACCACGGCGGCGCTCGACGCCCTCGGGATCGCGGGGACGACGATCCGGATCAACGACCGCCGGATCCTGCTCGGGCTCCTCGCCTCGTGGGGCATCACCGAGCCAGCGATGGCGGACCGGGCCCTCATCACGATCGACAAGCTCGACAAGATCGGGGCCGACGGCGTCGCCGCCGAACTGCGCGAGGTCGTCGGGGCGGAGCTGCCCGGGCTCGAGGACACGATCCGTGCGCTCGAGTCCGCCGACTGGGACACGGTCCGGGGCGCTGCCTGGCTGGAGCCCGACGCGTTCGCCGACCTCCTGCGCCTGCGGGAGGCCCTGCCGGGGGTCGACCTGCGCTTCGACCCGACGCTCGTGCGCGGCATGGGCTACTACACGGGCACGATCTTCGAGGTCGCGCACCCGGACTTCGGCTACAGTCTCGGCGGCGGCGGCCGGTACGACGGCATGATCGGCCGATTCCTCGGCCAGGACGTCCCGGCGGTGGGCTTCTCGCTCGGCTTCGAGCGGCTAGTCGACCTCGTGACGCTCCCGGAGTCCGCCGAGTCCGACGCCGTCGTGCTCGTTCACGACAAGGACGTCGACCCGGTCCGACTCGCCGCGCTCAAGGCCGAGGCGCTCGAGTCGCACCGGCGGGTCCGGCTGGAGCGCCGGACGAAGAACACCAAGAACCTGCTGGCCGGGCTCGCCGCGCAGGGCTTCGACGCCTTCGCCTCGGTCCGCGCCGACACCGAGACGCTCGAGGGTGTGGAGTTCCGTCCGCTCACCTGAGCCGTCCACAGCGGGCGTCACGCGGAACGTGGCGTCCACGCGGCCTCGCTAGGATCGGGTCCGCAACCACCAACCAACGTGTAGGGAGTACCCCGTGGCCGTGATCGATGCCGTAGGAGCACGCGAAGTCCTCGATTCCCGAGGCAACCCGACGGTCGAGGTCGAGGTCCTCCTCGACGACGGCGTGGTCTCGCGCGCGCTCGTCCCGTCCGGTGCATCCACCGGTGCGTTCGAGGCGTACGAGCTCCGTGACGGCGACGCGAACCGCTACGGCGGCAAGGGCGTCCTGAAGGCCGTCGACGCCGTCCTCGACGAGATCGGCCCGGCGCTCGAGGGCTTCGACGCCACCGACCAGCGCCTCGTCGACGCCGCGCTCATCGAGCTCGACGGGACCGAGAACAAGTCGCGCCTCGGTGCGAACGCGATCCTCGGTGCCTCGCTCGCCGTCGCCCGCGCCGCCGCCGACTCGGCCGACCTGCCGCTGTTCCGCTACCTCGGTGGCCCGAACGCGCACACGCTGCCGGTCCCGCTGATGAACGTCGTCAACGGTGGTGCCCACGCGGACACCAACGTCGACATCCAGGAGTTCTTCCTCGTGCCCTACGGCGCCGAGAGCTTCTCCGAGGCGCTCCGCTGGGGTGTCGAGACGTACCACGCCCTCAAGGGTGAGCTGAAGAAGCAGGGCCTCGCGACGGGCCTCGGCGACGAGGGCGGCTTCGCCCCCGAGCTCGCCTCGAACCGCGCCGCCCTCGACTTCCTGCTCGCCGCGATCGAGAAGGCCGGCTTCACCCCGGGCAAGGACATCGCGCTCGGCCTCGACGTCGCCGCGACCGAGTTCTTCCACGACGGCAAGTACGCGTTCGAGGGCAAGCAGCTCTCGAGCGAGGAGTTCACCGGGTACTTCTCGGACCTCGTCGCGAACTACCCGCTCGTCACCATCGAGGACGCCCTGGCCGAGGACGACTGGGAGGGCTGGAAGCACCTGACCGCCGAGCTCGGCTCGAAGCTCCAGCTCGTCGGCGACGACCTGTACGTCACGAACCCGAAGCGCCTCCAGCGCGGCATCGACGAGCAGGCCGGCAACTCGATCCTGGTCAAGGTGAACCAGATCGGCACGCTGACCGAGACCCTCGACGCCGTCTCCCTGGCGCACCGCCACGGCATGACCGCGATCCTGTCGCACCGCTCGGGCGAGACCGAGGACACCACGATCGCGGACATCGCGGTCGCCGTCGACGGTGGGCAGATCAAGACCGGCGCCCCGGCCCGTTCGGACCGTGTCGCGAAGTACAACCAGCTCCTCCGCATCGAGGAAGAGCTCGGCGACGCCGCGGTCTACGCCGGCCGCACGGCGTTCCCGCGCGCGGCCGCGCTGTAACCCGCTGCACCACCGAGACGCCGTCCTCCTCCGGGAGGGCGGCGTCTCGTCGTTGCCCCGGCTCCGCCCCCCGTCGAGCGGGCCACATCTGGCACACTCGGCCCCGCGCGGCGACCGGTTTCGCCCGCTCGACGGACCACCGGCGGCGTGTTGTGCCCGCTCGGGGCGACGGGGGTGACGGGGGCGACGGCGCGGCGGGGAGCATGGGCGGGAGCACGGGCCACGGAGCGACAGGGTGACAGGACGATGGCGAACGCGGTCGGCGGAAGCGACCACACGCCAGGACGGGACCGGCGGGGCGGGCCCGCACCGCGCCTCCAGGCCGGCTGGGAGGCGACCCCACGCCCGCGTGCCGGTCCCGGTCTGACCCGCCCCGTCGGGTTATCGTCGTGACGTGCCCAGCCAGAAGCCCCGCGTCCGCCGCGTCCCCGTGGCCATGCCGGCGACCGGCGGCCACGAACAGCCGTGGTACCGGACCATCCGGTTCTCCGGCTTCAGCCTGCTCATGCTCGCGATCATCGTGCTGTTCGTCGTGGTGCTCGCACCCTCGCTCCGGACGCTCGTGCAGCAGCAGGAGCAGATCGCCCAGCAGCAGCGCGAAGTCGCCGCGCAGAAGGCCGACGTCGCGCAGAAGAAGCAGGACGTCGCCCGCTGGGACGACCCGGCGTACATCGAGGCGCAGGCCCGCGACCGGCTGCTCTACGTCTACCCGGGCGAGGAGAGCTACCTGGTGATGGGGTCCGGCGAGGGCTCCGGGGACACGAAGGCCCGCACCGACTCGGGCAGCCCGGTGAGCTCGACCGTGCAGACGCCGAAGGTCGACTGGGTGCAGGCGATGCTGTCCTCGGTGCTCGAGTCCGGGCTGACGAAGAAGACCACCGACCAGCTCGTCGCACCGGACGTCTCGGGCACCGGCGACCCCACGGGCGCGGCCAGCAGCGACACGAAGTAGGCCGAGCGCCGGGACTCGGGTAGGCTCACGTGCCCGTGACGACCCCTCCCTTCGACCCGCCCTCCGAGCACGACGTCCAGGTCGTGTCGGCGCAGCTCGGCCGACCGGCGCGCGACGTCATCGGGATCGCGGCACGCTGCGTCTGCGGCAACCCCACCGTCGTGTCCACGAAGCCGCGGCTGGGCAACGGCACCCCGTTCCCGACGCTCTACTACCTGTGCCACCCGGCGGCCACCGCCGCCGTGAGCACTCTCGAGGCGAACCAGGTCATGCCGGAACTGGCGGCCCTGCTCGAGGACGAGACCGTGGCGGCGCAGTACCGTGCCGCGCACGAGTCCTACCTGGCCGACCGTGAGTCGATCGAGCACGTCGACGAGATCGACGGCATCAGCGCCGGTGGCATGCCCACCCGCGTGAAGTGCCTGCACGCGCTCGTCGGCCACGCCCTCGCTGCCGGACCCGGCGTCAACCCCATCGGCGACCTCGCGCTCGAGCGCATCGAGTGGTCGCCCTCCCGGTGCGAGTGCCGGGCGTATGATGGCATGGCAGACGCCGGAGTCGGGGCGGGTGGCGGCGAACTCTGACCAGCCTCCCGGCAACCACCCCACTCCAAGGAGATCATCCCCCGTGCCCAAGATCCTCGTCGTCGGCGGCGGTTACGCCGGTTTCTACACCGCCTGGAAGCTCGAGAAGCACCTTCGTCAGGGCGAAGCCGAGGTCACCATGGTGGACCCGCTGCCCTACATGACGTACCAGCCGTTCCTGCCCGAGGTGGCCGCCGGTTCGATCGAGCCGCGTCACGCGGTCGTCTCGCACCGTCGTCACCTCAAGAAGACCCGCGTCGTCACGGCGAAGGTCACGAAGGTCGACCACGCCACCAAGACCGCGACGATCACCCCGGCCGAGGGCGAGGCGTGGGAGGAGTCCTACGACCAGATCGTCATGACCGCCGGTGCCGTCTCCCGCACGTTCCCGATCCCGGGCGTCGCGGACGAGGCCATCGGGCTGAAGACCATCGAGGAAGCCGCGGCGATCCGCGACAAGATCCTCGTGAACTTCCACAAGGCAGCGACCCTGCCGGCCGGTCCCGAGCGTGACCGCCTGCTCACGGTCGTCGTCGTCGGTGGTGGCTTCGCCGGCATCGAGGTGTTCGCCGAGCTCCGCTCCTTCGCGTCCGACCTGCTCAAGAGCTACCCCGAGCTGTCCTTCGACGACACGCACTTCCACCTCGTCGAGGCGATGGGCCGCATCATGCCCGAGGTGTCGCTCGAGACCTCGCACTGGGTGCTCGAGAACCTCGCGTCCCGCGGCGCCACCGTGCACCTCGAGACGCAGCTCGCCTCGGCCGAGGGCGGCGTCTGCCAGCTCAAGGCGAAGGACGACTCGATCGAGACCATCGAGTCCGACCTCATCATCTGGACCGCCGGCGTCATGGCGAACCCGATGGTCAAGGGCACCGACTTCCCGCTCGAGCAGCGCGGCCGCATCCGCGTCCAGCCCGACCTGCGGGTCGTGGACGACGAGGGTGTCGTCGCCGACGCGTGGGCCTGCGGCGACGTCGCGGCCGTGCCGGACCTCACCGGCGGCGGCGTGGGCGGCTTCTGCGTCCCGAACGCCCAGCACGCGGTCCGTCAGGCCAAGCAGCTCGCGAAGAACCTCGTCGCCGTGCTCCGTGGCGAGGCGACGAACGACTACAAGCACGAGAACCTCGGCGCCGTCGCGGGCCTCGGTCTCGGCATCGGTGTCTTCCAGTCCGGCAAGTTCGCGATGAAGGGCTTCCTCGCCTGGGGCGCCCACCGCGGCTACCACGGCCTGGCGATGCCGTCGTGGGAGCGCAAGTGGCGCGTCATCGGCGACTGGGTGGGTGGCTTCTTCCTCGGCCGCGACATCGCGTCGCTCGACGACCGCGAGACCCCTCGTGCTTCGTTCGAGGCCTGGGCCTCGCGTCCGAAGCCCGCGGTCGAGGCGTCGGCTCCGGCCGCCGCGGCGCCGGCCCCGGAGGAGGGCAAGCCCGCCGACGCGGCCGGCCCCGCGTACGCGACGCCCGCCGAGGACGTCTCGAAGGACGCGCAGCCGGTCGAGGCCGCTGCCGACGCCAAGTAGGCGTCGCACCGCACGCACGCACGACACGACGGCCGTCGGCCCGGTGGGGCGGCGGCCGTCGTCGCGTCGGTAGGCTGTTGCGGCTGCGCCCCCGTGGCCCAACCGGTAGAGGCATGCGACTTAAAATCGCCGAGTTGTGGGTTCGAGTCCCACCGGGGGTACGGAACGGGTCCCGTCGTCCGGGTCGCAACGGCCTGGAGGCACGGGGCGGCCCCGCCCCGTCCGTCGCCACTGCGAGGACCACCTAGCATCGTGTCCGTGGTCGGACTCGGAAGCGCCCTCGCGAACCTGCGCAACGCCCTCGGACGCCCCGAGGCCCACGTCGAGGTCGTCGACGGCGAGACCGTCCCCACCGGCATGCTCCTCGGCACGCTCGGCGCCCTGCTCCTCGACGCCGGCAGCTCCGTCACCGACGTCCGCTCGGCGCTCGAGAAGGCCCGCGACGCCGCCGGGGTGGGGCCGACCCTCGCCGTGGGGGTCCTGCCCGCGCTCGTGATGGTGAGCGAGGTCGCGACGGGCGCCGCCACGATCGTGAACGCCGAGGGCATCGAGCTCTCCTCGCGCCAGGCAGCCCGCGCGAACCGGCTCGTGCTCGGCCTGGAGAGCGGGTCGATCGGCCTCGCCGAGATCCCCGCCCGCGTCCGGGCCATCCGCGCGGGCACCGTGCCGCCGCCGGCCCTGCCGTGGATCGTCGGCAACGCCCTGACCTCGGCGGGCCTCGCGGTGGTGTTCCGCTGCCCCTGGTGGGCGGTCCTGCTCGCGCTCGGCGTCGGCGCCCTCGTCGGGGTGATCAGCTTCGTGCTGCGCCGCTTCCGCGAGGCCGTCGCGATCATCCCGTTCCTCGGGGCCTTCGTCTCGACGAGCATCGTCGGCCTCGTCGCCGCCGGCACCGGCTTCGACCACGTGCCCCTGTTCGCCGTGTGCGCGCCCGTCGCGGTGTTCGTCCCGGGTGCGCTCATCACGAACGCGCTGCTCGAGCTCACCGCGGCGGACATCGTCACCGGGTCGTCGCGGCTCGTCCAGGGGCTCATCACGCTCGGCTTCATGGCCGCGGGCATCGCCGCCGGCAGCGCGCTCACCGGACTGCGGGTCGACCCGGCCTCCGCGGCGCTCGTGGGGGAGGTCGCCGGCATCGGCACGGACCGCGGTGGGTGGGAGGCCGTGCCGTCCTACTGGGTGTCGTGGGTGGCTGTCGTCGGGCTCGCGGTCGGCCTCGGCCTGGTGTTCCGGTCCGGGTGGCGGCTGACGCTCGTGTCCGTCGCCGTCATGGTCACCGCCTACGCGGTGGTGAGCGGCACGACGCCGGTGTGGGGGAGCGTCGTCGCGACGGGAGCGGCGGCGGCCCTGCTGTTCGTCGCGACCCGACTGCTGGAGCGGCTCGTGCCCGTCATCCCGGCGACCGTGTCGTTCTTCCCCGCGTTCCTGCTCCTCGTCCCCGGGACGGTCGGGCTGGTGGCGGTCGCGACGTTCGACCCGCAGGCGCTCGGCGTCCCCCTCGCGACGTTCGTGTCGCTGTGCATCGGCACGAAGATCGGCGGCCTCCTGCCCGGGCTCTTCGCACGCAACGCGCCGCACCCGCGCGCGGACGCGACCGACGCGGCCGGCTGAGCGCGGCGGTCACCGGGACGGGACGGACGCCGGACGGGAGGCGCGTGGCGGGCCCGCCCCGTGCCTCCCGTCCGGTGTGCACGCACCACGTGACGGACGTCGCGGTTCAGCGGGCCGTGTCGCCGCCGACGGCGGCGCCGGGTCGGCGCTGCCACCACCAGCCGACGACCAGGAGGGCCACCGCGGCCGTCGCGACGGCGGTGACGACCCCGGTGCCCGTCGGTCGGATCGCCGAGCCGACGTAGACCGCGGCCGCGAGGGCGAGGGACGCGACCGCGAACCCGACGTACCGGCCCCGTGCCGCGTCCAGCAGCGTGGCGCCCGCGGAGCCGGCGACCGGGACGAGCGACACGACCAGCGCACCGATGCCGCCGACGCAGAGCGTGGTGGCGAACTCGGAGCCGAGCGCGGCCCAGAAGCCGGTGTCCGGCGTGACGGAGTGCAGCACCCAGCCGACCGCGGTGACGACGAGGAGTGCGCCGGTGCGGGCGGTGGCGCTGCGGACACCCGCGGCCAGACCGGAGCCGAGACGGAGTGCGCCGGTGTCGGCTCCCGGGCGGCCGACCGGGACGAGGACGGCGCCCACGACCAGGGCGGGGGAGACGTCCGTCGTCCGGGTGAGCGCGCAGGCGACGAGCGCGGCGAGGACGAGCCACGGCGAGACGCGGAAGCCGACCGTGCCGCGGTCGCGCCCCGCAGCCCAGCGGGTCGCGACCACCACGGCCGCGGTGAGCACGGCCGAGCCGGCGAGCACGGCGACGGCGAGGCGGACGTAGCGGGCCTCCAGACCGACCCCGACGCCGAGCAGCGTCGCGACCGTGACGACCCCGACACCGAGCGCGACGGCTGCCCAGGTGGGCAGCACGTCGTCGCCGAGGCGACGCTCGGCGCGCGTGCGGTTCCGGCCGAGGACGCCGGCGAAGGGGTTGCGGAGCCACGCGGTCCGGATGCGTCCCCGCGCCGCCGCACCGACGAGGGCGAGCGGCGTCGTGACGAGGACCAGGAACCCGGCGGCGACCGCGGTCGCCACGAGGACGGTGCCCCACGAGAACGACGCTGCCAGCGACGGCACCCCGCGGTCGTAGGTCGTCGCGGCCGCCCAGTCGCCAGCGGGACCGGACCAGTCCGGGACGCCGCGGCTCCCGGGGTCGCCCGCGGTGCCGCCGCCACCCGTCGTGCCGCCGGGGCCGCTGCTCGCGCTGCCCGGCGCGCCGACGCCGCCCGCGGTCGGCGTCGTGCCGGGCGTGGCGCCCGCGGTCCGGCCCGGGGGACCGGTCGGCGATGCGTTCGACGCCGTGCTCGACGGGGTGCCAGGTGCCGTGCTCGGGGACGTGGTGGAGCCGCTCGCCCGGACACGGATCGCGGGGGAGGACGGGGAGACGTTGCCCGCGGCGTCCTGCTGCAGGGCGGTGACCGCGTGCGTGCCCCCGCTCAGGACCGAACCCTCGGTCGAGCAGCGCCAGCGGCCGTCGTCGCCGACCCGGGTGCGGCAGACCGGAGCGCGGTCGACGTACGCCGTGACGGTGGCGCCCGGCTCGCCCGAGCCCGCGATCGTGGTCCCCGCGGCGTCGATCGTCGACCCGGACCGCGGCGTCTCGATGCGCGGGGCGGACGGCGGCGTGCGGTCGAGCGTGACAGTGCGCGGCGTGGACGAGGCACTGCGGAGGTCCGACCGGTAGCCGCCCGCGGTGCTCGCCGTCTGCGAGGCCGTCACGGTGAGGCGGCCGTCCTGCGCGGCGACCGACCCGAGCGCCACGGTCCAGGTGCCGTCGGCGCGCACGGTGGCGACCGCCTCGCCGCGGGCGCCGACGACGCCGACGGTGACCGTCGCGCCGGGCAGGCCCGTGCCCGAGAGCGGACCCGCGGTCGGACCGGCGGTGGTGACGGACGGCGGGACGACGACGTCCGAGGCGGGGGCGCTCGACGAGCCCAGTGCGGTGTCGTCGCGGTCCGTGACGCTGAACACCTGCTGCGGACCCGAGCGGACCGTCGCCATGCAGGCCCAGGAACCGTCGGTGCCCACCGTGGTCGTGCAGCCCGTCCCGCCCGGACCGGTGATCCGGACGGTGTGTCCGGGGGTGCCGGTCCCGTGCAGGCGGACGGTCGCGGTCGTCACGTCGCCGGGGTCGGCGATGGTCGGGCGGACGGCGGGGCGGTCGGTGGGGGTCGGTGTCGGGGAGCCGGAGCCCGAGCCGCCGGCGTCGGGTGGGAGCGAGCCGAGCAGGGGCGCCGGGGTGCCCGTGGGGGCGGGTGTGGCGGTGCGCTGCGCGGGTGTGGCGGCTGCTGCGGCTGTCGTGTCGGCTGTGCCGTCGGTCTCGGTGGTGGTGGCTGCGGTTGTGGCGGCGTCCGGCGTGGCTCCGTCGGGCCTCGCGGTGCTGGTCGTGGACGTGGACGTGGACGTGGACGTGAACGTGAACGTGGTGGCAGCCGTCGCCTCGGCCGGGGTGCCCAGCACGAGCGCGCCGGACAGGGCCAGCGCCGCCGCCGCGGACAGGGCGGCGACCGTGCCGACGAGTCGCCGGGCGCGGGGTCGACGGACGCGGCCGTCGCCCCCGACGGCCGTCTCGTCCACGTTGTCCCCGCGCGTGTTCACCGCCTCCATCAGACGTGATCCGCGCGCCGTGGTCAATCCGCCGCACGGATGATGTGTCCGACGGTGCACGAGCCCGCACGGCGCCCGGACGCCCGGTGGACGCCACTCGGGAATCACCCGTGAACCGTGGCCGCGGTCGGTCCTCCCGGGAGCGCCTCGGTAGGATCGTGGGCGGCCCTCGCACGGCCATGCACCGCCCGCGGCACGCCGCGCGGTACCCGACGCGCAAAGGAGTACGCCCGATGGACACCGGACTCGTCACGACGCTCATCGTCGTCGCCGTGGTGGTGGTCCTGCTCGTCGTGGTCGGGATCGCCCTCTGGTCGAGCTACCGGTCGCTGATGTCCCTCACGGGGCGGGTCGACGCCTCGTGGAACGACGTCGCCACCCACCTGCAGCGTCGCGCGGACCTCATCCCCACGATCGTCGAGACCGTCCAGGGCTACGCCACGCACGAGAAGGCCGTCTTCGCGGACGTCAGCAAGGCCCGGGCGGAGACGCTCAGTGCCGCGGACGCCCCGAGCGCCTCGGTGGCCGAGGGCCACATGCAGAAGGCCCTGAAGAGCGTGTTCTCCGTCGCCGAGGGCTACCCGCAGCTCCAGTCGAGCCAGGCGTTCCTGCAGCTGCAGTCCGAGCTCGTCGAGACCGAGGACCGCATCCAGGCCGCGCGACGCTCGTACAACGGCGGCGTCCGCGAGCTGAACACCAAGATCAAGCACTTCCCCACGTCGACGTTCGCGAAGAGCAAGGGCGTGCAGGAGGCGTCGTTCTTCGAGACCGCCGAGCCCTCGGCCATCGCCGAACCCCCGCGCGTCCAGTTCTGACCGCGTCGGGCCCGGTCGCCCCGCAGCGCGACCGGTGAACCCGCAGCGCGACCGCTGACCGTCAGGTCACGTCATCCGGCGTCGACTCGGGAGCGTCGGCGTCGTCCGCTGCGACGTGCGGCACGAGCGGCACACCGAGCGCCCCGGCAACGGCTGCCGCAGCGGTGCCGCGGTCGGTGACCTCGACGCCGTCGAGTCCCTGCCAGGCCGCGGTCCGCCGCAGGGTCTCCGCGAGCCGCTCGGCGTCCAGGTGTTCCCCGGGCTCCTGCCACGCCGTCCGGACCCGGAGCACCCCGCCTTGCCGGTCGCTCTTCAGGTCGATCCGCCCGGTCAGCCGGTCGTCCTGCAGGACCGGCAGCACGTAGTAGCCGAACACCCGCTTGGGCGCCGGCGTGTAGATCTCGATCCGGTAGTGGAAGCCGTACATCCGCTCGGCCCGGCGACGGAACCACACGACCGGGTCGAAGGGGCTCAGCACGGCGTCCGCGGTCAGGCGTCGGGGCACCCGGGCATCGGCGTGCAGCCAGGCCCGCTCCTTCCAGCCCTCGACCGTCACCGGCACGAGCTCGCCGCGTTCGACGAGCTCGGCCACGGCCGCGGCGGTGTCGTCCGAGCGCAGCCGGAAGTAGTCGGCGAGGTCCGCGCGCGTCGCGACGCCGAGCGCACGGCCCGCGCGCCGCACGAGCTCGGTGACGGCGGAGGTCCGGTCGGGGGCGGTCTCGAGGGCCCCGGGCGCCAGGACCTGCTCGGGCAGCGCGTAGACGCGTTCGAAGCCGAACCGCCCGGCGCTCACGACCTCGCCCCAGCGGAACAGCTGCTCGAGCCCGGTCTTCACGTCGCTCCACCCCCACCACGGCCCCCGGCGGACGTTCGCCTCGTGCTCGACGGCGCTCGCGGGCATCGGCCCCTCGGCCCGGAGCAGGGCGAGCAGCTCGCGTCGGACACCGGCGGTCCGCTCGACGCCCTCGATCCGGTTCGGCCGGGCGTCGCGCTCCCGGAACGCGTCCATGCGCCAGCGGAACAGCGGCAGGTCGGTGCGGGCGACGAAGGCCGCCTCGTGCGCCCAGTACTCGGCGTACGGTCCGCGCCGGGTCATCGTCAGGCGGTCCAGCGTGGCCCGGTCGTACGACCCGAGCCGGGCGAACAGCGGCAGGTAGTGGCTCCGCTCGAACACGTTCACGGAGTCGATCTGCAGCAGCCCGAGCCGTGCGAACCCTGCCGTGAGCGTCCGGGTCGACACGGTGTCGGCGGGGGCGGCGCCGAAGCCCTGCGCCGCGAGCGCGACCCGTCGTGCCTCGGCGGCGGAGAGCGTCGTCCTGACCATGGGGACGACGCTACCGAGCCGCGCCGACACGGCCGCCTGACGCGTATGCCGCATCTGGAACGTCCGATGTGCCGCGTCGGTACACTCGCGGGCATGGCCTGGGGCAAGAAGACGCATCCCGATCCCGTCGTCGAGGACTCGGTGCCCACCGGCATGCGGATCGCCGGTGCCTGGTCGTGGCGCGTGCTCGTCGTGCTCGGGGTCGTCGCGGTGGTCATCTACCTCGTCACGCTGTTCAGCGAGGTGCTCATCCCGTTCCTCATCGGCATCGTCGTCGCGGCGCTCCTCGTGCCGCTGTCGAACTGGATGCAGCGGCACCACGTCCCGAAGTGGATCGCGGTCGTGGTCAGCCTGGTGGGCGGCCTCGCGGCGGTCGCTGGTCTGATCTGGCTCGTCGTCGACCAGATCGCCGCGTCCTACCCGTCCCTGCGCGACCGGACGCTGTCGCAGTACGACACCATCCGCGAGTTCGTCACCAACTCCGGACTCGGGATCAGCCAGGGCGACCTCAACAAGTACCTCAGCCAGGCCACCGACTGGCTCTCGAGCAACTCGGGGTCGATCCTGTCCGGCGTCGCGAGTGCTGGGTCGTCGCTGACGCACCTGCTCGCCGGGCTCTTCGTCGTGATCTTCACCGTGATCTTCCTGCTGATCGACGGCAAGAACGTCTGGCGCTGGACCGTCCGGCTCTTCCCGAAGAAGGCCCGTGCGGCCATCGACGGCGCCGGGGTCGCGGGATGGACCACCCTGACGAGCTTCATCCGCGTGCAGATCTTCGTGGCGTTCGTCGACGCCGTCGGCATCGGCATCGGTGCGGCCGCCCTGCAGCTGCCGCTCGTCATCCCGATCGCGGTGTTCGTGTTCCTCGGCGCGTTCATCCCGGTCGTCGGTGCGATCGTCACCGGCTTCCTCGCCGTCTTCATCGCGCTCATCTTCAACGGCTGGGTCGCCGCGGTGATCATGCTCGGCGTGATCCTCGTGGTGCAGCAGGTCGAGGGGCACATCCTGCAGCCGCTCGTGATGGGCAGCGCGGTCAAGGTGCACCCGCTGGCCGTCGTGCTCGGTGTGACGGCGGCGTCCGGTCTCGCGGGCATCGCCGGGGCGTTCTTCGCGGTGCCGCTCATCGCGACCGTCAACTCCATGGTGACGACGATCGCGAGCGGGCGGTGGAAGGGCCTCGACTCGGACCACGTGCTCGAGGCGAAGCAGCGCGACCACCACGCGAGCGTCGAGGCGAAGCGGAAGCGTCGCTGGCGGAAGCGGCACCCGGACGGCGTGCCCGCTCCCGGCAGCGACGAGCAGCCGACCGCCGCGAAGGGCACCGCGGGCTGACCGCCTCGCGGCGGCACCGCGGGCTGAGCGCCTCCACAGGCCGCTCGTCATGAGTTCGCCGTGCGGCCCGGGAGCGACGATGATGGTCCCGTGACCGACACCACCACGCCCCGACCGCAGACCGCCGCGTACCCGACGCTCGCGGACATCGAGGCCGCGCGGAAGACGATCGCGGGGGTCGCACGCGTCACGCCGATGGAGACGTCGCAGTTCCTCGCCGAGCTGCTCGGCTCGCCAGTGCACCTGAAGTGCGAGAACCTGCAGCGCACCGGCGCGTACAAGGTCCGTGGCGCGTACAACCGCCTCTCCACGCTCAGCCCCGAGCAGCGTGCAGCGGGCGTCGTCGCCGCCAGCGCCGGCAACCACGCGCAGGGCGTCGCGCTCGCCGCCCGGGAGCTCGGCATCCCCGCCACCATCTTCACGCCGGTCGGCGTCGCCCTGCCGAAGCTGCAGGCGACCCGGCACTACGGCGCCGAGGTCGTCCTGCGCGGGCACTCCGTCGAGGAGGCGCTCGTCGCCGCGAAGGACTTCGCCGCCCGGACCGGCGCCGTGTTCATCCCGCCGTTCGACCACCCCGCCGTGATCGCGGGCCAGGGCACCCTCGGCCTCGAGATCATCGACCAGGTGCCGGACGTCGACACCGTGGTCGTGCCGATCGGCGGCGGCGGTGTGATCGCCGGCATCGCCCTGGCCGTGAAGGGCACGGCGGAGCGGCTCGGCCGCGAGATCAAGGTCATCGGCGTCCAGGCCGAGAACGCCGCCGCGTACCCGTCGTCGATCCGAGCGGGGGAGCCGGTCACGGTCGCGACCACGCCGACGATCGCCGACGGCATCGCCGTGGCCCGCCCGGGTGACCTCAACTTCCCGATCATCCGCGACCACGTCGACGAGATCGTCACGGTCTCCGACGACGACACCGCGCGGGCGCTGCTCGTGCTGCTCGAGCGGGCGAAGCTCGTCGTCGAGGCAGCGGGCGCGGTCGGCGTCGCGGCGATCATGTCCGGCGCGGTCAAGGACACCGGCCGCACGGTCGTGCTGCTGAGCGGCGGCAACATCGACCCGCTCATGATGGAGCGCGTGATCACCCGCGGGCTCGTCGCGGCGTCGCGGTACATCGGCATCCGGATCATGCTGCCGGACCGTCCGGGACAGCTCGCCCGTGTCGCGCAGGTCATCTCCGAGGCCGGCGCGAACGTCGTCGAGGTGCTGCACACCCGGCACGGCCAGGGCCTCGTCATCAACGAGGTCGCGCTCGACCTGTCGATCGAGGCCCGCGGCCCCGAGCACGCGCAGGAGGTCATCAAACGCCTGCACGAGGTCGGGTTCCGCCCCGAGCTCCTCGAGCACTAGAGAACCCGTCAGCGGTCCGCACGGACCGCGCGCGTGGCCGTCAGGGTTCCGTCTGCGACGGGGCGGACGGCCTGGAGGCGCGTGATGCTGCCGTCATGACCCTCACGTCGATCCTCCCTTCGCTCCGCGCCTCGCTCCCCGATCCCCTCGACCCGGTGCTCTGGCCGGCGAGCACCGAGGCGACGACCGACGACGTCCGGGTGCGTGCGGTGTCCATGCAGCGGCTCGCGGCGGTCGCGGGGACACCCTGCGTGCACACCGCGGAGCAGGCACCGCCGCGGTACCGCCCGCGCGACTGGGTGCCGCGCGACGTCTGCGTCGCCGTGGCCGCGGTCACCCGGGTCCGGCGGCCCTGGGGCGTGCTGCTCGTCGAGCTCGACGCGGTGCTGCCCGACTGCGCCGTGCTCACCGAGGCCCGGCTGATCGGCCGCCGATCGGTGGCCCCGGCCGCGGCGGTCACCGTGACGACGAACCCGACGGGGACCGCCGGCCGGGACGCGGTGCTGCCCGGGGACGTCGCGGTGGGGGACCTGGTGTGCTTCCCGTGCGCCCGAGCGCTGACGCACCGCGAGGTCGCGACGCTCTGACGCCCGGCGGTGCCCGTCGAACCAGAGAACCGACGTGGACCAGGGCGGGTGCCCGGTTCGACGTCGGTTCTGTGGTTCCTCACGTCCCGCACGGCGCGGGGCCGATCGGGCTACGGCTCGTAGCGCTCGACCTTCGTGACCGTGACGGCGATCTCCTTGCCGTTGGGCGCCGTGTACGTGGTCTCGTCGCCGGCACGCATGCCGACGATGGCCGCGCCGACCGGGCTGACCGGGCTGTAGACGGTGAGGTCCGAGCCGTCCGCGACGATCTCGCGGTTGCCGACGAGGAACGTCGACTCGTCGCCGGCGATGACCGCGGTGACGACCGTGCCGGGTTCGACGGTGCCGTCGAAGTCCGCTTCGCCGACCGTGGCGTGCTTGAGGAGCTCGGTGAGCTGACGGATGCGCGCCTCGATCTTGCCCTGCTCGTCCTTCGCGGCGTGGTAGCCGCCGTTCTCCTTGAGGTCGCCCTCTTCACGTGCCGCCTCGATGCGGTCCGCGATCTCCTTGCGGGCGGGGCCGGAGAGCTGCTCGAGCTCGGCCGTCAGACGGTCGTGCGCCTCCTGGGTCAGCCAGGTGACCTGGGGGTCGTTGCTCATGTGGGTTCCCTTCGACAGAGAACGAGACCGGCCGGTGTGGCCGGTCTCGCTCGCGAATCAGACGAGTCTAGGGAACCCAGCAGTCGTGGATCAAGCCGGTCACGCCGCGCGTCGTGGTGTTCACAGGCGTCGTGATGCTGCGGGTGCGTTCGCTCGACGGCGGCAGGGTGACGACCTTCCACCCGACGATCGAGTACGACTTGTCGAGGGCCTGCACGGCGCACTTCGCCTCGGTCCCGGGGTCGACGGACACCTGGGAGTGCACAACGGTCTCGTGGTCGGAGACGACCTGGTAGCCGACGTCCGTGCTGTCGAGCCCGTGTGAGCTCTGGTCGAGCCCGGCCCAGATCACCCAGGCGGCGAACACCACGACGACGGCGGCGGCGGCCACGATCGCGATCAGTCGGGAGCGCTTCCGGTTGCCCGCGGTGCGCCCGTAGCGGTCGTCCAGGGTCGCCGCGGTGGCGCCGGCCGGAGCGGTGCGGGTGGCGTCGGGGGCGACGGAGGGAAGCGGTTCGGACAGTTCGGGGCTCCTGGGGTGATTATCCTGGTCCCAGGGTAGGCCACGCCCCGCTGTGCACCGCCCGAATCCCACTCGTCTCCGAAGGGACCCCCGTGCCGTTCCGCCTGCTGGCCGTCCACGCCCACCCCGACGACGAGTCGAGCAAGGGAGCGGCCACCGCGGCGAAGTACGTCGCCGAGGGACACCAGGTCATGGTCGTCTCGTGCACGGGTGGCGAGGCCGGGGACATCCTCAACGACCAGCTCGGCGAACCGGCGACGAGCCGCGCGCACCGCGACATGGCCGGGTACCGCCGCACCGAGATGGCCGCCGCACAGGCCGCGCTCGGCATCGAGCACGTCTGGCTCGGGTACCACGACTCCGGGCTGCCCGACGCCGAGCAGGGCGAGACGGTCCGTCCCGGCACCTTCTCGACCGTCCCGCTCGAGTACTCGACCGAGACGCTCGTCCGCGTGGTCCGTCGGTTCCGTCCGCACGTGCTCGTCACCTACGACGAGAACGGCGGCTACCCGCACCCGGACCACATCCGCACGCACGAGGTCTCGGTCGCCGCCTGGCGCGACGCCGCGGACCCGACGAAGTACCCGGCGGCCGGCCCGGCGTGGGCGGTGTCGAAGCTGTACTACGAGCGGACGATGAACCCGCGGCGCTTCCGGACGATCTACGACGCCATGCGCGAGCGGAACCCGGAGGACCCGGCGCTCGAGCAGCTCGGCGAGTGGGTCGAGCGCTTCGCGGACCGACCGGACCTGTCCACGTCGCACGTCGACGTCCGCGACCACTTCGACGCCCGCGACGCCGCGCTCCGTGCGCACGCGAGCCAGGTGCCGCCGGACAGTGCCTTCTTCTCCTGGCCGAACGACCTCCTCGCGACGGTGTGGCCCACCGAGGACTACCAGCTCGTCGAGGCACGCGTGCCCACCGAGCTGCCGGAGTCCGACCTGTTCGCGGGGATCCCCGAGGACGAGGACACCACCGCGTGAGCACCATCACGGCGACGATCATCGCCGCCACGAACCCCAGCCCGAGCCCGACGACCGTCCCGGACGTCGACGTCACCCCGGGCGTCGCGGGCTTCATCGCCATCGCGGTCGTCGCCGTCGTGACGATCCTGCTCGTGGTCGACATGACCCGTCGCATCCGGCGGACGCGCTACCGCGCCGAGATCCGGGAGCGCCTGGAGCAGGGCGACGCCGACACCGCGACGGACGAGCCGGAGCGGCGCGCGGCGGAGGACGGCCGCACCGACGTCGGCGACGACACCGAACGCGGGTAGACGGCACCACCGGAGGGACGGGAGGCGCGTGGCGGGACCGCCACGCGCCTCCCGTTCGTGACGCGCCCCGGGACGGTCAGCGCACCGGGTGCAGCGCCACGATGAGCACACCCACCCACTGGGCGGCGAAGGCCACGACCGTCAGGGCGTGGAAGACCTCGTGGAACCCGAACACCGTCGGGGCGGGGTCGGGACGCTTGAAGCCGTACACGAGCGCACCGAGGATGTAGGCGAGCCCGCCGGAGAGCACCAGGACCGTCATCGGGACGCTCGCGGCGAAGAACTGCGGCAGCAGCCCGAGCGCGGCGCACCCGAGCACGAGGTAGATCGGGACGTACAGCCAGCGCGGTGCACCGATCCACAGCACGCGGAACGCGATGCCCAGCGCGGCGCCGGACCACATCACCCACAGCACGACGACCATCAGCGTGTGCGGCAGGGCGCAGATCGCGATGGGCGTGTACGTGCCGGCGATGAGCAGCAGGATGTTCGTGTGGTCGATCCGCTTGAGGACCTTCTTGACCGTCGGCCCCCACGGGAACCGGTGGTACGTCGCGGAGACGCCGAACAGCAGCAGGGACGACGCCATGAAGACGGCGCTGCCGGCCTTGGCGGCCGCACTGTCGGCGAGCGTGATGAGCACGACGCCCATCGCGACGGCGAAGGGGAACGTGCCGAGGTGGATCCACCCGCGCCAGGCCGGACGGGGCGGCTCGGCGACGGCTTCCTCGGTGAACGGGACGTGGGGGAGGGTCGCGGTCTCGTCCTGCATGGGGCGACAGTAGGGCCACTGCCCGAACGGCAGCCGAACATCTGAGGATCGGTGCACTACAGTCGTGCCGTGAGCGGCAGGGTGCAGTGGGCCGGGCGCGGGATCCTCTACCGCGCCTACCAGCGTCGTATCCGCCGCCAGATCGACGGACAGGCGATGCCGAAGCACGTCGCCATGATCGTCGACGGGAACCGCCGTTGGGCGAAGCAGCTCGGACTCGAGTCCGCGGCGCACGGACACCGGGCCGGCGCGGCGAAGATCCCCGAGTTCCTGGACTGGTGCGACGACCTCGGCATCGAGGTCGTGACGCTGTACCTGCTGTCGTCGGACAACCTGACCGGCCGCGGCGGCGAGGAACTCGAGCAGCTCATCGGCATCATCGCCGACCTGGCCGGCACGCTCGCCGACCACCGCGACTGGCGCGTCCAGCACGTCGGGGCGAACGAGGGGCTGCCCACGGCGCTCGTCGACGCGCTCGAGACCGCCGAGGCGACGACCGCGGAGCACACCGGCCTGCACGTCAACCTGGCCGTCGGGTACGGCGGCCGCCGCGAGATCGCCGACGCCATGCGGAGCATCGTGCGGGCGCACGGCGAGGGCGGCGGCACGCTCGACACCCTGGCCGAGGTGCTGACCCCGGAGCTCATCGGCGACCACCTGTACACGCAGGGGCAGCCGGACCCGGACCTCGTGATCCGGACGTCGGGCGAGCAGCGGCTCTCCGACTTCATGCTGTGGCAGAGCGCGCACAGCGAGTTCTACTTCGTCGAGGCCTTCTACCCGGACCTGCGCGAGGTGGACTTCCTACGCGCCGTCCGCGACTTCGGCCTGCGGTCCCGACGCTTCGGCGGCTGAGGCTGCGCCGGAGCCGTCCCGCGGACGGCCCGTGCCGCGGTCGCGGCTCGCGCCGCGTCCTCCGGTGCGTCAGGCGGCCTGCGTTCGCCCGCGCCCGGGCATCCCAGTACACTCACAGGGTTCTCCACCCACGGAAGGTTGCCCCTGTGAACACCACCGAGTACGCCGCCGGCTTCGCCGAGGAGCCCGGCTACCTCGACCACGCCGCGTTCGGTCCCGTGCAGACCGCGGTGCTCGAGGAGCAGCGCGTGCTCGGGACGATCCAGGAGCACATGCGCTTCGGCGCCATGGAGACGCTCGACGAGCAGGACGCCCGTGTCCGGACGGTCGCCGCGCGGCTGGTCGGCCGACGTGAGGACCAGGTCGTCTCCCAGACCGCGACGACCCCGGGGCTGCTGCACACCGCGTTCGGCCTGACCGGTGGCGTGCTCGTCGCCGCGGACGAGTACCCGTCGCTGCCCCTCGCCCTAGCGAGCGCCGCCTCGGCCACGGGCGGCCGCGTGCAGCCCGTCGTCGTCGAGTCCGGCGCCGGGTGGATGACGCCGTCGCTCATCGCGTCGCGGCTCTCGGACGACGTCACCGCGGTCGCCGTGTCCCTCGTGGACTGGCAGACCGGGTACCTCGCCGACCTCGCCGCGATCCGCGAGGTCATCGGCGACCGGCTCCTGATCGTCGACGCGATCCAGGGCTTCGGCGTCGTGGACGCCCCGTACGAGCTCGCGGACGTCGTCGCGACCGGCGGGCAGAAGTGGCTGCACGCCGGCTGGGGCACGGGCTTCACGGCCTTCAGCGACCGCGCCCTGAACCGCCTGCGCCCGGCGCTGTCCGGCCCGCAGGGCACCACCGGTTGGCCGACCGAGGTGCCCTCGGTGAAGCCCGGGGCCGCCGGGTTCCAGATGACCAGGACCGATCCGGTCGCCCAGGCCCGCACGGCCGTCGCGCTCGAACGGCTCGTGTCCGTCGGCGTGGCCGCGGTGCAGGAGCAGGTCGCCGAGCGGGTCGAGCGGGTCTTCGACATCGCCGACGAGTTCGGGCTGTCCGTCGAGTCGAGCCGCGACCCGCGCGAGCGCGCCGGGATCGTCGTGCTCCGGCCGCCGCAGGGCCGCCTCACCGCGCTGTCCGCCGCCTTCCACAACCACGGGGTCACCGCCACGACGCGGCTCGGGGTCGCCCGGGTGTCGGTGTTCGCGTCCACGACGGACGAGACGCTCGACATGTTCCGCGACGCCTGCCTGTCCTACGCGACCATGCAGTGACGCCGGTCGCGCAGGTGCGCGCGGACCGACGCGAGCCGCGTGGTGGCGTCGCCACGAGCCTCCAGGCCGGAACTGTCCCGTTCACGTGACCGTAACCTGCCGAACAGCGTGTCGGGATGCCGCTGTCGGAGGGCGGACGTAGCTTGGCCCCATCGGGCACCGCGCCCGATCGAAGCGGCCACAGTCGGTGCTTCGGGACCCGCTCCACGGCCGCGTCGAGGACAGTGACCGGGCCGCGCGCGGCCCGGGGATGGAGTGGTCGTGACCTCTCAGAACGTCTCTCGCGGAACTCAGCAGCACCACACCGCGGACTCGTCCACCTCGGTCGCCCAGCGCACGTTCGTGCTCGACACATCGGTGCTCCTCAGCGATCCGCGGGCGTTGTTCCGCTTCGCCGAGCACGCGGTCGTCCTGCCCGTCGTCGTCGTCAGCGAACTGGAGGCCAAGCGGAACGACCCGGAGATCGGGTACTTCGCGCGGCAGGCCCTCCGGCTCCTCGACGAGCTGCGCATCGAACACGAACGACTCGACTTCCCGATCGCCCTCGCTGACGGCGGGTCGTTCCGGGTCGAGCTGAACCACTCCAACCTGTCGGTGCTGCCCTCGGGCCTGCAGCTCGGTGACAACGACTCCCGGATCCTCGCGGTCGCGATGAACCTGGCGAACGACGGACTCGACGTCGTCGTCGTGTCGAAGGACCTGCCGCTCCGGGTCAAGGCGTCGTCGATCGGCATGGCGGCCGAGGAGTACCGCGCCGAGCTCGCGGTCGACTCGGGCTACACCGGCATCACCGACCTGCAGGTGTCCGGCGAGCAGATGGCCGACCTGTACGAGCGCGAGGAGATCCCCTCGTCGCAGCTCGCCGGCGTCCCGGTCAACACCGGGGTCGTCATCCACTCGGAGCGCGGGTCCGCCCTCGGCCGCGTGCACACCGCCGGGTCCGTCGCCCTGGTGCGCGGGGACCGCGAGGTCTTCGGGCTCCGCGGGCGCTCGGCGGAGCAGCGGCTCGCGATCGACGCCCTGCTCGACCCGGAGATCGGCATCGTCTCGCTCGGCGGGTCGGCCGGCACGGGCAAGTCGGCGCTCGCGCTCTGCGCCGGGCTCGAGGCCGTCCTCGAACGGCAGCAGCACAAGAAGATCATGGTGTTCCGGCCGCTCTACGCGGTGGGTGGCCAGGAGCTCGGGTTCCTGCCGGGCGACGCCAACGAGAAGATGAACCCGTGGGCGCAGGCGGTGTTCGACACCCTCGGCGCGCTGGTCTCCGACAACGTCCTGGACGAGGTCGTCGAGCGCGGCATGCTCGAGGTGCTCCCGCTGACCCACATCCGCGGGCGCTCCCTGCACGACGCGTTCGTGATCGTCGACGAGGCACAGTCCCTGGAGCGCAACGTCCTGCTCACCATGCTCTCGCGCATCGGGCAGAACTCGCGGGTCGTGCTGACGCACGACGTGGCGCAGCGGGACAACCTGCGGGTCGGGCGGCACGACGGGGTCGCGTCGGTCATCGAGCGGCTGAAGGGGCACCCGCTGTTCGCGCACGTCACGCTGACGCGCTCCGAGCGCTCGGCGATCGCGGCGCTCGTGACCGACCTGCTCGACTCGCCGGACCTGGTGTAGCGCGCGGGGTGGACGCCACCCCGGGACGGACGGGAGGCACGGTGCCAGCCGGCACCGTGCCTCCTGTCCGTCGGTGGGTGCGCCCGTCAGTTCGGGTGCGTCATCGACAGCACGTCCAGGGCGCTGTCGAGCTGCTCCTCGGTGACCTCGCCCCGCTCGACGTGGCCGAGGGCCACGACGGCCTCGCGCACGGTGATGCCCTGCGCGACGGCGTACTTCGCGACCTTCGCGGCGGCCTCGTAGCCGATGACCCGGTTGAGCGGCGTCACGATCGACGGCGACGACTCGGCGAAGGCCCGCGCGCGCTCGAGGTTCGCCTGCAGCCCGTCGATCGTCTTGTCGGCGAGGACCCGCGAGCTGTTCGCGAGCAGGCGGATCGACTCGAGCAGCGCGGTGCCCATCACCGGGATCGCCACGTTCAGCTCGAATGCTCCGGAAGCGCCGGCCCACGCGATGGTGGCGTCGTTGCCGATCACGCGCGCGGCGACCATGAGCGTGGCCTCGGGGATGACCGGGTTGACCTTGCCGGGCATGATCGACGACCCCGGCTGCAGGTCGGGGATGTGCAGCTCGCCCAGGCCGGTGTTCGGGCCGGAGCCCATCCAGCGCAGGTCGTTGTTGATCTTCGTCAGGCTGACCGCGATGACCTTGAGCGCGCCGGACGCCTCGACCAGGGCGTCACGGGCGCCCTGCGCCTCGAAGTGGTCGAGCGCCTCGGTGATCGGCAGCCCGGTGTCGGACGCCAGCTGCGCGATGACGCGCTGCGGGAAGCCCTTCGGGGTGTTGATGCCCGTGCCGACCGCGGTGCCGCCGAGCGGGACCTCGGCGACGCGGGGGAGCGTCGCCTGCACCCGCTCGATCCCGAGCCGGACCTGGCGCGCGTAGCCGCCGAACTCCTGGCCGAGGGTGACCGGCGTCGCGTCCATCAGGTGCGTGCGGCCGGACTTCACGGCGTCGGCCCAGAGCGTCGCCTTGGCCTCGAGGGACTCGGCGAGGTGCTCGAGCGCCGGGACGAGGGTGCGGATGAGCGCCTCGGTCACGGCGACGTGCACGGAGGTCGGGAACACGTCGTTCGAGGACTGCGATGCGTTGACGTGGTCGTTCGGGTGCACGTCCGACCCGGCGATCCGGGTGGCGAGCGTCGCGAGGACCTCGTTCATGTTCATGTTCGACGAGGTGCCGCTGCCGGTCTGGTACACGTCGACCGGGAACTGGTCGTGGTGCTCCCCGCCGATGATCGCGTCCGCGGCCTGCGCGATCGCGTCCGAGACGGCCGCGTCGACGATGCCGAGCTCGCCGTTGACGACCGCGGCGGCACGCTTGATCCGGGCGAGCGCGACGATCTGCGCCGACTCGAGGCCGGCACCGGAGATCGGGAAGTTCTCGACGGCACGCTGGGTCTGGGCGCGGTAGAGCGCCGACGCCGGCACCCGGACCTCGCCCATGGTGTCGTGCTCGATGCGGTAGTCGCCCTCGGGGATGCTGTCCGGGGCGGTGGTCGCGGTGGTGTCGGTCACGTCGTCGTGGTCCTTCCTGTCGTGCTCGCCGGCGCGGTCGCGTCGACGCGGTCGTACGGTCCCGTCGGTGTCGGGGCCTGCGTCGTCGGGGCCGGTCAGGCCTGTCCGACGACGGTGTCGATGGAGACCTCGCCGGTCCCCAGGTCGTAGGTCGCGCCGACGACCGCGAGCCGTCCCTCGGCGATCGCGTCCGAGACGGCGCCGGAGCGCTCGATCACCTGGCGGAGCGTGGCCTCGAGGTGGGCGGCGCCGACGGCTTCCTGCGGCAGGTCGGCGTCGGTGGTGCGGACCTGCTCGACACTCGGCGCGATGGCGTCGACGAGGGCCTGCAGGTGCGGTGCGGGCACCGGCTCACCGGAGCGGGCGGCGGCGACCGCTCCGCAGCGGGTGTGGCGGAGCACGACGACGAGCGGCGTGCCGAGCGCCACGACCGCGAACTCGATCGAGCCGAGGACGACGTCGTCGACGATCTGCCCGGCGTTCCGGATCGCGAAGAGGTCGCCGATGCCGGCGTCGAAGACGTGCTCGAACGGCACGCGCGAGTCGGAGCACCCGAGGACGGTGGCGAACGGTGCCTGCGAGCCGGTGAGCTCGCCGCGGCGGTCCGGGTCGATCCGGCCGGTGCGGCGCTTGTCGGCGGCGAAGCGGGCGTTGCCCTCGACGAGCAGGCGGAGGGCCTCGGACGGGGTGGCGGCGGCGCGGTCGGGCATGGGCTTCCTCGGGGTCGGGTGGGCTGCGTCGGGTCGGTTACTGCTGCGCGAACTGCTTCGACACGGCCGTGGCGACGGTCGTGAAGGACGCGTCGTCGGCGGTGCCGGACAGGACGATGGTGTTCCGGTCGAAGGTACCGACCAGCGAGTACGCGTGGTTGCCCGCGTCCTTGCCCTCGGCTCGCCGGTCGTACACGGTCCACTTCGTGCCCGCGATGGTGCGCTCACCGGTGGACGGCTTCTGGTCGAGGTGGTTCGCGACCCACGAGGCGTTCGCGTCGATGCCCTGCTGCAGGCCGATGTACTGCTTGTCGGGCGTGATCAGGCCGATCGTCCAGACCTTGACCCCGTCGGAGGTCTTGTCCTGGAAGTCGGCGCGGTTGGCGCTGTAGTCCTTCGGCAGGTCCGGGGCTGCGAGGGTCACGCCGGGGACGTTCGCCTGCGACGCGATCTGCTGGTAGTCGACGGTCCGGTCCACGGTCTGGTCGGGGCGGACCACGACGAGCACCAGGAACAGCACGATGCCGAGTGAGGCGACGAGGGCGAGCACGAGGTTGAACGCCGTCTGGTGCTCACGACGGGTGCGGCGTGCGGCGTCCTTGCGCGCCCAGGTCTCCTCGGCCGTTTCGGGGCGGCCGAGCTCGGCGACGATCGGACGGCCGTCGGCGTCGGTCACCGGTCGGCTCCGTCCTGCTCGACGGCACCGTCCGCGGCCGGACCGGCGGTGGACGCACGGGCGGCGTCGAGCCGGGCACGGGCGCCGACCAACCACTCCTCGCACCGGGCGGCGAGGGACTCCCCGCGCTCCCACAGTGCCAGCGAACGCTCGAGCGTCGCGGACCCCTGCTCGAGTTCGGTGACGACGCGCACGAGTTCGTCGCGCGCCGCTTCGTAGCTCAGCGACTGCACGTCGGACGGCACGGGTTCCTGCTGGGTCGACACCCCTCGATCCTACCGAGCACCCTCCGACGCGGCGTACCGGCGGCCGGTCCGGTGGAGAACCGCCCGGCGTCGGCGCCCACGTCCCGCGACGCCGGGCGCGTCCGGCTCGGCGACAGGCCCCGAACCCGTCCGGCCGCGGACCCGTCAGGCCCCGGACCCGTCCGGCCCCGGTCCCTCCGGCTCGAGCGTGCCGGTCGCCGTGCCCGCCCCGAGCGTCACGTGCACGGGCGTCGGTCCCGACAGGTCGTCGGTGCCGCGGACGACCCCGCCGTCCGCGGTCTGCACGATGGCGTAGCCCCGGCGCAGCGTGTCGCGGGGTGAGAGCGCGCGGAGCCGGCCGGTCAGGTGGCCGACGTCGCTGTGCGAGCGCTCGAGCCGACGGTCGAGCAGCTCGCGGGCGCGGGAGAGATCGCGCGCCACCTCCTCTGCCCGGGTGTCGACGAGCCACGCGGTCGACGCCAGGGCGGGGCGGGAGCGGAGCGCGGCGATCCGGTCGGCCTCGACCGACAGGGTGTGCGACAGCCGCAGGCCCAGGCGTGCCCGGGCCTGCCGGACGTTGGCGAGCTCCTCGGCCACGTCGGGCACGACCCGCTTCGCCGCGTCGGTCGGGGTCGAGGCGCGGAGGTCAGCGACCTCGTCGAGGATCGGTCGGTCGGCCTCGTGCCCGATCGCCGAGACGATCGGCGTCGACGCGGCCGCCGCGGTGCGGACCAGCCCTTCGTCGCTGAAGCCGAGCAGGTTCTGGAAGTCGCCGCCGCCGCGGGCCACGATGATGACGTCGACGGTCGGGTCGGCGTCGAGCTCGACGATCGCGGCCGTGACCTCGCCCACCGCCCGTTCGCCCTGCACGGCGGTGTGCAGCGTGCGGAACTCCACCTGCGGCCACCGCAGCTGCGCGTTCCGCTTGACGTCCTTCTCGGCGTCGGAGTCCTTACCGGTGATCAGGCCGATGCGGTGCGGCAGGAACGGCAGGCGCTTCTTGCGGGCGGGGTCGAACAGCCCCTCGGCCGCCAGGGTCCGGCGCAGCCGTTCGAGGCGCTCGAGCAGGTCACCGAGCCCGACGTGCTTCATCTCGACGACCTGCATCGTCAGCGAGCCGCCCTTGACCCAGTAGTTCGGCTTGACGGCCGCGACCACCCGGGCGCCCTGCTTCAGGTCTGCCGGCACCCGGGACCGCACGCTCGACCAGATCGAGAAGGACACGGTCGCGTCGACCTCGACGTCCTTGAGCTTGCCGTAGACGTTGCCGCCGGCGACGTTCCACTGGGTGATCTCGCCCTCGACCCAGGCGACGCCGAGCCGGTCGATCCAGTCGCGGATCTTCGCGCCGAGCAGCGCGACGGGCCACGGGTTGTCGGCCGTCGGTGGGCCCTGCTCGATCGCCATGCCCCCATGCTGCCGCATCCCGGCGACACCGCCGGGCCGAGCGACCGCCGACCGGCCACGCCGCCGGGCCGCGCGACGGCCGGCGCCGCCCGGCGGCGCACCCCGCCGTCCCAGGCCCCGTGCCGCCCGCGCACCTATCATCGGGGGCGTGACGATCACCAACGGCCGAACGGTCCCGCTCGCCCCGCCGCGCGTGCACGCAGCGCGGGGTCGCCTGCGGGACGAGCCGGTCCCGGGCGACAAGAAGGTCCTGCTCGCCGCCCCGCGCGGCTACTGCGCCGGGGTCGACCGGGCCGTCGTCGCGGTCGAGAAGGCCCTGGAGCAGTACGGCGAGCCCGTCTACGTGCGCAAGCAGATCGTCCACAACGTGCACGTCGTCTCCACGCTCGAGCAGCGCGGTGCGGTGTTCGTCGACGACGTCGCCGAGGTCCCGCACGGCGCCCACGTCGTCTTCAGCGCCCACGGGGTGTCCCCGGCGGTCGTCGCCGGCGCCGCCGAGCGCGACCTGCACGCCATCGACGCGACCTGCCCGCTCGTCACGAAGGTGCACCGCGAGGCCACCCGGTTCGCGAAGGCCGGGCGCACGATCATCCTCATCGGCCACGCCGGGCACGAGGAGGTCGAGGGCACGATGGGCCACGCCCCCGAACGCACCATCCTGGTGAACGGCCCCGAGGACGTCGCCGCGCTCGAGGTCCCGGACCCCGACAACCTCGTCTGGCTGTCGCAGACCACGCTGAGCGTCGACGAGACCATGGAGACCGTCCGCCGGCTCCGCGAGAAGTTCCCGTCCATCGAGAACCCGCCGTCGGACGACATCTGCTACGCCACCCAGAACCGCCAGGTCGCGGTGAAGAAGGTCGCCCCCGCGGCCGACCTGGTCATCGTGGTCGGCTCGGCGAACTCCTCGAACAGCGTCCGGCTGGTCGAGGTCGCGCTCGAGCACGGCGCGAAGGCCGCGCACCGGGTCGACTACGCCGAGGAGATCCGCCAGGAGTGGCTCGACGGCGTCGCCACGGTCGGCGTGACGAGCGGCGCCTCGGTGCCCGAGGAACTCGTCGCCGAGGTGCTCGAGCAGCTCGCGGACGCCGGCTACGGCACCGTCGAGGAGATCGTCACCGCGCACGAGGACCTCATGTTCTCGCTCCCGAAGGAGCTCCGCACCGACGCGTCGGGCAAGCCGACGCGCGCGCTCGGCGGGCGTCGCCGGTGAGCGGCGGGGACTGGTCCGCGGCACCGGCCCGCGAGCCGGGTCACGTCGACGAGACGGCGCTCGGCCGGGAGGCACGCCCCGCCTCCGCCGGGTCGGCCGCCGGTCCCGCGGTCGGCCGGGTCCACGGCCGTCCGGCACCGGAGTACGGCGAGTACGCCCCGGAGGGGTGGGTGAACCCGGTCCTGGAGGCCCAGCGCCGCGAGGACGAGCGTCGAGCCCAGGAGCGCCGCGAGGAGCAGCCGATCGCGACGGCGAAGTCCGCGGCGGCCGCCCAGCAGGTACCGCGCAGCCGGTTCGGCGCGTCCCCGCTCGACTTCGTGCTGACGGTCGGACTGCTCGTCACCGGGCTGTTCTCGACCGTGCAGTCGCTCTCGGTGACGCAGGTCGCGTCCTCGGTGCGCGAGACCTTCGAGCAGCAGTACACGACCTTCGCGGACCCAGGAGCCCTGTCCACCGCGGCCGTGGTCGGCGCGATCGGCAGCGTCGTCGTGTTCGCGCTGGTGACGTGGTGGTCGATCCGTCGCCTCCGGGCACGCCGACGGACCTTCTGGGTGCCGCTCCTCGGCGGGGTGGTCGCCACGGCGATCAGCGTCACCGCGTTCATCGCGGTCGTGCTGCAGGACCCCAGGTTCCTGCAGGCCGTGATGCAGCACTCCGGCGGCTGAGCCCGCCCGACGAGTGCGCCCGACGAGCCCTACCCGGCCAGGAAGGCGGCGACCGCGCCGTGCAGTGCCGCGAGGTCGTCGACGTGGACGAGCTCGCGGACCGAGTGCATCGACAGCAGGCCGACGCCGATGTCGATGGTCGGGATGCCGAGCCGCGTCGCCGCGATCGGGCCGATCGTCGAGCCGCCCGGGATCGTGTTCACGTTGACGAACGGCTGCCACGGCACGCCGGCGGTGTCGCACGCGGCAGCCCAGACCGCCTCGCCCTTCGCCTCGGTCATGTAGCGCTGGTTCGCGCTGATCTTCAGGAGCGGACCGCCGCCGGGACGCGGGCGGTTCGTCGGGTCGTGCTTCTCCGGCTGGTTCGGGTGCACGAGGTGCCCGGCGTCGCTCGACAGCAGCCACGAGGCACGGAACGCCCGGGCAGCCTCGGACCGCGAGGCGCCGAGGCCCTCCTGCACGCGTCCGAGCACGTCCTCGAGGAACGGACCACCGGCACCGGACGGCGTCGAGGAGCCGACCTCCTCGTGGTCGAACGCGGCGAACACGGGGATGTGCGCGCCGTCCGCGGGGGCGTCGACGATCCCGCGGAGTCCCGCGTGCACGCTCGTCAGGTTGTCCATCCGTCCGGACGCCAGGAACTCCCGCTCGATGCCGATCCGCGCCGGGGCCTGCGTGTCGGCCAGGAAGAGGTCCCACGACACCGCGTCGCCCACCCGGGCACGCAGCCACGCGGTGACGTCCGTGCCGCCGTCGTCGCCGCCCACGCCGACGATCGGGATCGTGTGGCGCTGCCGGTCGATCTCCTTGCCGTCGTTCACCCCGCGGTCGAGGTGGATCGCGAGGTTCGGGATGCGCGCGACGGGCCCGGTGGACACGAGCCGCACGCTGCCGTCGGCGTCGACCACCCGGCCGGCGATCTGCAGGTCGCGGTCGAACCACGTCGACAGGAGCGCTCCGCCGTAGACCTCGACGTTGAGCTGCTCCCACCCGAGGGTCCGCACGGCGGGGTTCGGCTTGACGCGGAACGTGGGGGAGTCGGTGTGCGCGCCGAGGATGCGGAACGGGGTCGTCGCGGTCGCGCCCTCCGGCAGTCGCCAGGCGATGAGTGCGCCGTCACGGACGACGACGTAGGCGCCGGCCTCGGTCGGCCACGCGTCGAGCTCGGACAGCTCGGTGAAGCCCGCCGCGACGAGTCGGTCGCGGGCCGCCGCTGCCGCGTGGAACGCGGTGGGGGACTCGGTGACGTACTGGGCGAACTCGGAGGCGATGGCGTCGGCGGTCACCCGACCATCGTGGCACGGCCCGCGGTGCACGACGCCCAGTGGTGACCGGACGCAGGACGGGGCGCGTCCGTCGGACGCGCCCCGTGCCTCCCGTCCAGTGTGGACTAGCCCTTGGTGTGCCCGGCCGAGCCGAGGACCTTCGCCGCCTCGCCGACGCGGGCCGCCATGGCCGTCTCGGCCACCTTGCCCCAGGCGCGGGGGTCGTACTGCTTCTTGTTGCCGACCTCGCCGTCGACCTTCAGCACGCCCTCGTAGTTCCGGAACATCGAGTCGGCGATCGAGCGCGTGAACGCGTACTGCGTGTCCGTGTCGATGTTCATCTTGATGACGCCGTTGCGGACGGCCTCGTGGATCTCGTCGTCGGTCGAGCCGGAGCCGCCGTGGAAGACGAGGTCGAGCGGGTTCTCGCCGGTGCCGTGCTTCTCGGCGACGGAACGCTGGATCTCGCCGAGGAGCTCCGGACGCAGCTTGACGTTGCCCGGCTTGTACACGCCGTGCACGTTGCCGAAGGTGAGCGCCGCGATCCAGCGGCCCTGGTCACCGAGACCGAGCGCGTCGACGACCTTCTCGACGTCGTTCGGGGTCGTGTAGAGCGCGTCGTTGGTGCCCTCGTGCTGGACGCCGTCCTCCTCGCCGCCGACGACGCCGATCTCGACCTCGAGGATCGCGTTGATGTTGCGCGTCTTCTCGATCATGGTCTTCGCGATCTCGATGTTCTCGTCGAGCGGCACCGCGGAACCGTCCCACATGTGGGACTGGAAGATCGGGTTGCGGCCCTGGCGGACCTCTTCCTCGCTCGCGGCGATGAGCGGCAGGACGAAGCCGTCGAGGGCGTCCTTCGGGCAGTGGTCGGTGTGCAGTGCGACGGTGATGTCGTAGTTCTTCGCGACCTCGTGGGCGAAGCGCGCCATCGCGAGGGCGCCGGCAGCACGGTTCTTCACGGTGTGGCCGGCGAAGTAGTCGGCGCCGCCCGTCGTCACCTGGAGGATGCCGTCCGAGCCGGCTTCCTGAAGTCCCTGGAGGACGGCGTTGATCGTCTGCGAGGAGGACACGTTCACCGCGGGGTAGGCGAACTTGCCGGCCTTCGCTCGTTCGAGCATCTCGGCGTACTGTTCCGGCGTTGCGATGGGCACTGCGATCTCCTTCGACGTGGTGGTGTCCACGCCGAGCCTAGTCAGGCGGACTGGAGGCGTTACGGGTGCACGTCCGTGCACCCGGTGTGGCTCCTGTGAGGGCGGTGGGTAGGCTCTGGTCGTGACTCCCAGCACTGAGACCGGTTCCCTGTTCCTCCAGCCCGACCGCAACCTGGCGCTCGAGCTCGTGCGTGCGACGGAGGCCGCGGCGATCCGTGCGCAGCCCTGGGTGGGTCGGGGTGAGAAGAACCTCGCGGACGGTGCCGCCGTCGACGCGATGCGCAAGTTCCTGGGGACCGTGAACTTCGACGGCGTCGTGGTGATCGGCGAGGGCGAGAAGGACAACGCCCCGATGCTCTACAACGGCGAGCACGTCGGCAACGGCCACGGCCCGGCCTGCGACATCGCGGTCGACCCGATCGACGGCACCTCGCTGACCGCCGCCGGCCGTCAGAACGCGATCTCGGTGATGGCCGTCTCGGACCGCGGCTCGATGTACGACCCGTCGGCCGTGTTCTACATGGACAAGATCGCCGCCGGGCCCGAGGGCCGTGGGGTCCTCGACCTGGAGAAGCCGATCGGCGAGAACATCCGCGCGCTCGCGAAGGCGAAGCACAAGGACATCGAGGACATGCAGATCGCCGTCCTCGACCGTCCCCGCCACGACGAGCTGATCCGCGCGATCCGTGCGACCGGTGCCGGCACCCGGCTGCTGCTCGACGGTGACGTCGCGGGCGGCATCTCGGCGGCGCTGCCCGGGTCGAAGATCGACATGTGCGTCGGTGTCGGCGGGACCCCGGAGGGCATCATCACGGCGTGCGCGATCAAGGCGCTCGGCGGTGTGATCCTCGGCAAGCTCCAGCCCAAGGACGACGAGGAACGGCAGAAGGCGATCGACGCCGGGCACGACCTTGACAAGGTCCTCGACCAGGACGACCTCGTCACGGGCGACAACACGTTCTTCGTCGCGACCGGTGTCACCGACGGTGTCCTCGTCGACGGCGTCCGCCGTTCACGCGGTGTCATCCACACAGACTCGCTCGTGCTGCGGTCCCGCTCGAACACCATCCGCCGGATCCAGGCGGACCACCGCGCGGAGAAGTGGTTCTGATCAGTTCGGTCTGACCACTTCGGTCTGACCACGCCGAGGCGGCGCCGCGGGTCGGCGTCGCCTCGTTGCGTAGGGTCGGAGCATGAGCATCGCCACCGCACGGATCGTCGGACTGGACACCGCGGGCATCCGCCGCACCAGGGCGGAGGTCGAGGGGACGACGGAGCGCCTGCCGCACATCGTTCCCGTCGCACCCGACCTCGGCATGATCCTCGCGGACGACGGCGGGACCGTGCTCAGCGCGGCTGCGCTGCAGGAACTGGGGTGGACGGACGCCGACGTCCTGCAGGCCGCAGTCGAGGTCGCGCAGCAGCAGGCAGCAGGCGAGATCGCCGTCGTCCGGCCGGGGACGGTGGTGGTGCAGGACCCGGACCTGGCGGTGCTCGTGGTGGCCGCTCCGTCGAGCCTGCAGGGCATCGACCTCGACGGCGCGCCGGTGCTCTTCCCGGTCGGGCCGACGACCTTCATCCTGACCGGCGACACCGACCCGGTCGGGCTCGAGACCGCCGCCGGCCTGGCGCAGCAGATCCTCGCTGACGAGGACGGCGACGTCCTGAGCGGACCACCCGTCGTGCTCGGTTCGGAGGGGTGGCGGCCGTTCGAGCACGCCGACCTCGACGCGGACCTCCGGACCATCCGAGCACTCTGGACGTCGACGGCAGCGAACCTGCAGCAGGAGGCACTCCAGGCGGTCCTCGACCGCGCCGGTGAGGACGTCCACGTCGCGCCGGTGTCGGTCGCTCGGCTCGACGAGGGTGACCCGGCGTTCTCGTACTCCGCGTGGACCGAGGACGTCGAGACCGTCGTCGCGGCCGTGGACACCGTCGTGCTCGTGACCCTCGACGGACAGACGCTGCCGGTTCCGTTCGGCCGTCTGCAGGCGCTCGTACCCGAGCTCGTCGAGGAGCTCGCCGTCCGCCCGACCCGCTACCGACTCCGCGGCTTCCCGGACGTCGCGTCGCTCCGCGAAGCGCTCTGACCCCGAGGGGCGACGACCTGGTGGTTTCCGTGTCCCCTGATATGGTCACACCCGTACTTCTGTGGAGAACGTAGCCAGCAGAACGACTTGGGGAGGAATGATGGCGCGGCCGTCGGGGTGGGATGTCGTCGATCAGGGTGATGATCCGGTCAAGGGTGATCCGGCGACGATCCGGATGATGGGTCGGGAGTACCAGCGCATCTCCGACGCCGCGTCCGATGCGTCCACTCGCCTGAACTCGGTGAAGGGCTCCGGGTGGCTGACCGACTGGGAGGGCGAAGCCGCCGACGTGTTCGTCGACGCGATCCAGGACACCCCGTCGGACCTGTCCAAGCTCGTCGACTCGTACGCGCTGGCAGCGTCGGCGTTGTCGGGGTGGGCGGACGTGGTCGATGACACCCAGTACCGGGCTGATGGTGCCCTCGCGGACGCGAAGGACGCCGCCGGGGACCTCACCGCCGCACAGGATCGCCTGTCGGATGCGCAGTCGACCCTGTCCCACTACCAGACCGCCGCCCGGAGCCTGTCGCAGGTTGCCGACCAGTACCCGGCCGGGTCGGAGGTGCCTGACGGGGTGGAGGTGCCGACGCCGGCGCAGGTGCGGGCCGCGTCGGACAACACCGCCGTCGCGCAGGGCTCCGTCTCGAGTGCGCAGGGCGACATCGCCGCGGCGCAGTCCCGGATCGACGCCGCGAAACGACTCGTCGCCGACGCCCGCGGGGACTGGGAGGACGGGGAGCGGCGTACCGCGACGAAGATCGGTGAGGCCGCCGACGCGGGCCTGGGGAAGCAGTCCTTCTGGGATCAGGTCTTCGGGTCCGAGGCGTGGGAGACGATCGTGTCGGTCGCGAAGGTCGTCGTCGCGGTCGGCGGGATCATCGCGATGATCATCCCCGGCCCCTGGACACTGATCATCGCCGCGATCGCGCTCGTGGTCCTCGCGGACACGTTGTACAAGATGAGCCAGGGCAGGGCCGACGGGTGGGACCTCGCCTTCGCCCTGCTCGACTGCGTCCCCGCCGGCGGCGCCGTGGGCACGCTGCTGAAGAGCACTCGGATCGCGACGCAGGTCGCCCGGGTCGGTTCGATCAGCATGAAGGGGGTCGAGGTCGTCGGACGCACTTCCGGGGCCTTCAGCATGGGAACGCGGACTGCGCGCGCGCTCCTGACGCGGGTCCAGCGCCCGCTCGCTGGTGTCGCGAACGTCACCGCGAAGGCGCTGCCGCCGGTTCGGAGGATGACCGAAGCGGTGAACCCCACTGGCCGGTCGATCTCTCGTCTCGCCACCAACAAGGCCAAGGCCGCGTTCGGTGAGGCGCAGACCAAGGCGCTGTTCGAGGCGCAGGGCTACGTCGACGTCACGGTGCCGAAGCACGTCTTCAAGAACGGCATCGACCACGTGTTCCACCACCCGGACACCGGCCACTACGTCGTCGTGGAGTCGAAGTTCTCCTCCAACGCGGGGAAGTCCGGCGTCGATCTCCTGGGTACTACGAAGAAACACGGCCGGCAGATGTCGGACACTTGGCTGGAGGGCGATCTGCCGGGGCAAGCAGGGTCGCGTCTTGAGGTCGGCACCGAATTCAGCCACCGCAACTCGGTTTTGAACGCCTTCCTGGATGGAACTCTTGAGCGTGCGGTCGTCAAGATCAGCCCCGACGGCTCGTGTCTCCCGCAGCTGCTCAACACGGCGGCCCGTCTACGCTGATCGACATGACGCCACGTGATGATCGGGTGAGCCCCGCGTACTGGGCCGATGCGATCGCAGTCCTTGAGCGCAGTATCGAGGAGTTCCGGCCGTTCAGCCACGTCTTCCGGCCGGATGACACGCGGGCAGGGATCGTCCGGACGAAAGCGAATTTTGAAAGTACCTTGTTCCTGCTGGGTGCCAGGTACTCCGCGGGATATTCGGTGTCAGCGCTTGCGGACGATCTTGAATCGGTCGTGACCGTGTGGGAAAACCGGAATCGCTACGCGGCCGTTCCGGACGGCGGCTTTCCGTTGGAGACTCTCACGTTCGACAACAAGTCGGCGTACTACTACGCGTTGTGGTTGTCGTCGGTGGCGCGGTGTGTCGGGGTCGGACCGGCGTTGACGGAGCGCCTCGTCGGCATCGTGAACGCCGGTGGCGGTGCGGATCCGGTGCTCGCGCAGCTGTTGGGGATCGAGCCGGTGCGGGACACGGTCTGGCACAAGCGGCCGTTCCAGAACCTCGCGACGGCGTCGACCGCGAAGCCGGATCGTGCTGTAGCGGCGTTGGACCGTTACCTGCAGGCGTGGCAGAAGAACATCTCGTTCATCTGGTGGGCGCCGGCGCTCCAGGCCGTGCAGGGCGATCGGTTTGCCAAGTACTTCGGGTACTGGGCGTGGGAGGCGGCTGGTCTCGTGGTGGCCCGAGGCTTCGACGACACGAGCCTGCGGTCGTCCCCGTTCTACCCAGCCGACCTCGTCGACGCGCGTCACCGCGGATGAAAGGCCTCGGGCTCGACTGGAGCGTCACCGCGAAGTGGTTCTCACTCGCGAGGATGAGGCGTGGCGGAAGTTCCCACGAATCGTTGCAGCCGCGCGCGGTGCAGTTCGACACCAGCTACTGGCAGAGCGCGCTCGACGTCACCCGCACTAACTGGGAAGGTCGCCGCGAGGCGGTCAGGCGGGCGACAGGTCCGCACGATCGACGAAGTGCTCTGCGCGGATCGTGGCATCAAGGGCTTCGCTACCTCGGCGCGCAGTACTCGGCTGGCAGGACGCTTGACGAGGTCGGCACCGTCGTCGCTGACGTCGCGTCCTCGTATGCGGAGTGGACGGCATGCATGCCCGAGGCTGGCGCGGCTACTCCGAGCTTCGCCAAGAGCAACGAGTACCTGATCAGCGTTCTCCGACTGGTCGGGCTCGCGATGGGAACGGGTCGGGTGGAGAGCGCACAGCTGGTCCTGTCGCACGCTGGCGGTCATGAACCTGAAGCTCTCATCTCGGCACTGGCGGTGATGCACTGCGCTCCAGTCCTCGAGACCGGTGCTGCCGTCCCACCGACACCTCGATTCGCTCGGCCGCTGCTACGTGTCCTCGAACGCCCCGGGGCAGCAGCGGATCACGTCTCGACCTACCTCGCGGACTGGCCCCTCCGGATGCAGGCAACCGACTGGATGGGGTCCCTCGAGCGCGTGGCTCCGGGAGACAGCTACGGTCAGGGCTTCTTCGGGTACTGGGCCTTTGAGCTGGCTGCACTGAACGCTGAGGGCGAGCGTGCCGCCGCTGCCGTTCGATCGCCGGTCGTGCCGGTCGACTTGTTGGACGATAGGACTCGCCGGTGATTCTGCGACGACGTGTCGTGCAGAACGCCTGTACCCCGCGTGATGATCGGGTGAGCCCTGCGTACTGGACCGGCGCAATCGAGGTCTTGACACGGAGCGTCGAGGAGTTCCGGCCGTTCAGCCACCGGTTCCGGGCCGATGACCTCCGGGGCGGGATCATCGGGACCCAGACGAACTTCGAGACCACGCTCTTCCTGCTGGGAGCTCGCTACTCGGCCGGGTACCCGGTCGCGGCGCTCGCCGACGACCTCGAATCGACGGTGACCGTTTGGGAAGTCTGGAACCGGTACGCGGCTGCGCCGAACGCTGATCTCACATTCGACCCGCTCACGTTCGACAACAAGTCGGCGTACTACTACGCGTTGTGGTTGTCGTCGGTGGCGCGGTGCGTCGGGGTCGAACAGGCGTTGACGGAGCGTCTCGTTCGGATCGTTGACGCCGCTGGTGGTGCGGATCCGGTGCTCGCGCAGTTGTTGGGGATCGAGCCGGTGCGGGACACGGTCTGGCACAAGCGGCCGTTCCAGAACCTCGCGACGGCGTCGACCGCGAAGCCGGATCGTGCTGTAGCGGCGTTGGACCGTTACCTGCAGGCGTGGCAGAAGAACATCTCGTTCATCTGGTGGGCCCCGGCGCTCCAGGCCGTGCAGGGCGATCGGTTTGCCAAGTACTTCGGGTACTGGGCGTGGGAGGCAGCTGGTCTCGCGGTGGCCCGAGGACTCGACGACACAGCGCTGCGGAAGTCACCGTTCTACCCAGCCGACCTCGTCGACGCGCGTCACCGCGGTTCCTGACGGCGGTCAGCTCCGGCCCGTGTCGTCCTCGGCGGCCGCGAGCGGCTCGACCACGGTGCGCGGGAGCGGCGCATGCGGCGTTGCCGGGAAGGGGAGACGGGTCACGGGCCAGTTCGACCGTGCGAGTTCGGCGCGCAGACGGTCGAACTCCTGGATGGTCTTGAGGTCGTCGTACACGAGGGCGTACCCGGCGCGGAGATCGTCGAAGAAGTCGTCCCACGAGTCGAACACCGTGAACGCGACGGTCGAGACGATGTCGATCGTCGCCCATGCGTCGTCGCTGGTGAGCAGGCCCGCGCAGTACGCGCCCCTGATCATCGAGACGGCGTTCTTGACGTCCATCGCCCAGAGGAGCTTGGCCGGGCGCGTGTCGCGTGCTTCGAGGAGGTTCCTGGCCGCCCATGCGTCCTCGCCGAGCAGCGAGGACATCCTGGACAGGCGCTCGTCACCCTCCGGGGAACGAGCGAGCGCGGCGAACTGCCACGAGATGCTCTTCGGCCCGATCAAGTCGAGCGCGAAGGTCTGCGCGTCCCGACCACTGGCGACCTTGTACGTCTGGTCCAGCTCCTGACGCAGGAACGGCAGCGCGGGGAGCGGGATCGTGACGAAGGGTGACGGCGTGGTGTCGTCCAGCCACTGGCCTCCGAGCTCCGTGCGTGAACCGTACGGGGCGAGCGACGCCGGCCACCAGCCGTCGGAGAAGTCGCCGAACGACGCGAGTGCGAGTTGCTGGAGCCGGTGTTCGGGGAGCTCCGGCGTCCGGGCGAGGGCCCGGTAGCGCCGTTGTTCCCGAACCGGCAGGGTCAGGTCACGGAGCGACGTGACGAAGGTCAGGACGAACCAGACGACGAACGCGATGAGGAAGCACCGCCACACGGCCTGGAACCCGTAGCCGAAGTGCTGCCTGACGTCGTACGGACCGGCCGTCGATGCGACCAGGGCGACGAAGAACGCGACGATCGCGAGCGCCATGATGATCCACGCGGCTGCCCGATCGCGTCGCCGCCCGGTCTGGCGGCGGGCCTTCGCGACCATCGCGCGGTGACGCCACCGACCTCGGACCGGGAACTCGCGGTCCCCAGGATGGTTCTGCAGTACTTCCCCCACGATGGGGGAGTGTAGCGGCCCGTCAGTCCTCGTCGAGCGCCCCGACCAGCTCCGGCGCCGTGAGCAACCGCGGCTCGTCCTCGATCGACACCGGGTCGGCGATGACCTTCGACTCGTCGAGCAGCGACAGCCGCCGGGCACTCGGCAGCACCTGCCGCTCGAGCGACCCCACGAACCGGTTGTAGTCGACCACGGACCCCCGGATGGCCCGTCCGAGCTTGTCCACGTGCCCGCCGAGGGTCGCGAGTCGGCCGTACAGCTCGCGCGACACCGTGAAGAGTTCGCGCGCCTCGGCCGTGACGACGTCCTGCTGCCACGAGAACGCCACGGTCTTCAGGACCGACCAGAGCGTGACGGGCGAGGCGAGGGCGATCCGCTTCCGGAACGCGTGGTCGAGCAGCCCGGGGTCGGCGGCGAGGGCGCTCGAGATGAGGGACTCGGACGGGATGAACGCGATGGTGAGTTCGGGGGAGGCGTCGTACCCGGACCAGTACTCGCGCGCCGCGAGGGCGTCGACGTGCGCCCGGAGCGCCTTGACGTGCTGCGCGACGAGCTGGTCGCGCCGCGCGCCCTCGGCGCCGGTGGCTCCCGCCGGGATCTCCGCCGCCTGCAGGTAGGCGCTGAAGGGCACCTTGGCGTCGACGGCGATCGTCTTGCCGCCGGGCAGGTGCACGACCATGTCGGGTCGAGCGGCGCCGGCCGACGTGGTGACGGCGGACTGCACGTCGAAGTCCACGCGTTCGAGCAGCCCGGCCGCCTCGACCACGTTCCGCAGCTGGGTCTCGCCCCAGACGCCCCGCGTGCTGTTCGAGGACAGGGCGCTCGCGAGCGTGTCGGCGGTGGCGCGCAGCCGTTCCTCGGACTCGGCGGCGGACCGGAGCTGTGCGGAGAGCGCGCCGTACTGCTCGCTGCGGGACTGCTCGAGCTCGGCGATCTTGGCGCGCATCACGTCGAGGGTCTGCGCGACGGGGCTCAGCGCCGAGAGCACCTTCGACTCGCCCTGCTGGCGCGCCGCGTCCACCCCGTGCATCCGCTGCAGCAGGTGCTCGAGCTCGGCGGCCCGGCGTTCGAGCGAGTCGACCTGCCGCCGGTACTGGGCGTCCTGCGCGTCGAGCCGCTCCTCGCCGTCGGAGCGGACCGTGTCGAGCTGCGCCCGCAGCGCGTCGGCGGTCGCCCGGGCCGCGGCGGCGTCGACGCCGGCCCGGGAGCGGGCGAGCGACCAGGCGACGACGGCGCCGACGGCGACGCCGAGCACGAGACCGATGACCAGCGCGAGGATCTGCATGACGCAACCGTGGCAGTGCCCACCGACACCGTGCCTCCAGGCCGGCGGTGTGGCGTCGTGAACCCGCCTCGATCCATGTAATGACATTCGGCCAAACGCGGTGTACAGTCGTGACCGTCCGACGATGAAGCCGCACGGAAGGTCCCCGCGTCGCATGACCGATGAAGCCCCCCACGCACACGACGTGATCACCATGGGCCGCGTGTCCGTCGACATCTACCCGCAGCAGACCGGCCCGCTCGAGGACGTCACGACCTTCTCGAAGTCGGTCGGAGGCAGCGCCACGAACGTCGCCATCGCCGCCGCACGGCACGGTGCCGACGCCGCCGTGATCACCCGCACGGGCGACGACCCGTTCGGTCGCTACATCGCTCGGACACTGCCCGAGTTCGGCGTCGCGAACACGTTCGTGGAGACCGTCGCGGGGCTCAACACCCCCGTCGCGTTCTGCGAGGTGTTCCCGCCGGACGACTTCCCGCTGTACTTCTACCGGGCCCCGAAGGCGCCGGACCTGATGATCACCACGAAGTCCCTGCCGCTGCACGAGATCGAGCGCGCGCGGGTCTTCTGGACCACGGTCACGGGCCTCAGCGAGGAGCCGAGCCGCAGCGCCCACCACGCGGCCTACGCGGCGCGGACCGCCTCGACGGCCGCCACGAAGGCGCACACCGTGCTCGACCTGGACTACCGGGCGATGTTCTGGTCGAACCCCGCGGCGGCGACGCGCGAGGTCGCCGTCGCCCTGGAGCACGCGACCGTCGCCGTCGGCAACCGCGAGGAGTGCGAGGTCGCGGTGGGGGAGACCGACCCGGTCCGCGCGGCCGACGCCCTGCTCGAACGGGGCGTCGAGGTCGCGATCGTGAAGCAGGGCCCCAAGGGTGTGCTCGCCAAGACCCGCGACGAGTTCGTCGAGTTCCGCCCCCACACCATCGACGTCGTCAACGGCCTGGGGTCGGGCGACGGGTTCGGCGGCGCGCTCGTGCACGGCCTGCTGCAGGGGTGGTCGCTCGACCGCACCCTCGCGTTCGCGAACGCCGCCGGGGCCATCGTCGCCACCCGCTTCGAGTGCTCGACGGCGATGCCGACGAGCGACGAGATCGAGCAGTTCCTGCAGGAGAACCCCGTGCAGCCCACCAAGGAGGACGTCGATGCCTGAGATCAGCTCCGCCGACTTCGCCCGCCTGCGCGACCTGCGGGCCGGCGCACCGGAGCGGGTCGCGGACGTGCTCCGCACCCGCACCCGCCGCCCGCTGCTCGCCGACGACGGCAAGCTCTTCATCGTCGCCGCCGACCATCCGGCGCGCGGCGCCCTGGCGGTCGGGTCCGACGCCACGGCCATGGCCGACCGCTACGACCTGCTCGAGCGGCTCGTCGTCGCCCTCGGCCGGCCGGGCGTCGACGGGGTGCTCGGGACGCCGGACGTCCTCGAGGACCTCGCGCTCCTCGGCGCACTCGACGGCAAGGTCGTCGTCGGCTCGATGAACCGCGGTGGACTGCGCGGCGCGACGTTCGAGCTCGACGACCGCTACACCGCGTACTCCGCGCAGGCGATCAAGGCCGCCGGGCTCGACTTCGCGAAGCTGCTGGTCCGCGTGGCCCTCGAGGACGCCGGCACCGTCGCGACGCTCGAGGCGACGGCGAAGGCGGTCAGCGAGGCCGCCGCGCTGCAGCTGCCGATCATGCTCGAGCCGTTCATGTCCTCGTGGCGTGACGGCCGGGTCGTCAACGACCTGTCGGCCGACGCGGTGATCACGTCGATGGCCATCGCCGCCGGACTCGGCGAGTCGAGTGCCTACAGCTGGCTGAAGATCCCGGTGGTCGACGACATGGCGCGCGTGATGGCGGCGACCACGCTGCCGACGCTGCTGCTCGGCGGCGACCCATCCGGCAGCCCGGACGAGACGTACGCGACGTGGGCCGACGCCCTCGCGCTCCCCGGGGTCCGCGGACTGGTCGTCGGGCGCACCCTCCTCTACCCCCGGGACGGCGACGTGGCCGCGGCCGTCGACGTCGCCGCGTCCCTCGTCCACGGCCTGGAGGACCGGGGCCGGTCCGCCGCACCGGCACACGTCCCGCACTCCTCGACCCCGGCACCCGCCCAGCAGCCCTCGCCCCTGTCCGTCCCGGAAGGAAGCAACGCATGACCACCACCGAGTCGACCGACCAGCGGTCCGGCACCACGACCGTCGGCCACTGGATCGACGGGGAGCACGTCACCTCGACCTCCGGTCGGACGGCGCCCGTGTACGACCCGGCGCTCGGCGTCGTGACGAAGCAGGTCGCCCTCGCCGACCAGGCCGAGATCCAGCGCGCGATCGCCAGCGCCAAGGCGGCCTTCCCGGCGTGGGCCGACCTGTCGCTCACCAAGCGCCAGCAGGTCCTCTTCGCCTTCCGCGAGATCCTGAACCGCGACAAGGCCGAGCTGGCCGAGATCATCACCAGCGAGCACGGCAAGGTCGTCTCGGACGCGCTCGGCGAGATCGCCCGCGGACAAGAGGTCGTGGAGCTCGCGACGAACATCCCGTCGCTCATGAAGGGCGAGTTCTCCGACCAGGTCTCGACCGGGATCGACGTCTACTCGATCCGGCAGCCGCTCGGCGTCGTCGGCATCATCTCGCCGTTCAACTTCCCGGCGATGGTCCCGCTCTGGTTCCTGCCGATCGCGATCGCGGCCGGCAACACCGTCGTGCTGAAGCCGAGCGAGAAGGACCCGTCCGCGGCGATCTGGCTCGCGCGGAAGTTCCAGGAGGCCGGACTGCCCGACGGCGTGTTCACCGTGCTGAACGGCGACAAGGAGTCGGTCGACGGCCTGCTCACGAGCCCCGACGTCGAGTCGATCTCGTTCGTCGGCTCGACCCCCATCGCGCAGTACGTCTACGAGACGGGCACGAAGCACGGCAAGCGCGTGCAGGCCCTCGGCGGCGCGAAGAACCACATGCTCGTGCTGCCGGACGCCGACCTCGACCTCGTCGCGGACAACGCGATCAACGCGGGCTTCGGCTCCGCGGGCGAGCGCTGCATGGCGATCTCGGTCGTCGTCGCGGTCGAGCCGGTCGCCGACGAGCTCATCGCGAAGATCTCGGAGCGCGCGGCGACGCTGCGCATCGGTGACGGGCGCCGGGGCTGCGACATGGGCCCGCTCGTCACCGAGCAGCACCGCGACAAGGTCGCCTCGTACATCGAGGTCGCCGAGCAGGACGGTGCGGTGGTCGTGGTGGACGGTCGCACCGTCCGACCCGACGGCGACGAGAACGGCTTCTGGCTCGGCCCGACGCTGATCGACCGGGTGCCCATGACCAGCCGCGTCTACACCGAGGAGATCTTCGGCCCGGTGCTGTCGGTCGTCCGCGTGCAGTCCTACGAGGAGGGCCTCGAGCTCATCAACTCCGGCGCGTACGGCAACGGCACGGCGATCTTCACGAACGACGGCGGCGCCGCCCGGCGCTTCCAGCGCGACGTGCAGGTCGGCATGATCGGCATCAACGTCCCGATCCCCGTGCCGGTCGCGTACTACTCGTTCGGCGGCTGGAAGAACTCGCTGTTCGGCGACCACAAGGCGTACGGCGCCGACGGCGTGAGCTTCTTCACGCGGCAGAAGGCGATCACCTCCCGATGGCTCGATCCCTCGCACGGCGGGATCAACCTCGGCTTCCCGTCGAACGGCTGACCCGACCGATGGCTGGACAGCACTGGTTCAACCCGCGCGGCAGCCGGCCGGAGGCCGGCTGGACCGACGTCGTGGACGGACGCATCGCGGGGTGGGAGCACACGGGTCTGCGGACCGGCACGGTGTCCGACGGGGCCGAGCTGCGCCTCCCGGCCGCTGCCGTGGAGCGCATGGTCGTGCCGCTCTCGGGGAGCTTCCACGTCACCTGGTCCGGTGCCGAGAACGGCGAGCAGGGCCTGGAGGGACGTGGCGGGGTCTTCGAGGGACCGACCGACGTCCTGTACCTGGGCTCCGGACTGCAGGCGCAGATCACCGGATCCGGACGGGTCGCGGTGGCCGAGGCGCCCACCGACGTCGTCAAGCCGGTCGCGTACATCGCGAAGGCCGACGTCCCCGTCGAGCTCCGCGGGGCCGGACAGTCGTCGCGGCAGGTGCACAACTTCGGCACCCCGGCCGGGCTCGACGCGGTGAAGCTCCTGGCGTGCGAGGTGATCACGCCGGCCGGCAACTGGTCGTCGTACCCGCCGCACAAGCACGACACGCACCGTGACGGCGAGGAGTCGAACCTCGAGGAGATCTACTACTACGAGGTCGACGTGGCCCGCGGTGTGGACGCCCCCGCCGGCGCCGAGCCCTTCGCGCTGCACCGCACGTACGCGTCGGACGACCGGCCCATCGACGAGTTCCGTCAGGTCCGCACCGGCGACGTCGCCCTGGTGCCGTACGGCTGGCACGGACCCGCGGTCGCCGCACCGGGCTACGACATGTACTACCTGAACGTGATGGCCGGGCCCGACCCGGAGCGCGTCTGGAACATCACCGACGACCCCGCGCACGGCTGGGTCCGCCAGGTGTGGGACACCGAGACGATCGACCCGCGCCTGCCCTACGGAGAGGACACCGCCCGATGAACACCCGTCGGATGACCGTCGGCCAGGCCCTGGTCGAGTTCCTGGCGAACCAGTGGACCGTCGACGGCGACCACCGCGAGCGGACCGTCCCCGGGATCTTCGGGATCTTCGGGCACGGCAACGTCGCCGGGCTCGGGCAGGCGATCAAGCAGCTGCACGTCGAGCAGCCCGGTCTGCTGCCGTACCACCAGGCGCGCAACGAGCAGGCGATGGTGCACCAGGCCGTCGGCTTCGCCCGCATGCACCGCCGCCGCGCGACCTTCGCCGCGACGGCCTCGGTCGGCCCCGGAGCGGCGAACATGCTGACCGCCGCGGCGCTCGCCACGACGAACCGGCTCCCGGCGCTGCTGCTGCCGTCGGACACCTTCGCCACGCGGACCACCGACCCCGTGCTGCAGCAGATCGAGCTGCCGCACGACACCTCGCTCCAGGTGACGGACGCGTTCCGCCCGCTGTCGCGCTACTTCGACCGGGTGGAGCGACCTGAGCAGCTGTTCTCGATCGCCCTCGCGGCGATGCGCGTGCTGACCGACCCGGCCGAGACCGGCGCCGTGACCATCGCGCTGCCCGAGGACGTCCAGGCCGAGGCGCTCGACGTCCCGGTCGCGTTCCTGCAGCCCCGCGAGTGGCACATCCGACGGCCGCTGCCCGAGCGCGGGCCGCTCGCGCGTGCGGTCGAGGCGATCCGCTCGGCGGAGCGCCCGGTGATCGTGGCCGGTGGCGGCGTGCTCTACGCCGACGCGGCCGACGCGCTGCGGGAGTTCGTCGAGGCGACGGGCATCCCGGTCGGCACGTCCCAGGCGGGCGGTGGTGCCCTCGCGTGGGACCACCCGCAGTACCTCGGCGGCATCGGCGCGACGGGCACGGCCGCCGCGAACGCGATCGCAGCCCAGGCCGACGTCGTGATCGGGATCGGCACGCGGTACAGCGACTTCACGACCGCGTCCCGGACCGCGTTCCAGGACCCCGACGTCACCTTCGTCAACGTGAACGTGGCGTCCTTCGACGCCTACAAGCACGGGTCGCAGCTGCCGGTGATCGCCGACGCCCGCGAGACCCTGACCGCCCTGACGGCCGAGCTCGCGTCGTACTCGGTGGACGCCGGGTACGCCGACGAGATCGCGACGCGCAAGGCCGAGTGGGACGCGGTCGTCGACGCCGCACTCGCACCGTCCGGCAACGCGCTGCCCGGGCAGGCCGAGATCATCGGCGCCGTCCAGCGCGCGTCCGACCCGCGGGACGTCGTCGTCCAGGCGGCCGGGTCGCTCCCCGGCGACCTGCACAAGCTGTGGCGGGTGCGCGACGAGCTCGGCTACCACGTCGAGTACGCGTTCTCGTGCATGGGCTACGAGATCGCCGGCGGGATCGGTGTCCGACGTGCCGCCCCCGACCGCGACGCGATCGTGATGGTCGGCGACGGCTCGTACCTGATGCTGCACACCGAGCTCGTCACCGCCGTGGCCGAGGGCATCAAGATCGTCGTCGTCCTCATCCAGAACCACGGGTACGCGTCGATCGGGCACCTGTCCGAGACCGTCGGGTCCGAGCGGTACGGCACGAAGTACCGCTACCTGGACGAGACGCAGTCGTTCGAGAACGGCGACCCGCTGCCCGTCGACCTCGCCGCGAACGCCCGCTCGTACGGCGTGGACGTGATCGAGGTGCAGCCGGGGCCGGACGTGATCGCCGACCTCGAGGCCGCCGTCCGCCAGGCCAAGGCGAACGACCACACCACGCTCGTGCACGTCGACTCCGACCCGCTCGTCTACGCCCCGGACGGCCACGGCTGGTGGGACGTCCCGGTCGCCCAGACCTCGACCCTGCCGAGCACCCGGCAGGCCCGCACCGAGTACGAGCAGCAGGTCGCCGCCCAGCGCCCGCTGCTCGGCTGAGACACCCGCCCACCACTGCAGAGAGACACCACCCGCCATGACCGAAACCCCTGCCGCCTCGATCCGCATCGGCACCGCTCCCGACTCGTGGGGCGTGTGGTTCGCGGACGACCCGAACCAGGTGCCGTGGCAGCGCTTCCTGGACGAAGCCGCCGCCGCCGGGTACCGGTGGATAGAGCTCGGCCCCTACGGCTACCTGCCGACCGACCCCGCGCAGCTGTCCGACGAGCTCGAGTCCCGCGGACTCCGGCTGTCCGCCGGCACCGTGTTCACGGGCTTCCACAAGGGCGAGGACCAGTTCCAGCGCGCGTGGGACCAGGCGGTCAAGGTCGCCGGGCTCGCCGCCGCGCTCGGTGCCGAGCACCTGGTCACGATCCCCGACCTGTGGCGCTCGGACGCCACCGCCGAGGTGCTCGAGTCCCGGACGCTGACCGACGAGCAGTGGCAGCGGCTCGGGAAGGGGCACGACCAGCTCGGCAAGGCGCTGCTCGAGGAGTACGGCGTCCACCAGCAGTTCCACACCCACGCCGACAGCCACGTCGGGACCTACCGCGAGACCGTGCGGTTCCTGTCGGAGACGGACCCCGCGTACACGAACCTCTGCCTGGACACGGGCCACTTCGCCTACTACGGCGGCGACAACCTCAAGCTCATCGCCGAACACCCCGAGCGCATCGGCTACCTGCACCTCAAGCAGGTCGACACCGACCTGCTGTTCGACGTCCTGAAGAACGACGTCCCGTTCGGCGACGCCGTCGCGCAGGGGATCATGACCGAGCCCCCGCACGGCACCCCCGAGCTGGCACCGATCATCGAGGCCGTCGCCGCGATCAACCCGGACATCTTCGGCATCGTCGAGCAGGACATGTACGGCTGCTCGGTCGACGCCCCCGGCCCGATCGCCGAGCGCACGTTCCAGCACATCTTCGGCTCGACCGCCGCCGCCCGCGTCTCCTGACGCACCGCCAGCACCGCGTCCAACCCCTCCAGGAGCACCCCATGAGCAGCAACCAGAACCTCCGCGTCGCCGTCGTCGGCGCCGGCATGATGGGCGCCGACCACGTCCGTCGGATCACCGCGAAGATCTCGAACGCCGACGTCGTCGCCGTCGTCGAGCCCGACCAGATGCGCGCGCAGGCCGCCGCCGCCCTCGCCCCCGGCGCGGTCACGGCCGCGTCCTTCGACGAGGCGCTCGCCGAGACCGAGATCGACGCCGTCGTGATCGCGACGCCGGGCTTCCTGCACGAGCCGATCCTGGTGACCGCGCTCGAGCGCGGGCTCACCGTGCTGTGCGAGAAGCCCCTGACGACGAGCGCCGAGGACTCGCTGCGCATCGTCGAGCTCGAGCAGCAGCACGCCGACCACCCGGTCATCCAGGTCGGCTTCATGCGCCGGTTCGACGCCGGCTACCAGGAGCTCCGGGCGCTCCGGGAGTCCGGGGCGAACGGCGCCCTGCTGGCCCTGCACCACGCCCACCGCAACCCGACGACCCCGCCGAACTTCAGCGAGTCGATGCTCATCCACGACTCGGTGATCCACGAGATCGACATCATCCCCTTCCTGACCGGCGAGGCGATCACGAGCGTCGAGGTCAAGAAGCCGCGGAAGAACTCGCTCGCGCCGGCGGACCTGCCCGAGCCGCAGTTCGTGCTGTTCACCACCGAGTCGGGGACGATGGCGATCGTCGAGATCAACGTGAACGCCCAGTTCGGCTACCAGGTCACGACCGACGCGGTCTTCGAGTCCGGGGTCGCGTACATCGGCCGGGACACCTCCCAGACCATCGTGTCCGCCGGCCAGTCGTCGCAGGGCGTCACGCCGTCGTACAAGGAGCGCTTCGGTGCCGCCTACGACGAAGAGGTGCAGCGCTGGGTGGACGCCGCGCGGAACGGCGGCATCGACGGGCCGAGCGCCTGGGACGGGTACACGGCGTCCGTCGTGGCCGAAGTCGCCGTGCGCGCCCAGCAGTCGGGCGCGCTCGAGACGGTCGAGTACGCGCTGACGAAGCCCGCGTTCTACGACACCGCGGCTCAGCGCGAGCCAGCGACCGCGGAGGCCTGATGCCGAAGATCGCCCTCGACCCCACTCCGTTCCACCACGACCTGTCGCTGCTGGAGTTCCCGCAGAAGGTTGCGGACCTCGGGTACGAGTACCTCCAGCTGACACCGCACAAGGACTTCATCCCGTTCTACCGGCACCCGAAGGCGGACGACGACCTCGTCGACGCGTTCGCCGCAGCGTGCCGCGACGCCGGGGTGCAGGTGGCGAGCGTCCTGCCGGTGCTCCGCTGGTCCGGCCCGGACCGCGACGCCCGCGAGGCCGCGGTGACCAAGTGGAAGCGGGTCATCGAGATCACGAAGCGGCTCGGCGTCGACACGATCAACACCGAGTTCTCCGGGCGACCGGAGCGTGCGGAGGAGTCCGAGGACGCCTTCTACCGCTCGATGGAGGAGCTCCTGCCGATCATCGAGTCGTCCGACCTGCGCGTCCTCATCGACCCGCACCCCGACGACTTCGTCGAGGACGGCCTCGAGGCCCTGCGGGTGATCCGCGGGCTCAACTCGAAGCACGTCGGCTTCGTCTACGTCGCCTGCCACACCTTCCACTACGGCGGCGACATGGACGCGATCATGGACGCCGCGGGGGACTCGCTCCAGCTCGTGCACGTCGCCGACGCGTACGACCACCGTCGCTCGCACGGCCTCCGGTACATCTCGAACCCGCCGGGGAACACCGCGCGCGTGCACCAGCACCTGCCGGTCGGACAGGCCGACGTCGACTTCGACGCCTTCTGGGCCGGGCTGGCACGCATCGGTTTCACCGACCGGGACGACACCGTCGCCGTGTCGAGCGTCTTCGCCGAGGACGAGAACGCCGACGCGGTGTCCCGCTCCCAGCTCGACGCGATCACGAAGGGACTCACCCGATGACCAGCACGCTCGAGACGGCCGCCGACCGGGCCGCCGCGGATCTCCGCCCGGTCACCCTTCAGGCCGCGACCGCCACGCCGACGGCGCTCTGGAACGACTCCGCCGACCCGCGCGAGCTGTCCACCGCGATCCACGAGTACGGCGCGGTCGGTGCCACCTGCAACCCGGTCATCGCGTTCACCTGCATCCAGCAGGACCCCGACCGGTGGGTGCCCCGCATCCGCGAGATCGCCGCGGAGCACCCGACCGCGGGGGAGTCCTGGATCGGCTGGAAGGCGGTCGAGGAGCTCTCGATCGCGGCCGCCGAGCAGCTGCTCCCGGCGTTCGAGGCCTCGGGCGGCCGCAACGGTCGCCTCAGCATGCAGACCGACCCGCGACTGCACCGTGACCGTGACGCGCTGGTGGAGCAGGCCGTCCGGTTCTCCGGGCTCGCGCCGAACATCATCGTGAAGATCCCCGCCACGAAGGTCGGGATCGCCGCGATCGAGGAGGCCGCGTACCGCGGGGTCTCGATCAACGCGACCGTGTCGTTCACGGTGCCGCAGGTGGTCGCCGTCGGTGAGGCGATCGAGCGCGCCCTGGACCGCCGGGCCGCCGACGGACTGCCGGAGCAGGAGTTCGGGCACGTCGTGACGCTCATGGCCGGCCGCTTCGACGACTGGCTGAAGACCGTCGTGGGGCGCGACCACGTGCTCGTCGACCCGGGGATCCTCGAGTGGGCCGGGGTCGCCGCCGTCAAGCAGGCGTACCGGGTGTTCCGCGAGCGCGGGTTCCGGTCGCGGGTGCTCGTCGCGGCCTTCCGGAACGCCCTGCAGTGGTCGGAGTTCCAGGGCGGGGACCTCGTCGTCTCGCCGCCGTTCCAGTGGACGAAGGACATCAACGACAACGCGTTCCCCTGGCGTCCGGACGCGATCGACGACGAGGTCCCCGCACACGTCCTCGACGCCCTGCGTGCGGCCACGCCGGAGTTCGCCCGCGGGTACGACGTCGACGGCATGACGATCGACGAGTTCGACCGCTTCGGCGCGACCGTCACGACGCTGCGGCAGTTCCTGGACGCCGACGCGAAGCTCGACGCCCTGGTGCGCGACATCGTGGTCCCGGCGGCATGACCGCGGACACGATCGGCGTCGGCCTGGTCTCGGTCGGGTGGATGGGGCGGTTGCACTCCCGCGCCTACCGCGCCCTGCCCGACCACTTCCCGGAGCTCGGTGTGCAGCCGCGGCTCGTCGTCGCGGCGGATCCCGTCGAGGCCGCCCGCGACCAGGCGCTCGAGCGGCTGGGGTGCGAGCGCGCGGTCGCCGACTGGCGCGAGGTCCTCGCCGACCCCGAGGTCGACGTGGTGTCGATCTGCTCGCCGAACTTCCTGCACCGCGAGGTGGCCGTCGCCGCGGCGGAGGCGGACAAGCCGTTCTGGATCGAGAAGCCGATGGGCCGGTACGCGAGCGACTCGCGGCAGATCCACGAGGCCGTCCAACGCGCGGGCGTGATCACGAGCGTCGGTTTCAACTACCGGCACGCCCCCGCGATCCAACGGGCCCGCGAGCTCGTCCGGAGCGGTCGGCTCGGACGGATCACGAACGTCCGCGGGGCGCTCCTCGCCGACTACTCGTCCGACCCCGCAGCGCCGCTCACCTGGCGCTTCGAGCGTGACCGGGCCGGCTCCGGGGTCCTCGGCGACCTGCTGTCGCACGGCCTCGACCTGGCGCAGTACGTCGTCGGCCGGATCGCGAGCGTGACCGCCCTCGCCGAGACGTTCATCGAGACCCGTCCGCGCCCCGGGCGGGGGATCGTCGACCGGACGGCGGCGGCGACGGGAGAGCACGGCCCGGTGGAGAACGAGGACTACGCCGCCCTGCTGTTCCGCTTCGAGGACGGCGCGGTCGGCACGATGGACTCGAGCCGGGTGATGCGCGGACCGCACGCCGAGTACGCACTCGAGGTGTACGGGACGAAGGGGTCCGTCCGCTGGGACTTCCAACGCCTGAACGAGCTCGACGTCTTCCTCGACGGGCAGGAGGTGGCGGGCTACACGACGCACCTCGTCGCTCCGGGGGACGGCGAGTTCGCCCGCTTCCAGCCGGGCGCCGGGACCGCGATGGGGTACGACGACCTCAAGACGATCGAGGCCGCGCAGTTCGTCGCGGGCGTCCGCCGCGGGGAGCAGCTCGCACCGTCGGTCGCCGACGGCCTGGCGGCCGCGTCGATCGTGGAGGCGGCGGAGGCCTCGCTCGCCGACGGGGCGTGGCACGACGTGGCGCGCGTCGACGGGCCGCTCACCTACCGGGCGGCGACACCGGTGCTGTAGACGGGCCGAGAAGCGGACTGGAGGCGCGGTGCAGGCTGGCACCGCGCCTCCAGTCCGTCTCGGGGAGACTTCTGGACTGGCGCTTGTTAGTATGTAATGACAAAGTCCCGAACCAGGAGGCACCATGCCGCTCGTCCGTATCGACCTCGCCACCGGCCGCACCCCCGAGCAGGTCCGCGCGATCGCCGACGCGATCCACACCGCCATCGTCTCGGAGTACGGCATCCCGGAGCGCGACCGCTTCCAGGTGATCACCGAGCACCCCGCACAGCAGATCATCGCGCAGGACGCCGGCCTCGGCTTCGAGCGGACCGAGGGCGTCGTCGTCATCCAGGTCTTCACGCAGCGCGGCCGCAGCGACGAGGCGAAGCAGGGCCTCTACCGTGCCGTGCACGACCGGCTCACCGAGGCCGGCGTCGCGAGCGAGGACGTGTTCATCGGCTACGTCGAGAACGGCCCACAGGACTGGTCGTTCGGGTTCGGCCGTGCCCAGTACGTCACCGGCGAGCTCGGCGTCCCCGACGCGAGCTGACCCGTCCCGACCGGGTCGTGGCGGCCGCGCGGCCTACTTGTCGACGAGGGTGACCTCGAACGAGTAGCGGTCCGGGCGGTAGCAGTGCACGCCGTACTCCACCGCCCGGCCCGACGCGTCGTACGCCGTCCGGCTCATCGTGAGCACCGGGTCGCCGTCCTCGATCTCGAGCAGGTCGGCCTCGTCGCCGGTCGCTGCGCGGGCACCGATCCGCTGCTTCGCGACCCGCATCGTCACGCCCCGGCCGCGCAGCAGCTGGTACAGGCCGTGCGCCTGCAGGTCGGTGTCGGTGATGTCGGTGAACTCCGGCGGCAGGTAGTTCTCGAGCACCGCCATCGGCACGTCCTCGGCGAACCGCACCCGGCGGATGTGGGCGACGAGCGTGCCGGGGGCGACGCCGAGGGCCTCGGCGACGACGTCCGAGGCCGGCACGTCGTTCCGTTCCAGCAGCTTCGTCGTCGGCGCCTGCGACCCCTGCGCCAGGTCGTCGTACAGGCTGGTCAGCTCGACCTTCCGCGTGACCGGGCCGTGCACGACCTGCGTGCCGATTCCGCGCCGACGGACGAGCAGCCCTTTGTCGACGAGGTCCTGGATCGCCCGGCGGATCGTCGGCCGCGACAGGCCCAGGCGTTCCCCGAGGGCGATCTCGTTCTCGAGCCGGGCACCGGGGGGCAGGACACCCGAGCGGATCGTCTCCTCGATGCGCGAGGCGACCTGGAAGTACAGGGGCATCGGACCCGACCGGTCCAGGTCCAGGAACAGGTCGGACGGCAGCTGGCCCTCGTTGGTCATCGCGGTCCTTCGGGAAGACGGGGTCGGCGACAGCGCCGGACGGATTGTCGTGACAATACCACCGCGCTGTGCGGCTCCCCGGCGGCCCGCTGGCGTCAGTCGGCGAAGATCATCGGGCGGTTCGACAGGCGCGGCTGCCGCGGCTGCGTCGTCGCCCGTGGCTGCTCGGCACGCGGTCGGACCGGCGCGATGTGCACGCGCGTCGCCGCCCCGAGCGCCTCGACCGTGTCGCACCCGTGCTGGCCGGCGGCGTGCACGACGATCGCGGCGCAGGCCTCGGCGTCCGCGGCCGCGTCGTGGTGCTGGAAACCGACGTACCCCGCTGCCCGGGCGGCCATCGGCAGGCGGTAGGACTCGAGCGCGTAGGTCTTGCGGGCCACCTGCAGGGAGCACAGCGAGTGGTGCTCGGCCAGCTCGGTGCCCGTGGCGGAGCACCCTCCGGCGATCACGCCCATGTCGAAGCGGGCGTTGTGCGCGACGAGGACGTCCCCCTCGGCGAAGGCCACGATGTCCGCGTACTGCTCCGCCCAGCCCTTCGCGCCGACGACGTCCGACGCGACGATGCCGTGGATGCGCGTGTTCCACTCCAGGAAGGCGTCGTGCCCGGTCGGCGGCTGGATGAACCACGACGCCCGATCGACGACCCGGCCGCCGCGGACCTTGACGAGTCCGACGGAGCAGGCGCTGGCGGGCGAGCTGTTCGCGGTCTCGAAGTCGATCGCGGTGAAGTTCAACGGCACGGGCCCGATCGTCGCACGGGGTTCCGACATCCCCCCGTCGTGCCCTCGGCGTTGCGGCCACCGGGCGGTAGCGTCCGGAGCGTGACCGCGACCACCACGCCCCCGCTCGTCCTGCTGCTGCCCGGCGCCGGCTACGGCCGTCAGGCGCCGCTGCTGTGGTGGTCGCACGCGATCGCCGCCGGGTACGGCGCCGAGGTCGTCGCGCCCACCTGGACGGTCGACGCCGCCGCGAAGGCTGACCCGGTCGCGTTCGTCGAGCGCGCCGTCGCCGCCGCGCTCGACTGCCGCATGCCCGACCTGGTCGTCGCGAAGTCCTTCGGCTCGTACGCGCTCCCGTGGGCGGTCCGCCACGGCGTCGACGGCGTCTGGCTGACCCCTGTCCTCACCGACGGCACGGTGGCCGCCGCCCTCGCCGGATGCGGCTCTGGAACCCTCGCGGTCGGCGGCTCCGCCGATCCGCTCTGGGTGCCGTCCGCGGTCGGCACGACCCGTGCCGGGCTGCACACCGTCGACGGGGCCGACCACGCGCTCGAGGTGACCGGTGACTGGCGACGCTCGCAGCGCCTCCAGTCCGACGTCCTGGAACTCGTGGACCGCCGGATCCGCGCCCTGGCGTCCGGAGGCGACCCGTCGTAGATTCGCTGCATGGGGGAAGACCAGGGGACCGCCCAGCGCGGTATCGGACTCGGAGCGGCGCTCGCCGCGAGCGGCGCCGCCGTCGCGCTCGTCGTGACCGGCACCGCCTACGGGCTGTGGACCACCATCTGGGTGGCGGCGGCCTCCCTCTGGCAGCATTGACCCACCGGCCTGGAGGATCGGGGTCGGCCCCGGCGGGCGGCCGCCGGTAGGCTGTCCTCCCGTGGCTCTCACCATCGGAATCGTCGGTCTCCCGAACGTCGGCAAGTCGACCCTGTTCAACGCCCTGACCAAGAACCAGGTCCTCGCCGCGAACTACCCGTTCGCGACGATCGAGCCGAACGTCGGCGTGGTGAACCTGCCCGACCCGCGGCTCGACCAGCTCGCGACGCTCTTCGGGTCCGAGAAGACCGTGCCCGCGCCGGTGTCGTTCGTCGACATCGCCGGCATCGTCAAGGGCGCCAGCGAGGGGGAGGGGCTCGGCAACAAGTTCCTCGCGAACATCCGCGAGGCCGACGCCATCGCGCAGGTCGTCCGCGGCTTCACCGACGACGACGTCGTGCACGTGGCGAACAAGGTCTCGCCGAAGGACGACCTCGAGGTCATCAACACCGAGCTGATCCTCGCCGACCTCGAGACCATCGAGAAGGCGCTGCCCCGGTACGAGAAGACCGTCAAGCTCAAGCAGGCCGAGCCGATCGTGCTCGAGACCGCGCGCGCCGCGAAGGAGATCCTCGAGCAGGGCACGCTGCTGTCCGCCGCGACGATCGACCTCGCGCCGATCGCCGAGCTCGGGCTGCTCTCGGCCAAGCCCTTCATCTTCGTCTTCAACGTCGACGAGGCGATCCTGACCGACGAGTCCCGCAAGGCCGAGCTCGCCGCGCTCGTCGCCCCCGCGCAGGCCGTGTTCCTCGACGCCCAGGTCGAGTCGGAGCTGATCGACCTCGACCCCGCCGACGCCGCAGAGCTGCTGGAGTCCACCGGGCAGACCGAGTCCGGGCTGGACCAACTCGCGCGCATCGGCTTCGACACCCTCGGGCTGCAGACCTACCTGACGGCCGGGCCGAAGGAGTCGCGGGCGTGGACGATCGGCAAGGGGTGGAAGGCGCCCCAGGCTGCCGGCGTGATCCACACCGACTTCGAGAAGGGCTTCATCAAGGCCGAGGTCATCTCGTTCGAGGACCTCATGGCGACCGGCTCGATCGCCGAGGCGCGCGCTGCCGGCAAGGCCCGGATCGAGGGCAAGGACTACGTCATGCAGGACGGCGACGTGGTGGAGTTCCGCTTCAACAACTGATCGAGCGGGCGACCTGGGTGCGGTTGCGCGGGGTCAGACCGTCTCGAGCGCGTCCAGGTCCCACACCGGCGGCACGTACGCGCGTGACCACCCCTCGCGCAGCCGGGTGACCGCCCGGTCGAACGACTCGAGCAGGTCCATCTCCGGCCGGACCATCGACTGCAGCTGCAGTCCCTCGTAGGTCGCGAGCAGCTGCTCGGCGCCCCGCGCCGGCTCCATGGTGTCCGGCTCGCGCCCGACCTCGACGTCGTGCTGCAGCGCCTGCTGCACGAACGCGTGGAAGCGCCGCCACCGCACGTACAGCATCGGTGCGAGCGGGTGGTGCGGCGTCGCGGCGATGTTGAGCGTGGACGTCAGGAAGCGCATGAGCGACGGATCGGCCACGTTCGCTCCGACGATCGCGCGCAGGAACACGACGGTGCCGCTGCGCTCCGCGATCGGCATGAGCGGCAGGGTCCGCTGCTCGTTCCACTGGTCGATCGTCGCGAGCAGGAGCCCGTCCCACGTGGGGAACACCTCGGTCACGATGTCGATCGGGTGACCGGACTCCGTCGCGACGTGCTCGAACGTGACCTCGTGCAGGGCGCGGACACGGAGCACGCGGATCATCGCCCCGACCACCTCGACTCGGAGGCGCGCGGCAGCATCGGCGGGGGCGACGGGGAGCATGTCACCAGTCCACCCGGTGTCCGTCCGGGGAGCCACCCCCAGAACAGGCCGTGCCCGAGTGGGGGACGAACCTGGGGACGCCCGGAAGTGGGGGCGTTGGATGGTGGCATGAAGTACGTGGTCTACGGAGACAACCGGGTGATGACCGGCACTGCGATCGCCGAAGCGGTGCTCGCCTACGCCGCTGCGCTCGGTGAGAACGGGACGACGGACATCGTCGAGATCCCGAGTGCCGACGCCGAGGGGTTCAGCACGACCGCCGAGGTGCTGCTCGGCCCGGCGTCGCAGATCATGGTCGAGGACGCACCCGACGACGAGCTCGAGCCGGAGGACGAGGACCTGGTCAACGAGCTGGTCCGTCGTACGGCTGCGGTCGGTGGGGGACGCTTCGCCGACGCCGCCTCGTCGCACTCCGACGAGCCCGAGGCGCGGAAGCTCCGCACGCAGCCGCCCACCCCCTGACCTGCCCCGGCGGGCGCCGTTCCGATACGGTGTCGCCATGTCGTACGTCGTCGACTTCGTCACCGTCTCCACCGAGGGCCTGGAGTCCTCACCGCACGCCGAGGCCCTCGCAGGACTCCGGGCGAACGAGGCGCGGTACTTCCGGAACAAGTACGACCACGTCTTCACGACGGAGCCGGCGGCAGAGGTTCCCGAGCTCGTCGAGTACGTCGCCCGGATCCTGCGCGAGGAGCGGGGCATCGAGATCTCGTCGCCGGTGCTCGAGGCGACGCAGTTCGAGGTCGAGGGACTCCGGTGGACCTACGTGTTCCACGAGTCGGGCCTGTCGATCAACGTCCTCTACGCTCTCGAGCCCGGCGGGAAACGGGCGGTCGGCTTCAAGCTCTCCGACGGCATGGACGAGCCCGAGGAATTGAGCGCGTTCAAGTTCGCGCGGCAGCGGTCGAAGCTCGCCGGGACGATCCGCGGCTCGTACTTCGTCATCAAGAACGAGTACTGACCCGGCGTCAGCCGACGACCGCCAGGATCACGGCCGGAATCCTGTGCTCCACGACGTCCCAGACGATCTCTTTCCTCGCGCGTCGGTAGTCGTGCGACAAGATGTTCCGGGTTCGGCGCACCGCTGCCAGCGAGAGATCTGCCGGGAGCATCGCGAGCCGGTCGTCTGGAAGGCGTCCCAGCAGATCATCGAAGTGGATGACGACGGCTTCGTCGGCGCGGTAGGTCAGGCTGCGTGCTTCGTCGAACTCCGAGCGGCCGCGGTCGACGATCATGGAACACTCCGCGAGCAGGTCCAACAGGCCGTCGCGGACGCGGACGGGACGCTCATCGCTCACAACGGCACCGCCTCGTCCAGCACGTGCCGGAACGCGTCGTCACCGTCGAGGTCGTCGGTGAGCAGGTCGGTGGTGAACCCGGTGATCGTCTCGACATCGTGGGCGAACCCACCGAGATCGAACAACGAGGCGTCCGGGGTCAGGGACACGAGCAGGTCGATGTCGCTGTCCTCGTGGTCCTGACCGCGCACAGCAGAACCGAACACACGGACGTTCGTGAGGTGGTGCCGTTCAGCGGCGCGCAGGATGTCGTCCGCGTACAACGCGAGCGGGATGCTCGGACGGACGCGGGCGGCGCGCAGCAGTCGTGCCAGCGTCTCACCGCGGGGTTGCTTGCGGCCACTCTCGTACGCGGAGATGGTCGGCTGCTGAATCCCGGCAGCCGAGGCGAGCGCGCTCTGCGACATGCCGACGTCCTCGCGCGCGGCACGCAGGAGGTCAGCGGCCCGATCGATGCGCATGCTCCGTCCCCATAGACCCGGACTGTACCGGTCCTGCCTGGCCAGGGAACGCAGAGTTCGAACGGCCTCGCACACCGCCCACCTAGCGTCGACGGGGACAGAGCGGGAGGGCACGTGAAGTACATCCACTACGACGCCAACCTGATCCTGACGGGGGACCTGATCGCCGACGCGGTCGTCGACTACGCAGCAGTGCTCGGCGCGAACGCCCGGACGGACGCGATCACGGTGCCGATCGTCGGCGACGACGGTTCGGTCTCCACCGCGCTCGTGCTCATCGGGCCGGCGAGCGAGCTCACGGTCACCGTGGCGCCGGACGACGAACTCGAGCCCGAGGACCCGGCGTTCATCCGCCGGCTCCGCGACGCCGCTCGGCGCGCTGGCCCCGCGGTCCCGGTGAACGCCGACGGCCGCGCGCACTTCCGCGGCGCCGACGACCGCTGACCCGGAGGCCAGACACGCGCAGCCCACTCGATGGAGCAGAAGACGTCGGGCGTCCCGCCAGGACTCGACGGTTGCTGCTCCATCGACGGGCAGGCGAGCAGGCGAGCAGGCAGTCTGACGGAAAAGGCACCGACGCCCGACACGACGAACGCCGCCGGCACGGAGCCGGCGGCGTTCGGTGTCGAGCGGGTGCGGTCAGGCCGCGAGGGCCAGTTCGCCCTGGTGGACGGACCCGGCGAGCAGGATGGTCCGGCTCGCCTCGCCCCGCCAGGAGCGTCCGGGGACGGTCCAGCCGGCCTCGCCGTCGACGGCCACGCGGGCGTCACGGGAGACGAAGGTCCGGAGGTCGTCGGCCGGGATGCGGACGAGGTACTCTCGCTGCGAGCGGTCCTCGCGCACCGGGAACTCGGCGATGCGGTCGGGGGTGATCACGGGCGCCGCGAGTGCGGTCCCGGAGATGCTGATGCGGTCGATGGTGCTGGTCATGGTGGTGCGGTACTTCCTGGTCGTTCGGCGCCAGGGGCTCCCGGTGTCGGCACGGACGTCCCAGTCCGGTCCGACGCATCGGGGCGTGGCGCGCACGTCGTGTCTCGACGTGCAGCTCGTCCGTTGAGATCGAGCGGTGGTCTCGGTGGAATGCGATCCGGCGGATCGGTGTCGAGACGGTTCGGTGTGCGCGAGTCAGATGGGTTCGCTGCAGTTCACCAACCAGACACTATACGTCAGGTCGTGGGGAACGTCCAGCAAGATCCCACGCCCGCGCTGGGCGGGCACGACGTAACGCCGATGAAACGCCCCGCGCCCGTCCGTGAAACAGCACGTCGTTAGCGTGCGGATCACTGAGTACCCGCTCAGCCATCCCGCACCCGAAGGGCCTGCCTGCATGCAGCACCGAACCCTCCGGTGTCCCCGCGCCACGGTCGTCTCCGCGACGATCGCCGCTGCCGGGGCCATCGGCCTCAGCCTCCTCGTCGCCGCACCGGCGTCGGCGGCTCCGACCGCGTCCACCGTCCGCGTCGCGGCTCCGACGGCCGCGACCGTCGGCCAGCCGTTCGACCTCGACGTCACGATCCCGGCCACCACGGACGTCTACGCGTACGAGATCACCCTCGACGCCGACCCTGGCGCGGTGTCACTCGTCGACGACAGCGTCACCGGCCCGGACGGCGGCTTCGACCGCGCCGACCAGGACGCCGACGCGATCACGATCGTCCACACCCGGCTCGGCACCTCGCCGGCGCTGAGCGGTGACCTCGACGCCGGGGTGTCCCTCACGCCCGAGGCCGCCGGCGAGACGACCCTCACGGTCACGCGCCTCGTGCTCGTCGGATCGGACGGGTCGACCACGACCCTCGCCGACCCGGCCTCCGCTACGGTCGCCGTCGCCGGGCCCTCGCCCAGCACGCCCCCGACGAGCGGCCCGACCGCCGGTGCCGACCCCACCGGCACCCCGACCAGCGAGCCGTCCGGCAGCGCCACGACGCCTGCCGGGGTCACGCCCGTCGGTACCGACGGCGGCCGACCGACCGGCGGCGCGCTGGCCTGGACCGGCGCCGACGTCCTGCCGTGGGCGGCCGCGTCGCTCGCACTCCTCGGCCTCGGTACCGCCCTGTTCACCGTGCGCGCCCGTCGTGCACGCCGCGAGCGCGAGGGAGCCGCCGCATGACCACCGCCGACAGCAAGCAGGCAGCCACGACCGACAGCAAGCGGGCAGCCACCGTCAGCAGCAAGCAGGCAGCACGGACCTCCCGGAAGCGCACCGCCGCGTCCGGCGTCGCCCTGATCGCCCTCGTCGGCACGGCGCTCGCCGCCGCGCCGGCACTCACCGCCACCGCTGCACCGACGGTCGACGCGAGCCCCGCCGCGATGCTCGCCCCGTACTACACGCAGCTCGACCTGACCGGCGACGACCAGGTCACCCGTGACGACGTGGCACTCCTCACCGCCCACCTCGGCGCGACGAGCAGCACCGACCCCGACTGGTCGACGGTCGCGGCGGCGGACACCGACCAGGACGGCACGATCACCGTCGCCGACGTCGCCGCGCTCTCGCAGCGGATGATCTACGACGACGGTCCGTTCCAGCTCGTCGAGGCGTCGACGATCGACATGCAGGCCGCGATGAACGCCGGGGTGACCACCTCGGCCGCCATCACGCAGGAGTACCTCGACCGGATCGCCGCCTACGACCGCACCAAGGTCGACCCGGCGTCGACCGGCCGCCCGCTCAACTCGATCATCACGACGAACGCCGCCGCGCTGAGCGCCGCGAAGGCCGCCGACGCCGAGCGTGCCGCGCACGGCATGACGAGCATGCTCCTCGGAGTCCCGATCGCCGTGAAGGACAACTACGACACCAAGGACATGCCGACCACCGGTGGCTGCGGCTGCTGGGACGGCAACCAGACCACCACCGACGCGACCATGGTCGCCGGGCTCCGGGACGCCGGCGCGGTGATCCTCGCGAAGGCCAGCCTGGACGAGTTCGCCTACGGCTTCGTGTCGGAGTTCTCGGCGGGCCAGCCGGCCGGCTCCTCGCTCCTCGTCGCGAGCCCGTACGTCACCGCGCAGAGCGCCGGCGGATCGAGCGGCGGCACCGGCGCGGCGATCGCGGCGAACCTCGCCGGCATCGGGTTCGGCACCGACACCGGCGGATCGATCCGCATCCCGTCGACCTACAACCAGCTGGTCGGCATCCGCCCGACCGTCGGCCTGACCAGCCGCGACGGGATCATCCCGCTCGCGCTGTCGCAGGACACCGGCGGGCCGATCGCCCGCTCCGTGACCGACGCCGCGGTGGCCCTCGACGCCGTCACGGGCGTGGACGCCGCCGACCCGGCGACGAGCGCGCAGGTCGGCAAGGTGCCCACGTCGTACACCGCGTCGCTCGACCCGACCGCGCTGCAGGGCGCCCGGATCGGCTACGTCACGAGCATGGTCGGCACGAACGCGACGACGAAGCGACTCTTCGACCAGTCGGTCGCCGAGCTGCAGGCCGCCGGCGCGACCGTCGTCCCGATCACCGCGACGACGGGCTTCAACCGCGTGCTCTCCGAGGGGAGCGGCAGCACGAACGAGTTCGGGCACGACCTGGACGAGTACGTGGCGAAGCACCTCGACCCCGACGTGAGTGCGCGGTCGCTGCAGGGCATCCTCGACTCCGGCAGGTACGTCCCGAGCCGGAAGGCGACCTACGAGTCGCGGAACGCGGTCACCGACGCGCAGTACCAGGCGTGGGCGGGTCCGAGCGGTTCACACACGACGCAGCTCGCGACCGGCAAGCAGCTCGTCACGCAGATGCTGCAGGACCAGGACCTCGACGCCCTCGTGTACCCGTCCGGGACGCCGTACGGCACCCAGTCGACGAACATGCGGCTCAGCCCGAACACCGGCATGCCGGCGATCACCGTTCCGATGGGCCAGGCCACGGCAGCGGACGGCACCGTCACCGGCGGCGGCGTGAACCTCGAGTTCCTCGGCCGTTCGTTCGACGAGGCCACGGTCATCGGACTCGGCTACGCCTTCGAGCAGGCGACGCACGCGCGCACCACACCGGCCCTCTACGGGCCGGTCGGCTGACCGGGAGCGGCCGTCGGTCGGTCGCGACGCGACCCCACACCGTACGGGAGGCGCGGCACCAGCTGGTGTCGCGCCTCCCGTCCGTCACGTGGCCGGTCGGTGACCGTCAGTTGAGGACGGGGGTGTCCTCGGGGACCACGCCGCCGCCGTAGAGGTCGGTCGCCAGGTCGCGGAGCGCGCGCAGCGCGACGCGCTGCGTGAGCGGGCCGTAGGAGATGCGTGCGACGCCGAGTTCCTGGTACTCGGCGGCGGGCAGGGCGCCCGGCAGGCCGATGACCGAGAGCTTGCCGCGTCCGAGGCCCGCGACGAGTCGCTCGACCACGTCGCGCTGGATAGCGCCGGGGACGAACACGAGCGCGGCGCCGTTGTCCAGGAAAGCCTTGCCGCGGGCGATCGCGTCCTCGATGCTCTCGTCGATCGGGCGGTCTCCACCGCGGGCGATCGCGTCCGTGCGGGCGTTGAGCTGGAAGTCGATGCCCTCGGCCTGGGCGGCGGCGGTGATCGCGGCGACGCGGGCCACGGCCTCGTCGAAGGGGCGGAGCCGGTCCTCGACGTTCGCGCCGACGATGCCCGCGCCGATCGCCCGCCGGATCGTCTCGGCCGGGTCCTCGTAGCCGTCGTCGAGGTCTGCGGTCACCGGCAGGTCGGTCGCGCTCGCGATCGTCGCGGCGCCGGCGAGGGCGACGTCGAGGGGCATCCCGCCGTCGTCGTAGCCGTGGCTCGCGGCGATCGAGTGCCCGGCGGTCGCGATCGCCTTCGTCTCCGGCAGGTCGCTGACGACCTTGGCGCTGATCGCGTCCCAGACGTTCACGACGCGGAGGATCTCGGGGGCTTCGTGCAGCTGCTTGAGGGTGGTCGCCTTGTCGGCGGTGCTCGTGCTCATGACCCGAACCTACGGGCGGACGCCTGGCGGGGCCGGGAACGGCACCGCAGACGACGCGGGATGACGGTCGGACTCGCACCGTGCCTCCTCTCCGATGCATGCTTGGACGCATGGCTGACGACGAACAGGACCCGGTCGGCTCGCTCCGCGGGGTCCGCACGAGCATCAAGTGGACGCGGTACGCGCCCGACGTGCTGCCCCTGTTCGTCGCGGAGATGGACCACGACGTCGCGCCGGCGATCCGGCAGGCGCTGATCGAGCGCGTGCAGCAGTCCGACCTGGGGTACCTGGACGGACCGGGGCCGCTCGCGCCCGCATTCGCGCAGTTCGCCCGCGAGCGGTGGGGCTGGGACGTCGACCCGGCACGCGTGCACCTGGCGACGGACGTCAGCGTCGGGATCGTCGAGTCGCTGCGTCTCGCGCTGCCCGACGGTGGCCGCGTCGCCATCACGCCGCCGGTGTACCCGCCGTTCTTCGAGCTCGTCGAAGAAGCGCGATGTGAGGTCGAGGAGGTGCCGCTCGCCGAGCAGTGGGGCGTCTACCGGCTCGACCTCGAGGGGCTCGAGCGGGCGTTCGCCGACGGGGTCCGCGTCTTCCTGCTCTGCAACCCGCACAACCCGATGGGCCTGGTGCACGACCGAGCCGACCTGGTGGCGCTCGCCGAACTCGCCGCGCGGTACGACGTGCTCGTCATCAGCGACGAGATCCACGCGCCGCTGACGCACCCCGGCGTCCGCTTCACCCCGTTCGCGCTGGTCGCCGAGGCCGCCGGTGCCCGCAGCGTCTGCGTGACGAGTGCGAGCAAGGGATGGAACCTCGCGGGGGTGAAGTGCTCGGTGATCGTCGCGGGGGACGACCGGACCGAGGCGCTCCTCGACACGCTGTGGGAGGAGGTGGCCTGCCGGACGAGCATCCTGGGGCTGCACGCGAACCTCGCTGCGTTCACGCTCGCGACGGACTGGCTCGACGACGTCGTCGCCCGGATCGTGGCGAACGAGCGGCTGCTCGGGTCGCTGCTCGCCGAGCACCTGCCCGGGGTGGTCTACACGCGTCCGCGGGCCGGGTACCTGGCGTGGCTGGACTTCCGGGGGATCGGCCTGGGCGACGACCCGGCGGTGCCCCTGCGCGAGAACGCCTACGTGGCGCTGAACTCGGGACTCGGGTTCGGCTCGCAGGGCCGGGGGTTCGCACGGCTCAACCTGGCGTGCTCACCGGAGACCCTGCGCGAGGCGGTGTTCCGCATCGCGGCGGCGTACCCGTCGAGTGCGCAGGAGGGGTTGGTCTGGCACGTGGCGTGAGTGCCGGCGGCCTGGGCCGAGTCTCGGGCTGAGCGACGAGTCCCGCGGGCCGGCGCTCGAGTCTCGTCGCCGGGGCCGAGTCTCGGGCACGGGCTCGCGCGGCGAGCTCAGTCGTCGACGTACTGGTTGCGCCCGACGACGCGGATGCGCAGGTCGCCGGTGCGGTCCATGGCGAGGAACTCCCGTGCGACCGGCCCGACGGACGACCAGCGCAGGACCTCGGTGATCGGGGTCCCCTCGATGAACACCTGCCACACGCCGCGCTCGCGGACGGCCTGCACCTCGTACGTCGCCATGCCGCGAGCGTACCGGCTCACCGCAGGCGCTTCTCGTACCACCGCATGGTCGGGACGGTGCCGTCCGGCTTCGCCCAGTCCGCGGGGGACCGGTGGGTCAAGCGCCAACCGCGGCGTTCGTACAGCCGCCACGCGCCTGGGGTCTCCTCAGTCACGTTGAGCCGGAGGGTCGGTACGGCAGCGGTAACGGCGGCGGCGGCGTCGGCGGCGGGCTCGGCGGTCGCTGCGGCTGCCGCTTCGGCGGTCGCGAGGAGGGCGTCGGCGATCCCGAGCCCGCGGTGGTCCCGGTGGACGACGAGCCGGGTGACCAGTGGGGCCGCGTCCGGGTCGGGAGCGGCCAGCCCGACGTGCCCGACCACGCTGCCGGACGACCACGCTGTCCAGGCGGCGAGGTGCCCGGGCGGCGTCAGCCACGACGCGGGGTCGTCGGGCCAGCGCGCCGGGTAGCCGTCCTCGTCGTGCGTGCGCCGGAGCACCTCGACCAGGTGCTCCAGGTCGTCGTCGCGGCGCGGTCGGATGTGCACGACCGCGACGCTACCGCGGCCGCGACGCTACCGGGCCGGGGATCACACCAGGTCGAGCACCATGTGCACGTCGGCGCGGGCGTAGGGGCTCGGGGCGATCTCGTCGTGTTCGAGGTGTCGGAAGCCGAACGCCTCGTACAGGTGCACCGCGCTCGCCAGGCGGCTGGCGCTCTCGAGTGCCACGCGCTGAGCGCCCAGGACCCTCGCCCGGTCGAGCGCTGCGGCGATGAGCTTCCGGCCGGTGCCGTGCCCCTGGTGCTCGGGCGACACCGCCATCTTGACGAGCTCGTACACGCGCTCGCCGACGGGCATCAGGCCGACGCAGCCGATCACCTCGTCGTCCAGGCGGGCGACGAACACCGCACCGCCGGGTTCGACGATGCGGCCGACCGGGTCGCCGAGGATCGCGCGGTCCTCGTCCTCGAGCGTGAAGTACCGCTCGATCCACGCCTCGTTGAGGGTCCGGAACGCGGTGGCGTCGGCGGGGGAGTCGAGTTCGGCGATGGTCAGGGTGGGCGTCGCTTCGGGCATGCCTCCATCCTCGACGGACGATCCAGTCACGTCCAATACTCGTTCGTGCACATCGATAATCTGACCGCATGGATGTCGACCTCCGTCAGCTGCGCGCCTTCCTGGCCGTCGCGGACGAACTGCACTTCGGTCGGGCAGCGTCCCGACTGCGGATCGCGCAGCCCGCCCTGTCGCAGCAGATCCGGCGCACCGAACGTGACCTCGGTGTCGACCTGTTCGTCCGGACCTCGCGCAGTGTGGCGCTCACGCCGGCGGGCCACGTGCTCCAGGGTCGGGCGAGGTCGCTCCTCGACCAGGTGGAGCGCGACCTGGACGAGGTCGTCCGGGTCGGTCGGGGCGAGGCCGGCCGGCTCGACGTCGGGTTCGTCGTCTCGGCGCTGCCCCTCGGTCCGATCGAGCGCGTCCAGGCGTTCCGCCAGCGGTACCCGCTCGTCCGCGTCGAGCTGTCCGAGGGCTACTCGTCGACGCTCCTCGCCCGGATCGTCCGCGGCGAGCTGGACCTCGCCGTCCTGCGGGATCCCGACCCGACGCCCGCCGTGCGCTTCCGGCCCTTCCGGTCGGAACCGTTCGTGGCCGCGGTCCCGCGCGGGCACCGGCTCGCGGACCGGACGGCGATCCACGGCGCGGAGCTCGTGGACGACCCGTTCGTCTTCTTCCCGGCCGTCGCCGGTTCGGTCGCGACCGAGCGGAACCTCGCGCCCGTCGTGGTCGAGGGGCGCCGGCCGCGGGTCGTGCAGGAGGCGACGACCTGGGCGACCGTGCTGCACCTGGTCGGAGCGGGGCTCGGGGTCACGGTCGCGCCGGAGAGCGCCACGCTCGCTGCGCCGGACACGGTCGTGCTGCTGCCGCTGCGGGACGATCCGCACCGCAGCGAGCTGGTGTGGGCCGTCCGGGCCGACGACGACCGCGAGATCCTCCGCAACTTCATCGCCGCGACGGAGCCCTGAGCCGCGCGGTGCACTGCCGAACCCGCACGGCGCCCGATGTCCGGGGGTCCGGATCGAACCAGGCACCCGACATCGAACCAGCGCGCGGGGCTGGTTCGATGTCGGATCGGTGGTTCGACACCGACCGGCACCGACCGGCACCGACCGCGCTCCGCCACGCGCCGTCAGCCCACGCAGACGGACCGGACGCGCAGCGACAACCCCTCCGCGGTCCCGCGGATGTCCGCGCTCGCGACGCCGTGCGGTACCGGGTCGTCGGCGGTCCACTCGTCGAGTCCCATCGCCCGACCGCTCATCGTCAGTCCCGCGGCGGTCCATGTCGCCGTGACCCGGTCGAACGGCACCTGCGCGTCCGGGTACCGGCTGAAGACCGGCACGAGGACGGTCGCCACGGCCCGCGTGCCCTGCTCGTTCCCCAGTGCCTCCCGACCCACCGCGCAGGGCTCGACGGTCGTCGTCACCGTGGCGTCGACCCCGGTCCGCGCCACGGACTCCGCCGCGAGGGACCGCACGGTCTCCGTCTCGGCGCTGACGTCCGCCGACACCCACGGCAGCGCCGGACCCTCGAGGTCCTGCGGCTCTGCCGAGCCGAGGGGGAGCCCGAGCAGTCCCACGACCGTGGCACCGGTGCCGTCCGGCCCCGCCAGCGAGAACGCGGTGCGCGGGGTCAGCCCGTCCTCGGCCGCCTCGTCCCGGGTGCCGGCGAGCGCCGCCGCGGTGCCGCGCGGATCCGTGACGATCGCGCGCAGGAAGGGACGAGAGGGCGTCCCGCGGTCGGTCCGGTCGTAACGGGTCCCGACCTCCGACCGGACGTCGCGGGCACCGGCCTGGTCGAGCGCTGCGAGCAGGGCGGCTCCGGGGTGCAGTGCGTCGACCTCGACCGAGGAGTCGCCGGCCTCGACCGTCACGGTGCGGTCCCCGGCGTCGGTCCGGACCCGGCGGACGGTCTCGGTCCACGAAGGCAGGGCGTCCGCCTCGACCCGGGTGCCAAACCGGTCCGCGTCGACGGTCCGGACGAACGGCTCCGCGCGGAGTCGTGCCGCCGTGTCGACCAGGTCCGGGTCGATCGGGTCGACGACGACCGAGGCGCGACCGCCACCGGCGGGGACGGCGAGCCCGACGACGAGCGTCGTGCCGGGCACGGGTGACCGCCCCCGGTCCGCCACCACGCCGCGCACCGCAGCGGCCACGTCGAGGTCGCTGGTCCGGGCACGCACGTCGACGTGGGCGAGCCAGTGGGTGGGGTCGTCCTTCGCGTCGACCTGGTCGACGTCGCCCCCGGCACGGGCGACGCCGGGCAGCGCACGGAGGTCGTCGAGCAGTGCGGCGAGGGCGTCCTCGGACCCCTTCGGCGGCGGTGTCTCGAGGAACCCCCGGGTGCATCCGCCGAGCAGCAGCACCGTCAGCAGGGCGAGCAGGGCGGCGAGGACGGTCGGCCGGATGGTGGTCACGGGCCGACCCTAGGAACAGCGCGCGGCCGCCAGTGGATCGTCGCCCCGCACTGTGCCCGGGGACACAGAGTCGGTCAGCCCGGTGGCAGCACCGCCGCCCGCTGGTTGCCGAGCTCGTCCTCCCGCCAGGGCCGGGCACCACGGAGCGTGAGCCCGAGCTGCACGAGCACGAACCCCACGTGCGGTTCGACGTCCGGGTCCCACGCGCCCTCGACCCCGAGGCCGAACGCCCCGAGCTCGTCGTCGGCCTCGTCGCGCAGGCTCAGCCGCCAGCGGCCGTCACCGAGCTCCTCGACGACGGCCCAGCGAGCGGTGTCGAAGCGGCTCACGCGGTCTTCGCGACGTCCTCGGTGAAGTTCCGCACGCGCTGCTGCAGCGCTTCGCCGCGCATGGCGATCGTCGCCGGCGGGTTGAGGTGCGGCGGCGCGGTGCGGATGAGCATCGAGCACCCGAGGTCCTCGCAGATGTACGACCCGATGGTGTTCCCGTTGCGGCCGGACTCGCCGGCGCGCGCCGCGGAGAACAGCCGCACCTGGGTCGCGGGCTGCGGGGAGTGGCAGAACGAGCACATGGCCGCGATGCCGGGTCGGAGGGAGCCGCCGGCGGAGCGCACGACGATCCCGACGGGGCGGTCGTCGATCCAGGACACGATGTACCCCCGGCGCGCGGCCTGCGGGTCGCGCCAGCCGAGGAACTCGCGGTCGTCCCAGAGCATCTCGTGCAGCCCCGGTATCGGGAGCTGCTCGAGCTCGTCCGGGGTGGCGTTGACGAACGACGAACGGATGTCTGCTTCGGTCAGTGGCTTCACGGTGCTTGTCACCCTATGCCTCGCCCCCGACAGACGCCGTCACCCCAGCCTGGAGGCACGGATCGCCCCGAGCGCGCTCGTCCCGTCCGCCACGAGCACCGCCCGGCGCAGCGCGTCGCGTCCGACGCGACGTGCCGCTGCGTCGTCCGCCGCGAACTCGACGAGCACGCGCGTCGAGCGCGCCATGGCGCGCGCCCCGGGCACCCACGGGACCGCACGCTCGATCGACTCGGCGACCGCGACCGCCCACGCGTGGTGCTGGGTCAGGTGGGCGCGCTCGTGGGCGACCACCGCCTCCAGTTCGTCCGTCCGCAGCAGGTCCGCGAGCCCGGTGCTCACCAGCACCCCGCCGGACCTGCCGGGGACCGCGCACGCCAGTGCGTGGTCCGCCTCGACCAGCGCGACGCGCGTGCCGACGATCTCGCGCTGCGGTGCCGCGCCGGACTGCATGGCGTCGCGGACGGCCTCGTGCTCCGCCCCGGGACGGACCCGCACCGCGACGACGAACGCGAGCACGCCGAGCAGGGCGACCCCGAGGTTCAGGCCGTGCGTGGGGGAGTCGCCGAGGCGCAGCGGATCGGTGAGCGGGCGGTCGGTCAGGACGACGAGGGCGATGCCGACCACGAAGCCGACCACGCCGAGCAGGACGGCGACCGACCACGAGACCAGGGCGGTCCGGGGGTGGTCGATGGTCCAGGCCGAGCGGGTCAGGACCCGCGGCGCGACGACCACCACGACGAGCGCGAGGGCGATGAGGGCGACTCCGGCGACGACCACGGGCGGCTCTGGGTCAGGAGCGGGCTCGGGCGTCGAGGGCGCGGCGGAGGACGTCGAGGTCGTCCGAGGCGAGCGAGCCCGTGAACTGCAGCAGGGCGGCCTCGCGGTCGGAGGCGGCGGCGAGCGCGTTCGACATCAGCGAGGCGGTCTGCTGCTCGCGGCTGTGCGCGGCGCGGAAGGTCAGGGGCGCGTCGTCGTGCTCCTGTCGGTCCACCTGGCCCTTGCGGCCGAGCCGGTCGAGCACGGTGAGGACCGTGGTCAGCGCTGGCCGCGGCTCGGGGAACGCGTCGAGGACCTGGCGGGCGGTGAGCCCGGCGTCCGCGTCGGCGGCCCTGTCGTCGTCAGCGGCCCACAGCGCCTCGAGCACCGCCTGTTCGAGCTGCCCGCGGGGGCGCGATCGCTGTCCTGCCACCGGTGCATTCTACGAGACGTCGAAGCCCCGGCTGCGACACATGCCGGAAACGCGGTGTCGGTACACTCGGCACCGGACAACTGAACACCGGCCGCTCATCCGTCGCGGGAGACGTCGTGCGGTGCCCACCGGCACGCGCGGCACCGAAGGAGCAATCCCCCCGCCAATCTCTCAGGTCCCACACCGCAGCGGACAGGCCACTCTGAAAAGCAGACGACGTGCCCCCGCCGGGTGGTCCGCCGTCTCGCCCACGGTGAAAGCCGCCGGACCTCACGGGCCGCGGTGAAACTCTCAGGCCCATGACAGAGGGGGAGTTCCGCCCGACGATGGCCGTCGGGTCCTGCCGATGCCAGGAGAACTCCCTCATGCGTTCCTCTCCACTCGAGTCCGCCCACGAAGCCGCGGGCGCCTCCTTCACCGACTTCGCCGGGTACCGGATGCCCGTGCGCTACTCCTCCGACCTCGCCGAGCACCACGCCGTCCGCACGGCCGCGGGGGTCTTCGACCTCTCGCACATGGCCGAGGTCGGGGTCACCGGTCCGCAGGCGGTGGCCTTCCTCGACCACGCGCTCGCCGGCTCCTTCGGCGCGATGCCGGTCGGCCGGGCGAAGTACTCGCTCCTGCTCGCCGAGGACGGCGGCATCCTCGACGACCTCGTCGTCTACCGCACCGGCGAGGACGTGTTCCTCGTCGTCGCGAACGCCGCGAACCGATCCGTCGCCGTGGACGCGCTCACCGCCCGCGCCGCCGGGTTCGACCTCGCGGTCTCCGACGACTCGGACAGCACCGCGCTCGTCGCGATCCAGGGGCCCGCCGCCGCCGGGACGCTCGACGCGCTCGTCGTCGCCGACCGCCTGCAGCCGGAGACGCCGCTCGACGAGCTCCGGTACTACCGGGTGCTGCACGCGCTGTTCGACGGCGCCGAGGTCCTCGTCGCCCGCACGGGCTACACGGGCGAGGACGGCTTCGAGATCTACAGCGACACCGACGTCGCGACGGCGATCTGGGACGCGCTCCTGGACGCCGGCGCCGACCGCGGCGTCGTCCCGGCGGGGCTCGCCGCGCGCGACACGCTCCGGCTCGAGGCCGGCATGCCGCTGTACGGGCACGAGCTCGACACCACCGTGCGTCCCGCCCAGGCCGGACTCGGCCGGGTCGTCGCGACCTCGGGCTCGTTCGTCGGGGACGCCGGTGTGCAGCCCGCCGACGACGCCCGGGTGCTCGTCGGACTCGTGACCGAGGGCCGTCGCGCTCCCCGCGCCGGGTACGACGTGCTGCACGACGGCACCGTCGTCGGGACCGTCACCTCCGGGGCGCTCTCCCCGACGCTCGGGCACCCGGTCGCGATGGCCTTCGTCGACCCGGCCCTCGCCACCGAGGGCACCGTCCTCCACATCGACGTCCGCGGGACCGCCGTCCCCAGCACCGTCACCCCGTTCCCCTTCTACCGCCGCACTCCGAGAGGCTGAGCCCGTGACCGACCAGACCGCACTCCAGTACACCGCCGACCACGAGTGGATCCTCGTCGAGGGCGACACCGTCACCGTGGGCATCACCGACCACGCCGCCGAGCAGCTCGGAGACGTCGTCTACGTCGAGCTCCCCGCCGTGGGCACCACCACGACCGCGGGTGAGCAGATCGGTGAGATCGAGTCCACCAAGAGCGTCGGCGAGCTCTTCGCGCCGATCGAGGGACAGGTCATCGCGGTGAACGACGCCGTCGTCGACGCCCCCGACACCGTGAACCAGGACCCCTTCGGCGCGGGCTGGCTCGTCAAGCTCAAGGTCGACGGGACCTCCTTCCCCGAGGACCTCATGGACCACGACGCGTACCGGGCCTCCATCGCATGACGACCGCCGACCAGAACCTGCAGACGTCCTTCGCCGACCGCCACATCGGCACGACGGCCGCCGACCAGCGCACCATGCTCGAGACCGTCGGGCAGCCGTCGCTCGACGCGCTCGTCCGCACCGCGATCCCCGAGTCGATCCACGCCGTCCCGGTCACGCACTCCGCGATCCCCGCTGCGGTCGGCGAGACCGAGGCCCTCGCGGAACTCCGTGCCAAGGCCGGGCGCAACACCGTCCGCCGCGCGATGATCGGCCTCGGCTACCACGGCACGCACACACCCGCGGTGATCCAGCGGAACGTGCTCGAGAACCCGAGCTGGTACACGGCCTACACGCCGTACCAGCCGGAGATCTCGCAGGGCCGGCTCGAGGCGCTCATCAACTTCCAGACGATGGTGTCCGACCTGACCGGTATGGCGACCGCGGGCGCGTCGATGCTCGACGAGGGCACTGCCGTGGTCGAGGGCATGCTCCTCGCCCGCCGCGCGTCGAAGGTCAAGGGGGACGCGTTCCTCGTGGACGCCGACCTGCTGCCGCAGACCCGTGCGCTCCTCGACCACCGTGCGGACGCCGTGGGGATCGCCCTGCGCACCTTCGACGCGGTCGACGGCCCCACCGACGAGCAGCTCGACGGCGCGTTCGGGGTCGTCCTGCAGTACCCCGGAGCCTCCGGACGCATCGTCGACCCGACCACCACCATCGAGCGCGTCCACGCGGGCGGCGGCATCGCGGTCGTCGCCGCGGACCTGCTCGCCGTGACGCTGCTCGCCAGCCCGGGGGACCTCGGCGCCGACGTCGCCGTGGGCACGAGCCAGCGCTTCGGCGTCCCGCTCGGCTTCGGCGGCCCGCACGCCGGCTACCTCGCCGTCCGTGCCGGTCTCGAGCGCCAGCTGCCGGGCCGACTCGTCGGGGTGTCCTTCGACGCCGACGGACAGATGGCCTACCGCCTCAGCCTGCAGACCCGCGAGCAGCACATCCGCCGCGAGAAGGCGACGAGCAACATCTGCACCGCGCAGGTGCTGCTCGCCGTGATGGCCTCGATGTACGCCGTCTACCACGGGCCCGAGGGGCTGCGCTTCATCGCCGACCGGGTCGCCCGGACGACGACGGCGCTCGCCGACGCGGCACGCGGTGCCGGACTCCAGGTGGTGCACGAGGCGTTCTTCGACACCCTCACCCTCCGCGCGCCGGGTCGGGCCGGTGCGATCGTCGACGCCGCCCGGAGCGCCTCGTACCTGCTGCACCGCGTCGACGCCGACACCCTCCAGGTGTCCGTCGACGAGACGACCGCCCCGGACGACGTGACGGCCCTCGCCGTCGTGTTCGGTGCCGTGGACGCGACCGTCCCCGGGACGGAGACCGCCGTCCGGGACGCAGCCACGGGCCTCCCGTCCGCCCTGCTGCGCAGCAGCGAGTACCTGACGCACCCCGTCTTCAGCGCGCACCGCAGCGAGACCCGGATGATGCGGTACCTGAAGCACCTGTCCGACAAGGACTACGCGCTCGACCGCGGCATGATCCCGCTCGGCAGCTGCACGATGAAGCTCAACGCGGCGACCGAGATGGCGGCGGTGACCTGGCCGGAGTTCGCGAACGTGCACCCGTTCGCCCCGCGCGAGGACGTCGTGGGGTACCTCGACATGATCGGCGACCTCGAGACCTGGCTCGCCGAGGTCACCGGCTACGACACCGTCTCGCTGCAGCCCAACGCGGGCAGCCAGGGCGAACTCGCGGGCCTGCTGGCCATCCGCGGGTACCACCGGTCGAACGGCGACACCGAGCGGACCGTGTGCCTGATCCCGTCGAGCGCCCACGGCACCAACGCGGCGTCGGCGGTGCTCGCCGGGATGCGCGTGGTCGTGGTGGCGTGCGACGACGACGGCAACGTCGACCTCGACGACCTCCGCGCCAAGACGGCGCAGCACGCCGACACGCTCGCGGCGCTGATGATCACCTACCCGTCCACCCACGGCGTCTACGAGCACGACATCCGCGAGGTCTGCGACGCCGTGCACGACGCCGGCGGCCAGGTCTACGTCGACGGCGCGAACCTCAACGCCCTGCTCGGGCACGCGCGGTTCGGCGACTTCGGCGGCGACGTGTCGCACCTGAACCTGCACAAGACCTTCTGCATCCCGCACGGCGGCGGCGGCCCCGGTGTCGGCCCGGTCGCGGCGAAGGCGCACCTCGCACCGTTCCTGCCCGGCCACCCGATGGCCCAGCAGGACGACCGTCGCACCGGCACGACGACGGAGGCGGCCGACGGGCGCCTCGCGCACGCCGGCGGTCCGGTGTCGTCGGCGCCGTACGGCAGCCCGAGCATCCTGCCCATCACGTGGACCTACGTCCGGATGATGGGGCTCGAGGGGCTGACCCGCGCGACCGAGGCAGCCGTGCTCGGCGCGAACTACGTCGCGGCACGGCTGCGGGACGCGTTCCCGGTGCTCTACACGGGCGCCGACGGGCTCGTGGCGCACGAGTGCATCCTCGACCTGCGGCCGCTGCGCGACAGCACGGGCATCACGGTGGACGACGTCGCGAAGCGGCTCGTCGACTACGGGTTCCACGCGCCGACGATGTCGTTCCCGGTCGCCGGGACGCTCATGGTCGAGCCGACCGAGAGCGAAGACCTCGCCGAGCTCGACCGGTTCGTGGACGCCATGCTCGCGATCCGGGCCGAGGCGGCGGCCGTCGAACGAGGCGAGTGGCCGGCGGACGACAACCCGCTCGTGCACGCCCCGCACACGGCCTCGTCGGTGATCTCGGGGGAGTGGGCGCACGCCTACACCCGGGAGCAGGCGGTCTACCCGCTGCCCGGCATCAGCGCGCGGAAGTACTGGCCGCCGGTGCGTCGCATCGACCAGGCGTACGGGGACCGCAACCTGGTGTGTGCGTGCCCGCCGATCGAGGCGTTCGCCTGACCGTTCCCCCGATCCATCAGAGCAGGTAGCGTGTGCCCCGTCCGGTCCGTCCGGGCGGGGCACGCGTGCGTCCGGGTCCGTCCCGGCGGCCGGAAAGGTCGGAGCGCTCCACGCCCCACGGCGTCGGGATTCGCTTGCACACCGTTGTGCGCTCGTGCAACAACTTCGTTGCAGAAGCAACAATCCGGCACCGGGCCCGTGCGAGCGCGCGAAACTTGCATCCTCTCGCAACGATCCTGCGACTTGGTTTCCGATTTGTAACCGATCTCCGCAGGGTTTGGTCGGGGGTCTCGGCACTGCCTACAGTGCAATGACACGCGCGCCCGGCAGCACCTCTGTGCCTGGCGCGTCCCATGCACCAGGAGGAACCTTGATCAAGAAGCGCGCTGGGCTCTCCGCCCTCGCCGTGCTCGGGGCCACAGCACTCGCCCTGACCGCCTGCTCGTCCAACGGCAGCAGCAGCAACGGTGGTGACTCGGGCTCGACGAACGCGTCCGGCATCGTCACGACGAACGGCAGCGAACCGCAGAACCCGCTCATCCCCTCGAACTCCACCGAGACCGGTGGCGGCAAGATCATCACGTCGATCTTCGAAGGCCTCGTCTCGTACGACGAGAAGGGCAAGCCGGTCAACGAGGTCGCGAAGAGCATCACCACCGATGACTCGAAGACCTACGACATCAAGCTGAACACCAACTACACCTTCACCAACGGCGAGAAGGTCACGGCTGAGTCGTTCACGAAGGCGTGGAACTGGGCAGCCCAGTTCTCGAACGCGCAGGGCGCGAGCTACTTCTTCGAGAACATCCAGGGCTACGACGCCGAGAAGGACTCGGAGCTCACCGGCCTCAAGGTCAAGAGCGACGACGAGTTCACCGTCACGCTCAACTCGCCGCAGTCGGACTTCCCGCTGTCGCTCGGCTACTCGGCCTTCATGCCGCTGCCCTCGGAGTTCTACAAGGACACCAAGGCCTTCGGTGAGAACCCGATCGGCAACGGCCCGTACAAGCTCGACGGTGACAAGGCCTGGACGCACAACCAGTCCATCAAGCTCGTCACCAACAAGGACTACGAGGGCAAGCGCAAGCCGAAGAACGGTGGTCTGACGATCACGTTCTACACCTCGCAGGACACCGCCTACGCCGACGTGCAGGGTGGCAACCTCGACGTCCTCGACGCGATCCCGGACAGCGCCTTCCAGACCTACAAGTCGGACTTCCCCGACTCGAACGTCAACCAGGCCGCGGCGATCTTCCAGGGGATCTACCTGCCCTACTACCTCGACCACTGGAAGGGTGAAGAGGGCAAGCTCCGTCGCGAGGCGGTCTCGATGGCGATCAACCGCAAGCAGATCACCGAGAAGATCTTCGACGGCACCCGCACCCCGGCCAAGGACTTCACCTCGCCGGTGATCTCCGGCTGGAACGGCGACCTCAAGGGCTCGGACGTCCTCGACTACAACAAGTCGAAGGCCAAGGAGCTGTGGGCCGAGGCCGACAAGATCTCGCCCTACAACGAGACGCTCACCATCTCGTACAACGCCGACGGCGGCCACGAGGCATGGGTGACCGCGGTCACCAACTCGATCTCCAGCACGCTGGGCATCAAGGCGCAGGGCAACGCGATCCCGACCTTCCAGGAAGCCCTGGACATCCAGAAGAACGACAAGCTCACGGGCGGTAGCCGCACCGGTTGGCAGGCCGACTACCCGTCGCTGTACAACTTCCTCGGCCCGACCATGGGCAAGGGCTCGTCGAGCAACTACGCGCGCTACGACTCCACCGAGTACAACGACCTCCTCGCGAAGGGCCGTTCGGCCTCCTCCGTCGAAGAGGGCAACAAGATCTTCGACCAGGCCCAGGAGCTGCTGTTCCAGGACCTGCCCGAGATCCCGCTCTGGTACTCCAACGTCACCGGCGTGTGGTCGAACGACAACGTGACCAACGTCAAGTTCGGCTGGGACTCGGTGCCGCTGTACTACGACGTCGAGGTCAAGAAGAAGTAACACCCGTCTCCTCGGAGACACACCGCGAGCAGGTATCCTGCTTCGCGACCACCGGACGGGGGTCCGGGGACCGAACGGTCCCTGGGCCCCCGTACCACGGCGGCAACACCTTCCCCCACCACAGCGGGCGCCGCCGCCCGCACCGGACTCCCGTGCCGACCCGCGGACCGTCCACCCCTCACGACATGAACCTGAACGACATGCGCGCCGCGCAGGACCGGGCGATCTGATGCTCTGGTACCTCGGCAAGCGCCTCCTGCAACTCATCCCCGTGTTCTTCGGGGCCACGTTCCTCATCTACTTCATGGTCTTCTCGCTGCCCGGCGACCCGATCGCCGCGCTGTTCGGCGACCGGCAGCCATCGCCGCAGGTGATCGAGCAGCTCCGGCAGCAGTACAACCTCGACAAGCCGTTCATCGTCCAGTACCTGCTCTGGATCGGCGGCGTCTTCAAGGGCGACCTCGGCGTCACCTACTCAGGCCTGCCGGTCTCGCAGCAGCTCGCGTCGGCGTTCCCGATCACCGCGCGCCTCGCCATCCTCGCCCTCGTGTTCGAGGCCGTCGCCGGCATCGTCGTCGGTGTCATCGCGGGTCTGAAGAAGGGCAAGTGGTTCGACGCCACCGCGCTCGTCGTCTCGCTGCTGCTCATCTCGGTCCCGACCTTCGTCGTCGGCTTCCTGCTGCAGTACGTCTTCGGCATCCAGCTCGGACTGTTCCGCGTGACGGTGTCCGGTCAGGCGCCGTGGTCGGAGCTCGTGCTGCCGGCGATCGTGCTCGCGTCCGTGTCGTTCGCGTACATCGTCCGCCTGACCCGCGCGAGCGTCGCGGAGAACATCAGCGCCGACTTCGTCCGCACCGCGACCGCGAAGGGCCTCCCGCGTCGTCGTGTCGTGGGCGTGCACATCTTCCGCAACTCGCTCATCCCCGTGGTGACCTACCTCGGTGTCGACATCGGCAACCTGATGGTCGGTGCGGTCGTCACCGAGGGCATCTTCAACATCAACGGTGTCGGTGGCACGGTGTTCCGCGCCGTCAAGCTCGGCGAGGGTCCCACGGTCGTGTCCTTCGTCGCCGTGATGGTCATCATCTTCATGCTCGCCAACCTCCTGGTCGACCTGCTCTACGCCGTCCTGGACCCGAGGATCCGCTATGCCAAGTAACGCCGAGTCCCGTTCCGCGACGCACTACGTCGCGCCGATCGAGGAGACGCCGCTGCAGGCGGTCGACCAGGTCAACGAGGACGAGAAGACCCGTTCCATCTGGACGGACGCGTGGGACTCCATGCGGACGCGCCCGACGTTCTGGATCTCGTCCGTCCTCATCCTGCTCGTGCTGGTCGTCGCGGTCTTCCCCGGACTGTTCACCCACGTCGACCCCCGCGCGGCGAACCTCGACTTCAGTGACGAGGGGCCGCGCCCGGGACACCCGCTCGGGTACACCCGACAGGGCTACGACGTCTACGCCCGCGTGATCTGGGGTGCGCAGAACTCGATCATCGTCGGTCTCGTCGCCACGATCCTCGTGTCCGTCGTCGGCATCGTGATCGGCGCCCTCGCCGGGTTCTACGGCGGCTGGCTCGACACGATCGTGTCCCGCATCGGTGACATCTTCTTCTCGATCCCGACCATCCTCGGCGCGATCGTGATCATGTCGGTCATCCCCGCGCGCAACGCCCTGACCGTGGCCCTCGTGCTCGCGGCCTTCGCATGGCCCCAGATCGCCCGCATCATGCGCGGTGCGGTCCTCAGCGCGAAGCAGTCCGACTACGTGATGGCCTCGGCCGCCCTCGGCGTCAGCCGCTTCACGACGCTGGTCCGTCACGTCATCCCGAACGCGCTCGCTCCGGTCATCGTCGTCGCGACGGTGTCCCTCGGTTCGTTCATCGTGGCCGAGGCGACCCTGTCGTTCCTCGGTATCGGTCTGCCGCCGTCGGCGCTCAGCTGGGGTCTCGACATCGGCACCGCCCAGACGTCGATCCGCACCAACCCGTCGACGATCTTCTGGCCGTCCGCCGCCCTGTCCATCACCGTGCTCGCGTTCCTCCTCCTCGGTGACGTGGTCCGCGACGCGCTCGACCCGAAGGCGAGGGCCCGCCGATGACCGAGACGCTCACCGACCCCACGACCAGCCGTCCGACGAACCCGGGGACGCCGCTCCTCGAGATCACGGACCTGCAGGTCGGGTTCAAGACGCAGAGCGGGTTCGTCCAGGCCGTCCGCGGTGTCAACTTCACCCTCGAGCAGGGCGAGCGCCTGGCGATCGTCGGCGAGTCCGGTTCGGGCAAGTCGACCAGCGCGCAGGCGGTCATCAAGCTCCTCGCCGGGACCGGCGAGGTCACGGGTGGCTCGATCAAGTTCAACGGGCGCGAGCTCGTCGGGCTGTCCGACAAGGAGATGTCGGAGATCCGCGGGAAGGAGATCGGCTACGTCCCCCAGGACCCGATGTCGAACCTCAACCCGCTGTGGTCGATCGGCTTCCAGGTCGAAGAGGCGATCAAGGCCAACGGCATGGCGACCGGCAAGCACGCGATCCGTGCCCGCGCGGTCGAGGTGCTGCAGGAGGCCGGTCTCGGTGACGCCGCGACCCGCCTGAAGCAGTACCCGCACGAGTTCTCCGGCGGCATGCGCCAGCGCGTGCTCATCGGCATCGGCCTGTCGAGCCGCCCGAAGCTGCTCATCGCCGACGAGCCGACCTCAGCGCTCGACGTCACCGTGCAGCGCGTCATCCTCGACCACCTCGAGACGCTGACGCGTGACTTCGGCACCTCCGTCCTGTTCATCACCCACGACCTCGGGCTCGCCGCGGAGCGCGCCGAGAAGCTCGTCGTGATGTACAAGGGCCAGGTCGTCGAGTCGGGGCCCTCGAAGGAGATCCTCGCCGACCCGCAGCACCCGTACACGCAGCGCCTCGTCGCCGCGGCGCCGTCGCTCGCGAGCCGCCGCATCCAGTCGAAGGTGCAGCACCAGCACGTCGACATCGCGGACGCCGGCAGCGAGGACGACGAGCTGATCGCCCGCGCCCAGGAGCGCGAGCACCAGCCGGCGAAGGACCTCATCGTGGTGAAGAACCTCGAGAAGGTCTACAAGCTGCGCGGCAAGAACCTGCAGACCCGGGAGCTGAAGGCCGTCGACGACGTGTCCTTCGCGATCCCGAAGGGCACCACCACGGCGCTCGTCGGCGAGTCCGGTTCGGGCAAGTCCACCGTGGCGAAGCTCGTCCTGCAGCTCGAGTCGATCACGAGCGGCACGGTGCAGTTCGACGGCATCGACATCGGTGCGCTGAAGGGCAAGGAGCTCTTCGACTTCCGCCGTCGCGTGCAGCCGGTGTTCCAGGACCCGTACGGCTCGCTGGACCCGATGTACAACGTCGGGAACACGATCGCGGAGCCGCTCGCCACGCACAAGGTCGGCGACAAGGCCAGCCGCCGGGCCCGCGTGCTCGAGCTGCTCGACCAGGTCGCCCTGCCGAAGTCGATGGTGAACCGCTACCCGAACGAGCTCTCCGGTGGTCAGCGCCAGCGCATCGCCGTGGCCCGCGCTCTCGCGCTCAAGCCCGAGGTCATCGTGCTCGACGAGGCGGTCTCCGCGCTCGACGTGCTCGTCCAGGGCCAGATCCTGGACCTGCTCACCGAGCTGCAGACCGAGCTCGGCCTGACCTACCTCTTCATCACGCACGACCTCGCCGTCGTCCGCCTCGTCGCGGACAACGTCTGCGTCATGCGGAAGGGGCAGATCGTCGAGAAGGCGACGACCGACGAGGTCTTCGCCGCGCCGAAGGAGCAGTACACCAAGGACCTGCTCGCCGCGATCCCGGGCGCCGGGTTCGAGTTCGGGCGCTGATCCTGAGCGGTACCGAGGCCGGACGCACCGTCGTCCTCCGCGCTGGGCGCGGGGGAGCGGTGGCGTCCGGCCTCGTCGCGCTGCTGGGCTTCTTCCTGCTCGGCGACGCTGCGGTCCGGGGGAGCTGGGACGTCGTGCTCACCGCCCTCGGCCCACTCGCCGTGCTCGTCTGGGCGCTCTGGGTGCTCACCTTCCGTCCGTCGATCCGACTCGACGACGACGCGCTGACCGTCGTGAACCCCCTCCGTGAGACCCGCGTGCCCTGGGGCGCGGTGGCCGACGTCCGGCTCCGCTGGCAGATCGTCGTCGAGACCACCGAGGGCCGCAAGGTCTCCTGCTGGGGCGGCCCGTCGCTGCCCCGCCCGAAGCCCACGCGCCGAGGCGAGCCGCGGACGCTGCCGCAGCCGGTCGAGATGTCGGTGCTGCTCGACCGCTGGGCGGAGCGCCGCGAGGCGGGTGCCGCCGGTGGCCTGGTCGTCCGCGGATGGGACCGACTCGCGTTGCTCGTCGGCGCGGCGGCCGTCGTCCTCCTCGCGGTCTCCCTGGTGAGCGCCGCGCTGCGCTGACCCTGCGACCCACCGGCCTGGAGGCGCGGCACCAGCCCGCCACGCGCCTCCCGTCCGTCGCGCCCGCGCCCACCGCAGCCCGCGCGTCTCTCACACGCTTCGCCGGACGGGCGGTTTCCGCGACGCGCCCCGCATGCACGCCGCGGATTCCGCCCGCTCGCGTGGCGCCGCATGGACCCGCCCGCCGAGCGGGCGGAAGGTGTCACCCGGTTCCGGCGAACGTGACGTGTACCGTCCGCTCGCGGGCGTGGGATGACCGCACGAGCCGAGCGGGCGAACCACACGGGCCGGGGAGTCGCTGACGCGCGGATTCCGCCCGCTCGCGCGGGGCGCGGGGAGCCGGTGCACGGGCGAGCGCACGGGGCGTGCGGGTACGTGGGAACGCCGGACGGGAGGCACGTGGCGCGGCCGCCACGTACCTCCCGTCCGGTGGGTGGCTCAGACCGCGGCGGTCGCGTGCTCCGTGAGCAGGTGCTCCTGGTCGGTCTGCACGCAGGCGACCCCGCGGCCCGCGACGTCCTGCAGGTGCGGGTCGACGGCGCGGCACTGCTGCTGGCGGCCCTCGTCGAGCAGCTGGTAGAGCGGGCACCGGGTGCGGAACCGGCAGCCCTCGATGCGCTCGGTGGGGCTCGGCAGGTCTCCCTGCAGCAGGATGCGTCCGCGGGCTGCCTCGGCGGAGGGGTCCGGGACGGGGACCGCCGACAGGAGCGCCCGCGTGTACGGGTGCTGCGGGTCGTCGAAGACGCGGTCGCCCTCGCCGTACTCGACGATCCGGCCGAGGTACATCACGGCGACGTCGTCGGCGATGTGCCGCACCACCGACAGGTCGTGCGCGACGAACAGGTAGGACAGGCCGAGGCGGTGCTTGAGGTCCTCGAGCAGGTTGATGACTCCGGCCTGGACGGAGACGTCGAGCGCGGAGACCGGCTCGTCGAGCACGAGGATCTTCGGCTCGACGATGAGCGCGCGGGCGATGCCGATGCGCTGCCGCTGGCCGCCGGAGAACTCGTGCGGGTACCGGTCGATGTAGCTCGGCTCGAGCCCGACGAGCTCGAGCGCGTCGCGGACCCGTCGGCGGATCTCGTCCTTCGCGACCCCGTGCACGGTGAGGGGTTCGCCGATCACCGATCCGATGTCGAGTCGGGGGTCGATGGACGCCATCGGGTCCTGGAAGACGACCTGGATGTCGCTCCGCAGGGCGCGGCGGTCGCGCTTCGAGAGCGTGCCGGTGTCGACGCCGTTCACCCGGATGGTGCCCTGCTGTGCGCCGGCGAGCTCCAGGATCTCCATGATCGTGGTCGTCTTGCCGCAGCCGGACTCGCCGACGAGCCCGAGGACCTGCCCGCGCTTCAGGGTCAGGGAGATGCCGTCGACGGCGTGCACCTCGCCGATGCGCCGACGGAAGACGGCACCCTTGGTGAGCGGGAAGGTCTTGACGACGTCCTGGAGTTCGAGGACGACCTCGTCGCCGTGGTCGATGGCGGCCTCGGGGACGTCCTCGGGGCGGGGGAAGATCTCGGAGCGGGCGAGGGTGCCGGCGGCGATCTCGTCGCGACGGATGCACGCGGCGGTGTGGTCGTCGAGGAAGGTACCGTTCGTGATCGTCGGCGTGGTGCCGGTGAGCACGGGGTTGCCCGCCGCGGCCGGGACGGTGGGCGCGAGCAGTGCGGGCTCACCGTCGCGGCAGGCGTCGATGACGGCCGGGCAGCGGTCCGCGAACGGGCACCCGGTCGGCCGGGCGGTCAGGAGCGGCGGGCGGCCGTCGAGCGGCACGAGACGCTCGGTCCGTGCCGAGGTCATGTTCGGCATCGAGCGGAGCAGGCCGATCGTGTACGGCATCACCGGCTCGTGGAAGAGCTCGTCGACCGGCGCGGTCTCGACGATCCGTCCGGCGTACATCACCGCGACCCGGTCGGCGTTGCCCGCGACGACCCCGAGGTCGTGCGTGATGAGCACGACCGCGGCGCCCGTCATGTCCTTCGCGGTCTGCAGCACGTCCAGGATCTGTGCCTGGATCGTGACGTCGAGCGCCGTGGTGGGCTCGTCGGCGATGATCAGCTTCGGGTCGTTCGCGATCGCGATGGCGATCATCGCGCGCTGGCGCATGCCGCCGGAGAACTCGTGCGGGAAGGCGTCGAGCCGGCGGGCCGGGTTCGGGATGCCCACGGCACGCAGGAGCTCCTCGGAGCGGACCCGGGCGGCCTGCGTCGTGAGGGCCCGGTCGTGCAGCTTCAGGCCCTCGGCGATCTGCTGCCCGATCGTGTACACGGGCGTCAGCGCGGACAGCGGGTCCTGGAAGACCATCGCGATGTCGCCACCGCGGAGCCGTGACATCTCGCGGTCGGTGCGGCCGACGAGCTCCTGGCCGTCGAATCGGATGCTGCCCTGCACCTGGGCGGACGACGGCAGCAGGCCCATCACGGCCATCGACGACACGGACTTGCCCGAACCGGACTCGCCGACGATGCCGAGGAACTCGCCCTGCTGCACCGAGTAGTCGACACCCCGGACCGCGTAGACCGGCTTGGTCCGCGGGTTGAAGGTGACGGACAGGTCGGAGACGGTGAGCAGCGGCTCAGTCACGGTTGGCTCCAGAGGTGGGGTCGATGGCGTCGCGCAGGGCATCGCCGAGCAGGCTGGTCGACAGGACGGTCGCGACGAGGGTCGCGGCCGGCAGCACGAACAGCCACGGACGGGTGACGGCGGACTGGCTCCCGGCGGCGAGCAGCGTGCCGAGGGACACGTCCGGCACCTGGATGCCGAAGCCGAAGAAGCTCAGGGCGCTCTCCGACAGGATCATCGCGCCGACGCCGAGGGTCGCGTCGATGATGAGCAGCGAGGCCACGTTCGGCAGGATGTGCCGGCGGATGATCGTCGACGACGGCACGCCCATGAACCGGGCGGCCTTGACGTAGTCGCGTTCGCGCAGCGACATCGTCTGCCCGCGGATCACGCGCGCCATGATCATCCAGCCGAAGATCGCCAGGCCGACGATCAGGGCCACCCAGCTGAGGTTCTTGAAGAGGGGGCTGAGGAGCACGAGCGCGTAGAACGACGGGATCACGAGCAGCAGGTCGATGCCCCACACCAGGGCGCGGTCGACGAATCCGCCGAAGTAGCCGGCGACCGCACCGACGATCCCCGCGATCAGGGTGGAGGCGGGACCGGCGATGAGACCGATGAGCAGCGACTTCTGCAGGCCGACGAGCGTCTGCGCGTAGATGTCCTGTCCGATGTCGTTCGTGCCGAACCAGTGGGCGGCGCTCGGTGCGGCGCCGAAGGCCAGGCCGTCCGAGTCGACCGCGTTCCAGTGGTACAGGTACGGACCGACGAAGGCCCAGAGGATGATGAGCAGCAGGGCGCCACCGCCGATGCGGGCGCGCCAGGTGCCGAGGACCTTGCGCCAGAGCGGGGTGCGGCCGGACCGGACCTCGATGACGTGCGCGGGCGTCCCGGCGTCACCGCTGCCCGGGTCGCCGGCGGTGGTCGTGGTGGTGGGGTCGAGTACGGACACGGGTCACACCCTCACTCGCGGGTCGAGCGCGGCGTAGAGCAGGTCCGCGAGGGTGCCTGCGATGAGCACGAGGATCGCCGTGAAGAGAATTGTGCCCGCTGCCGCGTTGATGTCGTTGTTGGTGATGCTCTGCACGAAGTACTCGCCCATGCCGTGCCAGCTGAAGACCAGTTCGGTGATGCTCGCGCCGGTCAGGATCAGGCCGAACGAGTACGCGAAGAAGGTCGACATCGGGATGAGGGCGACGCGGACGCCGTGGCGCATGATGGCCGATCCGCGCGTCCGGCCCTTCGACCGGGCGGTGCGGATGAAGTCGTTCGACAGGACGTCGAGCATCGCCGAGCGCTGGTACCGCGAGTACGAGGCCACGGCGCCGATCGTCAGCGAGATCGTCGGGAGCAACAGGTGGACGAGTCGGTCGCCGAGGACGGGGAAGAACCCGGTCACCCCCGGTGTGTACTCACCGGTGAAGCTGATGAGCTGCGTCCCCGCCGCGTTGTTCAGCGCCGTCGCGAGGATCATGAGCACGACGGCGATCACGAACACCGGCGTCGCGAGGACGGCGAAGGACAGGTACGAGGACACCTGGTCGGACGCCCGGTACTGCCGGACCGCGTTCCAGACGCCGAGCAACACGCCGAGGATCGCGCCGAGCAGCGTGCCGATCACCAGCAGCCGCAGGCTCGTGCCGGACCGGGCGACGATGTCGGCCGTGACCTCGGTGCCGCGGGCGCTGATCCCGAGCGAGCCGTGCGTGACGAGGCCCACCCACCAGTCCCACGTGCGGACGAGCAGCGGGGTGTTCGGGTCGGCGCCGAGCTTGCGGAGCGAGGCGTCGATCGTGCCCTGTGGCACGGCGGGGTTGCGGCCCAGGAACCGGGATGCCGGGTTCAGCGTGGAACTGGCGAGCAGGTACCCGAGGGTGGTCGCGACGATCGTCAGGATGACGTAGTTGACGATGCGCTTCGCGATGAAGGCAAGCATGGACGATGGACCTCGCAGGGTACGGACGGCGTTGTCGGCGAGGAGAGCGTAACCCCATCCGTCGACGTCGTGGTGATGCGAAGTGACGCTATGCAACACGTGTTACGGCCGTGTTTCGATTCCTCGCAGGGACTCTTGTGGAGTCTTCTGATGTGGCTAGGGTGATCGACCAAAGACGTGACGGCAGGGGCCGCCGACGTTCGCCAGCGCTCAGCGCGAACCACACCGAAAGGGGATCCTCGCGATGCGAATGAGGATCAAGAGCACCGCTGTGCTCGCCACCGCAGCCGCCGCAGCACTCGTGCTGGCCGGCTGCTCGGGCGGCGGGACGGCGGGGGAGAGCAGTTCCGCGGTCGCCCAGTCGTCGCTCAAGTCGACGGGTTGGACGACCGCGGACCGCAGTTCGATCAAGGACGGCGGCTCCCTGACGCTGCCGATCGACTCGGCTCCCGCCAACTTCCAGATCAACAACCTCGACTCCGGCACGGTCGACGACCAGACCATCGCCGGCGTGTACCTGCCCGGGTTCATCCAGTTCAAGGAGAACGGTGACTGGGAGGCGAACCCGGACTACGCCGAGTCCGTGAAGCTCACGAAGGACTCCCCGCAGACCGTCGAGATCAAGATCAACCCGAAGGCCGTGTGGTCCGACGGGACGCCGATCACCGAGAAGGACGTCGAGGCGAACTGGAAGGCCCTGAACGGGATCAACCCGGCGTTCGCGCCCCTCGCGACGAACGTCTGGGAAGACGTCGACTCCGTGACGCAGGGCTCGGACGAGCGCGACGTCGTCATCACCTTCAAGAAGGTCAACGCCGACTGGCCGAGCGTGCTCGGCGGGATCTACCCGTACTGGGCCGTCGACACCCCGGACCACTTCAACAAGGCGTGGGCGAAGGGCCCGTACGCGGCCGACGGGACGACGTACGTGTCGGGCGGGCCGTACATCGTCAAGTCGTTCGACGCGAACGGCGGCGTGCTCACCTTCGAGAAGAACCCGAAGTGGTGGGGTGACACCCCCAAGCTCGACACGATCGTCTTCAAGACGGTGTCGCGCGACAGCGTGGCCCAGGCGTACGCCAACAAGGAGTTCGACGCGTTCAACCTGAACGGCAGCGCCGACAACTTCAAGACCGCGAACAGCCGGTCCGACTCGAAGATCGAGCGCTCGCTCGGCACGACCCAGCGGCAGATCACGCTGAACGGCACGTCCGAGGTGTTCAAGGACAAGTCGGTCCGCCAGGCGTTCGCGCAGGCCATGAACCGTCAGGTCCTCGCGCAGGCGATCCTCTCGCCGGTGAAGAGCCCGGTGACCGTCCTGAACAACCTCATCTACCTCCCGGGGCAGAAGGGGTACCAGGACGACGCGTCGAAGGTCTACGGCTACAGCACCGACTCCGCGAAGAAGAAGCTCGAGGACGCCGGCTGGAAGATCGGCTCGAACGGGTACGCGTCGAAGGGCGGCAAGGAGCTCGACGTCCGCTTCGTGATCCCGTCGGACAACCAGAACTCGGCCAACATCGCGCAGCTCGTGCAGCAGCAGACGAAGCTCGCCGGCTTCAAGGTCACGATCGACACGGTCCCGACCGACGACTTCTTCACGAAGTACGTCACGACGACCACGCGTGACTTCGACGCGACCTACTTCGCCTGGCAGGGCACGCCCTTCCCGGTGTCGTCCACGAAGTCGATCTACTACCCGGCCGACGCAGGCCAGAACTACACCGGCGTGACCGACGAGTCGCTCGGCAAGCTCTGGGACACCGCGAACGCCGAGCTCAACGCGAACGACCGGATCAAGGACGCGCAGAAGATCGACAAGGTGATCGTCGGCGTCGCCGGCACCATCCCGCTGTTCCCGGAGCCCTACGCCTGGGGTGTGCGGAAGGACCTGGTCAACTACGGTCCGGCGCAGTTCCAGCAGAGCTCCGTCAAGTGGCAGGACGTCGGCTACACGAAGTAGTCACGACCGCACCGAGAACCCCCGACGCCTCCGGGCGCCGGGGGTTCTCCCGTGTACGGCAGCTGGCAGCTGGCAGCTGGCAGCCGGCAGCCGTCGGCCGCAGCCGGCCGTCGCCTGGCGGCCGCCGACCCCCCTCAGAGCCGCGCGCCCGCCATCGACGCGGCCACCCCGAGCACGATCATCCCGACCACCGACCACCCGTGCGCCCGGTGCGTGATCACCGCCGGCACGACGGTCGCCGGAGGCGGGCCGTCCTGCACGACCGGCTCGGGCAGGAACGCACGCATCCGAGCGGCCGCAGCCTCCACGTCGAGGCGGGTCGTGCCTCCCGTCCTTTCCTTCGGCAGCGCGCCCAGCCGAGCCGTCCTGCGGGTGGCGAGCCAGGTACGGCGCACGCCCTCGCTCGAGACGATCTCGATCCCGTACCTCGTCCGGATCTCGGTGATGCGGCGCCAGTCGTAGGTGCTGGTCCGGCGGACGTCGACGACCTGCAGGTGCTCGTCGGTGCAGACGAAGCGCGGCCGCCACAGGACCGCCCACGCGACGAGCGCGATGAACAGGCTGGGCACCGGGGCGAGCCAGGGGGAGCCGCCGCCGACCAGGGCGAGCGGCACGAGGAGCACGGCGACCGCCCAGAGGACGACGGCGGACAGACGCATGCCGGGGGCGACGATCACGGTGCGGGTCACCCGAGCATGGTAGGCGAGCGGGCACCGCGGAGGCGGCGGAGCATCCCGAGAGTGCCTCCCCGGGGACGTCCGGGGAGCGGGTGTGACACACCGGCGCGTATCTCCGGACGACCCGATTCCCCGGGGAGGCAAGTCCTGTGGACCTCTCGTGCATCCATGGTCACCGCGCCCCAGTTCGGGTGTCAATACCCCACGGCGGAACCTTCAGGAAGTCGCCACGCCGTACCGGCACAGAACTCGCTGCCCCGGCGATGCGCCCGCTACTCGACCAGCCGCTCGACCTGTTCGCGGATCGTCGCGGCCTTGGGGAACCGCAACCCGACCAGCCCGACGTGCCGCCAGCGCAGCACCCCGTCCGGTCCCACGAGGAACACCGACCGGCGCAGTCCGATCCCCGGAGCCTGCAGGCCGTAGGCGCGGACGACCCGTCCTGCGGGGTCGCTCAGCAGCGGGAACGTCAGCGACGCCCCGCGCGCGAACGCCTCGTGCGAGTCCAGCGCCTGCGGACTGATGCCCCACACGACGACACCGAGGTCCTGGAACCCGTCGAGCTCCTCCTGGTAGCTGCAGAGCTGCGCCGTGCACACCGGGCTGGCGTCCCCGGGGTAGAAGGCCAGGACGACCGGTCGGCCGATCTCGGCGGAGAGCGCGTACTCGCCGTCGGTGCGGTGACCGGCGCGGACGATCGTGCCCGGCAGGGTGAAGTCGGGAGCCGGTTCGCCGACCTCGGGGATGCTCATGCGCTCACGGTAGGGCCAGGTGGCCGGGAGCCGGCCGCGACCTGCGTGTCGCGGCCCGGTGGGTGGCCGGGCGAGCAGGCGGCGGGCGGCCCGGCAGGCGGCGGGCTGACGGCCTGGAGGCACGGTGCCGCCCCGCCACGCGCCTCCCGCCCGGCCGTCGGTCGCGTCCGGCGCGTCGGTGGAGCAGAACACGTCGGGTCGCGCCCGCGGACCCGACGTCTTCTGCTCCACCAACACCGAGGCCGGCACCGACGTCCCGATCCCGCCCGGTCAGCGGAACAGCTGCGGGAACGCCGCGGCGACGTACGGGTACCCGACGAACACCGCCGCGTCGAGCAGGCAGTGCGTGATCACGAGGGGGAGCAGCCGCCCCCACCGGGTGTAGATCCAGCCGAACACGATCCCCATCACGGCGTTCCCCACGAAGGCCCCGAAGCCCTGGTACAGGTGGTAGCTCCCGCGCAGGACCGCGGTGGACAGGATCACCTGCCACCGCCCCCACCCCAGCCCGCCGAGCCGCTCGTACAGGTAGCCGATCACGATGACCTCCTCCTGCAGCCCGGACCGGATCGCCGAGAGCAGCAGGACGGGGATCGTCCACCAGTACGTGTTCAGTGCCGCCGGGTCGACGTTCACCGTGAAGCCGAGCGCCCGGCCCGTGAAGTACAGCGCGAGCCCCGGGATCCCGATGCCCAGGGCGATGAGCGCCGCGCCGCCGAGGTCGGGGCGCACGCGGAACCGGTCGATGCCGAGCCGGGACAGGTGCGGGCGGGTCGTGCTCCAGAGCAGGTAGCAGACGAGCGCGACCGGGGCCAGGTCGACCGCGATGCCCAGGAGCTGCCGCGCCAGGTCGACGTACTGCATGGTCGTCGTCGACTGGTTGAGCGCCGTGGACTGCTCGCCGAGCGGGGTCGTCTGCGACAGGTCGTCGATGATCTGCAGGATCGAGTACAGGGCGCTCCCGCCGAGCGACAGCATGAGGACGATCGTGATCTCGACCCACGTTCGCCGTCGACTCATGCGCTGTACTCCTCGTGGTTGCGAACTACCGGTAGACTGGCGTGTCGGGCGTTCTGCCCGCGGGTGCCATGTGTCCACGACGACCGGCCGCCCGATCTTCTCCGAACACTTGAAGGATGTCCTGTATGGCGCTCGCCACCCGGTCCGACCTGCGCAACGTCGCCATCGTGGCACACGTCGACCACGGCAAGACCACCCTCGTCGACGCGATGCTCACGCAGACCAATTCGTTCGACGCCCACTTCGAGGGCGAAGACCGCATGATGGACTCGAACGACCTCGAGCGCGAGAAGGGCATCACCATCCTCGCGAAGAACACCTCGGTGCTCTACAACGGGAAGCACGCCGAGGAGTTCAACCCGGGCGGTCGCATCACGATCAACGTGATCGACACCCCCGGCCACGCCGACTTCGGTGGTGAGGTCGAGCGCGGCCTCTCCATGGTCGACGGTGTCGTGCTGCTCGTCGACGCGTCCGAGGGCCCGCTGCCCCAGACCCGCTTCGTGCTCCGCAAGGCGCTCGCCGCGAAGCTCCCGGTGATCCTGCTCGTCAACAAGACGGACCGCCCGGACTCCCGCATCGACGAGGTCGTGTCCGAGTCGCAGGACCTGCTCCTCGGCCTGGCCTCCGACCTGGCGGACGAGGTCGACGACCTCGACCTCGACGCGATCCTCGACGTCCCGGTGGTCTACGCCTCGGGGCGCGCGGGCGCCGCGAGCCGCAACAAGCCCGAGGACGGCTCGCTGCCCGACAACGACGACCTCGAGCCGCTGTTCGAGGCGATCCTGCAGCACGTCCCGGCCCCGAAGTACGACGACGAGCACCCCCTGCAGGCGCACGTCACGAACCTCGACGCGTCGCCGTTCCTCGGCCGCCTCGCGCTGCTCCGCATCTTCCACGGCACGATGAAGAAGGGGCAGACGGTCGCGTGGGTCAAGCACGACGGCACCGTCGCGAACGCCCGCATCACGGAGCTCCTCATCACGAAGGCGCTCGACCGCTACCCGGCCGAGTCCGCCGGCCCCGGTGACATCGTCGCCGTCGCGGGCTTCGACACGATCACCATCGGTGAGACGCTGTCCGACCCCGAGGACGTCCGTCCGCTCCCGACCATCACGGTCGACGACCCGGCCATCTCGATGACCATCGGGACGAACACGAGCCCGCTCGTCGGCAAGGTCAAGGGGCACAAGCTCACCGCCCGCATGGTCAAGGACCGTCTGGACCGCGAACTCATCGGCAACGTCTCGCTCAAGGTGCAGGACATCGGCCGCCCGGACACCTGGGAGGTCCAGGGCCGCGGTGAGCTGGCGCTCGCCATCCTCGTCGAGCAGATGCGCCGCGAGGGCTTCGAGCTCACCGTCGGCAAGCCGCAGGTCGTCACGAAGCGTGACGAGAACGGCAAGCTCCTCGAGCCCTACGAGCACATGACGATCGACACGCCGGAGGAGCACCTCGGCGCGATCACGCAGCTCATGGCCGCGCGCAAGGGTCGCATGGAGAACATGACGAACCACGGCACCGGCTGGATCCGCATGGAGTTCATCGTGCCGTCGCGCGGCCTCATCGGCTTCCGCACGTCGTTCCTCACCGAGACCCGCGGCACCGGCATCGCGAACGCGATCTCGCACGGCTACGACGAGTGGGCCGGCCCGATCCAGACCCGCATCAACGGCTCGATCGTCTCCGACCGCGCCGGTGTCGTCACGCCGTTCGCCATCACGAACCTGCAGGAGCGCATGACGTTCTTCGTCAACCCGACGGAGGAGGTCTACGAGGGCATGGTCATCGGCGAGAACTCGCGCGCCGACGACATGGACGTGAACATCACGAAGGAGAAGAAGCTCACGAACATGCGTTCGGCGAACGCCGACTCCTTCGAGTCGATGACGCCGTCGCGCCAGCTCTCCCTCGAGGAGTGCCTGGAGTTCGCGCGCGAGGACGAGTGCGTCGAGGTCACCCCCGACCACGTCCGCATCCGCAAGGTCGAGCTGGACGCGCAGGCGCGCCAGCGCGCGTACGCCCGCCTGAAGCGCCAGGACGCGTAAGCGGGCCCACCCTGGAGGCACTGCCTCCGTCCGACGGCCCGGTCACCTCATCGAGGTGGCCGGGCCGTCGGCGCGTGGGGATACGGTGGAGCGCGTGACCCTCGACCTCCTCTCCCTGTACCAGGACCTGCACGCCCACCCGGAGCTCGGCTTCCAGGAGCACCGCACGGCCGGCGTCGTCGCCGACCGGCTCGCCGAGCTCGGCGGCATCGACGTCACCACGGGCGTGGGCGGCACGGGGGTCGTCGGTGTGCTGTCGAACGGGGACGGCCCGGTCGTCTGGCTCCGCGCCGACATGGACGGCCTGCCCGTCCAGGAGCGCACCGGACTGCCGTACGCGAGCACCCACACCGGGCGCGACGACGAGGGCGCCGAGGTCCCGACGATGCACGCCTGCGGGCACGACATCCACGTGACGTGGCTGCTCGGCACGCTCGAGCAGCTCGTCGACACCCGTGACGCCTGGTCCGGCACCGTCGTCGCCGTGTTCCAGCCGGCGGAAGAGGTGATCTCCGGCGCCCGGGCGATGCTCGAGGACGGCCTGGTCGAGCGGTTCCCGAAGCCCGACGTCGTCCTCGGCCAGCACTCCGCGCCGGCGCCGGTCGGCGTCGTCGCGGTCGGCTCCGGTCCCGTGATGGCGTCGAGCGACCGACTGACCGTCACGTTCAACGGCCGTGGCGCGCACGGCTCGGCGCCGCAGGCCTCGCTCGACCCGATCGTCACCGCCGCGAGCGCCGTCGTGCGGCTGCAGACGGTCGTCTCGCGCGAGGTCTCGCCGTCGGACGCCGGTGTCGTCACCGTCGGCAGCTTCCACGCCGGCACCCGGCCGAACATCATCCCGGACCAGGCCGTCATCGAGATCTCGACGCGGGCCCGCAACGAGGAGACCCGGGAGCGCATCATCGCGTCGATCGAGCGCATCGTGCGTGCGGAGAGCGACGCGGGCGGCCTCCCTGCCCCGACCATCGAGCGGGCGCCGGGGGCCGAGGTCACCGTGAACGACGCCGAGGCCGCTCGGCGCGTGCTCGAGGCGCTGCAGGGCGCGGTGCCGGACGCCCGCGACCTGGAGATCGGCCTCGCGATGGCGTCCGAGGACGTCGGGCAGCTCGCCACCGCGGCCGGCGTGCCGCTCGTGTACTGGTTCACCGGGATCACCGACCCGGAGCTCTTCCGTCGCGGCGACGACGTCCCGAGCAACCACTCGCCGTTCTACGCGCCGCAGGCCGAGACCGCGATCCCGGTCGGGGTCGACGCGCTGACGGCCGCGACCCGCGCCTGGCTGTCCTGACGCGCCCCACCCGCCGGGCGTGACCCGGTGGCGGGCAGGCGGGTTCCCAGGGAACGCACGCCGCGCCTCCCGGCTGTCGCCCTAGGGTGACCCCATGCGTACGACCCGGACCCTGCTCGCCGCCGTGGCGGCGGGCATCACCCTCGCCGGTCTGACCGGCTGCTCGGCCGCCGACGTCCAGCAGGCGACCGCCCTCGGATCCTCGGTGGCCTCGAACGTCTCCGAGACCGTCCAGGGCATCGACGGCAAGGCGATCCAGGACGGCATGTCCTCGGTCGCGGGCGGCATCGACGGCGCCCTCGACGCGGCCCTCAAGGGCACGGGGGTGACCTCCGACGGCAAGGTCCCGGACGGGTTCCCGACCGCCGAGGTCCCGCTCGTCGACGGCACGGTCCTCGGCGGCGGCACCGGGCCGAACGGCTCCGGCTGGGTGGTGCAGGTCCGTGCGGGGTCGGTCGACGACTTCGCCGCGGCCGCCCAGCGCCTGGCGGACGCCGGGTACACCGAGTCCGCGAAGCGGGCGGACGCCTCGAGCGCGTTCGGGCTGTTCCGGAGCGACGCGCACCGCGTGGTGCTGACGTTCTCGAAGAGTGGGGACGGCGTCACCGCGACGTACATCGTCACCCCGCGGTAGCGAAGTAGCCTTGGGCCTGATGTCCAAGGTCCCCGCCACGCGCCCCGAGCGCGTCCTGTTCGTGCACGCCCACCCCGACGACGAGACCCTCGCCTCCGGCGGCACCATCGCCACGCTGCTCGAGCTCGGAGCCGAGGTCACCGTGCTCACCGCCACGCGGGGAGAGCAGGGCGAGGTGCTCGTGCCGGAGCTCGCCGGGATCGCCGGGGACGGCCCCCGCGTCGCCGAGCACCGCGAGACCGAGATCGCCGCCGCGCTCGCCGCCCTCGGCGGTCCGGCGCACCTGTGGCTCGGCGGACCCGGCGCACGCCCGACCGATCTGGCGCCGCGGCGGTACACCGACTCCGGGATGCAGTGGGGCCCCGACGGGCGGGCGATCGCCGCCGACGACGCCCCGGCGGACTCGCTCACCGCGGCGGACCTCGGCGAGGTCGTCGACGACGTCCGGGCCGCGATCCGGTCGACCGGGGCGGACGCGGTGGTCAGCTACGCGGACGACGGTGGCTACGGCCACCCGGACCACGTGCGCGTGCACCACGCCGCCCGGTACGCCGCCCGTGCCGAGGAGGTCCCGTTCTCGATGATCGTCGACCCCGCGACGACGGAGCCCGACCTGACCGTGGACGTCGTGCCGGTCCGGGCGAAGGTCCGCGCGGCGCTCGAGCAGTACCGCTCCCAGCTGACGGTGGACCCGGCCGCGACCGACGACCCGCGGGCGCTGTCGTGGCTGATGCCGCACGGGGAGCGGCAGCACGCCCGCGACGTCGAGGCCTTCCGACACGACGCCGACCCGGTGCCCGAGACCCCGCAGACCTTCGCGGAGCTGTCCGGCCAGGGCAAGGCCGCGGCCGTCGTCGTGTCCGTGGTCGCCGGACTGCTCGCCGGCGCGCTCGGTACCGTCACCCACCAGCAGACGATCGGCGGCGTCCCGGTCGGCATGGTCATCACGACGCTCGTCGTCGTCGGGCTCGTCGTCGGCCTCCGCCTGCTGTTCCGCTCCCGGGTCCTCGTCGCAGCCGCCGGCGTCGCGGTGATCGTCGCGACCCAGGTGCTCGTGTCGGTCGGCGGACAGTCGTCCCCGCTCGTGCTCGCGAACCCCGCCGGGTACGTGTGGACGTTCGCCCCCGCGGTCATCACGCTGCTCGCCCTCGCCTGGCCGGACCTGTCCGGACTCCGGGCCGCCCGGGCCGCCGCCGAGGCGCGGGACGGTGTGCGGTCAGGGTCGGCCCTGCCCCGCGAGTAGGATCGAGAGCGCTCAGTCCGAAGGGAGCACCCGCACCGTGACCTACGTGATCGCCCAGCCCTGTGTCGACGTCAAGGACCGCGCCTGCATCGACGAATGCCCGGTCGACTGCATCTACGAGGGTGAACGGTCGCTGTACATCCACCCCGACGAGTGCGTCGACTGCGGTGCGTGTGAGCCGGTCTGCCCGGTCGAGGCGATCTACTACGAGGACGACCTCCCCGAGGAGTGGGCCGACTACTACAAGGCGAACGTCGAGTTCTTCGAGGAGATCGGCTCGCCCGGCGGTGCCGCGAAGGTCGGCGTGATCCACAAGGACCACCCGGTCGTCCTGGCCGAACCCCCGCGCGGCTGACCGGCGACACCCCCGTGGCGCTCGACCTCCCCGACTTCCCCTGGGACCAGCTCGTCCCGTTCAAGCAGCGCGCAGCGGCGTCCGAGGGCGGCATCGTCGACCTCAGCGTCGGCTCGCCCGTCGACCCCACGCCCGAGGTCGTCCGACGGGCCCTCGCCGACGCCACCGACGCGCACGCCTACCCGCAGGTCGCGGGCACGCCGGCCCTGCGCGAGGCCATCGCCGACTGGTACGGCCGCCGGCAGGGGATCACCCTGACGGCCGACCAGGTCCTGCCGACGATCGGCTCGAAGGAGTTCATCGCGGGGCTCGCGCTGTGGCTCGGCATCGGACCCGGCGACACCGTCGTCTTCCCCGAGGCCGCGTACCCGACCTACGAGCTCGGCGCGGCCCTCGTGCGCGCCGATGCCCTCGCCGCGGACGACCCCGCGACCTGGCCGGACACGACCCGGCTCGTCTGGCTGAACTCCCCGGGCAACCCGGACGGCCGCGTGCTGTCGGTGGAGCAGCTCCGAGCCGCCGTCGCCCGCGCCCGCGAACTCGGCGCCGTCGTCGTCGGGGACGAGTGCTACGCCGAGCTCGGCTGGGAACCGCCGTACGACACCGCCCCCACGCCGTCGATCCTCGACCCGCGCGTGGTCGGGGACTCGGTGGACGGCGTCCTCAGCGTGTACTCGCTGTCGAAGCAGTCGAACCTGGCCGGGTACCGCGCCGCGTTCGTCGCCGGTGACGCCGCGGTCCTCGCCGACGTGCTCGCCGTCCGGAAGCACACCGGCATGATGCCGCCGCTGCCCGTGCAGCAGGCGATGGTCGAGGCGCTGGCCGACGACACCCACGTGCAGCAGCAGAAGACCCGGTACCGCGCCCGGCGGAACATGCTCCGACGGGCACTCGAGGACGCGGGCTTCCGGATCGACCACAGCGAGGCGGGCCTGTACCTCTGGGCGACCCGAGGCGAGCCCGCGCTCGACACCGTGTCGTGGCTCGCGGACCGCGGCATCCTCGTCGCCCCCGGCACGTTCTACGGCCCCGCGGGCGCCCAGCACGTGCGGGTCGCGCTCACCGCCACCGACGACCGGATCGCGGCGGCGGCGCAGCGTCTGGCGAGCGCCCGACGACTCGCCGGTTCCTGACCCAGCCGCGCCGGGGCGCCGCGGTCCGGACACCCGGGCGACGCGGCCGGAACGTCCACGGGACGCGGCCGGAGCGGGTCCGTCTCCGTGCACAATCCGCGGTTCCCACCAATTCCGAGGGCCCCCGTGGTGCACGACCGACAGTCCCCGCGATTAGGCTGTGGTCGTGACTGACACTGCCAACGACGCTCAGAAGACGGCCACACCGCCCACCACGCCCGTCCCCGTGAGCCCCGCCGCCGCCGAGTCCACGGAGACCGCGACGCTCACGTTCCCGGGCGGCACGGCGGAGTTCCCGATCCTGCCGAGCGTCGACGGCGCGTCGGCGATCGACATCTCGACGCTCAAGAAGCAGACCGGGCTGAACACGCTCGACTACGGCTTCGTGAACACCGGCGCCACGAAGAGCGCCATCACCTACATCGACGGCGACGAAGGGATCCTGCGCTACCGCGGGTACCCGATCGACCAGGTCGCGTCGGGCTGCACCTACCTCGAGGTCGCCTGGCTCCTGATCTACGGCGAGCTCCCCACCGCGGACGAGCTCGCCGGGTTCGACGCCCGCATCCGTCGCCACACGCTCCTGCACGAGGACCTCCGTCGCCTGTTCGACGCCCTGCCGCACTCGGCGCACCCGATGTCGGTGCTGTCCAGCGCGGTGAGCGCCCTGTCGACGTACTACGAGGACGACATGAGCGTCGACGACCCGGAGAAGGTCGAGCTGCAGACCGTCCGGCTGCTCGCCAAGCTCCCCGTCATCGCCGCCTACGCGCACAAGAAGGCGATCGGGCAGGCCTTCCTGTACCCGGACAACTCGCTGTCGTTCGTCGACAACTTCCTGCGGCTGAACTTCGGCACCATGGCCGAGACCTACGTGCCGAACCCGGTGCTGTCGAAGGCGCTCGAGCGGCTGCTCATCCTGCACGAGGACCACGAGCAGAACGCGTCGACCTCGACCGTGCGCCTGGTCGGCTCGACGAAGGCGAACATGTTCGCGTCGATCTCGGCGGGCATCAACGCCCTGTACGGCCCGCTGCACGGCGGTGCGAACGAGGCCGTGCTCGAGATGCTCCAGCAGATCAAGGACTCCGGCGAGCCGGTGTCGCGCTTCGTCGAGCGGGTGAAGAACAAGGAGCGCGGGGTGAAGCTCATGGGCTTCGGACACCGCGTCTACAAGAACTACGACCCGCGCGCGAAGCTCGTCAAGGAGTCCGCGCACGAGGTCCTCGAGTCCCTCGGCGTGCAGGACGACCTGCTCGACATCGCGATGGAGCTCGAGCAGATCGCGCTCGAGGACGAGTACTTCGTCAGCCGTCGGCTCTACCCGAACGTCGACTTCTACACCGGCATCATCTACCGGGCGATGGGCTTCCCGCCGCGGATGTTCACGGTCCTGTTCGCGATCGGTCGCCTGCCGGGCTGGATCGCCCAGTGGCGTGAGCTCAACAACGACCCGCTCAACAAGATCGGCCGCCCGCAGCAGCTCTACGTGGGGCACCCGGAACGGGACCTGCCGACGCGCTGACCGGTGCGTCCTGCCCGCGCACGCTGGGCAGGTGGCCGGGATGCGACGGACGGGAGGCACGTGGCGGGTCCGCCACGTGCCTCCCGTCCGTCGGCTCGTGCGCTGGGCCGGTCCCCGGCTACGCGTGCAGCGCGGTGTTGAGCTGGATGCCCTCGCCCCGTCGCTGCAGTGCCTCGACGGCACCCGTGACGGAGTTCCGGCGGAACAGCACGTTCGGCGCCCCCGAGAGCTCGGCGGCCTTCACGGTCCTGGGCGTGCCGTCCGGGTCCGGGGCGGCCCCGACCAGGACGACCTTCGTGCCGGCCGTGACGTACAGTCCAGCCTCGACCACGGAGTCGTCGCCGAGCGAGATCCCGAGCCCCGCGTTCGCCCCGAGCAGGGCGCGCTCGCCGAGCGACACCCGGTGCGTCCCGCCGCCGGACAGCGTCCCCATGATCGACGCGCCGCCACCGATGTCCGTGCCGTTCCCGACGACGACGCCCTGCGAGACGCGGCCCTCGATCATCGCGTCGCCGAGGGTGCCGGCGTTGAAGTTCACGAAGCCCTCGTGCATGACGGTGGTGCCCGGCGCGAGGTGCGCTCCGAGCCGGACCCGGTTCGCGTCGCCGATGCGCACGCGGTCCGGGACGACGTAGTCGAGCAGGCGCGGGAACTTGTCGACCGCGTGCACGGCGATCCCGGCGCGCTGCAGGACCGGACGGAGCCGGGTGAGGGCATCGGGGTGCACCGGGCCGGCGTTCGTCCACGCGACGATCGGCAGGTGTCCGAAGACACCGTCCAGGCTGATGGTGTTCGGCTGCACGTGCAGGTGGCTGAGCAGGTGCAGGCGCAGGTAGGCGTCGGGCGTGCTCGCCGGGGCGTCGTCGAGCACGATCGCCGTCGTCACCGCCTCGACCCGGACGTCACGCCGCGGGTCGTCGCCGACGTGGGCGCGCAGGTCCTCCGGGAACGCGGCGTCCGCGGGGAGCTCGCCCAGGTGCGTCTCCGGGTACCAGGTGTCGAGGGTGGTGCCGTCGGCGGCGATCGTGGCGAGGCCGTGGCCCCAGGCGTGCGTGGGGCGGTCGGTGGCTGCGGGCGCGTCGGTCACGCGACCAGGTTACCGACCCGCCGGGCCCGGCCACCCGTCCAGCGGGACGGTCGTGGGGGACGCGATCCGTGCCTCCCGACCGGTGCCGTGGACCAGCCGACCGCAGGACGCGGCCGGTACGCTGACCGCATGCCGGAGCTGCTCGACCTCACCGCCTCGTCCATCGACATCACCCGCGTGATCTGCGACATCGAGTCGGTGTCCGGGAACGAGGGCCGCCTCGCCGACGCGATCGAGGCGACGCTCGCGCCCCTCGACCACCTCGAGGTGGTCCGCGACGGCGACGCCGTCGTGGCGCGGACGGACCTCGGTCGGGACCGCCGCGTCGTCATCGCCGGGCACATCGACACCGTGCCGCTGAACCACAACCTGCCGACCGAGTTCCGGACCACGGAGGACGGCACCGAGATCCTCTGGGGTCGCGGCACCGTGGACATGAAGGCCGGCGTCGGGGTGCAGCTCAAGCTGGCGTACGACCTCGTCGCACCGAACGTCGACGTCACCTGGGTGTTCTACGACCACGAGGAGGTCAGCGACTCGCTGAACGGCCTCGGTCGGCTCGCCCGCACCCGGCCGGAGCTGCTCGCCGGCGACTTCGCGATCCTCGGCGAGCCCTCCGGGGCGCAGATCGAGGGCGGCTGCAACGGCAACCTGCGGGCCGAGGTCCGCACGTTCGGCAAGCGCTCGCACAGCGCCCGCAGCTGGATCGGCGACAACGCCGTCCACAAGACCGCGCCGATCCTGGCCACCCTCGCCGCCTACGAGCCGCGCACGGTGACCGTCGACGGCCTCGACTACCGCGAGGGCCTGAACGCCGTCGGGATCTCCGGCGGCATCGCCGGCAACGTCATCCCGGACGAGGCGATGGTCCACGTGAACTACCGCTTCGCGCCCTCGCGCAGCGCGGACGAGGCCGTGGCCCACATCCGCGAGCTCTTCGACGGGTACGACGTGCAGATCGTCGACCTCGCCGCCGGCGCGCGTCCCGGGCTCGACGCCCCGCTCGCGCAGGACTTCGTCGCCGCGGTCGGCGGGCCGGCCCCGCGCCCGAAGTACGGCTGGACGGACGTCGCCCGGTTCTCCGCGCTCGGCGTCCCCGCCGTGAACTACGGCCCCGGCGAGCCGGTCTTCGCGCACCACGACGACGAGCAGGTCCCCGTCGACCAGATCACCGCGGTCGAGGACGGTCTGCGGCGGTGGCTGACGGCGTGACGACGGGCTCCGCGCCGGTCGTCGCGGGGCGTCGGCCGGGGGTGCGGTGGCGCGCCCGGTACCGTGCCGTGCCCTGGTGGGTGCGGATCACCGTCGTGTACGTCGTCGCGCGGATCGTCACCGGGGCGATGCTCCTGGCGTACGCGGGGCAGCAGGCCGCGAACTCGTTCACGGTCCAGCACCCCTCGTACCTGTCGTTCGCCGCGATCTGGGACGGCGCCTGGTACCGGGTGATCGCCACCGGCGGCTACCCGTCGACGCTCCCGGTGGACGCCGCCGGGCACGTCACCGAGAACGCGTGGGCGTTCATGCCGGCGTACCCGTTCCTGGTCCGCGGGCTGATGCTCCTCACCGGGGCGTCGTTCGAGGCCGTCGCCGTGGCGGTGTCGCTGGTCTCCGGGTGGGGTGCCGCGCTCGTGTTCCGACGGCTGCTCGGACGGTTCCTCGACGACGGCCGGGCGACGTTCGCCACGGTGCTGTTCTGCGTCGCGCCGGTGTCCGCGATGTTCCAGGTCGCGTACGCCGAGTCGATGGGGATGTTCCTGCTCCTCGTCGCCCTGCTGCTGCTCGTGGACCGGCGCTGGTGGACGATGCTGCCCGTGGTCCTGCTGCTCGGCATGACCCGCCCCACCGGACTCGCGTTCGGGTTGCTCGTGGCGCTGTTCCTGGTCGTCTGGGCCGTCCGTCCCGCCTGGGTGCGCGAGTCCGCCCGCCCGACCGTCCGCACCGCCCTGCCGCCGCTCGTGGTCGGCGCGGTGTCCGGTCTCGTCGGGCTCGCGTGGCCGGCGATCGCCTGGGCCGTGACCGGGGTGCCGAAGGCGTACACCGACACCGAGCTCGCCTGGCGGTCGTCGTACATCGGCTGGCAGGAGCTCGTGCCGTTCACCCCGTGGGTGCAGGGCTTCGGCTGGTGGTTCCGGCAGCCGGCCGGCGGGATCCTGCTCGCCGTCGCGGTCGTCGGGTTCGCCGTCTTCGTGTTCCAGCCCGCTGCTCGCCGGATCGGGCTCGAGCTGCGGCTCTGGGCGGTGGCGTACGTCGTGTACCTGCTCGCGGTCTTCTTCCCGCAGTCGAGCACCTGGCGCATCCTGCTGCCGATCGCGCCGCTCCTGGGCATCGTGGCGCTGCCCCGGTCACCGGTCTACCGGGTGCTCCTCGTCGCCGCGTGCCTCGTGCTGCAGTGGATGTGGCTCGACGCGTGCTGGTTGGTCGACGGCTACGACTGGACGCCGCCGTGATCGACCTCGCGGTCGTCTGACTCCTCGGCGGCGGCCGTGGCGGACGGGTCCTCGCCCGGGCGCCAGTCGGCCGCCGCGTGCACCATCGCGTTCACCGTCGCGATGAACGGCACCGCGAAGAAGGCGCCGACGACGCCCGCGATGGTGGTGCCCGCGGTGACGCCGAGCACGACGCCGAGCGGGTGCACCTTGACGGCACTGCCGGTCAGGAACGGGTGCAGGACGTGGCTCTCCAGCTGCTGCACGACGATCACCACGGCGAGCATGATGAGCGCCGGCACCAGTCCGTTGAAGACCAGCGCGATGACCACGGCGACGATGCCGGCGACGATCGCGCCGACCACCGGGACGAACGCCCCGAAGAACACGATGACGCCGATGGGCACGGCGAGCGGCAGCCCCAGTGCGAGCGCGCCGATGACGATGCCGAGTGCGTCGGTCACCGCGACGATGAGCTGCACGCGGATGAAGCTGGTGAGGGTCTTCCACCCCGCCTGACCGGCCGCGTCGATGCGGCCGCGGGAGCGCCGCGGGAAGATCCGGACGACCCACGACCAGATCCGGTGCCCGTCGATCAGCACGAAGATCGTCGTGAAGACCACGATGAACAGCCCCTCGAGCGCGTGCACCAGTCCGCTGCCCGCCTCGGCGGCGCCGGACAGGATCGACGTGGCGTGGGTCTGCAGGAACTTCGTCGCCTCGGCCAGGTACTTCGTGACCTGCGCCGAGGTGATGCCGAACGGCTCGGACGCGAGGAGGGTCTGGAAGGTCTGCACGTTGCTCGTCAGGCGTCGCTCGAGCGTCGGCAGGTCGTAGCGGACCTGCGCCGTGACGACGAGCGCCAGGATCCCGAGCACCACCACGACCGAGATGCAGGCCGTCAGCACCGCGAGCCACTTCGGCCACCGGTGTCGTTGCAGGAACGCCGAGAACGGGGCGAGCAGCGCGCAGACGAGCAGCCCGACCAGGAACGGCACCACGATGTCCTGCAGCAGGACCACCAGCGCGACGACGACGGCCAGGGCTGCCACCGTGACGAGGAAGCGCCACGAGAAGGCTCCGGCGATGCGCATGCCCGTGGGCACCGCCTCGGCGACCGGGTCGGCCTGTGGACGGAGCATGGAGCGGATGTTCGGCATTCCCCAAGGTCACCACTCGGAGCCGCGAGAACGTCGCATTCCGACACCCCCAACCTGGGCGGTTTCGCAGTTGCCCCCTCGGTACGGGATAATGGGCGAGCATCTTCTGCACGAAAGGGGACATCTGATGGCAGCGATGAAGCCGAGGACCGGTGACGGGCCGATGGAGGCTGTCAAGGAGGGTCGACTCATCATCGTGCGGGTTCCGCTCGAAGGTGGAGGCCGCCTGGTGGTCTCGGTCAACGACGCCGAGGCCAAGGAACTCCACGACGCACTCGCCGAGGTCGTCTCGGCGTAGTTCCGTCGAAGCACCACCGACAGGAGGCCCGGAGCGCGTACGCTCCGGGCCTCCTGCGCGTGCGGCCGGCCGGGCCCGTGCGCCCCTGCGCCTGTCGGTGCTGCCCGCCAGGATGGTGCCGTGCCCCGCACCCGCCTGCCGATCCGCCGCGTCGAGGAGTACGCGCCCGACCCGCTCCCGCGCGACGCCTGGCCCGCCACGCTCGCGCCCGTCCGGCAGCTGCTCGACGACGGGTTCGACCTGGACCCGGTGACCGTGTTCGTCGGCGACAACGGCGTCGGCAAGTCCACCCTGGTCGAGGCGATCGCGATCGCGTTCGGGATGGGACCGGAGGGCGGCTCGACGATGTCCGGTCACAGCACCCGCCCGAGCGAGTCGCAGCTGTGGGAGCACCTCGTCCTCGTGCGCGAGCCCGGTGCGGCCAAGAGCGGGTTCTTCCTGCGCGCGGAGACCATGCACGGGGTGTTCACGTACCTCGAGCAGCACGGCGGTGGTCGGCCGGAACCGGTGTTCCACGAGCGGAGCCACGGGGAGTCGTTCCTCGACTTCGTGATCGACCGGTCGCAGTGGCCCGGGCTGTGGATCCTCGACGAACCGGAGTCCGCGCTGTCGTTCTCCGGGTGCCTCGCGCTCATCGGGCTGCTGCAGTCCATCGTCGAGACCGGTCGCGGGCAGGTGCTCCTGTCCACCCACTCGCCGGTGCTCGCGGCGTTCCCGGGCGCCGCCGTCCACGAGGTCGGCCAATGGGGGATCCGCCGGACGGCGTGGCAGGACCTCGACCTGGTCCGCGACCAGCGGGCGTTCCTCGCGGCGCCGGAGCGGTACCTGCGCCACCTGGACGCGGGCGGCCGGGACGGTCCCTAGGCGCTGACCTTCGTCATCTGCAGCAGGCCGTCGCCGGCGGGCGAGAGCGCGCTCCGCACGGCCCCGGACGTCGACACCTCGGTCAGGAGCAGTCGGAAGTCCGTGGTCGCGCGGTCCCGACGCACCGGGTCCGCCACCCGACCGCGCCACAGGGCGTGCGGCACGAGGACCGTGCCCCCGACCCGGGCGAGCCGCAGGCCGTGCTCGACGTACTCGATGACGTGCTCCGGGTCGGCGTCCACGAGCACGAGGTCGTACGACGCCTCGTTCATGCGGGGCAGGACCTGGTTCGCCCGACCGGGGATGAGCCGGACGCGGGCGGGGGCGGTACCGGCGGCGATGTAGGCGTCGCGGGCGTACTGCTGGTGGTCGACCTCGACGTCGATCGTCGTGAGCGTGGCCTCGGGCGCACCGCTCAGCAGCCAGAGGCCGGACACCCCGAGCCCGGTGCCGATCTCGATGATGCTCGTGGCGCGCGACGCGGCGGCGACCACGGCGATCTGTGCGCCGATGGCGGGCGAGATCGCCTCGACCCCGAGCTCCAGGGAGTGCTCACGCGCTCGGGCGATCACCTCGGGTTCCGAGACGATGTCCTCGGCGAACTTCCAGTTCGACTCTTTCTCTGACACGCACACTCCGTTCGGAGGACAACTCTACGGGTGTGGCGCAGTGGGGACGGGTTACGCTCGTTTGCGTGTCCATCGACTTCAACAAGATCCTGATCATCGGGATCATCGCGGTGCTGCTCCTCGGTCCGCAGCGCCTGCCGATGTACGCGCAGAAGCTCGCCGAGTTCGTCAAGGCGGTACGCCGCTTCGCGGACACCGCGAAGGACCGCATGCGCGAGGAGATGGGCCCCGAGTTCGACGACGTCGACTGGCAGAAGCTCGACCCCCGGCAGTACGACCCGCGTCGCATCATCCGCGACGCCCTCCTCGACTCCCCGTCCAGCACCGCGAGCGGCATGGCTGCGGTCGAGACCGCGCAGGTCACCGCGTCGAAGGTGCGCGCGACGGCACCGGTGGTGCCGCTCGCCGCGGGCGAGGCGGCACCCTTCGACGCCGAGGCGACCTGACGCCCGTTCCGTGACCCGGTGACGGACGGGAGGCACGGTGCCGGCTGGCACCGTGCCTCCCGTCCGTCCGTGGGTCGCGCCCGGCCGGTCCTTCGAGCCCATCGCAACCGTCCTGGGATGCCGATCCGCGCATTGGAGGGCGGAAGGAACGGCACCCCACGCGCGGATCGGCCCCCGACGCGCAGATCGGCCTCTGATGCGCGGAACGGTCTCCGACGCGGTCAGTCCTTCGTGGCGACGACCGTGAACGTGGTGGGCAGGCGGTCGCGGTCCTCGGCGGGCCAGACCCACGAGCCGTGCCCGTCCTCGACCATGCGGGGGCTGAAGCGCCAGGGGAGCGTGCGTCCCTCGTCGAGCAGCCGCAGGCGGAGCCCGGCGCCGAGCAGGGCGTTCACGACCTCGGACAGCGGGTGCGGCCACTCGTACGTGCGGGTGTGCGCGACGGTGCCCTCGCCGGCGTAGGTGCCCGTGTCCTCCCACTGCTGGGCCGTGCCGTCCGGGAAGTACCGGTACCGTGTCACCAGCTCCGGGGCGCTCTCGTCGAGCGCGTACAGCGCCGGGTGCCCGTCACGGATGAAGAACACCCCGCCCGGCCGCAGGAGCGCTGCGACCTGCGCAGCCCAGCGGTCCAGGTCGGCGAGCCAGCAGATCGTCCCGATGCTCGTGTAGACGACGTCGAAGTCGCCGACCACGGCGGCGCGGGCGTCGAGCACGTCGGTCTCCACCCACGTGACGTCGAGGCCGAGCCGCTCCGCGAGCGCAGCGCCGGAGGCGAGTGCCGGGGCCGAGAAGTCCACGCCGGTGACGCGGGCGCCCTCTCGGGCGAGCGAGATGGTGTCGGTGCCGATGTGGCACTGCAGGTGGCAGACGTCCAGGCCGTCGAGCGAGCCGGACGGCAGCCACCTGGCGAGCACCGGCAGATCGTCCCGCACGACGTCGGAGCGGTGCGCGGGGTCGTCGAGGGCGGCGACGTCGTAGGCGCCCTCGTGGATGGGCACCCGGTCGTCCCAGTTCGCGCGGTTGGTGTCGCGGGCGGCGTCCCAGTCGACGGTGACGTGGTCGGTGTTGCTCATGCCCGCCACGCTAGCGAACCGTTCGTCTGCCGTCGTCCGCTCGGTCGTCCGCGGTTCGCCGCTCGCCGTCGGTCAGGACAGCGAGAGCCCGAGCTTCCGGCCGGCCAGCCCGCGGCCCATCGTCGCGATCGTCGCCGCGATGTCCCGCAGGGCGACCGCCGCGGGGTCCTCGGGGGCGCCCAGGACGACCGGCAGGCCGGTGTCGCCGCCCTCGCGGAGGGGCACCGACAGCGGCACGCGACCGAGCACCGGCACGGGGACGTCCTGGCCGCGCGACAGCCGTGCGGCGGTCTCGTCGCCCCCGCCCTCGCCGAACAGGTGCAGCACGCTGCCGTCCGGCTGGACGAGCCCGGCCATGTTCTCGACGACGCCGATCACCCGCTGCCCGGTCTGGCGCGCCACCACCCCGCTGCGCTCGGCGACGTCGGCCGCGGCCGCCTGCGGCGTGGTCACGACGAGCACCTCGGCGTGGGGGAGCAGCTGCCCGACCGAGATCGCGACGTCCCCGGTTCCCGGCGGCAGGTCGAGCAGGAGCACGTCGAGGTCGCCGAACCACACGTCGGTCAGGAACTGCGCGACCGTGCGGTGCAGCATCGGTCCGCGCCACGACACCGCGGTGGAGACGTCGTCGACGAACATCCCGATCGAGACGACCTTCACGTCGTGCGCGACCGGCGGCAGGATCATGCTGTCCACTCGGGTCGGCCGGGGCGCGACGCCGTTCGCGTCCGTCAGGCCCATCAGCCCGGGGACGCTGAACCCGTGCACGTCGACGTCGACGATCCCGACCCGCTGCCCGGCGGCGGCGAGGGCCGCGGCGAGGTTGACGGTCACGGTGGACTTGCCGACGCCGCCCTTGCCGCTCGTCACGGCGATCACCCGGGTCAGCGAGTCCGGCGTGAACTGCACGCCGCGCGGGCGGTCGCCGCGGAGCCGTTCGGTGAGCGCGGCCCGGGTCGCCGGACTCATCACGGTGACGTCGACGTCGACGTGCCGCACGCCGTCCACCGAACCGGCGGCGGCGCGCACGTCGCGTTCGATCGTGTCGGCGGCCGGGCACCCCACGATCGTGAGCTGCAGGTCGACGCGCACAGCGCCCTCCGGCTGCACGTCGACCCCGCGGATCATGTCGAGCTCCGTGACGGGCCGACGGATCTCCGGGTCGAGCACGCGGCCGAGCGCAGCGAGGACCGCTGCACCCAGACGCTCGTCCGGCTGCTGGGGGTCAGCCACGGGTCCGGGCGCTCCCCGTCTCGTCGTCGAAGGCCTCTGCGGCGTCCCGTCGGTCGAGCTCCTCGAGCAGAGACCGGATCTCGGCGCGGATGAAGTCCTTCGACGCCATCTCCCGCATCGCCAGGCGGAGGGCGACGACCTCGCGAGCGAGGTACTCGGTGTCCGCCAGGTTCCGTTCGGCGCGCTGCCGGTCCTGCTCGAACTGCACCCGGTCGCGGTCGTCCTGCCGGTTCTGCGCGAGCAGGATGAGCGGCGCCGCGTACGACGCCTGCAGGGACAGCACGAGCGTCAGGGCCGTGAATCCGATCGAGGCCGAGTCGAACTGCCAGTTCGCCGGGGCGACCGAGTTGTAGATCATCCAGACGGCACAGAACAGCGTCAGGCCGACGAGGAACCAGGGCGTGCCCATCGCGCGGGCGATGCCCTCGGTCGCACGACCGAAGGTGTCGCCGCGGCCACGGCGGCGGGTCGGGAGCACGCGCGTGCGCATGCCCTTCGGCGAGTCCAGGCGCTCCTGGCGGGAGTCATCCGTTCGGGCCACGAGTGGTCCTCCTTCCCGTGGTCACGGGCGTCTTGCGCGGGCGTTGGCGGAGTCGCGAGGGGGAGTCTCCCTCGCCCTGACTTCGCCAGTCGTCCGGCAGGACGTGGTCGAGGACGTCGTCGATCGTCACCACCCCGACCAGACGGTGGGCGTCGTCGACCACGGGGACGGACACGAGGTTGTAGGTCGCCATCACCCGCGTGACCTCGGCGGCGCTCGCGTCGACGCGCACCGGTTCGGTCTGCTGGTCGATGAGCGTGCCGAGGCGCTCGTTCGGCGGGTACCGGAGCATGCGCTGGAAGTGCACGAGCCCGAGGAACCGGCCGGTCGGCGGCTCGTACGGGGGGAGCGTCACGCAGACGCTCGCGCCGAGGGCCGGGGCGAGCTCGTGCCGACGGATGAGCGCGAGGCCCTCGGCCACGGTCGCGTCGGCGGAGACGATCACCGGCTCGGTGGTCATGAGGCCACCGGCGGTGTCCGGCTCGTACTCCAGGAGCATGCGGACGTCCTGCGCCTCCTCCGGCTCCATGAGCTGCAGCAGGGCCTCGCTCCGGTCGTCGGGGAACTGCGCCAGCACGTCGGCGGCGTCGTCGGGCTGCATCTGGTCGAGGACGTCGGCGGCGCGGGCGTCCTCGAGCCGGGTCAGGATGTCGATGCGCTCCTGGTCGGGCATCTCCTCGAGCACGTCGGCCAGTCGGTCGTCGGGCAGCTCCTCGGCCACCTCGAACCGCCGCTCCTCGGGCAGGTCGAGCAGCGTCGACGCGAGGTCGGCCGGCAGCAGGTCGGAGTACGCGGCGATGACGTGCTCGGCGGACTGGGCCTCGCCGGGGAGCTCGTCCTCGGTGACCTCGTTCCAGGTGGCGAACGTGGTCGGACCCTTGCCGAACGGCGACGGCGTGGTCTTCGGCTTGCGGAGGAAGAGCTGGGACACCTCCCAGTCACCCTGCCCGCGGTCCTCGATCGCGACGTCCTCGATCGTGGCGCGGGTGCGCTCCTTCTTGATGAGGACCTTGCGGCCGAGCATCTCGGCGATCACCCGGACCTCGCCGCCGCGCTGCTCGAAGCGACGCATGTTGACGAGCCCGGTCGTGATGACCTGCCCGGCGCCGATCGAGGTGATCCGGCCGATGCTCACGAAGATCCGACGCTTGCCGGGGACCTCGACGATGAGCCCGACCACATGGGGAGGGTCGACGCGACGGTAGACGACCAGGACGTCCCGGACGCGGCCCACGCGGTCGCCCGCGGGGTCGAAGACGGAGCACCCGGCGAGGCGGGCGACGAAGACCTTCGTGGCGCTCACCCGTCCAGCGTAGTCGCTCGGCTCCCCGCGGACCGGGCAGCGGATCGGCCGCGCCTGAGCGGGTACAGATGTGCCGGTCGCCCGAGCGGTGCCCCGTCGCGCGCTCGCGGCCGGGGAGCTCCCGGGAGGCGTACGTGCGATCGCAAGGTGTCCGGTGGATGATGGCTGGGTGAGCAACCAGAGCCCGTTCGCCGGACGCACCGCCCAGGCCTTCCCCACGCTCCCGCGTGGCGACGTCCTCGGGACCTACGACAGCTACCCCGACGCACAGCGCGTGGTGGCCAAGCTCGCCGAGGCCGACTTCCCGGTCGCGAAGATCGCGATCGTGGGCAACGACCTCAAGACCGTCGAACGCGTCACCGGCAAGATGACGTACGGCCGCGCCGCCGTCGCCGGTGCGCTGTCCGGTCTCTGGCTCGGCATCTTCTTCGGCATCGTCCTGACGCTGTTCTCGCCGAGCGCCGGTGGCCTGATCATCGCCGCCGCGATCATCGGTGCGGCGTTCGGCATGCTCTACGGCATCGTGTCGTTCGCGATCACGAAGCGGCAGCGCGACTTCACGAGCGTGCACCAGGTGCTCGCCACGAACTACCAGATCGTCGTCGACCCGCAGCTGACCGGTCAGGCGCAGCGGATCCTCGGCCAGCACGGGCAGGCCCCGTCGACGCACTGGAACGACGCTCCGCAGCCGGGTGCGCCCGGCACGCAGGCGCGGCCCTTCCAGGGCCAGCAGCCGTGGCGTCCGGGTCCGTCCCAGGGGTCGCCCTACGGTGGCCACGCCACGCCGCACCAGCCTGGAGGCGCGCAGCAGCCGGGTGCGTCGACTCCCGCTCCGCAGACGGATGCGCCGCGCTACGGCACGAACGACGGTCCCCGCTACGGCGAGACGCCGGAGACCGCGCAGCAGCGTCCGCCGGCCGTCGACCCCCGGGTGCCGAACGCGCGTCCGGACGAGCCGCCGCAGTACGGCGAGCGGGTGTCCGGCCAGACGCCGACCGTCCCGGCCCAGCCGGACGCGCCGCGTTCTGCTCCCGGGCAGGACGAGGCTCAGCAGCGCGACGCAGATCGGCGCGACGACCGGGCCTGAGCCGCTCCCCGGCCGTCGGTCCTACAGGACCTTCGAGTAGCAGATCGACCGCGCGGCACCGACGTAGGGACCGAAGTTCGCGATCCGGGTGAAGCCCTCGCGCTCGTAGAACCCGATCGCGCGCTTCTGCTCGTCGCCGGTCTCGAGCACGAGCGCCGGGGACCCGAGGTCGATCGCGGCCTCTTCGAGCCGGCGGAGGATCGCCGACGAGACGCCCGCGCCCCGGGACTCCGGACGCACGTACATGCGCTTGATCTCGGTGATGCCGTCCTGCACGATCCGCAGGCCGCCGCAGCCGAGCGGGGTGCCGTCGGCGTCCCGCGCGAGGAAGAACACCGCGATCGAGTCTGCCGTCGGCTTCTCGCCCGGCTCGGTGTCGCCGCCGTACGCCCGGTCGATCTCCAGACGCTGCGCTGCCCGCAGGCGCTGGGCGTCGGGGGAGTCGAAGTGCTCGACGTCGATCGCGAGCTGGTCCGTGGTCGGGACGGTCTGCTGCGCCGGCGTGGTCTGCGACGGCGTGGTCGGGGGCGTGGTCACCCGCTCAGGCTAGCGGCCGGAGCGGGCGATCCACCCCTCCACTTCCGAGGGGGTCCGGGGGATGCCGACGGACAGGTTCTCGGCGCCGTCCTCGGTCACCAGGACGTCGTCCTCGATGCGGACGCCGATGCCGCGGAACTCCTCCGGGACGGTCAGGTCGTCCTGCTGGAAGTACAGGCCGGGCTCGATCGTGAACACCATGCCGGCCTGGACGGTGCCGTCCAGGTACATCTCGCGGCGGGCCTTCGCGCAGTCGTGCACGTCGAGGCCGAGGTGGTGGCTCGTGCCGTGCACCATGTAGCGGCGGTGGAACTGGTTGTCGGGCTGCAGCGACTCCTCCGCGGTGCCCGGCAGGAAGCCCCACTCGGCGGTCTTCCGCGCGATGACCTCCATCGCCGTGGCGTGCACCTCGCGGAACGTGATGCCCGGCTTGACGATCGCGAACGCGGCGTCGGCGGCTTCGAGCACGGCCTCGTAGACCATCCGCTGCACGTCGGTGAACGTCCCGGAGACCGGGAGGGTGCGGGTGATGTCGGCCGTGTAGAACGAGTCGACCTCGACCCCGGCGTCGATGAGGATGAGGTCGCCCGGCTGCACGGCGCCGTCGTTGCGCGTCCAGTGCAGGATGCAGGCGTGGTGCCCGGACGCGGCGATCGTGTCGTAGCCGACCGTGTTGCCGTCGGCGCGGGCGCGGCGGTTGAACGTGCCCTCGACGATGCGCTCGCCGCGGGGGTGCTCGAGCACGGCGTCGAAGTCACCGATGACGTCGTCGAAGCCGGACTTCGTCGCCTGCACGGCCTTCCGGAGCTCCCGGACCTCGTAGGCGTCCTTCACGAGACGGAGCTCGGACAGGTCGCGGGACAGCACGTCGTCGGTGGCGGGGGCGGCGTCGGTCTCCGGGGCGCCGCCGACCGCGGTGCCGAGCCGGGCGTCGAGCGACCGGGTGAGCTCGTCGTCCGCGTCGCGCACGACGAGGACCGTGGCGTCGAGGTCCTGCGCGACGGCGTCGAACGCGCCGAGGTCGGCCGTCGCGATGCCGAGGTCCGCCGCGACCTCGTCGAGGGACGGACGCGGGCCGACCCAGAACTCGCCGATCTCCGGGTTCGCGTAGAACTCCTCGGAGTCGCGGCCGGCCGTCGCGCGGAAGTACAGCGTGGCGTCGTGCCCGGAGCCGTTCGGCGTCAGCACGAGGACGGAGCCGACGACGGTGTCGGTGCCCCAGCCGGTCAGGTGCGCGAAGGTCGAGTGCGGGCGGAAGGGGTAGTCGCAGTCGTTCGACCGGACCTTCGCCTGGCCGGCCGGGACCACGATCGTGCGGCCGGGGTGCAGCTCGGAGATCCGGGCGCGACGTTCGGCGGCGAACGCGGCCTGCTCGCGCGGCTCCGGCAGGGGGCGCTCGCGGTCGGCCCACTGCGACGCGATGTGGTCCTTGAACGTCGAGGACCCGGGGGTCGTGGAACGGTTGCTCGTCGCGCGGGGAGTCGTGTCGGCCATGCGTCCCATCATCGCACCGACCCCGCGGCCGCACCGACCCGGTCCGCCGACGACCTGGGTCCGCGGCCTGAACGGCCGTTCACGTGTCGGTACGATGAACGGGTGCCCGATCCGTTCATCGACCTGCACGCCCACTCGAGCGTGTCCGACGGCACCGAGCGGCCCGCGGAGCTCGTCGCCGCAGCCGCCGCGGCCGGGCTCGACGGCGTCGCCCTGACGGACCACGACACCACGGCCGGCTGGGACGAGGCGATCGCCGCCGTCGCCGCGCTGCCGATGACCCTGCTGCCCGGGCTCGAGCTGAGCACCCGGGTCGGGTACCGCAGCGTCCACGTGCTCGGGTACCTCGTCGACCCGACCGATCCCGGACTCGTCGCGGAGACGACCCGCATCCGCGAGGGACGGTTCGCCCGCGCCCGCCGCATGGTCGACCGGATCGGCCAGGACCACCCGATCACCTGGGACGACGTGATCGCGCAGTCCACCGACGGCGCCACGATCGGCCGCCCGCACATCGCGGACGCGCTCGTCGCCGCCGGGCTCGAGTCCGACCGGAGCGCGGCCTTCCGCGGCATCCTGCACCCGGCGTCCGGGTACTACGAACCGCACGACGCACCGTCACCGCTGCACGGGGTCGCGCTCATCCGCGCCGCGGGCGGTGTGCCCGTCATCGCGCACCCGGCGGCGTCCTCCCGCGGGATCGTCATCGACGAGCCGATGCTCCGCGAGCTCGTCGACGCCGGGCTCGGCGGCCTCGAGGTCGACCACCGCGAGAACCAGTCCCACGGCAAGCGCACCCTGCTCGACTGGGCAGCCCGCCACGACCTGTTCGTCACCGGGTCGAGCGACTACCACGGCACCGGCAAGCCGAACCGCCTCGGCGAGCACCGCACGGCCCGCGTCGCGTTCGACGCGATCGTGTCCCAGGCGACCGGCAGTGCGCCGGTGCACGGCCCGGGTTCCCGCCTGGCCTGACGCCGCCCGCCTGCCGCCCAGGGCCGAGGGGCGGCAGGTGGGCGGAGACGACGAAGGCCCCGTCGCGTCAGCGACGGGGCCTTGCGGACGGGAGGCGCTACTCGCCCTCGCCGGCTGCCTGCGGTGCCGAGGCGGTCGCCTCGGACCCGGCGCCGCCACTGCGGCGACGGCGACGGCGACGACGCTTCGCGGCGCCGTCGGTCGAGCTGCCCTCGCCGGCGGGCTGCGACGCCTCGGTGGTCGGGGCCGGCGCATCCGAGGACGTGGCGCGCGGGGCGGACTGCTGCGTGCCTCCAGTCCGGGTGCGGGACCGCGAACGCGAGCCGCTGCGCTCACCGGCGGGCTTGTCGGAGCGGCGCTGCTCGCCGGAACCGGCAGCGGCGGCGTGCGAGGACGCCCCGGGGAGGCGACCCTTCGTGCCGGCCGGGATGTCCAGGTCGGTGAACAGGTGCGGGGACGACGAGTAGGTCTCGACGGGCTCGGGGATGCCGAACTCGAGCGCCTTGTCGATGAGCGTCCACTTGTGCAGGTCGTCCCAGTCGACGAACGTGACCGCGATGCCGGTCTTGCCGGCACGGCCGGTGCGCCCGGCGCGGTGCAGGTACGTGTCCGGGTCGTCCGGGATCGTGTGGTTGATGACGTGCGTGACGTCGTCGACGTCGATGCCGCGGGCGGCGACGTCCGTCGCGATGAGCACGTCGCGCTTGCCGGCCTTGAAGGCGGCCATCGCGCGCTCGCGCTGCTCCTGGTTGAGGTCACCGTGCACGGCGGCGGCGTTGAAGCCGCGGTCCTTCAGCTCCTCGACGAGCTTCGCGGCGGCGCGCTTCGTGCGCGTGAAGATGACGGTCTTGCCGCGACCCTCGGCCTGCAGGATGCGGGCGATGACCTCGTCCTTGTCGAGCGAGTGCGCGCGGTAGATGACGTGCTTGATGTTCGCCTGCGTCAGGCCCTCGTCCGGGTCCGTCGCGCGGATGTGCACCGGGCGGGACATGAAGCGGCGGGCGAGCGCGACGATCGGCGCGGGCATGGTCGCCGAGAACAGCATCGTGTGACGCACGGCGGGGACGGCCTGGAAGATCCGCTCGATGTCGGACAGGAAGCCGAGGTCGAGCATGCGGTCGGCCTCGTCGAGGACGACCTCCTGCACGTGGGAGAGGTCGAGCAGGCGCTGGCGCTGCAGGTCGATCAGGCGACCCGGGGTGCCGACGACGATCTGGGCACCGGCCTTGAGCTGCTCGATCTGGCCCTCGTACGCCTTGCCGCCGTAGATCGAGACGATCGTGGTCGGGCGGTTCGAGGTGGCGAGCTCGAGGTCCTCGGTCACCTGCACCGCGAGTTCACGCGTGGGCACGACGACGAGCGCCTTGACGCCGGGCTCGGGGTCGGCCCCGAGGCGCTGGATGAGGGGGAGGCCGAAGCCGAAGGTCTTGCCGGTACCGGTCTTGGCCTGGCCGATGATGTCCTGGCCGGTGAGGGCGAGCGGGATCGTCTGCTGCTGGATCGGGAAGGGCTCGCTGATGCCCTTCGTCGCGAGCGCGTCGACGATGTCCTGCTCGATGGAGAGGTCTGCGAAAGTCAATGGATCACCTTGGTCCTGGTGGGAGTCCCGGTCAGTCTACCGGCGAGGTCGGCCCGCCCCGGTCCACGGGCGTCCGGAGCACGACTGACCGGCCCGTATGCTGTGTCCGTGGTGTCGTGGTGGAACCGGAAGCGCGCTGCGCAGCTCGCCGCCGCGTGGCTCGCGTCGCGCAACCCGCGGGGCGCCTCGCCCGTCGAACGGCTGCAGCTCGACGACGTCAGCCCCGAGCTCGACGTCTTCCTCGGGCAGGCCGCCTACCTGCAGCTCTCGCTGTACGAGACGATGGGCCGTGCCGGTGCCGCTGCACCGACGATGTCCGGCCGCCTGGTGACCGGCGTGCTCGCCACGGCCGCCCTCGACCGGCACCGTACCCTCGTCGCCGAGATCGAGCGGTCCGGCGGCGACCCGGCTGCGCTGATGGAGCCGCACCGCGCCGCGATCGACCGGTTCCTGCTCCGCACGAGCGGCGCGGACTGGTACGAGTCGATGCTCACCGGGTACGTGACCGCGGGCATCCTCAACGACCTGTTCAGCAGCCTGCTCCGCTCCCTGCCCCTGGACGTGCGGCAGCGCCTGCGCTCCGTGTACGACGGGCGCGAGGAGCGCGCGGTCGTCGACGAGCTCGCGGCGCACATCGAGCAGGACCCCCGTGTCGGCTCGCGGCTCGCGATGTGGGGTCGTCGCCTGGTCGGGGACACGCTGCTCGTGGCACGGTCCGCGCTCGCGTCGCACGCCCGGCAGGACCAGGCCCGGCTCGAGCCGGTGTGGACCGAGCTCATCGCGGCGCACACGCGTCGGATGGACGCGCTCGGGCTGACGGCCTAGTCGGGCGCTGCCGGCTTGGTCGGCCGCTGCCGGCTTGGTCGGCCGCTGTCGCGGTGCGCTCAGGCCCTGGCGCGCTCGAAGTACGTGTCGTCGGCTGCGGAGCGGCGTCGGCCCAGCACCCACTCGGCGACGACGGCCACGAGCAGCGCACCGACGAGGGCGACGACCCAGATCCAGGTGCCGTCGTAGCGCCAGCCGGCCCAGGTCAGGGCTTCCCAGACGACCGCGGCCACGACGCCGCCGACGACCGGGCCGAGCAGCACGCCACGCGTCGACCGCCACGGCACCACGACGTGCGCGACGGCCCCGAGGATGAGGCCGCCGAGCACGGCGAAGAGCAGTTCCACGTCAGGCGACGAAGCCGATGCGGCGCGACTCCTCGGCGCCGACCTCGACGTAGGCCAGCGAGGCGACCGGCACGATGAAGCGACGGCCCTTCTCGTCCTTGAGCGACAGGTGGGTCGACTGCGACTCCAGGGCCTGTGCGACGGCCTGCTCGATCTCCTCGGCGGTCTGGGCGGTCTCGAACGCGATCTCGCGCGGGCTGTTGATGATGCCGATCTTGATGTCCACGTGCTCAGCGTACCCATGCGTCCCCCGGCCGGATCGACCGTTCGCCGCGGGCGCACGCGCGGGCGCGGGGACCGTGGCTGTCGGCCGTGCTCGGTAGCGTGTGGCCGTGCCCCGGACCCTGCTGACGACCACGCCAGACGACACCGACGTCGTCCGGCCGCTCGGGGCGGACCCGGCGCAGGACGCCGTCCTCGCGCTGCCCGACGGGGTCCACGCCGCGGTCCTCGGTGCGCCGGGGACCGGGAAGACCACGACGCTCGCCCGGCTCGTCGCCCGGCGCATGAACCGGTCGGACGCGGTCTCGTCGGACGGCCACGCCACGGTCGTCGCACTGACGTCGGCGCGCACCGCCGCCACGGCCCTGCGGGACCGACTGGCCGCCACGGTCGACCGGGTGGTCCCCGGAGCCCTCGCGCGCACGGTGAACTCGCTCGCCTTCCAGGTCGTCGCGCACGCGGCCGCCGCCCAGGGTCAGGACGCGCCGACGCTCCTGACCGGTGGCGAGCAGGACCGGATCATCGGTGACCTGCTCGCCGGGCACGACGCCGACGGCACCGGGCCCGCGTGGCCGGAGCCGATCACCGCGGTCGTCCGCGAGCGCGCCGGGTTCCGGACGGCGCTCCGGGACGTCATGATGCGTGCGGTGGCGGCCGGCATCGAACCCGAGGACATGCGGGAGCTCGGGGACGAGGCAGGCCGACCCGAATGGCGTGCGGTCGGGGACTTCGTCGATGAGTACCGCGCAGCGCTCACCGCGTTCCGCTCGACCTCGCTCGACGCGGCGGAGCTCGTCGCCTACGCCACCGCCGCGGTGCTCCGCGGGCAGGTCCCACCGAGCGTCGCGGCACTGCGGCTCGTGGTGGTGGACGACACGCAGGAGCTGGTCGAGGGCGAGGTCGCACTGCTCGGCGCGCTCGCCCGGTCCGGCACCCGGGTCGTCGCGTTCGGCGACCCGGACATCGCGTCCTCGGCGTTCCGCGGTGCTGAGCCGGACGTGCTCGGTCGGCTCGCGGTGCGCCTCGGTGTGCCCCGGGTCGAGGAGATCGTCCTCGGGACCGTGCACCGGCACCCGGCTCCGATCCGTGAGCTCGTCGGCGCCGTGACGGGCCGCATCGGGGCCGCGGCGGCCGGTCGCCAGCGGACGGCCACCGCGTCGACCACCGACGCCCGCTCCGACGCGGTGCTGCACCTCGAGGCGGGCAGCCGGTCGGCGCTCGTCGTCGCCGTGGCCCGACGCCTCCGTGAACACCGCCTGCTCGACGGGGTGCCGTGGCACCGGATGGCCGTCGTCACCCGCAGCGGTGCGGCGATCCCCGAGCTCGTCCGTGCGCTCTCCGTCGCCGAGGTCCCGGCCACCGCCGGTGCCGCTCCGGTCCGACCCCGCGACGACTCCGCGGCGCGTGCGCTCCTCGACGCGGCCGCGGTGTCGCTCGACGTCCTGCCGCTCGACGCCGAACTGGCCACCGCGTTCGCCACGGGACCGCTCGGCGGACTCGACACCCTCGCGATGCGCCGACTCCGACTCGCCCTGCGCCGCGAGGAACTCGCCGGTGGCGGGACCCGGACGGCGGACGAGCTCCTCGTCGAGGCGCTCGGGGCGCCGGAGCGGCTCGCGACCGTGGACGCCGGGTTCGCCCGTCGCGCCACCCGTCTGGCCCGCAGCCTGGTGCAGGCGCGTGCCGACGCGGACGGCGGGGCGAGCATCGAGGAGATCCTCTGGGGACTGTGGGAGCGCAGCGGGCTGGCCGGGGTCTGGGGAGGACAGTCGGCGGCGGGCGGTGTCGGTGCGGCCGAGGCCGACCGGCACCTGGACGCCGTGGTCGGGCTCTTCACCGCCGCGAAGCGCTTCGTCGAACGGACGCCGGACGCCCCGGCACGCGTCTTCGTCGACGACCTGCTGGGCGCGGACCTGCCCGAGGACTCGATCGGACCCGACCGGACCGCCGGGCGGGTCCGCGTGCTGACCCCGTCCGCGACGATCGGGCTCGAGTGCGACATCGTGGTGGTCCTCGGGCTGCAGGACGGCGTCTGGCCGAACACCCGCGTCCGGGGCAGCCTGCTCGACCCGGACGGGCTCGTGCGCGCCGCGAACGGGATCGCCCACGGTCCCGTCGACGACCGTGCCGCCGTGGTCGCCGACGAGCTGCGGCTCTTCGCCCGTGCGGTGTCCCGCGCCACCACCCAGGTCGTCGTCGGCACGGTCGCGAACGACGACGAGGCGCCGTCGCCCTTCGTCCGGCTCGTTCCGGTGCCGCCCGACCGCCAGCCCGCCGCGCACCCGCTCTCGCTCCGCGGGCTCGCCGGGTCGCTGCGGCGACGGGTCGTGACGACCGGCGACCCCGAAGCGGCATCGGCCCTCGCCCGGCTCGCCGAGGCCGAGGTGCCGGGCGCCTCGCCGGACGACTGGTACGGGCTCGCCGAGCCCACGACCGACGAACCCCTCGTCGACCTCGACGCCCCGCCGGCACCCCTGCACGAGGGCGGCGAGCCGGTCGCACCGGCGGTCTCCGTGTCGCCGTCGCGGATCGGCACGTTCGAGGAGTGCCCGGTGCACTGGTTCGTGCAGACCTTCGGCGGCGGCGCTCCGAGTCCGGCGATGGGCATCGGCACGATCGTGCACGAGACGATGGAGCACGCGACCGCCGTCGACGTCGAGTCCCTGTGGGAACAGGTCGAGGCGCGGTGGGGCGAGCTGACCTTCGAGTCACCGTGGGTCGCCGACCGCGAGCGGGCCCGGACCCGTCGGATGATCGAGGGCCTCAGCGACTACCTCCGGACCTTCGCCGGGGCGGGGCGTCGACTGCTCGGCGCGGAGACGTCCTTCGCGCTCGAGACCGGCCCGGCGCGGCTGCGGGGGAGCATCGACCGGATCGAGGTCGACCCGGACGGGCGCGTCAGCGTCGTGGACCTGAAGACCGGTCGCTCGATGCCGAGCGAGAAGAACGACATGCCCGCGCACCCGCAGCTCGGCGCGTACCAGCTCGCGGTCGAGGACGGTGCGGTCGAGGGGGTCCCGGCCGGGTCCGCGATGGCCGATGCACGGCTCGTGTTCGTGCAGAACCCGCGGAGCGGCTCGGCCTACTCGGAGCGCACGCAGCACGCGTTCGACGACGAGGCGCGTGCGGCGTACCGGGAGCGGCTGCACGAGGTCGCCCGGGGCATGGCCGGCCGGACGTTCCTGGCGCGCGTCGACGACCACTGCGCCAAGGCCCGGACCGGGGTCGAGTGCCGGATCCACCTGGTGGGGGAGGTCACCTGGTGACGACGGACACGAGCGGAACGACGGACACGAGCGACGCCGGGGCGCTCCCCACCGTCGGCGCGCCCCGGACGTCTCAGCACGACGCGGACGCCATCGCCGACGCCCTCGGACGCCCCCGCCCGACCGCCCAGCAGCGCGCCGTCATCGAGTCCCCGCTCGCCCCGGCGCTCGTCGTCGCGGGCGCCGGCAGCGGCAAGACCGAGACGATGGCGTCGCGCGTCGTCTGGCTCCTCGCGAACGGCTTCGTCCGACCGGCCGAGATCCTCGGACTGACCTTCACCCGCAAGGCCGCCGGAGAGCTCTCGGTCCGGATCAACGACCGCATCCGTGCACTCGAGGACGTCGGACTGCTGGACGCCGGCGACGCGTTCGAGGCGCCGACCGTGTCGACCTACAACGCCTTCGCGAACGCGGTGTTCCGCGAGAACGCCCTGCTCGTGGGGCGGGACGGCGAGTCCCAGGTGCTCACGGAGCCGTCCGCCTGGCAGCTCGCGCGCCGGGTCGTCGTGGCCGCCCGGGACGACCGGCTGGCCGGACTCGACCGCGACGTCGACACCGTCACGGCCGCCGTCGTCGCCCTCGCCGGTGCCGTGTCCGAGCACCTGGTCGACCCGGACCGACTCCGTCGCTTCGCCGTCGACTTCGGCGCCCTGCTCGAGCTGCCGGGCAACAACCGCGGCAACCCGTACAAGGCGGTCACCGACGCGGTGCGTGCCGTCGGGGCCCTCGAGCCACTCGTCGAGCTGGTCGAGGAGTTCCGGCGGCAGAAGGTCGACCGCGGCTTCGTCGAGTTCTCCGACCAGATCGCGCTCGCCCTTGCGGCCGCCGAGTCCGCCCCCCGCGTGGTCGAGGACCTGCGCACCCGGTTCCGCGTCGTCCTGCTCGACGAGTACCAGGACACCTCGGTGGTGCAGACGCGCTTCCTCGCCCGGCTGTTCCGGGGCCACCCGGTGATGGCGGTCGGCGACCCGCACCAGTCGATCTACGGCTTCCGCGGTGCGAGCGCGGCGAACCTCGCGCGCTTCCCGCGGGACTTCGGCGACGGTGACACCGTCCCCGTCACGTTCGCGCTGTCGACGAGCTGGCGGAACCCGGTGGACGTGCTGGCCGGGGCGAACGCCGTCGTCGGGCCGCTGTCCGACGCGTCCGAGGTCGCCGTCGAGCGCCTCGCCCCACGACCCGGTGCGGACGCGGGCACCGTCGACGTGGCCTTCCTGGAGACCCTGCCGGAGGAAGCCGACGCCGTCGCCCGATGGTTCGCCGCACGCCGCGCGGCCGACCCCGCCGGCTCGATGGCGCTCCTCCTGCGCTCACGGAAGGACCTGTTCGCGTTCACCGGCGCCCTGGCCGACCACCGCGTCCCGTTCCACGTGCTCGGCACCGGCGGACTCCTCCAACGGCCGGAGATCGTCGACCTGGTCGCCTGCCTGCGAGTGCTGCACGACCCGGCCGCCGGGAACGACCTCATCCGCCTGCTCGTCGGCGCCCGGTGGCGTGTCGGTGCCGCGGACGTCAAGGAGCTGCACGGTCTCGCGCGCTGGCTGTTCAGCCGCGACCACACCCACCAGCGACTCGACGACGACGTGACGGCGGCCTTCCGGGCGTCGGTCGCGGTCGGCGAGCACGGATCGATCGTCGACGCCCTGGACTTCGTCGCCACCGCCCCGGACGAGCACGGCGCGCTCGCCGCGATCAGTCCGGCGGGCCGGGCCCGGATGCGCGCGCTCGGGCAGCAGCTCGCCGCACTGCGCGCCCGGGCCGCAGGCGACCTGGTCGACTTCGTCACGCTCGTCGTGCAGGAGATGCAGCTCGACGTCGAGGTCGCGGCGCACGAGCAGGGGAGCGGCGCCTTCCTGGACGCCTTCGTCGACGAGCTCGCCGGCTTCGTGACGACCGACGACCGCGCCGACCTCGGGGCGTTCCTCGGGTGGATCGACGCGGCCGCGCGGCGCGACGACATGGGGCCGCGGTCCGAGGAGCCCGAGGCCGGCACGGTCCAGATCCTGACGATCCACGGCTCGAAGGGCCTGGAGTGGGACGCGGTCGCCGTGCCCCGGCTCGTCGAGGGCGCGCTGCCGGCCCGGCCGCAGGAGGGATCATCCGGCTGGCTCGGCTTCGGACGCCTGCCGTACGAGTTCCGCGGCGACGCCGAGGAGCTCCCGCGGCTCGACTGGCGGGGACGCGCGTCGCAGAAGGAGGTCGTCGACGCGATCGACGCCTACCGCGAGCAGGTCGCTGCACGCAACGAGGACGAGGAGCGCCGGCTCACCTACGTCGCACTCACGCGGGCTCGGCACGACCTGCTCGTGTCGGGCTCGTTCTGGGCCGGCGGTGTCCGGCCGACGGATCCGAGTCGGTACCTGCGCGACCTGGTCGAGGCCGGGGTCGTCGACGCCGATGCGGTCCCGGACGGCACGTCGTACGAGGAGGACCCACTCGGTACCGACGGCGCGGTCCAGTCCTGGCCGCACGCCCCGTTCGGTTCCCGGGGGACGCGGGTCCTCGCGGCGGCCGAACGGGTCCGGAACGCCAACCCGGGAGCGGCCGGCCGCTTCGCCGCGGACATCGACCTGCTGCTGGCTGAACGCCAGGCCCAGCGGTCCGCCCGGCACACGGTCGCGATCCCGCACCGCGTGCCGGCCTCGGGCTTCAAGGACTACCTCGCGCAGCCGGACCGCGTCGCGGAGCGGCTGCGACGACCGATGCCGGAGCGGCCCTACCGGGCGACCCGCCTGGGGACGCTCTTCCACCAGTGGGTGGAGCAGCGCGTGGCCCGCGGCGGATCGCTCGAGACGCTCGACGCCTGGGACGGCGAGCTCGACCTCGATCCCGACGAACTCGGAGCGGCCGACGCGGACGCCGCGGTGACCGACGACGACGCCCGCCGACTCGCCACGTTCCAGGAGACGTTCTCCCGGTCCCGCTGGGCGGACCGCGTGCCCGTCGAGGTCGAGCGCGAGATCCACATCCCGTTCCTCGGGCACAGCGTCGTCTGCAAGCTCGACGCGGTGTACGAGATCGACGGGCGCGCCGAGGTCGTCGACTGGAAGACGGGGAAGGCACCGTCCAGCGCCGACGACCTCGCGGCACGGCAGCTGCAGCTCGCGCTCTACCGTGTCGCCTACGCCGAGTTCACGGGGCGGCCGGTCGACGAGGTCGACGCGGTCTTCTACTTCGTCGCGGACGACCTCGAGGTGCGGCCGACCGACCTGCTGGACCGGGACGGGCTCGAGCGCGCCTGGCGCGCGGCGCTCGGCTGATCCGGGCGCGACCCGGTGACGGACTGGAGGATCGTGGCGGCGCCGCCACGCGCCTCCAGGCCGTCAGCCGGTCGGACCGTCAGCCGGTCGGGCCGTCAGCCGGTCTGTCCGTCAGGCGGTCGGTCGGGTCAGCCGTGTCGGCGCTCGGTGGAGGAGAGCAGCTGCTCGACCTCGCCGATCTCCATCGTGTCCGGCGAGACCGACTGGAGCGGTGCCGCGCTCGGCGTCTGCACCGCGTCGACCAGGCGGTGCATCATCGCGACCGCGTCGTCGACGACCTCGGTGCTCTTCGCCTGGACCCCGTGCAGCAGCCACTGCGCCGTCTCGAGCTCGTGGTACACCCGAGCGCGCTGCGCGAGCTGGCGGTCCCGACCGCCACCCGCTGCCTGGTAGGCGGCGAGCACGGTGTCGAACGCGTCCGCCCGTCCGGCGAGCACCCACGCGAGGTCCTTCGCCGGGTCGCCCAGCCGGAGCTCGCCCCAGTCGAGCACGCCCGTGACGGCATCGCCGTCGACGAGCAGGACACCGGTGCCGAGGGCGCCGTGCACGACGGTCGGTGTGAACTGCCACAGCTGCTGGTCGCGGGCCGCGCCCTCCCACCGCTCCTTGAGCGCCGCCGGGACGAGCTTCGTGGCGACTGCGCGGTCCATCACGGAGACGGCCGAGCGCAGGACCTCGAACGGGGTGAGCGACGGCAGACCCGCGTCGGTGACGAAGCTCGTGGGCAGCAGGTGCACCGCGGCGACGGCGCGACCGACCGAGGCGGCGAGCTCCGGGCGCTCGGTCAGGTCGCGGAGCGCGGGATGAGTCCCGGGCACGTACGAGGTGACGATCGCGCGGGTCGAGCCGATCGGCGCCTGGCCGCGGTACTCGGCGACGGCGAACGGCAGTCGCGTCCGGATGCCGGCGCTGAGTGCGCGGATCGCGACGAGGTCGGCGGACTGACGTGCCTCGGCCCGCTGGTTGCGCGGACGCCGGATCGCGGACAGGGTGCCGTCCGCCTCGCGCAGCACGGCGGACTCGAAGTCACCGGACGCGGCGGAACCGAGCGGTCGTGTGCCCGTCACGAGCAGGCCGGACACGGCCGTCGTCGCCAACGCGGCTAGAGTGAACTGGGATCCCGCCATGCCCCTCAGGGTAGGTCCGCGGTCGACGTGCGAGCGTGCGCCACGCTGGCCTGTGGAACCCCGGGGACGCTCCACAGGCTCCCGCCGAGAAGACCACGCCGACCCGAGGAGCAATCCGCCGTGACCGTCGAGTTCGCCGCCAGACTGCCGCTGTCCCGCAACGAACTCGACCGCGATGCGGAGTTCCGGACCACGCCCGACCTCGACCGCGTCCTGCGCGACGACCCGGCCACCCGCTGGCTGCCCGTGCACCGGGGCGAGCTCCTGCGCGAGACCGACGGTGCGCTGCGCTTCGTGCGGGCCGAGGCCGTGCCCGAGGACGCGGTGACGCTCTACCTGGGGCGGGCCGTCGCGGACGCCGCCGACGCCCCCGCGGGCACGCGCTTCGTCGCCGTGCTCGTCGACGACCGGACCGCGGCCGCGATCGAGCCGGACGACGACGCCTGGGTCAGCCTGCGCATGTTCGGCACCGAGCTGTCCGCCCGCGACCAGGGCCTCGCGGTCGAGGCGGTCGCGATGGCGAACTGGCACGCGGTGCACGGCTTCTCGCCGCGCACCGGCTCCGCGACCGAGGTCGTCACGGGGGGCTGGGTCCGCCGTGACCCCGAGGGGCACGAGCACTTCCCGCGCACCGATGCCGCGATCATCGTCGGGGTCACGGACGCGGACGACCGCATCCTGCTCGGCTCGAACGCCGCGTGGGACGCCGACCGCTACTCGCTGCTCGCCGGGTTCGTGGAGCCGGGGGAGTCGCTCGAGGACGCCGTCCGCCGTGAGGTCTGGGAGGAGTCCGGTGTCCGGGTCGAGGAGCCTGAGTACCTCGGTTCGCAGCCCTGGCCGTTCCCGGCGTCCCTGATGGTCGGGTTCCGTGCCCGGGCCGTGGACGGCGACCCGTCGACCGCGCGTCCGGACGGCGTCGAGATCCTGGACGTGCGGTGGTTCTCGCGCGACGACGTCCGGGAGCGTGCCGGGGACACCCTGCTGCTGCCGGGGCGGACGTCGATCGCCCGCGCCATCATCGAGGAGTGGTACGGCGAGCCGCTCGACCTGCCGTGAGCGGGGCACTTCGGTGACCGGCGGCCCGGCCGTGCGCGGGACTCCGTCGTGAGCGCCGACCCGCGCGTCGCCGTGGACGGGGTCCGACCCCCCTCGCCGGACGAGCTCCTCGCCGCCCTCGACACCGAGCAGCGGACCGTCGCCCGGACGCTCCTCGGCCCGGTCGCCGTCCTCGCGGGTGCCGGCACCGGGAAGACCCGCGCCATCACCCACCGGATCGCCTACGGCGTCGCCACCGGGACGTACTCGCCGAGCCACGTCCTCGCGCTGACCTTCACCACGCGTGCCGCCGGCGAGCTGCGGTCGCGGCTCCGTGCCCTCGGCGCCGGGGCGGTGCAGGCGCGGACGTTCCACGCCGCCGCGATGGCGCAGCTCAGCTACTTCTGGCCGGACACCATCGGCGGGCACGCACCCAGGATCGTCGAGTCCAAGGGACGGGTGATCGCGCACGCCGCCGACACCGTCGGCCTGCACGTGGACACCCCGGTGCTCCGCGACCTGGCCGCCGAGGTCGAGTGGCGCAAGGTCCAGATGCTGTCCTACGACGAGTACGAGGCCGCCGCCGCGGACCGCGTGATGCCCCGCGACACCACGCCCCGCCGGGTCGTCGACCTGATGCGCGCCTACGAACAACTCAAGGACGACCGCCGCCAGCTGGACTTCGAGGACGTCCTGCTCGCGACGCTCGGCATGGTCGAGTCCGAGCCGCGGGTGGCGTCGTACGTGCGGCAGCAGTACCGGTTCTTCGTCGTCGACGAGTACCAGGACGTCTCGCCCGTGCAGCACGACCTGCTCCGGGCGTGGCTCGGCGGCCGGGACGACGTCTGCGTGGTCGGTGACGCCAGCCAGACGATCTACTCCTTCGCGGGCGCGTCGAGTCGCTACCTGCTCGGCTTCGGCTCGGAGTTCCCACGGGGCTCGGTCGTGCGCCTCGAGCGGAACTACCGCTCGACGCCCGAGGTCGTCCAGGCGGCCAACACCCTGATGCGCGGGCAACCGGGTGCCCTGGACCTGGTCGCGCAGACCAACGTCTCCGGACCGGCACCGGAGGTGCTCGCGTGCGTGCACGACGGCGACGAGGCGCAGACCGTGGCCCGCCGCATCGCCGAGACGGTCGCGGCCGGCGCGTCCTTCGGGGACTGCGCCGTGCTCTACCGCGTCGGGGCGCAGGCCGCCGCGCTCGAGTCGGCGCTCGGCCGTGCCGGCATCCCGTACCGCGTGCAGGGCGGGGCACGGTTCTTCGACCGCCCGGAGGTCAAGCTCGCCGTGCACCACATGCGCGGCGAGGCCGTCCGCCGGACCGACGACGAGCTGACCCGTCGCGTGGGGCTCGTCCTGCAACTGAGCGGGTGGACGCCGACCGCGCCGGAGGGCTCCGGAGCCGTGCGCGACCAGTGGGAGGCGCTGCAGGCGATCATGACCCTGGCCGAGGAAGCGCCGGCCGGCACGACCATGCAGCAGTTCACCCAGGACCTGGTCGACCGCGCCGCGACCCACCACGAGCCCGAGCTCGACGCCGTCACCCTGGCGACCCTGCACTCGTCGAAGGGCTTGGAGTGGCCCCACGTCGTCGTGGTCGGCGCCGCCGAGGGGCTGCTGCCGATCTCGCACGCCACGACCGACGACGAGGTCGAGGAGGAGCGTCGGCTGTTCTACGTCGGTCTGACCCGCGCGCGCCGGTCCGTCACGGTGACGTGGTCCCGGCAGGGCTCCACGCGTGCCGGAGCCCGGGCGCCGAGTCGGTTCCTGGCAGCGCTCGACACGCGCAGCGAGGGTGCGGCGCCACCGGCTGCACGCTGACCGACAGGTCGTCCCGGTCGAACACCACCTGGTCCGCCCGGGGGTGCTGTGTCGCCGACGGCAGACGCTGCACGAGCATCCGCGTCGCCGCCGCGGCCACCGCCGCCGTGCGCCAGGGGGAGAGCGGCGCTGCCGGACGCCCCCAGACCTGGGCGGCCACGGCTGCCCAGGCTGGGTCGGCGTCGACGCGGGCGTACTCGACGCACTGCAGACACGGCCCGGTGCCGGGCACCACGAACGGCCCGAGCCGGACCCGTCCGTCGCCGACCACGAGCGCGAGGTGCGGCGTGCCCCGTCGGGTCCACGCCGCGCGGAGCGCCGGGTCGACGACGTGGTCGGCCACGACCAGGGCCAGCCGGGGCTCCGGCTCGGGGAGGGACACCGGCCCGCCGAGGGGCGCCGTGGTCCGGACGACGGTCACGCCCTCGCCGAGGAGCATCTCCGCGACGGTGTCGGCGAGCGGACCGGCGCCGTGCACCTCGACCCGGGCGAGGGGCTCCGGGAGCACGTCGACGACCGCTGGTGATGCCGTCCCGAGCACCCGCGCCGCGACCTCGGGTCGGCAGCCGACCGTCCGGGCGAGCGCGGCCAGGGCGTCACGCGCGGTCTCGCGGCGCAGCGCACACAGGAACCGTTCCTCGGCCGTGGTCGGCACGGGGACCACCGCGCGCGGCGGGTCGACCCCGAGCTGGACGGTCGCCGGGTCACGCCAGACGAACTCGAGGGTCGGGTCGATGCGGATGCCCATGCCCCGACGATGACGGACCCGCCACCCCGGTGGGGGCGACGGGTCCGATCTGTGGAGAAGTCGGGGTCAGCGGGACGGGGTGTCCCCGTCGGACGCCGGGGGCTCGTCGACCCCGCCCTGCTCGTCCTCGTGCGGGCGGTCGCCCGTCGAGTCCGCCAGCAGGTCGGCGAGGGCCTTGTCGAACGCGTCGTCCTCGGCCGAGCGACCCGGGTTCCGGAGCCGGAGCACGAACGCCTCCGGGTCGTCCACGTCCTCGGAGGTCGGGACGGCGTCGAAGTGCGCCCAGAGCGCGTCGCGGTCCTCGGCGCCGAGTTCCTCGGTCACGCGCTGCCACAGCGCCGCGGCCTCGCGCAGTCGGCGGGGGCGGAGCTCCAGGCCGACGAGCGTGGCGAACGCGGACTCCGCCGGGCCACCCGAGGCACGACGGCGGCGGACCATCTCGGCGATCGCGCCGGCGCGCGGCAGCCGGACGGTCGCGGCCGCGGTGACGGTGTCGACCCAGCCCTCGACGAGCGCGAGCATGGTCTCGAGCCGGGCGAGCGCCGCCTCTTGCTCGGGGGTGCGCGGCGGGATGAGGGCGCCGGACGCGAGCGCGTCGCGGAGCTGCTCCTGGTTCGTGGGGTCGATCTCGGACGCGAGTTCCTCGACGCGGTCGAACGGGATGTGGATGCCCCGCGCGTAGTCGGTGATCGAGGTGATGATGTGCAGCCGGAGCCAGCGGGCGGACCGGAACAGCCGCGCGTGGGCGAGCTCCCGCACCGCGAGGTAGATCCGGACCTCGTCCTCGGGGACGTCCAGGCCCTCGGCGAACTCGGCGACGTTCTGCGGCAGGAGCGCGGCGACCTGCTCGTCGAGGAGCGGCACGCCGACGTCGCCACCGGACACGACCTCCTTCGAGAGCTGCCCGACGACCTGCCCGAGCTGGATCGCGAACAGGGCCCCGCCCACGCCGCGCATCGCCTTCGAGACGTCGCCGAGCATCGCCTTGAGCTGCTCGGGTGCGCGCTGCTCGATGGCCTCGGTCAGGGCGTTCGCGATGCTCAGCGCGACCGGCTCGGCGATCTGCGCCCACACCGGGGTCGTCGCGGTCGCCCACTGCTCGCGCGTGAACGTGCTCGGCGTCGCCGTGAGCTCGGGGACCGAGGTCGCCTCGTCCAGCCACAGGGCCGCGACCTGGAACGCCTGGTCCGTCGCCTGCGCGGTGGCGGGGTCGACGGGGTGCTGGCCGTCGCGGGCGATGGCGGTCGCCCGCTCCGCCGCGACCGTGAAGTCGATGCCGTCGCCGCCGGACTGCGCCGCGCGCTGCAGCTGGCCCATCAGGTTCGCGACGAACGCCGGGTCGTTCGGCAGCCCCGCGGCGCCCGCGAGCTGCGACGGGTCGATCTGTCCCTCTCCGGAGAGCAGCTTGCGCAGCATCTCCTGGAAGTCGTCGTCCGGCCCCGGCTGCGGTTGATCAGGCATGCCGACTACGCTAACCGCTGCTCACGGGCACGCGCCTGGGATGCTCCCGTGGGGACGCCCGGACCGCTGCGCCCACGGCGAACAGCCCGCCAGCAGGCGGCCGCACCCTGTGGAAGGACGTCCGTGACCCTCTTCGCCCCCGCTCCCCGCCGTCGCTCGCGCGCCCGGACCGTCGGGTGGGCGTTCGTCATCGGGGCCGTGGTGCTCGGGCTCCTCGCGAGCTTCCTGCCGAGCCCGTACCTCATCGAGGTGCCCGGCCCGGTGTACAACACCATCGGCACCCAGCGACAGGGGAGCGGCAAGGACGCGAAGGACGTCGAGCTCATCCAGATCGACGGCGCGGAGACGTACCCGACGTCCGGTGCGCTCGACATGCTCACCGTCGGCATCCAGGGCGACGCCACGAACCGCCCGTCCTGGACGAGCGTCGTGCGCGCGCTGTTCTCGCGGTCCGAGGCGGTCATCCCGGCCAGCGCGATCTACCCGGAGGGCACGACCACCCAGCAGGTGAACGAGCAGGACGCCGCGGACATGCAGTCCTCGCAGCAGTCGGCGGTCGCCGCGGCGCTCATCCACCAGGGCGAGGAACTTCCGACCCGGCTCGAGGTCGGCTCCGTGCAGCCCGGGTCCGCGGCGGACGGCACCATCCGGAAGGGCGACGTCATCACGGCGTTCGACGGCGAGCAGCTCACCACGAACGTCGACGCCGGCACGCTGCGCGCCGCCGTGGCGAAGCACGGCACGTCGTCGCCCGCGACCGTGACGATCGAGCGGGACGGCGAGAGCCGCCAGGTCGAGGTCACCCCGCGCGACGAGCAGGGCACCGCGCTCCTCGGCGTCGGCGTGACCGAGCGTTACGACTTCCCGTTCCGGGTGAAGATCGCGCTGCAGGACGTCGGCGGGCCCTCGGCCGGCATGATGTTCGCGCTCGGGATCATCGACGAGCTCACCCCCGGCGAGCTGAACGGCGGGAAGCACGTCGCGGGCACCGGCACGATCACCGCGGACGGCGAGGTGGGCGCGATCGGCGGCATCCGCCAGAAGCTCTACGGCGCGAAGGACGCGGGGGCGACGGTCTTCCTCGCACCCGCCGACAACTGCGACGAGGTCGTCGGTCACGTCCCGGCCGGGCTCGACGTCTACAAGGTCGCGACGCTCGACCAGGCCGTCACGGACCTGCAGACCATCGCCTCCGGGAAGAGCACCGCCGGGCTCGCTCGCTGCGGCTCCTGAGAACGCTGCGACCCAGGCCGGCCGTGTGCGCACCGCGACGTGCGCGCACGTCGCGATCCGCGCCTCCAGGCCGTCTGCCGGGAGGCTCGGATCACCTTCCTGAGTACCCGTACAGTTTCACTGTCGGTGGCGACCAATAGGATCGACGCACTGACGGCCCGCCGCGCCGGGCCCGCCGGTCCGACACGTCTGGAGCACATCAAGTGACGACAACCTCGTCCACCTCGGGACCCTCTTCCTCCGGGCGGCGTTCGCCGCGGGTCCCGATCGTGGTCACGATCATCGTGCTGGCCGCACTGGTGATCGGCTTCTTCATCTTCGCCAGCCTGTACACCGACTACGCGTGGTTCTCGCAGCTCGGGTTCCAGCAGGTCCTCACCACCCGGTGGATCGCAGGCACCTCGATGTTCATCGCCGGCTTCCTGGGGATGGCCGTTCCGGTGTACGTGAGCATCGCGCTCGCATTCCGGTTCCGGCCGGTGTACGCGAAGCTCAACTCGCAGCTCGACCGCTACCAGCAGGTGATCGAGCCGCTGCGCCGTGCGGTCATGATCGGCATCCCGGTGGTCCTCGGCGTCTTCGCCGGGCTCTCCACAGCGGGCCGCTGGAGCATGGTGCTCGAGTACTTCAACCGGACGTCGTTCGGCAAGACCGATCCCCAGTTCGGCCTCGACATCGGCTTCTACGTGTTCGAGCTGCCCTTCTGGCGTGCGATCGTGGCGTACTCGTCGGCGGTCGTGCTCATCGCCGGGATCGCGGCGCTCGCCGCGTGCTACCTGTACGGAGCCCTCCGGTTCGGCGGGCGCGAGGTCCGCATCTCCCGCGCCGCGCGCATCCAGCTCGCCGTGACCGCGGCGGTCTACGTGGCGCTGCAGGGCGTCAGCCTGTGGCTCGACCAGTACGCGGCCCTGACCAAGGACAACCCGCTCATCACGGGTGCGCAGTACACCGACGTCAACGCCGTCATCCCCGGTCGCGAGATCATGGCGGGCATCGCCGCGATCGTCGCGGTCCTGTTCGTCGTCACGGCCGTCATCGGCCGCTGGCGCATCTCGATCGTCGGCACCGGGCTGCTGCTCGTCGCGGCGATCGTCATCGGCGGCATCTACCCGTGGGTGGTCCAGCGGCTGCAGGTGAAGCCCTCGGAGCGGACCTACGAGTCGGCGTACATCGAGCGGAACATCAAGGCGACGCGGGACGCCTACGACGTCGCCGACGTGCAGGAGCAGAACTACGACGCGACGACCGAGGCGAGCTCGGGCGCCCTCGCGCAGGACGCCCAGACGACGGCGAACATCCGTCTCATCGACCCGAAGATCGTGTCGGACACCTTCAGCCAGCTGCAGCAGTACCGGCAGTACTACCAGTTCCCGAAGGAGCTGGACGTCGACCGGTACGACGTCAAGGGCCAGACCGAGGACACCGTGATCGCGGTGCGCGACATCGACCTCGACGGCCTCAGCGCCCAGGCGAACACGCAGTACAACCGGACCTTCGTCTACACGCACGGCTTCGGCGTGACCGCGGCCTACGGCAACCAGCGCGCGAGCGACGGCAAGCCGGTGTTCCTCGAGTCGGGCATCCCGTCGAACGGCGCGCTCGGCGACTACCAGGAGCGCGTGTACTTCGGCGAGACCTCGCCGCCGTACTCGATCGTCGGCGGACCGAAGGGCTCGAAGAACATCGAGCTCGACTACCCGTCCGGCTCGGACGACGACAACGGCGGCAACGCGACCACCACCTACCAGGGCAACGGCGGTCCGAGCCTCGGCAACTTCTTCAACCGGCTCGTCTACGCGGCGAAGTTCCAGTCGGAGCAGATCCTGCTGTCGAACGCGGTCAACAAGGACTCGCAGATCCTGTACGACCGCGACCCGATCCAGCGCGTCCAGAAGGTCGCGCCGTACCTGACACTCGACAGCGACGCCTACCCGGCGGTCGTCGACCACCGCATCCAGTGGGTCGTCGACGGGTACACCACGAGCAATGCGTACCCGTACTCGCAGAGCCAGAGCCTGTCGGACAGCATCAACGGCACGGAGTCGTCGACGTTCCGCACCGACCAGGTGAACTACATCCGGAACTCGGTCAAGGCCACGGTCGACGCCTACACGGGCAAGGTCACGCTCTACGCCTGGGACACGCAGGACCCGGTGCTCAAGACCTGGCAGAAGATCTTCCCGACGTCGATGCAGCCGGAGTCGGAGATGAGCGCCGAACTGCTCGACCACGTGCGGTACCCGACCGACCTGTTCAAGGTCCAGCGGTCGATCCTCGGCACGTACCACGTGACGAACGCGAACTCGTTCTACTCGGGTGACGACGCGTGGAACACCCCGCAGGAACCGACCTCGGGCACGAACGACGCCGACACCGCGGACACGCAGACGACGACGAACGCGCTCGGGACGCAGACCACCGCGAACCGGTCCAACCTGCAGGACCCCTACTACCTGACCATGAAGGTGCCGGGGCAGGACACCGCGTACTCGCTGTACACGACGTACATCCCGCAGCAGTCGGCCGGAGCGAACAACCGCAACGTGCTGACCGGGTACCTGGCGGTGGACTCGGACGCCGGTGGCGCCGGCAAGGGCGAGAAGGCCAGGAACTACGGCAAGCTCACGCTCCTGACGATGCCGAAGACCGACAACATCCCGGGTCCGGCGCAGGTGCAGAACCTGTTCAACGGTGACACCACCGTGTCGCAGGAGCTGAACATCCTGAAGCGGGGCAACTCGACGGTGAAGCAGGGCAACCTGCTGACCCTGCCGGTCGGCGGTGGGTTCCTCTACGTGCAGCCCGTCTACGTCCAGTCGACGTCGAGCGGTTCCTACCCGCTGCTGCAGAAGGTCCTGGTGGCCTTCGGTGACAAGATCGCGTTCGAGGACACCCTCGACGAGGCGCTCAACAGCCTGTTCGGCGGCGACTCGGGTGCCACGGCGGGCGACCAGGGCGCCGCGAACGGATCCGGGTCGGGCGACAGCGGCTCGGGCGACACCGGCTCCGGGAACTCCGGGTCGAGCGGCTCGGGGTCGACCGACACGGGCTCCGGCGCGTCCGGCTCGACCGGGGGCTCCAGCTCCGGTGGTGCGACCGACAACGCCGCACTGCAGCAGGCCCTCGCCGACGCGAAGTCCGCGCTGCAGGATCGCCAGGACGCCTACGCGAAGAACGACCTGGTCGCTGCGGCCGAGGCCGACCAGCGCCTGCAGGAGGCCATCCAGGCCGCGACCGAGGCCGAGGGCGGGAACTGACACGCCGTGGCGGGGCACTCGATTTGTGCCCCGCCACGGGCGTGTGTAGGCTGTAAGACGTGCCGCGGGGTGGAGCAGTTCGGTAGCTCGCTGGGCTCATAACCCAGAGGTCGTAGGTTCAAATCCTGCCCCCGCAACCAAGCGTCACACGAAGGCCCCGGTCCAGTCGGACCGGGGCCTTCGCCGTTCCCGGTGTCCGCCGACGCCTTCCCTCGCTACGCTCGGCGGATGGGCACCCTGACGATCGCCGCCGCGCAGTTCGCGCCGGTCGACGACCCGACTGCCAACCTCGAGACCGTCCGTCGCGCAGCCGTCGACGCCGCCCGGCGCGGAGCGGACCTGCTCGTGACGCCGGAGTACACCTCGTACTTCACCGCGGACATCGACGACCGGTTCGTCGCCGCGGCGGAGCCCCTCGACGGGCCGTTCGTCACGGGGCTGGCCGACGTCGCGCGGGAGACCGGGATCGCGATCGTCGCCGGCGTCGCGGAGGTGGGCGAGGGGGAGCGGTTCCGCAACACCCTCGTCGCCGTGCTGCCCGACGGGTCGATCGGCGCGACGTACCGCAAGGTCCACCTGTACGACGCGTTCGGCTCGCGGGAGTCCGATCGCATCGAGCCCGGCGCGACCGACCAGCTGCCGGTCGTCACCGTCCAGGGCGTGCGGGTCGGCCTCGAGACCTGCTACGACCTGCGCTTCCCCGAGGTCACGCGTCGCCTCGCTGCGACCGAGGGCGGTGCGGCGGACGTCGTCCTCGTCCCGGCGGAGTGGGTGCGGGGTCCGGGCAAGGAACACCACTGGCGGACGCTCCTCACCGCCCGCGCGATCGAGAACACCGTGTGGGTCGTCGGTGTCGGGCAGACGCCGCCGGTGGGCATCGGTTCGTCCGTCGTGCTCGACCCCTCGGGCGTCGCGGTCGCGGCGGCAGGGGCGACACCCGGGCTGCTCGTGGCGACCGTCGACACCGCCGTGACCGACTCGGTGCGCGCAGTGAACCCGTCCCTGGGCCTGCGGCGGTACGACGTCGTACCGCGCGGCTGACGTCACCGAGCGACCGCAGCTCCCGCTCAGGACCGCGTGCGGAGCGCTCCGAGCCGGTCCACGGCGTCCTCGAGCACGCTCCGGCGCTTGCAGAACGCGAACCGGACGAGGGAGCGGTAGCCCGGCGCGTGCTCCGGCCGAACGAACGCCGACACCGGCACGCCGACCACACCCGCGAGCCGGGGGAGCTCGAGGCAGAGCGCCCGGGCGTCGTTGTACCCGAGCGGCGCAGCGTCCGCGATGACGAAGTACCCGCCGTCCGGGTGCAGGACGTCGAACCCCGCCTCCCGCAGCCCCGCGGCCAGGAGCGTGTGCTTCGCACCGAGCTCGGCGGCGATCCCGTGGAACACGGTGTCCGGCAGGCGGAGTCCCGCGGCGACGGCGGGCTGGAACGGGGCGCCGTTCACGAAGGTCAGGAACTGCTTCACCGCCAGGACCGCGTCCACCAGCGGCGCGGGAGCGGTGAGCCAGCCGATCTTCCAGCCCGTGGTGCTGAAGGTCTTGCCAGCGCTCGAGATCGAGATCGTCCGCTCCGCGGCACCGGGCAGCGTCGCGATCGGCACGTGCGGGACGTCGAAGGTCAGGTGCTCGTAGACCTCGTCCGTGACGACCAGGGCGTCGTAGCGCTCGGCGAGCTCGACCACTGTCTCGAGCACCGCGCGCGGCAGCACCCGTCCGGTGGGGTTGTGCGGGGTGTTCACGAGGACGACGCGGGTGCGGTCCGAGAACGCAGCGCGCAGGACGTCCTCGTCGGGCAGGAAGTCGGGGGCCGTGAGCGGCACGGTGACGTGCGTGCCGCCCGCGAGCCGCACCAGGGCGCCGTAGGCGTCGTAGAAGGGCTCGAAGGTGATCACCTCGTCGCCGGGCTCGACGAACGCGAGCAGGGTCGCCGCGAGGGCCTCGGTCGCGCCGGCGGTGACGAGGACCTCGCGATCCGGGTTGACCGACAGGCCGTACCAGTGCGCCTGGTGCTCCGCGATCGCCGCACGCAGCTCGGCGGTGCCGCGTCCCGGCGGGTACTGGTTCACGCCGGCACGGACGGCGGCGACGGCGGCGTCGAGCACCTCGGTCGGTCCGTCCTCGTCCGGGAAGCCCTGTCCGAGGTTGATCGCACCCGTCGCCGCGGCGAGGGCGCTCATCTCGGCGAAGACCGTCGGGGCGGGCGACCCGTCGGGCCCGAGGAGCATGGCTCCCTCGGCGGCGCGGAGCCACGGTCCGGTGCGGTGCATGTGCGTCCTCCCGATGCGCCGGACGCCCTCGGTGCGCCGGGTGCACCCAACCTAGTGCGCGCGCGGACCGGATCCCGGGAACGGCTGCCCAGCGCACGCATAGGATCGCCATAGGCCGCTCGCAGCCCCAGCAGGAGCACCGCTCAGGTGGGTCCGGAAGACTGCACGAGCTTGAAAGGAGCACGTCCAGCATGACCGACACCACGCCACACGGCCGCGGCGACGACGACCGTCCCGAGGACCTCCACCGTCAGGGCTCAGCAGAGGACGCCACCCACGGGACCGCCGACCACGGCGAGCCGGCGCGGGACGACTCCGGACAGCCGAGCGCAGCAACGGGCTCGCCCGACCACGACCACACCGACGTCATCGAACCCGGTGGTGCGAACGAGACCGACGTCCTGTCGACCTCCGGCGACCACCCGACGGACCGGTACACCGCGCCGTACCCGACGATCGCGGGCGATGCTGCCCCCACCTCCGGTGGGTACGGCTCGCACACGACGCCGTACGGCCAGCAGAGCCAGCAGGACCAGTACGGTCAGGCCCCGACGAGCCAGTACGGTCAGGCCCCGACGAGCCAGTACGGGCAGCAGAGCCAGCAGGACCAGTACGGTCAGGCCCCGACGAGCCAGTACGGGCAGCAGAGCCAGTACGGGCAGCAGAGCCAGTACGGCCAGCAGAGCCAGTACGGCCAGCAGGACCAGTACGGTCAGGCGCCCACGAGCCAGTACGGCCAGCAGAGCCAGTACGGCCAGCCGGACCAGTACGGCCAGGCCCCGACGAGCCAGTACGGCCAGCAGAGCCGGTACGGGCAGCAGCCGCGCTACGGCGAGTACGCCCAGGACAGGACGAACACCGCCGGTACCAGCGCCTACGGCTCCTCGCAGTACGCCTCCGCCGCCCAGCCCGGCTCCTCGCAGGCCCCGTCCTCGGCGACGAGCGCCTTCGGAGACGTCGACGGCTCGAACCAGCGCAACGGCCACTACTTCGGCGCGCCCCCGACGGCCGGCGACGGCACCGCGACGGCCACGAAGACGAAGGACGGGCGCAACAAGCTCGTGCTCCCGATCGTCGCCGGCCTGGTGCTCGCCGGGCTCGTCGGCGGCGGTGCGGGATGGGCCGCCGGGGCCTCGCAGGCCGGTGGTGGCACGGTCGTCGGGTCGAGCTCGTCGCAGAACGGCGGCAACCTCACGGTCAACGACTACAACAACGCCACGGTCGTCACGGCCGTCGCTGCCCAGGCCACGCCGTCGGTCGTCACGATCAACGTCTCCGCGGGCTCCGAGGGCGGCACCGGTTCCGGCGTCGTCTTCTCGAAGGACGGTTACATCGTCACGAACACCCACGTGGTGACGCTGGACGGCGACAGCGGCAACGGCACGATCACGGTGACGACCTCCGACGGCAAGATCTACCCGGCGAAGCTCGTCGGCACCGACCCGACCGTCGACCTCGCGGTGATCAAGATCGACGCGACCGACATGAAGCCGATCACGTTCGCGAACTCGTCCGACCTGAACGTCGGCGACACCGCGGTCGCGATCGGCGCACCGCTCGGCCTCTCGAACACGGTCACCGACGGCATCGTCTCGACGCTGAACCGCAGCATCCAGGTCACGTCGAGCGCACCGAGCCAGGGCGGCGACTCGAACGAGGGCGGCAACGGCAACGGCGGCCCGTTCGACTTCTGGGGCAACGGCGACAACGGCAGCAGTTCGTCGTCGAACACCACCGTCTCGCTCCCGGTCATCCAGACCGACGCGTCGATCAACCCGGGCAACTCGGGCGGTGCGCTGCTCGACTCGAAGGGCAAGCTCATCGGCATCAACGTCGCGATCGCCAGCGCCGGCAGCTCCTCGTCGTCCGAGGGACAGTCCGGCAGCATCGGCGTCGGCTTCTCGATCCCGTCGAACCTGGTGCAGCGCGTCGCGAACGAGATCAAGGACAACGGCTCCGCCACGCACGGTCTCCTCGGCGCGACGGTCGGTGACGCGGCGGAGGACGCCAGCGCCAAGCAGATGGGCGCCCTCATCAAGTCGGTCTCGTCCGGCGGCGCGGCGGCGAACGCCGGCCTGCAGAAGGGCGACGTGGTCACCAAGATCGGGTCCGCCACGGTCTCCGACGCGACCGACCTCACGGCGCAGGTGCGCTTCTTCGCCGGTGGCGCGAAGACGACGATCACCTACATCCGCGACGGTCAGACGCGTGAGACGGACGTGACGCTCGGCACCTACAAGGGCTGACGCAGGTCCAGGACGGACGGGAGGCACGGTGCCAGCTGGCACCGTGCCTCCCGTCCGTTCCGGTGTCGACCCGTGACGGCGCCGTGCCCGCAGGAGCAGGGAAGCGGCCCGGCACGTGCGCGGCCTGGCCGCTTGATAGGCTCGGGGTCGCTCTGCGGGGCGGGCGCCGTCCGCGGTGCGCCCCGCGCACCAGTCAGGACCCCGAGGTACGCATGCAGACAGACGGACAGCCCCTGCCGGGGGTCTCGTACGTGATGCCGGTGCTGAACGAGGTGACCGAGGTGCGTGCCGCCGTCGGCAGCCTGCTCGAGCAGGACTACGCCGGCCCGTTCGAGGTCATCCTGGCACTCGGTCCGTCGATCGACGGCACGAACGAGCTCGTCGCCGAGATGAGCGCCGCCGACCCCCGGATCCGGGCGATCGAGAACCCGGTCGGTTCGACGCCCGCCGGGCTCAACGTGGCGATCCGGGCGTCCGTGCACCCCGTGGTCATCCGGGTCGACGCGCACTCGGTGCTCCCGACCGACTACACACGCGTCGCCGTCCGCGTGCTGAACGAGTCGGGCGCGGACAACGTCGGTGGGATCATGCACGCCGAGGGGCGGACGCCCTTCGAACGCGCCGTCGCCCACGCCTACGGCAGCCGCGTCGGTCTCGGGGGCACGCCCCACCACGTCGGTGGCAAGGCCGGACCGGCCGAGACCGCGTACCTCGGTGTCTTCCGGCGGGACCGGCTGTTCGAGGTCGGGCTCTTCGACGAGGGCATCAAGCGCGGGCAGGACTGGGAGCTCAACCGTCGTCTGCGGCAGACCGGTGGCACCGTGTGGTTCACGCCGGAGCTGGTCGTGACCTACCGCCCTCGCCCGAGCCTGCGCCGACTCGTCCGGCAGTTCGTCGCCACGGGGCTGTGGCGCGGCGAGCTCGCCCGCCGCTTCCCGTCGAACAACGGCGTGCGCTACTTCGTGCCCCCCGCGATGGTCACGGCGGTCGCGCTCGGGCTCGTCGCCGGGGTCGTCGGCGTCGTGGGCGCCCTGCTCGGCAGCCCGCTGGCGTGGGCGATGACCGGATTCGCCGTCCCCGCCGTGTACCTGCTCTTCGTCGTCGTCGGCTCGGTCGTCGTCGCGCGGCGCTCGGGGCTCGCGACCCTGCTCTGGCTGATCGTGGTGCTGCCGTGCATCCACGTGGGGTGGGGTGCCGGCTTCGTGGTCGGCTTCCTGACCCGGACCTCCGAACTGACCACCCACACGGGACGGTGACCTGGACCCTTGACCGACGACTCCACCGCACGCGGCTCCGCCCGTCCGACGTCCATCGCCGAGCTCCGCGCGGTCGCGCAGCCGGACGAGGTCCGTTCGCGAGCCAACGCCGAGCACTGGACCGCCTCGCTGTACCTGCGTGACGTCTCGCCGTACCTGACCTGGGTCCTGCTGAAGACCCGCGTCAGTGCCAACCAGGTCACCGGGCTGATGATCCTCGTGGGGTGGAGCACCGCCGCGGCGCTGCTCGTCCCGGGGATCTGGGGCGCGCTGCTGGCACTCGTGCTCGGGCAGCTGCAGATGCTCGTCGACTGCTGCGACGGCGAGGTCGCGCGCTGGCGGGGGACCCGGTCGCCCGCCGGGGTGTTCCTCGACAAGGTCGGGCACTACACGACCGAGGGACTGATCCCGATCGCGCTCGGTGTCCGGGCGGCGACCTGGCCGGTGCAGGGGGCTGACTGGATGTGGACCACGATCGGCTGCGCGCTCGGCCTGGTCATCGTGCTGAACAAGGCGCTCAACGACATGGTGCACGTCGCCCGCGCGAACGCCGGACTCGCGAAGCTCGTGGACCGCCGGGACGCGGGCACCGCGCCGTCCGGCCGTCGACTGGCAACGCTCCGCCGGGCCGCCCGGTTCCTGCCGTTCCACCGCCTGTACCACTCCGTCGAACTGACGATCCTGGCGTTCGTGTTCGCGCTCATCGCGCTCGTGGCCGGTCACCCGCTCGCCGACCGTGTGCTCGTCGGCGCGCTGCTCCCGCTCGCCGTGCTCGCCACCGCCGGGCACTTCCTGGCGATCATGTCGTCGAAGCGGGTCCGCGCGTGAGCCAGGGCACCGTCCGTCGGCACGCCGCCCCGTATCGTGGACGCCCGCGCATCGCCGTGGTGGTCCTGACGCAGGGCACCCGGCCCGCCGACCTGCGACGCGGGATCGACAGCGTGCTCGCCCAGCGGGACGTCGACCTGGACGTCGTGTGCGTCGGCAACGGCTGGGAGCCGACCGACCTGCCCGCAGGGGTCCGTGCGCTCGCGCTGCCGGAGAACCTCGGGATCCCGGCCGGACGGAACGCGGGGGCCGAGGTCGTCGACGGCGACCACGTGTTCTTCCTGGACGACGACGCCTGGGTGCCGTCGGACACCTTCCTGCGCGACGCCGTCGAGATGCTCGACCGCGACCCGTCGCTCGGCCTGGTCCAGCCGCGGGTCGTCGACCCGACCGGTGCGGCCAACCCGCGGCGCTGGGTGCCGCGGATCCGGAAGGGCGACGCCGCCGACTCGTCCCCGGTGTTCTCGGTGTGGGAGGGCGCGGTCGTCCTGCCGATGGACGTCTACCGGGCCGTCGGGGGATGGGGCGCCGAGTACTTCTACGCGCACGAGGGCATCGAGCTCGCCTGGCGCGTGTGGGACGCCGGACGCCGGGCCTGGTACGCCGGGGACCTCGTCGCGAACCACCCCGCGATCGACCCCGCCCGCCACACGGAGTACTACCGCCTGAACGCCCGGAACCGGGTCTGGCTCGCCCGACGCAACCTGCCGGCACCCCTGCGTCCGCTGTACGTGGGTTCGTGGGCAGCGATCCAGGTCGCGCGGTGGTGGCGACACCCGGCCCGCCTGCGCACCTGGTTCGCCGGCGCCCGGGAAGGCTGGACGTCGGACTGCGGGCCGACCCGCACGATGGGGTGGCTGACCGTCGCCCGCATGACGCTCGCCGGGCGCCCGCCCGTCGTCTGAGTCCGATCCGATCGCCCGAGGAGCACCATGCCGATCATCCGTGACGCCACGACCGCCGTGCGGCTCGTGCAGCGTCTCCTGCGGTCCCGTCGGAGTCGCCAGCAGCTCGCGCGCCGCCTGCGGACGCAGTCGCGACTCGCGCCGGGGTCCGTCGAGATCGCCGTGTACTTCGCGGACGGACCGGTCAACATGTACCAGGTGCGGCAGTGGTACGCCCCGCTCGCCGAGCTCGCGGCCGAGCACCCGGTCGCGATCCTGTCCCGGAGCCCCGGCACGATGCTCGCCCTGCTCGACGAGTCGCCGGTGCCGGTGGTCTACGCCCGCCAGGTCGTCGACCTCGAGCGCTTCGTCGACGAGCAGGCACCGAAGATCGTCCTGTACGTCAACCAGAACGCGCGCAACTTCCAGATGATGCGGTACGGGCGGATGTGGCACGTCTTCGTCAACCACGGCGAGAGCGACAAGATGTACATGACCACGAACCAGTTCAAGGCGTACGACTACGCCCTGATCGCCGGGGACGCCGCTCGGGACCGGCTCGCGGACGCGCTCTGGGACTACGACCTGGACCGCCGGACGATCGCCATCGGGCGCCCGCAGGCCGACCACTTCGCAGGCAACGTGCCGTACCCGGAGGACGACCGGACCGTCGTGCTCTACGCCCCCACGTGGGAGGGCGACCGTGCCGCGGCCGCGTACGGGTCGATCGCGAGCCACGGCGTGGAGCTCGCCGAGCGGCTCCTGGCGTCCCCCCGGCACCGGCTCGTCTACCGTCCACACCCGCGGAGCGGCGTGCTGGACGCGGACTACCGCGCCGCCCACGAGCGGATCGTCGCCGCGATCAGCGCCGCCAACGTCGCCGACGCCACCGCGCACCACGTGTACGACGACGGCCCGGAGCTCGGCTGGCAGCTCGCCGCGGCGGACGTCGCGATCACCGACATCAGCGCCATGATCTACGACCGGCTCGCGGTCGGGAAGCCGCTGATCGTCACCCGCCCGGTGGCGAGCGGTGCGGACGTCGACGAGCGCGGGTACCTGTCGGACGCGAACTGGTTGCTCGCAGACCAGGCCGGGGACGTCGTCGCCCGGGTCGACGCCGCCGCGAACGACGCCGAAGAGCTCGCGAAGCTGCGGCACTGGGTCGAGCGGTACTTCGGGGACACCGCGCCGGGCGTCGCGACCCGACGCCTGCACGAGGCCGTCGACCGGCTCGTCGCGCGGTGGCACGACGTCGCCGCGGAGCACCGGGCCGGCTGAGCGCTCCGCCGCGGGTCTGGGGGAGCGGTCCGCCCGGCGGCCGGAGGCGCAGCCGACCGAGTGCTGTCGGGTCACGGCGCGGCGCCCCGGTACGTCAGGCCGCACGGCGGTCCCCGACCAGCGACATGCGCCACAGGTACTCGGAGCGGTCCGGGCGTCGCCAGCGGACGACGACGACACCGGTGTCCTCGGGGTCGGCGCCGAAGACCGCGATGGACAGGGACCGTCCCGGGTCGAGCTGGTTCACCGCGAGCGGCGGGCAGTACCCGTTGCCGAGGTGCGTCAGCGAGATGGCGTGGAGGGGTTCGGATCCGGTGTTCACCAGGTCGTAGCGACGAGGTGCCCGGGAACGATCGACGGTGAACGGGACTGCGTAGGCCGTGGTCGGGTGGTGCATGCCGGTCACGCTAGGGGGAGGGTCCGACGTCGGGGCCGCTCGGGCCGCGGTGGGGCTGGCGCCTGTGCAGGGGGTCGGTCGGGGAACCGGGTGTGGAGGAGGGAGCGGGTCAGACGCCGTAGTCGGCGGCGTACGCGGCGAGGGCCTTCTCGATGGTGTCGTCGAGCTGGAGACGGCCCTTGTCGAGGTACAGCCCGCGGTCGCAGAAGCGGCGCAGGTCCTTGTCGCTGTGCGAGACGAAGAACAGCGTGCGCCCGCCAGCCAGGAGCTCCTCGATGCGCTTGTAGCACTTCTCACGGAAGGCCTTGTCGCCGACGGCCAGGACCTCGTCGACGAGGATCACCGGTTCGTCCAGGCGGGAGATCACGGCGAACGCGATGCGCACCTTCATGCCGCTCGACAGGTGCTTGTACGGGGTGTCGACGAAGTCCGCGATCTCGGCGAACGCGATGATCTCGTCGAAGGCGTCGCGGATCTCGGCCCGGCTCATCCCGTGCAGCCCGGCCGTCAGGAAGACGTTGTCGCGGACCGTCAGGTCGCCGACGAACCCGCCGGTGATCTCGATGAGCGGGGCGACACCGGCACCCACCCGCACCCGCCCCTCGTCGGGGAGCATGACCTGCGCGACGAGCTTGAGCAGGGTGGACTTGCCCTGGCCGTTCCGACCGACGACACCGATCGCCTCGCCCGGGCGGACGTCGAACGACACGCCCCGGAGCGCCCAGAACTCGTCCGCGCGCTTGCGGCGGGAGCTCCCGGCGAACAGGTCCTTGAAGCTGCGGCTCGCCCGACGGTTCCGCTTGAACCGGATGCCGGCGTCGCGCACGGAGATCACGGGGGCGGTGGTCGCCGCGCGCTCGCGGGGCTCGGTCGAGGTCATCACAGCTCCTTCAGGACGCGGTGCTCGCTGCGGCGGAACACGACCAGGCCGACCGCGAGGACGACGATCGTGACGAGGACGGACACGAGCACCTCGAACCAGTTCAGCTGGTTCGGGAAGAACGCCGAGCGGTAGATGCCGAAGATGCCGCTCAGCGGGTTGAGCGCCGCGAGGTCGCGCAGCTTCTCGGGGAGCGCGGTCGTGCCGTAGATGATCGGCGACGCGTAGAAGAAGAACCGCAGCACGAGCTTCACCGCGCGCTCGAGGTCGCGGAAGAACACCACGAGCGGCGCCACGATCAGGCCGATGCCGTAGACCAGGCCGGCCTGCAGCAGGATCGCGAGCGGGTACAGGGCCAGGCCCCAGTGGACGTGCGCCCCCGTGGCGATCGCGAAGACCGCGAGCACCGGCAGGCTCAGCAGGAACTCGATGCCCTTCGACGCGTTGACGCGCGCGACCCAGATGCTCCGGGGGATGGTCGTCGAGCGGATCAGCTTGGCCTCGCTCGTGAACGCCCGGGTGGAGTCCGAGACGGCACCGGTGAACCACATCCACGGGAGGAGCGCCGACAGCAGGAACACGATGTACGGCTCTTCGCCGACCTTGCCGCGGTGGAACACCTGCGTGAAGACGAACCAGTAGATCGCCGACATGACGAGCGGGTCGAGGATCGACCAGAGGTAGCCGAGCGCGGACGTCGAGTAGCGGACCCGCAGGTCGCGGGAGGTCAGCAACCACAGCGCATGCCGGTAACGGCGTACCGCGCCCCGGTTCACCAGGGGGCCGGCGGTCCGGGACGCGGTCTGCGCACTCGCTGTGGTCACGGTGTCCCTTCGGGCGGAACCGCCCAGGGGGTCATGACGGTTCAGGCGAACAGGTCGTTCGCGCGCTCGAGGTCTTCCGCGAAGTCGATCTCGACGGCGTACAGGTCGGAGATGTCGACCGGCGACCAGCGTAGCCCGTCCTCGGCGATGGCAGCCTCGATGCCGCCCTCGAAGTACTCCTGGTCGTCGACGCGCCCGAGCTGACGGATGAGCGCCTGCTTGTCGGCCGACGAGACGTAGTTGATGCCGACCGCTTCGCCGAGACCGCCGACGACCTGCTTCGACAGCTTGTGGATGCATCCCTGCGCGTCCACCGTGTACTTGACCTCTTCGTCGGAGACCTTCTCGGTGTTCACGCTGACGAAGGACCGGTCCTGGTCCATCATGTCCGCGGCACGGACGAGCGCGCGAGGATCGAAGACGACGTCGCCGTTCATCCAGAGGACGCCGCCCTTGCCCGTGGCCTTGAGCGCACGGAGCAGGGACTTCGAGGTGTTCGTGGAGTCGTAGGACTCGTTGTAGACGAAGTTCGCCTCGGGGAAGGCCTCGACGATGTACTCGGACTTGTAGCCGACGACGATCGTCACGCGGGCGCTCGAGCCGAACGCGGCGCGGATGTTGTCGAACTGCTGCTGCATGATGGTGCGGCCGTCGCTGAGTTCGGTCAGCGGCTTCGGCAGGCTGCGCCCGAGGCGGCTGCCCATCCCCGCTGCGAGGATGACGATCTGCGTGGTCATGCTGGTCCCTTCCGGTGTCCGCCCGCGCGCCCCGTGGGGCACGGGCGGGCCTCGTCGAGTCTGCTCGCTCCAGGTCTGCGTTTCCCGTGAACGCGCCGCTCCCGCGCGGATCGGCACGGGGCGGATCGGCAGGGCGGACGGTCTCGGGGCCCGTTCTGAGCAGGTTTCCAAGTGGTGAACACTCCGTCGTGCCCTGGTGAATGATACGGAACGAGTCGGGATCGGGGTACGGCATCGTCCGGTTCGTGCCCGATTCGTGACCCGGGCGGCGAGCGTGTCCCGCCGTGTCCGGAACCCGTTGGTACGGTGGAGCGGTGGCAGCGGCAGATGACGACGACGTGTACGTGACGTCCGACGCTGCGTGGATGACCGAGGTGGACGATGCCGAGGGGGACGCCACCGACGACGACTTGGGGGACGGGGATGCGCGCGACGCCTCCGCTGGTGACGGCATGACCGACGACACGACGACGACGGTCAGCGACCCGGCGGTGACGGAGCCTGCCACGGCGAGCACGATCGCGGCGAGCACGACCGCCGCGGGCCCTTCGCCCGCCAGCCGTCCGGCGCCGCGCAAGGGCAAGGGGCGCGGGCGCGTCACCCGACCGGTCCAGACCGCCGCCGTGCGCGACGACGCAGCAGCGGTCCGCGACGCGACGACCGCGTCCGCGCAGCCCGAGGCATCCGAGCAGTCCTCCGCGGCCCCGACGGCGGCGCACGACGCCGGCACGACCGCGGCGCAGAAGAAGAAGCGCGTGCCGAAGCGCCAGCCCGCCGCCCGCGAGACCCCGGCCGCGACGAAGACCCCGCAGCAGCCCGTGGTGCTCCGTGCGAGCGGCCTCGTCAAGCGGTACGGCCAGACCCTCGCGGCGGACGAGGTCGACCTCGAGATCCGCCAGGGCTCGATCTTCGGCGTCGTCGGCCCGAACGGCGCCGGCAAGACCACCACGCTGTCGATGATCACCGGCCTGCTGCGCCCCGACGCCGGCACCGTCTCGGTGCTCGACCACGACGTGTGGTCCGACCCGACGGCCGCCAAGCGCGACCTCGGGGTCCTGCCCGACCGGCTCCGGTTGTTCGACCGGCTGACCGGCGCGCAGCTCCTGCACTACTCCGCGACGCTCCGCGGGCTCGACGGTGCGACTGCCCGGCAGCGCAGCGCCGACCTCGCCCAGGCGTTCGGCCTCGGTGAGGCGCTCGGGCGCCAGGTCGCGGACTACTCCGTCGGCATGGCGAAGAAGATCGCCCTCGCCGCGACGCTCATCCACTCGCCCCGCGTCCTGGTCCTCGACGAGCCGTTCGAGTCCGTCGACCCGGTCAGTGCCGCGACGATCACCGAGATCCTGCGTCGCTACACGCGCGGCGGCGGCACCGTGGTGCTCTCCAGCCACTCGATGGAGCTCGTCCAGCGCACGTGCGACTCGGTCGCGATCATCGTCGGCGGCAAGGTCCTCGCCTCCGGCACGATGGCCCAGGTCCGCGGTCGTCGGAGCCTCGAGGACAAGTTCGTCGAACTCGCGGGCGGCCGCGTCGTGGCAGAGAGCATGGAATGGTTGCACAGCTTCTCCGACTGAGGGTCGACCTGCTCGCGGGCGGTGTCCGCGGGGGAGCCCGGCAGTCGGTCCTCGTCGTGCTCGGCAGCCTGCTCGGCCTCGTCGCCGCGGTGTTCGTCGCCGGTGAGCTCCTCGGACTCCGGTCCGCGCCCGTCGAGATCGCGCGCTCCGTCGCGGTGCCGGTCGGGGCGTTCCTCGCGGTCGCCTTCACGGTCGTGCCGCTCGTCGTCGGCGGGACGGACCAGTTCGACCCCCGACGCTTCACCGTCTTCGGCCTCGACCGTCGCCAGCTCGCGGTCGGTCTCGGTGTCGCCGGGCTCGTCGGCGTGCCCGTGCTCTCGGTGGCGATCGTCGCGGTCGGGCAGGTCGGGGCGTGGTCGCGCTCCGGCGGGCTCGGCGTCCTGGCGGTCCTCGCCGCGCTCCTCGGGACGCTCACCTGCGCCCTGCTCGCCCGTGTCGGCTCCGCCGTCGGTGCCGCCCTGATCGGCCCCCACCGCTCGCGTGACGCCGGGTGGCTCGCCGCCCTGGTGGTCGTCGTGCTCGGCCTGCCGGTCGTGTCGCTGCTCGTCCGCGGCCCCTGGACCGACGCCACGAGCGCCGAGGCCTCCCGCGTGGCCGACGTCGCCGGGTGGACCCCGTGGGGTGCCGCGTGGGCGGTGCCCGCCGACGTGGCGAGCGGCCGGGTCGGCGAGGGGGTGCTCAAGCTCCTCGTCGCGCTGGTCACGCTCGGGCTCCTCGGACTCGCCTGGTGGGCCCTCGTCGGGCGTGCGCTCGAGACCGTCGACGGTCGTGCCACGGCTCGTCGCTACCGCGGCCTCGGTTGGTTCGCGCGCCTCGGGTCCACCCCGGTCGGCGCCGTCGCGGCCCGTGCCCTGACCTACTGGGCGCGGGACCCCCGGTACCGCATGTCGTACCTGGTGATCGTGTTCGTGCCGATCGTGGTGATCCCGCTCGGGGTCGCCGGGGTGCCGTGGCACTGGACCGCCCTCGTGCCGCTGCCGCTGATGGCGCTCATCGCCGGGTTCCTGCCGCACAACGACGTCTCGTACGACAACACCGCCGTCTGGCTGCACGTCGCCTCGGGAGCGCCCGGGTGGAGCGACCGCCTCGGTCGGCTCGTCCCGCTGCTCGTCGTCGGGCTCCCCGCCGTCCTGCTCGGCGCGGCGGTGTCCGCGCGGCTGTTCGGCGACTGGACGGCCTTCCCGCTCCTGGTCGGCGTCGCCGGTGGGGCGCTGCTCGCGGGCCTCGGCCTGTCGAGCGTCGTGTCGGTCCTGCTGCCCTACCCGACGGTCCGTCCGGGCGACCACCCGTTCCAGCAGCCCCAGGCCGCCGGCACCACGGCCGCGGTCGCGCAGACGACCATGGTGGTCGGGATCCTCGTCGCGGCGATCCCCGCGGTCTGGCTCGCGGTGCTCGCGCTGACCGACGGGCCCGAGCCCTGGGCGGTGCTCACGCTGCTGGTCGGCCTGGGCGTCGGTGCGGTCGTCCTCGTCGCGGGGGTGGCCCTCGGCGGTCGACTCTTCGACCGGCACGGACCGGACCTGCTCGCCGCCGCCCAGCGGAACTGACCCGAGCGACTCGACCCGCGCACGCCGTCCGGATCAGCCCGATCCGCGCTCCCGACCCGGCGCAACCCGACCCGAGCGCCGACCGGCGCGGCCGACGCGACCGCATGCCGGACGGGAGGCGCGTGCCGGCCCCGCCACGATCCTCCCGTCCGATGCGTCGGCAGCCGCACCGTCGTACCCTGGAGCCATGAGCATGACGGAACCCGGCGGCGGCCTCGACGTGATGGACCGCGAGCTCGAGAAGCTCCTCGAGGAAGAGGCGATCGAGCCCGGCGACCACGAGCGGTTCTCGCACTACGTCAAGAAGGACAAGATCCTGCAGTCCGCCCTGACGGGGAAGCCCGTCAAGGCGCTCTGCGGCAAGAAGTGGATCCCCGGTCGCGACCCGGAGAAGTTCCCGGTGTGCCCCGACTGCAAGGCCATCTACGAGAAGATGCGGGCCGAGTAGCGCCGCTCAGATCACGAGCGTCGGGATGGCCGGGTCGCCCCGACCGATCCGTGACGCGTCGACCGGCAGCTCTGCCTTCGCACGCTTGTGGTGCGCGCGGGCGGCCTCGACACCGGCGACCCCGGTGAAGGCGGGGTCGACCTCGCCGTGGTCGACCACGGGCACCAGGAGCGGCCGCTCGTCCGGGCCGACCTGTCCGGTCGTCAGCACCACCTCGGCCGTTGCGACCCCGTTCCGGAGCCGTCGACCGGCTTCCTTGCGGCCACCGGTCGAGGCCTTGTCGGTGGACTTCTTGGCCACCGGCACCCAGTCGCCACCGCCGGTGGACTCGTGCGCGACGAGCTTGAACACCATGCCGGCGGCGGGGTGCCCGGAACCGGACACGACGCTCGTACCGACGCCGTAGGAGTCGACCGGGGCGGCCCGGAGCGCGGCGATCGTGTACTCGTCGAGGTCGTTCGTGACCGTGATCTTCGTCGCCGGGGCGCCGAGCCGGTCGAGCTGTGCCCGGACCGACGCGACGACGGACGGCAGGTCGCCGCTGTCGATGCGCACCGCGCCGAGTCGGCCGTCGGTCAGGCGGACGGCGGTCTCGACCGCGGCCTCGATGTCGTAGGTGTCGACGAGCAGGGTCGTGGCGTCGCCGAGGGCGTCGAGCTGTGAGCGGAACGCGGCCTCCTCCGAGTCGTGCAGGAGCGTGAACGCGTGCGCGGCGGTGCCCATCGTCGGGATGCCCCAGGTGCGCCCCGCCTCGAGGTTGCTCGTCGCACCGAACCCGGCGATGTACGCGGCCCGGGCGGCGGCGACCGCGTTCCACTCGCCTGTCCGGCGGGAGCCCATCTCCGCCAGCGGCCGGCCGTCCGCCGCGGAGACCATGCGGGCGGCGGCGCTCGCGATCGCGGAGTCGGCGTTGTGGATGCTCAGCGCGAGGGTCTCGAGCACGACGGACTCGGCGAACGTGCCCTCGATCTGCAGGATCGGCGAGTTCGGGAAGAAGACCTCGCCCTCGCGGTAGGCGCGGATGCTGCCCGTGAAGCGGTAGTCGGCGAGCCAGGCCGCGGTGCCCTCGTCGATGACCCGGCGGTCGCGGAGGAACCCGATCTCGGCGTCCCCGAACCGGAAGTCCGTCAGCGCCGTGAGGAACCGTCCCAGCCCCGCGGCGACGCCGTACCGGCGGCCGTCGGGCAGCCGGCGGGTGAAGACCTCGAAGACGCACCGTCGGTCGGCGGTGCCGTCCTTGAGGGCGGCGTCCACCATGGTGAGTTCGTACTGGTCCGTGAGGAGCGCGCTGGTCACCTCCCCGACACTACCCAGCAGCGGCCTGGAGGCGCGGGGTGCTTCCGGCAGGTCGGCCGCGGTGGGTGTGGGGGCCGACTGGGCGTGCGGGGAGCGCGAGCGGGCGGGAGGTGGGGGAGCGCGAGCGGGGAGCGCGAGCGGGCGGAAGGTGCGGTGCGGCTGGCGGTGGTGGCGCGGTTTCCGCCCGTTCGCGTGGGGGCGGTCGCGGGGGTGGTCGGGAGTGGGGCGTGGGGCGGCCCGCGGGTGTGCGGGCGTCGGTACGCTGGGGCCGTGACGGATGCACCGATCGGAGTCTTCGACAGCGGGGTCGGTGGACTCACGGTGGCCCGGGCGATCATCGACCAGCTGCCGCGCGAGAGCATCCGCTACGTCGGGGACACCGTGCACTCGCCGTACGGCCCGAAGCCGATCGCCGACGTCCGCCGCTACGCGCTCGAGGTCATGGACGACCTCGTCGACCAGGGCGTCAAGGCGCTCGTGATCGCGTGCAACACCGCCTCGTCCGCGGTGCTCCGGGACGCGCGCGAACGGTACGAGCAGGCGTACGGCATCCCGGTCGTCGAGGTCATCCAGCCCGCGGCACGCGCCGCCGTCAAGCAGACCCGCACGGGGCGGATCGGCGTGATCGGCACGGTGGGCACGATCGCCTCGCGGGCGTACGAGGACGCGTTCGCGGTCGCGGCCGACGTGACGCTCTCCCTCGCCGCCTGCCCGCGCTTCGTCGAGTTCGTGGAGGCGGGGGACACCTCGTCGCCGGCGCTCCGCGAGGTCGCCGCGCAGTACCTCGCCCCGATCCGGGCGGCGGACGTCGACACCCTGGTCCTCGGGTGCACGCACTACCCGCTGATGTCCGCCGCGATCCAGTACGTCATGGGCCCGGACGTCACGCTGGTGTCGAGCGCCGAGGAGACCGCGAACGACGTCTACCGACGGCTCGTCGAGCACGGCCTCGAGCGGACCGCCGCCGAGCCGCCCACGTACTCGTTCGAGGCCACCGGCGAGGACCGGAACGGCTTCATCCGACTCGCACGCCGCTTCCTCGGTCCCGAGGTCTCGAGCGTCGGACACCTCCAGACAGGGGCCATCACGTTGCCCCGCACCGAAAGGACCCCATGAGCACCCGCATCGACGGCCGCAGCGCCACCGACCACCGTCCCGTCACCATCGAGCGGGGGTGGAGCACGCAGGCCGAGGGCAGCGCACTCATCTCCTTCGGCAACACGAAGGTGCTCTGCACCGCGAGCTTCACGAACGGCGTGCCGCGGTGGCTCGCCGGCAAGGGCACCGGCTGGGTCACCGCCGAGTACTCGATGCTGCCGCGCTCGACGAACGAGCGCATGCAGCGCGAGTCGATCAAGGGCCGGGTCGGCGGCCGGACGCACGAGATCTCGCGGCTGATCGGGCGCTCGCTCCGCGCGGTCATCGACACGAAGGGCCTCGGCGAGAACACCCTCGTCATCGACTGCGACGTGCTGCAGGCCGACGGCGGCACCCGCACGGCGTCGATCACCGGCGCGTACGTCGCGATGGTCGACGCGATCGAGTGGGGCCGCGACAAGGGCTTCATCGCGAAGAAGGCCACCCCGCTCACCGACAGCGTGCAGGCGATCTCCGTCGGCATCGTCAAGGGGGAGCCGATGCTCGACCTCGCCTACACCGAGGACTCGGCGGCCGACACCGACATGAACATCGTCACGACCGGCTCCGGCAAGTTCATCGAGGTGCAGGGCACGGCTGAGCACGCGCCGTTCGACCGCGAGGAGCTGAACACGCTGCTCGACCTCGGCCTGGCGGGCAACGCCTCGCTCGCGGCGATCCAGCGCGAGGTGCTGGGGCTGTCCTCGTGACCGGGCGCAGTGTCGTCCTCGCGACCCACAACGCCGGCAAGGTCGTCGAGCTGCGGGACATCCTCGGCGACGCGCTCGGCCGCGGGGTCGAACTCGTCGGCTACGACGGACCGGAGCCCGTCGAGGACGGCGACTCGTACGCGGCGAACGCGCTCATCAAGGCGCGTGCGGCGGTGGCGCACACGGGACTGCCGGCGCTCGCCGACGACTCCGGGATCGCCGTGGACGCGCTCGACGGCGCCCCGGGCATCCACTCCGCGCGCTACGCCGGGACCAGGGTGGACGCGGACAACATCGCGCTGCTGCTGCAGAACCTGGAGGGCGTCGTGGAGCGGACCGCCGCGTTCGTCTGCGCGGCGGCGTTCGTGACCCCGGACGGGACCGAGCACGTGTTCGAGGCGGTCTGGAACGGCGAGGTGACGACGGAGCCGATCGGCACCGGCGGGCACGGCTACGACCCGGTGTTCCGGCCGGACGACGCGGACCGGACCTCGGCCGAGCTGACGCGCGACGAGAAGAACGCCCTGTCGCACCGCTCGAAGGCCTTCCGGGGCATCGCACCGATCGTCCGCGAGTACTTCCAGGCCTGACGCCCCCGGGCACACGAGACGCCCCCGAACGCACGAGACGCCCCCGGCAACGGGGGCGTCTCGACGGTTCGGGGGCGTCTCAGTCCGTCAAGGCCGTTCCCGCTCGGCCTCGGCCTCGGCGGCGTGCTTGGCCTTCCGAGCGGTCCGCCAGTAGTGCAGGCCCGCGGGCACGACCGTGACCAGCACCGCGAGGATGAGGATCACGTCGATGTAGTTCCGCACGACGTAGGCGATCGGCGGGATGTACCCGAGGAAGTACCCGAGGAAGGTCACCCCGACGCCCCAGATGACCGCGCCGATCGCGTTGTACAGCGAGTACTTCTTGTAGTTCATCCGCCCGACCCCGGCCGCGATCGGCAGGAAGGTCCGGACGACGGGCACGAAGCGCGCCAGGATCACGGCGAGCGGGCCGAAGCGGTGGAAGAACGCGTTCGTGCGGTCGACGTTCTCCTTCGAGAACAGGCCGCTCTCCTTGCGCTCGAAGATCGGTGGGCCGGCCTTCTTGCCGATGTAGTACCCGAGCTCCCCGCCGAGGAACGCCGCGGCGCCGATCATCAGCGCAGCGACCCAGATCGGGATCCCGCCGATCTGGCCGCCGCGGTCGAAGGCGAACAGACCGGTGATCACGAGCAGGCTGTCACCGGGGAAGATGAACCCGATCAGCAGGCCGGTCTCCGCGAAGACGATCCCGCAGACGACGAGCACGGCGATCGCGCCGAAGTGGTCGAGGATGTACTGCGGGTCGAGCCAGGGGATGAGGGCGAGGGGAAGCGCGTGCATGGTTCTTCCGGTCGAGGTCGGGGTCACGGGGGACACCCGCTCGACGAGGGTACCGCCCAGTCCCTGTCGAACCATCCCCCGGGAGACTGATGCGCCCCGCCCTGGTGCGGAAGGAGGGACTCGAACCCTCACGCCTGGGGCACAGGAACCTAAATCCTGCGTGTCTACCGATTCCACCACTCCCGCGAGCAGCGGCAGTCTACCGAGCGTGACCGGCGGGGCGGACGGGCACCGATCCTCCAGACCGGATCGCGCGCCCGACCACCTGCGTCACCGCAGCCTGCGGGGCAGGTACCGCGGCACGTACCGCAGCAGCACCCCCGCGCCGACCAGCCCGAGGACCCCCATCACCCCGCTCGCGAGCGCGAGCGACGCGACCGCGGTCACCCCCGAGATGACCAGCGGCGCCGCCGCCGACCCGAAGTCGCCCGTGAAGCGCCACGCGCCGAGGAACGGCGCAGGTTCCCCGCGGGGCGCGAGGTCCGCGCCGAGCGTCATGAGGATGCCGGAGCCGACGCCGTTCGCGAGCGACATCCCGATCGCGATCGCGACGAACCAGCCGACGCGGGCGTCCAGGTGCCCGCTCCACGCGAGCAGGAAGTAGCTGACCGCGAGGCCGAGCATGCACGGCAGGGCGCTCGCCAGACGCCCCCAGCGGTCCATGATCTGCCCGCTCGTGTAGAACAGCGCGAAGTCGACGGCACCCGCGATGCCGATCACGAGCGCCGCGGTCGAGTCGTCCATGCCGACGCTCACCGCCCAGAGCGGCAGGATCACCTGACGGCCGGCACGGAGCGCGCCGATGAGCGCGGCGCCGCTGCCGAGCCGTGCGAGGACCCCGCGGTGCTCGCGGAGGGTGCGGAAGAGGCCCTGTGCCTCGCGCTGCACGAACTGCGCGCCGGTGTCGGTGGGCGGTTCGAGCGGGTGGCGGACGTCTGCCCCGTCGGCTGCGGTCGGCGCCGTGGTCGCGTCTGCCGGCCGGGAGGATCGTGGCGGCACCCGCAGACCGCGTGTGCCCGTCGCGGGGTCGCGCAGGACGAGCAGGACGACGGCCGCGGCCAGGCAGCAGGTCACGTGGATCCAGAAGGCGCTCTGGGTCGTGCCGGTGAGGTGCACGACGGCGGCGGAGATGAACGGTCCGACGAAGTAGCCGAAGCGGAAGACCCCGCCGAGGCTGGACAGGGCGCGGGCGCGGATCCGGAGGGGGATCGCGGTCGTCATGTACGCGTGCCGGGCGAGGGCGAACACCGCGGTCGAGACGCCGACCAGGAACACCCCGACCGCGAGGACCCAGGGGTTCGGCGCGACGGTGCAGACGATGAGCCCGACGACCGAGACGACCGCCGCGCCGATCATCGCGTTCCGCTCGCCGATCCGGCCGACGACGATCCCGGAGGGCACGTCGCCGATGAGCTCCCCGACCAGGATGAGCGCGGCGACGAAGCCCGCGAACGCCAGGCTCGCCCCGAGCGACGACGCCGCGATCGGGATGATCGGGATGATCGCGCCCTCGCCGATCGCGAAGAGCGCCGCGGGCAGGAAGCCCGACAGCAGCACGCCCCGGAAGTCGAAGGCGTCGTTCCTGGTGCTCGTCATCGTCGAGCCACGGTACGCCGGTCCCGGAGTTACCCTGGACGCATGCGTGTTCTGGCGGCGATGAGCGGTGGGGTCGACTCGGCGGTGGCCGCGGCACGGGCCGTCGACGCCGGGCACGACGTGGTCGGCGTGCACCTGGCCCTGAGCCGGATGCCCGGGACGCTCCGCACCGGCAGCCGGGGGTGCTGCACGATCGAGGACTCGATGGACGCCCAGCGCGCCGCCTCGGCCCTCGGCATCCCGTACTACGTGTGGGACTTCTCGGCGCGGTTCAAGGAGGACGTCGTCGACGACTTCGTCGCCGAGTACCAGGCCGGTCGGACCCCGAACCCCTGCATGCGCTGCAACGAGCGGATCAAGTTCGCGGCGCTGCTCGAGAAGGCGCTCGCGCTCGGGTTCGACGCCGTCTGCACGGGGCACTACGCCTCGATCGTGACCGGGTCGGACGGTGCCCGCGAGCTGCACCGGTCGGCGGCGTGGGCGAAGGACCAGTCGTACGTCCTGGGCGTGCTCACCGCGGAGCAGCTCGAGCACGCGATGTTCCCGCTCGGGGCCACCCCCTCGAAGGACGAGGTCCGGGCCGAGGCGGCCGCGCGCGGGCTCACGGTCGCGCAGAAGCCCGACTCCTACGACATCTGCTTCATCCCGGACGGTGACACCCGCGGCTGGCTGGCCGACCGCGTCGGGACCGCCCCCGGATCCGTGGTCGAGCGCGACGGCACGGTGGTCGGCGAGCACGAGGGTGCCACGGGCTACACGGTCGGGCAGCGCCGCGGGCTGCACCTGGGCCGGCCGGCGCCGGACGGGAAGCCCCGCTTCGTGCTCGAGATCCGCCCGAAGGACAACACCGTCGTCGTCGGCCCGAAGGAGGCGCTCGACGTGTCCTCGCTCGCCGGGTCGCGGTACACCTGGGCCGGGTCCGCGCCGGCCGACCCGACGGTGCCCTTCGCGTGCGAGGTGCAGATCCGGGCGCACGGCGACCCAGTGCCGGCGACCGCCCGGGTGGAGGACGGTGCGCTCGTGGTGGACCCCGACGAGCCGCTGTCGGGTGTCGCCCCCGGGCAGACCGCGGTGGTCTACGTCGGCACCCGGGTGCTCGGGCAGTGCACCATCGACCGGACGGTGTCCGCGGTCCCGGTCCCCGCCTGACCGTCGCTGCGTCCCGCGGTGCGCCGCGCCGGGGCGCGGTCGTCGCTGCGTCCCGCGTCGGCGGTGCACGGTAGAACTGACGCATGAGCGAGACCGACGCCACGTTCGAGACCATCGACCCGGACGACCTCGACGCGGCCCAGGCCCAGCGCGAGGTCGACCGGCTGCGCGTGCGCATCAACGAGCTGCGCGACCAGTACTACGAGGGCAACGGCTCGACGGTCTCCGACGGCGAGTACGACGGGCTCGTGCACCGCCTCGACGCCGTCGAGCAGCGGTTCCCGGACCTGCTCACGCCGGACAGCCCGACGCAGACCGTCGGCGGCCAGGCGCAGACCGTGCAGTTCGCGCCGGTCGAGCACGCCGAGCGGATGCTGAGCCTGGACAACGTGTTCAGCCCCGACGAGCTGACCGACTGGGCCGTCAAGGTGCAGCGGGACGCCGGCGCCGAGCGCGTGCGGTTCCTCACCGAGCTGAAGATCGACGGGCTCGCCATCAACCTGCGGTACGAGCACGGACGGCTGGTCTCGGCGGCGACCCGCGGCGACGGCGTGGTCGGCGAGGACGTCACCGGGAACGTGCGGACGATGGGCACGATCCCGGACCGGCTCGCCGGCACCGGGCACCCGCCCCTGGTCGAGGTGCGGGGCGAGATCTTCTTCCCGGTCGAGCAGTTCGACGAGCTGAACGCCCGGCAGCGCGACGCGGGGGAGCGCGTCTTCGCGAACCCGCGGAACGCCGCGGCGGGGTCCCTCCGGCAGAAGGAGGAGGGCAAGTCCGAGGCGAAGCGGGCGCTCATGGTGGACCGCCTGCAGCGCCTGCGGATGCTCGTGCACGGGATCGGTGCGTGGCCGGTGCGGGAGCTCGAGTCCGAGACCGACGTGCACGCCCAGTCCGAGGTGTACGAGCTGCTGCAGACGTGGGGTCTGCCGACGAGCACGCACTACCGGGTGTTCGACACCATCGACGAGGTGCAGGCGTTCGTCCGTGACTACGGCGACCGCCGGTCCTCGGTGGAGCACCAGATCGACGGCATCGTGATCAAGGTCGACGACCTGGCCCTGCACGAGGAGCTCGGGTCGACCTCGCGGGCGCCGCGGTGGGCGATCGCCTACAAGTACCCGCCGGAAGAGGTCCACACGAAGCTCCTCGACGTGGTCGTCAGCGTCGGGCGCACCGGCCGGGCCACCCCGTTCGCCGTCATGGAGCCGGCCGAGGTCGCCGGGTCGGTCGTGCGCCAGGCGACCCTGCACAACCAGGACGTCGTCAAGGCCAAGGGCGTGCTCATCGGCGACACGGTCGTGCTCCGGAAGGCCGGCGACGTCATCCCCGAGGTCCTCGGCCCGGTGGTCGAGCTCCGCGACGGCAGCGAGCGCGAGTTCGTGATGCCCGAGAACTGCCCGGAGTGCGGCACGCCGCTCCGCCCGGCGAAGGAGGGCGACAAGGACCTGCGCTGCCCGAACGCCCGCAGCTGCCCGGCGCAGGTGCGCGGTCGTGTCGAGCACATCGCGTCCCGCGGTTCGCTCGACATCGAGGGCCTCGGCGAGGTCGCCGCCGCCGCCCTGACCCAGCCGCTCCACCCCGAGACGCCGCCGCTCGTGACCGAGGCCGGGCTGTTCGACCTGACGATGGAGGACATCGTCGGGATCGAGGTCATCGTCCGCGACGCCGAGACCGGCATGGAGAAGACCGACGAGGACGGCACCCCGAAGCGTGTGACGCCGTTCAGCCGGGCGCGCAAGAAGACCGACCCGCCGTTCGACTCCGACGCCCGCGGCGCGGACCACACCGGCGCGCCGAGCCGGTACCCGTCGAAGAACGCGTTCGAGATGCTCGCGAACATCGACGCCGCGAAGACGAAGCCGCTCTGGCGCATCCTGGTCGGCCTGAGCATCCGGCACGTCGGACCGGTCGCCGCGCGTGCCCTCGCGAACCACTTCGGCTCGCTCGACCGGATCCGCGAGGCCTCTCGCGAGGACCTCGCGGCGGTGGACGGCGTCGGTGGGATCATCGCGGACGCCCTGATCGACTGGTTCGCCGTCGACTGGCACCGCGAGATCATCGACCGCTGGACGGCCGCCGGCGTGCAGTTCACCACGCCCGACCACCCGGGGCCCGGTGCCGCGGTGGAGGGCGGCGTGCTGACCGGCCTGACGGTCGTCGCGACGGGGTCCCTCGAGGGGTACACCCGCGAAGGCGCGCAGGAGGCGATCATCGCCGCGGGCGGCAAGGCCGCGTCGAGCGTCAGCAAGAAGACCGACTACGTCGCCGCCGGCCCCGGAGCCGGGTCGAAGCTCACGAAGGCCGAGCAGCTCGGCGTCCGGATCATCGACGCGGAGCAGTTCCGGCTGCTCGTCACCGAGGGGCCGGACGCGATCGCGCCGGAACCCGAGCCGGAAGGCGAGACCGCCGAGCCCGAGGCCGCCGCGCCGGACACCGCCGCGGACTGACCCAGCACGGTCTCCGGGCCGGACCGGGGTACGCCACACCCCGGTCGGTACCCAGTTCGGGGCACAAGTTGCAGCGTGCATGCCGCTCCGCGGCCATTCTCCTTACACTCGGAAGGGCATCACTCGTCGCCTGGAGGGGGACGGCGAGACGGCCTTCCCGGGGGAGACCATGCTGCTCATCGCCGCGGCCCTGCTCACCGCCTCGATGCACTCGCTCGGAGTGATCGAGGCCGCTGGGGTGCCCACGGCGGCGCACTCGTCCGCACACGGTGTCGTCGCTGCCGCTCCGACGCGCTCCGCGGACGGACTGCTCGGCACCGCGCGGGGCACGGACTTCCTCGCCGACCTCGCGACCGTCGACCGGGACACGCTCGCGGCCGCCGGGCACGACGACCGCGTGCTCGCCACCGCGCAGGACACCCCGCCGGCCGCGGCCGACGTGGCCGGGTGGTGGTCCGCGCTCGACGACACCACGAAGGCCCGACTCGTGGCCCTCGCCCCCTCGGTCGTCGGGAACCTCGACGGGGTTCCGTACGACGTCCGGGACCGGGCGAACCGGGTCGCCCTCGGCATCGACCTCGCCGACCCCGGCACCACGGCGGCCGAGCGCGCGATGCTCGACCAGGTGCGGGACTCCCTCGAGCACGCCGCGGGGACGCCGTACCGGTCGCTCGTCGTGCTCGACACCCGGGGGACGGGCCGCGCGGCGATCGCGGTCGGCGACCTCGGGACCGCGGCGGACGTCACGGTCGTCGTCCCCGGGATGTTCTTCACCGTCGGCGGCCAGATGCACGACTTCACGGACACCGCCGGCGACGTGTACCGGGAACAGACCGCGGTCGCCGGACTGGCGCGTCCGGACACCCGGCGCGGCAGCGGCACGGGCGAGGCCGTCCTGGCGTGGATGGGCTACGAGACGCCGGACCTGTCGAACATCCTGTCGCTCGACCTCGCGAAGACCGGCGCCGGGCGGCTCGAACGACTGGTCGACGGGCTCGACGCCGTGCGCGGCCCGGGGGAGCGGCCGCGGCTCAACGTCGTCGCGCACTCGTACGGGTCGACCACGGCGATGATGGCCCTGGCATCCGGGCGGATGCAGGCGGACACGCTCACGGTCCTCGGCTCGCCCGGCAGCGACGTCCGTTCCGCGGCGCAGCTCGCCGTCCGCCACGGGCAGGTGTTCGTCGGTGACGCGCACGACGACCCGATCGCGGGCACCGGCTACTTCGGCACCGACCCGGGCTCGGCCGGGTTCGGCTCGACGCTCCTCGACCTGTCGGACGACCTCGCTGCGCAGGGCGACAGCACGTTCCGTCGGCCGGTCGGGCACAACGACTACCTCAAGCCCGGGACGGCCTCGCTGCACGACGTTGCGCTCATCGCGGTCGGCCGCGGCGACCTCGTCCGGCACCAGGGCGGCGGCGGACCGGGCGGTGACGGCTCGACCCAGCCCCTGCCCGACATGTACCTGGTGCGCCCCCAGGACCTGCAGCCGCGGGACTGACCGCGCCGCCCGACCGCCTGCCGGGGCCGTGGCGAGGCGGGCCGCGGCCGACGGACCGACGTGCCACGATCCTCCAGGCCGGCCCACGTGCTTCCTGAAGGGGTTCCTGTGGGCCGGTGCAGCCACCGACGGTTCCACGGCAGAACCACCCCAGACCACGCCCGTACGGTTCCGCCATGCGTGCGTTGCGGTGGCCCGGTGCCCTCTTGTCGTTCGTGGTGATCTCCGGCCTGGCCGGGATGCTCGTCGCGGTCGCGGTGACGCCGGCGGTCGCCGTCGCCGGCGAGGGCACCTCCGGCGCGGTGGCGTTCTTCGAGGACCTGCCGAGCTACCTCGACATCCAGGCCCCGCAGCAGGTGTCCTCCGTCTACGCGACGCAGGGCGGCCAGCAGGTCAAGATCGCGTCCTTCTACAGCGAGAACCGGACCGACGTCACCTCGAACGCGATGGCGGACACGCTCAAGCAGGCCGCCATCGACACCGAGGACCCGCGCTTCCGGCAGGAGGGCGGCATCGACGTCCTCGGCACCATCCGCGGCGTCGCGGCGACCGTCGTCGGCGGCGACGTGCAGGGCGGGTCGAGCATCACGCAGCAGTACGTCAAGAACGTGCTCGTGCAGCAGTGTGAGGAACTGACCGGCAAGGACGCCGCCGACACGCAGAAGAAGATCGCCGCCTGCTACCAGGACGCCGCCGGGGTCACCCCGCAGCGCAAGCTCCAGGAGATGCGGTACGCGATCGCCGTCGACAAGAAGTACTCGAAGGACCAGATCCTCACCGGGTACCTCAACCTGGTCGGGCTCGGCGGACGGGTCTACGGCGCCGAGGCCGGAGCCGAGTACTACTTCGGCGTGCACGCGAAGGACCTGTCGCTCCCGCAGTCCGCGACGCTCGTGGCGATCCTGAACAACCCGTCGAACCTGCGCATCGACCAGCCGAACGACAAGGACAACGGGCAGGCGAACGGCTACGCGCTGACGAAGGACCGCCGCGACTACGTGCTGCAGCGCATGTACGTGCACCACGACATCTCGAAGGCGCAGCTCGATCAGGCGAAGGCCACCCCGATCACGCCGAAGATCACCGACACGGCCAACGGCTGCTCCGCCGCGGCGAGCACGTACGACGCCGGGTACTTCTGCGACTACGTGCGGAACCAGGTGCTGCAGGACCCCGCGTTCGGCAAGACCGCTGCCGACCGCATCGAGACGCTCGACACGAAGGGGCTCGAGATCCACACCTCGCTCGACCTCGACCTGCAGGCCCAGGCACAGTCGGCGCTGTCGTCCTACGTCCCGGCCACCATGGACGGCGTCGACGTCGGCGGGACCAACGTCACCGTCGAGCCGGGCACCGGTCGCGTGCTGTCGATGGTGCAGAACACGAGCTACACGCAGAGCGACAACGGCGGTGCCGGCGCGACCGCGATCAACTACAACGCGGACACCGCGTACGGCAACTCCGGCGGCTTCCAGACCGGTTCGACGTACAAGGTGTTCACCCTGGCGGAGTGGCTCGCGTCCGGGCACACCCTGTCCGAGTCCGTCAACACGACCGAGCACACCTTCCCGCAGTCCGAGTTCACGAACTCGTGCGTGCGACTCGGCGGTGACCCGTGGAAGGTCGCGAACGCCGAGAGCGTGCCCGCGTCGATGACCGTGCAGGCGGCGACGTCGGAGTCGATCAACACCGCGTTCGGCGCGATGGCGAAGCAGCTCGACCTCTGCAAGATCAAGGAGACCGCGCAGGCGATGGGCATCCACCAGGCGGACGGGTCCGCGCCCGACTCCAACCCGGCGTCGGTGCTCGGGACGAACAACCTGTCGCCGATCGACCTGGCGGAGGCCTACGCGGGCTTCGCGAACGGCGGCATCGTCTGCACCCCGACCGTGATCGACTCCGTCAAGGAGGCCGACGGCACGAGCATCACCCCGTCGCCCTCGTCCTGCACCCGGGGTGTCTCGCAGCAGGTCGCCGGCACCGTCGACTACGCCCTGCAGGGGGTCCTGACCGGCGCCGGGACGGCAGCCACGGCGAACCCGGGCGACTCCGTACCGAAGTTCGCGAAGACCGGCACCACCGACGGTGACGTGCAGAACTGGCTCGTCACCTCGACGACGAAGTACACGAACGCGACCTGGATCGGGAACGTGCAGGGGAACGTCGGGCTCGCGAACGTGCCGTTCCCGCACGGGACGACCGGGTACAGCGCGAAGTTCGGGGTCGGCCGCTCGATGATGACCTACCTCGACCAGACGCTGTCCGGCGGGGCGCTGCCGGCGCCGGACCCGGCGATGATCGGTTCGGTGGCGAAGGCGCCGTCGTCGTCCTCGTCCGGTGAGTCGACCGCGGGTTCGACTGCGGGTTCGGCCTCGTCCGGGCAGGGCGCCGGTTCGACGCCGTCCGCGCCGTCCACGCCAGCTGCTCCGGCTGCTGGTGGTACTGGTGCTGGTGCTGCGGCCGGGTCTGGTTCTGGTTCCGGCTCGACCGGCGGCGGTGCGTCCGGCGGCGGATCCGGGAAGGGCGGGACGACCGGGCCCGGCTCGGGTTCCGGCAAGTAGCGGACAGGAGGCGCGGTGCCGGCCCGGTGGGTCGGCGCCGCGCCTCCGCTGTGTGCGGGTACCGGGCTTGTGGGTCGCGGCGTGCAGTGCGGCTGCGCTCGGCGCGGGGCGCGGGGCGGCGAGCGGGCGAAGTACGCGGTGTCCGGCGGGAGTGGCGCGACGATTCCGCCCGCTCGGGGTCCGGGGTCGGCTGCGCGCTGCGGAACCGGGCCCGCGCGGCGGATCGGGCCCGTGCCTCCAGGCCGTGACGGGGCGATGCTCGCGACCGCGAGCGGGCGTTCCGTGCGGTGCGCGCTCCCTACGGCAGGTGGGAAGCACCCACTCGCGTGGAGCGAGGCGGCGAGCGGGCGGAAAGGGTGCGTCGCCTGGCGGGGTGGGCGCGGATACCGCCCGCTCGCGGAACGGGAACGGGGGCGGGGGCGGGATCGGGGAGGGAACGGGCCCGGAACCGGAGCGGGACCCGAGCGTCGGGACCGGCCAATAGACTGGTGCGCATCCCACGAACCGATCGACGGAGCACCATGCCTGACATCACGAGCGAGCAGGTCGCGCACCTGGCGAACCTCGCCCGCATCGCACTCACGCCCGACGAGATCGAGAAGCTGACCGGTGAGCTGTCGCACATCGTCGAGAGCGTCGCCAAGGTCGCCGAGGTCGCGACCGACGACGTCCCCGCGACGAGCCACCCCGTGCCGCTCGGCAACGTCACCCGACCCGACGTGGTGGGGCAGACGCTGACCCAGGAGCAGGCGCTGTCCGGTGCCCCCGACTCCGACGGCGAACGGTTCCGGGTGACGGCGATCCTCGGCGAAGAACAGTAGGCGACAGAAGATGACCGACGACATCACCAAGCTCAGCGCCGCGGCGCTCGCCGACGCCCTCGTGGCGCGCGACGTCTCGAGCGTCGAGGCCACCCAGGCCCACCTCGACCGCATCGCGGCCGTCGACGGGGACGTCCACGCGTTCCTGCACGTCAACGAGAACGCCCTCGCCGTCGCGAAGTCGATCGACTCTCGCCGCGCGGCCGGGGACGACCTCGGTGCCCTCGCGGGCGTGCCGATCGCGATCAAGGACGTCCTGTGCACGCAGGACATGCCGACGACCTCGGGTTCGAAGATCCTCGAGGGCTGGCGGCCGCCGTACGACGCCACCCCGGTCGCCAAGCTCCGCGCCGCCGGCCTCGTGCCGCTCGGCAAGACGAACATGGACGAGTTCGCGATGGGCTCGACCACCGAGTTCTCGGCCTACGGTCCGACGCACAACCCGTGGGACCTCGACCGGATCCCCGGCGGGTCCGGCGGCGGTTCGGCCGCCGCGGTCGCCGCGCACGAGGCACCGTTCGCCCTGGGCTCCGACACCGGCGGCTCGATCCGCCAGCCGGGCGCCGTCACGGGCACGGTCGGTGTGAAGCCGACGTACGGCGGGGTCAGCCGCTACGGCGCGATCGCGCTGGCGTCGAGCCTCGACCAGATCGGTCCGGTGTCGCGGACGGTCCTCGACGCCGCGCTCCTGCACGACGTCGTCGGCGGGCACGACCCGAAGGACTCCACGTCCATCCCGGACGCCTGGCCGTCGATGGCCGCGGCCGCGCGCGAGGGCCTGCAGGCGGACACGCTCCGCGGGCTCAAGGTCGGCGTCGTGAAGGAGCTCGCCGGTGGCGAGGGCTTCCAGGCCGGCGTCACGCAGCGCTTCCAGGAGACCGTGGCGATTCTCGAGGCCGCCGGTGCCCAGGTCGTCGAGGTCGACGCCCCGAGCTTCGCGTACGCGATCAGCGCCTACTACCTGATCCTGCCGGCCGAGGCGTCGTCGAACCTCGCGAAGTTCGACTCCGTGCGCTTCGGCCTGCGCGTCACGCCCGAGAACGGCGCGACCGTCGAGGACGTCATGGCCGCCACGCGCGAGGCCGGCTTCGGCCCGGAGGTCAAGCGCCGCATCATCCTCGGCACGTACGCCCTGAGCGCGGGCTACTACGACGCGTACTACGGCTCCGCGCAGAAGGTCCGCACCCTGGTGCAGCGCGACTTCGCGGCCGCGTTCGAGCAGGTCGACCTGCTCATCAGCCCGTCGGCCCCGACGACCGCCTTCCCCCTGGGGGAGCGGCTCGACGACCCGCTGTCGATGTACCTCAACGACCTCACGACGATCCCGGCGAACCTCGCCGGCGTGCCCGGCATGAGCATCCCGAACGGCCTCGCGCCGGAGGACTCGCTGCCGACCGGCGTGCAGCTGATGGCCCCGCAGCGCGAGGACGCCCGCCTGTACCGCTACGGCGCCGCCCTCGAGCGCCTGCTCGAGCAGCAGTGGGGCCACCCGCTCATCGACAGCATCCCGGACCTCGACCCGTACCAGCAGTCCGCTGCGCAGGAAGGTGTGATCTGATGGCGCAGAAGGACGCGCTGATGGACTTCGACGAGGCGCTCGAGCGCTTCGAGCCGGTGCTCGGCTTCGAGGTCCACGTCGAGCTCGCGACGAAGACGAAGATGTTCTCGGACGCCCCGAACTTCTTCGGTGGTGAGCCGAACACGAACGTGACGCCGGTCGACCTCGGGCTCCCGGGGTCGCTGCCGGTCGTGAACGAGCAGGCCGTGCGCTACTCGATCCAGCTCGGGCTCGCGCTCGGCTGCTCGATCGCCGAGTCCTCGCGGTTCGCCCGGAAGAACTACTACTACCCGGACAACCCGAAGAACTACCAGATCTCGCAGTACGACGAGCCGATCGCGTTCGAGGGCGAGGTCGAGGTCGAACTGGCCGACGGGACGATCTTCAACGTCCCGATCGAGCGCGCCCACATGGAGGAGGACGCCGGCAAGCTGACCCACGTCGGCGGTGCCACCGGTCGCATCCAGGGCGCCGAGTACTCGCTCGTCGACTACAACCGCGCCGGTGTCCCGCTCGTCGAGATCGTCACGAAGCCGATCTTCGGCGCGAAGGACCGCGCCCCCGAGCTCGGTGCCGCCTACGTGCAGGTCATCCGCGACCTCGTCCGTGCGCTCGGCGTCTCCGAGGCCCGCATGGAGCGCGGCAACCTGCGCTGCGACGCGAACATCTCGCTGCGCCCGTGGGGCCAGGAGAAGCTCGGCACCCGCACCGAAACGAAGAACGTCAACTCGTTCCGTGCCGTCGAGCGCGCGATCCGCTACGAGATCCAGCGGCAGGCCGCGATCCTCGCCGCCGGCGGCACGATCACGCAGGAGACCCGGCACTGGCACGAGGACACCGGCCGCACCTCGGCCGGCCGACCGAAGTCCGACGCCGACGACTACCGCTACTTCCCGGAGCCCGACCTGCTCCCGGTCGTGCCGGACCCCGCCGTCGTCGAGGAACTCCGCGCGTCCCTGCCGGAGGCCCCCGTCGCGCGTCGTCGTCGCCTCAAGGGCGAGTGGGGCTTCAGTGACCTCGAGTTCCAGGACGTCGTGAACGGCGGCCTGCTGGACGAGGTCGAGGCCACCGTCGCCGCGGGTGCGTCGCCGCAGGCCGCCCGCAAGTGGTGGACAGGCGAGATCAGCCGTGTCGCGAACGCGCAGGAGACCGCAGCGGGTGACCTCGTGTCGCCGCAGCACGTCGCCGAGACGATCGCGCTCGTCGAGTCCGGGGACCTGACCGACCGCCTGGCTCGCCAGGTGCTCGAGGGTGTCATCGCCGGCGAGGGCTCGCCCGCCCAGGTGGTCGAGTCGCGTGGGCTCAAGGTCGTCTCCGACGACTCGGCGCTGACCGCCGCCGTCGACGAGGCCCTCGCGGCCCAGCCGGACGTGCTCGCCAAGATCCAGGACGGCAAGGTCCAGGCAGCGGGCGCGATCATCGGTGCGGTGATGAAGGCCATGAAGGGTCAGGCCGACGCGGCCCGGGTCCGCGAGCTGGTCCTGGAGCGCGCGCAGCAGTCGTAGCGCGACCAGCAGACGGACTGGAGGCACGTGGCGGGTCCGCCACGTGCCTCCAGTCCGTCTCGCGGCCCGTCTGCGGTGGGGTCACCGATCCTGGGGACGCGTCAGCGACCCGGTGACAGGATGGGTCGTGACCGCAACGATCCGCGCCGTCGGGACCGCCGTCCCCAACACCACCCTCGACCAGGCGGCGGTGCGGGACCTGTTCGCCGGCCAGCCCGACCTCGGCAGGCTCGGCCGCCGACTCGTGCCGGCCGCCTTCGAGGGATCCGACGTCGCACACCGGCACACGGTCCTCGAGGAACTCGACAGCGCGCGGCCCGGCGGGACCTTCCGGCAGGACGACGGCGCACTCGTCTCGCCGTCCACGGGCACGCGGAACGACCGCTACCGGGACCTCGCCCCGGCCCTGTTCGTCGCCGCAGCCCGGGACGCCGTCGAGCGCGCGGGGATCGAGCCCGCACGGGTGACGCACCTCGTCACGGTGTCCTGCACGGGGTTCACCCAGCCCGGGCCGGACATCGACGTCGTCGCGCAGCTCGGACTGCCCGCCGGGGTCTTCCGGCACCACATCGGCTTCATGGGGTGCTGCGCGGCCTTCCCGGCGCTCCGCATCGCCGCCGCGTTCACCGAGGCCGACCCGGACGCGGTCGTGCTCGTCGTCTGCGCGGAGCTCTGCACGCTGCACGTCCGCGCATCGGACGACCCCGACCAGATCGTCGCGAACAGCGTGTTCGGGGACGGGGCCGCCGCGGTCGTCGTGACGCAGGGCGGACCCGGGCTCCGGATCGAGCGGTTCGCCACCGCCACGGTCCCCGAGGGCGCCTCCGAGATGGCGTGGAACATCGGCGATGAGGGCTTCGAGATGATCCTGTCGACGGCCGTGCCGAAGCTCGTCGGCGTGCACGTGCCGGCCGCGGTGCAGGGACTGCTCGGCGAGGGCGAGACCCCGTCGGACGTGCCGGTGTGGGCCGTGCACCCCGGTGGCCGGGCGATCGTCGACCGCGCGCAGGAGTCGCTCGGGCTGCCGGACGCGGCGGTCGCGTCGAGCCGGAGCGTGCTCCGCGACCACGGCAACATGTCGAGCGCGACGGTGTTGTTCGTGCTCCGCGACGCCCTCGAGCAGGGTGTGCCGGACGGGTCGTCGCTCGTGGCGGTCGCCTTCGGCCCCGGGCTGACGGTGGAGAGCGCCCGACTGACGGCGGTCACGGCGTGAGCGGACGTGCCGGAGGGGAGCCGCGCCTCCAGGCCGTGGACCTGAGCGCCCGCGCGACGGACCTGCGCGAACTGATGGACGACCCGGACTGCGACCCGCGCGCCCTGGAACGGACCTTCCGGCGGTTCGCCGTCGTGAACGCCCTGGTCAGCGGGTGGCGCGCGGCGTGGCGGACGCACGTCGTGCCGGCGCTGCCCGCCTCGGGACGCGCGCGGATCCTGGACCTGGGGTGCGGCGGGGGCGACCTGGCCCGGGCGCTCGTGCGCTGGGCGGGGAGCGACGGGTTCGCGGTCGAGGTCGTCGGGATCGACCCCGACGAGCGGGCGATCGCGTCGGCGCGCCGCTCCACCGCGCGGGGCGTGACGTTCAGACAGGCGTCGAGCGGCGAGCTCGTGGCCGCGGGGGAGCGCTTCGACGTCGTGGTGTCGAACCACGTGCTGCACCACCTGGACGACCCGGCGCGGGCGGCGTTCCTGGCGGACTCGGAGCAGCTCGCGACGAGTCGGGTGCTGCACTCGGACATCCGGCGGTCGCGGCAGGCCTACCGGGCGTACGCGGTGGCGTCGCCGCTCGTGGCGGCCGGGACGTTCGTGCGGGTGGACGGACTGCGGTCCATCCGGCGGTCGTTCACCGTGCCCGAACTGCAGGACGTGCTGCCGGCGGGGTGGCGTGCGGAGCGGGCGGCGCCGCACCGGGTGCTCGCGGTGCGGGACGCCTGAGGGGAGCCCCGGCGGCCGGGCCGCCGGGCGGGGCGCCGGCTGAGCCGAGTCTCGCGCTGTGCGACGAGCCTCGCGCTCGCGGGGCCGAGTTTCGTCGCTGAGCGCGAGACTCGTCCCGCCCGCCGGGCGCACCGCGCACCGCGCCCGCGCGCGCCGCGCGCTACGGGCGCAGCAGCACCTTGATCGCCCGCCGCTCGTCCATCGCCGCGTACGCCTCGGGCGCCTGCTCGAGCGGCAGCTCGAGGTCGAACACCTTGCCCGGCTCGATCGCCCGCGACAGCACGTCGGGCAGCAGCTCGGGGATGTACGCGCGCGCCGGGGCCATGCCGCCACCGACGGTGATGTTCTTCGCGAACAGGAACGGCATCGGCAGCTCGGGGTCGCCCGCCGGGACGCCCACGTAGCCGACCGCGCCACCGGGACGGACGACCCGGAGCGCTTGGTCCATGCTCTCCGCGGTGCCCACGGCCTCGAGGGCGCAGTCCGCGAGGTCCCCGCCGAGCAGCTCCCGCACCGCCGCGACGCCCTCGTCGCCGCGGGTCTCGACGACGTCCGTCGCGCCGAACTCCCGCGCGAGGGCCTGACGGTCGGCGTGCCGGCTCATCGCGATGATCCGCTCGGCACCCAGGCGCGCGGCCGCGAGCACGGCGGACAGCCCGACCGCGCCGTCGCCGACGACCACGACGGTCTTGCCCGGCCCGACCCCGGCGGAGACGGCCGCGTGGTGCCCGGTCGAGAAGACGTCCGACAGCGTCAGCAGCGAGGGCACGAGGTCGTCGTCCACGGGACCCGGCACGACGACGAGCGTCGCGGCGGCGTCCGGCACGCGGACGTACTCGGCCTGCGCGCCGCCCAGCGGGTGACCGTACGCGTCCGGCGTCACGCCGAAGGTCGAGCCGTGGTCGCAGCCGCTCGTCATGCCGTGTGCACAAGCCTGGCAGGTGCCGTCGTTCGTGGTGAACGGTGCGATCACGAAGTCGCCGACGGACAGGCCGGTGACCGCGTCGCCGACGGACTCGACGACACCGACGAACTCGTGCCCGATCGCACGGGGCTCCGTCGTGTCGCGGACGCCGCGGTACGGCCAGAGGTCCGACCCGCACACACAGGCGGCGGTGACCTTGACGACGGCGTCGGTGGGGTCGATGACGGTGGGGGCGTCACGCTCCTCGACGCGGATGTCGCGGGGGGCATGGATGACGGTTGCGCGCACGATGGGCCTTCCGATCGGTGGTGGTCACGGCGCGTGCCGAGACGCGCCAGGGTGCCGGCGCCGTTGCGGGACCCGTCGACACTACGCTTCCCGGGTGGACGACGACCGGTACGGCAGTGACGTGCTCTCGGGCGACTGGCGCTCGCAGGGCGTCAAGAAGGTGCGGCAGGTGCCGCTCGAGCGCGACATGGTGCTCGAGGACCCGGACTCCGGCTGGGCGGGCGCCGTCGTGGGCCTCGAGGCGGGCAACGTCTCCTTGGAGGACTGGAAGGGACGCACCCGCGCCTTCCCCTTCACCGGGCAGTTCCTGCTCGAAGGGGAGCTCGTCACGCTCGGCCGCCCGCAGGCCCCGGTCGGCCGCTCCGGGGGTGCGCGTCCGGCCGCCGGTCCGACAGGTGGTGCGGCGGCCCCGGCCGGGAGGATCGGGGCAGCGCCCGCCGTCCGGCACGCGTCCGACGGTGGTCGCCTCCGCACCGCGTCCGGGTCGTTCGCGGTCGAGCAGCAGCGCGCGCGGGTGGCGCTCCCGTCGCGGATCATGGTCGAGGGCAGGCACGACGCCGAGCTCGTCGAGAAGGTCTGGGGCGCCGACCTCCGCGTCGAGGGCGTCGTGGTCGAGTACCTGGAGGGCGTCGACAACCTCGCCGAGGTGCTCGACGAGTTCCGGCCCTCGCGCGACCGTCGTGTCGGCGTGCTCGTCGACCACCTCGTCCCCGGGTCGAAGGAGTCCCGTTTCGCCGACGCCGTGATGCGCGGGAAGTGGGGCGCGCACGTCCTGGTCGTCGGGCACCCGTTCGTGGACGTCTGGCAGTCGGTGAAGCCGTCGCGGCTCGGGCTGACCGCGTGGCCGACGATCCCACGCTCGATCGAGTGGAAGAAGGGGATCCTGCAGCACCTCGGCTGGCCCGCGGACGAGCAGGCGGACGTCGCCCGTGCCTGGCAGCGGATCCTCGGGCAGGTGCGGACCTTCGCCGACCTGGAGCCGCAGTTGCTCGGACGCGTCGAGGAGCTCATCGACTTCGTCACCGAGCCGAAGGCCTGACCCACCCGGCCACCCGCGCGCTCCTGCTGCGGGGCGGGCGCACCACGTGCCTCCCGGCCGTTGCGGCCTGCCCGCGTGCCCGCCTCGCCCACGCGAGCGGGCGGAATCCGCGGCGCGCGTCCGCCTGAGCCATCCGTTCCCGCCCACTCGCCGGGGTGGGCGCTCCCGCGTCGGACGCGCGTGCGCGTGAGCGGGCGGAATCGGCGGGACCTGTCCGGCTGAGCGATCCGTTTCCTCCCGCTCGCGCGCGGTCCCGGGGTGAACGGCGTGTCGCGGCCTACTGTTGAAGGATGGACGGCATCGACGGGCGTGTGCGCGGCGCCGTCGACGTGTGGCTCCGCTGGCTGCCGCGGTGGCAGATCGGGACCGCACGGCCGCGGACCCGGATCTGCCGGAAGTGCACCGGGTCGCCGATCGCCTCGGCGGCGGGCTTCGGGCCGGACGTCCCGCACGCCGTGCAGCACGCACTGATCGGGCGGATCTCGACGATCATCGAGGACGCCGTGGACGACTACACGGCGAAGAACCTCCCGCTGCTGCAGCGCGAGCTCGAACGGGCCGCGGCACGGAAGCGGCACGCGGGGTACCAGCCGACCGAGGGACTGTCGCCCGAGTTCCAGGGACTCGACGTCGACCCGGAGCCCTCGGCGGGGGAGCCGTTCCTGTTCACCCTCGGCGAGTTGACCGGCACGGGCGCCGCGGAGCAGGCCCCGCGCGAACCCCTGTCCGAGGAAGCGAAGGCCGCGCTCCGGCACGAGATCGCCCTGTCCGACGAGTGCGCCCGCGCGACCGGGACGGCCGTGTGCCTGGCGCTCGTGGAACACCGCCCGCGGATCGCCGAGGCCGTCGAGCGCCTGGTGGAACCGCAGATCGCGGCGCTCGTGTCGGACATGTTCCGCGGGTTCGACGGCCCGGAGACCACCCGCGACGGCCTGTTCTGAGCAGGCAGCACCAGCGCGGCGATCGTCAGGACACCGCGCGGAGCGTCCGACCCCGGATGACGGTGCCGCGGAGCGACCGGTGCTCGACCGGGCGCGAAGGGTCGTCGATGCGGCCGACGACGAGGTCGATGGCCTCACGGCCGATCCGCTCGATGGGCTGCTCGAGGGTCGTGAAGCCGATCCAGTCGTTGGCCAGCGGGAAGACCCCGTCGAACCCGGTCACCGAGAGGTCCTCGGGCACACGGATCCCGCGGCGGGACAGCGCGTCGCAGAGCTCGAGCATCAGCCGGTCGGTCGGGCACATCACGGCCGTGGCACCGGACTCGCGCACGACGTCCTGGACGTCCGCGGCCAGCTCGGACACCGGTCGGACGAAGCTCGCGTCGAGGTCGACCACGCGCACCCCGCGCTCCCGGAGCCGCTCGACCATCGCGTGGGTGCGAGCGTGCTGGGTCAGGGCGTCGCCGACCGGGACGGTGAGCACGACCGCGGTCCGGTGACCCGCTGCGACGACCGTGTCCGCGATCGTCGCGCCGCCGTGCGTCTCGTCGCAGTACACGCTCGACAGCGCCGGGTGCAGCTCGGGTCGACCGGCGACGACCGTCGCGATGCGGGGCGCGAACTCGGCGATCTCCGCCGCGGGCATGAGGCCGCTGCAGACCACGAGTCCGTCGACGCGCATCGACACGAGGGCGGCAAGTGCGGACTTCTCGTCCTGCACGCGTCCGACGCCGGTGGTCGTCACGACGCGGTACCCGAGCTCGGAGGCCCGCCGTTCCATCACGGCGTGCAGCGCGGTGTAGACCATTGACGAGGCGTCACGGACGAGCATCCCGATGGTGTGCGTGCGGCCGCTGACGAGCCCCCGCGCCATGGCGTTCGCGACGTACCCGAGCTCGGCCGCAGCACGTTCGACGCGCTCACGGGTCTCGTCGGAGAACCGTCCGGTACCGGACAGCACCCGGGACACCGCGGACTTCGAGACGCCCGCGCGGGCTGCCACGTCGAGGATCGTCGGTTGTGCGCCGCGCCCCCGGGGTTGCCGGTCGCCGTCGGCCTCGCCGCTCACCTGCCCGCCGCGGGGTGCCGGGTCCGGCGCGAGCGACGCGCGCCGGTGACCGCGGCCACGACCGCGCGCCACCCGACCAGGAACACGGCGAGGACGATCGTCGCGACGATCACGAACGACAGCGGGAGGGGGTCGCCGGAGACGTCCCCCTGACCGGTCACCACGCGGAGCAGCAGCCCGACGACGACCGTGGCCACCCAGACGACCACGCCCGTGGGCCACACGCGCATCGGCGCACGCCAGGCCCGGACGACGAGGAAGCCGACGAGCCACCCGGCGAGGAACGGGTACGCGGTCGTCCAGACGCCGGCGGCCGAGGTCGCCTCGCCGTGCGACGAACGCCCGATGGTCGCGAACGCGACGACCAGGACGACGTCGACGACCGCAGCGGTCCAGGTACGGGTGCGTGCGTGCATGCCGTCATCATCGCAGGCTGCGCAGTGGGCCGGAGCCTGAACGTCCCGGTACGTCGAGTTCACCGGGTGGCGACGTCTCCGGCACCCGTCGTTCACCCGGGGTCGCCACACTCGACCACCGTGCGGGAACGTTCCCGCACCTCCCGACCCCACGAACCAGGAGACCCCCGACGTGAAGACACGAGCCGTGCACCCCCGGTCCCTCGCCGGCATCGCGATCGCCGCCACCGCAGCCGTCGCCCTGTCCGGCTGCGTCCAGAGCGCGAACGCCTCGAGCGCCGGCGACGACGCGAGCACCGGCACCACGAACCTCACCGTGTTCATCAGCGGCGACACCAACGTCCAGGCACTCTGGGACGGGTCGCTCATCCCCGCGTTCGAGAAGGCCCACCCGAACGTCCACGTCTCGACGAGCATCGACCTGCACGGGCAGCACGACGCCCAGACCCAGGCGAACCTGGCCACCGCGGTCAAGGCGGACAAGACCGTCGCGTACGACCTGGTCGACGCCGGCTGGGTCGCCACCGTCGGCAAGGCCGGGCTCCTGTCCACGGTCAGCGCCAGCGCGATCCCCAACTTGAAGAACGTCCCCGCGGCGACGAAGCGGCAGGGCGGCGACGCCGCGATCCCGTACCGGGCGTCGAGCGTCCTGCTCGCCTACGACACGAAGAAGGTCACCGACCCGCCGAAGACCCTCGACGACCTGCTGGCGTGGATCAAGCAGCACCCGGGGGAGTTCGCGTACAACTCCCCGGCGTCGGGCGGCTCGGGCGGCGCGTTCGTCATGACGGTGCTCGCGAAGTACATGTCCGAGTCCGAGCAGGCGACGATGCAGACCTCGTACGACAAGTCGCTCGAGTCGAAGTGGGACGAGGGGTTCCAGACCCTGAAGGACCTCGGCCCGTCGACGTACCAGAAGGGCGTGTACCCGAACGGCAACGACCAGGTCCTGCAGCTCCTCGGCTCCGGGCAGATCGCCATGGCCCCGGTGTGGAGCGACCAGTTCATCACCGCGCAGAAGGCCGGCACGATCGGCAAGGACGTCGCCTTCACGCAGATCTCCGACCCGTCGTTCACCGGGAGCGCGAGCTTCCTCGGCATCCCGAAGACCGAGCCGGAGGCCAAGAAGCAGGCCGCGGAGGAACTCGCCGACTTCGTCCTGTCGTCGAAGGGGCAGCAGCTCGTCGCGAGCGCCGTCTCCGGCTACCCGGTGGTCCCGCTCGACTCGCTCCCGAAGTCGGTCGCCCAGCAGTTCGCCGACGCCGATCCGTCGACCCTCCGCCTCGGCTTCCAGAGCCAGTTCGCCGCCGACATGAACGCGGCGTGGGACGCGAAGGTCCCGCAGTGACGCAGGTGACCGACCGGGAGGCCCGTGGCGACTCCGCCACGGGCCTCCCGCCCGCCCCGTCGCCGGCTCCGACCGGACGCACCGGCACGCCGCGCCGCGCACACCAGCAGCCCGGACCGTCCCCGGAGGAGCGCCGCCGTCGGCGCCGCGCCGCCTGGACCGGGCTCGCGCTCGTCGCCGCCCCGGTGCTCGTCGTCGTGCTCTTCGTCGGCGTCCCCGTGGTGAACGCCGGACTGTTCTCGCTCGGCTCCACCGGCGGCCTCAACCAGGCGCTCGCCGACATCGGGCAGGACACCGTGCACGGGTTCTCGTTCGCGGTCTACGGCGCGCTGCTCGGCGACCCGGTCTTCCGCCGCGACCTGGTTGCGACGCTCGGCGTGACCGCGCTGTCGACCGGCCTGACGGTCGCGCTCGCGGTCGTCGTCGCGGTCGTGCTCCGGCTCCGCGGCGGTGTGGTCGGGTCGACGCTCAGCGTCCTGGCGGTCGTGCCGATCTTCGTGCCGGTCGTCATCGCGAGCTGGTCGGTGCTGACCTTCACGGACGGCCAGGGGTTCGTCAGGAGCCTCGGCGCGCAGGTCGGGCTCGACCTGCCGGTGTGGGGGTACACCCTCGTGGCGGTCGTCTTCGGCAGCGTCTGGACGAGCCTGCCGTTCGCGGTGCTCATGATCGCGGGTGCGCTGCAGGGCGTGCCCGACGCGCTCGTCGACGCGGCCCGGGACGCCGGCGCGGGGACGTGGCGGGTGGTCTTCCGGGTGCTCCTGCCGATGGCCGCGACCCCGCTCGTGATCGCGACGACCTTCACGGTGATCGGGGTCCTCGGGTCGTTCACGGTGCCGTACTTCACCGGCCCGAACGCCCCGTCGATGCTCGGTGTCGACATCGCGAAGTACTTCCAGGCCTACAACCGCCCGCAGCAGTCCACCGCGATGGCGTTCGTCGTGTTCGCCTTCGCCGCCGCGGCGAGCGTCTTCTACATCCGCTCCACCGTGCGGGCGAACGCACGGGAGCTCGCGACGAAGGGAGCATCACGATGACGCAGCACGGCGGGACGATCCGGCGCGCCACCGGGACCGCGCTCGTGTGGGCCACCGCGGCCGTGCTGGCCGTGTTCATCGCCGGCCCGCTCCTGTGGCTCGCGGCCCGCGCGTTCGCGACGAGCTGGACGTACCCGAACCTGCTGCCGGACGGGTGGACGCTGCACTGGTGGACCACCGTGTTCGACGACCCCGGGCTCGGCGTCGCGGTGCAGAACTCGCTCGTGCTCGCCCCGCTCACGGTGGCCATCGCGGCCGTGGTGTGCCTGCCGGCGGCGTGGGCGATCAGCCGGATCGACTTCCCGGGCCGGCGGGTGGTGCTCGTCGGGCTGTTCGCGACGAACGCGTTCCCGAAGATGGGCCTGTTCGTGACGATGTCCGCGATGTTCACCGCGCTCGACCTGATGAACACCGTCGCGGGGATCCTCATCGTGCACGTCCTCGGGTGCGTGGTGTTCATGACGTGGTTGCCCGCCGCCGCGTTCTCCGCCGTCCCGCGCTCCCTCGAGGAGGCCGCCCGCGACGCCGGCGCCGGCCGCTGGCGCACCTTCACGACCGTCACGCTGCCGATCGCGTGGCCGGGGATCCTGGTCGCCGTCGTGATGTCGTTCCTCGCCTCGTTCGACGAGGCCCAGGGCACGTACCTCGTCGGCGCCCCGACCTACATGACGATGCCGACCGAGATGTACTCGCTCGTCCTGAACTCGCCGCGGCAGGTCTCGGCGGTGTTCGCGATCGCGCTGAGCATCCCGTCCGTCCTGCTCATGACCCTGGCGCGGAAGCACGTCATGGGCGGCCGTCTGGCGGACGGCTTCCAGATCCGATGACCGACACGACCACCCAGAAGGGCGACCAGATGACGGACGCACCCCTGCTCACGGACCGCGCCACGCGCCTCCCGGCCGGATCCCTCGACCCCGCGCAGGACCGCAGCGCGTCCACCGGACTGTCCGTGCACGGTCTGCGGAAGACCCTCGGCGGGCGCGACGTCGTCGCCGGCATCGACCTCGACGTCGCACCGGGCGAGCTCGTCTCGCTGCTCGGGCCCTCCGGATGCGGCAAGACGACCACGCTCCGGATGGTGGCGGGGTTCCTGACGGCCGACGCCGGCGTGGTGACCATGGGTGACCGGGACGTGACGACCCTCGGGCCGGAGCGCCGGCCGAGCGCGATGGTGTTCCAGAACTACGCGCTCTGGCCGCACATGACAGTCACGCAGAACGTGGCGTTCCCGCTCCGCACCCGTCGCGTGGCGAAGGCACAGACGGCAGAGCGGGTGCGCGCCGCGCTCGAGCTGGTGGGGCTGACGCACCACGCGACCTCGAAGCCGACCGCGATCTCGGGTGGCGAGCAGCAGCGCGTCGCGCTCGCGCGCGCGGTCGTGCAGGAGCCGGACGTGCTGCTCCTCGACGAGCCGCTGTCGAACCTCGACGCGAAGCTCCGCGTCGGCGTCCGTGACGAGATCCGGCGCATCCAGCAGCGCCTCGGCATCACGACCGTGATCGTCACGCACGACCAGGACGAGGCGCTCAGCATCTCGGACCGGATCGCGGTCATGCACGACGGTCGGATCGAGCAGATCGCGACGCCCGCGGCGCTCTACGCCCGACCAGCGACGCTGTTCGTCGCCGGCTTCATCGGGTCCACGAGCACGGTGGCCGGTCGGTTCCTGACCGGGACGCCCGCGACCGTCGGTGCGGACGACACGGTGCTCGTCCGACCGGAGCAGGTGACGCTCTGCGAGGACTCGCCGCTCCGCGCGACCGTCGCGCGCGTCCTGGTGCGCGGGCACTTCGCCGAGGTCGTCCTCGCCGCGGACGACGCCGAGCTCCGGGCGTACGTGACCGGGCCGCCACCCGCGGTCGGGAGCGAGACCGGCGTGCGGCTGGGCGAGGTCCTGGTCTACCGTGCCGGCCTGCTCGCCGAGGTGGTCCGGTGACCGCCGCGCAGCGCGCGGCCGACGTGGTCGGTTCGGTCGCGTCCGCCGTGTCCGTCCCAGCGGTCGGGTCCGCCGCGTCGGACGACGTGGTCGGGTCCGCCGCGTCCGTCGCGGTGGCACCCCCTGGTCCGGCCGGGAGGCACGGTGCCCGTCCGCCACGCCTCGTCGCCCACCGCGGTGCGCCGCGGGTCCGGCGCGAGAACACGCTCCCGGCGGTCGCCGTCGCGGCGGCGCTCGGCGCGGAGACGATCGAGGTCGACGTCCGACGCACGGCGGACGGCGTCGCGGTCCTGCTGCACGACGAGACCCTCGGCCGGATGTGGGGCGACGCCCGCCGCGTCGCGGACGTCGACTGGTGCGACGTCGCCCGGCTCGGCAACGGGATCGACCGCATCCCGCGGCTCGACGCCGTGCTCGAACGGCTGGACGGCGAGTCCACCACGCTGCTCGTCGACCTGACCGACCCGGAGGACGCCGTCGTCGCCGCCCGCACGGTCGCCGGGCACGGCGGGTCGGTCCCCGTCGCCTGGTGCGGCTCGGTGCCGGCGATGGTCGCGGTGCGCTCGGTGCTCCCGGACGCCGACGTCTGGTTGGCGTGGGAGTCGCTGCTGCCGCCCAGGCCCGAGGACCTCGACGAGCTCGCACCCTCCACGCTCAACCTGGAGCTCGCGTTCCTGACGCCCGACACCGTCACCACGGCGCACGCCCTCGGCCTGCAGGTCTCGGTGTGGACCGTCGACGAGGCCGAGCCGGCCGCCTGGGCCGCCGCGCAGGGCGTCGACTCGATCACCACGAACGACGTCGGCCTGGTCCGGGCGGCGGTCGAGGCCGCCGCGCGCCGCGCACCGGACGCCGGGGACCGGGAGCCGACCGAGACCGAGGTCGCCTCGCGGGCGCAGGCGCTCGCGCACCGGTTGGCGCACGAGGTGATCGCGTTCACGCGCGAGCACCCCGTCGGCGAGGTCGCGACGAAGGCGCACGTCGCGGACCTCGTGACCGACGTCGACCGGATGGTCGAGCAGTTCGTCCGCTCCCGGGTCCGCAGCGCGTTCCCGACGCACGGCTTCACGGGCGAGGAGTACGGCGCGTCCCCCGGCGACCGCCACCGCTGGTACCTGGACCCCGTCGACGGCACGACGAACCTGGTCAACGGCGTGCCGTGGACCGCGATGTCGCTGTGCCTGGTCCGGGGCGGACGTCCGCTCGTCGGGGTCGTCGCCGACCCCTGGCGCGGCGAGGTCCTCGAGGCCCGGCGGGGGCGCGGCGCGGTGCTCCGGGAGCGCCCGCTCCGGCTCGACGACGTCCCGCGCTCCCTCGCCGGGGCCGTCGTGGGCACCGAGCTGGACGGTCACCGGCCGTGGCCGGGCTTCGAGGCGTTCCTGCGCGCCCTCGCCGACCGGTCGTGCACGCTGCGGGTCCAGGGCTCGGGCACGATGACGATCGCCCAGGTCGCCGCGGGTCGGGGCGTCGGGGGCTGCGTCGGTGCGTTCTCGCCGGTCGACCACGGTGCCGCGGTGCTGCTCGTGCACGAGGCCGGTGGCGTCGTGCTCACACAGGGTGGTCCCGTCGACGGGTTCCCGCCCGAGGGGGAGCCGTTCCTCGTCGCCCACCCGGGCGCCGCGGACGAGCTGCACGCGGTGTGGACGGCGGCGCTCGCCGCGGGGTCGGCGGCGGGTCGGGGCGCGTCGAGCTGAGCGGGCGAGGGCTCTCGGCCGACTCTGTGCGTGCGTACAGTCAGCGGTCGTCGCCGCTCCCTAGGGTGGCAGTCCACGGCACGTCCCGACCGGGCCGTCCCGCACCGAAGGAGCATCGCCATGGGATTCCTCGACCGTCTGCTCGGCCGTCCCGACCGGGACCGCCAGACGCCGGACCAGTGGGGGCAGCCGCAGGCCGGACAGCCGCAGTGGGGGCAGCCGCAGTGGGGGCAGCAGCAGTGGGGGCAGCCGCAGCAGCCCGCGCAGCAGCAGGGGTACCGGTACGGGCAGCAGTCCTACCAGGTCCCGCCGCAGCAGCCGGACGCCGGGGGAGCGGGCGGGACCGCCGAGGACGAGCGGGCCGTCGAACGGTACCGCTACCTCCTCCGCACGGCACCGCCGGAGCGCATCGAGGAGGTCCACGCTGAGGCGTTCGCCACCCTGTCGCCCGAGCAGCGCCGGATGGTCTACGACGAGTTCACCCGGTCGGCGCCCGCCGGCGAGGCCCCGCGCGGGGACGACCCCCGTTCCCTGGCCCAGGCGGCGACGCGGTCCGAGATCCGGCAGCCCGGGTTCATGGAGCGGTCGCTCGGCGGGATGGGCGGCGGTGCCGGCGCGATGGGCCAGCGCGGCGGTCCCTCGTTCGGGAGGATGATCGGTGCCTCGATCCTCGGCACGGTCGCCGGCTACGTCATCGGTTCGGCGATCATGAGCGCCTTCCTGCCGGACGCGGGATCGTTCGACGGCGGTACCGATGCTGCGGGTGACGGTGGTCCGGAGGACACTGGTGCCGAGAACACGTCGTACGACGACGGTGGCGGCTCCGACTTCGGGGGCGGCGGCGGCTTCGACGACTTCGGTGGCGACATGGGCGGCGGATTCGACGTCTGACGCCGAGGCCACCGACCCTCCGACACCGAGCATGTCCGACGAAGGAGCGGCATGGCAATCATCGAGGCCTCCGGGCTGACCAAGACGTACCGGTCGAAGTCCGGCCCCGTGCACGCCCTGGCCGGGCTCGACCTGTCCGTGCCCGAGGGGACCGTTACGGCGCTCCTCGGGCCGAACGGCGCGGGCAAGACCACGACGGTGAAGGTGCTGACCACCCTGGTCACACCCGACTCCGGCACCGCGACGATCGACGGCGTCGACGTCGTGGCCGACCCGCAGGCCACCCGGCGCTCGATCGGCGTGTCCGGGCAGTACGCGGCGGTCGACGAGAACCTGACCGGGTTCGAGAACCTCGAGATGATCGGCCGGCTCTACCACCTCGGTCGCCGGACGGCGCGGCAGCGGGCGCGTGAGCTCATCGAGGTGTTCGACCTGTCCGAGGCCGGGGACCGCCCCGTCAAGGGCTTCTCCGGCGGCATGCGACGGCGCATCGACCTCGCGGGTGCGCTCGTGATGAACCCGCGGGTGCTGTTCCTGGACGAGCCGACCACCGGCCTCGACCCGCGTAGCCGCCTGGCGCTCTGGGGCATCATCGAGGGTCTCGTGTCGGACGGCGCGACCGTGCTGCTCACCACGCAGTACCTGGAGGAGGCCGACCAGCTCGCCGACGACATCGCCGTGATCGACGACGGCACGGTGATCGCCGAGGGCACCGCGGACGAGCTCAAGGCCCAGGTCGGCGGCCACCGCGTGGTCGTCACGCTCGTCGACCCGGCCGACGCGGACGCAGTCCACACCGTCCTGCAGCGGTACGGGGTCGGCGCGGTCGAGACCTCCGGCGACCGCCGGACCTCGGGCATCGCGGTCGAGGCCGGTCCGGCCGCCCTCCAGCGGGTGCTCGCCGACCTCGGCGCCGCCGGGATCGAGCTGCACGACGCGGGCATGCGGCGCCCGACCCTCGACGACGTGTTCCTCCGGCTCACCGGCCACGCCGCGACGGCGGACGAGGCGGCGGCGACCGGCGGGGCGGGGCCGCGACGATCCTCCCGGCGGGGTCGCGGTGACCACGGCACGACGTCGGCCGACACGGCGGACCAGGCCTCGGAGCGTGTCCGGTGACCGCCGTCGGCACGGCGTCCGGACGCCAGCTGCCCGTCGTCGTCACGTCGCCCGTCGCGGTCTGGTTCGAGGACGGCTGGACCGTCACGAAGCGGAACCTCGTGAAGATCAAGCGGTCCCCGGACATGCTCGTGTTCGCGGTCCTGCAGCCGATCATGTTCGTGCTGCTCTTCAGCCAGGTCTACGGCGGCGCGATCCAGGTGCGGGGGACGGACTACACGCAGTTCCTGATGGCGGGGATCTTCGCCCAGACCGTCGTGTTCGGGGCGACGTTCTCCGGGTCCGCGATGGCGCAGGACCTGAAGGAGGGGCTGATCGACCGCTTCCGGACGCTGCCGATGTCGGCCTCGGCCGTGCTGGTCGGGCGGACGAACTCGGACCTCGTGCTCAACGGGATCTCGATGGTGATCATGATGGCCACCGGCCTCGCCGTCGGGTGGCGGGTGCAGTCCGCGCCGCACGAGTTCCTCGCCGGGGTCGGGCTGCTGCTGCTCTTCAGCTACGCGTTCAGCTGGGTGATGGCCCTGCTCGGGATGAGCGTGAAGACCCCGGAGGTCATCAACAACGCCTCGTTCATGATCCTGTTCCCGCTGACGTTCATCTCGAACGCGTTCGTGCCGAGCGAGACGATGCCGCTCGTCCTGCGCGTGTTCGCGGAGTGGAACCCGGTGTCGTCCCTCGTGCAGGCCGCGCGTGAGCTGTTCGGGAACGTCGGGACGGCGCCCGTGCCGGACGTCTGGACGATGCAGCACCCGGTGCTCACCGTGCTCGTCGGGATCGCCGTGATGCTCGCGGTCTTCGTGCCGTGGGCGGTGGACAAGTACACCCGGATCAGCGCGAAGTAGACCCGTGCTCCCGCGGACCACCGGGACCGCTTACCATCGTCTCTCGTGACAGCGACCGATGCCGAGCGCGCCGCCCAGCGCGACGCCACCGAGCAGGCCCCCGACCGGAGCACCAGGCTTCGTCGCTGGATGCTGCACGGAGCCGACCAGGGGGCCTCGCACCAGGGACCGCACCAGGTCGAGGTCGAGAAGACCCACCCGTGGTGGCGGGTCATGTGCCTGACCGGCGTCGACTACTTCTCGACGCTCGGCTACCAGCCGGCCATCGCGGCCCTCGCCGCCGGGCTGCTGTCCCCGATCGCCACGATCGTGCTCGTCCTCGTGACCCTGTTCGGTGCACTCCCGGTGTACCGCCGGGTCGCGCAGGACAGCTTCAAGGGTGCCGGCTCGATCATGATGCTCGAGAAGCTCCTGCCCTGGTGGGCGGGGAAGCTCTTCGTGCTCGTGCTGCTCGGCTTCGCGGTGACGGACTTCATGATCACCATGACGCTGTCGGCCGCCGACGCGACGGCGCACATCGCCGAGAACCCCTTCACGCCGCACTGGTTCACCGACATCCCGGTGCCCCTGACGCTCGCGCTCCTCCTGCTGCTCGGCGTCGTGTTCCTCCGCGGCTTCAAGGAGGCGATCGGCATCGCCGTCGGGCTCGTCGCCGTGTACCTGACGCTCAACGCCGTCGTCGTGGGGGTCGCGCTCTGGCACGTGTTCGAGCGTCCCGTCGTGGTCGACGACTGGTGGACCGGCCTCACCACGCAGCACAGCAACCCCCTCGTGATGATCGGCATCGCGCTCGTGGTGTTCCCGAAGCTCGCACTCGGCCTGTCCGGCTTCGAGACCGGCGTCGCGGTCATGCCGCAGGTCCGCGGCGACGCGGCCGACGGCACGAGCGCACGCCCCGAGGGCCGCATCCGGGGGACGCGTCGCCTGCTCACCACCGCGGCGATCATCATGAGCTCGTTCCTCATCACGTCGTCGATCGCGACGACGTTCCTCATCCCGCAGCGCGAGTTCCAGCCCGGTGGCCAGGCGAACGGGCGTGCCCTGGCGTTCCTGGCGCACGAGTACCTCGGGAACGTCTTCGGCTCGGTGTACGACTTCTCGACGGTCGCGATCCTGTGGTTCGCGGGTGCGAGCGCGATGGCGGGCCTGCTCAACCTGGTGCCCCGGTTCCTGCCCCGCTACGGGATGGCGCCGCAGTGGGCCCGTGCCACGCGTCCGCTCGTGATCATCTTCACGCTCATCGCCTTCGCCATCACGATCCTGTTCGAGGCGAACGTCGACGCGCAGGGCGGGGCGTACGCGACCGGTGTCCTCGTGCTCATCACGAGCGCCGCCTTCGCGGTGACGCTGTCCGCGCGCAGGAAGCAGCAGCGGAAGCGCGTGGTCGCCTTCGGGGTCATCACCGTCGCGTTCGTCTACACGACCGTCGCGAACATCATCGAACGGCCGGACGGCGTCCGGATCGCCGCCGTGTTCATCGTCGCGATCGTGGTCGTCTCGCTGGTCTCCCGCGTCCGCCGGTCGTTCGAGCTCCGGGCGTCGTCGATCGAGCTCGACGCCGTCGCCCGGCAGTTCATCGAGGCCGACGCCGACCAGTTCAGCGCCGTGTGCATCATCGCGAACGAGCCGGGTGCCGGCACCGCTGCCGCGTACCAGGCGAAGGGACGCGAGGAACGACGCGACTCCGGCATCCCCGCCCGCGTGCCGACGATGTTCCTCGAGGTGCTGCCCGCCGACTCGTCGGACTTCGAGGAGGACCTGCTCGTCGAGGGCCACGTCGTGCACGGGCACCGCGTGCTCAAGGTGCGCTCGGGCAACGTGCCGAACACGATCGCGTCGACGCTGCTCGCGATCCGGGACATCGCCGGGGTCGTGCCCGGCATCTACTTCGAGTGGAACGAGGGCAACCCGATCCGGAACGCGATCCGGTTCGTCTTCACGGGCGTCGGTGACGTCGCCCCGGTCACGCGAGAGGTCCTCCGCGAAGCCGAACCGGACGTGAACCGGCGGCCGACCGTCCACGTGTCGTGACCGACGGGGCGGACGTGCACCGCGCCTCCCGGCCGCTCGGCGGGTCCGTGGCGGTGCTCGTCGCCGCCACGGTGTGGGGCACGACCGGCACCGCGACGCACTTCGCCCCCGGGGTCCCGGCGTTCGTGTTCGGGGCCGTCACGTTCGGGCTCGGCGGACTCCTGCTCGCCGCGACCACCGGTCGCCCGGCGGTCCGCGCCCTCGGCCGGGCGGGGACCCGCGGCTGGGTGCTGCTCGGCGCCGCGTCGCTCGTCGTCTACGCGGTGGCCTTCTACGCCGCGCTCGCCGACGCGGGGGTCGCGCTCGGCACCACGGTCGCGATCGGGTCGTCGCCGGTGTTCGCCGGGCTGGTCGACTGGGTCGCCGACCGTCGGCGCGTGACCGGCAGGTGGGTCCTGGCGACCGTGGTGAGCGTCGCCGGCATGGTGCTCGTGACGCTCGCACGCTCCGAGGCCGCGGGCTCCGGGGCGCTGCCGGTGGGGCTCGGGAGTTCGCTGCTCGCCGGGCTGACGTACGCGACGTACTCGTGGGCGGTCGCGCGCGGGATGCACGCGGCCACGCGGACCGTGCCCGTGCCGGTCCCTGCGCCGGAGCCGGCGCGCGGACCGGGCGTCGGTGACGCGCGCGGCGTCCTGGGTGCGGTGTTCGGGCTCGCAGCGCTGCCGCTGGTCGGCCTCGCCCTGGTCGCCGGTCGGGACGCGCTCGTGATCGGGGTGAACTGGCCGGTGTTCCTCTACCTGGCGCTCGTGCCGACGGTGCTCGGGCACTCCCTGTACGCCGTCGGACTCCGGAGCGTCAGCGCCTCGGTCGCGACGCTGCTGTCCCTGTTCGAGCCGGTCGTCGCCGCGGTGCTCGCCGTGCTCGTCGTCGGGGAGCACCTCGGCATGCTCGGATGGGTGGGCATCGCCCTCGTGGTCGGCGGCCTGGCGCTGCTCGCGCTGCCGGGTGGACGCCCGGCAGCGCGGGAGCGATCGATCCGCGTCAGTTCCCGGTGATCTGGTCGCGCACCTTGCGCCGGAGCACCTTGCCGATCATCGAGCGCGGCAGGTCCTCGACCACGACGATCCGTCGCGGCACCTTGTAGGCGGCGAGCTGGTCGCGGGACCACGCGCGGAGCGCCTCGGCGTCGAACGTCCCCGGGTCCTTCGGCACGACGGCAGCGACGACCTGCTCGTTGCCGCCCTGCGTGATGCCGACGACCGCGACCTCGCGCACGCTCGGGTGCTTGAGCAGGGCGTCCTCGACCTCGGACGGCGACACGTTGAAGCCGCCGGTGATGATGAGTTCCTTGAGCCGGTCGACGATGCTGACGAAGCCGTCGGCGTCGATCGACACCACGTCACCGGTGCGGAACCAGCCGTCCGGGGTGAAGACCTCGTCGGTCGCCTCGGCCTTGCCCCAGTACCCGCGGAACACCTGCGGGCCCTTCACCTGGAGCTCGCCGGCCTCGCCCGTGCCCAGCACCTTCGTCGGGTCGTCCGGGTCGACCACACGCGCCTCGGTCGACGAGAGCGGGAGACCGATCGCGCCGAGTCGCCGCTCCGGGGAGACCGGGTTCGCCATCAGCACGGGGGAGCACTCGGACAGGCCGTAGCCCTCGACGAGGTACCCGCCGGTGCGGGCCTCCCACGGCTCGACGACGTCCTGCGACAGCGGCATCGCGCCGGAGATGCCGATCTCGATGCCCTGCAGCGACACCTTTGCCGAGTCGGCGGCGTGCTGCAGGCGCGTGTAGATCGGCGGCACGGCGGGCAGGAACGTCGGCGGGTGCTTCTTCATCGCCTTGAGGACGAGGGCCGGGTCGAACGCCGGGAAGAGCACCAGGCGCGAGGCCATGCTCATCGCGAAGGTCAGGCAGAGCGTCAGGCCGTAGGCGTGGAACATCGGCAGCACTGCGTACACGGTGTTGTCGCCGCGGCGGATCTGCGGCACCCATGCACGGGACTGCGCGGCGTTCGCGAGCAGGTTCCGGTGGCTGAGGACCGCGCCCTTCGGCACCCCGGTGGTGCCGGACGTGTACTGGATGAGGGCGACGTCGCTCGTCGCCGGACGCGGGTGTCGCTTCGACAGCTTCCGCGTCGACACCAGGTCGTCCCACTTCGTCGTGCCGCGCACGTTCGTGGTCAGCTTCGCGCGGGACTCCCGCGCCTTCGCGACCGGCAGCGCCAGGGCGAGGCGCGTCGTGCGGGGCATCGCACGGGTCAGGTCGACCGAGACGATCGCGTCCACGGCGACGTCGGCGGGGAAGTCCTGCAGCGTGGCGACCGACTTGTCCCACGCGATCGCGACCTTCGCGCCGTGGTCCTCGAACTGGTGCCGGAGCTCGCGGGCCGTGTAGAGCGGGTTGTGCTCGACGACGATCGCGCCGAGCCGGAGCACCGCGTAGAACGCCACGACGTGCTGCGGGCAGTTCGGCAGCACGATGGCCACCCGGTCGCCCGCCGTGACGCCGAGCTTCCGCAGCCCGTTCGCGGCGCGCAGGATCTGCTCCTGCAGGTCCGCGTAGGTGGTGGTCCGGCCGAAGAACTCGAGCGCCACCTTCCCCGGGAACCGTGCCGCGGACTGCTCCACGATGTCGGCGAGGGAGCCCGTGGGCTCCTCGATGTCGTGCGGGACCCCCGGGGCGTACGAGGCAAGCCAGGGACGAGGCGTGTCGATGCTCACCCGGCCAACCTACCGGCGGGGTGCTGCCGACTGTCAGGGGCACGACGGACGATGGGTGCATGCCTTCCGTGTCCGACGCGTTCCGCACCCGCCTCAACGACACCTTCACCAACGGCGCCACCGAACGACCCGAGTGGATCGACGCCCTCGAGCAGGGCTCCGACGCCGGCTTCTTCGGGCCGGGCTCCGCCACCTGGGCCGTGCACGGCGGCAACCACACCGTGCTCGCGGGCGTCCGCGCGCTCCTCGTGCAGGCGCTGCACCCCGGCGCCCTCGCCGGCGTCGCCGACCACTCCCGCTACCGCGAGGACCCGTTCGGACGGCTCGCCGGCACCATCCGCTGGATCTACACGGTCTCGCACGGCGACACCGAACAGGCCACGCACGCCAGCCAGTGGGTGCGGAAGCTGCACGAGCGGGTGGTCGGCGAGTACGTCGACGGGCACGGGGTCACCCGGCCGTACGCCGCGAACGACCCGGACCTGGCCCGCTGGGTGCACCTCGCGTTCACCGACGCGTTCCTCCGCAGCGCGCAGGTCTGGGGAGCGCCGATCCCCGGCGGAGCCGACGCCTACGTCCGCGAGTGGGCGATCGCCGGACGCCTCATGGGCGTCGACGACGCGCCCGAGTCCGAGTCCGAGCTCCGCGCGCAGATGAACGGGTACCTCGACCGCGGCGAGCTCAAGGCCGACGCCCGCACGCACGACGTGGTCCGGTTCATCAAGGACCCGCCGCTCGCGCGGCTGCTGCGTCCCGGTTACCGTGCGCTGTTCGACGGGGCGGTCCTGTCGCTCGACCCGCGGCACCGCTCGATGCTCGGCCTGCGGACGCCGGCCGTCGGCCCGGTGGCCCTGCCCGTCCGTCAGGTCGCGGGCGTGGTGCTCGACGGGATCGGCGCGGTGCTCGGCAACACCCCCGGATCGGAGCGCGCAGCGCTCGTCCGCATCGCCCGCCTGCAGGGCGCGTCCGACGCGACCGACTGACGGACCGGAGGCACGGTGCCAGCCGACACCGTGCCTCCTGTCCGTCCCCCGGTGCGTCAGAAACCGGACGGCACCCGCGGGGTGTAGGCGGACTCGAGTCGCGACACCTCGTCCGGGGTGAGCTCGATCGCGGTCGCGGCGACCGCGTCGTCGATGTGGTGCTCCTTCGTCGCGCCGATGATCGGTGCGCTGACCGCGGGCTTCCCGGCGACCCACGCGAGGGCGATCTGCGCCATGCTCGCGCCGCGCGCCTCGGCGACCTGCTGCACCGCGTCGACGATCGCGCGGTTCGCGGCCTCGTCCTGGCGGTAGAGCGTCTTGCCGAACTCGTCGGTGTCCGCGCGGCTGCCGGAGCCCTGCGCGTCCCAGGGGCGGGTGACGCGACCGCGGGCGAGCGGGCTCCACGGGATCACGCCGACACCTGTCGCCTGCGCGAACGGGTGCATCTCGCGCTCCTCCTCGCGCTCGAGCAGGTTGTACTGGTCCTGCATGCTGACGAACCTCGTCCAGCCGTTGCGCTCCGCGACGTGCTGCATCTGCGCGAACTGCCACGTCCACATGCTGCTCGCGCCGAGGTAGCGCGCCTTGCCGGCCTTGACGACGTCGTGGAGCGCCTCCATCGTCTCCTCGATCGGCGTGTGCGGGTCGAAGCGGTGGATCTGGTACAGGTCCACGTAGTCCGTGCCGAGGCGGGTGAGCGAGGCGTCGATCTCGTGCATGATCGCGGCGCGGGACAGCCCGGCGCCGTTCGGGCCGGGGCGCATGCGGTTGAAGACCTTGGTGAAGACCTGGACCTCCTCGCGCGGAGCGATCTCCTTGAGGAGCGTGCCGGTGATCTCCTCGCTCGAGCCCGCGGAGTACACGTTGGCGGTGTCGAACGCGGTGATGCCGGCCTCGTACGCGCGGCGGACGAAGGGCCTGGCGTCGTCGATGTCGACGCTCCACGGGTGCGCGCCCTGGTCCGGCCGGCCGTACGACATCATGCCGAGGACGACCCCGCTGATCTCCAGGCCGGAGGCCCCGAGGCGCGTGGTCGGCACGCGGGTGCTCGGGGCGCTGGGGCCCGGGTTGCCGGGGCCCGGGTCCCCGTTCGCGTTCGTCGAGCGGGCGGTGTGTGCTGTGTTCTGGTCGGGCTGGTCGCTCGTTCCGCCCGCTCGGCGCGAACGGGCGGAATCCGCTGCGTCCAGGTCGTCGTGGTCGTCCGTTTCGCCCGCTCGACTCGACCGGGCAGAAGCTGCATCACTCATGCGTTCACCCTGGCATCGCGCCCTGTGACGGCGAGCAGGCGGACCTGCAGCGGAGCGTCGTCGTCGACGTCGACCGGGGCGGCGTAGAGGCCGGTCGCGGCGAGGTCCTCGATCTGCGGCTCGAAGTACTCCCACACCGCGCGGACGAGATCGTCGGGGAGCGTCTCGTCCGAACCCGTCGCCCGTGCCAGGTCCCAGGTGTGGATGGCGATGTCGCTCGTCTGCTCGGTGAGGTACTGCCGCGCGCTCACGACGTCGGTACTCAGGTGTACCTGGACGTCAGCGGGCGAATTCCGCCAGGCCTCGGTCGCGTTCGCCGCGTACTTCGCCCACTCGGCGGGCAGGTCGGCGCCGATCGGCTCGAGGTCGGCCTCGGCCTGCGCGTAGTCGCACCCGGTCAGGAGCTTCGGGATCCACCGCTGCTCGTCGATCACGTGGGCGACGAGGTCCCGGGTCGTCCACTCGGAGTCGGGGGTGGGGGCGTCCCAGTCGGTGACGGCGTCGACGCGGCGGCCGAACTCGGCTGCCGCGAGGGCCTGCAGCGCGATCCAGTCGGTGGCCATGATGGTGCTCCTGTTCGTCGGGAGGGGTCGTGGGTGGTCGACGTCTGTCCGGTCCTGGTGGAACGGCCGGCGTGAGCGGGCGATTCCCGTCGTTCATCGGTCACGGTACGCCGGGGTCGGCGGGCGAGATGGGGTCTGGTGAGCGGGCGGGCTCGGGCGAGCGGGCGGAATCGGCGGGGTTGGTGGTCGCTGCGGCGCACATCTCGCCCGCTCGCGCTCGGCTGCTCGCGCTCGGCTGCTCGCGCTCGGCTGCTCGTGTTCGTGCCCGACGACGCCGATGCCGACGGCCACGCCACGCCAGGCCGGCGCCGGTGCCCGGGAACGCCGAACGGCCCGGCTCCGTGGGGGAGGAGCCGGGCCGTTCGCCGGGTACTGCAGGTGTTCGGTGCCCTGGTCAGCCGCTGAGCGTCACGCGGACGAACAGCAGCCGGACGGGGTCGAGGGTGCTCAGGCCGCCTGGAGGACGAACTGCACGTCGAGGTTGATGGTGACGTCGTTGCCGAGCGTGAAGCCACCGGCCTCGAGCGCAGCGTTCCAGTTCACGCCGAACTCGGTGCGGTCGATCTTGGTCGTTGCCTCGGCGCCGAGCTTGACCTGGCCGTAGCCGTCGGTGGTGACGCCGCCGAACTCCGTCTTCAGGGTGACGTTCTTGGTGACGCCACGGAGAGAGAGCTCGCCGTCGATCAGCAGGTCGTCGCCGTCCTCGCGGATGCCGGTCGACTTGAAGGTCATCTGCGGGTGCTCCTCGGCGAGGAAGAAGTCGCCGGTCGCGAGGTGCTGGTCGCGCTGCTGCTGCTTGGTGTTGACGCTGGCGACGTCGATCGAGGCCTCGAGCGTCGAGTCGAGGGGGTTCTCCGCCGTGACGAGCGTGGCGTCGAAGCGCTCGAACGAGCCCTTGACCTTGCTGATCGCGAGGTGGCGGACGGAGAAGGTCACCTCGGAGTGCGTGGGGTCGATCTTCCAGGTGCCGGTCTGGTAGCCGGGGATGGCGGAGGCGGTGAGCGTCATGGTGACTCCTTCGAAGCGTTGGTCTGCGGTTCCCGAACAGCACACACTTTTACATGCGCCTGCATCGAACCCGATGGTAGCCCATTCTGCACCCGTTTGGTTGAAGCGTCAACCAATGTTCACGAGACGGACGTGAGCCGCTGCCACGGACGTGAGTCGTGCCTCCCGTCCGAACCCGTCCGCAGGAGGCGAGCCACCCGCCGGACGAACTCGTCGACCAGCGGGCCGACGTCGTCGGCGGTCGCTCGTACCAGCCACCAGTCGACGTCCTTCAGGCGTTCTCCGCGGGTGAGGTCCTTCCGGAAGGTGCGGGCGTCGGTGCGGTGCAGGTCGCTCTCGTACTCGATGGCGACGCGTGCCTCCGGGTAGGCGAGGTCGACACACGCGACCCAGCGGCCGTGCTCGACGACGTCGTGGTTCCGGAGCGGTTCTGGGAGCCCTCGCCGGACGAGTGCGAGTCGGAGTCGGGTCTCGCCGGGACTCCGCGACCCGACCCGGACGAGTTCGAGGGCTGCCCTCGCGCGCCGGGTGCCCCGCGCGCCGCGGTGTCTGCGCAGGGCTCGCCGGAGCTCGTCGACGGTGCACCAGTTCAGCCAGCCGACCAGTGCGTCGCCGACGACGACGAGCTCGTCGACCGTCAGGGCGGTGGCGAGCATCACGAAGGTGTCCTCGGGAGCGACGAGGGCGGCGGTGCCCGAGTGCACCACTCGGATGCGCCCCTGCCTGGTGCGGTGGCCGATCGTCCCGCGAACCCGCAGCGCCTGGTCCGTCCCGATGGTCGTGACGTGCACGCGTCGGTCGCGTTCGAGCCGCACGGGCAGCGGGACGCCCAGCAGGTGGGCGGCGGTCGCATGGCTGAACGCCTGATCGCGGCGCAGTCGTGGTGCGACGGCGCGTGCGAGCTCGTCGTGCGAGCGGGGTGCTGTCCAACTCCGCGTCCCGTGGAACGGTCGGACGAGGCGGCGGGAGCGCAGGACGGCTTGCGAGACGCCGCGGTGCAGGGCCTCACGGACGCGGAACGGTCGCGTCCGGAGGGAGTGCGGGAAGTGCGCTGCGAAGTCCATGCCGGCAGCGTCGCCGAGCTGACCGGACCGTGGGCGGTCCGAGCGGTCGACTGTGGATGGTCGGCCCGCGAGGATGGCTGTGGAGGGACGGGAGCGAGGGGCTGGAGCGGGAGCGGGCGGGCGTGGCGCGAGCGGCACGCGAGCGGGCGGATACGACGTAGGACGGGAGGCGCGGGGCGCGTGTTCCTCCCGCTCGCGTCCCAGGCACCCCACCACACCCCGCCCCGCCCCGCCGCACCCCGCCCCGCCCGCGCCAACCAGGTACTCGCGCGGCCCCTCACCCCGGCCCGGGCCCCGGTAGCGTCGGGACCATGAAATTCAGGTACCTGGGCAACTCCGGACTCAAGATCTCCGAGATCACCTACGGCAACTGGCTGACGCACGGCTCGCAGGTCGAGAACGACGTCGCGACCCAGTGCGTCCGCGCCGCCCTCGAGGCCGGCATCACCACGTTCGACACCGCCGACACGTACGCCAACACCGCCGCCGAAACCGTCCTCGGCGAAGCGCTGAAGAGCGAGCGTCGCCAGTCGCTCGAGATCTTCACGAAGGTCTACTGGCCGACCGGGCCGAAGGGGCACAACGACGTCGGCCTCTCGCGCAAGCACATCATGGAGTCGATCGACGGGTCGCTCCAGCGGCTGCAGACCGACTACGTCGACCTGTACCAGGCGCACCGCTACGACCACGAGACGCCGCTCGAGGAGACCATGCAGGCCTTCGCCGACGTCGTCCGCCAGGGCAAGGCGCTCTACATCGGCGTCAGCGAGTGGAACGCCGAGCAGATCCGCGCCGGCGCCGCGCTCGCGAAGGAGCTCGGCTTCCAGCTCATCTCGAACCAGCCCCAGTACTCGATGCTGTGGCGGGTCATCGAGGGCGAGGTCGTCCCGGCCTCGAAGCAGCTCGGCCTCAGCCAGATCGTCTGGTCGCCGATCGCCCAGGGCGTCCTGACCGGCAAGTACAAGCCGGGTCAGCCGGCGCCGGCCGGGTCCCGCGCGACCGACGAGAAGGGCGGCGCGGACATGATCAAGCGGTTCATGCGCGACGAGGTCCTCGAGGCGGTGCAGCGCCTGCAGCCGGTCGCCGACCAGGCCGGCCTCACCCTGGCGCAGCTCGCGATCGCGTGGACGCTCCAGAACGAGAACGTCGCGAGCGCGATCGTCGGCGCCTCCCGTCCGGAGCAGGTCACCGACAACGTCAAGGCTGCGGGCGTGACGCTCGACGCCGAAGCGCTCGCCGCGATCGACGCGGCGCTCGGGGACATCCCGGAGCGCGACGCGAGCAGGACGGTCAGCCCGGAGCGGCGTCCCGCCTGACGCGACCACCCCACGGACGGGAGGCGCGGTGCCAGCCGGCACCGCGCCTCCCGTCCGTCGTTCAGCCAGTATCCAGCATCGGCGACCGTCCAGATGGACGGTCGATGTGGGCCCTGATCAGCCGAAACACTGACGGATGTTCACTGATGAACAGCAGGTGTCGGGGAACTGGCAGGGTCCTGGCAGAACCTGTACCCCACCCAAACCGCCCCGACGCGTGCCCCCGAAGAGGGGGCATGACCCGAACCGACACCCCCGTTCTGGTGCCATGCGGCACCGGGTCGGTGCCGACCTTCGCTGCACGTGCCGCCCACCCAGCGGCGCCCGCCGGCCCTGCGGCGACCGCGGATGCACCGACGGTCGCCTCCCGCCTGCGTGCGGGGGCGACCCAACTCGCCTCGTTCGGCGCCATCGGCGCCGTCTGCTTCCTCATCGACCTCGGCGTCTACAACTTGCTGCGCGCGACCGTCCTGTCAGACGGTCCGATCGCGGCAAAGATCCTCTCCGCCGTCGTCGCCACCGTGTTCGCGTGGCAGGCGAACCGCTCCATCACGTTCCGCTCGCAGCGGCAGGTCGGCGGGAAGGAGACCCTCCGCGAGGGGTTCCTCTTCGCCGTCACGAACGTCCTCGGCCTCGGCATCGCCGCGGCCTGCCTGTTCGTCTCGCACTACGTCCTCGGCTTCACCTCGACCCTCGCCGACAACGTCGCCGGCAACGGGGTGGGTCTCGTGCTCGGCACCGCGTTCCGGTTCGCCGCGTACAAGGCCCTCGTCTTCCGTTCCACCGACGCCCACGCGAAGGAGCACCTCGCATGACCATCGCCACCACCCTGCTCACGGCCGCCGCGCCGCTGTTGCAGCCCGGCCAGGGAAACGACCCGGCCGGGGACGTCCCGAACCGTGGCACGACCGACGTCCCGACGGGAGGCTCGGGGCAGGGCACGCAGGTCGCCTGGTCGCTGGGTGAGACGATCGGCTACTCGGCGCTCGTCGCCGTCTCCGTGCTGCTCACGGTGATCGCGCTCGCCACCCTGTGGTGGATGCTGCACGCATGGCGGTCGCGGGACGCCCTGAAGTCGACGAGCTTCAGCCAGACACCGTTGCCCGCGGCGCACCGCTTCACGCTGCTCGTGCCTGGTCGGCACGAGCAGGACGTGATGGGCCAGACGCTCGACATGCTCGCGACGCAGGACCATCCCGACTTCGAGATCATCGCGATCGTCGGCGAGGACGACCCGGAGACCGACGCCGTCGTCCGGGCCGCTGCTGCACGTCACCCGTCGCTCATCAAGGTCGTCGTCGACGACACAGCGCCGAAGAACAAGCCGAAGGCGATGAACCTCGCGCTGCAGTACGCCACGGGAGACATCGTGGGTGTCTTCGACGCCGAGGACGAGGTCTACCCGCGCCTGCTCAGCCTGGTCGACTCCCGCTTCCAGGAGACCGGGGCCGACGTCGTGCAGGGCGGCGTTCAGCTGATGAACTTCCGGTCGAGCTGGTGGGCGCTCCGCAACGTGCTCGAGTACTACTTCTGGTTCCGCTCGCGTCTGCACTTCCACGCGGGCTCGAAGTTCATCCCGCTCGGTGGCAACACCGTGTTCGTGACCAAGGAACGCCTCGAGTGGTCGAACGGTTGGGACGCGCACTGCCTCGCCGAGGACTGCGAGCTGGGCGTGCGGCTGTCCGCCGACGGCGCGAAGGTCGTCGTCGCCTACAGCCCCGAAGCCGTCACCCGGGAGGAGACCCCGCCCACGTTCGCGTCCCTGCTCAAGCAGCGGACCCGGTGGAACCAGGGCTTCCTCCAAGTGCTCGGGAAGGGGGAGTGGAAGAAGCTGCCCTCGTTCCGTCAGCGCTTCTTCGCCCGCTACATGCTGACGATGCCGTTCATCCAGGCCGCGACCGGGCTGCTCATCCCGCTGAGCGCCCTGATGATCCTGTTCGTCAAGGTACCGACGGCGATCGCACTCATCACGTTCATCCCCGTGGCGCCGACGCTGATGCTGCTGGCCGTCGAGGTCGTCGGGCTCAACGAGTTCGGCCGCATCTACCGGGAGAAGGTGCGTGTCCGCGACTACGTGTACCTCGTCCTCGGACTCGTTCCCTACCAGGTGTTCCTCGCCGCAGCTGCGGTCCGGGCGGTCGTCCGGCACGTCAAGGGCCAGAACGGCTGGGAGAAGACCGAGCACACCGGCCAGCACCGCACGGGTGGCGCGCAGCCGGAGGTCGTCGGGTTCGCGAACGCCGTGACCACCGATGCCGAGCCCCGCGAACTCGCCGGCACGACCGCAGGAGGTGCCCGATGAGCGCCAGCATCACCCACACCACCGGGATCCCGGTCCGTGGCGCCGAGACGTTCTCCGGCGTCCGCGGCTGGTTCCGGGTCCACGCAGCCAGCCTCGGCTGGCTCGTGCCGGTCCTCGCCGTCACCGTCGTGGTGCAGGCGTGGAACATGTCCGGCACGCCGCAGCGCATCGACGACGAGGGCACGTACACGGCGCAGGCCTGGGCGATCGGGCACCTCGGTGAACTCACCCACTACACGTACTGGTACGACCACCCGCCGCTCGGGTGGATCCAGATCGCCGGGTACACCGCGTTGACGGGCGCCTTCGCCCGCTACCCCTTCGCCGTCGAGGCCGGCCGCGAGGCGATGGTGTTCTTCGCCGCCGTCTCGAGCCTCCTGCTCTTCGTCCTCGCTCGCCGACTCGGCGCTGGTCGGGCGACCGCGGCCGCGGCCGGGCTCGTGTTCGCGCTCTCCCCGCTCGCCCTGCAGTACCACCGCACGGTCTACATCGACAACGTGGCGACGCCGTGGCTCCTCGCCGCGTTCATCCTCGTGCTCAGCCGGCGTCAGCAGCTCGCCGGGTTCGCCGGGGCGGCTGCCTGTCTTGGCGTGGCAGTGCTCTCGAAGGAGACGTACCTGCTCGCGCTGCCGTTCCTCGTGTGGATCGCCGTGCGGCGGGCCGACCGCAGCACACGTCGGTACACGCTGAGCGTGGCCGGTGCGGTCCTGGTCGTGATCGGTGGCGGGTACCTGTTGCTCGCCGCGGTCAAGGGCGAACTCCTGCCCGGCAGCGGCCGGGTGAGCCTCCTCCAGGGCATCACCTACCAGCTCGGATCCCGCGCCGCGTCCGGCTCCGTCTTCGACGCGGGGAGCCTGGCGAACCAGGCGGCGTCCCAGTGGTGGGCGCTCGACCCCGTGTTCATCGTGCTCGGCACGGTCGCGGCGGTCGTCGGGCTCTTCCTGCGCCGGGTCCGACCGATCGCGGCGATGCTCGTCTTCCTGCTCGCGATGATGTTCCGTCCGAACGGGTACCTGCCGGTGCCCTACGTCATCATGCTCGTCCCGTTCGCGGCGCTGCTCGTGGCCTACACGGCCGAGCGGGCTGTCCTCGCCCTGGCCGGTCGGACGCGCCGCAACGCACGGACGCGCGTCCGTTGGTTCGCCCGCCGGAGCCTCGGTGCCACGTGGGCCGTCGTCACCGCCGCTGCACTCGTGGTGGCCGTGCCTCTCTGGGGCACGCAGCTCCGCGGCTTCCTCGTCGCGGACCTCGACCTGCCGATGCAGCAGGCCGAGCAGTGGGTCGGCGACAACGTGCCGAAGTCCTCGCGCCTGCTCGTGGACGACGCCATGTGGGTCGACCTGGTGCGCGACGGCTTCGCCAGGAACAACGTGGTCTGGTACTACAAGCTCGACACCGACGCCGCCGTCCAGCGCCAGTCGCCGAACGGCTGGAAGGACTCGGACTACGTCGTCACGACCGACTCGATGCGCACCGGTGGCAACTCGTCCCGGGACGTCTCGCTCGCGATCCAGAACTCGACGAGCGTCGCGAGCTTCGGCACCGGCGACCAGCGCGTGGACGTCCGACGCATCCACGCAGCGGGGACGACCGCCGCGGACGAGGCCATCACCGCCGCCACGAACGGGCGGAAGACGATGGGCACCGAGCTGGCGCAGAACCCGGCGCTCCGTGCCGACGCCGGCACGAGGTCCCAGTTCCGCGCCGGTCAGGTCGACTCCCGGGCGATGCTCGCCCTCGGGCAGGTGCTCGCCGACCAGGACGTCCGCGTCGACCGTTTCACGGCACTGACCGGCGAGGAGGGGCAGCCCTTCCGTCGGATGGTCCTGCACATCGACGGGGACGCCGGCGCGGTCCGCGCGGCAGCCACCTTCGCCGCTATGAGTGACGGGATCCGCCCGGCCGACATCGAGCGCGACGGGGACCGGGTGGTCGTGACCTACGCACCCGCCGACCCCACGACGACGCCGACCAGCGCGTCCTGACGTCGGGGCCGCCCGCTCGTGGCCGCGAGCGGGCGGAACCGGCAGCGGAATCGCCGGATACGAGCAGGAACAGCCCGCTCGCACCAGCGCACCACGCACCAGCGCAGCACGAGCACCACTCACCCACCACCAGCAGCACTCCGTAGCACCCGAATCGAAGGAGCACCACGATGCAGGCACGCACCTCCGCCCCGAACGACGTCCGCACCACCGCGAACATCACCGCACGCACCGCCGCCCGCCACGCCGCACCCCGCCGCACGGTCCGTCGACCGGTCGTCGTCGGCGGGATCGCGGCGGCCCTGGTCGCCGCCACCGTCGGACTCGCCGTCCCGCAGACCGCCACGGCAGCGACCACCGGAGCCGAGGGCTGGCTGCGCGTCGGACACCTCTCCCCGGACACGAAGAGCGTCGACGTCGAACTGACCAGCCTGTCCGGCGGCAAGAAGGTGTTCGAGCTCGACGACGTCACCTACGGCCAGGTGAGCCCGTACCAGGAGCTCCCCGTCGGGACGTACGTCCTCTCGATGCGCGCCGCCGACGCCCCGGACTCCACCCCGGTGATCTCGACCGACGTGCAAGTGCAGCAGGGCGACGCGAACACGGTCGTCGCCTACGGGAAGAACGACGCCCTGCGGACGACGGCGTTCACCGACGACCTGCAGCAGCCGGGCGACGGCAAGGCGAAGCTCCGACTGGTCCAGGCCGCGACCACCGCGAAGGAGGTCGACGTCAGCACGCCGGACGGCACCACCGTCGCCGCCGACGCAGCCTTCGGCACGGCGACGAAGTACGCGACCGTCGGTGCGGGCAAGTGGCGACTCGACGTCTCGGGCGACGGCCAGCGCGGAACCGCCGACGTGGACCTCGCGGGGAACACCGTCTCCACGCTGTTCGTCCTCGACGACAGCAAGGGCGACCTGACGGTCGTGCCCGTCACGGATGCCGCGGCCACCGCCTCGACGCCCTCCGGCGGTGTCCAGACCGGCGGCGGTGGCGCGTCCGCGGATCGGCCGTTCACCGAGTTCACGCACGCGGTCGTCGCGGCGTTCCGCTCGCTCTTCCGCTGACGGGACAGGAGGCGCGGACGACGCCGGCGGATCCGCTGAGGTGATCCGCGCCTCCATCCCGACCGTTCCCGACCACCCCGGAGAGGTGCAGCAGGCATGACCCGCAGGACCTGGATCCCCATCGCCGCCGCGGCGACGCTCGTCGTCGCCGTCGGCATCGCCCTCGTCGCCGTCCGACCCTGGGGCGGGGCCGCCCCGCAGGCGGCCGCGACCTCGAACGCCACCTCGACGTCCGCTCCGGACGTGGACCGCAGCGCAGCACAGCTCCGGTCCGACTTCCTCGACCGGTACGTGCGCGACGGTCGGGTCGTCCGCACCGACCAGGGCGGCGACACCGTGAGCGAGGGCCAGGCGTACGGCCTGCTCATCGCCTACGCGAACGACGACCGGGAGACGTTCCGCGCGATCTGGTCGTGGACCGAGCGTCACCTGCTGACCGACGACCACCTGCTGGCGTGGCGGTGGACGCCGGGGAAGGGCGTGGCGGACGAACAGCCCGCCAGCGACGCCGACCTCGACGCCGCGCGTGCCCTCGTGCTCGCCGGCGACCGTTGGGACGACCCGCGGTACACCGCGGCGGGGAAGACCCTCGCAGCGGCGATCCTCGAGCACGAGACCGCGCGCACCGACCTGGGGACGATCCTCCTGCCGGGTCCGTGGGCCGACCAGGAGCCCTACCGGTACAACGCCTCGTACGCGTCCCCGGCGGCGTTCCGCGTCCTCGAGCGTGCGACGGGCGACCGCCGGTGGGGCGAGCTCGATGCCGGCTCGCACGCCGCCACCGCGGCGGTCCTGGACCGCAGCGACCTGCCCAGCGACTGGTCACAGGTGCACGCCGACGGATCGGTGGACCCGATGCCCGCGTCCGGCGACCAGGGGCAGGTGGTGTACGGCTGGGACGCGATGCGGTTGCCGCTCCGCTACGCCGAGTCCTGCTCGGCGGACGACCGGGCGCTCGCCGGGTCGCTCGCCCCGACCCTGCGGCGCAGTACCGAGCTCGCCGCGCAGTTGGACCTGGGCGGCTCGGCCGTCACCTCCGACACCAGCGCGCTCGCCTACGCGGCGCGGGCGGCAGCCGAACGTGCCGGAGGGGCGATCCCGGCGGCCTCCGCGGACCTGCGGCGGAGCGACCGGACCTCGGCGACGACGCGCACCTACTACGGCGACGCGTGGGCGGCGCTCGGCGCGACGATGCTCACGTCGAACCTGCTCGGCGGCTGCGGGACCGACGCGGGGAGCGCCTCGTGACCGGGCGTCGGGCGGCCCAGCCGCAGCGTTCGTCCCGGGCATCCGCTGCGTGGTGGCGAGGGCGTGGTCCCGGCCGGCGCGGCGTGGTGCTCGCCGGAGTCGTCGCGGGTGTCCTCGTGGTCGGCGGCGTCGCCGGCGTGGCGGTCGCGACCACGACGGCGGGCGGCGGCCAGGCCCGGTCGGTCCCCGAGAGCAGCGCATCGGCGTCATCCGACCCCGGCGCGGCGAAGAACGACGCCGGCGCGGCGAAGAACGGGGCCGGCGCGGGAGACACCTCGGGATTCCAGGACCCAGCGGCGCCGGCCGCTCGGTCGACCGCCACCCCGGTCCGGGTGGAGATCCCCGCGATCGGCGTCTCCTCGGGACTCGAGGACCTCGGCCGCGGCCCCGCCGGCGAGCTCGATCCGCCGAAGGACTGGGACAGCGCCGGCTGGTTCGCCGACGGGATCGTCCCGGGGCAGGTCGGGCCGGCGGTCATCGCCGGCCACGTCGACAGCCCGACGAGCGCGGCGGTCTTCTTCCGGCTCGACGAGCTCGTGGCGGGCGACCAGGTGCACGTCGGCATGTCGGACGGGAGCACCCGCACGTTCACCGTCGAGCGGTCCGAACGGGCGGCGAAGTCGGCCTTCCCGACGAGCGACGTCTACGGCAGTGCGCCGACGCCCCAACTCCGCCTGATCACCTGCGACGGCACCTTCGACACGGCGACAGGGCACTACACGGACAATCTGATCGTCTTCGCAGAGCTGTCGTCAGGCTGACCGCAACGCACTTCGGTATCGTCTGACCCGACCCCGCAAGGAGCACCATGAGCAAGTCCCTGGTCATCATCCCGACCTACGACGAGGCGGAGAACGTCCGCCCCATCGTCGCGCGCACCCTCGCCGCGACCGACGACGGCGTGCACGTGCTGGTCGTCGACGACAACTCCCCGGACGGCACCGGCGACATCGCCGACGCGATCGCCCGTGAGACCGACCGGGTGCACGTGATGCACCGCACGGTCAAGGACGGCCTCGGCGGCGCGTACCTGGCGGGGTTCGCCTGGGGCCTCGAGCACGGCTACGACAAGCTCGTCGAGATGGACGCCGACGGCTCGCACCACCCGGAGTACCTCCCGTGGATGCTCGAGCTCGCCGACTCGAACGACCTGGTCCTCGGTTCCCGTTGGATCAAGGGCGGCGAGGTCGAGAACTGGCCCTGGTACCGCGAGCTGCTGTCCCGCGGCGGCAACCTGTACACCCGGATGGCGCTCGGCATCGCCGTGCGGGACGCGACGGGCGGCTTCCGGGTCTTCACCGCGTCGGCGTTCGAGCGGATCGACCTGGCCGGTGTCGCCTCGAAGGGCTACTGCTTCCAGGTCGACCTGTGCTGGCGCGCCCTCGAGGCCGGCCTGCGCGTCGTCGAGACGCCCATCACCTTCACCGAGCGCGAGTTCGGCGTCTCGAAGATGAGCGGCAACATCGTGCGCGAGAGCCTGACCCTCGTCACGAAGTGGGGCATCGACCGCCGCCTCCGAGAGCTCCGCTCGATCGTGCGTGACCACCGACGGCTGCCGTCGGTGCGCCGCAACGCGCACGCGGTCGCCGACCGCACCGCCTGACGCAGCAGGTCTGCCGGACCTGCAGGACGGACGGGAGGCGCGGTGCCGGCTGGCACCGCGCCTCCCGTCCGTCCGGTGGTCGCCCTGGTGACCACCGTCGCCGTGGTGTCCACCGTCGCCCTGGTGACTACCGGAGCACGACGATCCCGCGGCCGTCGAAGTGGACGCGGCCGTCCTCGACCGAGGCCGACCCGAACCGGTAGAGCTCCTCGCCCGAGCTGTCCGGGACCGGCACGTCCGCGGCGTCGTCGGCGAAGTGCACGACGACGTGGACGGGCGCTGCGTCGGGTCCGAGCAGCCCGCGCGTGAGCACGAGCCACCGGTCGTCCGCGTCGAAGCGGACCGCGTTCGCCTCGTAGCGGTGATCGACGAACGCCTGCTCGGTCCGACGCAGCGCGACGAGCACCCGGTAGGCGCGCAGGATCGTCGCACCCCGCTCCGAGGTGACGTCGGCCCAGTCGAGCTTGGAGTTCGTGAACGTCGTCGGGTCCTGCGGGTCGGGCACCGTCGACTCGTCCCAGCCGTGCTGCGCGAACTCCTTGATGCGTCCCTCGGCCGTCACCTTGCCGAGTTCGGGCTCCGGGTGCGAGGTGAAGAACTGCCACGGCGTCGTCGCGGCGAACTCCTCGCCCATGAACAGCATGGGCGTGAACGGCCCGAGCAGGGTCAGCGCGGCCGCGATGACGAGCGACTCGTCGTCGAGGGTCGCGGCGAGCCGGTCACCTGCGGCCCGGTTGCCGATCTGGTCGTGGTTCTGGTTCGCGACGACGAGGGCGGTCGCGGGCGAGGTCCCGCGGTCGATCGGTCGACCGTGCCGCTTCCCGCGGAACGACGACCACGTGCCGTCGTGGAAGAACCCGTGGTCCAGGACCTTCGCGAGCGCCGACAGCGGGGCGAAGTCGGCGTAGTAGCCGTTCGTCTCCCCGGTGACCGCCACGTGCACCGCGTGGTGGAAGTCGTCGGACCACTGACCGGTGAGCCCGTACCCGCCGGCTTCCTGCGGGCGGAACATGACCGGGTCGTTGAGGTCCGACTCCGCGATGAGCGACAGCGGGCGGCCGACGGACTGCGCGTACGCCTCGGTCTCGGAGGCCATCGCCTGCAGGACGTGGGGCCGGGTGGTGTCGCGGATGGCGTGCACCGCGTCGAGCCGGAGTCCGTCGACGTGGTGGTCGCGGAACCACATGCGCACGTTGTCGAGCACGTACCGGCGGACCTCGGGGTCCTCGACGTTGACCGAGTCACCCCACGTGTTGCCGAGCCCCTGGAGCAGGTACGGCCCGTACAGCGGCAGGTAGTTCCCGCTGGGCCCGAGGTGGTTGTACACGACGTCCTGGATGACGCCGAGGCCGAGCGCGTGCGCCGTGTCGACGAACCGGTCGTAGGCGTCGGGACCGCCGTAGGGGTGGTGCACGGCGAACCAGCCGACACCGTCGTAGCCCCAGTTCCACTCGCCGTTCACCGCGTTGACGGGGAGCAGCTCGACGAACTCCACCCCGAGCTCGACGAGGTGGTCGAGCTTGGCGGCCGCGGCGTCGAGCGTGCCCTCGGGGGTGAAGGTGCCGACGTGCATCTCGTAGATCACGGCCCCACGGGCGGGCCGACCGGTCCACGAATCGTCGGTCCAGGCGAAGCGCTCGGGGTCCACGACCTCGGACGGGCCGTGCACGCCCTCGGGCTGGTACCGGCTGCGCGGATCGGGTCGGACGGAGTCGTCGTCGTCGATGCGGAAGCCGTAGCGCGCGCCGACGACGGGGACGACCTCGTCGGTCGCCCACCAGTCGTCCTCGCCGCGGGTCATGGCGTACTCGGTACCGTCGACGACCAGGCGTACGCGCTCGGGGTTCGGCGCCCAGACGGCGTAGCGGGCGGGAACGGTCATGCGTGACCCTCCAGGATCTCGATCTCGGCCTGCTGGTCGGAGACCGCAGCGGTGTTGTTCGTGCTCGTGCCGGGGTCCGCGCCGGACGTCACCGGTGCGGCGTCGTGCTCGGCTCCGGTGGGGTCGGCGTCGGCGACGTCCACCGGGACGAGCAGGGCGACGGGCAGGTCGGAGAGCAGCGCCGACAGGGCGATGCCGCGGGACGCCGGGAAGCGACGACCGGTCAGCAGGTCGACCCGGTCGGCCGGCACCGGGTGGACGAGCGTGTCGCCCCACCCTCCGACGCGCTCGAGCCCGACGGGCAGCCGCGTCGCGACCGTCACGGCACCGCCGCGGTCGAACGCGAGCACGTGGTCGGCGGCGATGCCGGTGGCCTCGAGCCCGAGGTACCGGGTGAAGAGCTCGGGGTGGTCGCGTCGGACCCGCAGGGCGCGGCTCGTCACGAGGACCTTCGCCGCACCGTCCAGGCCGACCTCGGGTAGCTGCTCCGGACCGGTGCCCTCGGGGCCGTCGAGCGTCGCGAGGACGTGCCGCAGCTCCGTGTGGTCGACCGGGCGGCGGTTGTCCGGGTCGACGAGCGAGCGGTCCCACGCCTCGGTGCCCTGGTAGACGTCCGGGACGCCCGGCATCGTCAGCTGGACCAGCTTCTGCGCGAGCCCGTTCGACCAGCCGGCCGCGTCGATCGTGCGGTCGAGTTCGTCGAGCACCGCGACCACGCGCGGGTCGTCGAACGCGGCGTCCACGAGGGCGTGCATCTGCTGTTCGAAGGCCTCGTCCGGTTCGGTCCAGGTCGTGCTGTCCCCGGCTTCGCGCGAGGCCTTCTCGGCGTACGCGTGCAGGCGCTCGCGGCTGGCCGGTCGGGCACCCACGATCGCCTGCCAGAGCAGGTCCGCGAACACCGCGTCGTCGAGCGGCGCGAGGGCGTTCAGCTGCTCGAGGGCGCTCGACCACTCCGACCCGAGCTCGGCGAGCACCGCGATGCGGGCGCGGGTGTCCTCGCTCCGCTTGGTGTCGTGCGTGGTCAGCGTGGTCATCGTGTGCGGCCAGCTGCCCTGACGCTCGCGCTGCGCCTGGTGGAAGTCGTCGACCGACACCGCGAACACGCTCGGGTCGCCGCCGACCTCGCTCAGGGAGCTCAGGCGCGACGTCCGGTAGAACGCGGTGTCCTCGACGCCCTTCGCCATCACCATGCCGGAGGTCTGCTGCAGGCGGAGCGCCGCGGCGTGCCCGGGGTCGACGAGCGCCGGCGCGATCCGGTCGATCACGTCGTCCAGGTCCGGTCGCGTCTCGGCCGCGCGCTCCAGGGCGGCGATCAGGTGGTGGACGCCCTCGGGCAGGTAGGTGCGGTAGACGTCGAACGATGCGACGATCTCGGCCACCGCGTCGACCACGCGCTCCTGCGGCAGGTCACCGGCCGTCGACGCGAGGAGCCGGGCGAGTCGCGCGACCTCGCTGCCGAGGATCCCGTCGGCGATGCCCCGGCGGGTGTCGTGGGTCAGCTGCTGCCAGTCGGTCGGTTCGGCACCGGACGCGGCGGTCAGCGCCTCTTCGCCCGCGGGGTCGACGAAGACGCGGTCGACGACGCCGAGCGCGTCGTAGCCGGTGGTGCCGTCGACGGGCCACGAGGACGGGAGCTGCTCGCCCGGCTCGAGGATCTTCTCGACCAGCGTGTAGGCCCCGCCGGTCAGGTCCGCGAGGTCCTGCAGGTACCCGGCCGGGTCGTACAGGCCGTCCGGGTGGTCGATCCGCAGGCCGTCGACGAGCCCGTCGCGGAACCAGCCGCCGATCGTGTCGTGCGAGGCCGCGAACACCTCGGGCTCCTCGACGCGGATCGCCGCGAGGGTGTTCACCGCGAAGAACCGGCGGTAGTTCAGCTCGTGGTCCGCGCGCTTCCAGTGCACGAACGCGTAGTGCTGGCGGGCGTGCACGGTCTCGACGTCGTCGCCGTCCTGCACGGTGCCGGGAGCGGTCGGGTAGGCGGTCTCGCCGACGTACAGCCGACCGTCACGCAGCTCGACGGCGTCGAGCAGGCGGTCGTCGAGCACGGGGACGCGGACCTTGCCGTCGCCGGCTTCCCAGTCGACGTCGAACGCCCACGCGACCGGGCTGGCCTGGCCCTGTTCGAGCAGCGACCACCACCACGGGTTCGCCTCGGGTGTCGCGACGCCGACGTGGTTCGGGACGACGTCGACGAGCACGCCGAGTCCGGCGGCGTGGGCGGCCTCGGCGAGCCCGCGCAGCGCTGCGTCGCCGCCGCGCTCGGTGTCGACGTGGGAGTGGTCGACGACGTCGTAGCCGTGCTGCGAACCGGGCTCTGCCTGCAGCACGGGGGAGAGGTACACCCAGTCGGCGCCGAGGTCGCGGATGTGCTCGACCACGTCCTGCGCCCGGGTCAGGTCGAAGTCGGGTGTGACCTGCAGTCGGTAGGTGGACGTGGGGACGCGTCTGGCGGTCACCTGGTGGCTCCTGTGCTGTCGGGTTCGGGAGTGGCGCTGTCGTCGGCCGGCTCGGAGCTCGCGGGCTCGGAGCTCGCGGGCTCGGAGGTCGACGGGTCGGTGCCCGCTGGGTCCGTCGCCGAGGTGGTGGGCGAGGCCGCGGGGTTGGTCGGCGTGGACGGCTTCGTGTCCGTGGCGGCGTCGACCGGGGCCGTCGTCACCTCGTGGTCCGGCTCGGCACGGAGCACGATCATCGACCGCGCGGGGACGTCGAGCGGCGTCCCGGCGTCGAGGACCTCGTCGCGGGCACCCGGGTCGGCGGTGTCGATCCGCACGGTCCACCCCGGCGAGTACTCCTCCGGGGGCAGGGTGAACGTCACGACGTCGTCGTGCGCGTTGTAGTACGTCAGGAACGCCACGTCGGTGACCCGCTCGCCCCAGCGGTCGCGCCCGCGGATGCCCTCGCCGTTCAGGTACATGCCGACGCTCTTGCCGAAGCCGGAGTCCCAGTCCTCGGGGTCCATCGCATCACCGGAGGGCGTCAGCCACACGACGTCGGGGAGCGGCTCGCCCTCGCTCCGGCGGACCGGACGGCCGTTGAAGTACCGCGTGCGGCGGAAGGTCGGGTGGTCGTGCCGGAGCTTCACGACGTCGGCGGTGAACTGGATGAGCTCGTCGTCGGCGTGCTCCCAGTCGATCCAGCTGATCGGCGAGTCCTGGGCGTAGACGTTGTTGTTGCCGCCCTGGGTCCGCCCGAGCTCGTCACCGTGCGCGATCATCGGCACGCCCTGGCTGAGGAGCAGCGTCGCGAGGAAGTTCCGGCGACGCTGCAGCCGGAGCGCGTGCACCGCCGGGTCGTCGGTCGGCCCCTCGACGCCGGAGTTCCACGAGCGGTTGTGGCTCTCGCCGTCGTTGTTGTCCTCGCCGTTGGCCTCGTTGTGCTTCTCGTTGTAGGCGACGAGGTCGTACAGCGTGAAGCCGTCGTGGGCGGTGATGAAGTTGATGCTCGCCTTGGGGGTCCGGCCGTCGTGCTCGTACAGGTCGGCCGACCCGGAGATGCGGGACGCGAACTCGCCGAGGGTCGACGGCTCACCGCGCCAGAAGTCGCGCACGGTGTCGCGGTACTTGCCGTTCCACTCGGACCACTGCGGCGGGAAGTTGCCGACCTGGTAGCCGCCGGGACCGACGTCCCACGGTTCCGCGATGAGCTTGACCTGCGACACGATCGGGTCCTGCTGGACCAGTTCGAAGAAGGCTGCGAGCCGGTCGACCTCGTAGAACTCCCGCGCCAGGGCGGCCGCGAGGTCGAAGCGGAACCCGTCCACGTGCATCTCGGTCACCCAGTACCGCAGCGAGTCCATGATCAGCTGCAGCGAGTGCGGGTGACCCACGTTGAGCGAGTTGCCGGTGCCCGTGGTGTCCATGTAGTACCGCTTGTCGTCCTCGACCAGGCGGTAGTAGGCGGCGTTGTCGATACCGCGGAACGACAGCGTCGGCCCGAGGTGGTTGCCCTCGGCGGTGTGGTTGTAGACGACGTCGAGCACGACCTCGATCCCCGCACGGTGCAGCTCGCGCACCATCGCCTTGAACTCCTGCACCTGCTGCCCGCGGTCGCCGGACGACGAGTAGTGCGAGTGCGGCGCGAAGAACCCGATGGTGTTGTAGCCCCAGTAGTTCGACAGCCCCTTCTCCTGCAGGGTGGAGTCGTTCACGAACTGGTGCACCGGCATGAGCTCGAGGGTGGTGACGCCCAGACGCTTCAGGTGCTCGATGACCGCCGGGTGCGCGACGCCGGCGTAGGTGCCCCGTTGTTCTTCGGGGACGTCGGGGTGCGTCTCTGTGAGGCCCTTGACGTGGGCCTCGTAGATGACGGTCTCGCCGTACGGGATGCCCGGCGACCGGTCGCCCTGCCAGTCGAAGAAGGGGTTGATGACGACCCCCTTCATCATGTGGGGCGCCGAGTCCTGGTCGTCGGTCGAGTCCGGGTCGCCGAACGTGTACGAGAACAGCGCCTGGTCCCAGTCGATGTCGCCACTGGTCGCCTTGGCGTAGGGGTCGAGGAGCAGCTTGTTCGGGTTGCCGCGCAGTCCGCTCGCCGGGTCGTACGGGGCGTGCACGCGGAAGCCGTACTCCTGCCCCGGTGCCACGTTGGGCAGGTACGCGTGCCAGACGTGCGCGTCGACCTCGACCAGGTCGACGCACTCCTCGTTCCCAGCGTCGTCGAAGAGGCACAGTTCCACGCGGTCGGCGACCTCGCTGAACAGGGCGAAGTTCGTGCCGCTGCCGTCGTAGGTCGCCCCGAGGGGGTACGGACTGCCGGGCCAGGTGTGCAAACGGTCCTCCAGGTGTGGGTGTCGCCAACGTATCGGCGCGGCCCCTCCGCGTCCGCAGACAAGCCCCAGCAGTGGACGAGGGTGACTCCGCGCGTCGCTGTGGAGGAGTGGCCGAGTAGCCTCGCGCGCATGGCCAACATCGTGAGTCAGATCGCAGACAAGGTGCGCCCGATCGGCGTCTCCACCAACTACGGCGAGCCGGTCGAGGTCGGCGACCAGACCCTCATCCCGGTGTCGCTGGGCTGGTTCGGCTTCGGCGGCGGCGGGGACGGCGACGACAACGGCGGCGGGGGTGGCGGCGGCGTGTCGATCCCCGTCGGCGCCTACGTGCGCCGTCCCGGACAAGACCTGCAGTTCGAGCCGAACCTCATCTCGCTGCTCGCGGTCAGCATCCCGACCATCTGGGTGACCGGCAAGGCGCTCGCCAAGGTGGTCCGCGCACTCAAGAAGTGACCACAGGACGGACGGGAGGATCGTGGCGACGCCGCCACGGTCCTCCCGTCCGTCATCTGGTCGTCACCCGTCTAGACTGCTGCCACACACACGGGAGTCCGGGACCACCGGGCTGAGAGGGAGCGAACGGCGCTCCGACCGTCGAACCTGATCCGGGTCATGCCGGCGCAGGGAGGAGTCAGCACCATGCCTGCAACCATGCAGTCCACCGTCCCGTCCACCACCCTCCGGCGGTCGCTCCGCTGGCGCGTGGTCGACATCGTCGTCGCCAGCGTCCTCGCGGTCGCGATCGGCGTCGTCTTCAAGCTCTGGGAGTTCGGCTACGAGCCGCTCAGTGCGGGAGCCGCCCTCGTCCTGCCGGGATCGCAGTCGCTGTTCGGCGGCGTCTGGCTGCTCGCCGGGCCGATCGTCGCGATCGTCGTGCGGAAGCCCGGAGCCGCCCTGTACGCCGAGATGGTCGCCGCCTCGGTCGAGGCGCTGCTCGGCACGCAGTGGGGGTGGCTGACGCTCGAGGCCGGCCTCGTGCAGGGCCTCGGCGCCGAGCTCGTCCTCGCGCTGTTCCTGTACCGCGTGTACCGGCTGCCGGTCGTCGTCCTCGCGGGCGCGGCCGCCGGGCTCGCGCTCGGCATCAACGACACCGTCCTGTGGTACCCGGGGCTCGACGCCGGGTTCAAGGCCGTCTACGTCGTGTGCGCCGTGGTCTCCGGCGCCGTCATCGCGGGTGCCGGGTCCTGGGCCATCGTCCGGGCGCTCGCCGCGACCGGAGTCCTGTCGCAGTTCGCGGTCGGCCGGGAGCACGCCAAGCGCACGACCCGCAGCGCGGCGTGACGGCCGTGTCCGCCGGTCGCGCGGACGCAGCGCCCGCGACCCAGGTCCCGGCGAGCACCGGCCCGGCCGGCATCGTCTTCCGTGACTGGGGGTGGCGCTACGCCGCCCGCGACGAGTGGGCGGTCCGCGGAGTCGACCTCGCGGTGCGCCCGGGGGAGCGGGTCGCCGTCGTCGGACCGTCCGGCGCGGGCAAGTCGACGCTGCTGCGGGCCGTCGCCGCGGTGCTGCCCGACGAGCCGGACCCCGAGGACGACACCGCCGCGGCCGTCCAGGGCACGGTGCTCGTCGACGATGCCGCACCGGGGACGGTCCGCGGGCGGGTCGGCCTCGTCATGCAGGACCCCGAGGCGCACACCGTGATGTCGCGCGTCGGGGACGACGTCGCGTTCGGTTGCGAGAACACCGGCGTGCCGCGGGACGAGACCTGGCGGCGCGTCCGGTCGGCGCTCGACGTGGTCGGCCTCGACCTGCCCCTCGACCGGTCCACGACCGCGCTGTCCGGCGGGCAGCGGCAGCGGCTCGCACTCGCGGGCGTGCTCGCGATGCGTCCCGGCGCGCTCGTGCTCGACGAGCCGTGCGCGAACCTCGACCCGGACGGCGTGCGTCAGGTGCACGACGCCGTGCGCGCGGTCCTCGACGAGACCGGTGCGACGCTGCTCGTCGTCGAGCACCGGATCGGCACCTGGCTCGACCTGGTCGACCGGCTCGTGCTGCTCGCTCCCGCCGGCGGGGTCGTCGCGGACGGCACGCCGACCGAGGTCCTCGCCGCGCACGGTCCGGCGCTCGCGGCGGCGGGCGTGTGGGTGCCCGGGTCGGAGCCCGCTCGGGGCTCGGCTCGGCAGGCGGTCCCCGGGGAGGACCGCGCGCACGCTCGGGCGCTGCTCGATGCTCGGGGACTCGCGACGGCGCGCGGCCGGGGGCACCGGGTCGGCAGCGGCATCGACCTGACGGTCCGGCGCGGGCGTGTGCTGGCGGTGACCGGGCCGAACGGCGTCGGGAAGTCGACGCTCGGCCTGACGCTCGCCGGGCTGCTCGCGCCCGACGCCGGCGTCCTCGAGGCCACCTCCGCCCTCCGGCAAGGCCTGGCCGGGGCGGCGCCGTCGTCCTGGTCCAGCCGAGAGCTCGCCGGCCGGATCGGGACGGTGTTCCAGGACCCCGAGCACCAGTTCGTCGCGGCCACCGTACGGCAGGAGCTCGCCGCCGGACCTCGGGCGCTCGGTCAAGCGGACGTCGAGGACCGGGTGGATCGGGTGCTCGACGACCTCGGCTTGGCGCACCTGGCGGACGCGAACCCCTTCACGCTGTCCGGCGGCGAGCAGCGACGGCTCGCGATCGGCACGGTACTCGCGGCGGAGCCCGACGTGCTCGTGCTCGACGAGCCGACCTCCGGACAGGACCGCGCCACGTGGCAGGCCGTCGTGGACCGGCTCGGCGCGCTCGCGGACGCGGGGACGGCTGTCGTCGCCGTGACGCACGACCGTGACCTGGTGCGGGCGCTCGACGCGGACGAGGTGGTGCTCGGCCCGGAGGGCTTGCGACCAGCCGGCCCGGGCGGTCTGCGGCCGACCGGCCCGGGGACGGCGGACGGTGTCGTCGCCGACGTGACGGGGGATGCCCGGCCGGTCGTCCCGGGGACCGCAGCGGACGCGCGAGGGCGATCCGTGCCTCCCGCCCGGCCCCGCGGGATCCGCGGGGTGCAGCCCGTCGCGTCCCTGCTCGGGGTGCTCGCGCTCGGCCTGCTGCTCGTCCTGAGCCTGGACGTCGTGTCCGCAGCCGTCGCGCTCCTGCTCGAGGTCCTGCTGCTGCCGCTGCTCCGCATCCCCTGGCGCACGCTCCTGCTCCGGACCGCACCCCTGACCGCAGCGGTCCCGCTGACGGCCGTGAGCATCGCGCTGTACGGCCGGCCGTCCGGACGCGAGTGGTTCGACCTCGGCTTCGTGCACGTCACCGACGGGTCGCTCGAGCTCGCCCTGGCCACCGCGCTTCGGGTGCTCGCCGTCGGACTGCCGGCGATTGCACTGTTCGTGCGGGTCGACCCGACCGACCTGGCGGACGGGCTGGCGCAGCTCCTGCGGCTGCCAGCGCGGTTCGTGCTCGGGGCGCTGGCGGCGGTGCGGATGACGACCCTGCTCGGCGGGGACTGGCGGCAGCTGCGCAGTGCCCGGCGTGCCCGGGGGTTGGCCGACACCGGGCGGCTGCGTCGGGGTGCATCGATGGCGTTCGCGCTGCTCGTGCTCGCGCTCCGGCGGGCGACGACGCTCGCGGTGGCGATGGAGTCGCGAGGGTTCGGGGCGCCGGGTCGGCGGACGTGGGCGCGACCGGCGCGCTTCGGCGGCCCCGAGTGGGCGATGGTCGCGGTGCTCGTCGGGATCGGTGCGGTCTCGGTCGCGGTGGCGGTGGGCGCGGGGACGTGGCGTGTCTGACGGGGTCGTGGACGGCCTCGCGGCTGCGGCGACAGCTGCCGCTGCCGCTGCCGCTGCTGGTGCTGCTCCGGATCTCCGTGCGGCTTCCGGGCGGGGGCGGCTCGTCGTGCTGGTCGACGGGCGCTCGGGGACCGGCAAGACGACGCTCGGCGACGCCCTCGGGGACCGGCTCGGCGCCCGGGTCGTGCACCTCGACGACGTCTACCCGGGGTGGGACGGGCTCCGTGCGGCGGCTGACGCGGTGGTGACGGACGTCCTCGGCGCCCACTCCGGCTACCGGCGGTGGGACTGGACGACGTCGAGCCCGGCGGGGTGGGAGTCGATCGACCCGGGCGTGCCGCTCGTCGTCGAGGGGTGCGGTGCGCTGTCCCGGGCCTCGGCGCCGCTCGCGACCTTCCGCGTCTGGCTCGAGGCGGACGACACCGTCCGGCGCGACCGGGCGATCGGCCGTGACGGCGAGGTCTTCGCCCGCGAGTGGGACCGGTGGGCAGCGCAGGAGGCGTCCTTCATCGCGGCGGAGGACCCGGCGGCGCTGGCCGACCTGGTGGTGCGGACGTAGGGGGGCGGGTGGACCCGGGGTCGCGCTGTGCGTGGACTCGTGGTCGCTCCCCGGGTGGACTCGTGGTCGCTCCGCGGGTGGACTCGTGGTCGCTCCGCGGGTGGACTCGTGGTCGCCACGTGGGTGGATTCGTGGTCGCTACGCCCATCCGAGTTCGTGCAGCCGCTCGTCGTCGATCCCGTAGAAGTGCCCGATCTCGTGCACCAGCGTCGTGTGGACCTCGTCCCGGAGTTCCTCGACGGTGTCGCACTCCAGCAGGTGCTGCTTCCGGAACACCACGATCCGGTCCGGGAGCTCGCCGAAGCCGTACTGGCCACGCTCGGTCGCGGCGACCCCGTCGTAGACGCCGAACAGGTCGGAACCGTCCTCGGGTTCGTCCTCGACGACGAAGACGACGTTGTCGAGTCCGTCGACCATCTCGTCGGGCAGCCGGTCGAGCTCGTCGGTCACGAGCTGCTCGAACGCGTCGGCGGACATCTCCATCACGGGCACGATCGTGGCACATGCGCATCCGAGAACGACGAAGGCCCCGTCCATCAGGACGGGGCCTTCGTCAACCGGGTGAGTAACGGGTCTCGAACCCGCGACCTCCTAGACCACAACCAGGCGCTCTACCAACTGAGCTATACCCACCATGCTGACCCCGGACTGGCCGGAGCAACCCCTCAATAGTAGTACATGCCGCGGCCTGCGCGGACCACTACTCGGCGGCGGGCTGGGCGAGCCGCGGGGCCCACTGCTCGACCACCGAGGCGGCGACGGCACGCACGTCCTCGGTCGTCGGACCGGGCTCGGGGATGAAGCCCGCGCGGCGGTAGTACTCGAGCTCGCGGATGGACTCGAGGATGTCGGCGAGGGCACGGTGCCCGCCGTGCTTCTCCGGCGCGTTGAAGTACACGCGCGGGAACCAGCGGCGGCAGAGCTCCTTGATGCTGGAGACGTCGACGCTGCGGTAGTGCAGGTGGCCGTCCACGCGCGGCATGTACTTGGCGAGGAAGGCGCGGTCGGTGCCGATCGTGTTGCCGGCCAGGGGAGCGGAGCCCTCGGCGGGGACGTGCTGGAGGATGTACTCGAGCACCTGGTACTCGGCGTCGGCCAGGCTCACACCGTGCGGGATCTCGTCGATGAGGCCCGAGGTCGTGTGCATGTTCGTGACGAACTCGTTCATGTTGTCGAGCGCGGACTGGTCCGGCTTGATGACGATGTCGAACCCGGGGTGCACCGGGACGAGGTCGAAGTCGGTGATGACGACGGCCACCTCGACGAGCTCGTCGACCTGGAGGTCCAGGCCGGTCATCTCGCAGTCGATCCAGACGAGGCGGTCGTTCGCAGTTGCCATGCCGACGATCCTATTCCGCGGGTGTGACGCTGCTGCCCGCGCTCCGACTCCTGTGGACGGCGACCACGCTGCCGGGCGCGCAGGGACCGGCCGCGCCCCGTGCTGGTGCGCCGCGTGGCGGAGTCGACCCGTGCCTCCCGTCCGAGCCGACCGAGCCGGCCGAGCTGTCCGAGCCGGCCGAGCCGTCCGACTCGGGCGACCAGCCGCTGCGCTGTCCGCGAGCGGGCGGAATCGGCGCGCCGTCCGCCGGACTCCTTGCACGTTCCGCCCGCTCGCGTTCCAGCGCTGCTGACTGACGCCGTCCGACGCACGTCCCGCTCGCGGAGGGGCACGGTGCTGGCGCATCCACGGCTCACGGATCCAGCCCGCGAGCGGGCGAAAACCGACCCGCTCGCCAGGAGGCCGCCGCGCATTCCGCCCGCTCGCCCGCTCGCCCGCTCGCCCGCTCGCCCGCTCGCCCGCTCGCCCGCTCGCCCGCTCGCCCGCTCGCCCCGAGCCCCGAGCCCCGAGCCCCGAGACCCGACCCGCCCCACTCGCGCACACACGAACGGCTCGGAGCGCCGCAGCACCCCGAGCCGTCCGGTCAGCCCCGCGAGGAACGTCAGACCATCTCGCCCGCCGAGATCGCCTCGGCCTCGACGCGCTCGGGCTCAGCCCCGTCGTCGACCCGGCGCAGGACCTTCGTCGTCGCGACGACCACCACGAACGCGATCGCCACCGAGACCCCGGCGAACACGTACGCCGCCGAGGGGGCGATCGCGTCGGCGAGCAGCGTCGCGACCGGCGGGGCGATCGCGCCACCGATGAAGCGCACCGCGGAGTACGCGCTCGAGGCGACGGAGCGGGGGAGGTCCGTCGCCTCCATGACGCACTCGGTGAGCACGGTGTTCAGGACACCGAGCACGAGTCCGCCGACGATCACGCAGACGATCAGGCCCGGCTGCGACCGCACGACGACGGCCGCGGCGAACAGGTCGAGCGCGAGCAGGGGCAGCGCGATCTTCAGGACCGTCGTGCGACGGAGCCGGGCGGTGAGCATCGGCGCGACCCACACCGAGGTGATCGCGAGCCCGACGCCCCAGCCGAAGAACGTGAAGCCGATGCCGAGTGCACCGAAGCCGAGCGGGAACGGCGTGTAGGCGAGCAGGACGAAGAAGCCGATGTTGTAGAAGAGCGCGGTGGCCGCCAGGGCCGCGAGTGCCGGTCGGCGCAGGGCACGGAACGGGGCGGAGAGCCGGGTGGGCGTGGGCTTCTCGAGCCCGGAGTTCTTGAGGAGCGCGACGACGGCGATGAACGCGACGGCCATGAGCGTCGTGACGCCGAAGAACGGGCCGCGCCAGCTCACCGAGCCGAGCAGGCCTCCGACGAGCGGGCCGACGGCGATGCCGAGGCCGAGCGCCGCCTCGTACAGGATGATCGCCGACGCGGTGCCGCCCGAGGCCGCACCCACGATGGTCGCGAGTGCGGTGGAGATGAAGAGCGCGTTCCCGAGACCCCAGCCGGCGCGGAACCCGATGATGTTCCAGACGCTGCCCGACGTGGCGGCGAGCACCGAGAACACCACGATGAGCGCGAGCCCGATGAGCAGGGTGTTCTTCGCGCCGATGCGGCTGGACACCCAGCTGGTGAAGAACATCGCGACGCCGGTGACGGCGAGGTAGCTCGTGAAGAGCAGTTCGGTCTGCGCTGCGGTCGCGTCCAGCGAGGTCGCGATCGCGGGCAGGATCGGGTCGACGAGGCCGATGCCCATGAAGGCGACGACGCAGGCGAAGGCGATCGCCCAGACCGCGGAGGACTGCTTGAGGATGCTGCCCGAGGCAGCGGGGGCGTGGGCGTTCACGCGTGGATCTCCGATCTGGTGGACGACGGGCTGGTGGGGGACGGGCTGGTGGACGACGGGGCGGCGCCCGACGCCCTGGACGACAGGGCGGTCGACGACGGGCCGGCGCCCGGACCGCCGGGGGAAGGAACCGCGAGCGGCACCGCGACCCGCGACGCGATGACCTCGGCCGCGTCGTGCAGCACGTCCCACTCGTCGTCGTCCAGGTCGGCGAACACGGGCCCGACGGTCTCGGTGATGGTGGCCCGCCACGTCACGAGGCGGTCGTGGCCGGCCGGCGTGATCTCGATGAGCTGCCCGCGGGAGTCGTCCGGGTCGACCGTGCGGGTGACGAGTCCGTCCGCGAGCATCCCCGCGACGAGCCGGGTCATGGTCGGCTGCGCGACGCGGGACAGTGCCGCGAGCTCCCCGAGCCGCAGGGGCTGGTCGGTCTCGAGGATGCCGAGCGTGCGCCACACGGCCGCCGAGGTCGGGTTCCCCGTCGCCTGTGCGGCCGCGCGGATCAGGCGGTTCACCGAGACGAGGAGCGTCTCGATCGTCTGCGCCCTGGTCGGTTCCATAGCGGAACTATATAGCCGACCTATGCATCCGTCAACAGGTCGGCCCTGGTACAAGGGACGCATGAGCGACATCACCATCCACGAGGGCGACGAGTACACCGCGATCTTCCACGGTGGCCCCTTCGACGGGACGACCGACACCCGCACCGCGACGAGCGACGCGGTGGACGACCAGGTCACGGTGTACGCCGACGTCGAGGGCCTGCAGACGGCCTTCACCTACAAGGCCACCAAGACCCGTCAGGTGCTCGACCAGACCTCGGTCGAGTACGCCTACGACGCCGAGGACTCCGACCCGGTCGACGACCTGCAGGACCGCGGGGACCGCAGCGGCGAGTTCGACCGCGAGTAGCCACACCGCCCGGCTCGACCCGGCGAGCGCCGCGTGCCCCGATCCGATCGGGAGTGCACGCGGCGCTCGCTGCGTTGTGCCCTCCGTGCGACTCGACCTGTGGACCTCCGCCTTCTGCGCGCCCTGTGCTGCGGCCCGCCGCGTCACCGGTGAGGCGGCGGCCCTCGTCCCCGGACTGGCCGTGCGCGAACGCGACGTGGCCGCCGACCCCGACGGCGCCGAGGCCGTCGGCATCCGCTCGACGCCCACGATCATCGTCCGGCGCGAGGACGGCACCGAGGTCTTCCGCTCGCCCGGCGTCCCGTCCCGCGACCAGCTGCTGGTGGCGGTGGCGAAGGCGCTCTGACGTCCGCCCCGCCCGTCACGGCAGTCTGCTGACGAACGGTCTGGAGGCACGGTGCGGCTCCGCCCCACCGCCCACCCGGTCAGGCGGTGCGGCCCGTACCTCCGCTGCCGGCTCCCACGGCGTCCCGCTGGGAGCGGGGCGGCAGCACGAGGGCCGCGTCGCTCGCGCCGGGCCGCAGCACCACCCGCCGGAGTCGACGGAGCACGCGCTTCACGGTCCGCACCGGCGTGCCGAGCACGAGCGCGACGACGCCGATCGCCGTCCGGTCGGCCGCGCCGAGCGCGTTCTTCCGCTCCCACGCCCGACGCAGGGCACCGCCGCCGCTCCGCCGAGCGGCCGGTCGCACCGTCAGGGCACCGGCGTCCCGGAGCACCATGAGCTCCTCGGCGCGGTCGGCCCAGTCGTCCTCCGCGGGCGGGTGGAAGTGGTTGTCGTGCAGCCACTCGGGTCGGACGTTCCCGAAGCGTCCCTCGACGAGGTCGACCGCGTCGCCCTCGAGCCCGCTGTCCACGAACACCTCGTTGATGAGCGCCCGCGAGACGCCGAAGTCCGTCAGCGTCAGCGCTGGGACGCCCCGGGCGACGGCCTCGAGGACCGCCGTCGAACTGATCGTCACAAGCGCCACCGCCCGGTCGAGGTGCTGCGCCATCGGGCCGCTCTCGACCACGAGGTTCGCCGGCCGGTCGGCGGGCAGCAGCTCCGGGTAGGGCCACTGCTCCCGGTGCGTCTGGTGCTCCCCGGCCGCCGCACGGACCTTGAGGACGACGCGCCACTCCGGGTGGCGCCGGGCGGTCTCGACGAGCCAGTCCACGACGCGTCGGCGGTCCTCGAGGTCGGCGGGCACGCTCGGCTGCGCCGCGAACACGACCGCGTCCCTGCCCCGCTCGTCGCCCCGTCCGCCCGCCCGCTCGTCCCCGTGCCCGCCCTGCCCCCGCGAGCGGGCGAAGGGCAACGTCGCGAGGGCGAACGACGGTTCGATCCCGCCCGCTGACGCGAGGGCACGGTAGGCGCGGACCTCGCGGTGGCTGTGCAGCACGAACACGTCGGCCCGCGCGCGGAAGAAGACGCCCTTCCACTTCGCCGGGTACGAGATGCCGGGCAGCCCCGTCAGGAGCACCGGCCGCCGCGGGACCCGACGGACGACCTCGTCGACCAGGAGCTCCGCGACCGGGCCGATGCACGCCACCAGGACCGCGTCCGGCGGGTCCGCTCGCAGCCGGTCGACGAGGGCGTCGACCCCGAGGGGCGCCGGCGGTGCCGCTGCGAGGTGCTCGAGTCGGCCGTCCAGACCCCGGAACGCGGACCGGAGCTGCGCGGGGCTCGCCGACCTCGGGGTGTCGACGACGAGCAGCTCCAGCTGCCAGTGCGCGGGAGCGTCGGCGAGCAGGTGGGCGCCCCACTTCGCGAACGAGTCGGTGTCGACCAGGCCGACCACGCGTCGGACGCGGGGCCGGTCGGCGGACGGGAGGCGCGCCTCCAGTCCGTCGGTCGGCTCGCGACGTCCGTCGCTCACGCGCGCACCCCGCTCACCGGTCCCGCTGGCTCACGCGCCTGTCCTGCCGGGTCACGCGCCGACGCGGCGGAGCTTGGCCATCGGCGCCTGCTCGCCGGGGAAGATCCTCTTGATCCCGTCGCCGAGCGCGGTCTCGATGATCCGGACGTCGCGGGCGAGCGTCTGCAGGCCGTGCGGCTCGAGCGAGGCGGCGTGGTCGGAGCCCCACATCGTGCGGTCGAGTGTGATGTGGCGCTCGACGGCCGTGGCGCCGAGCGCGACCGCGGCGAGGGAGATCTGCAGCCCCGGCTCGTGCCCGGAGTACCCGACCGGCACCCCGGCGTAGCGGCCGGCGAGGGTGTCGATCATGCGGAGGTTCGCCTCCTCGGCGGGGAGCGGGTACGTCGACGTCGCGTGCATGAGGACCAGTCGCTCGGTGCCGAGGGCCTCGACGGCGCGGTCGATCTGCTCGAGCGTCGACATCCCGGTCGACAGGATGACCGGCTTTCCCGTCGCCGCGACGGCCGCGAGGAGCCCGAGGTCCGTCACCGAGGCCGAGGCGATCTTGTACGCCACGACGTTCAGGTCCTCGAGGAAGGCAACGCTCGGCTCGTCCCACGGCGACGCGAACCAGTCGAGGCCGCGGAGGGTCGCGTGGTCGCCGATCTCGATGTACTGCTCGCGGTCGAACTCGACGCGGTAGCGGTACTCCAGGTACGTCATCTCGCCCCACGGCGTGCTGCGTGGGGTCTGCTTCATGTGCTCGGGCGTCGAGATCGCCGGGGTGCGCTTCTGGAACTTGACGGCCTGCAGCCCGGCGTCCGCTGCGACGTCGATGAGCCGCTTCGCGATGTCGACGTCGCCGTTGTGGTTCAGGCCGATCTCGCCGATCAGGTACGCGGGGTGGCCGGCGCCGATGGTGGACGTGCCGATGGAGACGGTCATGGGGTTCCGTTCTGTTGGGACGGGTGCGGATCTGGGTTCGGGACCCGGTCGGTCGTGGCGGCGAGGGGCCAACGGGCGGTCCCGGATGCGGCTGCGGGCCTCGTCGTTGGGCGATCTGCGTCCGGGTTCGTCGGGTGGCCGATCGGTCGGTCGAGGGTGTGGGCGAGCGAGGAGGCCAGGGCCAGGTCGGCCGGTTCGTCGACGTCGATCGCGCCGCGGGGATCCACGACCGCGAGTTCGACCCGACCGAAGAAGCGGTGTCGGTGCTCTCGGAAGCCCCTCGTGCGCAGGACGTAGAAGGCGCCGGTCTCGCGGTACTCCGGTTCCCGGTCCTGGCGGCGCGGTCGGACGGCGGCGTCGTGGTTGACCGCGACCGCCCGGCCCTGGGCGTCCGTGCGCCAGAGGAAGGCGTGCGAGGGAGCAGCGGCGAACACCACGTCCGCGTGGTCGTCGAGCACGCGGTGGACCGCGGCGTCCAGGTCGACCGGGTCGATGAACGGCGAGGTGGCCTGCAGGAAGACCAGGATCTCTGGGTCGCGGTGCTGGTCGTGCTCGTCGCGCCCGTCGTCGGTGCTCTCGGTGGCGAGGGCGTCGAGGGCGTGGAGCAGCGCCGACTCCGAGGTCGCCTCGTCGCCCGCGAGCTCGGCTGGGCGGCGAACCACCATGGCGCCGGCGGCGGTGGCCTCGGCGGCGATGGCGTCCCCGTCCGTCGACACCACCACGGTGTCGATGGTCTCTGTGCGGAGCGCTGCCTCGACGGCACGGCGGACGAGCGACCTCCCACCGACGGGCCGGAGGTTCTTCCCCGGGATGCCCTTCGAACCGGCGCGGGCGGGCACGACGGCCACGACGGTTCCGCTGGAGCGCATGCACCGGACGGTACGGAGGCGCGGTGTCCCTGAGACGAACGACAGGGAGACGGCCGGGGAACCCTCCGCGTCGCGGGCGCGGGCGCGGGCGCGGATGCGAAAGGGGGCGGTGATCGCGAGCGGGCGGAACGTGCGCGGGTGACCGCATGGGGCGAGCCGCTTCCGCCCGCTCGGTGCGCGGGATGGCGGGCGCAGCGCGGGGGGAGCGCGAGCGGGCGGAACCAGTGGCCGTCCGCGCACCGGGGCCGCAGCTTCCGCCCGCTCGGTCCCGGGCCGGAGCGGAAAGTGCCGGGGGACGGCGGGCGCAGCGCCGGGAGAGCGCGAGCGGGCGGAACGTGCGCGGGTGACCGCATGGGGCGAGCCGCTTCCGCCCGCTCGCCGCGGGGTTAGGGTCGGGGGATGCTCGGTGCCGACGACGTCCTCGTCCCGGAGCCCCGCCGCGTCCTGGTCGCCGGGACGACGGGCGTCGGCAAGACCACGACCGCCGGACGCATCGGACGCGCGCTCGGCATCCGGCACACCGAGATCGACTCGATCTACCACGGGCCGGACTGGACGCCGCGGGAGTCCTTCCTCGAGGAGGTCGAGGCGTACACCAGCGAGCCGACCTGGGTGACCGAGTGGCAGTACACGCTCGCCCGGGACATGCTCGCCGCCCGCGCGGACACCCTCGTCTGGATCGACCTCCCCGTCCCGGTCGCCCTGTGGCGGCTCGTGCGACGGACCCTCCGACGACGACTCCGGCGCACACCCCTGTGGAACGGGAACATCGAGCCGCCGCTGTGGACGTTCTTCACCGACCCGGGCCACATCGTCCGGTGGGGGATCCGCGTGCGCCACGAGAGTCGGAGGCGGGTGCCCGCACTCGTCCACACCGCCCCGCACCTGCGGATCGTGCACCTCCGGACGCAGCGCGAGGTCGACCGGTTCGTGCAGCACCTGGCGGAGCGCCGAGGCTAGAATCGACGCCGTCCGCCTCCGTAGCTCAGTGGATAGAGCAGGTGGTTTCTACCCACCGTGCCGCGGGTTCGATTCCTGCCGGGGGCACCGACGACGAGAGGCCGCCATCCGTCTCGGGATGGCGGCCTCTGGCTGCAGACCGGTGGTGGGGTTCAGTCCTCGTCGTCAGCGGCGCGGCGTCGGAGCTCACTCGCGCTGATCGGCTGCGTGTAGGGCGACTCGTCCGTCTCGTCCGAGTCCGTCGGCTCGGCCGGGGCATCGGCGACGCGCGTCGGGATCGAGGTGGTGTTCGTCGTGGACGTCCCGTAACCCGATGCGGTCGCGCGGTTCACGTGCGCGTCGGCTGCGGTGGGGGAGGCGACGCGCGGGGCCGAGGCCGGACGGACGTCGTCGGACAGGTCCCCGGCGCGGTCGTCGGCGCGATCGTCGACCGCGTCGTCGTCCGAGCGGTCGACCGAGGCTGCCGGTCGCTGCGGCACGTCGTTGCGCGACGCGACGGGCGAACCGAGTGCGGGACGGATCGGAGCACCGTCGAGCGGGGTGGTCTCACCCTCGCCGTAGGCACGCGTGGTGTTCGTGCCCTCGCTGCCGGAGCGCGCGGACCACGGCGCGGAATTCGCTGCCGGCGCCGTTGCCGGAGCCGCTGCGGAAGCAGGGGCCGGTGCCTGAGCGGCGGACGAGGCGACGGGCGCGGCGGGGGAGGGCGTGCCTCCAGGCTGCTGGGGTGCCGGTCGCAGACCGGTCGTCGTCGGGGTCGGACGCTCGGCGGCCGGCGCCGGTGCCGGCGTGGACGGCCGGTCCTGCTCGCGGCGGTCCTGCTGGTCCGCGCTCCAGTCCTGCTGGCGGGCGATCAGCTCGGCGTCGTCGGGATCCGGCGAGTCGAACTTCCAGCGCTCGAGGTCGGCCTTGAAGAGCTTCTTGGCGCGGTTCGGACGGGCCTGCCACTCGAGCATCCGGTCGCGGAACTCGGCGAGGGACTGGTCGGCCTGGAAGCTGAACGTCGACGAGTTCTTCTTGATGTCGGCGATCTCGTGTTGCGCCCAGTTCGCCGCGAGGGGCGCACCGCTCACGGGGAGCAGCCGCAGTCGGATGTCGGCGTCCTCGGCGAGGTGGTCGGCGTACGACCGCTCATCGTGCCCGAGGGAACCCCACGTCGCCGCCTTGCGCGCCGCGGAGACGACACCAGCGACGGCCGCGTTCCGGCTCTCGCGCTCCTGCATCGCGACGACGCGCTTCGTCGCACCGCGGCCGATCAGCGCGGCGATGATGCCGGCCACGACGATGGCCACGAAGGGGATGATCGCGCCGGACAGCACACGCCACCCGTTGTCGGACGACGTCCAGTCGGTCAGCTCGTTCCACCAGTCCATGGGCGAACCCTACGCACGGAACAGCCCGGTCACGGGGAGGTGGCGCGGCGTTCCGTCGCTTCCGCTCAACCCCACCGGAGGCAGTCCACGGCGTCGTCGGCGGACCACACGTTCGGCAGCTCGACGAAGCGTCGTTCGGTCGCGACGTAGCGGCGTGCGCGGTACGCCGTCCCGCCGGCGACGTCCACCCGGTCGACGTAGCCGACGACCTCGCCGTTGGCGCGGGTGACGCGGCTCAGGTCGTCGCGGACGTCGAGCACCCGGAGGTCGCCGCGGCTGCGCGCGACGGGCGCGGTGCGGATGCGGAACGCGGGTTCGGTGGTGCGCTGCACGTGGTGCCTCCTGGTGGTCGGTCGCGGTGTGTGCGGGGAACGCTACGGACCGCCACCGACAGCCGCGCCGCGCCCGAGTCCCCTGGGGAACACTTCGGGCCCGGTGCGGGTTGTGGAGGAGGCAACCCGGATCGCGGCTCCCTCGGAGCCCAGGAAGGTAGGTTCCCCCCATGACGACGTTCGTGCTCGCAGGTGGATGTTTCTGGTGTCTCGACGCCGTGTACCGCACGCTCCAGGGCGTGCAGGACGTGGTCTCGGGCTACGTCGGCGGCGCGACGGAGAACCCGTCGTACGAGGCCGTCTGCACCGGTGCCACCGGCCACGCCGAGGCGGTCGCGGTGACGTTCGACGAGTCGGTCATCCCCGCGGACGTCATCCTCGACGTCTTCTTCACGCTCCACGACCCGCGCCAGCTGAACCGGCAGGGCGCCGACGTCGGCACCCAGTACCGCTCGGCGATGTTCCCGGCGGACGACGAGCAGCGCGCGCTGTTCGAGCAGGCGATCCAGCGTGCATCGGACATCTGGGACGGTGGCATCGTCACGACGATCGAGCCGCTGGGTACCTTCTACCGTGCGGAGGAGTACCACCAGGACTTCTTCGCGAAGAACCCCGGACAGGGCTACTGCATGGCGGTCGCACTGCCCAAGGTGAACAAGGTCCGCAAGGCCTACAGTCAGTACATCCTGGCGTCCTGAGACACGGGCGTCGGGGCCACGAGGAGGTGGTCGAACGATGATGGACAACACCGGGACCTGGGTGGCGGTCGGACCGGCCGGCGCGGTGGGCAGCATCCACCGCGCATCGGACGGGTTCCACGTCGAGCTCTACGGCCGGTCGGGATCCGGCGGGGGCACGTACCCGTCGCTGGAGTCCGCGAAGGGCGCGGTGCACGCGGCCCTCGGTCCGCTCGCGGACCGGCCGGAGTTCCGAGCGCACTGATCCAGTCGGGGCGTCGGTCCGGCGCATGGTCGCGACGGGCCGGACTGGAGGCACGGGGAGACTCGTCCTCCACAACCCACCTCTGCGGATGATCGGTCCACAGGGCGAGCCCCGGGGCGCTTCCGCGCCCCGGGGCTCGCTCACGATCGAGGCATGAACGACACCATCACCGTCTGCGGGATCATCGCCACCGAGCCCCGCCACCTCGTCACCGACACCGGCATCGCCATCACGAGCATGCGGCTCGCGTCCCCGTCCCGCCGGTGGGACCGCTCGAACTCCACGTGGACCAACGGCGCCACGAACTGGTACACGGTCACCGCGTTCCGCTCCCTCGCGGCGAACGTCCACAAGTCCCTGAAGAAGGGCGACCGCGTCGTCGTGACGGGCCGCGTCCGCATCCGGACGTGGGAACGCGACGGCCGGGGTGGCACCTCGGTCGAGATCGACGCCGAGGGACTCGGCCACGACCTCGCGTGGGGCATCAGCAACTGGATCCGCGTGCCGCGGCACGCGAACGAGCACAGTGCGGCTCCGGGGACGTCGCCGACGATCGACCCGCAGACCGGAGAGGTCCACGGCGCCGACGACGGTGCCGGGACCGACGGGGCGCTCGCCGACGGCGGGCCCGTCCAGCGGGACGACCTGCCGGAGCCCGCCGAGGCCGCGCGGCACACGGAGGTCGCGCTCGAGGGGCAGTTCGCGCCGCCGACGGTGCTGCCCGCTGACCTGGGCACCGGAGCCGACACGGCCGATGGCGCGGACCCCGACGACGTCGACGCAGCGGGGCGGGCAGCGGCGTGACCTGCGGGAGCGCCGACATCCGGGGGCGCCGACGCGGCGGGGTGTCAGTAGACTGGGCGCGATATGGCTGAGTACATCTACCAGATGGTCCGCGCCCGCAAGTCGGTCGGCGACAAGCTGATCCTCGACGACGTCACGATGTCGTTCCTCCCCGGCGCCAAGATCGGCGTCGTGGGGCCGAACGGTGCGGGCAAGTCGACGATCCTCAAGATCATGGCGGGTCTCGACCAGCCGTCCAACGGCGAGGCGAAGCTGACCCCGGGCTTCACCGTCGGCATCCTCATGCAGGAGCCCGAGCTCGACGAGTCGAAGACCGTCCTCGAGAACGTGCAAGAGGGCGTGGGCGAGATCCACGGCAAGATCACGCGCTTCAACGAGATCTCCGCGCTGATGGCCGAGCCGGACGCCGACTTCGACGCGCTCCTCGCCGAGATGGGCACCCTGCAGGAGGAGATCGACGCCGCCGACGCGTGGGACCTCGACTCCCAGCTCGAGCAGGCCATGGCCGCGCTCCAGTGCCCCCCGGGGGACGAGCTCGTCACGCACCTGTCCGGCGGTGAGAAGCGCCGCGTCGCGCTCTGCAAGCTCCTGCTGCAGAAGCCCGACCTGCTCCTCCTCGACGAGCCCACCAACCACCTCGACGCCGAGTCCGTGCTCTGGCTCGAGCAGCACCTGCAGCAGTACCACGGTGCCGTCCTGGCCGTGACCCACGACCGGTACTTCCTCGACCACGTCGCGCAGTGGATCGCCGAGGTCGACCGCGGACGCCTGTACCCGTACGAGGGCAACTACTCGACCTACCTCGAGAAGAAGCGCGCTCGTCTCGAGGTCCAGGGCAAGAAGGACGCCAAGCTCGCGAAGCGTCTGTCCTCGGAGCTCGACTGGGTCCGCAGCAACCAGAAGGGCCGCCAGGCGAAGTCCAAGGCCCGCCTCGCCCGCTACGAGGAGATGGTGTCCGAGGCCGAGCGCACGCGGAAGCTCGACTTCGAGGAGATCGTCATCCCCGTGGGTCCGCGTCTGGGTTCGCAGGTCATCGACGCCGAGAAGCTGCACAAGCAGTTCGGTGAGCGCGTCATCATCGACGACCTGTCGTTCACGCTGCCCCGCAACGGCATCGTCGGCGTGATCGGCCCGAACGGCGTCGGCAAGACCACGCTCTTCAAGACGATCGTCGGTCTCGAGCCGCTCGACGCCGGCACGCTGAAGATCGGCGAGACGGTCGACATCTCGTACGTCGACCAGAGCCGTGGTGGCATCGACCCGAACAAGAACCTGTGGGAGGTCGTGTCCGACGGACTCGACTACATCCAGGTGGGCAAGACCGAGATCCCGTCCCGCGCCTACGTGTCGCAGTTCGGCTTCAAGGGTCCGGACCAGCAGAAGAAGGCCGGCGTGCTCTCGGGTGGTGAGCGCAACCGTCTGAACCTCGCGCTCACGCTCAAGCAGGGCGGCAACCTCCTGCTCCTCGACGAGCCGACCAACGACCTCGACGTCGAGACCCTCGGCAGCCTCGAGAACGCCCTGCTCGAGTACCCGGGCTGCGCCGTCGTGATCACCCACGACCGCTGGTTCCTCGACCGGATCGCGACCCACATCCTCGCGTGGGAGGGCCTGAACGAGGACGGGACGCCGAACTGGTACTGGTTCGAGGGCAACTTCGAGGCCTACGAGGAGAACAAGGTCGAGCGCCTCGGTGCCGACGCCGCGAAGCCCGGCCGCGCGACCTACCGCAAGCTCACGCGCGACTGACCCGTGGCGAGACTGCACGCTCCGATCCGCATGCGGTGGAGCGACATCGACGCGTACGGTCACGTCAACAACTCCGCGATGCTGCGCCTCCTGGAAGAGGCGCGCATCGTGGGGTTCTGGGGGCACGACCCCGCGGACGCGAACGGCGAGGGCGACCTGCCCGACCCGATCATCGACGGGCGCCCGGGATCGGGCACGATGACGGTGATCGCGGCACAGCGCCTCGAGTACCTCGCGTCGATCCCGTACCTGCGCCGACCGCTGGACGTGCAGATGTGGATCGGGCGGATCGGCGGCGCGAGCATCGACGTGTCGTACGAGGTCTGGTCGCCCGTCGGCGTCGAGCCCGCCGTCCTGTACACCCGTGCCACCACGGCGCTGGTGATGGTCGACGCCGCGACGAACCGGCCGCGACGCCTGACGCCCGTCGAGCGTGCCGCGTGTGAGCAGTTCGCCGAGCCGCCGGTCGAGTTCTCCCGGCCCTGACCCGGCCGATCCCGGCTGGGCCGAGCCCGGCTGGGCCGAGCCCGGCTGGGTCGATCCTGGTCCAGCTGCGGACCTGCGCCTCCGCACAACCGGGAGCACACCGCACCATGACGATCCGCGGCGCGGTGCACTTCCGGTTGTGCGAGCGCACACTGCACCGCGGAACGGCGCCCGGCGAGTGCAGACGGCGCTGCGGCGCGGCACCGCGCGCCGCGCCCCGCGCCCCGCGCGAAGCGCACCCCTCACCGCGGGACGCGCATCATCCCCTCCTGCGCCACCGATGCCAGCAACCGCCCGTCCCGCGCGAACATCCGGCCGAACGCCAGTCCCCGCCCGCCCTGCGCACTCGGGGACTCCTGCACGTACAGCACCCAGTCATCGGCGCGACCGTCACGGTGCCACCACATCGCGTGGTCCAGGCTCGCGCTCTTCACCCCCGGCGTTCCCCAGGCCACCCCGTGCCGCCGCATGATCGGCTCCAGGATCGACATGTCGCTCGCGTACCCCAGGACCGCCCGGTGCAGGGCCGGGTCGGCCGGCAGCGCCCCCTCCACCCGGAACCACACCGCCTGGTGCGGCACCCGCTCGCCCTGCACGTCGACGAACACCGGGCCCTCGACGTGCCGCAGGTCGATGGAGCGCTCGGCCCAGGCCTGTGCGACGGGGTGGTCGATCGCGGACAGGATCGACGCCGCCGACGGCAGCGACTCCGGCTCGGGGACGTCGACGGGGAACGGGTCCTGGTGTTCGACGCCCTCGTCGGGGCGTTGGAACGAGGCGATCATCGAGAAGATCGGCACGCCCCGCTGGTACGCCTGCACGCGTCGGGTCGCGAAGGACCGGCCGTCGTGGATGCGCTCCACCCCGAAGGTGATCGGGACGTCGATGTCGCCCGGGCGCAGGAAGTAGCCGTGCATCGAGTGGATGTCCCGGCCCTCGATCGTGGCCTGCGCGGCGACGATGCACTGCGCCAGGACCTGCCCGCCGAAGACCCGCCCGCCGGGGGACCAGTGGCTCGCCCCGGTCAGGATCGTCTCGCCCGTGCTCGCGCCGGTGTCCTGGAGGCGCAGGGTGCTGAGGAAGTCGGGTTCGCCGTTCACACCCGCAGTCTACGAACCGGCCCCCGGTAGGATCGGACCCGACATGGGCACCTCGTTCACGCTTCCCGACGCCGCCTCGCTCGGCGACCTCCGCACCTACCTCGGACGCGCTGCCCGCATCGAGGACGGGTCCGTCCGGCTCGTCGCCGACTCGGGCGTCCTCGCGGTGTACACGGCGATCCTCTACCCGCTCGGCCTGCTCGACGAGCTGCCGACGGTGCTCGGTCTCCGCACGTTCTCGCTCACCGAGCCCGCGACGATCGACGCCGTGGTGCCGCTCGCGTCGCTGCAGGAACGCCTCCGCCTGCTCGCGGAGCACCACGACGCCGAGCGCGCCGACGGAGCCGACCCGACCCGGGCCACCCCGATCGAGGTCGAGCTCCCGCACGAGGTGCACACCGTGACCTGGGCGGCGATCAGCCCGCCTCGCGGTGGGTGGGTGCCGCTGCCGGACGTCTCGCCGGAGCTCCTCCGCCGTGCTGCTCGGGACGGCATCGCCGAGGTCGCGGACGCCGTCCCGGCGAGTGCGGGCGAGGCGATCGTGCGCCGCATCCGGTCCGAGGTGTGGGGCCGTCCGGTGCCCGGGATCGAGCACCTGCCGGCCGGTGCGGGCTTCGCGGGGGAGAGCCTCGGGTTCCTCGGGCACGACCCCGTCCGGCTGTTCGAGACCGGACCGTGGAGCCGGCTCACGACCTCGCGCGGGCACGTCCTCGTGAAGCGCCGCGCCTGGTCCCTCGGCGTCTGACCCCGAACCGAAGCCGCCCAGCGCGGAGCGACGCCCGACCGACGACGCCGCCACCGCGACCGTCTGCCTGAGCGGACCAGACCGCCACGTCCACCCCGCACCATGACACGCGTGGTTGGGTGACGGCATGCAGGTCTTCCTCACCGGTGCGTCCGGCTACATCGGCTCCTCCGTCCTCCGCGCCCTCGTCGCCCACGGGCACGAGGTCACGGCCCTCGTCCGCTCCGACCAGAAGGCGCAGGCCGTCCGGGACGCGGGCGGCCACGCGATCGTCGGCGACGTCACGGACACCGACGTCGTCCGCCGACTGGCCCACGAGTCCGACGCGGTCGTGCACACGGCCTCGGCCGCGGACGTCGACCCGAGCTTCACGGAGACCGTGACCGAGGCCCTCGCGGGGACCCCGAAGCCCTTCGTGCACACGGGCGGGATCTTCACGTTCGGGAACTCGACGGACATCTCGGAGCAGTCGCCGGTGGACCCGCCGGCCCTCACCGCGTGGCGCGCCCCGATCGAGGCGCGCGTGCGGGCCAGCGCCGCCCGGACGACGATCGTCGCGCCCGGCATCGTCTACGGCCGCGGCGCCGGCATCCCGGCGATGTTCGTCGGCGACGGCGAGCACGAGGTGCGCCTGGTCGGCGACGGCTCCCAGCGCTGGACGACGGTGCACATCGACGACCTCGGCGAGCTGTACGTGCTCGCGGTGCACGCCGCGGAGCAGGACGGCTACGTGGTGGCTGCGTCCGGCGACAACCCGACGCTGCGCGAGGTGGCGGAGGCGGGCGCGCACGGCTCACCGGTCGTCGCGGAGAGCGTCGACGCGTCGCGCGAGCGCCTGGGGGCCGACTTCGCAGACGCCCTGCTGCTCCACCAGGAGGCCTCGGGCGCGCACGCGCGCGCCGACCTCGGCTGGCACCCAACGCGGCCGACCCTGGTCGAGGACCTGGCCGACGGGTCCTACGTCCGGTAGTCCGCACCACTCACAGCGGGGGCAGACGGACGGGAGGATCGTGGCGGGCCCGCCACGATCCTCCCGTCCGTCTCCTGGTCGCGTCGCCGACGTGAGCCGCGGTCAGTCGAACGTGTTCGTCATCGCGTGGGCGGCGCGGTCGAGGTAGGCCCAGAGCTCGGCTTCGTCGAGGGGCGCGAGGTCGAGCGACTCCACCGCGTCGTGCATGTGGTGCAGCCAGCGCTCGCGGGCCTCGGGCGTGATGCGGAACGGGTTGTGCCGCATCCGCAGCCGCGGGTGCCCGCGTTCCTCGCTGTAGGTGCCGGGGCCGCCCCAGTACTGCTGCAGGAAGGCCGACAGGCGCCAGATCGCACCCTCGAGGTCGTCAGCCGGGTACATCGGCCAGATCACGTCGTCCTGCTGGACGCCCTCGTAGAACCGCCGGACCAGCCGGTCGAACGTCGGCGCGCCGCCGATCCGCACGTAGAGCGAACCGGTCGCCGACGCCCCGTGCTCGCCGACGCGCAGCGTGATCGGTTGCGCCGGGACGCCACCGGGGCCCGAGCCGGGGCTGGGGATCGGGTCGTTCACTGGTGGTCCTTCCCGGGATCCTGGTCGCGGTCCTGGTCGTCCGTGTGGATCGCCCGTCCGAACAGGTTGCCACGCTTCCCGCGCGACTTCGTCGGTGCCGGCGTCGGCTGCGTCCGGACGGAGCGCAGGCCGTTGATCGAGGTGGCGTTCTCCCAGCCCTCCGGCATGATCATCGCCATCGCCGGCAGGGTCACCCCGAGTTCGTCGACGGCGCGCTTCAGGCGGACCCGGAGCTCGCGACCGACCACGTCGAGCTCGGACGCGCGGGTCTTCACGACGAGGCGGAACACCATGCCCGCGTCGCTGATCGACTGCATGCCCCAGATCTCCGGCTTCTCGACGATCCGCTGGCGCCACCGGGGCTCCTGCGACATCGTGACGGCTGCACGGAGCAGCGCGTCCTGGACGGCGTCGATGTCCGTGTCGTACGGCACGGTGATGTCGACGAGCACGCGCGACCAGCCCTGCGAGAGGTTCCCGACCCGCAGGATCTGCCCGTTCGGGACGAACCAGAGGATGCCGTTGACGTCGCGGATCTGCATGACGCGGAGCCCGACGTTCTCGACGACGCCGGTCGCGGGCCCGGTGTCGACGACGTCGCCGACGCCCGCCTGGTCCTCGAGGATCATGAAGACCCCGGACAGCAGGTCCTTGACGATACTCTGGGCACCGACCGCCAGGCCCGCGGCGATGAGCGAGGCGCCGCCGACGATGCCGACCGCGGCGTTCGGCAGCACGAGCGGGATGATCACCGCGAGGGCGATGAGCACGACGACGACCGTCGCCAGGTTCTCGAGCACGCTGCCCAGCGTGCGGGTCCGCTGCACGACGCGGGCGGTCTGGACGGGGGAGGCGACGAGCGCCTGGGTGTCCTCCACGTTCTGGCGGCGCTTGGCCCCGGTGACGACCCGCTCGACCACGCCCTTGATCGTGTGGCGGAGGACGAGCCGGACGATGACCGCCGCGAGGAGCGTGATGACGATGACGATCGGCACGTGCCAGGTGTCGACGAACTGGGTGAAGGTGTTCGACATCCACTTGGGGACGTCGTCGGTCGAGGTCGCAGCCAGGTTCATGATCCGATCGATGCTAGAGGGCGGGGCCTCGGCGACCCCTGAGGATCACCGAGGCCCCGCCCGTGCGTGGTCGTCCGACGCAGGTCAGGCGTCGGCCGCCTGGACGCGCAGCGCGCGCTCGGTACCGGCGACGTTCTCCGACACGATGCGGCGGAGCGCCGGGGTCTCCGGGTGCGCCGCGAGCCAGGCGTGCGCGGCGTCGCGGAGCTCGACGGACGCGAGCGGTGCCGGGTAGAGCCCCGTCACGATCGTGTCGGCCATGTGGTAGCTGCGCTCGGCCCAGATGCGGGTGAGGACGTCGAAGTACCCCGACACCAGTCCCTCGAGCACGACCGGGCTGTTCGTGTGCTGGAACCCGACCGTCGTCTGCCGCACGATGGCGTTCGGCAGCTCGTCCGAGTCGACCAGCGACGAGAACGCCGCGAGCTTGCCCCCGGCCGTCGGGATGGTCGCACGGGCGCGGGCCGCGGCCTGCTCGCCCGACGCGGTCTTGTCCGCGGCGAGCTCGGCGTCCACCTCGGCGTCGCCGGCGGCGCCCGCGAGCACGAGCCCCTCGAGGAGCTCCCAGCGCAGGTCGGTGTCGATCTCGAGCCCCGGGAGCGTGACCGAACCGTCGCGCAGGCCCTGCAGCGTCGCCACGTGCTCCGGCGTCGAGGCGATCTGCGCGAAGAACTTCACGAACTGGAACTGCGCGTCCGACCCGGCGGCGGCGGCGCTGGCGAGCTGCCAGAGCGTGTCGCCGACGGTGCGGACGGTGGCGTCGACCTTGGTCGGCGCGACGTAGTTGCGGGCCGAGAGCAGGAGCTGCGACAGCGTCGTGCGGATGGTCGTCGACTCGGTCTCGGTCGCGATGTTGCCGAGCACGAGCCGGACGTAGTCGCTCGCGGGGGACTCGGCGTCGCGCGTCGCGTCCCACATCGCGCCCCAGACGATCGACCGGGCGAGGGGGTTCGCGATCGCGGCGAGGTGCTCGATCGCGGTGCGGCGGGACTGCTCGTCGAGGCGGATCTTGGCGTACGCCAGGTCGTCGTCGTTGAGCAGCACGAGGTCGCCGCGGTGCACGCCGACGAGCTCGGGGACCTCGGTCCGGGCGCCGTCCACGTCGATCTCGACGCGGTGGGTGCGCTCGAGCTTGCCGCCCGAGGACGCGGTGTCCGCGCCGAACGGGGCGGTCTCGTCGGCGACGAACCCGTAGACGCCGATCGCCAGGCGGTGCGGGCGGAGCGTCGGGTGGTCGGCCGGTGCCTCCTGCAGGACGGCGAAGGACGTGATCACGCCGGACTCGTCGACCTGGATCTCCGGACGGAGCGTGTTCACGCCGGCGGTCTCGAGCCACAGCTTCGACCACTCGGACAGGTCGCGGCCGCTGGTCGCCTCGAGCTCGACGAGCAGGTCGCGCAGCTCGGTGTTGCCGTGGTGGTGCTTCTTGAAGTACGCCGAGACGCCCGCGAAGAACGCGTCGATGCCGACCCACGCCACGAGCTGCTTGAGGACCGAGCCGCCCTTGGCGTACGTGATGCCGTCGAAGTTGACCTGGACGTCCTCGAGGTCGTTGATCGTCGCGACGATCGGGTGCGTCGAGGGGAGCTGGTCCTGGCGGTACGCCCAGGACTTCTCCATCGCCTGGAAGGTCGTCCACGCCTCGGTCCACTCGGTGGCCTCGGCCGTGGCGATGGTGGACGCCCACTCGGCGAACGACTCGTTCAGCCAGAGGTCGTTCCACCACTTCATCGTGACGAGGTCGCCGAACCACATGTGCGCGAGCTCGTGCAGGATCGTGACGACCCGGCGCTCCTTGATGGCGTCGGTGACCTTCGAGCGGAACACGTAGGTCTCGGTGAAGGTGACCGCACCGGCGTTCTCCATCGCGCCGGCGTTGAACTCGGGCACGAAGAGCTGGTCGTACTTCTCGAACGGGTAGGCGACGTCGAACTTCTCCTCGAAGTACGCGAAGCCCTTCTTCGTGGTCTCGAACACGTACTCGGGGTCGAGGTACTCGGCCAGCGAGCGACGCGCGAAGACACCGAGCGGGATGGTCCGGCCGTCACGGCTGGTCAGCTCGTCGCGCACGACCTCGTACGGGCCGGCGACGAGCGCGGTGATGTAGCTCGAGATGCGGGCCGTCGGGGGGAACGTCCACGTCGCGACCTCGCCGTCGACGTGCGGCTCCGGGGTCGGGGCGTTCGAGACGACCTGCCAGCGCGCCGGGGCCGTCACGGTGAAGGAGAACTCGGCCTTGAGGTCGGGCTGCTCGAACACCGCGAACATGCGACGGGAGTCCGGCACCTCGAACTGGGAGTACAGGTACACCTCGTCGTCCACCGGGTCGACGAAGCGGTGGAGCCCCTCGCCGGTGTTCGTGTAGAGCGCGTCGGCGACGACGACCAGCTCGTTCTGCTCCTGCAGCCCGTCGAGCTGGATCCGCACGCCGTCGTTCACGGCGGCGACGTCGAGCGCGGTGCCGTTCAGCTCGACCGAGTGCACGGTCTTCGTGATGGCGTCGATGAACGTGGCGGCGCCGGGCGTCGCGGTGAACCGGACCCGCGTCGTGCTGCCGAACGTCTCGGCGCCGCGGGTCAGGTCGAGCTCGACGTCGTACGTCTGCACGTCGACGATCGCGGCACGTTCCTGGGCTTCGGTTCTGGTGAGGTTCTCTCCGGGCACGGACGCTCCAACTTCGCTGACGGCGCGGACGATCGATGTCCGCGGTGAGGGGGTCCCGGCACGGCGTCGTGCGCCGTCGGGACGATGGGATCAGCCTAGCGAGCGCGCGTACGCTCGCATCGTGACCGAGACGACTGTGGACAAGACCGAGACGACCCCCACCGCTGTGGAGTTCTGGTTCGACCCGAACTGCCCGTGGGCCTGGATGACGAGCCGCTGGGTCGGCGAGGTCGCCCGGCACCGCGACCTCGACGTGACCTGGAAGGTGATGAGCCTGTTCGTCCTCAACGAGGACCAGGACATCCCCGACGAGTACCGGGAGCGGATCCACAAGGGGCAGCTCTACCCGCGCATCGTGACCGCCGCGAAGCTCCGCCACGGGCAGGAGATCGTCAAGCCGCTGTACGACGCGCTCGGCGAACACGTCCACCACCGCCAGGAGTCGGACCCCGAGCAGGTCGTCCCCGCGGTGCTCCGCGAGCTCGACCTCGAGGCGGACCTGCTCGAGTACGCCTGGACCGACGAGGTCGACCAGGCCGTCCGTGCGAGCCACCAGGAGGGCATCGACCGGGTCGGCCAGGACGTCGGCACCCCGGTGATCGCCGTCGAGGGCACCGCGTTCTTCGGTCCGGTGATCTCCCCGGCGCCGAAGGGGCAGGAGGCCCTGGACCTGTGGGACGGCGTCGTCGCCGTCGCGAAGTACCCCGGCTTCTTCGAGCTCAAGCGCTCGCGCACCGTCGGCCCGGTCTTCGACACCGTCGAGTAGCAACCGAGCCCGCGACCGCGGGTCGGACGGGAGGCGCGGTGCGGGCCCGCCACGCGCCTCCAGTCCTCCGGTGCGCCGCTCAGCCGAGCGGCAACCGCATCAGCGTCAGGTCGAGCCACCGGTCGAACTTCCGCCCGACCTCGGGCAGGACGCCCACGGTGGTGAACCCGAGCCGCTCGTGCAGGGCGATCGACCCGACGTTCGACGAGCAGATCCCCGCCATCAGCACGTGCATCCCGGCGGCGCGGGCGTGGTCGACGAGCGCGTCCATCAGGACCGTCGCCACGCCCCGGCCGCGGAACGCCGGCACCACGTAGACGCTGTGCTCGGCGGTGTGCCGGTACCCCTGGTGCGGCCGGAACGCGCTGTAGGTCGCGTAGCCGGCCACGACGCCGTCGACCTCGGCGACGAGCACCGGCAGCCCCGCACCACGCCGGTCCGCGAGCCAGCCGTCGAACCACGGTCGCGGGTGCGGCTCGTCCTGCCAGATCGTGGTCGAGTGCAGGACGGCGTCGACGTGCAGTGCGTGGACGACGTCGAGATCCCGCGGCTCGCAGTCCCGCACCGTGACCGGAGCGGTGGAGCCCGTCGCATATGCTGTCGTCATGTCTCAGATCGTAGACGACGCCGCGTTGCTCGAGGAACCAGGCGACACGACGGGCGCCGAGCACCCGGACGACGCCGCGCAGCGTCGACTCGGTGACCGGCTGCAGCGCCTGCGGACCGAGCGGAAGTGGAGCCTCACCGAGCTCGCCGAGGAGTCCGGCGTCTCCCGCGCAATGATCAACCGCGTCGAACGCGGGGTCTCCAGCCCGACCGCGACGATCCTCGGACGGCTGTCCGGCGCGTTCGGGCTCACGGTCTCCCAGCTCCTCGACGAGTCCCTCGAGCACGACGTCCCGCGCACCGCCGACCCCGACGCCGCGCGGGGCGTGCAGCGCGGTGCGACCGCCGACTCGTGGACCGACCCGGAGACGGGGTACCGCCGGCGCCCGGTGTCGAGCGCCGTGTTCCCCGCCGACGTCACCGAGGTCCGCCTGCCGCCCGCGCAGCAGGTGGCGTACCCGGCGAGCGCCTACGCCTTCCTCCGGCACTGCATCTGGGTCGTCGACGGCGTGCTCGAGGTCGTCGCGGGCGGCGAGGTCACCCGCCTCGGCGCAGGGGACCGGATCGAGCTCGGCGAGCCGGCGGACGTGGTCTACCGGAACCCCGGCGAGGACACCGTCCGGTACGTCGTCGTGGTGGTCCGGGCGGCGTAGGGCGGTCGTCCCGCGGGAATAGGATCGGTCACATGCGCATCCACCTCGGAACGGACCACGCCGGCCTCGAGTTCACCAAGACCCTCGCCCAGCACCTGACGGAGGCCGGGCACGAGGTCGTCGACCACGGACCGACCGAGTACGACGCGCTCGACGACTACCCCTCGTTCTGCATCAACGCCGCGCACGCCGTCGTGCGGGACCAGCGCGCGGGCGTCCAGGCCCTCGGTGTCGTGTTCGGCGGCTCGGGGAACGGCGAGCAGATCGCCGCGAACAAGGTCGAGGGCGTCCGGGCCGCGCTCGTGTGGAACGAGTCCACCGCGCTGCTCGCCCGCCAGCACAACGACGCCAACGTCATCTCGATCGGCGCCCGCCAGCACACCGAGGACGAGGCGATGCGCTTCGTCGACCTGTTCGTCGCGGAGCCCTTCTCCGGCGAGGAGCGCCACGCCCGCCGCATCGCCCAGCTGGCGGAGTACGAGACGACGGGGCACATCGCCGGTCGGCAGATCGACGAGTAGTCCGGGTAGACAGGACCGATGCCAGAGGGTCACTCCGTCCACCGCATCGCGAACCAGTTCTCCCGGCACTTCGTCGGAAAGCGCTGCGAGGTGTCGAGTCCGCAGGGCCGCTTCGCCGCCGGGGCCGCCCAGCTCGACGGCAAGAAGATGGTGGCTGCGCGGGCCGTCGCGAAGCAGATGTTCCTGGAGTTCGAGGACGACCTGTTCCTCCGCGTGCACCTCGGTCTGTACGGCGCGTGGGACTTCGCGGGCCTGATCTCCTCCGCCGAGGCGCTGTCCGAGGACGGCGACGGCGAGGAGTCGCTCGCGTCGATCGGCGCCCCGCGGCTCGCCCGGTACCGGATGGCCGAGCAGGAGAAGGCCGAGGACCCGATCGAGTCGTTCCCGCCGGACCCGGTGGGACAGGTGCGGGTGCGGATCCTCACCGAGGACACCGTCGCCGACCTCCGCGGCCCGACCGCCTGCGTCGTCGAGGACCCCGCCGGCGTGCAGAAGGCGCTCGACAAGCTCGGCCCGGACCCGATCAACGACGACGGCCCGGAGGCCGAGCAGACCTTCGTCGAGAACGTCCGGAAGCGGAACGTCGCGATCGGACAGCTCCTGATGGACCAGTCGGTCGTCGCGGGCATCGGCAACATCTACCGCGCCGAGCTGCTGTTCCGGCAGCGCATCGACCCGTACAAGCCGGGGAAGAAGATCACCGTCAAGCAGGCGAAGGCGCTGTGGCAGGACTGGTCGAAGCTCCTGCACGCGGGCGTCCGGGACGGCCTCATGCTCACGATGGACGACCTGTCCGAGGCCGACCACAAGAAGGCCGTCCGGTCGCGGAAGGACCGCCACTGGGTGTACCACCGCGAGGGCGAGCCCTGTCGGGTGTGCGGGACCGAGATCCGGATGGCGGACATGGCCGGCCGCAAGCTCTACTGGTGCCCGAAGGACCAGAAGTAGCGCGTCACGCCGAGCGGTGCGTGAACCGCCCCGCGATCGCGGTCGCCAGCACCGGCATCGACCGGAGCACGTCCGACGGTCCGGTCGTCGCCACCGCGAGCGGGTCGGCGGGCAGCAGCACCAGGTCCGCGACGTCGCCGACCGCGACCGAGACCCGGCCGTCCGTCGACCCCCGCCACGCGGCGAGCGCCGACATCCGCTGCTCCGGGTGCCACGGCTCCCGACCACCGCGGTCGCGTCCGACGGCCGCCGCCATCCCGACCCACGGGTCGAGCGGCGCGACGGGCGCGTCCGAGCCGAGTCGCAGCGTCGCCCCGGCTCGCTCGAGCGCCGCGAACGGGAACGCCCGGTCGGTGCCCCCCGCCCAGTGCCGGTCCGCGATGTCCCGGTCGTCCATCGCGTGCTCCGGCTGCACGGACGCGACCACGCCGAGCCGCGCGAACCGCTCGAGGTCGGTCCCGTCGAGGAGCTGCGCGTGCTCGATCGACCCGCGCGTGCCGACCGCCTCGAAGACGTCGAGCGCGAGGGTGTTCGCCCGGTCGCCGATCGCGTGCACGGCGGGGACGAGCCCGGCGTCGACCGCGCGTCGGACCATGGCCACGAGGTCGTCGAACGCGTAGGCCAGCACCCCCTCGCCGTCGGCGGTCGCGGCCGTGCGCGTGCCGAGCGACCCGTCGGTGATGACCTTGAACGGCCCCATGGTGAGCAGGCCGCGGGTGCCCGGGACGACGTCCCCGGTTCGCAGGCCCCTCGCGACCACGTCGTCGAGCTCGTCCGGGTACACCCCGGACGCGACGCGCAGGCCGTCCGTCCCGGCGTGCGCCCGCCGGGTCCAGCGGTCGAGTCCGAACCGCATCTCCAGGTCGACGATGCGCGTCACGCCGCGGGCCGCGGCCGCCTCGACGGCGTCCGCGACGTAGCCGTCGAGGACCGCGTCGGGCACGCGGGAGAGCGCGGCCGTCACGTCGAACGCGTCCTGCTCGCGCAGCACCCCGTCGTCGCCCGCCACGAGCGGGCGGCCCACCTCGGCGGAGAACCGCTCGAGGGCGAGCGCGTTGCACCAGACGGCGTGCAGGTCGCCGCTGATGACGACGGTCGGGAGGCGCGGTGCGGCCCGGTCGAGCAGCTCGCGTCGCGCAGGGCGGGGCCAGAGGCCGTCCCGGTAGCCGTGCCCGACGAGCACCCCGTCGACGGGACCGGTGCGCAGGACCTCGGCGAGCAGGTCGGCGGTCGCCTCCGCGGAGGCGCAGCCGGACACGTCGACGCGTCGCCGGACGAGGGCCCACTGGTCGAAGTGCACGTGGTGGTCGACCAGGCCGGGTGCGAGCCAGGCCCCCGCCGCCTCGAGCACGTCGCTGTCGGGGCCGGCCGCGTCGAGCGTGCCGGCCGGCGCGACCGCGGTGACCCGCCCGTCGACGATCCGGACGTCGGCGGGGGCGCCGGAGGTGCCCACCCGTCGGACGGTGCGGAGCAGGAGGTCGGTCACCGTGCCTCCAGTCCGTCCGCGCGCTCCGCGCGCACCCGGTCCATCTCGTCGGCGAGCGCCGGCGACGCGTACGGGCCGTCCCCGCGGAGTTCCGCGACGATCCGGGCGACCACGTCCGGCGCCTTGTTCTGCGAGAGCTTGGCGCGGGCGTCGAAGCGGGTGACCCGGATCCGGACGCCGACGGTGCCCTGCGCGATCCGCCGGGCGGTGTCCGGGTCGACGTCGAGCGAGACCGGCTCGGGCATCACCCGTTCGAAGTGGTCGACGAGCTCGCCGAGCACGCGGAAGTTCTCGTCGTCGGACAGGATCTCCGGCGTGCCCCACAGGTGCGCGGTCACGTGGTTCCAGGTCGGGACGAACTGCTCGGGCGGGTACCAGCCCGGGGAGACGTAGCCGTGCGGGCCCTGGAACACGACGAGGACCTCGTGCCGGCCGAGCTCGTGCGCGACCTCGTCCGGACGGCCGACGTGCGTCACGAGCACGATCGCGTCCGGGTCGTCGTCGGGCCCCGGCGTCTCGAGCAGCACGGGGTAGTGCGAGGCGACCGTGCCCGCCGCGGTGTGCGACACGATCGTCGCCCACGGGTGCTCGGCGACCACGCGCTTGACCTCGTCGACGTCGGTCATCAGGAACCGGGGTGTGTGCCGCATCCGACGAGCGTGGCACATGCCAGGCTGGTCGGCATGGAGAAGCGCGCCGCGTACGAGTTCGTCCTGCCCTACGTCCGCGAGTGGATCGGGTACAAGGTGTGGCAGCTCCGGCTCCCCGGGGTGCAGGTCGCCGTCGGGTTCGAGGGCGAGGAGCTGTTCGCCGGGGCGTGGGGGTACGCCGACGTCGAGGCCGGTCGTCGCCTGACCACGACGGACCGGTTCCGCATCGCGTCGCACTCGAAGACGTTCACCGCGACCGCCCTGCTGCAGCTCGCCGACGCGGGCGCGCTCCGGCTCGACGACACCGTCGGCTCGTTCGTGCCGGCCCTGGTCGACGCGGGCTCGCCGATCGCCGGCGCGACGGTGCGCGAGCTCATGGAGATGGGCGGCGGAGTCGTCCGGGACGGTGCCGACGGCGACCACTGGGCACTCGCGCACCCGTTCCCGGACGCCGAGCAGCTCGTCGCGCTCGTCGTCGAGGGCGGCGCCAAGGTGCCGGTCGGCTCGGCGTTCAACTACTCGAACCTGGGCTACGGCCTGCTCGGGCTCGTGGTCGAGGCCGTCACCGGGACCTCGTACGCAGAGCACGTCCGGGCGGCGATCACCGAGCCGCTCGGCCTCGCCCACACCGGTCCGGAGTTCGACCCCGCCCACGAGGACGCGTTCGTCGTCGGCTACACCGGCCTGCACACCGCCCGCACCCGCACGCGCGTCCCGCACGTGACGACCGGGGCGCTCGCCGCGGCCACCGGGTTCCACGGCACCGCGTCCGATCTGGTCCGGTACTTCTCCGCCCACGTCCCCGGCCGGGGCGAGCTGCTCTCCGACCACGCCAAGCGCCTCGCGCAGCGGAAGGCGTGGAGCGCGCTCGACACCGATCCGGCCGCCCGCGGCTACGGTGCCGGCTTCATCGTCGACCGGATCAACGGGCGCGAGGTCCGCGGCCACTCCGGCGGCTTCCCCGGCCAGATCACCCAGTCGGTGTTCGACCCGGCGTCGTCGCTCGTCGTGTCCGTGCTGACGAGCAGCGCGACCGGGCCCGCCGGGATGCTCGCGAACGGGATCGTGCACCTGCTCGACGCCGCCGCGGACGAGCACGCCGCGGGGCCGGCACTGCCCGACGACGTCGACACCTCCCGCTACGTCGGGCGCTTCACGACGTTCGAGGGCATCACCGACTTCGCCCGGGTCGGCGACCGGCTGCTCGCGATCGACCCGACGCAGCCCGTGCCGACCGAGTCCCCGGTCCGCCTCGACGTCGTCGACGCCGACACGCTGCGCATGGCCGCGGGCAACCGCTTCGGGTCGATCGACGAGCTCGTGTCGTTCACGCGTGACGACGCGGGCACGGTCGTGTCGGTGCGCGGCGACAGCGGCATGACCCACCGCCCGTGGGCCGTCCCCGAGGAGACCCCCGAAGTCGCCGCCGCGCTCGTCTGATACCCGCGGCCGGACCAGGAGGGGGGGACAACCCCACCACGGGTCCGGGAGACGGCAGGATGGGACGGGAGCCCGCGGTCCGCGAGGCTCGAGTCATGACCGACACCGCCCGCCTCGACCAGGCCGACACCGTCCCGCTCGACGACACGACAGCGCGCGACACGACACCGCTCGACACGACACCGCTCGACGACACCGCACCGCAGGGAGCGACCAAGCCCATGCCCGGACAGCCACAGTCAGCACCCGCGGGGTGGTCGGCGACGCCGGCGGTGGGGCAGCCGGGCGGCGGTGGCGGCTCGGGGATGTCCGCCGGCGCGTTCTACCGGGACGCGTGGCGACGCCTGCCGCGGGACTTCGGCTACATGGCGCTCACGGCGGTGCTGCTCTGCACGCTCTACGCGGCCTTCCCGGCGGCGATCCTGGGCGGCGGCTTCCGGGACCTGTTCAACCCGTTCGTGCTCCTGATGTTCTTCGTCGCGCTGTTCGTCGCCCGCTGGGTCGGCCAGTTCGAGAAGCTCCGCATCGGCTGGGCCGACCCGCGGCCGATCCGCCCGGTCGACTGGACCCCGCGCTGGCAGCAGAACTGGTGGACCCGCACGGGTTCAGCGGTCGCCAACCCGCACTACTGGCTGTACCTGCTGCACGCGGTCGTCGTGTACCCGCTCGCGGCGCTCTGCACGGTCGGCGCCGGCGCGCTCCTGGTCGTCGGGTTCACGTGGCCGATCGCGGTCGGTGGCATCGCGCTCCTCAACCGGGTCGCCGCTGACTACTACAGCGGGCTCGGCGGTGCTCCGGTGCTCCTCCTCGGCCTGCTCGGACTCGTGTCGATGGCGGCGTCCGTGGTGCTGTTCCCGCTCTGGGCGCGCGGCTCGGTCCTCGCGCACTACTGGATCGACCTCGGTCTGCTCGGCGGGTTCCGCGCCGAGCAGCTCGAGCAGCGCGTCGCCGGGTTGCAGGCCTCCCGCGCCGGAGCGGTCACGGCCGAGGGGCAGGCGCTCCGCCAGATCGAGCGCGACCTGCACGACGGCCCGCAGCAGCGCCTCGTCCGGCTCCGCATGGACCTCGCGGCCGCCGAGCGTGCGATGGACCGCGACCCGGAGCAGGCCAAGCGGCTGATCGGCGAGGCCGGCGAGCACGCGAAGGACGCCCTCGACGAGCTGCGCGCCCTGTCCCGCGGCTTCGCGCCGCCGATCCTGCTCGACCGCGGGCTCGTCGCCGCGCTCGAGGCCCTGGTCGCCCGCACGCCGATCCCGGTCGGGCTCGACGTCCGCCTGCCCGAGGGACTCGAGCTCGCGACGGAGATCCAGCGCAACGTGTACTTCACGGTGAGCGAGCTCCTGACGAACACGACGAAGCACGCGGGCGCCTCGACCGCCGGCGTGTACCTCGGGCTGATCGTCGACGCGTCCGGCCTCTGGTACCTCACGGTCAGCGTCACCGACGACGGCCGCGGGGGAGCCCGCCCGCAGGAGGGCCACGGGCTCGAGGGGCTGGTCGGCCGCATGCGCGCCCTGGACGGCGAGCTCATCGTGAACAGCCCCGACGGCGGTCCGACCGAGGCCACCGCACGGATCCCGCTCGGCGCGCTGAACGGCGTCCCGACCGTCCGCCGGTGACCGGCGGGGAGCGGGGACGCTCCCACTAGGCTGGTCGGCATGAGCGACGGCCCGGGTGCAGCACGCATCCGGGCCGTCGTCGTCGACGACGCCGTGCTCCTGCGCGAGGGACTGGCCCGCGTCCTCGACGAGGCGGGCATCGAGGTCGTCGGGCAGTACGCCGACGCCGACTCCTTCCTCGCCACGCTGCCGGATGCCGCCCCCGACGTCGTCGTGATGGACGTCCGGATGCCCCCGACCTTCACCGACGAGGGCGTCCGCGCCGCCGTCGTCACCCGACGGGTCGCCCCGCAGACCGGGGTCCTGCTGCTGTCGCAGTACGTCGAGGCCACGTACGCCGAGGACGTCCTCGCCGCCGGCGCCACCGGCATCGGGTACCTGCTCAAGGACCGCGTCACCCGGCTCGAGGAGATCGACGACGCCGTGCGCCGCATCGCCGCCGGCGGCACCGTGCTCGACCCCGAGGTCGTGACGCAGCTCATGAGCCGTCGACGCAACCCGCTCGAGGCGCTGACCCCGCGGGAGCGCGACGTCCTCGGGCTGATGGCCGAGGGACGCACGAACGCCGCCATCGCCCGAGCGCTCGTCATCGGCACCGGCGCGGTCGAGAAGCACGTGACGAGCATCTTCGGCAAGCTCGCGCTCGAGGACACCGGCGAGGACCACCGCCGCGTCCTCGCCGTCCTCGCCTACCTCGGATGACGACGCGGGTCCCCGCGCCGCTCCTGGCGCTCGCGGCGATGGTGTCCGTGCAGCTCGGGGCCGCGATCGCCAAGACGCGCTTCGACGAGGTCGGCTCGGTCGGCGCCGCGACCCTGCGCCTGGTGATCGGCGCCCTCGTGCTCGCGCTCGTCGTCCGCCCGCGCGTGCGGCACTGGACCCGCGCGCAGTGGACGGCCGCGGTCCTGCTCGGCCTGGCGCTCGGCGGCATGAACGTCTTCATCTACGTGGCGTTCGCGACCATCCCGATCGGTGTCGCGGTGACGATCGAGTTCCTCGGGCCACTCGTCCTGTCGCTCGCGCACACCCGTCGCTGGCGGGACGTGTCGTGGGCCGTGCTCGCGCTCGCCGGCGTCGTGCTGCTCGGCGTCGGACCGACGGCCGTGACCGCGGTCGGCGGCGTCGCCGCAGCCGTCGCGGCGGCGGTGTGCTGGGCCGGCTACATCGTGATGAACCAGCGCGTCGGGGCGGCGATCCCCGGCATCGACGGCCTGGCGGTGTCGATGGTCGTCGCGATGCTCGTCTCCCTGCCGTTCGGACTGCACTCCGCCGCGGCCGGTGTGGTCGACGACCCGACGCTGCTGCTCGTCTTCGCGGGCGTCGCCCTGCTGTCGAGCGTGCTGCCCTACGCGCTCGAGATGGCGGCGCTCCGCCGGATGGTGACCCGCGTGTTCGGCGTGCTGCAGAGCCTCGGTCCCGCGATCGCCGCACTCGCGGGACTCCTGGTCCTGCGCGAGGCGCTCTCGGTGCAGGAGGTCGTGGCGCTCGCCTGCGTGACCGCGGCGAGCATCGGGGTGACCCTGTCGGGACGTCGCCGCCGAGCCGTTCCCTGACGGCGGCGAGCCGACCGGCGGAGCCGTGACGCGCCTCCAGGCCGTTCCCGACCACCGGACGCGCCACGACCCGCCTCCGGGTCGGTCGTCAGCTACTCGGCGCTGAGGAAGTCCGCGTAGGTGGGTTCCGACTGCTCGACCGCCAGGAGCGCCGGGTCGTTGATCCGGCGTTCGACGTAGGCGGCGATGACCTCCGGCGGAGTGAGCACGTGGGCGACCCAGGACGGCACGTCGCGTTGGTTCACTGTGGGCCTCCTTCCTGTCGTTCGTCCGTCGAACCACTTGATCGGTGAGTAGTTCGGCGAGGCGGGGTTCCCGGAACGATCCTCGGATCGGGTCCGGATGTCAATGCGGTGCGTTCCCCGGATGCCGTTCGGCGCGGTCCGTCCGCAGCGCGCGGTGCTTGACCGCTGAGCGCCAGACCCAGGCGTCGGCCTGCTGCCCGAACTGCGCCCACTCGACGTGCACGGCGTCCCGCGTCCAGCTCGACGCGAAGCCCTTGACCCGGATGTGGAAGGTCGGGAACTGGATCCACGCCCAGACCGGGACGGGCGTCACCGCGTGGCAGACGTCGGGGCCGCGCGCTTCCTCGGACAGCGAGTAGGCGCGCGGACGCTCGACCTCCGGGTGTTCCGGGGGCTGCCACCGGTTCTCGCGACGCCGTCCCACGACGGTATTCGAACGTGTGTTCGAACGTGCGTCAAGTCCGCCGCGCGGACGCTGCGCACCTCGACCCAGGCGCGGGCGTGTCGGGGTGCGCCACGTGGACGCTGCGCGCCCGGACCGGGCCGTGGGCATGTCGGGGCGCGCTGCGCACCCACCGGGTCCCCGGCGTCAGGTGGCCGCTCGCCCCGTCGACTCGCGCACGCTCAGGGTCAGTGACGGTCCGGGCCGGGACGGCAGGGGAGCCGGGGCGTCGATCTGCTCGCGCAGCAGCACCGCCGCGCGCTGCCCGAGTTCGACGGTGTCGCGCGTCAGCGAGGTGATCGCGGGGCGGACGAGCTGGATCATCGCGGAGTCGTCGAACGACACGATCGACACGGCGCCCGGGACCGCGACGCCCATCTCGCTCGCGACGCCGAGCCCCGCGACGGCGAGCACGTCGTTGTCGTACACGATCGCCGTCGGTCGCACCGTGCGGGACAGCAGTGCGCGGGTGGCCCGGGCGCCCTCGTCCGCGGAGTAGTCGGTGGGGATCGACACGGTGTCCTCGAGCCCGGCGTCCGCCGCGAAGGCCCGGAGCCGCTCGACCCGCATCGCCGTGTGCTCGAACTCCGGCCGACCGGAGACGTGCGCGATCCGCCGGTGTCCGAGCGCGTGCAGGTACCGCAGCACGGTGTCCGTCGCGTCCGAGTCGTCGATCCACACGCTCGGGGCGGCGCCGTCCGGCGAGGGGTGCGAGCCGACGACCACGGTGGGCATGCCGAGTTCCGCGAGCAGGGTCAGGCGCTCGTCGTCGCGGCGCGGGTCGATGACGACGACGCCGTCCACCCGGTGCCCGCGCCACCAGTCGCGGTAGGTCGTGAGCTCCTCGGCCGCGTCCCGGGCGACGAGCAGGGTCATGCCGACGTGGGTCCCGGCGAGCCCGAGCTGGATCCCCGAGATGAGGTCGCCGAAGAACGACTCGGTGCCGAGCGTCCGTGCCGGCCGGTTCAACACGAAGCCGATCGACCCGGCGCGGGCGCCACCGAGGGCGCGGGCGGCGGTGTGCGGTTGCCAGTCGAGTTCGCGGGCGATCTCCTGCACACGGCGGCGGGTCTCGGCGGACACCCCCGGCCGGTCGTTGAGCGCGAACGACACCGCGCTGATGGACACCCCGGCGCGTGCGGCGATGTCGGCGATGGTCGTGCGACGTCTGCTGGCCACGGGGTTGACTATAGCGCTTTAGTCATGAACAGTGGCAGCCACACGCCGGTTCGGCACCACCAACTGAACCGCTTGAGCACGATGACGAAGGAGTCGGTTGCGATGAGGACCACCACACGGGTGACGAGGGGCCGCGCGGCAGCGCTGCTCGCGACGGCGGCGGCGACCGCCCTCGTCCTGACGGGCTGCTCGAGCGGCAGCAGCGGCGCGAGCGGGGGCGGGAGCGGGGCGATCGACGGGACGATCACCCTGCAGACGTGGGCGCTCACGCCGACGTACACGGACTACCTTCAGGGCGTCATCTCGGCGTTCGAGAAGGAGCACCCGAAGGCGACCGTGAAGCTCCAGGACCAGCCGGGCGACGGCTACGCCGACAAGGTGCTCAGCCAGGCGTCCTCGAACACGCTGCCGGACGTGATCAACCTGCCGCCGGACATCGCACTGCCGCTCGCCAAGCGGGGCTTCCTGCAGGACGTGTCGAAGGACGACAGCAAGCTCGGCAGCACGTACGTCGCCGGCGCACTGGACTCGTACCGGTACAAGGGGCTCGACGGCACGTACGGCTACCCCTGGTACCTCAACACGGATGTCGACTACTGGAACAAGTCGATGTTCGACAAGTGCGGCCTCGACGCGGACAACCCGCCGAAGACCACCGACGAGCTGTTCACGCAGGCCAAGACGATGCACAGCAACTGCCCGGACGACTACCTGATGAGCCGCAAGCCGGGTCTCGGTGACTTCACGCTCGCCGGGGTCAAGGTGCTGAACTCGGACGGCACGAAGTTCACCTTCGCCGACTCGTCGAAGGCCGTCGATCTCATCGACCGCTACAAGGAGGCGTACCAGGACGGCTACATGCCCTCGAACGTCCTGAACAGCGACTACCTCGGCAACTCGACGCTGTTCACGCAGCAGAAGGTCGCGTGGACGACCGGCGGCGCGACGGCGCTCTCGGACATGATCAAGAACAACCCGTCGCTCAAGGGCAACGTCGTGGTCAGCCCGGCGCTCGACACCCCGCCGCTGTACGTGCAGGGCCTGTCGGTGTCCAGCAAGTCGAAGCACCTCGCCACCGCCGAGGCGTTCGCGCAGTTCATGACGAACGCCAAGAACCAGGAGGCGTTCGCCCACCAGGTGAACATCTTCCCGTCGACCACGTCGTCGCAGTCCGACCCGTACTTCTCGAAGGACGACGGCACCGTGAACGGGACGGCACGCGTCCTCGCGAACGAGGCCCTGAAGCAGGCGAAGGTGCTCAACCCGGTCGAGGCGAACTCCGCGATGACGGACTTCCTCGACCAGCAGATCGCCCTCGCCATGAAGGGGCAGGTCGCGCCCGCGCAGGCCCTGCAGACGGCGCAGGACAAGATGAACTCGCTCCTGGCCAACGGCTGATGCGCGCCAACCGCTGGTTCACGCCCTGGCTGCTCGTCCTGCCGGCCCTCGTCTGGCTCCTCGCGTTCAGCCTCTGGCCGTCGATCAACACCGTCCGGTTGTCGTTCACGAACGCCAGCCCGCTGGGGGGCGTGAGCCAGTGGGTGGGCTTCCGGAACTTCGAGACCCTGCTCGCCGACCCGCAGGTGTGGGAGGCGCTGCTCAACAGCGTCGTCTACATGGCGGTGTGCCTGCCGCTCCTGACGATCGGCCCGCTGCTCATCGCGGTGCTCGTGCAGCAGAAGCTCCCCGGCATCGCGTTCTTCCGGACCGCGTTCTACACGCCGGTGATCGCGAGCGCGGTCGTCGTCGGGCTCATCTGGACCTGGATCCTCGACGACCGCGGCGTCGTCAACGAGATGGCGCAGGCGCTCGGCGTCGTGCAGGGCGCGATCCCGTTCCTGACCGACCGGTGGCTGCTGCTGTTCAGCGCGATCAGCCTGACGGTCTGGAAGGGCCTCGGGTACTACATGATCATCTTCCTGGCGGCACTCGGGAACGTCGGCAAGGACCTGCACGAGGCCGCTGCGCTCGACGGTGCCGGAGCGGTGCGCCGGTTCTGGTCGGTCACGGTCCCGGGGGTCCGGGGCACCATGACGCTCGTCGGGATCCTGGTCTGCGTCAGCGCGCTCCGGGTGTTCAGCGAGCTCTACATCCTCACCAACGGCACCGGCGGTCCGGGCGGGCAGGACAACTCGCTCGTCATGCTCATCCAGCAGTACGCCCGCGGGTTCACCGGCAACCTCGGCTACGCGTCCGCCCTGAGCCTGCTGCTCTTCGTGGTCACGCTCCTGCCGATGCTCGCCCTCGCCCGCATGAACAGCAAGGCCGACAAGTGACGAACACGACCAGCACGACCGAACCGGCCCTCGGCGGCGCCGCGGGTGCAGCCGCACCCGCGCCGGACCTGACCGGCGCGACGGACGCACGCCGGGCCCGGCCCCCGCGTCGCCGCCGCGCGGTCTGGGGCGTCATGTCCACCCGCGAGAAGGGCGTCCGCTACGTCCTGCTCGTCGTGGTGCTGTTCATCACGATCGGGCCGTTCCTCTGGCAGCTCTCGACGTCGCTCAAGGGCGCCGGCGAGGACATCTACACGGCGAACCCGTCGTTCATCCCGTCCGAGCCGACGATCGAGAACTACCTCAAGGTCGCGGCGGCGATCCCGGTCTGGCGGTACATCGGCAACTCGGTGCTCGTCGCGGCGATCGACGTCGTCGGGAACATCGTCTTCGCGACGCTCGCCGGCTTCGCCCTGGCCCGACTGCAGTGGCGGTTCCGGAAGCTCGTGCTCGGCCTGTTCCTCGCGACGCTCGTGCTCCCCGGCGAGGCCACGATCATCAGCCAGTTCGTCACCGTGAAGGACCTCGGTCTGGCCGACAACCTGGTCGGCGTCGCCCTGCCCGGGATGATCGCGGCGCTCAACGTCCTGCTCATGTTCAACGCGTTCCGGCAGATCCCCGAGGAGATCGACCAGGCGGCCGTCGTCGACGGCGCGAACGCGATGCAGCGCCTGCGGTACATCTCGCTGCCCGCCGTGCAGGGCACCATCGCCGTGATCGCGATCTTCTCCTTCATCGGGGCGTGGGACGACTTCCTGTGGCCGCTCATCGTCCTGCAGTCCCCGCAGAACCTCACGCTGACCGTGGGGCTGCAGTACCTGCAGGGCACGTTCGCCACCGACCAGCGGATGATCGCCGCCGGCACGATGATCGCCTTCATCCCGATCGCCGTGGTCTTCGCCGTCCTGCAGCGCTTCTTCTTCAAGGGCGTGGAAGAGGGCGGGGTGAAGGGCTGATGCGCTTCGGCGTCAACCACACGCCGTCGGTCGGGTGGTTCCACTCGTGGCTCGACTTCTCGCCGTCGGACACCGCCAGGGACCTCGAGCAGATCGCGTCGCTCGGCGCGGACCACGTGCGGATCTTCCCCCTGTGGCCGGTCGTGCAGCCGAACCGGACGATGATCCGGCAGCGGGCGCTCGACGACGTCGCGACCGTCGTCGACATCGCCGGGTCGTTCGGACTCGACGTGAACGTCGACGCGCTGCAGGGGCACCTGTCGAGCTTCGACTTCGTGCCGGCCTGGCTCGACACCTGGCACCGCCGCAACCTGTTCACCGACCCGGACGTCGTCGCCTCGACCGCCGCCTACGTCGAGGCGCTCACCCGGACCGTCGCGGACCGGCCGAACCTGCTCGGCATCACGATCGGCAACGAGGTCAACCAGTTCGCGCACGCACCGCACCCCGCGCCGTTCGGCGTCACCGCCGAGCAGGGGCATGCATGGGCGGCGACGATGGTCGCCGCCGCCCGGCGGGGCCTGGGGACGGACGGCGAGACCGGACTGGAGGCACGGCGCGGGTCCGCCCCGCTGGTCACCGTCGCGCAGTACGACGCGGCCTGGTACGACGACGCGCAGCCCTTCGGCCCGCAGCACGCGGCGGACCACGGTGACGCGACGGTCACGCACTCCTGGGTGTTCAACGGCGCGGCACAGCTCCACGGCGCCCTCGGACCCGGTTCGGTGCGGCACGGCGAGTACCTGCTGCAGCTCGCCGCGGCCTGGAACCGGGACCCGCACCGGCCGAACTGGTTGCAGGAGGTCGGCGCCCCCACGAACGTCGTCCCGCCCGCCGACGCCGCGTCCTTCACCGAGCAGACCATCCGCCACGTCCTCGGGGCGCAGGACGTGCTCGGCGTGACGTGGTGGTGCTCGCACGACGTCGCCCGGTCCCTCGCCGACTTCCCCGAGCTCGAGTACGACCTCGGGCTGTTCACGAACGACGGTCGGCGGAAGCCCGCGGGCGAAGCGTTCGCCGCCCTCGCTCGATCTGCGACCGCGTCGCCGGCCGCACCGCCCGCCACCGGGATCGTCCTCGACGACGTCGGGCCGGACGGCACCCTGCGCCCCGGCGTCCGGGCCGACTGTGCCCCAGGTGGACGGTTCGCGGCCGGCTGGCTCGCACTCGCCGAGGCCGCGCCGGACGGCCGCGGTCCGCAGGTGCTGCTGCGGTCCCGGCTCCACGACGACGTCCTGCGCGCAGCACGCGGCATCACGACGATCGAGCACGTGCCCGACGGCCTGGACGGCACCGTCCTCGCCGTCGCCCACCCCGCCACCGGCGCCTGAGCGCCCGACCTCCCACACCGCTCCACCCGGAAGGACCCCATGCACGACGACATCCCCCTCACCACCGGACGCGCCCGCCGGGTGCTCGACGAGCGCATCCTGCCGGCCGTGCACGCCACGTCGGTCCCGCTCGAGGTCGCCTGGCACGAGCTGCCGGGGGAGCCGGTCCCGCCCGCCGAGGGGCTCGCGCTCGACTGGACGCCGTACGAGGTCGGGACGCCGTGGGGCGCCGCGTGGGGGACGACCTGGTTCCGCCTGACCGGGACCGTGCCGGCGGCGTACGCCGGGCAGCGTGTCGAGGCGGTCGTCGACCTCGGCTTCGACAAGAACATGCCGGGGTTCCAGTGCGAGGGGCTCGTGCACCGCGCCGACGGGACCCCGGTGAAGTCGATCAACCCCCGGAACCAGTGGGTGCTCGTCACCGAGCGCGCCGAGGGCGGGGAGACGGTCGAGCTGTTCGTCGAGGCGGCGTCGAACCCCGTCCTGCTCGACTACCGCCCCTTCCTGCCGACGCAGGAGGGGGACGTGCAGACCTCGTCGTCGAAGCGCCTCTACACGAGCCGCCGGATGGACCTCGCGGTGTTCGCGTCCGAGGTGCACGAGCTGTCGCTCGACCTCGAGGTGCTGCTCGAACTCCAGGCCCAGCTCCCCGACGGGCCGCGGCGGATGCGCATCCTGCAGGCGCTCGACGACGCCCTGGACCGCCTCGACCTGCAGCGCATCGCCGAGACCGCCGGGGACGCCCGGGCAGCCCTGGTCGACGTCCTCGCCGCCCCGGCCGAGGCGTCCGCGCACACCGTCTCGGCGATCGGCCACGCGCACATCGACTCCGCGTGGCTCTGGCCGGTGCGCGAGACGATCCGCAAGGTCGCCAGGACCACGTCGACGATGACCGAGCTCATCGACCAGACCGACGACTTCCTGTACGGCATGTCCAGTGCGCAGCAGTACGCCTGGATCAAGGAGCACCGCCCCGAGGTGTACGCCCGGGTCCGGGACGCCGTGGCCGCCGGTCGGTTCCTGCCCCTCGGCGGGATGTGGGTCGAGTCAGACACCGTGATGCCGACGGGCGAGAGCATCGTGCGGCAGTTCTCGCAGGGGCAGCGGTTCTTCGAGCGCGAGTTCGGGATCCGTCCGAAGGGCGTCTGGCTGCCGGACAGCTTCGGGTACTCGCCGGCCCTGCCGCAGCTCATGCGCCGTGCCGGGTTCGAGTGGTTCTTCACGCAGAAGATCTCGTGGAACCAGGTGAACAAGTTCCCGCACCACACGTTCCTCTGGGAGGGCATCGACGGCTCGCGGGTGTTCTCGCACTTCCCGTCGATGGACACGTACAACTCGCGGCTCTCCGGCGAGGAGATCGCGAAGGCCTCCCGGCAGTTCCGCGAGAACCGCCTGGCCTCCGGCTCGATCGCCCCCGTCGGGTGGGGCGACGGTGGCGGCGGCACCACGCGCGAGATGACCGGCACGGCCGCGCGGCTCGCCGACCTCGAGGGCAGCGCGAAGGTCCGGTGGGAGCACCCGGACGCGTTCTTCGACCGGGCGAAGTCCGAGCTCGTGGATCCGCCCGTGTGGGTGGGGGAGCTGTACCTCGAGCTGCACCGGGCGACCCTGACCAGCCAGCACCGGACGAAGCAGGGCAACCGCCGGTGCGAGCAGCTGCTGCTCGAGGCCGAGCTCTGGGCGACGACCGCGGCGGCCCGCACCGACTTCGCGTACCCGTACGACGAGCTCGATGCCCTCTGGCAGCAGGTCCTGCTGCAGCAGTTCCACGACATCCTGCCCGGCACCTCGATCGCCTGGGTGCACCGCGAGGCGGTGGCGAAGTACGCCGAGACGGCCGCCGCGCTGACCGCGATCACCGAGCGCGCGCTGGCGGCGCTCGCCGGTCCGGGTGACGTACCGGTCGTCGTCAACCCGGCCCCGTTCCTCCAGGCCGGCGCGCCCGCGCTGGGGGCGACCACCGCGGCCGACGTGCCGGCGGCGACCCCGGTGTCGTTGACCGAGCGGGAGGGCGGGTGGATGCTCGCCAACGAACTGGTGCGGGTCGTCGTCGACGCGCGCGGACTCGTCACGAGCGCGGTCGACCTGGCGACCGAGCGCGACGCGATCGCGCCCGGCCGCGTCGCGAACCTGCTGCAGCTGCACCAGGACTTCCCGAACATGTGGGACGCGTGGGATGTCGACCGCTACTACCGCAACCGCGTCGAGGACCTGACCGACGTCACCGGGCTGCGTGCCGCCGTCGACGACACCGGTGCCGCCCGGGTGGTCGTCCAGCGGGCGTTCGGCGACTCGACCGTGACGCAGGAGATCGTCCTGGCGCCCGGCTCCCGGACGCTCGAGTTCGACCAGGTCACCGACTGGCACGAGACCGAGAAGTTCCTCAAGGTGGCGTTCCCGCTCGACGTCCGCGCCGAGCACACCGTCGCCGAGACGCAGTTCGGCGCGCAGAAGCGCGTGACGCACACGAACACGTCGTGGGAGGCCGCGAAGTTCGAGACCTCGATGCACCGCTACGTGCTCGTCGAGGAGCCCGGCTTCGGGGTCGCCCTGGTCAACGACTCGATCCACGGCTTCGACACCACCCGCGACGCGGTCGACGGCCACGTCACCACGACCGTGCGGCTCTCGCTGCTGCGCGCGCCGCGGTTCCCGGACCCGGAGACCGACCAGGGCGTGCAGACGCACCGGTACGGCATCGTCGTCGGCACCGACCAGCTCGGGGCGACGGCGGCCGGCGTCGTGATGAACGCCGGCGCCCGTACGGTGACCGGCGGGCACGGCTTCGCGCCGCTCGTGCGGGTCGCCGGCGACGTCGTCCTGTCGAGCGTCAAGCTCGCCGACGACCGCTCGGGCGACCTGGTCGTCCGCGTGTACGAGCCCGCTGGGCGCCGGGGGACCGGCGGCATCGCCGTGGACGGACCCTTCGGCGACCCGACCGAGGTGACCCTGCTCGAGGAACCACTCGCGGCGATCGACCCGTCCGGGTTCGCCGTCGACGCCTACGAGGTGCGCACCGTCCGGTTCGCGCGCGCCTGACCACCGCTCGCAGTCCCACCAGCGGTCGCAGTCCCACCAGCGGTCGCAGTCACACCAGTTCGAGGAGGAACGAGATGAAGCACTCAACGAAGCTCGGTATCGTCGCGGCGCTCGCCGCGGCGCTCGCCGTCTCGATGGTCCCGGCGGCCGCGTCCGCCGCACCGTCGCCCACCGGCCTGTCACACGGTGTCGGGGCACGACACGGCGTCGGGCACGGGAAGCAGCCGCACGCCGCCCCGACGAAGGACGGACCGACGAGCATCGCCTACGTCGAGGTCAACAACGACCAGCTCGCGAACGTCGGCCGCTACACGCTCGCCGACGGCGCGAACGCGTTCGACGTGGCGATCATCTTCGCCGCGAACATCAACTGGGACGGGTCGAAGGCCGTCCTGTACGACAACGAGAACGTGCAGCGCACGCTCGACGACGCCGCGACCCAGATCCGGCCGCTGCAGGCGAAGGGCATCAAGGTCTCGCTGTCGATCCTCGGCAACCACCAGGGCGCCGGCATCGCGAACTTCCCGACGCAGGCCGCCGCGGAGGACTTCGCCGCCCAGGTGTCCGCGACCGTCGCGAAGTACGGGCTCGACGGCGTCGACCTCGACGACGAGTACTCCGACTACGGCACGAACGGCACCCCGCAGCCGAACCAGCAGTCCATCGGTTGGCTCATCAGCGCCCTGCGCGCCGACATGCCCGGCAAGCTCGTCTCGTTCTACGACATCGGCCCGGCGTCCGACGCGCTGTCCTCGTCGAGCCCGGCGATCGGGTCGCAGCTCGACTACGCCTGGAACCCCTACTACGGCACGTACTCGGCGCCGTCGATCCCCGGGCTCGGGAAGTCGCGGCTGTCGGCGGCGGCGGTCGACATCCAGAACACCCCGCAGTCGACGGCGGTGTCCCTGGCGCAGCGCACCAAGGCCGACGGCTACGGCGTCTTCATGACGTACAACCTGCCGGACGGCGACGTCTCGCCGTACGTGTCGTCGTTCACACAAGTGCTCTACGGGCAGGCCGCGTCGTACCGCTGACCTCGCCTCCGCACGGCGGCCCGCGCCCCGCGCTCCTCGGCTCCGGCCTGGAGGCGCGGGGCGCGTCCGTCGCGCCGCGTCGGCATCACGGGGGACGAGTCCGTACCCCGTTCGTGGGCTGTCGTGTCCGCGGAGCGCGGGGTGGAATGGTCGGTGCAGGACACCCCTGCGTGCTTCACCCGAAGGAGCCGCATGACCGTCACGCTCGCCCGCGCTGTCCAGGCGCCCACCGGGCTCGCGTCCGCCGCGCTCGCGCCCGCCGCCGCGACCCTGCGGCCGCTGCCGCGGCAGGCGGTCCGTTGGTCGCTCCGCGCCGCGTTCGCGGCGCCGTACGTCGTCCTCGCGCTGGTGGCGGCCCGCGCCACGCCGACGCCGCTCCTCGGGCTGACGGGCAACCAGGTGACGCTCGACCGGGCGACCGCAGCACTCGACGGCGAGGTCGTGCAGGCGATCGGGCAGCTCTACCCCCTGCTGTCCGGGGTCCTGCTCCGGTTCATGCCGTTCGGAGTCCAGGGTGCGGCGGTGCTCGGGGCCGTCGCCGCCGGGGTCCTGCTCCAGTTGCTCGCCCAGGACATGCTCCGCCGGGGGCTGCGGATGCGCGAGGTTTTGGCCTTCACGGTCGCCCTCGGCGCGAACCCGCTGTACGCGTTCGTCGCGCTGAACGACCTGCAGGCGTTCCTCGGCATCGCGCTCTTCGCCGTCGCGGTCGTCGACATGGTCCGGTTCTTCGCGTGGGGCGACACGCAGGCGGGCTTCCGCGCCGGCCTCGCGCTCATGCTCTCCACGCTGCTCGACCCGATGGGGTTCGTCTACGTCGGCATCGCAGCGCTCGCCGCCCCCGTGCTCGACCTGGCGCGGCACGACCAGCGTGGCATCCGTCGGGCGAACGTGCTCGTCCTCGTGTTCCCCAGCGTCGCGGTCGCGCTCTCCACCGCCGTGCTCGACTGGATGGTGCTCCACGATCCCTTCGCTGCGATCCGCGGCACGATCGACGTCTCGCCGCAGCGGTTGGCCGGGCTGCACCACCTGTTCGCCACCGCTGACGGGCTGCTCCTGATCGCGATGGTCGTCGCCGGCGCGACCCTGGCCCTGCTCGTCGGTCGACCGGGTGCGATCGCCCTCGTCGTCGCGCTCTTCGTCGGGATCATCGGCGGCTACGCGATCGGTCTCGTCCCGATCGCTGCGGCGGGCAACGTGTTCGTGACGATGCTCAGTGTCGCGATCGCGATCCTGCCGCCGGTCCAGAGCCGGCTGACCGGCGTACTCGTCGTCGTGCTCGCGGTGCTGCAGGTGCCGCTCGCGTGGGCAGCTTCCTCCCAGCGAGAGGTGGTCGTGGAGTGGATGCACGCACTCGTGGCGGCGGTGTCCGGGTGACCGTCGCCGAGTCCGCTCCCGAGGTCCCGCCCAGCGTCCCACCCGCAGTCGTCCGCGTCCCACAGGGCCGGCACCGCGGCCACGAGATCGATTGGCGCCCGCGACACCGCTGCTCCGTCCGACGCCACGTCGAGGAGGGCTGGGTCGCCTCGGCCCGCATCCGGGAGGGCGTGATCGTCCTCACGAGCGGTCGGTCCGACCCGGACGTGCTGCGCGCAGCACTGGCCGAGGAGTTCGGGGAGCCGGTCGTTCTCCGCAGCGCCACCGAGGCCGCCGTGCGGCAGCGCATCGCGTACGAGCTCGAGGAGGAGGTCGCCGACCTCGCCGCCCACGGTCTCGCCCGGACGAACCCGGCCCTCTCCGCCCGCACCGTCCTGTCGCGCGGTCAACAGGTCGGCGGCGCGTTCGCGCTGCTCGTGTTCGCTGCGTGTCTCGTCGCGGTGCCGGGCACCACCGTCGCGATCGCGACCGCCGTCCTGTCGATCGGGTTCCTGGCCGGCATCGTGTTCAAGTTCTGGGTGTCGATGGTCGGAGCGCGCTTCGACCTCGTCGAGCAGGTCTCCGTCGACGACGTCGCCGCGCTCGACGACGACGCGCTGCCGACCTACACCGTCCTCGTGCCCGTCTTCCGCGAGGCGAACATCGTGCACGCCCTCGTCCGCAACCTCGAGGTCCTGGACTGGCCGAAGGACCGGCTCGAGGTCCTCGTGCTCGTCGAGGCCGAGGACCACGCCACGCGCGAGGCGGTCGTCGACGCCGATCCTCCAGAGTGGATGCGCATCGTCATCGTGCCGCCGGGCTCGCCGCAGACGAAGCCGCGCGCCTGCAACGTCGGGCTCGCCATCGCCCAGGGGGAGTACGTCGTCATCTACGACGCCGAGGACCGACCCGACCCGGACCAGCTCAAGAAGGTGTTCCTGACCTTCGACCGCGCCGGCGACGACACCGTGTGCGTGCAGGCTGCCCTGAGCTACTTCAACGCCGACGAGAACGCGCTCACCCGGATGTTCACGCTCGAGTACTCGTACTGGTTCGACTACATGCTCGCCGGGCTCGACGCCCGGGAGCTGCCGATCCCGCTCGGTGGCACGTCGAACCACTTCCGCACCGACCTGCTCCGCGAACTCGGCGGGTGGGACCCGTACAACGTCACCGAGGACGCCGACCTCGGCATCCGGGCCTCGGCCGTCGGGTACCGCGTCGCCGTGGTGAACTCCACGACGATGGAGGAGGCGAACACCTCGATCCCGAACTTCGTCCGGCAGCGCTCCCGCTGGATCAAGGGCTACATGCAGACCGCCCTCGTGCACGCCCGGCGTCCCCGTGCACTCGTCGGCGAGATCGGCCCACGCCGTGCCGCTGCGTTCGCCCTGCTCATCGCCGGCACACCGCTCACCTTCCTCGGCATGCTGCCCGGTGTCGTGGTGACGATCGCGACGCTCGTGCTGCCGGCGGGGTGGACGTCCCCGATGTTCCCCGCGCCCGTGCTCTGGCTGTGCGTGCTCGACTTCCTGCTCGGCAACGCGACGATGATCTACCTGACCATGATGGGGCCGTACAAGCGGGGACGCTTCGACCTGATGGGGTGGGCGCTCCTCAACCCGCTGTACTGGATCCTGCACTCCGTCGCCGCGTACAAGGGCCTTTGGCAACTCATCACCCGGCCGCACTACTGGGAGAAGACGGAGCACGGCCTGACGAAGACGACCGCTTGAGACCTACGATGCCCGCGTGAAGCTCATGTTCGAGGCAGAGGTGATCGAGTGGCGCGGTCCGGCGCCGTACGTGTACGCGGTGGTGCCCGACGACGTCGCCGACCTCGTCCACGAGCTCGTGTCCGAGCTGACCTACGGCTGGGGCGTCGTCCCGGCGGGCGTCGCGATCGGGCGGGTGCGGTGGACGACGTCGCTGTTCCCGAAGGACGGCGGGTACCTCGTGCCGCTGCGGAAGGCGGAGCGGACCCGGGCGGGGGTCGGCCTCGGCGACACCGTGCACCTCACCCTGACGCTCGGCGCCCCCTGAGCAGCACCCCTGGCGCACCGCCCACCGGCCTCAGGACGAGCAACTGACGACCGCGCGGAGCGCTGATGACACGGAGGGGATGACGGGAATCGAACCCGCGTGGCCAGTTTGGAAGACTGGGGCTCTACCATTGAGCTACATCCCCGCGCTGCAGCACTGGTTGCGCAGCGCCACCATCGTAGCGGACGAACGACCCCCGACATGCCATCGAACGTGCTGCCGCAGCCCGACCCGGGCGACACCCGGCGGATCCGCCGCTCGCGGGTGGTGTCGTTCGTGCTGCTGGCCCTCGCCGCCGTGGTGTTCTCGCTCCGGCCGGAGGTCTTCGGCGACCCGCAGGCCCAGCCGTGGCACGCGCTCCTGCACGTGTGGCGGATCGTCGTCGGACTCCTGCTCGTCCTGGGCGCGGGAGCGGTGCAGGTGGCCGTCGGGGTTCGCTGGCGGCAGGGCCTCCGTCGGGCGGCCGACCCGGCTCCTCCACAGCGCGGCACGCCGCCCGGGAACCAGTCACCGGCGGACCGCTAGACTCGTCGCGGTCGTGCGTGCCCTCGGGTGTGCGCGGCCACCCTGGCCCAGTCACGGGGCGTAGCTCAGCTTGGTAGAGCGCCCGCTTTGGGAGCGGGAGGTCGCAGGTTCAAATCCTGTCGCCCCGACCAGGTCCACACGAACGTCAACCAACAGGAGTACATCCCTTGGCCACCAGCACCGTCGACAAGGTGAGCGACACCCGCGTCAAGCTCACCGTGAACGTGACGCCGGAAGATCTCAAGCCGAGCATCGACCACGCGTACAAGCACATCGCCGAGCAGATCAACATCCCCGGCTTCCGCAAGGGCAAGGTCCCGCCGGCGATCGTCGACCAGCGTGTCGGCCGCGGCGAGGTCCTGAACCACGCCGTCGGCGACGCGATCGACACCTTCTACCGCCAGGCGGTGGAGGAGCAGGAGCTGCGCATCCTCGGCCGCGCCGAGGCCGACGTCGCCGAGCTCCCCAACGTGAAGGACTTCACGGGCGACCTCGTCCTCACCTTCGAGGTGGACGTCCGCCCCGAGTTCGACCTGCCGAAGTACGACGAGTACGAGCTGACGGTCGACGCGGTCGAGGTCTCCGACGACGAGGTCGAGGAAGAGCTGCAGAACCTGCGCACCCGCTTCGGCACGCTCGTGACGGTCGACCGTCCGGCCAAGACCGGCGACTTCGCCCAGATCGACCTGACCGCCACCATCGGTGACGACGAGGTCGACTCGGCCACCGGCGTCTCCTACGAGATCGGCTCGGGCGACCTGCTCGAGGGCATCGACGAGGCGCTCGAGTCCCTGACCGCCGGCGAGTCGACGACCTTCGAGTCGACGCTGGTCGGTGGCGACCGCGAGGGCGAGACCGCCCAGATCGCCGTCACCGTCACCGCCGTCAAGGAGCGCGAGCTCCCCGAGGCCGACGACGAGTTCGCCCAGATCGCCAGCCAGTTCGACACCATCGACGAGCTCAAGGCGGACCTCAAGGAGCAGATCGCCAAGTCGAAGACCTTCGGCCAGGGTGCTGCTGCGCGCGACAAGCTCGTCGAGAAGCTCATCGAGGACGTCAACATCCCGATCTCGGAGCAGCTCATCGAGGACGAGGTGCACCGTCACCTCGAGCAGGAGAACCGCCTCGAGGACGAGGAGCACCGCAAGGAGGTCTCCGAGTCCAGCGAGAAGGCCTTCCGCTCGCAGATCCTGCTCGACGCGATCGCCGAGAAGGAGGAGATCCAGGTCTCCCAGGAGGAACTGACCCAGTACCTCATCCAGGCTGCGGCGCAGTACGGCATGGAGCCCGCCGAGTTCATCAAGGTGATCGACCAGAACGGTCAGATCCCGGGCATGGTCGGCGAGGTCGCCCGCTCGAAGGCGGTCGCGACCGTCCTGTCGAAGGTGACCGTCAAGGACTCCAACGGCGGGGACGTCGACCTCTCCGCCTTCACGGCGGGCGTCGCGCAGACCCCGTCGGAGGACGCGGAGTAGTCCGCGACCACCTTCCGCAACAGGAGGCGCGGTGCCAGCTGGCACCGCGCCTCCTGTCCGTTGGCGGGCCGGCCCGACCGCCCAGAGCGAACAGACGCGAACAGCCGCGTTGCACCCGATAAGTTCGACATCAAGCGACAACTGAACGGGAGCTTTTCCATGGCCGAAGCGACACTGAACCCCAGTGTTTTTGACCGCCTTCTGAGAGACCGGATCGTGTGGCTCGGCTCTGAGGTCCGCGACGAGAACTCGAACGAGATCGCAGCGAAGCTGCTGATGCTCGCCGCCGAGGACCCTGAGAAGGACATCTACCTCTACATCAACTCGCCCGGTGGCTCGATCACCGCGGGCATGGCGATCTACGACACGATGCAGTTCGTGCCGAACGACATCGTCACCGTGGGCATCGGCCTCGCCGCCTCGATGGGGCAGTTCCTGCTCTCCTCGGGCACCCCGGGCAAGCGCTACATCACCCCGAACGCGCGCGTGCTCCTGCACCAGCCGTCCGGTGGCTTCGGCGGCACCGCTGCCGACATCCAGACGCAGGCCAAGGTCATCCTCGACATGAAGCAGCGGATGGCGGAGCTCACGGCCGAGCAGACCGGCAAGTCGATCGAGCAGATCCTCAAGGACAACGACCGCGACAACTGGTTCACGGCGCAGGAGGCCCTGGAGTACGGCTTCGTCGACCACCTCCGTGCGTCCTCGAACGAGGTCGTCGGCGGCGGCGGAACCGTGGGCGACGGCGAGACGCCGACCGCGGCTGCCGAGCCCGAGTCCCACTGACCACCACCGAAGAGAAGGAAACGAGAATGCACCTCCCCATGCTCGGTGGCGCGCAGAACGTCCCGGCTCCGTCCGATCGCTACATCCTCCCCAGCTTCGAGGAGCGCACGGCCTACGGCTTCAAGCGTCAGGACCCGTACGCGAAGCTGTTCGAGGACCGCATCGTGTTCCTCGGCGTGCAGGTGGACGACGCGTCCGCCGACGACGTCATGGCCCAGCTGCTCGTGCTCGAGTCGATGGACCCGGACCGCGACATCGTGATGTACATCAACTCGCCCGGTGGCTCGTTCACCGCGATGACGGCGATCTACGACACGATGCAGTACATCCGTCCGCAGATCCAGACCGTGTGCCTGGGCCAGGCGGCCTCGGCCGCGTCGGTGCTCCTCGCTGCCGGTACCCCGGGCAAGCGTCTGGCGCTCCCGAACGCCCGCGTGCTGATCCACCAGCCGGCGACCCAGCAGGGTGGCGGTCAGGCGTCGGACATCGAGATCCAGGCGGCGGAGATCCTCCGCATGCGCACCTGGCTCGAGGAGACGCTGTCGAAGCACTCGAACCGCACGCCGGAGCAGGTCAACAACGACATCGAGCGCGACAAGATCATGTCCGCCGAAGAGGCACTCGAGTACGGCCTGATCGACCAGGTCCTCACGAGCCGCAAGAACCTGCCGGCGCTCGTCAAGTAGCACCAGCACCACGACGGCCCCGCACCTCCCGGTGCGGGGCCGTCGTGGTGTGGCGGGTCAGTCTTCGTCGTCGTGCGGGTCGGCGGTCGGGGCCGGGCGGCGTCGCAGGAGCAGCAGGACCGCGACGACCAGGCCGACGAGCACGACCCCGCCGGCGCCGATCCACAGCGCGTCGGTCGCCGTCGAGTCGCCGGCGCTGGTCGCGGTGCCGGACTCGTCCGCGCCGGACCCCGCGCTCGCCCGGTCGGTGGCGCAGACCGGCGGGTCGGTCGTGCCGGCTGCGGGGGAGAAGCCCGCGGGGGCGTCCCACGTGAAGTCGTACCGGTCGGACACGGTGTGGCCGTCCGCGGAGACGATCTGCCACTCGACCGCGTACTTCCCGGACTTCCCGAGGGCGGCCTTCGTGGTCATCGACGGGCCGTCCACCGTGACGCAGCCGTCCTCGTAGTACCGGCCGTCCGGGCCGAGGACCCGGAACGCGAAGCCGGAGTCCGAGCCGCCGATCTCGAGCAGCCGGTCGTTCGTGGTGATGTCGAACCGGTCCGGGAGCGCGGTGAGCGTCCCACCGACCTGTGGCGTCGACGACACCAGGTAGTTGTGCGCGCTGGCGGGGGCGGCGAGCCCGAGGACCGCACCGCCCGCGATCGCGAGGGCCGTGGCGGACGCGGCCACGATCCTCCCGGGCGACCGCCGACCCGGGGCGGACCGACGGCCGGGCGTGGGACGGGTCACTTCGCGGCGTCCCGGCGGCGGGTGGCCGCGACCGCGACGACCAGGCCGACGGCGCCGACGACCAGGCCGCCGAGGCCGAGGAAGCGACCGACCAGGTCGGGCTGGGCGGCGGTGCTCGTCGACGCGGCGGCCGTGGTGGCGGGGGCGTCGTCGTCGTCACCGCTCGTGGCGGTCGCGGCGGTCAGGACGATCGACGGGGCGGGGTGCTCCGGCTCGGCCTTGCCGGTCTGCTGCACCTGGTCCCAGTCGGTCGTGCCCTGCTCGCAGGTCTGCACGACCGGGAAGGACACGCGGTCGCCGGGCTTGCCGTCGGGGAGCGAGAACGACAGCGAGAAGGTGTCGCGTTCGTCCGCGGGGAGCGGGGTCTTCGCGGTGTAGGTGACGCTCGTGACGCGGACGGCGCCGGCCTCGTCCTCGTCGTTGCTGCTCGACGCCCCGCTCGTGTACGGCTCGGTCGTCTTGGTGATCGTCCAGTTCGGGTTGACCGTCGGCGTGACCTCGATGACGGACTTCGGCACCTGGAACTCGAGCTTCGTGGTGGGGGAGCCGTCGCAGCCGTGCGGCACGGAGAAGGTCGCCGTGGTGTAGGAGTTCGCAGCGGTGGAGGTCGCGTCGGCCTCGACGTGGGCGCTGGCGGCGGCCGCCGTGCCGAGGACGATCGCGGCGGTCACGCCGAGGGTGGCGGTGCCGACGAGGGCGAGGCGCTTGGTCATGGGGTCCTTCCGGTTTCTACAACTTGTAGAGCAGCGGTGCAACGGTACCAGGAGACGACGCCGTGGGCGAACGCCGCGGGACAGGCCGGACGGCGTCGCGGTGGGTGTCGCCGGATGCGGTTAGGCTCGGTCACACCGGGCGGGTCACCCGCGCGGAGGTCAACCAGGGAGGGCACCGCCATGGCACGCATCGGAGAGAGCGCCGACCTGCTGAAGTGCTCCTTCTGCGGCAAGAGCCAGAAGCAGGTCCAGCAGCTCATCGCCGGGCCGGGCGTCTACATCTGTGACGAGTGCGTCGAGCTCTGCAACGAGATCATCGAGGAGCGTCTGGCCGAGGCGGGCGAGGACACCACGAGCGGGGACTTCGAGCTCCCGAAGCCGCGCGAGATCTTCGACTTCCTGCAGGAGTACGTCATCGGGCAGGACCCCGCGAAGCGCGCGCTGGCCGTGGCCGTCTACAACCACTACAAGCGCATCCGGGCGCAGGGGCAGATCACCGCGGCGGAAGACCGCGACGACGTCGAGATCGCGAAGTCGAACATCCTGCTCATCGGCCCGACGGGGTGCGGCAAGACCTACCTGGCGCAGACCCTGGCGAAGCGCCTCAACGTGCCGTTCGCCGTCGCCGACGCCACCGCGCTGACCGAGGCCGGCTACGTTGGCGAAGACGTCGAGAACATCCTGCTCAAGCTCATCCAGGCCGCGGACTACGACGTCAAGCGTGCCGAGACCGGGATCATCTACATCGACGAGGTCGACAAGATCGCGCGCAAGGCCGAGAACCCCTCGATCACGCGCGACGTCTCGGGCGAGGGCGTGCAGCAGGCCCTGCTCAAGATCCTCGAGGGCACCACGGCCTCGGTCCCGCCGCAGGGCGGTCGGAAGCACCCGCACCAGGAGTTCATCCAGATCGACACGACGAACGTCCTGTTCATCGTGGCGGGGGCGTTCGCCGGGCTCGAGGACATCGTGTCGTCCCGGGTCGGCAAGCGGGGGATCGGCTTCGGCGCGCCGCTGCACAGCCCGCTCGACCAGCAGGACCTGTTCGCCGACGTCCTGCCGGAGGACCTGCACAAGTTCGGGCTCATCCCTGAGTTCATCGGGCGTCTGCCCGTCGTGACCACGGTGTCGCAGCTCGACCAGTCGGCGCTCATGCAGATCCTGACCGAGCCGAAGAACGCCCTCGTGAAGCAGTACCAGCGGATGTTCCAGATCGACGGGGTCGAGCTCGAGTTCGACCGTGGTGCGCTCGAGGCGATCGCGGACCTCGCCGTCCTGCGGCAGACCGGTGCCCGCGGGCTCCGCGCCATCCTCGAGGAGGTGCTCGGGCCGGTCATGTTCGACGTGCCCTCGGACGACGACGTCGCCCGGGTCGTGATCACCCGCGAGTCCGTGCTCGAGAACGCCGCGCCGACGATCGTGCCGCGGCCGCGGGCGAAGCGCGTCGAGAAGTCCGCGTAGGTCGCGTCGCACGACGGCCCGGTCCCCTCGGGGGCCGGGTCGTCGTCGTGTGCGGGGAGCGGGCGTGAGCGGAGGCGCTCCGCACAACCAGAAGCACACCACACCACGGCGATCCGTGGCGTGATGTGCTTCCGGTTGAGCGGCAGCGCTCCGTGCCGCCCCCGCGGCCGCCCGCGCCCCCGCGCCCCTACTCCAGCCCGCGGCGGCGCAGCAGCGGCCCGACCTCGGCGTCGCGACCCCGGAACGCGCGGTATGCCTCGAGCGGGTCCTGCGCCCCGCCGACGCCGAGCACCATCGTCGCGAAGCGCTCCCCGGCTGTCCGGGAGAGCCCGCCGTGCTCGCGGAACCACTCCACGGTGTCGGCGTCGAGCACCTCGGACCAGATGTAGCCGTAGTACCCGGCGTCGTACCCGCCCGAGAACGTGTGCGCGAAGTACGTCGACGAGTACCGCGGCGGGACGGCGGCGACGTCGATCCCGGCGGCCGCGAGGGCGTCCCGCTCGAAGTCCTCGACGGACGTGACCGCGGCGGCCTCCTCAGCCGACAGTCGGTGCCACGCCTGGTCGAGCAGTGCCGCGGCGAGGTACTCGGTCGTGCCGAAGCCCTCGTTGAAGCCGGCCGAATCGCTCAGGCCGAGGACGAGCTCCGGCGGCAGGGGCTCCCCGGTCTCGTGGTGCTTGGCGTAGTTCGCGAGCACGGACGGCCAGGTCACCCACATCTCGTTGACCTGCGAGGGGAACTCCACGAAGTCCCGCTCGACGTTCGTCCCCGAGAACCGCGGGTAGGTCGTCCGGGCGATCAGCCCGTGCAGCGCGTGCCCGAACTCGTGGAAGAGCGTCTCGACCTCGTCCTGGATCAGGAGCGTCGGCGATCCCGGTGCGGGCTTCGCCACGTTGAGGTTGTTCACGACGACCGGGAGCGTGCCGAGCAGGTGCGACTGCTCGACGACGGGGTTCATCCACGCGCCACCGCGCTTGCCGTCCCGCGTGTAGAGGTCGAGCAGGTACAGGCCGACCTCTGCGCCGTCCTCGGAGCGCACCTCGAAGACGCGGACCTCGTCGTTGTAGCCGTGCAGGTCGGGGCGCTCGGTGAAGGTCAGGCCGTACAGGGCACCGGCGGCGTGGAACACCCCGTCGTGCAGGACCCGGTCGGCCTCCAGGTAGGGGCGGAGCGCGGAGCTGTCGGCGGCGAACTGCTCGCCGCGCAGGACCTCGGTGGCGTACGCCCAGTCCCACGCCTCGACCTCGAAGCCGACGGTGCGGGAGCGGACGGCGCGCTCGTCCTCGGCGTTGGCCGCCGCGGCGGGCACGAGCGAGGACAGCAGCCCCTCGACGGCCTCGGGCGTCCGTGCGGTCTCGTCCGCCGTGACGACCGCCGCGTGGTTCGGGAACCCGAGCAGCTCGGCACGCTCGGCGCGGAGCCGGACGATGCGGAGCAGCACGTCGCGGTTGTCGTGCTCGTTGCCGCGGCGGCCGCGCGAGAGCGACGCGCGCATGATCCGCTCGCGGAGCCCGCGGTCGGTCAGCGACGCGAGCCAAGGGTGGCCCGTGTAGAGCGGCAGCGTCACGAGCCAGCCGTCCAGCCCGCGGTCGGACGCGGCGCCCGCGGCGGCCGACTTCGCGCCGTCGTCGAGCCCGTCGAGCTCGCGCTCCTCGGTGACGTGCACCGCGAGGTCGTTCGTGTCCTCGAGCAGGTTGCGCTCGAAGGTCGTCGTCAGCGTCGACAGCTCCTGGTTGATCGCCGTCAGTCGTTCCTTGCCGGCGTCGTCGAGCCCCGCGCCGGCGAGGGTCATCTCCGTGTGCACCCGCTCGACCAGGCGACGGTCCTCGTCGGTCAGGTCCGAGCGGTCGCCGAGTGCGGACCGCACCGCGTCGACCCGCGCGTACAGGCGGGAGTCGAGCGTGATCGCGTCCCGGTGCGCGGCGAGGAGCGGGGCGACCTCGGCCTCGAGGTCGTGCAGCTCCGGCGTCGAGTCGGCGGACGACAGCGTGAAGAACACGTGGCTGACGCGGGTCAGCAGCTGGCCGGAGCGCTCGAGTGCCACCAGGGTGTTCTCGAACGTCGGCGGCGCCGGGTCGGTGGCGATCGCCTCGACCTCCGCGCGCTGCTCGGCGATGCCGGCGTCGAACGCCGGACGGAAGTGCTCGAGCCGCACGTCGTCGAACGGCGGGAGGGCGTAGGGGAAGGTGCTCGGTGCGTCGAACGGGTTGGCCATGGCCCCACCCTACGGACCGTCGGTCCTGTCCACAGCCGGACGGGAGGATCGTGGCGGCGTCGCCACGCGCCTCCCGTCCGCCGCCACGCGCCTGGCGTCCGTCGCCACGTCGACCAGCACGGCGGCCGCGCTCCGCGCGTGTGCCGCCGGCGTCGTCTCGCCGGAGATCGCCGCGGTCGTCTGCGCGCCCTCGGCGAGGAGCGCGAGCTGCGCGGCGAGCGTCTCGGCGGCGTCCCGGTCGGCGACGACGGTCGCCGCGAGGTCCGCGACGTACCGCTGGAAGGACGCCTTGTGCGCGCGGGCGATGTCGGCGACCTCGGGGGAGGTCGCTCCGAGCTCGCCGAAGGCGTTGATGAAGCCGCAGCCGCGGAAGGACGCGTCGCCGAACCAGTCCTCGAGGAAGTCGTAGACGGCCAGGAGCTTGTCGCGCGGGGTGGTCGCGGCGTCGACGGCACCGCGGACGCCCCGCTCCCAGAGGTCGTGCCGACCGCTGAGCACCGCCGCGACGAGCTGGTCCTTGCCGGGGAAGGCCGCGTAGAGCTTCTTCAGCGAGACGCCGGCACCGGTGCGGATCTCGTCCATCCCGACCGACTGGATCCCGCGGGCGTAGAAGAGCTCGTCGGCGACGTCGACGATGCGGTCCCGGGTGTCCGGGTCGACGGTGGTGGGCATGACGGTCCCGATCCCTGGTCCAGCGGTCCCGGCCTTGCGTCGGGAACGACGGTTCTCACTCTACGCCGCGGCGGCTAGTCCTCTTCGGGGGCGTCGTCCGGGTCGGTCACCTGCGCGTGGCCGTCGGGGTCGAGCCGGATCGACGTGCCGTCGTCGAGCTCGACGATCGGCTTGCCCTCGAGGAACGTCAGCGTCCACCGCCACGACGACGCGTCGACGGACGCGGCGGCGAGCTCGTCCTCGACCCCGCGCACGGCGACGACCATCGCCTCGGGGAGTCGCTCGGGTGGCTGCCCACCCACGTTCCAGCGCGTGCCCAACTGCATCCGTGCCTCCAGTCCGGTGTGGACCGGCCGCATCGGCACGACGCGACCGGCGCGGGGCCGGCCGCGTCGCCGACGTGACCGGCCCCGGGGAGCCGACGCTACGCCTGCTGCTCGGCGAGCTCGATCTCGGTGACGGCGAGCTCGTCGCCGTCGGTGAACGACAGGTTCTCGATGCGGCCGACGGCCGCCAGGTCGACCGCCGCGCGCTCGATGAGCGCCCGCTGCTCGGCCGGCGCCGCGACGACGGCACGCGTCACGGGCGTCTTCTGGGACGCCTTGGCGGCGGTCTTCGCCCCGCGGATCCCGATGAGCGCCTGCCCGACCGCACCCAGCAGCCCCGTCGGGCCCTGGGCGATCAGGTTCGCCGCGCTCGGCCCCGCGGCGGCCGCCAGGCCGCTCGCCGTGGGCCACTGCGCCCGGTGCACGCTGGTCTCGTGGATCCAGGCCCACACCTCTTCCGTCGCGAACGGCAGGAACGGTGCGAGCAGCCGGAGCAGCGCGTCGATCGCGGCGCGGAGCGCCAGGACGGCGCTCGCCTGCGTCTCGTGCGTCGCGTCGGACGCCGTGCCGTAGGCACGCTCCTTCACGAGCTCGAGGTAGTCGTCGCAGAAGGTCCAGAAGAAGCGCTCGGTGACCTCGAGTGCACGGGCGTGGTCGAAGCCGTCGAAGGCCGCGGTGGCCTGGTCGACGACCGCGCCGAGCTCGGCGAGCATGTCGACGTCGAGCGCCTCGGTGACGCTCGTGGCACCCTCGGGCAGGGGGAAGCCGTAGACGAACTTCGCCGCGTTGAGGACCTTGATCGCCAGACGACGGCCGACCTTGATCTGCTTCGGGTTCTGCGGGTCGAACGCCGCGTCCGTGCCGAGCTTCGACGAGGCCGCCCAGTACCGGACCGCGTCCGCGCCGTGCTGCTCGAGGATCGACAGCGGCGTGACGACGTTGCCCTTCGACTTCGACATCTTCTTGCGGTCCGGGTCGACGATGAAGCCCGAGATGCTGGCGTGCTTCCACGGAGCGACGTCGGCCTCGAGCTGGCTGCGCAGCACGGTCGTGAACAGCCACGTGCGGATGATGTCCTGCGCCTGGGGGCGGACGTCGTACGGGAACACCAGGTCGTACAGCGCCGGGTCGGTCTCCCACTTGCCGGCGAGCTGCGGGGTCAGCGACGAGGTCGCCCAGGTGTCCATGACGTCGAGCTCGCCCTGGAACCCACCGGCGACGCCGCGCTGCGACTCGTCGTAGCCGGGAGCCGGCTCGGACGCGGGGTCGACCGGCAGCTGCGCCTCGGTCGGCACGATCGGCTGGTCGTAGACCGGGTTGCCGTCCGCGTCGAGCGGGTACCAGACCGGCAGCGGCACGCCGAAGAAGCGCTGGCGCGAGATGAGCCAGTCACCGGACAGGCCGCCGACCCAGTTGTCGTAGCGGACCCGCATGAAGTCCGGGTGGAAGGCGATCTCCTCGCCGCGCTGGCGCAGCGTGGTCTTGAGCTCCTCGTCGCGTGCGCCGTTCACGATGTACCACTGGCGGGTGGAGACGATCTCGAGCGGCTTGTCGCCCTTCTCGAAGAACTTCACCGGATGGTTGATCGTCTTGACTTCGCCGACCAGCTCGCCGGACTCGGTGAGGGCGTCGACGAGGACCTTCTTGGCGGAGAACACCGTCTTGCCGGCCATCTCGGCGTAGAGCTCCTTGCCGCGGGCACTCTCGATCCAGGTGGGCTCGTCGGAGCGAACGCGACCGTCGAAGCCGATGATCGCGCGGTTCGGCAGCTGCAGCTCGCGCCACCACACGACGTCGGTGGTGTCGCCGAAGGTGCAGACCATCGCGATGCCGGCGCCCTTGTCCTGCTGCGCGAGGTGGTGTGCGAGCACCGGGACCTCGACGTCGAACAGGGGGGAGCGGACGGTCCTCCCGAACAGGTCCTGGAAGCGCTCGTCGTCCGGGTGTGCGACGAGGGCGACGCACGCGGGGAGCAGCTCCGGGCGGGTGGTCTGGATGACGACGTCCTCGCCGCCGTCGGTGCGGTGGAAGGCCAGGCCGTGGTACGCGCCGGGCATCTCCTTGTCCTCGAGCTCGGCCTGCGCGACCGCGGTGCGGAAGGTGACGTCCCAGAGCGTCGGGGCGTCCGCCTGGTAGGCCTCGCCGCGCTCGAGGTTGCGGAGGAAGGCGCGCTGGGCACTCGCACGCGACGTGTCGTCGATCGTCCGGTACGACTGCGTCCAGTCGACCGACAGGCCCAGGGTGCGGAACAGGTGCTCGAACTGCTGCTCGTCCTGGACGGTCAGCCGCTCGCACAGCTCGATGAAGTTGCGGCGCGAGATCGGCAGCTGGTCGGCGGCCTTCGACGACTTGTTGTCGCCGCCCTCGAACGGCGGGACGAACGCGGGGTCGTAGGGGAGCTGCGGGTCGCAGCGGACGCCGTAGTAGTTCTGCACCCGACGCTCGGTCGGCAACCCGTTGTCGTCCCAGCCCATCGGGTAGAAGACGTGCTTGCCGCGCATCCGCTCGTACCGGGCCTTGAGGTCGGTGTGCGTGTACGAGAACACGTGGCCGATGTGCAGCGAACCGGAGGCGGTCGGCGGCGGGGTGTCGATCGAGTACACCGCGTCCTTGGTCGCGCTGTCGCGGTCGAACCGGTAGGTGCCGTCCTGCTCCCAGACCGGACCCCAGACCTGCTCGAGTCCGTCGACGGTGGGCTTCTCGGGCATGGGCTTCGACATGGCGGGGCCTCTCGATCGATGTGTGCGGCACCGAGTCCGTGGTGAGGTGCCTGAGTGTCCGCGCGCACTGCGCGGCGAGTCGATGGTATCGCCAGCACGTGCGGCGGCGCACCCGCCGCGGTCGGCACCGGCCGTGGCACCTGCGGCGGTCGGTCCCGACTGCGTGTACCACAGGAGGAGCCGGGACACGCTGGAGAGCGCCTGGTAGTCTGTCGGAGTTTGTCCGGCGAACGTGGGTTCCGTCGGGACCGCACCGTTGCTCTCCGCCGGACGCCCGAAGGCAAGACTCAGCACTACCGGAGGAACGAACTTGGCACCGCACGAAGCACGGAACCAGCAGGGCGACCGCCCGCTGCGCACGAAGGCCGCCGCGAAGCGCGCGCGACGCAAGCTGACCGAGGACGACGTCACCGTCGTCGAGGAGTCACTGCTCAAGCGCGCCGTCGCCGCCGCCGCACTCGGCAACGCGATGGAGTGGTTCGACTTCGGCATCTTCGCGTACCTCACGGTCACGATCTCGAAGGTCTTCCTGCCCGAGGGCGACCCCACCTCGAACCTCGTCGCGACGTTCGGCTTCTTCGCCGCGGCGTTCATCGTCCGCCCGATCGGTGGCGCGGTGTTCGGCCCGATCGGTGACAAGATCGGCCGGCAGAAGGTCCTCGCGCTGACGATGATCCTGATGGCCGCCGGCACGCTCATGATCGGCCTCATCCCGTCGTACTCGACGATCGGCTTCTGGGCCCCGGTCCTGCTGCTCGTCGCGCGCTTCGTGCAGGGCTTCTCGACCGGTGGTGAGTACGGCGGCGCCGCGACCTTCATCGCCGAGTACTCGCCGGACAAGCGCCGCGGGTTCATGGGCTCGTGGCTGGAGTTCGGCACGCTGGCCGGCTACGTCCTCGGTGCGTCGATCGTCACCGTCCTGCAGTACGCCATGCCCGAGGACGCGCTCCTCAGCTGGGGGTGGCGCATCCCGTTCATCGTCGCCGGCCCGCTCGGCCTGATCGGGCTCTACCTGCGCCTGAAGCTCGAGGAGACCCCCGCCTTCCAGAAGCAGCAGGAGCAGGCAGCCGAGCGCGAGTCGCAGAAGACGCCGTTCCTCAAGCTGTTCGCCGAGAACTGGCGCTCGCTCATCGTCTGCATCGGCCTCGTGCTCGTCTTCAACGTGACCGACTACATGCTGCTGTCGTACATGCCGACGTACCTCGAGACGAACCTCGGCCAGAACGCCACGTTCGGGCTCATCCTGATCGTCATCGTGATGATCCTGATGATGGTCGTCATCACGTTCGGCGGTCGGCTGTCCGACAAGTTCGGTCGTCGTCCGGTCCTCGCCGCGGGCTGCATCGGCTTCCTCGTGCTGTCCTGGCCGGCGCTCAAGCTGGTCCAGACCGGCACCGGTGTCGGCGTCTTCACGGGTCTGCTGCTCCTCGGCCTGGTCCTGGTGACCTTCACCTCGACCATGCCGTCGACGCTCCCCGCGCTGTTCCCGACGATCATCCGCTACGGCGCCCTGGCGATCGCGTTCAACGTGTCCGTCTCGCTATTCGGCGGCACCACCCCGCTCGCGACGCAGGCGCTCATCGCCGGTGCGAAGGACGCGGGCCTGTCGTGGGCCGAGGACATCCCGGCCTTCTACCTGATGGCCGCGGCCGTGATCGGCCTCGTCGCGGTGTACTTCACCAAGGAGACCGCCGCGACCCCGCTGATGGGCTCGGGCCCGACGGTCGCGCACGAGGACGAGATCGCCGACGTCATCAAGGACTACAACGACCCGACCTCGGAGCTCGCGCAGTCCGACTGGGCGAAGGACTTCTCGACGAGCGAGATCCCGATCATCTCGGGTGACGCCCCGACGCCGGGGCAGGACAAGGAGACGACGGGCGCGTAGGCGTCACATCCACCGGCCTGGAGGCGCGGTGCGGGTCCGTCCCGCACCGCGCCTCCTGCGTGTGGTCGCGTCGTGCGCGCGCCCCGGATCCGAGTCTCGGGCAGGGCGACGAGTCCCGGGCCGGGAGGCCCGGGACCCGTCGCCGAGCACGAGACTCGGCGCAGACCAGAGCGGTCCGGTGCGCGCTCAGGCCGGGCCGGCGGCCAGCCGCGCGGCCGCGGCCAGCAGGCGCGCGGTCTCCGGGTGCTCCGGCGCGGCCCACACCCGCGCGGCCGGACCGTGCTCGACGACCCGGCCGCCGTGCACGACGAGCACCTCGTCCGCCGTCCGCCGGACGGCCCGCAGGTCGTGCGACACGAGGACCATCGCGACCCCGGTCTCGTCCCGGAGCCGCTCGAGGAGCGTCAGCACCGCGTCCTGCACGGTCGCGTCGAGGGCGGTGACGGGCTCGTCGAGCACCACCACCTCGGGCGCGGTCGCCAGCGCCCGGGCGATCGCGAGCCGCTGCCGCTGCCCGCCGGAGAGCGTCCGCGGCGACCGTGGCCGCAGCGCCGGGTCGAGTCCGACCTGCCGCAGCGCCTCGTCGACACGTCCGCCCAGTGCCCCGCGCGCGCGGCGCTCGCGGCCGTCGGACAGCGCGTCCGCGAGCACCCGCTCCACCGTCCACCGCTCGTCGAAGGTGGCACCGGGGTCCTGCACGACGGCGGCCACGCGGTGCCGGCGTGCCCGACGGTCGCGCTCCGGCAGCGGCACCCACGGCGCGCCGTCGAGCGTGACCGTGCCCGCGTCCGGTTCCTCGAGGCCGAGCAGCATCCGCGCGACCGTGGTCTTGCCGGATCCGGAGGCCCCGATCACGCCGAGGACGCGCCCCGGCCGCACGGACAACGAGACGTCCTGCACCGCGGGAACGCCCGCGAAGGACCGGGAGAGGCCGCGCCCCGCGAGGATCGCCGGGCCGACCGTAGCCGAGGGCCCGTCACCAGCATCGTCGCCGGCGTCGTCGCGGGACCGGTCGGCCCGGGCCGCACGCACCAGTGCCTGCGTCGCGGGGTGCTCCGGTGCGGCGAACACCGCCGAGGTCGGACCCTGCTCGACCACCGTGCCGTCGTCCACGACGACGACCCGGTCCGCCCACCCCGCGACGAGCCCGAGGTCGTGCGTGATGACGAGCAGCCCGGCCCCGCGGCGCTGCGCGGCACGCAGCTGCTCCATCACGGTGACGGCGACGGCCGCGTCGAGGGCCGTCGTCGGCTCGTCCGCGACCACGAGGTCCGGAGCGCCGACCGTGGCCGCGGCGATCAGGGCACGCTGCCGCATCCCGCCCGAGAGCGTGCCCGCGAGCCGGCCGTCGTGCGCCAGGTCCGGGTCGAGGTCGACCGCCGCGAGCGCCGTCCGGACGGCGTCGATCCGCTCGGCGGCGGTCATCCGGGTGTGCAGCCGCAGGGCGTCGCCGACCTCGCGGCCGACCGGGCGGAGCGGGTCGAGGGCGCCCAGGGCCTCTTGCCCGACGTAGCCGACCGTGGCACCGCGAAGTCGCCGCCACTGCCGCTCCGACAACCCCCGGACGTCTTGTCCGGCCAGCCTGAGTACCTCGGCGTCCACCGAGGTCCCGGCCGCCGAGAGCCCGAGCACCGCCCGCGCGGTGACGGTCTTGCCCGAACCGGAGGCCCCGACGAGCGCGACGCACTCCCCGCGCGCCACCGTGAACGCGACGTCGTGCACGAGCACCGCGTCACCCGCCCGGACGGTCAGGCCGCGCACGTCGAGCACGCTCGCGCCGAGCTCGTCCACGCCGGGCCCGCTCACCGCGGCGCCCCGCTCCGTCGGACGGCACGGCCGAGCACGGTCACGGCGGTCGCGAGCACGACGATCGCCAGCCCGGGGAAGGTGCTCGTCCACGGTGCCGTGAGCAGGTAGGTGCGACCGTCGGCGAGCATCGCGCCCCACTCCGGGGCCGGCGGCGGGGTCCCGACACCGAGGTAGCTCAGGGCCGACGCCCACACGACGGCCTGCCCGACGCCGAGGGTCGCCACCGCGACCACGGGCCACAGCGCGGCGGGCAGGACGTGCCGCACCAGCACGACGCCGGGGGAGCGGCCCTGCAGCACGGCCGTCTCGACGACCTGCGAGCGCCGGGCCGTGCGGACGAGTCCCCGGACGATCCGTGCGTAGCCCGGCGCGATCGCCGCCCCGACCGCGAGGGTCGCGGGCACCGGACCCGGTCCGGTCACCGCGATGACCACGAGTGCGACGAGCAGCAGGGGCAGCGCGAACGCCACCTCGGTGATCCGTCCGACGACCGCGTCGACGAGCCGGCCACCGAGCCCGGCGACCGTCCCGAGGACGACGCCGGCGAAACCGCCGACGAGGGTCGCGAGCACGCCGACCAGGAGCGACGCCCGGGTACCCGCGACGACGCGCCCGAGCACGTCGCGCCCGGACTCGTCGGTGCCGAAGGGGTGCGCCCACGACGGCGCCTGCAGCGCGTCGGTCGGGTGCACGGCGAGCGGGTCCCCGCCGCCGAGCAGCGCGGGGAACGCCGCCGCGAGGACCGCGAGCACGACGACCGCCGCGGCGACGGTGCCGACCGGCCCGAGCGTCCCCCCACGGGACCGCTCGGACCGGCGGGCACGGTCGCCGGGGCGCTTCACGGCACCACCGGCCGGGAGGCGCGGGTCGACGATGCCGCTCACCGCGCCACCGCCCCGTGGCCCGTCCCGACCCGTCGCCGGGCACCGCAGCGCGCTGCGCCGTCGCGACCGCGGGGGTCGACGGCCCGCTCGACGAGGTCGGCCACCGCGAGCACGACCACGTACGCCACGGAGGACACCATCGCGATGCCGACGACGAGGGGCATGTCGCGCTGCGTCACCGCCGCGACCAGGGCGCGGCCGATCCCGGGCAGCGCGAAGACCGACTCGACGACGACCGCGCCGGACACGAGCGAGCCGAAGGCCCACGCGGACAGCGCGATGCCGGGGAGTGCGGCGTGCCGGAGCAGGTGACGGCCGAACAGCCCGAGGCGGGACTCGCCGCGACCCCGCGCGGCGAGCGCGAACGCCGACCGCTGGGCGTCCACCACGCCGTCCCGGACCGTCTCGGCCAGGTAGCCGGCGACCGGCACCGCCACCGTCAGGACCGGGAGCACCCAGCCCGCCACGCTGCCGTCGGACACGGCGGGGACCCAGCCGAGGCCGCTCGCGAACACCACGATGAGCACGCTGCCGAGCCAGAAGTGCGGCACGACGTTCGCCGTGACCGTGATCGCCCCGGTCAGCGCCGCGGCCACCCGGCCCCGCTGCGTCGACCACCACGCGGCGACGACCGCGAGGACCCACGCGACGACCAGCCCCGTCACCGCGAGCGTCAGCGTCACGGGGAGCTGCTGCCCGAGGAGCGTCGCCACGGGTGTCCGGAACGCGTACGAGTCGCCGAGGTCGCCCGTCGCGAGCCGGCCGAGGAACACCGCGTACTGCACGAGCACGGGTCGGTCGAGCCCGTACTCGCTGCGGACCTGCGCGACCGCCTCGGCGGAGGCCTGCGACCCGGGCCCGCCGAGGATCGCGAGCGCCGGGTCACCCGGGATGAGCCGGATCGCGACGAACACGATCGTGGCGACCGCCCAGAGCACGCCGATCCCGCCGGCGACGCGACGGATTCCCCACAGTGCCCAGCCGGACCAGCCGACGGGCAGGCCGCCGCGCGCACGACGCACCACGGGCCTCCCGTCCGGTGACCGCGTCAGCGGTCGATCCACGCCGTGCCGAACCACGGCGTCGAGACGGCCGTCGTGCGGATGCCGTGGACCGACGAGCGGTACAGGAAGTGGTTCTGCTGGTCGTACAGGGGGAGCACCGTGCCGCTCGCCAGGATCAGCCGCTGCGCCTGCTCGTAGAGCTTCCCGCGTTCGGCCGTGTCGGCGGTCTGCGCGGCCTGCTGCAGGAGCCGGTCGACCTGCGGGTCGTCGAGCTGGGCGAGGTTCGCGAAGTAGCCCGACGGCGCCGGTTCGATGCTCGCACTGTCGTACAGGATGCGCAGGACGTCCGCGCCGACCTTCGTGTACGGGGCGCTGACGACGTCGTACTCGTTCTTCGCCAGCGCGGCGTACCAACTCGACAGGTCGAGCTCCTGCAGGCGGACGTCGAACCCGACGGCCTTCTCCGACGCCTGGACCTGCTGGAACAGGCTGCGCTCGGCGGGCACCGACTGGTTCGTCGACACCGGGAAGGTGACGGTCAGGCGCTGCCCGTCCTTCTCTCGCACGCCGTCGCTGCCGACCTTCCAGCCGGCCTCGTCGAGCAGCTGCTTCGCCTTCGTGGGGGAGTACCGGAACAGGCTCGGGTCGGAGTACCCGAACGGTTCGACGCTCGACAGTACCGAGTACGAGCGCTTCGCGGTCCCGAGGAACAGGCTCTGCAGCCCGGGGTCGATCTCCGCACCGGCGATGAAGGCCTTGCGGACCGCCTCGTCGCGGAAGACGCCGTGGCCGGAGTTGAGCTCGAGCCGGTTCGAGGCGCCGGGCCGCGGGGCGTCGAGGTCGCGGATCGCGCCCTTCGCCGAGGCGGCCTTCAGCTGGTCGGGCTGCGCGTTGTCGATGACGTCCACCTGACCGGACTGCAGCGCCGCGTACCGCGAGGTCGAGTCGGGCAGGAAGCGCCAGGTGATGCCGTCGAGCCGCGGCTTCGTGCTGCCCCAGTAGTCGTCGTTCTTCGCGAGCGTGACCCGGTCGCCGTGCTTCCAGCCGGTGATCGTGAAGGGGCCGGTGCCGACGGGGGACTCGCAGTTCTCGGCCTGCGGGCGCTGCAGGGCCTTCGGGGACTCCATGCCCACCCACGGCTGCGAGAAGGACTCGAGCAGGGCGCTGTCCGGGCGGCTCAGGGTGAGCGTGACGGTGTGGTCGTCCGTCGCGGTGGCCTTCGTGATCGACTGCAGCGCGAGGTAGCCCGTGCTCGACGCCGTCGCCGGGTCCTGCACGTGTTCGATGTTCGCGACGACCGCCGCCGCGTCGAACGCCGTGCCGTCCGAGAACCGCACGTCGTCCCGGAGCCGGAACGTCAGGGTCTTCCCGTCGTCGCTCGTCGTCCAGGACTCCGCGAGCGCGGGGACCGGCTTGCCGTCGTCGAGCGCGGTGAGCTCCTCGATGTACTGCGTCGACAGCAGCGCCTGCGGGTAGTTCCCGCCGACGTGCGGGTCGAGGCAGGTCGGCTCGGCGTCCCCGGACGCGTAGGTCAGGGTGCCGCCGGACACCGGTGTGCTGTTCGACGTCGCCGCGCCGCCGCCCGTGCAGGCGGTCAGTGCCAGCAGGACCGCTGCGGCCCCCGCGACGGCGGTCGTGGTGCTCCGGAGGACGGTGCGACGGGAGCTGGCTCGGCGCGCGCGGGCTGTTTTCTGTACTCGGTCCAAGATCATGGCTGGTCGAGTCTAGCGGTTTACTGTGCGCATGGACGAGACGACCAGGCGCGGTGGCCGCCCCCGACGGTCGAGCGCCGAGGTGCTCGCCGACGCCGCCGCGGAGCTGTTCCTGGAGCAGGGCTACGCGCGGACGACGGTCGACCACATCGCCGCCCGAGCCGGGGTCAGTCGTGCGACGTTCTTCAACTACTTCGCCGCGAAGTCCGACGTGCTCTGGCTCGAGCTCGACGCCGCGGTGGCCGACGTCCCGCGGTTCCTCGCCGCGTCGACCGAGGCGAGCCCGGTCCGCGCCGTCGAGGAGGCCCTGCTCGCGGCTGCCCGGGCGCACGACCCGGAGCGCGTGCCGTGGGCGATCGCGCAGGCCGAGGTGATGGACATCGGGTCCGAGCTCGTCGCCAGCGTGGCGGCGCGGGTGATGGCGCAGCACGGGGCGGTCGCGGCGTTCGTCGGGTCGCGGACCGGGGAGCACCCGATGTCGCTGTGGCCGCAGACGGTGTCCGGGGCGATGCTCGGTGCGGCCGCGGCGGCGTTCGGCGTGTGGGTCGCCGACGGCGTCGGGCGCCGGGCGCTCGTCGAGTACGTCGGGGCGGCCCTGACACCGGTCGCGGTGGGGCTCGACGCGCACTGAGGTGCGCGCGGCGTCCGGGCTCGGAGCGTCAGCGGGTCAGCGCGTCACTCGGTGCGCAACGTGCCCGCGCCCCCGGCCGCGACGTCCTCCGCCGTGCCGTCCCGCACCGTCGACGGCACCTGCCCGTCCCCGCGCGACCGGAGCGACGCGTCACCCGGGATGCTCAGCGTGAGCACCGCCTCCTCGATGTACTGACTCGTCTCGAGTGAGGCCTCCACGCGGCGCAGCCGGACCGCGACGTGCTCCTCGTCCTCGTTGCCCTCGAGGTCGACGGCCGCGACGAGGAACACCCGGGACGGTCCGACGAACTCGAGGTGCAGGTACGTGACGCGCTCGACCTCGTCGCGGCGGAGCAGCTCGGTCAGTACGGCGTCCTCCAGCTCCGGCGAGGTGGCCTCGCCGAGCAGGAACCGGCGGTTGCGCTCGATGAGCACGATCGCGACGACGCCGAGCAGCACGCCGACCGCGATGGAGCCGATCGCGTCGAAGACCGCCAGGCCCGTGACCTGGTGCAGGAACACGCCCAGGAAGGCGATGACGAGCCCGATCAGGGCCGCGGCGTCCTCGGCGAAGACGGCGCGGAGCGTGGGGTTCGACGACTGCAGGACGTGCCGCAGGACGGGGACGCGGCGCTTGGTCGCGGCGCCGTGGGCCTGCCGGAACGCCTGCACGAAGCTCGTGCCCTCGAGGACAAACGCGACCGCGAGCACGAGGTAGTTGAGCAGCGGGTCCTCGGCGGGACCGGTCTCCCCGAGCTGCGTGATGCCGTGCCAGATCGACACGACGGCGCCGGCGGTGAACAGCCCGAACGCGGCGAACATCGACCAGATGTAGGTCTCACGGCCGTAGCCGAGCGGGTGGCGGGTGTCCCGCGGCTTCGCCCCGCGCCGCTCGGCGACGAGCAGGAACACCTCGTTGCCCGTGTCCGCCCACGAGTGCGCGGCCTCGGCGGTCATCGACGCGGAGCCGGACAGCAGGGAGGCGATGGTCTTGGCGATCGCGACGAGCAGGTTCGCGGCGAACGCGATGACGACGGTGAGCAGGGACTCGGGACGGTCCTGCTTCTCAGACGAGGGCATCGCTCCAGCATGCTCCGGTCTTGTAGACTCGGCCCCACAGGCGTCGAACCGGCCATCACCGGGGAGCCTCCGGCAGAACGCGGCAGCACCACCGCCGTCAGTAGAACCGGGCGGACCGGACCGCACCCATCCGGCGAACGAGCGGTCGGTCGCAGCGCGAGCAGCGGCCGGCAAGCGAGGTGGTACCGCGGAGCGCGCTCCGTCCTCGTGGAGACGAACCGAACCCACAGGAGCAGCTCGTGGCCTACCCCCTCAACGTCCCCGCAGACGGCGTCGACCCGTCGCCGAGCTTCCCCGCCGTCGAGCAGGGGATCCTCGCGTTCTGGAAGGGCGACGACACCTTCCAGGCCTCGATCGACCAGCGCGACGGGTGCACCGAGTGGACGTTCTACGACGGCCCGCCCTTCGCCAACGGCCTGCCGCACTACGGCCACCTGCTGACCGGGTACGCCAAGGACGTCTTCCCGCGCTACCAGACCATGCGCGGCAAGCAGGTCCACCGCCGCTTCGGCTGGGACACGCACGGCCTGCCCGCCGAGCTCGAGGCGATGCGCCAGCTCGGCATCACCGAGAAGCACGAGATCGACGCGATGGGCGTCGACGTCTTCAACGCCGCCGCCAAGAAGTCCGTGCTGCAGTACACCGACGAGTGGCAGCAGTACGTCACCCGCCAGGCGCGCTGGGTCGACTTCGAGGACGACTACAAGACCCTCGACGTGACCTTCATGGAGAGCGTCCTGTGGGCGTGGAAGCAGCTCTGGGACAAGGGCCTCGCGTACGAGGGCTTCCGCGTCCTGCCGTACTGCTGGAACGACCAGACGCCGCTGTCCAACCACGAGCTCCGCATGGACGACGACGTCTACCAGATGCGCCAGGACCAGTCGGTCACCGTCGCGTTCCCGCTGCGCGGGACCCGCGCGACGGAGCTCGGACTCGACGGCGTCCGCGCCCTCGCCTGGACGACGACCCCCTGGACGCTGCCGACGAACGCGGCGCTCGCGGTCGGACCCGAGATCGCCTACGCGGTCGTGCCGGCAGGGCCTGGAGGCGCGGCTGACGGCGGTCCCGCCGGCTCCGCCCGGTACCTGCTCGCGTCCGACACCGTGGCCGCGCACGCGAAGGACCTCGGCTACGCGAGCGCCGAGGACGCGCTCGCCGCCGTGCTGCGCGCGGTCGTCGGCGCGGAGCTCGACGGCGTCGAGTACGAGCGGCTGTTCGACTTCCTGGCCGACCAGGAGGGCTACGAGCACGCCTGGCGCATCCTCGTCGCCGAGTACGTCGAGACGGGCGAGGGCACGGGCATCGTGCACCAGGCCCCCGCGTACGGCGCCGACGACCAGGAGGTCTGCGCGGCCGCGGGCATCCCCGTCGTGCTCTCCCTCGACGAGGGCGGCCTGTTCACCGCGCAGTTCGGCGAGGTCGCCGGCATGCTCTGGTCCGACGCGAACAAGCCGCTGACGAAGGCCGTGCGCGAGATGGGGCGCCTGCTCCGCCAGGCGTCGTACGAGCACAGCTACCCGCACTGCTGGCGCTGCCGGAAGCCGCTCATCTACAAGGCGGTCTCGTCGTGGTTCGTCCGGGTCACGGCGTTCCGTGATCGCATGGGCGAGCTGAACCAGGACATCAACTGGGTGCCGGACAACGTCAAGGACGGCCAGTTCGGCAAGTGGGTCGGGAACGCGATCGACTGGTCGGTCTCCCGCAACCGCTACTTCGGCACGCCGATCCCGGTGTGGGTGTCCGACGACCCGGCGTACCCGCGGCAGGACGTCTACGGCTCGCTCGAGGAGCTCGAGCGCGACTTCGGCCGGCTGCCGACGAACGCCGACGGCGAGGTCGACCTGCACCGTCCGTTCATCGACGAGCTCACCCGGCCGAACCCCGACGACCCGACCGGGCGGTCGACCATGCGCCGCATCACCGACGTGTTCGACGTGTGGTTCGACTCCGGCTCGATGCCGTACGCCCAGGTGCACTACCCGTTCGAGAACCGCGAGTGGTTCGACGCGCACAGCCCCGCGGACTTCATCGTCGAGTACATCGGGCAGACCCGCGGCTGGTTCTACGTCATGCACGCGCTGTCCACCGCGCTGTTCGACCGCCCGGCCTTCCGCAACGTCATCAGCCACGGCATCGTGCTCGGCTCGGACGGGCAGAAGATGTCGAAGTCGCTCCGGAACTACCCGGACGTGTCGGAGGTCTTCGACCGCGACGGCGCCGACGCGATGCGCTGGTTCCTCATGTCGTCGTCGGTCATCCGCGGCGGCAACCTCGTCGTGACCGAGGAAGGCATCCGCCAGGGCGTCCGCGAGTTCCTGCTGCCCCTCTGGTCGACGTACTACTTCTTCACGCTGTACGCGAATGCGTCGGGGGAGACGGGGTACCAGGCCTCGCGCAGCACGGCGAGCACCGACGTGCTCGACCGGTACCTGCTCGCGAAGACCCGCGTGCTCGTCGAGGACGTCACGACGCACCTCGACGCGCTCGACACCCCGCTCGCGGCGCAGGCCGTCCGGGACTTCGCCGACGTGCTGACGAACTGGTACGTCCGGCGCTCGCGCGACAAGTTCTGGCTCGGGGCGGACTCGTCGCCCGAGGCCCGCGCCGCGTTCGACACGCTGTACACCGTGCTCGAGACGCTGACCCGCGTCGCCGCACCGCTCGCGCCGCTCGTGACGGAGGAGATCTGGAAGGGCCTGACCGGCGGGCGCAGCGTCCACCTGACGGACTTCCCGGACGCCGGCGAGTTCCCCGCGGACGACGCCCTCGTCGCCGCCATGGACCGCGTCCGCGACGTCGCCTCGAAGGGCCTCGCGCTCCGCAAGGCCACCGGCAAGCGCGTCCGTCTGCCCCTCGCCACCCTGACCCTCGTCGTGCCGGACCCCGCCGCCGTCGAGCCGTTCGCGGACATCCTCCGCGACGAGCTCAACGTCAAGCGGGTCGTGCTCGAGGAGCAGGAGGAGTCCTCGCTCGGCCGGTACGGCATCGAGCGGAAGCTCACCGTGAACGCCCGCGCCGCCGGTCCGCGCATCGGCAAGCAGGTCCAGCAGGTGATCCCGGCCGCCAAGAAGGGCGACTGGGTCGCGACCGAGACCGGCGTCATCGTCGGCGGCGTCGACCTCGTCGAGGGCGAGTACACGCTCGACCTCACGGTCGCGGACGACTCCGTGGCGGTGGCGTTCCTCGACGGCGGCGGCTTCGTGGTGCTCGACACCGTGACGACCCCCGAGCTCGAGGCGGAGGGCCTGGCGCGCGACGTCGTCCGGGCCGTGCAGCAGGCCCGTCGCGACGCCGACCTCGACGTCAGCGACCGGATCTCCCTGACGCTCCGGGTCTCCACCGAGGCCGAGGCGGCGGTCCGCACGCACGAGCAGCTCATCGCGGCGGAGACCCTGTCGACGAGCGTGACCGTGACCCCGACGACGTTCGCGCCCGGTGCGGGCTCGGCCGTCGGCGACGCAGCGACGGTGTCCGTGGAGGTGGCACGCGCATGAGCGACGGCAACCAGTACGACGACGACCACGACGGCGTCGACCACGACGGTGCCGACGGCGTGGAGATCCCGGTCGGACCGGCGGGCGACACGTCCCCGGCCGACGCCCTGCCATACGGCGGGGACGACGACGAGGTCCGCCGTGTCGAGGCCGCGCTCCTGGCCCGGGTCGGCGAGCAGGCACCCGAACGGCGGCTGCACGCGACCCGCCGCGCGGTCGAGCTCCTCGGCGACCCGCACCTGGCGTACCCGGTGATCCACGTCACGGGCACCAACGGCAAGACCTCGACCGCGCGGATGGCGGAGAGCATCGTCCGTGCGCACGGGCTGCGCACCGGGCTCATGACGAGCCCGCACCTTGTGTCGATCCGCGAGCGCATCGTCGTCGACGGCGAACCGATCGCGGCGGCCCGCTTCGTCGAGAACTGGGACGACATCGTCCCGATCCTCGAGATGACCGACGCCGAGCTCACCGCGAAGGGCGAGCTCCCGCTGACCTTCTTCGAGGCGCTCACCGTCCTCGCCCTGGCGTGCTTCGCCGAGGCGCCGGTGGACGTCGCCGTGATCGAGGTCGGCATGGGCGGCGAGTGGGACTCCACCAACGTCGTGCAGAGCCAGGTCGCGGTGTTCGCCCCGATCGCGATCGACCACGCGAAGCAACTCGGCAACACCGTCGCCGAGATCGCCCGCACCAAGTCGGGCATCATCAAGCCGTCCTCCGCCGTCGTGTCGAGTGCACAGACATCCGAGGCGCTCGCGGAGCTCGAGCGGGCGGCCGAACTGACCGAGTCGACGCTCGCGGTCGAGGGCACCGGGTTCTCCGTCGTGTCCGACACCCCGGCGGTCGGCGGGCAGCTCGTCACCGTGCAGGGCGTCGCTGGGCGCTACGACGACCTGTTCGTCCCGATGTTCGGCCAGCACCAGGCGCACAACGCGGCGCTCGCGATCGCCGCGGTCGAGCAGTTCCTCGGCCGCGGGTCGCAGGCGCTCGACGAGGACGTGCTGTCCGAGGGCCTGGCCGCCGCGACGAGCCCCGGCCGACTCCAGCCGATCGCGCAGGACCCCACGGTCGTCGTGGACGCCGCGCACAACCCGCATGGCGCCCGCGCCCTGGCCGAGGCGCTGCCCGTGGCGTTCCCGTCCGGGCACGTCGTCGGCGTCGTGGGCATCCTCGGCGACAAGGACGCCCGCGGGTTCGTCCGCGCGCTCCGGGACACCGTGCAGACGTTCGTCGTCACGCAGCCGCCGGGGGACCGCGCGCTCGACGCGGACGCCTTCGCGCGGATCGTCGTGGCCGAGGTCGGCGAGGACCGCGTCGTCGTGGAGCCCTCGCTCGAACAGGCGCTGCACGAGGCACGTGACCTCGCGGACGAGGCGGACGCCGAGGACGCGCTCGTGCTCGTCGCCGGCTCCATCGTGATGGTGGGCCGGGTCATGGACCTGGTGCACGCAGAAGGTGAGCGGTGATGACGGGCGCACCACGTGCCTCCAGGCCGGGTCGACCGCCCCGGGTGCGGAAGCCGCGTCGCGAACGCGGGGCGCAGGAGAGCCTGCTCTCGATCACCCTCGTGCTCGAGGCGATCATGTTCTTCTTCCCGATGCTCGTCGTGTACGGCAAGGGCACCCTGCCGCCCCTCGCGGCCTTCGGCGGGGGCATCGCGGCGATGATCGTCCTCGCAGCTGCCTCACGCCTGACGGGCAAGTCGGCCGGTGTATGGTTCGGGTGGCTGCTGCAGGCGGCCATCCTCGCCACCGGGCTGATCGAACCGTTCATGTACGCGGTGGGCGTGGTGTTCCTGGCGCTGTGGGTGTTCTGCTTCGTCAAGGGCGGTCAGCTCGACCGGCAGAACGCCGCGCGGCGCGCCGCTCTCGGCGAGGAGTGACCAGCACCCCCGCGACCGAACACTAGGAGCAACTGCGTGTCCGACCTCGAAGAGACCCTCGTCCTCGTCAAGCCCGACGGCGTCGCCCGCCAGCTCACCGGAGAGATCCTCCGCCGCATCGAGGCCAAGGGCTACGAGATCGTCGACCTGAAGATGCTGACCGCGCCGCGCGACCTGCTCGACGCACACTACGAGGAGCACCAGGGCAAGCCGTTCTTCGAGCCCCTCGTCGAGTTCATGCAGTCCGGGCCGGTCGTCGCCGTGCGCGTCGGCGGCAACGCGGTGATCCAGGGCTTCCGCTCGCTCGCCGGCACCACCGACCCGACGACCGCCGCCCCCGGCACCATCCGGGGGGACCTCGGCCGCGACTGGGGCCTGAAGGTCCAGCAGAACCTGGTGCACGGCTCCGACTCGCCCGAGTCCGCCGCGCGCGAGCTCGCCCTCTGGTTCGCCTGATCCTCCGGCCCGACAGGACATCGAAGCGATGACGAACAACGACCGACCGACCAAGAACGAGCGTCGGCAGCACGCCCGCGAGGTCGCCCGGGAGCGGGCCGAGGCCGAGAAGCGCCGGAAGCGCCGGAACAAGTGGTTCCTGCAGGGCGGCATCGGCCTGGGCATCGTGGCCGTCGCGGCGATCATCGCGATCGTCGTGGTGAACGCGAACAACGGCGGGACCACCTCGGCCGCCGGCCCGAAGAACATGGCCACCGGTGCGATCCAGTTCACCGGGCAGAACGGCGAGGTCACCCCGGTGACCTCGAAGGCCGTCAGCGCCTCGGGGACCGAGTCCGCCGTGCCGACCAAGGGTGCCGACGGCTCCGTGCAGGTCACCGAGTACGTCGACTGGGCCTGCCCGGTCTGCAAGCAGTTCGAGGGCGCCTACGCCGACCAGATCCTGGACAAGGTGAAGTCCGGCGAGGTGACGCTCGCGATCCACCCCGTGTCGATCCTCGACCGCAGCTACGCCGGCTCCCGGTACGCCAGCCGTGCCGCGAACGCCGCGATGTGCGTCGCGAACTACGAGCCGGACAAGTTCCTCGACGTGCAGACGCAGTTCTTCGACAAGCAGCCTGAGGAGGGCACGAAGGGCCTGACGAACGCCGAGATCGAGGACCTCGTGAAGGCCGGCGGGGCGACCTCGTCCCAGGTGGCGTCGTGCGTCGCCGACGAGTCCTTCAAGGGCTGGGTCACGAAGACCACGAACGTCGTGCTGAACGACCAGTCGCTCGCCGGTGCCCAGGGCTTCGGCACGCCGACCATCGTGGTCGACGGCAAGCGCCTCGACAACCTGACCGACGTCATGACCGCGATCGAGTCCGCGGCGAAGTAGTCCGCCGCGCAACGCCGCTGACGCCCCGCGTTCCCGTCCCGGGAGCGCGGGGCGTCGTCGTGCGCGCGCGAGGTGCCGTTTCGCGCGTACGGTGCTCTTCCGCGCGGAGGGTGCCGTTCCGCGCGAAGAAGACCGTTCCTTCCGCCTCCCCACGCGCGTTCTGCCTTCCCAGGTCATGCGCGATGGGATCCTCTGCGCAAGGTCTGCCGATCCCGCGCGCCGAACGCGGGGCACACCCGCCGTGCGCGGGGACGGGCACTCCGAGCACACCCGGATGTTCCGGGCGTACCTGGACGCTCCGGGCGTCCCTGGTCCGTCGTTCCGACCAGCCACGCCCGGTTCCACCCGGTAAGGCGAAGGAAGACCAGGCTCAAGGCGCCAGGCGCAGCGCCCGGCGCCAGCGGATCAGAACGAGCTGAACAGCCGCGGGAACATGATCAGGATCGACACGACGATCACGGCGTAGTTCGCCAGCACGAAGGCCCACGAGTAGGGCAGCAGCGTCCGACCGACCCGCTGGAGCCCGGCGCCGAAGCGCCCCTGCGCCGCGTTCCAGATCGTGAACACCCAGAACATCGGGATCGTCATCGACCACACCAGCAGGCACCACGGGCAGAGCGCCCCGATGACCCACACCGTCTGGGTGAACAGCCAGGTCACGAACACCCACGCCAGGAACACTCCGGCGTTGAACGCGACCCAGAACCAGCGCGACCCGTTGCGGAAGCCCGACAGGAGCAGCAGCGCGACGGCGATCGGCGCGACGAAGCCCATCACGCCGAGCAGCGGGTTCGGGAAGCCGAGCAGGTGCCCCTGCGCGCTGGTCATCACGTCGGAGCAGCTCACGAACACACTGACGTCGCACGACAGCGCCTTGCTCGGGTTCTCGTACTTCGCGAACTCGTCGAGGACCAGGGAGAAGGACGCGTAGAGGCCGACCAGACCGGTCACCAGCAGGAAGATCCCCATGGCGATCGGGCGGCGGGGCGTGGTTGCGCTCGTGCTCACGGCGTCATCTTCGCACGCCGGTTCCGGCCCTTCCCTGGCAGGGCGTGCGACAATGACGAGGTCGCGCGGTCCGCTGCGCGGCGAGCAGAGCTTTCCGGGCCCAGCCCGGACGATCAGGTGCGGTGAGAGCGCACCGTGGTCGGACGTGCGTCACTCCGACGCCGAGCCGCACGGGCCGGGTGCCCGACACGGATCGGTCGCGGACCACCTGAAGTCGGCGCACACCGGTCACGTGAGCACGACGACGGGGGCGTGGACGCCGCCCGTCACAACCGAAGAGTTCCCGCGGCCACAGCGGTCGCGGACAGAGTTCCCGCCGCCCGTCAGGGCGCGAGCGGGGTCAAGGAGTGCACCAGGACATGGTGGAGCAGAACACCGACAACACGAACAACGAAGACACCACCCCGAAGCGTCGTGGTCGCCTGTTCGGCGGGCGTCGCGCCCGCTCGGCCGGCCAGGAGGCCCGTGGTGACGTTGACCAGACGACGGACGTCGACGAGACGGTCGCGCTGACGGACGAGACGGCCGACGCTGCCTCGCCGGTCACCACCGTGGACGTCGACGGCACCGCGGTGCCGGTCGAGGTCGCCCCGGTCGCAGGCGGCTCGGACACCCCGGAGGCCGTCTCGACGGTGACGGGTGACCTGCCCGTGGTCGAGCAGCCCGAGGAGTCGGGCACCGGGGAGACCCGCACCGAGGCGTCGGGCACCGACGCTGCGACGGTCGCGGAGCCGAGCGCCGCCGCGGCGACCGGCGAGACGGACGCGCCCCGTGCCTCCCTGCCGTGGTCCGACGAGCCGGAGGGCGGCGAGCCGACCCCGGAGCCCGCCCCGGAGGTCGTCGTCCCGAAGGCGACGAGCACCCTCAGCCTGATCTTCCACGCGCCGGTCCTGCCGGAGCTGCCCGCGCGCTCCGCCCAGGACGACCGCTACGACGAGGACGACGAGCAGGGCGCCGGTCGGCGCCGGTCGCGTCGCCGCGGCACCAGCGCCGACCGCGAGCAGCGCGGACCGCGCGACCACCTCGAGCCGCGTCGTCGCGAGCCCGAGCTCATCACCGAGCCGCAGCGCATCAAGGGCTCCACCCGACTCGAGGCGAAGAAGCAGCGCCGCCGCGACGGGCGTGACGCCGGCCGTCGCCGCACGGTCGTGACCGAGGACGAGTTCCTCGCCCGCCGCGAGAGCGTCGACCGGCAGATGATCGTCCGGTCGAGCTCGTCGAAGATCGAGATCGGCGTGCTCGAGGACGGCATCCTCGCCGAGCACTACGTGACGAAGTCGCACAACGTGTCGCTCATCGGCAACGTGTACCTGGGCAAGGTGCAGAACGTGCTGCCCTCGATGGAGGCGGCCTTCGTCGACATCGGCCGCGGCCGGAACGCCGTGCTCTACGCGGGCGAGGTCGACTGGGCGTCGGTGGACACCGGCAACCACGGCCGTCGTATCGAGGCCGCGCTCAAGCCCGGCGACAAGGTGCTCGTGCAGGTCACGAAGGACCCGGTCGGCCACAAGGGCGCCCGTCTGACGAGCCAGATCTCGCTGCCGGGTCGCTACCTGGTGTACGTGCCGAACGGCTCGATGAACGGCATCTCCCGCAAGCTCCCGGACACCGAGCGTGCCCGGCTGAAGAAGATCCTCAAGGAGATCCTCCCCGAGCGCGCCGGTGTCATCGTCCGCACCGCGGCCGAGGGCGCGACCGAGGAGCAGCTGACCCGCGACGTGCAGCGTCTGACGAGCCAGTGGGAGGCGATCCAGAAGAAGGTCGCCGCCGGCCACGCGCCCGTGATGCTCCACTCGGAGCCGGACCTGCTCGTGAAGATCGTCCGTGACGTCTTCAACGAGGACTTCACGAAGCTGATCATCGACGGCGACGCCGCGCGCGGCACGATCGAGGAGTACCTCGACGCCGTCGCCCCGGACCTCAAGGACCGCGTCGAGGTCTACGACGGCCCGGACTCCTTCGAGGAGCACCGCCTGAACGAGCAGATCGAGAAGGCCCTCGACCGCAAGGTGTGGCTGCCCTCCGGTGGATCGCTCGTGATCGACCGCACCGAGGCCATGACGGTCGTCGACGTCAACACGGGGAAGTTCGTCGGCTCCGGCGGCAACCTCGAGGAGACCGTCACGAAGAACAACCTCGAGGCGGCCGAGGAGATCGTCCGGCAGCTCCGCCTGCGGGACATCGGCGGCATCATCGTGATCGACTTCATCGACATGGTGCTCGAGTCGAACCGCGACTTGGTGCTCCGTCGACTCGTCGAGTGCCTGAGCCGCGACCGGACGAAGCACCAGGTCGCCGAGGTCACGTCGCTCGGCCTCGTGCAGATGACCCGCAAGAAGATCGGCGTCGGGCTCCGCGAGTCCCTCGACGAGGTCAACGCCAAGGTCAACGACAACAACGCCGACCCGGGGCCGACCAAGGGCCGTCGCAAGAGCCGCAGCGGTTCGGGCAACGGCTCCACCGGCGGCAACGGTGGCGGGTCGAACGGCGGCAACGGGTCGAACGGCGGCGGTTCCTCGTCCGGCACCGGCTCGTCGCACGCGTCGCAGGCGCACCAGATCACCGAGGACGTCAAGAACGCCCTCTCGCGGATCGCTGCCTCGACGCTCCCGCACGACGAGCCGCTGACCGGCATCGCCGCTCCGGCGCGCGGTGCCGCGACGCCGGACGCCGCGTCGGAGACCCCGCTGTCGCCCGTTTCGACCGCCACGCCCGCCTCCGCGCCGGAGGAGTCCGAGCAGCGGAACGGCGACCAGCCCTCGGGCAAGCGTCGTCGTCGCCGCGGTGGCCGCGGTGGCAACGGGGGCTCGGCGCAGACCGAGTCGACGACCACCGAGTCGAGCAGCACCGGGTCGAGCAGCACGGACGCCTCCGCCGAGGTGCCCGCTGCAGCCCAGGAGTCGGTCGTGCAGCCAGCCGCTGCACCCGCGGAGTCCGAGCCCGCCGCTACGGAGCCGAAGGCCAAGGCCCCTGCTCGACGCCGCGTCAGCTCGAGCGCGCCGGTGACCCCGACGGAGAACACCGTCGCGATCCTGGACATCCCGGTCGCGGTGACCCAGCGCGCTCCCCGCCCGGTCTCCGGCGACGCCGAGTCCCTGCTCGACTCCGTGCTGCAGGCGCTCCCGGAGCCGAAGCAGCCCGGCCAGGGTCGCTCGCGCTCGCGCCGGGTGTCCTCGCCGAGCATCAGCGCACCGGCGACGAAGGACGACGGCACGGACGGCGACGACGGCCCCGTGATCGTGGGGAACTGACGTGACGGGACCGGGGGAGCCGAGCGGGCAGCAGGACCGCGGGTACTACGGTGCGGGCTGGCAGCAGCCCGCGCCGTCGGCCCCGGCGCCGCAGGGCGGGTACGTCCCGCCGCTGCCGCCCGCCCGGGGACCCCGGGACCGCGCCGAGGCCGACCCGCGTCGGGCCTTCGCCCCAGGGGCCTCGGTCGCGAACACCACGGGCGCGCTCATCGCGGTCGTCTCGATCGTGGTCGTCGAGTTCGTCTCGGGGGTCTTCGGGCTCCTCGGGACGTCGCTCGTCGTGCACCCCTTCACGACGTCCGGCACCGGGGCGAGCCTGATCGGCAGCTTCGTCTCCGGGGTCTTCGCGTCCCCGTTCCCGTTCTACGCCGGGGCCTTCCTGGCGCTGGCGTTCCTCACGCCGATCGCGCGCCGCAGCCCGCTGCCGACCGTGCTCCTGCGGGCCGTGCTCGCCGGGGCGGCCGGCACGGTGGCGCTCGCCCTCGTCGGCGTGTTCACCGGGCTGTACGCGGCGACGCGGACCGGCAGCGGTGTCCGACTCGTCACCGACGTGCTGACGGGGCCGCTGCAGAACGGGGTGCCGTTCACGCTCATGCTGCTCGGGACCGCGACGGTCGCGTGGCTCTGGACCGGTCGTCCCCGCGGCGGCCGTCGGGCCGCGTCGGTTGTCGGGCGTCCGGGGACCGTGCGGCCCGCCGACGCGGTACCCCCGGCGACCGTGCAGCAGCAGCCGCAGTACCAGCCGCAGCCGCACCAGCCGCAGTACCAGCCGCAGGCGCCGCAGTACCAGCCGCCCCTCCAGCAGCAGCCCGGCGCGCAGGCGTCGGACGGCCGCTGGGCGCCCCCGGCCCCGCGCTGACGCGACCAGCACTGACCCGACCCACGCTGCTCCGACCGGCGCTGGCCCGACCAGCGCAGCCCCGACCAGCGCTGATGCGAGTCGCGCGGGTGGTGCGCTGCGCGCCGGACCGGTCTCGTGCCTCCAGGCCGTCGACCCCGCGGGCTGCGCAGCCCGCCGTCGTCAGCGCGCCCGCTTGTCCCGCTGCGCGACCCGCAAGCCGCTCCCGATGAGCCGGAGGACCAGCTCGCGGCCGGTCACGGCCGTCGCCCCCAGCGAGACGAGCTCGTCGTAGCGCGCGAGCGGCACGTCGTAGTGGTCGTGGTCGAACGCGCGGCGGGGGATCCCGGCCCGTTCGGCGAACGCGTGCAACTCGTCGTAGGATGCGTCACTGACGAGGTGCGACCAGACGGTGTCGTGGGCGGGCCACGTCGGCGGGTCGATCAACACGGTCACGCGTGCCATCGTACGTGTGTCGCCGTTTGACCGGACCCGTGGGCATCGAGTAAACTCGATCCCTGGTGTCAGCGGGCCGTTCTGCCTGCGTCGCCGATCGGGCCCGGCCTACCGGGAGCCGCTCGTGCAGAAGTGGGCACCCGAGACTTCCCTCAAGCAGAGTACGTAAGGATTTCCACGTGGTTTACGCAGTAGTGCGCGCCGGCGGCCGTCAGGAGAAGGTCGAGGTCGGCACGATCCTCACGATCGACCGTGCCAAGGCCGACGACAAGGGCAACATCGACCTCGCCCCGGTGCTCCTCGTGGACGGTGACAAGATCACCTCGGCGGCTTCCGAGCTCGCCAACGTGACCGTCACCGCCGAGGTGCTCGAGGACCTCCGCGGTCCGAAGGTCGTCATCCAGAAGTTCAAGAACAAGACCGGGTACAAGAAGCGCCAGGGCTTCCGCGCTGAGCTCACCCGCGTCAAGATCACCTCGATCGCGTAAGGCGGGAGTAGAAGATGGCACACAAGAAGGGTGCGAGCTCCACTCGCAACGGTCGTGACTCGAACGCACAGCGCCTCGGCGTGAAGCGCTTCGGTGGACAGGTCGTCAACGCCGGCGAGATCATCCTGCGCCAGCGCGGCACCCACTTCCACCCGGGCGCCAACGTCGGCCGCGGTGGCGACGACACGCTGTTCGCCCTCTCGGCCGGTGCGGTCGAGTTCGGCACCAAGGGCGGCCGCAAGGTCGTCAACATCGTCAACGCGTAACACCGCGACGATCTGACTCTGCGGGAGGGGCGGGCCACGTGCCCGCCCCTCCCGTTCTTCGTTCTGCAGTACCTAGGAGTGGACCCATGGCGACCTTCGTCGACCGAGTGACCCTGCACCTCAGCGCGGGCAACGGTGGCAACGGCTGCGTGTCGGTCCGCCGTGAGAAGTTCAAGCCCCTCGCCGGACCCGACGGCGGCAACGGTGGTGACGGTGGCGACATCGTCCTCGTCGCCGACCCGCAGGTGACGACCCTGCTCGGCTACCACCGCTCGCCGCACCGTTCCTCGAGGAACGGCCAGCCCGGCATGGGCGACATGCGCAGCGGTGTGAGCGGCGAGACGCTCGAGCTGCCCGTCCCGATCGGCACCGTCGTGCACGACGAGGGCGGCGAGGTGCTCGCGGACATGACCGAGCCGGGCATGCGTGTCGTCGTTGCCCCCGGCGGTCAGGGCGGTCTCGGCAACGCCGCGCTCGCGACCACGAAGCGCAAGGCCCCGGGTTTCGCGCTCCTCGGCACCCCCGGGTGGGAAGGCGACGTCAGCCTCGAGCTGAAGACCATCGCCGACGTGGCCCTGGTCGGGTTCCCGAGTGCCGGCAAGTCCTCGCTCATCGCCGCGATCTCCGCCGCGAAGCCGAAGATCGCGGACTACCCGTTCACCACGCTCGTCCCGAACCTCGGCGTCGTCGAGTCGGGGGAGTCCCGGTTCACGGTCGCCGACGTCCCCGGCCTGATCGAGGGCGCGTCGGAGGGCAAGGGCCTCGGCCTCGAGTTCCTCCGCCACGTCGAGCGCTGCGAGGCGCTCCTGCACGTCATCGACTGCGCGACGCTCGACCCGGGTCGCGACCCGATCAGCGACCTCGACGTCATCCTCGGCGAGCTCGAGCGCTACCCCGTGCCCGAGGGGCAGACGCCCCTGCTCGAGCGCCCGCAGCTCGTCGCGCTGAACAAGGTCGACGTGCCCGAGGCCGCCGAGCTCGCGGAGTTCGTGACCGCCGAGCTCGAGTCCCGCGGCTACCGCGTGTTCCCGATCTCCACGGCCTCGCGCGCCGGGCTCCGCGAGCTGACGTTCGCGCTCGCCGACGTCGTCGAGCAGGCCCGTGCCGCACGCCCGGCCGCGCCCGAGCAGGAGCGCATCGTGCTCCGCCCGAAGGCCGTCGACGAGAAGCCCTTCACCGTGCGTGCGGAGGGCGGCGAGGAGCACCGCTTCTACCGCGTCCGCGGCGCGAAGCCGGAGCGCTGGGTCGTGCAGACGGACTTCACCAACGAAGAGGCGATCGGCTACCTGGCCGACCGGCTCGCGAAGCTCGGTGTCGAGGACGGCCTGTTCAAGGCCGGTGCCGTCGCCGGGTCCACCGTGGTCATCGGTGGCGACGGCGGCATGGTGTTCGACTGGGAGCCGACGCTCACCTCGACCGCGGAACTCATCACGAGTGCCCGCGGCACCGACGCCCGCGTCGGTGGTTCCTCGCGGCCGACCCGCAACGAGCGGCGCGAGGAGTACTTCGAGCGCATGGACGCCAAGGCCGCCGCCCGCGCCGAGCTCGAGCAGGAGCGCGTGTCGGGTCTCTGGGCCGACGACGACGAGGACTGATCCCCGCATGACCGACACGACCGCACGCACCGACCTCGGACCCGTCACCGGGCGGCAGGACATCCCGCGTGCGCGGCGGCTCGTGGTCAAGGTCGGGTCGTCCTCGGTCAGCGGGGACAACACGGGGCAGATCGCCGCCCTGGTCGACGCCCTGGCCGCGGCGCACGCCCGCGGGACCGAGGTGGTGCTGGTGTCCTCCGGCGCCATCGCCACCGGCTTCCCGTTCCTCGGGCTCGAAGGACGCCCCGACGACCTCGCGACCCAGCAGGCCGCGGCGGCGACCGGGCAGAACGTGCTGATGTTCCGGTACCAGAAGGAACTCGACCGGCACGGGGTGATCGCGGCGCAGATCCTGCTCACCGCGGGCGACCTGCAGAACCCCACCCACCGGGTGAACGCGCAGCGGGCCGTCGATCGGCTCCTCGCGCTCCGGGTGCTGCCGATCGTGAACGAGAACGACACCGTCGCGACCCACGAGATCCGGTTCGGCGACAACGACCGGCTCGCGGCGCTCGTCGCCCGCCTGCTCGGTGCGGACGCCCTGGTGCTGCTGTCGGACGTCGAGTCGCTCTACACGCGTCCGCCGGAGCACCCCGACGCCGAGCCGATCGACGAGGTCCCGTTCGGCGACGAGCTCGCCGGGGTGACCTTCGGGTCGATCGGCAAGGCCGGCGTGGGCACCGGAGGAGCGGGGACGAAGGTCGCCGCCGCGCGGCTCGCGGCCGAGGCCGGGACCGCCGTCCTGGTGACGGCGACGGCGCTCGTCGACCGGGCGCTGTCCGGCGAGCACGTCGGCACGTGGTTCCACGCGGGGCCGCGTCCGTAGGTCGGTCCGGCCCGGCGTCGGTCGGGTAGACCAGACGGGAGGCACGGGTCACCCCCGGCGTGACGGGTCGCGTCACCGGCCTGTCACGGGGGCAGGGGCCGCACTACGATCGTCCCATGTCGCTGACCGCAGCCGCCCCGACCCTGACCGACAAGCTCGTCGCCGCCCGCGCCGCGTCGTCGGCGCTCGCGACCGCGACGACCTCGGTCAAGGACCGCGCGCTGCGCGCGGTCGCGGAGGCGCTCCGTGCCGGGACCGCGGACATCGTCGCGGCGAACCACGGCGACCTCGTGGCGGGCGAGGCGGACGGGCTGTCGTCGGGCCTGCTCGACCGGCTCCGGCTCGACCCGGACCGCATCGAGGCGCTGGCCGCCGCGGTCGAGCACGTCGTCGGGCTGACCGACCCCGTGGGGGAGCAGGTCCGCGGGTCGCGGCTGCCGAACGGGCTGCAGCTGTCCCAGGTCCGCGTGCCGTTCGGTGTCGTCGGCGCGATCTACGAGGCCCGACCGAACGTGACGGTCGACATCGCGGCGCTCGCGCTGAAGAGCGGCAACGCGGTCGTGCTCCGTGGCGGGTCGGCGGCGCTCCGGACGAACGCGGTCCTGGTCGAGCGCATCCGGCAGGCCGTGTCGTCGGTGGGGCTGCCCGCCGACCTGGTCCAGACGATCGACGAGTTCGGGCGGCCCGGCGCCACCGAACTGATGCGCGCACGGGGGCTCGTCGACGTGCTCGTGCCCCGGGGCAGCGCGTCGCTCATCCAGACCGTCGTCACCGAGTCGACCGTCCCCGTGATCGAGACCGGCGCCGGGGTGGTGCACGTGTTCCTCGACGCCTCGGCACCCGAGGGCCGCGCGGTGGACATCGTCCTGAACAGCAAGGTGCAGCGCCCCAGCGTGTGCAACGCGCTCGAGACCCTGCTCGTGCACGAGCGAGCGGCCGATCGACTGCTGCCCGTGCTGGCCGACCGGCTCCGCGCCGCCGGGGTCACGCTCCGCGGTGACGACGCCACGCGGACGATCGTCCCCGGTGTCCTCCGGGCGACCGAGGCCGACTGGGCGACCGAGTCGATGGACCTCGACCTGTCGATCCGGGTCGTCGCCGACGTCGACGAGGCGATGGCGCACATCGCGCGGTGGTCGACGCACCACACCGAGTCGATCGTGACCGACGACGTCGACACCGCCGAGCGCTTCCTCGCCGAGGTCGACTCGGCCGTGGTGATGGTCAACGCCTCGACGCGGTTCACCGACGGCGGGGAGTTCGGCTTCGGCGCCGAGGTCGGGATCTCCACCCAGAAACTGCACGCTCGCGGGCCGATGGGCCTGCCCGAGCTCACGAGCACCAAGTGGATCGTGCGCGGCCAGGGACAGATCCGCGGCTAGACTGAGCGGCGTCTTCCCACCCGACCGAACGGAGCACCGGACCGATGACCTTCCTCGCTGCAGCTGCAGAGACCTCCTCCGGGGTGCCCGCGTTCGTGTTCCCGCTCTGCGGGGCGCTGTTCTTCACGTTCCTCGGCTTCGTCACCTGGAGCTTCCGCGACGTCGCGTACCGTCACTCGCACAAGTTCGAGGCCACCCGCCACGACGAGACGGGTGTCGACGAGTTCGGTCACACCAAGCACTGACCCCCGGCTCGATGCTCGAGAGCACGGGGCGCCCACGCATCGGCGTGATGGGCGGCACGTTCGACCCGATCCACCACGGGCACCTCGTGGCGGCGTCGGAGGTCGCGCGCGCCTTCGACCTCGACGAGGTCGTCTTCGTCCCGACCGGTCAGCCGTACATGAAGTCCGACGTGACGGACGCCGAGCACCGGTACCTCATGACGGTCGTGGCCACCGCGTCCAACCCGATGTTCACCGTGAGCCGCGTGGACATCGACCGCCCGGGGCCGACGTACACGGTCGACACGCTCCGTGACCTGCACGAGCAGCGACCGGACGCGCAGCTCGTCTTCATCTCGGGCGCAGACGCCGTTCAGCAGATCCTCGACTGGAAGGACCATGATGGCCTCTGGGACCTCGCGCACTTCGTCGCGGTCACACGCCCGGGTCACGACCTGAGCATCACCGGGCTGCCGGAACGCGACGTAAGCTTGCTCGAAGTCCCCGCGCTGGCGATATCGTCCACCGACTGCCGCGACCGGGTCAGGCGCGGGTTCCCCGTGTGGTACTTGGTCCCCGACGGCGTCGTCCAGTACATCTCCAAGCACCATCTGTATCGGAGCGTTGCATGAGTTCGTCCGACGCGCAGCCGCCACTGTCGCGGCGCCAGGCGCGCGAGCGGGAGCGTGCCGCCGCAGCGGGTTCGCAGCCCGTCACCCCTCCGCCGACCGTCGCCGCCCCCGACCGGACCGAGGAGCCTCGGCGTCGGCCCGGCTCGCACGTGGCGCCGTCGTTGAACGGTCCTGCCCAGCGACCGGTCCCGTCGGCGCCGGACTCGTCCGTTCCGTCCGCGCCGAACTCCTCCGTCCCGTCGGCGCCGATCGCTCCTGCGCCTGTGGGTTCCGCGCCGAGCCCGTCGGTGCCCGTGACCAGCGTGCCCGTGACGTCGGCGCCGGCGTCGGCGACCGAGATCGTCCCCGGGACCGGCGGCATGACGCGCCGGCAGCTCCGGCTCCTGCGCGAGGCCGAGGGCCAGGCCGTCCAGCCCGTCCCCCTCCGTGCGCCGACCCCGCAGTCGTCGGACCGGACCGTGCAGGACGTCATCGGGTCGGTCGACACCCTCGACCGCGGTGCCGACGGCGGGCGTCCGCCCGGCTCGGCGCCGCAGCCCGCCGTCGTGCCGTCCGACGGCCGCCGTGACGAGGAGTCCGCGACGGATCAGGTCGCCGAACCCGAGTCCGACGTCCTGGACGACGCCGCGATCGCACAGGCGACCGAGGCGGACGGCTCCCCGGACGCGCTCGAACCCCTCGGCGAGGCCGCCGCGCACGCCGAGGAACCCCGACGTCACCGGTCCACCTGGGCAGCGCACGACGACGAGACCCCTGCCGAGGACGGGTCGGTCGACGCCGCGCCCACCGCGGCGCCGTTGCCCGGGGTCCCCGCCGTCCCGAGCGTGCCGTCGTCCGCGACCCCCGGGGTCTTCCCGCTGTCGCTCGACGACGACACGAACGAGGTCCCGGTCCAGCAGCCGACCGTCACGAGCGACCCCGACGACGAGCTCGACGCCCCGGCCGTCCCCGACGCGTTCCGTCGGCCGGTCGAGCCGAAGCCCGTGACGACGGCGTTCGCCCCGCCGACCGGTCACTGGTCGCAGCTCGCGCACGACTCGAACGACGCCGAGGTCCACGACGAGGAGACCGGCACCCGCCGCGTCGCCGTGCACAACACGAACTCGATCGTCCTGCCCGACTCGGCCCTCGCGGACCCCACCGGTGCGCTGAACGCCACCGGCGAGGTCATCCTCACCGGTTCGATCGACCTGCCGGCGTCGCTGTCGTCGACCGGGTCGCACCGGCCGATCGACGGGGCCGAGGTCGACCGTCTGCTCGAACAGCACGACGAGCAGCCCGAGACGGACGCCAGCCCGGTCCGGGCCAGCCGTGCGATCTCGAGCCACACGTCGACGCGCCAGGTCGTCCTCGCGGCCGCGAAGCCCAAGGAGTCCCGCACGCCGGTGATCCTCGGCGTGACCGTGGGGGCCGTCGGCGTCGCAGCGGCGGCCGTGATCATCGTCGCGCTCGTCACCACGCACATGGGCGGCTGACCCAGCCGCCACCGTCCCGATCACCCACCCCGCTGCCCGGCCTGGCCGGTGTCGGCGGGGTGGCCTATGATCGGGTCCCATCACCGGGGCCCGCACACCGCGGGTCCGACCGACCGGAAGGACTCCGTGACCGCCTCCCCACGCGCACTGGAACTCGTACAGCTCGCGGCCACCGCGGCCGACGACAAGCAGGCCGAGGACCTCGTCGCCCTCGACGTGACCGGCCCACTGCAGCTCACCGACGTGTTCCTGCTCGCGACCGGCCGGAACGAGCGCAACGTGCTCGCCATCGCCGACGAGGTCGAGGACCGCCTGATCCAGGCCGGTGCCAAGCCCCTCCGTCGCGAAGGACGGACCGAGGGCCGCTGGGTCCTCATCGACTTCGGTGACATCGTCGTGCACGTCTTCCACGAGGAAGACCGTCAGTACTACTCGCTCGAGCGTCTCTGGTCGGACTGCCCGACCATCCCGCTCGAGCTGTCGGTCGACCAGACCGCGGCCGCCGACCAGTCGGCCTGAGCGTCACCCGCTCGCGACGCGCCCGGGTGACGAGGCCGATTTCGTCACCCGGCGTTCGCGTGGTGTACGCTTCCATGGTGCCTCCGGGAACGGGGACACGGAACAACAGCAACACCTGTACGGGTCTGTGGCGCAGCTGGTAGCGCACCTGCATGGCATGCAGGGGGTCAGGGGTTCGAGTCCCCTCAGATCCACCCGAACACACCACGGAACAACCCCGTCGCTCACGAGCGGCGGGGTTGTTCCGTTCCCGCCGCCCGTACCCGTGTCCGTGTCCATGTCCGTGCCCGTGTCCGAGGGCGTCCGGCGGCCCCACTACGCTGTTGCGCATGAGCAACGACGCGCCCCTGTCCGGATCCGCCCTGACGATCACCGCAGCCGGCTACACGGCCGAGATCGCCTCGGTGGGGGCGTCGCTCCGCACCCTCCGGTACGAGGGTCGCGACCTGGTCGTGCCGTTCGACGCGGACGAGGTCCGCCCGGCCTTCCGCGGCGCCGTCCTCGCACCGTGGCCGAACCGGGTCGTCGACGGTCGCTACACGTTCGGCGGGCAGGAGCACGAGCTCGCGCTGACCGAGCCGAAGCGGCACCACGCCCTGCACGGTCTCGTCGCGTGGACCGACTTCCGCACGGTGTCCCACGAGCCCGACCGGGCCGTCCTCGCCACCACGGTCGCCGCGCAGGAGGGCTACCCCTTCCGCGTGGAGGTCCTCGTCGCGTACCACCTCGACGCAGACGGGCTCCACACCACGATCACGGGCACGAACACGGGCGGTGCCGCAGCGCCGTGGGGGACCGGGCCGCACCCGTACCTGGTCGGCGGTGCCGGTCGGGTGGACGACTGGACCCTGACGCTGCCCGCCGCCCGGGTGCTCGAGGTCTCCGAGGACCGCCTCGTCCCGACGGGCCTCGCAGACGTCCACGACGCGTTCGACCTCCGCACCCCCACGCCCCTCGGTGACCGGTTCATCGACCACGCCTTCACGGACTTCGACCGCGACGACGCCGGCACCGCCACGATCGTGCTCACCGCCGCCGACGGACACGGGGTCCGCGTCGCGTTCGGTCCGGAGTGCCCGTGGGTCCAGGTCCACACGGCCGACCACGTCGTGCCCGAGTACCACCGCGCCGGCCTGGCCGTCGAGCCGATGACCTGTGCCCCCGACGCGTTCAACGCCGGCGCGGACGCGGGCCTCGTCGTGCTCGAGCCCGGTGCGTCCCACGCCGCCTCGTGGACGATCGCGGCGGTCTGACCGGAGCGCGGATCGTCGTCCGTCGGCTGACCGACGGTACGGGCACCGCGCCGGACCTCGGGGCGATGTGCGCCGCGACCCCGGCGGACGTCGTCTGGCTCGACTCGGCGCTGCCGGCCGGTGCGCCGGACACCGCCCACGAGCGCGCCCGCTGGTCGGTGGTCGCGTGCACGGACGGGCCGTTCGCGACGCGCTTCCGGCACGAGGACCGGCTCGCCCGGATCACCGTCAGCCCGGCCGCCGAGCGCTGGTTCGACGGGACCCGGACCGAGGACCGACCCGCCTTCGCGGTGCTCGCCGACCTGCTCGACCGGACGCCGCGGCTCGACGCCCCGGTGGGCGGCTGCGGCTTCGCGCTCGGCTGGGTCGGGTTCCTCGGCCACGAGCTCGGCCGCGAGGTCGACGGCCCCGACCGGACCGCCGACGGCCACGCCGACGCCGACCTGCGGTTCGTCGACCGGGCGGTCGTCGTCGACGCGCGCGGTGGCGCGTGGGCCCTCGCGCTCGTCGACCCGGCGGAGGCGGCGGCCAGCGCGGCGAACCGGGCGTGGCTCGACGCGGTGCCGGTGCCGGTGCCGACGACCGCAGCGGGACCGGCGGACGTCGCCACGATCCTCCCGTCCGGCACGGCGACCGGCCGCGTCCCGCGCGCCGCGTACGAGACGGCGGTCGAAGTCTGCCGTGCGGAGATCCGCGAGGGCAACGCGTTCCAGGTCTGCCTCACCACCGCCTTCGCGGTCGGCCTGGAGGCGCGGGTCGGGTCCGGCACGGACCCGCACCTGGACGAGTACCTGCGGCTGCGTACCGTCGACCCCGTCCCGTTCGGCGCGTACCTGCGACTCGGCCCGCTGCGGGTCGCGAGCCGGTCCCCGGAGCGGTTCCTGCGCATCGAGGCGACCGGGCGGGTCGTTGCGGAACCCATCAAGGGGACGCGTCCGCGCGACCCCGACCCGGAGCGGGACCTGGCGGTGCGGACCGGGCTCGCGGCGAGTGCGAAGGACCGCGCCGAGAACGTGATGATCGTCGACCTGCTCCGGAACGACCTGCTGCGTTCGGCGCGGCCGGGGTCGGTCCGGGTGGAGCGCCTGTGCGACGTCGAGACGTACGCGAGCGTGCACCAGCTGGTGTCGACGGTCACGGCGGTGCTGCCGGACGGGACGTCACGGGCCGAGGTCGTGCGCGCGGCCTTCCCGCCGGGGTCGATGACGGGCGCGCCGAAGCCGAGCGCGTCGGCGATCGCGGACCGGCTGGAGGGGGCGCCGCGCGGGGTGTACTCGGGGGCGATCGGGTACTTCTCGGCGGACGGCTCGGTCGACCTGTCGGTGGCCATCCGCACACTGGTGACGGTCCTCGACGACGCGGGCTCGGTGCGGACGAGGACGTTCGGGGCCGGGGGTGCGGTGACGTGGTCCTCGGTGGCGGCGGACGAGGCGGACGAGGTCGAGGCGAAGACGCGGTCGGTGTTCGGCGGGTTGGGGATCGTCGGGCGCTGGTAGGGGCGCGGGCGCGGGCGGGTGCGTGCGCGCGGGTGCGCTCGGGCGTGTCGAACGGGTGTTCGATCCGGTTGTCCACCGGATGTCGGACCCGGTTGACATCATCGAACACATGTTCGAATATGAGGGCATGCAGACGGCGGCGGCACTCCGGTCGCCCGGGTCCCCGCGGCAACCCCGGCGGGAGTCGACCGGGCCCGCCGGTGCTGCCCGCCCGGGCCGTGCTGACTCGGGCCGTGCTGACCAGGGCCGGGTCGACCACCTCGGGGACGCTCGTGCGGCGCTCGACCGCATCACCGCGCTGCGCTCCCGGGTCGCCGAGATGGAAGCCCCCCGGGTCGACGTGCAGGGTCTGCCCACCGCGTCGGCGCTGCGGCCCCTGCTGCCGGGCGGCGCGATCCGTGTCGGCGGTTCCTACGCCGTGCAGGAGTCGGTGCTGCTGGCGATGACCATGCTGCAGGCGGCCTCGGCCGAGGGGGCCTGGTGCGCCGTGGTGGGCGTGCCGTCCCTCGGGGTCGAGGCCGCGGCCGCGATGGGGATCGACCTCGAACGCCTCGTGCTCGTCCCCGACCCGGGTGACCAGTGGCTCACCGTGACCGCGGCGCTCGTCGACGTCGCGCAGGTCGTCCTCACCCGGCCGCTCGGGCGCGTGGTGCCCGGTGACGTCTCCCGGCTCGGGGCCCGGCTCCGCCAGCGCGGCGGGGCGCTCGTCGCGCTGGGGGCCTGGCCGGGCGCCGACGTCACGCTCCGGGTGACCGACTCGGTGTGGAGCGGCATCGGCGACGGCCACGGACACCTGACCGAGCGTCGGGCCACCGTCACGGCCTCGGGACGCGCGGGGGCCGGACGTCCGGTCAGCGCCGACTTGCTCCTGCCGGCGGCGGACGGCGCGGTGCGTGCTGCCGATCCGCTGGCGGCGGCCGGGGCGTCCGACACGCGGGTGCTCCGTCCGGTGGCGGTGGCCTCGTGAGTCCGCGCGGCAGCGGGCGCACCCGGACGACCGGGCCGCGCGTGGCTGTGCGGGGGAGCGGTGTGCCCGGGCCCGCGACCGTCCGGGCCGACGCCGTCGCCCGCGGCGGGGCCCTGCCGGAGCCCCCGCCCACCCGGACGGTCGTGCTGTGGTGCCCGGACTGGCCGGTGATCGCCGCCGCACGGGCAGCGGGGACGCCACCGGACCAGCCGTTCGCCCTGGTGGTGCACGGGCAGGTCTTCGCGAGCTCCGCCGCTGCCCGGCAGCAGGGGGTGGTCCGCGGGCTGCGGGTGCGCGAGGCGCAGGCACGCTGCCCGGAGCTCGTGGTGCAGCCGTACGACGACGCGCTCGACCACCGGGCGTTCGAACCGGTGATCCGCGCGATCGAGGCGGCCGTCCCCGGGGTCGAGGTCCTGCGACCAGGCACGGTGGCCCTGCGCTCCCGCGGCCCGGCGCGGTACTACGGCGGCGAACGCGCGGCGGCCGCCACGCTCGCGGGCATCGCGGCCGACCACGGGGCGCCCGGGGTGCGTGCCGGGGTCGCCGACACCCCGTTCGCCGCGGAACAGGCCGCCCGGGCCCGCCCGGTGCGCCCCGGCGAACGCGTGCGGATCGTGCCCGTCGGGGGATCCGCGGACTTCCTGGCCGACCTGCCGCTCGGAGTGCTCGGCGACCCCGACCTGGCGATGGTGCTCGGGCGGCTCGGCATCGCGACGCTCGGAGCGTTCGCGACACTCGGCGACGAGCAGGTGCGTGACCGGTTCGGGGTCGCCGGCGCCTTCCTGCACCGGCTCGCGGGCGGGCGCGACCCTCGCGAGGTCGCCTCGCGCGCGGTGCCCCCCGAACTCCGGGTCGAGGCGTCGTTCGAACCGCCGCTCGACCGCGCCGACCAGGTCGCGTTCGCGTTCCGACGGTCGGCGGACGACTTCGCCGCGCGGCTGCGGTCCGCGGGGCTCGTGGCGACGACGATCCGGGTCGGCATCGTCGACGAGCGCGACCTGTTGCTCGAGCGGACCTGGGTGCACCCCCGCTGGTTCGACGCGGCCGACGTGGTCGACCGGGTGCGGTGGCAGCTCGCCGGCGGGGTCGACCCCTCCGGGCTCGAGGCACCGGTGGTGCAGGTCGTGCTCGAACCGGTCGCGGTGGACGACGCCGCGAACCACGAGCGCGGGCTGTGGGGGACCGGTCCCGACGAACGCGTGCACCACGCCCTGGCCCGCGTGCAGGGGCTCGTCGGGCACGACGGGGTCGTCACACCGCGGATCGGCGGGGGCCGCACGCTGGCCGAGCGCGTCGTGCTCGTGCCGTGGGGCGACGCGCCGGTCGGGGGCGAGCGTGCCCTGGCGACCGTCCGTGACCGTCCCTGGCCCGGCAGGCTCCCGGGACCGCCACCGGCGACCGTGCTCGAACGACCGCGCCCGGTCGACGTCGTCACGGCGGACGGCGGCACCGTCGACGTGGACGACCGCGGGGCGCTGACCGGAGCCCCGGAGCGGTTCCGGGCCGACGGGGAGCGCGGCGGCGGCTTCGCGTCGGTGACGGCGTGGGCAGGACCGTGGCCGCTCGTCGTGCGCTGGTGGGAGTCGGGCGGTCGTCGACTGCACCGTCTGCAGCTCGTCGACGAGGGCGGCCGGGCGTGGTACCTGGTGCTCGCCGACCACCGCTGGTGGGCCGAGGCGGTCGCGACGTGACGGAAGGTGCCTGATGGGCTACAGCAACCCACCCATCCCGTGGTCGCAGTTCGAGCGCGCGCTCTCCGACAAGCGCCCGGACGCGGCGCACGCCGGTGACGGCGGCGACAGCCCCGCGTGGTCGCGGAAGCGCTCCCGCTACGTCCCGCCACCGCCGCCGTCCGACGACGGCGAACCCGTCGTGCCGTACGCCGAGCTGCACGCGCACTCGACCTTCAGCTTCCTCGACGGTGCGAGCGGACCGGAGCACCTGGTCGAGGAAGCGGCGCGCCTGCACCTGCACGGGCTGGCGCTGACCGACCACGACGGGTTCTACGGTGCCGCCCGGATGGCAGAGGTGGCCGAGGCGTACCCGACCGTGTCGACGGTCTACGGCACCGAGCTGTCCCTCGGGCTGACCGGGCCGCAGAACGGCGTCCCCGACCCCGAGGGCACGCACCTGCTGTTGCTCGCGGACGGTCAGGACGGCTACCACCGGCTCGCCGGGGCCGTGACGCGCGCGCACCTGGCCGCCGGCGCCGAGAAGGGCCGGCCGCGGTACGACCTGGACGACCTCGCGGCGCAGGCGGACGGGCACTGGCGGGTCCTCACCGGCTGCCGCAAGGGGACGGTGCGGCAGGCCCTCGAACGTGGGGGCGAGTCCGCTGCGGACGAAGCCCTCCGGGCGCTGCTCGACCGGTTCGGCACCGCCGGGGTCGTCGTCGAGCTCACCGACCACGGCGATCCGCTCGACACCGCCCGGAACGACGTCCTGGCCGGGCTCGCAGCGCGGCACGCCCTGCGGGTCGTCGCGACCGGGAACGTGCACTACGCCACCCCCGACCGGTTCCCCGTGGCCACCGCCCTCGCCGCGGTGCGTGCACGGCGTAGCCTCGACGAGATCGACGGGTGGCTGCCGGCTGCTCCGACCGCGCACCTGCGCTCCGGCGCCGAGATGGCCAGGCGCTTCGCCCGGTACCCGGGAGCGGTCGCGACGAGCGTCGAGCTGGCGGACGAACTCGGCTTCCGACTGCGGACGGCGAAGCCAGGGCTGCCCGACGTCGAGGTCCCCGAGGGGCACACCACGATGTCGTGGCTCCGGGAGCTCACCTGGCGCGGGGCCCGCCGGTTCTACCCGGGCAGCGCGGACGGCGTCGACCCCGTGAAGCGCGAGCGCATCGAACGCGAGCTCTCCGTGATCGCCGACAAGGACTTCCCGGGATACTTCCTCATCGTCCGTGACATGGTCCAGTTCGCCCGCGAGCGGGGCATCCTGTGCCAGGGGCGCGGGTCGGCGGCGAACTCGGCGGTCTGCTACCTGCTCGAGATCACCGCGGTGGACTCGATCCGCTACGGGTTGCCGTTCGAACGGTTCCTGTCGGCGATGCGCGACGAGGAGCCGGACATCGACGTCGACTTCGACTCGGACCGCCGCGAGGAGGTCATCCAGTACGTCTACGACAAGTACGGCCGGTTCAACGCCGCGCAGGTCGCGAACGTGATCACCTACCGGCCGAAGGGCGCGGTCCGGGACATGGCGAAGGCCCTCGGGCACAGCCCCGGGCAGCAGGACGCCTGGTCGAAGCAGGTCGAGCGCTGGGGGTCGGTGACCGAGAGCCAGGACCACGACATCCCGGACACGGTCGTCGACATGGCGCAGCAGGTCCTCGGGTTCCCGCGGCACCTCGGCATCCACTCCGGTGGCATGGTGCTGACCGACCGTCCGGTAGGCGAGGTCGTGCCGATCGAGCACGCCCGGATGGACGGTCGCACGGTCCTGCAGTGGGACAAGGACGACTGCGCGTTCATGGGGCTCGTGAAGTTCGACATGCTCGGCCTCGGCATGCTCGCGGCCCTGCAGTACTCGTTCGACCTGGCGGCCGAGCACTGCGGGGAGCGGTGGGACATGCACTCCATCCCGAAGGAAGAGCAGGGCGTCTACGACCAGCTGTGCCGCGCGGACACGATCGGGGTGTTCCAGGTCGAGTCCCGGGCGCAGATGGGCACGCTGCCCCGGCTGCTGCCGCGGCGGTTCTACGACCTGGTGATCGAGGTCGCCCTCGTCCGACCGGGGCCGATCCAGGGCGGCGCGGTGCACCCGTACATCCGTCGGCGGACCGGCGAGGAGCCCATCACCTACATCCACCCGTCGCTCGAACCCGTGCTCGAACGGACGCTCGGGGTGCCGCTCTTCCAGGAGCAGCTCATGCAGATGGCGATCGCGGTCGGCGGGTGCTCCGGCGACGACGCCGACCTGCTCCGTCGTGCGATGGGGTCGAAGCGGGGCCTCGAGAAGATCGAGCGACTGCGCGAGAAGCTCTACGCCGGGATGGCGGCGAACGACATCCACGGCGAGGACGCCGACGCCATCTACGCCAAGATCCAGGCGTTCGCGAACTTCGGGTTCGCCGAGAGCCACTCGATCAGCTTCGCCCTCATCGTGTACGCGAGCGCGTGGATGCGCCTGCACTACCCGGGGGCGTTCCTCGCCGCGCTGCTCCGCGCCCAGCCGATGGGGTTCTACTCGCCGCAGACCCTGGTGGCGGACGCCCGGCGCCACGGTGTGCAGGTGCTCCGACCCGACGTGCTGCGCTCCGGGGTCGACGCCACGCTCGAGGCGCTGGGCGACGCCTCCGGGGCGACCGGCGACGACGCGTGCACGGCGGAGGAGCAGCCTCCCGTGCTGCCGTTCGACCCGGCGACACCCGACGACACCGCACGGCACCGTCGCGACGGCGCGTACGCGGTCCGGCTCGGGCTGGCCGAGGTCGCCTCGCTCGGCAGGCGGAGCGCCGAGGCGATCGTCGCCGAGCGCACCGCGCACGGACCCTTCACGGACATGTCCGACCTGGCCCGGCGGGTCCGGCTGACGACCGCGCAGCTCGAGGCCCTGGCCGCCGCCGACGCGTTCGCCGGCCTGGGGATCGACCGGCGGAGCGGGATGTGGTCGGCCGCCCAGGCCGCGGCCGAGCGTCCCGACCAGCTCCCGGGCACGCAGGTCACGGTGCAGCCGCCGCTGTTCGGGCAGATGACGAGCGGTGACGTGCTCATCGCCGACATGTGGTCGACGGGCATGACCACGGACGACCACCCGGTGCGGCACGTCCGGGATCGGCTGGTCGCCCGCGGGGTGCTCAGCGTGCAGGACACCGCGACGGCGGAGACCGGGCGCCGGGTGGAGGTCGGCGGCATCGTCACACACCGACAGCGTCCGGCGACGGCGTCCGGCATCACGTTCATGAACGTCGAGGACGAGACCGGTCTCGTGAACGTCATCTGCAGCGTCGGCGTGTGGGGACGGTACCGCCGGGTCGCGCGGGAGTCACCCGCGGTCGTGGTCCGCGGGATCCTCGAGCGGTCGCCGGACGGGGTGGTGAACCTGGTCGCCGACCGGATCGAGCACCTGCCCCTGGCGGTCCGGACGCGCTCGCGGGACTTCCAGTGACCGGCACCCGGCCGGAGGTCAGCCGCGCGATGCCGGCTCGTGGACGGCGGGGATGCGGATGGTGACCTCGAGACCACCGGAACGGACGTTGCGGAGGGCGGCCGTGCCTCCCGCCCGTTCCGCGATGGCGCGCACGATCGCGAGCCCGAGGCCGGAGCCGCCCGGCATCGGGACCGCGCCGGTCGCGGGGTCCGGGTCGGGGCGCGAGGTGCGTGCCTCGTCCGGACGCGTGAAGCGGTCGAACGCGACCGGGATGAACGACTCGGGCACACCGGGACCGTCATCGGTGACCTGCAGGACCCCCTCGGTCCCCTCGGTGCGCCACGATACGAACACGCCGCCGCCGCGGGGGAGTGCCGCGACGGCGTTGCTCGCGGTGTTCGTCACGAGCTGGGCGATGCCCCCGGTGTCGAGTCGGTAGCGGGGCTCGTCCGTGCCGCCGGCCGTCGACGGGGGCTCGAGCTCGAAGTCGACCGTGACGTCCTTCGTCGAGGCGATGAGCCGCACGCGGTCCACGGCGGCCATGACCTCGTCACCGAGGTCCGTCCAGGCGGCGAGCGGTGGCGGTCCGCCGTCCTGTTCGCGGCGCTCGGACTCCTCGATGCGGGACAGGGTGAGCAGGTCGTTCGCCAGGCGGGACAGCCGGGCCACGCTCCGCTTCGCGCGGTCGATGTGCGCCGCGAGCGCCGTGGCGTCGTCCGCGTCGAGCGACGCGAGGTCGAGCTGCGTGGTCAGGATCGCGAGGGGCGTCCGGAGCTCGTGGCTCGCGTCGGACACCATCTGCCGCTCACGCTCGGTCGCCTGGCGGGTGCGCGCGAGGAACGCGTTCAGGGTCGTCGCGAGCGAGGCCAGCTCGTCCTGTGCCGGACCGACCGGCAGTTCCGCGCGCTCGGGCGCGACGGAGAGCCGCTCGGCCTCGCGGCGCATCCGGTTCACGGGACGGAGCGCCGTCGTCGCCAGGACCCAGGACGCGATGCCGAAGGCGATGAGGATCGCCAGGCCGGTGAGCGACAGGGTCGTGGTGAGGTCGTCGACGACGATGGCCTCGGCCTGCGAGTTGCGTGCGGCGACGACGGTCCACCGCCCGGCCTGGTTCACGGGGTGCTCGATGACGACGCGGTACTCGGACCCGGCGACGTCGACGAGCGACGCCCCGGCCGGCCGTGCGGTCAGGCTGCCGAGGGCCCGCTCGACGCTCTCGGGCATCGTCGACAGCCGGATGTCACCGGACGGGGCGACGACCGCGACGAGCTGCAGGTTGCCCGGGGCCGACAGGTCCGGGTCGCTGTCGACCTCGAGGGTGGCCACGTACGGGTCGACGTCGGCGTCGAGCAGCGTCCGCGTGGCGCTCGCGACGACGCTGACGACCTGGAAGCGCATGACGAGCACGAGCAGCAGGATCACCACGGCGGCGATCGCCGTCGAACCGATCGTGATGCGCGCCCGCAGCGAGAGCACCCGGAGGGGCCGGGGCAGGCCGCGCCCGACGCGGCCGACCCCGGAGACGGGTGCCGACCCGGTCACGCCCCGAGCAGGTCGAGCCGGTAGCCGCGGCCCCGGACGGTGGAGATGGCGACCGTCGCCTCGTGCGAGGTCAGCTTCTTGCGGAGGTACGAGATGTACTGCTCGACGACGTTCGGGTCGACGTGCTGCGAGCCGTCCCAGACCTCCTCGAGGATCTTCGGCCGGTCCACCACGGTGCCGACCGAGCGGGCGAGGAGCCGGAGGAGCGCGAACTCCGTCGGGCTCACGGCGACGCGCTGGCCCTTGATCGAGACCCGGCGGGCCTCGGAGTCGATGGAGACGTCCCCGACCTCGATCGTCCGGGGCGCACCCGCGCTCTCGCGGCGGCCGAGTGCGCGGAGCCGCGCGGTGAGCTCGGCGAAGGCGAACGGCTTCGTCAGGTAGTCGTCGGCACCGGCGTCGAGCCCGAACACCCGGTCGTCCACGGCGTCGCGGGCCGTCACGAGCAGGATCCGCACCGGATCCTCGCGCTCGCGGATGCGGCGGGCGAGCTCGAAGCCGGACATGCCCGGCATCATCACGTCCACGACCGCGAGGTCGAAGCCCTGCTCGCCGAGGGCGATGAGCGCCTCGACCCCGTTCTCGACCGCCGTGACGCGGTACCCCTCTGCCGCGAGCCCACGCTCCATGAGCGCGCGCATCTCGTCGTCGTCCTCGACCACCAACAGGCGCATGATCGACCTCCTCTCGGCCCATCGTGGCATCGAACGGGGCAGTCGGGGCGGTACCGGCCCCGGAGTCGCTGAATCTCGTCACATGATCGCCCCGGAGGCACCTGGGAACGGGGGTCGCGGCGCGCCCCGAGGCCCGCGGACGAGGGCAGAACGGTCTGTCCCGCGGAGTGGGGTGGTGAAACCCCTACAACGCGTTGCTATGGTTCCCCCGGACGCGGCGTACCCGACGCAGCGTCCGAGTGGGGGCACCATGAACGACCAGTCGGACCACCCGGCCTTCGTCCGCCTGCGTGCGGAGCTCGACGCGGCCTGGGACGGCCTCGACGTGCTCGGCGAGCTGGAGGACGGTGGGCGCGAGCGTGTCGTCGCCGACCTGTTGACGAGCGTCCCGGACGCCGCGAGCCGCGCGGCCCGGGAGACCGATCCCGAGGCGGTCGTGGCGGAGGTGCGTCGCCGGCTCGTGCCGGACGCGCCGACGAGCGACCGGGCACCGGGGGAGCCGGGGCTGCGCGACGACCTCGTGCGCGCCGCCCTCGCGGCAGCCACGGCGGCGGAGCCGACGAGCACCGACCTGGCGAACTCCGGGCCGACGGGCGCCGACATGACGCGCGCCGAGCCGACAGCTGTCGAGCCGCCGAGCGACGAGCCGACGAACGCGGGCCCGGTCCGGGCGGACCTGCCCCGCGTCGCGACGACGCTCGTCGACGGGCCGACGCACGCCGAACGCGCCGACGCCTGACCTGCGCCCGAGCCAGGCTGCAGGCAACGGGCGCGCTGCGCCCGCGTCAGTCGTCCTCGCCGAGCAGCTCCTCCCGAACGCGCCGGATGTCCTCGAGCAGTGCGCCGATGAGCACCCAGTGCTGCGAGTTCGGCCGGACCACCCGCAGCGGTGCCGTGAGTGCCGGCGCGGCGGCCTCGGCCGGGTCCGGTCCCTCGTCGAGCGCCGCCGTGCCGTCCGGGGCGTCGATCCGGGTCGCCTCGACGCGGGCGCTCAGCGCACGGACGTCCGCGCCGATCCGGGCGACCTCGGTGGCGATGCTCCCGACGACCGGGTCGGAGCGGAGTCCCGGCGCGGTGTTGTCCCGGATCGCCCGGGTCATGCCGGTGACCCGCGTCACGAGGACCCGCAGGTGCTCGGCGACCGCGACGTCCCGCTGCAGGATCGTCCGGTGCCGTCCGCCCCGGGGATTCATGGTGAGCGACTCGCCGGCCGCGGTGAGCGAGGCCTCGGCCCGGGCGTGCTGCTGCCGGAGCGCCCGCGCCTGCAGCAGTGCCTCGTGCCACCGGTCGGCGTCCCACCCCTCGGTGAGCCCGATCGCGATCCGCTCGAACGCCGCGGCGGTGTCGCGTGCGAGCCGCGCGACCGCGAGGTGCGCCGGCTCGAGCAGCACCGGCGGGACGATGAGTGCGTTCACCACGAGCGCGACGACCGCGCCGATCACGGTCTCGAGGATCCGGTCGGCCGAGTAGTTCGGCGTGACCACCCCGGCGGTGAGCACGAGCATGCCGCTGATGCCGACCTGGGTCGCGGACGTCGGGGTCAGCCGGAGCGCCCAGCTGAGCAGGATCGCGAGCACGATGACGACGAGCACGACCCACACGGCGTCGCCGAGCCACAGGTGGAACCCCGTCGCGAGCACCACCCCGAGCACGACGCCGGCACTGCGCTCGAGGCCCTTCACGAAGGACTGGTTGATGCTGGGCTGCACGACGAGCAGCGCGGCGATCGCGGCGAACGTCGGGAACGGGCCGTCGATCACGAGCCGGCAGAGCAGCACGGCGGCGACCACCGCGACCGCGGTCTTCACGACCTGCAGGAACGGGGTCCGGCTGGAGCTGCGGAGTCGCGAGACCGGGTTCACGTCGACCACGCTAGCCACGAGCCGCACGCCGAGCCGTGCACGATCGCGACGAATCCGCACCGGCGCGGTTGACTGGTCCCGTGTGGCCCAACCATGAGCGCGTCATCCCGCAGGCCTTCGCCGGCTCCGGGACCTCGGTCGTGGCCGCACGGGCGCACTCCGTCGAGCCGTCCGGCAACGGGTACCTGTACGGCTACGAGGTCGACACCGTCGACCGCGCCGGCCAGCGGTCGACCGTCCTGACCTACGTCGACACCGGCGGGGCCCACGACCAGAACAGCGCCATCGTCACCGACCCGGCGACCGGCGACCCGGTGTCCGTCTGGGCGTACCCGAACGACCCCGGCCTGCCGGTCCTGCCGCAGGTGACCTACCGCGACGCGGTGGCCGAGCTCCTCGGCGGCATCGGCATGCCGGTCACCGACCCGACGCTCTCGGTCGCCGCCTACCGTCCGGGCAAGCGCGCGGTGGTCCGTGTCGACGCCCCCGAGCGCACCCTCTTCCTGAAGATCGTCCGCCCGCACCGCGTCGCCCCGATCGTCGAGTCGCACGAGCAGTTCGCGGCGGCCGGGCTCCCGGTCCCGCGCGTGCTGTCGAGCCGCGGCGACGGGCTCCTCGTCCTCGAGCGCATCCGCGGCGTGCCCGCCGGCAGCCGCATCACCGAGATCGCCGACGACCCGCGCTTCGTCGCGTCCCTCGCGGCGCTCACGGGACGGATCGCGACGGTGCCGATGACGCAGCAGGCCCGTGCGGACGCGATGGACCACGCCGACTGGCACCGCCGGACCCTCGTCGCCGCGCTGCCGCAGGACGCGGTCGAGATCGACGCGCTGTACGACGACATCGGTCGCCGCTCGATCGGGTGGGGCAGCGCGCCCCGGCAGGTGGTGCACGGGGACCTGCACCTCGAGCAGGTCTTCGTCGACGAGGACGAGCCCTGGCGCATCTCCGGGCTGCTCGACATCGACACCGCCGGCTGGGGGTTCCCGGTCCGGGACATCGGCGCCGTGGTGGCGCACCTCGTCGTCACGGGGTTGTGGCACCGGTCACGCGGCGACGCGGAACGGGGTGCCGCGGCCGAGCGGCTCGCCGACGCGGTCGCCCGCGACTGGGTCGCGCGGAACCCTGCCGAGTCCGACCGCATCGGTCCGGCGATCGGTGCGCAGCTCCTCGCGCACGCCGGTGGGCAGGCGACGACGGGCTCCGCGAACGGCATCGCCACGGCCCAGCAGCTCATCGCTGCCACGCGTGCGGCGCTCGCCGAGGCGGCTCCCGCGCTGCCGTCGGACGGGCTCGTCCGTCCGCGGTCGGCCCCCCAGGTCTGACAGGCGGTCGGCCCGCCGGGCAGGGTCGCGGGTCGACACGGCGACGGACGGGAGGCGCGTGGCGGCACCGCCACGCGCCTCCAGTCCGGCCCCTGGTCGCCCACGCGACGCGCGCGGGTCGCGTGGAGTCGCCGGTGTCGGCGGTGCGGGAGTAAACTGCCCAGAGCACGCACCGCGTGCCCGCGTGCTGCGTCGATTCCGGATGCGGCGGTCGGTCGCTTGACCGACGCGGGGACCGGATCCGTGACCGCCCAGCAGGGCGTCGCGTGCGTGCGACGGCGCCGGATCCCGGCGCGGACCGTCGTGCCCGACACCGAGTGGTGTCACGGCGGAACGGTCCGCGGGACTCCACCGGACGTCCCGAGGCGGGACCGGCGAACGAGCGGGCCAAGGTGGCCCGTGGACCGGAGCCGCGCCAGGCGCCGGTCGATGACTTCCCGCCACGACGGCGGCTCGCCCGGACACGGGCGGAACAAGGAGGAGCGTTGGCTCGATCAGGCACCCGGCGTGCAGCCGGCGGGACGCGGACCGCGTCGCGTCGGACCAGGCCGCTCGACAACGACGGCGTCATCCCGGTCCTCGCACGTGCCGTGCGCGAGGTCGAGGCGGCCGCGCAGCGCGGCCCGCTGAAGGCGTCGAACCGGTCGAAGTTCCAGGCCGTGGCCCTGCTCATGCGCGAGGAGCGCGCACGGGTGAAGGCCGACCAGGAGCTCACCGACGCGCAGCGCGCGGAGCAGCTGAAGCGGCTCGACGGCGTCGCGACCATCCTCGCGAAGACCGCGGCCCGGGACACGAGCGTCATCCAGCTGCTGACCGAGGAGGCCTCCGTCAGCGAGGCGACGCGGACCGTCAAGCGGGACATGATGATCGCGGGCGGCATGGAGCTGCAGCCCGAGGAGCTCGTCATCGCGGCGGAGCCGTCGCCCGTGGTCGAGAGCCCGGTCCGTTCGGTCGTGCCGCAGGCCGTCGTACAGCGGCAGCTCGCGAACCCGTTCCTGCCGCCGGACTTCGCGCTCGCCGACCAGCCCGTCGCCCACCCGCGACGCCTGGCGAACTGGGAGCTGTTCGGTCCGCTCTTCAAGTCGTTCGAGTACGGCGCGGGCGGGGGCGCGGCGTCGATGCCGCTGCCGGAGCCCTCGACGCTGCACTCGAAGTCGGGCACCACGCTCATGAAGCACCAAGCGGAGCTCGTCGCCGCCGCGTCGCACGGCCACCGCACGTTCCTGCTCGCCGACGAGCCCGGCCTCGGCAAGACCGCGCAGTCGCTGCTCGCCGCCGACGCCGCGGACGCGTTCCCGCTGCTCGTGGTCGTGCCGAACGTCGTCAAGACGAACTGGGCACGCGAGGCCGAGCGCTGGGTGCCGAACCGACGCGCGACGGTCATCCACGGCGACGGCGGCGACCTGGACGGGTTCGCCGACATCGTCATCGTGAACTACGAGATCCTCGACCGGCACGCCGGGTGGCTCGGGTCGTTCGGGTTCAAGGGCATGGTCGTCGACGAGGCGCACTTCATCAAGAACAAGGAGTCGCAGCGCTCCCGGTTCGTGCTGCAGATCGCCGAGAAGATCCGGTCGCGGGTCGCGGCGCCGCTGCTCATGGCCCTGACCGGCACACCGCTCATCAACTCGGTCGAGGACTTCCGGACGATCTGGGAGTACCTCGGCTGGATCGACGACAAGAAGCCCCGCGCGAAGCTCATGAACGAGCTCGAGGACATCGGCCTGACGCCGGCTGACCCCGGGTTCTTCGTCGAGGCGCGGAAGGCCGTCATCGACCAGGGCATCGTCCGGCGCCGCAAGGTCGACGTCGCGGCGGACATCCCCGCCCGACGCATCGCCGACATCCCGGTCGAGCTCGACGGCGAAGAGGGCCGCTCGATCCGCGACGCCGAGCGGGAGCTCACCGCGAAGCTCGTCCGCCGGTACCACCAGGCGCTCGACGCCCGGACCGGGCAGGACCCCGTCGTCGGCATCGACCACAAGCTCGTCCGGCAGGTCGCCCGCTGGGAGCTCGAGGACCAGGACGCCTCGTCGACCGGCGAGAACGTGTTCTCGATGGTGCGGCGCATCGGCCGTGCGAAGGCGCAGCTCGCGGCGGACTACGCGGCGCAGCTCGCCTCGAACGTCGGCAAGGTCGTGTTCTTCGCCAAGCACCTCGACGTGATGGACCAGGCGGAGGAGGTCTTCGCGCGCCGGCACCTGAAGACCGCGACCGTCCGCGGCGACCAGACGCCCGCGCAGCGCACGGCCGAGATCGACGCGTTCGTGAACGACCCCGAGGTCGCCGTGATCGTCTGCTCGCTCACCGCGGCCGGTGTCGGCCTGAACCTGCAGGTCTCGTCGAACGTCGTGCTCGCGGAGCTGTCGTGGACGAGCGCCGAGCAGACCCAGGCGATCGACCGCGTGCACCGCATCGGGCAAGAGGAACCGGTCACCGCGTGGCGCATCATCGCCGCGCAGACGATCGACACCAAGATCGCCGAGCTCATCGACTCGAAGGCGTCCCTGGCCGCTCGCGCGCTGGACGGCTCGGACGAGGAGCTCGTCGACTCCGGCGACATCCAGCTGGACGCGATGGCGGCGCTGCTCACGGAGGCGCTCTCGCGCTGAGCCCTTCGCGGTGCCCCGCGGCCGCGGCGCGGCCGCGGCGCGGCTGGGGCGTCGGCTGCCGTCGAACCACGAAACCGACGTCGAACCACGGCTCTGGCCTGGTTCGACGTCGGTTTCCTGGTTCGTCGCGGGTGCGCGACTGCGGTGGCGGTGACCGCGGGTCAGATGCGGGACTGGACCTCGGCGAGCGAGGGGTTCGTCGCCGTGCTGCCGTCCGGGAACACCAGCGTCGGCACGGTCTGGTTGCCGCCGTTGACCTCGGCGACGAGCTCGGCCGTCCCGGGCGTGTGCTCGATGTCGACCTCGCGGAAGGGCACGCCGGCCTTCGTCATCTGGCTCTTCAACCGGGCGCAGTAGCCGCACCAGGTCGTGGTGAACATCGTGACGCCGCCGGCCTCCGGCACGAACGCGTCGCGGGTGATCGTCTCGCTCATGTCCACAGGCTAACCCGGCCGGTTCGGGGAACCCGGTGGCTCCTGGTAGACAGGAGCGCGTGACGGACACGCACCTCGAGATCGAGCGCACCTACGACCTGCCCGAGGGCGGGGACCTGCCGGACCTCATCGGCGTCGGCAGCATCCTGGCGACCGACCACCAGGCGCCGATCGCCCTCGACGCCACGTACTGGGACACCGAGCGCTACGACCTCGTCGCCGCCCGCGTCACCGTCCGCCGACGCACCGGCGGCGCCGACGCCGGCTGGCACATCAAGCGCGCGGCGTCCGACACCGTCCGGCACGAGCAGCACTTCCCCCTGACCGAGGACGCCGACGCCGTCCCGGACGCCGTCCTCGCCGCGCTCTTCACCGAGCGTCGCGGGCGCGGACTCCGCCCGGTCGTCCGCATCACGACGGCGCGCACGATCACCCGCCTCCTCGACGAGGACGGCGAGCAGGTCGCCGAGCTCGCGGACGACCGCGTCGCCGCGCAGCGCCTGGACGACGACGCGCCGACCACGCCGCGCACCTGGCGCGAGGTGGAGGTCGAGACCGTCGACGGCGTCGACGAGCAGGTCGCGCACGAGCTGTTCGCGGCCCTCGACGCGCGCTTCGCGGCCGTCGGCGCCGCCCCGGCCGCCGTCGCGTCCAAGCTGGCACGTGGGCTGGCAGGAGCACCGGCACCGCGCCTCCGGACCGCGGACAAGCCGGAGAAGGGCACCGCCGCCCGTGCGCTGACGAAGCGGCTCAAGAAGCTGCGCAGCAGCTGGCCCGAACAGGAGGCGCGGCTCCGCTCCGGCGAGCAGGCGGACCTCCGCGAGACGGCCCGGACCGCCCTCGGCATCGCCGCGGTGCTCGGCTCGTACCGACCCGCGTTCGCCGCGACCGAGGCGGCCGACCGCGCGGCCGAGGCCGCGGACGGCCTGGCGGCCGTGACGGCGCGGGCCGCACTCGCCGACTACCTGGTCGAGCGGCTGCCGTACGCGTCGTCCCCGGCGCAGGACCTGCTCGTCGACGCGATGACCCGGGAGCGCGTGCTCGCGGCCACACGGGAGCGTCGGGCCGTCGCCGTGCGCGAGGTCGTCGCGTTCCTGCACGGCGAGCCCTACCTCGAGTTGCTCGACGCCCTCGACGACGCGGTGGAACGCCCGGCGCCGACGGACTGGGCACTCCGGTCGCCGAAGCACGTCGCGCAGGACGTCACGGCGATCGAGAAGCCGCGGGTGCGGGAACTCGTGCAGCGCGCGGTGTCCGACGACGACGAGAGCGTGGGCCTGGTCGACCGCGAGGCCTCCGAGCGAGCTGCGACCGAGGACGCCTGGCGCGCGGCCACCCGGGCACGCGCGGCGATGGACGTGCTCGGCGACGACGCGTTCCCGCACGCGCTGTGGAAGCGGATCGGCGACGCGGCGGACGTGCTCACCGAGCGGGTGCGGTCCCTGCACGCCCTCGACGTGCTGCGGGTGCACTCGGGCATCGCCGAGCGCGGAGGCGAGGGCACCTTCGGCTACGGCGTGCTCGCGGGGGACCGCGTGCGCCTGGCGGAGGAGTCCTACGACCAGGCGGTGCACGCGCTCAACCGCGTGTGACGCCCGCGGAGCTGGGGCACGACTCCACGCGCGCAGCGACACTCCACGCGGCCGTCAGCCCGTGAGGTGTCGCTGAGCGTGTGCGATCGACGGACTCAGCCGGCGGCGATCGGCTCAGCGGACGCGGCGGCCGGGTTCACCTCGGCGAGCCCGAGGACGTCGAGGAGCCAGGCGAGCTCGAACGCCCGCTCCTTCCACGAGTCGTACCGGCCGCTCACCCCGCCGTGGCCCGCCGCCATCTCGGTCTTCAGGAGCACCGGCGCGCCGACCTCCCGCAGCTTGGCGGTCCACTTCGCGGGCTCGACGTAGAGCACCCGGGTGTCGTTGATCGACGTCACCGCCAGGATCCGCGGGTACTGCACGTCGTCGCGGACGTTCTCGTACGGCGTGTACTCGCTCATGTACCGGTAGACCTCGGGGTCGTGCAGCGGGTCGCCCCACTCGTCCCACTCGATCACGGTCAGGGGCAGGTCCGGGTCGAGGATGCTCGTCAGGGCGTCGACGAAGGGCACCGCGGCGAGGATCCCGGCGAAGCGCTCCGGCGCCAGGTTCGCGACGGCGCCCATCAGGAGTCCGCCCGCGCTGCCGCCCTCGGCGACGAGCCGGTCCGCACTCGTGCGCCCGGTGTCGATCAGGTGCTCGGCGACCGCGACGAAGTCGGTGAAGGTGTTCTTCTTCGTGAGGGTCTTGCCGTCCTCGTACCAGTGCCGGCCCAGCTCGCCGCCGCCGCGCACGTGCGCCACGGCGAACACGACGCCACGGTCGAGCATCGAGAGCCGCATGACGCTGAAGCCCGGGTCGATGGAGTGCTCGTACGAGCCGTAGCCGTACAGGTGCAGTGGGGCCGGACGGGTGGGGTCGACGGCGTCCCGGCGCCAGACGAGCGAGACCGGGACCTTCGTGCCGTCCGCCGCGGTCGCCCAGTCGCGCTCCTGCACGTAGTCGTCGGGGTCGTAGCCGCCGAGCACCGGCTGCCGCTTGAGGACCGTGACCTCGCCGGTCGCCAGGTCCAGGTCGCTCACCTCGGACGGCGTGACGAAGGACGTGTACCCGATCCGCAGCGTCGGCTGGTCCCACTCGGGGTTGCCGCCGAGCCCCGCGGAGAACAGGGCCTCGTCGAAGGGGACCTCGTGCGCGTCGCCGTAGCCGTCGCCCTCGATGGGGATGACCGCGACGCGGGGGAGCGCCTCGGACCGGTACTCGAGCGCCAGGTGGCCGGCGAAGGCGTCGACCGACTCGATCCGCCGCTCGGGGTGGTGTGCGACGACGACACGGCGGTCCTGCTCGGACGTCGGGTCGTCGGCCGGGACGTCGACGAGCTCGAAGTTCTCGGCGCCGTCGTTGTGCAGGACGAGGAACCGGTCGCTGCCGCCGACGATCGCGTGCTCGATCTCGTACTCGACGCCCTCGCGGCGCGGCCACACGACCTGGAACTCCCCGGTCGGGTCCGCCGCGTCGAGGACGAGTGCCTCGGACGTGATCTTCGACCCGAGCTCGATGACGATGTACTGCGACGACCGGGTGACCCCGACACCGACCCAGTAGCGGTCGTCCGGCTCCTCGAAGACCACGACGTCGTCCGCGGCCGCCGAGCCGACGGCGTGCCGCCAGATGCGGTCGGGTCGCCAGGACTCGTCGACGGTGGGGTAGAAGACGTAGCGGCCGGACGGGTCGAAGGTCGCGCCGCCGCCGGTGTTCGGGATCTCGTCGCCGAGGTCCTGCCCGGTGGTCAGGTCCCGGACGTGCAGCGTGTACCGCTCGTCGCCCTCGACGTCGACGCCGTAGACGAGCCGGGTGCCGTCGTCGCTCAGGTCGTAGCTGCCGAGCGAGAAGAAGTCGTGCCCCTCGGCGAGGGCGTTGCCGTCCAGGACGACCTCTTCCCCGGGCAGGGTGCCGTCTCCGTCGCCGACGCTCGGCGGCGTCCAGTCGTCCGGGCCGGCGATCGGGGCGCGGCAGTGCACCCCGTACTGGCTGCCCTCGGCCGTCCGCGTGAAGTACCACCAGCCGCCCATGCGCACCGGCACGGAGAGGTCGGTCTCCTGCACGCGGTTCTTGACCTCGGCGAAGATCCGGTCGCGGAGCGGTCCGAGGTGCTCGGTCGCCGCGTCGGTGTGGGCGTTCTCGGCCTCGAGGTACGCGAGCGTGTCCGGGGACTCCTTGTCGCGCAACCACTCGTAGTCGTCGACGAAGTCGATGCCGTGGTGGCTCCGGGTGACGGGCCGCTTCGCGGCGGACGGAGGGGTGGTGGCCTGGGCGTGCTCGCTGCTCACCGACCCAGCCTATGCGCCGCCCCCGGAGCGCCGCTCGTGCTCGAGTCGGCGCGACCGTGCCTCGACTCCGTCGCGCACTCGCTCCGTGAAGGCGTCGAGCTCCCGGACGACGGCCGGCGCGACCCACGCCCGCCGTCGCCGCCGCGTGGTGACCGGGCGGAGCGCGCCGGCGGCGCACAGGTCCTCGACCACGGCGTCGAGCGTCTCGGGCCCGGCGACCGGGTCCACCGCGGTGAGGAGCCGTTCGGCAGCGTCCTCTGTCAGCACCCCGTCGGTGTCGAGCCCGCGTCCGACCACGGCGTGCAGTCCCGTCGCGCACACCGTCGCCGCACGGTCGGACGCGGCCTCGGCGAGCAGGAGCCCCGTGACGAGGGCTTCGTCGGCGGCGGCCCCGAGGGCGATCGCGAGGTCGCGGACCCACTCGTCCACGGCGCCGTCCCGGTAGTGGTCGAGGTGCGCGAAGTAGCGGTCCCGGTCGGCGACGAGCGCGGCCGACACCGGTGCGTGGACGGTCCGGGTCACCCCGCGCCGCCGGAGCACCGCGGCGACGAGCGCCCGGCCGATCCGTCCGTTGCCGTCGGTGAAGGGGTGGATCGACTCGAACTGTGCGTGGGCGAGTGCCGCCTGCGCGACCGGGTGCAGGTCGTCGCGGTCGAGGAACGCGAACAGGTCCGCCATCAGTCCGGGCACGAGGTCCGGGGGCGGCGGCACGTGGGTGGCGAGCCGCGGCGTGACCCCGCCGCCGATCCAGTTCTGCACCGTCCGGTACCGGCCGGCGACCGGGCCGTCCACCGGGTCGTCGCGCAGCAGCCTGCGGTGCGCCGCGAGCAGGGCGTCCTCGTCGATCCGGCCCGCCCCGGCGGCGTCGACGAAGCCCTCGAGGGCCGCAGCGGCGTGCACCATCACGGTGGCGCTCGTGTTCGCCCGGACCCCGACGAGCGCCCGGGCGACGTCCTCGAGCCCCGCGGCCTCGTGCTCGATGCGGGACGAGGCGACGGCGTCCGTGCGGAGGAGCATGCTCCGGAGCGGCCCGGTGCCGTCCGCCTCGTCGAGGGCACGGAGCGCGAGGGTGGTCCGGGCGAGCAGCACGGCCGTGCCGTCGTCCGGTGCCCAGTCGAGGTCGGCGATCCGTGGCGGCACGGAGACGGAGACGGTGCGGAGCTCGCGGTCGGCACGGGGACCGCGTCCGTTGCTCCGCCACGGACGCTCCTCGCGCCGGTGCGACGGCCATCGCCGACCGTCCGGGACAGGGCCAGCAGCAGCTCCGGGGGCAGGGCCAACGGCAGCTCCAGGGGCAGGACCAGCCGCGGCACCGGAGGCAGGGCCAGCCGCAGCACCGGGGACAGGATCAGACACGGTCACGAGGGCTCCTCCGGGCTCGTCCGAGCGGGTGCCCCACGCACCCGGGACCGACGACGCTAGGACCCGCCGCCGCTCCACCGCCAGCAATCCACATGTCGCATGCACGGACGGACGTACCGTGGTGACATGCGCAACTCCTTCGTCGTCACCGGGGCGCACGTCGTCCCCGTCACCGCTCCGCAGTTCGACGGCGGCGCCGTCGTCGTCCAGGACGGCCGCATCACCGCGGTCGGCCCGGACGTCACCCCGCCGCCCGGCCTGCCCGTCGTGGATGCCGCCGGCGCCTGGCTCGTCCCCGGGTTCGTCGAGGCGCACGGCCACGTCGGCATCCACGAGGAGGCCAACGGCTGGGCCGGCAACGACACCAACGAGATGACCGACCCGAACACCGCGGCCGTCCGGGCGATCGACGCCGTGGACATCGACGACGAGGGCTTCCGCGACGCCCTTTCCGGCGGTATCACGAGCATCGTCGTGAAGCCCGGCTCCGGCAACCCGATCGGCGGCCAGACCGTCGCGATCAAGACCTGGGGCGGCCGCACCATCGACGAGCAGCTCATCTCCGACGCCGTGAGCGTGAAGAGCGCCCTCGGCGAGAACCCGAAGCGCGTGTACGGCGAGAAGGGGAAGACCCCGTCGACGCGCCTCGGCGTCGCGAAGGTCATCCGCGAGGCGTTCGTCGCCGCGCAGGACTACCGCGCCGCGCGGGACGCCGCGGCGGCGAAGGGGGAGCCCTTCACCCGCGACCTGACGAAGGAGACCCTGGTCCGGGTGCTCGACGGCGAGCTCGCCTGGGACCAGCACGTGCACCGGCACGACGACATCGCGACCGCCCTGCGCCTCGCCGACGAGTTCGGCTACCGGCTCGTCGTGAACCACGGGACCGAGGCGCACAAGATCGCCGACCTGCTCGCCGAACGGGACGTCCCGGTGATCTACGGCCCGCTCTTCACGAGCCGCTCGAAGGTCGAGCTCCGCGACCGCGGCATCCCGAACCTCGCGGTCCTCGCCGCCGCGGGCGTCCGGGTGGCGATCACGACCGACGCGCCCGTCGTACCGATCAACATGCTCGTCGACCAGGCCACCGCGGCCGTCAAGGAGGGGCTGCCCTGGCAGACCGCGCTCGAGGCGCTCACGGTCAACCCGGCCGACTTCCTCGGCTTCGGGGACCGCGTCGGTCGCATCGAGACCGGCTTCGACGCCGACCTCGTCCTGTGGGACGGCGACCCGCTCGACGCGACCAGCCGCGCGACGCGCGTCTGGATCGAGGGCGCGTCCGTCTTCGAGTGGGCCGACGGGACGGGCGTCACCACCCCGCGCTGGTGACCGGGAGGCGGACGGGAGGATCGTGGCGACCCCGCCAGGATCCTCCCGTCCGCCGCGTGGCGGCTACTGCTCGCGGGACAGCAGGAAGTCGTTGATGCGCTCGGTCATCGCCAGGTCCATCGCCCGGGTGACCCCGTTGACGGACCGGACCGGGGCCGCCTGGCGGACGCTCGAGAGCAGCCACAGGGCGTCCGCCGCCTCGAGGTCCGCGAGCGTGACCAGTTCGTACGACGTGGCGATCCCCTCGCCCTCGGCGAAGCGGAACACGTCGGCCTGCGTGGTGCCGGCGAGGATGCCGATGTCCGTCCGGGGCGTCACGAAACGCCCGTCGACGGCCATCACGAGGTTCGCGCGCGTGCCCTCGAGCACGTAGCCGTCCGTCGAGACGAAGAGCGCATCGTCCGCCCCGCGTCGCTCGGCCTCGCGCAGGGCGGCCATGTTCACCGCGTACGACAGCGTCTTCGCGCCCTGCAGCAGCCACGGCGAGGTGCGCTCGACGTCGTGCCGGTAGCCGCGATCGAGCGTGACGACCGCGATGCCCTCGGTGCGTGCGACGCTCTGGTCGCCGGACGGCGCCGCGTAGACCCAGCCGGTCGGGCGGCCGGAGCCCTCGACGCCCCGGGTCATGACGGTCTTCGCGAACGCCTCGTGCACGGGGTCGAGGCGGGCGCACACGGCCTCGATCGCCTGCCGCCAGGCGTCGACGTCCGGCTCCGGCAGGTCGAGCATGGCGGCGCTCCGGACGAACCGCGCCAGGTGCGGCTCGAGCGCCTGCGGGCGGCCGTCGACGACCGTGATCGTCTCGAAGACCCCGTCGCCGCGGATCGCCCCGAGGTCCTGGACCTGCAGGTGCTCCTCGAGCGGCTTCGCCCACGTGTACGCGTCGGCCGACGGGTCGTGGGGGTCGGCGTGCCGCGAGGGCTGGTTGAGGACGGCGAGGACGGTGTCGGTCATGCCCCCATCCAACCGCAGGTCGGTCGGCCCGGAGCGCAGGTCAGTGGTCGCCGGGCAGCGCGCCCATGAGCTTCCACACCGCGGGGGTCAGCTCGGGGTGCAGCAGGGCGATGCGGCGCAGCCGGTGGTACTCCTCGCCGAGCTCGGTGCCGTGCCCGGAGGCCGGGTGCACCGCCCAGTGCGCGCTCCGCTGCCCGATCGCGGCGTCGAGCTCGACGGACTCGGCCTGCAGGATCAGCACGACCTGCTCGTCGACGGTGGGCAGGAGCGGCATGAACTCCCACGGGTCCTCGCCCGCGCGGCTGCGGTGTTCGACGAGCACCGCGATCTCCTCGGCGGCCTCGGCGCGCAGCACTTCGAGGCTGCGCCCGGTCCTGCGGGGCTCAGCCATGGTGCCCCCGCAGCACGCCTGCCATGGGATCAGCGTACGGCAGATCGTCCGACAGACTGGACGCGTGACCGAGCGCGACGAGAGCAAGTCCCAGCATGCCCCGGTGGTCGTCGTGTACCTGCTCCGCGACGGCGACGCCGGCCCGGAGGTCCTGCTCGGCGAGAAGCGGCGCGGGCTCGGGACGGGCCGCCTGGTCGGTCCGGGCGGCAAGCGCGAGACCGGCGAGCCGCCGGTGGCGGCCGCCGTGCGCGAGGTGCAGGAGGAGGTCGGCCTGCGGCTCGACCCCGCCGACCTGGAGGCTCGTGGCACGTTGGACTACCGGTTCCCGTACCGTCCGTCCTGGTCCCAGGTCTCGGACGTGTTCGTCTGCCGCCGTTGGCACGGCAGCCCGTCGGGCAGCGACGAGCTCGAGCCGCGGTGGATCCCGGTCGACGCCGTCCCGTACGACGCGATGTGGGACGACGCGCGCTACTGGCTGCCGGCCGTGCTCGCCGGGGGAGCGGTGGACGCGCGCTTCACCTTCGCCGAGGACAACGCGACGGTGTCCGGCTTCAGCGGCACCGGGGTCTGACAGCGGGACCCGTCGGCGACCTCAGCGCTGCGCCTGGGTGCGGGTGCTGCCGGTCCGCGCCTCTTCCGCGGCGGCTATGACCTCGGCGTCACCGCTCCGGCCGCCGAGCGGGCGCACGAAGAAGTCCACGATGCCGACCGCGATCGCGGCGAGCACGGCGAACATCGCCCAGCCGACGAACAGCCCGGCGACGTTCCGCCCGTCGGCGGGAGCGAGGACCACGCTCGTGACCCAGAGCCCTGCGGCGAGCACGAGGAACACGACGACGGCGGTGACGAGCGTGCGGTGCCAGACGGTGCGGGAGTCCATCGCGCCAGGATACGCCGGAGCAGGCGTCACTCAGCGCTCCGCGTGCCGCCCGTGCTGCGGCTCCGGGGTGCGTGACGCGTCCGTCCGCGGGACGGGACGCGTGCGCGGGCCGTTCCCCGCGCCTCCCGGCCGCCCTGGACCGGACCGGTCCGCCGGACGCACCACGGGGATCCGGCCCGTCTGCGGTGCCTGCCCCTCGAGCCCGTCCCGGCCACCCGTGAAGACGTCGCCGCCGACGCGGTCGTCCTCCCAGTCGTCGTCGCGCAGGACGCTCAGCGTGCCGGTCTCGGTCGAGGTCAGCCCGTGCCGCTCGAGCTCGGCGTCGCGCTGCTTGCCCAGGAACTCGCGGTTGGCGTTCTGGGCGTCCTGGAACATCGTCGTGCGGCCGTTCACGATCGCCGCGATCCGCCGCCGTTCCCAGAGCTTCTTGCCGAAGAACATCAGCACGAGCCCGGCCGCGGCGTAGCAGGCCATCGTGAGCAGGCCGCGGCCGAAGCCCGGGCCGACGCCGTAGATCTCGTGCTTGATCATGTCGACCATGCTCGAGCCGACGACGACGTTGTTCAGCCACGCGAACGGCTCCGGCATGAACCACTTCGGGTACGCACCGCCGGAGGACGGCATCGACAGGAAGACGAAGCAGATCATCGCGGGGGCGGCGATGAACCGGCCGACGAAGTAGCTCAGGCCGTTCACGGCCAGGCCGATCGCGACGATCCAGCCCCAGGCGATCAGGACGAGTTCGATCCAGTGGCCCTGGATCGCGCCGACGACCGGGCCGGCGAGCGTGTTCGTGATGAGCGAGATGACCAGGCCGCCGACGACGATGACCGTCATCCGGGTGCGGTGCCGGAGCGGGCCGCCCATGATGCCGATGAACATCGCGACCATGTAGCCGCCGATGCACCATGCGAGCATGACGTACATCGCGACGGTGCCGTACTCGTCGTACGCGGGCAGGGGTGCGAGTTCGGTGACGGTCGGGGCGGCGGCTCCGGTCGCGGTGAGGACGCTCGTCAGTGTCGCCGGGACGAGCGAGGCCACCTGGAACTGGTGCGCGCTGGCCTTGAACACCTCGTTCGTCGACGGGTCGTACGCCACCGCCATCGTCCCGGCGAGCACGTCGCGCTTCGCCTGGGCCAGCGAGTCGTACAGGTGGAACACGTACTCGCCCGGCAGTGCCTTGTCGACGGCGGCAACGAGCGTCGGGTCGCTGCCGACGAGCGCCACGGGCACGTCGTGCGGGTGCGGGGCGTGGAACGCGAAGACGTAGCAGAGGCAGAAGCCGACGATGAAGAACAGCGGCATCCAGAGCTGCAGGCCGATGAGCTGCAGCGACGGGTGCAGCGTGCCGTACCAGCGGCGGTAGCGGCTGATCCGCTGCGGCTCCGGCACGGGCGCCTGGCGGACCGGGGTGGCGCGTGCGCCGGTCGACCGGCTCCCGGCGACCGGGGCACCGCGGCGGGGCTTCGAGCCGCCCCGCGTGGAGGGCCGGGTCTGCCGGGGCTTCGGCGCGGCGGTGCGCGGCGCTCCGTCTCGATCAGGGAGGTCGTGGTTCCTGGGGACGTCGTTCCGCGGCTCGCTCACTCGGCGCTGTGCTCCTTCTGCTGGTCGGAGCGTCACGATACGCCCGGTGCACTCACCGTGCGCCGAGAGCGGGGAACGTCAGGAGCGGCTGCGGGACGCCTGGGCCGAGTCCATCGCGAGTTCCTCGGCGTCGAGCGTCACGAGCACGCGGCGCATGACCTCCTCGTCGAGGTTCCCCTTCTCGCGCTCCTCGAGCACGATCTCCCGCCGTCGGTCGAGCAGCTCGCGCCGGATGTCCTGGATCTGCGCGCCCCGGAGGCGCATCGGGGCGTTGCGTTCCTCGTCCTCCTCTTCCTCGGCGTCGCGGCGGAAGGTCTCGGCCTGGCGCTCGAGCCGGGCCTTGAGGCGGTTCACCACCGAGTCGACGGCCGCGGCCCCGTACTGCTCCGACCACGCCGGCCGACGTCGCTCGAGCAGCGCGATGGCCGCCTCTGTCGTCCGTTGGTTCAGGCGCATCTCGCTGCGGACGTCCTCCTCGCCCTCGCCGGGGTCCTGCACGCGGAGCGCCCGGATCACGAACGGCAGCGTCAGGCCCTGCAGCAGGAGCGTGCCGACGGTCACGACGAACGCGATGATGAAGATCGTGTCCTGCGCCTTGATCTGCACGGGGTCGGCCACGACGGCGACCGCGGCCGCGAGCGTCACCACGCCGCGCATGCCGGTCCACGAGATGACGAGCAGCTCCCGCCAGTTGAGCTTCGGTTCCGCGGAGCCCCGCAACCACCGCAGCGACGGGTGTCCGCGGGACAGACGGATGCGCAGCGGCCGGAGCCACCGTCCGTTGAAGCGGTTCCGCACGTACGACTCGAACACGAACAGCGGGCGGACCAGGATCACGACGAGGAGCACGACGGCGGCCGCGGTGAGCGTCTGCGTCAGGCTCCGGTCGCTCTCGAGGAGGTCCTGCACCACGGTCTTCAGCTGCAGGCCGATGAGCGCGAAGACGAACCCCTCGAGGATGACGTCGATGCTCGTCCACAGCGGACGTTCCTGCAGCCGGGTGGCGTAGCCCTCCTTCGGCGAGTTGTAGCCGATGTACAGGCCCGCCGTGACGACCGCGATGACCCCGGACCCGGACAGGTGCTCGGCGAGGACGTACGCGACGAAGGGCAGCAGGATGCTCATGATCGTCTCGACCACGGGGTCGTTGATGCGCATCCGGATCCAGTGCACCGCGACGCCGAGCACGATCCCGACCGCGAAGCCGACGCCGATCGCGAGCCCGAAGATCCCGAGGTCCTGCCAGATCGTCAGCGAGGTGCCCGCGGCGATGAGCGTGAAGACCCGCACGAGCGTCAGCGACGCCGCGTCGTTGATCAGGCTCTCGCCGGACAGCACCGTCATCACCCGGCGGGGGAGTCCGAGCTTCCGGCCGATGGACGCCGCGGACACCGCGTCCGGCGGGGCGACGACGGCACCGAGCAGGATCGCCGCGGGCCAGTCCATGTCCGGGATGAGCAGGTAGGCGGCGACCGCGACCGCGAGGGCCGTGATGATGACGAGGAAGATCCCGAGGCGTCGGATCTGCTTGATCGACTGCCGGAAGCTCTGCCACGACACGTCGAGTGCCGCCGAGTACAGCAGCGGCGGCAGGACCACCGTCAGGATCACCTCGGAGTCGATCGTGATCTCGGGCAGGCCGGGGACGAACGAGACCGCGAGGGCGACCGCCGTCACGAGCAGCGGCGCGGGGAGGCCCTTCGCCCGCGCGAACCCGGTCACCGCGAGGGAACCGATCAGCAGGATGAGGAGTTCCGCGGTGTCCATGACCGCCATCCTCCCATCCGGGTCGTACCGAACCTGAACGACCCCGCAGGCGTGGTGAACACCGGGTGAACGGCAGGGTTTGTGCTCAGCGGTCCGGCCTGGGACACTTTCCCGCGGTGGACATCACACTCATAGTCGTCCTGGTCATCGCGTTGGCCCTGTTCTTCGACTTCACAAACGGTTTTCACGACACCGCCAACGCGATGGCGACGCCGATCGCCACGGGCGCCATGAAGCCCAAGGTGGCGGTCACGGTCGCCGCGGTGCTCAACCTGATCGGCGCGTTCCTCAGCACCGCCGTCGCGACGTCGATCTCGCACGGGCTGATCAACGAGGGCCCGGGCGGGGTCGCGATCACGCCCGAGATGATCTTCGCCGGACTCATCGGCGCGGTGGTCTGGAACATGATCACGTGGCTGCGCGGTCTGCCGTCGTCGTCCTCGCACGCACTGTTCGGCGGGCTCATCGGCGCGGCGATCGTCGGCGCCGGCTTCGGGGCGGTGAACTACGCCGCCCTCCTGACCGTCGTCATCATCCCGGCGTTCCTGTCCCCGGTGATCGCGGCGCTCGTCTCGCTCCTCGCGACCCGCATCGCCTACCGCGTCACGCGCCGTCCGGTCTTCCCGAACGAGCGCGGCGGCTTCCGGATCGGGCAGGTCTTCACGAGCTCGATGGTGTCGCTCGCGCACGGCACGAACGACGCGCAGAAGACGATGGGCGTCATCACGCTGACGCTGATCGCCTCCGGTGCGCAGTCCGCCGACTCCGGCGTGCAGTTCTGGGTCATCGTCGCCTGTGCGCTCGCGATCGCCCTCGGCACCTACACCGGCGGCTGGCGGATCATCCGCACGCTCGGGTCCGGCATCACCGAGATCCGCGCGACGCAGGGCTTCGCGGCCGAGGCGTCCACCGCCGCCACCATCCTGGCGTCGAGTCACCTCGGCTTCGCGCTCTCCACCACGCAGGTGTCGTCCGGCTCGATCATCGGCGCCGGCCTCGGTCGCCGTGGCTCGAAGATCCAGTGGTCGACCGCGGGCAAGATCGTCATCGCGTGGTTCATCACGCTCCCCGCCGCCGCGGCGGTCGGCGCGGTCGCCTCGGGCATCGCGCTCCTCGGCGTCACCGGGCTCGTCATCGACGCGGTCATCGGTGCCGCGGTGATCCTCGGCCTGTACCTGTGGTCGCTGCGGAAGCCCCACGAGCAGGCGATCGAGGTGGACGTGGCTGCGAACGCGGTGCTCACGCGCAAGGAGCTCCGCGACATGCAGCGCAAGAAGCGCGCTGCCCGGGTCGCCGAGCGCCGCGCCGAGCTGAGCCGCGAGCGCACCCTGCGCCGCATGGCCGGACGGAACGGAGGACGTCGCTGATGGGCATCGACTGGTTCGCATTCCTGACCGTCGCGATCGTCGCGGTCGTCTCCGCGTGCTTCGTGGTCCTCGTCTACTCGATCGGCCTGCGCCTCTGGAGCGCCGCCGACACCCGCGCCGGCAAGTACACCGTCAAGGACGACGGCACGGTCGGCCCGGCCACCGCCGGCTTCCCCCAACCGGGCGTGGTGCAGCCCGGCGTGCGCGCGTTCCGCGCGCTCGCCGTCGCCTGCTTCGCGGTCTCCGGCATCGCCGTGCTCTACGGGATCTACCTGATCGTCCCGCAGTTCCACTGACGCGGGTCGCGGTCGCGACCACCGGAAGGACGGGAGGCCCGTGGCGACGCCGCCACGGGCCTCCCGTCCGTCCCACGGTCACCACGCGCACCCGCCTGCCGGACCCGACCGGCCGGACGGGCTAGCCTCGGACGGGTGACCGGCAACGAAGCACCACGAACCCGCACCGAGACCGACTCCCTGGGGTCCCGCGAGGTCCCCGCCGACGCCTACTGGGGCATCAACACCCTGCGGGCGAAGGAGAACTTCCCGATCACCTCGGTGCCGATCGCGGTGTACCCGGACCTGGTCGAGGCGCTCGCGACCGTCAAGCAGGCGGCCGCCCGGGCGAACAAGGCGATCGGCGTGCTCGACGCGGAGCGTGCGGACGCGATCGACCGGGCCGCACAGGAGGTCCGCGACGGTGCCCTGCGTGACCAGTTCGTCGTCGACATCGTCCAGGGCGGTGCCGGGACCTCGACGAACATGAACACGAACGAGGTGCTCGCGAACCGGGCCCTCGAGCTCCTCGGCCGCGAGAAGGGCGACTACGGGTACCTGCACCCGATCGACCACGTCAACCGCAGCCAGTCGACGAACGACACCTACCCGACGAGCATCAAGCTCGCGATGATCCTCGGCGTGCAGCGACTCGTCGAGCAGCTCACCCTGCTGTCCGACGCGTTCGCCGAGCGCGGTCACGCGTTCGCCGACGTCCTGAAGATCGGGCGCACCCAGCTGCAGGACGCCGTGCCGATGACCCTCGGGCAGGAGTTCACCGGCTTCGCGCACACCATCCAGGAGGACGTGCTCCTGCTGCGCACCGTGATGCCGCTGCTCGCGGAGACGAACCTCGGGGCGACGGCGATCGGCACGGGCATCACCGCCGACCCGCAGTACCGGGACGAGGTGCGCCGGCAGCTCCAGGTCGCGAGCGGGCTGGACATCGTGACGGCCCCGGACCTCATCGAGGCGACGAGCGACGCCGGGGCGTTCATGACGCTGTCCGGCACCGTGAAGCGCAGCGCCGCCAAGCTCTCGAAGATCTGCAACGACCTGCGGCTGCTCGCCTCGGGTCCGCAGGCCGGCCTGGGCGAGATCACGCTCCCGGCACGCCAGGCGGGGTCGTCGATCATGCCCGGCAAGGTCAACCCGGTGATCCCCGAGGTCGTGAACCAGATCGCGTTCGCCGTCGCCGGGGCGGACACCACCGTGACGATGGCGGCAGAGGGCGGGCAGCTGCAGCTCAACGCCTTCGAACCGATCATCGCGCACTCGATCCTGCAGTCGCTGCAGTGGATGGCGAGCGGGTGCGCGACGCTCCGGATCAACTGCGTCACCGGGATCCAGGCGAACGAGGCGAAGCTCGCGGCGCAGGTCGACACGAACGTCGGCGTCGTCACCGCGCTGACGCCGTACATCGGCTACGCGGCGGCGGCGTCGATCGCGCACACGGCGCTGACCACCTCGACGCCGATCGCGACGCTCGTCACCGCGGCGGGGCTGATGGACGAGGACCAGGTCCAGCGCGTCCTGAGCCCGGCGCGCCTGTCGGGCATCGAGCTGGCCACCGGCGCCATCCCGGTCATCACCGAGGAGATGTTGGACGCCGAGGCCGCCCGGATGCACCGCGAGCGCTGAGCCGCTCGCCCGTTCCCCGTTGCCCGTTCCCCGGTTCCCGTTTCGCAAAACGCAACGTCGGCGGTTTCTCGCATCGACATTCCGCTGCGAGGAACCGCCCACGTTGCGTCTTGCGGGCAGCCCCCCGCCGGGCCGCCGCGCTACGGCAGGGGACGCTCGCCGGCCCGGACCTGCCGGGACATCTCCCGCAGGTGCTCGGCGACGGGGTCGGGCTCGTCGTCCTCGGCCGCCCGCTCGAGCGCCGCGGTCCGGACGTCCTGGGCGGCCCGGATGTCCTGGTCCCGCCACCGCGCGAGCGTGAAGTTCCGCGTGACGTCCCGGAGCGGCAGCCGGATCGACTCGTCCGCCTCGATGCCGGCGAGCAGCTGGCGCATCCGGATCACCTCGGAGTCGAGTTCCCCGCCGACGACGAGCACGAAGTTCGAGATGTACAGGTAGACGAGCAGCAGGATCGCGCCACCGAGCCACCCGTACGCCCGGTTCCCACCCCCGCCGATGGTCTCGACGTAGACCGAGAAGCCCAGGGTCGCGAGCGCCCACGTCACGATCGCGAACCCGGCGCCGGCGGACACCCAGCGCAGCTGCGGCGTCTTCACGTTCGGCGTCGCGTAGTACAGCACCGCGACCATCACGACGAGGTCGACCGCGAGGACCGGCCACTTCGCCACGTTCCACACGTCGTCGATCCAGGGCGCCCACCCGAGCTGCCGGATGATCGCCGCGGAGATCGTGGGGGTGCCGAGCAGGATGACGATCGCGATCGCCCCGCCGACCATCACGAGCAGCGTGACGAGGAGCATCATCGACCGGAACTTCCAGATCCGCCGCCCCTCCTCGACCTCGTACGCGGTGTTCATCGCCCGGCCGAACGCGGTCGCGTACCCGGACAGCGACCACAGCGTCAGCACGACCCCGATCGAGAAGCCGAGCCACGGGTTGTCGAGCGTCAACAGCTGCCGGAGCGGTCCCTCGAGGTGCTGCGCGGTCTCCGGACGAACGATGAACCCGAGCACCTGCACGACGTCGGTCAGGCTGTCACCCTGCCGGTCCACGACGGACAGTGCGGACACCACCGCGAGGGCGGTCGGGAACACCGTCAGCAGGGCGAAGAACGTCAGCGAGGCGGCGGCGTCCACGACGCGGTGCCGGATCACGGAGTGGTAGGTGCGCCGGACGACCGCGCGGATCCCGGTCCGCTGCAGGTCGCGCGAGGCGCTGTCGGGCATGCGATGTACGGTACCCGACCCCGTACCGGCCTGGAGGATCGTGGCGACCCCGCCACGCGCCTCCCGTCCGTCCCCTGGTCGCACCGCGGGCGGCGCCCTCAGTTCGCGTGCGGGTCCAGCGCGTCGTAGCGGCGGAAGGACGGCACGAGCCGGAGCAGCAGCGCGACCAAGCCGATGATGAGCACGCCGCCGACGACCGGCGGGTACGCGATCCCTGCCGCGACGACCAGTCCGGCGTACAGGTCACCGAGCCGCGGACCACCGGTGACGACCACGATGAAGATGCCCTGCAGACGGCCGCGCATCCCGTCCGGCGACGCCGCCTGCAGGATCGTGTTGCGGAAGACCGAGCTGACGTTGTCCGCCCCGCCCGCCAGCGCCAGGAACAGCGCGGCCAGCCCGAGCGCCGGCAGGATCTCGACGCCGAACGCCTCGCCCGACCGGCCGCCGAGCACGTGCGCCAGCGCGATGACCACGCCGAACGCGGCGATCGCGCCGCCGTAGGCCGTGATCGCCCAACCGACCGCCTCGCCCTGGCGGCGTACGTGCCCGAGCGGGCCGGAGAACACGCTCGACAGCAACGCGCCGACGGCGTACGCGGCGGTGAGCGTGCCGACCGTGATCGACCCGCCGCCGATGACGAGCGCGCCGATCGCGGGGAAGAGCACGCGAGGCTGCCCGAACGTCATCGCGACGATGTCGAGCACGAACGTCATGGTGATGTTGCGGGAGCGTCGGAGGAACCGCGCACCCTCGATCAGCGAGCCGAGCCCGGGCTTCAGGGCACCGTGCTCCGCCGCCATCCGGGGAAGCGTGAAGACCCCGAGGAACGCGAACGTGAACAGGACGACGTCGATCGTGTACGTGGGGGCGAACCCGACGCTCGCGATCAGCACGCCGGCGATCGCGGGCCCGACGGTGACCTGGAAGCCGGACGCGATGCCGCCGAGGGCGCTCGCCGCGGGGAGCAGGTCGGTACCGACGAGCCGCGGGACGATCGCGGACCGGGACGCGTTGCTGACCGTGGCCGCGACGGCGTTCACGGTCGCGAGGACGTAGAGGAGCGCGACGCTGTGCAGTCCGAGCCAGGCGTGCGTCGCGATGAGGGCGACCGCGGCCCACGCGACGATCGCGGACACCAGGGCGACGAGCCGCCGGTCGAACGCGTCCGCGAGCATCCCGCCGTAGAGTCCCGCGACGATCATCGGGACGAGGGCGATGACGCCGACGAGGGCCACCGCGAAGGTGGAGTGGGTGATCTCGTAGACCTCGAGCCCGACCGCGACGGTGGTCATCTGCGTGCCGATGCCGGCGATCGCCGTGCCGGCCCACAGCCGCGCGAACGCGGGGGAGCGGCGGAGCGGCGTGAGGTCGGCGAGCAGGCGGCGGCGCGGGGCGGTGTCGGATCGTGTCACGGTGGAACCATTCTGGGGCCTCGGCGGGCTGGACGGCGATGCCCGCGCGAACTGGTTGACTGGCCGGCATGACTGACCTGAACAGCAAGCCCGAGTTCGACGCCCCCGAGGGCCCGGCCCCCACCGAGCTCGTGATCACCGACATCGTCGAGGGCTCCGGCGACGAGGCCACCGCGGGCTCCACCGTCAAGGTGCACTACGCCGGCGTCGAGTACGAGACCGGCGAGGAGTTCGACAGCTCCTGGAACCGCGGCGAGCCCATCGACTTCCCGCTCGCGGCGCTCGTGCGCGGCTGGCAGGAGGGCATCCCCGGCATGAAGGTCGGCGGTCGCCGCAAGCTCGTCGTCCCGCCGGAGCTCGCCTACGGCCCCGCCGGTGGCGGCCACTTCCTGTCCGGCAAGACCCTGATCTTCGTGATCGACCTGCTCGGGGTCCGCTGATGCAGGTCGGCGCCCCGACGATCGAGCTGAACGACGGCCACCGTCTCCCGGAGCTCGGTCTCGGCACGTACGGACTGAACGGCGACGAGGGCGCCGCCGCGGTGGGCGCGGCGATCGCGGGCGGCTACCGGCTGCTCGACACCGCGCTGAACTACGGCAACGAGGACGCCGTCGGCCGCGCCGTCCGGGACGCCGAGGTCGACCGCGAGGACATCGTGGTCACCTCGAAGCTCCCCGGACGGCACCACGGGTACGACGAGGCGCACCGCTCGGTGGACGAGACGCTCGCGAACCTGGGCCTCGAGCGGGTGGACCTGTACCTGATCCACTGGCCGAACCCGTCCGTCGACAAGTTCGTCGAGACGTGGAAGGCGTTCGTCGACCTGCGGGACAGCGGCAAGGTCCGCTCGATCGGTGTCTCGAACTTCACGCCGGAGCACCTGACGCGGATCATCGACGCCACGGGTGTGGCCCCGGCCGTCAACCAGGTCGAGCTGCACCCGTACTTCCCGCAGGCGGCGCTCCGGAAGGTGCACGCCGACCACGGGATCGTCACGGAGAGCTGGAGCCCGCTCGCGAAGCGCTCCGAGCTGCTCACCGAGCGCCCGGTCACCGACGCGGCCGCGGCGCACGGGGTCACCCCTGGGCAGGTCGTGCTCCGCTGGCACGTCCAGCTCGGCGCGGTGCCGGTGCCGAAGTCGGGCGACGCCGACCGGCAGCGCGAGAACCTCGACGTCTTCGGCTTCGCGCTGACCGACGACGAGGTCGCCGCGATCTCCGGCCTCGAGCGCGGGCGCCTGTGGGACGGCGACCCGGACACGCACGAAGAGATGTAGCGCTGACGCGCTGACGGACTGGAGGCACGTGGCGGGTCCGCCACGTGCCTCCCGTCCGTCACCGGTCCGGACCGCTGCTGCGCGGCACGGAGTGTCGGTCCGGCGGGACTACACTGGACACCCCTGTTTCCCGAAGGGTGGCGTGTGTCCGAACCGACCGAGATCGACCGCGAGCGCGGCTACGTGGACGGGCTGTTCGCGCGGCTCGACGAGCTGACGGCGGAGGCCGAGCAGCGGCTCGCCGAGACCCGCCGACAGGCGGTCGGTGGCAACCACCAGAGCCGCAGCGAGCGTGACGCGTACGCGCGACTGTACGAGGACACCATCGCGACGCTCGACCGGGTCGGCGACCGCCTGGTGTTCGGTCGGCTCGAGGTCTCCGAGCCGGACGACGACGAGGACACCTTCCGCTACATCGGCCGTGTCGGCCTGCGGGACGACGAGCACCGCCCGCTCCTGCTCGACTGGCGCGTCCCCGGGGCGAGCGCCTTCTACCAGGCGACCGCGGCGCACCCGATGGGCATGCGCGCCCGCCGACACCTGACCCTCGACGGCCGCACGGTCGTCGGCGTCGAGGACGAGGTCTTCGACGCGACGCTCTACGACGACGAGCGCACGCACCTGCAGGGCGAGGGCGCGCTGCTCGCGGCGGTCACGGCGGAGCGCACCGGCCGGATGACCGACATCGTCGCGACGATCCAGGGCGAGCAGGACCGGATCATCCGCTCGCCGCTCGAGGGCGTCCTCATCGTGCAGGGCGGCCCCGGCACGGGCAAGACAGCCGTGGCGCTGCACCGCGCCGCGTACCTGCTCTACTCGCACCGGGAGCGCCTGCGCGGTTCCGGGGTGCTCATGGTCGGGCCGTCGTCGGCGTTCCTGACGTACATCGAGCAGGTGCTCCCGTCCCTCGGCGAGACGGGCGTCGTGATGGCGTCGCTCGGGTCGCTGTACCCGGGCCTGCACGCGACCACGCACGACCACGGCGACGTCGCCGCGGTGAAGGGCTCGGCGCAGATGGCCGCCCTGCTCCGCCGGGCGGTGCGCTCGCGCCAGGTCGTGCCGACCGCGTCCGTGACGCTCGACGTCGAGGGCGAGCGGCTCACCGTCCCGCCGCAGCTCGTGGCCGACGCCATGAAGCGCGCGCAGGACCGGGGGAAGCCGCACAACGTCGCCCGGGTGACGTTCAACAAGATCGCCCTCGACGCGATGACCCGACTGCTCGCCGACCAGCTCCGGGAGCGGGGCACCACGGTCGACGAAGCCGACGAGAAGGTCCTGCGCGAGGACATCCGCGGCTCGTACGACGCCCGCGTGCTGCTCAACACCGCGTGGCTGCCGCTGCCGCCGGAGAAGTTCCTCGAGGACCTCTACGCCCGGCCGAACTGGCTCGCGTCGCTCACGCCGGACTGGACCCCGGCGAAGCGCGCGCTGCTCGAGCGTCCGCGCGGCTCGGGCTTCACGATCGAGGACGTCCCGCTCCTCGACGAGGCGGCGGAGCTCCTCGGCCCGTTCGACCCGACGGGCGGGGCCGCGAAGCGCCGTGCGAAGGCGAGCCACGCACGCGACGTCGAGAACGCGCGACAGGCGATCGAGAACATGGGCGTCGAGGGCATCGTCACCGCGGAGCAGGTCGCCGGCTCCTTCGCCGAGGGCGGGGACCCCCGCACCACGGCCGAGCGCGCCGCCGAGGACCGCGAGTGGACCTACGGGCACATCGTGGTCGACGAGGCCCAGGAGCTCTCGCCGATGCAGTGGCGCGTGCTCGCCCGCCGCAACCCGCTCCGGTCGTTCACGATCGTCGGCGACATGGCGCAGGGGTCGTCGCCGGCCGCGGCCCGCTCGTGGGACGACGTCGTCGGCGCGCTCGCCCGTCGTCGCCGGGGTCGTGCACCGCTCGTGCCGATCGAGCACCGCATCGCCGAGCTCACCGTGAACTACCGCACGCCGCGGTCGATCGTCCAGGCCGCCGGCGCGTTCGCCGACGCCGCCGCGCTCGCCGTCACCCGGACCGAGGCGGTGCGCGACGGCGACCCGGTGGACCGCGTGTCGGTGTCCCGGGCGCTGCTGCTCGACACGGTCGCGGAGCTCGTGCTGTCCGAGCGCGACCGGATCGGCTCCGGCACCGTCGGCGTGATCGTGCCCGAGGCGTCGGTGGCTGCGGTCCGGGAACGGCTGGCGGCGACGCAGGCCGACGTCCGGGGGCTCGGCTCGCCGCGTCCGGGATCGGTCACGGTGCTCACGGGTGCCGACGCGAAGGGCCTGGAGTTCGACGGCGTGCTGCTCGTCGACCCCGAGCGGGTCGGGGCCGACGCGGCCCGGGCGGCCGCGGCCGTCTACGTCGCGATGACCCGACCGACGCGACGGCTCGTGGTCGTCGACGTCACCGACTGAGGTCCCCCCGGCCTGGCCGGGCCGGTCCGGGGCGCCGGACCGGCGGTCGGGCCGCGGTCAGACCGGGTCGCCCTCGTCGCGCACCCGTGAGACGAGCGCGGCCCATGGTCCGTCGAGCTGGCTGCCCGGGATCTCGACGGTCGTCCGCGCGACCGTGACGGTCCACGTGAAGTCGTCCGGCACCGTGCGGCGACGTGCGCCGGGCGACTCGCGGGGGAGCGCGCCGACGAGCTCGTGCCACGCGTCCGGGTCGGCGCACGACTCGGTGTCGACCCGCCAGCCCCGGGTCAGGCCGGCGAGGCCACCACTGCGACGGACGACGATCTGCATGCCCCGGTTGTACGCCGTCACGACGCGGTGTGGACGCCCACCGTCCGCCAGGCGTCGCGGACCGCGGTCCACTCGGTCGACCCGGCACCGAAGCGGGCCGACGCTGCGTCGAGCGTGACGCCCGCGAAGCCCGCGAAGTCGATCCCCGCGGTGGTCGACGGCGAGGTCAGCGCGTCCCACCAGACCGCGCCCGCACCCTCCCACGCGCGACCCCCGATGGCCGTGGCGGCGAGGTAGAAGGCGTGGTTCGGGATGCCCGAGTTGACGTGCACGCCCCCGGAGTCCTCGGTGGTCTGCACGTACCCGGCCATCGTCGCCGGCTGCGGGTCCTTGCCGAGCACCGGGTCGTCGTACGCGGTCCCCGGCGCCCGCATCGAGCGGAGGGCGACCCCGTGCACCGCGTCCGTGAAGAGCCCCTCGCCGATGAGCCAGCTCGCCTGGTCGACGGTCTGCCCGGCGGTGTACTGCGCGACGAGCGAGCCGAAGACGTCCGACACCGACTCGTTGAGCGCGCCGGACTGCCCCTCGTACGTCAGGTCGGCGGTGTACTGCGTGACGCCGTGCGCGAGCTCGTGGCCGATCACGTCGAGGGCGATCGTGAAGCGGTTGAACACCTCGCCGTCACCGTCGCCGAAGACCATCCGTTGCCCGTCCCAGTACGCGTTGTCGTAGTCCTGCCCGTAGTGCACCGTGGCGTCGAGGGGGAGTCCCGCGCCGTCGACCGAGGCCCGCCCGAACACGTCGAGCCAGAAGGCGTGCGTCGCGCCGAGGCCCGCGTACGCCTCGTCCGTGGCGGCGTCGCCGGTGTCCGGCTCGCCCTCGCGGCGGACCACCCGTCCGGGCAGGGTCGTGCCACCGGCCGCGTCGGCGATCGTCCGCTGCGGGGAGCGGTCGACGGTGCCGGCGACGCCCTGCGGGCGGACGCGGTGCTCCCGCTTCGGGGCCGCGACCGCGGTCATCTCGCCCAGGGCCGTCCGGGCGGCCGCGGCGGCGCGGGGGTGCTCGGCGGCGTCGGCGACGGCGCTGAGCAGGTAGGGCGGGACGACGGAGCGGATGCGGTCGGGCGCGGTCATGGCGTCATGCAACCACCGACCCCCGATCGGTGGCCGACGGGACTCAGTCCTGCTTGCGGTTCTCGACCAGTGCGAGCGCGTACGACTCCCACCACTGTCCGGCCGGTGGTCCGCCGTGGCAGGTGCCGTCGCTCAGGCCGGGGGTCTTCACCCAGAGCAGGGCGTCGAGCCGCGTCGTGCCGCCGGTGACGTGCGGCGCCTGCCCGAGTCCGGCGCCCGGCGGGTTGCACCACGTGCCCTTCCAGCCCCGACCGTTGCGCGAGACGTCGATGACGAAGTGCGGGTCGTCCCCGATCGCGTCGGCGAGCCGGTCGGCGTACGCACGTTCCTGGTCGACGCGGTAGAAGTTCGAGACGTTCGTGGCGAACCCCTGCACCCGGTCCACCCCGGCCTGCCGGAGCCACCCCGCCATCGTCGCGACGGGGACGCGGTTCTCGTTGCCGCCGTCCAGGTACACCGTGAGGCCGTGTCCGGTCAGCTCGTCGACGGCCTTCCGCAGCAGGTGCAGCCGGTCCTCGCCGAGCCGCTTGCACACGTGGATCTGCGCGATCGAGTCGGGTTCGACGAGCACCACGGCGTGCGATCCGGCCATCGCCCGCACGGCCGAACGCACCCACGGCAGGTAGTCGCGCTCGGTCGTCCCGCCGGCGGAGTAGCTGCCGCAGTCGCGGTCGGGGATCGCGTACAGGACGAACACCGGTGTCCGGTCCTGCTGCTCGGCGTCCCGCACGACACGACGGACGACCTGGCGGGTGGCGTCCTGCGACGGGTCGGTCAGCCAGGTCGCGACGGGCTGGTCCGCGATGACGTCGAGCCGGGACGCGGTGGTGGTGTCGCCGGCGGCCCGGGCGTCCGACTCCCGGCGCAGGGCCTGGTTGTCGGTCGCGGGCTGCTGGGCGAGGCCACCCGGGAACGCTTGCGCCGCCGTGCGTCGGTCGGTCACGTCCCGGCCGTCCTGGTGGTCGCCCGCGGGGAGCACGAGCAGGAGCGTCGTGACGAGGGCCGCGACCACGACGGCGGCGCCCCCGATCCACGCCCACTGGCGCCGACCGGCACCCCGGCGGCTGCGGTTCCCCTGCTCCGGCATGCGCCCATGCTGGCAGGTCCGGCCCGCTCCGGGGAACCGCGACCCGGCGTCCGCTCAGCCGGCCCGCCGGGATCTGCCAGCCGCGTGCACCGATACTGACCGGATGTTCCGGAAGACCCTGCTCCTCGCCGTCACCGTCGGCTACGCCTGGGTGATCTGGCGGATGACCCTCACCCCGCAGGTCTTCACGCACGCCCAGAGCGAGCTCGTCCTGCACGCAATCGCCTGGCTCCAGCAGTTGCCGCACGGCGCCTGGTTCGGCTACGACCGCGTCGAGTTCCTCGCGAACATCGCGATGTTCGTGCCGGTCGGGATGCTCGCGGCGCTGTGGTTGCCCCGCCGGTGGTGGTTCCTCGGCGCCGTCGTCGGCGTCGGCCTGTCCGTCGGCATCGAGGCAGCGCAGGCCGCCTGGCTGCCCTACCGCGTCGCGGACCCGCGGGACGTCCTGTCGAACGGCCTCGGTGGCCTGCTCGGCGCGACGCTCGTCGGACTCGTCCGGAGCCTGCTGCCGGCCCCGCGCCGCCGCCGCCTGCGTGCCCGCACGGCCTGATCTCTGGTAGTCTCGTCCGGTTGCCGTCGAACGGCCGCGGACAAAGAGCGCTCGTGCATCAGGCACGGGCACCGCGCAACGACAGTTCTCGTTCAGAGGACAGGGAAGGGGATCATCCATGGCACTTGACGCGAAGGTCAAGCAGGAGATCATCGAAGAGTACGCGACCCACCCGGGCGACACCGGATCCCCCGAGGTCCAGGTCGCCGTTCTGACGCGTCGCATCAACGACCTGAACGAGCACCTCAAGGAGCACAAGCACGACCACCACTCGCGTCGTGGTCTGCTGCTCATGGTCGGCCAGCGTCGCCGCCTCCTCGGGTACCTCTCCGACGTCGACATCAGCCGCTACCGTGCGCTCATCGAGCGCCTCGGCCTGCGCCGATAAGGTCAGCGCCGCTGGTCGTCTCGCAGACACTGCTCGACCGAAGGCCCCGGTCCTCCTCGTGAGGACCGGGGCCTTCTCCGTTCCCGCGCACGACGGCGGGGAATGGTTGCGTCCCTCCGCCGGTTGGGTACGATGTTCATGCAAACGCATCGAAAGTCGGGAATCGCCATGACCACCATCGCCGTCGTCTCCGCCGGGCTCTCCGAGCCCAGCTCCACGCGCCTGCTCGCGGATCGCCTCGCCGGGTCGGCCGTCGCCGCGATCACGGCGGATCGGCCGGGAGGCTCGGTGGACGTCCGCCACGTCGAGTTGCGTCCGATCGCCCACGAGATCGTCGACGCGATGCTCACGGGGTTCGCGGCGCCGGGGCTCGCGGCCGCGCAGGCGACGGTCCTCGAGGCCGACGCCGTCGTGTTCGTCACACCGGTCTTCACCGCCGGGGTGAGCGGCCTGGCGAAGTCCTTCCTCGACGTGCTCGACAAGGACGCGATGACCGACGTGCCGGTGCTGCTCGCCGCCACGGGCGGCACGGCGCGCCACTCGCTCGCGATCGACCACGCGCTCCGACCGGTCTTCGCGTACCTCCGCGCCGCGGTCGTGCCGACGGGCGTCTTCGCCGCGACCGACGACTGGGGGAGCCCGGAGGACGCGGCCGCCCTGGACGCACGCATCCGCCGGGCCGGGGTCGACCTGGCCTGGGCGATCCGATCCTCCCGGCGGACCCCGCAGCGGACCGACGCCCTCCCCGAAACGGTGGACTTCGCGTCGCTGCTCGGCGGACTCGGTCACTGATCCGCTCTTAGGGTCCTCATCGGATCCGCGGGGTGCGGCCGCAGCGCACGCCCCGGGGACACCCGGGCCGGTCCGCGAGGCTCGTCGTGACGACGAGGAGGACCCATGGACGGCAACCGCAGGAACGGGCGACGCACCACCAGCGCGATCGTGAGCACGGCGGGACTGGTGGTCGCCGGGCTCACCGGCGCCGGGGTGTGGATCGGACACGAGGTCACGACCACGACCGGCACGAGCGCGACGGACTCCAGCACGACGAGCACGACCACGTCCGGTTCGAGCACGACGGACACGAGCACGTCCGGCTCGAGCACCACGGACTCGGGCAGCACCAGCTCGAGCGGCACCGGCACCGGCACCTCGGACCAGGGCGTCTCGCAGGGGACCACCGGCGCTTCCGGTGCCAGCGACGCGACGACGACGGGATCGTGACCGTGCGCGCCGCCGCCGAGTGGGACCTCTGGACCACCACCGCCCGGGTCGTCCTCGACCGCCGGGACCGTCGGCACCTCGCCGCAGCCGAGGCCTGCGTGCGCGAGGTGACCGCAGCGGTCGACGCCGCGTGCAGTCGGTTCCGCGCCGACTCCGAGCTCGTCGCCCGCGCCGACGCACTCGTCCGCGGCACCGAGGTCTCCCCACTCCTCGCGTCGCTCGTGCACCAGGCCGTCGACGCCGCGCGCCTGACGGACGGCGACGTCGACCCGACGCTCGGCCGCCGGATGGTGCGCCTGGGCTACGACGCTGCGTTCGTCGACGGTGCCCTCGTGACCGACGGGCCCGACCCCGAGGCGTCGCCGGAGCTGCTCGCCAGGGCGTTCGACGACCGTCCGGCGTGGCAGCGGATCCTGCTCTCCGGCACGTTCCTGCGCGTCCCCGAGGGCGTCACGCTCGACCTCGGCGCGACCGCGAAGGCCGCCGCGGCCGACATGGCTGCGGCGAGCATCACGGCGCGCCTGGGCATCGGTGCACTGGTCTCGCTCGGCGGCGACGTCGCGACCGCCGGCCCGGACCCGTCCGGCGGCTGGCAGGTGCGCGTGCAGGACCTCGACGACGATCCCGCGGACCACGTGCGCATCGCCTCCGGCTGGTCCGTCGCGACGTCGAGCACGCAGAAGCGACGATGGGAGCAGGACGGTCGGGCACGGCACCACATCCTCGACCCGCGGTGGGGTCTGCCGGCCGACCCGGTCTGGCGCTCCGTGACGGTCGTGGCACCGTCCTGCGTGACGGCGAACTCGATGACGACCGCCGCCGTGGTGCGGGGGTACGCCGCCGTCGACTGGCTGCGGCAGAGCGGGCGGGCGGCGCGGCTGGTCGCTGCCGACGGCTCGGTCGTGCGCCTCGGCGGCTGGCCGGCGGAGGACGCGGCCGCCGCCTGACCGGCCCGACGCTGCGTCAGGCGAGCGCGCACCCGCGTCGCGGCGTCACCCGAGCCGGCACGAGCGGCGCGGCGTCACCCGAGCGCGCACGAGCGGCGTCGTCGGGCCGCGCACCCGCTCAGTACCAGTGCGGGTTCTCGCTCATCTCGTGGTTCCACGCGGCACAGGGCGAGCCGTACGCGTCGTGGATGTAGGCCAGGCCCCAGTTGATCTGCGTCGCCGCGTTCGTCCGCCAGTCCGCTCCGGCCACGCCCATCTTGTTCGCCGGCAGGGACTGCGGGATGCCGTACGCCCCGCTCGACACGTTCAGGGCGTTCGCGCGCCAGCCGGACTCCTGCGTCCACAGCGACACGAGGCACGAGAACTGGTCGGAGCCCCAGCCGTACGCCCCGATGGCGCTGCGGGCGTAGGCCTGGGCGCCGGCCGGGTCGACCACGACGCCGTCCGTGCTCGGGTACGCGTTGCCGGAGGACGCCGCGCCCGAGCTCCCCGGGGTCGCCTGCGCCTTCGCCGCCGCTGCTGCCTGCGCCGCGGCCTGTGCCGCGCGTGCCTGCGCCGCCGCCTGTGCGGCCACCGCCTGCCCGACGGCGTACTGCTGCTCGGTCGCCGCGGTCGTGTCCTTCAGCGAGGCGAGCTGCGCGTAGAGCTCGTCGCTGTGCTGCTGGGTGCTCGACACCGCCTGCGCCGCGGTCTTCGACGCCGCCGCGGCCGCGTCGGACTTCCGCTCGGCAGCCGACGCGAGCGACGCCCGCTCGTCCTCGGCGCGGGTCGCCTGCTCGTGCAGCGACGACGCGGTGTGGGCGGCGACCGAGGCGTCGTCGAGGACGTCCGTCCACGTGCCCGTCAGCTGGTCGAGCGCGCCGAGCTGGTAGAGCAGGTCGTCCGGGTCCTTCGCGGTCGCGATCCGGGTGGCCATCGCGTTCTCGCTGCCGTCCCGGTACAGGCTCGCGGCGAGCTGCCCGGCGCGGGCCTGGGCGCGGTCGGCCGTCTGCTGGGCGTCCTCGGCCTGGGCCTGGAGGCTCGTGGCGGCCTGGGTGGCGGCGCTGAGGTCCGCCTCGGCGGCGTCCGCGGCGGCCGACGCGTCGAGCGCCGTCTGCGACTTGGCGGCGGCGTCGGCCTGGGCGGCGTGCAGGGCGTCCTGCACGGTGCCGATCTCGGCCTGCTTCGCCTGCTCGTTGCCCTTCGCGGCCTGCACGTCCGCCCACGTGGGGTAGTCGGTGGCGCTCGCGGGCGCGGCGAACATGGCGGGCACGACGAGCGCGCCGACGACCACGGCGGCCGCGACGAGCACGCTCCGGGACGGAGAGAGACGCATGGCGGCAGGCTAGCGGGGACACGCCCGTGTCACCGGCGCCTCGCCGCGCTGCGCCTGAGGGCTGGTAAAGTCCTCACCGTCCGGGGACCGTTCCCCGGACGTCACGCTCAGTCGTGGCACACAACACTGCGCAGACCCGGCACGGAGCTGGTCATCGGTGGTGGCTCGCGGGCCGTTCGGAGTCCCGAGTGCTTCTACTGCTGGCCAGACATGCGTCCCGACCCCCTCGGCGCGCACGCACCGTCGGGTGCCGTCGCCCCGGTCTGCCGAACACGTCAAGGAGGCACCCTTTTGGAGGGTCCCGAGATCAAGTTCGCCGAGGCCGTCATCGACAACGGCAAGTTCGGCAAGCGCGTCGTCCGGTTCGAGACCGGCCGCCTCGCACAGCAGGCGCAGGGCGCGGTCGCCGCGTACCTCGACGAGGAGACCATGCTCCTCTCGGCCACCAGCGCCGGCAAGCACCCGCGGGAGGGCTTCGACTTCTTCCCGCTGACCGTCGACGTCGAGGAGCGCTCGTACGCCGCCGGCAAGATCCCCGGTTCGTTCTTCCGTCGTGAAGGCCGTCCCAGCACCGAGGCGATCCTCGTCTGCCGCCTCATCGACCGGCCGCTGCGCCCGTCGTTCGTCGACGGCCTCCGCAACGAGGTCCAGATCGTCATCACCGTCCTGAGCATCGCGCCGGACGAGTTCTACGACGCGCTGGCGATCAACGCCGCGTCTGCGTCGACGCAGATCTCCGGTCTGCCGTTCTCCGGCCCGATCGCCGGTGTGCGCCTGGCCCTGATCGGTGACCAGTGGGTCGCGTTCCCGAAGGCGTCGCAGCTCGCCGAGGCCGTCTTCGACCTCACGGTCGCCGGCCGCGTCGTCACCGACGACCAGGGCAACGAGGACGTCGCGATCATGATGGTCGAGGCCGAGGCCACCGAGCACAGCTGGGACCTCATCCAGGGCGGCGCGACCAAGCCGGACGAGGCCGTCGTCGCGCAGGGCCTCGAGGCGGCGAAGCCGTTCCTCAAGGTCCTCGTCGAGGCGCAGGCGAAGATGGCCGCCCAGTCGGCCAAGGAGATCCAGGACTACCCGGTCTTCCCGCCGTACGCCCCCGAGGTCTACGACGCGGTCGAGGCCCTCGCGCTCGACGAGCTCAAGGGCGTCTACCAGATCGCTGGCAAGCTCGAGCGTCAGGACAAGGACGACGCCCTCAAGGCGAAGGTCAAGGAGGCCATCGCGGCCAAGGTCGAGGCCGGGGAGCTCCCCGAGTCCGCCAACGGCCAGGTCAGCGGCGCCTACAAGTCGGTCACGAAGAAGGTCGTCCGCGGCCGCATCCTGACCGAGCAGGTCCGCATGGACGGCCGCGGCCTCGCCGACATCCGTCCGCTCGACGCCGAGGTCGCCGTGATCCCGCGCGTCCACGGTTCCGCGATCTTCCAGCGCGGCGAGACGCAGATCCTCGGCGTCACCACGCTGAACATGCTCAAGATGGAGCAGCAGATCGACTCGCTGTCGCCCGTCACGAAGAAGCGCTACCTGCACCACTACAACTTCCCGCCCTACTCGACCGGTGAGACCGGCCGTGTGGGTTCGCCGAAGCGTCGCGAGATCGGGCACGGGTTCCTCGCCGAGCGCGCCCTCGTGCCGGTGCTGCCGTCGCGCGAGGAGTTCCCCTACGCCATCCGTCAGGTGTCCGAGGCCCTCGGCTCCAACGGTTCGACGTCGATGGGCTCGGTCTGCGCCTCGACCCTGTCGCTCCTCAACGCCGGTGTGCCCCTCAAGGCCCCGGTCGCGGGCATCGCGATGGGCCTCGTCTCCGACACCGTCGACGGTCAGACCCGCTACGCGGCGCTGACCGACATCCTCGGTGCCGAGGACGCCCTCGGTGACATGGACTTCAAGGTCGCCGGCACGTCCGACTTCGTCACGGCGATCCAGCTCGACACGAAGCTCGACGGCATCCCCTCGTCGGTCCTCGACGCCGCGCTCAAGCAGGCCAAGGAAGCGCGCTCCGCGATCCTCGGCGTGCTGACCGAGGCGATCGACGCCCCCGACGAGATGGCCGACACCGCCCCGCGCGTCATCTCGGTGCAGATCCCCGTCGACAAGATCGGCGAGCTGATCGGCCCGAAGGGCAAGACGATCAACGGCATCCAGGACGAGACCGGTGCCGACATCTCGATCGAGGACGACGGCACCGTCTACATCGGCGCCGTCGACGGCCCCTCGGCCGAGGCCGCCCGTGCGCAGGTCAACGCGATCGCGAACCCGACGAACCCGGAGATCGGGGACCAGTTCCTCGGCACGGTCGTCAAGATCGCGACCTTCGGTGCCTTCGTGTCGCTGCTCCCGGGCCGCGACGGGCTGCTGCACGTCTCCGAGGTCCGCAAGCTCGCCGGTGGCAAGCGTGTGGAGAACGTCGAGGACGTCCTGGGCGTCGGCCAGAAGATCCTGGTCGAGGTCACCAAGGTGGACGACCGCGGCAAGCTGTCGCTCGCGCCGGTCGTCGCCGACGAGGTGGACACCGAGGGCCGCGAGGGCCACGAGAAGCACACCGAGGACAACGCCGAGGGTTGATCCCCGGCTGACCCACGACGGCCGTCACTCCCACGGGAGTGACGGCCGTCGTCGTGTTCGGGGAGCGGGGCGTCAGGACGCCGGGGTCTCCTGCGTACCGGTGAGCTGCGCGCGCCCGAGCAGGTGCTCGCGGAGCAGGAAGCCGACCACGGCGGGGGTGGCGTCGGCGGGGGCCTCGAGCACGGGTACATCGAGTGCGCTCAGCGTGAACACGTACCGGTGCGGGCCGTGGCCGGCGGGCGGTGCGGCACCCAGGAAGGTGTCGGTCCCGTACTCGTTGCGGCGGCGGAGCGCCTCGGCGGGGAGCAGTGCGTCGTCGGTCCCGGCACCCTGGGGCAGCGAGGTCGTCGACGCCGGCAGGTCGGTCAGGCTCCAGTGCCAGAAGCCCGAGCCGGTCGGGGCGTCGGGGTCGTACACGGTGAGGACGTAGCTCTGCGTGCCCTCGGGCGCCCCGGACCACTCGAGCGCGGGGGAGCGGTCCTCGCCACCGGCGTCGGCGCCGCGCGCCCAGTCGGGCAGTGCGTCGCCGTCGGAGAAGTCGGGGCTCGTCAGGGTGAACGTGGGGACCTCGGGGAGGTTCCAGTTGGGGTCGTTGGCCATGCCGCCAGCAAACACCCGGCTCCTGTCGCGGAGGTGGGACGGGTCGGACAGGAGGATCGTGGCGGGCGCCGCCACGATCCTCCAGTCCGCCGGTCGGGTCGAAGGCGAGGCGTCAGGCCGCGATGACGCGGTCGACCACGCGGCCGAGCGCAGCGGTCGCGGCGATCGCGTCGCCGGCGTACGCGCCGGCCATCGCGCCGTCGCGCGCGAGCATGAGCTCGTCGGCGCCGTCCCCGGGCAGCGGGTGCCCGGCGCGCTGCAGGAGCGAGGCGAGCTGGTCCGTGTACCAGTCGCGGTGGGTGGCGACGACCTCGCGCACGGGGTCGCGCGGGTCGTGGTACTCGGCGGCGGCGTTCAGGAACGCGCAGCCGCGGAACTCGGCACGACCGACCTCGTCCGAGACGGCGGCGACCCAGGCGCGGACCGCGGCCTCGGGGCTGGCGGCGTCGGCGACGAGCTGCTCGAAGCCGGCGCGCACGCGCTCGTGCTGGGTGCGCACGTAGGCGAGGATCAGGTTGTCCTTCGAGCCGTAGTGCTTGTAGAAGGTGGCCTTCGTGACGCTCGCCTCGGAGATGAGACGGTCGACGCCGACACCGCGGATGCCCTCTTCGTAGAAGAGGCGCGTCGCGGTCTCGAGGATCCGGACCTTCGCGCCGCCGGAACGGGGAGCCGGGGGGACGCTCGACCCGTCCGGCGACGCGAGGTTCGTGCTCGGGCCGGGGAGACGCTGGACGGCCGGTTGGGGGGAATCGACCGTCACAGCGTTGCTCCTCGGACTCATCGGCTCCGCGGGGGAGTGGGGGGACTCCGCCGCGCGAGGACTGATGTCCCGAGCCATCGGGTCGGAATCTAGGGGGGCTTCCGACCCGATGCAAGAACTGTACCACGGGGAGGACAGACAGACGAGTCTTTCTATCCTCATCCGATGTACCCCAGTTCGAGGCACGCGCTGTGGGCCTGGGGAAACTGGGCGGTCGGCTCCCGAGGGTCAGTAGGCTCGTCTGCGATGAACCAGCCAGTACCGCTGCCGCTCGAGGCCCCGGACACGTCCTTCCTGACGTCCGGTGGTGCCTTCGTCCGTCGGACCGTGCTGCCGTCCGGAGTCCGGGTCCTCACCGAGTCGGTCCCCGGAGCCAGTTCCACGAGCCTCGGCTTCTGGGTCGGCGTCGGGTCCCGCGACGAACGCGAGGGCCAGTTCGGCTCCACGCACTTCCTCGAGCACCTGCTCTTCAAGGGCACCGAGCGACGCAGTGCCCTCGACATCGCGATCTCCTTCGACTCGGTCGGCGGCGAGCACAACGCCGCGACCGCGAAGGAGTACACCTGCTACTACGCCCGCGTCCGGGACACCGACGTCCCGATGGCGGTCGAGGTGATCGGGGACATGGTGACCGGCTCGGTGCTCGAGGCCGAGGCGTTCGACGTCGAACGCGGCGTCATCCTCGAGGAGCTCGCGATGGCCGCGGACGACCCGGCCGACGTCGCGGGCGAGGCGTTCTTCGCCGCGGCCTTCGACGGGCACCCGCTCGGCCGACCGATCGGCGGGACGCCCGAGAGCATCCGCGCGGTCGGGCGCGCCGAGGTCCTGGACCACTACCGCGAGCACTACGCACCGAACGGCATCGTGGTGACCGCCGCCGGTGCCGTCGACCACGACCGCTTCCGCGAGCTCGTCGAGCACGTCTTCCGGGACGCCCCGCACGCGTCGCCGCTGGCCCGGCGGACGCCGCAGCCCGTGGCGGATCCGGCCGTGCCGAAGCTCGCCGTCGCGCACCGTCCGACCGAGCAGGTCAGCATGCTCCGCGGCTCGCAGGGTCTCGACCTCCGTGACGAGCGCCGCCCCGTGCTCAGCGTCCTGAACGCCGTCCTCGGTGGCGGGATGAGCTCGCGGCTCTTCCAGGAGGTCCGTGAGCGCCGGGGCCTCGCCTACGCAGTGTCCTCCTTCGCACCGGCGTACCTGGACAACGGAGCCTTCGGGGTCTACGCGGGCTGCGCCCCCGACAACGTCGCCGGGGTCGTCGAGATCATCGACGCCGAGTTCCGCCGCATGGTCGACGACGGCATCACCGACGAGGAACTCCGCCGTGCGAAGGGCCAGATCGAGGGCGCGCTGACGCTCTCGCTCGAGGACAGCGACGCACGGATGACCCGACTCGGCCGGTCCGAGCTCGGCACCGGCGAGTTCACCGACCTCGGCACCGCCCTGCAGCGGGTCGACCGGGTGACCCCGGCGGACGTCCTGGACCTCGCCCGCGACCTGCTCACCCGCCCGACCATCACCTCGGTCGTGGGGGCCGTCCAGCGCGACGAGCTCGCGGCCGCCATCGGCGCCGAGGGGTGACCGACGTGTCGCACTACCTGTACCTCGTCCGGCACGGTGAGCACCAGGACGCCGAGCACGGCCTGCGGGACGGCAAGCTCTCGGAGCGCGGGAAGCGCCAGGCGATGCTCGTGGCCGACCGGCTCGGCGGGGTGCCGTTCGACGGCGTGTACCACTCGCCGCTCGACGCCCCGAGCGAGACCGCGGCGTTCCTCGCCCAGCGTCTGCCGTCGATCCAGCCGGAGCCCTCGACCCTGCTCTTCGACTGCATCCCCTCCGGTCCGACCCCGGACATGCCGCACGCCTACCAGGGCTGGTACGGCGGCGTCACGGAAGAGGAGATCGTCGCGGGCCAGGCGCAGATGGGCGACGCCGTCGCGGAGTGGTTCACGCCGGCGCGCGAGGACCGCCACGACCTGCTCATCACGCACAACGCCGTCATCGGCTGGTTCGTGCGCGAGGCGTTCCAGGCGCCGGAGTGGCGGTGGATGGGGACGAACGTCGCGCACACGGCACTGACGATCATCCGGATCCGCTCCGCCAAGCCGGCCGAGGTCGTCACCCTCAACGACCTCGCGCACCTGCCGGTCGAGCTCCGCACGGGGCTGCCGGTCGACCAGCCGGTCTAGGGACGTCGACCGTCCCGGGCGGGCTTCAGCCGACCGGTCGCCGGTACCAGGCCGTCGCGTTCGGGTTCTCGTTGAACGGCGCGACCCGCTCGTAGCCGCGGCCGCGGTACATCGCGCCGGCCGCGACGAGCGAGTCGTTCGTGTCGAGGACGACGCTCGTCGCCCCGAACCCGCGGGCAGCGTCCTCGAGCGCGTCCATCACCGCGGTCGCCACACCCTTCCCGCGACCGACCGGGGTCACGTACACGTGCTTGACCTCGAAGCGGACGTCGTCCCCGTCGTCGGCGATCCGGCGGAGCCCGCCGCACCCGACGGGCCGGTCGTCGTCGTACGCCACGACGAAGGTGCCGTTCGGCGGCACGAACTCCGCCGCCGGGGTGCGCTTCCGCGAGTAGGACCCCTGCGCGCTCGGGAACGTGGCCTCGCGCTCGTCGAGGTACGCGTCGAGCAGCGCGTCGACTTCGGGGGCGTCGGCGGGCACGGACCTGACCTGGAGCGGCATGGTCCGATCCTAGGATGGGAGCCATGGTCACTCCCGTCGCCGTCGTCGGCGCCACCGGTCGTCTCGGGGGCCTCGTGGCCTCCGTGGTCGAGTCCCTCGACGGCTTCGAGCTCGTCGCATCCCTGTCGTCGCGGGACGGCGCGCACGAGGCACCGCCGTCGGTGTTCGCCGGCGCCGCACTCGTCGTCGACGTGACCGTCCCGGCGCTCAGCCCGGCGATCGTCGACAACGCCCTCGCGAGCGGCGCGAACGTGCTCGTCGGCACCTCCGGCTGGTCGTCCGACCGGCTCGCGAAGCTCCGCGCCGGGCTCGAGGCACGACCCGACCAGGGGGTCCTCGTCGTGCCGAACTTCTCGATCGGCTCGGTGCTCGCGACGCACCTCGCCACGATCGCCGCGCCGTGGTTCCCCGCGGTCGAGATCGTCGAGACGCACCACGCCGGCAAGGTCGACTCGCCGTCCGGGACCGCCGTGCGGACCGCGGAGCTCATCGCGGACGCCCGGCGCGAGGTCGGCCCCGTCGATGCCCCGCACGTCGACCAGCGCGCCCGCGGGCAGCAGGTCGCGAGCGTCCCGATCCACTCGCTCCGGCTCCCCGGGGTCAAGGCCGTCCAGGACGTGCACCTGAGCGGCCCCGGCGAGACCGTCACGATCCGCCACGACACGAACGACGACGTCGCGTACGTCGCCGGCATCCGGGCGGCGCTCGCCCACGTGGTCGACGCCCGTGGCCTGACGGTCGGGCTCGGCAGCGTCCTCGGCGTCGGCTGAGCGGCACGCCGTGCTCCGATCGTTCCGCTCGCCGTTCTGGCCCGCCGCCCTGATGGCCGCCCTGCTCCTGCTCTACATCGTCGTCGTGGGGCAGCGCGCCGTCGCGTTCATGGCGACGGGGCAGCCGATCGGCATCGGCATCGGTGTCGCGCTGGTCGTGGTGGCCCTGATCGGCGCGCTCCTGCTCGTGCTCGAGTTCCGCTTCGGGATCCGCATCACCCGGCTCGGTCGTCGCCTCGAGCGCGAGGGCGGCACCCCGCAGGACGTCGTGCCGCTCATGCCGAGCGGCCGCCCCGACCGTGCGGCGGCCGACGAGGTCTTCCCGCGCTACAAGGCCGCGGTCGAGGCCGACCCCGACGACTGGCGGGCCTGGTTCCGGCTCGGTGTCGTCTACGACGCCGCGGGTGACCGCAGGCGTGCGCGGGCCGCGATGCGGACGGCGCTCGCCACCGCGCGCACCGACCGACGGGCGGACGGACCGACGGCCTGACGGACAGGAGGCTCGTGGCGGGCCCGCCACGAGCCTCCTGTCCGGTCGACGGTCGCGACCGCCGCGACGTCCGTGCGGATCAGAAGGCCGCGTCGACCGCGCTCTCGGCGTACCGGTGGCGGAACGTGTACCCGGACTCCTCGAGCTTCCGCGGCACCATCTGCTGGTTCGACAGGAGCATCTCGTCGGCCGCCTGGCGCAGCACGAGCCGCAGCGCGAAGGCCGGCACGCCGAGCAGGTACGGACGGTGCAGGTCCTGCGCGACGCGCTTCGTGATCCGGTCGGCGACCGCCGGCTCCGGACCCGCGAGGTTCACCGGGCCGGACACCTGCGCGGCGTCCGGGCTCGTGGCGAGGTGGACGATCGCGCCGACCTCGTCCTCGAGCGCGATCCACGGCCAGAACTGACCGCCCGTGCCGAGCTTGCTGCCGAGGCCGGCCTTCGTCAGCGGGACGAGGGGCGCGAGCGCACCGCCGCCCTGGCCGACGACGATGCCGGTGCGGAGCAGCACGACCCGGACGCCCTCGGGGGCGGCGGTCGCGGCGGCCTCCCACTTCGTGCAGACGTCGGCGAGGAACCCGCTGCCGGCGACGGCGTCGTCGTCGAGCACGTCCGTCGGGCGGTCCCCGTAGACGCCGGAGGCCGACCCGGACAGGAAGAGCGCCGGGGGGTTCGCGGCACGGCGCATGGCCTCGACAAGGGTGTCCGTCGCCTGCACGCGGGACTCGAGGATCTCGCGCTTGTAGGACTCGGTCCACGGGAGCTTGCCGATGTTCGCTCCGGCGAGGTTGATGACGACGTCCGCGCCGTCGAGGACCGCGGGGTCGAGCGGACGGGTGCCGGGGGACCAGCGGAACGCGCTCGCGGTGCGGGGCTCGCTGCGGGTCAGGGTCGTGACGTGGTGTCCGGCCTCGCGGAGGGCGTGCACGAGGGGGGTCCCGATGAAGCCGGACGCACCGGCGACGAGGATCGAGAGGGGCTCTGTCGACATGCTCGCAACGCTACTCATCGGACGTAGGCTCTTGTCGTGACCGAGACCGTGCAGCCCGATCCCACCGTCCCCACCCCTTACGAGGACCTGCTGCGGCGGGTGCTCGAGGAGGGGGCACCGAAGGGCGACCGGACCGGGACCGGGACGCGGAGCATCTTCGGGGCGCAGCTGCGGTACGACCTGTCGCAGGGCTTCCCGCTCGTCACGACGAAGCGCGTGCACTTCAAGTCCGTCGCGTACGAACTGCTCTGGTTCCTGCGCGGCGACGGCAACGCGCGGTGGCTGCAGGAGCACGGCGTCCGCATCTGGAACGAGTGGGCCGACGAGGACGGCGACCTCGGCCCGGTGTACGGCGTGCAGTGGCGCTCGTGGCCGACGCCGTCGGGGGAGCACGTCGACCAGATCGCCCAGGTCATCGAGCAGATCCGCACGAATCCGGACTCCCGCCGGCTGATCGTGTCGGCCTGGAACGTCGCGGACGTGCCGGACATGGCGCTCGCCCCGTGCCACGCGTTCTTCCAGTTCTTCGTCAACGACGGCAAGCTGTCGTGCCAGCTGTACCAGCGCAGCGCGGACATGTTCCTCGGCGTCCCCTTCAACATCGCGTCCTACGCCCTGCTCACGCACATGATCGCGGCGCAGACGGGGCTCGAGGTCGGCGACTTCGTGTGGACCGGCGGCGACTGCCACGTCTACGACAACCATGTCGACCAGGTGCGTGAGCAGCTGTCCCGCACGGCCTACCCGTACCCGACGCTCGAGCTCGCACCGCGCGACTCGATCGACGACTACGAGTACGAGGACTTCACGGTCGTCGGGTACGAGCACCACCCGGCGATCAAGGCCGCGGTCGCCGTCTGATGGCGTGGACCGAGCCCGTCCGCGGCGTCGGCATGGTGTGGGCGCGCACCGCGTCCGGGGTCATCGGCGCCGACGGCGGCATCCCGTGGCACGTGCCCGAGGACCTCGCGCACTTCCGGCAGGTCACCGGCGACGGTGTCGTCGTGATGGGCCGTCGCACGTGGGACTCGCTGCCACCGCGGTTCCGTCCGCTGCCCGGACGCCGGAACGTCGTGCTGACGCGCGACCCGGCGTGGACGGCCGACGGGGCCGAGGTGGCTCACGACCTGGGGGCCGCCCTCGACACCGACGAGCCCGTGTGGGTGATGGGCGGGGGCGCCGTGTACGCCGAGGCGCTGCCGTTCGCCGACCGGGTGTCCGAGACGATCGTCGACCTGGACGTCCCCGGCGACACCCGGGCACCGGAGCTCGGCGACGGGTGGACCCTCGTCGAGGACGGCCCCTGGCAGGAGTCGCGCGTGGACGCCACCCGCTACCGGTTCCGGGAGTGGCGTCGCGCGGAGCGGTCCTGACGGCCGCCGCGCCCGGACCCGCCGGGCGGCACCCGACCGTCCGTCCGCCGCGCACCGTCCGGGCGGACTGCCGGCCCGGCGCACCGGGCCGGTACGCTGGTCCGCGTGTCCCCGCGTGAGAATCCCTTCGGTCAGGTCCTCGTCGCCCTCGTGACGCCGTTCACGGCCGACGGCGAGGTCGACTGGCCCGGCGTCGAGCAGCACATCGACGACTGCATCACCGCCGGCGCCGACGGCATCGTCGTCACCGGGACGACCGGCGAGACGTCGACGCTGACCGACCCGGAGAAGCTCCGCCTGGTCGAGGTCGGCAAGTCCGTCGCCGCCGGCCGCGCGAAGATCATCACCGGCGGTGGCTCGAACGAGACCGCGCACGCCATCCACCTGTACAAGCAGAGCGAGAAGGCCGGCGCCGACGGTGTGATGATCGTCACGCCGTACTACAACAAGCCGACGCAGGCCGGTGTCCTCACGCACTTCCGGATGATCGCCGACGCGACCGACCTGCCGGTCATCCTGTACGACATCCCCGGCCGCACGGGCATCCCGATCACGTACGAGACCATCGTGCGGGCGTCGCACCACCCGAACATCCTCGCGGTGAAGGACGCCAAGGGCGACTTCGCCGAGGTGTCCCGCGTGCTCAACAACACCGACCTCATGTACTTCTCGGGCGACGACACGAACGTCCTGCCGCACCTGTCGATCGGCGCGACCGGGCTGATCGGCGTCACCGCGAACATCACGAGCACGCCGTACCGCACCATCGTCGACGCCGTGAACCGCGGCGACCTGGCGACCGCGACCGCCGAGCACAAGCGCGTCGAACCCCTGGTCCGTGCGATCATGACCCACGTCCCCGGGACCGTCGCGGCGAAGTACGTGCTGCACGGACTCGGCCGCATCGGCAGCCCGCGCGTCCGGCTGCCGCTCGTCGGCCCCGAGGACACCGAGGCCTACGCCATCGAGACCTCCCTCGAAGCGGTCCGGGACATCCCCGGCGCCGACTTCTCGAACTTCCGCCCGGACCGCAACGCAGCGGCGGGCGGCGCACTGCCGAAGGTGCCAGGCACCACACGTTAGGAAGACCGCGGCGCAGCACCAGCGCGTCGCACGACAGTCAGGACCGAATGCCCACCCAGATCTCCACACCGCAGCCGCTCGAACCCGGCACCCTCCGCGTGATCCCCGTCGGGGGTCTCGGCGAGATCGGTCGCAACATGACCGTGTACGAGTTCGACGGCAAGCTGCTCGTCGTCGACGCCGGCGTGCTCTTCCCCGAGGAGCACCAGCCCGGCGTCGACCTCATCCTGCCGGACTTCGGGCCGATCCGGGACCGCCTCGACGACGTCCTCGGTGTCGTGCTCACGCACGGGCACGAGGACCACATCGGCGCCGTGCCGTACCTGCTCAAGCTCAAGGGCGACATCCCCCTGATCGGCTCCACCCTGACCCTCGCGCTCGTCGAGGCGAAGCTGAAGGAACACCGGATCAAGCCGTACACGCTCGTCGTGGCCGAGGACCAGACCGAGCAGCTCGGCCCGTTCCACCTCGAGTTCGTCGCCGTGAACCACTCCATCCCGGACGCGCTCGCCGTCGCGATCACGACCGGCGCCGGCCGTGTGCTCCACACCGGCGACTTCAAGATGGACCAGCTGCCGCTCGACGACCGGATCACCGACCTCCGCGCGTTCGCCCGCCTCGGCGAAGCGGGCGTCGACCTGTTCCTGCCGGACTCCACGAACGCCGACGTCCCGGGCTTCACCGCGCCCGAGCGCGACATCGGACCCGTGCTCGAGAACGTCATCACGCGCGCCCGCAAGAAGGTCGTCGTCGCGAGCTTCTCGTCGCACGTGCACCGCGTGCAGCAGGTCCTCGACGCCGCGGCGGCCGCGAACCGCAAGGTCGCGTTCATGGGCCGCTCGATGATCCGCAACATGACGATCGCCGCCGAGCTCGGGTACCTGCGGGTGCCGGAGGACGTGCTGATCGACACGAAGAAGGCGAAGAACGTCCCCGACGACCAGATCGTCTACATGTCGACCGGGTCCCAGGGCGAGCCGATGGCCGTCCTCGCGCGCATGGCGAACCTCGAGCACCAGATCGAGATCGGCGAGGGCGACACCGTGATCCTGGCGTCGAGCCTGATCCCGGGCAACGAGAACGCCGTGTACCGCGTGATCGACGGCCTGACGAAGCTCGGCGCGAAGGTCGTGCACAAGGGCAACGCGAAGGTGCACGTCTCCGGGCACGCCTCGGCCGGCGAGCTGCTGTACTGCTACAACATCCTGCGCCCGAAGAACGTGCTCCCCGTGCACGGCGAGCACCGGCACCTGTACGCGAACGCCGACCTGGCGATCCAGACGGGTGTCCCGCCGCGGAACGTCATCCTCGGCCAGGACGGCATCGTCGTCGACCTGAAGGACGGTGCCGTCACGGTCGCCGGCCAGCTGGACATCGGCTACGTCTACGTCGACGGCTCCACCGTCGGCGAGATCACCGACGCCGACCTCAAGGACCGCCGGGTCCTCGCCGAAGAGGGCTTCATCTCCGTCTTCTGCGCGGTCGACTTCACGACCGGTCAGTGCGTCGTCGGCCCCGAGATCCAGTCGCGCGGCTTCGCCGAGGACGACTCGGTCTTCGACAGCGTCCGCCCGCAGATCACCAAGGCGCTCGCCGAGGCGGCCGCCAACGGTACGCGCGACTCGCACGCGTTCAGCCAGGTGGTGCGGCGCACGGTGGGCCGCTGGGTCAACACCAAGCACCGCCGCCGTCCGATGATCGTCCCGGTGGTCATCGAGGCGTAGGCGGCGCGCAGCGCTGCTGCGAGAACCGGCCTGGAGGCACGGTGCGGGTCCGTCACGGACCCTGCCCCGTGCCTCCAGGCCGTTCCGCACCCCCGTGGCGGGCCGGCGGGGTCGGGACGGTCCCGGCCCGGCGGCCAACCTGTTTCATCCCACAGGATGACGCGCATCTGGAATACCAGTCGCTACCGTCCGGAGCGTGACCGTCCTGCGTCGCTGGGTGTGGCCCGGCCTGAAGTTCCTCGTGTTCGCCGTCATCGCGGTGTCCCTCGTCCGTCTCGCGTTCTTCGCCGCGCTGCCCGAGGGGCAGGAGACCACGCCGACGGCGCAGCTCGAGGACCCGACCGTCACCGTCACCACCGGGGACGTCGTCAACGACGTCGAGGCGAAGGGGACCATCGAGTCCGCCGCCGCGACCCCGGTCCGCGCCACCGCCGAGGGCACGATCAACAAGGTGTTCGTCGGGAACGGCACCGCGGTCGAGCAGGGCGCCCCGATCGTCGACGTCCGTGTCGAGACCCCGTCGACCGGCACGACGGAGGACGGGCAGCCGCTGCCCGCGAAGGTGACCTTCGCCACCGTCGTCGCGCCCGCAGCCGGAGTGGTCTCGGGGTTGGACCTCGTCGCGAAGCAGCCCGTCGCGATCGGCGACGTGGTGGCCCGCGTCGCGCCGGAGGCGTACCGGGCGACCGCGACGCTCGGTGCCGCACAGCTGTACCGGCTGACCTCGCGGCCGTCCGAGGCCACCGTCACCATCACCGACGGCCCGGCCCCGTTCACGTGCACGAACCTGTCGCTCACGAGCGCCGGGGCCGACGGCTCCGGGGCCGGCTCGTCCGCGGCCGGCTCGTCCGGCACGGGCTCCGACGGCTCGGACGGCACCGGCTCGGACGGTACCGGGGGCGGCACCGGCGGCACCCAGCTCCGGTGCGACGTCCCAGGCGGCGTGACCGTGTTCCCCGGGCTCGAGGTGACCCTCGCCGTGTCCGCCGGGTCGGCGCAGGGGGTCCTGACGCTCCCGACCACCGCGGTCGAGGGCACCGCCCAGAAGGGTGTCGTGACCGTCGTCGACAGCGACGGCGGGCGCTCCGAGAAGACCGTCGAGCTCGGCCTGAACGACGGCGAGACCGTCGAGGTGAAGGCCGGGCTCGCCGAGGGCGACACGGTCCTGCAGTTCGTCCCCGGCAAGCAGGAGCAGTCCGACGAGGACACGGACGAGGGCGGGGTGTTCGTCGGATGAGCCTGGTGCACGTCCGGGACCTCCGGAAGTCCGTGCCGCTGCCGGACGGGTCGACGCTCGAGATCCTGCGCGGGGTCGACCTCGACGTCGAGGCGGACAGCCGGGTCGCCATCGTCGGACGGTCCGGATCGGGCAAGTCGACGCTCCTCAACGTCCTCGGGCTGCTCGACACCCCGACCGACGGGCTGCACGAGTTCGACGGACGCGACGTCGGCCGCGCCGGGTCCGTCCGCCGCGACCGGATCCGCGGCGCCGACGTCGGCTTCGTCTTCCAGCAGTTCAACCTGCTGCAGGGCCGCACCGCGGTCGAGAACGTCGAGGTGCCCCTGCTCTACGCGAGCGGCCGCGCGTTCTGGTCGCGCCGTCGGCTCGCGCTCGAGATACTCGACCGGGTGGGGCTCGCCGACAAGGCGGACACGCAGCCGCACCGGCTCTCCGGTGGCGAGCAACAGCGCGTGGCGATCGCCCGCGCGCTCGTCCGCGCCCCGCGCCTGATCCTGGCCGACGAGCCGACCGGGGCGCTCGACGTCGACACCGGGCGGGTCGTGATGGAGCTGCTCGAGACCGTCGCGGCGGAGACGCGTGCGGCCCTGGTGACGATCACGCACGACCCCGCGGTCGCCGCCCGGGCCGACGTGGTGCACCGGATCGACCACGGGCTCGTGGCCGAGGGCGGTGCGCTCGTCCGTGCTGATCCGTCCGGTGCTGATCTGTCCGGTGCTGATCTGTCCGGTGCTGCTGCGTCCGGGATCGTCAGGGGCGTCGCGTGAACCGGCTGCTCACCACGGTCGTCGGCACGTTCGTCGAGTCGTGGCAGGAGCTCCGCGTGCACCGCGGCCGCGTCGTCCTCAGCCTGGTCGGCGTGACGATCGCCGTGGCGTCCCTCGCGGTCGTCGTCGGCTTCGGGTCGCTCGCCGAACGGGTCACCGCCGCGTTCAACGAGCAGTACGGCGGCCGACCCGCGACGTACTCGTTCAACGGTTCCACCACCGGCTCCGGGTCCGCGGACCCCGCGGGGACGGCGGCCGTCGCCGATGCCGCTGCGCTCGACCGCGAGCTGCGCGCGGGAGCCGAGCGCTACGACGTCCGGTACGCGTCCGAGGCCACGTTCGTGCAGCGCGACGTGCAGTTCCCGGACGGGGTCGCGCTCGTGCAGGGCACGACGGTCGACCCCGCGTACGCCGAGATGCACCGCGTGCGGCTCGCGTCGGGGGAGTGGTTCACCGAGCGGGACCGGGACCGCCTCGCCCCCGCGATCGTCGTCAACCGGGCGTTCCTCGAGCGGATCGGCAGCCCGGACATCGTGACGCACCCGGTCGTGCGACTCCCGGGGACGCCCGACGTCACCGCCGTCGTGATCGGCCAGGTGGTGTCGTCGGAGTACGACACCGATCCGTCCTTCTACCAGCTGGCGAACTCCGTCGCGACCGCGAACGCCGCGGTGTCGCCGGACCTCGGGGCGGGCCGGACCTTCCAGGCGTGGGTCCCGGCGGCCACCGGCAAGGCCGTCGCCGAACGCATCGCCGCCGACGCCGAGCGCGCCCTCGGCCCCGGGTGGACCGTCTCCGCGGACCGGTCCGACGCCGCCGGTCAGGTGGACGGCGACCCGCTCGGACCGCTCCGCTGGGTGATCGCTGGCGTCGCGGTCCTGGTCCTGGTGCTCGGTGGGCTCGGCTTGCTCAACGTGTCGCTCGTCAGCGTCCGCCAGCGCATCCGCGAGATCGGGGTGCGACGGGGCGTCGGGGCGACCGCCGGACGGATCTTCGTCGCGGTCCTGCTCGAGAACGTGCTCGGCACGCTCGTCGCGGGCGGCGTCGGGGTGATGGTCGGTGCCGCGCTGCTCGGGAACGACACCGTCCGCGGCCTCATCACGCAGGGCGTCGACGTGGGCGGGGCACCGTTCCCGGTCGAGGCCGCGCTCGTCGGGGTCGGGTCGGCCGTGCTCGTCGGAGCGCTCGCCGGGTTCCTGCCGGCGATCGTCGCGGTCCGCGTCAAGGTCATCGACGCGATCCGGTACTGATGGCGGGGCGACCGCGGAATGTCCCGAGCGGGGATTAGGGTCGTCCCCATGGCCGGAGGCACCAAGTCGACCACGCGTTCGCGCGCGTCATCGTCGTCCCGCGGGAGCGGGTCGCGCGGGACGTCGCGCACGCAGGCGACCACGAAGAAGCTGCCGCAGGCCGCACCGACGCCGGTGTTCCGCGAGCAGAACCCGATCGTGAGCGCCTGGCTCGGCATGGCCCACGGGGTCGGCGCGCTCTTCCGGCTGCTCGGCAAGGAGTCACTCGAGAAGGACCAGCGCCGCGACGGCTTCCCGTTCCTGCTGTTCGTGCTCGCGATCGCGGGCGGCGTGGTCGAGTGGCTCAACCCGACGAACCCGGTGTCGGTCGCGCTCGACGCGTACACGTTCGGCGGGCTCTTCGGCCGGCTCGCCGTCGCGTTGCCGGTGATCATGATCGTCTTCGCCGGGTGGCTGTTCCGGCACCCCGCTTCGGTGCACGACAACACCCGGATCGGGATCGGGCTCGGGCTGATGCTCGTGTCGATCGCCTCGCTCTGCCACGTGTTCGGCGGACAGCCGAGCGCCGCGGACGGCATGGTCGCCCTCGCCGCGGCGGGCGGCGTGCTCGGCTGGGTCGTCATCAGCTGGCTCGTCGCGGTCGCCACGGTCTGGGTCGCAGTGCCCGTCGCCGTGCTGCTGCTCGTGCTCTCGCTCTTCATCATCACCAAGACGCCGCCGAACAAGACCGGCCGACGGCTGCACGAGCTCTACGCCTACCTGTTCGGCGCCCCGGCGCCCGCGGCCGAGGCCGACCCGGCGGCCGACGCCGTCGCTCCCACCCCGCGGGCCCGCGGTCGCAAGCGCCAGCAGGGCGGCGAGGGCGACTTCCAGCTCTTCGACGACCTCGGCTTCGAGGGCGAGCAGCAGTCCGGCGGCGACCAGCAGTCCGGCGGCGACCAGCCCGAGGGCGGCACCGTCCCGTGGTGGCGGCGCAACGGGTCCGGGCGCGAAGAGGACCCCGCGTACGACACCCCGGTGCTGCCCGCGGCCGCGCCTGCGCCGACGTCGGAGCGCCCGAACGCGGGTGCCGCGGCCGGCCTGGTCGACCACACGCCGACGGAGCCCGGATCGGTCAACCTCAACGACTCCATCGAGCAGGACCTCGAGGTCGCCGAGCGCGTGCTCCGTGACGCCGGGGTGGCGGTGCCCGACCACACGGCGGCTGCGTCGGTCGCGGCTCCGGCTGCCACGCCGGCCGTCGCTCCGGTCGCGCGCCCGGACGCCGGCGTCTCGCCGGTCGTGTCCGCCTCGGCGCCCGCGTCGGTGCCGGACGCCGAACCGGCCGAGGACGACCTGCAGGGGCTCGCCGCCGCAGGCGCAGCGGACGAGGACCCGTCCGCGCCGTACCGACTGCCGGCCGCGACGACGCTGAGCGCCGGGACGCCCTCGGTCGCGCGCAGCCAGGCGAACGACGACATCGTCGCCGCGATCACCGGGGTCCTCACGGAGTTCAAGGTCGACGCGAAGGTCACCGGCTTCTCCCGGGGCCCGACGGTCACGCGCTACGAGATCGAGCTCGGTCCGGGCGTCAAGGTCGAGCGGGTCACGGCGCTGTCGAAGAACCTGTCGTACGCGGTCGCGTCGAACGAGGTCCGCATCCTCTCGCCCATCCCCGGCAAGAGCGCGATCGGCGTCGAGATCCCGAACACCGACCGCGAGGTCGTCTCGCTCGGCGACGTCCTGCGCTCGAACGCGGCGCGGAAGTCCAAGCACCCGATGACGATCGGCGTCGGCAAGGACGTCGAGGGCGGCTTCGTCGTCGCGAACCTGGCGAAGATGCCGCACATGCTCGTCGCGGGCTCGACGGGCTCCGGCAAGTCGGTGTTCATCAACTCGATGATCACGTCGCTCCTCATGCGCGCGAAGCCGTCCGAGGTCCGGATGGTCCTCGTCGACCCGAAGCGCGTCGAGCTGTCGATCTACGCGGGGGTCCCGCACCTCATCACGCCCATCATCACGAACCCCAAGAAGGCGGCCGAGGCGCTGCAGTGGGTCGTGAAGGAGATGGACATGCGGTACGACGACCTGGCGTCGTTCGGGTTCCGCCACGTCGACGACTTCAACAAGGCCATCGAGAACAACGAGATCGTCCTGCCCGCCGGGAGCGAACGGAAGCTCAAGCCCTACCCGTACCTGCTCGTCGTCGTGGACGAGCTCGCCGACCTCATGCTCGTCGCGCCCCGCGACGTCGAGGAGTCGATCGTCCGCATCACCCAGCTCGCCCGGGCTGCCGGCATCCACCTCGTGCTCGCGACGCAGCGTCCGTCGGTCGACGTCATCACCGGTCTGATCAAGGCGAACGTGCCGTCACGCATCGCGTTCGCGGTGACGAGCGTCACCGACTCGCGCGTCATCCTCGACCAGCCCGGCGCCGACAAGCTCATCGGCCAGGGCGACGCGCTGTTCCTGCCGATGGGGTCCTCGAAGGCCGTCCGCGTGCAGGGCGCCTGGGTGCAGGAGAGCGAGGTCGCCGAGGTCGTCCAGCACGTCACCCGGCAGGCCCAGCCCGAGTACCGGCAGGACGTCGCCGCCGTGGTCGAGCGCAAGGAGATCGACGCGGACATCGGCGACGACCTCGAGCTGCTGCTCGCCGCGGTCGAGCAGGTCGTGTCGACGCAGTTCGGCTCGACGTCGATGCTCCAGCGCAAGCTCCGCGTCGGGTTCGCGAAGGCCGGTCGCCTGATGGACCTGATGGAGTCGCGGGACATCGTCGGCCCGTCCGAGGGGTCGAAGGCCCGCGACGTGCTCGTCACGCCGGACCAGCTGCCCGCCGTCCTCGCGAAGCTCCGCGGTGAGGAGCCGCCCGCCGAGCCGGCAGCGGCTCCCGCACCGGGCTCGGCGGCACCGGTCGCCTCCGCGCCGACGTCGACGCCGCCGGACGAGGACCGCTACGGTGCCGACCCGGTCGCCGACATGACGCGCGGGTACCCTGAGGAAGAGGACGGCCCGGACGAGGACGCCTGGGGACTGACGGGCAGGGAGTGACGACGTGACCAGCTCGCAGCACACCCGCTCGGCGGCCCGGTTCCCGTGGCGGGGCCGGCTGCTCCGCAAGGGCGAGGGACCGGCGTCGACCGCGAACGTCGCCAACGTCATCACCGTCGTGCGCATCCTGATGGCGCCGTTGTTCTTCGTGATGCTGCTCGCCGACGGCGGGCAGGACACGTCGCTGCGGGTGTGGGCTGCGGTCGTCTTCGTCGTGGCGATCGTCACCGACAGCGCGGACGGCATCATCGCCCGCCGCCAGAACCTGGTCACGGACTTCGGGAAGCTCGTCGACCCGATCGCCGACAAGGTGCTCATCGGCGGTGCCCTGGTCGCACTGTCGATCCTCGGTGAGCTGCCCTGGATCGTGACCGTGCTGATCATGCTCCGCGAGATCGGGATCACCGTCTTCCGGTTCGCCGTCCTGTCCGACCGGGTGATCCCGGCGAGCCGCGGCGGCAAGGTCAAGACCGTGCTGCAGGCCGTCGCGATCACGCTCGCGCTGTTCCCGTGGTGGAACGTCGTCGGCGACCTCGCGCACTGGGTGAACGGCATCCTGATGACCGCCGCGCTCCTCGCCACCGTGCTCAGCGGGGCCGACTACCTCTGGCAGGCCTGGAAGCACAACCGGACCGCCGCGTGACCGACGTCCGCGCGCTCGTCGCCGCGCTGACCGCCCGGGGCGAGACCGTGGCTGTGGCCGAGTCGCTCACGGGCGGCCTCGTCGTGGCGACCCTCGTCGGGGTCCCCGGGGCCAGCGCCGTCGTCCGCGGTGGTGTCGTGGCGTACGCGACGCCCGTCAAGCACACCGTGCTCGGCGTCTCGGCGGACCTCCTCGCCGAGCACGGGGCGGTCGACCCCGAGGTCGCCCGGCAGATGGCGAGCGGCGTCCGCACCGCGCTCGCGGTCGACGGCGTGCCCGCCACGTGGGGGATCAGCACGACCGGTGTCGCCGGCCCGGACCCGCAGGACGGCAAGCCCGTGGGCACGGTGTTCGTCGGCATCGCGTCCGCGTCGGGCGCCGAGGCGTACGAACTCCACCTGGAGGGCGACCGCGAGGCAATCCGACAGGCCACGGTCTCCGAACTCCTGGCACGGATGTCGGCCACGGTGCGCAGCGGGGAATAGGCCTCGTTACCGCCGGGTTACATCCCACGCAATCTCCAGCAGGACGGCAGCCGGCGTCGCTAGCATGCTGCAACCGGCAACGCTACTGTTGCTGAACCCGACCACGGTCACCCGGACCAGGCGGGCGCGGAGACGACAGAGAGGAGGAGTTCTCATGGTTCTCGTTCGTCAGGAGATCGGCGACGTGCTGCGGGACTTCCGCTTGCAGAAGGGCCGGACCCTCCGTCAGGTCGCGTCCAAGGCCAGCGTTGCTCTCGGGTACCTGAGCGAGGTGGAGCGCGGTCAGAAGGAGGCCAGCTCCGAGATCCTCGCCTCCGTGGCCGACGCGCTCGACACGCCCATCTCGACCATCATGCGCGAGGTCGGCGACCGGCTCGCGGTCGTCGAGGGACTCACCCCGGTCCCCGACACCCTGCCCGACGACCTCGTCGCCGAGTTCGACAACGACCTCGCGGTGCGCTGACCCCGTACCGCTCCACGGACGCCCCCGCCGATGCCGGCGGGGGCGTCCTGCTGTCCGGGGCGCTCGTTACGCTGGTCGGATGCGGGTGAGTGAGTTCTGGCGTGCCGTGGACCAGGTGTTCGGGTCGGCCTACGGCGCAGTGGTGACGCGGGACGTCGTGCTCGAGGAGCTCGGGGGTCGGTCCGCGGCGGACGCGCTCGACGCCGGGATCGATGCGCGTCGTGTGTGGGAGGCGCTGTGCGACTCGCAGGACGTGCCGCTCGACAAGCGGCACGGCAAGGGGCTCGCGGAACCGCGGGACTGACCCGGTCCGCACGTCCCGAAACTGTGTTCGGCGTGTTGCTCGAACGCGTGTTCGATCGGTGCTACGTTCCTCCACATCGGAGTTGCTCCGGATGTCCGTCCACAGGTGGCGCGTCGACCGGCAGTGATGTCGGTGGCCGACCCTAGGTTCGAGTCATCGGGAACAGCCCGAAGCCTTGTCGCTCAAGTCCCGGCCCTGCAGCACCGGCCGGGGTGGACGCGACAGCCTACAGGCGGCCGACACCGAGCACGAAGGAGCACCACCATGCCATCACCCGCAGACCGCGAGAAGGCCCTCGAGACCGCACTCGCCCAGATCGACCGCCAGTTCGGCAAGGGCACCGTGATGCGCCTCGGGTCGGACGACCGCGCTCCGGTCGCCATCATCCCGACCGGTTCGGTCGCGCTCGACGTCGCGCTCGGCATCGGTGGACTGCCGCGCGGCCGCATCATCGAGATCTACGGCCCGGAGTCCTCCGGTAAGACGACCCTGACGCTGCACGCCATCGCGAACGCGCAGCGCGCCGGTGGCATCGCGGCCTTCATCGATGCGGAGCACGCGCTCGACCCCGAGTACGCGAAGAAGCTCGGCGTCGACATCGACGCGCTGCTCGTGTCCCAGCCCGACACCGGTGAGCAGGCGCTCGAGATCGCCGACATGCTCGTCCGTTCGGGTTCGATCGACCTGATCGTGGTCGACTCCGTCGCGGCGCTCGTGCCCCGCGCCGAGATCGAGGGCGAGATGGGTGACTCGCACGTGGGTCTGCAGGCACGTCTCATGTCGCAGGCGCTCCGCAAGCTCGCGGGTGGGCTGAACCAGACGCAGACGACGATGATCTTCATCAACCAGCTGCGCGAGAAGATCGGTGTGTTCTTCGGCAGCCCCGAGACCACCGCGGGCGGCAAGGCGCTCAAGTTCTACGCGTCGGTCCGTCTCGACATCCGTCGCATCGAGACCCTGAAGAGCGGCACCGACGCGGTCGGCAACCGCACGCGCGTCAAGGTCGTCAAGAACAAGATGGCGCCGCCCTTCAAGCAGGCCGAGTTCGACATCCTGTACGGCACGGGCATCTCGCGCGAGGGCTCGCTGCTCGACTTCGGTGTCGACCACGGCATCGTCAAGAAGTCGGGCGCCTGGTACACCTACGACGGCGACCAGCTGGGGCAGGGCAAGGAGAACTCGCGTTCGTTCCTGATCCAGAACGCCGACATCGCCGCCGAGATCGAGGGCAAGATCCTCGCGAAGCTCGGTGTCGGTGGCGCCAAGGCCGACGCCGACGACGCCAAGGTCGAGTCCATCGCGCCGAAGATCGCGGAGCGCAAGGGCGCGTGACGGACGAGCACGACGACGACGCAGACCTCGCGCCGGTGACCGACCTGTTCGGTGCGCGGTCGCGTCGTGGTCGCTCGGTTCAGCCGGTCGAGCGGCCCGACGGTCTCCCGCGCACCGCTGCGCCGTCCGGTGACGACGAGCGCTGGTACGAGCCGGAGTCCGAGGTCGAGTCCGATCCCGAGCAACAGGCCGGGGTCGGCGCGGTGACGACGTCGGACACGGCATTCACGGGTGCGGCGGACGCCGATGCGCCGGTGCCGCTGCACGGTGCTCGTCCACAGGCGGAGTGGCTGTCGCCCGTCATCGGGGACGGCAGCGGCCGGAGTGCACGGTCGGAGCGGACCGGGTACGAGGCTCAGCGCGGGTACGACACCGAAACCGCGGACGCTGCGACGGCGTCGGTGTTCTCGATCCGCGGGGGACAGGAGCTCGAACCCGACGAGGTCCCGCGACCGCTCGACGAGCAGCGTGCCGATGCCGAACGGGTGAGCATGCGGGCGCTCGGGCGCAAGGGCGTCAGCGAGTCCGAGATGCGTCAGGTGCTGACCAAGCAGGACCTCGATCCGGACGTCGTCGAACACGAGGTGGCACGGCTCGTCCGGGTCGGCCTGCTCGACGACGTGGCCCTGGCGACGGACCTGGTCGGCCGGCTCCACGAGCGGAAGGGCCTCGGGCGCCAGGGGGTCGTCGCGGAGCTCCGTCGGCGCGGGATCGACCAGACGGCGATCGACGCCGCGCTCGAGGCGGCGGCGGACGACGCGGACGACGAGTTCGTCCGTGCGATCGAGCTCGCCCAGAAGCGCGCCGGGCAGCTCCGTGGGCTCGACCGCGCGACCGCCGAGCGACGCCTCAGCGGGTTCCTCATGCGCAAGGGCTACGGCTCCGGCGTGGTGCGGATCGCGGTCGAGCGCGCCCTCGACGGCGGCGGACGGCGACCTCCGTCCGGTGGCGGGACCGTCCGCTTCGAGTAGTCCCGCACCGACCTACACTGGGACGATCATGGCCACCGTCGACGCCCGCCCCCGCACCTACGAAGTCCGCACCTACGGGTGCCAGATGAACGTGCACGACTCCGAGCGCCTCAGCGGTTCGCTGCAGTCGGCCGGGTACGTCGCCGCCGACGGCGAGCAGGCCGACGTCGTCGTGATCAACACCTGCGCGGTGCGCGAGAACGCGGACAACCGGCTCTACGGCAACCTCGGGCACCTGGCGGGCGTCAAGCGCGAGCACCCCGGCATGCAGATCGCCGTCGGCGGGTGCCTGGCGCAGAAGGACAAGAACGTCATCCTCGAGAAGGCGCCGTGGGTCGACGTCGTGTTCGGGACGCACAACATGGGGTCACTGCCGACCCTGCTCGAGCGCGCGCGACACAACGACGAGGCGCAGATCGAGATCCTCGAGTCGCTCGACGTGTTCCCGTCGACGCTGCCGACGAAGCGCGACTCGACCTACAGCGGGTGGGTGTCGATCTCCGTCGGCTGCAACAACACCTGCACGTTCTGCATCGTGCCCTCGCTCCGCGGCAAGGAGAAGGACCGTCGACCGGGGGACGTCCTCGCCGAGATCCAGGCGCTGGTCGACGACGGCGCGATCGAGGTCACCCTTCTCGGGCAGAACGTCAACTCGTACGGCGTCGAGTTCGGGGACCGCCAGGCGTTCAGCAAGCTCCTCCGTGCCGCCGGCGCGATCGAGGGGCTCGAGCGGATCCGCTTCACGAGCCCGCACCCGGCGGCGTTCACCGACGACGTCATCGACGCGATGGCGGAGACGCCGAACGTCATGCCACAGCTGCACATGCCCCTGCAGTCCGGTTCCGACCGCGTACTCAAGGCGATGCGTCGGAGCTACCGGAGCGAGCGCTTCCTCGGGATCCTGGACCGCGTCCGGGCGAAGATCCCGAACGCGGCGATCTCCACGGACATCATCGTGGGGTTCCCGGGCGAGACCGAGGAGGACTTCGAAGACACCCTGCGGGTCGTCGAACAGTCCCGGTTCGCGTCGGCCTTCACCTTCCAGTACTCGATCCGTCCCGGCACCCCGGCGGCGACGATGCCGGACCAGCTGCCGAAGGCGGTCGTCCAGGAACGCTACGAGCGACTCATCGCGCTGCAGGACCGGATCACCGCCGAGGAGCACGCGAAGCAGGTCGGTCGCACCGTGCAGGTGCTCGTCGCCACGGGTGAGGGCAAGAAGGACGACGCCACCCACCGGTTGTCCGGGCGCGCGGAGGACTCCCGGCTCGTGCACTTCTCGGTCCCGGCCGACTCCGCCGTGCCGCGTCCCGGTGACGTCGTCACGGTCGAGGTCACCCGTGCGGCCCCGCACTTCCTGATCGCCGACAACGACGGGCCCCTGCAGATCCGTCGAACCCGCGCGGGCGACGCCTGGGACCGTGCGCAGGCCGAGAGCTGCGGTGTCCCGACCCCGGCGTCCGCCGGTGCGGCCGCGGGGCTGCGTCCGGTCTCGCTCGGTCTGCCGTCGCTCCGTGTCGGGCGCTGAGCCCCTGTCGCCCGAGGGCCTGGCGCTCGACGGCCGGTCGTCAGACCCTGCCGCGGTCGACCTGATCGCGATCGTCGGCGCCACGGGGACCGGCAAGTCCGAGTTCGCCCTGGCGATCGCCGAGCAACTCGCCCGGTCGGGACGTCCTGCGGAGATCGTCAACGCCGACGCGATGCAGCTCTACCGAGGCATGGACATCGGCACGGCGAAGCTCAGCGTCGCGGAGCGCCGAGGGGTCCCGCACCACCAGCTCGACGTGCTCGACGTGACCGACGAGGCGAGCGTCGCGGCGTACCAGGGCGACGCGCGAGCCGACGTCGAACGGATCACGGACTCCGGTTCCGTCGCGCTCCTCGTCGGCGGCAGCGGGCTCTACGTGTCGTCGGTGCTCTTCGACCTCGCGTTCCCGGGCACGGACCGCGAACTGCGCGCACGGCTCGAGCGTGAGCACGCCGAACTCGGACCCGGCGTCCTCGTCGAGCGGCTCCGGGCGCTCGACCCCGCCGCCGCGGCCGCCGTCGACCAACGCAACCCGCGGCGTCTGATCCGCGCACTCGAGATCGCGAGCCGATCCGAGGTCGTGACCCCGAGCCTCCCGTCCGCGCCCCGCGCCTGGCGACCCGCCCGGATCCTGCACCTGCACCGCGAACGCACCGGACTCGTCGCGTCACTGCACGAGCGTGCCGCGCGGATGTTCGACCGGGGGCTCGTCGACGAGGTCGCGGGGCTCCGCGACCAGGGGCTGGAGCAGGGGAAGACCGCCCGCGCCGCGATCGGGTACGCGCAGGCGCTCGACGTGCTGCACGGGCGGGCGACTCGGGACGACGCCGTCGAGGCGACTGCGGTGGCGACGCGCAAGTACGCCCGGCGGCAGGTCTCCTGGTTCAAGCGGTACGCCGACGCCGAGGTGCTGGACATGACCGGGACGGACCTCGCGGGCCTGCGGGAGGCGGCCCGTAGGATCGTCCCGTGACCGAACTGCACTTCACCAAGGGCCAGGGCACCGGCAACGACTTCGTCCTGTTCGCCGACCCCGACGCGACGGTCGACCTGACCCCCGAGCGGATCCGGGCGATCGCGGACCGTCGGTTCGGCGTCGGCGGCGACGGCGTGATCCGGGCGGTCCGTTCCGAGGCGCTCCCGGAGGGGCGGGCGCTCGTCGCGGTCGCGCCCGAGGCGACGTGGTTCATGGACTACCACAACGCCGACGGCTCGGTCGCGGAGATGTGCGGCAACGGCATCCGGGTGTTCGCGCGGTACCTGACCGAGTCGGGGCTCGTCGACCTCGCGCCGGGGGAGACCCTGACCGTCGGCAGCCGCAAGGGCCTGGTCGACATCCAGCGGACCACGAACGGTTTCTCGGCGGACCTGGGCCGGTGGGGGCTCGGCATCGAGGGCGGCGGCGCGAACGACGTCATGGTCCGGGCGCGGGAGCTCGACGGCGCGCGACCCGGCCTGAGCATCGACGTGGGGAACCCGCACGTCGTCGTCGCGGTCGCGACCGAGGACGAGCTCGCCGGACTCGACCTGACCTGGATCCCCGTGCTCGACCCGGCACCGGCGGCCGGGGCGAACGTGGAGTTCGTGCTGCCCGGCGATCCGTTGGTCAAGGACGGCGTCGGCGAGATCACGATGCGGGTGCACGAGCGCGGGAGCGGCGAGACGCTGTCGTGCGGGACCGGCGCGGTCGCGGCAGCGCTGGCGACCCGGTACTGGGCGGGGCCCTCGGCGCCGGACACGTGGCGCGTGCGGGTCCCGGGCGGGATCGTCACGGTGCGGATGTTCGCGGCCGAGGACGGGGAGCACGTGGCGCTCGCGGGGCCGGCGGAGCTGGTGTTCTCGGGGGACCTGACGGTCTGAGGGCTGTCGGCGCCGGGGCTCGGCGCGGGGGTCGTTCTGCGCGAAGGAGGCCGATCCGCTCACTGGAGGCCGTTCCGCGCGTCGGAGGTCGTTCGTCCTGACCGAGTACGCGCGGTTCGTCCTCCCATGTCGGGCGTGATGGGAACGATTGACCACGCCCACGGGGACTGCAGCGCCCGCGAGACGCCGCCTTGCCCGCGAGACGCCGCGCCACCGTCGAGACGCCACCGCTTCGCCGGGCGTCTCGCGTGATCGGAGGCGTCTCGAGCACGCCGGGGTGTCACCAGCGCAACGAGCACCGAGCCGCGCGGGCAGTCCGGACCGCCGAGCACGCGCGCCGGCACTCCGGAACAGCACGACCCGCCAGCGAGCAGGACGGACCAGCCCCGCCTCAGTCCGCTGCGGCTGTGTCCTCCGCCACGCGGTGCACCCGGATCACCCGGAAGCCCTTGTCCGTCGTCGCCCGCGCGACCCGGAACCCGGCGCCGAGCGTGTCCCCGAGCCAGCGCTGCAGCGAGTCGCCACCGAGGTCCTTCGACACGACGAGCCACGCGTCGCCCCCGATCTCGAGCCGGGGGATCCAGGTGAGCAGGATCTCGTGCAGCTCGTCCTTCCCGACGCGGATCGGCGGGTTGGACCAGATCGTCCGGAAGCGCAGGTCGGCAGGGATCTCCGACGGCAGGCCGACCGTCACGTTCGCAGCCCCGGCGGCGGCGGCGTTGTCCCGCGCCAGCCCGAGCACCCGCTCGTTGACGTCCACGCCCCACACGTGCGCGTCCGGCGACTCGAGCGCCATGGTGATCGCGATCGGACCCCAACCGCAGCCGACGTCGAGCAGGGCGCCCGACGACGCGGGCGGCGGCACCGAACCGAGCAGGACCCGCGTGCCGCGATCGACGCCGTCCGGGCTGAACACCCCGGCAGCGGTGGTCAGGCTCAGCGGCTTGCCGGCGAGCGTGACGTGCACCTGGCGCGCACGGGTCTCCGACGACGGGTTCGCGGAGAAGTAGTGCTCGTTCGCCATGGAAGAACCGTACCGGGACCCCCGTGTGTCCCGGGCGTGGCGGCGGTACCCTGTGGAGAAGATGACGGAAACCACCATGAACGACGGACGATCCGACGACAGCGCCGAAGGTGTCGTGGAACGCGTCCTCCGCAACGCGGACTCGAAGGCATCGTCCGCGATCTTCGCCCCGGCGCAGGCGATCCAGACCCGATCGGTCGACGAGCACGGCTGGGCCGGCGACGGCGACCAGTACGAACGCGAGGACCGGGCGGCCCTGCGCCGTGTCACCGGCCTCTCCACCGAACTCCAGGACGTCACCGAGGTCGAGTACCGGCAGCTCCGGCTCGAGCAGGTCGTCCTCATCGGCGTCTACCCCCAGGGCAGCGCGCAGGACGCCGAGAACTCCCTCCGCGAACTCGCCGCCCTGGCCGAGACCGCGGGTGCCGTGGTGCTCGACGGACTCCTGCAGCGCCGACCGACCCCCGACCCCTCCACGTACCTCGGCAAGGGCAAGGCCGAGGAACTCGCGATGGTCGTCAAGGCCACCGGCGCCGACACCGTGATCGCCGACACCGAGCTCGCACCCTCGCAGCGTCGTGCGCTCGAGGACGTCGTCAAGGTCAAGGTGATCGACCGCACGGCCGTGATCCTCGACATCTTCAGCCAGCACGCCTCCACCCGCGAGGGCAAGGCGCAGGTCGAGCTCGCGCAGCTGCAGTACCTGCTCCCGCGCCTCCGTGGTTGGGGCGAGTCGATGTCCCGGCAGGCCGGTGGCCAGGTCTCCGGCGGTGCGGGCATGGGTTCCCGTGGCCCCGGTGAGACCAAGATGGAGCTCGACCGCCGGAAGATCCACACCCGGATGGCGAAGCTCCGGCGCCAGATCGCCGGCTTCACCCCGGCCCGCGAGGCGAAGCGCGCCGACCGTGCCCGGAACGAGGTGCCGAGCGTCGCGATCGCCGGGTACACCAACGCCGGCAAGTCGTCGCTGCTCAACCGGCTGACGAGCGCCGGCGTGCTGGTGCAGAACCAGCTGTTCGCCACGCTCGACGCGACCGTCCGCCGCACCGAGAGCACCAAGGGTCGCGAGTTCACGTTCGTCGACACCGTCGGCTTCGTGCGCAACCTGCCGCACCAGCTGGTCGAGGCGTTCCGGTCCACGCTCGAGGAGGTCGGCCAGGCCGACGTCATCGTGCACGTCGTGGACGGCTCACACCCGGACCCGGCCGCGCAGCTCGCCACGGTCCGCGACGTGATCGGCGAAGTCGGCGCGCGCGACGTCCCCGAGGTCGTCGCCTTCAACAAGGCGGACCTGATCGACGACGCGCAGCGCCTCGTGCTCGTCGGCCTGGTCCCGGACGCCGTCTTCGTCTCGGCACGCACGGGCGAGGGCGTCGCCGAGCTCCTGGCGGCGATCGAGGACCGTCTGCCGGAACCGGACGTCGACCTGACGGTCGTCATCCCCTACGACCGCGGCGACCTGGTGTCGGCCCTGCACGACGCCGGCGCGGTCGAGACGACCGACTACGTCGAGGACGGCACCCGACTGCACGTCCGCGTCTTCCAGCGGCAGGTCGCCGAGCTCGACCCCTACGTGGTGGCGCCCGTCACCACGGCCTAGTCACCGGACCCACACCGGGACGGACAGGAGGCACGGTGCCAGCTGGCACCGTGCCTCCCGTCCGTCGGTGGGTCTGGATCAGAGCGGGTCGCGGTCAGAGCGAGCGGAGCACCGCGACGACCTTGCCGAGGACCGTCGCCGCGTCACCGAGGATCGGCTCGAACGCCGAGTTCCGGGGGAGCAGCCAGGTGTGGCCGTCGCGCTGGCGGAAGACCTTGACGGTGGCTTCCTCGTCGAGCATCGCCGCGACGACGTCACCGTTCTCCGCGGTCTGCTGCGACCGGACGACGACCCAGTCGCCGTCGCAGATGGCGGCGTCGATCATCGACTCGCCCACGACCTTGAGCATGAAGAGGTCGCCCGTGCCGACGAGCTGACGGGGGAGCGGCACGATCTCGTCGACGTGCTGCTCGGCCGTGATCGGCACACCGGCGGCGATCCGGCCGACGAGGGGCACGAGCGTCGTGGCGTCGACGTCCGGGGTCTGGACGTCCGGGTTCGGCTCGTCGACCAGGACCTCGAGCGCGCGGGGACGGTTCGGGTCACGACGGATCCAGCCGCCGAGCTCGAGTTGACCGAGCTGGTGGGAGACGCTCGACAGGGACGACAGGCCGGCGGCGTCGCCGATCTCCCGCATGCTCGGCGGGTAGCCGCGGCTGGCGATGGACGCTCGGATCGCGTCGAGGATCGCCTGCTGCTTCGCCGTCAGCGGCTTCTGGCTCCGCAGTTCGTCCGCCACGTCGGGCCGCCCTTCGTCGGTGTCGGGACGTGATCGCCGCGGATGTCGGTGGTACCCGCTTGACTCGTCCCAGTCGCTCGAAACAGTATCCGACCGTCCCACGCCGGACAAACACCTGTTCGAGCGTGTCGGCAAGAAATCCCGCACGAATCCCTTCCTGGGACTTGTGCGGCCGTAGGTTCGAAAGTATGTTCGGTACACGACTTCGGTTCACCGAACGGGAAGGCAGAACGACATGAGCACCATCGCCATCGCTGACACCCAGCGCACCGCGACGCCCGCCGTCCGGACGCGCCTGCGCCTCACGCGCCGTGGACGGGTCGTCCTCACGACGCTCGCTGCGCTCCCGGTCGCTGTCGGTATCCTGCTCGCCGTCATCAACGGCGGCCAGGCCTCCGCCGGTGACGCCTCGCGCGCCGGGGCTCCCGTCCACTTCGAGACCGTCACGGTGCAGCCGGGCGAGACCCTGTGGTCGCTCGCCGAGCAGACCGCGCCCGACGCCGACCCGCGCGACTTCGTGCAGGACGTCGTCAGCCTCAACGCGCTCGACGGCTCGACGCTCCAGGCGGGCGAGCAGATCGCGATCCCGGCGAAGTACTCCGCGGTTAACTGACCTGCCGATCGTCCACGTGGCCGCGACCGTCCGGACGGCCGGTCGTCCGCACGGCAGCGCGGCCTACGATGGATCGGTGGCAACCACGCTCGACGACCTCCCGATCCGCGACGACCTCCGTGGGCAGAGCCCCTACGGTGCCCCGCAGAAGCACGTGCGGGTGCAGCTGAACGTCAACGAGAACACGCATCCGGTGCCGCAGGACGTCGCCGACGACATCGTGGAGTCGATCCGTCAGGCGCTGACGACGGTGAACCGCTACCCCGACCGGGAGTTCACCGAGCTGCGCCAGTCGCTCGCCGCGTACCTCGGGCACGGTCTGACCGCCGAGCAGCTCTGGGCGGCGAACGGGTCGAACGAGGTCCTGCAGCAGCTCCTCCAGGCCTTCGGCGGTCCCGGCCGGAGCGTGCTCGGGTTCCCGCCCACCTACTCGATGCACTCGATCCTGGCGTCCGGCACCGGCACGACGTGGATCCCGGCGCAGCGCGACGACGAGTTCCGCATCTCGCCCGAGACCGTCGTGGCCGCCATCCGCGAGCACCAGCCCGACATCGTCTTCCTGTGCGGGCCGAACAACCCGACCGGGACGCCCCTGTCGATCGACACCGTCCGCGCCGCGTACGACGCCACCGACGGCATCGTGATGGTCGACGAGGCCTACGCGGAGTTCATGCCCGCCGACGTCCCGAGTGCCGTCTCGCTGCTGCCGGGGCGCGAGCGGCTCGTGGTCTCGCGCACGATGAGCAAGGCGTTCGCGTTCGCGGGCGCCCGCGTCGGGTACCTCGCGGCCGACCCGGCCGTCATCGACGCGATCCGGCTCGTCCGGCTGCCGTACCACCTGTCCGCGCTGACGCAGGCTGCTGCCGTCGCGGCGCTCCGCCACGCGCCGGAGATGCTCGCGATGGTCGACGACATCAAGGAACAGCGCGACCGCATGGTCACCGAGCTCGGCGCGATGGGGTACCGCACGTACGAGACGTGGTCGAACTTCGTCCTGTTCGGCGGCGTCGCGGACCCGAACGCCGCGTTCGAGGCCCTGCTCGACCAGGACGTGATCGTCCGTGACCTCGGCATCCCGAACCACCTCCGGGTGAGCGCGGGGACCGAGGAGGAGACCACCGCGTTCCTCGACGCCATGCGTCGCGTGGCCGCCGACCAGCCCCCGGTTAGGCTGGACGCATGACCGCCCGTACCGCCTCCGTCAGCAGGAGCACGAGCGAGTCGAGCATCGAGCTCTCGCTCGACCTGGACGGCACCGGCTCGTCCGACGTCTCGACGAGCGTGCCGTTCTTCGACCACATGCTGACCGCGTTCAGCAAGCACTCGCTCATCGACCTGCGGGTGCGCTCGACGGGCGACACCGACATCGACGTGCACCACACCGTCGAGGACACCGGCATCGTGCTCGGGCAGGCGCTCAAGCAGGCCCTGGGCGACCGGTCCGGCATCGGCCGGTACGGTGACGCCCTCGTGCCCCTCGACGAGGCGCTGGCACAGGCGGTCGTCGACGTCTCCGGCCGTCCGTTCCTCGTGCACTCGGGGGAGCCAGCCGGCTTCGAGTTCCACCGCATCGGCGGGCACTTCACCGGGTCGATGGTCCGCCACGTGTTCGAGGCGATCACGTTCAACGCCGGCATCACCGTGCACGTCCGCGTGCTCGAGGGCCGGGACCCGCACCACATCGCCGAGGCCGAGTTCAAGGCCTTCGCCCGGGCGATGCGCAAGGCGGTCGAGCTCGACCCGCGCGTCGACGGCATCCCGTCGACCAAGGGCGCCCTGTGACCGGCACCGACGGACCCGGCACCGACCGACCCGGCACCGACCCCGAGACCGAGCCGTCGGGCGCGCGGCCGAACGTGGTCGTCCTCGACTACGGCTCCGGCAACGTGCACTCCGCCGCGAAGGCCCTCGAGCGCGCCGGCGCGGACGTCACCCTGAGCGCCGACAAGCAGACCGCGCTGCGGGCCGACGGACTGCTCGTGCCGGGCGTGGGTGCGTTCGCCGCGGTCGTCGACCAGCTCGAGGGCGTGCACGGCGGCGAGATCGTCGACCACCGCCTTGCCGGCGGGCGTCCGGTGCTCGGCATCTGCGTCGGCATGCAGGTCATGTTCGCGCGCGGAGTCGAACGCGGCGCCGACGTCGAGGGCCTGGCGCAGTGGCCCGGGACGGTCGAGCAGCTCGAGGCCGACGTCCTGCCCCACATGGGGTGGAACACCGTCGAGGCGCCCGAGGACTCGGTCCTGTTCGACGGGCTGCACGACGAGCGGTTCTACTTCGTGCACTCCTACGGCGTCACCGACTTCCCGCTCGACGCCTACGGCCCGTTCCGCGCGCCCCGGCTGACCTGGGCCGAGCACGGCCAGCGGTTCGTCGCCGCGGTCGAGAACGGCCCGCTGACCGCCACCCAGTTCCACCCCGAGAAGTCCGGCGAGCCGGGCATCCAGCTCCTCCGGAACTGGGTCCGCTCACTCTGAGCAAGCCGCCACCGAGACCAGTACCGACAGGACCATGACCGACCTCACCGCCACCCCGCCCCTCGTCCTGCTCCCCGCCGTCGACGTGGTCGACGGCCAGGCCGTCCGCCTCACCCAGGGCGAGGCCGGCAGCGAGACCTCGTACGGCGACCCCGTCACCGCCGCCCGCACGTGGCGGGAGCAGGGCGCCGAGTGGATCCACCTCGTCGACCTCGACGCGGCGTTCGGTCGCGGCGACAACCGGCAGGTGATCGCCCGCGCGATCGACGAGGTCGAGGGGGTCTCCGTCGAGCTCTCCGGCGGCATCCGCGACGACGCCTCGCTCGAGGCCGCCCTCGCGACCGGCGCCGCCCGCGTGAACCTCGGCACCGCCGCGCTCGAGCAGCCCGAGTGGGCCGCCCGGGTGATCCAGCAGTACGGCGAGCAGATCGCCGTCGGGCTCGACGTGCGCGGGACGACCCTCGCGAGCCGCGGGTGGACCGAGGACGCCGGCGACCTGTGGGAGGTCCTCGACCGGCTCGAGGCCGCCGGGTGCGCCCGGTACGTGGTGACCGACGTGACGAAGGACGGCACGCTGCAGGGCCCGAACGTGGAGCTCCTCCGTGCGGTCTGCGACCGGACCGACCAGCCCGTCGTGGCCTCCGGCGGCATCTCGACGCTCGACGACCTGCGGGCCCTCCGCGAGCTCGTCCCGCACGGGCTCGAGGGCGCGATCATCGGCAAGGCGCTCTACTCCGGCGCGTTCACGCTCCCGGCCGCCCTCGACGTCGCCGGGGCGTAGCGCGCGGTGGCGGGCATCTCGAACGGCCGCGGCACGGGACCCGAGCCGACGGACGACGACGCGCACACCCCCGGTGGTGCCGCCGACTCCGCGGGCAACCCCTGGGCCGGACGGACGTTCGACGCGCACGACACCGCCTACGACGAGGACGACGGCCTCGCCGACCCCGCGGTGGTCGCCGCGATCACCGGGCTGCAGCAGGGCGGCTCGCAGCGCGCCGTGGTGGACGCGCTCCGGACCGCGCGGCTCCTCATCCCGCTCGTCGCCGAGGCCGGGGACGTCGGCCACACGCCCGAGGGCAAGCTCGTCGACAAGACCCAGGAGCTGTCCATCGTGACGGTCGCCGGGCCGGACGGGCGGACGGTCATGCCGGCGTTCACCTCGGCCGAGGCGATGCGGTCGTGGGACCCGACGGCGCGGCCCGTGCCGGCGGAGACGCGGCGCGTGGCGATGGCGGCGGCGAGCGAGGAGACCCAGCTCGTGGTCCTCGACCCGACGGCGCCGACCGAGTTCGTGCTGCGCCGACCGGCCGTGTGGGCGATCGGCCAGGACGTGCCGTGGACCCCGTGCTTCGAGGACCCGGAGGTCGCCCGGGCGTTCGCGGACTCCGTGGCCGACGAACCGGCGGTCGCGCGGGTCGAGCTGTCTCCGGGGGACCCGCTCGGTCGGTTCGCCGGGGCCGAGCTGACGGTGGGCCTCGCGCTCCACCCCGGTCTCGACCAAGGTGACGTCCAGGCCCTCGTCGGCCGCCTCCAGCAGCGGTGGACGGCGGACGCCGTCGTCGCGGAACGCGTGGACAGCATGCGGGTGGCGCTGCGCCGGGCGTGAGTCGCGCCTCCAGGCCCGCAGGCCCGTGGCGCGCCCGCCCCGCCGGTCGCGCCGGGACGTCGGCGGCCCGCCGGTAGCATGACGGGGTGAGCACCAACCCGACGACCAGCCCCGGCACCGGCGAGACCCCGGTCGGCCCCACCGGGCGGCCCGTGCGGCAGTTCCCGGTCCCCGAGGAACTCGACGGCCACGGGCCGGCTCGCATCATCGCGCTCTGCAACCAGAAGGGCGGCGTCGGCAAGACCACGACGTCGATCAACCTCGGCGCCACGTTGGCCGAGTACGGCCGTCGCGTCCTCGCCGTCGACTTCGACCCGCAGGGCGCCCTGTCCGCCGGCCTCGGCGTGCGGACCCACGACATCCCCACGGTCTACGACCTGCTGATGGGCTCGGTGAAGGACCCGAACCAGGTCATCCAGCCGACGAACGTCCCGCTGCTGGACGTCATCCCCGCGAACATCGACCTGTCCGCGGCCGAGGTCCACCTGGTGAACGAGGTCGCGCGGGAGCAGATCCTGGCGAGCGTCCTCCGCAAGGTCGCGAACGACTACGACGTGATCCTCGTCGACTGCCAGCCGTCGCTCGGCCTGCTGACGGTGAACGCGCTGACGGCCGCGCACGGCGTGCTCATCCCGCTCGAGTGCGAGTTCTTCGCGCTCCGCGGTGTCGCGCTGCTCATCGAGACGATCGACAAGGTGCGGGACCGGCTGAACCCGGCACTGCAGCTCGACGGCATCCTCGCGACGATGTACGACTCGCGGACCTTGCACTCGCGCGAGGTCATGGAGCGGGTCGTCGAGACCTTCGACGACCGGGTGCTCGACACGGTGATCGGCCGCACGGTGAAGTTCCCGGACGCCACGGTGTCGGCACGCCCGATCACGCAGACGGCCCCGGACCACGCCGCCGCCCACGCGTACCGGCAGCTGGCACGGGAGCTCGTCGAGCGTGGCGCCGTCGCCTGACCCGGCGGCCGCCACCGGGTTCCGCGTCCGGCTGTCGAACTTCGACGGCCCGTTCGACCTGCTCCTGTCGCTCATCACGAAGCACGAGCTGGACATCACCGAGGTGTCGCTCGGCGCCGTGACGGGTGAGTTCATCGCCTACGTCCGCCAGGCGGAGTCCGCCGACGAGCTCGACGAGGCGAGCGAGTTCCTCGTCGTCGCGGCGACGCTGCTCGACCTGAAGATCGTCGGGCTCCTGCCCCAGGGCGAGCTCGTCGACGCCGAGGACGTCGCCCTGCTCGAGGCGCGGGACCTGCTGTTCGCCCGGCTGCTGCAGTACCGGGCGTTCAAGCAGGCCGCGGAGTGGTTCGGGGAACGCTGGCAGGAGGAGTCCCGACGGCACGTGCGTCGTGTGCGGCTCGAGGAACGGTTCCGTGCCCGGACGCCGGAGCTCGTGTGGACGCTGTCGGTGCAGGACTTCGCCGCTCTGGCGATGCTCGCGTTCGCGCCGCGGGAGATCCCGACCGTCGGACTCGACCACCTGCACGCCCCGCTCGTGAGCATCCGGGAGCAGGCCGCGATCGTGGTCTCGATCCTCCGCACACGCGCCGACGAGGACGTCTCGTTCCGCGACCTGGTCGCCGGGGTCACGGAGACGGGTATCGTGGTGGCTCGCTTCCTGGCGATCCTGGAGCTGTACCGGAACGCGTCGATCTCGTTCGAGCAGGCCGAACCGCTCGGGGAGCTCACACTCCGGTGGACCGCAGAGGACTGGTCCGACGAGAGCCTCGCGAACCTGGGAGCCGACTATGACGGATGACGCCGTGCACCGCACCGCCGCCCACGTCGCGCACGACGGCGGGGCCGGGGCCGAGCCCGGGGGCGCGGACGAGCTCGACGCCGCGCCGCACGCCGCGCCGCTCGACGTCGCCGTCGACCGGCAGATCGAGGCGATCCTGATGATCGCGGACGAGCCCCAGTCGCTCGTGTCGCTCGCAGCAGCCGTCGGCGCACCCGTGCCCGTCGTCCGCCAGGCGGTGGAGCGGCTCGTCGCCGACTTCGACGGGCTCGTCGGGACCGTCCGTCGCGGCTTCGAGCTCCGTGAGGTGGGCGGTGGCTGGCGCTTCTACGTCCGGGCCGACCTGGACGCCGTGGTCGAGCAGTTCGTCGAGGCCGAGCGTCCCGCGCGCCTGTCGCAGGCCGCGCTCGAGACCCTCGCGGTCGTCGCCTACAAGCAGCCGATCACCCGGTCGCAGATCGCGTCGATCCGCGCCGTGAACGTCGACGGGGTGGTGCGCACGCTCGTGGCGCGCGGCCTCATCGAGGAGTCGTTCACGGACGCGGAGACCGGCGCCATCAACTACGTCACGTCCGACCTGCTCCTGCAGCAGCTCGGCATCAACTCGCTCGACGAGCTGCCGCTCATCTCGCCCCTCCTGGAGGACGGCGCCGGCGGCTTCGAGCAGAACGAAGGGATCCCCGATGGCCGCACATGAGGACGAACGACGAGGCGGGTCGCGAGACCGCGCCGGTTCCGGTCGCGACAGCCGGCCTGGAGGCGCGTCACGCGACCGCACCGCTGGCTCCGGTCGCGCGGGTGGCCGGTCCGGCGACGACCGCGGTGGGTACCGCGGGCGTGACGACCGCGGTACCGGTGGGTACCGGGGCCGCGACGAGCGCGGCGGGTCGGACCGAGGCGGGTACCGCGGGCGTGACGACCGTGCCGCCGGTGGGTTCCGTGGCCGTGACGAGCGTGGTGGGTCGGACCGTCGGTCGGAGGACCGGGGCGGGTACCGCGGCCGTGACGAGCGCCCGGCTGGTGGGTACCGCGGGCGTGACGAGCGTCCCGCTGGTGGGTACCGCGGGCGTGACGAGCGTCCCGCTGGTGGGTACCGCGGGCGTGACGAGCGTCCTGCTGGTGGGTACCGCGGGCGGGACGAGCGTCCCGCCGGTGGGTACCGCGGCCGCGACGACCGGCGCGAGGAGGACCGCGGCCGCTTCGTCGGGCGCGGCGAGGACCGGCGCGCGAGCGAGCGCGGCGGGTTCGTCCGACGCGACGACGACCGCGGCGCACCCCGTGGCCGCGACGACCGCGCCGGCGGTGGGTACCGCGGGCGCGACGACCGCGCCGGTGGCGGGTACCGCGGGCGCGATGACGACCGACGCGGGGGAGACCGCCGCGACAGCGGACGCCGAGACGACCGGCGCAACGACCGCCGCAACGACCGGCGCGACGACCGCCGTGACCCCGCCCGCGAGGACCGCCGCAGCCCCGACGGTCGCCCGAGCACCGTCTGGCACAACGGCCGCCGCTACGTCGGCGGCACCACGACCGCCCGGAACGCCGACCGCCCGAGTGGCGTCGGGAACCGCGGCGCCGGGAACCGTGCCGTCGGCAGCCGCGGCACCGCGCCGCGCGCGGACACGACGCCGCACCCGGAGGGTGCCCGCGACCCCCAGGGCGTACCGCTCGAGGGCACGCCCGAGCGCCCCGTGATCCCGGACTGGGACGCGTCGGGGGCGACCGTGTCCGGCGGGGCCGGGGCGAGCCTCCAGGCCGACGGTGAGCGCCTGCAGAAGGTGATCGCCGCTGCGGGCGTGGCGTCCCGACGGGTCGCGGAGAACCTGATCGTCGAGGGTCGCGTGACGGTCAACGGCGAGGTCGTCGACGCGCTCGGTCGCCGGGTCGACCCTGCGACCGACGAGATCGCGGTCGACGGCGTGCCGGTGCAGGGCGACGCCTCGCGGCGGTACGTCCTGCTCAACAAGCCGGTCGGGATCGTGTCGAGCCTGCAGGACGAACGGGGCCGGCGCGACCTGTCCGAGTTCGTCGACCGCTACGAGGAGCGCCTGTTCAACGTCGGCCGGCTCGACGCCGAGACCTCGGGGCTGCTCGTGCTGACGAACGACGGCGACCTGGCGCACGTGCTCGCGCACCCGTCGTTCGGCATCACGAAGACGTACATCGCGAAGGTCCGCGGCAACGTGAACCCCGGGACCGTCCAGCGCCTGCTCGACGGCGTCGAGCTCGAGGACGGGCCGATCGCGGCGGACAAGGTCCGGCTGCTCGAGTCGGCGAAGGGCGAGTCGCTCGTCGAGATCACGCTGCACTCCGGGCGCAACCGGATCGTCCGTCGCATGCTCGAGGCGGTCGACCACCCGGTGACCGACCTGGTGCGTCGGTCGTTCGGTCCGCTGCACCTCGGGTCGCTGCCCGTCGGCAAGACGCGTGAGCTGTCCACCGTGGAACTCGGCAAGCTCCTCCGCATCGCGCGTGAGGCCCGGGGTTCTGCACAGGCCGGTCCGGACGAGGAGTCCGCCGACTGACCGTCGGTAGGCTTGCCGGGTGACCGACGCCCCCGCACCGCTCGCCGAACCGGACATCGACCGGCGGCTCCGCGGACCCGTGCGCGTCGTCGGCGCCGGGCTCCTCGGGGCCTCGATCGGACTGGCGCTGCGCGAGAAGGGCGTCGACGTCGTCCTCGACGACGTGTCCCCGGCCGCCCTGGCGCTCGCCGTGGACTACGGCGCCGGGCGTCGTCCCGCCGACGGGGACGACCCGGAGCTCGTCGTCGTCGCGGTGCCGCCGGACGTCGTGGCCGCCGTCGTCGAGCGCGAGCTCGCGGCGTACCCGCGTGCGGTCGTCACGGACGTGGCGAGCGTGAAGACCGGTCCGCTCGACCGGCTCGTGGCGGCAGGGGCCGACGTCTCCCGCTACATCGGGTCGCACCCGATGGCGGGGCGGGAACGCTCCGGACCGACCGCTGCGCGCGCGGACCTGTTCGTCGGACGGCCGTGGGTGATCGCCGGCCACGACGCCATCACGTACCAGCGCGCCGCCGTGGTCGAGGACCTGGCGCTCGACGTCGGTGCCACGGTCGTGCCGATGGCGCCGGAGTCGCACGACCAGGCCGTCGCCTACGTCTCGCACGCCCCGCAGCTCGTCTCGACGCTCATGGCCGCGCGGCTGCAGGACGCACCGGAGGGCTCGCTCGACCTCGCCGGCGGCGGTGTCCGGGACGTCACGCGCATCGCGGCGAGCGACCCTGGACTCTGGGTGCAGATCATCGGCGCCAACGCGGCGCGCATCCGCCCGGTGCTCGCGGACCTCCGCGACGACCTGGACCGCGTGCTGCACGCCCTCGACGACCCGGACGGTACGGGGTCGCCGCGGACCATCGCCGAGACCATCGCCGCCGGCAACCGCGGGGTCGAGCGGCTCCCCGGCAAGCACGGCACCACCAGACGCTTCGCCCGGGTGGTCGTCCTGATCGACGACACCCCCGGTCAGCTCGCCGCCCTCCTGACGTTCATCGGGGAGATCGGCATCAACCTCGAGGACATGCGCCTCGAGCACTCACCGGGCGCACCGATCGGCATCGTCGAGGTGTCGGTCGTCCCCGAGCAGGAACAGCGACTCGTCGACGAGCTCGACGGTCGCGGATGGAGGATCGCAGCAGCATGGGCCTGAACGACGAGACGACCCCGACCGTGCACGAGTCCGGAGTCACCGGCGGTCCGGACGGACCGGACACCGGCCTGCCGACCCCCGGCGACCCCAGCGGCCCCCTCGGCGGCGACGTCGCGGGCGGCCTCGACGGCCAGGGCGGCGGCGAGCCCGGTTCGACGAGCGCGCCGGTCCCCGCCGGACTGCCCGAGGGCGCCTTCGTCGCGAAGACCGTGATCGCGGTGGACGGTCCCGCCGGCAGCGGCAAGTCGAGTGTCTCCCGCGCCGCGGCCCGCGTGCTCGGCTTCGGGTACCAGGACACCGGTGCGGCCTACCGCGCGCTCGCCTGGCACGCCCTGCAGCAGCGGGTCGACCTCGACGACGCCGCGGCGGTGCTCGCGAGCTGGGAGACGTTCGACTACGCGATCGGCACCGACCCCGACGACTACTTCGTGCGCGTCGGCGGCACCGACGTGACGGACGCGATCCGCACCCCGGAGGTCACCGCCGCGGTGGCGCACATCGCGAAGCTCCCGGAGGTCCGCCAGCGGCTCGTGCAGCTCTTCCGCCAGGTGATGCGGAAGGCCGACGGGCAGGGGATCATCACCGAGGGCCGGGACATCACCACGGTCGTCGCGCCCGATGCCGAGGTCCGGATCCTGCTGACGGCGGACGAGTCGGTTAGGATGGCTCGACGCTCGGCTGAGGTCACGACCCAGTCGGCCGCCGAGACCTCCGCCGCACTCGCTCGTCGCGACGCGGCGGACGCGAAGGTCGTCGACTTCATGAACGCCGCGGACGGCGTCACGACGCTCGACTCCACCGACCTCGACTTCGACCAGACCGTGCAGGCGGTCGTCGACCTGGCCCGCGCGGCCACGCACTGACGCACGACCGGACGGCTCCCGTCCGGTCCCCACAGCCGGGTGACCGGCCCGGCCGACACCGGCCACCGAACCCGCGGTTCCGGCCGCACGCGAGGAAAACCCCATGGCCCAGCAGGACAGCCACGACAACGACGACTTCCCGGAGTACGACGACGCCCTCGGTGAGCGACTCGCCGGCCTCGACGACGCCGAGGCGGACCAGCGGGCGAACGCGCTCCGTGCCGGACTCGACGAGTACGAGCTGGACGACGAGGACGTCGCGCTCCTGGACGCCGGCGAACTCGGCGAGGACGGCGTCCACTACCTGCCGGCGTACCCGGTGCTCGCGATCGTCGGCCGCCCGAACGTCGGCAAGTCGGCGCTCGTGAACCGCATCATCGGTCGTCGCGAGGCCGTCGTGCAGGACGTCCCCGGCGTCACCCGCGACCGCGTCTCGTACAAGGCCGAGTGGAACGACAAGCGCTTCACGCTCGTCGACACCGGCGGGTGGGAGCCCGACGCCCGGGGCATCAACGCCTCGGTCGCCGCGCAGGCCGAGGTCGCGGTCGACCTCGCCGACGCCGTGCTGTTCGTCGTGGACGTCACGGTCGGCATCACCGCCACGGACGAGCACGTCGTCAAGATGCTCCGCGGCACCGACCGTCCGGTCATCGTCGTGGCGAACAAGGCCGACGACGACCGCCGCGACCTCGACGCCTTCGAGCTGTGGAACCTGGGCCTCGGCGAGCCGCACCCGGTCTCCGCGCTGCACGGCCGCGGCGTCGCGGACCTGATGGACCTCATCATCAAGACGCTGCCGGACACCTCGGCCGTCGCCAAGCAGGAGGTCGGCGGGCCCCGTCGCGTCGCGATCCTCGGCCGCCCGAACGTCGGCAAGAGCTCGCTGCTCAACAAGGCCGCGGGCGAGGAGCGCGTGGTCGTCAACGACCTCGCCGGGACCACGCGCGACCCGGTGGACGAGCAGATCGAGCTCGGCGGCAAGGTCTGGCGCTTCGTCGACACCGCCGGCATCCGGAAGCGCGTGCACCTGCAGCAGGGCGCCGACTTCTACGCGTCGCTCCGCACGACCGCCGCGCTCGAGAAGGCCGAGGTCGCCGTCGTGGTCCTCGACGTCACCGAGCCGATCTCGACGCAGGACCTGCGCATCATCGACCTGGTGCTCGAGTCCGGCCGTGCACTCGTGCTCGCCTACAACAAGTGGGACCTGCTCGACGACGACCGTCGCCGGTACCTGGAGCGCGAGATCGAGCAGGATCTGGCGCACGTCGCCTGGGCGCCCCGCGTGAACATCTCGGCCCGCACCGGTCGGCACCTCGAGAAGCTCGTCCCGGCCCTCGAGACCGCGCTCGAGTCGTGGGACACCCGCATCCCGACCGGCAAGGTCAACGCCTTCATCGCCGAGCTCGTCCAGGAGCACCCGCACCCGGTCCGCGGTGGCAAGCAGCCGCGCATCCTGTTCGGGACGCAGGCGTCGAGCCAGCCGCCGACCTTCGTGCTGTTCACCTCGGCGTTCCTCGACCCGCAGTACCGCCGCTTCATCACGCGCCGGCTCCGCGAGGTGTGGGGCTTCGAGGGCACCCCGATCAACGTCAACATGCGCGTCCGCGAGCGGCGGAAGCGCTCCTAGCGGGACTGCGGGGGCAGGGGGTGCGACGGCGAGCAGGACGGAGACCGGGGACGGTCGCCGTCGTGCTCGCCGTCGTCGTGCTCGCGATCGTCGTGGTCGTCGCGAGCGGGGGCGTGTTCCTCGCGATCGGGTCCGAACGGGACGGCGGTCGGGTCAGCAGTGTGCGGCCGTGGTCCGATCCCCAGCCGTCCGCTGCGGCCACGCAGGACGTGCGCGTCGGCAACGCGCTCGGTGCGCCCGTGCCGCAGCAGTCTGCGGCACCGGTGCCGCGCGCCGTCCGGGACTGGGTGGTGCAGGCGCTGCCGCTCGAAGGTGACCTCGTGGCCGCTGCCGGCGGTGCGTCCGGTCGGGTCCGGGTCGGAGCGACCGCGAGCTCCGAGGTGACGATCGCGCTGCGTGACGTGGTCGTCGCTCCTGGACACCCGTCCGTGGTCGTGCTGCTCTCGCAACAGGTGCACGGCGACGGCCCGTCGCCGGGACACGTCGACGTCGCCGACGCGCTGGTCGAGCTCCCCGCCGACGATGTGTCCGCCTCGATCGTGTTGTCGGACCTGTCCCGGATCCCGACGGACGTCCGGTCGGTCGTCGTGGCGGACGCCGCCAGCGGCGTCGTGCTGGGGCGCGCCGTCCTGCTCCCCGCCTGACGACCGCGGCGCTCGTGCGGCCCGTCCTGCTGGCCGTCGCGCGGCCGGTCGTGCCGCATGTCGTGTCGCCCGTCGTGCGGCCCGTCGGTCCGACCGGGAGGCGCGGTGCGGGGCCGCCCCGCCGGATGCGGCACCATGGACTCGTGCGTCTCCCCGTCCTCGCCGACCGTCTGTGGTGTCGGCTGCAGCTGGACCGTCTCGCCGGCGGCCGTCAGGCCGGCTACGTCATCCGCGAGGACATGCTCGCGCACCCCGACACGGTCCGGTCCTTCCGGTGGATCCGGTGGCTGCTCGTCGCCGAGACCGTGGTCGGCCTGGCGGCGATCGTCGTGGCCGTGCTGCTGACCCGTGCGGGAGAGACGGTCCCGTGGGCGGTCTGGTTCCGCGCCACCGTCGTGCTCCTCATCACCCTGACGCTGTACGTGTTCGCCTGGCGGGCGCAGCTCGGCTACTACTGGGCGTACCAGCGGCTGCGGTTGTTCAGCCGGATCTTCCCCGTCGTGACGCTCGTCGTCGCGGCGATCCCGGGGCTGTACCCGTTCTGGATGGTGATCGAGCAGATCGTGTTCTCGCTGCTGATGATCGGCATCGGGGACGTGCTGACGAGCGACCACATGCGGGCGACGTTCCCGAAGCCGGCGCGACACGGAACTCGCGGCGGCCGAGTCTCACCCTGACCGACGAGTCACGCGCCGCCGGCGCCGAGACTCGTCGCGGAACGCGAGACTCGGGGTACGCGCTGCCGGGCAGGACCGGGGAGCGAGGAGCATCGTCGAGGCATGACGAACGACACGCTCCCCGGCGGCACGTACGACCTCGGCGACCTCGAGGTCACCCGGTTCGGGTACGGCGCCATGCAGCTCGCCGGACCGCAGGTGTTCGGGCCGCCGGCCGACCGGGACGAGGCCGTCCGCGTGCTCCGCACGGCGGTCGAGCTCGGCATCACCCACATCGACACGGCGGACTTCTACGGCCCGCACGTCACGAACGAGATCATCCGCGAGGCACTGCACCCGTACGCGGAGGACCTGCACATCGTGACGAAGGTCGGGTCGCGGCGGAACGCGAAGGGGCAGTGGCCGCCGGCGCGGAAGCCCGAGCAGCTGGTCGAGGACGTGCACGCGAACCTCGAGCGACTCGGGCTCGAGCAGCTCGACGTCGTGAACCTCCGGGTCGGCGGGTTCGACGCCCCGGAAGCCGGGAGCATCGCACCGCAGTTCGAGGCGCTCGCGGAACTCCGCCAGCAGGGGCTGATCCGGCACCTCGGCCTGTCGACCGTCACCGCCGCGCAGCTCCTCGAGGCGCTCCGCATCGCGCCCGTCGTCTGCGTCCAGAACATGTACAACGTGGCGCAGCGGGCGGACGACGACCTGGTCGACCTGACCGCGGCGGAGGGGATCGCCTTCGTGCCCTACTTCCCGCTCGGCGGCTTCTCGCCGATCCAGTCCGGCGCCCTCGACGCCGTCGCCGAGCGCCTGGGGGAGTCACGGCTGTCGGTGGCGCTCGCGTGGCTGCTGCAGCGCTCGCCGAACATCCTGCTGATCCCCGGGACGTCGTCGGTGGAGCACCTCCGCGCGAACGTCGCCGGCGCAGGCATCACCCTGCCGTCGGACGCACTCGCCGAACTGGACGCGATCGCAGCCGCATGACCGCCGGATCCTGACCGCCGGAGCCCGACCGCCGGAGCCCGACCGCCGGAGCCCGACCGGCCGAGCCCGGCCGACCGAACTCGGTGTCAGGCGACCGTGGCGAGCGCGAACGGCAGTACGGCGTCCGCCCCCGCCCGCCGGAGCTCCCGCCCCGCGACCGTCACCGTCCACCGGCTGTCCACCAGGTCGTCCACGAGCAGCACCGGCCCCTCGTGCGCCTGCAGCGCCGCCGCGAGCTCGGGGTCGACCACGAACGTGTCCCAGACCCCGGACAACCGGTACGCGCTGTTCGTCGCACCGTCCCCGCGCGGCTCGCCCCCGCTCCGCCCGAGCGTGCCGAGGAACCGCAGGCGACCGATCGTCGACAGCGCCTGCGCGAGCGAGGCCACGAGCTCCGGCCGCGACCGCGACGACATCGCGACCACACCGGTCGGCCGCTCGGCCCACGGCCAGTCCTTGAGCGCCCGGACGCACCCGTCGACGAGCGCCTTCGACACGGGTCCGTCCGGTGTCGACGACGCGAAGAGCGTGCGCAGGGGGCCGCCCCACCCGAGGTCCGTCAGCCGGGCGATCGCCCGACCCGGCTCCACGAGCTCGCCGGCCGGGATCCGCCCCTTCACCGGGACGCCGAGCGCCGACATGCCCGACGGCCACTGGGCGCGCGGTGCGACCTCGACCCCGACCCGGTCGAGGGCGGCGGCAGCACCGGAGGTGTCGGAGTCCGAGACCGCGGTCGGGTACCAGACGCCCGCGCAGTTGTCGCACCGACCGCACGGCTCGGCCGACGGGTCGTCGAGGTCCTGCTGCAGCAGCTGCATCCGGCACGCCGTGGTCGACTCGTACGCGAGCATCGAGGACGCCTCCGCCGCGCGGGCGGCAGCGACGCGCTCGTACCGGGCGGCGTCGTACTGCCACGGCTGGCCGGTGGACACCCAGCCCCCGGCGACGCGGCGCACGGCCCCGTCGACATCGAGCACCTTGAGCAGGAGTTCGAGCGTCGACCGCTTGATGTCGACCAGCCCCTCGAGCGCGACGGTGGACATCGCGGTGTCGGTGGACAGGGCGCCGAGCACCGCGGCGGCGCGGGACTCGGTCGGCATGGAGGCGCTGGCGAAGTACTGCCAGATCTCCTGGTCCTCGCGCCCGGGCAGGAGCAGGACGTCGGCGTTGTCGGTCGCACGTCCAGCGCGACCGATCTGCTGGTAGTACGCCACGGGGGAGGACGGCGCCCCGATGTGCACGACGAACCCGAGGTCCGGCTTGTCGAAGCCCATCCCGAGCGCGCTGGTCGCGACGAGGGCCTTGAGCTCGTTGGCCTTGAGCTGCTGCTCGAGCTGCTCGCGCTCCTCGTTGTCGGTGCGCCCCGTGTACGCACGGACGGCGTACCCGTTCTCGCGCAGGAGCCGCGCGATGTCCTCGGCCCCGGAGACCGTGAGCGTGTAGACGATCCCGCTCCCGGGCAGCTCGGCGAGGTGCGCCAGCAACCACCCGAGCCGCTGTCGGGCGTCCGGAAGCGTCAGGACCCCGAGCCGGAGCGACGCACGGGCGAGCGACCCGCGGATGGTGAACACCGGGTCGGCGGGGCCCGCGGTGAGCTGCTCGGCGACGTCCTCGACCACGCGCTCGTTCGCGGTGGCGGTGGTGGCGAGGACGGGGACCCCGTGCGGCAGGGAGCGGATGAGCTCCGCGAGCCGTCGGTAGTCCGGCCGGAAGTCGTGGCCCCAGTCCGAGATGCAGTGTGCCTCGTCCACCACGAGCATCCCCATCCGCGCCACGAGCGTCGGGAGCTGCTCGTCGCGGAACCGGGGGTTGTTGAGCCGCTCCGGCGACACGAGCAGCACGTCGACCTCGTCCCGGGCGAGGGCAGCCTGCGTGTCCGCCCACTCGTGCGCGTTCGCGGAGTTGATCGACACGGCGCGCACCCCGGCCCGGGCGGCCGCGGCGACCTGGTCCCGCATGAGCGCCAGGAGAGGGGAGACGAGCACGGTCGGCCCACCGCCCCGCCGCCGGAGCAGCAGCGTTGCGAGGAAGTACACGGCGGACTTGCCCCACCCGGTGCGCTGCACGACGAGCGCACGCTGCCGGTGCTCGACGAGGGCCGAGATCGCCTCGAGCTGACCGGGGTGGAAGACCGCGTCCGGCCGGCCGGTCAGGGCGGCGAGGGCCTCCTGCGCCTCGGCGGCGATCGCGGCGGACGGCTGCGCGGTGGTCGTGTCCATGCCCCCATGCTGTCAGCACCGACCGACGGAACCAGCCCCGATCCTCCCGACTGTGGACAACCCGGCGACGCGACCCGCTACTGGTAGGTGATGAGCGACGGCGTCGGCGTCACGTCCGCCATCGTCTGCTCCGGGGTGAGCATGGGCGTGTCCTCGTCGATGAAGTTCTTCCAGCCCCAGTGCACCCCCGCCGGCGCGTCCTGGTGCAGCGCCTTCCACGTCGCCTGCTTGTCCGGCTGCGACCCCTGCCCGTCGACGTGCACGAGCAGGTCGAGCTCGGGGTGCTGCGTCAGCGACGCCCGGTCCTGGATCATCGACAGCCGGAACTGGTGCAGGACCAGGGCCTTCGGTGGCAGGCCGTGCTGACGGACGAGTGCGGCGAGCCACGACGACACCCGGTCGACCTCGTCCGCCGAGACGCTCCCGATCTGCCGGAGCGGCACCTGGTCCGGCCCGAGCCGCCACTCCGGGTCGAGCGCGAGCCACACGTTCGGCTCCCGCAGCAGCGACTCGTAGCGCTTGGCCTGCGACAGGAAGTCCGAGCGCCCGGGCTGCAGGTCGAGCACCACGGGCATCCCCGCCCGCCGCGCGGCGTCGACGTACGGCTGCAGCGTCGACACCGGGAGCTCGCGCGAGTAGTCCCCGTCCGCCCCGGGGTCGCCGGCCGCCACGGTCGCGATGACCTCGAGCGCGGGCGAGACCGGCTCGTCGCCGAGGCCGTCGTACGACGCCGCGAGCTGCTCCGCCCGCTGTACCGTCGCCGCCGGGTCCTGCTCACCGAGGACCCCGAGCACCGGCGCGCCCGGCGCCCCGTACAGCGCCGTCCAGCGGTGCCCGTCGAACGGCCGCTGCCCGCCGTGCGGCAGCTGCCAACCACCCTGCGCGGCCCGCACCGTCCACCCCGGGTCGGACAGCGCTCGGAACCTCGCGCCCGCGAACACCGTCGGGTGCCCCGCGCGCTCGTGGAGCGTCGACACGACGTCCGGCGCCGCTGCGGGGTCGGTCACCCCCGCGGGCATCACGACCACGTGCGCCCCGGCCGCCTCCGCCGTCGCCACGGCGGGCGCGTCCGACCGGCGGTCCGCCACGACGACGGTCGCCGGACGGGAGGCACGCCCCACCGCCGCAGCGTCGCCCGCGTCCGGTGCGTCCCGCTCCGGCACGTCGGTGTCGACCGACACGTCGCCCTCGGCCTGGTACCAGTCCGCGCCGAGCCGCGCGAGCTCCGCGGCGACGGCCGCGTCGCCCCGCGAGGAGCCGTCGTCGCCCGGAGTGCGCTCGCCCGCCGCTGGATGGCCGGCCGACGGCGTCACCAGCAGTGGCACGTGCGCGCGACGGGCGGCGCTCGCCGCCGTGGCGACCGCGCGCTCGTCGCCCGCGGGCGCCACGACCGCGCCCCGTGCGTGCGCGAAGAGGGCGCGGCTCACCTGGACGGACCGGGTCGTGGGGTCGTCGGACGCCGCGACCCGCACGGCGTCGGCGGCGGGACGGGTCAGCTCGGTCGCCGTCCGGTCTGCTGCGTCCGCCGTGCACCCGGCGGCACCGAGCAGGAGCCCGGAGACGACGAGTGCGAGCAGGGGGCGGAGGGGACGACCGGAACGCATCGGGCCACCCTAACGGGGGCCACGGGCGCGACCTGGATGCTCCGTCAACGCTCGGTTCAGAGGTGGAAGCCGGCGCGCTCCAGGTCGGCGAGGAACGCCGCCGCGAGCTGCTGCTGCCCGGCGACCGTCGGGTGCTCGCTGTCGTCCTGCAGCCAGTCGGCGTGCCCGGCGATCGGCTGGCCGACGTCGATGTACGTCCCACCGACCGTCGCGAGCGCCTGCTGCAGGTCGGTGCTGCTCTGCGCCACCTCGTCCGGGACGTCGCCCGGCTGGTCCCACAGCGTGCTGAACCCGACGATCTTCGCGTCGGGCAGCGCTTGGTGCAGCTGCGTCACGGTCTGCATCGTGGCCGTCGCGAGGGCAGTCGGGTCCTCCCCGAGGTCGTTGTCCGACGACTGGATCACCACGAGCTCGGGCTTCGCGGACACCGCGCCCTGGATCAGCCCCGCGTAGTCCGTCCCGCAGTCGCCGACCGAGATGAACCCGGCGCCGCTGCACGAGTCGTTCGCCACGACCGCGCCGGTCTGCTTGCCGACCAGGGACGGCCACGCGTCCGCGGAGTCGTCGAGCCCGTAGCCGGCCATGATCGAGTCGCCGATCGTCACGACGTCGCTGTCCACCGTGAAGGACGGCGGGGTCGGCGTGGGCGATGCGCTCGGGGTCGGGCTCGCGGAGGCGGTGGTGCGCGCGGCGGAGGCGACGGACTCGTGTCCGACGGCGGCGTGCCAACCGAGGACGCCGACGCCGGCGACGACCGCGACGAGCGCAGCGGCGAGGAGCGGACGGGTCGAGGGCATGGGTTCGACTGTAGGTCGCCGGAGCGGTCGCTGTCCGGTCTCTGTGCCGACTGCTGGACGCTTCATGGCTGGGTCATGGGGAGCGCGACCTGGGAAGCCGACAGGTGTCGTCTCGTAGACAGGGTGCATGCAGGCCCCGCCGGACGACCAGCCCACCATCGGACCGGTCCCGGCTCCCGCCGTGCACTGCATGACGCTCAACCTGCGGCGGCGCGTCCCGCGACCGCCGACCCACCCGGACGCGTGGGAGCGGCGCCGGGACGCCGTGGTCGCGCTCGTCACCTCCGAAGCGCCCACCGTGCTGGCCGTCCAGGAGGCGCTGCCCACGCAGACCGCGGACCTCACGTCGCGTCTCGGGTCGCGCTGGGAACCCGTCGTCGTCGGCCGCGGCGCGCGCGGGGGCGGCGAGGCCGTCGGCCTGCTGCTCGACCGGGAGCGGGTCCGGGTCGTCGAGCGGCGCACCTGGGCGCTCTCCCGCACGCCGTCGCGACCCGGGTCGCGTTCGTGGGCGACCGCGTTCCCGCGGCACGCCGTCGGCGCGGTCCTCGAGGACCGCGCGACCGGCACCGTGTTCCTCGCCGTCGCGACGCACCTCGACGTCGCGTCCCCGTGGGCGCGCCTGCGGCAGGCGGAGCTCCTCGGCCGGGTTGTCCGCCAGCGGGGACTGCCCGCCGTCGTGATGGCGGACTGGAACTGTCCCGCGGGCTCCGCGCCCTGGCGAGCCCTGGCGGAGGCGGGGGTCGTCGACAGCGTGCCCCGTGCCTCCCGGCTGGTCGGCGAGGAGTGGGGGACGTACCCGCACTACCGGAGTCCGCGTGTCGGGGGCCGGCGCATCGACGGGGTGCTCGTGACCGAGGACGCCGTCGTCGAGCGGGCCGCTGTGTCCGTGCGCCGACCCGGCGGGGTCTGGCCGTCCGATCACGCGGCCGTGCACGCCGTCGTGCGGTGGGCGTCGTGATCGCGACGCTCGGACCGACGTTCCTGCGGAGGCGCTTCACACCGGCCGACGTGGTGCGGCTCGCGACGCTCGTCAGCGTGCCGGTCGCCGCCGTCGGGTGGGGGAGCACCTCGTTCGCGGTGATGGCCCTCGCGCTGTTCGGCGTCGTCGTGCCCCGCGCGCTCGGGCTGCGGCCCGCGTTCGACCTGGCCGTCTGCCTGCTCGTGCTGCTCGCGGGGTGGTCGAGCGCGCTCGAGTGGTACACGTCGGTGTTCCTGTGGGACAAGGTCGTGCACGTCGTGCTGACCGGGCTGCTGGCGGCGCTGCTCGCGGTGATCGCCGCCGACCTGCGGCTCGTGCCGCACGCGCCGGACGCCGGACGGGTGGCCGTGGCGCTCCTGGTGTTCTGCGCGGGGCTCGCGATCGGGGCCGTGTGGGAGATGTGCGAGTGGCTCGGGCACAACTACGTCGACTCGGCGATCTTCGTCGGGTACGACGACACGATCGGGGACCTGGCGGCGGACGGGCTCGGCGGGCTGCTCGTCGGGTTCGCGCTGCCGTGGCTGGCGGCGTCGCGGGAGGTCGTCCGGCGGCGGTGACGGTGGGGTGCCGTGGGTGGTGGGCCTCGGCGGGACGCGTGGTGGGCCTCGGCGCGACGCGCCGTGGCGCGGAGGGGGTCCGGCGTCCGCTATGCTTGACGGGCTGCTCGCGCTCCGGTCGGACGCGGCGGCGGGTCCCACTCGTGGGGTCCGGGTCCGTCAGGACTCACGGGCTGTGGCGCAGCTTGGTAGCGCACTTGACTGGGGGTCAAGGGGTCGCAGGTTCAAATCCTGTCAGCCCGACCGAGAAGCCCCGATGGAACACAGGTTCCGTCGGGGCTTTCGTCGTGTGCGCTGCATCCGCAGCCCCGGACTCCTTCGTGGATCGCAGGAAGACGTGGTCCGGTTCCGTCTCCTCCGTGGAGCCGACCACGCGACCGCGGTGGCTCGCTCGTTCGGCTGCGCCGTCAGCGCTTCGTGAGGTTCGCGACCAGGCGGTCGATCGAGTCCCGCCACTCGGTCGTCCCGGTCTCGGCCCACAGCTCGGCGAGTTCGCCGTCGGGGTGCGCGGCGATCGCCACTGCACGGAGCGCCCGGTCCGCGAGACGGCGGCTCGGTCTGCGTGCGCGGCCGACGAAGTCCTGGATGTCCTCGGTGTACGCGTCGGTCTGCGACGGTCGACCGAGTCCGTGCGCGACGACCTCTGCCGCAGCCACGGCGACGGCGGCGTCGTCGCTGTCGAGTCCTTCTCCGGCTCGCTCTGCTCGGGCGAGGGCCCGCTTGACGACCGTCCACCGCTGCTGACCGTCGAGTTCCGCGACGAAGTCGGCCGCGTCGTCGTTCCCGACCGGTTCTGCGCTCCACGTCCCCACGGGCCCAGCGTAGGACGACAACCGTGCAGAGGGGCCATCCGGGCCGAGGGTCACCGCTCCGCGCGGGTCGTGGGACGATCGCTCCCATGACGAACGCTGCACAGGACGCGTGGCCGGAACTGACCGACATGCTCGCTGCTGCACCGACGGCACAGGTCCTGCCGGGCGGGTCGAGCGAGGACCTCGACTCCCTCGGTCTCACGGAGCGGTCGTTCCTCGGCGCGCTGGTGGCGCACACCGGCGGTGTCACCGTGGACCACGGCTGGCTCCGGCTGCTCGGCGGACCAGGTTCAGGCCTCGCGTCCGTCGTCGACGCCAACGACCGGTCCTCCGGGTTCTGCGTCGTCGCGTTCGACGTCCTCGGTGGGGTGTTCGCACTCGACGGCGGTGCGCTCGGCGCAGGTGACGGCAGCGTGCACTACTTCGCGCCGGACAGCCTCGAGTGGGAGGACCTCGAGATCCCGCACAGCCAGTTCCTGGCGGCGATGCTCTCCGACGCGATCGGCCAGTTCTACGAGCCGTTCCGGTGGAACGGGTGGCGCGAGGAGGTCGCTGCACTCACGCTGGACCGCGGCATGTCGCTGTACCCGCCGCTGTTCACGGCGGAGGGGAAGGACCCGGACCGCAGCAGTCGACGGGACGTATCCTTGCCGGAGCTCGTCGGCGATCACTGGCCCGTTGACTGAGCCGAGGGCGCGTCGGCTCATGGCCGGAGGTGCTCGTGTGGAGCGAGCTGCCCGAGCGGCCGACCACAGGGCGGACGGGAGGCACGGAGCCAGCTGGCACCGTGCCTCCCGTCCGCCTGTCCCGCCGCTGGCCGAGGCCGATGCGGTGTCACCCAGCCGTGAGCGCACCGCCGTCGAACACGCAGATCACGACGCCGAAGATGGTCGCGAGGAGCGCCGGGAGCAGGCCGAGCGCGCCGATGCACAGGGCGACCCATCCGACGCGGTGCCCCGCGACCCAGCCCCGGACGACGCCTCGGTACCCGAGACCGATGACGACGAGCGCGCTCGGCAGCGCCGTGATGCCGATGAGCCCGGCGAGGAATTCTGCTCGCGCGACCGGTACGGGAGGGTCGTCCAGCGGATGCCGCGGCACCGCGGTGCTGGCGAGGTCCGCCGCAGACACACTGTTCGCGACCGACAGCGCGAGTGCCATAGCTGCTGACCAGACCAGCACGAGGGCCAGCGCGAACCAGCCGGCGGACGTCCGTCCCGCCCCGGCCGGACCGCGTGCCTGCATCGGGTCGCGCTGGTGCCACAGGTGATCGGTCACGCCGCGAGGATACGGGCTCGCCTCCGGGACCTCTGGCTCCAGAGCGGTCATTCTTGTGTACTATCTGCGTGTGCACGTAGACAAGCAACCCTGCGGATTGAGCCCGGAGTCCGAGTACGTCGAGCTCGCCGTCGAGGTGTTCGCGATGCTCGCCGACGCCACCCGCGTGAAGATCATCCTCGCGCTGCGCGACGCCGAGGAGCTGTCCGTCAACCGGTTGGCCGAGGTCGTCGACAAGAGCGCCGCCGGGGTGTCGCAGCACCTGGCCAAGCTCCGTCTCGCGCGGATGGTGTCCACACGTCGCGACGGGACCACGGTCTACTACCGCCTGACCGACGAGCACGCATCGGAGCTGGTGGTCGACGCCGTGAAGCAGGCCGAGCACGTCGTCGGGTCTGCGCACCACCACCGTGGAGAGCGGGGGAGCGCATGAGCGGGCACGACCGAACGGTGACCCACGCCGGACACAACCACGACCACGACCACGATCACGATCACGATCACGACCACGACCACGACCACGGTGGGGACGGCCACTCGCATCCGCACGGTGGGGTGAAGGGGTTCCTCCACGACCTGTTCGTGCCGCACACGCACGACTCCGCAGACTCGATCGACGACGCGATGGAGGCCAGCACCGCCGGCGTCCGCGCCCTGAAGACCAGCCTGTTCGTCCTCCTCGCCACCACGGTGCTGCAGGCGGTGATCGTCGCGTTCACCGGATCGATCGCGCTGCTCGCGGACACGATCCACAACTTCGCCGACGCCCTGACCGCGGTGCCGCTGTGGATCGCGTTCGTCGTCGGCCGGCGGGCCGCGAACCGCCGCTACACCTACGGCTACGGCCGCGCGGAAGACCTCGCAGGCATGTTCATCGTGTTCGTCGTCGCTCTCTCTGCCGTCGTCGCCGGCTGGCAGGCCATCGACCGGTTCATCACCCCGCGACCGATCGAGAACCCGTGGCTGCTCGTCGCCGCCGGTCTCATCGGCTTCGCCGGCAACGAAGCGGTCGCGATCTACCGCATCCGCGTCGGCCGGAAGATCGGCTCAGCCGCTCTGGTCGCCGACGGGGTGCACGCTCGTCTCGACGGGTTCACGTCACTGTCGGTCGTCCTCGGCGCGATCGGTGTGCTCCTCGGGTTCCCGATCGCTGACCCGATCATCGGCCTGCTCATCGCCGTCTCGATCATGGTGCTCCTCTGGGGGACCGTGAAGTCGATCGGTGCCCGGCTCATGGATGCCATCGATCCCGCGCTCCTCGGCAGGGCAGAGCACGCGCTGGAGCACACTCCCGGTGTCGAAGCCGTCCGGGACATCAGGCTGCGCTGGGTCGGGCACCGGCTCACCGGGTCCGCCACGGTCGCGGTCACGGCGTCGTCCCTGCACGACGCCGAGCACATCGCGGAGCACGCTGCCGAACACGTGCACGAGGCGATGGGCAACGTCGACGACTTCACCGTGACCGCTGCCACGTACCGCCACTGATCTCGTCGAGACCGGCCACCGGGCCTCGGCGGTTCCTGGGGGCGCGTGGTGCACGGTCGGCACCGAGGTGATGACGATGCTCTGGACGTTCGTGGCGCTGGGTGGCGTGGTGCTGCTCGCCGTGGTGAGCGCGGGTGCGGCCCTGGCCGCGGTCGCGGCGGCCGCTGAGGCGCGTGGCCCGCACCTGGGTGGTCCGGTACGACAAGACGTGAAGGCGGACCGCCGGGTTGTTCAGTGGTTGCCGTGGACGACAGCGTGGCCGAGGCCGCGACTGATCATCCATCGGTTCACCGGCGTGGTGAGCACGAACGCGAGTGCGAGGGACAGTGCCAGGGAGCCCCAGAACAGCCACTGGTCGAGCTGCGCGTCCATCGCGCCCGGGATCGCGACGATGACGGTGTTGTCGATGATCTCCATGACGGCGATCGAGACGGTGTCGGCTGCGAGGGCGACCTTGAACGCCGCCGCGAACGGCAGGCCCGATCGCATGACGCCGCGCATGGTGAGGGCGTAGCCGAAGACGAACGCCAGCACGACCGACAGGACGACGGTGCCGGCGTTGTGGAAGCCGGCAGCGGTGCCGATCACCATGCCGAGGACTTCACCGATCGCGCAGCCGGTGAGACAGTGCAGCGTCGCTTGTGCCGCCGTCGCCCACGACGTCGTCCCATGCCCGGCACCGTGTCCGGTGTGCGCGTGTCCGCTCAGCTGATGATGCTCGTGCGTGCCCATGGTGCTCCGATCTGACGCGGCCGACGCCGACAGTTCATGTGTACCCCCTGGGGGTATCATGCGTTCCAACGCGGAACCACGCGATGTGTTCCCGATCCGGACGTCTCCGCCGGGTTCGGTGTGGATCCGCCCTCCCGGTTGCCGCCGCCCGCGGGAGTACCGCACCATGGAAGCCCTCACCCGACCCTCCTGCTCGAAAGACCGATGCTCACCACCACCGCCTCCCCGCGTCGCCGGCTGCTGCTGCAAGCCGTGACGACGCTGGCGCTGCTGCTCCTGGTCGGGTTCACGGTCCTGATGCACACGATGGCCGGGCACACCGCCAGCCACGAGCACCCGATGAGTGCCACCGCGGTTACCGCCAAGCACAGTCACGTCGCGGCCGTCGGCCATGACGAGCACGCAGCTCCGACGACTGCGGTGATGACAGTCCTCACCAACTCAGGCTGCGACGGTGGTCTGTGTGCGCTGATGTGCTCGCTGATGGGGATGGCGTGCGCGCTGACGATCGCCCTGTTCACGTGGGCGCTGCTGCGCGCACGGACCGGCGGCGTCCTCGCGCTGCTGTCTCGCCTGCTCGCGCTGGCCGGCCGGCTGCCGCGCCGCATCGCGGTACCGAGACCACCGTCACTGACGGCGTTGCAGATCATCCGCATCTGATCCGCCCCCTGCGGGACCACGCCGTCGCAGGGTGGCTCCCGCATGCCCAGAACCGGGAGGCATCGGCCTGCCCGGACCACCTGACGCATCCACGGGAACGGATCTCTCATGCACACCACCACGACCACACGCACCCTCGCGATCGCCGCCGCCCTCAGCCTCGGGCTGACCCTCGCGGGCTGCTCCACCAGCAACAACACCGGCTCCGACGCGGGCTCGTCCGCCACGTCGAGCTCGGCGGCGTCGGCCCACAACGACCAGGACGTGATGTTCGCGCAGATGATGCTGCCGCACCACGAGCAGGCCGTCGAGATGAGCGACGTGCTCCTCGCCAAGGGCGACGGTGTCGACCCTGACGTCGCCGACCTCGCGGAGCAGATCAAGGCCGAGCAGGGTCCGGAGATCACGCAGCTCACCAGCTGGCTGAAGGACTGGGACGCTGACAGCAGCATGTCCGGGATGGACCACTCGATGTCCGGGATGATGTCCGACTCCGACATGAGCGACCTCGACCAGGCGTCCGCGAAGCACGCCGGGAAGCTGTTCCTGCAGCAGATGGTCCAGCACCACGAGGGCGCCGTCGACATGGCCAAGACCGAGGTCGCCGAGGGCGGGAACACCGACGCGGTCGCGATGGCGAGGTCGATCGTGTCGAGCCAGACCGAGCAGATCACCCAGATGCAGGACATGCTCGCGTCGATGTGAGCCCAGCGTGGATCGCGGCGGCTCGTCCTCGGCACGCAGGTCACCGTCGTCTCGATCCCGAGGAGCTCACCCTCGCCGCACAGTCGTCCGCCGCCACCCGGCCACGGACGGACGGGAGGCACGATGCCAGCTGGCACCGTGCCTCCCGTCCGTTCCGTGGTCGCGACCACGGCGCCGTGGTGACGGGTCAGGACCCGCCCTGCGGCGTCCTCGTGCAGGCCCCGCTCGACCGCATCGCCCGGATCATCGCCGGTACCGACGCCCTGCGCACCCTGCTCGACGGCGGCTGGATGACCCTGCACGCCCGCGAGACCCCCGACCAGCCCTGGGACCAGTACGGTCCCGACGGCTTCCGCACCCACGAGAGGAACCCCGCGTGAACCACCTCATCACGATGATCCGCATCGAGGTCATCGCTCCCGCCGACGTCGACCCCGCGGTCCACGAGCTCATCAGTTCCGCCGGCGCGACCGGGTACACGAGCGTCGCCGGGTCTCCGGCGTCGGGCACTCCGGTCCGCACGACGGTCCGCACCGCTTCAACGACCAGGACGCCCTCGGGATGACCATCACGGTCCTGCCGGCCGCCCGTGCCGAGCCGCTGATCGAGGCGCTGCGCGAGCTGCTCGAGGGTGGGAGCGGGGTCATGTTCATCACCGACACCTGGGTGTCGCGGTCCCAGTACTTCCAGTGACGCACCGGCACCGGCACCGGCACCGGCACCGGCGCCGGCACCGGTAACGGCAGCGGCCCGGCAGCAGTACCGGGGCCGGGGCCGTCGGCCCGCACCGCCACCGCGGCACCACGATCGTGTTCGCGACCCGGCACGGCAAGCAGCACCAGGCGGCCGGGCCGTTCCGGGAGCTCCTCGACGCCCGCGTCGTCGCCCCGGACGACCTGGACACCGACCGCTTCGGGTCCTTCACGGGCGAGGTCCCGCGCACGCGGACGCCCCTCCTCGACGACGACCGCGGCGTGGTCCTCGCCGAGGAGGCCGTCGTCCCGGTCCACGGGCACGACCCGGTCGTGCTCCGCGACCCGGCCGACGCCCTCGAGCGCGCACGACGGTTCGGGTTCCCGGACACCCGCGCCGTCGTGGTCGCCCGACACGGAGGGGACGTGCACGCCCGGAAGGGCCTGGCGACCGCCGCCGACCTGGCCGACGCGGTCACCGACCTGACGACGACCGGCGGCACCGCATCGGTCGGTCCCGACCTCCGGGCGCACGTGAACCCGGCCCGCCAGCGGGTGATCGCGGAACTGTGCCGCCGGATGGCGACCCGGCTCACACGCCCCTGCCCGCGGTACGCCGCCCCGGGGTGGGGACGGGTCGGCGTCGAACGGGGCGTGCCCTGCGCGGGCTGCGGCGCCCCGACGACCGCCGTCGCGGCCGACGTGCTCGGGTGCGCCGGGTGCGACGCGACCCAGGTCGTCCCGCGGCGCGCGGCCCCGGTCGACCCGGCCTCGTGCGACGTGTGCAACCCCTGAGCGTCACGACGCCGCGCGACCGGACCCCGCGCGGGCGGACGCAGCGCCTGGCGACCACGGCGCGTCCGCGGCTCAGCCCGCGGCGGCGCCCGCCAGGCTCCGTGCGCGGTCGAAGGCCGCGGCGTGCTCCGCGCGCAGGGTCGCCCAGCCCCGATCGGTGTCGATCGACCGCGGCTCGGCGACCGGCGCCGCGAAGCCGTGCTGCACCCGGGGGACCGGCTCCCCGGGCAGGTGGAGCTCCTGCGTGAAGCCCCCGGTGTCCGGGGCGAACCCCAGGACGTGCGTCGCGACGTCGTCGCTCCAGTCGGTCGACGGCAACGACGTGAACTGCACCCGCCTCGGCGGGTCGAGGGGGAGCGTCGCGGACACGTAGCAACCGTGGTGGTCCTCGCCCGGGGACAGGATCGTGTACGTCCCGCCCTCACGGTAGACCAGCAGGGCCTCGGCGAACGGCTTGGCGTGGAACATGGCCGTGTAGCGGAGGGCCTGGGCGTACACGGGGGCGCCGAGGCGCAGGGAGATGGTCGGTCCGGACAGGGTCGGCTCCTTCCTGGTGCGCGTCGCGGGACGGCGACGTCGCCTCCAGTGTGCCCCGCCAGACGACCGTCTGGTGCGGTCGTCCGCACCGGTCACGACGGTCACCACCCGTCGGACGGGAGGCACGGTGCAAGCCGGCACCGTGCCTCCCGTCCGTCTGTGGGAACCCTGGTCAGCGCGCCAGCAGGCGGGCGGTCCACGCCGCCAGCGCGGCGACCGCCGCGCGCGACAGGACCGCGTCCGGCACCATGCTCGTGGAGCCGTGGAAGGCACCCGGCCAGACGTGCAGCTCGGCGTCGACCCCGGCGGCCCAGAGGGCGCTCGCGTACGCGACGGTCTCGTCGCGGAACACCTCCGCGCTCCCGCAGTCCAGGTACGTCGGCGGCAGTCCGGACAGGTCCGTCGCGCGTGCCGGCGCGGCCGACGGATCGACGGCCTCGGTCCCGCGGCGCTCGCCGAGGTACGCGTCCCAGGCGACGTGCATCATCTGCCGGTCGGCGACGCCGACCCCGTCGAACTGGCGGCCGGACACCGTGTCGTCGCGGTCGTCGAGCATGGGGGAGACGAGGACCTGCGCCGCCACCGCCGGACCCTGCCGGTCGCGGGCGAGCAGGGTGACGCCCGCGGCCAGCCCGCCACCGGCGCTCTGCCCGGCGACGACGATCCGCGCCGGGTCGACGCCGAGCTCGTCGACGTGCTCGGCGAGCCAGACGAGGCCGGCGTAGGCGTCCTCGGCGGGGTAGGGGTCCGGGTGCTCGGGGGCGAGCCGGTAGTCCACGCTCACCAGGACGACGTCGTGGTCGCGGAGGAGCCAGTCGTCGAACGAGTCCAGGTTCCCGAGGTGGTGGCCGAACATCATGCCGCCGCCGTGGATCGAGTAGACGGCGGGGACGGGGCCGGTCGAGTCGGTGCGCCGGATGACGGCGAGGTCGATCGGGTCGCCGAGGTGGCCCGGCACGGTGACGCTCCGCCGGTGGTAGCCGAGTTCGTGCAGGTGGGCGTCGAGCACGGCCTCGGGGACCTCGAGGGCACGCATGCGGGGGAGCGCCTCGGGCGTGAGGGCCATCGGACCCCGGGCTTGCAGAGCGGTGAGGAACACGTCGAGCTCCGGGTCGAACGGCGGGCGGACGGTGGACTCAGACATCGGCGGACTCCTGGTCGGTGTGGTGGGACGGGGTGACGGGCTGGTGGCGGTCGGGTGCGTGCTGTCGGGCGCGGAGCATCCCGGCCACCACGAGTGCGGCGGCGACCACGGTGAGGGCGAGGCCGGCGACGGACAGCGCACCGCCGACCGCCGCACGGTGGGCCGCGTCGAGGTGCGCGGCAGCGACGGCCCCGGGGACGAGCGCCGCCAGGACGGTCCCCGCGACGGCCACCCCCGCGGCGGTCGCGACCTCGCTCGCGGTGTCGACGAGCGCGGCACCGACCGAGGTGCGGTCCTCGGGGAGCCCGGCGAGGACCTCGGCCCCGGCGACCGCGCCGACGACCCGCATGCCCGCGGCGACGAGCACGAGCGCCACGACGACCACGGGGTACCCGAGCGGTGTCGCGACGACGGAGACGGCGAGCCCGAGGACGACCGCGACCGAGCTCGTCCAGGCTGCCGTGCGCAGGCCGACCCGACGGACGAACGGCCCGACGAACCGTCCGCTCACGAGCAGGACGACCACCTGCGGCAGGGTCCCGACCGCGGCGAGGGCGGGCGGCCACCCCCACACGACCTGCAGCTGGAGGGTCACGGTCCAGGAGAGGCCGGCGGTCGCGAGCCCAGCGGCGGCCCTGTAGAGCAGTCCGCTCGCGACGAGCGGACGCGCGACGAGCCGGAGGTCGAGCAGCGGCGCGGCGGCGGTCCGCTGCCGCGCGACGAACGCGATCGCGGCGGCGAGCGTCGCGGCGACCATGCACCACAGGAGCGGGCTGCCGGCTGGCCCACCGGCTGCTCCGTCGGCCTGCTCGCCGGCCGCGACCGCGATGGTCGGCGTGACGAGGACCCCGGCCACGGTGGCTGTGCCGAGGACCGCCCCGAGGAGGTCGACCGGACCCCGCCGCAGGTCCGTCCGGCGATCGGCGGTGATGCCGGCGCGGATCCCGACGAACGCGACCACGGCGACGGGCGCGTTCGCGACGAGCAGGACCTGCCACGGGGCGACGGCGAGGACGAGCCCGCCCACCGTCGGTCCGACCGCGAGCCCGACCAGGCCCGCGGTGGAGATCACGGTGAGGGCCCGGACGCGCAGGTCCTCGGCGTCGAACAGGCGGAACGCGAGGGCCATCGCACCCGGGGTGGTCATCGCCGCCGCGACGCCCGTGAGCGCGCGGACCACGACCAGCCCCTCGACCGAGGTGACGGCGAGGGTCGCGACGCTCACCCCGGCGAGCAGGACGAGTCCGACGAGCATGACCCGGCGGCGACCGAACCGGTCGGCGACGGCGCCGAACAGGAGCATCAGGCCGCCGAACGCCAGCGAGTAAGCGCCCGAGACCCACTGCAGCGCGGATGTCGAAGCGCCGAGGTCGCGGCCGATGGTCGGCAGGGCCACGGTGAGGACCGAGTTGTCGAGCATCTCGAACAGGAACACGGCGGACAGCCCCGCCAGGGCGACCCAGGCGTCACGCAGGCGCTGCGGTGACCCCGGACGGGTGATCGGTACGGACACGGGCGCACTCCTTCGACGAAGAAGTGGCGACTCCCACGAGTCACGTACGCGCTGCCGCCGATCGGGACCGGAGGCTTTTTCCCTCTGGCGCCGACGGTAGCGCAGACCGCGCCGTGACGCCAGCGGCAGCTGCGGGGCCGGGCGGGGACGGCGGGGCTGGACCGGGCCGGCGGGGCTGGTCGGGGCCGGGGCGGTCGGGTCAGGACCGGACGGGGCCCGTCGAGGACCGCACCACCAGCGAGACGGGCAGCACCGCACCGTCCGGCGTCCCGGACGCCCGTGCAGCGAGCAGGCGTTCGACCGCGACGGCACCCATGCGGCCCGTCGGCGAGTGCACCGTGGTGAGCGGCGTCGGCAGCTGCGCGACGATCGAGATGTCGTTGTAGCCGACGATCGACAGGTCGTCCGGGACCCGCAGACCCCGCTGCCGGGCAGCACCCATGACCCCGATCGCCGCGGTGTCGTTCACCGCGAAGATCGCGGTCGGCGGGTCCACCGACGACAGCAGGGCGTGCGCGCCGACGACGCCGCCCTCGACCTCGAAGTCGCTGTGCACCACCAGGGCGTCGTCGACCGGGATGCCGCGCTGCTCGTGTGCGAGCCGGAAGCCGGCCACCCGCTCGACCGCCGTGCTGGCGTGCCGCGGCCCCGCGACGACACCGATGCGTCGGTGGCCGAGCGCGAGCAGGTGCTCCGCGGCGATCCGGCCACCCTCGACGTCGTCACCGACGACCGCGGGCATCCAGTCGCCGGGGTGCCGGTTCGTCGCGATGATCGGGACGGGCAGTTCGGCCAGACGCGGTGTCCGCGCGGACAGGTGCAGGGAGCTGACGATCAGCCCGTCGACCTGACGAGAGAGCAGGAAGTCCACGGCCTCGAGCTGCGCGCCCATGTCGTCCGGCGGCGTGGTGAGCAGGACCTGGTACCCGGCGGACCGCGCGGCCGACTCGATCGCCTGGCAGATGGTGGCGATGACCGTGTCCGCGAGTCGGGGCATCACGACGCCGATGGTGTCCGACCGCCGGGTCCGCAGCGACGAGGCGAGCCGGTTCGGTCGGTACCCGAGCTCGAGTGCCGCCGCGATCACCCGCTGCGCCGAGGCGCTCCACCCACGCGTCGGTTCGGTCTGGCGCAGGACCCGCGACGCCGTCGAGACGTGCACCCCGGCCCGCTGGGCGATCGCCTGCAGCGTCGCCTCGCCGCGACGACCCGGGTGGTCGCGTTCGACCGGTCCGTCCTCCGTGGTGCCCATGTCCCGATCCTAGGTGACGGATGGTCGCACCCCGCAGTCACGCAATCGATTGCGGTCACCGGAAGTGAAACACGTTGGTTACACGCGAGCAGGCCGGACGAAACAAGCCGCTGGAACCATCGACGGTGTTGCAAACGATTGCATGTATTGCAATCACGAACGAAAGACGATGACCCATGGTGAAAGAGATCCTCGTTTCCTTCGGCGTCGACATCGATGCGGTCGCCGGGTGGCTCGGCTCGTACGGCGGCGCCGACTCGCCCTCAGACATCCAGCGCGGCATCTTCGCCGGGCGCACGGGCGTGCCCCGTCTGCAGAAGGTGTTCGACCGAGCGGACATCGCGGCGACCTGGTTCATCCCCGGCCACTCGCTCGAGACCTTCCCCGACGAGTGCCGCGCGCTGTTCGACGCCGGGCACGAGATCGGGGCCCACGGGTACAGCCACGAGAACCCCGTCGCGATGACCGAGGCGCAGGAGGACGCGGTCATGGAGCGCTCGGTGGAGCTGATCACCCGGCTCACCGGGCAGCAGCCGACCGGGTACGTCGCCCCCTGGTGGGAACTGAGCAGCTACACGCCGACCCTGCTGAAGAAGTTCGGGTTCAGCTACGACCACAGCCAGCAGCACAAGGACTTCGTCCCGTACTACTCGATCGTCGGCGACTCGTGGACGCCGATCGACTACGCGCAGGACCCGGCGACCTGGATGACGCCGCTCGTGCACGGCTCCGAGATCGACCTCGTCGAGATCGCGGCGAACTGGTACGTCGACGACCTGCCGCCGATGATGTTCATCAAGTCGAGCCCGAACAGCCACGGCTTCGTCAACCCCCGCGACGTCGAGCAGATGTGGAAGGACCAGTTCGACTGGGTGTACCGCGAGCTCGACTACGCGGTGTTCCCGATCACGATCCACCCCGACGTCTCCGGTCGACCCCAGGTGCTGCTCATGATCGAGCGCCTCATCGAGTACCTCCGCGGACACGAGGGGGTGCGGTTCGTGACGATGAACGAGATCGCGGACGACTTCCGCGTCCGCTTCCCGTTCGCCGGGGCCGAGCGCCCCCGCGAGTACTGATGTGCGGCGCGTGCGGCGGCGGCGCGGTGCGTGACCGGTCGGCGGCCGACGTCGAGGACACCCCGGCGGGTCGCACCCGGGCACAGCGGGCACTGGCGTCGTGGACGACGCGGCTCTTCGCCTCGGAGCGGATCCGCGTGCGCCCGGCCCCGGGCACCGTCCGCGTCGTCGTGCAGGGGCCGACGGGCGGCCAGGTCGTGGCCCAGGGGATCGACGGGGTGCTCGACGCCGTGGAGCGGCTCCGCCCCGGGCGCGTCGACTGGACGTCGGTCGCCGCCCGGGCCCGCGCGCTCGGCGACGACCGCGATGTCCTCGACCTGGACCTCCGCGCCCTGGTCGCTGCGCTCGACCGGCGGACGGGGGCGCTCCGGTGACCGTCGTGACCCTGCCCCGCCTGGCGTACCTCGCACTCGGCGGCACCATCGCCAGCGTCGACGAGGGGGCCACCGGCTCCGCCACGGGCCGCCCGGGCGCCGTCCCGCGGATCACCGCTGCGGACCTGGTCGGCGGTGTCCCGGCGATCGCGGACATCGCGCACGTCGAGGCCCACCAGCTCGGGCTGCTCCCGTCGCCCTCGCTCGGGTTCGACGACGTCCAGCGCACGCTCGACGCCGCACGGGAGGCCGTCGCCACCGGGTCGTCCGGTGTGGTCGTCTCGCAAGGCACCGACACCATCGAGGAGACCGCGTACCTGCTCGACCTCGGCTGGGACCGACCCGAGCCGCTCGTCGTCACCGGCGCGATGCGCCACGCATCCGCCCCGGGAGCGGACGGCCCCGCGAACCTGCTGGCCGCCGTCGCCGTGGCCGCCGACCCGGCCGCCGTCGGCCGGGGCGTGCTCGTCGTGCTCAACGACGAGGTCCACACTGCGGCGTCGGTCCGCAAGACGCACACCTCCTCGACGGGCGCCTTCACCTCGCCGGGCACCGGGCCGGTGGGCCTGCTCACCGAGGGGACGCCCCGCTTCCGGACCCCCGCGGGCCGGTTCCCGGCGCTCACCCGACGGGTCGCGCCCCTCCCGCCGGTCGCCCTGCACCGCGTCACCCTCGCCGACGACGGCCGCGTCCTGTCCGCGCTGGACGGGCTCGGGTACCGGGGCGCGGTCATCGAGGGCTTCGGTGGCGGCCACGTCGCCGGACACACCGTCGACGCGGTCCGCGCGCTCGCCGCCCGGATGCCGGTCGTCCTGGCCTCGCGGACCGGCGCGGGCGAGACGCTCACGTCCACCTACGGGTTCCCCGGCGGCGAGATCGACCTGTTGCGGTCGGGCCTGGTGCCGGCCGGACGCCTCGACGGGCTCAAGGCACGGCTGCTGCTCGCGACGCTCCTCGCGCAGGACGCCCCTCGGGACCGCATCCACCAGGAGTTCGCGGCGCGCGGCCGCGGAACACCGCCGACGCCCCGCCCCTGACCGCACCACCCCGGCCCGTCCCACCAAGGCCGCTTCCGACCCGCACGACCCCATCCCTCCACCCGTCAGCCCGCACCGCCGAACCGAGAGGACCACCCATGACCACCACGACCACCCGCGAACCCGAGGGGCTCCAGCTGTCCTCCGGGACGTTCCCCGCGATCGGGGCGAAGGAGACCAAGCGCGGCGCGACCCTCGCCTTCTTCGCCTGGACCCTGGCGGTCTACGACTTCATCATGTTCGGCACGCTCCTGCCGCGCATCGCCCAGGACTTCGGCTGGAACGAGCAGACGGCCCTCCTCGCGAACACGCTCGTGAGCGTCGGCGTGTTCGTCGTCGTGATCCTCGTCGGGCTGTTCGTCGACCGCCTCGGCCGCCGCCGCGGGATGATGGTCACCATCGGTGGCGCCGCGCTCTCCTCGCTCCTGACGGCCGCGTCGACCGGGGTCGCCTCGCTCGTCGGCTTCCGCGCCCTCAGCGGCTTCGGCATGGCGGAGCAGTCGGTCAACTCCACGTACCTCAACGAGGTCTTCGCGCTCACCGAGCTCGAGGGGGTGAAGAAGCGCCGCGGGTTCTTCTACAGCCTGGTCCAGACCGGATGGCCGATCGGTGCGCTCCTCGCCGCCGCGTTCATCGCCGGCGTCGCCGGGGTGTTCGGGCAGGACTCGTGGCGGCTCGCCTTCCTCATCGCCACCGTCCCCGCGATCTTCGTGCTGTTCCTCCGCAAGGGCATCAAGGAGACGCCGCAGCACCGCCTGAACACGTACCTGCGCCAGCTGCGGAAGTCGGGTCGGACCGAGGAGGCCGCGGAGATCGCCGCCCGCTTCGGCATCGTCGACGAGGGGCCGAACCCGCTCCGCGCGATCTTCGGTCGTCGGTACGCGCGCAACACGGTCGTGCTCTCGATCGCCTGGATCGTGAACTACTTCGGCATCACCACGACGAGCGTGCTCGGCACGACCATGCTCGAGGGCGTCAAGGGCGTCGATCCGAGCATGTCCCTGCTCATCATCGTGCTGTCGAACGTCGTCGGCGCCGCGGGCTACCTGTTCCACGGCTGGCTCGGCGACGTGATCGGCCGCAAGACCACCATCGTCGCGGGCTGGGTGCTCGCGGGCGTCTGCTGGACCCTGTTCGTGACCGGTCCGAGCGACTTCGGCTACGTGCTCGTCACCTACATGGCGACGCTGTTCTTCCTGCTCGGGCCGTACGCGTCCCTGCTGTTCCTGCAGGCCGAGTGCTTCGACTCGAGCTGCCGTGCGACCGGGTCTGCCTTCGTCACCGCGATGGGACAGCCCGGGTCGATCATCGGCTCCGCGGTCCTCACCGTCCTCGTCGCCGGCAGCATCGGCCTCGGCCCGGCGGCGCTCATCGTGGGCGCCGGCGGCATGGTGCTCTCCGGCGTGATCATGCTCGCCACGAAGCGCGTGGCGGTGATCGAGCATTGAGTGAGCGAGCATCGAGCACGACGACACCGACGGGCGTCTACTCCGAGTTCGCGGGGAGCGTCGCGGTCGTCACGGGCGCCGCGAGCGGGATCGGCGCCGCCCTCGCGGTGCAGCTCGCCGAGCACGGGGCGAACATCGTCATCCCGGTGTTCGCCGGTGACCCCCACGACCCCGCCGCCGTGGTGGCCGCGGTCGAGCAGGCCGGCGGCAGCGCGGTGACCGTCACCGCCGACGTCCGCAGCACCGAGGACGTCGACGCCGTCTTCCGGACCGCGATCGACCAGTGGGGCCGGGTCGACCACGTCGTCGCGGGCGCCGGGGTGCTGCGGCGGCAGCCGCTCGACACGATGACCGACGCCGCGTGGGACGACCTGCTCCGGGTCGACCTGCACGGGGTGATGCGCACGCTCCGCGCCGGCGCCCGGCACCTCGGCCCCGGCGGCTCGATGGTGGCGGTCTCGTCGATCGCCGGCGGCGTGTACGGATGGGTCGCGCACAGCCACTACGCCGCGGCGAAGGCGGCGGTGATCGGCCTCGTCCGGAGCGCCGCGGCTGAGCTCGCCCCACGCGGCATCCGCGTGAACACGATCATCCCGGGGCTCATCGAGACGCCGCAGTCCGCGGACGCCGTCAACTCCCTCGGCCCGGACGGGCTCGCCGCGGCGGGGGAGCGGATCCCGTGGGGCCGGGTCGGTCAGGCGGACGAGGCGGCGGCCGCGATCCGCTTCCTGCTCAGCCGCGAGGCGCGCTACGTCACCGGGCAGGAACTCGTCGTCGACGGCGGGCTGACGATCCTGATGGCCGACTGATGGCGGCCACCGGGGACCTGTCCGGCACGACCGCACTCGTCACGGGGGCGGCGAGCGGCATCGGGCTCGCCGTCGTCGACACGTTCGTCGCCGCCGGAGCGCAGGTCGTCGCGGCCGACCGCGACGCGGACGCCCTCGCGGCGCTCGCCGGTCGCCCCGGCGTGCAGCCCGTCGTGCTCGACGTGACCGACGAGGATGCTGTCGAGGCCGTCGTCCACGCGGTCGACCAGGAGCACGGCGGGATCGGCGTCCTCGTGCACGCGGCCGGCGTGCTCTCCCAGTCGCCGCTCGAGGACCTGTCCGCCGCGGAGTGGTCGAGGGTGCTGTCGGTCGACCTGACCGGCGTCTTCCTGGTCATGCGGGCCGTTGGACGCCGCATGCTCCGGGACGGCCGCGGACGGATCATCACCGTCGCGTCCCAGCTCGCGATCAAGGGCGGAGCCGAGGTCGCGCACTACGCCGCCGCGAAGGCCGGTGTCATCGCGTTGACGAAGAGCGCCGCGATCGAGTGGAGCGGCCGCGGCGTCCTGGTCAACGCGATCGCCCCGGGCCCGGTCGTCTCACCGATGACGGACGGCATGACCGAGGCGTGGCGGGCCGCGAAGGCCGCCGAACTCCCGCTCGGCCGGTTCGGGGTCCCCGCCGAGGTGGCCCCGACCGCGCTCCTGCTGGCCAGCTCGCCCGGCGGGGACCTGTACACGGGGCAGACCCTCGGTCCGAACTCCGGCGACGTCATGCCGTAGGGCCTGACACAGCGTGCACGCACCGCGAGTACCCGGATCGAGCATGCGTCATGTGAAATACCGACATACTGTTCATCGTCCCAACCATCGACAGATCGGAAACGACATGACGATCATCACCACCGCGCTCGCACTGAGCAGCGCACTCCTCGCTCCGCTGGCTCCCCTTGCATCGGGTGTCGGGCACGCGCCCACCGACGTCTCGGCGATCGCGACCACGCAGGCGCAGACGGCCATCACCCCGACCATCCCGTCCGGCTCGACCGTCTCGACGGCTCGACCGCAGGTGAGCGGGACCGCGCCCGGCGCCACCCGCGTCGCCCTGGTGCGGGGCAGGGAACTGATGGGCTCGGGCGTCGTCGGTGCCGGAGGACGCTGGCAGGTCTACATGCTCCGAGAGCTCACGCCCGGCGTGAACGACATGCAGCTCCTCGCGTCCACGCCGGCCGGCACCGTCTCGTCGGCGTACCCACTCACCCTTGCGACACCGGGCAACGGGGTAGTCCAGACCGCGTCCTACTCGGCCCCGACATCGTTGGGCTGGGCCGGCCTGCTGACCTCCGAGGCGGCGTCGGCGCGTCCGGTCCTCGACGGCGTCGCGACCCCCGGCGCGACCGTCGAACTCCGTGACTCGGTGGGCAACTCCTACGGTCAGGCGGTCGTCGACGAGAACTGGGACTTCCGGCTCCAGGTGACTCGTGACCTGGACCTCGGGGCGAACCAGCTCGTCCTCGTCCAGCGACTCGACGGCCAGAGCGACCTCTCCCCGGTGCAGGTCGTCCGCACCAACTGATCGTTCGTGCACGAGATCACGGCCCCCGCTCGCGGACTCGCGAGCGGGGGCCGTGCGGGTCGAGGCCCCCGAAGGCTCCGCCGGGCGGACGCCGACGTCCGCGCGTCACACGGCGTCACCATCGGACACACATCGACACGTCCCTTCCGCGGGGCGCTCGACGCTGCCACGGTTCCGGTATGGCGTACATCTGCTTGCTCCTCTCCGGGGCCGCCCTCCTGGTCAACGGCCTCACCCTGCTCGGACGGGTGCCCGGTCGTGACAGCGGCGTGTTCAACGTCCTCGTCGGCGGCCTCCAGCTCGTCCTGTGCACGGCCGTCGCCGTCACGGCGGACGGCTCGCTGCCGGCCCTGCTCGCGATCGCGGGTACCTTCCTGTTCGGCCTGACCTACCTGTACGTCGGGCTCGACGCCCTGACCGGTCTCGGCTCGGCGGGACTCGGTTGGTTCTGCGGGCTCGTGGCGGGCGTCGCCGTGGTGTTCGCCGTGACGAACGCCACGGTCGACCCCGTCCTCGCCGTCCTCTGGGCGACGTGGGCCGGGCTCTGGTCGCTCTTCTTCGTGCTGCTCGCGCTCGGCCGGCCGATCGGTCGGTACACCGCGTGGGCGCTGGTCCTCGCCAGCCAGACGACCACCACCGTCCCGGCGCTGCTCGGGCTGTCCGGGAACTGGCCGACCGGGCCCGTCTGGACTGCTGCGGCAGCCCTCGTCGCCGTCGCCGTCTTCGGCGGGGCCGCCGTCCTGGCGCGCCGCCCCCGGCGATCGGGGTCCGCGTCCGACCACGCGCAGACCGCGACCCCCGCCGTCGCCTGACCGACACACCCAGACCCGTCACACCAGCCCGAGGAGCCACCATGACCACCACCACCGCCACGACCGCACCGACCACCACCCCCGACGACGAGACCCTCGCCGCCCGCTTCCGCCCGATCTTCGACCGCATCGCCGCCGGCGCGAGCGCCCGCGAGCAGGAGCACCGCCTGCCGCACGACGAGATCCGCGAGCTCGCCGCCGCGGGCTTCGGCGCCCTCCGCGTCCCCGTCGAGTTCGGCGGCGCCGGCGCGACCCTGCCGCAGACCTTCCGCCTGCTCACGGAGCTCGCCGCCGCGGACAGCAACATCCCGCAGGCGCTCCGCGGCCACTTCGCCCTCGTCGAGGACCGTCTGGTCGCCCGCTCCGGGGAGCGTGACGCGTGGCTCGAGCGGTTCGGCCGGGGCGAGATCGCCGGCAACTCCTGGACCGAGGTCGGCGCCGTGCAGATCGGCGACGTGATCACGAAGGTCACGCCGCAGCCGGACGGCACCTTCCGCATCAGCGGGCAGAAGTACTACTCGACGGGCAGCATCTTCGCCGACTGGATCGACACGTACGCCGAACGCACCGACACCGGGGAGCGGGTCATCGCGATCGTCGACGCACACCAGCCCGGGGTCACGCACGCCGACGACTGGGACGGCTTCGGGCAGCGCACCACCGGGTCCGGGACGAGCACCTTCACCGACGCGGTCGTCGCCGCCGACGCGGTGATCCCCTTCGACGACCGGTTCAAGTACCAGACCGCGTACTACCAGGCGGTGCTCCTCACGGTCCTCGCCGGGTCGGTGCTCGCCGCCGAGCGCGAGATCGCGCTGCAGGTCCGGAACCGGAACCGGGTGTTCTCGCACGGCAACGCCGACACGTTCGCGGCGGACCCGCAGATCCTCCAGGTCGTCGGCGAGGTCTCCGCCGCCGGCTTCGCCGCGTCCGCGATCGTCGACCGCGCCGCCGAGGCGCTGCAGGCCGCGTACGAGGGCGCCGCCCTCGACGAGACCGAGGACGAGCGCCGGAACGACCGCGCGGAGCTCGCGACCGCGCAGGCGCAGGTCGCGCTCACGACCCTCGCGACCACCGCGACGTCCCACCTCTTCGACGCGCTCGCCGCGTCGGGCGTGAGCACGTCGAAGAACCTCGACCGGCACTGGCGGAACGCCCGCACCGCGGGGAGCCACAACCCGTGGGTCTTCAAGGCCCGCATCGTCGGCGACCACGCCGTCAACGGCGCGGAGCCGCCGCGGGTCTGGGCGATCGGCGCGACCCGGTCCCGCTGACGGCACGGGGTCGGCTCGCGTCGAGCGCGACCCACCATCGGACGGGAGGCCCGTGGCGACGCCGCCACGGGCCTCCCGTCCGGCTCCTGGTCGCGACCGCGACCACCCGCGTGTCGGAGGCCGCCCCGTATCCTGACCGGGGCCCGCTGATCCGGTGCCCGGGAGGAACTGCCATGAGCATGGAAGGCGCGGCCTGGAGCTCGCTCTACAAGATCTCGTCCGCGAAGGAGGGCACGCGGGGGATCTCGCGCGCGTCCGTCAAGCGGATCATGACCTTCGCGGTGCCCTACCGGACCCAGCTCGTCGTGTTCATCGCCCTCTCGGTGGTCGGTGCGTTCCTGGCCGTCGCGACCCCGGTCCTCGCGGGCAACGTCGTCGACGTCATCGTCGCCCGCGGTGCCGTCGGCACGATCGTGTGGCTCGCCGTCGTGATCGCCCTGGTCGCCGTCGCGGACGCGGCGGTGTCGCTGCTGACCCGCTGGTACTCGGCGCGGATCGGCGAGGGCGTCATCCTCGACCTCCGCACCGCGGTCTTCAACCACGTGCAGAAGATGCCGATCGCGTTCTTCACCCGCACCCGCACGGGGGCCCTGGTCAGCCGACTCAACAACGACGTGATCGGTGCGCAGCAGGCGTTCAGCGGCACGCTCTCGGGCGTCGTGACGAACCTCGTGGCGTTGATCCTCACCCTGACCGTGATGCTCAGCACGTCGTGGCTCGTCACCGTGCTCGCGATCGTCATGCTCCCGCTGTTCCTCGTCCCCGCGCGTCGGATGGGCGGACGCCTCGCCGCCCTGCGTCGTGAGGCGGCCGACCACAACTCGGCGATGAGCACGCAGATGACGGAGCGGTTCTCGGCGCCGGGCGCCACCCTCGTCAAGCTGTTCGGCCGTCCCGACGAAGAAGCCGAGGAGTTCCGCGTCCGCGCCGCGCGGGTGCGGGACATCGGCGTCCGCACGGCGATGCTGCAGTTCGTCTTCTTCACGGCGCTCATGCTCGTGTCCGCGCTGGCCCTGGCGCTCGTGTACGGCCTCGGCGGCACGCTCGCGCTCGGCGGGCAGCTCGACACGGGCGAGGTCGTGACGCTCGCGCTCCTGCTCACCCGCCTGTACGCGCCGCTGACGAGCCTGGCGAACGCCCGGGTCGAGGTGATGAGCGCCGTGGTGAGCTTCGAGCGCGTCTTCGAGGTGCTCGACCTCGACCCGCTGATCAAGGAGCGCCCGGACGCCGTCACGGTGCCGGACGGCCCGGTCTCGGTCGAGTTCGACGACGTCCGGTTCGGCTACCCGTCCGCCGAGAAGGTCTCGCTGGCCTCCCTGGAAGAGGTCGCGACGCTCGACACCCGTGGCGGGGACGAGGTCCTGCACGGCCTGTCCTTCCGGATCGAGCCCGGGCAGACCGTCGCCCTCGTCGGCACCTCGGGCGCCGGCAAGTCGACCGTGGCCCAGCTGCTCTCCCGCCTGTACGACGTCGACAGCGGTGCGGTGCGCCTCGCCGGCACCGACGTCCGCGACGTGACGTTCGCGTCGATGCGCCACACGCTCGGCATGGTGACGCAGGACGGGCACCTGTTCCACGAGACGATCCTCGCGAACCTGCGGCTCGCCCGACCCGAGGCCACCATCGACGAGGTCTGGGACGCCGTTCGCCGGGCCCGGCTCGAGCCGCTCATCCGGTCGCTGCCGGACCAGCTCGACACCATGGTGGGGGAGCGCGGCTACCGGCTGTCCGGCGGGGAGCGCCAGCGGATGACGATCGCCCGGCTCCTCCTCGCACAGCCGCGCGTGGTCATCCTCGACGAGGCGACGGCGGCGCTCGACTCCACGTCCGAGGCCGCGGTGCAGGCGGCGCTGAGCGAGGCACTCGAGGGACGCACGGCGATGGTCATCGCGCACCGGCTCTCGACCATCCGCAGCGCCGACCAGATCCTGGTGGTCGAGGACGGGTCGATCGTCGAGCGCGGGACGCACGACGAGCTCCTGGCCGCCGGCGGCCGGTACGAGGAGCTGCACCGCACCCAGTTCGCGGTCCAGCAGGCCGTCGCGGCCGAGGCCGAGGCGGCACTGAGCGAGCGTTAGCCAGGCCCGACCGAACCGGGCCGCCCGAGCTGCTCGAGCGGGTTGCGGGCGAGCTTCTCGACGACCCCGCCGTCCACCAGTCGCCGGGCCGCCGTCGTCGGCTTCCTCGCCGCCTGGTCGACCACACACGCGCCGAACTCGGCGGCGAAGTCGCCGCGCGGGTACGCCGTGAGCACCTCGCGCAGGAACGCCTCGGGGAGCACGTCCGGTTCGGCGCCGGACACGTCGAGCCCGGTCGCCCGTTCGAGCAGGTGTCCCTCGACGTCGAGTCCCACGTCGACCGACGGCCAGTTGTGCCGGACGACGACGTCGAGCACCCGGTGTCGGCGTTCGGCGGCCCACCCCGCCCCGGTCGTGAGTGCGACCGCGACGTGGCCGCCCGCGTGCTCGTACGAGATCGCGTGCGCGTCGAACTCGGGCACAGTCCCGACGTCGTGCAGGACCGCGGCGACCCAGAGCAGTTCGTGGTCGACGTCGACGATGCCGTCGTGCACCGCGAACGCCTCCGCCCAGTACCAGGAGCGGATCCCGTGCGCCGTGATCGCGGGCGACTGGTACTCCTCGGCGAGGACCCGGGCGGCGCGGGCGGCGGCGGTGTCGGGGACGACGAAGTCGGCGATGCGCATGCGGCGATCCTGGCACGGGGCGCGACGACACGGCGCCCGACGACGCGGCGCGCTTTCCGGCGGACGGTCGCGGTCACGGTCCGATCGACGCACGTCCACGGACGCGTTGCGCACGACAACGCCGTTGCAACGGCCGATCGGGGGACAGAGACGCCCCGGAACGACGGCTTCCTGGGCGTCTCCTCGGAACGAAACGGGGGACGTGACGATCCTCGGATGCAGTCCGTCCCACTCGTGAACAGCATCCGCTGGGAACACCCGGCGGACACCTCGGAAGGAGCACACACATGGCTGACACCACCAACCTCACCGCCGCCCGTCCCGCCACCGGCGCCGGCAACGTCTCGGGCAAGACCCACATCGAGGACACCGTCGTCGAGAAGGTCGCCGGCATCGCCGCCCGCGAGGTCAACGGGGTCCACTCGCTCGGCAACGGTGCCGCCCGTGCCATCGGTGCGATCCGCGACGCGATCGGCCAGCGCGACCACGGCCAGGGCGTCAAGGTCGAGGTCGGCGAGAAGCAGGTCGCCGCCGACGTCACCATCGTCGCCGAGTACCCGGTGCCGCTGCAGCAGGTCGCCGACGGCGTCCGCTCGTCCGTGAGCCGCGCCCTGACCCAGATCGTCGGCATGGACGTCGTCGAGGTCAACGTGACCGTCCAGGACGTCCACATCCCGGGTGACGACGACGACAACGAGGACAAGAAGGAGTCGCGCGTTGAGTAACACACTCGTCGGCGCCCTGATCGGCGCGATCCTGGCCGTCGTGGCCCTGCAGTTCGGTTTCTGGGGCTTCGTCCTGGTGATCGTGTTCGGTGCGATCGGTGCCCTCGTGGCCGCGATCAGCTCGGGCAAGATCGACCGCGGCGCCCTGACCGACGTGCTGACCGGACGCCGGAGCTCCCGGTGAACGCCGGCCCGGAAGGCGTCCACACGAGCGCCGTCCCGGGCCGGGTCGAGATCACCGCCCGAGCCCTGACGACCCTCGCCCGTGCCTCATCCGCGGAGCGCCTCGGCGTCCCCGCCAAGCGACTGCGCATCGACGTCGGCGACCACGCCGGCAGCCTCGCACTCGACGTGACGGGGCCGATCCGCGAGCAGCCGGACATCGTGTCCGCCGCCTCGCGGGCAGCCGATGCCATCAAGGCGCGGGTGTCGGAGTTGTCGGGGCGGCAGGTGGGCAGTGCCCACATCGAACTGACCGGGATCGTGCGTGAGCACGAGGACCGGGTCCGGTGAAGGGGAGACACTGATGAGCAGCACTTCTTCGCTCGAGCGGCGCCTGCGCCGCCGGAGCGTGCACCGGTCCCGGTCCACCGCGGTCGCGATCACCCTGATCGTCACCGCCCTGGTCGCGGCGTGGATCGGCGTCGAAGCGGTCCTCAAGGCCATCGGCCAGCCCCCGCTGCTGGCCGACCCGCAGACCATCGTCGACGCCGCCCTCAAGCCCGACGCCGCGTTCACGACCATCGCCGAGGTGATCGCCGGAGTCCTCGTGATCGTCGGGATCATCCTGATCGTCCTGGCGGTGGGGCCCGGCCGGCAGCCCCGCTCGGTCGTGGACCACGACCGGGGCGCGGTCGTGATCGACACCAGGATCCTGGCTTCCACCGCCGCGAACGCAGCAGCCCTCGCCGCGGGCGTTCCCGAGTCCAACACCAGCGCCTCCGCGAGGGGGCACCGCACCGAGGTGCGGGTGGTGCCCCTGTCCGGTATCCCCGTCGACACCCACGTCGTCCAGCAAGCCGTCCAGGACCGTCTCGGTCGGCTCGGCGGCAAGCACGGCACCCACGTGAAGGTGCACGTGGAGCAGAAGGGAACGCTGGCATGACCACCACCAACCGCACCCTGAACCGCATCATCCTGCTCCTGCTGGGCCTGGTCGCGGTCATCGTCGGGGTCACCATCGGCGCCGGGGTCCTCACCCCCGTCCGCGACGCCCTCAAGCCATACCTCACCCTGCCCGAGCGGGTGAGCGTTCCCGCGGCGTCGCTGTGGATCATCGCCGCCGTGTGCGCGGTCGTGATCGTCCTGGCGCTGATCGTGGTCTTCACCCGCGGCGGCGGGGGCACGTCCGTCGCTGCCCGCACGAAGACCGGCGACGACCAGGTCACCGTGAACGTCGCCCTCGTGCGGGACGTCATCGACCACGAACTCGACGGCGTCCACGACGTCGTCGCCGCGAAGGTCGACACGTACACCGTCAAGCAGCAGCGCGCCGCCCGGATCCGGGTCCACGTCCGCCGCGGCGGGGACGCCGTGACCGTCCTCGACGCCGTCGACCACGCCGTGAACACGTTGGACACCACCCTCGGCCAGCAACTCCCGGTCCTGGTCCACCTCACCGGTGGCACCCGCACCGCACTGGCCAAGACCACCCGCGTCCACTAGGACGCCGGACCCCACCACCGCACCACCACCGGCCGGGAGACGCCCGACGTCTCCCGGCCGAGTGCTGCCCGGACGCCCTCGTCCGGTGATCCGTCATGCCCGCAGAAGGAGGCACCCCGAATGGCACGGAAGAAGACCCCCGGCGCGGTCAGCGCGTCGACCTCGGAGCAGCGCCGCGAGGACGCCGCGACCTGGAGCCCGCTCGCCCGCTACCTGTCCGAGTGCTTCGGCACGTTCCTGCTCGTCCTCGGCGGCGTCGGGACCGCGCTCTTCGCGGCGAACTTCCCGAGCGACACCGACAACCAGTCCGGCGTCGGCTTCCTCGGCGTCGCACTCGCGTTCGGCCTGACGCTCGTCGCCGGCATCGCCGCCGTCGGACACATCTCCGGCGGCCACTTCAACCCGGCCGTCACCCTCGGTCTCCTCGCCGCAGGGCGCACCGACGTCAAGCACGTCCCGGGCTACATCGTGTCGCAGGTCGTGGGCGGACTCGCCGCGACGAGCATCATCGCGGTCGTGCTCTCCGGCAAGGCCGGGGCCTTCTCCGCCGCGCACGACGCCGGCTTCGCGTCGAACGGCTTCGGCAGCGCGAGCCCGGGCGGCTACGACCTCGGCGCCGTCTTCCTGACCGAGGCCGTCCTGACCGGGGTCTTCATCGCGGTCATCCTCTCGATCACCGCGAAGCAGGAGTACCAGGCCCTCGCCCCGATCGGCATCGGTCTGACCCTGACCCTGATCCACCTCGTGAGCATCCCGATCAGCAACACCTCCGTGAACCCCGCACGTTCGATCGCGACCGCGGTCTACGGTGGGGCCACGCCGCTCGCCCAGCTGTGGGTGTTCATCGTCGCCCCGATCGTCGGCGGAATCGTCGCCGGCCTGATCGTCCGCGTCGGCGGACGCCGCTGCATCACGAGCTGACCCACCCACGCGAGAGGAGACCACCGTGCGCAACCGCATCATCGTCATCGGAGCCATCGTCCTGATCGGTTTCTGGATCGGGTCCCGGTCCAACCGACCGGTCGTCAAGAAGACGAGCACCGCCGAGACGATCCGCAAGGCCTGGAACGACCCGCACGCGCGCAAGCAGCGCGCGAAGCTCCGCAAGAAGATCGAGAAGGCCGCGTCGCACTGACGGGCGCTCGCCCAGACCGACGGGAGGCACGGTGCCAGCTGGCACCGTGCCTCCCGTCCGTTGCGTGGTCGCGTCGCGACCGCCGCTACCGCTGCACCGCGTACCGGTGCAGCACCACGCCGTTGTCGAAGGCCTTCGTCTCGAGCAGGTCGAGCAGGAGCGGCGGGCGGGAGCCCGACGCCGGCGGGTCGAAGAGCGGTCGGCCGCGTCCGAGCACGGCGGGGTGCACGAACAGGAGCAGCTCGTCGATGAGCCCGGCGTCCAGGAGCTGCGTCGCGAGGTTCGCCCCGCCCACACCGACGTCCCCGTCACCCTCTGCGCGGATCCTCGCGAGCTCGGCGATCGCGTCCCCGTCGGCACCGATCACCCGCGTGTGGTGGTCGGCCTCGGTGCGGGTCCGCGACACGAGGATCTTCGGCTGCGCGGTCCAGATCTCGGCGTACTCGCGCTCCACCGGCAGTGAGTCCTCGTCGGAGCGGGCGTCCGGCCAGTAGGGGTCCATCATCTCGCGGACGATCCGGCCCTCCACCGAGAGCGACATCGCGCGTGCGCGGTCGTTGAACTCCTGGTGCAGCTGCTCGTCGATCCGGACCCAGCCGGGGGCGTCGGGGCCGGCGTGCTCGCCCGCCTCCGCCTCGATGTACCCGTCCACCGAGACGTTCATCCAGTACACGAACCGTGCGGGCATGGGGACTCCTTCGTCGTGCCGGTTCCTCGTCGCTCGTTGACCGCGAGGGTAGCGCCCGCGCGGTCGGCTGTCAGCGTCCGTGGGCCGTCAGTCCTGGACGTGCTGCTCCGTCAGCGCCGCCGCGTAGGCCCGTACGGAGCGGTGGTAGCGGGGGAGCGTCGGCTCGACGGCCTCGATCGCCACGCGCAGGGCCTCGTCGACTCGTCCGGCGCTGTGCAGTGCGAGCGCCAGGAACACCCGCGGCGCCGCACCGGTCGCCGGGTGCTCGGGGGCGTCCCGGAGCATCGCGATCGCCTCGTCGACGCGGCCGAGGTTCCGGAGCGTGGACGCGTGCTGCACCACCATCTGTGCGGCACGGTCCGGGTCGACCGTGTCCAGGCCCGCGGCGGTCGCTGCCGCGTAGTGACCGTGGGCGCCGGCCTCGTCGCCGCCGGAGTCGTGCGCGCCGCCGAGCTCGAACGCCCCCAGTGCCGGGTGCGGGGCCGTCGCCGCGAGCTCGCGCATCCGGTCGATGCGGTCGCGGTCGTCCACCGTCTCGTCGGCCCAGAGCGCGGCGACCCGCGCCTCCCACTCGTCGTCCCTGCTGTCCATCCGGCCACGGTAGCGGTGCGTGGTCCGGCCACCGAGCGCGGCTCGGCGGGCACGCGGCGCACCGGGATGCGAAGATGCATCGTTGCCCACCGACAGGACGACGAGGAACCCATGGGACACGACGACGCCGCGCCGCTCCTGGACGGGCGCTACCGCCTCGGCGACGTGATCGGCCGCGGCGGCATGTCCGTCGTGTACCGCGCCACCGACGAGGTGCTGCACCGACCCGTCGCCGTGAAGCTGTTCAACCCCGGCACGGTCGACCTCGCCCGACAGGAGGCCGAGCTCGGCGTCCTCGCCGCGCTCGAGCACCACAACCTCGTCGGGCTGCTCGACGCGGGGGTCGTCGACGTCGTCGGCAGCGGGCCGCGCCGGTTCCTCGTGATGTCGCTCGTCGTCGGGCAGGACCTCGAGGAACGGCTCGAGGTCGCCCCGCTCGCACCGAAGCACATCGCCGAGGTCGGCTACGACATGGCCGAGGCGCTCGACTACATCCACGCGCACGGCGTCGTGCACCGGGACATCAAGCCCTCGAACATCCTGCTCGTCGACTACGGCAACGGCTCCGACCGTGCCCGCGCGCGGCTGACCGACTTCGGGATCGCCCTCGCGGCCGGGGTCGAGCGGCTCACCGCGGACGGTGTGACGACGGGTACCGCTGCGTACCTCAGCCCGGAGCAGGCCCGCGGCGGCGACGTCGGACCCGCGACGGACGTCTACTCGCTCGGCCTGGTGCTGCTGCAGTGCTTCACCCGGCGTCGGGAGTTCCCCGGCTCGCTCGTCGAGTCCGCGATCGCGCGCCTGACCCGCGACCCGGTGGTGCCCGAGCCGCTCCCCGAGCACTGGAAGCACGTGCTCCGGGCGATGACCGCGCAGGACCCGACGGCCCGGCCGCTCGGCGCCCAGCTCGTCACGATGCTCCGCGACGTCGTCATCGCCGAGACCGCGACCGCGCAGCCCGAGCAGCCCTCCGCTGCGGCACCGGCGCACCCGACGGCAGCAGATCCGGCTCCCGCGGCCGCCGACGCCCGTCCGGCGACGCTCGACTCCCTGCCCGAGGAGTCCCTCCAGCGCACCGTCGCCATGGCCGCGCGCCTGTTCGACGCCCCGATCGCCCTCGTCGACGTGCTCGACGACGACCGCGAGTGGACGCAGTCCTGGATCGCCGAGGGCGTCGACGAGGCCGCGCGCAACATCACCTTCCGCAACGGCTTCGCCCCCGTGCCGGTGCCCGTCGTGATCCCCGACGGCGCCGCACACCCGGAGATGCGTCAGAGCCCGCTCGTCACCGGGCCGCTCGGTCTCCGGTTCTACGTGAGCGTCCCGCTGCTCCGCCACGACGGCACCGCGGTCGGCACCCTGGCCGTGCTCGACACCCGCCCGCGCGAGGCGACCGAGGCCGACCTCGCGAACCTCCGGGACCTCGCGGCCCTGGCGGTCACGCAGCTCGAGCTCCGGCGCGAGTCCCTCCGCACCACGAGCGACGCCCTCCCGGTGCAGCAGTCCGGCGCCTGACAGCCACCACCGGTCAGCACCCGGCGAACGGCCGCGCGCGTGCACGGTCGGCCGGCGGGACCGTCACGCCGCGTCGCGGACCGTCACCCGGAAGGACCGCACCAGGGGTGCGCCGGGCTCCACCACGACGGGGGCGTCCCACGCCAGCGCCGACCCGACCGCCGGGTACTCAGCGACCCGCACGAACCACGGGTCCGCGTGGCCGAGGGCCTCGAACCGCACCGACGCACGCGCCCCTGACCCGTGCCGCCCGTCGGACGTCCCGGTCCACTCCACCCAGGGCGCGACGGCCCCGTGCACGGCATCCTCGCCCACGGCGGTCGACGTCCGCACGGCGACGTCGTCACACGGCGCGAACCGCCACGTGAAGCCCCCGTACCCGGCTCCCGCACGGCCGTGACTCCCCGGGCTCCCGAGTCGGGCGGGCGACGACTCCGGCGCGCGGAACGCCGACGTCCACCCCAGCACCCAGCCGGAGCCCGACGCGTCCCAGGTCAGCGTCCGCGTCTCCCGCAGCACCACCGCCCCGCCCGAGCCCGTCCAGCGCAGGTCCTGGGCGAGCGTCCCGGCACCGTCCGAGGCCCCCGCGACGACGGCCCGCCCGTGGTCGTCGCGTTCCTCGTACCCGGTGGGGTGCACGTACGTCGGTCCGCCCCAGCAGTTCACGCCGTCGACGTCGGGCACCGCTGTCCCGACCCCGCAGTGCCACGGGTGGTCGACCGGCCGCGCGTCGGTCAGCACCGTGCCCGCGAGGGTCCGCACCGGGTGCAGGAACGGCCGCGGGCTCCACGCGACTGGGCTCGCCCCGCCGTCGACGAGCGTCGCGACCGTGGTCCCGCCGACCTCGAGCGTGCGCAGGACCCGGTCGACCGCGGTGTGCTCCACGCGCTGCAGGCTACGCCCGGCGCCGGACGAGGACCACGCTGTCCTCGGTCTCGTGCGTCGTGCCGTCGGCGGTGGTCGTCGTCCGCGGTCGGCGCTCCGCGGACAGCACGGCCCAAGCCGCCGGACCGCCCGCCGCCGGACCGCCCGCCGCCGGACCGCCCGCCGCCGGACCGCCCGCCGCCGGGTCGTCCGCCGTCGCCTCGTCGCTGCCGAGCACCGCAGCGAGGTCCTCCTCCGGCGTCGGGAACCGGTACGCCCGCATCTCCTCGGGCAGGTCCCCGTGCGGCGGTGCGGCGTGCGCCGTGACGAGCAGGTGCCCGCCCGGCGCGACGAACCCGGCCGCCCGGCGGAGGATCGCCGCCCGCGGGATCTCGACCGGCCACGACTGCAGGAACGACGCCGTCACGAGGTCGTGCCGCTCGTCGTCCTCGGGTGCCCACGTGGCCAGGTCCGCCGCGACGAACGTCGTCCGTCCGTCCACACCGGCGGCCGCTGCCGCTCGTCCGGCGCGCGCGACCGCCGTGGCGGACAGGTCGACGCCGGTCGCCGTCCACCCCTGCTCCGCCAGCCAGACCACGTCGCCGCCCTCGCCGCACCCCAGGTCCAGCGCCCGCCCCACGGGCAGGTCCGCGGCCACCGCGGCGAGCACGGCGTTCACCCGACCGGACCAGATCCCCTCGCTGCCGGCGTAGCGCGCCTCCCACCAGTCGCGTGCGTCGTGTTCGTCCATGGGCCCAGTGCACCCCGTCGCACCCGCCCGGCGCAAGCGCCGTTGCCGACCTGGCAACACGCGCCCCGGCACACCTCACGCGCTCAGCGACAGTTCACGGCGGCGGCCGCCCGTGAAGTGTCGCCCAGCCCGTACAGTCAGCCTCCGGACCGCCCAGCCCACGACCGGACGGGAGGCGCGCCACCAGCCCGCCCCGCCGCCCGCGGACCGTCCGGCCCGGCCCACCACCGGACGGGAGGCACGCCATCAGCCCGCCCCGCGCCTCCCGTCCGTCACCCGTCCGGTCCGCCGGACGCGATTCGCTCCCGTCAGGCCGCCCGCGCCGCGAGCAGGGTGCCGAGCGCGGCCGCCGCGCGGTCCGCCCCGTCCACCGTCACGAGCCGCGCCGACCCGCCCGTCGTCTCGACGACCAGCCCCGGACCCGACCGCGCGACGTACGCGACCCCGCGCCCGCTGACCCGGTAGCCCCAGCCGCCCCACTGCCCGGGAGAGACCTGCTCCCACCCGCAGGTGTCGATCCGCTCGAGCGGCACGCGCATGAGCGGGACGCGCGTAAGCGCGGACACCACCCGGAGCCCCCGGCGGTCGACCGTCACCTCGACCCGGGCGAGCACGAGCGTCGACGCCCCGGCGACCACCGCGACCACCGCCGTCGTGACCGCACCGCCGGTCTCACCGCGCACGCCGAGCAGCACCGCGACCGTGCAGCCCGTCGCGAGCACGAGCACGCCGATCACCCCGAAGACCGCGCTGCCGGTGCGGCCCCGCCACGCGACCCGGGCGTCCGGACCGACCCGGAGCGGTTCCGCACTCCCGCGCTCGATCGGCGCAGCGGCGCGCCGCAGCACGACGAGCGGCACGACTCCGGCGACGCCACCGACGAGCAGCGCCGGCACCGTCGACCACCCGGAGAACGTCGGCTCGGGGTCCTGGGCGATCACCGCGAGCCAGACCCAGGTCACGACGAGGATCCCGGCGAGCAGGTTCCCGACGAGCACGACGAGTCCCGCGGTCCGTCGGTCCCGCGCGCGGAGTGCCCACAGTGACATGGCGACGGCTGCGGCGGCGACCGTGGCCGTGGCCCAGAAGAACGGCCACGGCGAGCCGTACCCGTCGGGCTGTCCGTCGCCACCGAAGTGCTGCGCGATCCGAGCGGGCAGCGTCGGCCCGAGCACCGCAGCGGCCACCACGAGCCCGGCGAACAGTGCCGCCCCCGGGGCCACCACCGCCGTGCGGGCCCCTCGGTCGATCGGTCGTGTCGTCATCGTTCCCCCTTGATCATGGTGAGCAGGTCGTCGAGCGGGACCCCGAGGGTCTCCGCCTGGTTCCGGAGCTCCGCGACGAGCGACCGCAGCTGGTCGAACGAGGCGTGCCCCGAGCGGATCACGGTGGCGCCGCGGCCGCGACGGAGCTCGATGAGCCCGTCCTCCTGCAGGCGCGCGTAGGCGCGGAGCACCGTGTGCACGTTGACGTCGACCGACGCCGCGAGGTCCCGCGCCGGCGGCAGGCGCTCGCCGGTCCGCAGGTCGCCCCGCGCGATCGCGAGCCGCACCTGTGCGGCGATCTGGTCCGCGAGCGTGGCGCGCGCAGACGGGTCGACGGTGATCAACATGTTCGCATTCTATGCGAACAATACGTCGAGCGTCGAGATCATCCGACGGCATCGAGCCATTCGGGACGTTCTACCGGACCGACCACCCGCCGTCGTCGTGCGACCGCTCCCGTCCGAAACGTCCAGCATGCGCGGACTGGCAACCGGCTCCACATGGACGGACCACTGTCCGCGTAGCGTGCCGACCACGACAGTCCGAGAGCGTCCACACCGTGTCGGCGGCCCGTGGCACAGGCCGACCGGGGCGACGCGTGCGACGCGTGATGCAGGGAGCACGTCGATGTCGGAGTACGAGTCGGACCAGCGCGTCGAGCCGGTCCACATCACCACCTACCGCCACCTCCGCCGCGCGGTGCGCCGCGGCTGGGCGCTGCCGGAGCCACCGGCGGCACCGTCGCTGGCCGACCTGTCGCGGGTGCGCGTCCGTGGCCGGACGGAGCGGACGTGAGCACCGTGGCGGCGCGCCCCGACCCGGCGCGCCCGGCTCCGCTGCGCCCGGACCGCACGGCCGTCTCCGAGGGTCCGGTCAGCGTCCGCCGGGTCGCCGTGCACGAGGTGCACCGTAGCGGCACCGAGCCCGAGGCCGCACGCGAGCTCCTCGAGCAGGTCTACGGAGCCCGCGACGTCGTGATCGACCCCGACGGCCCCTTCCACTTCCGCTACCGCTCCACGGGCGACGACCGGGTCAGCCTCTGGACGTCGTCCGTGACCGCCCGACGGAGCGGTGTGCTCGCGCCCGGTCGTCAGTACGTCCTCGCGTGGTCGGTCGAGGGCGGCGTCGTCATCGACCCCGACCGCGAGGACGGCGTGACCCTCCGGCCCGGCGTGCCCGTGATGGTGCCCGCCGGACGGCCCTTCGCGACCACGGCGCCCCCGGGGACGATGCACCTCGTCCACTTCGACGCGGACTTCCTCGAGGCCGTCGCCGTCGTCGGCACCGCGCGCGTCCCGGTGCCGCTGGCCTTCCCCGCCTCGGTGCCCTCCACCCACCTGGAGTCGCTGCAGACGACCCTGCGCGAGGTCGCTCCCGCCATGCTCGACACCGCCGTGGTGGACGGCGACCGGGCGGTCCTCGACCTCCGGTTGGCCGAGGCGGTGCTCGCGGCGTTCCGTCCCGAACCGGACGGCGGGCAGCCCGGCGTCCCGGTCGACGCCATCGACCGCGCGAAGGCGCACATGTACGCCCACTTCGGCGTCCCGCTCACCGCCGCCGACATCGCCGGCGCCGCCGACGTCAGCGTCCGCACGCTGCAGGAGACCTTCCAACGTCTTGAGGGCACGACCCCGACCGCCTTCCTCCGGGACCTCCGCCTCGGCAAGGCACGCGTCGCCCTCCAACTCGCCGACGTCCGCGAGACCTCCGTCGCGGCCGTCGCCTCCTCGTGCGGCTTCCGCCACATGGGTCGGTTCTCCGGGTCGTACGCCGGACGGTACGGCGAGCACCCCGGCGACACACTGCGCGGGCAGCGGCGCCGCATCGCGGTCGCCGGCGGTCCGGTCCGCACCGTCGGCTGACGGACCCTGCGTGGTCACGCAGGTCGGACGGGAGGCTCGGGGTGCGTCCATCGGCGCACCCCGGTCCGTCCACTGGTCGCGTGGGTACCGTCGAGGGATGCAGACCGGATCAGCCCCCGCGACCGGCACCGGACGTGTCGCGAACACCGTGCGCGGCACGGGCGCACCGGTCCTCGTCCTGCACGGCACCCCCGGCAGCCTGGAGGGCGCGGAGGCGATGGCCCGATTCCTGCCGTCCGACCGCTTCCGGGTCGTCGCGGTCGCCCGCCCCGGGTACGCCGGGACCCCGATCATCCCCGTGCACGCGTCCCTCGACGACGAGGCCGACCGCTACGCCGCCCTCCTGGACGACCTGGGCGTCGACCGCACCGCGGTGCTCGCCTGGTCCGGCGGCGGTCCGTCGGCGTACCACTTCGCCGCCCGGCACCCCGACCGGGTCAGCGCCCTCGTCGTGACGGCCGGCCTCTCCGGACACTGGGTGCCGCCGCACGCGTCGCCGGCGGAGTGGTTCGTCGCGCGGACCCGACTCGGCGGCGCGCTCGCCGCGATCGCTGGGCACGTCGTCCCGCGCGCGGTCGTCGGCACCGTCGTCGCGGGCGTGAGCTCGCTCCGGGGTGCGGCGCTGCGGGCGCACGTGCGCGACGTCCTGCACGACCCGGTCCGCCGCACCACCGTGCTCGACCTCGCGACGAGCGGGAACGCCGCCGGAGCGCACCGCGCCGGATGGGAGAACGACGTCCGGGTCCTGGGTGCGCTGGAGCGGCTCGACCTCGCTGCCGTCCGGACGCCGACGCTGCTCCTGCACGGCGACGCGGACACCGACGTCGACCCGGCGCACAGCCGTCGCGCGCTCGCCGAGGTACCGGGTGCCGAGCTCGTGACGCTCCCGGGGGGGACGCACTTCGCGCTCTGGGACCACGCGGACTCGGTCGCGGTGCAGCAGCGCGTCGCGGAGCACCTGGCGCGCTGACGGCCCGTGGCCCCAGGGCTCCTTGTGACCGGAGCACCCGGGGGACGGAACGGGGGACACGCGGTGGCGGATCGTCCCCCGTGTCCTCGGTACCGACTGGGCTGACGCGCCGAGACTGTGACGAACCGCAGGAACCGGCAGGCGCTGCCCAGGCGGACCCAGGTTCGTGACCAATACGTTACACAACCGAGTCGCTCGCTCGACCCGGAAGGAACCATGGGACGTCACGCCCTGCCCGCAGCCCCCGACGGCACCGAGCCGGCGCGCCCGCAGCGCGTCGCCACGACCCCCGAGACCCCGGCCGACCTGCCGCCGACGCTGCGTCGTCCGCGCGGTCGGCGCGCGGCTCCGGTCGTCTCGGTCCAGGCACCCGCCCTCCCGGCGACTGCCGTCTCCGGCCAGGCTCCTGCCGCCCCGGCGCCGGCCGTCTCGGCCCTGGGCACCGCGGTCGACCAGGCCCGCGCGGCCCGCACCGTCGACACTCCGCTCGCAGTCACCGCCCCGTCTGTCCGACGTCCCGCCCGCACCGCGCCCCGTCCGGTGGCCTCGACCGCCGTCGCCGGCTCGGTGGTGCTCTCCCGGTCCGCTGCCCTGCGCGCCGAGCGTGCCGCCGACCCGCGGCACATCCGCCGCGCGGCGAACGCCAAGCGTGCCGCCCTGCTGCTGGCACCGGCCCTCGCGGTCACCTCGAGCCTGACGCTGACCCTCCCCGCGAACGCCGACCCGATGACCGGCGCCGACCGCTCGGCGACGTCGACGTCCCACACCGACCAGGCCGCGTTCGGGCACGAGGCGAACCAGTCCTACACGGTCGCCCGCGACGTCGAGGTCCCCGTCGTGCAGACCGACGGCATGACCACCACGACGACGATCGTGTCCTACCCGACGATCGTGACGAAGTACGGGGTCACCACCCAGCAGGCCGAGGACGCGATCTCGAAGGTCCTGTCCGCCGGCGGCAAGCGCGCGACGATCGTCTCGACGGCGCTGCAGTACATGGGTGACCCGTACCTCGAGGGCGGCGCGAGCCACTCCGGCATCGACTGCTCCGGGCTGACGATGGTCGCCTACGCGGCCGTCGGCATCCCGCTCGTGCACTACGTCCCGTCGCAGGACGCCGTGGCGACGACGATCCCCGAGTCCGAGGCCCAGCCCGGTGACCTCGTGGTGTTCGACGACGAGGACCACGTCGGCATCTACCTCGGCGACGGCGTCGTGCTGCAGGCCCCGCACCCGGGCGACCCGGTCGACATCGTGCCGGTGTACCCGAACGCCCACCACTTCGCCCGGCTGCTGCCCGCGGGGGAGTGAGCGCGGGGGAGTGACCCGTTCCCGACGGGTTGCACTCCTCCCGTAAGCTGGAGTGATGGCCACCGAGACCCGCACCCCGTTCGAAGAGCAGCGCTCCGCTCGTCCGCAGGTGCGCCCGCGCACCGAGGGCTGGACCCAGGCGCAGGACTCCGAGGGCCGTCCCCTCCTGCAGTTCGCGTCGCCGAAGCGCGGCAAGCCGCCCGTGCACCTCGCCGACCTGACCGTGGAGGAGCGCGTCGAGCGGGTGAAGGAGCTCGGCCTGCCGGGCTTCCGCGCGAAGCAGCTCTCGACGCACTACTTCACGCACTACTCGTCCGACCCGGCGACGATGACCGACCTGCCGGCCGCGCAGCGCGACGAACTCGTCGCGGGGATGCTGCCGCCCCTGCTCACCGAGACCCGGCGTCTCGCGACGGACAAGGGCGACACGATCAAGTTCCTCTGGAAGCTGCACGACGGCGCCCTGGTCGAGTCGGTGCTCATGCGGTACCCGGGCCGCATCACGCTCTGCGTCTCGTCCCAGGCCGGCTGCGGGATGAACTGCCCGTTCTGCGCGACCGGCCAGGCGGGCCTCACCCGGAACATGTCGACGGCCGAGATCATCGAGCAGATCGTCCGGGCGAACGCGGCCATCGCCGCGGGGGAGCTCGGCGGCGACCCGCGCAAGGGCGGCCAGGACCGCGTCGACGCCGAGCGCGTCACGAACATCGTCTTCATGGGCATGGGGGAGCCGCTCGCGAACTACAAGCGCGTGATGGACGCCGTCCGGACCATGGTCGCGCCGCAGCCGAACGGCCTCGGGATGAGCGCCCGCGGCATCACGGTCTCGACCGTCGGCCTGGTCCCGGCGATCAAGAAGCTCGCGGACGAGAACATCCCCGTGACCTTCGCGCTGTCGCTGCACGCCCCCGACGACGAACTCCGCGACGAGCTCATCCCGGTCAACTCCCGGTGGAAGGCCGACGAGGCGATCGACGCCGCGTACGAGTACTACGCCAAGACGGGTCGGCGGGTCTCGATCGAGTACGCCCTCATCAAGGACATGAACGACCACGCGTGGCGTGCCGACCTGCTCGCCGAGAAGCTCAACGCCCGCGGCAAGGGCTGGGTGCACGTCAACCCGATCCCGCTCAACCCGACGCCCGGTTCGGTCTGGACCTCGTCGGAGCCGCACGTGCAAGACGAGTTCGTCCGCCGACTCAACGCCGCCGGCATCCCGACGACCCTCCGCGACACCCGCGGCAAGGAGATCGACGGCGCGTGCGGCCAGTTGGCTGCGGCCGAGTAGACGGCTGGTCGGGTCACGGCCAGGAGGCACGGTGCAGTTCCGCACCGTGCCTCTCGTCGTTCCCGGTGCCGGCCCGGCCCGGGCCGCCCGGGCGACACGCCCGGGATGCGACCGCTGTTGGCGCTGCTGTTCACCTCTGCGTAAAGTAATCACTCGTTGCCGCTGAGGCGGAGAACGGAACGGCCGGTTGGTTCGGTTCCGAGTCTCGCCCGGGCAGCGAACTTCCAGCCCCTCTGTTGAGGTCCGGTGTTTGTCGGGCTGATTGGTGGGTGCGTCTGGTCCTTGAGAACTCAACAGCGTGCACATTGTCAATGCCAATTATTTTGACCCCGTGCGATCGTGGCTCTTTTGGGGGCTTCGGTTGTCGGAGACAATTCCTTTTGGATTGAATTGATTGTCAGTAGACAGTCTTTACAGTCAGTTTCAACTCGCTGACACTTTCGGGTGTTGGTTGTATTTTTTTTACGGAGAGTTTGATCCTGGCTCAGGACGAACGCTGGCGGCGTGCTTAACACATGCAAGTCGAACGATGATGCCCAGCTTGCTGGGTGGATTAGTGGCGAACGGGTGAGTAACACGTGAGTAACCTGCCCCTGACTCTGGGATAAGCGTTGGAAACGACGTCTAATACTGGATATGACTGCCGGCCGCATGGTCTGGTGGTGGAAAGATTTTTTGGTTGGGGATGGACTCGCGGCCTATCAGCTTGTTGGTGAGGTAATGGCTCACCAAGGCGACGACGGGTAGCCGGCCTGAGAGGGTGACCGGCCACACTGGGACTGAGACACGGCCCAGACTCCTACGGGAGGCAGCAGTGGGGAATATTGCACAATGGGCGAAAGCCTGATGCAGCAACGCCGCGTGAGGGATGACGGCCTTCGGGTTGTAAACCTCTTTTAGTAGGGAAGAAGCGTAAGTGACGGTACCTGCAGAAAAAGCACCGGCTAACTACGTGCCAGCAGCCGCGGTAATACGTAGGGTGCAAGCGTTGTCCGGAATTATTGGGCGTAAAGAGCTCGTAGGCGGTTTGTCGCGTCTGCTGTGAAATCCCGAGGCTCAACCTCGGGCTTGCAGTGGGTACGGGCAGACTAGAGTGCGGTAGGGGAGATTGGAATTCCTGGTGTAGCGGTGGAATGCGCAGATATCAGGAGGAACACCGATGGCGAAGGCAGATCTCTGGGCCGTAACTGACGCTGAGGAGCGAAAGCGTGGGGAGCGAACAGGATTAGATACCCTGGTAGTCCACGCCGTAAACGTTGGGCGCTAGATGTAGGGACCTTTCCACGGTTTCTGTGTCGTAGCTAACGCATTAAGCGCCCCGCCTGGGGAGTACGGCCGCAAGGCTAAAACTCAAAGGAATTGACGGGGGCCCGCACAAGCGGCGGAGCATGCGGATTAATTCGATGCAACGCGAAGAACCTTACCAAGGCTTGACATACACCGGAAACGGCCAGAGATGGTTGCCCCCTTGTGGTCGGTGTACAGGTGGTGCATGGTTGTCGTCAGCTCGTGTCGTGAGATGTTGGGTTAAGTCCCGCAACGAGCGCAACCCTCGTTCTATGTTGCCAGCGCGTTATGGCGGGGACTCATAGGAGACTGCCGGGGTCAACTCGGAGGAAGGTGGGGATGACGTCAAATCATCATGCCCCTTATGTCTTGGGCTTCACGCATGCTACAATGGCCGGTACAAAGGGCTGCGATACCGTAAGGTGGAGCGAATCCCAAAAAGCCGGTCTCAGTTCGGATTGAGGTCTGCAACTCGACCTCATGAAGTCGGAGTCGCTAGTAATCGCAGATCAGCAACGCTGCGGTGAATACGTTCCCGGGCCTTGTACACACCGCCCGTCAAGTCATGAAAGTCGGTAACACCCGAAGCCGGTGGCCTAACCCTTGTGGAAGGAGCCGTCGAAGGTGGGATCGGTGATTAGGACTAAGTCGTAACAAGGTAGCCGTACCGGAAGGTGCGGCTGGATCACCTCCTTTCTAAGGAGCATCTGGCTCGTCCCCTCGTCTGCAGTAGGCAGGTGTGGGGTGGGTCCAGGCGCCTGGTTCGGACCGAACGTGTCCGACGGGTAGCTCATGGGTGGAACATTGACAGTGCAGTCGGGAGCGCAGCTTCCGGCCCTAGTACGCCAGCTTGCTGGTTGGGACGGGTCGGTGGTGAGCGGGTCGGCTGGTGCACGTTGTTGGGTCCTGAGGGACCAGGCTTCCCGGTCGCTGCCCTGTTCCAGGGTGGACGGTTTCCGGGGGTTGAGCCGGCGGAGTGATCCGTCAGGGTTCTTCGGTGGGCCACATGAAGCTGATGCGTTGGTGTCGGTGGGGTGTGGTGCCGATCGTATGTTGAGAACTACACAGTGGACGCGAGCATCTTTGAAATCGCTTGCAATGGTTGGTGGGCCTTCGGGTCTGACCGGCTTGTTGTGAGTGGATTGCAATTTTTAATCTTTGTGGTCAAGTTTCTAAGAGCAAACGGTGGATGCCTTGGCATCTGGAGCCGAAGAAGGACGTAGAAATCTGCGATAAGCCTCGGGGAGCTGATAATCGAGCTGTGAGCCGAGGATTTCCGAATGGGGAAACCCCGCCAGGCGCTTTTGTGACCTGGTGACTCCCGCCTGAATATATAGGGCGGGTAGAGGGAACGTGGGGAAGTGAAACATCTCAGTACCCACAGGAAGAGAAAACAACATGTGATTCCGTGAGTAGTGGCGAGCGAAAGCGGATGAGGCTAAACCGATCATGTGTGATAGCCGGCGGGCGTTGCATGGTCGGGGTTGTGGGACACGTCGCTCAGTTCTGCCGGACTGGGGCGGTTACAGCGCATCATAGTCGAACCGGTTTGAAAGCCGGGCCGTAGTGGGTGCCAGCCCCGTAGACGAAATGGTGTTATGGCCGGATGTGTATCCCAAGTAGCACGGGGCCCGAGAAATCCCGTGTGAATCTGTCAGGACCACCTGATAAGCCTAAATACTCCCAGATGACCGATAGCGGACAAGTACCGTGAGGGAAAGGTGAAAAGTACCCCGGGAGGGGAGTGAAATAGTACCTGAAACCGTTTGCTTACAAACCGTCGGAGCCTCCTTGTAGGGGTGACGGCGTGCCTTTTGAAGAATGAGCCTGCGAGTTAGTGATATGTGGCGAGGTTAACCCGTGTGGGGCAGCCGTAGCGAAAGCGAGTCTGAATAGGGCGATTCAGTCGCATGTCCTAGACCCGAAGCGAAGTGATCTATCCATGGCCAGGTTGAAGCGACGGTAAGACGTCGTGGAGGACCGAACCCACTTCAGTTGAAAATGGAGGGGATGAGCTGTGGATAGGGGTGAAAGGCCAATCAAACTTCGTGATAGCTGGTTCTCTCCGAAATGCATTTAGGTGCAGCGTTGCGTGTTTCTCGCCGGAGGTAGAGCTACTGGATGGCCGATGGGCCTCAACAGGTTACTGACGTCAGCCAAACTCCGAATGCCGGTGAGTGAGAGCGCAGCAGTGAGACGGTGGGGGATAAGCTTCATCGTCGAGAGGGAAACAACCCAGACTACCAACTAAGGCCCCTAAGCGTGTGCTAAGTGGGAAAGGATGTGGAGTTGCACAGACAACCAGGAGGTTGGCTTAGAAGCAGCCACCCTTGAAAGAGTGCGTAATAGCTCACTGGTCAAGTGATTCCGCGCCGACAATGTAACGGGGCTCAAGCACACCGCCGAAGTTGTAGATTTCGCACACCGATTAGCCTTCGTGGTTCAGTCGTGCGGAGTGGTAGGAGAGCGTCGTGTGGCGAGTGAAGCGGCGGAGGAATCCAGCCGTGGACGCCACACGAGTGAGAATGCAGGCATGAGTAGCGAAAGACGGGTGAGAAACCCGTCCTCCGAAAGACCAAGGGTTCCAGGGCCAGGTTAATCCGCCCTGGGTAAGTCGGGACCTAAGGCGAGGCCGACAGGCGTAGTCGATGGACAACGGGTTGATATTCCCGTACCGGCGAACAACCGCCCAAGCTAATCCAGTGGTGCTAAGAGTCCTAACCCGGATTCACCGGATCCCTTCGGGGTGATGGTGTCCGGTCTAACGCTCGACCCCATGCTGGTGCGGCTAGCGTATGAACAGGTGTGACGCAGGAAGGTAGCTGAGCCAGGCGATGGTATCCGTAAGGTGAACCTGGTGTAAGGATGTAGGGCTGACGATAGGCAAATCCGTCGTCTGTGTGCCTGAGATCCGACGCGTACCCGTTTGGGGAAATCAGTGATCCTATGCTGCCGAGAAAAGCATCGACGCGAGGTTGCAGCCGCCCGTACCCGAAACCGACTCAGGTGGTCAGGTAGAGAATACCAAGGAGATCGAGAGAATCGTGGTTAAGGAACTCGGCAAAATGCCCCCGTAACTTCGGGAGAAGGGGGGCCGGACACGTGATACGAACTTGCTTTGTTGAGCGTTGAAGGCCGCAGAGACCAGTGGGAAGCGACTGTTTACTAAAAACACAGGTCCGTGCGAAGTCGCAAGACGATGTATACGGACTGACGCCTGCCCGGTGCTGGAAGGTTAAGAGGAAGGGTTAGCCTCCGGGCGAAGCTCTGAATTTAAGCCCCAGTAAACGGCGGTGGTAACTATAACCATCCTAAGGTAGCGAAATTCCTTGTCGGGTAAGTTCCGACCTGCACGAATGGCGTAACGACTTCCCAGCTGTCTCAACCGCGAACTCGGCGAAATTGCACTACGAGTAAAGATGCTCGTTACGCGCAGCAGGACGGAAAGACCCCGTGACCTTTACTACAGTTTGGTATTGGTGTTCGGAGTGGCTTGTGTAGGATAGGTGGGAGACTGTGAAGCGGGCACGCTAGTGTTCGTGGAGTCATTGTTGAAATACCACTCTGGTCACTTTGGATGTCTAACGTAGGACCCTGATCGGGTTCATGGACAGTGCCTGATGGGTAGTTTAACTGGGGCGGTTGCCTCCCAAAGAGTAACGGAGGCGCCCAAAGGTTCCCTCAACCTGGTTGGCAATCAGGTGGCGAGTGTAAGTGCACAAGGGAGCTTGACTGTGAGACTGACAGGTCGAGCAGGGACGAAAGTCGGGACTAGTGATCCGGCAGTGGCTTGTGGAAGCGCTGTCGCTCAACGGATAAAAGGTACCTCGGGGATAACAGGCTGATCTTGCCCAAGAGTCCATATCGACGGCATGGTTTGGCACCTCGATGTCGGCTCGTCGCATCCTGGGGCTGGAGTAGGTCCCAAGGGTTGGGCTGTTCGCCCATTAAAGCGGTACGCGAGCTGGGTTTAGAACGTCGTGAGACAGTTCGGTCCCTATCCGCTGCGCGCGTTGGAAATTTGAGAAGATCTATCCCTAGTACGAGAGGACCGGGATGGACGAACCTCTGGTGTGTCAGTTGTTCTGCCAAGGGCACCGCTGATTAGCTACGTTCGGACCGGATAACCGCTGAAAGCATCTAAGCGGGAAGCCGTCTTCGAGATGAGATTTCCATGCACCTTGAGTGTGAGAGGCTCCCAGCAGACTACTGGGTTGATAGGCCGGATGTGGAAGCGGGGACTAACGACCCGTGGAGCTGACCGGTACTAATAAGCCGAAGACTTGACAACACACTTTTTACCCACACCATTGGTGTGGGGCTCGCGTCCACTTTGTGGTTCCCGACAGACGATCGGGAACATGAAACTGAACACCGCGCATGCGCGGGACAGCTTTCTTGATCCGATGGGTCAAGTCGAAGGTGTTCCGGTGGTCATAGCGAGAGGGAAACGCCCGGTCACATTCCGAACCCGGAAGCTAAGCCTCTCAGCGCCGATGGTACTGCAAGGGGGACCTTGTGGGAGAGTAGGACGCCGCCGGACTCAACGTTGGTAACACCAGGGAACCCCTGACCATGACTGGTCAGGGGTTCCCTGCGTTTCGGGCCGTTCATCGGGCGAGCTGGTAGCCTGTGTGGTGGCTCCGGTGATCGGCGCGGCGGTCAGAGCAGCCCGAGCTCCATCGCTCGGGTCACGGCACGTGTCCGGTCGTTCACGCCGAGCTTCTCGAACACATGCCCGAGGTGCGTCTTCACCGTCGTCTCGCTGAGGAAGAGCGCACGGCCGATCGCTGGGTTCGAGTTGCCCTGCGCGACGAGTCGAAGGACCTCGTGCTCGCGGGGGGAGAGGGCCGGTCCGGTCGGGCCCTTCGTGGCGGCTCGGCGCACGAGGGCCGCGGCGGCGGACGGCGCGAGGGCGGTCTCGCCGCGGGCAGTGGCCCGGAGGCCCGCCAGGATGTCGGACTCCGGGGCCGCTTTGAGCAGGTAGCCTGCGGCGCCCGCCTCGATCGCGGCGAGGATCTGGTCGTCGGACTCGTACGTGGTGAGGATGAGCACGCGGACCCCGGGCTCGCGGGCCAGGATGCGCGCGGTGGCCTGGTCGCCGTCGATGCCGGGCATCCGCAGGTCCATGAGGACGACGTCCGGCCGTTCCGCGAGTGCGAGGCGGACCGCGGTCTCGCCATCGCTGGCCTGGCCGACCACTTGCACGTCGTCGGCGTCCTGCAGCAGGGCGACGATGCCTGCGCGGACGATGGGGTGGTCGTCCGCGACGACGACCCGGATCACGCGGGCACCGGCGGGGGGACGGCGACGGCCTGAGCAGGTGCGAGTGCGCCGGTCGTGACGAGCTGGAGGGGCAGGGCGGCTTCGACCACGGTTCCGGAGCCGGGTGCGGACCTGACCGTGCAGGTGCCCCCGGCCAGCGTGAGTCGATCGCGCAGTCCCGGGAACCCGCGACCGGCGGTGGCACGGGCCGGCTCGAAGCCCACTCCGTCGTCGACGACCCGCAGCGTGACGCGATCGGCATCCGTGCGGAGGCGCATCTGCACCGACTCCGCTCGGGCGTGTGCGCGGACGTTCGCCAGCGCCTCTTGTCCGACGCGGAGCAGCACGACCTGCACGTCGCGGTCCAGCGCGGAGTCCGACGCGTCGACCTCGACCGGGATGCCGGTCTCGCGGTGGAACCGTTCGCCGAGTCGGTGCAGTGCGGCACAGAGGCCGTCGCTCGCGACCCCTGCTGCTCCGGCAGCGACGAGGGTGCGGGATCCCTCGAGCGCCGTCCGGGCGGACTCCTCGAGCACGGCGAGCCGTTCGTCGAGTCGGTCCGTGCGGTGAGCGGCCAGGTCGCCGCGGGCACGCTCGGTCAGCATGACGATGCCCGCCAGGTCCTGCGCCACGGTGTCGTGGAGCTCCCGTGCGATGCGTTCGCGTTCGCTCGTGATGCCGGCCGTCCGGTGGGCCTCGGCGAGGGACGCCTGGGTGGCTTGCAGCTGTTCGAGGAGCACGCGGCGTTCGTCGGACAGCTGGGCGATCCGCGTGATCCACAGTCCGAGTGCGCAGGCGCCGGCGACGCTGACGCTCTCGATGAGGAGCGTCGACACCACGGCGGCCGGTCCCGAGGCGATCTGCAGGCCAGTGCCCGAGGCGACCCCGATGACGACCGACACCGCGACCGAGGTGCGGACGCGGTCGAGCTGGCACCAGGCGACCGGGAACAGGATGCACTGCACGAACGCGGTGCTCGGGACGACCGCGGGCAGGACGAGGGCAGCCACGACGAGCACCGGCACGAAGCCGGCTGCCGCGCGGGGTCGGGCGTACCCGCGCCAGCCGTACGCGCCGTATGCGAGTGCGAGGACCCCGAGCATCACGAACGCCGGCCAGCGGCTCGACCACGGGGACCATCCGAGGGCGGCGATGACCGTGACGAGCGCGACGGTCACACCGAAGGCGACGTGGAGGCCCCGGTTGGCGTGCGTGCCGCTGCGGTCCATGTGGACAGCATCCCACCGGTTGCCGTCGCGCTCGGGTCTCTCCACAGGAACGTCAGGCATCCCGTCGGTTCCACCGGAACGTCAGCAGGCACACGAGGGCGCCGAGGACGAGCCACGCTGTCAGGACGGCGGTACCGATCCCGAGGTGCCAGGCGCCCCCGGGTTCGGCGGACGCGAAGCCCTCGGGGAGGAACACCGACCGCATGCCCGACGCCATCCAGCGGAGGGGGAAGACCCCGGCGACGGTCTGCAACCAGTCGGGGAGCTGCGTGAAGGGGAGGTACACGCCGGAGATGAACTGCAGGACCAGGACGATCGGGACGATGGTCGCCGTGGCGCGTCGGCCCTCGCGGGGGAGCGCCGAGATCGCGATGCCCAGGACGCAGCTCGTGGCGACGCCGAGCAGCATGATCCCGGCGAAGCGGGCCCACGCGCCGCCGTCGGTGGGCAGCTGCACGCCGAAGACGATCGCGGCGATGCCGAGCAGCAGGGCGACCTGGGCGATGACGGTCACCAGCACCATGCCGACCTTGCCGACGAAGTACGCGAGCACGGGCAGCGGGGTGCCACCGAGGCGCTTCAAGGTGCCGTCGCTTCGCTCGCCGGCGATGTCCACCCCGAGCGACTGGGTGCCGGAGAGCAGGAAGGCGGTCGCGACGAGGCCGGGCAGGTAGTAGGTCGCGTAGTCGACGCTGACGCCCGGGCCGGCCTGGATGTCCGGGGCGCTGTCGAACGCGACGGAGAACAGCGCCAGCATGATGATCGGGAACAGGAAGGTGAAGAACACGGAGTCGGGGGCACGGAAGTAGGAACGGACCTCGTACCCGATGCGGACCGCGCCTGTTCGGACCGCGCCGACGCGGACTGGGCCACTGCGCACCGGGTCGACGCGGACCGGGCCGGGCGTCGCGGCGTTCATGCTGCGTGCTCCGCGATCATGGCGAGGTAGACGTCCTCGAGTGCGGGGCGGACGACCTCCAGGTCGTGCATCGGCTCGGTCGAGCCGCGGACCAGTGCGACCGGGTCCGCGGTCCGTCGCTCGTGCTGCGCGCCGTCGTCGTCCCGCCACCGGACGACCGGGATGCGGGCCGCGGCGCCACCGATCTCGTCGATCGGGGCAAGGTCGATCAGACTGCCGTCGGCGATCACCGCCGCGCGGTCGGCCAGGTGTGCGGCCTCGTCGAGGTAATGGGTGGTGAGCAGGATCGTCGTGCCCTCGTTGGCGACCTGCTCGATGAGCTGCCAGAACTGCCGGCGGGCCTCGGGGTCGAAGCCGGTCGTCGGTTCGTCGAGGAACAGCACCTCGGGGCGGCCGATGATCCCCAGGGCCACGTCGACCCGCCGACGCTGTCCACCGGACAGCTTGCTGATGCGGGTGTTGCGCTGCTCGTGGAGCCCGGTGACCGCGAGGAGTTCCTCGACCGGACGGCTCCGCGGGTACAGGTGCCGGAAGTGCGCGAGCTGCTCCGCGACGGTGACGTTCGGGGACTCGCCGCTCGTCTGCAGCACCATGCCGACGCGGGCGTTGTGGCTGCGGCTCGCGCGGGCCGGGTCGTGGCCGAGGACCCGAACGGAACCGCCCGACCGGGACCGGTAGCCCTCGAGGATCTCGACGGTCGTGGACTTGCCCGCGCCGTTCGGGCCGAGCAGGGCGAAGGTCTCGCCGCGGTCGATCGTGAACGAGACGTCGGTGACGGCGCGCTTGCCGTTCGGGTACTGCTTCGAGAGGTGCTCGACCTCGATGGCGGGGCTGCTGGGCATGACCCCAGCGTCCTCGCCGGATGGCCGCACCGGATCGGAGGGCCGGGCGGAACGGCATCCTCCGATCGGAGGATGCCGCGACGGACCGACGGACCGACGGACCGACGGACCGACGGACCGATTCACCTATCGCCTGCATGCATAATCGCTACGTGTCCTACCCCTCCTGGAGCTACTTCCCGCGGAACGCTCGTCCGGAGCCGTGGGCGGAAGCGCTCTGTGCGGCGGTCGGGGCTCAACGCACTGCCCTGGACACTCTCCAGCCGCTGCCGACAGGCGCTACTCGTCCGAGCAGTGACGGGGTACTCGAGGTCCTGCGTCCGTCGATGGAGCGACTTGGCTACCTCGTCGAGGCAGGCAAGACACGGAGCCAGCGGATCGAGCGGCCAGTCCTGTTCGGCGAGAACGGCCGCGCAGAGGTCACGTACGAGATCGATGCCTTCCACGACGGTCTCGGGATCGCGGTGGAGGTGGAAGCAGGGCGCGGCGCGATGAGCAACGCGGCCTACCGCGACATCATCCGCACGTCGTTGCTCCTGGACGCTGACTACTTCGTCCTGATGATGCCGATCTCGTACCGCTATCAGAGCGCTGGAAGGACGTCGACGACAGACGCGTACGCGAAGACGCGAGAGCAACTGAGCGCGATCTACGCCTCCCAGCGACTCCGATTGCCCTTCCGAGCCGTCCTGCTCATCGGCTACTGAGTCCCAGGATCAGCCGCCGAGCGCCGCGCGCAGGAAGGGCGCGGTCCGGCTGTCCGGCGCTGCCGCGACCGCGGCCGGTGTGCCGGCCGCGACCACGCGGCCGCCCTCGTCCCCGCCGGACGGGCCCATGTCGATGACGTGGTCCGCCTGCGCGACGACCGACATCGTGTGCTCGACGACCACGACGGTGTTGCCCGCGTCGGTGAGCCGTGCGAGCTGGGCGGTGAGCAGCTCGACGTCCGCCGGGTGCAGGCCCGTCGTCGGCTCGTCCAGCAGGTAGAGCGTGTGGCCGGAGCGGGCGCGCTGGAGTTCGGTGGCGAGCTTGATGCGCTGCGCCTCGCCGCCGGACAGCTCCGGTGCGGGCTGCCCCAGGCGCAGGTACCCGAGCCCGACGCTGCGGAGGGCGTCGAGCGCGCGGGCGGCGGCGGGCAGGTCGTCGAGTGCTGCGGCGGCCTCGTCGACCGTCATGCCGAGGACGTCGGCGATCGACGCGCCGTTCCGGTGGACCTCGAGCGTCTCGGCGTTGTACCGGGAGCCGTGGCACTCGGGGCACGGTGCCCAGCTGCCCGGCAGGAACAACAGCTCGACGGAGACGGACCCCTCGCCCTGGCAGACCTCGCACCGGCCGCCCTTGACGTTGAACGAGAAGCGGCCGGCGGACCAGCCGCGCTCCCGTGCGTCGTCCGTGGCGGCGAAGGCCTGGCGGACGGCGTCGAACAGCCCCGTGTAGGTCGCGAGGTTCGAGCGGGGCGTGCGACCGATCGGCTTCTGGTCGACCTCGACCACGCGGCTGACGATCGGGTGCGAGGTCGCGACGGTGGGCAGGACACCGCCGACGAGCGAGGACTTGCCCGAGCCGGACACCCCGGTGACCGCGGTCATCACCCCGAGGGGCAGGTCGACGTCGAGGTGGTCGAGGTTGTGCAGCGACACGTCCCGGATCTCGAGGGTGCCGACGGGCGTACGCTGCTCGTGCACCGGGACCGCCCGACCGGGCTGCAGGAAGCGCCGGGTGACGCTCTCGGACACCTCGGCGAGTCCCTCGGGCGGACCGCTGTACAGGACGTGGCCGCCGCCGGAGCCAGCGCCGGGGCCGACGTCGACGATCCAGTCCGCCTGACGGACGATGTCCATGTCGTGCTCGACCACGAACACGCTGTTGCCGCTCGCGCGGAGGTCCTCGAGCACCCGGACCAGGGGCTCGGCGTCCGCGGGGTGCAGGCCGGCGCTCGGCTCGTCGAGGACGTACACGACCCCGAACAAGCCCGAGCGGAGCTGCGTCGCGATCCGGAGGCGCTGCATCTCGCCGGGGGAGAGCGTCGGCGTCGCCCGGTCGAGCCCGAGGTAGCCGAGCCCGAGTCCGGTGAGGACCTCGACACGGGACAGCAGGTCGGCGGCGATCGACTTCGCCACCTCGGACCGCTCGCCGGACGTGACCCGGCTCTGCGCGGGCGCGGGGTCCGTCAGCGTCGCCGCGGGACGGAGGACCTCGGCGACCTCGGTGAGCGGCAAGGCGTTGAACCGGGCGATCGACAGTCCGCCGAACGTCACCGCGAGGGCCGCGCGGGTGAGTCCGGAGCCGCCGCAGAGCTGGCACGGGCCGGACTCGACGAAGCGCATCGCCTTGTTCCGCTGGGCCTCGCTCTGCGAGTCCGCCAACGTGTGCAGCGTGTACTGCCGGGCGCTCCAGAACCGCCCCTTGTAGGGCTTCGCGACCCGGTCGCGCTTCGGGTGGACCTGCACGACGGGCTGCTCCTCGGTGAACAGCAGCCAGTCGCGGTCCGCCTGCGGCAGGTCCCGCCACGGCCGGTCGATGTCGTAGCCGAGCACCGCCGTCACGTCGCGGAGGTTCTTGCCCTGCCACGCGCCGGGCCACGCGGTGATCGCACCGTCGCGGATGCTCAGCGAGGGGTCGTGCACGGCGGAGGCCTCGGTCACCTCGTGCGCCGTCCCGAGCCCGTGGCAGCGCGGGCACGCCCCGGTCGCGGTGTTCGGCGAGAACGAGTCCGAGTACAGCTGCTCGGCGCCCTCGGGGTAGGTGCCGGCGCGCGAGTAGAGCATGCGGACGGAGTTGCTCAGGGTCGTCAGGGTGCCGACCGTCGAGCGGGTGCTCGGGGCACCACGGCGCTGCTGCAGGGCGACGGCCGGCGGCAGGCCCGTGATCGAGTCGACGTGCGGGGTGCTGCCCTGTGCGATGAGTCGGCGGGCGTACGGCGCGACGGACTCCAGGAAGCGGCGCTGCGCCTCGGCGAAGACCGTGCCGAACGCGAGGCTCGACTTCCCGGAGCCGGACACGCCCGTGAAGGCGACGATGCGGTCGCGGGGGATGTCCACGTCCACGTCCTGCAGGTTGTGCTCGCGGGCGCCGCGGACGCGGATGAACCCGTCGGACGACGACGGCTGGTCGGCTGGGTGGTGCGGGGCGGGCATTCGTTCGAGCGTAGGCGGAACCGTCGAGCGCCGTTCCGGATCGCAGGTTCGGGCCCCGGTGGGTCGGCTGCGGTGGTGACCGGGAGACGGACGGGAGGCACGGGGCGGGCTGACACCGTGCCTCCCGTCCGGCGGTCGGTACGGTGGGCGAGGGGAAGGGGAGGCATGACTGGGGACGATGACGAGGCGCGGGGCGGCGCCCCGGCCGGCGAGGGCCGCGCGAGCGCCGGTGGATGGATCGCGGGCAGCATCGTCGCGCTGTTCGTCGGCTGGTGGGTGGCCCTGGCCTCCGTCCTGTCCACAGCCGGGCCGTGGTCGGACCGGTGGTCCGACGGCGGCATGCTCCTCGCCTACCTGGTCGCGGCGGTGCTCGGCTTCGGCGTGCCGCTCTGGGGCTTCCTCCGGCTGCGCCGGGAGCAGCGTGACGGCCGGTCGGCACGCATCGTCGGTCCGACGGTGTGCCTGCTCCTGACCGCCCTGGGCGGGGTGACGCTGTTGCCGCTGCCGTTCGTCCAGGGGGTGCGCATGGCCGCCGACGCTGCCGAGCGTGCGCGGCCGCCGACGGACCAGGAGACGGCGCGCACCGTGGCGCAGGCGCAGGAGGAGCTGCGGTCCCTCGGTGACCGGGTCGTCGCGGCCATGGGGCGGGACAGTTCGTCGCCGACGGCCGAGGTCGAGACGGACACCTGCCGACTGGACAACCACGGCGCGGGCACGATGGTCCGCTACTCCTGGTTCGTCGGGGACGGGGCGCCGACGGATCCCGCGACGGCGGCGACCGGTCCGCAGGTGCCGTCGCCGTCCGCGACGGTGCCGGACGCCGAGGGTGCCCGGATGAGCGAGCCGGCCGTCCGCCTGCTGCAGGACGAGGGCTACGAGCTGACCCAGCGGTTCGACGGAGGCGGTGGACGCCTGTCCGCGCCGGACGACTGGCACGGCCGGGCGACGATCGGGCAGCGCGCCGAGGACGTGCTGCTCGAGAGCGGGTGCCTGGTCGACCCGGACGCCGTCGACGAGGACTGACCGGCAGCGGTCCCGAGCGCGACCGCTCGGCATCGGCCGCGGGTGTTCGCTCCTGCAACGTCCGCTGAGTCCCCGGGCTGGACGGCGGGTAGACCGGAGGACATGCAGGTCGTCGGAGTCGAAACGTTCGGAGGGCCCGAAGCCCTCGCCGTCCACGAGGTCTCGGAGCCGCACGCCGGCCCCGGCACCGTCCGCATCCGGGTGCAGGCATTCGCCGTGAACCCCACCGACACGGGCGTGCGCGAGGGGCAGCGGGAGACCGACACTGCCCCGCCGTACGTGCCCGGGATGGACGCCGCCGGGGTGGTCGACGAGGTCGGCCCCGACGTCGACGGCTGGCGGGTGGGCGACCAGGTCATGGCGATGGCCCTCCCGCTGTCCGAGCACGGCGGTGCCTACGTCGAGCACCTCGTCGCCCCCGTCGGGTCCTTCACCCGCATCCCGGCCGGCACCTCGATCGAGGATGCCGCGACCGTGCCGATGAACGGTCTGACCGCGCTGCAGATCCTCGCGCGTGCCGCACTGTCGCCGGGGGACACCCTCGCGGTGACCGGCGCCGCGGGGCTGCTCGGCAACTACGTCGTCCAGCTCGCGAAGCAGCGGGGGATCACGGTCATCGCGGACGCCGCACCGAAGGACGAGGAGCTCGTCGGCTCGCTCGGCCCCGACCACGTCGTGCCGCGCGGCGACGGGTTCGCCGCGGCTGTCCGCGGGATCGTGCCGGACGGGGCCGATGCGCTCGCCGATGCCGCGGTCCAGCGCGAGGAGGTCGTCGACGCGGTCCGCGACGGCGGGGTCTTCGCGGACGTCCGGGGCTGGGAGGGCAACGGCGCTCGCGGCATCCGGTTCGAACGGATCATGGTGTTCTCGGAGTACACGTCGTTCGACCTGCTCGAGGAGCTGCGGCAGGCGGTGGAGGCCGGCGTCCTGACGCCGCGGGTCGCGGAGGTGCTGCCCGCTGCGCGGGCGGGGGAGGCGCACGAGCGCCTCGCCGCCGGCGGGACGCGGGGGCGGTTCGTGCTCACCTGGTGAGTGGCGGTCGCCCGGGCGACCGGGAGACGGACGGGAGGCGCGGTGCCAGCTGGCACCGTGCCTCCCGTCCGTCCACGCTCAGAGTGGCTGAACGCCCTGCCCTGAGACGTACTGCCAACGCTTCCCGAAGGCATCGGTGAACGTCAGGGTCGTGAGAGTCCACCGATCAGCCTTCGTGAACGGACGCATGCCCTTGTCGGCCACTGCGAGATCCGCGCAGCTCGACAGCAGCGCCCACGCCCGCCGCTGATGGTCCCGGTGTTTCGGGTGGATCCATCGGGAGTACGACTCACCAGGAGGACAGACCTGCGCCGTGAAGGCGATCTCGTCCTGACCGTTCATGACGGCTTTCGCCTCGAGGTTGTGGATGACGGCATCTGATGCGTTCCGGATGACCAGGACGTTGTCCCAATGCTGCTCGTCCCGGTGGTCCCGGTTCGAGTACACGAACGACACCCACGCGCTCACTCGCGCGGCCTCGCGCTCCTCGCGGTCGGATCGGGTTCGCCGCTCGGCACGTTGGGCGACGATCAGACTGCAGATCGAAACCGCGAGAGTCACCCCGATGCCGACCCACGGCGCAACAGTCGTTCCATCCATCAGCAGTCCCCCTCCGGTGCTCGATGATCACGCTACAGCCGTGGCGCCACCGTTCGACCTGTGATGTATCACCCGAGCGGGTCACGCGGTCTCTACACCTTCGCAGTGCTCGCTCTTCCGCGTCGTACGAGCCATGATGATCACGAGATCCGCGCACCACCGACGCGGGCAAAGGATCACCGGGGGAACATGCACAACGGGTACGCCGTCGTCGACTTCGAGACGACGGGTCTGTCGCCGGCCTACGGGCACCGCGTCATCGAGATCGGGATCGTCCACGTCGCACCGGATGGACAGGTCGAGGAGTCCTTCGAGACCGTCGTGAACCCGGACCGCGACTTGGGACCGACGCACATCCACCAGCTGCGGGGCGCCGACATGGCGGGAGCGCCGACCTTCCAGGACATCGCAGGCACGCTCGTCGATCGCCTCCGAGGGCGCGTCCTCGTCGCGCACAACGCACCGTTCGAAGCGCGCTTCCTACACGCGGAGTTCGACCGGATCGGTGTGCGCTCGCCGTTCTCCGACGCGTCGCGGGCGCTCTGCACGATGCGGCTCGCGCTCGAGTTCTTGCCCGGCTCCGGGCGGAAGCTCGCCGACTGCTGCAGCGCCTACGACATCGAGCTGACCGATGCGCACGAGGCGCTCGCCGACGCCCGGGCGACCTCCCAGCTGCTCGCCGCCTACATGGCGACGTCAGCGGACCGGAGCCGCTGGGACACCTGGGGCGCGACGGCCGCAGGGCTCACGTGGCCGCGGGTCCCGTCGACCGGAGCCGGGTGGGTTCCGCGACGGCGCGGTGGGGCTGCAGTCACTCGGTCGAGGGTCGACCGGGCCACGGATCGGATGCCGGCGGTCGACGGCAGCGGCGCTGCCTTCCAGTACGCAGCGCTGCTCGACGCGGCACTCGCGGACGGGCTCCTCAGCACCTCTGAGACGGCGGCGCTCGAGGCACTCGCGCAAGACTCGGGCCTGACCACCGACCAGCAGCGCCGACTGCACCACCGCTACTTCGACGACCTGGTCGAGGCGGTCTGGGCCGATGGCATCCTGACCATCCAGGAGCACATCCAGCTGGAGCGTGTGGCTGCGCTCCTCGGGATCCCGAACGACCGCCTCGAGGACGCGGTGCACAGCCGCAAGCCGGGCGAGCGGCGTGCGGCGACGGCGGCGGTCGAGCCCGAGGACGAGAGCGTCTCGCTCGATGAGAGCAGCATCGTGACGCTGACGGGTGAGATGCGTCGCGATCGTGCCGCCATTGAGGCCGACCTGGCTCGGTACGGCATCCGGACGGCACCGGCGGTGACGAAGAAGACGACCGTGCTCATCGCGGCGGACGTCGACAGCCTGTCGGGGAAGGCGAAGAAGGCGCGGCAGTACGGGATCCCGATCCTCGGGGAGGACGTGCTCGAGGAAGCCCTGGCGGCGGCGCGCTGAGCATCCCCGCCAGGTCCGCGCTGGATCAGGCCGGCACAGCGGCCAAACGTGCGCGCTCCTCGGCGAGCACCTGGGTGATGAGCTGTGACTCGGAGATGTCGAACGCCTGCACCGAAGCCTGCGCGGTGTCGCTGACGGCGGCGAAGTCGCCGAAGATCTGCGACTTCCTCGCGAGCATCCGGACCAGGGCGGCATCGATGCCGTCCTCGGACAGCAGCCGGTGCACCTGGACCGTGTCGAGCTGGCCCATCCGTCGGGCCCGGGCGATCGCCTGCCACTCGGTCGTCGGCTTGAGCTGCGGCTCGCAGATCACGACGACCGAGGCCGCCTGGATGTTGAGTCCCACTCCGCCGGCGATGATCTGGGCGACCAGGACCGCCCCCGGCGCCGCGGCGGAGAACACGTCGACCATCTCCTGGCGGGCCGTCGGCGACGTCGAGCCGCTGAGCGGACCGAACACCTCGCCCCCGACCGCCTGGCGTGCCGCCTCGAGGACCGCGCGGTAGTGCGAGAACACGAGCGTCTTGCGACCGTTCGCGCGGGCATCGGCGACGACCTCCCGGAGCGACTCGACCTTGCTCGAAGCGTCGCCGTCGAGCATCGCGAGCTGTCGCATCGCGTGGAAGTTGTCGCTGGCGACCGCATCGGCGTACCGGGAGGCTTCGGCCGGGGTCAGGTCGGTCCACTCGTCGACCTCGACGAGGTCGGGGAGCTCCGTCAGGACGTCCTCCTGACTCCGGCGCAGGTACACGGGTGCGATCTGCTTCCGGAACGCCATCGGGTCGTGCTCGGCATCGACCGTGAGGTCCGGGCGGATGTGGTCGACGAGGACGCGGAACTCCTCGACGCGGTTCTCGAGCGGCGTGCCCGACATCAGGACGACGCGTTCGGAGCGGTTGAGGAGCGTGCGGGTGTTCTTCGTGCGTTTGGCATCGGGGTTCTTGACGTAGTGCGCTTCGTCGACGATGACGGCCGCGATCCGTTGGTCCTCGGGGATGCGGGTGCCGAGCCATGCGAGCGTCTCGTAGGTCGTGACCGCGACGCCACCGTCGCGGAGCCAGGCGTCGACGCCGTGGACACGGCTCGGGCCGTGCAGGCGGTGCACCGGAACCCGGGTGTGCTTCTCGGTCTCGCGGATCCAGTTCGCCACCACGGCCGCGGGGCATATCACGACGAACCGCGGTGCTGGTCCGTCCGCCGTCCGGTGTGCTGCTGCGACGTGCGCGACCACGGCCAGCGCCTCGACGGTCTTGCCGAGTCCCATCTCGTCGCCGATGACGACCCGCTCCTGCACCAGGGCGAACGCGGCGGCGAACCGCTGGTAGCCGCGCAGCGATGCCGTCAGGAGCGTCGTGTCGAGCTCGAAGCGCTCGACCTGCTCGATCAGGCCCTCGGGGAGTGACCCACGGCCGGCGGTCGTCGAGTCCGTCAGGCCGATCTCGTCGAGGAGCGCGAAGTAGCTCGCCGGGCGGTCGAGGAAGTCGCTCCAGTCGTCGGTCGACCGGAGCCGCTCGCGGTCGCCGGCTGCACGGACGGCCCGCTGCCGCGCGTCGTCCGCGTCGATCTCGAGCCGCTCGACCGTGCCCTCTGAGGGGTTGAAGCCGTTGGAGGCGATCGCTCCCGGCTGGTGCACGATGCCGAGGACGGCGCCGTGAGCGACCGCGGTCGCCAAGGGGCCGAGCTCGTCGACGAGCCCGGCGACGCGGGGGCCGCCACTGTTCTTGACCGCTTCCCACGTCCGGAGCGCCGAGACGAGCGCGACGCTCCCGGTGTCCTGCCGACGGGCGTCGATCTGGACGGCCGCATCGGCACGAGCCGCGTCCTGCATCGCCCGAGCGGCGGCGTTGATCCGGGTCGCGGTCGTCTCGCCGACGCCGGGGAGCCGACCAGCCACGATCGGGTCCGCGAGCAACTGGCCGACGGTTTCGATGCCCGCGTCCCGGACAGCACCGAGCCGGAGCTGATCCCGCGTGACCTCGCGCAGCCGGTCGATGTCCATCTGGCGGAGCTCGCGGCGCGCGGCGTCCTCGCGGACTCGTCGACCGGCTTCGAGCACGCGTTCGCGCGACGACTCGGCTGCCTTCACGGCCTCACGCAGGATCCCGATCGTCCTCGGCAGGTGGTCCAGCGCGGCGAGGTCGATGAGGGCAGCAGGACCGAGGTCCGCGGTCGACGAGAGCAGCCGCCCCTCGGTGTCCAGCAGTGGTTCGAGGCTGGTCGGCGCGGGACGGCGGTCGCGGCTGTCGACCGCCTGCAACGCCGACAGGACACCGCTCCGGTCGAGCCAGGCGTTCGTGTCCTCGAGGTAGTGGTCGGCGCGTGCGGCTGCGTCGCGGCGCTCCCGGCCGACGAAGAGGCTCGCGATACCGGAGACCGCGTCTTCGTCGTCGAGTGCGCGGCGGACGTCGTTCGTGAGCATGTCGAGCAGGTCCTCGACGGGCCGGTCGATGCGGGGGAGCGCAGCGGAGTGCTCGATGGTGGCCGCGAGCGATTCGTCGCCTTGGCGGAGCGGGATGACCGAGCAGGACAGTGCGGTGCCGCGGACCTCGACACGACGGGACAGGATCGCGTCGACCGCTGCCGTCGCTGCGAATGCTGCAGCGGTGCGGTGCGCACGGATGCCGTCCGCGACGTCGGCGAGCATCCGCATGCGGTCTCGGATCACCTTGTCGACCATCGCCGCCCTCCCCGGTTGTCGAACTCATCGTTGCACGGCGCCGAGCCCGCGCCCGACGCCGACGACCCCGACGCCGACAGCGCCGTCACCGGAGCACGCCGACCCACAGCCCGTCGCGGGCCCGGGTCATGCCCACGTACAGCTCCCGGCGGTCGAGCTCCCGGCGCTCCCGGTCGGCCTCCGACGGCTGGCCCGTCTGCTCGGCGAGGAGCCGTCCGCGCACGTGCGCGAGCAGCACCTGCTTGAACTCGAGCCCCTTCGCGCGCTTGATCGTCCCGACCTTCACCGCGTCGACGGTCTTGCCGTCGTCGCGCTGCAGCGACACGACCGGGATGCTCGCCACCCGCAGCGCCGCCGTGACCTCGTCCGCCTGCTGGTTCGTCGCGGTGAGCACGCCGACGTCGCCGCGGCCGGTCCCCACCAGGTGCAGGACCTGCCGGATGCGCGCGATCATCGCCGCGTCGTGGTCGCCGCTGCTCGTCGCCCGGTGCACCGTCGGCACGCTCCCGGATCGGGTCACCGCGGAGACCGCGTCGCCCACGCCGTCGACCCCCTCGATGTCGACGAACTGATCATCGGCGACCATCTGCTTCGCGAACTCGAGCACCTCGGCGGTGTTCCGGTGGTTGACGTCGAGCACGACACCGCGTCCGGCCAGGCTGATCCCGAGCTCGCCGAGGGTGTACCCGCCCGGGTAGATCGTCTGCTGCCCGTCGCCGATCAGGGTGAGGCCGTCCTGCCGGTCGCCGACCAGCGTGTGCAGCATCGACACCATCGCGCACGACAGGTCCTGGGCCTCGTCGACGATCACCGCGCCGTACCGGTCGAGCGGGCGCTCACGGAGGGCGTCGCGCGCCATGAGGACGACGTCCTCCCAGTCCGTCCCGCCGCGCTTCCGCAGATCCGTCGCGTACGCCTCGTACAGGTCCCACACCGCCTGCCGCGTCTCCAGCGGGAGTGCGTGCTTGCGTCCGACACGGGACAGGTCGGCGTACTCCTCGAACCGCGTCAGGCCGCGTCCCTTGATGACGTGCTTGACCTCGTCCTCCAAGTCCCGGCGCGTGAAACGCGCCGAGCGCAGCGGACTGGAGGCGCGGATCGCGTTCCATGCGTCGTCGAACGCGTCGCGCCTCCCGTCCGGGAACGCGGTACGCGATCCCGCGCTCGTCCAGCAGGCGCTTGGAGAACGCATGGACGCCCATGAAGTCGACGCGACCGACCATGTCGGGCGCGAGGCGCGCGAGGAGCGATTCGAGGACGGCGGGGAGGGTCGCGATGTACGTCGTGAACAGGACGCGGCTGCCGGTGGCGCGCGCGAGGTAGGCGGCGCGGTGCAGGCCGACGACGGTCTTGCCGTGCCGGCGGCACCGCGGATCCGCGCGGGACCGTTGAAGCTGCAACCGACGAGCTTCGCCTGCGCCGGGTCGAGGAACGCCATCCACTCCTCGATCGGGGCCTCGAGGACGCCGTCGAGCAGCTTCTCTGCGAGCTCGTCGTCGTGCGCTTCGTCAGCGTGGTCGTCGTCGTCGGCTCGGTCGTCTCCTGGGATGGCTGGTGGGACGCTCCGCGAGAGGACCGGTGACGGCACGATGACCTGCGGTGGGGTGTCCGGCTGCTCGCCGATCACGGGGAAGTGCCGCAGCAGCGCCGCGAGCACCTCGTCGACGCGAGAGACCGAGAGCCGGGCACCGCGCTTGGTGATGTGCCCGATGACGTCGTGCACGCCGAGGACGTCGACGGACGCGACCCGGGCGTGCATCCGCCTCTGGCCGGCGAGGGCGGCGATCGCGTGCACCTCGTTCGGTGCGAGGCCCGTGTCGGCGAGGGCGGCTTCGGTCGAGTAGGCGAGGTCGGCGAGCCGGGCGATGTCGTCGGTGACGTCCTCCTGGCCGCGGGTGATCCGGTCGCCGTGGACTGCGACCTCGCGCCACGCCTTCGTGTCGACGATGAAGACGCCGCCGCGGCCGACGACGACCATGTCGACCTGGGCCGTAGGGCTGCCGGGCCATCGTCGGTCGGCGAGCAGGTGGTAGCCGATGCCGGCGAGTGGAGCGAGGATCCGGGCGGTCTCGCTCTCGGTGCGCTCGGCGATCTCGAAGCGCTCGGCTCGTCGTTCGGCATCGTCGGCCTGCCGTCGGTGTGCGTCGGCGAGACCGCGTTGGCGGCGGGCCTCGAGGCCTGCGGATTCCCCGGCCATCGTCATGGTGCGTTCCCCGGGGATCCTGTGCGTTGCAGCGTGCGTCGTCCCTGGGCGCGCGGTGCTGAACCATCCTCGTGGATCAGCGGTGCGTGAGGTCAGTACCCGTTCGGGGTGCAGGGCGTTGTTCCGAGGCTGCGCTGAGGGGCCGCCCGCGATGGTCGCGCTGCTACCGTCTGGGCATGGCGGAAGACGGACTCCAGGAAGAACTCCGCGCGTTCGTCCGAGAACGCGATTGGGCGCAGTTCCACACGTCGGAGAACCTCGCGAAGAGCATCTCGATCGAAGCGGCGGAGCTGCTCGAATGCTTTCAGTGGGACGCGGAGGGTGATGAGTCGCGGGTGCGCGGGGAGCTCGCGGACGTCCTCACCTACTGTTTCCTCCTGGCCGACGGGCTCGGGGTCTCGCCCGAAGCCCTCATCCGGGAGAAGCTCGTCGTGACGCGAGCCAAGTACCCGGTTGAGCGGGCTCGAGGGCGGAGCGCCAAGTATGACCAGCTTTGACATCGAGAAGCTGCCGTTCACGGCCGATCATCTTCGATCCTGGCGCGAAGTCGACCCACGCTTCATCAACTGGCCGGTCGTGTACATCCTCGACGACGGGAAACGGGTCTACGTCGGGGAGACGTTGAACACAGCCGCCCGCATGCGTCAGCACCTGGATTCGCCTGATCGCGGAACGCTGAAGGCGGTTCGTCTCGTGCTCGACGACACCTTCAACAAGTCGGTCTGCCTCGACCTCGAGTCGCAACTCATCGCTCTGCTCGCCGCAGACGGCAAGTACACGGTCCTGAACAGCAACAAGGGGATCGTCGACGCCGAGTACTACGACCGGTCCCGCTACCGCCAGACGTTCCGAGAGATCTTCGACGCCCTGCGGCGGCAGGAGGTGTTCACGCGGAGCCTGCCGGAGATCGAGAACCGGGAACTCTTCAAGCTGTCTCCGTTCAAGGCGCTCAATCGTGACCAGGCGGTCGTGATGGAGGACATCCTCGAGGGGTTGTTCGACGACTGGGAGCTCGATGCAGCTGCACCGATCGCCGTGCAGGGCGACCCTGGCACGGGCAAGACCATCGTCGCGGTCTACCTCCTCAAGCTCCTGCGTGACGTCGCTGATGGAAAAGGGTTCGACGACCTCGAGAGCGACGCGCTGTTCTCCGACTTCTTCACCGAAGAGAATCGCGACCGGTTGAGCACCGCACGGCTCGGACTCGTAGTGCCACAACAAGCCCTGCGGGCATCGCTCAAACGGGTCTTCGCCAAGACCCCCGGGCTCGACAAGGCAATGGTGCTGACGCCGTTCGAGGTCGGTCAGAGCGACGAGCGATGGGATCTGCTCGTCGTGGACGAGTCCCATCGGTTGAACCATCGAGCCAATCAGGCCTCGGGCATGCAGAACAAGAGCTTCGGAGAGATCAACCGCAAGCTCTTCGGAGAGGATGCAGACCACCTGACGCAGGCGGACTGGATCCGCAGGCAGAGCCGGCACCAGATCTTCCTGATCGACTCCGACCAGAGTGTCCGACCGGCTGACCTTCCGCAGAGCACGCAGAGGGCACTCATCGCTGGAGCGCGCGAGGCGGATCGTCACTACCGGCTCTTCACGCAGATGCGGGTGCAAGGTGGCTCGGACTACGTCTCGTTCGTCCGCGGGCTGCTTCGCGGTGAGCAGCGCGAGCGAGCAGACTTCGGTGACTACGAACTGCGTCTCTTCGATGACCTCGGGGAGATGCACGAGGCGATCCGTGCACGAGACGCCGAGGTGGGGCTCGCACGGCTCGTCGCTGGGTATGCATGGGAGTGGAAGAGCAAGAACGACGCGGACGCCTTCGACATCGAGGTCGACGGGCAGCGGCTGAGGTGGAACCAGACGCAGAAGGACTGGATCACGTCAGCGGGCGCGTTGGAGCAGGTCGGTTCGATCCACACTGTGCAGGGTTACGACTTGAACTACGCGGGCGTCATCATCGGACCGGACCTGCGCTTCGACCGGGAGACACAGCGGGTCGTGTTCGACCGGGCGAACTACTTCGACAAGAAGGGCATGGAGAACAATCCGCGTCTGGGCATCGAGTACACCGATGATGACGTGCTTCGCTTCGTCTCTAACATCTATGCAGTCCTGATGACGAGGGGAGTGCTCGGCACTTACCTGTACGTCGTGGACTCAGCTCTGCGGGAGCGGCTGCGAGCGGTCGTCGGGTAAATGTGAGCTGAGCGGGAATCGATCGGCCCAAATCGCGGGGCCGATGTCGAAAGAGTCGCCTATCCGGAATCACCTTTAGCGCTATCGGATCTGGCTCCGTTGGCCCCTGGGGGCGAGATTGTCGGCCCGAAGAATGGTCAGATGCCGCGCGACCGGTGAGCAATTGTAGAGCACCTAGCAGCCAAGTCTCGAATCCGATAAGAACTATTATCGGAACAGACCCGGCAGGCGTGCACAGTGCCGCCAAAGGCAGGAACGAGGACGCGTGGACGAGGTGAGCGAGACGGACGGGGCGCGCGTCGCGTCGAGCTCGCAAGGCGTTCGGACTGTTGGTCGCGCCGCGTCTGCTGCGGAGCGTGCCGCTGCGGAGCGCTCCCGGACCGCGTTCGCGCGGCTCCGCACCGGGGCGGGGGAGGGGCGCCCGACTGACTCAAGGGCCGTGGTGGCGCCGGCTGACGCGTCGCCGCGGGTGTTCGCCGAAGCGTCCCTGTCGCCGAACACGATCCGCGCGTACCGGTCGGACCTGCGGCAGTTCGCCCGGTGGCGTGCCGGGTTCCTCGAGCACGAGATCTCCGAACCGCACGAGCTCGAGCAGATCAGTACGGCGCCGGTCGACCCGGCCGAGGTCGCGGCGCTCCTCGCGGACAAGGCCAACGCCGTCTTGCCTGATGGTGGGCAGCGGTACGCGCCGTCGACCATCAGCCGCTACGTCGCCGCGATCGACTGGGAACACGCCCGTCGCGGCCACACCCCACCCGGCGCAACCCCGATCGTCCGCGACGTGTTGAAGGGCATCCGTCGCACCCGGTCCGTGCCGGTGCGACGGGCGAAGCCGATGACGTTGAAGGCGCTGCAGACGACGCTGCTGAAGATCGACGTCGCCGACCTGCAGACCGGCGCCCTCGGAACCCGGGATCAGGCGTTGCTGCTGTTCAGGTTCGTCGGCGCGTTCCGCGAGTCCAAACTTACCGCCCTCACCGTCGCGGACCTCCGCCTCGTCGACGGCGAAGGCGTATACGCCCGCGTCCGGAAGTCCAAGACCGACCAGGACGGCGCCGGCCGGATCAACGTACTGCAGCAGGGCGCCAACCCGGTCACCTGCGCCCCCTGCGCGTACGTCCGGCTCTCACGGCTGATGGCGGCGTAGGACGCCCTCGGGGAAGCGGGCCTCTTCGCTGCACTCACTGGTGCGAGTCTCGCTGTGCACGTCTGCGCGGACGGGCTCGGCGCCGATAGGTTGCCGCCGTCGATGCCGTTCTTCCGGGCCGTGTCGAAGTGGGGCCTGTTCCGGAACACCGGCATCAGCCCGACCGCCGTCGGGAAGGCTGTCGCCCGCCGCGCGCAAGCGGCCGGGCTCGGGGAGGACGGCTGGTCGGGGCACTCCCTCCGCGCCGGGTTCGTTACCGAAGCACGCAATGCCGGCGCTACGGACGTGGAGGTCATGAACCAGACCCACCACACCAACGCCGCCACCCTGCAGATCTACGACCGCGAATACGCACCCATGGTCCGCAACGCCGTCACCCGGATGCGCTTGTGACTCCCCAAACATGCCCCAAACCCGCGCCCGACAGCAGGGCACTGCTCGAGGCGCACTGGGGCCGATTCGTCGCCTGGTGCGAGGCGACAGGTCACGAACCGCTCCCGGCGACGGCAGCCACGATCGAGCAGTTCCTGACTCAGTTCCCCGGGGCCCCGTCGACGCAGCGGCTCCGCCGGCACGCGATCCGCGCACGCCACCTTGACGCAGGTCTCGCGGACCCGATCCCGACGGTGGAGGCACGGGTGTGGCCGCGACCAGCAGCCGCCGACCAAGCGGCGGTTGTGAGGGTGTTGGCGACGATCCCGAAGTACCGATACCCGATCGGGCTCCGAGGCCGCCGCGACGCCTTCCTCATCGTCCTCCTCGGCACCCTCCACCTCACTCGCGAACAAGCCCGCACCATCACCCCTGCCGACGTCGCAGTGACGAGCATCATCCGGATCCGCGGACACGTCGTTCCCTCATCCGATGACCCGGTGTCCTGTGCTGCCTGCGCGGTGACCCGGTGGCTGCGCATCGTCGGACCCGTCTGGACCGGCTTCCGCGGCGACGTCATCCGCCTGCTTGACCCGACGAAAGGGAACCTCGACCGGCACGACTGCGAGCAGCCAGTACCGGGGGAGTGGCGACGGGCAGAGCAGCTGTTGTTGCCGTTAGACGTCCATGGATGGGCGCGCACCGGGGCGAGCCTGTCGGGGCGGTCTATGACGAGCATCATCCCGGCGCGACGCGCTGCAGCAGCGGACGGCTCAATCGCGGAGAAGGTCGGCGTTGTCGCGCGGCGACCCTCGCGGTTCGATGCGCTGACGCTGCAAGAGGCCTATGCCGAGCTCGGCGCTACAGATGCGGCGGTCGACGCAGCCCTCGCTCGACTCACAGCGGTTTGGGGCGATGCTCGGGCGCTCGACACCGAACTCGAGCAAGCAGCTAGCGAGGCCAAGCACGGGCTAGCACCAGATATCAGCAACTAGCTCGCTGCCGGCGGCTCTCCACGCCCCGGACCGCGACCGGTGGTCTGCACCGTGTCGCATCAGCTCTGGATCTGCGCCCACATGTTTCGCGGAGGCCTGTTCTTGCGCCCAGATCCAAGGAATGCCGGTCCCAAGGAGGCGTGTCGATGGGGCATGCCCCAGAACCACAGCTGCCTCGTCGCAAGTGACCCGCCCAGTCGGCCCGGTAAGTGACTAAGGTTCGAACATGGTGCCAAAGCCCCCCTCGTTCTCGTCCGTGTTCTTCGCGTACGGCGGGGCGCCGCACCTGCGCGCCGAGACTGTGCAAGACGCGGCCTCGACTTTGGCGAAGCAGGGCTACCAGGCCAAGACGTGGCAGGACCTCGAGGTGCGGGGCAGCGTCCTGATCGAGACCATATGCCGGGCGATCGATCAATCTGACACCGTTGTCGCTGAGGTCAGTGACCTCAATAGCAACGTTTTATTCGAAGCAGGCTATGCGCTTGCGTCGAATAAGCACCTGTGGCTTGCGCTCGACGAGACCGACTCTGACGCCCTCCGTCGATGGAAGGAGCTTGGGATATTTGCTACTGTTGGCCGTGTCAATTACTCCGGACGAAGCGACAAGCTCGTCTCGGAGTGGCAGCAGGCGACATCCCGGCCGTCGGATGGCCCCACCCTACTTGAAACCCTTATGAGTGGCGGGCGTGCCAAACAAGCGGACGCCGTTTTTGCGCCCGCGCTCCCCATCCGGTTTCAAGCCGCGTTGACCCTTGAAAGCTTTCTTGAGCGTCAATCGCACCTAACCATTCTCGGCGCTGGTGACGACCTTGGTATGGCTCCTCTTGACTTCTATGTAAAGGAGATTTACCGCGCTTCGGCGGCTGTATTCCATCTGCTGGCACCCAAGCGCCTTCGCGCTGCTGAACACAATGCGCGGGCGAGTTTCTTGGCGGGCCTGGCCCACGGTTTTGAGCTGCCCGTACTGATGGTAGTCGAAGAGGGCTTTGAATCTCCGCTCGACTATAAGGACCTGCTGTATACTTATGACAGCGCTGCCGGTCTGCAGGAGTATGTAAAGAGTTGGCTCGAGGCGCTTCCAAAGCAGGCCGGAACTAATAAGCGTCTAGGGAAGCTCGCACTTGATATCGAGCTCCCACTGCGGAGCTTCGGGCAGTATGTAGCTGAGTACGAGCGCGACGAGCTGACAGAATATTTTGTGGAGACCAGCGAGTTCAGGTCGATTCTCGCGGGAGACTCAAAGGTCTTCGTAGGCCGCAAAGGCACCGGCAAAACAGCGACGATGAGCCAAGGTGTGCTCGAGTTGCGTAAGGATCGCAGAAACCTCGTGGTCTCGGTCAAGCCCTCCGCCTACGAACTTGCCGGACTTGTTGAATTTGTAGAGGCGCTCGAATCAGATAGCCAATCCGAGTACGCAATGTTGAGCATCTGGACGTACCTCTTGTATACGGAGATTGCCGTTCGTACTGTTAGCTACGCGAGCGAGCGTCCCGCGGGTACCGGGACCGACAACGCGCTCGTTCTTCTAACCCAAGAGCTAGACGACCTCGACATCGACGTCGAAGCAGATCTGTCGACTCGGCTTGAACAAGCCGTCACATCGTTGACGGTGGAGTCCCGCAGGGACGGGGAGACGGCGCATGTCTACATCGGACGCGTACTTGGGCTGCACCGCCTAGGGCACCTCAAGGAGCTTATTCTTCAAACACTCAAGGACTTCGACCGGGTGGCGGTCCTAATCGACAACCTGGATAAAACGTGGGAGCGCGGAGCTGACTACGGCGTGATGGCTCGCTTCATTCTTTCACTCCTCACCGCGATTGGTCGTGTGGAGAAAGACTTCGGGCGGCCGCCGCGCGGGTTCGATCCAGTGAACGTCACTTTGACAGTATTCCTGCGAACTGACATTTACGATGCAATTGTCAAGTTTGCAAGGGAACCTGACAAGGTGGGGGTGTTGTCCGTTCGGTGGCAGGACGCCGAGCTACTTGTGCGAGTTCTCGAAGACCGATATGTAGCCAATCGTTCGAGAAAGCGTGGCCTCCCTGCGTTTGATATGTGGGAGGACGTGTTCGAATCGGAGGTGAGGGGGCTTCCGACGCGCGACTATTTCCTGTGGAGAACTCTGCCTAGGCCACGTGACTTCATCTATTTTGCGAACGCTGCGCTCACTACCGCAATCAATCGGAAGCACTCCAGGATTTCGGCAGGGGATGTCACGACTGCAGAGAAGCAATACTCCCGTTTTGCCATCGAAGCCTTACTTGTGGAAAGTGAGGCCGAGGGCTTTGACTTGGAAGAGGCTTTGTATGAGTTTGCCGGCGTTGACTCCACAATGACGGCAGGGGAATTGGATCAACTACTAGCCAGTTACGACGATGCGCCATCCATCCGAGACTGGTTGATTCGAACGTCCTTCTTGGGAATTGAAGTGCGTTCCGGTGAGTTCATACATGTAGAGGGCGAAACCGAGGCAAAGCGTCAGTTGAAAGTGGCTAGGCGTTTTGCGAATCGGTCTGAGGCAGAAGTCCGCTTCAGAGTTCATCCTGCTTTCCGCGGCTTCTTGGAAGTCAGGGATGATGATCTGCACAATGGCGAGATTCGAGACGCTACTTATGACGGATCGGGTGAGTTGACATAAGAGCCGGTTATAGGTCACTCGGTGTGCGCGAGTCCTAGGCCTGCCCGAAGAAAGACTCAGCGGGGGTGTGGAGCCGAAATCCGTCGCCACACCCCCGCCGGCTTCCCCGGCCCCTCCGCCCGCTTCCCCTCCGCAGCCACGAGCATCGGCACCATCGCCCGCCGGAACGAGTCGGGCAGCAACGCCCGCCCAGCCACCGCCTCGTGCACCCGCCGCAACTCCGTCATCGTGAACGGCTCCGCCACGAGCCCCCACGGATCGGGAGCCACCTCGTACGAGGCCTGCAACCGCGTCACCGCCACGGCCACGATGTCGTCGTGCCCGTGCACCATCCCCGTCGCCGCAGCGACCGGCACGAGCCGCACCCGCGACTCGTCCAGCCCTGAGGCCAGCGACGAGAACGGCACCACGTCGAGGTGCCCGACCGACATCACCCACCCGCGGCTGTCGCGCGCAGGATCGTCGAACACCTGCAACTGCTGCGGCGCCAACCCCGTCACGCCAGCCTTCGCCTGCAGTGACCGCAGCACGGCATCGGCCAACCGCTCGCCCTCGTGCACGAACGTCCCCGGCAGCCGCCAGTCCCCGTCGACCGCGTCCCGCACCTGCAGCACGGACAGCTCGTCCTCCACAGGCACCGTCAGCACGGCGGTGTCCACAGCCACCGAGGGTCGCGGGTAGTCGACCAGGCGCTTTCCGTCAGCATCGCGGTACTCACTCACGACGACGATTTTACGCACACTTGCGCAAACCGCGATCGCATGCCACGATCGTGTTTACGCAGAAGCGCGCAAACCAGGGGAGGCGCTCATGAACACCACGACACAAGACCGCGCGATCGGCGCAGTACTTGGCTCCGCCGCGGGCGACGCCCTCGGCGCCGGCTACGAGTTCAAGCCGGTCGTCCCGGAACCCACACCCATCCGCATGGCGGGCGGCGGCTCCTTCGGCTGGGCGCCGGGGGAGTGGACCGACGACACGAGCATGGCCGTCCCGATCCTCCGCACCCTCGCCCGCGGCGGCGACCCCGCCGACGAGTCCTCGCTCGACGGCCTCGTCGCCGCCTGGGCAGCGTGGGCGCAGACCGCCCCCGACGTCGGCATCCAGACACGCAACGTGCTCACCGGCCTGGAGGCACGCACCGCCGCCCACAGTCGCGCTGCGGCCCGCCAGGAACACGACTTCAAGGGCCGGTCCGCGGGCAACGGCTCGCTCATGCGCACGGCTCCGCTGGTGCTCGGCTACCTTCGCGACGAGGACGGTGAAGAGGCGAGGCTCGCAGCGGCAGCACGTGCGATCAGCGACCTGACCCACTTCGAGGCGGACGCCGGCGACGGGTGCGTCCTCTGGTGCGTCGCGATCCGGCACGCGGTGCTGACCGGCGAGCTCGACGTCCTCCGCGGGCTCGAGCTGCTCGACCTCGACCGCCGCGAGCTCTGGGCGGAGCGACTCGTCCGCGCCGAGCACGCCGAACCGGTCGACTTCACCGACTCGAACGGCTGGGTCGTGTCCGCGCTGCAGGCCGCGTACGCCGCTGTCCTCAAGAGCACGACCCTCGAGGACGCCCTCGTCCGCGCGGTTCGCACGGGCAACGACACGGACACCGTGGCCGCGATCGCCGGAGGCCTGGCGGGAGCGCTGTACGGCGCGTCGGCGCTCCCGGCCGAGTGGCGCGAGCTGCTCCACGGTTGGCCGGCGCTGCGTGCGGACGACCTCGTCGCCCTCAGCGAGCAGGCCCTCGCCGCGCGGTAGCGGGGGCAGGGACCGGGTCGGAGGATGCTGTGGGGGGTCCTCCGCCCCGGCCCTGGCACCGCAGAGCAGACTCGATGCGGACTGGAGGCACAGATCACCCTGCCAGCGCGACGTGCGTCGTGCAGGTGGTGCGATCCTCCCGGCCGGTTGCCGGTGGTCCTGAGGACCGGCGACCGTCAGGCGGCGCTGCGTCGCGGGCGGAACACGCCCGCCCGGACGAGCCACACGTACAGCAGGCAGCCGATGCAGACGTCGAAGACGGCGTTGAGGAACGCGGCGACCAGTGCGATCGCGGCGCCGACGGGTGCGGCGTAGGGGACACCGACCAGGGCGAGCACGAGGGCGAGGCCCGTGATGACCAGGCCGACCTGCTGGGCGAAGGTCGGGGGCTCGGGTGCCTCGAGTTCGGCGGGCGGTGCGAGCCTCGGCCGGACGAAGCGGCGGAACAGCGCGCCGTACGGGTGGCGGCGGATGCCGGCGATGCCGCCGATCGCGAAGAAGACGACGATGACGGCCAGGAGCACGATGCCGGCGACCCACGTGGCGGGCACGAGGGTGAGGATGATCGTCGCCGCGAGGAGCACGGTCGTGATCGCGGCGCCGAAGCGGGGCGAGCGCGGGTCGATCCCGCGGGCGGTGTCGTTCGTGGTGGTCATCGGGACTCCCGGGATCCGGCGGTCAGGACGGTGTCGAGTGCGGCGGCGAGCTCTGCGGGGCGGGGCGGGCCGCCGAAGCGGGTGCGGACGGTGCGGTCGGCGTCCAGGAGCAGGACCGTCGGGGTCTGCATGACGTCGAAGCGGCGGGCGAGCTCAGGACGTTCGGCGAGGTCGACCTCGATGCGGCGGACGCCCTCGTGGCGGTCGGCGACGGCGTCGAGCTGGCGGCGGGTCGCCGGGCAGCGGGCGCAGGTCGGCGTGGAGAACTGCACGAGGGTCGCCGCGGGGCCGTAGTCCTCCGCTGCGGCGAGGTCGTCGGTCCGTGGGGCGTCGGTCGTCGTCGCGGCGGTGCGGGCCCGGCCGGTGCGCTGACGCAGCACGAGGCCGATCACGGTCGCGAGGGCGAGGACCCCGACGAGCACGGCGATCGCGGTTCCGACGGTCATGTGGCGACGCTACGCCCGACCGGTGACGCTCGAGGGAACGTGTCGCTCCGTGACACTGGCGGGGATCAGTCCGGGATGCCGAGGCGCTCGCACTCAGCCCACTCCTTGGGGCGGCGCTCCGCGAGCCAGGCCGTGAACTCTTGGTAGCCGCGGTAGTTCGTGAAGATCATGAACTGCTTCTTCTTGCGATCGTTCCACGCGGTCAGGCTGACGAACCGCTGTCCGCCGCCGTTCGACTGCGTGGCGTAGCGGAGCGTGCGGATGTCGTCGACCTCGCGGCGGCGGAGCTTGCCGAAGCCGGACTTCACGTCGTAGTGGCGGTCGTACACGTCCACCCGGGTGGCGCCGAGCGCGAGACCGAAGAGCAGGAGCAGAGCGCCGAGTCCGGCCATGAAGCCGAGGGAGGTGCTGTTGGCTCCCGGGGAGACGAGCTGCTGGATGACGATCCCGGGGATGCCGATCACGACCGCCGCTGCGCCGACTCCGGTGAAGATGACGCCCGGGAAGCGCGGGCGCCGGACCACGAACAGGGGCCCCTCGCCCTTGGTCGTCTCGGTGCCGCCCCAGGTGTTCGTCTGCTCGCTCATCGATTCCCCTCCGTCGGACACCGTACCGGGATCGGCGGGTGCTCGGCCCGGCGAGCGATGGCGTGCCACTGGTCGAGGACCCGCTCGACGCGATCCGCGGTCTCGGCCGGGTCGTCGTGCTCCCACGCGCGGACGACCCGCCAGCCCTCGTGCACCAGGATCGCCTCGTTCCGGGCGTCACGCTGCCGGTTCGCGAGGAGCTTTCGGCGCCACAGTTCGGCGTTGGTCTTCGGCAGGTGGGTGTGGTCCGGGCAGAAGTGCCAGAAGCAACCGTCGACGAACACGGCGACGCGCGCGCGCGTGAAGACGAGGTCGGGGCGGACCCGGCACCGGGAGCTCACCGGGCGGTCGACGAAGAACCGGCGGCCTCGGCGGTGGAGCTCGCGACGGACGGCGAGCTCGGGCGCGGTGTCCCGCCGCCCGACCCGGGCCATGTGGCGGCGGCGGGCGTCGTCGGCCTCCCAGCGGTCCATCGCCCCAGCGTTCCATCCGGGACCGGAACGACCGACACCTCGCCGGTGATCTGTGGACGACGTGTCAGGCGCGGACGGCTTCGTCGGCGGCCTGCATGTACCGGCGTGCAGCGGCCACTCGACGCCGTGCGTGCGGCACGAACCAGACGATCACGCAGATGAGTACCACCAGGAAGATGCGACTGAACCACCACTGCCACGGCTCGCCCGACGTCAACCGTGGGATCTGCGGTCCGGCGATCAGGCAGTAGAGGAGGACGAGCTGCGTCGTCTGGAGCGGCAGGACGATGGCCGTGCCGCGTGCTCGGTCGAACGCGCGTCGGGCCGCTTCGCTGCCGTCCGGCGCGATCGGGCGGCCCTCGCGGATCATCCGATCTATCTCGCGCCGCTGGGCCCGATCGAGTCCTTCGACCGGGCTCTGGAGCTCCGGCATCAGGTCGATCAGCGTCAGGAAGACCGAGACGAGCCCGGCGAGACCGGCGACGGTGACCGTGCCACCGATCGCCAGGAGGACGACGTCCGAGCCCTTCTCAAGCCTCACGCCGCCGATGGTGCTCCCGACACCGCCGACGACCGCGCCGACGACCGCGATCACGATCGAGCGGCGGATCGCCCGCCGTGCCCGCGTCGCTGTCCCGTCCACATCGGTGACTGTAGGCACGACCGCGCCGGTCCGTCCGGTTCCGTAGCATCTGGGGGATGAGCAGCGACGTGACCGCCGGCCGGTACCGCCACTTCAAGGGCGGCGAGTACGAGGTGGTCCTCGTCGCGAAGGACGTCGAGACCGAGGAGCCGGTGGTCGTCTACCAGGCGCTCTACGGCGAACGCGGGCACTGGGTCCGGTCCCTCGCCGACTTCACCGCGCACGTGTCCCGCGACGGCTACGAGGGCCCGCGGTTCGTGCGTCTCGAGCCTGTCGGCGGCCGCCCCTAGGCTCGTCAGCGCACCAGACGAGACGGGGGAGCGCATGCAGATCGGCGTCGACGGGCAGGTCCTGCTCAGCCCGAGCGACCTCAGCACGTGGGCGTCCTGCGAGTGGGCGTTCCTCCGCCGCCTCGACGCCAAGCTCGGTCGCGGCGGGCCCCTGCCCGACGAGCACGACGACATGCTCGAGCGCACCGCCCGCCTGGGGGACCAGCATGAGCTCGACTACCTCGACATCCTCAAGCAGATCCGAGACGTCGTGGAGTTCGACCGACCCGCTCCGCGTGACTACGAGACAGCAGCGCGACAAGCGTTGGACGCCTTCGACAAAGGCGCCGACGTGCTCTACCAGCCGACCTTCCACGAGCCGCCGACCGTCGACCGTCCGGGCTTCATCGGCTTCGCGGACTTCATCGTCCGGAACGAGGTGGGGGAGTACGAGGTCTACGACACCAAGCTCGCCCGGCACGCGAAGATCAGCGCCCTGCTCCAGCTCGCGGCCTACGCCGAGCGGATGCAGGCGCACGGCGTCCCGACGGGCCGCCAGGTGCACCTCGTCCTCGGCGACCGGACGACGACCACGCACGACCTCGCCGACATCGCCCCGGTCTACCGGACGCAGCGCGCCGAGCTCGAGCGGGTCATCGCCGAGCGGATGAGCGAGACCGACGACCTGCGCTGGGGTGACCCGCGCTACTCGAGCTGCGGGCGCTGCGCGATCTGCCAGACGCAGGTCCAGCAGCACCGCGACCTGGTCCTCGTCGCCGGGATGCGCCTCGACCAGCGCACGAAGCTGATCCGGCAGGGGGTGCGGACGATCGACGACCTGGCGGCCCGCACCGCGGCCGTGCCAGGCATGTCGCGATCCACGCAAGAGAGGCTGGTCCGTCAGGCGCGCCTCCAGACCGAGAGCGAAGCCGAACAGCACGCGCACCGCGGAACCGGCCACCCGACCAAGCCGCGCTTCGAGGTCCTCGACCCGCGCGCGCTCGACGCGATCCCCGCACCCGACGCGGGCGACGTGTTCTTCGACTTCGAGGGCGACCCCCTGCACACCGAGGACGGCGTGCACTGGGGACTCGACTACCTGTTCGGCCTGGTCGACGAACGCGCCGCGTTCACGGCGTTCTGGGCGCACACGATCCGCGACGAGCGGCAGGCGCTGGTCGACTTCCTCGCGTTCGTGCAGGAGCGCCGCGAGCAGCACCCCGGCATGCACGTCTACCACTACGCCGCGTACGAGCGGACACACCTGCTCTCCCTCGCCGCCCGGCACGGCGTCGGCGAGGACGTCGTCGACGACCTGCTCCGCGCGGGGGTCCTCGTCGACCTGTACCCGATCGTCCGCAAGGCCCTGGTGGTCGGGAGCCACAGCTACTCGATCAAGAAGCTCGAGCCGCTCTACATGGGCGACGACCTGCGGCTGAGCGACGTCACGAACGCCGCGGACAGCATCACCGCCTACGTCGACGCGATCGACGAGCTCCGGAACGGCGACCCGGCCGCGGGGCAGCACATGCTCGACGAGGTCGCGGACTACAACGCCTACGACTGCCGCTCGACGCTGCGGCTGCGGGACTGGCTCCTGTCCCTGCGGCAGGCAGCGCCGGCCGCGCCGGTCGCGGCCGAGGAACTCCTGCCGCCGATCCCGGTCGAGCGCGAGCCGAACCCCGTGTACACGGCGCTCGCCGCGGAGCTGGCGGACGTGGACCCCCTCGACCGCGACGCCGACCAGACCGCGCTGGCGCTCGCCGCCGCCGCGATCGACTACCACCGCCGCGAGGCGAAGACCTTCTGGCAGGACCACTTCGACCGCCTCCGGAACCCCGTCGACGACTGGGCGGACACGCGGGACGTCCTGGTGGTCGAGCGCGCGTCGGTCGAGCGCGACTGGGGCACGCTGCCGCGTGCCCGTTCGCAGTCGCGGGAGATCCGGTTGTCGGGGACGCTCGCCCCCGGCTCGCGGATCCGGCCTGGAGGCACGCCCCACCTCGTCTACGACGACCCGCTCCCGCCGTCGGTCACCGCTCCGGCCCCCGGGTCGAAGGGTGCGTCGGCTCGCGCGGTCGTGCTCGACGCGTCCGAGAACGGCGAGGCGTTCGAGGTGCTGGTCAAGGAGAGCCTGCCGGTCGGTGGCGGGCAGCCGCACGCCGACTTCCCGGTCGCACTCGCCCCGGCGGCCCCGCCGCGTGCGAAGCCCCAGCCCGAGGCGATCGCCGAGTGGGGGCAGGAGGTGCTCGACGCGCTGCCGGCGATGCTGCCCGACCCCGCGCTCGACCTGCTCCGTCGGATCCCGCCGCGAGGAGCGCTCGCCGCCGTCCAGGGCGACGACACCGTGTCCGCCGTGGTCGCGACGCTGCTCGGCCTCGACCGGTCGTACCTCGCGATCCAGGGGCCTCCGGGCACCGGCAAGACCTACGTCGGCTCGAACGTCGTCGCCCGACTCGTCCGCGAGCACGGCTGGCGCGTCGGGGTCGTCGGGCAGTCGCACGCGACGTCGGAGAACTTCCTCGCGTCCGTCGTGGGTGCAGGTGTGCCCGCCGACCGAGTCGTGAAGGTCCCGAAGTCCGGCGCGACCGATGACGAGCTCGAGGCCGCCGCGTGGACGCCGGTGAAGAACAACGCCGCCATCGCTGCATTCCTGTCCTCGTGCGCCGAGACCGGCACCGGCGGCGTCGTCGGCGGGACCGCGTGGACGTTCGCGAACGAGGGCACGATCCCGCGGCGCTCCCTCGACCTGCTCGTCGTCGACGAGGCCGGGCAGTTCTCGCTCGCCCCGACCATCGCGTCCTCGATCGCCGCGACCCGCCTGCTCCTGCTCGGCGACCCGCAGCAGCTGCCGCAGGTCTCCCAGGGGTCGCACCCGGAGCCGGTCGACCAGTCGGCGCTCGGCTGGCTCGCCGACGGGGAGCACGTGCTGCCCGCGGAGTTCGGCTACTTCCTCGCCCGCACTCGCCGGATGGAGCCCGCGCTGACCGCCGCGGTGTCCGGTCTGTCGTACGACGGGCAGCTGGCGTCGATGGCGTCCGGCCGGCACCTCGACGGCATCGACCCTGGTGTCCACCCCGTGCCGGTCGTGCACGCCGGGAACACGACGTCCTCGGTCGAGGAAGCCGAGCGGGTCGTGGCCCTCGCCCGGGACGTCGTCGGCCGGACCTGGACCGACGGGGACACCACGCGCGTCCTCACCGACGAGGACGTCATCGTCGTCGCTCCCTACAACGCGCAGGGTGCCGTGATCCGCGAGGCACTCGACGCCGCCGGCCTCCGCGGGACGCAGGTCGGCACGGTGGACATGTTCCAGGGGCGCGAGGCCGTGGTGTCGATCACGTCGCTCGCCGCCTCGAGCGCGGCGGACATCCCACGAGGGCTCGACTTCCTGCTCATGCCGAACCGGCTGAACGTCGCGTTGTCCCGGGCGAAGTGGACGGCTTACCTCGTGCACTCACCCGCGCTGACCACCGGGCTGCCGCCGTCGATCGCCGGACTGTCCCTGCTCTCCCGGTTCATCGAGCTCGTCGAGCCCCGATCGCGCGTGGAGACCGATCAGCCCACACTGAGCGTGCCGTCGACGGAGCTGTAGGTCGCGACGGACCGGTGCGCAGCGCCCACGAGGGTGATCGACCACGCGCTCCGGTCGGCGGACACCGAGTAGAGCACGCGGGTGTCCTCCGGCAACGACGCGAGCCCTGATCCGTCCGGGAGCGCGATGCTGCTCGGACTCGTCGACGTGACGAGCTGCTCCGGGAAGCCACCCGACGGGAAGCGCTCGCGCATCGAGAAGGCGAGCGAACCGATCGCCTGCGTCAGGGAGCTCCGCTCCTGCTCAGCGGTCACGGCTGCGGGAGGGGGTGCCGCCGCGCTCTGGGGAGCGACCACAGGTGCGGTGCCGGCCGGCACGGCGACGGTGTCGGCCATGCCGTTCGTGGGGGACGGCAGCGAGAGCGCCGGGACGTGCACGCCGATGGTCGCCAGGCCGTACCCGAGCAACGCGTAGAGCATGAGCGCCGACCCGGCCGCACCAAGCCCGCCACCGACGCGTCCGAAGGCTCGTGCGACGACCGAGCCCCACCGTGCACGGCGCACGGCCTGCACCCCGCAGGCGATCGCCGTCACGCCGATCGTCGAGACGACGAAGCCCGTCGGCACACCCTGGCGTTGGGGCTCGACCAGTGCGAGGACGACGCTCCCGCCGCCGAGCAGCATCGCCAGCGTCGCGAACGCCCACGGCCGGGTCCGACGCCGTGGCGCCGTGGTGGTCGTCGTGCCGAGGAAGGACGCGGGGGAGTGGAGCGGTGGCGTCCCCCAGCGAGAAGTCGACGGCGGAGTGCTCGGTTCACTCGGCGACCAATCTCGTGGCCCTGGTCCACCCAACGGCATGTGCGCCCCCTCGTCTCGGCAACCTGTCCATCCTGGCGAGGACGATGATCGTGAAGGATCCCCAGAACTGGGCGCGTGGCGCAACGCGGAGACGTTCCTCGGTCGGTGTTCGGCCGTTCTGGTTCGTGAAAGCCGGGATTCATGAACCAGGACGGCCGATCGCTCGGTCAGCGTGATGCCGCTCGCGCGGCCGGCCGGCGGCTTCGGCCGCCGCGAGCATCCCGGCCCGGGACCGCCGGTCGCCGTCACGGACCCGCTCCGCCCCGACGTGCGATCTGCCGCTACGCTCGCGGCGTGATGGACTTCTCCAACGGCACCCTGTTCAAGCTCTCGCACTGCGACCCGGCCGAGATCGAGCCGCAGATCGCCGGTCTGCTGCTGGACGGCGAGCGGATCCTCGTCGCGGCGAAGACCATCCGCGACTTCGTCGTGTTCACCGACAAGCGCATCCTCGCCTGCAACGTGCAGGGGATCACGGGCAAGAAGCGGGACTTCACCTCGCTGCCGTACGGCAAGATCCAGGCGTTCTCGGTGGAGACCGCGGGGACGTTCGACCTGGACGCAGAGCTCGACCTGTGGTTCAGCGGCCTCGGCAAGGTACGGTTCGAGTTCAAGGGGCAGTTCGACGTCACGTACCTCGGACGGCTCATCGCGCACCACGTGCTCTGAGCTGTCCTCGGCGACCCTCTAGGGTGAACGCATGACATATCAGCAGTTCAGTCCGCAGCCGTTCCCGCCCATGGGTGCGCCGGGCCCCGTTCAACCGGGCAACGGATTCGCGGTCACCGCGTTCGTGCTCGGCCTGTTCGGCTTCCTGGTGACCTGGATCCCCTTCTTCATCGGGGTGTTCCTCGGATTCCTCCCCGACCTGCTCGCGATCGTCTTCGGGATCATCGGCATCGTGCGGGCGAACCGGGTCCGCCGTGGGATGGGCCTGGCGGTCACGGGCCTGGTGCTCGGCGGCCTGGCGTTCCTCAGCATCTTCTTCGGAGCAGGCACCGTCTGGTGACCGCTTCGCCGGCGGCGCGGACGGGTCAGGCCTGGTCCGTGCCGCCGCCGGAGTCGGAGCCGTTCTCGGTCGGCACGCCGACGCGCATCTGCTCGCGCATGTTCGCCAGGACGTCGGCGTGCAGGAAGTTCGCGGCCTCGGCGCTCGTCGGGTCGACCACGATGCCGAACTCCTCGGGGAGCGCGGTCACGAGCTCGGACATCGGCACTGGCCGACCCTCGGTGTCGGGCAGACCGGCGGCGAGCTCCGCGGGGTCGGTGAACACCGGCACGAACGGCAGGTCCCGGATGATCACGTGCGCGATGCTGCCGCCCTCCGGGGTGCCCTCGGGCTTCCACGGCACCCAGGCCGCGCTGCGGAGGAACCCTGCGGGCGACGTCGCCATCCGACGGCGGAGCTCGGCGGCTGCGGTGGGCGGGGGCTTGTCGACGCCCCGACCGAAGGCCGACCCGTCCGTCTCGTTCGTCATCCCGCCATGCTGTCACGCCGCGGGGTGCACACCCGACCACTGCTGGCAGGGGGACACGCGGGACGGACGTGTGTCGTGCCTCCCGGCCGGCAGTCGGCGCAGACGGGCGCGCGCCGGCTGCCGGAGGGGACCCGCTCAGTACTTGGCCGACTGCCCGCCGTCGATCGGGACGACCGTCGCGTTGACGTAGCTGGCGTCGTCGGAGAGCAGGAAGGCGACGACCGAGGCGATCTCGGGGGCCTCGCCGTAGCGCTTGGTCGGGTTGACCTGGATGAACTCCTCGGCGGCCTTGCGGGGGTTCTCGGCGTCGATCTGCTTCATCGAGTTCTCGACCATCGGCGTCCAGATGGCGCCGGGGGCGATCGCGTTGATGCGGATGCCGTACTGGCCGTACTCGACGGCGGAGTTGCGGGTCAGGCCGACGACGCCGTGCTTGGCGGCGGCGTACCCGGACTGGTTGCCGATGCCGCGGATGCCGCCGACGCTCGCGGTGTTCACGACCATGCCGGAGCCCTGCTCGCGCATGACCTTGAGGACCTTCTCGAGGCCCAGGAACACCCCGCGGAGGTTGATCGACACGACCTTGTCGAACTCGGCGGCGGTGAAGGACTCGGTGGGGTTCTGCTTGCCCTCGATGCCGGCGTTGTTGAAGAAGCCGTCGATGTGGCCGAAGCGCTCGGTGGTCGCGGCGACGTAGGCCTCGACCTGCGCCTCGTCGGAGACGTCGGCGACGGTGGTGATGACCTGGGCCTCGGGAGCGGCGTCGAGCACGGCGGTCTTCGTCGCTTCGAGGCCCTCGGCGGAGACGTCGACGAGGGACAGCGCGGCGCCCTCGGTCGCCAGTCGGACGGCGGTCGCGCGGCCGAGTCCGGAGCCGCCGCCGGTGATGAGGACGACGCGGTCGGTGAAGCGGGTGGTGGTGCTGGTCATGCTGGAGGCCTCCTGCGGTCTTCGACGATGAAGGGTCGATGCGTCTGCATCAGCTCGCCAGTTAGGCTACACCTGTTGTCCAGGGCGTTCGTCAGCAGCGATCGAGGATGCGCGCGATCGCGTCGTGTTCGGCAGGGGCCACCCACAGGTGGTACTTCGTCTTCACCGCGACCTGGTGTGCGACGTAGGTGCAGCGGAAGCCCGTCGCCGCGGGCAGCCAGGTCGCCGCGTCGCCCGACCGCTTCTGCGCGTTCGAGTGCCCGTCGACCGCGAACAGGTTCTCCGGGTCGTTCGCCAGGGCCTCGCGCTCCTGCTGGCTGAGCTGCTGGGCGCCGGTGCGCCAGGCGTTCTCGAGCGCGACGACGTGGTCGATCTGCACGAGGGTCGAGGTGGTGTTCCCCCGCACGAAGTCGACGTGCTCCCCGGTGTAGGGGGAGGTCAGGGCGCCGCGGAGGACCTTGCACGGCCCCTCGCGCTGCACGTCGGTCAGGTCCCGGGCGAGCACGTCGTTCCGGGTGTCGCAGCCGTTGTGGTCGACATCGAGCCACGCGGTGCCGAAGTCCCCGACGCGGTCGTACCCCGTCGCCGGGGCCTTGCCCTTGACGGGGAGCGCGGCCAGCTGCTGGCGGGCGGTCGCCGCGTCCACGGTGCCGGTGGGGTCCGGCGCGGTGCTGGGGACGGGGCCGGTGGCGGTGGTCGGGGCGGTCGCCCCGGTCGTCGGACTGGAGGCACGGCTCGGGCCCGTCCCGCCGGCTGCGGTCGCGCCGGGGGTCGGCACCGCGTCGCCGGTCCGGTGCACGAGGTACCCGCCGGCCGTCAGGACGAGGACGACGACGAGGGACGTGAGGGTGATCGGGGTGCGGCGTCGGTTCGACGGCATGGGGGGACTCCGGGTGGTGCGGTGGTACGGGCCCGGGTGGGCCGTCGTCCACCTTCCCGTACGGCACCGACGAACGTCGGCGTAGACACGGGTGCATGACCGATCACGCCACTCCTTCCGTGCCCGTCACCGGTGGGTCGATGCCGCTCCTCGGCTTCGGCACCTGGCAGATCCCGGACGCCGATGCACCCGCTGCCGTGGGCGCTGCGCTCGAGGCCGGGTACCGCCACGTCGACACCGCGACGGGCTACTCGAACCAGCGCGGCGTCGGCAAGGCCCTCGCCGCGTCCGGACTCGCCCGTGACGACGTGTTCGTCACCACGAAGCTGCCGCCGGACAACGCCGACCGCGTGCGGCAGACGATCGAGGAGAGCCTCGAGCAGCTCGGCCTCGACCACCTGGACCTGTGGCTCGTGCACTGGCCGCCGAACGGCGAGGCCCGACCGGACGTCTGGGAGCAGGTCGTCCAGGCGCAGGCCGACGGGCTGACCCGGGCGGTCGGCGTGAGCAACTACTCGCTCGCGCAGATCGACGAGCTCGTCTCTGCCACCGGCACCGCCCCGGCCGTCAACCAGATCCGGTGGAGCCCGGTCGAGTTCGACCGTGCGATCGCCGACGGGCTGCGGGAGCGCGGCGTCGTGCTCGAAGGCTACAGCCCCTTCAAGGCGAGCAACCTGCAGGACCCGACCCTCGTCGAGATCGCCGGCGCGCACGACGTCGACAGTGCGCAGGTCATCGTCGCGTGGCACGTTGCTCACGGGTTCGTCGTCATCCCGAAGTCGTCGAACCCGGACCGCATCCGCTCGAACGCCGAGGGTGTGCACCTGGACCTCTCCGCCGACGAGGTCGCTCGGATCGACGCACTCGCGCGCTGACCTCGCGCCCGTGCGCGGCCGACGGCCCGCCGGCAACGTCGCACAACGGGAAGCACGCCGTGCCGCGGATCGCGGTGGTGCAGCGTGCTTCCGGTTGTGCGGGAGCACGCCGCGCCGGCGGCCGACGCAGGAACGTGCTTCAGGTGAGGAGAGAGCGGATGTCGTCGGCGGTCAGGTCGTCGGCGAACAGGGCGTCGTCGTCGATCATCGTGGCGAACAGCTCGGCCTTCTTCGCCGCGAGCGCGAGGACCTTCTCCTCGATGGTGTCCTCGGCGATGAACCGCTGCACGTTCACGGACCGGGTCTGCCCGATGCGGTGCGTCCGGTCGACCGCCTGGGACTCGGCAGCCGGGTTCCACCACGGATCGAGCACGAACACGGTGTCCGCCTCGGTCAGGGTCAGGCCGAAGCCGCCGGCCTTGAGCGAGATGAGGAACGCCGGCGCGGTGCCCGAGCGGAAGCGCTCGATGACCTGCGGGCGCTTCCGGGTGGAGCCGTCGAGGTACTCGTAGCCGACGCCCCGCGCGTCCAAGGCCTCGGCGACCATCCGCAGGAAGGTCGTGAACTGACTGAACACGAGCGCCCGGCGACCTTCGGCGGCGAGCTGTTCGAGTTCGTCGAGCAGCAGCTCGAGCTTCGCGGAGGGCACGGGCTCCTCGGTCTCCTGCACGAGGGCGGGTGAGAGCGCGAGCATCCGGAGCAGGGTGAGGGACCGGAAGACGATCATCCGGTTGCGGGCCAGGTCGTCGATCAGGTCGAGCACCTTCAGCCGCTCCCGGTTGAGCGTCGTCTCGTACAGCGCCCGGTGCGCGGGGTCGAGGGTGACCCGGACGACCTGCTCCTGCTTCGGCGGCAGGTCGGCGGCGACGCTCTCCTTCGTCCGGCGCAGCATGAGCGGCCGGATCCGCCGCCGGAGCCGCGCGGTGAGCTCGGCGCGGGCCTCGCCGCGGAGGTCCGGCGACCCGAGGGGCTTCACGTAGTCGTCGCCGAACCGCGACCAGGACGACAGCAGGCCGGGAGCGACCACGTGGAACAGCGCCCAGAGGTCCGTGAGCCCGTTCTCGAGCGGCGTGCCGGTGATCGCGAACGTCACGGGGGCGCCGAGCTCCGCCGCCGCCCGGTGGGTCTGCGACTGCGGGTTCTTCACGAACTGCGCCTCGTCGAGCACGAGCGCCGACCAGCGCGTCTCGCGGTACTCGGCCGCGTCGAGCCTGAGCAGGGCATACGACGTCACGACCACGTCGGACGCCGCTGCCGCCCGGGACACGCGCGCCGGGTCCTTCAGCGAGGTCGCCGTGACGGTGGTCACCGCGAGGGACGGCACGAACCGTGCGGCCTCGTCCGCCCAGTTGCCGACGACGGAGGTCGGGGCGACGACGAGGAACGGCGGCGCGTCCGGCTCGTCCCGGCGGGCGGCGGCGATCATCGCGAGCACCTGCAGGGTCTTGCCGAGACCCATGTCGTCGGCGAGCACCCCGCCGATGCCGTGCTCGCGCAGGAAGCGCAGCCACGCGTAGCCGGCGTGCTGGTAGGGCCGGAGCTCGGCGTGCACGGTGTCGGGCACCGGGACGTCCGCGGGGGGAGTGGCGTCGAGGAGGCCCGCGGCGATCCGCTGCCAGCGCTCGTCGTGCTCGGTCTCGTCGGCGAGTTGGTCGAACTCCGACCAGAGCCCGGCCTGCAGCGGCGTGACCGTCAGGGGCGCGTCGGGCTCCCACTCCTCGAGGTCGCGGGCTTCCTCGATGAGCTCCTTGAGGCGGTCGAACGCCGGGTCGGACAACGACAGGTACGAGTTGTCGATGAGCTTCATCCGCCGGTCCCGGTTGGCGAGGGCGCGGAGGAGCGGCGTGAAGGGCACCTGCTTGCCGTTCACGGTGACGAAGATGCCGAGGTCGAACCAGTCGTGCTTGTCCGACGGCATGGTCGTGACCTTGATGTGCGGACGTCCGGTCAGGCGCTCGTAGTCCTGCCGTTCGCCCTGGACGACCGTGCGGACGCCGTGGTCGGGCAGCGCCGGGAGCAGTTCGTTCGCGAAGACGGCGACGTCGGCGCCGTCGATGGTGCCGTCCTCGAACCAGGCGAGGCCGCCCCCCGGGCCGGCGGCGGACGACTCGGAGTTCGCAGCGGACGAAGGGTCGTCGGCCGCCCGGACGCCGGTCAGGTCGGGGAGCGGGCCGTGCAGCGCGACCGGGTCCTTCCGCCCGTCGACCTGCCAGCGCCACTGCAGGTGCAGGCGGTCGTCGGTGCGCGGCGCGCGGGCGGGCTCGAAGGTCGCGGTGAGCACGAGCTCGGGCGCCCGACGTTCGGGGAGCTCGACCGAGCCGTCGGAGCTGACGAGCCCGAGTGCGCCGCGGAGCCGGGGGGACCAGTCGGCCAGGAACTCGTCGACCTCGGCTCGGGGCACGGTGATGCGGACGTCGTCGACGAGCATGCGCCGCTGGTCCTCGGGCACCGGAGCCGGCGTGGGCGCGAGCGAGACGTGGAACTCGGGGCTCTCGCGGAAGACGTACACACCGTGGTCGCCGATCGTGCGGGCTGCGCCGTCGGGCGCCGGTCGGCCGTCGAGCACCGCGCTCGCGCCGAGCACCAGGCCGTCCTCGGACCGGACGGCGTCGAGGAGCACCTGGGCCTGCTCGCCGAGGACCGCACCGCCCTCGCGCTTCCCGGCCACGAACGCGATCCCGAGCGCCGGCGCCTGGCGGAGCAGCGGCCACAGGAGCGGGCTCTGGAAGTCGTCGAGGTGCACCCAGTCGCTCTCGCCCGGCAGCCCGGCGAGCTGGCCGGCGCGGTGGAGCGCCGCGAACTGCAGGAACCACGCGTGCTGCTCCGGCGCGAGCCCGAGCCGGTTGACCGAGTAGGGGAGCGTGCCCCAGGTGAGCTGCCCGCGCACCCAGTTGCCGGCGTCGCTCCGCGTGACGGGCCGGACACCGAGCCGGACGCTGCGGGCACGGGACGGCAGCGCTCGACCGACGGCGCGTGCCCGGGCGGCGAGCTTCGACGGCACCGCGTCCCGCAGCTCGAACTGCAGCCCCATCGGGGTGCCCTGCGGGCCGGCCACCTGCGGGTCGTCGCCGGCGAGGCGGGCGAGGTCGTGCCTCCAGTCCGGCTCCGGTGGGGTCTCGACGGGTGCGACGCGTCGCGGACCCGACGCGGCTGCCAACGCGCGCGCGTTGATGGTGAGGAGCGCGGCGGCGACGTGCTTGCAGTCGCCGCCGAGGGGGCAGGTGCAGGTGCTGCGGACCGGGCGGACGAAGTCCCCGCGGGCGAGCGTCGTCTCGACGCGGAGCTCGTACGGGTCGTCGGCGGACCCGGTGACGGTCGCGGTGACGGTGCCGTCGTCCTCGCGCCAGGCGGCGTCCTCGACCAGTCCCGCCCGCACGACGTCGCGCCCGCGCCCGAAGGTCTGCGGACCGACGAAGCGGATGACGTCGACGGCGTCGATCATCGGGACGGCTGGCACGGGACCATCGTGCCAGCCGCCACCGACTGCGAATCCCCGCAGGCCGATCCGGTGCGGCGGAACCGCGCGGTTCCGCGGGCCGCGGCCGAGGCTGTGGAGGAGTGCAGGCCCGGTCCGAGGCAGGTCCCCGGCTCCCTGTCGGGCGCGACCGTACAGTGCGGGCACCCACCGAGCCGGAGGAACCCGATGGACCAGCAGCACGCACCGCGACCCGCCGCACACCGCCGTGCCCCGAGTCCCGGACGCCGACTCCGACGTCGGGTGCTGCTCGGGGTCTCGGCCGTGGCCGCCCTGGCGCTGGTCGGCGGTGGGGTCGCCGTCGCGCGGACGGTCGTCGACCTGGACACCGGCATCCACCGCTCGGACATCCACCTGCCGGTCGCCGGGGCGTCGGCGAGCAGCAGCGCGGTGCCGCAGGCCGAGGGGGAGTCGAACATCCTGGTGATGGGGCTCGACAGCCGTCGGGACGAGGACGGGAACGTGCTGCCCGCTGCGACCTACCAGGCGCTGCACGCCGGGGACGGCTCGGACGGCGGGTACAACACGAACGTCCTCATGCTCATCCACATCCCCGCGGGCGGGGGTCCTGCGGTCGGCATCTCGATCCCGCGTGACGACTGGACGACGCTCCCCGGGGCGCCGGACGGGAACGCCGAGGGGAAGATCAAGCAGGCGTACGGGTACGAGCTCGACCAGACGCTGCGGCACATCGTGAACACCGAGCCCGGGGTGTCGCACGACGACGCGTACCAGCAGGCCCGGTCGGCCGCGCGGCAGGAGGAGATCACGACGGTGTCGCAGTTCCTGGGCGGCGTGCCGATCAACCACTTCATCGAGGTCACGATGGCGGCGTTCTACGACATCGCCCAGGCCGTGCAGCCGATCCAGGTCTGCCTGAACGAGACGACGTCCGACACGTACTCCGGCGCGGACTTCCACAAGGGGCTGCAGTCGCTCGACGCCTCGCAGGCGCTGTCGTTCGTGCGGCAGCGGCGGGACACGAGCGGGTCCGGCGTCGAGCTCACCGACCTGGACCGGGAGCGCCGCGAGCAGGCGTTCATCGTCGCGCTGGCGTACAAGCTCCGGCACGAGGACGTGCTGACGAACTTTCCGCTCGTGCAGCACCTGATCGACACCGCGAAGCAGGACATCGCGCTCGACTCCGGGTTCGACCTGCTCTCGTTCGCGGGGGACGCGCAGCGCTTCGCCGGTGGCGGGATCACGTTCCAGACGCTGCCGATCGTCCGGTACGGGGTCGAGGACGGGCAGGACGTGAACATCGTCGACCTCGCGCAGGTCCGGTCCACGACGGCGGCGCTCATCGCGGCGTCCGACCACCCGGCGGCGGCGCAGTCGGCCACGCCGAGCACCGCGGCCACGCCGAGCACCGGAGCGGGGCAGGGCACCGCCGGCACGGGGAGCGCCGCCGGCCAGGGTGCCGCCGGACAGGGCGCTGCCGGGCAGGGCGCCGGGGCGGCCCAGGGCGCGCCGACCACGTCCGGGGTCCCCTCGACGACGACCACGAGCGCCGCACAGCCGCTGGCGTCCGGCGGCATCCCCTGCGTGAACTGAACGACCCGGACCGGCGCCGACTGATGGTCCGGTCAGGAACGGCCCGCGGGGTCGTGCCGGCCCGTGCGCCGGGTCTACAGTCGTCCCTGCAAGGCGCCCTCCGTTCGCTGAGGCTCCTTCGTGGATACATGCCAGCGACCCCGAACGTCGAGAGACGCCACGGGTCAGGACAGGCCTCCCCGGCGCAAGGGGTTGCCCCGACTGGCTCCCGCACACCGCGGGTCGACGTCACGGAGTGCTGAAGGTCTGACGTGGGAGTGGCGTGACCGGGTCCCCGGTCCGCCGGGCGCTGCGCGCGACCGACGGAACGGGAGGTGTGCCATGAGCAGTGACCATCACAGGTCGTCCTCCGACGCGCCTCCCTCACGATCCTGACGTCGACCGTCGCCGTGTGACCCGTCCGTGCCCGCCTCCGGGCCGGAGGGTCCGTCGCGCGCGCCGGTGACCACCGTCCGCCCGCACGAAGCGTGGCGGACGTGCCCCCGTGCCTCCCGTCCGGCCCGCACAAGCCGCCGGACGGACGGCCGCCCTGCGCGCCGCGACCGACGGCCGCACCCCTGTGCGTCGCGACCGACGGCCGCCGCGCCCCCGTGCCCGGCCCACCGTCGCCGCGCCCACCTCCTCCCGGAACGGAACCCGCCATGACCACCGCACCCGACACCCGTCCCACCGCCGTCCTCGACAGCGCCCACCTCGGCGACATCCAGGGCGCCTTCGGCACGATCCGAGTCGGCGACACCGACCGCCGCACCGGCCTCCGCCGGAAGCTCCGCACGCTCGTCGCGATCGTCGGCCCCGGCCTCATCGTGATGGTCGGCGACAACGACGCCGGCGCGTTCGGCACCTACACGCAGGCCGGTCAGGACGACGGGACCTCGCTGCTCTGGACCCTGCTGCTGCTCGTCCCCGTCCTCTACGTCAACCAGGAGATGGTGCTCCGGCTCGGCGCGGTCACCGGGGTGGGGCACGCGAAGCTCATCACCGCGCGGTTCGGGCGGTTCTGGGGAGCCTTCAGCGTGGTCGACCTGTTCGTGCTCAACGCGATGACGATCGTCACGGAGTTCATCGGCATCAGCCTCGGGCTCCGGTACCTCGGGTTGCCCGAGGTCCCCGGCGTGGTCGCCGCGGCCGTGCTCGTCATCGCCGCGGTGAGCACCGGGTCCTTCCGCCGGTTCGAGCGGCTCTGCATGGTGCTCATCGCCGGCTCGCTCGTGCTCGTGCCGCTGTCGTTCCTCGCCCACCCCGCGGCGGGGGCGGTCGTGCGCGGGTTCCTCGTCCCGGGCTTCCCGCGTGGTGCCGACCTGTCCACCGTGATGCTCCTGGTGATCGGCATCGTCGGCACCACCGTCGCGCCGTGGCAGCTGTTCTTCCAGCAGTCGTACGTCATCGACAAGCGGATCACGCCGCGCTTCATGGGCTACGAGAAGGTCGACCTGGTGATCGGCATCGTGATCGTCGTGCTCGGCGGCGCGATCCTGATGACCGTGCCCGCCGCGGTGTTCGGCGGTCGCGCCGGCGCCGGGCACTTCACGGACGCCGGTGGGGTCGCCGTCGGGATCGGGCACGCGGTCGGGCACCTCGCCGGGGTGCTGTTCGCGATCGCGCTCATCGACGCGTCCGTCATCGGCGCCGCGGCCGTGGGGCTGTCGACGTCGTACGCCCTCGGGGACGTGCTCGGCATGCGGCACTCGCTGCACCGCTCGGTCCGGGACGCGAAGGGCTTCTACGCCGTGTTCGCCGGGGTGCTCGCGCTCGCCGCCGCGGTGGTGTTGGTACCCGGGAGCCCGCTCGGCCTCATCACCGTGGGCGTGCAGGTGCTCGCCGGGGTCCTGCTGCCGTCGGCGACGGTGTTCCTGCTGCTCCTGTGCACGGACCGGGCGGTGCTCGGGCCGTGGGTGAACGGACGGTGGCTGACGCTCTTCACCGCCGCGGTGGTGGCGGTGCTCGTGGTGCTCTCGCTCGTGCTGACGGTGAGCGTCGTGTTCCCCGCGATCACGAGCGGGCAGGTGACCGACGTGCTGCTCGGGGGAGCGGCACTGTCGGTGGCCGTCGGGGTGGTCTTCCTGGTCCGGACGCGGCGGGGTCGCGCGGGTGCCGCCGCGGGGACGCGCATCGGTGGCGGCCCGGTGGGTGGTGCGGTCGCCGGCCTGGAGGCACGGGTCACCTCCGCCACGGACCGTGCGTCGTGGCGCATGCCGCCGGTCGAGCAGCTGCCGGCGCCGCAGCTGTCGCCGGGTCGTCGGCTCGGGCTGACCGCGCTGCGGGTGTACCTGGTGGTCGCGGTGGTGCTCGTGGTCGTCCGGGTCGTGCAGCTGGCGCTCGGACACTGACCGGTCTGGGATCCTGCTGTCCCGTTCTGGGGGAGACGGACGACGGGTGTCGGGTGCAGGATCGAGGCGTGATGCATTCCCTGGTGTACATGAGCTCGGCGACCGAGCCGTTCGACGAGGACGCGCTCCAGGCGGTGCTCGAGCACGCCCGTCGTCGGAACACGGAGGACGGACTGACGGGGATGCTCGTGCACCGCGGGGGACGCTTCATGCAGCTCCTCGAGGGGCCCTACGACGCCGTGCTCGCCACCTACGCCCGGATCGTCGCGGACGACCGGCACGACGAGGTCCGCCTGCTCGTGGAGGAGAGCGTCCACACCCGACGGTTCCCGGAGTGGTCGATGGCGTACGACCGGGAGTCCGACGGCGTGCCCGTCCCGGAGGGCTTCAGCACGTTCCTGGACGAGGGGGACCGCAGCGCCGACCAGAGCCGGCCGCGGGAGCTCCTGCGCTGGTTCCGGAACCACCCGATGGCCGATCCGACCGCGGCGAAGGGCAAGCACCGCCGCGAGGCCTGAGCTGCACGGCTGGGTTCGTCCCGCGATCCGTCGTGCTCGTCGTCCGATCCGTCGTGTTCGTCCTCCGGTCCATACTGGTCGGGTGACGACACTGCGAGGCACGATCCGCTCCACCGAGACCCGCGAGGCCGACGGGTTCGCCGACTCCGTGGTCACGGCGAAGGAGGTCGCGATCGCGAACCTCGACCTGGACGGCTTCGCGCTGCAGCAGACGAACGCGGTCGAGAGCAAGGCCACGGGCGAGACGACCATCCGCGCGACGGCCCGTTCCACGGCGACGAGGCCGCACGAGGCGTCCGGGCCGGACTACGACGCGGCGCTCCGGGCCTACCGCGAGTCCGTCCCCGAGGGGTGGCAGGTCCAGCACGTGTGGGTCGTCGAGGAGTAGTCCCACCACGGTCGCGCCGCCGTCGTGTCGCGCAGCGTTCAGCGCTCGCGGCTGGGCTGCGCGAGCCTGCTGTGCTTCCGCGAGTACCCGAAGTACACGCCGAGGCCGATCGCGAACCAGATCGCGAAGCGCACCCAGGTCTCCCACTGCAGGAACGTCACGAGCCACAGCGACGCGACGATGCCGATGATCGGCACGACCGGCATGAGGGGCAGCCGGAACTGGCGGTCGAGGTCGGGCTGCCGGTAGCGCAGCACGATCACCGCGGAGCAGACCACCACGAACGCGAGCAGGATCCCGATGTTCGTCAGCTCGGCGACGATCCCGATGGGCAGGACACCGGCGAGCACCGCCGACGCCACACCGAGGATCCAGGTGACCCGGGTCGGGACGTGGCGCTTCGGGTCGGTCTTCGCGAACCACTTCGGCATGAGGCCGTCGCGGCTCATCGAGAACCAGACGCGCGAGGCCCCGAGCATGAAGGTGATCAAGACGGTGACGATGCCGACGATGGCGCCGATCGCGATGACGTTCGCGACGCCGCCGAGCCCGACCGAGGCGAACGCGGACGAGAACCCGGAGGCCGGGTCGATGTCGGTGTACTTCTGCATGCCGGTGAGCACCAGGGTGGCCAGCACGTACAGCACCATCGCGATGCCGAGGGACAGCAGGATCGCCTTCGGCATGTGCTTGCGGGCGTCGGTGGACTCCTCGGCGGCGGTCGACATCGCGTCGTAGCCGAACACGGCGAAGAACACCGTCGCGGCGCCGGTCATCACGCCGCCGAACCCGAACGGGAAGTACGGGTCGTAGTTGGCGCTGTTGATGTGGAACACCCCGAGCACGATGATGAGCACCACCAGCGCGACCTTGATGCCGACCGCGACGAACTCGAAGCGAGCGGCGCTGCGGATGCCGCGGGTCAGGACGAACGCGGTGAGCAGGCAGAGGATGATCGCGAAGACGTCGACCACGTGTCCGTCGCCCGTGCCGGGCGCGCCGAGCATCCAGGCGGGCAGGTCGATGCCGAACTGGCCGACCAGGAACCCGACGTACCCGGAGATGCCGATCGCCACGACGGCGACAATCGCGGTGTACTCGAGCAGCAGGTCCCAGCCGATGAACCACCCGACCACCTCGCCGAGCACGGCGTACCCGTACGTGTAGGCGCTGCCCGCCTTCGGGATGAGCCCGGCGAACTCGGCGTACGACAGGGCCGCGGCGGCGCTCGCGATCCCGGCGACGAGGAAGCTGATGAGGACGGCGGGGCCGGCGACGCCGTTCGCGACCGTGCCGGCGAGGGTGAAGATGCCCGCGCCGATGATCCCGCCGACGCCGATCGCGGTGAGCTGCCAGAGGCCGAGGTGCCGTTTCAGGCCGCCGCTGCCCTCGCCGGTCTCGTCGTCGATCGCGTCGATCGGCTTCCGTCGGAAGATGCCCTGTGTCGTCGTCGTCACGCGCCCACTCTGCTCCTGCGGCGGGTTCCGTGTCAGGCGGGAGGCGGATCGGCACGCCGACCTCACGCGCTCAGCGACACCTCGCGCCCCGCCGGCGCCGTGAGGTGTCGCTGAGCGCGTGGGGTCGTCCGCGCAGACGCCGGCAGCCGCGCGGTGTACACCGGACGCATGCGCCACCCCGCGAGGACCGAACCCGGACCCGGCCAGGAGTCCGTCTGGGACTACCCCCGACCGCCCGCCGTCGAACCCGTGCCCGAGCGCGTGGTCGTCCGGCTCGGCGGCACGGTCGTGGTCGACACGACGGACGCGGTGCGGGTGCTCGAGACCTCGCACCCGCCGGTGTACTACGTGCCGATGGCGGACCTCGAGCTGCGGCCGGCCCCCGGCACGAGCACGTGCGAGTTCAAGGGCCGCGCGCGCTACTTCGACGTGGTCGGTGGGGACGAGGTCGTCGCTCCTCGGGCCGCGTGGAACTACCCGACGCCGGAGCCCGGGTACGAGTCGCTCCGCGACCGCGTCGCGCTGTATCCGTCGGCGATGGACTCGTGCGAGGTCGGCGGCGAGGTGGTGCAGGCGCAGGAGGGTGACTTCTACGGCGGGTGGATCACCTCGAAGGTCGTGGGACCGTTCAAGGGCGGCCCGGGCACCCTCGGCTGGTGACCCCACCCGGACGGCAGCCGTGAGCGACGGGGCGGACGCGGCCACGATCCTCCCGGCCGTCGGCCGTCCCGCGGACCGTCAGCCGCGCGCGTAGGGCGACCAGAACGGCGGCGGGAACGCGCCGTCCGTGGCGAACGACAGGACCTGCCAGACCAGCATCACCAGGCCCAGCGCCCCGAGGACCAGGCCGACCCACGACCAGACCCGGACGGCACGTCGACGACCGGCGATGCGGAGCGCGCGCACGCCGCTGAGGACGCAGACGACCCCGAACGCCGCAGCGAGGAACACGTGCTGGCCACGACCGGCGGCGGGCACGATGATCCCCGTCCACACCGCGACGGGGCCGAGCAGCACGGCGACGGTCGCGGGCACGGCGGGCGGTTCGGTGTCCCGTCGGGCTCCTCCCATGCCCTGAACCTACCGACGCGGAACGACCCTGTCCGTCGGCGGCACGCGGGCGGGTCCGCCGACTTCCGAGCACGATGGAGGCATGCGTTCCTTCTTCCGTGTCCTGCTCGGTCTGGCGCTCGTGTTCGCGGGCACGAGCCACCTCACGTTCGCCCGCCGGGACTTCCGCGCCCAGGTGCCCGACTTCGTGCCGCTCGACACGGACACGACCGTGCTGGCGTCCGGCGTCGCGGAGATCGGTCTCGGCAGCGCGATGCTGCTCGCGCCGCGAGGCCGTCGTCGGACGGTCGGGAACGTCGCGGCGCTGTTCTTCACGGCGATCTTCCCGGGGAACCTCGCGCAGTGGGTGAACCAGCGCGACGCGTTCGGGCTCGACACCGACGAGAAGCGGTTCGCGCGCCTGTTCGGGCAGCCGCTCCTCATCGCGTGGGCGCTCTGGTCGACGCGCGGCCCGGGTTCGCGGGCGCGCTGATGGTCGCGCCGGCGGGGTCCGGCGGCCCGGGTGCCGGCGTGGCTGGTCCCGGGGCTGGTTCCGGCGCGCCCGGTGCGTCTGCGGGTGGCGTCGGCCTGGAGGCACGGCGCCCGTCGTCAGGACCCCGTCGCGTCGCCGACGTGGTCGCCTCGGTCGTGCTGCTCGTCCTGCTCGCCGTCGAGGCCGTGGTCGCCGTGATGGGGATCCTGCTCCTGTCGCTCGGGTTCAGTTCGTGCGCGGCCCCCGGGAACACCTGCGACCAGGGCCTCGGCGGGGCGGTCGTGTACGTCGGGCCGGTCCTGGTCGCCCTCGTCTTCGTGGCGGCCCTCGTGGTGAGCATCGTCCGGCTCGTGAAGCGCCGGTTGACCTGGCCGGTGCCCCTGCTCGGGGCTGGGCTCGTGGTCGTGGTGTTCTTCGTGGCCCGGGCATTGGCCGACATGGCGGTCACGCGCGGGATCTGAGCGCGGAGCTTGCTCCTCCACAGGCGGGGCGTCCGGCGGTGTCGTCCACAGGACAGGTCGTCCGCCCGAGGGAGGGCCGGGGGACCCGCGACGCTGCCGTGCATGGCAGACACCGAAGCACTCGAACAGCTCTTCTCCACCCCGGCGCGGACCGATGACGACGTCGTCGCGCTCGTCACCGGCATCGTCGGTCGGCCCGTCCGACGGCAGTGCTGGGTGGTGTTCCTCGACGACCGGGCGCGGCCGGTGCCGTTCCTGCTGCCCGTGTCCGACCTGCCGTGGCAGCCGGACGAGCACGTCGAGGACTTCGCGGCGCTCGTCGCCGACGTGCGCGACGACGCCTCGGCGGCCGAGGTGGTGCTCGTGTGGGAACGGCCGGGTGACTCGCGACTGTTCCCGGTCGACTGGGAGTGGGTGGACGCGTGCGCGTGTGCGTTCCGCGAGCGTGGGATCCGGCTGCGCGGCCAGGTCGTCGTGCACACCGCGGGGGTCGCGATGATCGAGCTCGAGGAGCACGAGCTGCCGGAGCCAGCGTGAGCGTGCTGGACGCTGCTCGGGGTCAGCCCTGCGGTGCTGCGTCCGGGACGGTCTGGCCGGTCAAGCCCTCGACGACGGCCTTCGCCTCGGGCCAGAACTTGGCGTAGTGGTCCGGGTCCGAGTTGATCTGCACCGCGTGCGCCATCTGCGTCGGGGTCATCGTCTTCCACCCCGGGGTCTTCACGAGCTTCGTGTAGAACATCGTCGCCGCGGTGTACGGGTCCATCCGCTGCTCGTACGTGCCCCACGCGCCGTTGTCCCGCTGCTGGAACAGCCCGCGGCTGTCCGGGCCGGCGGCGTCGCCGTGGTCGAGGTTCACCAGGCTGGACTCGCCGATCGCCGTCATCACCCCGACGGCCTGGGTGTGCGGTCCGATGCCCAGTGCCTGGGCGGCCTCGATGACGTACGCGGCGTTCACGAGCCGGTCCTGGCAGAACCCGGCGACCGGTCCGGCGGGGACGACGATGCCGCCGATGCTCTGCGTGGCGACCTCGGGGCAGGCAGGGGCCGCGGTGACGGACTTCGCGGCGCCGGTCAGGGAGTGCACCGCGATCACGACGACGACCACGACCCCGATGACGGCCGCGACGACGCCCGCGCCGAAGATCGACGCGATCGTGATGCCGGCGCGGCGCATGGCGGGTCCTCTCGTGCGGTGGGCACGGCGAGGGTATTGGTGCTGCCTGGGAGCGCGCCAGCACCCGCGCCGGGCGCGCGCAGTCCGTCAGCTTCGCTCGCCCTCGTGGTCGTCGTCGTGGCCGCGGTGCCCCGTTCCCGGGCGGACGACCGCTGTCGGCTCGGTGACGAGTCCGGTCGGCGCCTTCTCGGGCTGCTTCCGCCCGTGCGTGAACCACGTGACGACCCAGAGCAGGATCCCGAGCCCGAGCAGGGCACCGGCGATCTGGTACTGCTGCGGGTCACGTCCGGACGAGAACGGGAGCACGAGCCACAGGCACGTGATGACGCCGATCGCCGGGACGACGACGCCGGCCCGGAAGTGCTCGTGGTCGACCCGGTCGCGGCGTAGCACGAGCACGGTGACGTTGACGACCGCGAACACCGACAGCAGCAGGAGGGACGTCGTCCCGCCGAGCACCACGACGATGGGGGAGTCCGGGTCGAGCGACACCCAGCCGATCAGCGCCAGGGAGATCAGCGTGGTGAAGACGATCGACGTGGACGGGGTGCGGCGGGCCGGCGAGACGCGCGACAGGAAGCCCGGCAGGACACCCTGCTTGCTCATGCCGTACAGCAGCCGGGACGCCATCATCATGTTGATGAGCGCGGTGTTCGCGACGGCGAACATCGAGATGAAGGGCAGCAGGTCCGCGATCGGGAAGTCCGGCGCGGCGGTCTGCACCACGGTGACGAGCGGGGTCTCGTTGCCGGCGAGCTCGCCGATCGGGACGACCGCGACGGCGCAGATGGACACGAGCACGTAGATGACGGCCGTGATGCCGAGGCCCGTGAGCATCACCTTCGGGAAGATCCGCGAGGGGTCCTTGGTCTCCTCGGCCATGTTCACCGAGTCCTCGAACCCGACCATCGCGAAGAACGCCAGCGACGTCGCGGTCGACACCGACAGCAGCAGCGTCTTGTCCTCCGGGGTCTCGAACATCACGACGCGGGAGAAGTCGGCGTTGCCCCCGGCGATCGCCCAGAACCCGATGAGGATGACCATCACCAGGCCGGACAGCTCGACGAGCGTCAGGACGACGTTCGTCTTGACGCTCTCGCTGACGCCGCGGAAGTTGATCGCCATCACGGCGAGCATGAAGCCCATCGCGATGAGCATCACGGCCGCGTTGGGCAGCTCCAGCCCGAAGCCTGCGCCGAGGTTCGCGGCGAACGCCCGGGAGGCGGTGGACGCCGAGGTGATGCCGGAGCACATCACGATGAACGTCACGATGAAGGTGACGAAGTGGATGCCGAACGCCTTGTGCACGTACAGTGCGGCGCCGGCCGTCTGGGGGTACTTCGTGACGAGCTCGAGGTACGAGAACGCGGTCAGCAGGGCGACGGCGAAGGCGATGAGGAAGGGGAGCCACGCTGCTCCTCCGACCTCGGCCGCGACCTGACCCGTGAGTGCGTAGACACCCGTCCCCAGGATGTCGCCGACGATGAAGAGCAGCAGCAGCTTGGGACCGATCACTCGGCGGAGCTCGGTCTGCTCCTGCGCTGGGCGGTCCGTGTTCGTGGTGGCCATGCGTCAGCCTCTTCCGGGGGACACGATGCTGTCCGCTTTCACAGCAAGCTCCCCGGTGATCGCAACACGCCCGTGTCCTGCCCGTCTCGACCCCGGCGGCTGCGGTCTGCGGGCACTCTCCGAGGTCCGTCGCTACGCTGCGGAGCCATGGACGACGAGTCGAACACCACCGAAGAACCCGTCGAGTTCGCCGACTTCAACGCGAAGCTGCTCGTGCTCGACGTCCTCTGCTACGACCTCGACGTGCTCGAGCCCTACGACGGGGACGCGGACGACGAGAGCGAGGAGGACCTCGACGTGGAGGGGCAGGACGACCGCGCCCGCGAGTACTACGACGATCTCGACCTGCTGCCGTCGCACCTCGACCTCGTGACCGAGCTGACCGTCGACGCCGACCTCGAGGTCCTGCAGGACGTGCACCCCGGCTGGGACGGCTCGGACGACCGCTACGACCCGCAGAACTGGGACGACGTGCTCGACCTGCCGTCGCTGTCCGTCGTCTACGCGGCCGCACCGCTGCCCGCCCACGTCTCCGAGCGCCTGGCCGCCAAGGGCGTCGAGGTCCGCTCCGCCTGACCCGGTCGGCGTCGGCGGCGCGCCAGTGGGCGCGTGTCGACCTCACGCGCTCAGCGACACCTCACGGGCTCGCGCGGCCGTGAAGTGTCGCTGAGCGCGTGAACTCGCGGCAGGCAGGCAGGCAGGCAGGCAGGCGGCCGGGCGAGCGGGCGGCGTCGCGCCCTACCCGCGCTGCAGCGCCCGGACCTGCTCCGTGAACTGTGCCGCGCCGCCCTGCGCCGGGTGGCGCACCGCGACGGCGTCGATGCCCGCGAGCGCGAGCGCCCCCTGCGCCTTCCGCCCGACGGCCACGACCCGCACCGGCCGCCCGGCGGCGCCGTCCCGTCCGCCCGAGCCGCCACCCGCGGACCCGGACCGCCGCAACGCGTCGAGCAGCGCGAGCGCGACGGGCGCCCCCGCGCGGACCTCCGCCGGCCGCGGGGTCCGGTTCGTCAGCCGGTCCGACGCCACGAACGGGTGGTGCGGGAAGATCGCCCACGCCACCGGCAGCGGCCCCGACCAGTCCTGCAGCGCTGCCTGCACCACACGGGACGACGCCTCCCACGGTGCCGTCGGCTCCGGCGGCTCCAGGGTGTCGAAGCCGAGCGACCCGAGCTCCCGCATGCTCGTGAACGGGATGCCCGTGTTCGTCATCCCGCGCCAGCCCGGGGCCTCGGCGACGAGCAGGGTGTCCGCGTCGGTGCCCACGTGGTCCAGGTACCGGGACAGGTTCTCGCGGCGGAGCCGGCCCGCCGGGGTCGACGGGTCGTACAGCGCCTCGGCGTCGTCGGCCACGGGCACCGCGTCGAGCGCCGCCCAGAACCGGGCGAACGACGGCTGCCCCTGGTCCAGACCGAGCCCCTGGCCCGAACCCGCGCCCGGCTCCATCAGTCGCGCCCGAGCACCCGGCGGTACACGTCCTCGAGCCCGCCGGCCGACCGCTCCCAGCTCAGCCGCTCAGCGTGCTCCCGCCCGGCCGCCGCGAGCGATGCCGCGTACACCGGGTCGGTCAGGATGTGCTCGATCTCGGCGGCCCAGACGGCCGGGTCGCGGGACTCGAGCAGGATCCCGGTCTCGCCGTCGACCACCGCCTCGCGCAGCCCTCCGGCAGCGGCGGCCACGACGGGCACCCCGGACGCCGAGCCCTCGAGCGCGACCAGGCCGTACGTCTCGGAGTGCGACGGCACGAGCACGGCTGCCGCGCCGCGGAACAGGAACGCCAGGTCGGCCCGCGACTGCGGCCCGATGAAGGTGACCCGGTCGGCCACGCCGAGCGCGGCGGCGAGCCGACGCAGTTCGGACACGTGGTCGCCCGCCTCGCTCGAGGCGTCCCCCGCGATGACGAGGGTGGGGCGTGCCTCCTGGCCGATGCCCGCGATCGCCTCGATCGCCAGGTCCAGTCCCTTCAACGGCTGGACGCGCGCGGCGGCGACCACGTACGGGACGTCCGCGCGGCGCGCAGCCGCGCCCGCGGGACGGAAGACGGAGCCGTCGACGCCCGGCGGCACGATCCACACGCGCGTCGGGTCGCCGCCCAGGCGCGTCCGGACCGTGTCGGCCTCGGCCCCGGAGACGACGACGACCGCGTCCGACTCGCGGGCAAGCAGACGTTCCCCGGCCTCGCGACCGGCCGACTCGGGGCGCTCACCCTCGGACAGCGGGGTGTCCGAGGCGGCGGCGATGGAGTGGAAGGACTGCACGTGCGGGATGCCCCGCTCGCGCGCGACCGGCAGCGCGGCCGCGCCGGAGAACCAGTGGTGCGAGTGCAGCACGTCGTACGGGCCGAGGTGCTCGAGCTCCGCCCGGAACGGCGCGATGAACGCGTCGTGCTCACCCTTCGGCACGGGCTCGGCGGGCCCGGCGGACAGGAAGCGCAGGCAGACGCCCGGCAGCAGCGACACGGAGTCCGGCTGGGTCGGCGACGACCGCCGCGTGATCACGTCCACCTGGTGGCCGCGGTCCGCCAGGGCCTCGGCCTGGTGCCGGACGACGACGTTCATGCCGCCGACCTCGCCGGAGCCGGGCTCGTCGCCGGGGGAGGTGTGCAGCGACACCAGCCCGATGCGCAGGGGTTCGGTGGTGGTGCTCACGTCGTCAGCCTACCCAGCGGGTCGCCGCTGGGACGGGCGCGCGGGAGCGATGATCGCCGGGCTGCGGCCCGCCTCGTCCAGCGGGTCGGACGGGAGGCCCGGATCACCTCCCAGCACCTGCACCCGTCCGTCGCCGTGCCGGTCCCAGAACGCGGCCGTCCAGGCGCACAGGGCACCGTCGAGCAGGTCCTCCCGGTGCTTGTGCGTCGGGCCGTGCGGCACCGAGGGCTCGGCGAGCCCGGCCGTCAGCGGGTGCGAGTCGAGGTGCAGCGGCGGGTCGAGCGGTGTCGTCCGGAGCCGGTGCACCAGGTCGTCGAAGGCCACTGCGCGGCGCTGTCGGGCGACGGGCGCCGGCAGTGCGAGGTCGAGGCGCTTGTACCGGGGCCGTTCGACGTCGTAGCCGAGTTCCTCCACCCCGACCAGGGTCGTGTACGGGTAGCACTCGAAGGCCACCGGCCCGGTCCGATCCCGCATCGACGCGGTGTCCGACACGTACCCGACCCCCAGGGCGGTGAGCCGCTCGAGGAGCGCGGTGCCGGCGCTCGCCGCCGAGGCCTGGTTCGTCGGGTTCGCCGCGACCTTCCACCGGCCGTAGCGCTGCCCGACCTGCCGTTCGGCCTCGCGGATGCCGGTCGGGTTCGTCACGACGAGCGAGGCGTCCACGGCGATCAGGGTTCGCGGCCCGAGGTGCTGCGCGATCCAGTCGGTCACGGCGTCGACGCCGCGGGCCCATCCGGCGTCGGTGATCGTCCCGTCCGCCGCGGTCGCCACGAGCCCGGTCTCGTTCGCGGGCTTCCGCGCCGAGCCGAGCCCCCACGCCAGGTCCACCCCGAGGTACGCCGTCACCCACCCATCGTGCACCGTGTACCTTCCGCTGCATGGCGAGCGAGGCGACGACGCTGACGGTCCCCGGGCCGCACGGCGACCGCGAGGTCCGGATCAGCAGCCCCTCGCGCGTGCTCTTCCCGGAGCCCGGGATCACGAAGCTCGAACTGGCGGAGTACCTGGTCGCCGTCGGGGACGCCTTCGTCCGGACGAACGGCGACCGCCCGATCTCCCTGCAGCGGTACGGCGCGGGCATCGACGGCGACTCGTTCTTCTCGAAGAACCCGCCGAAGGGTGCGCCCGAGTACGTCCGGGACGTGACGGTGACCTACCCGAGCGGCCGGTCGCACCCGCAGCTCGTGGTGGACGAGCCGGCCGTGGCGGTGTGGGCGGCGCAGATGAACACCGTCGTGTTCCACCCGTGGGCGTCCCGCGCCGAGGACAGCGACCACCCGGACGAGCTCCGCATCGACCTGGACCCGCAGCCCGGCACCGACTTCCGGGACACCGTCCCGGTCGCCCACGAGCTGCGCCGGGTCCTCGACGAGGTCGGACTGACGGCGTGGATCAAGACGAGCGGCAACCGCGGGCTGCACGTGTTCGCCCCGATCCGTCCCGAGCACGAGTTCCTCGACGTGCGGCACGCGGTGATCGCCGCCGCGCGGGAGCTCGAACGGCGGATGCCCGACCGGGTGACGACGGCGTGGTGGAAGGAGGAGCGGGGACGGCGGGTCTTCGTGGACTTCAACCAGGCGAACCGCGACCGGACGATGGCCGGGGCGTACAGCCCGCGGGCGCTCCCGCACGCGAGCGTCTCGACCCCGATCACGTGGGACGAGCTCGACGGCGCTGACCCGACGACCTTCACGGTCCGGTCGGTCCCCGAGCGGCTCCGGTCGACCGGGGATCCGTGGGCGGAGCTGCACGCGGAGCCGGGCGACCTCGCGCCGCTCCTGGCGTGGTGGGACCGCGACGTGGCGGAGGGCCTCGGCGAACTGCCGTTCCCGCCGGACTTCCCGAAGATGCCGGGGGAGCCCCCACGCGTGCAGCCCTCCCGCGCGAAGAAGGGCTGAGCCGGGCGGCTAGGCGGCGGCGACGTCCTCGGCGCGGTGCTCCGGCTCGGCCACGCGCGTGGTCTGCATCGGGAGCGTGACGCTGGCGGTGTGCAGCCTGGTCAGGCGGGACCAGGTGCCACGGTGGGCGTCGCTGATGCCGTCGATGATCATGTCCCGCTCCCGTCTGCCGTGGGCGTCCCTGCCGCACCCAAGTTACTAGTTAGGCTAACTACTGCGAGCATAGGAGCGCGGACCGGACAGCGCAAGCCTCAGGTGAGGACGTCTCGCAGGTCGTACGCCGAGGGGACCTCGAGCTGGTCGAACCGGCACGATCCGGCCTCGCGATCGGGACGCCAGCGTGCGAACTGCACCGTGTGCCGGAACCGGTCGCCCTCCATCTGGTCGTACCGGACCTCGAGCACCCGCTCCGGCGCCAGCCGGACGAACGACGTGTCGCGACCCGACGAGAACCGCGACCGTTCCCCGTCACCGGTGACGGGCCTCCCGTCCGTGTCCCGGACGACGACGGGCGCGAGCTCCTCGACCAACTCCTGGCGACGGCGGTCGGTGAAGGCGGACACGCCGCCGACCTGCCGGAGCTCCCCGTCGTCGTCGTACAGCCCGACGAGCAGCGAGCCGACGCCGGAGCCGCTCTTGTGCACGCGGTAGCCGATCGCGACGACGTCGGCGGTTCGGTGGTGCTTCACCTTGAGCATGGTGCGCTTGTTCGGCTCGTACGGTTTCGCTCGGGGCTTCGCGACGACACCGTCGAGGCCTGCTCCCTCGAACGTCGTGAGCCACTCGCGGGCGAGGTCGACGTCGAGCGTCGTGCGGGTCACGAACAGCGGGTCGGTGAGGTCCGCGGCCAGGGTCTCGAGCCGCTCACGGCGCTCGTCGAACGGCCGGTCGAGCAGCTCCTCGCCGTCGCAGGCGAGCAGGTCGAAGGCGACGAACTGCGCGGGCGTCAGGGCGCTGAGCTTCCGGATCCGCGACTCGGCGGGGTGGATGCGCTGCGAGAGCGCCTCCCAGTCGAGGTGCTCGGCGCCGGGTTGCCCGCTGCGCAGGACGACCTCGCCGTCCAGGACCACCGGGTGGTCCCGCCCGCCGAGCTGCGCCCGGAACGCCTCGACGAGCTCGGGGAAGTAGCGGGTGAGCGGCTTCGCCCCGCGGCTGCCGATCGTCACGTCGTCGCCGTCGACCGTCACGATCCCGCGGAAGCCGTCCCACTTCGGTTCGTACCGCAGTCCGCCCCGCACGCTGTCCGGGTCGGGCACGGCGGCGACCGCCTTGGCGAGCATCGGTGCGGTGTCCATGCGGCCTGTCTACTCGGCGGGCGCTGGCGGGTGCGCGGGCCGGCGGATGCGGGTGGGGACGCGGACGCGCGGGCGGGTGGCCGGATCGGGTGGCCGGGTCGCGGTGGGCGGTCGCGACGGTCGGCCTGGAGGCGCGGCTCGCCAGGGCGCGTCCGTCCCCTCACTAGGGTGGTCGCGTGACGACCGAGGCCCCGTCGGCAGCGCCGGCACCGGAACCGACCAGTCCCGTCCAGGCCGCCGCGCTCCGCGCCGGTGCGCTCCCGCCCGTCGAGGAGGTCCGGCCGGGGGTGTGGACGCTCGCGGTCCCGTTCCACGGCGGGGTCCCGGCGGCGACGCTCGCGTACGTGATCGAGGACACGGCCGGCGACCTCACCGTGATCGACCCGGGGTGGAGCGGCGACGGTTCGCTGACGGAGCTCCGGGCCGGTCTCCGGACGATCGGCCGGTCGCTCGAGGACGTGGCGCTCGTCGCGGTCACGCACCTGCACGCCGACCACCTCGGCGCCGCCGCGGCGGTCCGCGCGGTGTCCGGCGCTCCGATCGCGATGCACGGCGCCGAGGTGCGCGCCCTGCAGGACGAGCGGGCGGACGCGGCGGCGAACGACGCGGACATCGCGACGTGGGGCCTGCCCGAGGAGCTCCGCGCCGGGGTCGTCGCGGCGTGGGGGACCGGCCGTCGGATCGGCCGCGGAGCCGGGGAACCGCCGTACGCCGACCTGCTGCTCGAGGACGGGGACGTGCTGCCCGTGCCCGGTCGGACGCTCACCGCGCTGGGGACGCCCGGGCACACCGCCGGGCACCTGTGCTTCGTGGACGGGCCGGACGGGCTGCTGTTCACCGGCGACCACGTGCTGCCGCGGATCAACCCGGGCATCGGACTCGGCGGCCGTACCGCGACGAACCCGCTCGCCGACTACCTGCGGTCCCTCGCGCGGCTCGAGCCGTACGCGCACCTCGAGGTCTGCCCCGGGCACGAGTACCGCTTCGCCGACGTCGTGCGGCGGGCCCGCACGCTCGCGCTGCACCGGGAGGAGCGGAGCCGACACGTCGCCGGGGCCCTCGACGCGCTCGACCGCCCGACGCTGTTCGAGGTGGCCGCCCGCGTGCCGTTCTCCGGCGGCATCGAGTCGATGACGGGCTTCCTGCTCGCGAGCGCGCTGACGCAGACGGCGTTCCACGCGGACCTGCTCGGCCGCGCCGACGAGGTCCGCCCCGCCTGACGGGCGACCGCCGGCCGTCGGGCGGGCCGGCCAGCCGGTCGTGCCGCCGTCCGGCCCTCCCGCCGTGCGGCGTCAGGCGAGGGTGGCGGCGAGGCGCTCCAGGGTCGTGCGGGCGTCGGCGACCTCGGCAGCGGCGTGCTCCGCGAGCGGTGCGAGGTCCGGGATGCGGTCGGCCAGGGTCGCGCTGACCGTGACCGGGTAGAGCTTCATGCCGAGCGCCGCGCCGAGGATCAGGTGGAGCACGGGGGAGCCGTGGTCCCAGGTCTCCGTCGGGGTCCCGGCGTCGTAGGTCGCGCCGCGGCTCACCACCGTGACGACCGGACGTCCCGCCAGGGGCTGCACGTCACCGGCGAGGACCCCGGGCACGTGCACGCGGTCGATCCAGGCCTTCAGGGTGGAGGGCACCGTGTAGTTGTACAGCGGCGCCCCGACCACGACGACGTCCGCGGCGAGGAGCTCGTCGATGACGTCCTGGCGGAGCTGCTCGGCCTCGGGCGCGACGACCTCGTCCGGTCGACGGTCCGCGGCGGCCCAGTGCAGCGCCGACGTCTCGAGGTGCGGGAGCGGGTCGGTGTGCAGGTCCCGGCGGACGACCGTGTACTCCGGGCCCCGCGCGCGCCAGGCGTCGGCGAAGGCCGCGGTGAGGTCGCGGGAGCGGGAGTGCGCGAGGTCGGCCGACGAGTCGATGTGCAGCAGGGAGGGCATGGGCCCACGCTACCCACGCCGGGCCGCACCGGCGGGGAACGCGGACGGCCCCGTCACACCGTGTGGGGTGTGACGGGGCCGTGGTGGGCCTGCGGTCCGTCACGCCGGGGCGCGACGGACCGCGGGCGGGGTCAGCGCTGGGCGCGACGGCGGCGCAGGACGCCGGCGCCGAGGAGCCCGGCACCCGCGGCGACGAAGCCGAGGGCCCAGGGGAGGGCGCTCGTGGCGTCGGTGCCGGTGAAGGCGAGCTGGCCCTTCGGGGCGGTGGCGACGGCGGGCGTGACCGAGCTGACGGTGCCGGCGGGCGCCGCGGTCGGGACGACCGTCACGGGGAAGGACACCGACACGGACTGCGCGGCGACCGTGAGCACGTGGGTCGACGCGTGCGGGAAGGTGACCTTCGTCGAGAACGAGTCCTCGTCGAACGCGATCTGGTCGGTCGCGTGGTCGCTCGTCACCGTGACCTGGTCCGCGTTGCCCTCGTCGTCGTACTGGGTCGTGTCGTTGCCGAACTCGTCGACCGCGTAGCCGGACACCCAGAGCGAACCGCCCTGCTGGACTGTCGGGCGACCGCCGTCGATGACCGCCGGGTCCATGTCCGGGTCCGCTGAGAACGCCAGCGTGGTCACGGAGCCGTCCGGCTGGATGATCCATGCGTTGAAGGGGTGTCCGTCGAACTGCTCGTCGTAGGAACGGTCGACCGTGCTCGCGAGGACCCCGACTGCCTTCGCCGGGTCGACGACGACCTCGACGTACTCGGTCGCGGTCGACGTGCCGTTCGTCGCGACGATCGTGAAGTCGAAGACCGACGCACTGGTGACGCGGCCGCTCAGCGTCGCGGTCGCGGCGTCGAACGTCGTGTCGTACGGCAGGAACGACTCGGGGGAGTCGATCGTCGGGTCGACGCTGTCGGGGTCGGCGTAACCGATCGAGTACTCGACCGTGCCGCTGCCCTTGCTCACGCCGAAGACCTCGTCGAGGGTGTCACCGGCGGTGATCTCGATCGTGCGCGGGGACTCGTACGAGGTCTCGGTCGCGAACGCGACGTCCTCGCTGACGGCCGCGGTGGTCTCCGTCGCGGTCTGACCCGGCGCCGAGCCCGTGACGGTCAGCGTGATCGTCTTGCCGATCATGTCGGCGGTGATCGCGAACGAGGACGCGACGACGGGCGTGCCGCCCTCGACGGTCCACGTGGCACGCGGGTCGTCGATGCCGGAGGTCGTGTAGAACAGCGTCTTGCCGACCTTCGGCTCGCCCACGATCGTGACCGAGGAGGTCGCGGTCGGGGCCGCGGCGGACGGCGCGGCCTTCGTCGTCGCGCTCGGCGCGGGGGAGGTGCTCGTCGGGGCGGGCGCGGTGGTGTCGCCCGAGGTCGGCGCCGGGGCGGCGTCCGTCGACGTGCCGGTACTGGACGGCGCGGTCGCGGCGTCCGTCGGCGTCGTCGAGCCGGTGGTGTCCGTCGCGGTCGTGTCGGCGCCGGTCGAGTCGGTGCCCGTCGTGGCGGTGGTGGCGCTTCCGGTCGTGCCGGTCGAGGACGGGTCGGCCGGTGCGACGGCCGAGGTCGGCTCGTCGACCGCGAAGGCCGCGGTCGAGGTGAAGACGCCGAGTCCGGTCGTCAGGCCGATGAGTGCGACGGTCGTCCCGAGCGCGCAGGCGCGCCGGGTCGAGGAGGTGCTGCGGTGCACGGGTCCCCCCAGGGGTCAGGTCCGGTCGGGTACCGGATCGTAAGAATCCGCCGAGAATCTCGGCGTGATCGGATCGTATCGGCACAGGAACGCGGATCGGGGCGCGGAGTCCGAAATGTGACCTTGGTTGGGGGTCGAGGTGCCGGGATCACCCGACGGGTTGCGTGCCCACGCAACCGACACGGCGGACGGGAGGCGCGGGGCGGGCCGGCACCGTGCCTCCCGTCCGCCGCGTCACGGCGTGGTCGTCGCCGACTCGCGATCACCGTGGACGGTCGCCGCCGCGCGCTCCAGCGCATCGCGGAGTGCCCGCACGGCGGGCGCCGAGGCGCCTGCCGACCGCACCGTCGTGAAGATCGTGCGCCGTGGCCGCTCCGGCAGGTCCACGAGCCGGCAGGTCGTGGTCCGGCCCGTCCACATCAGGTCCGGCATCAGGCTGACGGCGTTGCCCGACTCGACGAGCCGGATCTGGGTCTGCAGGTCGGCGGTCTCGTACCGGACGTCCGGCTCGAAGCCGAAGCGCCGGCACACCTGCTCGGCGAAGTGCCGCGACGCCGTGCCCCGGGGTTCCATCACCCACGGCAGGGCCTCGGCGTCCTCGATGCTCGACACCGGGGCGAGGGCGGTCCCGACCGGGGGGAGCGCCAGCCGGACCTCATCGGTCGTCAGGTCCGCGCGGACGAGTCCGGACAGGTGCGGTGCCGCGTGTGCGGGGTACTGCTCGGCGATGACCATGTCGAACTCGCGTGCCCACGTCTCGTGCAGCGCCGACTCCGGTTCGTGCTGGACCATCTCGACCCGGACGTCGGGGTGCTCCGTCGCCATCTCCCGGAGCGCGTTCGGCATCAGCGCGAGCGCCGCGGACTGGAACACCGCGACCTTGACCCGACCCTGCACGGTGGGCAGCGAGGACTCCACCTGCGCCTGGGCGGCATCGAGGACGTCGAGGACGTGTCCGGCCGCCTGGACCAGCACGTCGGCCTGCGGGGTGAGCTGCAGCCGACGTCCGGCCTTGCGGAGGAGCTGCACGCCGGCCTCCCGCTCGAGCACCCCGAGCTGCTGGGAGACCGCCGACGGGGTGAGGTTCATGGCTTCCGCCACGGCCGCGACGGTGCCGCGGATCGAGAGTTCGCGGAGCAGGACCAGGCGCCGGACGTCGAGCATGACCGAACAGTAGTTCTTCTTCACGGTACGCGTCAGAACTATTTGCTTCCGCTACCGGTTGACCGGCACCACACTGAGGCCATGACCGACGTCCAGCCGCGCACCGACGCGCACGCCACGCCTGCTCCCGATGCCCTCGCCGACGCCTCCGTCGCGCTCGTCCGGCAGTGGCTGGCCGAGGCCGAGTCCTACCCGGTGGACGGCTCGGCCAAGCAGCTCGCGGGTGTGCTCGCGGACCCGAAGGGCCTGGCGTTCGCCGTCGGGTTCGTCGACGGCGTCGTGCGCCCGGAGGACCTCGGTGTCGCGGCGCGCAAGCTCCGGGCGATCGCGCCGGACGCGCCCGGGTTCCTGCCGGCCGCGCTCCGCGGACTCGTCCGGCTCGGCGGCGGGATGGCGCCGGTCCTGCCGAACGTCGTCGTCCCGATCGCCCGACGGGTGCTGCGCGACATGGTCGGCCACCTGATCGTCGACGCGACCGACGCCAAGCTCGGACCGGCGATCGCGAAGATCAAGCGCGACGGCGTCCGGCTCAACGTGAACCTGCTCGGCGAAGCGGTGCTCGGCGAGAAGGAGGCGTCCCGACGGCTCGAGGGCACCGAGCGGCTGCTCGCCCGGGACGACGTCGACTACGTCTCGATCAAGGTCTCGTCGACCGTGCACCCACACTCGCCGTGGGCGTTCGACCACGCGGTCGACGACATCGTCGAGAAGCTCCGGCCGCTGTTCCGCCGTGCGGCCGCGGCGAGCCCGGCGAAGTTCATCAACCTCGACATGGAGGAGTACAAGGACCTCGACCTGACGATCGCGGTCTTCACGAAGCTCCTCGACGAGCCGGAGTTCACCGCGCTCGAAGCGGGCATCGTGCTGCAGGCGTACCTGCCCGACGCGCTCGCCGCGATGCAGCAGCTGCAGGAGTGGTCCGCCGCCCGCCGGGCCCGTGGCGGCGCGGACATCAAGGTCCGGCTCGTCAAGGGTGCGAACCTGCCCATGGAGCAGGTCGAGGCATCGGTGCACGGGTGGCCCCTCGCGACGTGGCACACCAAGCAGGACTCCGACACGAACTACAAGCGCGTCCTCGACTGGGCGCTCACCCCGTCACGCATCGAGAACGTGCGCGTCGGGGTCGCCGGGCACAACCTGTTCGACGTCGCGCACGCGTGGCTGCTCGCGGGGGAGCGCGGGGTCCGTGACGGCATCGAGTTCGAGATGCTCCTCGGCATGGCGCAGGGGCAGGCCGAGGCCGTCCGGCGCACCGTCGGGTCGCTGCTGCTCTACACGCCGGTCGTCCACCCGGGCGAGTTCGACGTCGCGATCGCGTACCTGATCCGTCGACTCGAAGAAGGCGCGTCGCAGGACAACTTCATGTCGGCGGTGTTCTCGCTCGCGTCCTCGCCGGCACTGTTCGCCCGCGAGGAGACGCGGTTCCGCGACTCGCTCGCGCCGCTGTCGCTCCCCGGTGGGCTCGACGCGCCCGCACCGCACCGCGTGGCCGACCGCTACGCCGCGATCGAGCGGCCCCGCCCGGGGCACTTCGAGAACACGCCCGACAGCGACCCGTCGGTGGCCGCCGTCCGGGAGTGGGGCGCCGGCATCCACGCCCGGGTCGCATCGTCCACGCTCGGCGAGCGCGGCGTGCAGCAGGCGCGGCTCAGTTCGCCGGACCAGCTGTCGACCGTGCTCGACCGCGTGCGCACCGCCGGCGAGACCTGGGCAGGCTGGTCCGGCGCGGCGCGCGGTGCCGTGCTGCACGCGGTCGGCGACGCGCTCGAGGCCAACCGCGCAGCCCTCGTCGAGGTCATGGCGGCCGAGGCCGGCAAGACCATCGACCAGGCCGACCCCGAGGTGTCCGAGGCGATCGACTTCGCGCACTTCTACGGCGAACTCGCCGCGCAGCTCGACGAGGTCGACGGTGCGACCTTCACGCCGGCGGCCCTGACGCTCGTCACGCCGCCGTGGAACTTCCCGGTCGCGATCCCCGCCGGTTCGACGCTCGCCGCCCTGGCCGCCGGGTCCGCGGTCGTGCTCAAGCCCGCGCCGCCGGCCGAACGCTGCGGCGCGGTCCTCGCGTCCGTGATCGAGACCGCTCTCGACGCGCACGGCGCGCCCGCCGACCTGCTCGCGTTCGTGCAGGTCGCCGAGGACGAGCTCGGCAAGGAGCTCATCACGGCGCCGCAGGTCGACCGCGTCATCCTGACCGGTGCGTACGAGACAGCCGAGCTCTTCCGGTCGTTCCGGCCGGACCTGCCGCTGCTGGCCGAGACCTCGGGCAAGAACGCGATCATCGTCACGCCGTCCGCGGACCTCGACCTCGCCGTCAAGGACGTCGTCGCGTCGGCGTTCGGGCACGCCGGGCAGAAGTGCTCCGCGGCGTCGCTCGTCGTCCTCGTCGGGTCGGTCGCCCGCTCGCGCCGGTTCCGCTCGCAGCTGCTCGACGCCGTGTCGTCCCTGACGGTCGGGTACCCGTCCGACCCCACCACGCAGATGGGCCCGGTCATCGAGCCCGCCGCGGGCAAGCTCCTCGAGGGCCTCACCGCCCTCGGCGCCGGCGAGCACTGGGCCGTCGCGCCGAAGCGCCTCGACGACACCGGTCGACTCTGGAGCCCTGGCGTCCGCGGGGGTGTCCGCCGTGGCTCGGCCTTCCACCGCACGGAGTACTTCGGCCCGATCCTCGGCATCATGACGGCGTCGACCCTGGACGAGGCGATCGACATCGTCAACGACGTCGACTACGGCCTGACCTCCGGGCTCCACTCGCTCGACCCGGCCGAGATCGGCACGTGGCTCGAGCGGATCCAGGCGGGCAACCTCTACGTCAACCGCGGCATCACCGGAGCGATCGTGCGCCGGCAGCCGTTCGGCGGGTGGAAGAAGTCGGCCGTCGGTGCGGGGACGAAGGCCGGCGGCCTGAACTACCTGCTCGGCCTGGGCTCCTGGAGCACGGCACCGGCACAGACCGGCGTGCCGGCCTCGCGCCCGGTGCAGGAGTTCGTCCGAGCAGCCGGGGTAGCATCCCCGTCGCTCGACCGGTCCGTGGCGTCGGACGAGCAGGTCTGGTCGACGCTGTTCGGTGCCGCGGTGGACGTGTCGGCGCTCTCGGCCGAGCGGAACGTCGCCCGGTACCTGCCGTACCCGGGCGTCCACGTCCGACTCGCGACCTCGGGCGACGACGCGGTGGTCGACCTGGTGCGGGTCGTCGCCGCAGCCCTCCGCGCCGGGACGACCGTGGACGTCTCGACCGCCGAGCCGCTGCCGTCGAACGTCGCGACCGCGGTCCGCGCGCTGCCGGTCGTGCGTTCGGTCGCCGAGGGCCAGTCGGACCAGGCGTTCGCGCGACGCATCGCCGCCGGACCCTCGACCCGCGTGCGGCTGATCGGCGGTGACGTCGCGGCGCTGTACGCGGCGGTCGACGGCCGTCCGGACGTCGCGGTGTACGGCGAGCCCGTCACCGAGGCCGGTCGCGTCGAGCTGCTGCCGTTCCTCCGCGAGCAGGCGGTGTCGATCACGGCGCACCGCTTCGGCACGCCGAACCACCTGACGGACGCGCTCATCTAGCGGCGACGGGCGGCGCCCCGTGCGCCGTCGGACCGACGCGTCGTCGGGCCGGCGAGGCGTCGAAGCGACGCGCCGGCGGGTCGGCGCGGCATCGAACCACGGAAACGACGTCGAACCACCCCGGCAGGGGTGTTCGACGTCGCATTCCTGGTTCGGAACGGGCCGAGGTCTCCATGCGCCCCGCGCCGGACGGTGCCGATGTGCGCATGGCGGACGGCGGACCGGTGTCACGACACCAGCCGCCGGCCCCGTGCGTACCGTCGGGTCCATGTGCGAGTCCGTCCAGTGCCCCGTCTGTGGCAAGACCACGTGGACCGGCTGCGGCGACCACGTCCGGGACGTGCTCCGCGGGACCCGCCGCCGTGACCGGTGCGCGGGACACGGCTTCCCGAACCACATGCTCGACGGCATGGGCTTTCGTTGAGCCCCGCTCGCTGAGCCGTCCCTCTTCGACCCTGGCCGGTAGCCGCGCTCGTCACGGTCGTGCGCAGGAGCCCGGCGTTGGATCGGGGACATGAGCGAACAGATCGTCCGTCCCCTCGGCCTCGCACACGTGCGGGTCACCGTCACCGACATCCACCGCAGCAAGGCCTTCTACGAGCAGCTGCTCGGCGTCGCGCCCGCGATGGACTTCAGCGAGCACATCGACGAGCCCGGCATCGCCGAGGACCGCGAGCGGCTGTACGGCGGCTGCATCTTCCCCGTGGGGGAGCAGCTGTTCGGCCTGCGTCCCGTGGCGCCGAGCGGCCAGCGGTTCGACCCCGACACCGTGGGCCTGGACCACGTCAGCTTCACGGTCGGCTCCGTCGACGAGCTCCGCGCCGCCGGGTCGCGCCTCGACGACGCGGGTATCGAGCACGGTGATGTGACCGACCTCGGGGACGCCGGCATGGTGATCCTGTCGGTGCAGGACCCCGACGACATCAACCTGGAGCTGGCCGCCCAGAAGTAGGTACGGGCCCGTCGGTCGTCAGGCGTCGACCGGGACCGTCATCCGCTCCGTGACGAGCGCGCGGAGTGTCTCCGGCACGGGTGTCGGCCGACGGGCGCCCTCGCGGTCGATGACGACGTGCACGAACTCGCCCGTCGCGAGCAGGGCACCGTCCGACTGGCGGAACAGGCCGAAGTCCCAGGCCAGGCTCGTGGTACCGATGCGCTTGGACCGCATCCCGACCTCGATCACGTCGGGCCACACCGCGGACTCGATGAAGTGGCAGCTCGACGACACGAGCACCGCGATCCACGGCGAGGTGAACGGGTCGAGCCCGGCCTCCGTGCGGAACCAGTACGTCGCCGCGTTGTCCATCGCGCTGTAGTACAGCGTGTTGTTCACGTGGCCGAACATGTCGTTGTCGTTCCACCGCGTGGGGTACGCGCGGCGGTACGGGTACTCGTCGAGGGGCATCGGTATCCGTTCGGTAGGGCGGGGAAGTCCGACAGCGGGTGGTCGGACAGCGGGTGGTCGGACAGTGGGCGGTCGGACAGTGGGCGGTCGGACAGTGGCGGTCGGTCAGGGGCGCAGGACGTACTCGAACGTCGTCCGCGCCCGGGCCGGGTCCGGGCGGTCGCCGCTGATCAGGTCGGCGTAGGTGAACGACTCCGAGATGCGGACGAGCAGTCGTGCGAGTTCCTCGGCGGCGAGCGGCGCGGGGTCGAACGCGCCGTGGTCGTGCTCCTCCTGCACGAGGGCGGTCACGACGGCGACGAACCGGCGCTGGACATCACTGTCCGTGGTCGTGAGGAGTCGCAGGGCCCGAGCCGGCTCGCGGGTCAGGAAGGTCCGGAAGTACGGCGCCTCGATGAGGTCCGCCGTGAAGTGGTCGAGCACCGCCACGATCCGTGCGGCGCCGACCAGGTCCGCCGCGGCGCGGGACGCGGCGTCGAGCGTCGGGACTGCCAGCGACCAGAGGATCTCGGACAGCAGCTGGTCGCGGTTCCCGACCCAGCGGAACAGGGAGGTGCGGTCGACCCCCAGCGACGTCGCCAGGGATCCCATGTCGATCCGGGAGCCGGCGATGAAGCTGTGCCGCGCGGAACGGAACGCGCGTCGGGACTCGGGATGCGCCTCCAGTCTGGCGGTGAGCGCAGACGGGACGAGGGCCGCGCCGAGCGTCCCCATGTCGTGTGCTGTGCGTTCCTGTGAAGGCACGGTCCTCCCTTGCAACGTTTCCGAGAATGATGCACGCTCGGGGGTATGTCAACGACGTCCGTGCCCACCACCCTGCTCGAGTCCGACTTCTACCGGTTCCAGGAGGGGCTGACGGAGCGGGAGCGGGAGTCGCTCGGGCAGTTGCGCGCGTACCTCGAGTCCGAGGTCCGCCCGATCGTCGACGACCACTGGGCCCGGGCGGAGTTCCCGCGCCAGACCATCGCGCCGCTCGCGGAGCTCGGCATGTACGGGCCGAGCATCCCGCTCGTGCGCCAGTTCGAGAACTCGGCCGTGTACCGCGGGTGGGCGGCCCTGGAGCTCGGGCGGGTGGACGCGAGCGTCGCGACGTTCATCGGCGTGCAGTCCGGCCTGGCGATGAACTCGATCGCGGTGGGCGGCAGCGACGAACAGCAGCGGGAGTGGTTGCCGCGGATGGCGACCGGCGAGGTCATCGGGGCGTTCGGGCTGACCGAGCCGCTGTCCGGCAGCGACTCCGCCCGGGGCCTCCGGACGACGGCCCGGCGCGAGGGCGACACCTGGGTGCTCGACGGTGAGAAGCGCTGGATCGGGAACGCGACCTTCGCGGACGTGGTCGTCATCTGGGCGAAGGACGTCGCCGACGAACAGGTGAAGGGCTTCCTCGTCACGACGGACACCCCGGGGTTCACCGCGACGAAGATCGAGGACAAGATCGCCCTCCGTGGCGTGCAGAACGCCGACATCGTCATGCAGGGCGTGCGGGTGCCCGAGTCGCGCCGGCTGCAGCGCGCGAACTCGTTCCGCGCCACCGCCGAGGTGCTGCGCCTGACCCGGACCGAGGTCGCCTGGCAGGCGATCGGCATCGCGGTCGGTGCGTACGACGCAGCGCTCGCCTACGCCCGGGAGCGCGTGCAGTTCGGCAAGCCGATCGCATCGCACCAGATGGTGCAGGACCTGCTCGTGAAGTCGCTCGCGAACATCACGGCGTCGATCGCGCTGTGCACCCGGGCGTCCCAGATGCAGGACGAGGGCATCGGCGCGGACGAGCACTCGGCGATGGCCAAGGCGTTCGCGACCGCACGGATGCGGGAGACCGTGGGGTGGTGCCGCGAGGTGCAGGGCGGCAACGGCATCGTGCTCGACAAGGGTGTGGCGCGGTTCTTCGCCGACGCCGAGGCGATCTACTCGTACGAGGGCACGCGCGAGGTGAACACGCTCATCGTGGGGCGGGCGATCACGGGCCAGGCCGCGTTCGTGTAGTCAGGGCCGCCGCGGCGGGGCAGCCGCCGCGCCCGCGCCGCGCCCGCCCCGGCCCGCGCCCGCCTACCCCAGCAACTCTGGCCGCTCCCACGCCTCGCCCAGCACGTGCTCTGCCAGGAAGGCGAACACCGTCTGGTACCAGACCACCGCGTGCTGCGGAGCGAGCACCCAGTGGTTCTCGTCCGGGAAGTACAGGAACCGGTGCGGCATCGACCCGTCCGGCCCCGCGTGGTGCTCGGCGAGCTCCGCCCACAGGCGCAGCCCCTCGCCGATCGGCACCCGGTAGTCGCGGTCTCCGTGCACGACCAGGAGCGGCGTCGTGATGTCCGCCACGAAGCGGTGCGGGTCGTTCTCGTGCAGCCCCCGCTCGTCGAAGATCGACTGCCAGTACTGCGCCGAGTCGGTCGTCCCGGCGAACTGGTCGAGCGCCCACAGGCTCGCGTGCGTGACGATCGCCCGGAACCGGTCGGTGTGCCCGGCGACCCAGTTCGCCATGTACCCGCCGAAGGACCCGCCCATCGCCGCGGTCCGGGTCTCGTCGATGTCGTCCCGCGCGACCACGGCGTCCGTGATCGCCATCAGGTCGGTGTACGGCGCCTGCCCCCACGCGTTCCACCCGCGGTTCACGAAGTCGAGCCCGTAGCCGGTCGACAGCGCCGGGTCCGGCAGCAGCACGGCGTACCCCCGCGCGACCATGAGCTGCGGGTTCCACCGCCAGGACCACTGGTTCCACGAGTTCAGCGGTCCGCCGTGGATCCAGAGCAGCAGCGGGTGCGGCCCGTCGCCCTCCGGCAGCAGCAGCCAACCGCGCACGCGGGCACCGTCGGCCGCGGTCACCGCGACCTCCTCGGTCCGCGCGGGCACCTCCGGCAGGGGCGCGGGGGTCGCGAGCGGGGTCACCGTCCCGTCGGTCGCGATCCGGACGGGGTGCAGCGGCGCCGCCCAGGAAGCACGGAGCGCCACCACGACGTCCGTCCCGCCCGCCACGCGCAGGCTGGAGTACGCCCAGTCGTCGTGGGTCACCTGCTCGACGGCGCCGCCGTCGAGCGGGATCCGGAAGAGCGGCGCACGCCCGTCCTGGTCCGCCACCGCCAGGAGCGCACCGTCGTCCGGCGTGAACACGAGCTCGGACGGCCACCGGTCCCAGTCCGTGGCGACGCGACGAGCCCCCGAGCCGTCGACCGCGGCGACCCACACCTCCTGCTCGTGCGCGCCGGCCGGGGTCGACCGGACCGTCCGCACCCAGGCGATCATGGTGCCGTCATGGCTCAGGGTCGGCAGCTCGTGGTCGACGCCCTCCTCGTCGAACAGCACCGTCCGGGTGCCCGTCGCGACGTCGATCGTGACGACGGCCGACCGGGTGCCGCGGGCCTCCTGCACGCCGACCGCGGCGAGCACGGTCGACCCGTCCGGCGACACCGTGCCGCCCACGTGGTCGAGCGTGCGACCGGGCGCCGGCGTGATGTCGCGGGGGACCGGCAGGTGCGCCGGGTACCCGGCAGCACGGTCCTCGTCCGCGCCCGGCTCGGGCGCGGCGTCGGTGGCTGCCGTCGAGGGCACCCGGGCCTCGGGCTCCCGCAGCTCGGACGTGTCCAGCACGAGCAGGTGCGGCTGCGCCGGACCCAGGTCGTGGTCCCAGAACCGCACCGGGTAGGTCTCGTGCAGGACCGCGCGGACCCGACGGTCCTTCCGCCGGTCCCGCAGTCGGGCGTCCTCGGCGACCACGGTGTCGCGGTCGGTCCCGGCACCGGGCAGCAGGTCGGCCGTCAGGACGACGGCGTCGGCCGCGGTCGCGACGTCGAACACGCCGCCGACGCCGCCCGCCAGGGCCGTCACGGGTCGTGCCTCGCCCCCGGCCGCGGGCAGGAGCCAGAGCTGGGCGCCCTCGGGCTCGTCCCCGGACTCGTCGGGGCGTGCCGAGACGAACAGCAGGTCGCCGGAGCGCGTGAAGGCGACCCCGCCCTCACCCTTCGCCGAGCGCGTCAGGCGCACCGGGGCGCCGGACCCGTCGGCGTCGGACGGGGCTGCCGGCACCTGCCACACCGACCGTCGGTACCCGGTGCCGCGCTCGTCCAGGGCACTCACGGTCAGGGCGACGCGCGTGCCGTCCGGACTCAGGGCGATCCCGTCCACGCGGGGCAGGGCGGTGTACTGGTCCAGGTCGGAGAACGGCGTCGTCATGCCCTCACGCTACGGCTGTCGTGCACCGTGCAACAGGGGGCATCGGCGACGAAGCCCCTCAGGCCCGGGCGACGCCACCGCTCAGGTCCGACCGGCGACGCCGCTCAGGCCCAGAACGCCGCGATCGCCTCGGCCACCGTCTGCCCCTGCCGCCGCCCCTCGGTGGACGCGGGCGCCTGGGTCGACAGCGACAGCGAGTCGTCACCGAACGCGTGCTGCGAGGCACTGTCCGCGACGACGACCTCGACCGAGCTCCCGCCGGCGCGCAGGCCCTCGACCGCGACGTCGAGCCACGGCCCGAGCGGCGACGGCCCCTCGGGACCGCAGGCGATCACGAGCACCCGCTCGTACCCGGCGGCGACGTCGGCGTTCGTCGCGGAACGCATCCCGCCGTCGATGTGCGGCACCCCGTCGACACGGACGGGCGACCAGACGAACGGCACCGAGCAGCTCGCGGCGACCGCGCGGGGGAGCGGGACGCCGGACTCCGCCGTGAGGACCCGGAAGGTCCCGTCGACGGCGTCGATCGCGGTGACGCCGAACGGCTTCGCCGGCCACTCGGTCGTCGGCAGCGTGTGCGAGAAGGTCTCGATGCGCTCCTCGTCGGTCTGCCCGGTGACGACCTGCTGCGCCACGGCCCCGAGTCGTGCGCGGGCCTCCTGCTCCGAGGCGGCACCGGTCAGGATCTGCACGAGCCGCTCCTGGTAGTCCTCGGACGCGATCCGGGCGGGCTCCTCGTAGCTCGTCGGCAGCGGCGCGTGCTGCTGGTCGTACGCGGCCTGCACCTGCCCGGCGCGGACGAACGCCCCGACGACGCTGCCGGCGCTCGAGCCCACCACCAGGTCGGCCGCGTCGAGGTCGACCCCGGCGTCCTGCAGGGCGGAGAGCACGCCGACCTCCCACGCGATGCCGGCGACGCCGCCACCGCCCAGGACGAGGGCTCGGGTACCGGGGGCGGGGGTGGCGAGTTCGCTCATGCGACCTGCTTACCAGGTCCGGGAACAGCGGACGGGAGGATCGTGGCGGGCCCCGCCACGATCCTCCCGTCCGTCACCGCGTCAGACCGACGCGACGTCGATGAGCACCTTGCCGACCGCGTCGCCCTCGACGGCGTCGTGGGCCGCGGCGGTGTCCTCGAGCCCGAAACGCACGAGCGGCAGGCCGGCGTCCTCGCCGACGGGCAGGACGCCGTCCCGGAGCGCGGCGGTGACGTCCTCGGCGGCGGCCGCCAGCGCGTCGTCGCCGATCGTGTAGAGCAGCAGGAACTGGTAGCGGGCGTTCACGCTCATGTTCGGGCGGATCGGCAGGGTCGCGTCGTCCCCGCCGTTGTTCGCGTAGATCGAGACGACCCCGTGGTTCGCGAGGACGTCCGCGACGAGCCCGGCGTTCTGCGGGATCGAGACCTCGACGACGATGTCCACGCCGTCCGGGGCGATCTCGCGGATGCGGGCAGCGGCGTCCTCGTCGCGGTAGTTCACGGTGTGGTGCGCGCCGGCGGCGGTCGCGAGGGCCGCCTTGGCGTCCGAACTGATGGTCGTGACGACGGTGGCGCCGGCCCAGCGGGCGAGCTGGATCGCCGCGTGCCCGACGGCTCCGGCGCCACCGGCGACCAGGACGGTGCGGCCCTCGAGCGCACCGGGGGACAGGCGCGCCGGGCCGTGCTCGTGCGTGGTCAGGGCGCGGTGGGCGGTCATCGCGGGGACGCCGAGCGAGGCACCCACGTCGAAGCTCGTGCCCTCGGGGAGCCGGACGGCACGCGCGGCGGGGACGACGGTGTACTCCTGCGCGGTGCCGGTCGGGCGGCTCGCAGCGGCCATGTAGAGCCAGACGCGGTCGCCCTCGGCCAGGTCGGTGACGCCCTCGCCGACGGCGTCGACGACCCCGGCTCCGTCCTGGTTCGGGGTGATCTCCGGGAAGGGCAGGGCGTCACCGTAGGTGCCGCCGGCGCGGGCCTTCCAGTCGGTGGGGTTCACGCCGGAGACGACGACGCGGACGCGGACCTCGCCGGGGCCGGGCTGCGGGACCTCCCGGTCGACCAGGTCGAGGACGCTGCTGGCTCCGGGCTTCGTGTAGACGATCGATCGCATGGGACCAGGCAACCACCGCGGGGGCCGTGGGCTTCCCGGCGACGTTCAGCGGGCGTGCGCGCCGCCGGGCGTGCGCTCCGGTCGGCTCCGGTGCGCGTCCGCTCAGCGGGCGTCGTAGGCGTCGCGGGAGTCCTGCACCTCGGCCATGTGCGTCGTCGCCCAGTCCTCGAGCGGTTCGAGCACGGCCCGGAGCGACCGGCCGCGCTCGGTCAGCTCGTACTCGACGTGCGGCGGGATCTCCGGGTACACCGTGCGCGTGACCAGGCCGTCACGCTCGAGGGCGCGCAGGGTCTGCGTGAGCATCTTCTGCGACACGCCCTGCACCCGGGACGCGAGCGCCGAGTACCGGAGCGGACCACCCGCGAGCGACCCGATCGTCAGGACGCTCCACCGGTCCCCGATCCGGTCGAGCAGCTGCCGCGAGGGGCAGTCCGCCGCGTAGGGGCTGTACTCGAGTGCAGACATCACGACCTCCGTTACGCACTGACAGGTGCCTACTTCCTGAAAGAGAGTAACGCGAGTACGGTCGGTCGCACCAGATCCACGTCCGAGGAAAGGACCACCATGACGAGCATCGTCGTCTTCGGCGGCACCGGGTACGCCGGCTCCGCCATCACCCGCGAGGCACTGTCCCGCGGCATCGCCGTCACCGCCGTCGCGCGCGACACCTCGAAGCTCGACGCCGCCGAGGGGCTGACCCTCGCGCAGGGCGACGCCTTCGACGCCGACTTCGTCGCGGACGTCACGAAGGGCGCCGACGTCGTCGTGGTCGCCCTGCACGCGGTCCAGGCGGACGGCAGCGAGCTCAAGGACAAGTTCCAGCACTTCGTCGACGCCGCAGCCGCAGCCGGTGCGCGCCTGGGCGTCGTCGGCGGCGCGGGCTCGCTGCTCGTCGCCGAGGGCGGCCCGGCCCTGTTCGACACCCCGGACTTCCCCGACGCGTTCAAGGGCGAGGCGAAGAGCCACGCCGAGGTCCTCGAGGCACTCAAGGCCTCCGGCACCGAGGTCGACTGGTTCTACGTGAGCCCGGCGGCGGCCTTCGGCGGCTACAACCCCGGCGAGCGGAAGGGCACCTACCGCACCACGGACGACCTGCTGCTCACCGACGCCGAGGGCAACTCGGACATCTCCGGCGAGGACTTCGCGATCGCCTTCGTCGACGAGGTCGAGCACCCCGCGCACCACCGCGCCCGCTTCGGCGTCGCGTACTGACGCGGCGCGCGCCGCGCGCGACCCGACCGCCCACCGGGCTGGAGGCGCGTGGCGGCCGCGCCCCGTGCCTCCCGTCCGGCGGGTGGTGCGTCCTGCTCGCGCACAACCGGAATCACACCGTGCCACGTGATCGCGTGGTGCGGCGTGCTTCCCGTTGTGCGGAACACGCGGCGCGGCGCGGCGCGGCGCGCCGCGGCGCGCGCCGCGCCCTACCGCTGCCCGACGATCGCGGGCAGCGGCAGGTGGTGGCGCATGCGCACCGCCAGGTGCAGCCCGCCCCGCCGGGCGAGCACGAGCCCGACCACCGCGGCGGCCACGGCCGGGACGCCCCCGGCGACGACCATGCCGACGTGGGCCCCGAAGTGGTCGACGACCTGGCCCATGAGCGGACCGCCGATCGCCTGGCCGCCCAGGAGCACCAGGACGTACAGGGACATCACCCGGCCGCGGATCGCCACGTTCGACGACAGCTGCACGAGCGAGTTCGAGGCCGTCATGAACAGCAGCTGCGACATCCCGACCGCGACCAGGGCGACGGTGAACGGCGCGATGACCGGGATCGACCCGGACACCACGAGCAGCACCCCGGTCCAGAACACTCCGCCGACGATCGTGCGGAGCCGGACGTTCGCCCGACGCGTGGACAGCAGCGCCCCGGCGAGGGCTCCGACCGCGACCGCGGAGTTGAACAGGCCGTAGCCGCCCGCGCCGACGCCGTAGACCTCGGACGCGAAGGCCGAGAGCAGCACGGGCATGGTCAGCGCGAAGACCGAGAAGAAGACCATCAGGACGACCGGCACCAGGATCGTGGGCTTCCGGACGGCGTAGCGCAGACCCTCGACGAGTTGCCCCTTCGTCCGCGGTGCCGGTGGGGTGCGGTGCAGCTCGGACACCCGCAGGAACCCGAGGGTCACGACGACGGCCACGCACGCGACCGCGTTGACGCCGAAGGACCAGCCGGCACCGACCGCGACGAGCAGGGCGCCGGAGAGCGCCGGCCCGATCATCCCGCCGAGCTGGAACACGCTCGAGTTCACGCTGATTGCGTTCCGCAGGTGCTGGTGGCCGACGATCTCGGTGACGAACACCTGGCGCGCCGGGTTGTCGATCACGGTCACCATGCCGACCAGGAAGGCGATCACCCAGATGTGCCACGCCTGCACGACGCCGGTCAGCGTGAGCACGGCGAGCAGGGTGGAGAGCACCGCGAACGCGCCCTGCGTCAGCATCATCAGCGCCCGCTTCGAGAACCGGTCGACGAGCACCCCGCCCCAGAGCCCGAACAGCAGCATCGGGGCGAACTGGCACGCCACCGTGATGCCGACCTGCGCCACCGAGCCGGTCAGCTGCAGGACGAGCCAGTCCTGCGCGATGCGCTGCATCCACCCCGCGGTCATCGCCACGAGGTTCGTCGCCGTGAACAGGCGGAAGTTCGGGACGGAGAGCGCGATGAGGGTGTGGCGCCACGGCGGACGTTCGGCCTGGATCGGGAGGGGCTCGGTGGGTGGGGGGAGGGTCGTCGATGACGCACTCACGGTGGTGGGGCTCCGGATCGTCGCGGGCGGACGGGTGGTCAGTACCCACTCGAAACTAGTTCCACCGGAGCCATTCGGCTCCCGTATGGTGGCTATCACTCCATTGCGATGTCGAATGAAGGAGGGGGCGCCGATGCTCGACCCCGTCCTGCTGCGAACCTTCCTGGCCGTCGCCGAGACCGGCAGCTTCACGCTCGCCGGGCAGCGCCTCGGGATCAGCCAGCCGACGGTCTCGCAGCACGTCCGCCGCCTCGAGACCGCGGTCGCCCGCACCCTGGTCGCCCGGGACACCCGTGGCGTCGCGCTCACCGACAACGGGGACGCGATGGCGGGCTTCGCGCGGACGATCCTCGCCGCGCACGCCACCGCCGACGCGTACTTCTCCGGTGCCGCCACCCGCGGACGGCTCCGCTTCGGCGCGGCGGACGACCTCGCGATCACGCAGCTGCCGCGGATCCTGCGGGATTTCCGACGCCTGCACCCGCAGGTGAACCTCGAGCTCACGGTGAACCAGTCCGCACCGCTCCTGCGCCGCGTGCACGCCGGACAGCTCGACCTGGTCTTCATCAAGCAGACCGCGGGGGAGTCCGCCGAGGGCACCCGCGTCGCGACGGACCAGATGGTGTGGATGGCGCAGGACGGCATCGCCCTCGAACCCGGCGAGCCGGTACCGCTCATCGCGTACCAGGCGCCGAGCATCAGCCGGCAGATGGCGATCGACGCGCTCGAGGCCGCCGGCCGCACCTGGCGGATCACCTGCAACACGCGGGACGTCAACGGGGTCCTCGCGGCGGTGCGGGCCGGGATCGGTGTCGCGGTCTTCCCGCACTCGCTCATCCCCGCGGACCTCGTGAAGGTGTCGCAGCGTCTGTCGCTGCCGGACCTGCCGGCCGTCGACTACGTCCTGATCGCCAACCCGACGGTGCAGCGCGAGCCGATCGACGCCCTGACGAACGCGATCACCTCGCGCGGGGTCGTCCGGGCGGTCTGACCCGGGACCCTACGGGGCGAGCGTCGTCGTCGCGCCCGTGCCGGTCAGGTCCGGCAGCGTCACGCCGGCGAGCGGCAGGAGCGCGGTCGCGACCGCCCACAGGAGCACGAGGGTCCCGACGCCGCCGAGCACGGCACCGAGGAGCGCGAGCGGCCGCTGCCACGTCGCCGTCCGGTCCCGCAGGACGGTCGCCGAGAGCAGCAGCGCCACGACCCCGAGCGCGAGTCCGGTCGCGTGCACGGTCGTCGGTGCGGTGAACCACCAGGCCGCGAGCGCGAGCGTCGCGATCCCGGTCAGGGCACCGAGCGCCGCTCCCGGGGTGGCGCCGACGGCGGGCCGGCGGTCGGTCCGTGTGGTCGCCGCTCCGGCCTGGAGGCGCGGCGCCCGTCCGCCACGTCCCCTCGCGGTCGTCGCCTGGTCGGGTCGCGGCAGCTCCTGCGTCCGGTGGTCCGCGTCGGTGGCGGACCCGGTGGCCGGGGCCGAGACGTCGGCGGCGGGCGCGGCAGCTGCAGCTGGGACCGGTGTCGGAGTCGGTGCGGCGGGCGTGATGATCGCGTCGAACGCCCGGGTCGCCGCGTCGGGCTGCGGCGGGGCGGCAGCGGGCAGCGGTGCCTGCTGTCGGGCGAAGCGCGCGGGGGTCCGGTAGCCGATCGGCCCGGAGGGCTCCGGCTCCGTCCCCTCGACGACGACGTGCTCGAGCCCGGGGACCGAGAAGCGCGGCTGCCCGACCTCGGGGACGGCGGGCTGCACCGGCGCTGGAGGAGCCGGGAGCGCGGCGGCGACGGTCGGCGCGGGGGTCGAGGTGGGGGCGACGGCGGTCGGGGACACCGGGACCGCGTCGGTGGACGGGACCTGCACGGCGGGCGAGGTCGGTGCCGGCGGCAGGAGGTCCTGCTGCGGCGGGAAGTCGGGGACGACGACGTCCTCCGGGGACGGGAGGTGCGTGGCGGAGTCGTGCTCAGCGCTCGGGACCGCGGCGGGCGGGAGTTCCGCGGCGGCCGCCGTGGTGGCGACCCGCTCGGACAGGTGCGACGCGACGACGGGGGCGGGGTGTGCCTCCAGGCCGGGGTCCGCGACCACGGTCGTGACCGCAGCGTGCGGCGGCGCGGTGACCCAGGCAGGGACCGGCCGGCGCGGCCGGTCCCGGTCCGGCATGCGGTGCGACGCCACTGGTGCTCCCTCGTCCGTACTGATCCATCGTCAGTTCTATCCGTCCGCATGGACCTCGGCGCAGCCCCAGTTCCGGGGACGCGGGGCTGCGCCGGGCGGGGGTCACATGTCGCGGTAGCGCTTGGCCTCGGCGAGCTTGCCGCGCAGCTCGTCGGCCGTGTACCGCGTGACGTACCCGGGGGTGTCCCGCTGGATGCGCCAGCCCTCGGCGAGCGGCCCGGCGTCGACGACGTCGAAGCCGAACGAGTCGATGAGCTCCGACACGACGGCCTTGGCGTCCTCGTCGTCACCGGCGACGACGAGGGCGCGGCGGTCCGGGGTGCCGGCGGGCTGCGCCTCGTCGGTGAGGGCCGTCGCGGCGATGTGGTTGAAGGCCTTCACGACGCGGGCGCCGGGCAGGTGGTCCTGCAGGAGCTCGGCGGTCGTGGTGGTCTCGTCGTCGAGGGCCGCGATGTGGCCGTCGCGCTGCGGGTAGTAGTTGTTCGTGTCGATGACGACCTTGCCGACGAGGGGTTCGACGGGGATGGTCTCGATCGCGGCGAGAGGGGTGGTCACGACGACGACGTCGCCGGCGGCCGCCGCCTCGTCACGGGTCGCCGCACGGGCACCGTCGCCGAGCTCCGCGACGAGGTCCTGCAGCGTCTCCGGTCCGCGCGAGTTCGCGATCACGACCTGGTGGCCGTGCTGCACCGCGAGACGTGCGAGCTGGGATCCGATGTTGCCTGCTCCGATGATGCCTATGGTGGTCATGCGACCTGCAACACCGCGTGCGGCGGCGCATTCCCGCACGGTGCACGGCCCGTCCCGGCCGGGTGGGGCGGCGAGTCTCGTCCGGGTGGGGCGGCGAGTCTCGGCCGGGTGCATGATGGCCGCATGGCCCACGAGTTCCGCGACGAAGCCGACCGCGACCGCTACGCGATGTACGTCGACGGCGAGCTCGTCAGCGTGCTCGACCGCCGCGCGACCGACGACGCCGTGTCGTTCCCGCACACCTACACGGTGCCGAAGCACCGCGGCCACGGGTACGCGGCGCAGCTCGTCGAGCACGCCGTCGCGGACGTCGAGGCCACCACCACGAAGCGCATCGTCCCGATGTGCTGGTTCGTCGCGAAGTGGTTCGACGAGCACCCCGAGAAGGCCGACCTGCTCAGTCGCGGCGCCGCGGACTGACCTCACCACCCGGAGGCGACGATGCCGACGATCACCCCCTTCCTCTGGTACGACGACCAGGCCGAGCCCGCGGCGCGGTACTACACGAGCCTGTTCGAGGACAGCCGCGTCGACAGCGTCGCGCGGATGCCCGACGGGTCCGCACTGGTCGTCGAGTTCACGCTCCTCGGGCAGCCGTACCGCGCGATGAACGGCGGACCGGGCCACCCGCACACCGACGCGGTGTCGTTCCAGGTCGACGTCGACACGCAGGACGAACTCGACCGCGTCTGGGACGCGCTGCTCGCGGACGGCGGCGAGCCGGTCGCGTGCGGCTGGCTCCGGGACCGCTGGGGCCTGTCGTGGCAGGTGACCCCGTCGATGATGGGCGAGCTCATGACCGGTAGCGGCGACCCCGAGGCGAACGCCCGGGTCTTCGCAGCCATGCAGCAGATGGTCAAGCTCGACATCCCCGCACTCCGGGCCGCGGCGGCGGGTCACTGAGCGTTCCCCGGACGTACCCGCCGGTATGGTGGCGGGACCGATCGGCGCCGACGGACGGCGCACCCCCGCGAGAGGCTGGAGACCGAGATGAGCAGCCCGAGCTCCGACGTCCGGGACGGAGACCTCCGCGACGGAGCCGTCCGGAACAGCGACGTCCGGAACAGCGACATCGGCCGTGCCTACACGGAACTCTCCCGGATCACCCGACGCGCGAGCATCCGCGCCCGCGGTGACGACGAGGCACTGAGCGTCGTCGACCAGTCCCTCGTCGACTTCGTCGTGCAGCACCCCGGCTGCATGGCCATCGACATCGCCCGGTACCTGCGGCTCAACCGATCGACGATCTCGCGGCAGCTGTCCGGGCTGCTCGCAGCCGGGCTCGTCCGCACGACCGACGGCGGGTCGGGCAACGCCAAGCCGCTCGAGGCCACCGACGCCGGACGCGCCGCACTCGACCGGTCGGTCCAGATGCACCGCAGCGCCCTCGAGGAACGTCTCGCCGAGTGGTCCGACGACGACGTCGCCCTGCTCGCCGGGCTGCTCGAGCGGCTCGGCGCCGCGGACGAGGCCGGCCTGCCGATGCCCGGCCGCACGGCCCCGTGACGACGTCGTTCGTCCTGCTGTCCGACACGCACCTGCCGAAGCGCGCGAAGGACCTGCCCGCCGGGCTCTGGGCGGACATCGACGCCGCGGACCTCGTGGTGCACGCGGGGGACTGGGTCGACCTGGCCACCGTCGACGCCGTGCAGGCACGCTCCCGGCGCTTCGCGGGCGTCCGCGGCAACAACGACGGTCCCGAGTTCGACGACCGGCTGCCCCTCGTCGCGCACCTGCTGGTCGAGGACCTGCGCTGGGCGGTCGTGCACGAGACCGGGGCCGCGACGGGGCGGGAACGCCGGGCGGACCGGGACCACCCGGACACCGACGTGCTCGTGTTCGGGCACTCGCACATCCCGTGGGACACCGTCGCCCCGTCGGGCATGCGGCTGCTCAACCCGGGATCGCCGACGGACCGCCGCCGCCAGCCCGACCACACGTGGATGCGCGGCGAGGTGTCCGCGAGCGACCTGACCGTCGAGCTGGTCCGTCTGCCCCCGCGCTGACCCCGGGCATGCGGACCCGGGCGCGCTGACCCCGGGCCCGGGCCCGGACCCGTGCCCGCCCCGGGGCACGCGCCGCCCCGTCAGCCCGTCGGCATCCGGAAGAACGCCAGCTCCCAGGCCGTCGACGCCCGGAACGCCGCCGTCATCCGCCCACGCTCCTCGGCGCTCGCCGCGGTCGCGTGCCGCTCGACCCGGTCCGTCGCCGCCGCCGAGGCCGCCGCGAACCCCGGGTCGCCGTAGGCTCCGAGCCAGTCGCCGAACGGGTGTCCCTCTGATGCCCGGCCGAGCCGCGTCCCGACCCAGGCGTAGACCCGGAAGCACGGCAGCACCGCGGCCGCCAGGACCGCCGCCGAGCCGGTGTCCGCCGCCCGCTGCAGGTGCGCGAGGTACCCGGCGCACACCGGGTGCACGGGGTCCTCCGCCCGGGAGCCCGCGAGCCGGCGGTGGTGCAGGTCCCGCGCCTCGTCCGCACACCCCTGCGCGGCACCCGCCCAGAACGCGGCTTCGTCCGACGACGGTGTCGCCGCCGAAGCCAGGGCCGACAGGTGCCCCTGGTACGCCCGCAGGTAGTGCACGTCCTGCGCCAGGTACCCCGCGAAGACCTCCGTCGACAGCGTCCCGTCCCGCAGCCCCACCAGGAACGGCGTCGCGAGGGTCTCCGCGAGCACCCAGGCGACGTCCGCCCACCACCGGTCCGTCCACCGCACCGGCGGCAGGAGCGCCCGGACGGCGGCCCCGTGGTCGACCGGTCCGTTCCCGCTCCCCACGTGCAGGTCGTCCGCGCCGGCCAGTGCGGCACCGAGCCACGCCTTGGCCTCGCCGACCGCGAGCTCCCAGTCGCCCGTCCGCACCACGAGCGTCGCGATCGCGCTCGACAGCGAGCACCCCGTGCCGTGCGTGTTCGTCGTCGCGACCCGCGGCGCCGAGAACGTCCGCCGCGCGCCCGAGGGCTCCACGAGCTCGTCGTCCGCCGTGGCCCCGTCGTCGTGGCCGCCCTTCGCCAGGACCCGCACGCCCCAGGTCCGTGCGACGAGCAGGGCTTGGTCGTCGCCGTCCACGGCACTCCCGCCGTCCGACGCGCCCGCTGCCAGCTCCGCCAGCACCGCGAGCTCCGCCCGGTTCGGCGTCACCAGGTCGGCGAGCCCGAGGAGCTCCCGGACCGCCTCGACCGCGTCCGCGTCGAGCAGCCGGTCGCCGCTCGTCGCCACCATCACCGGGTCGACCACGACGACCGGTGGCCGGTGCGCCCGGAGCCACGCCGTGACCTCGCGGACGACCGCGGCGGTGCCGAGCATGCCCGTCTTCACCGCGTCCACCGTCACGTCGTCGGACACCGCGTCGAGCTGCTCCCGCAGGAACGCCGGGTCCGGCACGTGCACCGACCGCACGCCGTGCGTGTTCTGTGCGACGAGCGCGGTCACGACCGCCATGCCGTACCCGTCGTGCGCCGCGATCGCCTTGAGGTCCGCCTGCACGCCGGCCCCGCCCGTCGGGTCCGTCCCCGCGATGCTCAGCACGCGGGGCACACCCCCGGTCACGCGTCCGCCCCGTGGTCCGGTGCGCCGGCCTGGAGGCACGCCCCGCCCCCGCCGTCGTCCGTCCGGTCCGCCCCGTGGCCGGGTCCGGCGGCGTCCCACGTCGCGACGAGCGCGGCAGCGGACGCACCAGGGTCGGCCGCCGCGCAGATGCCCGACACCACCGCGACACCGGCGGCGCCGGCGGCGCGGAGCGGTGCGACGTCGTCCAGCCCGACCCCGCCGATCGCCACGCACGGCAGGTCCGAGGCGGCGGCGATCCGCGCGAACCCGTCGTGCCCGAGTGCCGGCGGGTGGTCCGGCTTCGTCGTCGTCGGGTGCACGACCCCGACCCCGAGCAGGTCCACCGACCCGCGGGGGAGCCGCTCGACGGCCGCCAGGTGCTCCGGCGTGTTCGCGGTCAGCCCGACGTGGGCGTCCGCGCCGAGCAGGGCACGCGCCGCCGTCACCGGGACGTCGGACTGGCCGAGGTGCACCCCGGCGACGGCGTGCCCGGCGTGCCGCGCGGCGAGGGCCACGTCGAGCCGGTCGTCCACCACGACCGTCGCACGGTCGCCCACCGCGTCCGCGACCGCCGCGGTCAGGGCGAGCAGGTCCCGGGCCGACGCCGTCTTGTCGCGGACCTGCACGATCCGCACGCCGCCGTGCACCGCCGCACGGACGACCGCGAGCACGCCGAGGCCGTGCCGGTCGCACAGCACGGGGTCGGTCACCAGGTAGACACCCACGTCCGCGGTCACGCACCGACCCCCTGCGGGGCGGTCGTGCTCGGTTCGGCGGTGATCCGGGCGGTGCGGACGACGTCCTCCGGGGTGAGGGACGCCAGCCGGTCGAGGAACAGCGGCTGGAACGTCCCCGGACCGCCGGCGTCCGCCGCCGCGAGTTCGGCGGCGATCGTGTGCACCGCCGTCGCCGCGACGGCCGCGGCCCCGGGGTCGTCCGGGGCCACCGCCGTGAAGGCGGCGACGACCGCACCGAGCGCGCACCCGCCGCCCGTGATCCGCGTCAGGAGCTCCGTCCCGTTCGCCACCCGCACCACGCCGGTGCCGGGCGCGACCACGAGGTCGACCGCACCGGACACGGCCAGCGCGCCCACGATCCTCCCGTCCGATGCCCCGACGGCCGCCGCACGCGCGTCGTCGGGGCCGACCGTGCTGTCCACCCCGCGCCCACCGGCGCTCGCGCCGAGCACGGCGAGGACCTCGGAGGCGTTGCCGCGCAGGACCGTCGGGCGCAGAGCCAGGAGCTCGCGCGCCAGCGCGGTGCGCACCGGGAGCGAGCCGACGGCGACCGGGTCGAGGACCCACGGGGTGCCCGCGCCGACGGCGGCGGTCGCGGCCTCGACGGACGCGGCACGCGGCTCGGCGTGCGGGGTGCCGGTGTTCACCAGCAGGGCGTCGGCGACCCGGGCGAACGGACCGGCCTCGGTCGTGACGTCGACCATCGCGGCCGAGGCGCCGAGGGCCAGCAGGACGTTCGCCGTGACGTTCTGCACGACGGTGTTCGTGATGCACTGCACGAGCGGCGAGCGGGCCCGGACGGCCTCCAGCAGGTCGGCGGTGCGGTGGGCCCAGGCAGGGGAGGGCGCAGCGTTCTCCATGGACGATCCCTTCGCGAGTACGAGCTCGAGCAGGTTCGACGGGTGTGATCTCAGCCGCCCGGTGACGGCACCCCGTGTCTCGGGGCACACGGTACACGAGCCGTCCGCAGTCATCGAGGGGGCCCGTGTGCCAGGGTTGACGGGTGCCAGATCCGACGCCTCCCGGACCCCCGCCCGGTCCGCGCGACCCCGGCGACGCGTGGGCGGTCGGACCCGACGGGACGAAGGCGTGGGGCCGCTTCGGCGCCGCCGGCCTGCTCGTCGACGACGGCCACGGCCGCGTGCTCCTGCAGCACCGCGTCGAGTGGAGCCACCACGGCGGCACCTGGGGCATCCCCGGCGGCGCCCGGCACCAGGGCGAGGACGCCGTCACCGGCGCGCTCCGCGAGTCCGCGGAAGAGGCCGGGGTGCCCGAGGACGGCGTCGACCTGCGCCACACGGCCGTGCTCGACCTCGGGTTCTGGACCTACACGACCGTGGTGGGCCGCGCCTCCCGGCCGTTCGACCCGGTGATCGCGGACCGCGAGAGCCTCGCGCTGTCCTGGATCCCGCTCGACCAGGTCGTCGACCTGCCGCTGCACCCGGGCTTCGGCGCCTCGTGGCCGGCGCTCCGCGACGCCATCACGACCACCCCGCACGTCGTCGTCGACGCCGCGAACGTCGTCGGCAGCGTGCCCGACGGCTGGTGGAAGGACCGTGCCGGGGCCGCGTCGCGACTGCTCGCGTCCGTGTCGGCGCTCGCCGCGGCCGGGCTGTCCGCCGACGCCCTCGGGCTCGGCTTCGACCGGTGGTGGCCGCGCTGGACCGTGGTGCTCGAGGGCGCCGCGCGCGGTGCGGACGACCCCGGTGCGGACGTGGCCGTGGTGCGCGCCGAGGGGTCCGGGGACGACGCCGTGGTCGCGGCGACGGCGGCCGCGGTCGATGCGGGCGACGCGCCCGTCGTGGTCGTCACGGCGGACCGTGAGCTGCGTGAACGCGTCGGGGCGCTCGGGGCCGAGGTCCGCGGTCCCGGCTGGTTCCGCGAGCAGGGCTGAGCGACCGCCGGGCTCCGGTTCCGGTGTCGCCGGGCTCCGGTTCCGGTGTCGCCCTGCGACGCGCATCGTGACCGAACCGTGACGGAGGGGGCTCCGTGCCGATACGCTGGCGCCCACGTCGACGGGGACGTGCCGACAGGAGGTCACGATGGAGCGTGTCACGAGAGCCGACGACCGCGTCCACCGCCCAGCCGGGCCCTGGACGCCGACGGTGCACCAGCTGCTCACGCACCTGCACGAGCAGGGCTTCGTCGCGGCGCCCGAGCCCATCGCCCTCGGCGACGCGCTCGAGACGGTCACCTTCGTGCCCGGCGTCGCGGGGAACTACCCGTGGAGCGCCGAGATCGCGAGCGAGGCGGCGCTCGTCACCTCCGCGCGCCTGCTCCGGCAGTACCACGACGCCGCGGCCACGTACCCGCGCAGCGCGACCGACGTGTGGTCGCAGGCCGAACGCCTGCCGGTCGAGACGATCGTGCACGGCGACTTCGCGCCGTACAACTGCGTCTACGACGGCATCGCGGCGGTCGGGCTCATCGACTTCGACACCGCGCACCCCGGTCCGCGGGTGTGGGACGTCGCGAGCGCGGTGTACCGGTTCGCACCGTTCACCACCGGGCAGGTCGAGGGCAGCACGGCGCCGACCCTGGACGAGCGACTCGAGCGGGCCGCGGAGTTCTGCCGCGCCTACGAGCTCGACGACCGGTCCCGCGGGGTGCTCGTCGAGACGATGACCGCCTCGCTCGTCGCCCTGGTGACGACGATGGAGACCGAGGCCGCCGCCGGCAACCCGAAGTTCATCAGCGACCTGGAGCACGGGCACGCCGAGCTCTACCGGGCCGACGTGGCGTACATCGAGGCGAACGCGGACGCGATCCACCAGGCGGTCACCGCGCTCTGACGGACGGACCGCGCCCAGGCAGCGTGCAGCCCGCACGCGGCGGTCTCCGACGGATCGTCCGGTAGCGTCGGGAGGCCATGACCGACAGCCCGGCCGACGCCACCCCGTACGAGGTGCTCGGCGTCCTCCCCACCGCCGACGACGACGAGCTCCGTCGCGCCTACCGCCGGGCCGCCCGCGAGTCCCACCCCGACCTGGGCGGGGACGCCCGGCGCTTCCGGCAGGTCCAGGTCGCGTGGGAGCGCATCGGCACCCCGGCCGCCCGTCGCGCGTACGACGCCGGGTCCCGGGCGACGTCGGGGTCCGCCGGCACGAGCGGGCCGTCCGGGTCGTCGAGCTGGCGGAGCGACCCCGGCCGCGACGCGTACGCGCCGCCGGCCGCCCGTCGTGACTCCCGTCCGCGCGCCCGGTCGCACGGCCACCCCGGTGGCCGGTCCCGCGAGGTCTTCCTGCAGGCGGAGCGCGAGTGGGTGGGACTCGGCGACCCGATCGACGACCCCTACGACCCCGTGCTCGTCCGTTCGGCACCCCGACACGTCCGGCGCCTGCTCGGCGAGGCCCTGGCGGAGGAGGCGACCGCGTCGATCGTCGCGGACATGGGCATCGGCGTGACCGTGTGGCACGACCTGGACGCCGGCGCCGAGGGCAAGCTCGACCACGCCGTCCTCACCACGACCGGGCTCTGGGCCGTCGAGTCGATCGACTGGGGCGGCGCCGTCCGCATCGAGCACGGCGAGGTCACCGGCGAGACCCTGGCGCCGGGGGAGCGTCCCGTCAAGGAGCTCGTCCGGGCAGCCCGTGCCGTGCAGAAGCAGACGCGCGTCCGGTTCACCGGCAGGCTGCTCGTCGTGCCGGACGCCGCGGTGGACGAGGACGTGCAGGTCGTCGGGCCCGCGCGGAAGCCGACGGCCTTCGTGGTCCGCCGCAGTGCGCTCCGGCAGGTCCTGAACGGCGTGTGGTCCCCGGAGGGCAACGTGGACGTCTTCGCGGTGCGCGACCAGCTGCAGCAGACCGTCCGCTTCGTCTGACCGCGCGCTGCGCGGGGGGACCGCCTCAGTACCCGCGGAGCTTCTCCAGGTCCCGGCGCTCCCGCTTGCTCGGGCGTCCGGCGCCGCGCTCTCGGGTCGGGACGAAGCCGGCCTCCTCGCGGGGGAGCCGCGGCGGGGTGCGGTCCTCGAAGTGCTTCGCGGCCTCCGGGGCGCTCGTCCGCTTCAGGATGACGCCGCGGACGACCACGATCCGGTCGAAGCCGTTCTGGCGGACCCGCACCTCGTCCCCGGGGGCGACCGGCTGCGCGGCCTTCGCCCGCTCGCCGTTCACCCGGACGTGCCCGGCCTTGCACGCGGCGGTCGCGGCAGAGCGGGTCTTCGTGATCCGCACCGCCCAGATCCAGCTGTCCACGCGCGCCTTCTCCACCAGACCACCCTACGCGGCCGTGCCCGCGTCCTAGGCTCACAGCCGTGCCCCAGCCCGCAGCGACGCCGTCCGACCCTGCCGCGCTCGCTCGCGCCCGCGCCCTCGCGGTCCTCGCCGCCGCCGCCCCCGGGGACCGGCTCGTCGTCCGGGCACACCACGGCGACGGCGCCCGGGACGCCCTCGGCGAGCTCGTCGCCCGCACCCCGACGACGGTGTCGATCGCGACCCGCCGTGGCACCGTCGTCGTGCCCCTGGACGCCGTCGTCGCCGCGAAGCCCGTCCCACCACCCCCGGCACCACGCCCCCGCCGCACCTGACCCCGCGCCGGAACCGCCCGTACCGCGCCGGCCCCACCTCGCCCCGCTGCGGCGAGGCGACCCGGCCACGCAGCAGCCCACCCGTAGCCTCGGGGCATGGTCGTCCCCGTCCCGCTCGGCACCGAGGACCGGACCGCCCGGCTGACCCTCCACCGCCCCGACCACTGGCACCGCGAGGACGCGCAGCAGGCGGACCTCCGCGTCACCGGTGACGACGTCGTGCTCACCGTCCGGTCTCGTCCGAGCGACCGGACGATCGCCGAGGAGCACACGAGCCTGCTCGAACGGCTCCCGGGCTCGGTCGAGGGGCTGCGCCTGATCGGCTCCGACGCGTGGACCGCGGCCGGCGCCCCCGCACGCCTCGTCGAGTACGTGCGGCCCACGGCGGACGAGTGGACCGAGGGCGGCGACGTCGCCGGTGCGCACCTGCTCTTCGTCACCGGTCGGCACCGGGTCGACGTCACCGTGGAACGTCCGCTCCGCCAGCTCGTCGCCACCGACGACCTCGTCTTCGCCGTGCTCGAGTCGGTCCGTGCGACCGAGCCGACCCCGGCACGCCCGCAGCGCGACCTCGAGCCGCTGCCCGCCCCCGCGCCCGCACCGGTCCTCGACGGACCGCGGGTGAGCGTCGCCGCACTCGCCACCCTGCAGGGCCTGGTCGGCCGCCGCTGGAACCCCACCCTCCTCCGCACCGAGGCGGGCCGCGAGCTCGTCGAGGCCGGCCTCGTCGGCCGGCTCGGCACCCTGCCCGAGTCCACGCAGGCGCTCCTCGCACCCTGGCAGGAGGGCACCCAGCCGGTCACGCTGGAACAGCACCTGCCCGACGGGCGGCGAACGCGCCTCCAGGCCTGGTCCGACACCGTCGTCGACGGGACGGACGACGTCGTGGTCGGCTCCGCCACGCCGGAGCGGGTCGTCGCGCTGCTGGCCGGGAGGCTCGGCATCGGTCCGACGTGGACCTTCCCGTTCCGCACGGGGTCGCTCCGGGCGGACCTGCTGGGTCGCCGCGTCGGCGGCGGCACCGACGTGCCGGACCTGCCCGCGTCGATCGCCGAGGGCGACCCGCGGCTGGCCCGGTTCTGGTCCGCCCCGTGGACCGTCTCGCACCTGCTGCGTCCCGGCCGTCCGGAGCCCGTCACGATCGTGCACGCGACCGGGCACGGATTCGCGCGCGTCGGACGCACGACGGCCGGGGAGACGTCCTTCCGGACGGACTCCCCGGCCAACGTGTACCGGAGCGTGGTGCGCGCGGTGCTCGCCGCGCCGACCGCCTAGGCGGCCGGACCCGCGGTCAGGGTGACCGTGACGGTCTTCGCGGCGCCCGTGGCGTCGGTGTAGCCGACCGTCACCTCGTCACCCACCGAGTGGGCGCGGATCGCCGCCGTGAGGGCGTCGCTCGAGGTGACCGCGGAGCCGTCCAGGCTCGTGATCGTGTCGCCCTCGGTCAGCCCGGCCAGGGCGGCGCCCGAGTTCGCGACCGTCCCGGCGACCGCGACGCCGCCGCTCGTGGCGGTGCCGCTCACCTCGACCCCGAGGAACGCCGGCAGGCCGATCGTGATCGTGTCCGACGCGTGCCCGGCGAGGATCTCGTCCGCGATGGACTTCGCCGTCGCGATCGGGATGGCGTAGCCCGTGACGTCCGCCGACCCCGAGGACGCGGCGGTCGCCATGCCGACGACCTCGCCCTCGCTGTCGAGCACCGGGCCGCCGGAGTCACCCGACACGATGTCCGCGGCGACCTGCAGGAGCCCCTGCAGCGACTCGGTCCCGGTGCCGGACTCGCTCTGCACCTGGATGTCCTGGTCGGTCGCGGTCACGGTGCCCTGGGCGGACACCAGGTCACCCGTACCACCGGCGTTGCCGACGTCCGTGATCGCGTCGCCGGTCTTCGCGCCGCCGTCGTCGTCCAGCGTGACCGTGGAGAGCCCGGAGGCGTCCTTGAGCTTGAGGACGGCGACGTCGTGCGTGGCGTCGGTGCCGACGACCTCGGCGTCGTACTGCTTGCCGGTCGTCTCGTCCGTCACGGTGATGCTCGTCGCGCCCTGCACGACGTGGTTGTTCGTCAGGATCGTCCCGTCCGAGGTCAGGATCATCCCGGTGCCGGCGGCCTGCGACGACGCGTCGTAGTTGAGGACCGTGTCGATCGTGACGACGCCCTTCTTCTGCGCGGCGGTCGCGGCGGTGGCGGCCGACTCGGTCGCCGTGCCGGAACCGGTGCCCGTCCCACCCGTGCCGCTGCCGCCGGTCCCGCTGCCGTCGCCGTACCCGGGGACGGTGAAGCCGTTCGTCCCGGACCCGCCCGTGCCCGTGCCGGAGCCGGTGCCGGGCAGGGTGCCCTGCGTCTGGCTCGACGTCGTCGTGGTGTGCTGCGTGGACAGGCCGAGTGCCGTGCCGCCCGCGGCGCCGAGGATCGCGAGCGCCGCGACGCCGGAGCCGATCACCAGGCCGAGCCGACGGGGCTTGCCGTTCTTCCCGGTGGTGTGCGCCCAGCCAGCGGCGTGCGCCCAGCCGCCGGCGTGGTCCGCAGTGGCGGCTGCCCCGGCCCAGTGCTGCTGGCCGTGCGCACCGGCGGGGTTGCCGAGCGACGCCCCGCCGAGGAGCGCCGCGGAGCCGACGAGGTACGGGCCGCGTCCGTCCTGCGTGTAGGCGTAGGGGCCAGACCCGTCGGCGCCGTACAGGTAGGGGCCGCTGCCGTCGAACGCGTACGCCGGGCGGAGCGTGGTGCGGTCGGCGTGCGGCGCCTCCCACTCGGTCCGCGGTGCCTGCTGCGCGTCGTGCTGGTCGTCGGCCGCTGCGGGGTTCGGGGTCTCGTTCATCGGTGCTCTCCGGTCGTCCTCGGCGCCCTGGTCGAGCGTCGTGGGACCCAGTACAGGCTCCGAACCCATGACGGACCTATGAACGAACCCGGTGGCTGCTCCGGGGTTCCTCGGGGGCCGCCGAGCAGGGTGCGCGCATAGGCTTGCACCACTGCCCATGCACGCGTCCGCCCCTCGCCCCCGTCCCCGTCCCCACCTCCGCCGCGCTCCGCTCCTCCGGCCACGGCCCGAACCGGTGTCCCGCGGACGACTCGTCGGCGCTGCGGTGACCGCCGTCGTCGTGCTCGCCGTCGCGGTGGCGCTCTCGGTGGCCTTCGGGTCGCGGCCGATCCCGCTCGGCACCGTCCTCGACACGGTCCTGCACCCGGGACGGCAGGATGAGATCGGGCTCATCGTGCTCGGCAACCGGGTGCCCCGCACCGTCGTCGGGCTGCTCGCCGGCTCCGCCCTCGGGGTCGCCGGAGCCGTCATGCAGGGCGTGACGCGGAACCCCCTGGCCGACCCGAGCGTCCTCGGCATCAACGCCGGCGCGGCCCTCGCGGTGGTGGTGGGCATCGCCGTGTTCGGCATCAGCGGCACCGCCGCGTACCTGCCCTTCGCGTTCGTCGGCGCCGGACTCGCCGCGCTCCTGGTCTACGGGGTCGCCGCGCTCGCCCGCCGCGGCCTCTCACCGGTCGGGCTCGCGCTCGCCGGGGCCGTCGTGGCCGCCGCCCTGTCGTCGATCACCACGGCGGTCCTCGTGACGAGCCAGAGCCTGCTCGACCAGCTGCGGTTCTGGCAGGTCGGGGCGCTCGCCGGCAAGGACCTCGGCACGGCCGGGGTGATCGCCGTGCCGGTGCTCGTCGGGCTCGTCGTCGCCGCCGGACTCGGCCGTTCCCTGAACACCCTCGCGCTCGGCGACGAGCTCGCGGCGTCGCTCGGGCAGCGGGTCGTCCTCGTGCGCGTCGTCGGCGGTGTCGTCACGGTCCTGCTCGCCGGGTCGGCCGTCGCCGCCGCCGGGCCGATCGCCTTCGTCGGCCTGGCCGTGCCGCACGCCGTCCGCCGACTGAGCGGTCCCGACCAACGCTGGACGATCCTCCTGTCCGCCCTCGTCGCGCCCGCGCTCCTGCTCGTCGCCGACGTCGTCGGCCGGGTCGTCGCGTACCCGGGGGAGCTGCAGGTCGGCATCGTGACCGCGCTCATCGGCGCGCCGGTGTTCATCTGGCTCGTCCGCTCGCGCGTGGTGACCGGCCTGTGAGCGCCGTCCGCCGCGAGGTCACCGTCCTCGGCGCCGTCCTCCTGGTCCTCGTCGCCCTGGTTACCGTCGGGCTCGGCGTCGGGGAGATCCCGCTCTCGCCGCTGCAGGTGGGCGCCGCGCTCGTCGGGCACGGCGACACGGTCTCCGACTTCGTGATCGGGCAGCTCCGCGGTCCGCGGGTCGCCGGCGCCGTGCTCGTCGGAGCGGCCCTCGGGGTCGCCGGGGGCATCGTGCAGAGCGTCGTCCGGAACCCGATCGCGAGCCCGGACGTGATCGGGATCACGTCCGGGGCGAGCGCGGCCGGGCTCACCGCGATCGTGCTGTTCGGCGCGAGCGGCGGGACGCTGTTCGCCGTCGTGGTCGTCGGGGCCGTGCTCGTGTCGATCGTGATCGCGGCGCTGTCCTGGCGGCGGGGGATCACCGGCAACCGGGTCGTGCTGGTCGGCATCGGGGTCGCCGCGATCTGCCTGAGCATCACGGGGTGGATGCTCACCTCGGGGAGCGTGCAGCAGGCGGGCACGGCGCTCCTGTGGTTGTCCGGCAGCCTGAACGCCGTCGACCGCGGGCTCGTCGGGATCCTCGGCGTCGCGGTCGTCGTCCTGCTCGCGGCCGCCCTCGTGCAGTCGCGCCGGTTGACGGTCCTCGCCCTCGGGGACGAGGTCGCGGCCGCACTCGGACTCCGACCCGACCGCGCGAAGGTGCTCCTGCTCCTGACCGCGGTGTGCCTGACCGCGGGGGCCGTGGCGACCGCGGGGCCGGTGGCGTTCGTGGCACTCATGGCCGCGCCGATCGCACGACGACTCGTCGGCAACGGGCGGGTCGCGCTCGGGGTCACCGCGGCGGTCGGTGCGGCGATCACGCTCGCGAGCGACCTCGTCGCGCAGTTCGCCATCCCGGGGAACGCGCTGCCGGTCGGCGTCGTCACCGGGGTCGTCGGCGCGCCGTACCTGCTCTGGTTGCTGGCGCGCGGGCGCTGACGCCGCCGGTCGCGGGCGCGCGCTGCTGCGTCCTCCCGCATGGTCCGCAGCGGCGTCGCGCAACGTCCTGACGGCTTCCCGCACGACACCCCGTCGACCCCCCGTCCGAGGGTCCCCGCGAGTCGACCGTCGGCCGTACGGTCGTCGCGACCGCACGGGCTCCCCGACAGCTCCCGACCCGACGGGCCGCTGGTCCACGTGCACCGAAGGACGACGACCGACATGACCGAACACCGAGGCGCCGCCCCCGCGCGACGCCGGCAGTGGGGTTCCGAGCGGCGGACCCAGCCGCTCGACACCCTGCACGCGCGACCCAGCGACCGGAAGCTCGTCTCCGGCCGGGTCGCCATCATCCTGACCATCGCCTTCTGGGTCGCCTACGTGGTCTACACCGTGATCCGGCAGTTCCTCGACTACGGCACGGAGAGCTTCCGCTTCACGACCGAGGCGCTGTCGTACCTGGTGGTCGTCACGTTCCTGACGTTCTCGGCGCTCATGCACCTGGTCGCCCGCCAGGGTGCCCTCGAGCGCTTCGCGACCCACGTCCGCGTGCCCCGCGCCGAGCTCGACCGCCACTTCGCGACCGGTCACACGGCACCGATGACCGTCCTCGTGCCGAGCTACGCCGAGGAACCCGACGTCGTCGCGACGACGCTCTGGTCGGCCGCGCTGCAGGAGTACCCCGCGCTCCGCATCGTGCTGCTCGTCGACGACGCCCCGTTCCCGACCGACCCGGAGACCGCCGCCAAGCTCGACCGCACCCGGGCCGTCGCCACGACGATCCAGCAGCAGCTCGCCGCACCGTCCCGTCGGTTCCAGGAGGCCCTGTTCGCGGCCGAGGTCGAGGCGTCCCGGACCCCGTGCGCGAGCGTCGAGACCCTGCGCGCCCTCGTCGAGCACCACCGCTGGGCGGACGCGTGGCTCCGGCGGCACGCCCGCGAGCACGAGGTCGTCGACCACGTCGACCACTTCTTCCACGACCAGGTGCTCACCGGGCTCGCCGACGACCTCCGGCTGACCGCCGAGGCCCTCGGGGCCGCGATCGACAGCGCCGTCGCCGGCGGGAGCACGGTCACCGAGGTCACGTCCGAGCGCGTGCTCGAGCTGCACCGCCGGCTCGCGTGGACGTTCACCGCCGAGGTCACGACGTTCGAGCGGAAGCGCTACGCGAACCTGTCGCACGAGGCGAACAAGGCGATGAACCTCAACGCCTACATCGGGTTGCTCGGCGGGGCCTACGCCGCCGAGGAGACCGCTTCCGGCACCGTGCTCCGGCCGGTCGCCGACGAGCCCGCCGCGGACCTCGTCGTCCCCGCGTCCGACTACCTGCTCACCCTCGACGCCGACTCGGTCCTGCTCCGCGACTACTGCCTCCGGCTCGTGTACTTCCTCGAGCAGCCAGAGAACGAGCGCGTCGCGGTGACGCAGACGCCGTACTCGTCCTTCCGGGGCGCGGCGACCCGCATCGAGCGGCTCGCGGGTGCGACGACCGACATCCAGCACATCCTTCACCAGGGCATGTCCCGGTACAGCGCGACCTTCTGGGTCGGCGCGAACGCCGTGATCCGGACGCGGGCGCTGCGGGACATCGAGGAGGTCGAGACCGTCGGCGGCTTCGAGGTCCGCCGGTTCGTCCAGGACCGCACCGTCATCGAGGACACCGAGTCGAGCGTCGACCTCGGCATGCACGGCTGGACCCTCGTGAACTACCCCGAGCGGCTGTCGTACAGCGCGACCCCGCCGGACTTCGGGTCGCTCGTCGTCCAGCGCCGCCGCTGGGCGAACGGCGGGCTCCTCATCCTGCCGAAGTACATCCGGCAGGTGCGCGAGCGTCGGGCCCGGGGCGAACGGGTCGGCGTCGTCGAGATGGCACTCCGTGTGAACTACATGGCGTCGATCGCCTGGGCGTCGTTCGGGCTGATCTTCCTGCTCGCCTACCCGTACGACTCGCGGCTCCTCAGCCCGATGGTCCTGCTCGCCGCGCTGCCGTACTTCTGGCTGCTCGGCAGCGACCTGCGGTACTGCGGCTACAAGCGCTCGGACGTGTTCCGGATCTACGGCTTCAACCTCGTGCTCATGCCGGTGAACGTCGCCGGGGTGCTCAAGAGCGTCCAGCAGATGCTCACGGCGAAGAAGATCCCGTTCGCCCGCACGCCGAAGGTCCGCGACCGGACGGCGGCCCCGGCGCTCTACGTCCTCGCCCCGTACGCGATGGTGCTGTTCTCGGTGTTCACGTTCGCCCGCGACGCCCAGGCGCACAACTGGGGCAACGCGGCCTTCGCGGTGTTCAACGCGGTCCTCGCCTCGTACGCGATCGTCGCGTACATCGGCGTGTGGAACTCGGTGGTCGACGTCTGGATGTGGGCGACGGCGTGGATGTACTACGACCCGGAGGCGCGGCGCTCCCGTCGCGAGGCCCGGAGGGCCGCACGGAGCGAGCGGCGCCGGGCGCGCCGCGGGCTCGTGCCGGAGCCGGTGGTCGTCACCGAGGACTGGCGCGCGGTGCTGTACTTCGGCGACCGCGGCCGGACCCTGACCGAGCAGCACGTCGTCACGCCGGGTCCGCAGGCCGTCCGGTCGCCGCACGTCGCGGCGCCGGACAGCCGCCGGGCGGCCCGCGCCGCCGAGCAGGGTCCCGTCCGCGCCGAGCAGGGACCGGCCCGCGCCGACGAGCGGAGCGCCGCCTGATGGCCGCGCGTCGCCTGTCGCCGCTCCGCGTGGCCGTCGCGGTCCTGGCCGTCGTCGCCGTCGGTGCCGGTGGGTACGTCGGCTTCGACCGCTGGCAGTCCGCCCACGCCGCCGAGTCCGAGAAGCCGTGGTTCGCGGCCTACACCGACGTGACGGTCACGCCGACCTTCGCGTTCGAGGACGTCAAGTCCGCCCGAGGCCGCGACGTCATGCTGTCCTTCGTGGTCGCCGACCACGACGCCGCCTGCACGCCGACCTGGGGTTCCGCGTACACGCTGGACGGCGCCGCGGACACGCTCGACCTCGATCGCCGGATCGCCCGGCTCGAGCAGCAGGACGGCGAGGTCGGCGTCTCGTTCGGCGGTCTCGCGAACGACGAGCTCGCGACGACCTGCACCGACCCGAAGGACCTCGTCGCCGCGTACGCGTCGGTGGTGCAGCGGTACGACGTCAGCACCGTCGACTTCGACGTCGAGGGCGACGACCTGACGAACCGTGCCGCGGGGGAGCGCCGTGCGGCCGCGGTCGCCGAGCTCCAGAAGGCACGCCGGGCGGCGGGGCACCCCCTCGCCGTGTGGCTGACCCTGCCGGCCGCTCCGTCCGGGCTGACCACGGACGGCACGACGGCGGTGTCGCAGTTCCTGGCCGCCGGCGTCGACCTGGCCGGTGTCAACGCGATGACGATGGACTTCGGCGAGGGGAAGGGGTCGAGCCAGAGCATGTACTCGGCCTCGGTGCAGACCCTGCAGGAGGTCCACCGGCAGCTCGGGGTCCTGTACGACCGCGCCGGCACGCCCCTCGGTGACGCGACGCTCTGGCGGAAGGTCGGCGCGACGCCGATGATCGGGCAGAACGACGTCCGTGACGAGGTCTTCGGGCTCGCCGACGCGCGGAAGCTGAACGCCTGGGCACGCGACCAGGGGCTCGGCCGGATCTCCATGTGGTCGCTCAACCGCGACACCACGTGCGGGACGAACTACGTGAACCTGTCGACCGTGTCGAACTCGTGCTCCGGGGTCGACCAGGGCGGCCAGCTCTTCGCGGACGTGCTCGGCAAGGGCTTCGGCGGCCGGATCACCGCGGCGGCCGGTGACGTGACGACGGCCGAGCCGAGCGCCACCGAGCAGCCGACGGACGACCCCTCGACGAGCCCGTACCCGGTGTGGAGCGCGGACGCCGCCTACCTCGAGGGCACGAAGATCGTCTGGCACCACAACGTCTACGAGGCGAAGTGGTGGACGTCCGGTGACCTCCCCGACGACCCGGTGCTCAGCGCGTACGAGACGCCGTGGCGACTCGTGGGCCCGGTGCTGCCGGGGGAGCGCCCGGTGCAGCCGCTGACGCTCCCGGTGGGGACCTTCCCGGCCTGGTCGGGCGAGGCGGTCCACGACACCGGCGACCGGGTCCTGTTCCACGGCGTGCCGTACCAGGCGAAGTGGTGGAACACGGGCGACAGCCCCGAGGCATCGACGAGCGACCCCGACGGGTCGCCCTGGGTGCGGCTCAAGGACGCGGAGATCGAGCGGATCCTCGCGGACCAGCGGGCCGGGAAGCCGATCCCGTCGTCGGCCGCCACCGGCGCGCCGTCCGCGCCGGCATCCGCTGCGCCGACGGGGTCACCGACCGCGTCGACGTCCGTCGGGCGGTGACCGGGCAGTGACCGACTCCTGGCCGGTCGGCGGCCTGGAGGCACGGTGCCAGCTGGCACCGTGCCTCCAGGCCGTCGTCGGTGTGTTCCCGGTACGTTCGCTGTACGCGTGATCCCGACTTGTCCACGGCCCCGTTCGGGGCTGCCGGAGAGCCACCCGTTTCCGATACGCTGGTGCGCCAAGAGGAGGAGGTCCACGATGCCAGAGCCAGTGGTTCCGCAGCCGGACGGTCAGAAGACCCCGGAACAGCGGCTGGTCGACACCACCCTGACCTTCAGCATGGACATGGGGGCAGCACTCACCGCGGAGTCGGGGGTCTCGACCGAGGAACGCGACGCGATCAACGCGCTGCCGTCCGGTTCGGCGCTCCTCGTCGTGCGCCGCGGTCCGAACGTGGGTGCGCGGTTCCTCCTCGACTCCGACGTCACGACGGCCGGACGCCACCCGGACGCCGACATCTTCCTCGACGACGTGACGGTCTCGCGCAAGCACGCCGAGTTCCTGCGGCACGGGACGGCCTTCAGCGTCAAGGACAACGGGTCGCTCAACGGCACGTACTTCGACGGCGTCCGCATCGACGAAGCGCTGCTCACCGACGGGTCCGAGGTCCAGGTCGGCAAGTTCCGGCTCACCTTCTACGCCTCCCGGGTCGACCTGGCGCGCCTGGCGAACGCGTAGTGGCGGCGCGGTCCGCCGCGGCCCGGGCGGGGTCCGCGGTCCCGGACCTGCTCACCATCGGGCAGGTCATCGCACGCCTCAAGCCCGAGTTCCCGGACCTGTCGAGCTCCAAGCTGCGCTTCCTCGAGGAACGCGAGCTCGTCACGCCGATCCGCACGGCGAGCGGCTACCGGAAGTTCTCAGCGGCCGACGTCGAGCGGCTCCGCATCGTGCTCGGCCTGCAGCGCGACCACTACCTGCCGCTCAAGGTCATCAAGGACTACCTCGCCGACCTCGACGCGGGGCGCGACCCCGTCCTCCCCGGTGGTGGGGACGCGCCGAAGCCGTCGATCCTCGCGCGAGAGCGGCGCTTCACGCGGGACGAGACCATCCGGGCGGCCGGGGCCACGCCGATGCTCCTGTCCGACGCCGTCTCGGCCTCGCTGCTCCCCGCCGCGGACACGTACGCCGACGACTCGGTCGCGGTGCTCAAGGCGCTCGTCGAACTGCAGCGGACCGGCATCGAGCCGCGGCACCTCCGCACCATGCGGGGCGTGGCCGAGCGCGAGGTCGGGTTGATCGAGTCCGCCCTCATGCCGGTGTCCCGTCGCGGTGACGCCACCTCGCGGGCGAAGGCCACCGAGCTCGCACGGGAGATCGCAGCGCACCTCGAGGTCATCCGGTCGAGCCTGATCCGCTCGGCCATCGGTCGTCTCGACGGATGACACCCCGGTCCATCGACCTGCTCCGGCGGACAGCTGCACCTGTCGGTCGTCGGTGGTCGGGGCGTATCCTCGACACGCCGGACGCGCCGGGGCGGATGTACCGGGCGCACCGCGTCCGAGTCGCTACCGTGGACCTCGGAACAACTCTCAACCCGTCGTTGAACCTTCGGGTGGGAGCTCGAACGTCGTGGAAGGCATGCACATGAGTGGGACTGACACCCCCGGTACCGAGTCCGAGATGACCCGGTACGACCTCGGCCTGCTCTTCACCGACGGTCTCCCCGAACACGACGAGCAGAACGGCTACCGCGGCACCGTCGCCGCCCGTGCAGCCGGCATCTCGTACCGCCAGCTCGACTACTGGGCCCGCACCGAACTCGTCCAGCCGACGATCCGCGGGGCCGCCGGCTCCGGATCGCAGCGGCTGTACGGCTTCCGCGACATCCTCGTGCTCAAGCTCGTGAAGCGTCTGCTCGACACGGGCATCTCGCTGCAGCAGATCCGCACCGCGGTGAACCAGCTCCGCGAGTCGGGCGTATCCGACCTCGCCCAGACGACGCTCATGTCGGACGGCGCCTCGGTCTACCTGTGCACCTCCGACGACGAGGTCATCGACCTCGTGTCCCGCGGCCAGGGCGTCTTCGGCATCGCCGTCGGCAAGGTCCTGCGCGAGGTCGAGAGCTCACTCGTCGAGCTCGACGCCACCCCGGCGGCCGACCCCGACGACGAGCTCGCCGCGCGCCGCGCTTCCCGCGCGTCCTGACGCCGGGGCGCGCCGCCGCCCCGCTTCGCCCGGGCGCTCGCGCGCACCCGCTCGTCCGTGCGCGGACCCGCCCGTGTGCGCACCCGAGCCTGTCTTCGCCGAGCGAGCCATTTCTGTCCCGACCGACGGGCGTGCCCGACCGGAAGTGCACGGTCGGCGAACAGCACGCGGCGTGTCCTGCTCGCTCGACGGGTACCGCAGTCCGTCCACACGGCGCCGCGGCCGAGGCCTCGGCTGCACGGCGCTCGACCGTGCGCGCGCGTGAAGCGGGACGACCGTCGGCGCCGAACGTGCAGGACACGCCGTGCGCTGACCGCGCTGTGTGCAATGGTCGTCGCCGGGGAGGGTCGAGCGGGACAGATCTGGCTCGCTCGCCGACGCCCCCCGGCCGACCCGCGCCGAGCCGCGCGACGGGCCTAGGCGGCGCCGCCCTCGGCGTACGGGCCGATCTTGCCCGTACGCATGATGCGCTCGAGCAGCTGGTCGAAGTTGCGCGCCATCTCCTGCGCAGACTCGCCGGGCCACACGTGCAGGGGCTTCGCGGCACCCTGGGCCTGCTGGAGCGAGGTGCGCTCGGGCAGCTGCGGCGACAGGACGAGCGGGCCGAACATGTCGCGGAGCTCCTTGATGCGGAACTGGTGCTCGAGCGACTGGACGCGGGCCCGGTTCACGATGATGCCGAGGGGCTGCAGCCGAGGGGAGAGACCGCGACGGATCTCCTCGATCGCGCGGAGGGCACGGTCGGCGGCCGCGACGGAGAACAGCCCCGGCTCGGTGACCACGGTGACGCGGTCGGACGCTGCCCAGGCGGTGCGGGTGAGGGCGTTCAACGAGGGTGCGCAGTCGATGAGCACGAGCTCGTAGTCCTGCTCGACGTTCGCCAGCGCCTCCTCGAGCTTCCAGATGTCCCGGATCGAGGGGTGCGGGCCGTCGAAGTTGATCGCCGAGGGGGAGCCGACGAGCACGTCGACCTTGCCCTGCGAGCCCTTCGTCCAGCCCGACGGGGCGATCGCCTGACGGACGATCTTCTCCTTCGGGTTCTCGAGGACGTCGGCGACGTTGAGGTGTCCGGAGATGTCGATGTCGAGGCCGGTGGAGACGTCCGACTGCGGGTCCAGGTCCACCACCAGCGTGCGCAGTCCCTTGGCGAACGCGGCCGAAGTCAGGCCGAGCGTCACCGTCGTCTTGCCGACACCACCCTTGAGGGAGCTCACGCTGAGTACATGCACGGTGAGCCACGTTACCGCCAGTAGGGTTGTGACACCTCAACCCGGGCTGAAAGGGACGTCGTGTTCAGCAAGATCCTCGTGGCGAACCGTGGCGAGATCGCCATCCGCGCGTTCCGTGCCGCGTACGAGCTGGGGGCGCGGACCGTCGCGGTCTACCCGTACGAGGACCGCAACTCCCTGCACCGCCTGAAGGCCGACGAGGCGTACGTCATCGGCGAGCGGGGCCACCCCGTCCGCGCGTACCTCGACGTCGCCGAGATCATCCGGGTCGCCCGCGAGTCGGGGGCCGACGCGATCTACCCCGGTTACGGCTTCCTGTCCGAGAACCCCGAGCTCGCGGCGGCCGCCGCGGCGAACGGCATCACCTTCATCGGCCCCGGCGAGCACGTCCTCGAGATGGCCGGCAACAAGGTCACCGCGAAGGAGCACGCGGTCGCGGCGGGTGTCCCCGTCCTCGCGAGCACCCCGGCGAGCCGCGACGTCGACGAGCTCCTCGCCGGTGCGGACGCGATCGGCTTCCCGGTCTTCGCGAAGGCCGTCGCCGGTGGTGGTGGTCGCGGCATGCGGCGTGTCGAGACGAAGGCCGAGCTCCGTGCCGCCCTCGAGGAGGCCATGCGCGAGGCCGACAGCGCCTTCGGCGACCCGACGATGTTCCTCGAGCAGGCCGTCATCCGGCCGCGGCACATCGAGGTGCAGGTCCTCGCCGACGCCACGGGCACCGAGGCCGGCACGATCCACCTGTTCGAGCGCGACTGCTCGGTGCAGCGCCGGAACCAGAAGGTCGTGGAGATCGCCCCGGCGCCGGACCTCGACCCGTCGATCGCCGCCGCCCTGCACCGCGACGCCGTCGCCTTCGCCCGGTCGATCGGGTACGTCAACGCCGGCACCGTCGAGTTCCTGCTGGACACCGAGGGCGAGCGCGCCGGGCAGCACGTCTTCATCGAGATGAACCCGCGCATCCAGGTCGAGCACACCGTGACCGAGGAGGTGACGGACGTCGACCTCGTGCAGTCGCAGATGCGCATCGCCGCGGGGGAGACCCTCGCCGACCTCGGTCTGACGCAGGACACCGTCAGCGTGCACGGCGCCGCGCTCCAGACACGCATCACGACCGAGGACCCCACCCAGGGCTTCCGACCGGACACGGGGCGCATCACCACCTACCGCAGCCCGGGCGGCGCGGGCGTGCGGCTCGACGGCGGCACGGTCGCGACCGGCGCGCAGATCAGCCCGCACTTCGACTCGATGCTCGCGAAGATGACCTGCCGCGGCCGGGACTTCCCGGCTGCCGTCGCCCGCGCGAAGCGTGCGCTGGCGGAGTTCCGCATCCGCGGGGTCAGCACGAACATCCCGTTCCTGCAGGCCGTGCTCGACGACCCCGACTTCGCCCGCGGCGACGTCTCGACGAAGTTCATCGAGGAACGCCCGCAGCTCTTCGGCGGCCACGTGTCGAAGGACCGCGGCACGAAGGTGCTCGGCTGGCTCGCCGACGTGACGGTGAACAAGCCGAACGGCGAGCGGCGCCCGCAGACCGTCGAGCCGAGCGAGAAGCTCCCCGCGGTCGACCTGTCGACCCCGCCGCCGGCCGGGCAGCGCGACCGGCTGCTCGCGATGGGTCCGGCCGCATGGGCCCGGTCGCTCCGCGAGCAGTCCGCCCTCGCCGTCACCGAGACGACGATGCGCGACGCCCACCAATCGCTCCTGGCGACCCGTGTCCGCACGAAGGACCTCGTCGCGGTGGCCCCGCACGTGGCCCGGTTGACCCCCCAGCTGCTCAGCGTCGAAGCCTGGGGCGGTGCGACGTACGACGTCGCGCTCCGGTTCCTCGGCGAGGACCCCTGGGAACGACTGAGCGCCCTGCGGGCCGCGATGCCGAACCTGCCGATCCAGATGCTGCTGCGCGGCCGGAACACGGTCGGCTACACGCCGTACCCGACCGAGGTCACCGACGCGTTCGTCGCCGAGGCCGCGGCCACCGGCGTCGACGTCTTCCGCGTGTTCGACGCCCTGAACGACGTGTCGCAGCTGCGTCCCGCGCTCGAGGCCGTGCTCGCCACCGACACGGCCGTCGCCGAGGCAGCCCTCTGCTACTCCGGCGACCTGCTCGACCCCGCCGAGGACCTCTACACGCTCGACTACTACCTCCGGCTCGCGGAACAGATGGTCGAGGCCGGCGCGCACGTCATCGGCATCAAGGACATGGCCGGCCTGCTCCGCGCGGGTGCGGCCGAGCGGCTCGTCGGCGCCCTGCGGGAGCGCTTCGACCAGCCCGTCCACGTGCACACGCACGACACGGCCGGCGGACAGCTCGCCACGCTCCTCGCCGCGGCCCGCGCGGGAGCGGACGCGGTGGACGTCGCGGCGGCCCCGATGGCCGGCACGACGAGCCAGCCGAGCATGTCCGCGCTCGTCGCCGCCCTGGCCCACACCGAGCGGGACACCGGGCTCGACCTGGCCGCGGTCGGCGCGCTCGAGCCCTACTGGGAGGCCGTCCGCCGCGCGTACGCGCCGTTCGAGTCCGGCCTGCCCGGGCCGACCGGCCGCGTGTACCACCACGAGATCCCGGGCGGGCAGCTCTCGAACCTCCGCCAGCAGGCCATCGCGCTCGGCCTCGGCGACCGCTTCGAGCAGGTCGAGGACTGGTACGCCGAGGCGAACCGCATCCTCGGTCGCCCGACCAAGGTCACGCCGTCCTCGAAGGTCGTCGGCGACCTCGCCCTGCAGCTCGCCGCGGTCGACGCCGACCCCGCCGACTTCGAGGAGAACCCCCAGAAGTACGACGTCCCGGACTCGGTCGTCGGCTTCATGGCCGGGGAGCTCGGCGACCTGCCCGGTGGCTGGCCGGAGCCGTTCCGGTCGAAGGTCCTCGCCGGGCGCGACGTCCGGCTCGAGGTCACCCCGGTGCCGGACGCCGAGCGCGCGCACCTCGCGTCGCCCGGTCCCGAGCGGCAGCAGGCCCTGAACCGGCTGCTCTTCCCGCAGCCCACGCGCCAGTTCGCGAGTGTCCGCGAGCAGTACGGCGACCTGTCCGTCGTCCCGACCGTCGACTACCTCTACGGCCTGCGCCCCGGACAGGAGCACGTGGTGCCGCTCGGCCGCGGCGTGAACCTGTTCGTCGGGCTCGAGGCGATCGGCGAGGTGGACGAGCGCGGGATGCGCACGGTGATGGCGACCCTCAACGGCCAGCTCCGCCCCGTGTCCGTCCGCGACCGTTCGGTCGAGGTCGAGACCAAGGCCGCCGAACGCGCGGACAAGGCGGACCCGAAGCACGTCGCGGCCCCGTTCTCGGGTGTCGTGACGCTCAAGGTCGCCGTCGGTGACGTCGTCGAGGCCGGTCAGGCCGTGGCGAGCATCGAGGCGATGAAGATGGAAGCGGCCATCACGGCGCCCGTGTCGGGCACCGTCGGCCGTCTCGCGATCCCGGCGACCCAGCAGGTGGACGCCGGCGACCTCCTGGTGGTGCTGCAGTAACGTGACCGTCCGTCCCATCCGCCTGTTCGGCGACCCCGTCCTCCGTTCGCCCGCCGACCCGGTCCGCATCGGTGCCGACGGCGTCCGTGAACTCGTGCAGGACCTCATCGACACCGTCAAGGAGCCCGGGCGCGCCGGTGTCGCCGCCCCGCAGATCGGCGTGGGCCTCCGGGCGTTCTCGTACAACGTCGACGGTGAGGTCGGGTACGTGCTCAACCCGGAGCTCGTCGAGGTCTCCGGTGAACCCGAGCTGATGGACGAGGGCTGCCTGTCCGTGCCCGGCCTGGGCTACCCGACCAGGCGCTTCCCGCACGCGAAGGTCCGCGGCGTCGACGTCGACGGCAACCCTGTGGTGCTCGAGGGCGACGGCCTGATGGCCGAGGCGCTGCAGCACGAGTGCGACCACCTCGACGGCACCGTGTACGTCATGACGCTCGACCCGGGGACCCGCCGGCAGGCCCTGAGGGACATCCGAGCGCAGGACTGGTTCCACTGATCGGGGGCGCGGGACCGCACGTTCCGTTGCGGTCTCCCGTGACACCCCTTCGCGGGATTGTCGGTTCGTCCTGACAAGGAGGTACCGTGTCCCGGTCGGCACCCACCGACGTGTCACCCCATCACCCAGGACGAGCACCATGGCCTCACAGAACGACGAGCTCAGCTCTCACCGCACCCGCACCAACCGCCGCCCCGAGCCGGTCCCCGTGGCGACCGCCGCGACGGGCGTCATCGCCGACGTCGACATGGAGGTCGCGCAGGCTGGCTGAGCCGGGCGCGGCGCCGCGGCGCCGTCCCGACTGGCAACGCACTGGAGGCCCGGTGCCGGTCCCACGGACCGGCACCGGGCCTCCAGTCTGCCGTCAGCCCGACCGCCGTCAGCCGCGTCGACGACGCGACGCCACGACGGGCGTGGCGGTGGTCTGCACCTTCGAGCCGGAGTAGATGTGCTCGACGTCCGCTGCGAAGTCGCGCATCACGATCGCCCGCTTGATGGTGAGCTTCGGGGTGAGGTGCCCGGACGCCTCGGTGAGCTCGGTGTCGAGGATCGTGAACGACCGGACCGACTCCGCCCGCGAGACCCGCTGGTTCGCGGTGTCGATCGCCTCCTGCACCGCCTGGTGCACGCGCTCGTCGTAGGCGGCCTCGCGCGGTGAGAGACCGGGGACGATGCCGCGCGCCTCGCACCACCCGGGCAGCATGTCGCGGTCCAGGGTCACGAGGGCGGCGACGAAGGGCTTGCCCTCGCCGACGACCACGACCTGCCCGACGAGCGGGTGCTCGCGGATGCCGTCCTCGAGCGGTGCCGGGGCGACGTTCTTGCCGCTCGCCGTGACGATGAGCTCCTTCGCGCGGCCGGTGACGGTGAGGACGCCGTCCCCGTCGAGGCGGCCGAGGTCGCCGGTGCGGAACCAGCCGTCCTCGAACGCCTTCGCGGTGGCCTCCTCGTTCTTCCAGTACCGGTCGAACACGTCGACGCCGCGGATGAGGATCTCGCCGTCGTCGGCGGTCCGGACCTCCACGCCGGGCAGGGCCCGCCCGACCGTGCCGATCCGGAGCTCGGCGGCCCGGTTCACGGTCGCGGGGGCGGTGGTCTCGGTGAGGCCGTAGCCCTCGAGGATGAGCACCCCGATCGAGCGGAAGAAGTGCGACAGGCGCGGGGACAGCGGCGCCGAACCGCTGATGGCGTACTGCACCCGGCCGCCGATCGCGGCGCGGAGCTTGGCGTAGACGAGCTTGTCGAACAGGGCGAAGCGGAGCTTCAGGCCGAGCGGGACCCGGCCGGCGGCGAGGGCCTCGGAGTGCGCGACGGCGACACCGGCGGCGGCGCGGAAGACCTTGCCCTTCCCGCCCAGGTCGGCCTTCTGCTCGGCGGAGTTGTAGATCTTCTCGAAGACGCGCGGCACCGCGAGCAGGAACGTCGGCTTGAAGGTCGACACGGCCTGCATGAGGTCGCGCGTGTCCGGCTCGTGCCCGACGAGCACGCCGGTCGACACCGACATCGCCGCGATGAAGCGGGCGAAGACGTGGGCCATCGGGATGAAGAGGAGCGTCGAGGACCCCTCGGCGACCACCTCGGGCATGGCCTCGGTCGCGCCCTCGACGGTCGCGGTGAAGTTGTCGTGACGCAGGACGCAGCCCTTGGGTCGACCGGTCGTGCCCGACGTGTAGATGATCGTCGCGTCGTCGTGCCCGTGCACGTCGGCGGTGCGGGCGTCGAGCTCGGCGTCGGTGACGGTCTCGCCGAGCCGGGTCAGGTCGTCGAGCCCGGCGCCGTCGATCGTCCAGTGCTGCCCGAGGTGCGGCAGGTCGGGGGCGATCGAGGCCACGCGGCGCGCGTGCTCCTCTTGTTCGACGACGATCGCGACGGTCTCCGAGTCGGACAGGATCCAGCGGACCTGGTCGGGGGAGCTCGTCTCGTAGACGGGCACGGACACGAGCCCGGCGGTCCACACGGCGAAGTCGACCAGCGTCCACTCCAACCGGGTGCGGGACAGGATCGCGATGTGTGCTCCGGGCTCCAGGCCGGCGGCGACGAAGCCCTTCGCGATGCCGCGGACGCGGGCGAGCACGTCCGCCGCGGTGATGGTCGTCCACGTGTCGCCGTGGCGTTCGGCGAGGATCGGCCGGTCCGGGGTGCGTCGGGCACGCTCCGAGAGCAGTCGGGCCGCGGAGCCGTGGTCGGGCGCGGAGGTGGGTGCGGGCTGCCGCTGATCGTTCACGGTTGACTCCCTTGTCGGCCGATTCGATACGAGGACGCCTCAGCGACGAGGCGACACCGCCAGCATATGGGCAGCAGCCGGGGGTTCCGTGTGCATCCGGGCGTCGCGGACGTTCTCCGTGGCCACCGGGAGACGGTAGGGTCGATGCTCGTGCATGCCATCGGAATCGACATCGGGGGCACCAAGATCGCGGGAGCGGTCGTGACGGAACTCGGCGAGATCGTCGCCGAGGACCGCGTGGCCACCAACGCGGCGGACCCGGACGCCATGCTCGACGACGTCGTGACCATGGTGTCGCGACTCCGGGCGGCCCACGAGGTCGGCGCGGTGGGCGTCGCGGCCCCGGGCTTCATCGACGCCTCGCAGTCGATCGTCTACTACACGCCGAACATCCGGTGGCGGAACGAACCCCTGCGGCAGAAGCTCCAGGAGCGGCTCGGCGACCTGCACATCACGGTCGACAACGACGCGAACGCCGCCGGCTGGGCGGAGTTCCGCTTCGGTGCTGGTCGGCTCGTGTCGGACATGACCATGCTGACCATCGGCACCGGGGTCGGCGGCGCGATCGTCACCGAGGACCGCCTGTTCCGCGGCGGCTTCGGTACCGGCGGCGAGATCGGGCACCTGCGCATCGTCCCGAACGGGCTGCCGTGCGGCTGCGGTGCCCGCGGCTGCATCGAGCAGTACGGCTCGGGTCGTGCCCTGCAGCGCATGGCGAACGACGTCGCGGACGCCGGCGGCATCGGTTCCGCCCTGGCCGACGCCCGCGAGCAGAACGGCGGCCAGCTCGACGGCAGGATCGTCGGCGACCTGATCCTGGCGGACGACCCGGGCGCCCTCGCGGCCCTCCGCCGACTCGGCCGTCACCTCGGCGAGGCCTGCGCGTCGCTCTCCGCCGTGCTCGACCCGCAGCTCTTCGTGTTCGGCGGCGGTGTCGCCAGCGCGGGGGACCGGCTGCTCGAGCCGATCAAGCAGGCGTACCTGAGCAACCTGCCGGCGCGCGGCTACCACCCGGAGCCCGACTTCGTCATCGCCGAGCTCGTGAACGACGCCGGCGTCGTCGGTGCCGCGGACCTCGCCCGGATCCACGCCCGCACGGCGTAGGGTCGCCTCGGCGAACGACTGGAGTCGACGATGACCTACTGGCTGCTGAAGAACTTCCTGCTCGGCCCGCTCATCCTCACCCTGTTCCGACCGTGGGTCATCGGGCGCGAGCACGTCCCCGCGAAGGGGCCGGTGATCTTCGCCTCGAACCACATCTCGTTCATCGACTCGGTGATCCTGCCGGCCGTGCTGGACCGCCGGATGTCGTTCCTCGCGAAGAGCGACTACTTCACCGGCCGGGGGCTCAAGGGCTGGGCGACGAAGACGTTCTTCAACGCCATCGGCCAGCTCCCCATCGACCGCTCCGGCGGCAAGGCATCAGAGGCGTCGCTCCGCACCGGACTCCAGGTCCTCGCCCGCGGGGAGCAGCTCGGCATCTACCCCGAGGGCACGCGCAGTCCCGACGGCAAGCTGTACCGCGGTCGCACCGGCATCGCCCGGATGATCCTCGAGGGGCGCGTCACCGTCGTGCCGGTCGCGATGATCGGCACGCGCGAGGTGCAGCAGATCGGCCAGAAGTTCCCGAAGTTCAAGCGCGTCGGCGTCGTGTTCGGCAAGCCGCTCGACTTCTCGCGCTTCGAGGGGTTCGAGACCGACCGCTTCATCCTCCGGAGCGTCACGGACGAGGTCATGCACGAGCTCGCCGGGCTGAGCCGGCAGGAGTACGTCGACGTCTACGCGACGAGCGTCAAGGAGCGCGCGAGCAGCGCCCGCGAGCAGGTCATGAAGGACCGGGCAGCAGCACCCGGACGGTAGGATCTGAGGACTCCGGCGCCCGCCGGTGCGCCTGCGCCGCAGGCGGTACGCCCCAGAACCCCCGAGGTACCACCGTGCTCGAGTCCACCGACTTCGTCGCCCTGCAGGATCCGGACGTGATCGAGGGCCTCGACCACTGGCGGACGCTCCCGATCAAGCAGCAGCCGACCTGGCCGGACACCGCCGCGGCCGAGGCCGCCTCGGCCGAGATCGCCACGCTGCCCCCGCTCGTGTTCGCCGGCGAGGTCGACAAGCTCCGCGACCGGCTCGCTGCAGCCGCCTCGGGCCGCGCGTTCCTGCTCCAGGGCGGTGACTGCGCCGAGACCTTCGCCGGCGCGACCGCCGACTCCATCCGCGACCGCGTCAAGACGATCCTGCAGATGGCTGTCGTCCTGACCTACGGCGCCTCGATGCCGATCATCAAGATGGGTCGCATGGCGGGGCAGTTCGCCAAGCCGCGCTCGAGCGACTTCGAGACGCGCGGCGACGTCACGCTGCCGGCCTACCGCGGCGACATCGTCAACGGGTACGACTTCACGCCGGAGAGCCGCCAGGCCGACCCGCGGCGCCTCGTGCAGGGGTACCACACGGCCGCCTCCACGCTGAACCTCGTGCGCGCCTTCACGCAGGGCGGGTTCGCGGACCTCCGCCAGGTGCACTCGTGGAACAAGGGCTTCGCGTCGAACCCGGCGAACGCCCGGTACGAGCACATGGCGCAGGAGATCGACCGCGCGGTCCGCTTCATGGACGCCTGCGGTGCCGACTTCGAGGCGCTCAAGCACACCGAGTTCTACGCCTCGCACGAGGGCCTGCTCATGGACTACGAGCGCCCGATGACCCGGATCGACTCCCGCTCCGGGCAGGCGTACGACACCTCCGGCCACTTCATCTGGATCGGGGAGCGCACGCGCGACATCGACGGTGCGCACGTCGACTTCCTGTCGCGGGTGCGGAACCCGATCGGCGTGAAGCTCGGCCCGACGACCTCGGTCGACGACATGCGAGCCCTGGTCGACAAGCTGGACCCGGAGCGCGAGCCCGGCCGGCTCACGTTCATCACCCGCATGGGCGCCGGCAAGATCCGCGACGAGCTCCCGAAGCTCCTCGAGGCGATCAAGGGCATGGACGCGAAGCCGCTCTGGGTCACCGACCCGATGCACGGCAACGGCCTGACCACGCCGACGGGCTACAAGACCCGCCGCTTCGACGACGTCGTGGACGAGGTCCTCGGCTTCTTCGAGGCGCACCGGCAGGTCGGCACGTACCCCGGCGGCATGCACGTCGAGCTCACCGGTGACGACGTCACGGAGTGCCTCGGCGGGTCGGAGCAGATCGACGAGGCGACCCTGGCCACCCGGTACGAGTCGCTGTGCGACCCGCGTCTGAACCACATGCAGTCGCTCGAGCTCGCGTTCCTCGTCGCCGAGGAGCTCAGCGCGCACCCGTACCAGCGGGCGTAGCCACGAGAGGCCCGCGGGACGGGCTGACGGACGGGAGGCGCGGTGCCAGCTGGCACCGCGCCTCCCGTCCGTCGCCTGGTCGCCGTGCGACGGCCCGCGACGTTCCTACCCATCGCGAGTGTGATGGGAGGACGATCCGCGCGTCGGAGGGCGGAAGGAACGACGTTCTACGCGCGGATCGGTCTCCGACGCGCGGAACGCCCTTCGACGCGCGGAACGGTCTCCGACGCGCGGAACGGCCTGCGGCGGGCGGAACGGGGTCAGTCGTCGTAGGCGAGGGTGATCGTGTCGCCGCGGTGCACCGTCGACTTGGCCGGCGGGTCCGTCGAGGTCACGGGCAGCACCGATTTCCAGTCCGAGATGCGGCACAGGATGTTCGTGCAGTCCGGCACCTTCACCTGGAGCCCGAGGGCCTCGAGCGTGCTCGTGGCGTCGCGCACCGTCTTGCCCGCGACGTCCGGCAGCGCGATCGGCGCCGGACCCTTCGACACGACGAGGTCGACCGCCGAGCCCTGCTTCGCAGGGTCGTCCTGCACCGACTGCGAGATGACCTGGCCGCTCGGGACGTCGTCCGAGAACTGCGCGGACTGCGCGCCCACGGTCAGCCCGACGGCGTCGAGGGCGGCGGTGGCGTCGGCGACGGACTTGCCGGCGACGTCCGGCACCGGTCCGAGCGACACCGTGAGGGTCACCGGGCCGCGTTCGCCGTACTGCTGCACCTGCGCGAGGTCGACGGTCGCACCGTCGGTGCCGACGCCGGTCGCCGCGATGACGGTGTCCTTCGGCGCGTCGGCCGAGAACTGGTACTGGTCGTCCTGCAGCTGGAAGTCGTCGTCGAGCGCGGCCGTCACGGTCGACACCGGCTGGCCGACGATGGCCGGCAGGGTGATCAGCCGCGGGCCGTCCGACACGACGATCTGGACGGCCGTGCCCTTCCGGACCTCGCGGTCGGCGGCGGGCTTCGTCGTGGAGACCTGACCCTTCGCGACGACGGCGTCGAAGCGGGTCGCCGTCGCGCGCGCGGTCTGGAGCCCCTGGGCCTCGAGCAGCTGCCGGGCCTGGGAGACGGACTTGCCCGTGACCTCGGGGATCCGGACGTTGCCCCACGGACCGGGTCCGAACGCCCAGCCGACGACCCCGGCGGCCAGGACGAGCACGAGCACGATCGCCAGGGCGATCCAGCCGCGCTTCCGGCGCCGTGCCGACAGGTCCGCCAGGCGCTGCCCGGCGGGGGAGAGGACGCCCGGCTGGGATCCGGTGCGTCGCGGGCCCGGTGCGCCCCGGCGGACCGGGGAGCGCGTGTCCGCCGGCGTCCGGTCGAGCACGGTCGTCGGGTCGTCGGTGTCCGGTGCCGAGTTCGGCGAGGCTCCACCGGCCGGGAGGATCGCGGTCGCGTTCTCGGGGCGCAGGACAGCCGTGCGGTACTGCCCGGTGGCACGCTGCTGGTTGCCCGACATGTGGTCGAGCAGCTCGCGCGCGTCGCGGGGCCGGTCCTCGGGGTCGCGGGCCGTGGCCCAGGCGACGAGGTCGTCGAGCTCCGGCGGGACCCCCGGAACGGCGGCGCTCGGCGCGGGCACGGTGTCGTTCGCGTGCTGGTACGCGATCTGCATCGGCTGGTCGCCCTTGTACGGCTGCTCGCCGGTGAGCATCTCGTAGAGCATGATGCCGAGCGCGTAGATGTCGCTCCGGGAGTCCGCCGCGCCGCGCGTGACGAGCTCGGGGGACAGGTACGCGATCGTCCCGAGCAGGGCGGCACCGGTCGCGGTGTTCGCGGTCGTTGCACGGGCGAGCCCGAAGTCGCCGAGCTTGATCCGGCCGTCGTCGGCGAGCAGGACGTTCTCGGGCTTGAGGTCTCGGTGCACGATCCCGGCGCGGTGGGCCGAGGCCAGGCCGGCGAGCACGGCGCGGAGGATGTCCGTCGCCTGCTCCGGGGTCAGCGCGTGGTGTTCCTGCAGCAGGTCCCGCAGCGTGATGCCCGGGATGTACTCCATCACGATGTACGCCGTGTCGTCCTCCGCGCCCTGGTCGTACACGCCGACCAGGTTCGGGTGCGACAGCCGGGCGGCGCTCCGGGCCTCCTGGATGAAGCGCTCCCGGAAGGCCTGGTCGTCGGCCAGGTGCCCGTGCATGATCTTGATCGCGACCCGGCGCTCGAGCCGGACGTCGGTCGCGAGGTACACGGTCGCCATGCCCCCGCGCGCGATGCGGGAGCGCACGCGGTACCGCTGGTCGATCATGCGACCGATCATCGGGTCCGTGGCGGCGTTCGTGGTCATCGGCGGCATTCTACGAAGCGGCGCTGGCCGGTCCCGCACTGACGCACCGGTCGTGACCCAATCTCGATCTCGAGGATGAGTCGGCTCGGTCGCCCGGACAGGCCGGGCGTCAGAACGAGGCGAGCAGCGCCGAGGCGGTCTGCTCCCACTTGGCGTACTCGCCCGGGTACGCGGACACCTGCACGGCCTGCGCGGCGTCGGTCAGCTGCATCGACGACCACCCGGGGACGGACAGCAGTCCGCGCGTCTTGCCGGGGTTGCCGCGGAAGAAGAGCTTCGTCGCGGCGGACGGGTCCTGCAGCGTCGCCTTGTCGCCCCAGCCCTGGCTCGGCCGCTGCTGGAACAGCCCCACCGAGTCGCGGTCGCCGTGCGACAGGTTCCGGAGGCTCGACTCCTGCAGCGCGGCGGCGAGGGCGATGACGATGCCGCGGTCCGGCACGCCCATGGTGCGGCCGACGGAGACGATCGTGGCCGCGTTGGCGCGCTGCTCGGCGGAGAGCGAGACGCCGTTGACGCTCGTCGGCCGTGACGAGGTCGTCGTCGCGACGGCACCGGAGCCGGGGATCACGAGCGTCTTGCCCGCGTAGATGGTGCTCGTGTAGCTGAGGCCGTTCGCCGCCAGCAGCGCCTTGACGGACACGCCGTGCTTGACGGCGATCGCCGCGATGGTGTCCCCGGCGACGATCTTCACGCTGTTCGAGCGGGCCGACGCGGTCGAGGTCGTCGCGGCGGGCTTCGCGGCCGGGGCGGGAGCGGGCGCCGGGGTCCCGGCACGGGGGACCGTGAGCGTCTGCCCGGGGTAGATCACCGAGCGCTGCGACAGGTTGTTCGCGCCGAGGAGCGCCGAGGTCGACACGCCGACGCGGGCCGCGATGCCCGACACGGTGTCGCCCTGCTTGACGTGGTAGCTCCCGGTCGCGGTGCTCGACGACGACGCGGCGGCGACCGGGGCGGACGCCGGCTGGGAGGTCAGGTGCAGGGTCTGCCCCGGGTGGATGATCGTGTTCCAGCCCAGGCCGTTCCGCACCAGGACCTCCTGCGCGGAGAGGCCGTAGCGGGCGGCGATGCCCGAGACGGTGTCGCCCTGCTGGACGGTGTAGTTCGTGGGCGCAGCGGTCGTCGGGGTGCGCTGCACGGCGGCCACCGTGGTCACCGTGGTCTCCGCCGGACGGGCGACGGCCGTGCCGAACACCGGGCGGTCGCCGACGTTGCGGTCCTGGTCGACGTGCCGCTTCTTCGCGGCGTCGTCGTCGTGCCGGGGCTCGGCGTGCGCGATCGGGCCCGTCAGGCCGGCGGTCACGGCGATCGTCCCCGCGAGCACGATGGGCATGGTGGCGAACCGGGCCGATCGTGCGCGGCGGGCGCCTTCGTCTGCAGCGTTGTCCACGGGACTCTCCTGATCTCGGGGCCTGATCTCGGGGCCGTGCGCGCGTGTGCGAGCACTCACAGGTGACTCAACGCTGGCATGGGCTGATTCCCAAGTCAACCAGAGAGTCGGATGTGGTGTGTGTGACTCGTGTGACCAACGGGACGCGCCGAGGGGGCCGGACACTCTGGCAACATGGGGCGCGTGAGCGCTGCACCCACCGACGACACGACCCTCTCCGAGCGCTGGCTGACGGTGCCCGACCTCGTGGAACGCTTCGGCGTGACCCCGGGTCGCATCCACCGGCTCTTCGAGCAGAAGACCCTGCTGCCGGCACGGGTCGGCGGCGTGCTCCGCGTCCCGAGCGAGTTCCTCGACGGTGACGAGCCCCTGCCCGAACTCCGCGGCACCCTCATCGTCCTCGGTGACAACGGGTTCTCCGACGACGAGGCCGTGCGCTGGATGCTCAGCGAGGAACCCGCACTCGGCACCTCGCCGATCGCGGCGCTGCGCGCCGGCCGCAAGGCCGAGGTGCGCCGCGTGGCCCAGTCACTGCTCTAGACCCCACCACTGCTCGGACGGGAGGATCGTGGCGGCGCCGCCACGATCCTCCCGTCCGTCTCGTCGTCCCCGTCTACGCGACGCGGCGGCTCACGGTGTCGGCCAGCGCGACCAGCTGGTCGCGCGCCGACGGTGTGAGCGGCGCGGCATCGAGCGCGGCCTTCGCGCGCTGCACGTGCCGTTCGATCGAGCGCTCCACCGCCGCGACAGCACCGGACTCGGTGAGGGTGGCGCGGAGCATCTGCACCTGGGCCTCGTCGAGGTCCGGGTCGCCGAGGAGCTCGTCGAGCAGCTGGCGCGGACCGGCCCCCAGGGTCTTCCGCGCCGAGGCGATGAGGACGGTGCGCTTGCCCTCGCGGAGGTCGTCGCCGGCCGGCTTCCCGGTGACCTCGGGGTCGCCGAACACCCCGAGCAGGTCGTCGCGCAGCTGGTAGGCCACGCCGAGCGGCAGGCCGAAGGACCGCAGGCCCTCGAGCTGCGCCTCGGTGGCACCGGCCACGAGGGCGCCGATCACGAGCGGCGCCTCGATCGAGTACTTCGCCGACTTGAAGACGATGACGCGCTGCGCCCGCACGAGGTGCTCGGACTCGTCGATCGTCGGCCAGGCGGTCTCCTCGTGCACGTCGAGGTACTGCCCTGCGGTGACGTCGAGCCGCATGGTGTGGAACTCCTGGCGCACGATGCGGGCGCGTGCCGGGTCGAGCAGTGCGAGGCCCTCGTCGAAGACCGAGTCGCTGAGCGACAGCAGCAGGTCGCCGAGGAGCAGTGCGGAGTTCGTGCCGTACAAGGCGCGGTCGCCGGCCCACCCGGACTCCGCGTGCTGGGACTCGAAGCGGCGGTGCGCGGCGGGACGCCCGCGACGGGTGTCCGAGCGGTCCATGATGTCGTCGTGCACGAGGGCGGCCGCGTGGAAGACCTCGAGCGCGGCGGCGACCGTGACGACGGCCTCGGCCGTGGTCTGCCGGGAGCCCTCGGCCAGGGGGTCGAAGGAGCCGGACCGCCCCGCCACGGACTGCCATCCCCAGTAGCAGAACAGCGCCCGGAAGCGCTTGCCGCCGGACAGCAGGTCGCGGGCGTACCGGTCGAACTGCTCGAGGTCGGGACTGATGGCGAGGAGCCGCTCCCGCTGCTCGTCGAGCGCCCGGTCGATCCGCGCCGAAACGAGGTCCACTAATCGCGTACTCTCAGCCACGGTCCCTACCCTAGTGGAGCGGTCGAGACATAGAATCGGTCCACTTCTGGCGACGACGACACCCGATGCCGCCAGGCAACAGCATCCCCAGGAACAGAGGGAAACGAGATGCCACTCTCGGAGCAAGAGCAGCGACTCCTCGAGGAGATGGAGCGCAGCCTCTACCAGAACGACTCCGACTTCGTGGCGCGGGTCACGCGCCGCCAGGGTCGTCCGAGTTACACGTCCATCACGCTGGGCGTCCTCGCTGCGCTGGTCGGCGTCGCGATCGTCGTCCTCGCACTCGTCTTCAAGCAGCCGTGGCTCGGTCTGCCCGGGTTCGTCGTCATGCTCGCCGGCGTCCTGTGGGCGCTGCGGCCGGGCATGCGGATGCCGAAGTCCGGGGCGAAGGCGCCTCGGTCCGGTGGATCCGCGAAGCCCGCGCGACCGTCCTCGTCCGGTGGCTCGTTCATGGATCGTATGAACGAGCGCTGGGACAAGCGCAACGACCCCGGGCAGCAGTAGCAGCCCCTCCACACGCCTCCACCACGACGGGGCCGGTCCTTCGGGACCGGCCCCGTCGTCGTGCGTGGGGGAGCGTGGTTTCCTGGCGCGCCTGGTGCCGATCCGCGCGTCGGAGGTCGATCCGCGCACGGGAAGCCGAACCGCGCATCGGATGCCGTTCCTCCCGGCATCCCACGCGCGGATCGGCATCCCAGGTCACCTGCGATGGGAAGGATCGCGCGCCAGGTGGGGGGGGGGGGGGAGGGCGGACGGGAGGATCGTGGCGGCACCGCCACGATCCTCCCGTCCGGCGCGCCCTTGGGCCGCCATCACCCTCCGAAAGTCCTCCACTTTCCTCCACGGCGTCGAGCCGCGCCCTGATCGCCGTCGTTCCGGGGGAGTGAGCCGCGCGCCAGCTTGCCGACCCTGCCCTGGACGCCCCCATTCCGGGGGATCCGGGGAATTCACGGGGCCGCTTCCGGTTTGCGGGGAGCGAAGTGGAGTAAAGTGGGGAACACGACGGTCCGGTGGAGCGGAGGGGAGGCCCCGACGTGCTGCTCGGTACCCATGCCCCGAAGCTCGACGAGAAGGGTCGCGTGATCCTCCCCGCCAAGTTCCGGGACGAGCTGTCCGGCGGGCTCGTGATGACCCGTGGGCAGGAGCGCTGCGTCGTGGTCTTCAGCGCGGACACGTTCGAGCAGCTGCATGAGCGGATCCGCACGGCGCCGATGACCTCGAAGCGCACCCGGGACTACATGCGCCTGTTCCTCTCCGGAGCGAGCGCGGAGACCCCGGACAAGCAGAACCGCGTGACGATCCCGCAGAACCTCCGCGAGTACGCGGGGCTCGAGCGGGACCTCACGGTCATCGGCAGCGGTGACCGTGCCGAGATCTGGTCGACCCCCGCGTGGGAGGCCTACTACGCCGAGGTCGAAGAGGGCTTCGCCGACAACGACGAGGAGGTGATCCCGGGGATCTTCTGATCCGCGGATCGGGACTCCCAGCCGTGGTGCCCTGACACACCTTCCCCGGTGTCAGGTCGCATGGATGGGGATCCGGGTGCGTGGCCCAGGAGTCCGAGGGGCTGCACATGGCCGACGACCAGCCGAAGTTCCCGCACACGCCGGTGATGCTCGACCGCATCGTCGAGCTCTTCGTGCCCGCCCTCGACGGCCCGGGCAAGGTCGTCGTCGACGCCACCCTCGGCATGGGCGGCCACTCCGAGGGCCTGCTCGAGCGCTTCCCGGACCTGACGCTCATCGGGCTGGACCGGGACACCGACGCGCTCGGCATCGCGGGGGAGCGGCTCGCCCGCTTCGGCGACCGCGTCCGCCTGGTGCACACGGTCTACGACGGGATCGCCGACGCGATCGCGGGCGAGGGCTTCGACGCGGTGGACGGCGTGCTGTTCGACCTCGGCGTGTCCTCGCTGCAGCTCGACCGGGCAGAGCGCGGCTTCGCGTACAGCCAGGACGCGCCACTCGACATGCGCATGGACCGGACCGAGGGGCAGACCGCCGCCGACGTCCTGGCCACGTACGACGAGGGCGAGCTGCGCCGGATCTTCCAGCGCTACGGCGAGGAGAAACTCGCCGGGCGCTACGCCCGGGCGATCGTCGCGCGGCGGGCCGAGCGTCCGTTCGAGATGTCCGGCGACCTCGTCCAGGTCCTGCACGACGCGACCCCCGTCGCCGTGCAGCGGCAGGGGCACCCGGCCAAGCGGGTCTTCCAGGCGCTCCGGATCGAGGTCAACGCCGAACTGGCTGTCCTCGAGCGGGCGATCCCGGCGGCGCTCGACGCCGTCGCGGTCGGCGGTCGGATCGTCGTCGAGTCCTACCAGTCCCTCGAGGACCGGCTCGTCAAGCGGGCCCTCGTCGAGCGCACCACCTCGAGCGCCCCCGCCGGCCTGCCGGTCGAGCTGCCCGAGCACGCCCCCACCTTCTCCCTCGTCGTCAAGGGCGCGGAACTGGCCGACGAGGCCGAACGCGCCGCCAACCCCCGAGCCATCCCCGTGCGCCTGCGCGCGGCCCAGCGGATCCGGAAGTGACATGAGCACGAACCTCGCACTCGTCGACCCTGCCGTCGCCCCGCCCCGTGCGCCCCGCGGCTCCCGTCACGAGCGTCCCGAGCTCGTCGAGGTCGCCCCGACCAAGGCGCAGCGACGGGCCCGCCCCCGCATCGCCTACGCGGTGGTGGCGGTCGCGGCGCTCGGCGTGCTGCTGCTCGCGCAGCTCGGCATCAGCATGGTCCTGAGCCAGGGCGCGTACACGCTCAGCTCACTCGGGGCCGAGCAGACCGCGCTCTCCCGGACGCAGCAGTCGCTGTCCGAGGAGCTCCGGGTGCTCGACTCCCCGCAGAACCTCGCCAGGAACGCGCAGTCCCTCGGGATGATCGCGAACTCGACGCCGGTGTACCTCGACCCGAAGACCGGGCAGGTGTTCGGCACGCCGACGCCCGCCGCCCCGGACGAGGCGACGGCGAGCAGCGACAACCAGGTCCCGAACGCCCTGCTCGACCAGGTGCCGCTCGCCGCGAAGTCCGGCGACACGGCCGCCAGCAAGGAGACGGGCGGCGCAGCCGACGCATCGGCGACGAGCGCACCCTCGACGGACGCGTCCTCGACGAGCGCACCGTCGAGCGGCGACGCTGGGAAGACCACAGGGTCCAGCGCGTCGGCCGGGGCATCCTCCACCCCCGACGTAGAGTCCGACCCGAACCAGCTCCAGGCCCCCGCCACCCGGTGACCTGCGGGTCGGGACACCCTGCCGCACCATCCGGGAAGGACCGCACCGCGTGACGAAGACGATCCGCAACCGCCGACTGCGCTACGGCATCGTGATGATGGCGGTGATCGCCCTCGTGGCGGTCTTCGTGATCCGTCTCGTGGACATCCAGGTCGTGCAGGCCGCCGAGCTCAACGAGCAGTCGAAGGCCAAGCGCAGCATCCCGGTCACGATCTACGGCACCCGCGGTGACATCGTCGACCGCAACGGCGTCGAGCTCGCGGACAGTGTGAACCGCTACAACATCACGACGGCCCCGCGCCTGGTCGCACCCTTCAAGGGCAAGCTCGGCGGCACCCGTGTGAAGGACGTGTCGGTCGACGACGCCCTCCAGGCGATCGCGAAGGCGTCCGGCGGAGACGTCGCCACGATGCAGAAGAACATCGCGGCGAACCCGAAGTCGGACTTCGCGTACCTGGTCAAGGGCCTCGACGTGAAGCACTACGAGGCCGTCCGCGACCTCGAGGTGCCGTGGCTCTACCCGGAGCAGCAGTCCGCGCGCATCTACCCGACCGGTGCGACCGCCGGTGCCCTGACCGGCTTCATGGGGACCGACGGCGCCCAGGCCGGCCTCGAGTACTCCTACAACCAGTGCCTCGCGGGCACGAACGGCTCGGAGACGTACGAGCGCGGCGAGGACGGCGTCCAGCTCCCCGGCAGCACGGTGACGAAGCAGCAGGCCAAGGACGGCGGCACGCTGCAGACCACGATCGACAGCGACCTGCAGTACATGGCGCAGCAGACGATCGCGTCCGCGGCGAAGGAGCTGCAGGCCGAGTCGGCGACCGCCACGGTGACGAACGCGAAGACCGGCGAGCTCCTCGCGGTCGCGGACTACCCGACGGTGGACCCGAACGACGTCGACGCGACGAAGGACACCGGTGCCTACGGCTCCCGCGCGCTGACCGCGACGTACGAGCCGGGCTCGACCATCAAGGCGGCGATCGCCGCCGCGCTCATCAACGAGGGCAAGTCGAGCCCGACCGACCGCGCCGTCGTGCCGTACTCCCGCTCGTTCCCGTGGGGCGGACGGATCCAGGACTCGGAGTTCCACCCCACCGAGAACCTGACGCTGACCGGCATCCTGCAGAACTCGTCGAACGTCGGCATCACCGAGCTCGGTGAACGCCTGACGCAGCAGCAGCGCTACGAGTACATGAAGAAGTTCGGCCTGTTCGAGCCCGAGTCGGCGATCGAGTACCCGGGCCAGCCGTCCATGCAGTACGGCGCCACGCCGGACTGGAGCAGCCAGACGAACATCAACTCGATGTTCGGCCAGGGCATCTCCACGACCGCGATCCAGGTCGCGAGCGTCTTCCAGACCCTGGCGAACAACGGCGTCCGGATCCCGCTGCACATGGTCAAGGGCTGCCAGACGGCCGACGGCAAGACGATCGACGCGCCCGACGTGCAGGGGACGCAGGTCGTCTCGCCGGCCGCCGCGCAGCAGACCGTGAAGATGCTCCAGAGCGTCGTCACGGGCGGCACGCTCGTCGGCATGAAGCCGATCTCCGGCTACAACGTGGCCGCGAAGACCGGTACCGCCGAGGTCGCCGAGGGCTCGAAGGGCTACGGCGGGCAGCGCATCACCTCGGTGGCCGGAATGGCACCCGCCGAGGACCCCCAGTATGTTGTCACGGTGACGTTCACGAAGCCGCAGACCAACAAGTGGTCCAGCGGAGCGGCTCCGGCGTTCCGCACACTCATGTCCCAGGTGCTCGAGAAGTACCGAGTAGCCCCCTCCACGTCCGAGGCGCAGCTGTACCCGTCCACGTGGTGAGGAAGAAGGAGCACTTGTCCGCACGGATCCCCCCGGTCCTCCGACCCGAACACCCGACCCCGAGGAGCGTGGCCGAGCTCGCGAACGCGTTCGGCATGCGCGTCGTGGGGACGGTCGACGCCGTCGAGACGACGGGTGTCACCCTGAGCGCCGCCGAGGTGCAGCCGGGTGACCTGTTCGTCGGCGTGCACGGAGCGAACCGGCACGGTGCGCAGTTCGCCGCCGAGGCCGCCGAGCGTGGCGCGGTGGCCGTCCTGACCGACGCCGACGGCGCCGCCCTGGCAGAGCCCTCCGGGCTGCCGGTGCTCGTGGTCGAGGACCCGCGAGCGGCCCTCGGCGACGTCTCGGCGTGGGTCTACCGCACCCGCCCGGACGAGGCCACCGACCTGCCGCAGCTCTTCGCGACGACCGGCACGAACGGCAAGACGAGCACGTCCTACATCCTCGAGGGCATCCTCAAGCAGCTCGGCCTGGTCTCCGGTCTGAGCTCGACCGCGGAGCGCCACATCGGCTCGCTCAGCGTCACGAGCCGGCTGACCACGCCGGAGGCCAGCGAGATGCACGCCCTGCTCGCCCGTATGCGCGAGTCCGAGGTGCGCGCCGTGGCCGTCGAGGTCAGCGCCCAGGCCCTCAGCCGGCACCGCGTCGACGGCATCGTCTTCGACGTGGCCGGCTTCACGAACCTGTCGCACGACCACCTCGACGACTACGCCGACATGGAGGAGTACTACCAGGCGAAGCTCCCGCTGTTCCAGCCCGAGCACGCCCGTCGCGGCGTCGTCTCGCTGGACACGGACTGGGGCCACCGTGTGGTGCAGGACTCCCGCATCCCGGTGACGACCATCACGGTGCACCCCGACGTCGAGGCCGAGTGGCACGTCGACGTCACCGCCGCACACGCGGCCTACACCGAGTTCCGCCTGACCGGTCCCGAGGGCCGCGAGCTCACCACGCGTGTGCCGCTCATCGGGTGGCACATGGCGGCGAACGCGGCGCTCGCGATCGTCATGCTCGTCGAGGGCGGCTTCGAGCTCGGCGCGATCGCCCAGGCGCTCGAGTCCGGGCACCGCCGCTACCCGGACGAGACCGAGGACGGCCCTCGCGTCAGCGCGATCGAGTGCTACCTGCCCGGTCGCACCGAGCGGGTGTCCGGGCCGCACGGCCCGAGCGTCTACGTCGACTTCGGTCACTCCGCCGACGCATTCGAGAACACCCTCGCCGCCGTCCGGCAGTTCACGCCCGGCCGCGTCCTGATGCTGTTCGGCGCCGACGGTGACCGTGACACGACGAAGCGCGGCGACATGGCGCGCGTCGCCGCCGCGGGGAGCGACATCCTCGTGATCACCGACCACCACCCGCGCTTCGAGGACGCCGCGAGCATCCGGAAGACGCTGGTCGACGCGGCGCGCGAGGCGTTCCCCGACCACGAGCTCCACGAGGTCAGCCCGCCCGAGGCGGCGATCCGCACGGCCGTCGGCCTGGTCGGCGAGGGCGACTCGATCCTGTGGGCCGGTCCCGGTCACCAGGACTACCGCGACATCCAGGGCGTCCGCACGCCCTACTCGGCCCGCGACGAAGCGCGTCAGGCGCTCCGCGAGGCCGGATGGGAGCCGAACAGCGGCCCGGCGGAGGAGATCCGATGATCGCCGTGACCCTCGCCGAGATCGCTGCCGCGATCGGCGGCGAGCTCGTCAGCGGTGCCCCGGAGCAGGTCGTCGACGGGTCCGTGCAGACGGACTCGCGGCTCGTCGGCCCCGGCAGCGTGTTCTTCGCCCTGCTCGGCGAGGAGACCGACGGCCACCGCTTCGTCCCGGCCGCCGCCGAGGCCGGTGCGGCGCTCGTCGTCACCGAGCGCGTGGTCGACCTGCCCGAGGGCTCCGCCACCGCGCAGGTCGTCGTGTCCGACGGGTACGCCGCCCTCGCCGCGCTCGCGCACGAGGTCGTCGCCCGCGTCCGGGCATCGACCGCGGACCGCGTCGACGCCGACGGACGCCCGGCACCGCTGCGCGTCGTCGGCATCACCGGGTCGAACGGCAAGACGAGCACGAAGAACATGCTCCGCACGATCCTCGCCACCCAGGGCGAGACCGTGGCGCCGCAGGGCTCGTTCAACAACCACGTCGGCGCCCCGATCTCGATGCTCGGGATCACCCACGACACCCGGTTCCTGGTCGTCGAGATGGGCGCGAGCGGCAAGGGCCACATCGCCAAGCTCGTCTCGATCGCCGAGCCGGACGTCGGCGTCGTCCTCAAGGTCGGACTCGCGCACGCCGGCGAGTTCGGCGGGATCGAGGCCACGCAGCGCGCGAAGTCGGAGATGGTCACCGACCTCCCCGCGACCGCAACGGCCCTGCTGAACGTCGACGACGACCGCGTCGCGTCGATGCGCGGTCTCACGGCCGCCCACGTCGTCGGGTTCGGCACGTCGGAGACGGCCGACTACCGCATCACCGGCATCGAGACCGACCGCAGCGGCACCCGCTTCACCCTCACCGCGCCTCCCGTCGACGGTGGCGACAACCCGCCCGCAGGGACGGAGCAGGCCGACGTCCGGCTCGCCATCCTGGGTGAGCACCACGCGATGAACGCGTCCGCCGCGCTCACGGTCGCCCACCTGTGGGGCGTTCCGCTCGCGGACGGCGCCGCGGCGCTCGCGTCGATGACGCGCGCCGAGCGCTGGCGCATGGAGCTCCTGCAGGGCGGCCCCGAGGGCGTCACCGTGATCAACGACGCGTACAACGCGTCGCCGGACTCGACCGCCGCGGCGCTGCGCACCCTCGCGCAGGTCGTCCGACCGGGGGAGCGGTCCGTCGCCGTGCTCGGCGAGATGGCCGAGCTCGGGGAGTTCTCGACGGAGGAGCACGACCGCATCGGCCGGCTCGTCGTCCGTCTCGGCATCGGACAGCTCGTGGTCGTCGGCCGCGGTGCGATGGCCATCCACCAGGCCGCCACCCTCGAGGGATCGTGGGACGGCGAGTCCGTGTTCATCGAGGACGTCGACGACGCCGTCCACACCCTGCAGGAGATGGTCCGCCCCGGCGACGTCGTCCTCGTCAAGTCCTCGAAGTCCGCCGAACTGCGATTCCTCGGCGACCGCCTCGGAGGTGTCCCCGAATGATCGCACTCCTGATCGCCGGCGCCGTCGCGCTGGTGTTCACACTGCTGACCACGCCGCTCTTCATCAAGCTGTTCCACCGCCTCGGCTGGGGACAGTTCATCCGCGACGACGGTCCGCAGTCGCACCACACCAAGCGCGGCACGGCGACCATGGGCGGCATCGTCCTCATCATCGGCGCGGTGCTCGGGTACTTCGTCGGACACCTCGTCGGCCGTGACTCGGTGACGCTGTCCGGCCTCCTCGTGCTGTTCCTCATGGTCGGACTCGGCTTCGTCGGCTTCATCGACGACTTCCTCAAGGTCCGGCGGCAGCGGAGCCTCGGGCTCGGCGGCTGGGCGAAGGTCCTCGGGCAGGTGATCGTCGGCGTCGTGTTCGCGACGATCGCGCTCGTGGTGCCGACCGGCAACGGCAAGCCTCCGGCGTCGACGATGATCTCGGCGATCCGGGACGTGCCGTGGCTCGACTTCATGGCACTCGGCACCGTGATCGGCACCGTGCTGTTCCTCGCGTGGATCGTGCTGCTCACGGTCTCCACGTCGAACGGCGTGAACGTGGCGGACGGCCTCGACGGCCTGGCGACCGGTTCGAGCATCCTCGCGATCGGCTCGTACGTCATCATCGGCTTCTGGCAGTCGAACCAGATCTGCGGTGGTGTCCGGCTCGACGCCTCGACGGAGCACGCCTGCTACAGCACCTCGGACCCGCTCGACCTCGCGGTCGTCGCGGCCGCCGTGTGCGGTGGGCTGATCGGCTTCCTCTGGTACAACACGTCGCCCGCGCAGATCTTCCTCGGCGACACCGGCTCGCTCGGCCTCGGCGGTGCCCTGGCCGGTCTCGCGATCCTCAGCCGTACCGAGCTCCTGCTGATCCTGATCGGTGGCCTGTTCTTCATCGTCACCGGGTCGGTCATCCTGCAGCGCGCGTACTTCAAGATCACCCACGGCAAGCGGATCTTCCGGATGAGTCCGCTGCACCACCACTTCGAGTTGAAGGGGTGGGCCGAGGTGACCGTCGTCGTCCGGTTCTGGATCATCGCGGGGCTCTGCGTCGCGGCCGGGGTCGGGCTCTTCTACCTGGAGTGGATCGCGCGTGTCGGCTGAACGCCTGGACGGACTCGACAGCTGGTACGCCGAGGGCTGGAAGGGGCTGCGGGTCGCCGTCCTCGGCCTCGGCGCCACCGGGTTCTCGGTCGCCGACACCCTCGTCGAGCTCGGCAGCGCCGTCACGGTGTACGCGCCGGACGGCCCCGCCGACACGGTCGAGCTGCTCGACGTGATCGGCGCCGGGTTCGAACGCACCGCGCTCGACACCGTGCCCGCAGCGCTCGAGCAGCAGGCACCGGACCTGGTCGTCGTCTCGCCCGGTCTGCCGCCGCACAACGCCTCCGTCCGCTGGGCCGTCGAGCACAGCACCGTCTGGGGCGACGTCGAGCTCGCCTGGCGCGTGCGCGACAAGGTCGTCCGCGGACCGATCGCGGCGCCGTGGGTGACCATCACCGGCACGAACGGCAAGACCACCACCACGCAGCTGACGACGGCGATGTTCGCCGCGGCCGGGCTCCGGGCGGTCGCCTGCGGGAACATCGGCGTGCCGGTGCTCGACGTGGTCCGCGACCCCGAGGGCTTCGACGTGCTCGTGGTCGAGCTGTCGAGCCACCAGCTGCACTACATGCCGACCACCGGCGACGGCGCCGTCGTCCCGCTCGCCAGCGCGTGCCTGAACATCGCCGACGACCACCTCGAGTGGCACGGCTCGGCCGAGGCCTACCGCGCCGCCAAGGCCAAGGTGTACGAGCGCTCGGTGATGGCATGCGTCTACAACACCTCCGACGACGCCACGCGGCGCATGGTCGAGGGCGCCGACGTCGTCGAGGGCTGCCGCGCCGTCGGCTTCACCCCGGGGGTCCCGGCGCCCGGCGACGTCGGGATCGTCGACGACGTGCTCTGCGACCGCGCCTTCACCGAGGACCGGCGGAACAGCGCGCTCGAGCTCGCGACCCTGGCCGACCTCGAGCAGGCCGGGCTGGCGAGCCCGCACATGACGATGAACGTCCTGGCCGCGGCGGCCCTCACCCGCGCCGCCTCGGTCGAGCCCGCGCACATCCGGGCCGCCGTGCAGGGCTTCCGTGCCGACCACCACCGCACCGAGCACGTGGCGACCGCCGACGGCGTCACGTGGGTGGACGACTCGAAGGCCACGAACCCGCACGCGGCGACGGCCTCGCTGGCGTCGTTCGACACCGTGGTGTGGATCGTCGGCGGCCTGTTCAAGGGCGTCGACGTCGACGGGCTCGTCGAGCGCTTCGGTCCCGGTGTGCGCGCGGTCGTCGTGATCGGCACCGACCGGACGCCCGTGCTCGAGGCATTCGCGCGACACGCGCCCGGGGTCCCGGTCCTCCAGGTCGAGGCGACGGACACTGAGCAGGTCATGCCCGAGGCGGTCCGGCATGCCGCCTCGGTCGCACGACCGGGCGACACGGTCCTCCTCGCCCCGGCCGCCGCGTCGTTCGACCAGTTCGGGTCGTACGCGGACCGGGGGCAACGATTCGCGGCGGCGGTCCACGAGCACCTGGGAGGCACAGCCGATGGCGACCACGGATCTCCCGAGCAGCCGTAGCGGGCGTCCCGGCAGCAGCGCTGGACGCGGCGCGAGCGGGACTGCTCCCCGCCGTCCGCACGGCGCGGTCATCGCGGTGAAGAACGTCTTCGTCGCCGAGTCGAGCACGTTCTACACGATCCTCGGCGTCACGCTGTTCCTCGTCGTGTTCGGCGTCGTGATGGTGCTGTCGTCCTCGAGCGTCGAGCAGTACGCCAAGACGCACGACTTCTTCGGCGCCGCGTCCCGCCAGGGTCTCTACGCCGTCCTCGGTGTGCCGCTCATGCTCGTCGCGAGCCGCATCCCGGCGCGGGTCTGGCGGAAGTGGGCGATGCGCTTCTTCGGCGCGGCCCTCGCGCTGCAGCTGCTCGTCTACACACCGCTCGGCATCGAGGTGCAGGGCAACCGGAACTGGGTCGGGTTCGGCTCCTTCACGGCGCAGCCGTCCGAGGCGATCAAGCTCGCCCTCGCGCTCGGCATCGGCGCCATCATGTACGTCAAGCGCGACAAGCTCGACGACTGGAAGGAGATCTTCGTCCCGGTCGGCATCGCCACGGTGCTGCCGCTCGGCATGGTGCTCCTCGGCGGCGACCAGGGCACGGCGATGATCATGCTCATCCTCGTGCTCGGCGCGCTGTACATCGGCGGTGCCCGGGCGCGGCACCTGCTCGTGATCCTCGGATCGATCGCGGTCGTGCTCCCGTTCGTCACGATGTCCTCGGCGTCCCGCCAGGTCCGCATCAGTGCGTGGCTGTCCGGGTGCACCGACTCGAACCAGTACCAGGACCTCTGCTGGCAGCCCGTCCACGGCATGTGGGCGCTCGCGTCCGGCGGCGTGTTCGGCGTCGGGCTCGGCAACTCCAAGGCGAAGTGGTCGTGGCTGCCCGAGGCGGACAACGACTACATCTTCGCGATCATCGGCGAGGAGCTCGGGCTCGTCGGCGCCGTCGTCGTGCTGGCGCTGTTCATCGTCCTCGCGGTGAGCATGATCAAGGTGATCCGGCAGTCGGACGACCCGTTCGTCAAGACCGTGACCGGCGCGATCATGGCCTGGATCATCGGGCAGGCGCTCGTCAACATCGCCGTCGTGCTCGGGCTGCTGCCGGTTCTGGGGGTGCCCCTCCCACTCATCTCCGCCGGTGGGTCCGCGCTCATCATGACGCTCATCGCCATCGGCGTCGTGCTGTCCTTCGCGCGCGACCTCCCCGGCCGCCGCACCGACACCGGCCTCGACCCGAGGACCTTCGGCGCGGGCGGCACCGCACCACAGAACGGACGGCTCCGGTGAGCACCTACCTCTTCGCCGGCGGCGGGACCGCCGGGCACGTGAACCCGCTGCTCGCGGTCGCCGACCGGCTGACCGAGCGTGACCCGGACGCCCGCGTCCTCGTCCTCGGCACGGCGGAGGGCCTCGAGGCCCGGCTCGTCCCGATGCGCGGTTACGAGCTGCTGACGATCCCGCGCCTGCCGTTCCCGCGGAAGCTGAACGGCGCCGCACTCCGGTTCCCCGGCCGCTTCCTGGCCGCCGTCCGTCGGACCGAGCAGCTCATCCGCGAGCACGACGTCGAGGTCGTCCTCGGCGTCGGGGGCTACGCGGCCGCGCCGGCGTACATCGCCGCGAAGCGTACCGGCACCCCGATCGTCGTGCACGAGCAGAACGCCAAGCCCGGGCTCGCGAACCGGCTCGCGGCGTTCCTGACGAAGCACGTCGGCCTGACCTTCTCGAACACCCGACTCCGGCACGGCCGCGTGGTGGGCATGCCGCTCCGCCGCGAGATCGAGACGCTCGACCGCCGGGTGTCCCGTGCCGAGGGCCTCGCCGAGTTCGGGCTCGACCCGGACCGCCCGGTGCTGCTCGTGACCGGCGGGTCCTCGGGCGCACGCAGCATCAACCGCACCGTGAACCGCGCGGCGGCGACGATCGTCGGCGCCGGGTGGCAGGTGCTGCACGTCGTCGGTGGCAAGTCGGACATCGGCCCGAGCGACCTCGACGGCTACCACGTGCTGCCGTACTGCGACCGGATGGACCTGGCGTACGCGGCGTCCGACTTCGTGGTGTCCCGCTCGGGCGCCGGCATGGTGTGCGAGCTCACGGCCGTCGGGCTGCCGAGCGTCCTGGTGCCCTACCCGGTCGGCAACGGCGAGCAGCGGCACAACGCCAAGGACGTCGTCGACGCCGGGGGAGCGGTGCTCGTGGCGGACGGGGAATTCGACGAGCAGTGGGTGACGTTCCACCTGCTCGGCATCCTGCAGGACCGCGCCCGGATCGCGGACATGGCCGTCCGGGCCGGCAGCGTCGGACACCGCGACGGCGCCGACCGGATGACCGAGCTCGTCCGCGACGCGGCTGCAGCCCCGAGCACGACCAGCACCACGGAGGAACGATGACCATCAAGCCGGACCTGACCCAGCCGATCCCGGACGACCTCGGCACGGTCCACTTCGTCGGCATCGGCGGCTCCGGCATGAGCGGCATCGCCCGCATGTTCCTCGCCGCGGGGCACCGCGTGACCGGCAGCGACTCCCGCGAGACCGCGACCACGGCCACGATGCGCGACCTCGGCGCCGAGGTGCACGTCGGCCACGACGCGGCGAACGTCGGCGCGGCGGACACGATCGTCGTGACCAGCGCCCTCTGGCCGGACAACCCCGAGCTGCTCGAGGCGCAGCGCCGTGGTCTGCCGGTCCTGCACCGGTCCCAGGCCCTCGCCGCGCTCATCGCCGAGCACCGCCTCGTCGCGGTCGCCGGCGCCCACGGCAAGACCACGTCGACGGGCATGATCGTCACTGCGATGGTCGAGCTCGGCCTGGACCCGAGCTTCGTCAACGGCGGGGTCATCCAGTCGCTCGGCACCAGCTCCGCCCCGGGCAGCAGCGACCTGTTCGTGGTCGAGGCCGACGAGTCCGACGGCTCCTTCCTGCTCTACGACGTCGCGGTCGCGCTGATCACGAACGTCGACGCGGACCACCTCGACCACTACGGCAGCGAGGAGGCGTTCATCGACGCGTTCGTCGAGTTCGCCGGCAAGGCGAGCGAGCGCATCGTCGTGTCGAGCGACGACGCCGGGGCGCAGCGCGTCACCGCAGGGGTCCGTGCACGCGAGCACGCGCCCGAGATCGTCACCTTCGGCGAGGCCGCCGACGCCGACGTCCGGATCGACCGCATCGTCGAAGCCGCGAGCGTCGAGGTCGACTTCACCGCGGGCGGTGCGTCGCACCACCTGACGCTGCGCGTCCCGGGCCGCCACAACGCGGTGAACGCGGTCGGCGCCTTCGCCGTGCTCACGGGACTCGGCGTCGAGCCGGCGGATGCGATCCGGGGCATCGAGGCGTTCGGCGGGACCGAGCGCCGTTTCGAGCTGCACGGCGTCGAGCGCGGCGTGTCGGTCTACGACGACTACGCGCACCACCCGACCGAGGTCGCGGCCGCCCTCCGCGCGGCCCGCAACGTGGTCGGCGACGGCCGGATCATCGCGATCCACCAGCCGCACCTGTACTCGCGCACCCGGCTGATGGCCGGCGACTTCGCGAAGGTCTACGAGGAGCTCGCCGACCACACGGTGGTGCTCGACGTCTACGGTGCGCGCGAGGACCCGGAGCCCGGCGTCACCGGCGCCCTGGTCCAGGAGCGCTTCGCGGACCAGTCACGCGTCGAGTTCCTGCCGGACTGGGACGAGGCCTCGGCCCGCGCGGCCGCCGTCGCGCGCGACGGCGACATCATCATGACCCTGAGCTGCGGCGACGTGTACCGCATCATCCCGCAGGTGCTCGGCGCCCTGCGCCAGGACGAGGACACCCCGGCGCGATGAAGCGGCCGGAGGGCTTCGACGACCGACCGGACGAGCCGGCCGGTCCGGCCGAGGGCGCGTCGGCTCCCCGGCAGCGTCGTGGTCCCAGGCAGCGCCCTGTTCCTTGGTCGGCGCGCCGTCCGTCCCGTCCGGTCGCCGACGCGGGTGCTCCGGACGACGGCCTGGAGGCACGCCCCGCGGCCGACGCGCCCCTGACGGACGACGAGACGGCCGGTCCCGCCGACGACCGCACGGCCGACCGCACGGCCGCACCCTCCAACCGGGAGCGCGCGGGTGCGCTCGCGGGTGCCGCCGGACGGCGGCTCGGCGCCGGCTTCTCGTCGGTGGCCGAGCAGCTCCGCGGCTACTCACCGGACGAGGAGCACCCGAGCGCGTCGCGTCGGACCGCCGAGCGCGACCACGTCGCGACCGTGACCGACGTGCTCGACGTGCACCGTGCCTCCCGGTCGACCGACCCGGAGGCGGACGGCCACGACACCCGGGACGACCACGGCGACGCGCCCATCGGTACCGGTGTCCGCGCTGCGGAGACCGCGCGTGAGGCGCGCGTCGCGAAGCGGCGCCGGCGCTTGCTCGAGCGGGCCGAGGTCCGACGGTTCACCCGTCGCGCCCGCCACCGCCGAGCGGCCTGGATCACCGCGGGCGTGGTGGTCGTGGTCTTCGGCGCGTCGCTCCTGGTGGCGGTCTACTCGCCGCTCATGGCGCTGCAGACCATCGAGGTCAAGGGCACGAACCGGGTCGACGACGCCGCGCTCCGGCAGGCGCTGTCCGACCAGGTCGGCACCCCGCTGGCGCGACTCGACTTCGACGAGGTGAAGCGCGACATCGCGAGCTTCCCGCTCATCGAGAGCTACGTGACGGAAGAGGTGCCGCCGCACACGCTCGTCGTCACCGTCACCGAGCGGACGCCGGTCGTCGCGGTGCAGTCCGGCGACGCGTTCGACCTCGTGGACCCCGCGGGCATCGTCGTGCAGTCCTCGCCCTCGCGTCCGGACGGCATGCCGCTCGCCGACGTCGCCCGTGCGAAGCTCGGCTCGCCGGTGTTCCGGACGATGACCGAGGTCGTCCTCGCGCTGCCGTCGACCGTGCGGGCGCAGGTCACCGACGTCGCCGCCTCGACCGCCGACGACGTGACGCTCACGCTGCAGGGCGGGTCGACGGTGGTGTGGGGGAGTCCCGAGGACTCGAGCGCCAAGGCGGCCCTGCTCGCCGCGCTCGTCAAGGACCACGAGGCCCGCAGCCCCGGCTCGGTCGTCGAGTACGACGTGTCGGCGCCGGACAACGGCATCGTCCGCGCGAAGTCCTGACCGCGGGGCCGGGCGGTGCGTCGGTCGACCGGCGATGTCGAGGCGGAATCGCGCGACACGCGGCGTGGCGGGGCGACAGTGCGCGGAGCGCACCCGTAGCGTCGTCGGGAGCACCACATCTACCAGCATTGCCCCTGAACTTCAAGTAGAGGTTGAGGGTTCAACCGGAGGCCCGACTGACGTGACCACGAACCACAACTACCTCGCCGTCATCAAGGTCGTCGGTGTCGGCGGCGGCGGCGTGAACGCCGTGAACCGCATGATCGAGCTCGGCCTCCGCGGCGTCGAGTTCATCGCGATCAACACCGACGCACAGGCACTGCTGCTGAGCGACGCCGACGTCAAGCTCGACGTGGGCCGCGAGATCACCCGTGGTCTCGGCGCGGGCGCGGACCCCGAGGTCGGCCGTCGCGCCGCCGAGGACCACGCCGAGGAGATCGAGGAGGCCCTCGCGGGCGCCGACATGGTCTTCGTCACCGCGGGCGAGGGCGGCGGCACCGGCACGGGTGGTGCGCCCGTCGTCGCGCGCATCGCGAAGTCGATCGGAGCGCTCACCATCGGCGTCGTCACGAAGCCGTTCAGCTTCGAGGGCAAGCGCCGCCAGTCCCAGGCCGAGAACGGCGTCGCGGGCCTCAAGGACGAGGTCGACACCCTCATCGTCGTGCCGAACGACCGCCTGCTCGAGATCTCCGACCGCGGCATCTCGATGGTCGAGGCGTTCGCGACCGCCGACCAGGTGCTCCTCGCCGGCGTGCAGGGCATCACGGACCTCATCACGACCCCGGGTCTGATCAACCTCGACTTCGCCGACGTCAAGAGCGTCATGCAGGGTGCCGGCTCGGCGCTCATGGGGATCGGCTCGTCCCGCGGGGCGGACCGGGCGATCAAGGCGGCCGAGCTCGCCGTGGCGTCCCCGCTGCTCGAGGCCTCGATCGACGGTGCGCACGGCGTGCTGCTCTCGATCCAGGGCGGCTCGAACCTCGGCATCTTCGAGATCAACGACGCCGCGCGCCTGGTGCAGGAGGCGGTCCACCCCGAGGCGAACATCATCTTCGGTGCGGTCATCGACGACACCCTCGGCGACGAGGTCCGCGTGACGGTCATCGCCGCCGGGTTCGACGGTGGCGAGCCGAGCGCGCAGCAGAAGGAGCGTCGCTCGAGCTGGGTCGACCCGGAGTCGGGCGCCGCGTCGTCCGCCGCAGGTGCGACCGGTTCGGTGGAGGACACCGCGACCACGAGCCCGTCCTGGGCGTCGCAGCAGCACGAGGCCCCCGCGCAGCGCGCTGCCGATCCGGCCTTCGACGGCGACGACGAGCTCGACGTCCCCGACTTCCTGAAGTAAGCCGTCCTTGGCAGCCGACACGCGCCTCCCGTCCGCCTCGTCACCCGACGACGGACCGGAGGCGCGTCTCGCGTCCGTCCGGTCCGGGATCGCGGACGCGGCCCGCGCCGCCGGTCGGAGCGTCGACGAGCTGACGCTCGTCGTCGTGACGAAGTACCACCCGGCGTCGCTCGTCCGCGAGCTCGCCGCCCTCGGCGTCACGGACGTGGGGGAGAACCGGCACCAGGAGGCGCAGGCCAAGGCCGCCGAGCTGGCCGACCTCGACCTGACCTGGCACTTCGTCGGGCAGCTCCAGTCGAAGAAGGCCCGCCAGGTACGCCGGTACGCCGACGTGGTGCAGTCGCTCGACCGTGACTCCGTGGTGGACGCCTTCGCGCCGACGGAGGCCGAGCCGGACCCGCGGGTGATCGACGGCTTCGTGCAGGTCAACCTCACCGACGACCCCGGTCGTGGTGGGGTGCAGCCGGACGACGTCGAGGCGATGGTGACCCGCGTGCTCGACACCGGGACCATCCGACTGCGCGGCGTGATGGCCGTCGCACCGCTCGGCGAGGAGCCCCGACGGGCCTTCGCCCGGCTCCGCACGATCTCGGAGCGCGTGGTCTCGCTCGCGCCCGACGCGACGGACGTGTCCGCCGGCATGAGCGGCGACTACGCCGACGCGATCGCCGAGGGCGCGACACACCTCCGGATCGGGACCGCAATCACGGGAAACCGGCCCACCGCGCCCTAGCCTCGTCCCAGGGCATCCACGAGCAAGAACTCCGGAGGAACCATGGCCAACCCGCTCAAGAAGACGATGGTCTACCTCGGCCTCGCCGACGAGGAAATGTACGAGGACGAGCAGCAGCCGGCGCCCGCCCAGGCGCGCCAGCAGGCCGCTCCGGCCCCCACCGCGGTCCCCGCCGCCGCTCCCGTGCAGGAGGCGCCCGTCGCAGCCGCCCCCGCTGCGGCGCCCGCGGAGCCCAAGCCGCACACCCACCAGCGCGGCGCGCAGGTCACCCCGCTCCGGCGCGCGCACACGACCGCACAGAAGGCGACCCCGGTCCAGGAAATGAACGAGATCCTCACCGTCCACCCGCGCGAGTACAAGGACGCCCAGTCCATCGCCGAGAGCTTCCGCGACGGCATCCCCGTCATCATCAACCTCTCGCAGATGACCGAGTCCGACGCCCGTCGCATGATCGACTTCGCCTCGGGGCTGTCGCTCGGGCTGTACGGCAAGATCGAGCGCGTCACCAACAAGGTCTTCCTGCTGTCGCCGGCGCACGTCGCGGTGAGCGGTGAGCCCGCTGAGGTAGAGTCCGACATCGAGGCGTCCTTCTTCGCCCAGTCCTGAGCCGGACCCCGGCCCAGTAGCCCCGTGCGGTGATCGCCTGAGCACCGCACCCGAGCCGAGCGAGCCCCACCGTGTCACTGGTCTTCGGGATCCTGTCCTTCGCCCTCCTGCTCTACTTCTTCGTGATGTGGGGTCGGTTCGCGTTCGACATCGTCCAGGCCTACAACCGCAGCTGGCGCCCCCGTGGCGCGATGCTCGTGGTCGCCGACGTCGTCTACACGCTGACGGACCCGCCGATCCGGTTCGTCCGCCGGCTGCTCCCGCCGCTGCGGATGGGACCCGTCGCGCTCGACTTCGGCTGGACCATCGTGATGCTCGTCGTGATCATCCTCCGGGTGATCGTCGGCGGACTCGCTCGCTCCTTCTGATCCACCACCCGCACACGAATCGCGCCACGCCCGCCCAGAGGTCACGGTCGGACACGCGCGTCGGTGTACGGTGGTCGGGATCGATGCCCGCCCCGGCGGGCCTCCGCACCACACGGCACGACTGGTAGGTTCGGTCGTGACGCAAGTGGTTCCACACGTTCAGCAGTTCTATTGAGGTGACGGCAATGGCTTTGACGCCGGAAGACGTAGTCAACAAGCGGTTCCAGCCGACGAAGTTCCGCGAGGGCTACGACCAGGACGAGGTCGACGACTTCCTGGACGAGGTCGTCGTCGAACTCCGCCGCCTGACGGCCGAGAACGACGAGCTCCGCCAGCGCCTGCAGGCCGCCGAGTCGGCGCCGAAGCTCGAGAAGACCGAGCAGCCGGAGCCGGCCGCCGCTCCCGAGCCCGAGCCCACCCCGGCTCCCGTCGCCGCCGCCCCGGAGCCCGCTCCGGTCGCCGCAGCAGCGCCGGCCGCCTCGACGGTCCCCGCCGACGAGGACACCGAGGGCACCACGAACCTCCTCACGCTCGCTCGTCGTCTGCACGAGGAGCACGTGCGCGAGGGCATCGAGAAGCGCGACGCGCTCATCGCCGAGGGCACCGCGCAGGCCGCCCGCCTGGTCTCCGAGGCCGAGGCGAAGCAGCGCCAGATCATCGCCGACACCGAGAACACGAACCGCCAGCGGGTCGCCGTGCTCGAGCAGGAGCAGCGTCAGCTCGAGGGCAAGATCGACGAGCTCCGCACGTTCGAGCGCGACTACCGTGCGCAGCTCAAGAGCTACATCCAGTCCCAGCTGTCCGAGCTGGACGGGTCGGGCTCGGAGCAGTCCGGTCTCACCCCAGCGCCGGCCTCGGCGCAGGGCTTCGGCAACTGACGTTGTCGCGACCAGCAACACGAGCGAAGGTCAGTGTCCGCGCGATCGCGGCACTGGCCTTCGCCGCTGTCGTCGTGGTGGCGCTCGACCAGGGCCTCAAGGCCCTCGTCGTCGCGAACCTGCCGTACGGCCAGGCCGTGCCGGTGCTCGGCGACGCGCTGCAGTTCCTGTACGTCCGGAACCCCGGTGCCGCGTTCTCGTTCGCGGTGAACATGACCTGGGTGTTCTCGATCGTCAGCACGGCCGTCGTCGTCGCGATCATCGTCTTCGCCCGGCGCATCCGCTCGATGTGGTGGGCGATCGTGCTCGGCATGCTCCTCGGCGGCGCGCTCGGCAACCTGCTCGACCGGCTCTTCCGTGAGCCCGGCTTCGGCCGCGGGCACGTGGTCGACTTCATCTCGACGCCGTGGATGATGCCTGCGATCTACAACATCGCCGACTCGTTCATCTGCGTGAGCATGGTGGTCTTCGTCCTGCTCGTCGTCTTCGGCGTGAACCTCGACGGCACGCGGGCGCTCTCCGCGAAGCAGCAGCGCGCAGCCGACGCTCGAGCGGACGCCGCCGCAGCTCCCTCCGACACGGCTCCTGCGGCCGCTCGGACCGCCGGCGCCCCGGACCCCCGGGCCCCGCGCGACGACCGGGATGCCCTCGGGCACGACGCGACGTGACCGAGTCACGTTCTCTGCCCGTGCCCGACGGGCTCGCCGGTGAGCGTGTCGACGCCGCCATCGCGAAGCTCCTCGGGTTCAGCCGGTCCTTCGCGGCCGAGGTCGTCGCCGCCGGTGGCGTGACCGTCGACGGGGTCACCGTCGACAAGTCGGACCGCCTGCACGCCGACGCATGGCTCCAGGTCGAGTGGTCGCCGAAGGAACCCCCGCGCATCGTCCCGGTGGCGGTCCCGGGCATGACGGTCGTGCACGACGACGACGACATCGTCGTGGTGGACAAGCCGATCGGCGTCGCCGCGCACCCCTCGCCCGGGTGGGACGGTCCGACCGTGCCCGGTGGCCTCGCCGCGGCCGGGTTCACCATCGCCACCTCGGGTGCCGCCGAGCGCGCGGGGATCGTGCACCGGCTCGACGTCGGCACGTCCGGCCTGATGGTCGTCGCCAAGACCGAGCTCGCCTACACGCACCTCAAGCGCGCCTTCAAGGAGCGCACGGTCGAGAAGGTCTACCACGCCCTCGCGCAGGGGCACCCGGACCCGACCTCGGGGACCATCGACGCCCCGATCGGTCGACACCCGTCGAGCGACTGGAAGTTCGCGGTCACGGCCGACGGCAAGCCGAGCGTCACGCACTACGAGACGCTCGAGGCCTTCCGCGCCGCGACCCTGCTCGAGGTGCACCTGGAGACCGGCCGGACGCACCAGATCCGCGTGCACATGGCGGCGACGCGGCACCCGCTCGTCGGCGACACGATGTACGGCGCCGACCCAGTGCTCGCGAACGAGCTCGGGCTGACCCGCCAGTGGCTCGACGCCGTGCGGCTCGGGTTCGAGCACCCGCGCACGGGGGAGTGGGTCACGTTCGAGGCGTCCTATCCCGACGACCTGCAGCGGGCGCTGGACCGGATCCGCGCGGCATAGCCGGGCGGGGCGGGGCGGGGCGGCTCGCGAACGGGCCACATCTGTCACGCTCCGTACCTCGAGGCGACCGGTACTGCCCGAGCCGCGCAACGCGCGCGGCGTGTCGTGCCCGCTCGCGTCGACCGCGCTGCTCGCGTCGACCGCGGCTGGACAGCGTCGGACTGGAGGCCCGTGGCGGCGCCGCCCCGCGCCTCCAGTCCGCCACCCGGTCACCGCCCGCCCGTACCGCGCTCCCTGTGCTGGTCCGCCCTCCCCCCCGAGCGCGCCACATCTGTCACGACGGGTCGCCTCCGGCGACCGGTCGTGTGCGTTCGGCGACACACCGACGGCGTGTCCTGCCCGCTCGAACGACGCTGTCGGGCGAGCGCGCCGCGCGAGCGCGCAGGGCGCGCCGAGCGCCCTGACGACACGCGCGGAGAAGTCGGTGCCCGCGGTTAGGCTTGTCCCGCCCCGCAGCCATCCGTCGAACCGGAGGTCCCGTGTCGGATTCCGACTCCTTCGTCCACCTGCACGTGCACAGCGAGTACTCGATGCTCGACGGTGCAGCGCGGTTGACCGACCTGGTCGCCGAGACCGCCGCGCAGGGCATGCCCGCGGTGGCGGTGACCGACCACGGCAACATGTTCGGGGCGTTCGAGTTCTGGAAGGCCGCGAAGGCCGGCGGCGTCAAGCCGATCATCGGGACCGAGGCCTACATCACCCCGCGGACGCACCGCTCGGACAAGACCCGTGTCCGCTGGGGCGACGGTGGCGGTGACGACGTGTCGGGTTCGGGCGCGTACACGCACATGACGATGTTCGCCGAGAACACGACGGGCATGCACAACCTGTTCCGGCTGTCGTCGCGGGCCTCGATCGAGGGCTACTACTTCAAGCCCCGCATGGACATCGAGCTCCTCGACCAGTACCACGACGGGATCATCGCGACGACGGGCTGCCCCTCGGGCGAGATCCAGACGCGCCTGCGGCTCGGGCAGTACGACGAGGCGCTCAAGGCCGCGGCCGACTACCGCGACATCTTCGGCAAGGACAACTACTTCGCCGAGATCATGGACCACGGGCTCGAGATCGAGCGCCGGGTCATCGAGGACGTCGTCCGGATCTCGAAGGACCTCGGCATCCCGCTCGTCGGCACGAACGACCTGCACTACACGCACGCGCACGACGCCAAGTCGCACGCGGCCCTGCTCTGCGTGCAGTCCGGCTCGACACTGAACGACCCGAACCGCTTCAAGTTCGACGCCGACGAGTTCTACCTGAAGACCCCGCAGCAGATGCGCCACGTCTTCCGCGACCACCCCGAGGCCTGCGACAACACGCTGCTCATCGCCGAGCGGTGCGAGGTCGAGTTCGACACCGCGGCGAACTACATGCCGAAGTTCCCCGTCCCCGAGGGCGAGACCGAGCACTCGTGGTTCGAGAAGGAAGTGGCGAAGGGGCTGGAGTACCGCTACCCCGAGGGCATCACGAAAGAGGTCCAGGAGCGCGCCGACTACGAGGTCGGGATCATCAACCAGATGGGCTTCCCGGGCTACTTCCTGGTCGTCGCCGACTTCATCAACTGGTCGAAGAACAACGGCATCCGCGTCGGTCCCGGTCGTGGTTCGGGTGCCGGCTCGATGGTGGCGTACGCGATGCGCATCACCGACCTCGACCCGATCCGGCACGGCCTGATCTTCGAGCGGTTCCTCAACCCGGACCGCGTCTCGATGCCCGACTTCGACGTCGACTTCGACGACCGGCGCCGCGGTGAGGCGATCAAGTACGTCACCGAGAAGTACGGGTCGGAGCGCGTCGCGCAGATCGTCACGTACGGCACGATCAAGGCGAAGCAGGCGCTGAAGGACTCGTCGCGCGTCCTCGGCTTCCCGTTCGGCATGGGCGAGAAGCTCACCAAGGCGATGCCGCCGCCCGTGATGGGCAAGGACATCCCGCTCACCGGGATCTTCGACAAGGACCACCCGCGTTACAAGGAGGCGGTGGACGTCCGGACGGTCGTCGAGACCGACCCCGAGGCGAAGACCGTGTTCGACACCGCGCTCGGGCTCGAGGGCCTGAAACGGCAGTGGGGCGTGCACGCGGCCGGTGTGATCATGTCGAGCGAGCCGCTCATCGACATCATCCCGGTGATGAAGCGCGAGCAGGACGGCCAGATCGTCACGCAGTTCGACTACCCGGCAGCAGAGTCGCTCGGCCTGATCAAGATGGACTTCCTGGGCCTCCGGAACCTCACGATCATCAGTGATGCCCTCGACAACATCAAGAGCAACCGGGGCGTCGACCTCGACCTCGAGACGATGGGCCTCGAGGACGAAGCCGCGTACCAGCTCCTGCAGCGCGGCGACACGCTCGGGGTGTTCCAGCTCGACGGCGGCCCGATGCGCGGGCTCCTCCGCCTGATGAAGCCCGACAACTTCGAGGACATCTCCGCGCTCATCGCCCTGTACCGTCCGGGGCCGATGGGTGCGAACTCGCACACGAACTACGCGCTCCGCAAGAACGGCGAGCAGCCGATCACCCCGATCCACCCGGAGCTCGAGGAGCCGCTCCAGGACATCATCGGCACGACCTACGGCCTGATCATCTACCAGGAGCAGGTCATGGCCATCGCGCAGAAGGTCGCCGGCTTCTCCCTCGGACAGGCCGACATCCTCCGCCGCGCGATGGGCAAGAAGAAGAAGTCCGAGCTCGACAAGCAGTACGCCGGCTTCGAGAAGGGCATGCAGGACAACGGCTACTCGGCCGCGGCGATCAAGACGCTGTGGGACATCCTGCTGCCGTTCTCCGACTACGCGTTCAACAAGGCGCACTCCGCGGCGTACGGCGTGGTCTCGTTCTGGACGGCGTACCTCAAGGCGCACTACCCGGCCGAGTACATGGCCGCGCTCCTGACCAGCGTCGGTGACGCACGCGACAAGCTCGCGCTGTACCTCAACGAGTGCCGCCGGATGGGCATCAAGGTGATGCCGCCGGACGTCAACGAGTCGATCGGCTTCTTCGCGGCCGTCGGCGACGACATCCGCTTCGGCATGGGCGCGATCCGCAACGTCGGCTTCAACGTCGTCGACGACATCGTGCAGGCCCGGACCGAGAAGGGTGCGTTCGAGTCGTTCCACGACTTCCTGCGGAAGATCCCGATCTCGTCGGCCAACAAGCGGACCGTCGAGTCGCTCATCAAGGCCGGTGCCTTCGACGAGTTCGGCGACAGCCGCCGGGCGCTCGTCGAGATCCACGAGGGCGCGGTCGAGAGCGCCGTCAAGGTCAAGCGCGACGAGGCCCACGGCAACGTCGGCTTCGACTTCGACTCGCTGTTCGCCGAGGTCGCCGAGGAGCAGCCGTCCTCGGCCCCGGTGTCGCAGGTGCCGGAGCGGCCGGAGTGGGCCAAGCGCGACAAGCTCGCCTTCGAGCGCGACATGCTCGGCCTCTACGTGTCCGACCACCCGCTCGCCGGACTCGAGATCGAGCTCGCGAAGCACCAGTCGATCACCATCGCCGACCTCATCGCGGCGGACGACTCGGTCGAGGGCGAGACCGTCACGGTCGCGGGGCTCCTGACGAGCGTCCAGCACCGTGTCGCGAAGTCGAGCGGCAACCCGTACGGCATCGTCCAGATCGAGGACTTCGGCGGCGAGATCGGCGTCATGTTCCTCGGCAAGACCTACGCCGAGTTCGGGCCCTCGCTCGTGGCCGACTCGATCGTCGTGCTCCGCGGCCGGGTGAACGTCCGCGACGACGGCAAGGCGCTGCACGCGGTCAGCATGTTCCAGCCGAACGTCGGCGACGCGATGGGCTCCGGCCCGCTCACGCTGTCCCTGCCGGAGCGCCAGGCCACGACGACGACGGTCACCGAGCTCGCGGCGGTGCTCGGGCGGCACCAGGGCGAGACCGAGGTGCGGCTGCGGCTCCTGAAGGAGGACGTCGCGCGCACGTTCGAGCTGCCGTTCCCGGTCAACCTGACGCCGGACCTGTTCGGGGAGCTGAAGAGCCTGCTCGGCCCGCGCTGCCTGGTCTAGGCGAGCGGTGACGACGCCCGGAGCACCACGGCCCTCGGCCGCGGTGCTCCGGGCGTTCCGGGTCTCGGCGCACGTTCCGGAACGGCTCCCCGGCGGCCGGGGTACGACGTGGCGCGTGGGCGACGTCGTCCTGCGACCGGCGGGCGACGTCCGGGAGGCCCAGTGGCGGTCCGACGTGCTGGCCTGCCTCCCGCACACGGTCGCGTTCCGCACGCCGCGCCCCGTCGCCGCGTCGGGAGGGGGACGGGACCGCAGCGGACGGTCCGGCGACCGGGTCGGAGACCGCTGGGTCGTCGACGGCTGGGAGGCGTGGGAGCGGCTCGAGGGCGCACCCGACCCCACCCGCGTCGAGGACGTCGTCCGCGCCGGGACGGCGTTCCACCGCGCGGTCGCGGGGCTCGCCCGGCCGTCGTTCCTCGACCGCGTCGACGACCCGTGGAGCCGTGCCGAGCGGCTCGTCTGGGCTGACGGACCTGCGGGCGCTGACCGGCTCCCGGACGATCCGCTCGTCCGACGCCTGACCGCCGCCTTCCGACCGGTCCAGGGGCGGTCCCAGGTCGTCCACCGCGACCTGCTCGGCAACGTGTTGTTCGCCGCCGGCCGACCGCCCGCCGTCTTCGACTGGGCACCGACCTGGCGACCCGCGGGCTTCGGTGCTGCGGTCGCGGTCGTCGACGCGGTCTGCTGGCACGGCACGCCGCCCGCCCGGCTCGCGGCACTCGGCAGGCTCGCCGAGGCGCCCGACTGGCCGCAGCTGCTCGTGCGGGCACTCGCGTTCCGGATCGTCACGCTGCACGTCCTCGGCGCGTGGGACGCGGAGCAGCACGCGCGGCACCGTCCCGTCGTGGACGCACTGCTGTCGGGAAGCGCCGGTACGCTGGACGTCCCATGATGCAGCGAATCGACCTCCGTGGCGGCCTGCCCGCCCGTGCCGACCTCCTCCGCCTGATGCCGCGTGCCGCCGGTGACGTCTCGTCCGCCGTCGCCGCCGCGCGGGAGCTCGTGGACGACGTGCGACACCGCGGGGCCGATGCGCTGCACGAGCAGGCCGAGCGCTTCGACGGGGGAGCGCCCGAGCACGTCCGGGTCCCCGCGGACGAGATCGCCGCGGCGGTCGCCGGGCTCACCCCGGAGCTCCGCGCCGCGCTGGACGAGGCGATCCGCCGCGTGCGCGCCGCGAGTGCCGCCCAGGTGCCGACCGGTTCGGTGACGACGCTCGCCGACGGCGCCGAGGTGCACCAGCGCTGGCAGCCGATGCGCCGTGTGGGGCTCTACGTCCCCGGTGGCAAGGCCGTCTACCCCTCGAGCGTCGTGATGAACGTCGTCCCCGCGCAGGTCGCCGGCGTCGGGTCCATCGCCCTCGTGTCCCCGCCGCAGCGGGACCACGGCGGGCGCGTGCACCCGACGATCCTCGCCGCAGCAGGGCTCCTCGGCGTCGACGAGGTCTACGCGATGGGCGGTGCCGGAGCGGTCGGTGCGCTGGCGTACGGCGTCGCGTCGATCGGTCTCGAGCCCGTCGACCTGGTCACCGGGCCCGGGAACAACTACGTCGCCGCGGCGAAGCGCCTCGTGCGCGGTGTCGTCGGCATCGACTCCGAAGCCGGGGCCACCGAGATCCTCGTCATCGCGGACGACACCGCCGACGCGGGCTTCGTCGCCGCCGACCTGGTCAGCCAGGCCGAGCACGACGAGCAGGCCGGCAGCGTCCTCGTGACGACGTCGGCGTCCTTCGCCGATGCGGTGGAGGCGGCCATCCCGGAACGGGTGGCGGCGCTGGGGACTGCCACGCGCCTCCAGTCCGCCCTGGACGGTCCGCAGTCGGCGGTCGTCCTGGTGGACTCGCTCGCCGACGCGGCGGCCGTCAGCAACGCCTACGGGCCGGAGCACCTCGAGATCCAGACCGCGGACGACGACGCCGTGCTGGCGGAGATCGACGCCGCGGGTGCCGTGTTCGTCGGGCCGAGCACGCCCGTCAGCCTCGGGGACTACCTGGCGGGGTCGAACCACGTGCTGCCGACCGGCGGGCAGGCGCGCTTCGGCTCCGGGCTGTCGGCGTCGACCTTCCTGCGCCCCCAGCAGGTGATCCGGTACTCCGCGACGGCCCTGGCCGAGGTCGCGCCGCACATCGTCGCGCTCGCGACCGAGGAGCAGCTGCCCGGCCACGGCGCCGCGGTCACCGAGCGGACCGCTCGCGCCTGAGCCGACCCGCTCGCGCCTGGGCCGACCCGCTCGCGCCTGAGCCGAGCCGCTCGCGCCTGGGCCGACCCGCTCGCGCCTGGACGGACCGGGGAGCCGGTAGCCTGGGACGGACATGTTCTGCCCCTTCTGCCGCCACCCGGACTCCCGCGTCGTCGACTCCCGCACGAGTGACGACGGCACCTCGATCCGTCGCCGCCGCCAGTGCCCGAACTGCGGGCGTCGGTTCTCGACGACCGAGACCGCCTCGCTCAACGTGGTGAAGCGCAACGGCGTCACCGAGCCGTTCAGCCGCGACAAGATCGTCTCCGGCGTGCGCAAGGCGTGCCAGGGCCGCCCGGTCACCGACGGCGACCTGGCCGTGCTCGCGCAGCGGGTCGAGGAGACCGTCCGGTCGTCCGGCTCGAGCCAGATCGACGCGAACGACATCGGTCTCGCGATCCTCGCGCCGCTCCGGGAACTCGACGAGGTCGCGTTCCTGCGCTTCGCGAGCGTCTACCAGGCGTTCGAGTCCCTCGAGGACTTCGAGGACGCCATCGGCCAGCTCCGCCTCGACCACCACGCCGCGGACCCCGCCGGGGGTGCGGCGTGAGCGGCATCGCCGAGCGGATCGTCCGGGGCGGGTACGCCGTCGTGTTCCGGGCCCTGTTCGCGAACATGGACCCGGAGCGGGCGCACCACCTGGCCTTCGGGGTGATCAAGGCGTTGCCCGGCATCCCCGTCCTGAGCGGTGTCGTCGAGCGGTACTCCCGCCCCGCGGCCGAGGACGGCGTCACGACGATGGGCATCCACTTCCCGTCGCGCTTCGGGCTGGCCGCCGGCTTCGACAAGGACGCGCGCGGCATCGCCGGTCTGGGGCTGCTCGGCTTCGGCCACGTCGAGGTCGGCACCATCACGGCGAAGCCGCAGCCCGGCAACGACCGTCCGCGGCTGTTCCGCCTGATCGCCGACCGGGCGCTCGTCAACCGGATGGGCTTCAACAACCACGGCGCCGCCCGAGCCGCCCGTCGCCTGGAGCGCGCGCGACGGAACCCGGGGCGCCCGGTGATCGGCGTCAACATCGGCAAGAGCCGCGTCGTCGCGGTCGAGGACGCCGTCGACGACTACCTGGAGTCGACCCGGCTCCTCGCGCCGTTCGCGGACTACCTCGCGGTGAACGTCAGCTCCCCGAACACGCCCGGTCTCCGCGGCCTGCAGGAAGAGGACCAGCTGCGGCCGCTCCTGACCGCGGTGCGGGACGCCGCCGGGAAGACCCCGGTTCTGGTGAAGATCGCGCCGGACCTGACCGACGAGCAGATCGACGCCGTCGCCGGGCTCGCGGTGGACCTCGGGCTCGCGGGCATCATCGCGAACAACACGACGATCGAGCGGACCGGGCTCGTGACCCCTGTCGAGAAGGTCGCGGCGATGGGCGCCGGCGGTCTGTCCGGTGCGCCGATCGCGGCCCGGTCGCTCGAGGTCCTGCGGCGGGTGCGCGCCGCGGTGCCGTCGGACTTCTGCGTCGTGGCCGTCGGTGGGGTCACCACCGAGCAGGACGTGCAGGACCGCATCGACGCGGGGGCGACGCTCGTGCAGGGCTACACGGCGTTCCTCTACGAGGGGCCGACCTGGGCGACGCGGATCAACCGTCTCCGTCGTCGTCGGTTGCGGCGCGCCGCGCGCTGAGCTCCCGCGGCTGTCGAGCCGGCGGCGCTTCGGTCTCGGCGTCGGTCTCGTTGCGCCGGCGACGGAGCAGGAACCGTCGGGTCCAGACCGGGACCCCGACGTCTTCTGCTCCATCGACGTCCGGGGCGCCGAGACAACCTCGCGCCCAGCTCGGTGCGCAGCGCCCGCCGCGCCCTCGGAACGACGAAGCGCCGTCCGGTGGACCGGACGGCGCTTCAGGGGAGCGGTTCGCGTGCTACAGCGCGGGGTACTGCCCGCGGCGCACCTGCGGCTTCGGCAGGCGCAGGAAGCGCAGCTGCCACGCCCGGGTGAGGATGTAGAGGAAGGTCCCGCGCTGCATCTCGCCGAACTTCGCGGCGAGCTTCTTGCGCAGGGACAGCCAGAGCACGATGCAGTCGAGCACGAACAGCGCCACGAACGCCCACACCATCAGGAGCGCGTACGACGCGATCACGGTCTGGGCAGCGGCGAAGCCGAGGATCAGGAAGAGCACGAGCACGGGCATCATGACCTCGCCCACGTTCCAGCGCGCGTCGATCCAGTCGCGCACGAACCGGCGCTGCTCGCCCTTGTCCTTGGCGGGCAGGTACCGCTCCTCGCCGTTGGCCATGCCGACGCGGGCCTTCTCGCGCTCGGTGTTCAGCCGGGCGCGCGCGGCCTTCTTGTCCTGCGGGCTGTTGCCGACGAGGGGACGGCGGTTGGCTGCCTCACGCTCGCGACGCGACGGCGTCGGGCGACCCTTGCCCTGCGCGAGGAGTTCTTCCTCGGAGGGGTTGACGGTCGTGTTGGTCTTGGGGGCTGCCTTCGCCACGGTGCGTTCCTGACTGCGGTTGCGTGCTGGATCGTCCTCTAGATTACGGGACATGACCGACACCGACCAGCACAGCACCGCGACCGACCCCGCGCTCCTCGACGCCCTGCGCGAACACGTCCAGGGGGCGCTGCCGACCACGATCGCGGACCTCTCCGCCCTGGTCCGGCTGCCGTCGGTGTCCTGGTCGGCCTTCGACCCGGCGAACGTGCAGGCGAGCGCCGAGGCCGTCGCGGACCTGGCGCGCTCCACCTGGGTCTTCGCCGACGACGCGGTCCGCATCGTCCGCTCGGCCGTCGAGGGCGACACCCCGAGCACGGACGCCCCGTCCGCCGACACCGCATCCCAGGCCGGCGCCCCCGACGTCGAGCTCGGCCAGCCCGCGGTCCTGGCGGTCCGCCCGGCCCGGAACGGCAAGCCCACCGTGATGCTCTACGCGCACCACGACGTGCAGCCCCAGGGCGACGACGCACTCTGGGAGACCCCGCCCTTCGAGCCGACCCTCCGCGGCGACCGCCTCTACGGCCGCGGCGCCTCGGACGACAAGGCCGGCGTGATGACCCACATCGCCTCGCTCCGGGCCCTGCACGCGCAGTTCGGCGACGACCTCGACCTCGGCGTCGTGCTGTTCGTCGAGGGCGAGGAGGAGTTCGGCTCCCGGTCGTTCCGCACGTTCCTGCGCGAGCAGAAGGAGCACCTCGCCGCCGACGTCATCGTCGTGGCGGACAGCGACAACTGGTCGGCCGAGGTCCCCTCCATCACGGTCTCGCTGCGCGGCAACGTCACGTTCAAGCTCACCCTGACGACGCTCGAGCACGCCAGCCACAGCGGCATGTTCGGGGGAGCGGCCCCGGACGCGATGATCCCGATGGCCCGCCTGCTCGCCTCGCTGCACGACGACGCCGGCTCGGTCGCGGTCGAGGGGCTCACGGCGTACGAGGCCGACGTCCCCGAGCGCTCCGACGCCGAGCTCGCCTCCGACGCCGCGCTCCTCGAGGGCGTGCAGCCGGTCGGCACCGGCCCGGTGCTGTCCCGTATGTGGTTCCAGCCGTCGATCACGGTCACCGGCCTGGACGTCCCGAGCGTCGCGAACGCCTCGAACACGCTGCTGCCGACGGTCGCCGCGCGGGTCTCGGTCCGCGTCGCCCCCGGGCAGGCCGCCACCGACGCGTTCGCCGCCGTCGAGCGTCACCTCCGCGCGCACGTGCCGTTCGGTGCGCGGCTCGAGATGACCGAGGTCGACACGGGCGACGGCTTCCTCGTCGACACCGCCGGCTGGGCCGTCCAGGAGGCCCGCACGGCCATGCACGAGGGCTGGGGCAACCCCGCCGTCGAGCAGGGCATCGGCGGCTCGATCCCGTTCGTGTCCGACCTGGCCGCGGAGTTCCCGGACGCGCAGATCCTGGTGACCGGCGTCGAGGACCCGGACACCCGCGCGCACAGCCCGAACGAGTCGCAGCACCTGGGCGTCCTGCACCGCGCGATCGCGTCCGAGACGATCCTGCTGGCACGACTGGCGTCGCGCGGCTGACGCCGCACCGGACGGGAGGCACGTGGCGGGCCCGCCACGTGCCTCCCGTCCGTCCGTCGGCGGCTCGCGAGCCGACATGTGGAGAGATGCTCGCCCTGTCGGCCGGCGTGCTTACAATCGTGAACAGGCGCGGTGATCGTCACCGCCCGGAGGGAGAAGCGCGATGAGCGACACCATCATCGACAACGCACCGGCGACGGACGCACGCTCGCACGGCGTCGCGCTCAGCGACACGGCCGCGGCGAAGGTGGCGAGCCTGCTCGAGCAGGAGGGCCGCGACGACCTCCGCCTGCGCCTGGCCGTCCAGCCCGGCGGGTGCTCGGGCCTGATCTACCAGCTGTACTTCGACGAGCGGCTGCTCGACGGCGACGCCACGGCCGAGTTCGGCAGCGGGGTCGAGGTCGTCGTCGACAAGATGAGCGTCCCGTACCTCGACGGCGCGACCATCGACTTCGAGGACACCATCCAGAAGCAGGGCTTCACCATCGACAACCCCAACGCGCAGGGCAGCTGCGCGTGCGGCGACAGCTTCCACTGACGCTGTCAGGATCGGCGTCGCCGGGTCCGGGTGTCCACCACCCGTGATCGACACGCGAGCGGGGAGCGACCGATACGGTCGCTCCCCGCTCGTCGTCCGTGGGGGTCTCGGGCGCGCGCGACCGGGGGAAAGCCGTGCGGAGATCGGTGTCCGACGTGCGGGTCCGGCACCCGGATCGGCCGCTGAACGGGCCGCGTGTGCACGAGTGTCGGCGAGCTGCGAGTAAGCTAGGAGTGTTCCAACCAAGCTGGGAACCAGCAATGAGCCGCCTTTGCGCGCTCGGTTCCCCGCCACGTCTTCCGAGAGGTAACAGTGCGTTCGAATCGCCGTATACGTTGGGCGGCCGTCCCGGTGGCCGTCGGTCTGGTCATCGCACTGGCTGGCTGCTCGCAGCAGCAGCTGAACGGGTGGCTCCCCGGCACGGAGGAGACGAAGGACGTCACGAACCACACGAGCCGCGTCGTCGGCCTGTGGACCACCAGCTGGGTCGTCCTGCTCGCGGTGGGTCTCATCGTGTGGGGCCTCATCATCTGGGCCGCGATCGTCTACCGCCGCCGCAAGGGCCAGACCGGCCTCCCGGTGCAGATGCGGTACAACATGCCGCTCGAGATCTTCTACACGATCGTGCCGCTCATCCTGGTGCTCGGCTTCTTCGCCTTCACCGCCAAGGACCAGTCCGCGATCGAGAAGCCCTTCACGGACCCCGACGCGACGATCCACGTCTACGGCAAGCGCTGGGCGTGGGACTTCAACTACATCGACAAGGACAACCCCGAGGACAGCGTCTACTACCAGGGCATCCAGGCCCAGGAAGAAGAGAACGGGAACGGCTCGATCGACGAGTCCCAGCTGCCGACGCTGTACCTGCCGGTCGACAAGAAGGTCAAGATCGAGCTCAGCTCGCGCGACGTCGACCACTCGTTCTGGATCATCGACTTCCTCTACAAGAAGGACATGCTCCCGGGCAAGACGAACTACGAGTACTTCATCCCGCAGAAGATCGGCACGTACCAGGGCAAGTGCGCGGAGCTCTGCGGTGAGTACCACTCGCTGATGCTCTTCCAGGTCAAGGTCGTGTCCGACTCGGACTACGAGAAGTACCTCGACACGCTGCGCGAGCAGGGCAAGGTCGGTCTGCTCGGCAACGAGTACGACACCAACACGAACGAACCGAACAACAAGGCGCCGGTCGAGGCGTCGAGCGAGAACAAGTAAGGGCTCGTCTGATGACAACGTCACTCGTCGGCCAGCCGACCAGGCCCTCGACGCCGGACTTCCAGGCGTCGAAGGTCGGGCGGAAGGGCAACATCATCGTCCGGTGGATCACCTCCACCGACCACAAGACCATCGGGTACATGTACCTGATCGCCTCGTTCGTCTTCTTCCTGCTCGCGGGTGTGATGGCGCTGGTCATCCGTGCTCAGCTCTTCGAGCCCGGCCTGCACGTGGTCGCGACGAAGGAGCAGTACAACCAGCTCTTCACGATGCACGGCACGATCATGCTGCTGATGTTCGCGACGCCGCTCTTCTCGGGCTTCGCGAACGCGATCATGCCGCTGCAGATCGGTGCGCCGGACGTCGCCTTCCCGCGTCTGAACGGGTTCGCCTTCTGGCTGTACCTGTTCGGCTCGCTCATCGCGGTCGGCGGCTTCCTCACCCCGCAGGGCGCCGCGTCCTTCGGGTGGTTCGCCTACGCGCCACTGAGTGACACGACGTTCACACCGGGTCTCGGTGGCACGCTGTGGGTCTTCGGCCTCGGCATGACGGGCTTCTCGACGATCCTCGGCGCGGTGAACTTCATCACGACGATCATCACGATGCGCGCCCCCGGCATGACGATGTTCCGCATGTCGATCTTCACGTGGAACACCCTCGTGACCTCGCTGCTCGTGCTGATGGCCTTCCCGGTCCTCGCCGCCGCGCTGTTCGGCCTCGGTCTCGACCGCGTGTTCGACGCCCAGATCTACAACCCGGCCAACGGCGGGGCACTGCTCTGGCAGCACCTGTTCTGGTTCTTCGGCCACCCCGAGGTGTACATCATCGCGCTGCCGTTCTTCGGCATCGTGTCCGAGGTCTTCCCGGTCTTCAGCCGCAAGCCGATCTTCGGGTACAAGACCCTCGTCTACGCGACCATCTCCATCGCGGCCCTCTCGGTCACGGTGTGGGCGCACCACATGTACGTCACCGGTGGCGTCCTGCTCCCGTGGTTCTCGCTCATGACGATGCTCATCGCGGTCCCGACCGGCGTGAAGATCTTCAACTGGGTCGGCACGATGTGGCGCGGTTCGGTCACGTTCGAGACGCCGCTCCTGTGGGCCGTCGGCTTCCTCATCACCTTCACGTTCGGTGGTCTCACCGGTGTGATCCTGGCGTCGCCGCCGCTCGACTTCCACGTGTCCGACTCGTACTTCGTCGTCGCGCACTTCCACTACGTGGTCTTCGGCACCGTCGTGTTCGCGATGTTCTCCGGCTTCTACTTCTGGTGGCCGAAGTGGACCGGCAAGATGCTCAACGAGCGCCTCGGCAAGATCCACTTCTGGCTCCTGTTCATCGGCTTCCACACGACGTTCCTCATCCAGCACTGGCTGGGCGTCATCGGCATGCCGCGTCGCTACGCGACCTACCTGCCGAACGACGGGTTCACCTGGATGAACCAGCTGTCGACGATCGGCTCGATGATCCTCGCGATCTCGTTCCTGCCGTTCATCTTCAACGTCTACGTCACGGCCCGGAACGCGCCGAAGGTCGCCGTGAACGACCCGTGGGGCTACGGCCGCTCGCTCGAGTGGGCGACCAGCTGCCCGCCGCCCCGGCACAACTTCACCTCGATCCCGCGGATCCGTTCCGAGTCCCCGGCGTTCGACCTGAACCACCCCGAAGCGGGTGTGCCGATCGGTGTGGGTCCTGCGAAGGACGCACCGGACGCTCCGACCTACGACGCCGCGAAGGGCGAGGTGAAGTAAGGCGATGCGCGCCAACGTCAACCTGTTCTGGATCCTCTTCGGGTTCTTCATCCTCGCGGACGCCGCGTACACCATCTGGGCGATGCTCTACTACGGGCACCCGGAGTGGGTGGGCACGGTCGCGATCGGCCTCACCGGCATCATGAGCGCGTTCATCGCGTTCTACCTCGGCAAGGTCATGTCGTCGCAGGGCGGGGTCCTCCCGGAGGACCGCGCCGACGCCAACATCGAGGACGGCGACGCCGAGCTCGGGCACTTCAGCCCGTGGTCGTGGTGGCCGATCCTTCTGGCCGGCTCCACCGCCGTCTGCTTCCTCGGTCTCGCCGCCGGCCTGTGGATCGTCCCGATCGGGCTCGCGCTCGTCACCGTGACGCTCGTCGGCTGGGTCTACGAGTACTACCGCGGCAACTTCGGGCACTGAGTCCCGGCGGGCTGCGGCCCACCGCACCTGACACCTTCGGGCGGCACCACCACCGGTGCCGCCCGAAGTGCGTCCAGGGCCGGGAGCCAGCGCGCCAGCCGGTCCGAGCACGCCGGGCCGAGCAACCTGGGCCGAGCGCTCTCCGGCCGAGCAGACTCGTACGTGCCCCCACGACCTCCCGCATCGATCCGCGCAGAACCGGTACCGATCGGGAATCAACCGGCCCGCTCTCGGCTTGGCCTCGAGCGGACCCCCCTCCACCACAGCGAAAGGACTCACCTCCGGTGACCGACAAGCGCACCCTCATCATCTTCGGCGCGACGGGCGACCTCGCCTCCCGCCTGCTGCTGCCGGGCCTCGGCACGTTCCTGCAGAGCGGTCGAGCGGTTCCCGTCCAGCTCATCGGTACCGGTCGCAGCGCCCGCAGCGAGGACCAGTGGAAGGACGTCGTCACGAAGTCCTTCGCATCGCAGGACGTCAAGGGCGAGGAGGTCGACGCCACCCTCGCGTCGACGCAGTTCATCCAGGGCGACCCGACCGACCCGAAGCACCTCGAGGCACTCCTGGCCGCGGCCGACGCCGAGCCCATCCTGTACTTCGCGCTGCCGCCGCAGATCGCGTCGGACATCTGCGAGGCGCTGCAGGAGGTCGAGCTCCCCGCGGGCACGACCCTGGCGTTCGAGAAGCCGTTCGGCACCGACGTCGCCAGCGCGAAGGCCCTGAACGAGACGGTGCTGGGGCTCGTCCCCGAGGAGCGCGTGCACCGCACCGACCACTTCCTCGGTCGCACCACGGTCCTGAACATCATCGGTCTGCGCTTCGCGAACCGCCTGTTCGAGCCGATCTGGAACGCGGACAACATCGAGAAGGTCGACATCTTCTACGACGAGACCCTCGGTCTCGAGAACCGCGCGCAGTACTACGACGAGGCCGGCGCGATGGTCGACATGATCCAGTCGCACCTGCTCCAGATCCTCGGCATCGTGACGATGGACGCCCCGGCGGACATCGACGCGGTCGAGTTCCGCTCGTCCCTGGCTCGTGTCCTCCGGTCGACCGAGCTCAAGGGTGGCGACGCGACGATCGCCTCCCGCCGCGCCGTCTACACGGCCGGCACCATCGACGGCAAGGAACTGCCGTCGTACCAGGACGAGGACGGCGTCGACAAGTCGCGCGGCACCGAGACCCTGGCCGAGATCGAGGTCGAGGTCGACACGGCGCGCTGGAAGGGCGTTCCGTTCACCCTCCGCTCCGGCAAGGCGCTCGGCGCCAGCCGCAAGGAGGTCCTCATCACCTTCAAGCCCGTGACGCGCCTGCCCTCCGGCCTGTCCGGTCGCCCGAAGGCGGACACGCTGCGCATCGTCCTCAACCCGGACGAGATCGAGCTGTCGGTGTCGGCGAACGGCGGCGGCAACCCGTTCGAGATGGGGCAGGTCACGCTCTCGTCGACGTTCGACGACGGTGAGCTGACCCCCTACGGCGAGGTCCTCAACGGCATCTTCCACGACGACCCGCTGCTCTCCATCCGCGGCGACGTCGCGGAGCGCTGCTGGGAGATCGTGGAGCCGGTCGTCGAGGCCTGGAAGTCCGGTTCGGTCCCGCTCGAGGAGTACCGCGCGGGCTCGCGCGGCCCGGCGGAGTGGGTCTCGTCGTCCTGACGGACCGAGCGTCCTGACGGACGTCACCCCCTGACGGACGGGAGGCGCGGTGCCAGCTGGCACCGCGCCTCCCGTCCGTCATGTGGTCGCGCCCACGGCACGACCGCGACGTTCCTGCCCATCGCGACCGACATGGGAGACCGATCCGCGCATCGGAGGCCGGAAGGAACGGCATCCCACGCGCGGATCGGCATCCTGTGCGCGGATCGGCACACCATGCGCGGATCGGCACACGACGCTCGGGGCGGCTGGGTTAGGAGGGCGAGCCGGCCCGGCGGCCGCCGCCCGTCCACGAACGCGTGCCGCCGTCGTGCACGGCGAGCCGCGTGCGGTGCCCGGACGCCTCGCCGCGGGCCCGCGCGATCGCGTCCGCCGCGGACACGAGCGTCAGGTGGGACAGCACCTGCGGGGTGTTGCCGATGTGGTGCCCGGTGGCGACGTCGATCTCCTCGGAGAGCATGCCGACGTCGTTGGCGTACCCGACGAGCACGTCCATCAGGCGCTCGGCGTCGTCGACCCGACCGGAGGCCGCGTACTGCTCGACGAGCCAGAACGAGCACGCCAGGAACGGGTGCTCGCTGCCGGAGAGCCCGTCGAAGCCGGCGCTCGTCCGGTAGCGCAGGACGAGGCCGTGGTCACCGACGCGCAGGTCCTGCTCGATCGCGGCGACCGTGCCCGTCATCCGGGGGTCGTCGGCGCGGCAGAACCCGATCTGGGGCAGGACGAGCAGGCTCGCGTCGACCTCGTCGGTGTCGTAGTGCTGGCGGAAGGCGCCGCGGTCGGCGTTCCAGCCGTGCTCCTCGATCTCGGCGCGGACCTGGTCGCGGAGCGTCCGCCAGCGGTCGACGGGACCCTCGAGCCCGAACTCCTCGACGGCCGCGACGCCCCGGTCGAACGCGGCCCAGATCATCGCCCGCGAGTGCGTGAAGTGCCGTCGCGGACCGCGCATCTCCCAGATCCCGTTGTCGGGCTCCTGCCAGTGCTCCTCGACGTAGCCGAGCAGGGCACGCTGCAGCGCCCACGAGTCCGCGTTCTCCTCGACGCCGAGCTCGCGGGCGTCGTGGAGCGCGGCGAGGACCTCGCCGAAGACGTCGCCCTGGTACTGGGTCGAGGCGCCGTTGCCGAGCCGGACCGGGGTCGAGTCGAGGTACCCGGGGAGCTCCTCGAGGGTGCGCTCCGGCAGCTCGCGCTCCCCGGCGATGCCGTACATGATCTGGACGTCGGCGGGGTCCCCGGCGATCGCGCGGAGCAGCCAGCCTCGCCAGTGCGCGGCCTCGTCGCGGTACCCGTGGGCGATCAGGGACGCCAGGGCGAGCGACGCGTCGCGCAACCACACGTAGCGGTAGTCCCAGTTGCGTTCTCCGCCGGGGTCCTCCGGGAGGCTCGTGGTCGCGGCCGCCACGACGCCGCCGGTCTCGCCGTGGGTCATCGCGCGCAGGAGCAGCAGGGAGCGTCGGCTCGCTTCGGCGTACTTCCCCTCGGTGTGCGCGGTCGCCATCCAGTCCCGCCACCAGTGCTCGGTCCGGTGCAGGGCCGCGTCCACGTCGAGCGGCGCCGGTGGCTCGCGGTGGGACGGGTACCAGGTCAGGACGGTGTCGAGGACGTCGCCGTCACGCACGGTGGTCGTGTTCGTGTGCCGGTGGTCGTCCGCACGGAACCGGACGCCGCGGACGACGACCGACCCCGGGCCGGCGGTCGCCAGGAGGGCGGGGTCCTCGTCGCCGCCGATCTGCCGGACCCAGGGCAGCGCACGCGCGTAGTCGAAGCGGATCCGGAGGGTCTGTTCGACCTCGACCGATCCCTGCAGACCGCGGACCCGGCGGACGATCGCGGCCCGGTGGGACCCGACGGGCATGAACTCGGTGACCTCGACGACACCCGTCGCCGTGGTCCACACGGTCGAGAGCACGAGCGTGTCGCGGTGGTGGTGTCGGACCGCGGTCGCGTGCGGATCGCTCGGTCGCAGCGTCCAGTGCCCGTGGTCCTCGGTCCCCAGGAGCGACGCGAACGTGGACGGACTGTCGAAGCGGGGCAGGCACGCCCAGTCGATCGTCCCGTCGCGGCCGACGAGGGCTGCGGTGTAGGTGTCGCCGATCAGGGCGTGGTCCTCGATGCGGTTGCGCGGCGTCGCGGTGCTCATGCGCACATCGAACCACCGCCACCAGTCCGCGGCGGGAGGAGCGCTGAAGGAGCGCTCAGGCGCCGGGCAGGGGAGCCTGCGGGTCCGCGTCGGCGACGCCCACCCGGGCGAGCTCGGTCCAGAGCCCGGCGCCGTCCGGCGCGTAGACCCACGGGGCCGCCGAGTCGCGGGAGCGCTCCTGCGCACGGGAGCGGCCACCGGCGAGCACGGCCTCGCTCGTGGAGAGCTGCCGGATCGCCACGCCGGCGACGTTGTCCGGGTGCTCGCGGGCGAAGTCGCCGTACAGCGTCTCGTCGTGCTGCCCGTCGTCACCGACCAGCAGCCACTGCACGTCGGGGAAGTCCCGGGCCAGGCGGCGGAGGTTGTCGCGCTTGTGCTGCTGCCCGCTGCGGAAGAAGCGGTCGTGGGTGGGACCCCAGTCGGTGAGCAGCATCGTGCCGTTCGGGTACATGTTGCGGGTCAGGAAGCGCTGCAGGGTCGGCGCGACGTTCCACGCCCCGGTCGACAGGTAGACCGTGGGGGCACCGGGGTGCTGGGCGAGGATGCGCTCGTAGAGCACGGACATCCCCGGCACCGGGCGGCGGGCGTGCTCGGTGAGCACGAAGGAGTTCCACGCGGCGAGCATCGGGCGGGGGAGCGAGGTCACCATCACGGTGTCGTCGATGTCGGACAGGAGCCCGAAGCGCGTCGACGGGTCGACGATGAACACGTCCGCCTCGACGTCGCGCATCCCACCGGCCGAAAGCCGCACGGTCTGCCACCCCGGTTCGAGGTCGATCGGGACCTTCACGTCGACGACGCCGCCGCGGTCGGACTGCACCACGTGGGTCGTGCCACCGGCGGTCACCGTGACCTCGGCGTCGTCGACGGCGACGCTCGTGAAGCTCTTCCACCCGCGCACGCCGTAGTACGAGGCGTCGGACGCGAGCCCCCGCCGGGTGAGCAGGACGCGGCAGAGGACGCGGATCCAGCCCGGAGCGCCGTACCCGGTGTACGGGATCACGGTCGGCACGAGCCCACGACGGCGGGCACGGTGCTCCCGGAACTCCTGCACGGCGTCCTCGATGCGGGCGGCTCGGTGCAGGATCGGCTCGGCCAACGACGGCTCGTGGGGCGTCCAGTCGGGCATTCGTCCACTATCCCACGCTGTCGGAGGCTGTGGTGAGTCGCAGCGATGTTCCAGCCGGTCTCTGCGAGAGTTGCCCCGTCACATCCCACATGACCGCGTCCGTCCGGGCGCAAGAGGAGAACACGTGCTCGTCACCGAGGTATCGAACGCACTGCCGGGGGGATCATCACTGCTCAGGAACGAGCCGGTCCAAGCCCGCAGTTCGGCGCGCCTCGCGGGACTCCTCGACGCCGCTGCGGCCGTCATCGACGAGATCGGCTTCGAGCGCCTGACGACCGCCATGGTCGCGGAGCGCGCCGGTGCGTCCATCGGCACGGTCTACCGGTACTTCCCGGACCGCATCGCCGTGGTCGAGGCCCTCGCGATCCGGAGCACGCAGCGGCTCGCCGAGCGGTTCCTCACGGCGCTCGACGAGAGCGACGCGACGACCTGGCAGGACGCCTGCGACGCACTCATCGACGCGACCGTCGAGATGTACCGCACCGAGCCGGGCTTCCGGGCGATCCGCTTCGGTGACCCGGCGGACACCGGGACCGGGGACGCCGAGGACCGGATGGCCGCGCTGGGGGCGGCCGTCGCGCAGGTCCTGCACGACCGGTTCGACTTCCCGACGGGGGAGCGCGTCGAGCGCACGTGGGTCGTCCTCGCGGAGTCCGCGCACGCCGTCATCGCGCGCGCCGTGCGAGACCGGGCGGAGCCCGACACCGCGCTGATCGAGGAGTACCGCACGATGAGCCGGGCGCACCTCGAAGCGGTGATCGCCGCCTCCTGACCGGATCCCGGCCCCGCAGCCGGGCGCGACCCGCCCGGCCGACCGTCCGACCCACCTGCCGACGCCCGCGCTCCGAAGAGGAGTCGCGGGCGTCGTCGCGCTCGGGACCGCGCTGTCGGGGGAGCGTTGTCCGCGAGCCGTCATGGGCCGTCACCACGCGGACCGGACGATGACCGCGTGTGTACGCTCGGTCGGAGTCGGGCTACCTCCGGACAGAAGGGCACCCACATGATCGAGTTCCGCTCGGTGCGCAAGACGTACCCGGACGGTACGACGGCGGTCGACGACTTCAGCCTCGTCATCCCCTCCCGCACCACGACGGTCTTCGTCGGGTCCAGCGGCTGCGGCAAGACCACCCTCCTCCGCATGATCAACCGCATGGTCGACCCGAGCTCGGGCACCGTGTCGATCGACGACGAGGACGTCGCCGGTGTCGACCCCGTGCAGCTCCGCCGGCGCATCGGGTACGTGATGCAGAACGCCGGGCTCCTGCCGCACCGGAAGGTCGTCGACAACATCGCGACCGTCCCGCTCCTGACCGGTGTCCCGAAGGGCGAGGCCCGGGCGCGCGCGCTCGAGCTCATGGACACCGTCGGGCTCGACCGGGCCTTCGCGGACCGGTACCCGTCGCAGCTCTCCGGCGGCCAGCAGCAGCGCGTCGGTGTGGCCCGTGGCCTCGCGGTGGACCCGAACGTCCTGCTCATGGACGAGCCGTTCGGCGCCGTCGACCCGCTCGTCCGCAACGACCTGCAGGACGAGCTCATCCGGCTGCAGCGCGAGCTCGGCAAGACGGTGGTCTTCGTCACGCACGACATCGACGAGGCCTTCAAGCTCGGCGACCAGGTCGTCATCCTCAAGAAGGGCGGCGAGATCGCCCAGCTCGGGACCCCGGCCGAGATCCTCGCCGAGCCGGCGGACGAGTTCGTGGCGAACTTCATCGGCGCGGGCCGTGGTCGGCGGGCGCTCCGGGTGGAGCAGACCCCGACCGGCCCGATCGTGGTGGACGGCGACGGCCGGGCGGCCGGCGTGCTCACCGGTCCGGTGACGGTGGTGGACGCGGCAGCCGCCGTGCCGCAGGGTGCAGAGGCCGGGGCGCGTGACACCGCCCCGGGTGCTCCGGCGCAGGGTGGGGGACCCCGGTGAAGTGGGTCCTGTCGAACCTCGACACGATCAGTGACGCCACGCTCGCGCACCTCGCGATCGCGATCCCACCGATCTTCATCGCGTTCCTGCTGTCGATCCCGGTCGGCTGGCTCGTCGTCCGGCTGCAGCGCCCCGGAGGTTCCCGCGTCGCCGCGGGTGTCGGCACCGGCATCGTGACCGTGGCCGGGCTCCTCTACGCGATCCCGTCCCTCGCGCTCTTCGTCGCCCTGCCGGCCGTCATCGGCACGGGCCTGCAGGACCCGGTCAACCTCATCATCAGCCTGACGCTCTACGGCCTCGCGCTCATGGTCCGCTCGACCGTCGACGCGCTCACCTCGGTCGACGCCGGGACGAAGGCCGCCGCGACCGCCATGGGGTACTCGGGTGTGCAGCGCTTCTTCCGCGTGGAGCTGCCGCTGGCCGGGCCCGTCCTGCTCGCGGGGCTGCGGGTCGTGGCGGTGTCCACGATCTCGCTCACGACCGTCGGTGCGGTGCTCGGCATCCAGAGCCTCGGATCGCTCTTCACGGACGGCCTCGGTCGCGGCATCTACGAGGAGATCCTGTCGGGCATCGTGATGGTGCTCGTCCTGGCCTTCGCGCTCGACGGGCTGCTGGTGCTGCTCGGCCGGCTGGTCATGCCGTGGACCCGTCGTGCACCCCGGAGCCGCCGTGCGGTCCGGCGCGTGCTGCAGCGGGCGGAGGTGGCGTCGTGATCATCGCGCAGGCGTTCGGGTGGGTCTTCGACCCGCAGAACTACACGGGCTTCAACGCCATCCCCGGCCGCGTGTGGGAGCACGTCTGGATCACGCTGCTCGCCGTGCTCATCGCCGCGGTCGTCGCCGTCCCGATCGGGTACGCGATCGGCCACACCGGGCGCGCGCGCGGGTTCTCCATCGCGCTGTCCGGCGGCATCCGGGCACTGCCCACGCTCGGCGTGCTCTCGCTGTTCGGGCTCCTGCTCGGCATCGGGCTGCAGGCGCCGCTCCTCGCCCTCGTCATCCTGGCGATCCCGTCGGTGCTCGCCGGCGCGTACTCGGGCATCGAGTCGGTCGACCCGGTGACGGTCGACGCGGCGAAGGCGCAGGGCATGACCGGGTGGCAGGTCCTGTGGAAGGTCGAGATCCCGCTCGGGCTGCCGCTCCTGATCGGCGGCCTCCGCGCCGCGGTCCTGCAGGTCGTCGCGACCGCCACGCTCTCCGCGTACGTCGGCGCCGGTGGTCTCGGCGGCTACTTCTTCCTCGGGCTCAAGACCCAGGACTACGCCGAGATGCTCGGCGCCTCCATCCTCGTGATCGCCCTCGCGATCGCGTTCGAGATCGTGTTCGCCGCTCTCCAGCGGGCGGCGGTGCCGAAGGGCACCGTCGACCCGTCGGCCCGGCGGCGCCAGGGGTCGCGCGAGCGCTCCCGCAATCCCATCCCGGAAGGAAATCCATCGTGATCACAGCAAAGATCCGTGCCGGCGTCGCAGCAGCGCTGGCACTGGGCGTCGCCGCCGCCCTCACCGGCTGCGCGTCGAGCAACCCGCTCGACAGCGGCTCGAGCGCGTCGAGCGACTCGAAGACCATCGTCATCGGTTCGCAGCAGTACTACTCGAACGAGATCATCGCCGAGATGTACGCGCAGGTGCTCGAGAAGGACGGCTTCACGGTGAAGCGGAACTTCAACATCGGCCAGCGCGAGATCTACATCCCGCAGCTCGAGAAGGGCGCGATCGACGTCATGCCCGAGTACAGCGGCAACCTGCTGCAGTACTTCGACAAGGAGTCGACGGCGAAGACCGCCAGCCAGATCGACGAGGGCCTGTCCAAGGCGCTCCCGTCCGGTCTGCGGGTCCTCGACGCGGCCGAGGCCACCGACCAGGACAGCTACACCGTGACCAAGGAGTTCTCCGAGAAGAACGACGTCACGAGCCTGGCCGACCTGAAGAACGTCAGCGAGAAGCTCACCGTCGGCGCGAACTCCGAGTTCCAGACCCGCCCGTACGGCCCCGACGGCCTGAAGTCGGTCTACGGCGTGGACGTCGACTTCAAGGCGATCGAGGACTCCGGCGGAGCCCTGACCGTCAAGGCGCTCAAGGACGGCACCGTCCAGCTCGCCGACATCTACACCGCGGACCCGAGCATCAAGGCGAACGACCTCGTCTCGCTCAAGGACCCGGAGAACCTGATCCTGCCGCAGAACGTCATCCCGGTCGTCTCGAAGAAGGTCGACGACAAGGCCGCGGCGGACATCGACAAGGTGAACAAGGTGCTCACCGAGGCCGCGCTCATCGAGGTCAACTCGAAGAGCACCGTCGACAAGGAGAAGGCGTCGCAGATCGCGAAGGACTTCCTCTCCTCGAAGGGCCTCCTGTAGGGGTTCCACAGCGTCAGGAGACGACAGGCGTCGGGCATCGAGCCCGGCGCCTGTCGTCGTTCCAGGAGGGGTCCGCTCAGCACCGATGTTCCGCACGGTTGTGCCGATCACGGCCCCTGCACGTTCGTGCATTTCTCGCCTCTACAACTTGTCGAAGCAGGTGTCCCGCCGGTAGCGTGGAGGTGTCCCAACGGCCAGTGACAGCAGAAGTCCCCCTTCCACAGGAAGCAACTGACGTGCAGCACCAGCGCGCGGCGACCCGGCATGGACGCGCCGCATGAACGACATCCTCGACCCCCTGATCCTGTCGCGGTGGCAGTTCGGCCTCACGACGATCTACCACTTCCTCTTCGTCCCGCTGACGATCGGCATGGCCCTCGTCGTGGCCGTGTTCCAGTCCGCCTGGGTCCGCACCGGCCGGGCGCACTACCTGCAGCTCACGCGGTTCTTCGGACGGATCTTCCTCATCAACTTCGCGATGGGTGTCGTCACGGGCATCGTGCAGGAGTTCCAGTTCGGCATGAACTGGTCGAACTACTCACGGTTCGTCGGTGACGTCTTCGGCGCCCCGCTCGCCCTCGAGGGCATCCTGGCGTTCTTCTTCGAGGCCGCGTTCATCGGCATCTGGATCTTCGGGTGGGACCGCCTGCCGAAGGCCGTGCACCTCGCGAGCATCTGGTGCGTCAGCGTCGGCACGATGCTGTCGGCGTACTTCATCCTCGCGGCGAACGCGTTCATGCAGCACCCGGTCGGCTTCGCGATCAACGAGGCCAAGGGTCGCGCGGAGCTCACCGACATCTGGGCCGTCCTGACGAACAAGGTCGCCCTCGCCGCCTTCCCGCACACGCTGTTCGGCGCGTTCATGGTCGCGGCCTCGGTCATCGTCGCGGTGGCGGCGTACCACCTGGCGCGGAACCAGCACCTCGAGACCATGCTGCCGGCGCTGAAGTTCGGCATGTGGACGATGCTCGCATCGGGCGCGCTCACGGTGCTGTCCGGCGACCAGCTCGGGCTGACGATGGTCGACACGCAGCCGATGAAGATGGCAGCGGCCGAGGCGCTCTACAACACCTCGACCGGCAAGGACGCCTCCTTCTCGATCTTCACGTTGGGGACGCCGGACGGCGTGCACGAGCTCTTCTCGATCCGCATCCCGTACCTGCTGTCGTTCCTGTCGACCCACACGTTCACCGGCACGGTCGAGGGCATCAACGACCTGCAGGCGCAGTACTCGCAGGTGTACGGCCCCGGCGACTACAAGCCGATCATCTGGGTGACCTACTGGTCGTTCCGGTGGATGATCGCGCTCGGTGTCGGCGCGGTGCTCGTGTCCCTGGTCGGGCTCTGGCTGACCCGCAAGGGTCGGTTCCCGACGCAGCGGTGGGTGTGGCGCGTGGCGACCTGGTCGGTGCCGCTGCCGATGGCCGCGATGATCATGGGCTGGGTCTTCACCGAGATGGGCCGCCAGCCGTGGCTCGTGTTCGGGTTGCTCAAGACCGCCGACGGGGTCTCCCCGAACGTGACCGGGGTCGAGGTCCTCATCTCGCTCGTCGTGTTCACACTCATCTACGGCACGCTCGCGGTCGTCGAGTTCCGCCTCATCAAGAAGGTCGCGCAGGAGGGCCCCGCCGCCCCGGCGGAGGTCGACGAGGAGACCGGCGCGGTCAAGCACGAAGTGACGGTCTACTAGAAATGGAAACTGTCTGACCATGGACCTCCCCGTTCTCTGGTTCGCGATCGTCGGTCTGTTCTTCGTCGGGTACTTCGTGCTCGACGGGTTCGACTTCGGCGTCGGGATGTCGCTGCCGTTCCTCGGCAGGGATGACACCGACCGTCGCGTGCTCATCAACACGATCGGCCCGGTCTGGGACCTCAACGAGACGTGGGTCATCGTCGCGGGGGCGTGCCTGTTCGCGGCGTTCCCCGAGTGGTACGCGACGATGTTCTCCGGGTTCTACCTGGCGCTGCTGCTCATCCTCGCGGCGCTCATCGCCCGCGGGGTCTCGTTCGAGTACCGGCACCAGGAGAAGCACCTGGCGTGGAAGCGCCGGTTCGACCTGATGATCGTCGTCGGCAGCGCGGTCCCGTCGTTCCTGTGGGGTGTCGCGTTCGGCAACGTCGTCCGGGGCATCCCGATGGACGCCGGGCACAACTACACCGGCACCTTCCTCGACCTGCTCAACCCCTTCGCGCTCCTGACCGGGCTCGCGACCCTGCTCGTGTTCTTCACACACGGCGTGGTGTTCGTCGCGCTGAAGACCGAGGGCGAGATCCGCGAGCGGGCGAAGCGCCTCGCGACCCGGGCGGGCGTGCTGACGATCGTCGTCGCCGCGGCGTTCCTCGTCGCGATGGCGTTCGTCCGCGCGACTCCGGCGAGCCTCGTGCTCTCGGTCGTCGCGGCCCTGGCCCTCGTGCTCGCGGTGCTCTGCTCGGCGTGGGGGAAGGAGGGGCGGGCGTTCGCGCTCATGGCCGTCACGATCGCCGCGGTCGTCCTGGCGATGTTCACCGCGATCTTCCCGGACGTCATGCCCGCGTCGAACGACCCGGCGAACAGCCTGAACGTCGTCAACGCCGCGAGCGGGACCTACACGTTGACGGTGATGAGCTGGGTGGCGCTGATCTTCGTGCCGCTCGTGCTCGCCTACCAGGCCTGGACGTACTGGGTGTTCCGCAAGCGGGTCTCCCGGGCCCACATCGCGCAGGCCGCGCACTAGGAGGACACCGCCGTGAAGCCGCTCGACCCCCGACTGCTCCGCCTGTCGCGCACGGCGCGCGGGGCCGTCGCGGCGTCCGCGGCCACCGGCCTGGTCCGGACGCTCGCCACCGTCGCGATCGCCTGGGGCATCGCCACCGCCGTCACCCTCGGCGTCGACGGGGTGCGCGACCGCGTCGTCCCCGCCGCGCTCACCCCGACGCTCGCCCTGCTCGGCGCGGCCTTCTTCGTGCGGGCCGTCGCCGCGTGGGCGACCGACGACCTCGCTGCCCGGGCGGGTGCTCGGGTGAAGAGCGAGCTCCGGGCCACCGTCCTGGCGCGTGCGGCGGAGCGCGGACCGGCGTGGCTGCAGGGGCGGTCGAGCGCCGCGTTCGCGACCACCCTCGGCCCCGGGCTCGACGCGCTCGACGCGTACTTCGGCCGGTTCCTGCCGCAGCTCGCCCTCACCGCCGTGGCGACCCCGGTCCTGCTGCTCGCGATCGGGGCCGGCGACCTGACGAGCGCGCTCGTCATCGTGCTCGCGATGCCGGTGATCCCGGTGTTCATGGTGCTCATCGGGCTCGCGACCCAGTCGCTGCAGCGCCGGCAGGCCGATGCCCTCGCCCGTCTCGGGAGCGCGTTCACCGAGGCGGTCGAGGGCCTGGCGACGCTGAAGGTGTTCGGCCGCGCCCGCCGCCAGGTCGGCCGGATCGGGGACGTCACCGACGAGTACCGTCGCGGCACCCTCGGCGTCCTGCGGCTGTCGTTCGTCAGCGGCTTCGCGCTCGAGCTCGCCGCAAGCCTGTCCGTCGCGCTCGTCGCGGTGTCGATCGGCGTCCGGCTCGTCGACGGCTCGCTCGGCCTGGGCGCCGCGATGTTCGTGCTCGTCCTCGCGCCGGAGGCCTTCGCGCCGATCCGGCAGGTCGGCGCCGACTTCCACGCCGCCCAGGACGGCGTCGAGGCGTCCGCGGCCGTCCTCGACGTGCTCGACGACCGCGCTGGACACGACCGCGCAGGAGACGACCCCGCAGGCGACCACCGCGTCGTCCCGCGCGCATCCGGGCACGACGGACCGACGGACCCCGGGACCGACCTGGTCCTCACCCGCCTCACGGTCACCCGCCCCGACACCGTCATCGGCCCGCTCGACGTGCGCGCCGCCCCCGGCACGGTCGTCGCGCTGGCCGGCCCGAGCGGCTCCGGCAAGTCGAGCCTCGTCGCCGCGATCCGCGGCGTGCTCCCGCACGACGGCACGGTCGCCGTGCCGTCCGGGACCGATCGGTTGGTCCCCGCGACGCGGTCGGTCGCCGAGCGCACCACGTGGGTCGACCAGCGGCCGCGCCTCGTCCGCGGAACGGTCGCCGAGAACGTCGCCCTGCACTCCCGACCCGACACGGCCGACGTACGTCGCGCCCTGGGCGAGGCGGGGCTGGGACTCGACCCGGGCCTCCCGGTCGGACCCGGCGGAGCCGGCCTCTCCGGCGGTCAGGCGCAGCGGGTCGCGGTGGCCCGCGCGCTGTACCGCGCCCGGCGCGAGCGGACGCCGCTCGTCCTGCTCGACGAACCGACGTCGGCCCTCGACGCCGAGGCCGAGCAGACCGTCGTGCGCGCCCTGCGCGCCCTCGCGGACGACGGGGCGGTCGTCGTGGTCGCCAGCCACCGCCCGGCCGTGCTCGCCGCGGCCGACGTGCGCGTCGACCTGCACGCGGACGGCGCGACGACCGTGACGGCCCGACGGGCGGTGCGGGCGTGAGCCGGGAGGCACGGCGCACGTCGGTCCTGCGGCTCGCCCTGCCGCACGGTGCGGGTTGGGCGAAGGCGGTCGCCGCCGGGACGACCAGCGCGCTCTGCGCGGTCGCGCTCCTCGCCGCGAGCGGCTACCTGATCACGCGGGCGGCCGAGCAGCCGCCCATCCTGTACCTGACGCTCGTGATGGTCGGCGTCCGGGCGTTCGCCCTCGGACGGGCCGCCCTGCGCTACGTCGACCGGCTCGCCGGGCACGACGCGTCGTTCCGGCAGCTCGCGGTCGTCCGGACGGAGATGTACCGCCGCCTCGCGTCGGTCGCCCCGGCCGGGCTCGGCCGCACCGGCCGCGGCGACCTGCTCACGCGGCTCGTGACCGACACCGACCGCCTGCAGGACCTGCCGATCCGCGTCGTCGGGCCGCTCGTGTCGGCGGGGGTCGTCGCGGTGCTGTCCGTGGTCGCCGTCGCGGTCGTGTGGTGGCCGGCCGCGCTCGTGCTGCTCCTCGCCCTCGGTGCCGCCGCGGTGCTCGGGACGGTCGTGACGCTCGCGGTCGCCCGGCGGTCCGACCGCGAGACCGCCGCGGAGCGCGGCCGGGTCGCGGACCTCGTGCTCGACACCGTGCGCACGCTCGACGTCTTCGCCGCCTACGGCACGCTGCCGGACCGGCTCGCGACGATCGCGGCGCTCGACGACCGGGTCACGCGGGCGGTGCGGCGCCGCGCGACCGTCGAGTCGCTCGTCGGGGCGCTCGTCGGGCTGCTCGGCGGCGGCGCGGTCGTCGGCGTCCTTGCCGTCGGCGCACCCGCCGTCGTCCGCGGTGCGCTGGACGGACCGCTGTGGGCGCTCGCGGTGTTCGTGCCGCTGGCCCTGTTCGAGGTCGTCGGCGGTGTGCCGCTCGCGGTCCTGACGCTCCGTCGGGTCCGGGCCGCCGCCGAGCGGGTGGAGCAGGTCGTCCCGGCAGCGGTGCCGGCCGGGATCGTCCCCGAGCCGGACGAGCCCGCGACCGCGGACGAGCTCGCCGTCGACGGGCCGGTGACCGTGGCCCTCCGTGACCTCACCGTGCGGTGGCCCGGTGCCGGGACACCCGCGGTCGACCGGGTCTGCCTCGACCTGCGGCCCGGCGAGGTCGTCGTCCTCGCGGGGCCGAGCGGCGCGGGGAAGTCCACGCTCGTCGACGCCCTGGTCCGGTTCGTCGACCACGAGGGCTCGTACACGCTCGACGGCGTCGAGGCGCGTCGGCTGCACCCGGACGCCGTGCGCGCCCGGGTCGGACTCGTCGAGCAGGACCCGTTCGTGTTCGACCAGACCGTGCGGCAGAACCTGCTCTTCGCCCGCGACGCCGCGACCGACGCCGAGCTCGTCGACGCCCTCGAACGGGTCGGCCTGGGCGGCTGGCTCGCCCGACGCGGCGGACTCGACGCACCCGTGGGGGAGCGGGGCACGCTGCTGTCCGGCGGCCAGGCGCACCGGCTCGCCCTGGCGCGGGCGTTGCTCCACGCGTTCCCGGTGCTCGTGCTCGACGAGCCGACCGCTGACGTCGACCCCGACCTCGGCGACGCCGTGCTGCGCGACCTCGTCGGGGCGGCGCGGTCGGCTGGACGGACGGTGCTCGTCGTGTCGCACGTACCGGTGCCGGCCGACCTCGTGGACCGGACGCTGCGGATGCGGGACGGGCGGCTCGTCTCGGCGTGAGCCGCGGGCCGGAGGCGCAGCCGGACGGGCGTCGGGACGGATGTGGCCCGCGGTCCGGGGTGGGCGCGACCCGGTGGCGGGAGCGACGGTGCGGAGCGGGGCCGAGCCGCGCCTCCAGGCCTTGTACGCTGGGTGACCGTGACCACCGAGCACCCCACCGAGCAGGCACCCGTCGACCCCGACGCCTACGACTTCCGGCGCATCCAGGAGAAGTGGCAGCCGCGGTGGGAGGAGCTCGGACTCTTCACCACCGACCTCGACGACAGCCGCCCGCGCAAGTACATCCTCGAGATGTTCCCGTACCCGTCCGGCGACCTGCACATGGGCCACGCCGAGAACTGGGCGCTGGGCGACTTCGTGGCGCGCTACTGGCGGCAGCAGGGCTTCAACGTGCTGCACCCGATCGGCTGGGACTCGTTCGGGCTGCCCGCCGAGAACGCCGCCATCAAGCGCGGGGTCGACCCGCGTGAGTGGACCTACGCGAACATCGAGCAGCAGAAGGCGTCGTTCAAGCGCTACGCGCCGTCCTTCGACTGGACGACCGAGATCCACACCTCGGACCCCGAGTACTACAAGTGGAACCAGTGGCTGTTCCTCAAGATGTACGAGAAGGGCCTGGCGTACCGGAAGGACAGCTGGGTCAACTGGGACCCGGTGGACCAGACCGTGCTCGCGAACGAGCAGGTGCTGCCAGACGGCACCTCGGACCGCTCCGGCGCCGTCGTCGTCAAGAAGAAGCTGACGCAGTGGTACTTCGCGATCACGAAGTACGCCGACCGCCTGCTCGACGACCTCAACCAGCTCGAGGGCCGCTGGCCGGCGAAGGTCATCGCCCAGCAGCGCAACTGGATCGGCCGGTCGGTCGGTGCCGACGTCGACTTCGTCATCGAGGGTCGCGACGAGCCGGTCACCGTCTTCACCACGCGCCCGGACACGATCCACGGCGTGACGTTCCTGGTCGTGGCGCCGGACTCCGACCTGGCGGCGTCGCTGGTCTCCTCGGCCGAGCCCGCGGTGCGTGAGGCGTTCGACGAGTACCTGACGGCGACGCAGAAGACCTCCGAGATCGACCGGCAGAACGCCGACCGTCCGAAGACGGGCGTCCCGCTCGGCCGCTTCGCGATCCACCCGCTGACGGGCGAGCGTCTGCCGATCTGGGCCGCCGACTACGTGCTCGCCGACTACGGCCACGGTGCGGTCATGGCCGTCCCGGCGCACGACCAGCGCGACCTCGACTTCGCGCGGGCGTTCGACCTGCCCGTCAAGGTCGTCGTCGACACGAACGCCGCCGTCACCGGCGCGATCCCGGTGATCCCCGAGGGCGCGACGCTCGAGGACCTGCCCGCCCTCGACCCCGTCTCCACCGGCGAGGCGCTGACCGGCCAGGGGCGGATGATCAACTCCGGCCCGCTCGACGGCATGTCGAAGCAGCACGCGATCACCGCGGCGATCGGCCTGCTCGAGGAGCGCGGCACCGGTCGTGCCGCGAAGACCTACCGCCTGCGCGACTGGCTCATCTCGCGGCAGCGCTTCTGGGGCACCCCGATCCCGATCATCCACGGCGCCGACGGCACCGAGCACCCGGTGCCGTTCGACCAGCTGCCGGTGCGCCTGCCGTCGACCGAGGGCCTCGACCTCAAGCCGAAGGGCACCTCGCCCCTCGGCGGCGCCACCGACTGGGTGAACGTGCCGAACCCGGTGGACGGCTCGCCGGCGCTGCGCGACACCGACACGATGGACACGTTCGTCGACTCGTCGTGGTACTTCCTGCGCTTCCTCGCCGCGAACGACGACACGCAGGCGTTCGACCCGGCCATCGCGCGCAAGTGGGCTCCGGTCGACCAGTACATCGGCGGCATCGAGCACGCGATCCTGCACCTGCTGTACGCCCGCTTCGTCACGAAGGTCCTGTTCGACCTCGGGTACCTCGACTTCACCGAGCCGTTCTCGGCGCTCCTCAACCAGGGCATGGTGCTGTCCGGCGGTTCGAAGATGTCGAAGTCGAAGGGCGGCGTCTCGCTCGGCGACGAGCTCGACGCGAACGGTGTCGACGCGATCCGCCTGGTCATGGGCTTCGCCGGCCCGCCGGAGGACGACATCAACTGGGAGGACGTCTCCCCGTCGGCGTCCGCGCGCTTCCTCGCCCGTGCCTACCGCCTGGCGACCGACGTCACGTCGTCGCCCGACGCCGTGTGGGCCGACGGCGACCGTGCACTCCGGCAGGTCACGCACCGCTTCCTGGCGGACGCCCCAGGCCTCATGGAGTCGTTCAAGTTCAACGTCGTGATCGCGCGGCTCATGGACCTGGTGAACGTCACCCGCAAGGCCATCGACAGCGGCCCCGGCGCCGGTGACCCGGCCGTGCGCGAGGCCGCCGAGACCGTCGCACTGGCCCTCGCCGTGTTCGCGCCGTACACCGGCGAGGAGATGTGGGAGAAGCTGGGCTACGAGGCCACCGTCGCCACGTACGGCTGGCGGAAGGCCGACCCGACGCTGCTCGTGCAGGACACCCTGACGGCGGTCGTGCAGGTCAACGGCAAGGTCCGGGACTCGTTCGAGGTGTCGAAGTCGATCGAGGCGGACGAGCTCGAGCAGCTCGCGCGTGCGTCGGCGAACGTGCAGCGGTACATCGGCGAGCGCGAGATCGTGAAGGTCATCGTGCGGGCGCCGAAGCTCGTGAACATCGCGATCAAGGGCTGAGGCCCGGTGTTCCTGGGCTGAGCCCGCTCCTCCACAATCGACGGCCCGGCGTCGCCCTCCACAGGGGCGGACGCCGGGCCGTCGTCGTCGATGCGGCGGTCCTAGCGTGCCGGCATGGCTCCTGCTGACCCGGTCCCCGACGCTCGCTGGCGACGCTGGACGCTGACGCCGCGCACGGCGGTGGTGCTCGGGGCGGTGGTCGTGGCGGTCGCGCTGGCGATCGTCGGCGTGGGTGCCGTCGGGGAGCGATCGACGGGGCAGGTCACGGTGTCCGGTGGGTCGGCCGGGTCGGGCGCAGGGTCTGGGCCGGCGTCGGGGGCCGCGTCGGCCGGGACGGACGGTCGGCCTGGAGGCACGGGGGCGCCCCGGTCGCTCGACGCGCGTCCGACGGGTGGTCCGACTCCGTCACCGACGGCGGCGCTCGTCTCCGTCCACGTGGTCGGGGCGGTCGCTCGCGCGGGGGTCGTCGAGCTGCCGGACGGCTCCCGCGTGCAGGCCGCGATCGAACGAGCGGGCGGGGCGACCGACGTCGCGGACCTGACGCGGGTGAACCTGGCGCGCCCGGTGGTCGACGGTGAGCGGCTGTACGTGCCCGCGGTGGGCGAGACCGAGGTGCCGGCGGCGCTCGGTCCGGACGTGGCGGGCGGCGCCGGCGGTGGTGCCGGGGCTGGCGCCGGTGGCGGCTCGGCTGCCGGTGCCGGCGGCGCGGGTGACGTCGTCGACCTGAACCGGGCGGACCAGGCGACGCTCGAGACCCTGCCCGGGATCGGTCCGGCCCTCGCCGCGCGGATCATCGCCTGGCGGGACGAGCACGGCGGCTTCACCACGGTCGAGGACCTGCTCGACGTCAGCGGCATCGGCGACACCCGGTTCGCGGAGCTCCGGGAGCGGGTCCGGGTGTGAGGGCCGTCGACCTGCGTCCGGTCCTCACGGACCTGCGGTTCGCCGGCCCGGTCGCCGTGGCGTGGGTGGTCGTGGTGCTCCTGGTCGCGCAGCCCGGGTCCGCGCTCCTCGTCGCGGCGGTCGCCGCCGGCGTCGCCGTGCTCGGCGGGGTCGTCACCGGGCACCCGGCGCTCCGTCCGCGGGTGCGGGCCGTCGGCGCCGTCGTGCTGACCGCGGGGGCGTGCTGCGTGCTCGTCGCGGTGTCGATCGCGGTCGGGCAAGTGCACCGCGACCCCGAGGCCCTTCGGCGAGCCGTCGGCCACAGCGCCCGGGTCGCGGTCGACCTGCGCCGCGACCTCGGGCCGGGCGACAAATCGGTGGTCGGGGCGCTCCGCGCGGTGGACGGGCACGGCGTCGGGGGCGTGCCGGCGCGGGTGGTCACCACCTCCGACACGGTGCTGCCCGCGGGGACCCTGCTCACCGGGCGCGCGACCGTCGAGCGGGACGACCCGGGATCGCCGACCGCGGCGGTGCTGTTCCTGCGCGGCGAGCCCGAGCGGGAGCCACCGACCGGCGCACTGGCGGCGACGGCCGAGGTCCGCCGGGCCTTCGTCGCAGTCACGGCGGACCTGCCGGAACCGGGCGCCGCGCTCCTCCGCGGGCTCGCGATCGGCGACCGCAGCGGGCTCGACCCCGGGACGGAAGCCGCGATGGAGACGTCGGCGCTCACCCACCTGACGGCGGTGTCCGGCTCGAACTGCGCGGTGGTGGTCGCACTCGTGGTGGCGGTCGGCCGCGGGCTCGGCGCGCCCAGGTGCATGCGCGCCGTCGCGGCGGTGGCGCTCCTCGTCGCCTTCGTCGTGCTCGTCCGCCCGGACCCGTCCATCCTGCGGGCGACCGTGATGGCCGTCGTCGTGCTCGTCGTCCGCCTGACCGGGCGGCCGGTCCGCGGCGTGCCCCTCGTCGCCCTGGCCGTGCTCGGGATGCTCATCGTCGACCCCTGGACCGGGCGGGCGATCGCGTTCGCGCTCTCGGTGCTCGCGACCGGCGGCATCCTCGTGCTCGGGCCACCGCTCACCGAGCTGCTCGCGCGGCGACTGTGGCCACCGGTGGCCGCCGCGGTGGCGGTCCCGGTCGCGGCGCAGGCAGCCTGCTGGCCGGTGACGATCGTCCTCGCCCCGGTGTTCCCCACCTACGCGGTCCCGGCCAACCTGCTCACCGAGCCGCTCGCGCCGGTCGTCACGGTCCTCGGCCTCGTCGCGTGCACGGTGGCACCGGTGTGGCCCGCAGCGGCGGGGGTCCTGGCCGGCGTCGCCTGGGCACCGGCCGCCGCGATCGGGTGGGTGGCACACACCGCGGCCGCGCTCCCCGCGGCGTCGATCGGGTGGCCCGCCGGCGGGACGGGGATCGTCGCCGCGGTCGTCGTGAGCGGAGCCGTCGTGGGGGCCGTGCTCGTCCGCGAGCGGCTCCGGGTCCCGGTGCTCCTCGTCGGTGCGGTCGCACTCGCGCTGGGCGTCGGAGCGGTCGCGGTGCCCCGTGCGGTCCTGCGGACGAGCGTGCCGGCCGACTGGTCGGTGGCGATGTGCGACGTCGGACAGGGGGACGCGGTGCTCGTCCGGGCACCGGACGGCCCGATCGCACTCGTCGACACCGGGGACGACGGACCGCGCCTGCTCGCGTGCCTCGACCTGCTCGGGGTGGAGCGGGTGGCGCTGCTCGTCCTGACGCACTTCGACCGGGACCACGTCGGCGCACTGCCCGCCGTCGCGGGGCTGGTCGACCGCGCGCTCGTCGGACCGGTCGGGCGCGCCGAGGACGCCCGGGTCGTCGAGGACCTGCGCCGTGCCGACGTGCGGGTCGGGACGGCGGACGACACGACCGAGGGCAGGCTCGGCGCCCTGGGGTGGCGGGTCGTGTGGCCGCCGTCGGGGTCCATCGAGGCGGGCAACGACGCGAGTGTCGTGCTCGCGACGACAGCGGGCAACGGGTGCGGGACCTGCGTGTGCGGCGTCTTCCTCGGGGACCTCGGCGAGCGGGCGCAGCGGCGCCTCCGCCCGCACCTGGACGTGCACCCCGACGTCGTCAAGGTCGCGCACCACGGGTCGGCCGACCAGGACCCGGGGCTCTACCGGCAGCTGGCGGCGCCGGTCGGGCTGATCGGCGTCGGGGCGGACAACACCTACGGGCACCCCACGCAGCGGACGCTCGATCTGCTCCGGGCCGCGGGGACGACGGCGTTCCGGACCGATGTGCAGGGGACGGTCGTCGTCTCACGGGACCGCTCCGGGGCGCTCCGGGTCTGGACGGAACACCCGGACGGCGCATCTCCGGGGCCGACCGGGGGAGTGCGGGCCGAGCCGTCGGCGGCCGGCCGTAGGATCGTCGCGGGCCACGATCGACCCTGGAGCCGACCCCGGCGCCGACCTCGGCGACGTCCACGACCCCGCCCGCGACGGAAGGACCGCATGCCCGCCAAGAAGCCCTCGCGCGCCGCTGCCGCGATCGACCAGGTGCCGTGGTCGGGGATCCGTCCCGCGCCCGTGGTGCTCGTCACCGGGCCGGAGGCGTTCCTCGCCGACCGTGCGATGGGCGTCCTGCGCGACCTGCTCGTGGGTGAGGACCCCGCGCTCGAGGTGCACGACCTCGAAGCCGACCAGTACGCACCGGGCCTGCTCGCGACCCTCGCGAGTCCGTCGCTCTTCGGCGAGCCCCGACTCGTGCGGGTCACCAACGTCGAGAAGTGCACGGACGCCTTCATCACCGAGACCATCGCGTACCTGCAGGGTCCGGCGGACGACGTCACGCTCGTCCTGCGGCACGGCGGTGGGGTCCGCGGCAAGAAGCTCCTCGACACGATCCGCAGCGGGGTCGGCGGCGGCGTCGAGGTCCAGTGCGACGAGCTCAAGCGCGACACCGACAAGATCGACTTCGTCAACGCGGAGTTCCGAGCCGCCCGTCGCAAGGTCGTCCCCTCGGCCGTGCGCACGCTCGTGGCGGCGTTCTCCGATGACCTGGCCGAGCTCGCGGCCGCGTGCCGGCAGCTCCTGGCGGACGAGGCCGAGGAGATCACGGACAAGGTCGTCGACAAGTACTACGGCGGGCGCGTCGAGACGAACGCGTTCAAGGTCGCCGACATCGCACTCGCGGGGCGCTCGGCCCCGGCGATCGTCGAGCTGCGGCACGCCCTGGCGACGGGTGAGGCCCCGGTCCCGATCGTCGCCGCGTTCGCGAGCAAGATCCGCACGATGGCGAAGGTCAGCTCCTTCCGTGGCACGAGCGGCCAGGCGGCGTCCGCCCTCGGCATGGCGCCGTGGCAGGTCCAGCGCGCGCAGCGGGACGTCGCCGGGTGGAGCGAGGCCGGGCTGGCGAACGCGATCACGAGCATCGCCGAGGCGGACACCGCGGTGAAGGGCGGCTCGCGGGACGCGCACTACGCGCTCGAGGTGATGGTCCGCACGATCGCCCGGCGCGGCGAGGCCCGCTGACGCGACGGCGCCCGTGCTGCCGCGCGGTGCTGGCGCTCGTGCGTGGCGCGTCGTGCGATCGCACAACCGGAAGCACGCCGAACCACGCACTTCCGCGGCGCGTCGTGCTTCCGGTTGTGCCGCGTCGTGCCCGCCCGCGGCTCGCACACACGCCCCGGTGCCGGCCCTCGGCGACCATGCCGGCACCGGCGCCGGGCCGGGCCTCCCGGCCGCCGTCGGGCCCGGCAACGACGAAGGCCCCGCACCGATCGGTGCGGGGCCTTCGTGCGGCACTCAGTGGGTCAGAGCGCCGAAGCTCAGAGAGCGGAATCTCAGAGAGCAGAGACCTTCTTGGCGATGGCCGACTTGCGGTTCGCCGCCTGGTTCTTGTGGATGACGCCCTTGCTCACGGCCTTGTCGAGCTTCTTCGAGGCGAGGACGAGGGCCGCGGTGGCCTTGTCCTTGTCACCGGCGGCGACGGCCTCGTTGGTGTGACGGATGACCGTCTTGAGCTCCGAGCGGTAGGCCTTGTTGCGCTCCTGGGCCTTCAGGTTGGTCTTGATGCGCTTGATCTGCGACTTGATGTTCGCCATGCGTGTTGCTCCTTGTCGTCTCTCCGGGTGGTCGCGACGTCTGGGTAGAGGGGCCCTCCGTCGCATCGCGTTCCACCCGTGGGCGGGGAACGCGGAAGCCAGCCACCAACTCTACCAGCAGGACGGGGTCCCACCAAAGACCGGAGCGTCGCGGTCGGAAACCGCCCGGCAACACGCAGCCGCTACCGTGACGGCATGCCCTCCCTCGCGCCCCGGATCGACACCGTCCCCGCCTCCGGCATCCGCCGGGTGTACGAGCAGGCCGCCCTGCTCCAGGCCGACGGCACCGACGTGGCGATGCTCGTGATCGGCGAGCCGGACGTCCCGGTGGCCCCGCACGTCGGCGAGGCGGCGCGCCGTGCCTGGTCCGAGGACCGCACCGACTACACGCCGAACGGCGGGATCGCCCCGCTGCGTGCTGCGATCCAGGAGAAGCTGCGCCGCGAGAACCGGATCGAGGTCGACCTCGAGCAGGTCTGGATGACGATCGGCGCGACGCAGGCCCTGTTCCAGGCGATGACCCTCGTCCTCAGCCCGGGCGACGAGGTGCTCGTGCCGGACCCCGGGTACACGACCTTCACGATGAACGCGCACATCCTCGGCGCGACCCCGGTGCCGTACCGGCTCGAGCCGCAGCACGGCTTCGAGCCGGACCTCGACGCGCTCGAGGCGAGCATCACCGAGCGGACCCGGGCGCTCGTCGTGAACTCCCCGTCCAACCCGCTCGGCTCGGTGTTCGGCGAGGACACCCTGCGCGCCCTGCTCGCCCTCGCGAAGCGGCACGACCTCTGGGTGATCAGCGACGAGGTCTACGAGTACTTCACCTACGGCACCCGACACGTCAGCATCGCCGCCCTCGACGAGGACGACCGCGTCTTCAGTGCCTTCTCCCTGAGCAAGACCTACGCGATGACCGGTGTCCGCGTCGGCTACCTCGTGACGCCGAAGGGGCTCGGCCCGACGATGCGCACCACGCAGGAGGCGATGATCAGCTGCGTCGCCGAGCCGGACCAGTGGGCGGCGCTGGCCGCGATCGTCGGTGACCACCAGTCCGTGCAGGACGCCCGCGAGCACTACCGCGCGAACCTCGCCGTCGCGAAGGAGGTCCTCGACGCCGCCGGGATCCGCTACCTCGACCCCCGCGGGGCGTTCTACCTCTGGGTCGACGTGTCGCACGCCGCCGCCGGCGACGTCGCGGAGTGGGCCCTCGCGTTCCTGCACCGCGAGCAGGTCGCGGTCGCGCCCGGCAGCGCCTTCGGTCGCTCCGGCGAGGGCTGGATCCGCGTCTGCCTCGCCGCCACCGCGGACGACCTCCGCCGCGGCCTCGGCGCGCTGCCCGCCCCCGCCACGGTGGCCGTCTGACGGACTGGAGGCGCGGGGCGGCCCCGCCACGCGCCTCCAGTCCGTCCTCCACGCCACCTGGTGCGGCGCCCGCCGTCCACAGGTGTGCCGGCGCTGCGCGCTCCGCGCGCACAACCGTGGGACAATCGTTCGACCGTCCCGACCCCTGAGGAACCGTGAGCCCACAAGCATCCGCGCCACTCGAGCCCGCCGCGACCCCGGCCGGGTCGATCCGCAACTTCTGCATCATCGCGCACATCGACCACGGCAAGTCGACGCTGGCCGACCGCATGCTGCAGATCACCGGCATCGTCGAGGACCGTGCGATGCGCGCGCAGTACCTCGACCGCATGGACATCGAGCGCGAGCGCGGCATCACGATCAAGTCGCAGGCCGTCCGCATGCCGTGGGAGCTCGACGGGCAGACCTTCGCGCTCAACATGATCGACACCCCGGGGCACGTCGACTTCTCGTACGAGGTCTCCCGGTCCCTCGCCGCGTGCGAAGGTGCGATCCTGCTCGTCGACGCCGCCCAGGGGATCGAGGCGCAGACGCTCGCCAACCTGTACCTGGCGCTCGAGAACGACCTCGAGATCATCCCGGTCCTCAACAAGATCGACCTGCCCGCCGCGGATCCGGACAAGTACGCCGCGGAGCTCGCGCAGCTCATCGGCGGCAAGCCGGAGGACGTCCTGCGCGTCTCCGGCAAGACCGGCGTCGGCGTGCCCGAGCTGCTCGACCGTGTCGTCGGCTCCGTGCCCCCGCCCGTCGGGACCGTCGACGCATCGCCCCGCGCGATGATCTTCGACTCCGTCTACGACAGCTACCGCGGCGTCGTCACCTACGTCCGGATGGTCGACGGCACGATCAAGCCGCGCGAGAAGGTCCAGATGATGTCGACGGGGACGACGCACGAGATCCTCGAGATCGGGGTGTCCTCGCCCGAGCCGAAGCCGACGAAGGGCCTCAGCGTCGGCGAGGTCGGCTACCTGATCACCGGCGTGAAGGACGTCCGCCAGTCGAAGGTCGGCGACACCGTCACGACCGCGCAGAAGCCCGCGACCGAAGCGCTCGCGGGCTACACCGACCCGAAGCCGATGGTGTTCTCGGGCCTGTACCCGATCGACGGCTCCGACTACCCGGACCTCCGCGAAGCGCTCGACAAGCTCAAGCTGTCCGACGCGGCGCTCGTCTACGAGCCGGAGACCTCGGTCGCGCTCGGCTTCGGCTTCCGCTGCGGCTTCCTCGGTCTGCTCCACCTCGAGATCATCACCGAGCGCCTGTCCCGCGAGTTCGGGCTCGACCTCATCACCACCGCGCCGAGCGTGATCTACGAGGTCACGAACGAGGACAACACCGTGACCGAGGTCACGAACCCGTCCGAGTTCCCCGGCGGCCGCATCGTCGAGGTCCGCGAGCCGATGGTCCGTGCCGCGATCCTCGCGCCGAAGGACTACGTCGGCGCGATCATGGAGCTCTGCCAGTCGCGTCGCGGCTCCCTGCTCGGCATGGAGTACCTCGGCGAGGACCGCGTCGAGATCCGCTACGAGATGCCCCTCGGCGAGATCGTCTTCGACTTCTTCGACCAGCTCAAGAGCAAGACGCAGGGCTACGCCTCCCTCGACTACGAGCCCACCGGCGACCAGGCTGCTGACCTCGTGAAGGTCGACATCCTGCTGCAGGGCGAGCAGGTCGACGCGTTCAGCGCGATCGTGCACCGCGACAAGGCGTACGCGTACGGCACGCTCATGACCGAACGACTGCGCAAGCTCATCCCGCGCCAGCAGTTCGAGGTCCCGATCCAGGCGGCCATCGGTGCGCGCATCATCGCCCGCGAGAGCATCCGGGCGATGCGCAAGGACGTCCTCGCGAAGTGCTACGGCGGTGACATCACCCGCAAGCGCAAGCTCCTCGAGAAGCAGAAGGAGGGCAAGAAGCGCATGAAGATGGTGGGTCGCGTCGAGGTCCCGCAGGAAGCCTTCATCGCCGCGCTCTCGGGTGACGTCGAAGAGAAGAAGAAGTAGCGCGGAGCCCGGGCGGGCAGGTGCGCCCGAGCCGCCCGGGTAGGCTTGCCGCATGAGTTCCCGCGGCAGCTACCGGACCGCCCTGACGTACGGCGCCGTGGGCGCGACCCAGGCGGCGGACCTCATGACCTACCCGCCCGAGGGCTTCGTCCCGGCGGAGTCGCGGGCCCGGATCGGGCACGGCGACCAGCGCTTCGAGACCGCCGTCACGCAGACGCTGTCCTGGCAGATCCAGGAGCGCAGCGGCATCCGGGTGCGCGTCGAGGACCAGCCCGACGACGACGAGGTGCGCTACAACCCGGTCACCTTCGACGAACGGGGCGTGCCGATCGCGCCGGCGTCGATCGGGACCCCGCGCGTCGAGAAGTTCGCGGCCGACGGCACACCGCTCCTGACGGCCGGCACGACGGCCACGCTCGAGATGCACGCGTTCGGGCGGACCGTGCACGCGCCGGTCCGGGTCGTGTCGATCATCGACGAGACCGACCGCAAGGGCTTCGCCTACGGCACGCTCGAGGGACACCCGCTGTCGGGCGAGGAGTCGTTCGTGGTCGAGCGCACCGCCGACGGGTCGGTCTGGCTGCAGGTCCGGCAGTTCTCGCAGCCGGCGAGCCCGAAGTGGCGCTTCCTGTCGCCGCTGCTCAAGCGGCAGCAGAAGGTCATGGCGGCGAAGTACCTCGAGGCGCTGCGCGGCGACTGACCCTGCGCTGCGCGACGACTGACGCCGCGCTCCGCGACGGGTGCGCTACCGCAGCGGAGGGAGCGCGGCGATCGCGTCCTCGATGAGCCCCGCGTCCTGCACGCAGTCCCGCGCGACCGTGACGGCGTTGGTCGTGCGGAGGGCGTCGACGTCGTAGACCCCGGTCGCGACGGCGAGGAACGGGATCCCCGCGGTGTCCGCGGCCTCGCCGTCCCGCGGGGTGTCCCCGACGATCACGGCGCGGGTGCCCGCCAGTGCGGCGGCGGCCCTCGCGGTCACACCGGACCGGTCGACCTCCTCGTCGCCGAAGAACGAGTGCTCCCAGTCGAAGGCGTCCACGGCGAACCCGGCGCCGGCGAGCTTCACGCGCGCCCGGTGCTCGGAGTTGCCGGTGAGCAGCCCGTTCCGCCAGCCCAGGGCGGCGAACCGCTGCACGAGCGCGGTCGCCCCCGGCGCGGGCGAACGACGGTCACCCCGCCGGTGCCGCTCGTCGGTCAGGTCCCGCAGGTGCCCGGTGACGGTGGGGATGAGCGCGTCGTCGAGGTGGTGCGCCCGGACGTGCTCGGCGATGAGCCCCGCGTCGGTGCGCCCGTGCTGGTGCCCGACGCGCAGGGCGAGGTCGCGACCGACGGCCCGTTCGAGCGCGAGGTGGTAGAGGTTGCCGGGCGAGACGGCGTTCAACACGAGGGTGCCGTCGATGTCCCACAGCACCGTGGTGGGGACGGTGTGGTGCTCCATGCCCTCCATCATGACCGAGAATGGAGTCCATGCCGAGTGCTCTGCCGATCGCCGACCCCGCGCCGTCGGACGGCCTGATCACCCCCGGCCCCGGAGCGGGCGACGTCCCCTTCGGCGTGTACGTGCACGTGCCGTTCTGCCGGGTGCGCTGCGGCTACTGCGACTTCAACACCTACACGGCGTCCGAGCTCCGAGGGGTCCGCCGCGACGACTACGCCGGCCACGCGGTGCAGGAGATCGCCTGGGCGGCCGAGGTGCTCGACCGCTCCGGCGTCCCGCGCCGACCGGTCTCCACGGTGTTCTTCGGCGGCGGCACCCCGACGATGCTCCCGGCGTCGGACCTCGCGATGATCCTGCGGGCGATCGACGACACGTGGGGGATCCTGCCCGGGGCAGAGGTCACGACCGAGGCGAACCCGGACTCCGTCGACGCGGACGCGATCGGCACCCTGCAGCGCGCGGGCTTCACGCGGATGAGCTACGGCATGCAGTCCGCGGTGCCGCACGTCCTCGCGACGCTCGACCGCACGCACGACCCCGAACGGGTGCCCGTCGTCGTCGACCTCGCGAAGCAGCACGGGCTCGACGTCTCGCTCGACCTCATCTACTCGACGCCCGGCGAGTCCCTGGACGACTGGCGGACCTCCCTCGACGCGGCGCTCGCGTGCCGGCCCGACCACGTCTCGGCGTACTCGCTCATCGTCGAGGAGGGCACGGCGATGGGCCGCGCGGTGTCCCGCGGCGAGCTCCCGGCCCCGGACGACGACCTCGCCGCCGACATGTACGAGCTGGCGGACCGGGTCCTCGGTGACGCCGGCTACACCTGGTACGAGGTCTCGAACTGGGCCCGGGCGGACGCGGACGGCAGTCCGGCGCAGCACGCGAGCCGGCACAACCTGTCGTACTGGAAGGGACACGACTGGTGGGGGATCGGACCGGGCGCGCACTCCGCGGTGGCCGGCACCCGCTGGTGGAACGTGAAGCACCCGGCCGCCTACGCGAACCGGGTGCTCGCGGGGGAGTCACCGGCAGCCGGCCGCGAGACGCTCGACGACGAGACCCGGTACGTCGAGCGCGTCCTGCTCGCCGCGCGGGTCCGCGGCGAGCTCACCACAGCGGAGCTCCGTCCGTCGGCACGCGAGCGCGTCGCCGGGCTCATCGCGCGCGGACTCGTGGACGGTCCGGCCGCGGTGCGGGGGCGGCTCGAGCTGACCCTGCAGGGTCGGCTGCTCGCGGACGCGGTGGTCCGCGAGCTGCTCGACTGACCTGGTCCTGCTCGAGCGGCCTAGTTCTTGATGAACTCGATCGTGAGCGGGTACTTGTAGAGGTCGCCACGGTTCGCTGCGATGGCCGCCATGATCGCGAAGACGATGACGAGCACCCCGATGATCGGGAGCAGCACGAAGCCGATCAGGACGATGCAGAGCAGCCCGGCGACGATGTACGCGATGGCCGCGGTGATGTGGAAGTTCAGCGCCGTGCGGGTGTGCTCCTTGATGAACGACCCACGGTCGCGGAGCACCAGGTAGGCGATCAACGGCACGAGGAAGTTGAAGAAGATGCCGCCGACGTGCGTCAGGGTCGCCCACAGCCGCTGGTCCTCCGGCGACATCGGCTGCGGGACCTGGTACCCCTGCGGGTACTGCGGTCCGCCGGGGTTCGCCGGCCCCCCGGGCTGCTGGTCGTAGGGCCCTCCGGGCTGCTGTCCGTAGCTCATGCCCAGAGCGTAGCGGGAGGGGCCCGCCCGGGTCCCGGTCCGTCGGCGGTCGGGCGTAGGATCAGCAGTCGAGACGTCCGAGTGCCAGCATCGAACGGAAGGGGTCCGGATGGTCAGCGAACGCTCCCTCGAGGTCCTCAAGGCCATCGTGCGGGACTACGTCGCGTCGCGCGAGCCCGTCGGCTCGAAGTCGATCGTCGACCGGCACGCCTTCGGGGTGAGCGCCGCGACGATCCGGAACGACATGGCCCTGCTCGAGGACGAACAGCTCATCGTGGCCCCGCACACCTCGTCGGGCCGGGTGCCGACCGACAAGGGGTACCGGGTCTTCGTCGACCACCTCGCGGCCGCCCGCCCGCTGTCCAGCGCGCAGCGCCACGCGATCGAGACGTTCCTCGGCACCCCGAACGACCTCGACGAGGTCCTCGGCCGCACCGTCCGGCTGCTCAGCCAGCTCACGAACCAGGTCGCACTCGTCCAGTACCCGTCGATGGTGCGCGCCCGCGTGCAGCACATCGAACTCGTCCGCCTCGGCGACACGCGGCTCATGGTGGTGCTCATCACCGACACCGCCCGGGTCGAGCAGCGCGTCGTCGAGACCGACGTCCCACTCGACGAAGACGCTCTCGGCGAACTGCGCTCCGTTCTCAACGGCGCGTCCGTCGGGCTGCTCCTGCAGGACGTGCCCCGGGCGCTCCGGGCGGTCCCGCAACAGCTCCGCCCCGACGCCCAGACGCTCGCCGGCGTCGTCGTCGCGACGCTCATCGAGCAGGTCGCGGCGAACCGACAGGACCGCCTGGTGATGGCGGGGGCGGCGAACCTCGCGAAGAGCGAGCGCGACTTCTCCGGCGGACTGTTCCCCGTGCTCGAGGCGATCGAGGAGCAGGTCACCCTGCTCCGGCTGTTCGGCGAGATGCAGGTGGACGACGTCGCGGTCGCCGCGAGCATCGGCGCCGAGAACGCCGAGTACGGGCTCGACGCCACGAGCATCGTCGCCGGCGGCTACCTGGCCGGCGGCGGCGAGGTCGCGCGGCTCGGGGTGCTCGGGCCGACGCGGATGGACTACGGCACGAACATGGCCGCGGTGCGCGCCGTCGCACGGTACCTGTCCAAGCTCCTGGGCGAACATTGACCGACCCGGCCCCCGACGGGCACAGGCCGCCCCGCGCGGGTGATCCGTGCCTCCAGACCGACCTGACCGGCGGCGAACGCCGCACCGACCGAACCGACTGAGGGATACGTGGCAGACCACTACGACGTCCTCGGCGTCCAGCAGGACGCCTCCGATGCCGACATCAAGAAGGCGTACCGCCGGCTCGCGCGCGAGCTGCACCCGGACGTGAACCCGAGCCCGGACGCGGCCGAGCGCTTCAAGGACGTGACGCACGCGTACGACGTGCTGAGCGACCCCGAGCAGCGACGGCGGTACGACGCCGGACCGCAGGCGGACAGCCCCTTCGGTGGCGGCGCCGGCGGGTTCAGCGACATCTTCGACGCGTTCTTCGGTGGCGGCGGCGGTGGCGGGCGGGGCAACGGCCCGCGCAGCCGGGCCGAGCGTGGACAGGACGCCCTGCTGCGCATCGAGGTCGACCTCGACGAGGTCGTCTTCGGCACCCACAAGGACGTCGAGGTCGACACGGCCGTCGTCTGCGAGACCTGCAACGGCTCGTGCTGCGCGCCCGGGACGAGCCCGCGCACGTGCGACATCTGCGGCGGAAGCGGGCACATCCAGCGCCAGGTCCGATCGCTCCTCGGCAACGTGGTGACGAGCGCCCCGTGCGGTACCTGCCGCGGGTACGGCACCGTCATCCCGAGCCCCTGCCCGACCTGCCAGGGCCAGGGCCGCGTCCGTGCGCGCCGCACGATCCCGGTCGACGTCCCCGCCGGCGTCGAGACCGGGCTCCGACTGCAGATGCCCGGCCAGGGCGAGGTCGGTCCGGCCGGTGGCCCCTCGGGCGACCTGTACCTCGAGGTGAAGGTCCGCCACCACGACGTCTTCAGCCGCGACGGCGACGACCTGCTCGCGACGCTCGAGGTCCAGATGACCGACGCGATCCTCGGCGCGCACACCACGATCGACGGTCTGGACGGCCCGGTCGAGCTCGAGCTGCGCCCGGGCGTGCAGAGCGCCGACGTGCTCGTGATCAAGGACCGCGGGGTCACCAAGCTCCGCGGCAACGGTCGCGGCGACCTGCGCGTCGGCGTGCAGGTCGTCACCCCGACCAAGCTGTCGCACAAGGAGCGCCAGCTCGTCGAGCAGCTCGCGAAGTCGCACAAGGCCGCGAAGCCGCAGCTCGCCCGGTTCCAGCAGGGCATGTTCGGCAAGCTGCGCGACCGCTTCCTGCACTTCTGATGGCGTCCCTCCACCTGGTCGACCCGGGCACGCTCGACGGTGTCGGGGTCGGCGACACCGTCACGCTCGACGGTCCAGAGGGCCGGCACGCCGTGTCGGTCGCGCGGGTCCGTGTCGGCGAGGCCCTGCGCATCGCCGACGGCCGCGGCACGGTGGTGGCCGGGACGGTCGCGTCGACGGGTCGCGACGAGCTGACGCTCACCGTCGACGCCGTCACGGTCGAGCCGGCGCCCCGACCGGCGCTCGTGCTCGTGCAGGCGCTCGCGAAGGGCGGCCGCGACGAGATGGCGGTGCAGGCCGCGACCGAGATCGGGGTCGACCGCATCGTGCCGTGGGCGGCGACGCGGAGCGTGTCGCGGTGGGACGGCGCGAAGGTCGAGAAGGGTCGGGCCCGGTGGGCCGCGATCGCGCAGGAAGCCGCGAAGCAGGCCGTCCGGTCCCGCGTCCCCGAGGTGGACGCGCCGGTGACGACGGCGCAGCTGGCATCGTCGTCGGGTGTCGGCGCGTCGTCGGGTGTCGGCCAGGAGGATCGGCGTGCGCTGGTCGTGCTGGACCCGGTGGGCGCGGTGCGGCTGTCGGCATGGGAACCGCCGGCGGACGTCGACGAGATCGTCCTGGTGGTCGGTCCGGAGGGCGGGATCGACAGCGCCGAGTTCGACCGGCTCGAGCGCGCCGGTGCGGTGCGGGTGCGGCTCGGCGACACGGTGCTGCGCACCTCCACCGCGGGCCCGGCCGCCCTGGCCGTCCTCCAGACGCGGCTCGGACGCTGGTAGCGGTGGACCGGGAAGGTCCGGCGTCGGACCCGCGTTCTACGATGGACCAATGAGCACCAGCACCCCGAGCGTCTTCTCGAAGATCATCGCGCGCGAGATCCCCGCGACCGTCGTGGCCGAGGACGACCGCGTGATCGCGATCGAGGACATCGCGCCGCAGGCCCCGGTGCACGTGCTCGTGATCCCGAAGACCGAGCAGTACCGCGACGTGAGCGCCCTCGCCGCGGGCGATCCGGAGCTGTTGGCCCACGTCGTCGCCACCGCCCAGCGCATCGCCGACGAGCGCGCGGACGGCCAGTACCGACTCGTCTTCAACACCGGCGAAGCCGCCGGCCAGACCGTCTTCCACGTGCACGCGCACGTGCTCGCAGGCGAACTGCACGAAGGGAACCTCCTTGCCGGTTGACACGACCGCCCACCACGACGCCGAACCGTCGGACGTCACCGTCGACATCCAGGTCGACGGCATCGCGATGGTCCAGCTCCTCGGCCCCCAGGACCGCCTGCTCAAGACCGTCGAACGGCAGTACCCGGGCGTGCGGGTCCTGGTCCGCGGCAACGAGGTCACACTGACCGGCCCGGAGCGGGACGTCGCCCGTGCCCACGCGCTCGTCGACGAGCTCGTCGGGATGGTCCGACGCGGCCAGGACATCGGGCCGTCCGACATCCCGGTCTCCGCCCGGATGCTCGACGACGACCGCAAGCCCTCGGACACGTTCGGCACCCCGATCGTCTCGAGCCGCGGCAAGTCGGTGCGTCCGAAGACGGACGGGCAGCGTGCCTACGTCGACGCCATCGACGAGCACACCATCACGTTCGGCATCGGTCCGGCCGGTACCGGCAAGACCTACCTGGCGATGGCCAAGGCGGTCCAGGCCCTGCAGCGGCGCGAGGTGAACCGGATCATCCTGACCCGCCCCGCGGTCGAGGCCGGCGAGCGGCTCGGATTCCTGCCGGGCACGCTGACCGACAAGATCGACCCCTACCTGCGCCCGCTGTACGACGCACTGAACGAGATGATGGACCCGGAGCTGGTCCCGAAGCTCCTCGCCGCCGGCACGGTCGAGGTCGCTCCGCTCGCCTACATGCGCGGGCGGACGCTCAACGACTCGTTCGTGATCCTCGACGAGGCGCAGAACACCACGCCCGAGCAGATGAAGATGTTCCTCACGCGCCTGGGCTTCGGCTCGAAGATGGTCGTCACGGGCGACATCACCCAGGTCGACCTGCCCGGCAACCTGTCCGGACTCCGGCTCGTGACGCGGATCCTCGGCGACGTCGAGGACATCCACTTCGCCCGGCTCGGCAGCGAGGACGTCGTCCGCCACACGCTCGTCGGCCGGATCGTCGACGCCTACACCGTCTACGACGAGGAACGTCTCGCCGAGCAGGCCGGACACCGCCCCGGCGGTCGGGGCACCGCGCCCGCCGGCAACCCCGCCGGTGCGAACCGCGCCGAGCGTCGGGGACGGCCGCCGCAGGACCGGCAGCAGTCCCCGTACCCCCAGAACGACGCCCGAGGAGGCAACCGGTGAGCATCGAGCTCAACAACGAGTCCGGCGTCGAGGTCGACGAGGCAGCCATCCAGCGCCTCGCCGCCTTCGCGCTCGACGCGATGCACGTCCACGCGGACGCGGAGCTCGCGATCGTGCTCGTCGACGAGGGCGCCATGGAGCAGCTCCACGTCCGGTGGATGGACGAGCCCGGCCCGACCGACGTGCTGAGCTTCCCGATGGACGAGCTGCGACCAGGGACCGAGGACGAGCCGACGCCCGCCGGACTCCTCGGGGACATCGTCGTCTGCCCGCAGGTCGCGGCGGAGCAGGCGAAGACCGCCGGGCACACGAGCACCGACGAGATGCTGCTCCTCACCTGCCACGGCATCCTGCACCTGCTCGGGTTCGACCACGCCGAGCCGGAGGAGAAGGCCGAGATGTTCGGACTCCAGGGCGAGATCCTCTCCGCGTTCGCCGCCCAGCAGCGCGGGCGGTGACCTGATGGTGCTCGTCGCCGTCCTGCTCGCGGTGGCGTTCGTGCTCGTCGTCGTCGGTGGTCTGCTGGCCGCGTCCGACGCAGCGCTCACGGTGCTGTCCCGCGCCGACCTCGACGAGATCGCGAAGGACAGCAGCCGCCGTCGGGCGATCGAGGCGATCGCGGACGACGTCGGCGCGCACGTCAACGCCCTGAACTTCGTCCGCGTCCTGGCCGAGACCGCCGCCGCGGTGCTCGTGACCATCGCACTCGTCACGGTGTTCGACACCTGGTGGGTGGCGCTCATCGTGTCCGCGGCGATCATGACCGCTGTCTCGTTCGTGCTCGTCGGGTCCAGTCCGCGCAGCGTCGGGCGGGCGCACGCGGAGCGCTTCATCGCCGCGACCGGCGGGCTCGTCCGCGGTGTCCGGATCGTGCTCGGTCCGCTCGCCGGGTTGCTCGTGGCGATCGGTGACCGGGTCACGCCCGGACGCGGTCGCAGCGCGTCGACAGTGTCGAGCGAGGAGCAGCTGCTGTCGCTCGTCGACGAGGCGACCGAGAGCAACGTGCTCGAGCAGGACGACCGGGAGCTCATCCACTCGGTGTTCGAGTTCAGCGACACCCTCGTGCGCGAGGTCATGGTGCCGCGCACCGACATGCTGACCGTCGACGGGGACGACACCCTCGCGGCCGGGATGGAGCAGTTCCTCGTCGCCGGGGTGTCGCGCATGCCCGTGACCGGCAAGGACAGCGACGACGTCCTCGGGGTCCTGTACCTGCGCGACGTGTCCCGCGCGCTGTACGAGCGGCAGGGCGCCGGGCAGGAACCCGTGACGACGCTGCTGCGTCCGGCCGAGTTCGTGCCGGAGTCGAAGCACGCCGACGACACGCTCCGGCACATGCAGCTCGCGAAGAACCACCTGGTCCTGGTCGTCGACGAGTACGGCGGGGTCGCCGGGCTCGTCACGATGGAGGACCTCATCGAGGAGCTCGTCGGGGACATCTCCGACGAGTACGACCGCACCGTCGTCGACCGCACCGAGGTCGAGCCCGGCGTCTGGCGCATCGCGGCCCGGCTGCCGATCGACGAGCTCGGCGACCTGTTCGGCATCGAGCTCGAGGACGACGACGTCGACACCGCCGGCGGACTCCTCACCAAGGAACTCGGCCGACTGCCGGTGAGCGGCGAGCAGGTCAGCGTGTCCGGTCTGCTGCTCACCGCCGACCGGGTGGAGGGCAAGCGCCGCCACCTGGTCACCGTCCTCGCAGAGCGGACCGCCGCGCTGCAGGACGCCGAGGACGCCCTCGACGACACGACACCGACCACGACGGGAACCACGAACGCATGACCGACACCGAGACCGGACCGACGACGCCCGAGCGCCCCTACCGCGCCGGCTTCGTGTCGTTCGTCGGCCGCCCGAACGTCGGCAAGTCGACGCTCACCAACGCGCTCGTCGGCGAGAAGGTGGCGATCACGTCGTCGAAGCCGCAGACCACGCGGCGCGCGATCCGCGGCATCGTGCACCGACCCGACGGCCAGGTCATCATCGTCGACACCCCGGGCGTGCACCGGCCGCGGACGCTCCTCGGCGAGCGACTGAACGACCTCGTGCAGTCCACGCTCAGCGACGTCGACGTGATCGGGTTCTGCGTGCCGGCGAACGAACCGATCGGCCCCGGCGACCGCTGGATCAACGAGTCGCTCGACCAGTACCCGCGCGCGAAGAAGATCGCGATCGTGACGAAGATCGACCGCACCGCGAAGGACACCGTGGGGGAGCAGCTCCTGGCGGTCTCGAAGCTGCGCGACTGGGACGCCATCGTCCCGACCTCGGGCACGAAGGGCCTGCAGCTCGAGGCGCTCCTCGGGGAGATCACCTCGCTGCTGCCCGAGTCGCCGCAGCTCTACGACGACGCGACCGTCACCGAGGAGACCGACGAGGACCGCATCGCCGAGCTCATCAGGGAAGCCGCGCTCGAGGGCGTCCGCGACGAGCTCCCGCACTCGCTGGCCGTCGTGGTCGAGGACGTCGTCGAACCCGACGACGAGGACGACCCCGACGGGCCGCTGCGCATCTTCGCGAACCTGTTCGTCGAGCGGGACAGCCAGAAGGCGATCGTGATCGGCCGGGGCGGCGAGCGGCTCAAGGACGTCGGGTCGCGTGCCCGGGCCGAGATCGAGTCCCTGCTGGGCGGCCGGCACGTGTACCTGAACATCCGGGTGAAGGTCGCGAAGGAGTGGCAGCGCGACCCGAAGCAGCTCGGGCGCCTGGGGTTCTGACCCGCGTCATCCGCCGGACGGACGCGCTCGTGGCCGGCCGGACGTACCGTGGGGTGGTGTTCCGTCCCATGCTGCGCTCGCAGATCGTCACCGACGTCGTCACGGCGTCGGTGCTCGGGCTGCTCGTGCTCGTGGTGTCGACGCGCGGGGTGGACGGCCCGGTCAGCTGGCTGACGGTGGTCGGACTGACCGCCGCGCTGGCGTTCCGCCGACTCTCCCCGGGGCTCGCCCTCGGTATCGCATGGGTCTTCGCGGCGTTCCAGATGGTCACGGGCCAGACGCCGAGCATCGCGAACCTGTTCATCGCGCCGATCATGTACACGACGAGCGCGTACGGCAGCCCGCGGGTCCGGGGCCTCGGGCTGGCGTCCGCGATCGGCGGGTCGGTCACGGCCGCGCTCTACGAGGGGGTCACGGACTACGGGGTGCGGGTCGGAGAGGCCACTGCGACGACGCCGCTGCAGGAGTCCCTGCAGGTGACGATCTCGTTCTTCGCCGTCACGCTCCTGCTCCTCCTGCTGCCGTGGCTCGCCGGCCTCGTGGTCCGGACGCGCCGGTCCGCCAGCATGAGCCGCGAAGCGCAGCTCGTCGCCGAGCGGGACGCAGCCCGGGCCGACCGCGCCGTCGCCGTCGAGCAGGAGCGGGTCCGGATCGCCCGGGACATGCACGACATCGTGGCGCACTCGCTCGCGGTGGTGATCGCCCAGGCGGACGGGGCGCGGTACGCGCTCAAGGCCGACCCCGCGATCGCGGACCAGGCCCTCGGCACCATCTCGAGCACGGCGCGCGGAGCCCTCGGCGACGTCCGTGAGCTCCTCGGGGCACTCCGGCACGAGCAGGGGACCGCCCCGACGCCGGAGGTCGACGACATCGAGAAGCTCGTCGGCGAGATGCGCGACGTCGGGCTGGACGTCCGCGTCGACCGCGAGGGCGACCCCGGACGGCTCCCCACCACCACGCAGCTCGCGGTCTACCGCATCGTCCAGGAGAGCCTGACGAACGCGTGGAAGCACGGCCAGCCCGGAGCCCCCGTGCACGCGTCGCTGACGTACCGTCCGGACACCGTCGAGATCACCGTGGTGAACCGGCGCGCCGACGACGGCACCCGCGGCCCGGGCACCGGGCACGGGCTCGTCGGGATGCGCGAACGGGCGACGATGACCGGCGGCACGATGACCGCAGGACCCCGCGGCGACGACTTCACGGTGGCCGTCCGGATGCCCGCCGTCCCGGCCAGCGGGCAGATGCCCCGCGACCGGATCACCTCGACCCAGCAGGAGCGCACCACCCGATGACCACCACCGCGGCCACCGCCCCCCAGATCCGTGTCGCGCTCGTCGACGACCAGGCGCTCTTCCGCACGGGCATCCGGATGCTCGTCGACTCGCAGCCGGACCTCCTCTTCGTCGGCGAGGCGGGCGACGGAGCAGCGGGTGTCGAGCTCGTCCGCCGGACCCGGGCGGACGTCGTGCTCATGGACGTCCGGATGCCCGTGATGGACGGCATCACCGCGACGTCCCGCATCGTCGAGCAGAGTGGTCCGGACGCCGCGAAGGTCCTCGTCCTGACCACGTTCGACTTCGACGAGGCCGCGGCGAAGGCGATCCGCGCGGGGGCCAGCGGCTTCGTCCTGAAGGACGCCGACCCCGAGTTCCTGCTCGCCGCCGTCCGCACGGTGCACGCCGGCACCGCGGTGTTCGCCGCGTCGGCCACCCGCGAGCTCCTGCGCCGGTACGACGACACCGCCGGACAGTCCGCGCCGGTCCCGCCGTCGTTCGCCGAGCTGACCCCGCGCGAGCGCGAGATCTTCGACCTCGCGGCCCGTGGGTTCAGCAACAGCGAGATCGCCCAGCACGAGTACGTCAGCGAGGCGACCGTGAAGACGCACATCTCGCGGGTGCTGACGAAGCTCGACCTCCGGGACCGCGTGCGGCTCGTGGTGTTCGCGCACGAGCACGGGCTCGTGCCGAAGGCGGAGTGACCGACCGTCATCCGACAGGATGACCCCTCCACAGGGAACCGAGCCGAGCGGACGATCCACAGGAGACGACGGACCGACGCGGGGCGTGGCCCCCGACCGGGAGGGTGGTGCCATGACCACCAACCAGACGCCGATCATCCGACTCGACCACGTCTCCAAGCACTACGGCGACGCCGCGCGCCGGGTCACCGCCCTCGATGACGTCAGCGTCGACATCGGTGCGGGGGAGTTCACCGCCGTGATGGGTCCGTCCGGCTCCGGCAAGTCGACACTGATGCACGTCGCCGCCGGACTCGACGCGGTGTCGTCGGGGCGGATCAGCATCGACGGGGTCGAGATCACCGGGCTGGCGGACCGCGAGCTCACCGAGCTGCGTCGGCGCCGTCTCGGCTTCGTGTTCCAGTCGTTCAACCTCGTGCCCACCCTGGACGTCGCCGAGAACATCAGCCTGCCGTTCCTGCTCGGTGGGCAGAAGCCCACGCGGGACGAGTCGGCGTGGATCGACCGGCTGGTCGAGATGCTCGGCCTCGGGAACCGCCTGGGCCACCGTCCCCACCAGCTCTCCGGCGGACAGCAGCAGCGCGTCGCGATCGCGCGGGCGCTGGCCTCGCGTCCGGCCGTCGTCGTCGCCGACGAGCCGACCGGAGCCCTCGACTCGCGGACCGGGCGCGACGTGCTCGGGATCCTCCGTGGCGCCGTGCAGGAGTGGGGGCAGAGCGTCGTCATGGTCACGCACGACCCCGTCGCGGCGGCGAACGCCGACCGCATCCTGTTCCTCGCCGACGGCCGCATCGTGGACGACCGTCCGGCGATGACCGCGTCGGACATCTCCGCCACGATGCTCGGGATGGAGGCGGCAGCATGACCGGCCTCCGTGCCTTCGCGCCCACCGTGCTCGTCGCGGCGCTCGGCACCACCTTCGGCTCGGCGCTCGTGATCGCACCGGGCGTCGTGACCCAGGCGATGGCCGCGGCGGGGTTGAGCGACCTCGGTCCGGTCAAGGCGATCCTCGCGGTGATCGGCTGGCTCTTCCTCGGCATCGCCCTCTACGTCGGGGCGATCGTCACGGCCAACACCTGCGCCACCCTCATCGCCGGCCAGACGCGCATCATCGCGCTGCAGCGGCTCGTCGGTGCCACGGGCGCCACGCTCCGCGCCCGCATCACCCGGACCGGGCTGCTCGTCGGCGCGCTCGGCGGTGCGATCGGTGTCGTCGTGGGAACCGGGCTGTCGGCCGTGTTCGTCGCGGTGCTGCGCGGGAACGGCTTCCTGCCGGAGACGGCGTACACCCTCGTCCCGTGGGAGCTCGTCCTGCCGCTCGTCGCCGTCGTCCTCGCGACCTGGGGTGCCTTCGCCGCCGGGTCGCGGCGCGTCCTGACGGTGACCCCGCTCCAGGCGCTGTCGTCAAGTGTCGAACCCGCGCACGAGGACGTCCGGTCCGGCACTGCGCGGAAGGTGTGGGCGATCCTGCTCATGGCCGCGGGCTCGCTGCTGATGCTGCTCGGGCTGGGCGTCAGCGTGAGCTCGCCGTTCGCGGTCCTGCCGGCCGCCCTCGGCGGCTTCGTGTCCTTCGCGGGCGTCGCCGTCGGAGCGACCATCGTGATGCCGCCGGTCCTGCAGCTGATCGGACGGATCGGCTCCCGCGACCCCGTGGTGCTCCTCGCCGGTCGGAACGCGATGCGGGCGCCCGGGCGGGCCTCGCGTGCCACGATCGGACTCGTCATCGGCGTGACGCTCCTCGTGACGTTCGCGGTCGCGCTCGGCATCATGCAGCACGTGCTCGAGCAGCAGCTCTCCGCGATGGACGACGGCACGATGACGCCCGAGGTCCTGCAGGCGCAGCGCGACTTCTTCGTGCAGCTCAACACCGTCGTGGGCGCGATCGTCGGGTTCTCCGCCGTGATCGCCGCGGTCGGGGTCGTGAACGCCCTCGCCCTCGGCGTGCTCCAGCGTCGCCGTGAGCTCGGGCTGCTCCGTGTGCTCGGGCTCACCGGGGCGCAGGTCCGGCGGATGATCGTGACCGAGGCCGTGCAGATGGTCGTCGCTGCGGTCGTGACCGGACTCGTGCTCGGCACCTGCTACGGCTGGGTCGGCGGACAGACGCTCCTCGGCTCGATCGGCACCGTCGTGCCGCCCGTCCTGCCGCTCGGTACCGTCGCCGTGGTCGTCGTCGGGGCGCTCGTCCTGGCGGTGGTCGCGACCGTCGCTCCGGTCCGCCGCGCGATGCGGGTCCCGCCGACCGAGGCACTCGCCGTCGACTGAGCACGACACCTGGCGCGGGCAGCAGTGCCCGGGCGGCAGCGCCCGGGCAGCAGCGCCCGGGCCAGTACTGCAGCACCCAGGCCCGGGCGCCGGCAGCGTCACGCACTTGCACCGCGCTGGTGTACCAGTGCTACGGTGGCCGTGATGTACCCGGCACTCCTCCTCCTTCGCTGCCGCGACGAGGCCTGACACAACGGCCCACCTCGTCGCGGAGTCCGTCGTGGCCTGACACACACCTGACGACGAAAGCGACGAACCGATGCAGAACACGCAGCGCCCCTCCGGGATGCCCATCCACAAGTACGTCCCCTTCCACGAGCAGATCGCGGTCGAGCTGCCCGACCGCACCTGGCCGACGAAGCGCATCGACCGTGCGCCGCGGTGGTGCGCGGTCGACCTCCGGGACGGTAACCAGGCCCTGATCGACCCGATGGACTCCGAGCGCAAGCGGGCGATGTTCGACCTGCTCGTCCGGATGGGCTACAAGGAGATCGAGGTCGGGTTCCCGAGCGCCTCGCAGACCGACTTCGACTTCGTCCGGTCGCTCATCGACGACGGAGCCATCCCCGACGACGTCACGATCCAGGTCCTGACGCAGGCCCGCGAGCACCTCATCAACCGCACCTACGAGGCGATCGACGGTGCGAAGCAGGCGATCGTGCACCTGTACAACTCGACGTCGATCGTGCAGCGCGAGGTCGTCTTCCGGACGGACGTGCAGGGCGTCGTGGACATCGCGGTCGAGGGCGCGCGGATGTGCAAGGCGGCCGAGGCGGCGCTGCAGCACGACACGACGGTGTTCTACGAGTACTCACCGGAGTCCTACACGGGCACCGAGCTCGAGGTGGCGGTCCGGATCTGCAACGCCGTGCTCGAGGTCTTCGAGCCGACCCCTGATCGCAAGGTCATCATCAACCTGCCCGCCACGGTCGAGATGGCGACGCCGAACGTCTACGCCGACTCGATCGAGTGGATGTCGCGGAACCTCGACCACCGTGAGGACGTCATCCTCTCGCTGCACCCGCACAACGACCGCGGGACGGCCGTCGCCGCAGCGGAGCTCGGTTACATGGCCGGCGCCGACCGCATCGAGGGCTGCCTGTTCGGCAACGGGGAGCGCACCGGCAACGTCGACCTCGTCGCCCTCGGCATGAACCTGTTCACGCAGGGCATCGACCCGGAGATCGACTTCAGCGACATCGACCAGGTGAAGCGGACGGTCGAGTACTGCAACCAGCTACCGGTGCCCGAGCGCCAGCCCTGGGCGGGCGACCTCGTGTACACCGCGTTCAGCGGGTCGCACCAGGACGCCATCAAGAAGGGCTTCGACGCCATGCAGGCGAAGGCCGAGGCTGCTGGGACGACCGTCGACGAGATCGCCTGGGCGGTGCCGTACCTGCCGGTCGACCCGAAGGACATCGGCCGCTCGTACGAGGCGGTCATCCGCGTCAACTCGCAGTCCGGCAAGGGCGGTGTCGCGTACCTGCTCAAGACCGACCACGCGATCGACCTGCCCCGCAAGCTGCAGATCGAGTTCTCCGGTGTCGTGCAGCAGCGCACCGACTCCGAGGGCGGCGAGTTCTCGTCTGAGCGCATCTGGGACCTGTTCCGCGACGAGTACCTGCCCGCGACCACGGACGAGGACAAGTGGGGTCGCTACGAGATCACGAAGACGGCGACGTCGAGCGACTTCGACGGCACGACGAAGCTCTCGGTCGCGATGCGCGTCGACGAGGGGTCGGTCGAGGCGCAGGCGGTCGGGACCGGGCCGATCGACGCGTTCCTGTCGGTGATGCGCGACCAGGGCGTCGCCGTCACGCTGTACGACTACTCGGAGCACACGATGAGCGCCTCGGGTGACGCGCAGGCCGCCTCGTACGTCGAGCTCGACGTCGACGGCGTCCGCCTGTGGGGCGTCGGCATCGACGCGGACATCGCGACGGCGTCGCTCAAGGCGATCGTCTCGGCGGTGAACCGCGCAGTCCGCGCAGGGGCCGCGTCCGGCGCGTCGGAGCTGGTCTCCGCCTGACCGCGCGCTCAGCGCGACCACCTGACGGGAGGCGCGGTGCGGGTCCGACCCGCACCGCGCCTCCCGTCCGTGGTGCCGCCCCGTCCCTACCCGTCGCGCCCGCCGTCGCGTGGTGCGTTCCGTCCCATCGCGCCCGAGATGGGAGGACGGATCGCGCATGGGAGGACGGAACTCGCGGTCTCCGACGCGCGGATCGGTCTCCGACGCGCGGATCGGTCTCCGACGCGCGGATCGGTCTCCGACGCGCGGAACGGTCGCCTCCCCCCCCGCACCCCGCTGTCGGCGGGGCGGGGGATACTGGTGCGATGCCGCTGTACCGGGACGAGTGCGTCGTGTTGCGCACCCACAAGCTCGGTGAAGCCGACCGCATCGTCACGATGCTCTCCCGGCAGCACGGCAAGATCCGGGCCGTCGCGAAGGGCGTCCGGCGCACCGCGTCGAAGTTCGGGTCTCGGCTCGAGCCGTTCATGGTCGTCGACGCGCAGTTCTACGAGGGCCGCACGCTCGACATCGTCACGCAGGCCGAGAGCCTCGGGTCGTACGGTGCCCAGATCGTCGCGGACTACGGCGCGTACACGGCCGCGAGTGCGATGGTCGAGACCGCCGACCGCCTGAGCGAGGCGGACGCCGGGCTGCAGCAGTACCTGCTGCTCGTCGGGGCCCTGCGCTCGTTGTCCCGTCGCGAGCACGTCACGAGCGCGACGCTCGACTCCTACCTGCTCCGGGCGATGAGCATCGCGGGTTGGGCGCCCTCGTTCGGCGACTGCGCGGTGACCGGGGAGCCCGGGCCGCACACCGCCTTCGTCGTGCAACTCGGCGGCGTCGTGGCCGATCGGGCGGCGCCGCCCGGCACCCCGCGCCTGGACATCGACACGCTCGGCCTGCTCGGAGCCCTCCTCGCGGGCGACTGGGCGACCGTGGACGTCGCGGACGAACGGACGCGCTCCCGGGCTTCCGGCGTGGTGGCGGCGTACGCCCAGTGGCACCTGGAACGATCGCTCCGGTCCCTGCCGCACGTCGACCGCAGCGAGCACCCGGCACCGGTCGCACCGACGCCGGGTGGGGTCCCCGCCGCGGTCTCCGCGACACCGGCACCCACGGTCCCCGTGCCGACCGACACCGTGCCGTCCGATCCCGAAGGAGCCCCTGCATGAGCCCACGCCGGTCAGCAGCGTCCGAGCCGATGAAGCCCGTCGACTGGACGGGGGAGCAGCCGCCCGCGATCCCCGCGCAGTTCGTGCCCGAGCACGTCGCGATCGTGATGGACGGCAACGGCCGGTGGGCGAACCAGCGCGGACTGACGCGGGTCGAGGGGCACAAGGCGGGCGAGGCCTCGCTCCTCGACGTCGTCGCCGGCGCCATCCAGATCGGCGTCAAGCACGTCTCGGCGTACGCGTTCTCGACCGAGAACTGGAAGCGCTCCCCGGACGAGGTCCGCTTCCTGATGGGCTTCAACCGCGAGGTCATCCACCGGCGACGCGACCAGCTCCACGCCTGGGGCGTCCGGGTGCGGTGGGCCGGACGGCGCCCACGGCTCTGGCGGAGCGTGGTCGACGAGCTGCAGACCGCCGAGCGCATGACGGCCGACAACGCTCGTCTCACGCTGACGATGTGCGTGAACTACGGCGGCCGGAACGAGATCGTCGACGCCGTCCGCAGCATGGCCGAGGACGTCGCCGCCGGGCGGATGAAGCCGAGCCAGGTCACCGAGAAGGCCCTGGCGAAGCGGCTGTACGTGCCGGAGCTGCCGGACGTCGACCTGTTCCTCCGGAGCTCGGGGGAACAGCGCACCTCGAACTTCATGCTCTGGCAGTCGGCCTACGCCGAGATGGTGTTCCTCGACCGGCTCTGGCCGGACTTCCGGAGGACGGACCTCTGGGGCGCGATCGAGGAGTACGCGAGCCGGGACCGCCGGTACGGCGGCGCCGTCGACGCACCCACCGCCTGACCGGAGGCGCATGGCGGGCGCCGCCACGATCCTCCCGTCCGACACGGGCCAGCCCCGTCAGTCGAGCAGGTGCGCCGCCCCACGGACCGCGTCGAGCGCGGCACGGACGCTCGGCACCCGGTCCGCCCCGCGCGCGACGACCACCTCGACCCGCCTGGCCAGGTCGTCCTCGGCGGGGGTGACGGCGACGCCGGCCGGGATGACGGTCGACACGAGCGCGAGCCGGGGCAGGAGCGCCACCCCGAGGCCGGCCGCGACGAGCCCGACGACCGCCGCAGCGTTGTCGGTCTCGAGCACGATCTCCGGGGTGAACCCGGAGGCGGCGCACGAGGCGAGCAGGTGTCCCCGGCAGCGCGGGCAGCCGCCGATCCAGCGCGCCTCGCGGTGGTCGGCGAGGTCCGCGACGCTCCCGCCGGACCAGTCGACCGGCAGTGCTCCGTCGCCACCGCCCGGGCCCGGCGTCACGAGTGCGAGCGGGTCGCGTCCGAGCGCCCGGGTGCGGAGCATCGGGTCCGTGGTGGTGTCGTCGGCGGGCTCGACGAAGGCGTGCGAGAAGACCAGGGCGACGTCGACCTCGCCGCGGCGGACGAGCTCGACGGCCTCGGGCGGTTCGGCCTCCACGTACGAGGTCACGACCCCGGGGTGGTCCGCCGCGAGCGTGGCGAGCACGGCGGGCACCAGGGTGGACGAGGCACTCGGGAACCCGGCGAACCGCACCCGTCCGCGTGCGAGTCCGCCGACGGCGTCCAGGTCCTCGCGTGCGGCGGCCAGCGCGGACTCGACCGCCTGCGCGTGGCCGGCGAGCACCGCACCGGCCTCGGTGAGGGTGGCGCCGCGCCCACCACGACCCGCGGGCCCGCCGCGACCGCCGACGCCGGTGCCGGCGCTGCCACCGGGCCCGGCGCTCCCGCCGGTTCCCCCGCGCAGTACGAGCTCGTGGCCCAGCCGACGCTCGGCCCGCGCCAGGAGCTGGCTGACGGCCGGCTGGCTGTACCCGAGGACGTTCGCGGCGCGGCTGATCGACCCGGCGTCCCGGACGGCACGGAGCACACGGAGCAGCTGGGGGTCGAGGTCGTCCACAACACGATGTTATGGGGTGCCGAAGAAAGCTGCCCTGGTGTGATGGCCGCCCGCCGTCGATGCTGGACGCATGGACTCCTTCGTCGACGGCACCGGGTACCTCGCCGCCTGCACCGCCGGTCTGCCGACGCTCGGCACGCTCACCGCCCAGCGCGCGGACCTCGACGCGTGGTCCCGGGCGGCGACGACCCCGACCGGCTACGGCGCACTCGTCGAACAGGGCCGTGAACTGTTCGCGGGGATCGTCGGCGTCGATCGGGCGCGGGTCGCCACCGGCTCGCAGACGTCGGCGATGGTCGCCGTCGTCGCCGCCTCGCTGCCCGACGGCGCCGAGGTCGTCGTCCCCGACGGGGACTTCAGCTCGGTGGTCTTCCCGTTCCTCGCCCAGGCCTACCGCGGGGTCCGGGTGCGGAGCGTCCCGCTCGCGGACCTCGCCGACGCCGTGCGCCCGGGCACCCGACTCGTCGCGTGGTCCGCCGTGCAGTCCGCCTCCGGCGTGGTGACCGACCCGGCGCCCGTGCTCGCCGCGGCCCGGGCGGTCGGCGCCCTGACGCTGTGCGACCTCACGCAGGCGGCCGGGGTGCTCCCCGTCGACGCGGCACCCTTCGACGTCACCGTGACGCACGCCTACAAGTGGCTCTGCGCGCCGCGCGGGGTCGCGTTCGCGACGTTCTCGGACCGCGCGCTCGCGGAGCTCCGGCCCGTGCAGGCGGGCTGGTACGCGGGCGCCGACGTGTGGTCCTCGTGCTACGGACCCGACATGCGGCTCGCCGACGACGCCCGTCGCTTCGACGTCTCCCCGGCCTGGCAGGCCTGGCCCGGGGCGGTCGCCGCCCTGCGGCACCTCGCGTCCGTCGACGCGGCCTCGGCCTGGAGGCACGCCACCGGTCTCGCGGACCGGCTCGCCGACGCGCTCGGGAGGCCCCGACCCGGGCAGGCGATCACGACGTTCCCGGACCCTGACGGCACGGCGCTCCGCGCACTGGCGGACGCCGGGGTCACCGCGAGCGGCCGGGCGGGGCGGCTGCGGCTCGCCTTCCACCTGTGGAACGACGCCGAGGACGTCGACCGCGTCGTCGCGGTGCTCGGGGGACTCGGCAGCTTCCGACCGGTGGAGCGGCCGCTCGTCCACAGCGTGCGGTAGCCCGTCCGCCCCCGCTCGACGGGCCGGTACGCTTGCCGGGTACCGTTCCGACCCGGGCACCCAGTCCGGCGACCACAGGAGTCCCTCTTGGCACCGTCCTCCCGTCTCGACAGCGTCATCGCCCTGGCCAAGGGCCGCGGCTTCGTCTTCCAGTCGGGGGAGATCTACGGCGGATCGCGCTCCGCGTGGGACTACGGGCCCCTCGGTGTCGAACTCAAGGAGAACATCAAGCGCCAGTGGTGGCAGCGGTTCGTCCGCGGCCGTGGCGACATGGTCGGCCTGGACTCGGCCGTCATCCTGCCGCGCAAGGTGTGGGAGGCCTCCGGCCACGTCGCGACCTTCACCGACCCGCTCGTCGAGTGCCTGCACTGCCACCACCGCTTCCGCGAGGACCACCTGGTCGAGGCCTTCGTCGCCAAGAAGGGCCGCGACCCCGAGGGTGGCATGGCGGAGATCGCCTGCCCGAACTGCGGCACCCGCGGCGAGTGGACCGAGCCCCGTGAGTTCTCCGGGATGCTCAAGACGTACCTCGGCCCGGTCGAGTCCGAAGAAGGCCTGAACTTCCTGCGCCCCGAGACCGCGCAGGGCATCTTCGTCGACTTCGCGCAGGTCGTCACGACGAGCCGCATGAAGCCCCCGTTCGGCATCGGCCAGGTCGGCAAGGCGTTCCGCAACGAGATCACGCCCGGCAACTTCATCTTCCGGACCCGCGAGTTCGAGCAGATGGAGATCGAGTACTTCGTGCCGCCGGCCGACGTCGACACGCACTACGAGCAGTGGATCGCCGACTCGGTCGCGTTCTTCACCGACCTCGGCATCGACCCGGAGAACCTCCGCCGGTTCGACGTGCCGGACGGGGAGCGCGCGCACTACTCCGACGCCACGGCCGACATCGAGTACCGCTTCGGCTTCGCCGGGTCCGAGTGGGGCGAGCTCATGGGCGTCGCGAACCGCACCGACTTCGACCTCAACAACCACATCGAGTCCTCGGGCAAGGACCTCCGGTTCTTCGACCAGGCCGCCAACGAGAAGTACGTGCCGTACGTCATCGAGCCGTCGTTCGGGCTCACCCGTGCGCTCATGGCGTTCCTGCTCGACGCCTACCACGAGGACGAGGCCCCGAACGCGAAGGGTGGCGTCGACAAGCGAACCGTCCTGCGCCTGGACCCGCGGCTCGCCCCGGTCAAGGCCGCTGTCCTGCCGCTGTCGCGCAACGAGCAGCTCTCGCCGGTCGCCCGTGGGCTCGCCGACGACCTCCGCAAGCACTGGAACGTCGACTTCGACGACGCCGGTGCGATCGGTCGTCGCTACCGTCGCCATGACGAGATCGGTACGCCGTTCTGCATCACGGTCGACTTCGACACGCTCGACGACCGGGCCGTGACGGTCCGCGAGCGCGACACCATGGCGCAGGAGCGCGTGTCCCTCGACCAGCTGCAGGGCTACCTGGCGCAGCGGCTGCTCGGCGCGTAGCACCGACCGCCCGACCGACGGACAGACAGACACACGCGGCCACGGCCCGGGAATACCCGGGCAGTGGCCGCGTTGTCGTCAGCGTGAACGACTCCGTGAAGGTCGATGTCTGGTCCGACATCGCGTGCCCCTGGTGCTACATCGGCAAGCGCAAGTTCGAGGCGGGAGCCGCGGCGTTCGGCGCCGGTCCCGACGCCGCGCCGGTCGAGGTCGAGTACCACTCGTTCGAGCTCAGCCCGGACACCCCGGTCGACTTCGAGGGGACCGAGGCCGAGTTCCTGTCCGGCCACAAGGGCATGCCCGTCGAGCAAGCGCAGCAGATGCTCGAGCACGTCGCCGGCATCGCGCAGAGCGTCGGCCTGGACTACGACTTCGACGCGATGCACCACACCAACACGGTGAAGGCGCACCAGGTCATCCACCTCGCCAAGCAGCACGGCAAGCAGCTCGACATGGTCGAGCGGCTCTTCACCGCGTACTTCGAGCGGGGCGAGCACGTCGGGCAGGACGAGTCCCTCGCGGACCTGGCCGCCGAGGTCGGCCTGGACCGCGACGAGGTCCTGACGACCCTGCGCGACGACGGGCAGCTCGCCGCCGTCCGTGCCGACCAGGCCCAGGCACAGGCGTTCGGCATCAACGGCGTCCCGTTCTTCGTCATCGACGGCAAGTACGGCGTCTCCGGCGCCCAGGACCCGGCGGCCTTCGAGCAGGTGCTCCGCCAGGTCGTGGCGCTGCGCTCGTCCACACCCGAGGAGCTCGCAGCCGAGCAGCAGCGCGCCGAGGACGACGCGGCAGCGGATGCGGCGGCGGCCCGGTGAGCGACGTGACGACGACCGGCGGGGCCGCACCGGGCCTCCAGGCCGGGTCGAACCCGTCCGCCGGACCCGCACTGCTGACGTTCCCCGTGACCGGCGGCGCGCCGGTCTGCGAGGGCGACAGCTGCTTCGTGCCCGGCGCCGAGGGGAGCTGGACCGAGGTCCCGGACTGACGGACCCGCGCCCGGGTCAGCCCCGGACGGGTTCCTCGTCGGTGATGTCCGCGACCGTCGCGTCGTAGGCGGCGACCAGGGCGTCCGCGTCGACGAACGCGCTCGCGCCGTGCCGTCCCGCGCCGAGCGCGATCCGTCGGCCGAGCACGCGCTCGTCGGCGACGACCGGCAGGTCACCCGTCGCACCGATCGGGGTGATCGTGCCGCGCTCGTAGCCCGAGGCCTCGAGCGCGGTGGCCGCGTCGGGCATCGAGAGCTTGTTGACCCCGACGACCGCGCGGAGCTTCTTCCACGCGATGCTCCGCCCTCCCGGTACGAGCGCGAGCAGGAAGCCGCCGTCGTGCCGCTTGACGACGAGGGTCTTGACGATGTCGCCCGGGGTGATCCCGAGCAGTGCGGCGGCCTGCTCGAGCGAGTCGGCCGCGGGGCGTTCGACGACCTCGACGTCGAGCCCCCTGGCTGCTGCGTCGGCGTCGAAGCGGGCGATGGCGGTGTCGGACATGTGGAGAACGCTACCGGCGCGGAACGGGCATGGGAGAATGGACGACGTATGACGATCACTGACGCGCCCCGGACGGCGACCCGACCGGCGAAGCCCCTGCGCATCGGCCCCATCGAGGTCGACGCGCCCGTGGTGCTCGCTCCGATGGCGGGCATCACGAACATGGCCTACCGCCGACTCTGCCGCGAGTACGGCGCGGGTCTCTACGTCTGCGAGATGATCACCTCGCGCGCGCTGGTCGAGCGGACCCCGGTCTCGATGCAGCTCATCCAGCACCACGAGTCGGAGACGCCCCGGTCGATCCAGCTGTACGGCGTCGAGCCGAACACCGTGGCCGAGGCCGCGACGATCCTGGTGGGCGAGGACCGGGCCGACCACATCGACCTGAACTTCGGGTGCCCGGTGCCCAAGGTCACGCGGAAGGGCGGGGGAGCGGCCCTGCCGTGGAAGCTCGACCTGTTCAAGGACCTGGTCGAGAAGACCGTCAAGGCCGCCGGTGACGTCCCGGTGACCGTCAAGATGCGCAAGGGCATCGACGCGGACCACCTCACGTACCTCGACGCGGCGCGCATCGCCCGGGACGCGGGTGTGGCCGCGATCTCGCTGCACGCCCGCACCGCGAACGAGCACTACTCCGGGCACGCGGACTGGTCGGCGATTGCGACGCTGAAGGAAGCGATCACCGACGTCCCGGTGCTCGGCAACGGCGACATCTGGTCCGCCGCCGACGCGCTGCGCATGGTCGACGAGACCGGCTGCGACGGCGTGGTCGTCGGCCGCGGGTGCCTGGGGCGTCCGTGGCTGTTCGGCGACCTCGCGGCGGCGTTCCGCGGCGAGGACGTCCGTGCGATGCCGTCCCTCGGCGACGTCGCGACCGCGTTCCGCCGGCACGCCGAGCTGCTCGTCGAGTTCTTCGGGTCCGAGGACCACGGCTGCCGTGACGCCCGCAAGCACGTCTCGTGGTACTTCAAGGGCTACCCGATCGGCGGCGACGTCCGGTCGGCGCTGTCGATGGCGTCGAGCCTGCAGGAGATCGACGACCTGCTCGGGCAGCTCGACTGGACGGCCCCGTACCCGGGCGCCGACGTCGAGGGGCCGCGCGGTCGCGCCGGGCACCCGAAGCGCACGGCCCTGCCGGACCGCTGGCTCGAGTCCCGCGACGTCGACGAGGCGTTCCGGAAGGTCCTCGCCGCCGCCGAGCTGCACCACAGCGGCGGATGAGCGCCACCGCCTCGTACGGGCCCGCCGACGCCGAGCGCTGGCTGCCCGAGACCCACGGCAACCGTCGGTCCGACTTCGCCCGCGACCGTGCCCGACTGCTGCACTCGAGCGCGCTCCGGCGGCTCGCCGCGAAGACCCAGGTGCTCAGCCCGACCACGGGGCTCGACTTCGCGCGGAACCGCCTGACGCACTCGCTCGAGGTCGCGCAGGTCGGCCGCGAGCTCGCCGACTCGCTCGGGCTCGACCCCGACGTCGTCGACACGGCCTGTCTGGCGCACGACATCGGCCACCCGCCGTTCGGCCACAACGGCGAGACGGCCGTGAACGCCTGGGCTGCCGGGATCGGCGGGTTCGAGGGCAACGCGCAGACCCTGCGTCTGCTCACGCGACTCGAGCCGAAGGTCTACGGCGTCGGTCCGGACGACGACCGTCCGTACGGGCTCAACCTGACCCGGGCCTCCCTCGACGCGAGCTGCAAGTACCCGTGGCCGGCGGCGCAGGGTGTGGCCGAGGCGTCGTCCGGGCGCACGAAGTTCGGCTTCTACGACGACGACCACGACGCCTTCGAGTGGCTCCGTGCTGGGGCTCCCCGCCGGCAGCGGTGCATCGAGGCGCAGGTCATGGACCTGTCCGACGACATCGCGTACTCGGTGCACGACTTCGAGGACGCGGTCGTCGCGGGCTTCATCGACGTGGCGGCGCTCGGCGACCGGGTCGGCGAGAACGACATCGTCACGGCGATGCACGCGTGGGTGGGGTCCGACCTCAGCCGCGACGAGCTGCTCGAGGCCTTCGACCGGCTGCGTTCCCTGCCGCTGTGGATGACCTCGTACGACGGGTCGCGGCGGGACATGGCGCGGCTGAAGAACCTGACGTCGCAGCTCATCGGGCGCTTCGCGCGCACGGCGACGGCGGCGACACGTGAGTCCTACGCGTCCGGGTCGCTCGTGCGGTTCGCGGCGTCCGTCGTCACCCCGCCCGAGATCATCGGGGAGATCGCGGTGCTCAAGGGCATCGTCGCGGCGTTCGTGATGACCCAGGGGGACCGGCAGCCGGTGTACGAGGACCAGCGTCGCGTCCTCACCGAGCTGCTCGACGCCCTCGCGGCCACGGGGAGCGCGGACCTCGAGCCGGGCTTCGCGGCGGACTGGCGAGCGGCGTCCGACGACGCCGGGCGGCTGCGGGCCGTGGTCGACCAGGTGGCGAGCCTGACCGACCAGGGGGCACTCGCGTGGCACAAGCGGCTCGTCGTCGGCGAGCGGGAGACGACGCACATCCCGGTCTGAGGCGCGGTGCCCGTGCCGGTGCCGGTTCCGCGAGATGCCCCCGTGCGCGCGGGACGCCGCCGGTTCCGGGACCGTCTCGGTGGGACGCGACCGTCTGGGCGCGACCGGACCGTCTCGGCGCGACCGGACGCGGACGCGGACGCGCACGCCTCCCGTCCGGACCACCCCGCGACCGCAGCCGACGTGCCGGACGTGCCCCGTGCCTCCAGGCCGTCACCCGTCCACAGGCGGACGCCCGTCCACAGGCGAGCGCGACCGTCCGCCGGGGTCACCTGCACGAACTAGGATCGAGGGGTGGCTGGCAGGATCGCGCGGAACGACATCGACGAGGTCCGCTCGCGTGTCAACATCGCCGACGTCGTCGGCGACTACGTCACGCTGAAGTCCGCCGGTGTCGGGTCGCTCAAGGGCCTCTGCCCCTTCCACGACGAGCGTTCCCCGTCCTTCCACGTGCGGCCCCAGGTCGGTCGGTACCACTGCTTCGGGTGCGGTGAGGACGGCGACGTCTTCGAGTTCATCATCAAGCAGGACCACACGACCTTCCAGGAAGCCGTCGAGCGGATGGCGGCGAAGATCGGCTTCACGCTCCACTACGAAGAAGGCGACGGGCCGCGCACCGACTACAATCAGCGCGCGCGGCTGATCGCCGTGAACGAAGCCGCGCTGGCGTTCTACCAGGCGCAGCTCACGACCGCGGGCGCCGAACCCGCCCGCCGGTTCCTCGGGGAGCGTGGCTTCGACCCCGCCGCGGCGCAGCACTTCGGGGTCGGCTTCGCGCCGCAGTCGTACGACGCGACGCGTGAGCACCTGCGCGGCCGGGGCTTCTCGATGGACGAGATCCTCGCCGCCGGGCTCGCGGGCCAGGGGGACCGGTCGCCGTACGACCGCTTCCGCGGACGTCTGATGTGGCCGATCCGCGACGTCACCGGCGCGACGATCGGCTTCGGTGCGCGTCGCCTGCTCGACGACGACAAGGGGCCGAAGTACCTCAACACCCCCGAGACGCCGATCTACCACAAGAGCCAGGTGCTCTACGGGCTCGACCTCGCCCGGCGGGACATCTCGAAGCAGAAGCAGGTCGTGATCGTCGAGGGCTACACCGACGTGATGGCGTGCCACCTCGCGGGCGTGACCACCGCGGTCGCGACGTGCGGCACGTCCTTCGGGGTCGACCACATCAAGGTCCTGCGGCCGATGCTCGGCGACTCGGCCGGTGCGCACCTGTCGCAGCTCGGCGACATCGTCTTCACGTTCGACCCGGACGAGGCCGGGCAGCGTGCCGCGGCACGCGCCTTCGCCGAGGAGAGCCGGTTCGCCTCGCAGACCTACGTCGCGGTCGCGCCGGGTGGCCTCGACCCGTGCGACCTCCGGCTGACGCGCGGTGACGCCGCGATCGAGCGGCTCGTCGAGACCAAGCGCCCGATGTTCGAGTTCATGATCCGTCGCCGATTGGCGTCCCACGACATCGAGACCGCCGAAGGCAGGGTCGCCGGGCTCCGCGACGCCGCACCCGTCGTGGCCGGCATCCGCGACCGCACCCTGGCCAGCGCCTACGTCCGCGAGACCGCCAAGTGGCTCGGTATCGACATCCCGGAGGTCCGGCGCGCGGTCGAGAACGCGCGGCAGCGGCAGGGATCGACCCGTCAGGACCAGTCAGGAGGCTCGGTGCCGGTCGGACAGGCGGGTCCCGGTGGCGAGCTGGTCGCCCCTCCGGAGGAGCCCGTGGCCGGGCTGCGACTGCTGCCGAACGACCCGGTCACCCGGATGGAGCGCGACGCCGTGATGGCGATGGTGCAGCAGCCCGGGTACGTCGGGACGCCGCTGATCTGGCTCGCTGCATCGGCGACGTTCTCGGCGCCGATGCTGTCGGTCGTCCGTGACGCCGTCGTGGCCAACGTCGACGCGATCGGCGCGGGGGACTGGCTCGACCGGCTGCTGCAGGACGTGCCGGCGCCGTTCCGCGGCCTCGTGCAGGAGCTCGCGCTCGCGCCGATCCCCGCCCGCACCGACGAGGACCTCGCGCTCTACGCCCGGAGCATCGTGCAGGCCCTGGTCGAGCGTGACCTGCTCGCCCGCAAGGCCGCGCTCCTCGGGCAGCTGCAGCGCGCCGACCCGCACGAGCAGGGCGACCGCCGCGCCGAGATCCAGCGGGAGCTCGTGGAGCTCGACGCCCAGCGCATGCGGCTCCGGGCCGATGGCGAGGCGTCCGCGTAGGGACTCGTCGTCCGCCTCGTCCGACGTGCCCGCTGGCCGGCGTGCCCGTTGTCCGGCGTGCCCGCTGTCCGGTATGCCCGCTGTCCGGCATGCCCGCTGTCTGCCCTCCGCCGAACTGGCAGGACACGCCGCGTGCTCGGCTTCGAGCGGTCGAGAAGTGTCGGGTCGGACCGCCGAGCGGGCCACAAGTGGCACGCTCGGCCCGCTCGCGCGACCCCGTTGCCGAACGCAACAATCCTGCGTGACACGCCGGGGCGCCACGCGCGCATCATGCGCCATGCGACGCGGTCCTGCATTACAAGGGTGTAAACAAATGCCCTCCGGCGCCGGAGATTCCGTGTCAGGGTGGTACCAATGAGCGTTCCTGGCCGGGCACACAGTCGAACCACCGCCCTGTCCAGGACCCTTGCAACCATCACCAGAGAGAGAGCGGACATGGCATCCGTGACCAAGTGGGGCAAGCGCGGTCTCGCGCTCGGCGCCGGGGCAGCAGCGACGGCGCTGGTGCTCACGGGCTGCGCGAGCAGCAGCGTCTCCGACACCGCCCTGAACGGCATCAGCATCGGCACGACGGACAAGATCACGTCACTCGACCCGGCGGGCTCCTACGACAACGGCTCCTTCGCCGTGCAGAACCAGGTGTTCCCGTTCCTGATGAACACCCCGGTCAACAGCCCGGACGTGAAGCCGGACATCGCCACCAAGGGCGAGTTCACGAACCCGACGACGTACACCGTCACGCTCAAGAAGGGCCTGCAGTTCGCGAACGGCCACGACCTCACGTCGAGCGACGTGAAGTTCTCGTTCGAGCGCGAGCTGAAGATCAACAACGAGAACGGCCCGCAGTCGCTGCTCGCCAACCTCAAGAGCATCGACACCCCGGACGACACGACCGTGGTGTTCAACCTCGACCACGCCGACCAGACCTGGCCGCAGGTGCTCTCGAGCCCCGCCGGCCCGATCGTCGACGAGCAGGTGTTCTCGGCCGACAAGCTCACGCCCGCGGCCGACATCGTCAAGGGCAAGGCGTTCGCCGGGCAGTACGAGATCACCTCGTACAAGGAGAACGACACCATCCAGTACAAGGCGAACCCGAAGTACGACGGGCTCCTCGGCAAGGCGAAGACCGACGAGGTCACCGCCAGCTACTACACCAAGGAGACCGACCTCAAGCTCGCCGTGCAGAAGGGCGACGTCGACGTGGCGTACCGCTCCCTGACGCCGACCGACATCGCGGACCTCCGCAAGGACTCCAAGCTCGAGGTCACCGACGGCCCCGGCGGCGAGATCCGCTACCTGGTCTTCAACTTCAACACGCAGCCGTTCGGAGCGAGCCAGTCCGACAAGGACGAGACGAAGGCCCTCGCGGTCCGTCAGGCCGTCGCCGACGTCGTCGACCGCGAGAAGCTCGCCAAGGACGTCTACAACGACACCTACTCGCCGCTGTACTCGATGGTCCCCGAGGGCCTGACGGGCGCCGCGAAGCCGTTCGAGCAGCTCTACGGCGACGGCAACGGCGGTCCGAGCGTCGACAAGGCGAAGGAGACGCTGTCCAAGGCCGGGGTCACCGGCAAGGTCCAGCTCGACATCCAGTACGCGCCGGACCACTACGGCTCGACCTCGGACGACGAGTACGCCGAGCTCAAGACGCAGCTCGAGAACTCGGGCCTGTTCACCGTGAACATCCAGTCGACGGTCTACACGACGTACGCGCAGGAGCGCACGAAGGACGCCTACCCGGTGTACCAGCTCGGTTGGTTCCCGGACTTCTCGGACGCCGACAACTACCTGTCGCCGTTCTTCACGAAGGAGAACTTCGTGCAGAACCACTACGACGACCCGACGATCCAGGACCTGATCTCCCAGGAGCAGCAGGAGTCGGACAAGAGCAAGCGTGCCGACCTGATCGAGCAGGCGCAGGAGCGTGAGGCCACCCAGATCTCGACGCTGCCGCTGCTGCAGGGCAAGTCGGTCGCGGTCGCCTCGAAGGACGTCAAGGGCCTCGTCCTCGACTCCTCGTACAAGTTCCGCTACGCCACCCTCTCCAAGTAACACCGGCGTCGGCCCACGGGGGCGTTCCCACGAGGAACGCCCCCGTGGCCGCGTCCCGAACGGCACCGAAAGGCACCCGTCCTCGTGACCCTCAGCACCCCGGAGGCGGCCTCGGAGCTGGCCACCGACCCCACCAAGCCCCAGGCACAGCGACGTGCCCGCGGGCAGGGCGGCGGGCTCGGCCGGTACATCCTGGTCCGCTTCCTCCTCATCTTCCCGACCGTGTTCATCCTGGTCACGCTCGTCTTCTTCCTGATGCGCGTCATCGGCAACCCGATCACCGCGTCCGTCGGTGGTCGCCTGACGCCGGCGCAGCTCCAGGAGCGCCTGCACGCCGCCGGGTACGACCGGCCGGTCATCGTGCAGTACCTCGAGTACCTCGGCAACATCGTCCGCGGCGACTTCGGCACGACGTCGACCGACAACCGTCCGATCACCGAGATCATCGTCACGTACGGCGGTGCGACCGCGGAGCTCGTGTTCTGGGCGCTCATCGTGGCGCTCGTCCTCGGCATCCCGCTCGGCATGCTCGCCGCGTACGTCCGTGACAAGTGGCCGGACGTGCTGTTCCGTGCGCTCGCGATCCTGACCTACGCGACGCCGGTGTTCTTCGGCGGCCTGCTGCTCAAGCTCGTCTTCTCGGTGTGGCTCGGGTGGCTGCCGCTCGGCGACCGCGCGTCGACCCGGGTGTCGCTCGTCCTCGACAACATCCCGGGCGCGACCGGCATCTACATCGTCGACGCGCTCCGCACCGGCAACGCCCAGATCATCGGCGACGTGCTCGCGCACGCCGTCCTGCCCGCGCTGACGCTCGGGCTGCTCACCGCCGGCATCTTCCTGCGCCTGGTGCGCGCCAACATGATCGGCACGCTCGGCTCGGAGTACGTCGACGCGGCCCGCTCGCGCGGCGTCCGGGAGGCTCGTCTCGTCCGGACGCACGCGTTCCGTCCGGCGCTGGTCCCGATCATCACCGTGATGGGTCTGCAGATCGCCATGCTGCTCGGCGGCTCGGTGCTCACCGAGACCACCTTCGGTTGGCGAGGACTCGGCTTCGAGCTCAACCAGTACCTGTCGGCCCGCGACTTCGTCGCGGTCCAGGGCATCGTCGCGATGCTCGCCGTGATCGTCGCCGTGACGAACTTCGTCGTCGACGTCGTCGCGGCGCTCATCGACCCGAGAGTGAGGTTCTAGCGATGGCCGACGTCTCGCTCGTCGACCGCCACGAGCCGCTCTGGAAGCGGCTGCCCGTGGTGGTCCAGCTCCGCCGGAGCACCGGCTGGCAGCGCGCCATGCTCATCACCGGCGTGGTCATCTGCGCCCTGTACCTGATCGTCGCGATCGCGGCGCCGCTCATCGCCCCGTACGGCTTCGGCCAGCTGCAGGGCGCCGACGGCCAGGGCTTCCCGCGCACCGGTGCTCCGAGCCCCGAGCACATCTGGGGCACCACGGTCGGCGGGTTCGACGTGTTCAGCCGCGTCGTGTTCGGCGCGCGGACCGCGGTGCTCGTGGTCATCGTCGCCGTGGTCGTCTCGATCACGATCGGCGTCATCCTCGGCATGGTGTCCGGTTACCTGGGCGGCTGGCTCGACCGGGTGCTCGTCGTCGTGGCGGACGCGATCTACGCGTTCCCGTCGCTGCTCCTGGCGATCGTCGTCTCGATCGTCATCTCCGGCGGCAACTCGAGCTACTCCGGCGGCATCGTCGCCGCGGCGATCTCGATCACGGTCGTCTACGTGCCGCAGTACTTCCGCGTCGTCCGTGCCGAGGCCGTCCGGCTGAAGAACGAGGCCTTCGTCGAGTCCGCCCGCGTGGTGGGCACGAACCCGTGGCGGATCATGACGCGCCACGTGCTCCGCAACTCGACTCGGTCGCTCCCGCTCATCCTCACGCTCAACGCGAGCGACGCGATCCTGACGCTCGCCGGCCTCGGGTTCCTCGGGTTCGGCATCGGCCCGACCGCCGGGGCCGAGTGGGGCTACGACCTCAGCCGCGCGCTGTCCGACGTCGCCTCCGGCGTCTGGTGGACCGGCGTGTTCCCCGGCGTCGCGATCGTCGTGCTCGTGCTCGGCGTGACCTTCATCGGCGAGAGCCTCAACGACATCTCCGACCCGCGTCTCCGCGCCCGTCGCCGGCTGAAGCAGCTGGTGTCGCGCAAGCAGGCCGCGACCACGGAAGGGGCGACGGCATGACCGACGCAGCGAACGACCAGCAGCACGCACCCGTCGCGGTCGTCGATGACCTGACCGTCACCTTCGCGACCGACGGCGGCGCCGTCGACGCCGTGAAGGGTGTCAGCCTGGACGTCCGTCCCGGCGAGGTCCTGGCACTGGTCGGCGAGTCCGGATCGGGCAAGTCCGTCACGGCCCGGAGCATGCTCCGCCTCATGCCGGAGACGGCGACGCTCGGCGGCGCGGTGTACCTCGACGGGACCGACGTCGTCAGCGTCGGCCCGGCGAAGCTGCGGGAGCTCCGCGGGACCGCCGGTGCGATGGTGTTCCAGGAGCCGTCCACGGCGCTCAACCCGGTCTTCACCGTCGGGTGGCAGATCGCCGAGGGCCTCCGGGCGCACGGCGGCGTCTCGAAGAAGGAGGCGCGGGCGAAGGCGATCGACTACCTGCGGCGGGTGGGCATCCCCGACCCGGAGCAGCGCGTCGACCACTACCCGCACCAGTTCTCCGGCGGGCAGAAGCAGCGCGTCGTCATCGCGTCCGCCCTGGCCCTCGAACCGAGCGTCATCATCGCCGACGAGCCGACCACCGCGCTCGACGTGACGGTGCAGGCGGAGATCCTGGACCTGCTCCGCCGCTGCCGCGACGAGTTCGGCGCGGCGATCGTCATCATCACGCACAACATGGGCGTCGTCGCCGACCTGGCCGACCGCGTCGCCGTGATGTACCAGGGCGAGCTGGTCGAGGAGGCCCCGGTCGCCGAGCTCTTCGCGGCACCGCAGGCCGACTACACGAAGAAGCTCCTCGCCGCCGTGCCCCGGCTCGAGGCGTCGACCGGGACCGCCCGTCGTGCCGCGATCACCGAGGACGTCGAGCCGCTCGTGTCGGCCCGCGGGCTGGAGATCGAGTACCCGGGCCGGCTCGGCTCGCCGGCGTTCCGCGCGGTGAAGGGCGTCGACCTGGCGATCCGTCCGGGCGAGGTCCTCGGCCTGGTGGGGGAGTCCGGCTCCGGCAAGACCACCATCGGCCGGGCCATCGCGGGCCTGACGCGGATCACGGGCGGGTCGCTGAACGTCCTCGGGACCGAGATGCTCGGGTACCGCGAGCGGGACTTCAAGCGGCACCGGAAGGACATCGGGTTCGTGTTCCAGGACCCGGCGACCTCGTTCAACCCGCTGCTGACGATCGCGGAGTGCGTCGCCGAACCCCTCGTCGTGCACGGCGAGGTCCGGAACCCCCGAGCCGCCCGGAAGCGCGTCGACGAGTTGCTCGAGGCGGTGCAGCTGCCCGCCGCGTACGGCGACCGCTACCCGCACGAGCTCTCCGGTGGCCAGCGGCAGCGCGCGTCGCTCGCCCGGTCGCTCGCGCTCCGGCCGAAGCTGCTCATCGCCGACGAGCCGACGAGCGCGCTCGACGTGTCCGTGCAGGCCCGCGTGCTCGAGCTGTTCCTCGAGCTCCAGCAGGACCTCGGCTTCGCCTCGCTGTTCATCAGCCACGACCTGGCGGTCGTGGGGGCGCTGTCGGACCGCATCGCGGTCCTCTACCGCGGTGACCTCGTGGAGACCGGCACGACCGCCGAGGTGCTCGGGGCGCCCCAGCACCCGTACACGCAGCGGCTCCTCGCGTCGCTGCCGGTCCCGGACCCGGCCGAGCAGGCCGAGCGACGGCGTACGCTGGTCGAACTGGAGCACGCCGGGTCCTGATCCGGTGGCGACCAGCCTGGAGGCGCGACCCGCGTCCGCGACGCGGGTCGCGCCTCCAGGCGGTCACCTCCACCGCACCACGTCGTGACCGCACCGTCGCGACCGACAGGCGCGGTCGCAGTCAGGGGCGCCGCGGAAGGGGATCCATGATCGCGGTGAACGGCCCGGCGGTCGTCGCAGACGACGTCTCGATCGAGTACCGGGGGGCTCGCGGCGCAGCCGCGATCCGGGCCGTCGACGGGGTGAGCCTGACCGTCCGACAGGGGGAGATCCTCGCCGTGCTCGGCGAGTCCGGCTCGGGCAAGTCCACGTTCGCCGCGGCGATCGCCGGACAGCTCGGCGCGACCGGCGAGGGCGAGGGGGCGCACCGACGGCACATCACCGGTGGCGAGCTCACCGTGCTCGGGCAGAAGGTCCGCGGGCTCCGGCCGACGTCGCGGAAGGCCGCCCGGCTGACCGGTCGGATCGGGTACCTGCCGCAGGACGGCGCCGACCGGCTGAGCCCGGACCTGACCGTCGGCGAGGCGATCGCCGAACCCATCTACGTGCGCGACCGTCGCTTCGACCGGAAGGAGGCCGGGCTCATCGTGGCCCGCCTGGTCGACGCCGTGCACCTGCCGCTCGGGGTCATGCGACTGAACACCTGGGAGCTCTCGAGCGGCCAGCGGCAGCGCGTCGCCCTCGCCCGGGCGCTCGTCCTCGAGCCGCAGCTCCTCGTCGCCGACGAGCCGGCCCGCGGTGTCGACGTGCTCGTGCGGCAGTCCGTGCTCGAGGCGCTCACCAACCTGCAGCGAGGCCGGCAGTTCTCCGCCGTGGTCGTCTCGAGCGACCTCCGCGAGGCCCGTGCCCTGGCCGACCGCGTCGCCGTGATGGCCGAAGGCCGTGTGGTCGGGCTCGGCACCTTCGACGAGGTCCTCGACAACCCCGTCGACCCGTACGTCAAGACCCTGGCGGCGACGGCGTCCCGGCCGGTCAAGCGCCGACCTGCCACCGCTTCCGGGGCCCGGTCCGCCGCACCCCGTCGGCCCGTCGCCGCGGCCGGCACCGGCCCTCGCGCCGAACGACAGGAGCACGCATGACGACCACCACCGGGACCTCCACCCGCGGGCACCGTGCAGTCGTGACCGACGCCGGCGCACCGCTCCCGGTGGCGCCGCCCACCGCCGGACCGGTCGCGATCCTGCCGTCGCCGGCCGACCTGCACGTCGCCGCGGTCACCGAGGCCGGCGGGACGGTCGCACCGCTCGACGAGGACACCCGCGCGGTCGTCTGGCTCGACGCGCGCGACCCCGACGGGCTCGCCGCGGCGCTCGACCGGGCCCCGGGAGTCGGGTGGGTGCAGCTGCCGTTCGCGGGGGTGGACGCGTTCGCGCACCTCATCGAGGAGCACGGGGACCGGGTGCTCTTCACCTCGGCCAAGGGCGCGTACGCCGAACCCGTCGCTGAGCACGCCCTCGCCCTGACGCTCGCGACGCTGCGTGTCCTGCCGAAGCGTGCGCGGGCGACCTCGTGGGCGACCGAGCCCGAGGGTGTCTCACTGTACGGCCGGAACGTCGTGGTCATCGGCGCCGGGGGCATCGCGCTCGAGTACATCCGACTGCTCGCACCGTTCGAGGTGTCGGTGACCGTGGTGCGGCGCTCGAGCGACCCGGTGCCGGGCGCCGACCGGACCGTCACGACGGACGAGCTCGACGCCGTGCTGCCGGACGCCGACGTCGTGATGGTCGCCGCGGCGATGACGAGCGGCACCGCGAAGCTCCTCGGGGCACCGCAGTTCGCCCGCATGAAGCCGAGCGCCCGGATCGTGAACATCGCCCGCGGCGGTCTGGTCGACACGGACGCCCTGGTGGCCGCACTGCACGACGGCGAGGTCGCCGGCGCGGGGCTGGACGTCACGGACCCCGAGCCGCTGCCGGACGGACACCCGCTGTGGACCACACCAGGGGTCGTCATCACGCCGCACCAGGCGGACACGCCGGAGATGGTGGCGCCGCTCCTCGCCGAGCGCGTGCGCACGAACACGACCGCGTTCCTGGGCGGAGCGGGCGAGGGGTTCGTCGGGGTGGTCGACCCCGCCGCCGGGTACTGACCGCGCGCGGTCGTCGCAGGGTCCGCGTGCGGCGCGCCCGGGATGCGCGGCGGATGCGCGGAGCGGCCGCTGCGTCCTGCTATGCTGGTACCCGTTGTTCGCAGGGGGTTCACCTCGGCGGGCAGTGATCCTCGATAGCTCAATTGGCAGAGCAGCCGGCTGTTAACCGGCAGGTTGTTGGTTCGAGTCCAACTCGGGGAGCAGGCAGGCCCTCACCGTTCGCGGTGGGGGCCTTCTCGCGTTCCGGGGCGAGTCCCGCGTGCGGGGCCCGCGTGCGGGATGGTTGCGCGGGCGCGGTGGTCGGGTGCGCCGAGTCTCGCGCTGGCGGACGAGACGCGCGTCGCGCGCCGCGAGTCTTGTCCGCCGGGCCGAGTCTCGGGGCGGCCGGCTGGGGCGGGCTGGGCTGGCTGCGCCGGGTTCGCAGGTCGCGTCCGGACGGAAGCTGTTAGCGTTCACAGGTGACCACCCTGCGCCGCGCCCTCGCCACGACGGTCATCGTCGCCGCGGCGCTCGGCCTCGCGGGGTGCACGGCCGGTGTCGAGCCCGAGCTGGACGGCTCGGTCGACGCCACCTCCGGGGCCGAGGTCGCCGCGTCCGGCAGCGCGCCGATCGTCTTCGCGTTCGTGTGCCGTACGGGGCAGGGCGACACGACGGAGACCTACACGACCTACGCCGCCGCGTGGGAGGCGGACCGCACGGACTGCACGGCGAAGCCGATCACCGGGACCGAGATGTCCGCGCAGCAGCAGGCCGCGGTCCGCGCAGCGGACGACACCGTCGACCTGCGCGACCTCGCGGCGACCTGCGCGGAGCGCGGGGTCGCACCGTGGACGGCCGCCGTCGAGACGGACGACCAGGCGCGCGTCGCTGCCGGGCTCCTCGAGTACTGCCCCGGCCACCCGGACCGGGACCGCCTGCAGGAGGCGCTGCTCGCCCACCGGGGGTGACCCGCGCCTCCAGGCCGGTCCGGTGAGCGCGCCGGACCGCGGCGGACCGCACCGGGCAGCGCTGCGTCAGCCCTCGGGGTGGTCGCGGCCGGGGAGCCAGGACTTGCCCGGGACGCCCCAGCTGCTCTTGCGGACGGCCTTCGCCGCCTGCTTGGCGTAGGGGTGCCCGAGGCGGTCGGCGTACAGGTAGCCGTCGAGGTGGTCGTACTCGTGCTGGAAGATCCGGGCGAGCCAGCCGTGGGCCTCGACCTCGAACGGGGTGCCCTCGGCGTCGACGGCGCGGAGCAGGACGCCCTCGGCGCGGCGCAGCGGGAAGCGCTCGCCCGGGATCGAGAGGCAGCCCTCGGACTCCTCGTCCTCGTCGAGTTCCTCCACAGCCTCGGGCACGAGGGGGCTCGTCCACAGCACGGGGTTCACCGCGACGCCGCGGTGCAGGACCTCGTCATCATCGGTCCATGCGTACACGAAGAGCCGCTTCCCTACGCCGACCTGCGGACCGGCCAGGCCCACCCCCGGGGCCAGGTCCATGGTCTCGTACATGTCGTCCACCAGGGTGCGCAGGTCGTCGTCGAAGACGGTGACCTCGGCTGCGCGCTCGTGCAGGACGGGTTCGCCGGTGATGCGGATGGGGAGAACGGCCATTCACCCAGGTTATCCGGCGGTGACCGGTAGCCTCATCGCGTGACGACGGACCTCCCGATCCCGGATGCGGTGAACCTGACACCCTTCCAGGCCCTGATGATCCCCGTCGCCCTCGTCGGTGCGGTCTTCCTGTCGCTCGGCGCGCAGTTCCAGAGCCGCGGCGTCCAGCGGGTCGAGGCCAAGCTCGGCCGGCAGTCCAAGGGGCTCTCGGTCCGGCACGTGCTCGCGCTGCTCGGCAGCGGGTACTGGGTGCTCGGCACGCTCATGCTCGGGCTCGCGGTCGTCCTGCAGCTCTTCAGCATCACGAACGCGCCGCTCATCGTCGTGCAGCCGCTCGGGGCGGTGGCCCTCGTCATCACCACGTGGTTCTCGTCGCGGTCGAGCGGCCGGCCGCTCGGGCAGCAGGCCCGTCGCGCCGTCTGGACGTGCATCGTCGGCGTCGGGATCTTCGTCGCGATCGCAGCCTTCGTCGGTCGGGAGAGCGCGATCGACGCCGCCCAGCTGACGACGATCCTGCTCATCCTGGTCGTGGTGCTGGCGGTCGTGCTCGTCTCGTTCCGGTACGCCGCGAAGCACCAGGTCGCGCTGTACTACATCGTCGCGGCGGGCGTCCTCTACGGCTTCGTCGCGACGCTCGCGAAGGTCGTGCTCAACCGCTTCGTCGCCGGCACGTTCGACTGGCTCACGGTGCTCGCGATCGTCGGGGTCGTCGTCGCGGCGGCACTCGGCGGGTACTTCGTGCAGAACGCGTACTCGAGCGGGTCGGCCGACCTGGTCATCGCCGGGCTCACCGTGATCGACCCGATCGTGGCGGTCGGCATCGGCGTCGTGGTGCTCGGCGAGGCCCAGGGGGCGCCCTGGTTCGCCGTGCTCGGGTTCCTCGTCGCCGCGGTCGTCGCGATCACCGGGGTCTTCCTGCTCGCCAAGCACCACCCGGAGTCGCGGAGCTGACCAGCGGCGCTGTGCGGAGCTGACCGGCGGCGCTGTGCGGAGCTGACCGGCGGCATTGTGCGCAGCTGACCAGCGGCGCTGCGCGCTGCCGCCCGCCCGCTCGTCCGCCTGACCGCCGCCCGGGTCCGCCGCGAGGCGGACGCGTCCCTCCGGGAGCGTGCGGTACCGTCGAGCACCGACCAGCACCCGCCCACGAGAGGACGACGCCAGCCGTGTCAGAGGACGCCACCACCGCCACCGCCGAACCGACGGGTGCGACGGGCGGCTCCCGACCGCTCCGTGTCCTGATCGCTGCGGACACCTTCCCGCCGGACGTCAACGGCGCCGCCACGTTCGCCGAGCAGCTCGCCGTCGGCCTCGCCGAACGCGGGCACGAGGTGCACGTCGTCGCCCCGGCGTCGAGCGCCCACCACGGCACCTTCGACGAGGAGCACCGCGGCGTCACCCTCACGGTGCACCGCCTGAAGTCGTACAAGTGGCCGTGGCACGCGTGGCTCCGCTTCGTCTGGCCGTGGAGCGTCCGGAAGTGGACCGGCCCGATCCTGGACGCCGTGCAGCCGGACGTCGTGCACATCCAGTCCCACATCGTCATCGGGCGCGGGATCGTGCAGGAGGCCCACGAGCGCGGCATCCGCGTCGTCGGCACCAACCACTTCATGCCCGAGAACCTGCTCGAGTACACGCCCTTCGGTCGGTTCACGCTGCCGATCGCGCTGAAGATCGCCTGGAACGACGCCGCCAAGACCTACCGGCTGGCCGACGCCATCACGACGCCGACGGTGCTCGCCGCCGACTACCTGCGCAAGGCGATCGCCGGGCAGCAGGTCCTCGCGATCTCGTGCGGCATCGACGCCGCCCGCTACACCGCACGACCGGGACGACCGGCCACGAACGAGATCGTCTTCGTCGGCCGCGTCGCCCCCGAGAAGAACCTCGACGTCCTGGTCCGGGCACTCCCGCTCATCCCCGCCGAGCTGCACGCGCACCTGACCATCGTCGGCGGCGGCGAGATGATCCCGAAGCTGACGGCGCTCGTGCACGAGCTCGGCCTGGACGACCGGGTTCGGTTCGCGGGCTTCGTCACGGACGAGGCGAAGCGGCAGGCGCTGACGAACGGCACCGTGTTCGCGATGCCGTCGACGGCCGAGCTGCAGAGCATCTCCTCGCTCGAGGCGATGGCCTCCGGGCTCCCCGTCGTGGCGGCCGACTCGATGGCGCTGCCGCACCTGATCGACGGCAACGGGTACCTCTTCACCCCGGGCGACGCTTCCGACCTCGCGGCGAAGCTCACGACCGTGCTGACCGCGTCGGACGAGGACTACACGACGATGCGCGAGCGCAGCCTGGCGATGATCGAGGCACACGACATCAACCGCACGCTGTCGACGTTCGAGTCGCTGTATCGTGGGGAAGCGGTGGCCTGAACGGTCTCCGAGGGGCGGTAGCCAAGCTGGTCAAGGCAGTCGGCTCATAACCGAACGATCCGCGGGTTCAAGTCCCGCCCGCCCTACGCGAAACGCCCGAGGAAGGCTGACCCGTCTCCCATGCAGTTCAAGCGCAAGCACGACGAGTCGGAGGAGCACGGCCCGACCCCGAACGTGACGTTCGAGGCGACCCGGGTCGGCACCGGCGTCCGGGTCAACGCCTTCCGGATCGGCTTCACGGGGGCGCTCGGCGTCCTGATCGCCCTGCTCGTGGGCACGATCGTCAGCGAGCTGAGCACGGTCCTCGTCTACATCGGCGTCGCCCTGTTCCTCGCGCTCGGCATCGACCCGCTGGTGTCGTTCCTCGAGCGGTACATCCCGCGGTGGTCGGCGATCACGATCGTGGTCGTCGGAGTCCTCGCTGCCTTCGCCGGGGTCGTGTTCGCAGTCGTCCCGATCCTCATCCAGCAGGCGACGAACCTCATCCAGAACTTCCCCGAGATCGTGCAGGACATCTCCCGGCAGGAGTGGGTGCAGGACCTGTCGCAGCAGTTCGCGGGCTCGTTCGACATCAACCACGCGCTGCAGTCCCTGCAGTCCTTCGTCGAGGACCCGGGCAACCTGCTCAGCCTGGGCGGCGGCATCCTGGCGGTCGGCGGGGGCATCCTCTCCGGGCTCACCGGTGCCGTGATCGTCATCATCCTGATGCTGTACTTCCTGGCGTCGATGCGCGGCCTCAAGTCGATGGCGTACCGGTTCGTCCCGGCCACGCGACGCGAGAACTTCATCGACGTCAGCGAGCAGATCACCCAGGCCGTCGGTCGCTACGTCGTCGGGCAGATCAGCCAGGCGCTCATCAACGGCATCCTCAGCCTCGTGTTCCTGCTCATCATCGGGGCGCCGCTGCCGGTGCTCCTGGCGACCTTCGCGTTCCTCGGGTCGCTCATCCCGCTCGTCGGCACGCTGGCCGCGGCGATCATCATCTCGCTGCTCTGCCTGTTCGCCTCGCCCGCGACCGCACTGGCCGCGGCGATCTACTACCTCGTCTACATGCAGGTCGAGGCGTACCTCATCTCGCCGCGCATCATGTCCCGAGCCGTGCAGGTCCCCGGGGCCCTCGTGGTCATCGCGGCGGTGGCCGGCGGCACGATCGGCGGAGTCCTCGGCGCGCTCGTGGCCGTGCCGTTCGCGGCGTCGGTGATCATCATCGTCCAGAAGGTCATCTACCCCCGCCAGGAGCAGTCGTGACCGAGCGGTCGTTGGCGGACCACGTCGCCGAGCGTGACCGCTGGGCCCGCAGCGCGCGGGGACCGCTCGCCCTGGTGACGACGCAGCTCGTCGAGCAGCCCCAGCCGGTCTGGCCCGTGCCGGGGCGGTGGGCGCCGGCCGCAGGCGGACTGACGGTCACGGCCGACGCTGCGGACGACATCGTCGTCGACGGCGTCCCGGTCGACGGCGCGGTGCTCGTCGCCGGCGACCAGGCGGTCGTCCCCTCGACGGTCGCCTTCGCGGACGGCACGGCCGCCACGGTGCACGGGCACACGCTGCGGGTGTGGGACCCGGCGAGAGACGCGGTCACCCGCTTCGCCACGATCGCGCGCTTCGCAGTGTCGCCGTCGCACGTCACCTCCGGCAGGTTCCGGGCGACCACCGGCCAGGAGGACCGTGGCAGCGTCGTCGACGCCGCCGGCGATCCGCTCGTGGTCGCCGGCACCGTCTCGACCGAGGTCGACGGCGTCCCGCTGGAGCTCCTGGCGGTGCGTTCGGCGGTCCACCACGGTGCTGCTCGCCTGCAGCTCATCGTGCAGGACGCCACGAGCGCCCTGCCCGAGGACGACCCCGGCAGCTCGTACTCGATGGGCCGGTTCCTGTACCTCGACGACCCCGGCGCCGATGCCCTCGCCGGCGACGACGCCGGTGCCGAGGTGCTGCTCGACTGGGACCGCCTCGTCCTGCCCCCGTGCGCGTTCTCGTACCAGTTCGCCTGCCCGATCCCTCCCGAGCAGAACCGGATGCCGGTCCCGCTCCGCGCGGGAGAGCGCCACCCGGTCGACGCCACCGGAGCCGTCCTGCACTGAACGGTGAGCACTGACGTCGCCGCGATCCGTGCGACCCGGGTGTGGCGTTCGCAGCCGGTGCCATGCATAATGGGCGTGTCCGCAAGGACATCACAATCGGATACCGATGTCCCGTTCCGGGGCTCCGCACCACAGGTCGATGGGGAAGTCGCACCTGACGAAGCGGAGGAATCGTGAACGGAACGACGACAGGGGTGCTCTACGTGCACTCCTCACCACGCGCGCTCTGCCCGCACGTCGAATGGGCGGCAGGTCGCGCGATGAGCCGCGCCGTGAACTTCTCGTGGCTCGACCAGCCCGCGCTCGACGGCTCCCGTCGGACGGAGTTCACCTGGACCGGGCAGGTCGGCACCGGTGCGGCGATCGCCTCTGCCCTGCGCGGTTGGGAGCACCTGCGGTTCGAGGTCACCGAGGAACCGACGGCGGAGTCCGACGGCGGCCGCTGGATGCACACGCCGGACCTCGGCGTCTTCTTCGCGCAGACCGACGTGTCCGGCAACATGGTCGTCCCCGAGGACCGGGTCCGCTACGCCATGGAGCTCGCCGGGAGCAACGCCCTGGAGCTGCACCGGGAGCTCCGGCTCGCCCTCGGGCAGGCCTGGGACGACGAACTCGAGCCCTTCCGCCACGCCGCCGAGGGCAACCCCGTCGTCTGGCTGCACCGCGTCGGCTGACCCGCACGGTTCCGCCCGCCCGGTTCCTCCCGCACCTCGGACGCCGTCCGCTCCCTCTGGAGCGGGCGGCGTCCGTCGTACCCCGCCACCTGACGTGCTGGGCGGCACCGCACGCGGCGGGCGGCGGCCACGCACGGACCGGTCTCCGGACGCACATGTCGCGCCCGATCCGCGAAGGCGACAGTTCCGCGCGGTTGATCGGCGGGCATGTGTCGCCCTCGCGGGACAGACACGCGTGCGGGGGGCGCGATGTGTCGCCTTCGCGAGGGAGAACGGTGAGCGGGGAGGGTGACGCGGCGGCCGGTGCGGGCGTGCCGGGGCCGGCCACGACGTGACGGAGGCCCGCCCTGCGGACGCAGGACGGGCCTCCAGGCCGTGACCGGGGGTCAGACCGAGCGGAACGCGACCACGGCGTTGTGCCCGCCGAAGCCGAACGAGTTGCTGACCGCCAGCAGGTCGCCCACCGGCAGCTCGCGCGGCGCGGTGGCGACGTCCATGACGATCTCCGGGTCCTGCTGCGTGAGGTTGATCGTCGGCGGGGCGACGCGCTCGTGCAGGGCGAGGACGGTGAACGCTGCCTCGATCGCGCCGGCACCGCCGAGCAGGTGCCCCGTGGACGCCTTGGTCGCCGAGACGACCACGTTGTCCAGGTGGTCGCCGAAGACGCGACGCATGGCGTGGTACTCGGCCACGTCGCCCACCGGGGTGGAGGTGGCGTGCGCGTTGACGTGGACGACGTCCTCGCGGGCGGCGCCGGCGTGCTCGAGCGCCGTGATGACCGCGCGGGCGGCGGCGCTGCCCTCGGGGTCCGGGGCGGTGATGTGGAACGCGTCCGAGGTGATGCCGGCACCGGCGACCTCGGCGTAGATCTTCGCGCCGCGGGCCTCGGCGTGCTCCTTGGTCTCGAGGATCAGCGCCGCAGCGCCGTCACCCAGGACGAAGCCGTCACGCGTGACGTCGTACGGCCGCGAGGCGGTCTCCGGGGAGTCGTTGCGGCGCGACAGGGCCTGCATCGCGGCGAACGCGGCGAGGGGCAGCGGGTGCAGCGCGGCCTCCGCGCCACCGGTGATGACGATGTCGGCCTCGCCCGATGCGACGTGGCGGTAGGCCTCGGCGAGGGACTCGGTCGAGGACGCGCAGGCCGAGAGGTACGTGCGGGCTCCGCCGCGGGCGCCGAACTCCATCTCGATGGCGGCGGCGGGGCCGTTCGCCATGAGCATCGGCACCGTCATCGGCATGACGCGGCGCGGGCCCTTCTCGCGCAGGGTGTCCCAGGCGTCGAGCAGCGTGTTGACGCCGCCGATGCCGGTCGCCCAGTCGACGATGAGGCGCTCGGGGACGACGGACTCGGCGTCGATGCCGGCGTCGGCCCAGGCTTCGTGTGCGGCGACGAGCGACAGCTGCGACGAGGGGTCGAGGCGCTTCGTCTCCGGGCGGGTGAGCTGGTCGGTGAGGAAGCGGCGCGCCTGGCCGGCGAACTCGACGGGGAGCTCCAGCTCGGCGTAGCGCGGGTCCTCGATGCGGGTGATGCCGGACTTCCCGGCGAGCAGCGCCTCCCACGTCTCCGGGGCGGTCGCGGCGAGGGGTGTGATCGCACCGATCCCGGTGACGACGACGGTCTTGTTGGTCATGGAACGACGTGTTCTTTCGTTGGACGAGCTGGCTCCTGCGGGGAGCCGGGGGTGGACGAGACGAGCGCCGCGGCCCGCGGCAGTTCCGCCGGGGCCGCGGCGCTCAGGAAGCTCGCGTCAGGCCTGCGCCTTGACGATGAAGTCGACGGCGTCGCCCACGGTCTTGAGGTTCTTGACCTCTTCGTCCGGGATCTTCACGTCGAACTTCTCCTCGGCGTTCACGACGATGGTCATCATCGAGATCGAGTCGATGTCGAGGTCGTCGGTGAACGACTTGTCGGCGGCGACGGTGTCGGTCGCGATGCCGGTCTCGTCGTTGATCAGCTCGGCCAGGCCGGCGAGGACTTCTTCGTTGGACAGGGCCATGAGGGTTCTCCTTGAGGGGGGTGTCGTTTGACCGTGGGACAGCCTAGGGCACGGGCTCGGTCCGTGCGCGGAGGCGCGGGGACTAGGGGAGGACGACCACCTGGGCACCGAACACGAGTCCGGCGCCGAAGCCGATCTGCAGGGCGAGGCCGCCCGACAGTTCCGGGTGCTCCTCGAGCAGGCGGTGCGTGGCGAGCGGGATGCTCGCGGCGGAGGTGTTGCCGGTCGTGGTGATGTCGCGGGCGATCGTCACCGTGTCCGGCAGGCCGAGCTGCTTGGCGAACTCGTCGATGATCCGGATGTTCGCCTGGTGCGGCACGAAGGCGGCGAGGTCCTCGGGGCGGACCCCGGCGGTCTCGAGTGCCTGGCGGGCGACCTTGACCATCTCCCACACGGCCCAGCGGAAGACCGTCTGTCCGGCCTGGCGCATGGTCGGGCGGGGTGCGCCGGCGGCCCACTCGTTGTAGGTCGCGGTCATGCCGATCGCGTCCCACTTCGAGCCGTCCGAGCCCCAGATCGTCGGGGCGATGCCGGGGAAGTCGCTCGGGCCGACCACGGCCGCGCCCGCCCCGTCACCGAGGAGGAACGAGATGGAGCGGTCGGTCGGGTCGACGACGTCGCTGAGCTTCTCGGCGCCGACGACGAGCACGTGGTCGGCGAGGCCGGACTTGATGAACGAGTCGGCCTGGGCGATGCCGTACGCGTAGCCGGCGCACGCGGCGCTGACGTCGTACGCCGCAGCCGGGGTGGCGCCGATGCGCTCGGCGAGCAGGGACGCCATCGACGGGGTCGCCACGGTGTGCGTGACGGTGCTCACCAGCACGACGCCGATCTGCGACGGCTCGATGCCGGCCTTCGCGATCGCCTCGCGCGCGGCGGCCTCGGCGAGGTCGACCGCTTCGACGTCGGCGCCCGCGCGCTTGCGGGTCACGATGCCGGTGCGCTGCCGGATCCACTCGTCGGAGGAGTCGATCGGGCCGACGAGGTCGTCGTTCGGGACGACGTTCTCGCCGCGGGCGGCGCCGAACGCGAGGATGCGGGTGAACTCGTGGCCGCGACGCTGCTGCAGCAGCGGACGGGAGGCACGGGGAGCGGCCGTCCCGTCGGTGGCGGGGGACGGCGTGGTCGCGTCGGTCATGCGGTTGCGTCTGCTTCCTGGCCTGCGGACTGGTCGCGGTCGCGCTCCAGGAGCTCGACGGCGGCGGGCAGGTCGTCGGGGGTCTTGATCGCCACGGTCGGGGTGCCGCGGAGGCCGCGCTTCGCGAGGCCGACCAGGGCACCTGCCGGGGCCAGTTCGATGATGCCGGTGACGCCGGCGGCGGCGAAGGACTCCATCACGGCGTCCCAGTGCACGGGGTTCTCGATCTGCTGGACCATGAGGTCGACGAAACGGCGGCCGTCGTCGACGCGGGAGCCGTCGGCGTTCGTCCAGATCGGCAGGCTCGGGTCGTGCGCGGTGGCGGCGGCCGCGACCGGGGCGACCCGGGCGACGGCGGGGGCCATGTACCGCGTGTGGAAGGCGCCGGCGACCGCGAGCGGGACCACGCGGGCCTTGGCGGGCGGCTCCGAGGCGAGGGCGGCGATGCCGTCGGCGGGACCGGCGACGACGGTCTGGCCGCCGCCGTTGTGGTTCGCGGGGACGAGGCCGTGCTGCTCGAGCGCCGCGGCGACCGCGTCAGGGTCGCCCCCCAGGACGGCGGCCATCGAGGTCGGTTCGAGGGCGGCGGCGTCGGCCATGGCCCGGCCGCGCTCGGCGACGAGCGACACGGCGTCCGTCGGCTCGAGGATCCCGGCCACGGCTGCGGCGGTGAACTCGCCGACGGAGTGGCCGGCGACCCCGCCGACGAGGGCGCGACGGCCGTCGGCGAGCAGGGCGTCGGCGGTGACCAGGCCCGCGGCCACGATGAGCGGCTGCGCGAGCGCGGTGTCCTTGATGGTGTCGGCGTCGGACTCGGTGCCGTGGTGCGCGAGGTCGACGCCGATCGCGTCGGACCACGCGCCCACGCGGTCACGGACGGCGGCGTCCTCGAGCCAGGGGGCGAGGAAGCCGGGGGTCTGGGAGCCCTGTCCGGGCGCGACGACGACGATCACCCATCGATCCTTCCTGCCCCGGCGGCCGAGGAGCGTGTGGACTTCCGACAGCGATCCGCCGGAGACCTTGTGCGATCCCTATCGTCGCGCGGCAGGCCGCCGGCGGCCGGTGTTCGACTCGGACATGGCGCCGAGGATGAGCGCCGACTGCACGATGAGGGCGTCGCGGGCGTGCGTGGCGTCCCACCCGATGACGTCGGCGACGCGGCGGAGCCGGTAGCGCACGGTGTTCGGGTGCACGAAGAGCTCGCGGGCCGTGGCCTCGAGCGACCGGCCGGTGTCCAGGTAGCACCAGAGCGTCTGGAGGAGCTCGGTGGACTGGTCCTTGAGCGGCACGTAGATTCGCTGGACGAGGGCGGACCGGGCCAGCGGGTCGCCGGCGAGGGCCCGTTCGGGCAGCAGGTCGTCCGCCAGCGCCGGGCGTGGGGCGCCGCGCCAGGCCCGCGCGACGGCGAACCCGGCGAGGGCGCCCTTCGCGCTGGTCGAGGCGTCGACGACCCCGGGGACCTCGTTGCCGAGGACCAGGTGGCCCTCGCCGAAGGACGGTTCGAGGGCCTGCGCGATGGCGGTGAAGGAGACGGGCTCCTCGCCCTCGGGGACGTCGTCCCGCGGGGTGGCGCGGCCGATGACGACCACGAGCCGCGATCCCTGGACGCCGATGAGCACGTCGGCGTCCATGTGCCGTGCGGTCCGCCGGATCTGGTCGACCTCGAGCTGCTTCGGGGCGTTGCCGACCAGGACCGCGACCTCGCCGTGGCCGTGCCAGCCGAGCGCCGCGATGCGGGAGGGGAGTTCGTCGTCGTACTCGCCGGACAGGATGGAGTCGACGACGAGGGCCTCGAGCCGGGCGTCCCAGAGCCCACGGGCCTCGGCCGCGCGGGCGTAGACGTCGGCTGCCGCGAAGGCGATGTCCCGCGAGTACTTCAGGATCGCCTCCTGCAGCATCTCGTCGTCCTTGGCACGTTCCTCGACGACGGTGACCACCACGCGGATGAGCTGCAGGGTCTGCTGCAGGCTCACCGAGCGCAGGAGCTCGCGCGGCGCGGAGCCGAAGACGTCGGCGGCCGCGATCCACGGCGTCGACGCGCTGCCCTCGAGCCAGGAGATGAACGACGTGATGCCGGCCTGGGCCACGAGCCCGACGGCCGAGCGGCGCCCAGGGGGCATCTCGCTGTACCACGGGAGGGTGTCCTCGAGCCGCTTGATGGTCGCGGTCGAGAGTTCGCCCGACACCTGCCGGAGCCAGGAGAGCGCGCGGTCGCGATCGCTCTCCCGGCCCACGGCGGTGTCGGTGCGGGGGGTGCTCACCTGCTGATCAGCTCTCGCCGCCAGCGCTGCCGGTCGTGCCGGCGGTGACGTCGTGCAGGCGGTAGCGGTCGATCGCCTGCTGGACGACGGCCTGGTCGACCTTGCCCTGGCGGGCGAGCTGCTGCAGCGTCCGCACGACGACCGAGGGGCCGTCGATGTGGAAGAAGCGGCGGGCGGCCGGACGCGTGTCCGAGAAGCCGAAGCCGTCGGCGCCGAGGGTCGCGTAGTCGGTCGGCACGAACGGGCGGATCTGCTCCTGCACCTGGTGCATGAAGTCGCTCACTGCGACGACCGGGCCCTCGGTGCCGAGCAGGCGCTCGGTCACGTACGGGGTGCGCGGCTGCTCGTTCGGGTTGAGGAACGCGTGCTGCTCCGCGTCGAGACCGTCGCGGTACAGCTCACCCCAGCTCGTGACGCTCCAGACGTCGGCGGACACGCCCCAGTCCTCGGCGAGGAGCTGCTGCGCCTCGAGGATCCACGGCACCGCGACACCGGACGCGAGCAGCTGGGCCTTGGGGCCGTCGTGCTCGCTCGGCTTGAGCAGGTACATGCCCTTGACGATGCCCTCGACGTCGACGCCCTCGGGCTCGGCCGGCTGCACGAGCGGCTCGTTGTAAACCGTCAGGTAGTACATGACGTTCGGGTCGGCGTGCTTCGGCGAGCCGTCCTCGTTCGTGCCGTACATGCGCTCGAGGCCGGAGCGGACGATGTGCCCGATCTCGTAGCCGTACGCCGGGTCGTAGGACACGACCGCCGGGTTCGTCGCCGCGAGGAGCAGCGAGTGGCCGTCGGCGTGCTGCAGGCCCTCGCCGGTCAGCGTGGTGCGGCCGGCCGTGGCGCCGATCATGAAGCCGCGGGCCATCTGGTCGCCCGCCGCCCAGATGGCGTCGCCGGTGCGCTGGAACCCGAACTGCGAGTAGAAGACGTAGACCGGGATGAGCGGTTCGCCCTGCGTCGAGTACGAGGTACCGATCGCGGTGAACGCCGCGAGTGCGCCCGCCTCGTTGATGCCGACGTGGACGATCTGGCCCTGCGGGCTCTCCTTGTAGGCCAGGAGGAGCTCGCGGTCGACCGAGGTGTAGTGCTGGCCGTTCGGGTTGTAGATCTTGGCGGTCGGGAAGTACGCGTCCATGCCGAACGTGCGTGCTTCGTCCGGGATGATCGGGACCACGCGGTCGCCGAAGTCCGGGGAACGGAGCAGGTCCTTGAGCAGGCGCGCGAACGCCATGGTCGTGGCGACCTCCTGCTTGCCGGAGCCCTTCTTCACGACCTGGTACTTCGCGTCCTCGGGGAGGGTGAACTGCGTGTACTTCGTCCGGCGCTCCGGCACGTAGCCGCCGAGCTCACGGCGACGCTCGTGCATGTACTGGATCGCCTCGTCGTCGTTGCCGGGGTGGTAGTACGGCGGCGTGTAGGGGTTCTCCTCGAGCTGCGCGTCGGAGATCGGGATGCGCATCTCGTCGCGGAACTGCTTGAGGTTGTCGAGCGTGAGCTTCTTCATCTGGTGGGTCGCGTTGCGGCCCTCGAAGCTCGGGCCGAGGCCGTAGCCCTTGACGGTCTTCGCGAGGATGACGGTCGGCTGGCCCTTGTGCTCGGTCGCGGCCTTGAACGCGGCGTAGACCTTGCGGTAGTCGTGGCCACCGCGCTTGAGGTTCCAGATCTGGTCGTCCGAGTAGTCCTTGACCAGCTCGAGCGCCTTCGGGTCGCGCCCGAAGAAGTTCTCGCGGACGTAGGCGCCGTTCTCGGCCTTGTACGTCTGGTAGTCGCCGTCCGGCGTGGCGTTCATCAGGTTGAGCAGCGCGCCGTCGGTGTCGCGCGCGAGCAGGTCGTCCCACTCGCGGCCCCACACGACCTTGATGACGTTCCATCCGGCACCGCGGAAGAACGCCTCGAGCTCCTGGATGATCTTGCCGTTGCCGCGCACCGGGCCGTCGAGGCGCTGGAGGTTGCAGTTGATGACGAAGTTCAGGTTGTCGAGCCCGTCGTTCGCCGCGACCTGCAGCTGACCGCGCGACTCGACCTCGTCCATCTCGCCGTCGCCGAGGAACGCCCAGACCTGCTGGTCGCCGGCGTCCTTGATGCCGCGGTTGGTGAGGTACTTGGCCTGCTGGGCCTGGTAGATCGCGTTGATCGGGCCGATGCCCATCGACACGGTCGGGAACTGCCAGAAGTGCGGCATGAGGCGCGGGTGCGGGTACGACGACAGGCCGCCACCGGCGTGCGACTTCTCCTGGCGGAAGCCGTCGAGCTGGTCCTCGCTGAGGCGGCCTTCCATGTAGGCGCGGGCGTACATGCCGGGGGAGGCGTGGCCCTGGAAGAACACCTGGTCGCCGCCGGACGGGTGGTCCTGCGCGCGGAAGAAGTGGTTGTAGCCGACCTCGTACATCGCGGCGCTCGACGCGTAGGTCGAGATGTGGCCGCCGACGGCGATGCCGGGGCGCTGCGCGCGGTGCACGGTGATCGCGGCGTTCCAGCGGATCCACCGGCGGTAGCGGCGCTCGAGTTCTTCGTCGCCGGGGAACTCCGGCTCGTCCTCCGGCGCGATCGTGTTGACGTAGTCGGTCGTCGGGACCATCGGCACGCCGAGGTGCAGCTCGTTCGAGCGCTTCAGCAGGCTCTGCATGATCTCGCGGGCCCGCTGGTGGCCGTGCGTCGCGACGAGACCGTCGAGCGATTCACGCCACTCTGCGGTCTCCTCCGGGTCCTGGTCGGTCCCTGCGGTGCTGCGCGGGTCCTGGTCGTTCACCGTCACCCTTGACCTCGTTCGTTCTCGTGGTGGTGGACATGGTGGTTCCCGTTCGTGTCGGGTCGCGACCGGCGGGGAAACCCACACCACTCTAGGCCCCACCACCGACCGGCAGCCTGATGGTGACGCGCAGGTGGACACGCGCTTGCATTCGGGTGCCGTCGGCGTACGATTGCCGATCGTGCACGCGCGACCCGCGCCTGCACACGCGACACGGGCACACCCCACGCCCGAGGAAGAAGCACGCACCGATGGCCCTGGAGATCGGCTCGATCGCGCCGGACTTCGAACTCCCGAACCAGTTCGGTGAGCACGTCCGCCTCAGCGACTTCCGCGGCGTCCGCCCGGTCGCCCTCGTCTTCTTCCCCCTCGCGTTCTCGTCGGGCTGCACCAACGAGCTGTGCACCCTGCAGGACAACATCGCGATGTTCGAGGACCAGCGGGTCGAGCTCATCGGCGTCTCCGTCGACTCGAAGGCCACGCTGCGGTCGTTCGCGGAGCAGCACGGCTACGACTTCGAGCTGCTCGCCGACTTCTGGCCGCACGGCGCCGTGTCGAAGGAGTACGGCGTCTTCCTCGAGAAGAAGGGCTTCGCCACCCGCGCGACCTTCGTCATCGACGTGCAGGGCCGCATCAAGGCGTCGATCATCACCGAGCCCGGTCTGCAGCGCGACGTCGCGGAGTACCGCGCGGCGCTCGACCGGCTCGCCGCCTGCACCGCGCCCGTCCCGGTCGGCTGACCCCGTCCCCGGTCCACTGGACGAGGACTACGCGCCGTACCCGGTGACGGCCGACCCGACCACGTGGTCGCTGCGTCGTACGGTCGTCCGGACCGGCGTCGGACCGGTCGTGGTGCACCACCGACCGGGCCCGCGTCCCGTCGTGCTGCTGCACGGCGTCGCGGGGTCGTGGACGACCTGGACGCCGGTGCTCCGGGCCGCCGACGGCGTCGACGGCCGGGGGCTCGTGCTCCTCGACCTGCCGGGCTGGGGTGCGTCGCCGCCGCCGGAGCGCCCCGTGGACGTCGACGCGGGAGCCCGGGTGGTCGTGGACGTGCTCGACGCGCTCGGGGTGGCCGCCGCGGACGTCGTCGGGCACTCGATGGGCGCGTTCGTCGGGCTCCACCTGGCCCGGACGTCCCCGGACCGCGTGCGCTCGCTCGGGCTGGTCTCCGGGACCACGACGGCGACCATCAGGGCCGCCGCCCACCCGTTCCGCGCGCTCCGGACCCTGCCGGCGTTCACGCTGCTCCGCGCTGGCGTGCTCGTCACGGGTGGTGCGGCACGCGGCATGCTCCGCGGGCTCGCCCGCGTCGGGCTGCTGCCGCTGCTGGCCGCCCCGGTGTTCGCCCACGTGCGGCGGCTCGACCGGAGCGTGCTCGACGCGTTCGTGCAGGAGTTCCGCCCGGAGTTGTTCGCCCTGACCGCCCGCGCCGCCGCGGGGTACGACGTCGACGGCTGGCGGACGGTCACCGTGCCGGTCGCGGCGGTCGTCGGGCGCGGGGACGTGTTCGCCCGACCGTCCGACCTCGACGACCTGCGCGCACTCCTGCCCGCCGTGCGCACGGCGGTGCTCGAGGACTGCGGTCACTTCGCGCACGTCGAGCACCCCGCGGCCGTCGCGCGGTTCACCGGGCTGCTGCCGACTCCCTGACGGACGTCCTGACGCGTTCAGCGGGACAGGGCCCGTGCGGGGAACGTCTCGGCGACCCGCGACCGCACCTCGGCGACGACGGTCCGTCGCATCCCGGGGGAGAAGAGCGCGTGGTCGCCGTCCGGGACCTCGACGACGGTCAGCCGGGCACCCCACCGTCGGACCGCACGGCGCCCGCCGAACCGGTCGAACAGTGCGACGTCCTCGGGGGTGGCCACGACCACGACGTCGGTGCCGCGGTCGAGGACGGGTCCGAGGTGGCCGACCACGCTGCCCAGGGCACCCCGACGAGCGATGCGGTCACGGAGACCGGCCGGGACCCAGCGGTTGTACGGACCACGCAGCCAACGGCGCAGCGGGGAGGCGTCCGCGACCCCCTGTGCGGTCTCGGCGTACGACCCCGGCGCGGCCGGGGTGCGGCGGTAGTCGTTCGGGCTGATCTCGACGACGAGCCGCGGGTGCTCCTCGACCGCTCGGCCGGCGAGCCAGGCGCCGGCGCACATCCCGACGATCGCCAGTCGCTCGGCGGGCACGCGCAGCGCGGCCACGACGGCTCGCTGGTCGTCCAGCCACTCCTGGGCGAACAGGAACGCCTGCTCGTCCGCGTGCACCGGTGAGCTCTCGCCCGTGCCGCGGCGGTCGACCCGGACCACCCGGACGCCGTCGCGGGCCAGGGCCCGGGCGAGGTCGACCTGGTAGTCGGTGGCGCCCGTGCGGTGTTCGGCACCGCCGTTGTGCAGGACGACGACGGGGGCGTCCTCGTCCTGCGCCGACGACACCGTCTCGACGGCGAACAGCCCGTGCGGGCCGATCCGGAGGATGCGCTCGGCGACGCGGTCGTCGACGTCGAGGACCTCGTCGAGCGCCGGCGCCGTGGTCGGCGTCGCGACCGCGGGTGCCCAGGCGTCCAGCCGGTCGACGATCCTGGCGACCGCTGCCCCGGGGATCCGCGCGTCGATGCTCGTGCCGTCGAGCAGCTCCGCGGTGCCCGGGACCTCGAGCACCTCGGCCGACCCGAGGGCCCGGGGCGCGCGGGAGCCCGGCCGGACGACCGCGATCGTCGGACCGCTCCGCGCCGGGTAGGTCAGTGCCTCGACGACCGCGACCTCGGCCGGCGGGAGGTCGATCCCGACGAGCGACTCGACCCCGTCCACCGTGAGCGCGCCGCTGACCGACACGGCCGCGAGGGCACGCTGGCCCCGGAGCCATGCTCGGCCGGAGGCCGGGGCATCCCAGACGACGAGCGCGTCGTCGTCCGTCGCAGCGGCCGCCCCGACGAGCGCGGCCGACGCGAGTCCCACGAAGGCGATGCGCTCGACGCCCGCGCGGCGGAGCAGCGCCGCTGCGTCCCGGGCGGAACGCACCTGCGCGTCCGGAGCCGCGTCGTCGGCGGAGTCGCCACGTCCGGACGGGTCGTAGCGTACCGAGGCCACGCCACGATCCTCCAGGCCGTCCGCCAGCAGGCGGAGCGTGCGGTACGCGATCACGCCCTCCTGCCCGAGCGGCGGGCAGAGGACGACGCCAGCGCGCGCGGCGTCGGGGAGCTGGACGGCGACCCGCATCGCGGGGCGACCGGACCAGCCGTGGTGCGTGCTCACAGGCCGAGGGCCGCGCGGACGTCGCCGTCCCAGCGGTCCGGGGCGGTGCCGTGCAGCGCGAACAGGGCGATCGTGATGCGCTCGAGGCCGAAGGCCAGGCAGGCGCTGTGCGCGACCGCGCCGTCCTCGGTGCGGAGGCCGAACGACGTGCCGAAGTGGTCCTCGTGCAGGTTCGCCGAGCTGATCGCCGTCTCGGGCAGGTCCGGGCCGTAGACGTGCGTGACGAACTCGAACTTGAGCGACTGCTCGACCTGGTTGCGGGCGAGGACCTGCCCCACCCGTCCGAAGAACGGGTCGTTCGCGGGGACGACGTCGATGCCGAGACCGAAGGACTCGAGCAGCGCGCGCATGCCGGGGATGCGGTCGTCGCGGTGCGCCCGGGCGGACGCCGGGGTGCCGACATGCACGAACTCGTGCATGTGGAAGGCCTGCAGCCGCATCGGGTCGAGGGACGGTTCGCGGCGGAACGAGTCGCCGAGGACGTCGAGGTTCCGGCCGCCGGCGGGCACGACGTCGCCGATCAGCCCGTAGACGGGGTGGCAGACCGCCGGGGTCAGCATGAGGTCGGCGGGCTCGAGGAACGACTCCCAGCGCTCGCCGCGGTCGCGGGCCGCCAGGAGTGCGCGGTGGGCGCGGTCGTCGCCCGTGAAGCCGGACACGGCGGCGGCGAGGTCGGGGAAGGACGCGATGTAGTCGGTGCGCTCGAAGGCGGCGAGGGGCTCGACGGGCGGGAAGCGCAGGACGTCGGCGTCGAGGTCGGCCTGGCTCCGGACCGCCGCGGCGTCGACGGCGGCGTACACGCGCTCGAAGACGCCCGTGCGGCCGTAGAGCCCGGGGGAGCCGAGGTCGAGCAGGACCCCGTCGGCGAGCAGGCGTCCGCGGAGGTCGGCGCGCGCGGCGTCGAGCGCGGTGGGGGCCTGGTCGGTGTCGGGCTGGGTCGTGGGCTGGGTGATGGTCACAGCAGTGCTCCCGTCATGAGGGCGAGGTCGGCGTCGGCGGCGAGGAGGCGGTCGTTGGCCACCATCACCGCGGCGCCGTGCGCGTCGCGGAGGTGGCGGCCGAGGCTGGTCGGGCCGCTCGCGGCGTACCCGGCGATCCCGACGATGCGGAGCGCGCGGGTGACGAGGTCGGTGACGCGCTCGGAGGCGCCGACCTTGAGGGCGTTCGCGGCGAGGGCGTGGGCGGGCGACCCGAGGGTCTCCGGGTCGTCGGCGGCCTCGTCGAAGCGGTCGGCCGACCGGCGGACGGTGTCGCCGAGCGCCTGCAGGTCGACGAGCAGCTCGGCGAGCCGCAGGGCGGACGGCGGGGTCGTGCCGAGCGAGGCGCGGGCCTGCTTCCGGACCGCGGCGCGGGCACGGTCGGCGGCGTCGGCGGCGATGCCGAGCCAGACCGAGGCCCAGAGGACGTGCGACACCGGCAGGACCGTCGTCGCGGAGATCGTGGCGTAGTCCTCGGGGAGCACGAGGTCGGCGTCCGTGTCGGCGTCGAGCACCCAGCCGTGGCTGCACGTCCCGCGGAGGCCGAGGGTGTCCCACGTCGACGTCTGCGTCAGCGTGGTGTCCGACGGCAGGCACACGACCAGGCGCTGGTCGGACGGTGCCGCGTCGGGGGAGCGGCGCGCGGTGACGAGGACCGCGTCGGCCTCGGTGGCGTACGAGATCACCGGCGCGTCCTTGTGCAGGTGCACGCGGCCGTCGGCGGTCGTCTCGACGGCGCAGGTGCTGCGGCGGGTGTCGCCGCCGACGCCGCGCTCGGTGGTCGCGGACGCCACGAGCGCCCCGTCACGGACGGCGTCGACCGTGCGGGCGATCCCGGTCGAGGGGCCGCCGTGTCGCCAGAGGGCCATCGCCTGGCCGTGGTGCATCGCGAACACCATGCCGGTCGCGGCGCACGAGCGGCCGAGGGTGGTCGCGATGCGGGAGAGTTCGGCGAGGGTCGCGCCCTCGCCACCGAGCCGGACGGGCACCGCGGCGGCGAGCAGGCCGTGCTCGCGCATCGCGGCGATGGCCTCGCGCGGGGGTCGGGCGTCCCGGTCGACCTCGTCCGCGTGGCGGGCGGCGACCTCGGCGACCCGGGCAGCACGTTCGGCGAAGCGGTCCGCGGGAGCCCCTTCGGCCGCGGCGGCGGGTGCAGCCGCGACGGCCGGTGCGCTCGCGACGGCCGGAACACCCGGGCCGGACCCGGCGGGGCGGTCGAGCACCGGGGCGCTCACGCTGCCGCCCCCGTCGGGGTGCCGGTGCCGACGAGCGCCGTGGTGGCCGCGGCGACGAGGGCCTCGACCGTGGCGAAGGTGGAGCGGTGCAGCAGCGCGTCCGGGAACTCGGTGTCGAGGTCGTCCTCGATCGCGAGCATCACGGTCACCGATGCGTGCGAGGTCAGACCGAGCGTGTAGAGGTCCGCGATCGAGGCGACGTCCCGGGCGTCCACGGCGAGCCGGCCGTGGTCCGCCAGGGCGCCGCGCACGACCTGCTCGACCTCGCTGGCGTCGGGTGCGACAGCGGTGGCGACGGGGTTCGGGTCCTGGTCCATGCCCGCCACCATAGGGACGACCGGGCCTCGGGAAGCCGCCGTGCGGGTGCGGGAAACCGCACGCCTCCGGGCCCGACCAGCCCCGACGCGGGACCGGCCGTCGTCAGCGCTGGGTCAGCGCGACCGCGGTCGCGACCGCGAGTCCCCGTTCGTGGGACAGCGACACCGCGATCGCACCGCAGCCGATGGCGTCCGCGAGCGCTGCGGCCCGGCCGGACAGCTCCACCGTGGGGGCGCCGTCCGCGTCGAGCACGATCGCGACGTCGCGGAGCGGGACCGCCTCGTCGCGAGCGGGGCGGAGCAGCTTGAGCACCGCCTCCTTCCCGGCGAACCGCGCGGTGAGGCGTTCCGGGTCGTCCCCGGTGTCGGCACGTTCCCGGACGGTGAAGACGCGGGACAGGTAGCGCTCGCCGTGTGCGGCGACGGCCGCGACGACGTCGTCGACGGCGGCGAGATCGGTGCCGGTGCGGATGGCCATCACGGTGCGAGCGTACGGCGTGGGGGCGCGCCCCTGGTCGTCCGGATCGTTCAGCGGTACTGCGGCGGCCAGTCGAACGGTTGCGGCAGGTGCGGGACCTGCCCGATCCCGGCCACGGCGAGCACGATCTGCCGGCGGTCGGTCAGCGCGATCGAGCGCGGGTTGCCGAGGTACCGGTGGCCGTCGACCCAGACGGTGAGTTCGCCCCGCAGCCCGCCGACGTGCCCGGCGCCGAGCGACACGTCCCACTCGTCGAAGAACTGGCCGAGCGTGAACGTCCGTCGCTCGGGGGACTCGACGTGCAGGATGCCCGACGTGTCGTGGGTGTGCAGCTCCGCGGCGAACCGTTCGCGGTCGGAGTGGCCGACGTTCGCCGGCACCGTCACCGGCACGTCGCCGTCCAGGATGGTGAGGTGGGTGTGCACGTGCTCCGCCAGCGGCTCGCCCCACACGTCGTGCAGGCCCGCCGCGTCGGCTCGCGTCTGCAGGTCGGTGGGCGCCGGCCAGGGAGGCACGGTGCGGGTCGTCCCCGCCGCCGGCGCCGTGCAGACGGCCAGCAGCAGGACGGCGACCGCCGCGACGAGCGTCACGACGACGGCGCGGGGCGCCGTCGGCCGGGCGCCTCGGGCGCGGCCTCCGGCCCGGCCGGGTCGTGTGGTCGTCACCACCGGTCGTGCACGGCGGCGCGGAACCACCGGTCGTAGAGCTCGTGCACCGTGGCGTCGAGCCCCGGCACCTCGCCGAGGTCCGCCGCGTCGGCGTTCGAGCGGGCCTGCTCCGGGTTGCGCGCCCCGGGGATCGCTGCCGTGACACCCTCCTGCGCGATGATCCACGCGAGCGCGGCCTGCGGGACGGACACGCCCTCCGGGAGCGCCGCGGCGAAGGCCTGCGCGGCCTGGACCCCGTCGGCGAAGTCGACGCCGCTGAAGGTCTCGCCCTGGTCGAAGGCCTCGCCGTGCCGGTTGTAGTTGCGGTGGTCCTGCTCCGGGAAGGTCGTGTCCGTCGTGTACTTGCCGGAGAGCAGTCCCGACGCGAGCGGGACGCGGGCGAGGATGCCGACACCCGCTTCGCGCGCCGCGGGGAGCACCCGGTCCAGCGGCTTCAGGCGGAAGGCGTTGAGGATGACCTGCACGGTCGCCACGTTCGGTCGGGCGATCGCCGTGAGCGCCTGGTCGGCGGTCTCGACCGAGACACCGTAGGCGGCGACGGACCCGTCGGCGACGAGGGCGTCGAGCGCGTCGTACACGGCGTCGTCCTCGTAGACGGGCGTCGGCGGGCAGTGCAGCTGGACCAGGTCGAGGGTGTCCTGCCGCAGGTTCCCCCGGGAGCGGTCGACCCACTCGCGGAAGTGCGCGGCGACGTAGTTCGACGGGACCTGCTCGGAACGGCGGCCCATCTTCGTCGTGACGGTCAGCGGGACGTCGGGGTGGTCCTGGCGCCAGGCGCCGATGAGCTGCTCGCTCCGCCCGTCGCCGTAGACGTCGGCGGTGTCGAACAGGGTCACGCCGGCCTCGACGGAGGCGTCCATGACGGCGTTCGCGTCCTGCTCGCTGACGGGACCCCAGTCGCCGCCGAACTGCCAGGTGCCGAGACCGACGACGGACACGGAGCGGCCGGTACGGCCGAGGGTGCGACTCTGCATGCGGCCGAGCGTAGTCACGCCACCGTGGGGTCGCCGCGGTCTGTCCGTCCCCCGCCGAGCGACGTCCGCCCGACGGGCGTGGCGGCGGTGGGGCGTGCCTCCAGGCCGACCCGGTCAGGGGACGGTGGTGACCCCGCGACGGAGGACCGCGCGCGCAGCGCGAGCCCGGGGGATCACCCAGAGCGCCGACCAGGCGCCGATGCCGACCCACAGGCCGACGAGCAGGACCGTCAGGACCGGTCCGTGCTGCGGCTCGGCCGACCACGTCATGAGGCTCCACAGGACGCAGAGCACGATCTTGCTCCAGCCGGCGCCCTCGCGGTCCGCCTGTGCCTGCAGGAGCGGAACCCAGGTCTCGGCGGGGACGCCGGGCGGCACGGCGCCGTCGGCGACCCACCGCTGGGCACGGACGCTCTGCTCGTAGCCGCCGGCGGTGCGCCAGCTCCGGAGCTGCGACCACACGCCGATCCCGGCGCCGACCGCGCCGGCGGGGACGCCGACCCCGACGAGCAGACCGGTGGTCGCGGCCGTCCACGACGACGCGAGGAGCACGGCGAGCACGCCGCCGAACGCGGCGCCCGCCACGGCGGCGCCGAGCAGCCGCAGCCGCCCGGCCTCGTCGACCACACCGACACCGTCCACGCGTGCGACCGTACCCCCGTCCGATGCGGGAGCGCTGCGCATCCCCGCCCGCATCGGGCATGATCGACCGGTGCCCTCCACGAACCCGACCACCGCCTACCGTGCCGCCCGGGACGAGCTCCTCGCCGTCCTCGACGAGCAGGACCCCGTCCACGCCGACGCCGCGCGCCGTGCGTTCCGGTGGCCGGACCTCGGCCCGACCTTCAACTGGGCGACCGACTGGTTCGACGTGGTCGCGCGGGACAACGACCGGGTGGCGCTGTGGATCGTGGACGGGGACGGCGGCTCCCGCACGACCTACGCCGAGATGGCCGCGCGGTCGGACCGGCTCGCGGTGCACCTGGACCGCTGGGGCGTCCGGAAGGGCGACCACGTGCTCGTCATGCTCGGCAACCAGCTCGAGCTGTGGGAGACCATGCTCGCCGTCATCAAGCTCGGCGCCGTGATCCTGCCGACCTCCACCATGCTCGACACCGCGGACCTGCAGGACCGCGTCGACCGCGGCGCCGTCGCGCACGTGGTGACGAACCGCGGCGAGACGCCGAAGTTCGACGGCGTGACCGGGGCGGAGTCCCGCATCGTGATCGGCGGCGACGTGGAGGGGTGGCGCTCGTACCCGACGGACCTCGGCGAGCCCGCACCGGCCGACGAGCAGCGACCGGTCGTCACGACCCTGACCACCGACCCGTGCCTGGTGTACTTCACCTCGGGCACGACGTCCAAGCCGAAGATGGTCGTGCACTCGCAGACCTCGTACCCGGTCGGACACCTGAGCACCATGCACTGGCTGGGGCTGCGCCCCGGTGACGTGCACCTGGCGATCAGCTCGCCCGGCTGGGGCAAGCACGCGTGGAGCTGCTTCTTCTCGCCGTGGATCGCCGAGGCCACCGTCTACGTCTACGACACCCCGCGGTTCGACCCGGCGGGGCTCCTCGCCCGGCTCGACCAGGACGGCGTCGACACCTTCTGCGCGCCGCCGACCGCGTGGCGGATGCTGCTGCAGTCGGACCTCGGGCCGAAGCCGCGGGCGCTGCGCGAGGTCGTCTCGGCGGGCGAGCCGCTCAACCCCGAGGTCATCGCGCGGGTCCAGGCGGCGTGGGGGCTCACCATCCGCGACGGCTACGGGCAGACCGAGACGACCGCGATCATCGGCAACGTCCCCGGCTCCCCGGTCACCCCCGGGGCGATGGGGCAGCCGCTGCCCGGCGTCTCCGTCGTGCTGCTCGACCCGCTCACCGGGGAGCCGGGTGACGAGGGCGAGGTCTGCCTCGACCTGACCGAGCGTCCGACGAACCTGATGTCGGGCTACCTCGGCGACCCGGCCCGCACGGACGACGCGATGCGCGACGGTTCCTTCCACACCGGCGACATCGCGAGCCGGGACGCCGACGGGCAGTTGACGTTCATCGGGCGGACCGACGACGTGTTCAAGTCCTCGGACTACAAGGTGTCACCGTTCGAGGTCGAGAGCGCCCTGCTGCAGCACCCCGCCGTGGCCGAGAGCGCGGTCGTGCCGGCACCTGACGACGCCCGCCTCAACGTGGTGAAGGCCTACGTGGCGCTCGCCGCGGGATGGGAGCCGTCCGCCGAGACCGCCCGCGCGGTGCTCGGGCACGCCCGGACGTCGCTGCCGGCCTACGCCCGGGTGCGTCGGGTCGAGTTCGCAGAGCTGCCGAAGACGATCTCGGGGAAGATCCGGCGGGTCGAGCTGCGGGAGCGCGAGGAGCGCGCCGTGGCCGACGGGGTACCGGTGGCGGGGGAGTGGCGGGACGAGCAGTTCCCGGAGCTGCGGTCGGTCGGCCGGCGGGCGGACGACCGGCGGAGCTGAGCCACCCAGACCGGCGCGGCGTCAGACCGCGCGGAAGAAGTCCCCGTACGACGGCTCCTGCGGCACGTCCCCGATCGTGCGGTGGTGCACGAGGGCGTCGATCTCGTCCGGGTGGCGCATCCCGCGTCGGTGCCACTCGTGCGGGTGGCGCTGGAGCTCGCTGAGTTCGCGGAGGTGGACCATCGTGCTCAGGCCCCCAGGGTGACGACGGTGACGGCAGCGGTGGCGACGGTCACGGCGACGATGCCGAGGCTCGTCGCGACGGCGGCGAGCAGGCGGCCCCTTGCTGCCTCGCGGACTTCGGAGAACTGCGAGTGCGTCGCGTCGATGGTGCTCATGGCCGGCCCTTCCGTGTCGTCGGAGACCACCGTCTCGGTGGCTGGGTCCAGCATGCGCTGGTTTCTCTAGTTTGTCTAACTACTGATGTGGATGCGTACGCATATGGGACAGCGGGTCACGCGCCTCTGATCCGTCGTCCTCCATCGCGGCGATCAGCTCCGTGAAGAACCCGGCCATCTCGTCGACGGTCTGCGGCGACAGCCGCTCGGCGGCGGCGATCATCCGGGCGTGCACGTCGGTGAGCTCGGTCCGGACCTCCTCGTCGGTGTACCCCGTCGCGACGAGCAGCGCACCGCGTCCGTCCGCGGGGTCCGCGCGGCGCTCGGCGTGCCCGGACGCGACCAGGCGCTTCACCACCGCGGTGGTCGACGCGGACGTGATGCCGAGGTGGGCCGCGAGGTCGCCTGGGCGGACCTGCTCGTCACGCTCGCCGGCGCGCAGGAGGAAGCGGACCGCCTCCATGTCCGTGGCGTTCATCTTCATCGACCGCCGCGTCCGCTCGCGCATCGCGACCTCGGCGGCGCGGTAGCGCCGCATCAGGGTCAGGACCTCGACGCCGGACCGGGACGGCCGGTCGGGGTACCAGTACCCCGTCGCGTCGTACGTGTCGCCTTCGGCCACGAGCAAACCTCCTGTTGCGGTGCGCCGAACAGTACCGGCAGCCGCGCCCGCACCGGGGTACAGGCGCACGGCCCCGTCGGAGCCGGCAGGCCCCGACCGAGCCGGCCGGGCGCTCCCGGCGGGGCGCACGGACGCCGCCCGCGGCCGGGACGTAGGCTCCGTCGTGAGCAGTCGTCACACGAGACGGAAGGTCGGCATGACCAGCACCACCGAGCACCCCGCGTCCAGCACCGCCGCCGGGACGCGCACCACGCAGGCGACCGCGTCCGTCGCCGCGATCCTCGCCGAGTCCGCGAGCCGCTACCCCGACGACGTCGCCGTCATCGTGGGTGACCGCCGGACCACCTACGCCGAGCTGTGGGCCGAGACGCTCGGCTACGCGGGTGCGCTCCGCGCCCGCGGCGTCGCCGAGGGCGACCGCGTCGCCATGCTCGTCCCGAACGTCGCCGACTTCGCCCGCGTCTACTACGCCACGCTCGCGCTCGGCGCGGTCGTCGTCCCCGTGCACGCACTGCTCAAGCGGAAGGAGATCGAGTACGTGCTCCGCGACAGCGGCGCGCGACTGCTGGTCTGCGCCGCCCCGCTCCTCGCCGAGGGCGCCGCCGGCGCCGACCTCGCCGGTGTCGACGTGGTCACCGTGCTCGCACCGGCGGACTCCGCGGACGGCCACGACCGACTGGAGGCACTGGCCGGGTCGAGCGAGCCCCTCACCACCTACGTGCCCCGGGACCCGTTCGACACGGCCACGATCCTGTACACGAGCGGCACGACCGGGCGCCCCAAGGGCGCCGAGGGGTCGCACTTCGCGCTCCTCGAGCAGGTCAACACGAACCTGATGAGCACGTTCGACATGCACCGCGGCGACGTGCTGCTCGGGGCGCTCCCGTTGTTCCACACCTTCGGGCAGACCTGCACCATGAACACCGGCTTCCGCGCCGGCGCAACGATCGTGATGCTGCCGAAGTTCGACGGCGACGCCGCACTCGCCGCCATGGTCGAGCACGGCTGCGAGATCTTCATGGGCGTCCCCACGATGTACATGGCGCTCCTCGACGCGGCCGCCCGCAGCGAGGCCCGCCCGGCCCTGCGCTACGCGATCTCCGGTGGCGCGTCGCTCCCGCTCGCCGTGCTCGAGAAGTTCCAGCAGGTGTACGACGCGCCGATCCACGAGGGCTACGGCCTGACCGAGACCTCGCCCGTCGCGTCCTTCAACCACGTCGGCACCGCGCCGCATCCCGGGACGATCGGGACGCCGATCTGGGGCGTCGACATCGAGATCGCCGACCCCGAGGTCACCGACGCGGTCCGGTTCATGCCGAACGGGGAGATCGGCGAGCTCGTGATCCGCGGGCACAACCTGATGAACGGGTACCTGAACCGCCCGGAGGACACCGCCGCCGTGATGGTGGACGGGTGGTTCCGCACCGGCGACCTCGGCACGAAGGGCGACGACGGGTACCTGACGATCGTCGACCGGACGAAGGACATGATCATCCGGAACGGCTACAACGTGTACCCGCGGCAGGTCGAAGAGGTCCTCGCGTCGCACCCCGACGTGACCATGGCCGCCGTGTTCGGGATCCCGCACGAGGTGCACGGGCAGGAGGTCGCCGCGGCCGTGGTCCTGCGTGACGGAGCGACCGTCACCACGGACGAGCTCATCCACTTCGTCGCCGACGAGATCGCCGTCTACAAGTACCCGCGGGTCGTGCACGTCCTCGACGCGCTCCCGCTCGGGCCGAGCGGGAAGGTGCTCAAGCGGGAGCTCGTCGACCGGTTCGGGGACGCCTGACGTCTCGGCAGCGCTGACCGGTCCCGGTAGGATCGGCGGCAGGGGCCTTTAGCTCAGCTGGTAGAGCGCCACGTTTACACCGTGGATGTCGTCGGTTCGATCCCGGCAGGGCCCACTGGTGCGCGACCGGCGCCGGCCGAGTCTCGGGCGGTGCGACGAGTCTCGCACCCGGGTACGCGGAACTCGTCGCTGGGGCCGAGACTCGGTGCGGGAGCCGGCCGATCGGTGAGCGGCGATGCGGGACACCGATCCGTCCGCGTGCTGCGCTCCGCGTCGGCCGCCATCCGGTTCCCGAACGTAGTTAGGCAAACTAACCTCGAGGCGTCATGCTGGTGACGAGCGCTCCCCGGCGCAGCAGTGAGGCGGCCCGACATGGAACCGACGACGATCCCCGCGATCCACGTCGCGCACAGCGGTGTGCCGCGCCTCCGGCTGGTCGCCGCGGGGGCGACGGCCTTCGCTCTCGCCCTGGCCACCGCCGCCGCCTCGGTCCTCGTCGTCGTCCTGGTGCCGGCGTGACCGAGCACGAGCACCCGGTGGACCCCCGGTCGCAGGCGGTCGAGTGGCACCGCCGCGGGATGAGCCACCCGGACGAGATCGCGGCGATGGTCCTGCGGCGTCTGCACGAGGACGTGCCGGTCGAACCGACGTACGGCGACTTCTTCGTCGCGCCCTGACCGCAGAACGTCCGCCGCGCGGCACGCCCGACGCGGAGCGCGCGCCGCGCCGGGTGGACGGATCGCTAGGCGATCTAGCGAATTCGCCTAGGGTGGCACGGTGCCCTCCCAGCAGCCCGGACCACACGACCACGACCACCGGCGGTTCGTGGACGACTTCGTCAACTCGCTCGCACCCGTCGAGTCCGTCGACGACGACCATCCGGAGGACGAGCGGCCCGGTCAACCGAGGCGCTGAACCCGTCGGAGCGTCTCGGACGGTCGCTCCCCGAACGACTCTGCGTAGAACGCGGCGAACCGACCCAGGTGCGCGAACCCCCACGCGCCCGCCGTGGCCGCGACGGTCGTGGTCGTCGGGTCGCCGGCCACCAGCTGCGCCCGCACCCGGTGCAGCCGGACCTGGCGGAGGAACGCCATCGGTGTGGTGTCGGCGTGCCGTTGGAAGGTCGCCTGCAGGGCGCGGGCCTTGACCCCCGCAGCGCGCGCGACGTCGGTCCCGGTGATCGGCCGGTGTGCGTTCGCGATCATCCACTCCTGCGCGAACCGCATCGTCGCCGGGCCCTCGAACAGGGCGACGTCGACCGTCGGCGCGGCGTCGTACGCGTCGACGACCGACTCGGCGACGAGCATGTTGAGGGCCGCACGGCGGTCCCGGTCGGTACCGGGGTCGAGGAGCTCCGGCGCGGCGGCACGGATGAGGCCACGGAGGTGTTCGAGGTGCGCGGCATCCGTCGTGCTGGTGAACGTCAGGGGGCCGGGCACGGTGGCGCGACGGGCCGCGGCGACGGACTCGAGGAAGCCGCTGTCGAACCGGATGAGGTGCTGCGTGGTGGGGAGTGCCTCGAACGCGAAGTCGCGTCCGACCGGGTACATCACCGGGACGCCGGGCTGCATCTGCAGGGGGTCGCGGGACGCCGAGTCGAGCGTCAGCCCGGGAGCCGTCGCCCAGGCGAGCACGTACCCGGTGCCCTGCCCGACCGTGCCCCAGCGGTTCGCGCCCACGGACGAGGTGCCGACCGTGACCTCGTCGTCGCCGACGGCTCGGTAGCGCCAGGAGAACCCGTCGGGCACCGCGCGCCCGACGTTGATGTCCGGGCTGTCGTAGACGCGCTCGTAGAACGCGACCGCCTCGTCGATCGAGGTACTGCGGCGGTCGACGTCGTGCGGGAGCGCGGCATCGGTGGGCATGCCCTCCACATTCTGCCGGTCTCCACCGACGGTCGATGCCCCACACCGGGGGCGAGTGCGGACGGTGGATGGTGACCGGCTGACGGACGGGAGGCGCGGTGCCGGCTGGCACCGCGCCTCCCGTCCGTCACGCGGTCGCGCCACGTGCCCGGCTCGCGCCGCTGCGTCGACGGCTCACGCCGCCATCGGTCCGTACCGGCGGTGCCCCTTGACGTCGTACCGGTCGAGCATCATGACCTTGTCCCACGCCGCGACGAAGTCGCGGACGAACCGCTCGTGTCCGTCGCTGCCCGCGTAGGCGTCGACGATCGAGCGCAGCTGCGCGTTCGAGCCGAAGAGCAGGTCGGCGCGGGACGCCGTCCAGCGCTCCTCACCGGTGCCCTGCACCGTGCCGGTGAACGTCGTCTCGGTGTCGTCGGTCTTCGTCCACACCAGGTCGGTGTCCGTCAGGTTCACGAAGAAGTCCGTCGTGAGCGCCCCGACCCGGTCGGTCAGGACGCCGGTCGACGAGCCGTCCCAGTTCGCCCCGAGGACGCGGAGCCCGCCCGTCAGGACCGTCCACTCGGGCGCGGTGAGCGTCATGAGGTTCGCGCGGTCGAGGAAGACGGCCTCCGGCGCGACCCCGGGGGCGAAGTCCGCGAAGCGTTCCGAGACGTGGTTGCGGAACCCGTCGGCGACCGGGCGGAGCCACTCGAACATCTCGACGTCGGTCTGCTCCTGCGTCGCGTCCACCCGGCCCGGGGTGAAGGGCACGGTGACCTCGACGCCGGCGGCGCGTGCGGCGTCCTCGACACCGACGCAGCCGGCGAGGACGACGAGGTCGGCGAGGGACACGTGGCCACCGCCGCGGGCGAAGTCGGCCTGGACGCCGCGGAGCGCCTCGACGACGGGGACGGTCCGGCGGTTCACCGGCCAGTCCTTCTGCGGCGCGAGGGCGATCCGGCCGCCGTTCGCACCGCCGCGCTTGTCGCTGTCGCGGTAGGTCGACGCGGCGGAGTACGCGGTGACGACGAGGTCCGAGGCGGAGATCCCGGTGTCGCGGACCGCCTGGCGGAGCGTGTCGAGGTCGGCCTCGCCGAGGGGCGCGCCCGTCGCGTCGGGGAGCGGGTCCTGCCAGAGCAGCTCGTCGGAGATCGTCGTCTCCGGGCCGAGGTAGCGGTGCTTCGGCCCCATGTCGCGGTGCGTCAGCTTGTACCAGGCCTTCGAGAACGCGGTCGTGAACAGGTCGAAGTCGGCGAGGAACCGCTCGCAGACCTCGCGGTAGGCCGGGTCGACCTTCAGCGCGAGGTCCGACGTCATCATCATGAGCGCGTGGGTCTCGCCGGGCACGTGGGCGTCCGGCGTGCGCGGGGCGTCCGCGTCGACGGGCGTCCACTGGAGGGCACCGGCGGGGCTGCGGGTCTGCTCCCACTCGTGGCCGAACAGGTTCTCGAGGTAGCTGTTGTCCCAGCGGGTGGGGTCCTGCGTCCAGCTGCCCTCGATGCCGTTCGTCGAGGTGTCCTTGCCGTTGCCGGCGCCCTGCGGGTTGTGCCAGCCGAGCCCCATCGACTCGATGGGTGCGAGTTCCGGCGACGGCCCGATCTTCGCCGCGGGCACCATGCCGTGGCTCTTGCCGAACGCGTGGCCACCGGCGATCAGGGCGACGGTCTCCTCGTCGTTCATCGCCATCCGCGTGAACGTGATCCGGATGTCCCGGGCGGAGCCGAGCGGGTCGCCGTTCGCGTACGGGCCCTCGGGGTTCACGTAGATGAGCGCCTGGTGCGACGCGGCCAGCGGGCTCTGCAGGTCGTAGTCTGCGTCGCCGTTCTGCCCGTGCCAGCGCTCGTCACGACTGACCATCTCGTCCATGCTCGTCACGGCGTGCGGGTCCCAGACCTCGGGGCCCCACCAGGTGCCGTCGTCCGGCTCCCACGCGTCGAGGCGTCCGCCGCCGAAGCCGTACGTCGGCAGACCCATCAGCTCGAGGGAGCAGTTGCCGGTCAGGACCATGAGGTCCGCCCAGGACAGGGCGTTGCCGTACTTGTGCTTGATCGGCTGGAGCAGGCGGCGGGACTTGTCGGTGTTGCCGTTGTCCCACCAGCTGCCGATCGGGGCGAACCGCTGCATCGCGGTCCCCGCGCCGCCGCGGCCGTCCGCGATGCGGTAGGTGCCGGCGGCGTGCCACGCCATCCGGATCATCTGCGGGCCGTAGTTGCCGTAGTCGGCGGGCCACCAGTCCACCGAGGTCGTGAGGAGGGTCTTGATGTCGCGCTTGAGTTCCTCGAGGTCGATCGTCGCGAAGGCCGCGGCGTAGTCGAAGTCGGGACCGAGCGGGTCGGCGTCCACACCGTTGCGGTGCAGGAGCTCGACGCGGAGGCGCTGGGGGTACCAGGCCTCGAGGGTCGGCGACTGCCCGAAGGAGCCGCCCAGGTGGTCGCCGCCGGCCGGCAGGGAGCCGGCCATGTGGAAGCTGCAGGTGTCGGTGCCGTCGGCGTCGCGGTGGTCCGCGCCGCCGTGCCCGGCGCCACGGTGGTCCGGGTCGCCGTTGCTGCTGGTCGTGCTGTTCTCGCTCAACGCTGCTCCTGTTCGATGCTGTCCGCGGAACGCGGGGGCCGGTGGTCACGCTTCGCTCCCCGCCTGGGAGGAGCACGGGAGGGGTGCGGTCGGAGGCTGTCAGCCCGTCCAGACCGCCCGGTCGTGCTGGGTGGCTGTCAGCCCTTCCAGACCGACACGGCGCCGGCGTGGCCGATCACGACGACCTCGATGATCGAGCCGATCCCGGCGGCGACGAGCAGCACCGGACCGACGACGCCGACGGCCCGCACGAGCCCGGTGTTCGTCACGCGCGGTGCGGCGAACCGGTGCCACCCCCACCACAGCGTCACGAGCACGAACACCGCGATCGACCACGGCAGCAGTCCGTCCGCGAGCTCGGTGTGCCGTTCGAGCAGGGCGGTCTCCTTCTCGCGGTGCTCGAGCCACTCGCCGGACGACGTCGCCAGGGGCACCGACACCAGGGCGACGAGCGCGATGATCGGCGCACCGACCGCGAGCCACCGTCGGGCGGCGGGCCACGCGGCGACCACGATGGCGCTCAGGGCGGCGACCGGGACCGAGACGGTGGTCAGGTGGACGAGGAGGGGGTGCAGCGGGACGCCGTCGAACTGCCAGTTCACGAGGGGGCCTTCCGGTTCGCGCGCCGGTCCGTCCGACGCCTCGCCCCCAGGCAACCGGCTGTGTCCGCACACCGCCCGCACGACGGGCCGATCAGCGCACTCCGCGATCACTCGAAACCACACACGAACGCGGGCCGCCGGACCTGGTTCACTCGGACCCATGAGCGAACCCGAGCCCCGCGCCGCCGAGCCGTCGGCCGCCGAGCCGCACCCCGGCGAGGCCCACACCGGCGACCTGTCGTCGCGGCTGAACTGGCTCCGCGCCGGTGTCCTCGGCGCGAACGACGGCATCGTGTCCACCGCGTCGATCGTCGTGGGCGTCGCCGGTGCGTCGACGTCCGTGCCGGCGATCGCCACCGCCGGCATCGCGGCCCTGGTCGGCGGTGCGGTGTCGATGGCCCTCGGCGAGTACGTCTCGGTGAGCAGCCAGTCCGACAGCCAGCGCGCGCTGATCGAGAAGGAGCGCCGGGAGCTCGCCGAGGACCCGGACGCCGAGCTCGAGGAACTCACGCGGCTGTGGCAGGACCGCGGGCTCCAGCGGGACACCGCCGAGCGCGTCGCCGCGGAGCTGACCGACCGGGACGCCCTGCGTGCACACCTCACGACGGAGCTCGGCATCGACGAGGACGAGGTCGTGAGCCCCTGGCACGCCGCCGGCGCCTCGGCCGTGGCGTTCTCGGTCGGGGCACTCCTGCCGCTCCTCGCGATCCTGCTGCCGCCCGACGCCGTCCGGGTCCCCGTCACCTTCGTCGTCGTGCTCCTCGCCCTCGCGCTCACCGGGGCGATCGGTGCGAAGATCGGCGGGGGGTCCGTGCCACGGGCGACCATCCGCGTCGTCGTCGGCGGGGCGCTCGCCCTGGCGGCCACGTTCCTGATCGGATCGCTCCTGGGGACGAGCGGCGTCGTCTGACGCCGGCGCCGACCGGCAGCGGCCGGCGGCACCGGCCGACGCCGCCAGCCGCCACCGCAGACGACGGACACCCGGGAGGGGACACACGATGGCGAAGATCCTGGTGGTCGAGGACGACCCCGAGATGGGCACCCTCGTCGAACGCGGCCTCACCGACGAGGGCCACGACGTCACCCTGGTCCGGGACGGCAACGCCGCCCTCGGCCAGGCACTCGCCGAGGACTTCGACGCCGCCGCGATCGACGTCATGCTCCCCGAGATGAGCGGCTTCGAGGTGTGCCGACGACTCCGGGAACTCGGCAAGGACCTGCCCGTCGTGCTCGTCACCGCCCGCGACGCCGTCGACGACCGCGTCTTCGGGCTCGACTCCGGCGCGGACGACTACCTCACCAAGCCGTTCGCCATCGCCGAACTGAACGCCCGCCTCCGCGCACACCTGCGCCGTCGCGCCGCCGGCACCCCCACCGTGGCGCAGGCCGGCGCCGTCCGGCTCGACACCGTCGCCGTGCGCGCGACGGTCCGCGGCCGCGACCTGCCCCTCAGCGTCAAGGAGTTCTCCCTGCTCCGGTTCCTCATCCAGGGCAGCCCGGAACCCCGGAGCCGTACGGCCGTGCTCGAGGAGGTCTGGGGGAGCGCCGAGCACTTCGACCCGACGATCGTCGACCAGTACGTCAGCTACGTCCGCAAGAAGCTCGCCGCCGCCGATGCGGACGTCGCCATCCGCACGGTGCGCGGTGTCGGCTACGCCCTGGACGTGCACCACCCGTGAGGCGCTGGCTCCTCCGCCGCAGCATCCGGACGCGCATCACCCTGGGCAGCGTCGCGGTCGGCCTCGTCGTCCTGTCCGCCGCCTCCGTCGCGCTGCACCACCAGGTCCGGACGGCCACCGAGGACACCGACCGCTCGCTCGCCGCGAGCGACCTGGCACCGTTCGTCCAGGACCTCCGGCAGAACCCGGACGAACTGCCCGACGAACCCACACGCGGCGTGCTGGTCGGCATCCGAGCCGACGGCCGCTGGGTGGTCGACACGCTCCCGCGGGGCGTCCGGGAGGCACTGCCCACCACCGCGGGCACGTCCGGTCCCACGGACGGTCGGCCCCAGGACGACGGGGACGGCGACCGGGACCGGGACCGGGACGGCAGCGGAGACGGGGACGGCGACCGCGCGGCGACCCGCGAGGTCCGCGCCGACGGCCGCACGTACGTCGTCGCCGGTCAGCAGGTCGGTGACACCGTCGTCTGGGCGGCACGGGACACCCGCCCCGGGCAGGAGACCATCCGCCGCGTCGACCGTTCGCTCGTCGTCGGCACCCTGCTCGCCGTCGCCGCGTTCGCCGGCACCGCCTGGGTCCTCACCGGGCTCGCCCTCCGTCCGGTCGCCCGGATGCGCCGCCGCGCCGAGGACCTCGGCGACGGGGGAGCGGACGGACACCTGCCCGTCGGACCCGCCGAGGACGAACTCGCCGCCCTCGCCCGGACCCTCAACCGCTTCGTCGACCGGCAGCACGAGAACGCCGCCCGGGAACGCCGCATGGTCTCCGATGCCGCCCACGAGCTCCGCACACCGCTCGCCGCCCTCACCGCGCGACTCGAGCTCGCCCACCGGCACAGCGGGGACGCGCCCGCCCTCGAGGGCGACCTGACCGCCGCCGAACGCGACGCCGCCCGACTGTCGGCGCTCGCCGCGTCGCTCCTCGAGCTCAGCCGGCTCGACGACGGGGCCGATGAGCACGTGACCTCGACGGCGGACGAGCTGGTCTCCGAGCTGATGGCGTCCGTCGACCGCGCCCGCGCCCTGCCCGAGGCGGTCACCACCGAGGTCGACTTCGTCACCGCGGTGCCGGACGGTGACGCCCGGTACGCCATCGGTCGGTCGGCGTTCGCCCGGGTGGTCGACAACCTCACCGCGAACGCCCTCGCCGCGGCGACGGGCGGCTCGGTGCAGGTCGACCTCGCGCAGCGCGACGACGAGCTCGTGCTCCGGGTGCTCGACGACGGACCCGGTGTGCCGGACGCGTTCCTGCCGCACGCCTTCGAGCGGTTCGCCCGGGCGGACGCGTCGCGGAACAGCGCCCTGGGCGGCAGCGGTCTCGGGCTCGCGCTCGTCCGGGGCACCGCCGAGCGCGCCGGCGGTTCGGCGACGCTGCGCAACCGGGAGACCGGCGGTGCCGCGGCCGAGGTGCGGCTGCCGCGGCGCTGACCAGGAGCTCCGACCCGCAGCCGTTCTCAGAGCACTCGAGATCTCGAACGAAGTCCGGGTCCCGTTCCGAGGTCCCTGCGAGGTCGCGCTCCGATGCTGTGAGGGACCCGAACCCCCGCTGGACAGGAGCGACCCGATGATCGACACCGCGCGGCCGACCACCCGCCGCACCCCGCTCGACCGGCCGCCGGCCCCCGAACCGCTGCCCGTCGCGGCCGAGCGCCGCCGTGCCGCCACCCGTCGACGCCTGCGCGGGGTCGACCTGCTGACCGTGCTGACCTGGCTGTCCGCAGCCGTGGCGGTCACGCTCTGGCTCGCGACCCCGGGGTCGCACACCGTCGCCGGCATCGGTGGCTGGCTCGAGGCCGGCGGGATCGTCGCGGGACTGATCGGGACCGACCTCGTGCTCGTCATGCTGGTCCTGGCCGCACGGGTGCCGGTCATCGACCGCCTGATCGGGCAGGACGTGGCGATCGCGCACCACCGGGCGCTCGGCAAGCCGGTCCTGTACCTGCTGCTCGCGCACGGTGCGCTGCTGACGCTCGGCTACGGCATCGGCGACGGCACGGGCCCGATCGCCGAGACCGTCGCGCTGTTCGGCTCGCAGGACATGCCGCTGGCCTACCTGTCGATCGGCCTGTTCGTCGTCGTGGTCGGCACCTCGATCGTCGCGGTCCGCCGTCGGCTGCCGTACGAGGCCTGGCACGTGATCCACCTGCTCAGCTACGCGGCGGTGCTCGTCGCGTTCCCGCACATGACCACCGGCAGCGTCCTCGGTGCGGGCAGCTGGCAGCGGGCCTACTGGATCGCGCTGTACGTCGCCGCGTTCGGACTCGTCGCCCTGTACCGGTTCGTGCTGCCCGTCGTCGTGACCTTCCGGCACCGCATCCGGGTGGTCGGCGTCGAACCGATCGCTCCGGGGGTCGTCTCCATCCACATGGCCGGCCGGGACCTCGACGCACTCGGCGCGCACGGCGGCCAGTACGGCGTCTGGCGCTTCTGGAGCCGGCAGACCTGGTGGCACGCCCACCCGGTGTCGTTCTCCGCGGTCCCGAGCCGGAACGGCGCCCGCATCACGGTGCGCGACCTCGGCGCGGGGTCCGCGCGGCTCGGCCGCATCCGCCCGGGCACGGCCGTCTCGCTCGAGGGGCCGTACGGGCTCTTCACGAAGCAGGCACGGTCCGCGCCGAAGCTCGCGCTCGTGGCCTCGGGCATCGGCATCACCCCGATCCGTGCCCTGCTCGAGGACGCCGACCTGCGTCCGGGCGAGGCGACGGTGCTCCTCCGTGGCTCCGACAGCGACCAGCAGTACCTGTGGGAGGAGACCGCCGAGCTCGCCCGTCGCACCGGCAGTCGTGTGTACGGCATGGTCGGGCCGCGTGCCCGGTCGGCCGAGAGCTGGATGACCGAGGACGACCTGCGTCGCGGGGTGCACCTGCGGAGCGTGTTCCCCGACCTGCTCGACTCCGACCTGTACGTCTGCGGCCCGCAGGTCTGGACGGACCTCGTCGTGGCCGAGGCCCGCGCGGCCGGCGTCCCCGAGCACCGCATCCACCAGGAACGGTTCGCCTCGTGACCGCCGTGCGGACCCGCGGGGTCGTCATCGGCGCGCTGTCCTCCGTCGCGGTGCTCGCCATCGGGTGGCAGCTCGGCGGCCAGCCCGCCCAGGTCGCCGCGTCGGGCACCACGGCCGGGACGAACTCCGGCACCACGAGCGGCACGAGCGGGACGGGCGCGACGGGAGCCACCGGGACCGGTGGCACGACCGCCACCGCCCCGGCCACCACCGCCCCGTCCGCCGGCGGCGGCAGCGCGTCCGGCGGCAGCGGCGCGTCCGGCACCTACACCGGCACCGCCGCCGAGACCCGCTACGGCCCCGTGCAGGTCCGGGTGACCGTCAGCGGAGGGAAACTGACCGACGTCCAGGCCCTGCAGCTCACGAACCGGGACGGCCGGTCGGTCGCGATCAGCCAGCAGGCCGCGCCGATCCTCCGGCAGGAGGCCCTGCAGGCGCAGTCCGCGACGATCCAGGCGGTCAGCGGTGCGACCTACACGAGCGAGGGCTACACGACCTCGCTGCAGTCCGCCCTCGACCAGGCGGGCCTGTGAGCCGCGTCGACCGGCCCGCGGCCGACACCGCCGTGCGGACCTTCGAGACGATGGGCACGGTCGTGAGCCTCCGCGGCGCCGACGCCCCGACCGCCCTCGCCGTCCGGGACGTCTTCGTCGCGTACGACCGCCGGTACAGCCTGTACGACCCGGACTCCGCGCTCAGCCGGATCGCCGCCGGGACGCTCCGGCTCGCGGCCGCACCGCAGGACGTCCGCGACACCTACGCGCTCGCCCTCGACTGGCGCGAGCGGACGCACGGTGCCTTCACCCCGCACCGACCGGACGGCGTACTCGACCTGTCCGGGGTCGTGAAGGCCCTCGCGATCCGCGACGCCGGCGCCGTCCTCGACGCCGTCTCCCGGGCGGGGTCCGCCGACTGGATGCTCGCCGTCGGCGGTGACGTGCTCGCGAGCGGGACGCAGGGCGACGACCCCTGGCAGGTCGGCGTCGTCGATCCGCTCGACCGTACGCGGGTCGTCGGCGTGGTCCCGCTCGGCGACGACCGTCGGGCGGTCGCGACCTCCGGCACCGCCGAGCGCGGCGAACACGTCTGGCGCCGGGCCGAGCCGGTGTTCCGGCAGGTCACCGTCGTCGCGTCGGACATCGTCACCGCGGACGTCCTGGCCACCGCGGTCCTCGCGGGCGACGAGCACGACCTCGCCTCGGTGACCGAAGACGGCTCGGTCGACGTCCTGGCCTCCGGGGTGGACGGCCGTGTGTGGGCGACCCCTGGCGCCTCCGCGTACGTCACCGCCGCCGCGGCCTGACCGACGGCGCTGCCCGAGAGACTTCCGCGGCAGGCCGGGACCTGCCAGCATGGTGCCCACCGGACGACGACGTCCGCCCGACCCGGAGGGAACCACCCGTGTCCGTCACGCTCAACCCGTACATCGGCTTCCGCGACCAGGCCCGCGACGCCCTCGGCTTCTACCACGCGGTCTTCGGCGGCGAACTGAAGACGATGACCTTCGCTGAGGGCGGCATGGTCCAGGACCCGGCGGACGCCGACAAGGTCATGCACGGTCAGATCGAGGCCGACGACCTGACGCTCATGGCGTCGGACTCGCCGTCGAGCATGCCCGCCCCGACCGAGAGCAACATCTCCGTCTCGCTGAGCGGCGACGACGAGGCCCGGCTCACCGGCTACTGGGAGGGCCTGTCGGACGGTGCGACCGTCATCGAGCCGCTGACGAAGGCCCCGTGGGGCGACACCTTCGGGATGCTCACCGACCGCTTCGGGGTCACCTGGCTCGTCAACATCAGCGGCGTCCCCGCCTGACGCGCGCCGGTCCACAGGCGGCACCGGCAGACGGACGGGAGGCGCGGTGCCAGCTGGCACCGCGCCTCCCGTCCGTCGTCCAGTACCGACCGCCGGTCAGTGCTGTCCGTTGATCAGTGCTGTCCGTTGATCAGTGCTGTCCGTTGATCTGGCCGAGCCAGCGACCGAAGGTCGTCTGCGGCTCGTCGTGCAGCACGCGCAGCGTGGTGGTGGTCGGGTTCCAGCGGCGCTCGGTGTCGACGCCGTTCCCCTTGTGGAGGTCGAGGGTCATGATGTGCTCCTTCGCATGTCGGTGGATGGTTCGACGCCGGAGGGGGCTCCGGCATTCCCGGTCAGGGGGTGACCATGCCGCCGTTGACGTTGAGGGTCTCGCCGACGACGTAGCTCGACTCCTGCGAGGCGAGGAACACGTAGGCGGGGGCGAGCTCGGCGGGCTGCGCGGCGCGGCCCATCGGTGACTCGCTGCTGCCGAACTCGGGCAGCGACTCGGGGTCGACACCACCGCTCGGCTGCAGGACGGTCCAGGTGGGCCCCGGAGCGACGACGTTCACGCGGATCCCGCGCTCCACGAGGAGCTGCGAGAGCCCCTTCGAGAAGTTGTTGATCGCGCCCTTCGACGCGGCGTAGTCGAGCCGGTCCGGCGCGGGCTTGTACGCCTCCATCGACGCGGTCGTCGTGATCGTCGACCCGGGCTCGAGGTGCGGCAGTGCGGCCTTGACGAGCCGGAACAGCCCGAACACGTTGACGTCGAACGTCGCCTCGAACTGCTCGTCGGTCAGGTCGAGCAGGTCCGGCTGCCAGCGCTGCTTGCCCGCCACGCTGACGACGGTGTCGATGCCGCCGAGCTCCGCGACCGCCCGCTCGACGAGTTGCCCGGCGTACGCCTTGTCCCGGAGGTCACCGGGCACCGTCACGGCACGACGACCGGCCGCCTCGACCTGCTCGACCACGTGGTCGGCGTCCGACTGCTCCTCGGGCAGGTAGGCCAGGACGACGTCGGCGCCCTCGCGGGCGAAGGCGATCGCAACGGCCGCGCCGATGCCGGAGTCGCCGCCGGTGATCACCGCACGGCGACCCTCCAGGCGTCCGGTGCCCCGGTAGGAGTCTTCACCGAGGTCCGGCACGGGCGTCATCGCGGACTGCAGGCCCGGCTCGTCCTGGGTCTGCGGCTCCGGCGAGACGTCGGGGTAACGCGTCCGCGGGTCCCCGAACGCGTACTGGTCGATCGGCCCGGTCACTCGGCGACCTCCAGCTCGACCTTGACCCAGCCCGGCTCGCGACGGTCGAAGGCCTCGTACGCCTCGATCGCCGAACCGACCGGCTCGTGCTCGGTGATGAGCGCCGTCGGGTCGAACTGCCCCGACGCCACGAGGTCGATGAGCGGCGGCGTCACCGAGTGGTGGTCGCAGTTGCCCATCCGGATCGTCAGGTTCTTGTTCATAGCCTGCCCGATCGGGTAGCGCTCCGCCGTCGGGCCGTACACGCCGATGATGCCGATCCGGCCGTACTTCGCGACCGAGGCCACGGCCCACTGCGCGACCTGCGACGGACCGTCGCCGGGCTTCCACTGCTCGAGGTCGCCGAAGCCGTCCGGGGACGCGTCCGGCGCGACCTGCTGGACCTCGGCGTCGAACTGCGCGGCCTGCTCGTCGGACACCGCCGCCGGGCCGCGCTTCGGGCGCTCGGCGTCGACCCCGACGGCGTCGATCACGGCGTCCGCGCCGATGCCGTTCGTCAGGTCCATGATCGCCTGCACGGGGTCCTCGCGGTTGTAGTCGACCACTTCGCAGTGCTGCGCGAGGGCTGCCGCGAGCCGGGTCTCGTCCCCGTCGACGACGATCACGCGACCGGCGCCGAGCTTGTACGCCGACGCCGCGACGAACTGCCCGACGATGCCGGCGCCGAAGACCACGACGACGTCGCCGCGGGTGACCCCGGCGAGCTCGGCGCCGAACCAGCCGGTCGGGAAGATGTCCGACAGCAGGATGGCCTGCTCGTCGCTGACGTTCTCGGGCAGCGGGTGCATGGTGTTCCGCGCGTACGGGACCCGGACGTACTCGGCCTGCAGACCGTTCACCGGGCCGGTCGACTGCGGGCCGCCGAAGAAGCTCGTGCCGGCCTGCGGACCGTTCGGGTTCGCGACGTCGCACTGGGCGGTCTTGCCCATCCGGCAGTACCGGCAGGCGCCGCAGGAGATCGTCGAGTTGATCACGACGCGGTCACCGGGGCTGAAGCCGCGCACCGCGTCGCCGACCTCGGTGACGACGCCGACGGCCTCGTGGCCGAGGATCGTGCCCTCCTCCATCGGGGCCATGGTCCCGCGGACGAAGTGCAGGTCCGTGCCGCAGATCGCACTCCGGGTGATCCGGACGATCGCGTCCTCCGGATGCTGGATGGTGGGCTCGGGGACGTCGTCGAGTCGGATGTCGCCGATCCCGTGCCAGACCACTGCGCGCATGCTGCTCTCGCTTCCTTCTCGGTGGTGGGTTCGGGGGACACACAACCCGTTCGGCCCTGGAAGCACCTGCAGTGGCGTCCGATGTGCGCACCGGTTCGGGGGACAACCGCTCCTGCGTCGTCGCCCAGGCGGCACGGGTTGCGTGACGGCCATGAGCGATGACCAGCACGACGAGCAGCAGACCCGGGACGACTTCGCCGACGCCGTCAACATGACCGCGTCGGAGCTGAAGCGGTGGCTCGACTCCGACGAGTCGAAGGAGGTCGGCCAGAAGCCCGCGAGCGGTGGCGAGTCGACCGGGCACGAGAGCGGCCGGCACATCGTCCGGATCCTCGAGAAGAAGCAGGCCGACTACACCGACGACGACTACGCCCACATGCGGAAGGTCGTCGGGTACGTGGCCCGGCACGGGAAGCAGGAGCCGAAGGGCGACACGCACGACTCGAAGTGGCGGTACTCGCTCATGAACTGGGGCCACGACCCCGAGAAGTGACCGGACTGGGGCAGGATGGAGGCGTGAGCGACTCCGGCATGCCCCGTTTCCGCCGCATCTGGTCGACCATCCAGGTGGGCGTGCTCGCCGCCGCGGTCGTCTTCTGCGTCGTCATGCTCGTGATCGGGCAGGGCAAGCTCGACCGCGTCTACGCGGTCGCCGCGGTGTTCTTCGGCCTGGCCCTCGCGGGACACAGCACCTACCTCTGGTTGCTGGCGCGCCAGCGTCGCTGACGCGACCACCCACCGGACACAAGGAAGGTGGCGGCGCCCGCCGCGGGCCTGCTGTCCGGCGTCAGCCCAGCTGCCAGACGCGCACCCAGTCGACCAGCATCTGCTGCGGGAACCGCGTGGTCGCGTCCGGCGACCCGGGCCAGGTGCCACCGACGGCGACGTTGAGCACGACGAAGAACGGCTTGTCGAAGACCCACGGGTTCGTACCCACGGCGTCCCGGGTGACGGTGCCGCGTTCGACACCGTCCACCAGCCAGGTGATCGAGTCTGGGCGCCAGTCGACGCCGAAGACGTGGAAGTCGTCGGCGAAGGCGGCGCCGGTCGGGCTCGTGCACGCGGCGGACAGGCCGTTCGCGCCCGAGTACCCCGGGCCGTGCACCGTGGCGTGCACGATCGTCGGCTCGTACCCGACGTTCTCCATGACGTCGATCTCGCCGCACGCGGGCCAGCCGACCTGGCCGATGTCGGCCCCGAGCATCCAGAACGCGGGCCAGATGCCCTGCCCGCGGGGGATCTTGATGCGCGCCTCGACGCGGCCGTACTGCGCGGTGAAGGTGCCCTCGGTCTTCAGCCGGGCCGAGGTGAAGGTGCCGTCGGGCTCGCGGATCGCGGTGATCGCGAGCTGCCCGGAGCCGTTCAGGGCGCTGTTCCGGCGGGAGTCGGTGTAGGTCTCGAGCTCCTGGTTGCCCCACCCGCCTGCGCCGGTGTCGAAGCGCCAGATCGCCGGGTTCGGGGCGCTGCCGGCGGGGCCGTCGAACTCGTCGGCGGCGAGCAGCTTGGTCGGGGCGGTCGTGCTCGTGGAACTCGTGGTGGCTGCGGTGCGGGTGGCTGCGTGGGCAGCGTCCGGTGCGGCGAGGGCTGCGGTCGCCGCGGCTGCGGTGGCGGCGGTCCCGGTCAGGCCGAGGGTGAGGAAGCGGCGCCGGTCGAGCGGGCGCGCGGCAACGGGGGTCTGGTGCTGGGGCATCGGGGGGTCCCTGGGGTTCGGGCGGATCGGGTCGCTGGATCATCGCCCGGACGCGGACGGTACACCAGTCCGCACTTCGACGGACCCTCCTGCGAGGGACGGCCCGCGGGGTGCGCGTCGGTCCGTGTTCAGGGGCGGTACGCGACGCAGAGGACGGTGACGTCGTCCGGGTGGTCGCCGGACGCGGCGAGCTCCGCGATCCCGTCGACGATCTCCTGGGCGTGCGAGCGCGAGGCCACCCAGGTCTCGAACCGGTCGAGCGCGTCGAGGTCGCCGCCGAACAGGTCGAGCACGCCGTCGCTCACCGCCACGACCACGTCGCCGGGGCCGAGGGACGTCGTGTCGGCGGTCCACGTCGTGCCGACGCCGATCGGCAGGTGCCCGGCGCGCAGCGGGTGCACGGAGCCGTCCACCCGACGCAGGACGGTCAGGCCGTGGCCGGCGTCGACCCAGCGCGCGTGCCCGTCCCGGTCGATCCGGATGTGGAAGCAGGTCGTGAACTGGCCGCTCGTCAGGTCCGAGCCGCCGGTGGCGAGCCCGGAGGCCGCACGGCGGACGGCGACCGCGGGGTCGGTCTCGTCGACGGTGCTCCGGATCAGGGAGCGCACGGCGGCGGCGATCATCCCGGCACCGACGCCCTTGCCCATGACGTCGCCGAGGGTGAAGGCGGCGCCCTCGCCCGTGGGGAACCAGTCGTAGAAGTCGCCGCCGACCGTCCGGGCCGGCAGGCAGACCCCGACCGCGCGCAGCTCGTCCGGCAGCCCTGCGGTCGTCGTCGGCAGCAGGGAGCGCTGGACGAGTGCGGCACGGTCGATCTCGCCCTCGGCCACCCGGCGCTTCCGCTGCACGGCGCTCAGCTGCAGGTCGGCGCGGCGCGCGAGCTCGTTCGTCACCGCGGCGGCCGCGGCGTAGACGAGGAGCGCCACCACGAGCCGCACCAGCTCGCTCGGCTGCGGCGCCACGGGGTCCAGGACGTAGGGGAGGAGCAGCGTCGCGGCGGTGCCGAGCAGCGGGTACACCACGTGTCGGCGACCGGGGTTCGTCGCCATCCAGATGACCGGCAGGACGACGATCGCCAGGAACACCGACCGCGCCTCACCGGTGCCGTAGCGGAGCAGGCCGACGGCCAGGAAGTCGAGGGCCGGGAGCAGGAGCTCCACCCGGGTGACGGCCGGCCAGCGTGCCATCAGCCCGCCGCCGAGCAGCCCGACCAGGACCAGTCCGACGGCCGTCCACATCAGCGGCGCGTCGGTGACCTCGAGCCAGGGTGTCAGGACGCTCGCGATCGCGGCACCCACGACGAGGACCGCGACGACGGTCTGCTTGACGAGGGGTTCCCACGAGGCCCGGACGCCGGTCAGCACGATCGGTCCGGTGTCGTCCCGGACGGTGGTCGTCCACGACGTCACGCCGCTCCGGTCGGTGGTGCTCGTCACCCGCCCGAGTCAACCGGTTCGAGCATCGCTCGGCAACTCCGGATGCCGGGGTGTCGCGCAGGTCGGACTGGTAGGGCGACGCCGACGGGTCAGACGCCGAGCCGGAGCAGCAGCGGGCCGAGCAGTCCCACGACCCAGACCAGGACCATCGCGAGCGCCGCGAACGCGATGATCCGCCGGCGGCGTCGGAGCTTCGGGCTGCGGTCCTCGCCCCACATCTGCGCGCGCACCAGGGTCCGGTTGGCCTGGTCGACGACCTTGCGGACCTCGGGGTCGTCGAGCGGCAGCGAACCGGAGCGAGCGTGCTCGGCGATCGCTGTCGCTTCCTCGACGGTCAGGTCGTCACGGGGCATGCGCCCATCGTGGCACCTCCCTCCGACGCGCGGAAGCGTGGCACCTCGGTCCGACGTCCGACGCGTGTGCGCGTGGCCGCGGACCGCGACGACTGGGGGACGGTGGAGCGGCGTCCGGGTACCACCGGGGTCATGGCACATCGGTTCCGCGGGAAGATCGTCGTCGTCACCGGAGCATCGAGCGGCATCGGGAGGGCCGCCGCGCACGAGTTCGCCCGGCAGGGGGCGACCCTCGTGCTCGCCGCCCGCGGCCGCCAGAGCCTGGAAGACGCGGCGCAGGAATGCCGGGACCTCGGCGCCGAGGCCGTCGCGGTCCCCACCGACGTCGCCGAGGAGCACCAGGTCGCCGACCTCGTCGCCACCACGACCGCACGGTACGGCCGCATCGACGTCTTCGTCGGCAACGCGGCCCTGTTCGTCTACGGCCTGTTCGAGCAGACGCCCACCGAGGCCTTCAAGCGCGTCGTCGACACGAACCTGCACGGGCACGTCCACGCCGTGAAGGCCCTGCTCCCGCACTGGCAGCAGCGGGGCGAGGGCACCTACGTCCTCGTCGGGTCGATCCAGTCGCTCCTGTCCGCGCCGTACCAGTCGGCGTACGTCACGAGCAAGCATGCGGCCCTCGGCCTGATGGACGTGCTCGCCGACGAGCACCAGGGCACGCGGATCCGCTTCGGCGCCGTGCTGCCCTCGACGATCGACACCCCGATCTACCAGAACGGCGCGAACTACACCGGCAAGGCCTCGCACCCGCTGCCGCCGACCGTCTCCGTGCAGCGCGCCGCGAAGGCCGTCGTCGCCCAGGCCCTGCACCCGAAGCGGAACCGGTACGTCGGGCGGCTGCAGGCCGCGCTCGTGCCCGCCGAGTTCGTCGTGCCGTGGCTGTTCCACCGCATCACCCGGCCCGCCGTCGAGGTCTTCGCCCTCCGTAGCCGCCAGGACCCCACCGACGGCAACCTCTACGCCCCGGCGGACCACGCGAACGCCACGGACGGCGGGTGGGTCGCGAAGCGCCGCCGGGTCACGCGCCCGCTGCTCTGGGCCGGCGTCGCCGCGGTCGTCGGCACGGTGCTGCTCCGCCGCCGCTGAGCCGGCCCCGCCCCGCCCGCCAGCTCGCCTGCCCTTCCGCGCGTAGCGTGCCGATCCGCGCATGGGAAGCCGTTCCGCTCGTGGTGTGTCGTTCCTCCCGGCCTGCCATGCGCGGTCCTGCCTCCCATCGCGCGTGCGATGGGCAGGAACGTCGCGTCGGCGGCAGGAGCCGGACGGGAGGCACGGCACCAGCCCGCACCGCGCCTCCCGTCCGGCCCGTGGCCACGCTGGTACCCGTCGCCGCCGTCGCGAGCGGGCTGTCCCGGCCACCCGCGCTGCGAACGGGCCATCTCGGTCACTGCTGTCGCGTCCGGGCGACCTGTTCCGCCCGCTCGCGTTACGGCGCGCGTCCAGCCGCGCCCGGCCCCGTCCGTCGGGGGTCGTACGGTCGGAGCATGAGCACGACGACCGGGACCGACAGCACCGCCGCCGCCAGCACCACCGCCGCCGAGTGGACCGAGTGGGCCGAGTGGCACGCGGCCCACGAAGCCGCGCGGGCGAGCGAGCACGGGTTCCTCGCGATCACGAGCATGCGCTGGCTCACGCCCACGCCCGAGCGGTTCGACGACCTCCCCGGGGCGTGGTCGACGGACGAGGCCGGTCCGGTCGTCACCCTCGCGTCCGACGAGTCCCTCGAGGTCGACGGCACGACCGTCACGGGAACCCACCGCTTCGGCAGGCTGCAGGACCGTCCCGAGCCCCGCGTCGTCTGGCACCTGGAGGACCGTGACGTCGTCGTCGAGGTCGCCCGGCGCGGCGGCAGCGACCTCCTCCGTCCGCGCGACCCGGCCGCCCCGACGCGCACGGCGTACCGCGGGACGCCGACCTTCGAGCCGGACGAGCGCTTCGTCGTCGAGGCCCGCTTCGAACCCTTCGACGTGCCGCGCGAGGTGACCGTCGGGTCCGTCGTCGACGGCCTGCAGCACGTGTTCGCCGCGCGGGGCACGCTGTCGTTCGACCTCGACGGACGGCGGACGCTCCTGGCCTTCAACGGACACGGTGACGGGCTGCACGTGCTGTTCACCGACCGGTCGAGCGGCACGACGACCGCTGCCACGCGGAGCCTCGACGTGCCGGCACCCGGTGCGGACGGCCGCGTGCGGCTCGACTTCACCCGGGCGACGAACCTGCCGTGCGCATACACTGCGCACGCGACCTGCCCGCTGCCCCCTCGGGAGAACCGGCTCGACGTCGCGATCGAGGCGGGGGAGCGCCTGCCGGCCTGACGGCCCGCGCGCCGCCGGGCTGCGCCACGCCACGCTGCGGTGCGGTGCGGTGCGGTGCGCTGCGGTGCGGAGCGGTGCGCTCTGCACAACGGGAAGCACGTCGTGCCGCGGAAACGCGTGGTGCGGCGTGCTTCCGGTTGTGCGGGGGCAGTGCGCACCACGGCGGGCGCGAGGCCACCGCCGCCGGAGCCGCCCGCGCTGCCGGGGTGCGCCGCATGCCCGGGTCAGCCGACCCGCGCCCACCCGGAGCACGCGCGCCACCGCCGCGGGTCGAACGTGAACACGCTGCCCATCCCCGGCTGGTCGAGCGCCCGACTGATCGGCACGCCGCGGAGATCGGCGAGGAGCAGTGCGCCGACCGCACCGTGCGACACGACCGTCACGTCCCCGGTCCGGGTCAGCGCCCGGACGGCCGCGACGATCCGGGCCTGCGCGTCCACCGCACGTTCCCAACCCCTGACGGACTCGTCCGGACGGGCGAAGAACGCGTCGACGACGGCCTCGAACTCGGTCGGTGGCAGGTAGCCCGTCGCGCTGCGGTCGATCTCGCCGAGCGCCGGCTCGACCTCGACGTCCGATCCGCTTCCGACGGCCCGGGCGAGCACCGCCGCGGTCTCCTCGGCCTTCCGCTCCGCGCTCGACACGATCCGGCCGACGTCGGGGGACCACGCGAGTCGGTGGGCCGCGGCGGCACGGCGTCGACCGGCGGCGGACAGCCCCCACGACTCGATCGGGACCTCCGGGTCGACGACCACCTCGGCGTGGGTCAGGAAGCAGGACACCATCCGACGAGCCTGGCAGACGTCACACGACGCAACGCCCGGTCATCCTCCGCAACACCCGTCGTCGCCGGACCGTCCCGGCCGTAGCGTCGGCTCCATGCCCGACCGAACCATCCTCGTCACGGCCCTCCACGGCGCCGGCTGGCACCCGGCCGCCTGGCGCGCCGACCCCGCAGTTGCCCGCGACACCACCCGGCTCGCGCACTGGCGCCGCGTGGTCGTCGAGCAGGACCGCGCCGGCATCGACGCCGTCACGCTCGAGGACGCCTTCACCGCGGGTCCCCTCGACGCCGACGGCGACCTCGACACCCGGACCGTCGTGGGGCGGCTCGACGCCCTCCTGGTCGCGAGCGCGGTCGCACCCGCGACCCGCTCGGTGGGGTTGGTGCCGACCGTCTCGGTCACGCACACCGAGCCGTTCCACGTGGCCACGGGCCTCCAGACCCTGGACCACGTCTCCGCGGGGCGAGCCGGGTGGCGGATCCAGGTGAGCCCGACGACCCGCGAGGCCGCGCTCTTCGGCCGCCGCCCCGGCGGCGACGACCCGGCGACGCTCGCCGCGGAGGCCCGCGAGGTCGCCGAGGTCGTCTCCCGTCTCTGGGACAGCTGGGACGACGACGCGATCATCCGCGACGTCGCGACGGGACGCTTCATCGACCGCGACCGGATCCACGACGCCCGCTTCGTGGGCGAGCACGTCTCCGTGCACGGCGCGTCGATCGTCCCGCGGTCGCCGCAGGGGCGGCCGCCCGTGTTCGCGCTCGCGCACGACGACGACGCGGCTCGCCTGGCCGTCGACACGGCCGACGTGGTGCTCGTCACACCGGGCGCGTCAGGTCGGTCAGGTCCGTCGGGTGCTGTCCGCGGTGTTGGCGCTGTCGACGGTGCCGGCGCTGTCGACGGTGCCGGCGCTGTCGGCGGTGTCGGCCTGGAGGCGCGGGGCGCGCTGGCACGCGTCCGTCACACCGAGCAGGCGGCCGGGTCCGCCACGGTCCGTCCGGTCCTCGCGGACCTCGCGGTGCTCCTCGGGTCCTCGGTCGCCGAGGCCGAGGACGAGCTCGCCGCCCTCGACGCCGCGTCCGGGTCGCCGTACTCGGCAGCGTCGGACGCCGCCGTGCTCGCCACCACCTCGAAGGGCCTCGTCGACCGGATCGCGGACCTCCGCGCGATCGGCTACGCCGGGGTCCGGCTCCGCCCGCTGCGGACGCCCGCCGACAGCACGGCGATCGCCCGGCAGCTCGTCCCCGCCCTCGTCACCGCCGGCCTGCGCGCCGACCCGCCGTCCCGTCCCACCGTCGACCTGCGCACGCGGCTCGGCATCGCGCCGGCGCTCAGCCGGTACGCCGTCCCGGCCCAGGGGGTCTCGTCATGAGCACGAAGCGTCAGGTCCACCTCGCCGCCCACTTCCCGGGCGTCAACAACACGACGATCTGGAGCGACGAGCGCGCCGAGAGCCAGATCGCGTTCTCGTCCTTCGAGCACTTCGCCCGGAACGCCGAGCGCGGGTGCTTCGACTACCTGTTCCTCGCCGAGGGACTGCGGCTCCGCGAGCAGAAGGGGCGGATCCACGACCTCGACGTCGTCGGGCGGCCGAACACCCTCGCGATCCTCGCTGCCCTGGCGGGGGTCACGTCGCACATCGGTCTCGTCGGCACCCTGCAGACCACCTTCAACGAGCCCGTGGAGCTCGCGAAGCAGCTCGCGACGCTCGACCACCTGACCGGCGGCCGCGCGGGCTGGAACGTCGTGACGAGCTCGGACGCGTTCCACGGGGCGAACTTCCGCCGCGGCGGGTTCCTCGACCACGCCGACCGGTACACGCGGGCGGCGGAGTTCGTCGAGACGGCGCGGGAGCTCTGGGACTCCTGGGAAGCCGACGCCGTCGTCGCGGACCCCGCGTCCGGACGGTTCGCCGACCGCTCGCGCATCCGGGACGTCGACCACCACGGACCGCAGTTCGACGTCACCGGGACCTTCCCCGTCCCGCGGAGCCCGCAGCGACACCCGGTGGTCGTCCAGGCCGGGGACTCCGACGAGGGCCGCGACCTCGCCGCCCGGCACGCCGAGGTGGTGTTCTCGCTCCACACCGAGTTCGAGGACGCGCGCACCTTCTACGACGACGTCACCGCCCGGCTCGAGCGCGTCGGACGGTCCGAGGACGAACTGCTCGTGATGCCCGGGGCGACCTTCACGCTCGGGGACACCCAGGCCGAGGCCGAGGAGCACTCGCGGGCGATCCGCCGCGCCCAGGTCAGCCCGGCGACGGCGATCGCCTTCCTCGAGCAGGTCTGGAACCGGGACCTGTCGTCGTACGACGTCGACGGTCCGCTGCCCGACGTCGAGCCGGACGTCGACGCCGAGACGATCACCCGGGGGCGCGTGCGGCACGTCCGTGACCCCCGCGCACTGGTGCAGGGCTGGCGCGACCGTGCCGCGGCCGAGCACCTGTCGATCCGTGAGCTCGTCATCCAGGTCTCGACGCGCGGCGGGTTCGTCGGCACGCCGTCGTCCATCGCCGCCGAGATCGAGCGGTACGTGCAGGAGCGGGCGTCGGACGGGTTCGTCGTCGTCCCGCACACCAACCCGTACGGCCTCGACGAGTTCGTCGACCGCGTCGTCCCGCTGCTCCAGGAGCGCGGGGTGTACCGCGAGTCCTACGACGAGGGCGCCACGCTCCGCGACACCCTCGGCCTCTCCGGGGCCGTCCGCGACCGGCAGGCGGTGTCCGCGTGACCGCCGTCCCGCTCTCGGTCCTCGACCTGGTCCCCGTCGTCTCCGGGTCGACGTCGGCGACCGCACTGCACCGCACCCTCGACCTGGCCCGGGTCGCCGAGCGTGCCGGGTACGCCCGCTACTGGCTCGCCGAGCACCACCTGAACCCCGGCGTCGCGGGCAGCGCCCCGACCGTGGTGATCGGTGCCGTGGCCGCGGTCACCTCCACCATCCGGGTCGGCAGTGCTGCGACGCTCGTCGGGAACGTCCGCGGCCTGCAGATCGCGGAGACCTTCGGGACGCTCACCGGGCTGTACGGACCGCGGTTCGACCTCGGGCTCGGCCGTTCAGGGGCCCCGGCGCCGGGGACACCGAAGCCGCCGTCGCTCGCGCCTCGTGCCGATCGGATCGTCGACGGCCTGCTCCTCCCCGCACCGTTCGACTTCCGGGTCGCTCCGGGGTCGACGTTCGCGCTGCAGGGCGAGCTGCTCGGTCGCGTGCCGGGCGACGTCGAGCGCTTCGACGACGACCTCGCGCTCGTCCGGGCCCTCTTCGCCGGCACCTGGACCCGCGACGGGAAGGTCGTCGAGGCGCCGCCCGCGACCGGTGCCGACGTCGAGCTGTGGATCCACGGGTCGACCGGCGGCGAGAGCGCCCGCGTCGCCGGGTCCCTCGGACTGCCGTACGGCGCGAACCACCACTCGTCGCCGGGCACCGTGTTGGCGTCGGTCGAGGCGTACCGTGCGGCGTTCCGCCCGGGCGTGCTCGATGCGCCGCGGGTGGTGGTCTCGGCCGACGTCGTCGTCGGGCGGTCCGCTGCCGAGGCCGAGGAGCTCGCCCTCGGGTACGGCCAGTGGGTGCACTCGATCCGCTCCGGTGTCGGGGCGATCCCGTACCCGACGCCCGACGAGGCCCGTGCAACACCGCTCACCGAGGAGGCGGCCGCCGCCGTGCGGGACCGACTCGTGTCGCGGTTCGTCGGCGACCCCGCGCACGTGGCCGACCGGCTCGAGGTGCTCCGCCGTGTGACCGGTGCGGACGAGCTGCTCGTCACGACCATCACGCACGACCACGCCGCCCGGGTCCGCTCCTACGAGCTGCTCGCCGCCGAGTGGGCGCGCCGGGCGGTGGCGCCGGCCGCCTGACCCGGGCGCGCCGGTGCTGCGCCGCCGCGCCGAGGTGCCCACATCCGGCGCGCTCGGCGCTGCCGGACGGCGTGTCGTGCCCCCGGGGCGAACGACCCGCGGCGTGTCTTGCGCCCCGAGCATCCGCGCTCGGGCGTGTCGAGCGGGGTGACCGGCTGCGTGGGGCGCACCGACGCCGAGGTGCCCACATCTGGCACGCTCGTTGCTGCCGGGCGGCGTGTCGTGCACCCGGGGCGAGCGCCGCGCGGCGTGTCCTGCGCTCCGGGCGTCCGCGGTCGGGCGTGTCGAGCGGGGGGGGCCTCGGCGCGACCGGCTGCGTCCGGCGTGCCAGGGCCGCCCCGTGGAGGTGCCCACATCTGGCGCGCTCGGCGCTGCCCGACGACGCTTCGTGCACCCGGGGCGACCGACGCGCGGCGTGTCCTGCGCTGGGCTCCCGCGCTCGGGCGTGTCGAGGGGGGATGGCCCCGGCGCGATCAGCTGAGCGGACGCGCCGGCTCGGCGCGGCCGAGAAGCCCACATCTGGCGCGCTCGGCGCTGCCGGACGTCGTGTCGTGCACCCGGGGCGAGCTACGCGCGGTGTGTCCTGCACCCCGGGCGCCCGCGGCCGGGCGTGTCGAGCGGGGACACCACGCCCGAGCCACGGCCGCGCCGCGAGCCGCACCCCGCACGCCGGACACCCCCGCGACCACGACGGGCACGGGGGTGTCGACGGACAGGGGACGCGCTCAGCTGTTGTCGAGCGGCAGCCCCTCCGGGTTCACCTGCGAGGTCTGCACGGCCTCGTTCGACAGGTTGTACGCCTGCAGCCACTTCGCGTACGTCCCGTCCGCGATGAGCTCGTTGACCGCGTCGGCGATCGGCTTCGCGAGACCGCTGTCCTTCTTCGTGGTCGCCGCGATGAGTCCCTGCAGGGTCGAGCCGGCACCGGAGTACGTCCCCGCGGTCGTCGTCGGGTGCGCGCTCCCCACGCTCTGCTTGTTCGCGTACGCGATGGTCGGGTTCGGGCCGAAGTAGCCGTCGATCTTGCCGGAGTCGAGCGCGAGCTTCACGGCGTTCCCGTCCGGGTAGTACTTGACGTCGATGGTCTTGCCGTCCTTCTCGAGGTCGGCCTTCCACTCGAGCAGGATCTTCTCCTGGTTCGTGCCGGAGCTCACGGCGATCGTCTTGCCGGCGAGCACGGACGGGTCGCCGTCGAAGGTCAGCTTCGAGGTCTTCAGCACCTGGAGCGCCAGGTTGTCCTGCCGGTACGACGCGAAGTCGTACTTCTCCTTGCGCTGCTCGGTCACGGTCACGTTCGAGAACCCGGCGTCGTACTTCCCGCCGTCGATGCCGACGAACAGGTTGTCCCAGGTGGCGTTCTGCACGTCCGCCCGGAGTCCGAGCTTCGCGGCGACGAGCCGGCCGAGGTCGGGCTCGGAACCGGTCAGCGTCTTCTGGTCGTCCCCGGTGAAGGCCAGCGGCGGGAACCCGGCAGGCAGCGCGCCGATGCCGATCGTGAGCTTCCCGGACGACTTGACGTCGGCGGGGAGTGCGTCGTGGAGCTTGGTGTCCTCGGAGACCCGGACCTTCGTCTCGGTCGCGGCGCCGTTCGACGCGCCGCCGATCGTCACGGTGCCGTCAGCGGACCCGGCGGACCCGGCAGCGCCGTCGGCGGCGGAGGCGTTCGCGGCGCACCCGGCCAGGGCGACGACGACGCCGGCCGCGAGGACGAGGGCTCCGGCGCGGTGACGCCAGCGGGAGAGAGCGGTGGTGGGCAAGGCGGACTCCTCGGATGGGAACGGTGGGAACGGTGGGAACGGTGGGGAACGGGAGGAAGGGCTCAGCGGACGCGGGACAGGAAGTCGCGCGTGCGGGGGTGCTGCGGGGCATCGATGACCTGGCGCGGCGGCCCCTGCTCGACGACGCGCCCGTGGTCGAGGAAGACGACGTGGTCGGCGACCTCGCGGGCGAACGCGACCTCGTGCGTGACGATGACGAGGGTCGTGCCGGACTCGGCCAGGGAGCGGATGACGCCGAGGACCTCGCCGACGAGCTCGGGGTCGAGGGCGGAGGTCGGCTCGTCGAGCAGCACGACCGCGGGCTCCAGCGCCAGCGCCCGGGCGATCGCCACGCGCTGCTGCTGCCCGCCGGACAGCTGCCGGGGACGGGACGCCCCTCGGTCGCCGAGCCCGACGCGCTCGAGCAGCTCCTGGGCACGACGGAGCGCGACCGGACGGGCCACCCCGGCGGCGATCGGCCCCTCGGCGACGTTCTCGAGCGCGGTCAGGTGCGGGAACAGCTCGAATCGCTGGAACACGAAACCGATCCGGGACCGCTGCCGCAGGATCACCCGCTCTGGCAGCTCCTTCCAGCGGGTCGTGCCGTCCCGCCCGGCCCGCAACCGCACGCCGACGGGCTCGCCGCCGACCGTGACGACGCCGCGGTCGAGCGGTTCGAGGTGGTTGATCGCGCGCAGCAGCGTGGACTTGCCGGACCCGGACGGCCCGAGGACCACGGTGACGCTCCCGGCGGCGAGCTCCAGGTCGACCCCGTCGATGACCCGCCGGTCGCCGAAGGACTTCACCGCGCCGACGACCGCGACGGCCGCGCTCACGAGACGACCTCGACGGTTCCGGCGCCGGCGCCGGACGCGGTGCCGGACGCGACCACCCGCTGGGCGCTGGCGACCTGCGCGACGCGAGCCGTGCCTCCAGGACGGTCCGACCGCACCTGCCGGACCGCCGCCCGCACTCGCTGCAGGGGCGTCGGCGGCAGCGCCCGCGCGGACCCGCGCGACGTCCACCGCTCGATGTAGTACTGCAAGACCGAGACCGCACTCGTCAACGCGAGGTACCAGATCGTCGCGACCACGAGCAGCGGGATGATGTCCGTCGGGTAGGTGCTCGACAGGTTCTGGACGACGCCGAACAGGTCGAGCAGGGAGACGTAGAACAGCAGTGACGAGGCCTTGAGCAACCCGACCACCTGGTTGACGAACGCCGGCACGATCGAGCGGAGCGCCTGCGGCAGCACGACCCGCACGAACTGCCGACGGCGGGGGAGCCCGAGGGCCTGCGCCGCCTCGAGCTGACCGTGGTCCACCGCGAGGACGCCCGCCCGGACGATCTCCGACGCGTAGGCGATCTCGCTCAGGCTCAGCGCCAGGACGCCGATCGCCAGGTCGCCCAGCACGTTCGCCGTCCGTACCTCGAGCTGCGGCCCGAAGGGGATCCCGATCCCGATCGTCGGGTACAGCGACCCGAGGTTGTACAGGAAGACGAGCACCAGGATGAGCGGCACCGATCGGAACAGCCAGACGTAGCCCCACGCCAGCCCGGACAGCACCGGGTTGCGGGACAGCCGTGCCAGCGCCACGAGGACACCGCCCGCGAAGCTGATCACCGCGCTCAGCCCGGTCGCGACGAGCGTCAACTGCAGTCCGGTCAGGATCGCGGGGCTGAACAGCCACTTCCCGACCGCGGGCCACCCCCATGCCGGGTTGGTGAAGAGCGTCTCGACACCGTTCAGCAGGAGCACCAGGACGACCGCGGCGGCGATCCACCGCACGGGGTGGCGCAGCGGCAGGACGGGACGGTCGAGCGCGGCGCGTGCGGCCGCGTCGACGGTCGGGGCGAGCGGACGGGAGGCACTGCTCCCGTCGCGCGCGCCGGCTGCGGTCGCCGGGGCGGTCGCGTGGGGTGCGGACCTGCGCGTCGAGCGGTCCGTGGTGTCGGTCATGGGGCGACCGTAGGAGGGCCGGCGGACCCGGACAACGGGTCCTCGCAACACTTCGCCACGGGACGGAACGGGACGTCACGGAGCGTCGCGCGCGTGACCTCCGGTGACCCCGCGTGACGGTGCGGCGTGCACGGGACCCCTGTCGGTGCCACCCTCGCGCGGCTACCCTGACGACCGTGACCACGCATCGCGTCCCCGCGCCGCAGCCGCCCGCCGACGGCACGAAGGTCTCCGGCCCGGCCTCGTACTTCCCGAGCATCGAGCGGACGTACGGCCGGCCCGTGCAGGAGTGGCTCGACCTGGTCGCCGACCGCCTCGACGACCACCGCCACATGGAGGTCGTGTCGTGGCTCAAGGTGGAGCACGGGCTCGGCCACGGCCACGCCAACGCGCTCGTGGGGTACGTGCGGCGCGCTCTGGACGCCTGAGCGCGGCGCCGCCGAGCCAGCGCGCCGGTGGTTGACGCGGTTGTCGTGACGGCCTAGGATCCGGTTGACGCAGTTGACAGGAGGCGCCATGGCAGCGACGACCCACGCACGGCGGGCCACGGGGACGGACGGCCCCTCGGCGGGCGAGACGGCGCTGCTCGACGCACTGCGCCGGCGGATCGCGGACGGTCGCGCGGCCGGTGCGCTCGAGTCCGGCGTCGACGTCGAGCTCCTGGCCGACCGGATGCTCGCCGCCCTGCCGTCCGTCAAGCACGAGGCCGACGCGCTGATCGGCCCGTTCTACGACACCCCGACGCTCGCGGCCTGGCGCGGGGTGACCCGGCAGGCGCTCAGCAAGGCGGTCGCCAAGCGCGACCTGATCGGGCTGAAGATCGGCGACGGCAGCCTCGTCTTCCCGTCCTTCCAGTTCGGCGCGTCCGGGACGCCGCTGCCGCACCTGCGGCAGGTCCTCGCGCTCGTCGACCCCGACCGGTTCGATCCCTGGGGCAGCGCCCTCTGGCTGCACACCGTGGCGGACGAGTTCGGCGGGACCACCGCGGCGCAGGCGCTGCGCGAGGGCCGGCACGAGCAGGTCCTCGCCGCCGCCCGCCGTGCCGCCACGGCCTGGGCGGCCGACGCGTGACGCTGAAGCGCACCGACGTCGCCCAGCAGCGTCCGCGCGACGACCTGGACCTGACCGACTTCCCCGCCGAGGAGAGCCGCGGCACCACGTTCTACCGTGCCAAGCGGCACGATCGTGGCGCGTGGTGGTTCGCGAGCACGGAGCCGGACGCCGACGGGGTCGACGGTGGTCGGTTCGACCTCGCCGTGCCGCGGGGCACCTGCTACTGGGCGGACGCGGTCGAGGTCGCGGTGCGCGAGCGCCTCGCGCACCACGTCCTGACGACGAACACGGTGTTCGCGTCGCGCGCCCGCGAGATGGTCGTCGTCGCGGCCCGGGCCTCGCGCGGCCGTCGCTTCGCGGACGTCACGCACCCGGCGGCGGTGCGGTGGGGCGTCGGCGCGGAGCTGCAGACGATGGGGGACTACCGCGTGCCGCAGGCCTGGGCCCGGGCCCTCGACGCGGCGGGCTTCGCCGGCGTGCGGTACAGCACGCGGTTCACGAGCGCGTCGGCGGCGAACGCGTGGGCGGTGTTCGGCGCGGCGGGCATCCCGCGGCGGCCGCGTCCGGAGCGCGTGCACCGCGACGGGGTCACGGCGTGCCGCGAAGCGGGGATCCGGGTGCTCGACGACGGGTCGGAGTCCGGGCCGGAGCGCTTCACGTTCACGACGCCCCCGCAGGACTGACGGCCGGGCCGAGCACGGGCGGACGGTCGGACGGTCGACGGGCCGCGGTGTCGGTGGCCGTCCCTACCGTGGCGGGGTGGTCGAACCCGTCGATGCGTGGTGGCGCCGCCGGCAGTGGTCCCGCGGCGTCGCGGTGCCGTACGCCGTCGGCGAGTTCCGGTCGGCGTGGGCGTCCTACCCGGTGCTGATCCGGCAGTACCACCCGGAGTGGAACCACGGCGTGGTCCTGACCCAGGTTCCCCCGACGGCCGAGGTCCTGCTCACGTGGGAGTGCGACGTCGGCCACGTGTTCGTCGCGACGCCGGCCGAGCAGCGGTCGCGGCCGGGCCGGGAGCGTCGCCGGTCGGTGTGGTGCCCGGAGTGCCAGCTCCAGGCGCAGCCCCGCCGGTGGCCCGTGCTGCCCGCGGACTGGCCGGCGTCCGTGCCTGCACCGCAGCGGGCCGAACGTGTCACCGGTCGCCAGACCCTGCCCGCGGCACCGGTGCGCGGCGCGGCTCCGTCGCCGCGCGGGGCGGGGCCGACGGGTGCCGTCGCGTCGAGCCGTGCGCGGTCCGGGCGGTCCGGCGCGGGCGGTGGCGGTGGCGGTGGTGGTCGGCGGGCGGCTGCCCGACCGCCCGTCCCGAGGACGATCTGCCCGAAGACCCCGAGGCTGCCGTCGGGGGAGTCGTTCCCGAGCGTGTGCGCCCCCGCGACGGCCTCCGCGGTCGAGGCCGAACTCCGGGCGGCCCTGCAGGAACGGTTCGCGCTGACGTTCGACCACACCGCGATCCGTCTCGACCGGCCGTTCTTCGACCACGTCGAGGCGTGGCCGGACATCGTGCTGCCGGAGCTCCGCGTCGCGATCGAGTACGACAGCACGGGGCGACACGGACTCGAACACGTCGGGCCGCGGCAGGAGACGGACCGTCGGAAGGACCGCGCCGTCCGGGCCGTCGGGTGGGAGGTCGTGCGGATCCGCACGGGTCGGCTCCCCGCACTCGGGCCGTACGACCTCGAGGTGTCCGGCATCTCGCGGCGGACGATCGACCAGCTCGTCGACACCCTCCGCACGGTCCGCGGCCCGCTGTTCGTCGACGCCTACGGGCGCTGACACCCGGGTGACGACCCGTCGGCCGGGCGCTACGCGCGTCGGCGCAGGGTGTCCCGCGGGTACTCGCCGTGGCGCTGCTGGTACGTCGCGGAGAACCGTCCGGCGTGCGCGAAGCCCCACTGCTTCGCGACCTCGGCGATGCTCGTCGTCGCCGGGTCGCCCTGCAGCAGCGCGTCCCGCACCCGGTCGAGCCGGACCTGCCGGATGTAGGCGTTGGGGGAGAGCTCGAACGCCCGCTGGAACGCGATCTGCAGCGCACGGAGGCTCAGCGAGGCCACCCGGGCCAGGTCGGTGCTCGTGATCGGCAGGTGCGCGTGCTCGTGCACGTACTCGACGGCCCGTCGGACGTGGGCGTTGCGGGGGAGCAGCAGCTCGTCGGGGAGCGACGCGCTGACCACCGGGTAGAGCTCGAGCAGGGCGAGGGCGCCGAGCCGTCCCATCTCGGCCTGCAGCAGCGGCGACGCCTTGCGGTCGAGCACGGTGTGCGAGATGAGCTGCACGCTGCTCCGCCAGACCCGCAGGGCGCGCTCGTCGGGGCGGACGGTGTGGTCCAGGACGAGCTGCCCCGGTGCCGTCCCGCGTTCGCCGGCGACCTCCTCGAGCGCCGCCCGGTTCACCTGCACGATCTTCTGCTCGTAGTCCCGGTACGAGAACGCCGCACCCTGCTGCGGCCAGAGCTGCGGCCGACCGGTCTCCATCAGGAGCTGGTCGTCCCCGGAGCCGATCGTGGCCGTCCCGCGCGTCGTCCACTGCACGACGAAGTCCTCGGACGGGGTCATCACGCCCTGCAGGTGCCCGTCGAAGCGGATCGTCCGGAGGGACATCGCGGTGTCGCCGACGGCCGCGAACCGGAACGCGAACGGCATCGCGGTCGCGTCGGCGCGCCACTCGTTCCCCGCGTACGCGGTGGCGAGCAGGTCGCGGGCGGCGTCGAGGTCCGAGCTCTGCTCGTCGACGTCGATCCGGGTCGGGGGTGTCGGGTTCATGGGTCTCGTGCATGATGTCCGCTCCGTGCGGCCCTGTCCGGGTCGCCGTGCCCCCGGTCCGGGGGTCGACCGCTCGGTCCGCCGCCGCGGGCGATGTCCACGGATCGTCGCGTGTCGGACTCCGACGTCCGGGAATCGTCGACCACGGGCGTCCGCACCGCGTCGCAGCGGCCGGCGTCCTAGCGTCGTCGGTGACGGGTCCGGAGCAGCCGGACCCCCGAGACGAGGAAGCCACCGTGACGACCATCGCCGCCGACCTGGACACCGGACCCACGAGCGCCCGCCACGCGGTCTCGTCGACGAGCCGACGCCGAGGGGCCACCTTCTCCGAGGTCCGCCAGGCCCGCCTGCAGCACGGGCTGCAGGTCGCCGCGGTGACGACCGGGCTGGTGTCCGTGACGGTGGCCGCGTCGGCCGCGATCCTGCTCGGGGTCTCCGCATGAGCGTCCCCCGCAACGAGCTCGGCATCCGCGGGTCCCGGGTCGCACGCGGCACCCGGGCGATCCCCGGGGCGGACCGGTCCCTCGCCGACACGCTCCTGCCGGTGCGCCGGTCGGCGGCGTCCGACACCGCGACGCAGCCCATCGACATGCGTGCCCTGCTCGCCGAGACGCTCGACACGTCGCGCGTGCCCGGTCAGTAGGCTCACCGCACGAGCGAGCCCGCACGAGCGAGCCAGCGCGAGCGAGCCCGCACGAGCGAGCCCGCACGAGCGAGCCAGCACGCACGTCCACACCAGCCCCGATCAGCAGAGAGCGCATGAGCACCGTCACCCCGACCCTCGTCCGGACCGACCGCGAGACGTCCGTCCAGCGACGGGCCTCCGGTGCCGCCGACGCCCTGTTCACCGAACGCGGCGTCACCCCGGTCACCCTCGACGACGTCGCTGAGCGGGCGGGGCTGACCCGTGCGGAGCTCACGGCGGCCTACCCGACGAAGCGTGCGCTCGTCGTCGCGGTGCTGCAGCGGTGGCACGGAGCCTGGCGCCGCGCTCTCGACGGGATCGCGGCGGCCTCCGACGACCCGCGGGACGAGGTCCTCGGGGTGTTCGGCTACCTGGAGCAGTGCTTCGCCGACGAGGGCTGGCGCGGCTGCGCGTTCATCAACGGCCACGCCGAGCTCGGGCGGCAGGACCCGGCGATCGCCGCGCTCGCCCAGGAGCACTTCGCCGACGTCGAGGCGCACCTCACGATGCTCTGCTCCCGCGCCGGGGTGCCCGCCCACGTGGCGCAGGCCCTGTCGCTCCTCGTCGAGGGCGCCCGCGTCGAGTCGGCGGTGCAGCGCTCCGCCCAGCCCGCACGGGCGGCACGCCTCGGCGCCGCGATGCTGCTGTCGGTCTACGAGGGCGACCCGACCGACTGACCGCAGCCCGGCGCGGGGACCGGACCCAGCGCGGAGACCGGACCCAGTGCGGGGTACAGGATCGGGGTACGCCAGTCTGGGTCCGGCCGTTCCGCGCCGGTAGGAACGAAGGATGACAGCGACCGCGTTCTGCCTCCACGCACTCGGGTCGAGTTCGGAGGAGTTCGCGCTGCTCCGCTCCGAGCTCGCGGGCGACCTCGACCTGGTCGGCATCGACCTCCCCGGCTTCGGCCGCAGCCCCGCGAGCGCAGGGACCACCGTCGAGGAGATGGCGGTCGCGGTCGAGCGGGCCATCGGCGCGAGCGGCGCCACCGAGTGGGCGCTGGTGGGGCACTCGATGGGCGGGAAGGTCGCGACGGTGGTCGCGGACCGCACGCTCTCCGGCGCGAACGGCCTGTTCGGGCTGCGCGCCGTCGTGCTCCTCGCGGCCTCGCCCCTCGCTCCCGAGCCGATGGCCGAGGAACGTCGGGAGTCGATGCTCGCGTGGGCCGAGCACGGACGCATCCGACCCGACCACGCCGCCGAGTTCGTCGACGCGAACACCGCGTCCACGCTGCCGCCGGACCGGCACGAGATGGCCGTGCACGACGTCGAGCGCACCGACCCGCGGGCCTGGCGCGACTGGCTGCTCCGCGGCAGCCGTGAGGACTGGTCGGCCGACGCCGAGCCCAACCCCGCGCCGGCGCTCGTCCTGGCCGGTGCCGAGGACGGCGACCTGGACGCCGACGCCCAGCGACGCCTGACCATGCCGCACTGGCCGGCCGCCGAGCTGCACGTCGTCGACGGCGCCGCCCACCTGCTGCCGTGGGAGCGCCCGGTCGAGGTGGCCGCCGTCGTCCGCGAGTTCTGGTCGCGCCGGGTCGCGCCGTCCCCGGTCGTCCCCGCCGACACCGCCCGGGTGCTCGCGTCGCCGCGGGTGAGCGCCCGCACACGCGGGGTCCTGGCCGTCCGCGCACTGCCGGACGACCCCGCGACGGAACCCCGCGCCCTGACCGCCCGGCAGCTCGACACGCTCCGCGCGGTCGCCCGCGTCGTCGTCCCGCAGCCGGGTCCGCAGCAGGTCGACCTCGCGTTGCGCCTGGACGCCCAGCTCGCCGCGGGTCAGGGGGACGGGTGGCGCGCCGACGGCATGCCGACGGACGCCGACGCCTACCGGGCCGCCCTCGACGTGCTCGCGCCGATCGCCGACTCCGGTGACCTGCCCGCGGCGCTCGAGGACGCCGCGGCCGGACGACTGCGCTCCGACGGTCCGCTCGACGCCGGGCAGCTCCGGACGTGGTTCGAGGACGCCGGGGTGGACCTGGTCAAGCAGTGGCTCGCCCACCCCGCGACCATGTCCGACATCGACTACGACGGCTTCGCCAACGGTGGCGACGGTGTCCGCAAGCAGGGCTTCCAGTTGCTCGGAGCCGGGCAACGGGAAGCATGGGAACCGGAGGGAACAGCACGATGAGACTCGACGCACAGCGCCGGTACCCGGACGACGAGGTCGTGGACGTGGTCGTGGTCGGCACGGGGGCCGGCGGCGCCCCGCTCCTGGCCCGGCTCGCCCGCGAGGGCCTGACCGCGGTCGCCTTCGAGGCCGGCCGCAACACGGAGCCCGAGGACCACCTGCCCGACGAGGTCGAGGCCCCGGCGGACATCAACTGGATGGACGAGCGGATCAGCGGCGGGTCCGCACCGACCGCGTTCGGTCCGAACAACAGCGGCACCGGCGTCGGCGGGTCGACCCTGCACTGGGGTGCCTTCACGCCCCGGCCGAGCGTCCACGACCTGCGCCTGCGCACCGAGAGCGGGCAGGGCGAGGACTGGCCGGTCGACCACGCCGAGCTCACCGCCTACATCGAGCGCGTCGAGTACGAGGTCGGCGTCGCGGGTCCCGCGCACTACCCGTGGGACCCGGAGCGCCGCTACCGGATGGGTCCGCCGCCGCGGAACGCCTCGTCGGACATGATGGTCCGCGGCGCCGAGGCGCTCGGCATCACCGCGACCGACGCCCCCGTCGCACTCACGACCGAGGACCGCGTCCAGGAGCACCACGGCCTCCGCCAGGCCTGCGTGTCGTGCGGCTCGTGTCACCAGGGCTGCCGGAACGGGGCGAAGGTGTCGATGGACACGACGTACCTGCCCGCGGCCGTGGCGTTCGGGGCCGAGATCCGTCCCGAGTCGTTCGTGCACGGCATCGAGCTCGACGCCGAGGGGCGGGTCTGTGCGGTGCTGTACACCCGCGACGGGCAGGAGCGCCGGCAGCGGTGCCGTTCCCTGGTGCTCGCTGCGGGCGGCGTGGAGACCCCGCGGCTCCTGCTCCACACCGGGCTCGCGAACAGCAGTGGCCAGGTCGGGCGGAACTTCACCGCGCACGGCGCGACGCAGGTCTGGGCGACCTTCGACGAGTCGATGCGCTCGTACCGCGGCTACCCGTCGTCGATCATCACCGAGGACTTCGTCCGACCCGCCGACGCGGACTTCGCCGGCGGCTACCTCATCCAGTCCCTCGGCGTGCAGCCGCTCACGTTCGCCACCACGCTCGTGCGTGGCGGCGGGCTGCGCGGCGCCGAGCTCGTCCGGGCGATGCGGGACTACCCGAGGACGGCCGGCGTCGGCATCAACGCGGAGTGCCTGCCGTACGACGACAACCGGCTCGTGCTGTCCGACGAGCTCGACGAGCACGGGGTCCCGCGGGCGCGCGTGACCTTCTCGCCCGGTGCGAACGAGGACGCCATCCGGGCGCACGCCGTCCGGACGATGACCGCGATCGTCGAAGCGGCCGGCGGGACCGACGTCCGGGTGCTCGAGCGCACCGCGCACACGATCGGCACCGCGCGGATGGGCCTCGACGCCGGGAGCTCGGTCGTCGACCCGGCCGGACGTTCGTGGGACGTGCCGAACCTGTGGGTCTGCGACAACTCGGTGTTCCCGAGCGCGGTCATCGCGAACCCGGCGCTGACGATCATGGCGCTCTCGCTCCGCACGGCCGACCGCTTCCTGCGCGACGACCCGGCCGCCGACCGCGCCCGGAGCGCCGCCACCGCGGCCTGACCCCGCCCACCCGTCCGAGACGGAGGACCGGCGGCCTCAGCCCCGGAGCGCCAGCGCCTCGCTCCGCCAGCGGGCGTGCAGGACCCACGGGTCCGGCACGCCCGCGGCGACGCCGTCGACGTGGTCGAGGAGCGCCGGCGTGGTCCGGAACCACTCGGTCCCGGCGAAGCGGTCCGCCGCGAACGCCGCGTGCCGCCGCCGCTCGAGCGTCCGGTCGCCGCGCTCGAACGCGAGCAGCTCCTGGTGCGGCACCGCCGCGAGCCGCTGCCGCGGGTTCGCCGTCGTGCCGATCTTGATCCGGTCGCCGAAGTCGTCGCGCTGCCGCAGGTAGTAGACGACGTCCACGCGCGGCGGTGCGAGGTCGCCGTCGGGCACCTCGCCCCAGCGCCACTCGCACACGGCGCACAGCATCCCCGACGCGTACCGCACGCCGAGCCGCGACCCGCACGCCGGGCACGGCCCCGGCAGCACGTCCTCCACACCGGACACCAGACCGGACGCGGCTCCGGACGCAGCGCCGGCCTCGACGGCTTCGACCGCCAGCCCGAGGTGCTCCAGACAGAGCGGCAGCACGCCCTGCGTGCCGGGTGCCGTGGGGCGACCGCACCCGGTGACGCAGCAGCGGGCCGCAGACGAGGTGCTCACCCGCCGGACGCTACCGGCAGCCACCGACCCCGCCGGCGGCCGCCGGGTCGCCCGCGCCTGCGGTCAGTCGAAGATCACCCCGACCGGCTCGCGCTTCTCCTCCTGGAACCGGTCCTCCGCCCGCCCGAGCGCCCAGTACGCCGACAGCGACAGGTCCGCCTTCTCGAGTCCCCACTCGTCCTGCAGCAGTCGACGGATCGCCTTGACCGCGGTCCGCTCGCCGTGCGCGAACACCTGGACCGGCCGGGAGGCACGGGGCAGCTCCCGGGTCGCCGCGAGCAGGAGCGTGCCCGGCTCGGCGCCGGTGGCGTCGCGGTGCAGCCACCGCAGGCCGAGCCCGGCCGGGTGGGCGAGCGGCTGCTCGTCAGCGGGCCCGGCCACCTCGACCAGGGCGACGCCCGTGGCGGCGGCGGGCAGCGCCTCCAGGGCGGAGCCGATCGCCGGGAGCGCGCTGTCGTCGCCGAGCAGCACGTGCGTGACGGCGGGGTCCGTGGACGGCGCGTAGCCGCCGCCGGGGCCGGAGAGCGCGAGCAGGTCGCCCGGCCGCGCCGTGGCGGCCCAGGGGCCGGCGCGCCCCTCGTCGCCGTGCACCACGAAGTCGACCGCGATGGTGCCGGCCTCGTGGTCGACCGCCCGCACGGTGTAGGTGCGGCGCGCGGGCAGCTCGTGCTTCGGCAGCGTCGCCCGGAGTGCGTCGAGGTCGTACGGCGGCCGCAGGTCGGAGCCGGGTGCGGGGAGCAGCAGCTTCACGTACCGGTCCGTCGACGCGAGCCGCTCCGGGTCGGCGGCGGCGACGAAGTCCGCGAACGCCGGGCCGCCGAGGTGCACGCGGACCATGTGCGGCGTGAGCCGCTCGGTGCGCTCGACCACGAAGACGTGCTGCGGGCGCTGGGGCTTGGAGCTCATCGGGGGACTTCCTGTCAGTCGACTGCTTGACGTTCCGAGCACTGAGGTTAGCCTTACCTCATGGGTGCGACCGTGACGACGTTCTCCGAGCTGCTGCGGCGGCGGGCGGGTCGCTCGGACGCGGCCGCATCCGGGGCGGCTGCGTCCGGCGCGCAGGGCCTGTTCGCGGGGGAGTGCGACGTCGCGGACTACGCCGACCTGCTCGGCCAGTACGCCCACGTCTACGCCGCCCTCGAGCGCGCCGCCGAGCGGATGGCCGACCACCCCGTCGCGGCGCCCTTCGTCACGAACCAGCTCACCCGGCTGCCCGCGATCACCGCGGACCTGGAGTACCTCGTCGGTCCGGACTGGTCGGAGCTGTGCTGCCCGACCGCCGCGACGACCGCGTACGTCCGGCGCCTCAACGAGGTCGCCGCGACCTCGCCGGGCGGGTTCGTGGCGCACCACTACACGCGCTACCTCGGCGACCTCAGCGGGGGCCCGACCCTCGCCGCGCTGCTCGAGGAGCGGTTCGGCTTCGACACGAACGGCGTCCTGTTCACGATCTTCGACCAGGTCGCCGACCCGGCCGCGTTCCAGGAGACCTACCGCGCCGAGCTCGACGCCGCACCGTGGACGGACGCCGAGCGCGACGCCGTCCTGGCCGAGGTCGAGACGGCCGCCGCACTCGACCGCGCCGTGCTCCGGTCGATCGGCCACGGCCTGCCCGCGGCGACCGCCTGAGCCCGACGCGGGGACCGTCCGGACGGTCGTCGTCACGGTCCTGTCCGCGCCGGTACGCTGCTGGGGACCCGGGCCGCGTGCCCGGCGGACGTGAGAGGAACCCATGACGGCGATCGACGGATCGACGCGCCACGGGCGCGCACGGGACGACGTCAGCGGAGCGGTCGACAGCGACCTGCGCGCGGACGTCCGGTACCTCGGCAACCTGCTCGGGCGGGTGCTGCGGGAGACCGGTGGAGACGGACTCCTGCACGACGTGGAGGACCTGCGTGCCGCCGTGATCGGCGCGTACGAGGGGTCCGACACCGACGGTGCCGCCCGGGCCGAACGGATCGTCGCGGGGATGTCGGCGGAGCGTGCCGAGGCCGTGGCCCAGGCCTTCACGACGTACTTCCACCTGACGAACCTCGCCGAGGAGCACCACCGCGTGCGCGTGCTGCGGGCCCGTGGCGACGACGGCGGTGTCGCGGGTGACTCGTTCCCCGCCACCTACGCGTCCCTCGTGGAGCAGGTCGGCGCGGACGAGGCAGCCGCGCGGCTCCGTGACCTCCGGTTCCACCCGGTGCTCACCGCCCACCCGACCGAGGCCCGCCGCCGCGCCGTCACCACGGCCGTCCGGCGCATCACCGACCTGATCGACGAGCGCGACGCGGCCCGCAACGCCACCGCCCGCGCCGAGAACGAGCGTCGGTTGCTCGAGGAGATCACGACGCTCCTCCGCACCTCGCCGCTCCGCACGACCCGGCCGACCCCGCTCGACGAGGTCCGCACGGCGATGAGCGTGTTCGACCAGACGCTGTTCGAGATCGTGCCGCAGGTCTACCGACTGCTCGACGACAGGCTGCTCGGCGAGGACGCCGGCAGCGTGCCCGTCACGGCACCGGCGTTCGTGCGGTTCGGCACCTGGATCGGCGGCGACCGCGACGGCAACCCGCACGTCACCGCCGAGGTCACCAGGCAGGCCGCGGACATCGCCGCCGAGCACATCCTGCTCGGGCTCGCCCGCGCCGCCACCCGCATCGGCGCCGCGCTGACGCTCGACGCCGCCGAGACCCCGGCGGACGCCGGGCTCCAGGCCCTCGTCGCCGCGCAGGAGTCGCTCGACCCCGCCGTCGCCGAGCGCATCGGGGTGCGCGCCCCGAACGAGACCCACCGTCGGGCGCTGCTCTTCGTCGCCGCCCGCATCCGCGCCACGCGCCGTGGTCAGGACGGCATGGCCTACGCCGGACCCGAGGAACTGCTCGCCGACCTGCGCGTCATCCAGGCCTCGCTCGTCGCCGCCGGTGCCGCCCGCACCGCGAACGGCGAGCTGCAGAACCTCGTCTGGCAGGTCGAGACCTTCGGGTTCCACCTCGCCGAGCTCGAGGTCCGCCAGCACTCGCAGGTGCACCGGACGGCCCTCGCCGAGATCCGCGCCGGCGGTGAGCTGAGCGAGACCACGGAAGAGGTCCTCGCGGTCTTCCGCACCATCGCCGACCTGCAGCGCCGCTACGGCGTCCGCTCGGCGCACCGCTACATCGTCTCGTTCACGCAGTCCGCCCAGGACCTGGCGAACGTCCACGAGCTCGCGGTCGCGGCCCTCGGATCGGTCGAGGCAGCACCCGTGCTCGACGTCATCCCGCTCTTCGAGACGTTCGCCGACCTGCACGCGAGCGTCGACATCCTCGATGAGGCCGTGCGCACCGAGGCGTTCGAGCGACGGCTCGCCGCGACGGGCCGGAAGCTCGAGGTCATGCTCGGCTACTCCGACTCGTCGAAGGACGTCGGCCCGGTCTCGGCGAACCTCGCGCTGTACGACGCGCAGGCCCGCATCGCCGACTGGGCACGTGACCACGACGTCGAGCTGACGCTGTTCCACGGTCGCGGCGGCTCGCTCGGTCGCGGCGGCGGTCCGGCGAACGAGGCCGTCCTCGCCCAGCCGCCGGGGTCGATCGACGGTCGACTCAAGCTCACCGAGCAGGGCGAGGTCATCTTCGCCCAGTACGGCGACCAGGACATCGCCGCGCGGCACCTCGAGCAGATGGCCTCGGCCACGCTGTTCGCGTCGTCGCCCTCGAACGAGGACCGCACCGCCGCCGCGGCGACCCGGTTCGCGGACCTCGCGCAGCAGCTCGACGACGTGTCGCGGACCGCGTTCCACGACCTCGTCAAGGCCGACGGCTTCGCGCCCTGGTTCGCCCGGGTCACCCCGATGGAGGAGATCGGGCTCCTGCCCCTCGGCTCCCGCCCGGCCCGCCGTGGTCTGAGCGTCGAGTCGCTCGAGGACCTCCGCGCCATCCCGTGGGTGTTCTCGTGGACGCAGGCCCGCATCAACCTCGCCGGCTGGTACGGCCTCGGCTCCGCACTCGAAGCGGTCCGCGACGTCGAGCTGCTCCGGACGGCGTACGCCGAGTGGCCGCTGTTCGGCGCGATGATCAAGAACGTCGAGATGTCGCTCGCGAAGACCGACGAGCAGATCGCCCGCCGGTACCTCGAGCTCGCCGACCGTGACGACCTCGCCGCGAAGGTCCTCGACGAGATGCTCCGCACCCGCGACTGGGTGCTCCGGGTCTCCGGCGGCAGCGACGTCCTCGAGGACCGCCCCGTGCTCGCCCGCGCCGTCCGCCTGCGCAGCCCGTACGTCGACGCCCTTTCGCACCTGCAGCTCCGCGCGCTGCGGTCGATCCGCACCTCCGGCAGCACCGACCCGACGGACGCCGACCACCGGCTGCTCCTGCTCACCGTGAACGGCGTGGCCGCCGGCCTGCAGAACACCGGGTGACCCCGCGGGTCGCGATCGCGACCCCCTGACGGACCGGAGGCACGTGGCGGACCCGCCACGTGCCTCCCGTCCGTCGTGGGGTCACCACCCACCCGCCGCGGTCACACTGTCGAATCGATCGGAGGCGCGTAGCGTTGCGCGGGTGACGACGGAGCGCAGGGGGACCCGACCGACCGCCGGAGCGGTGCTGCCGCCGATCGTGCCGCTCGCGCTGATCGTCGGCGTCTCGCCGTTCGCGACGGACATGTACATCCCGGCGCTCCCCGCGATCGCCCGCGAGCTCGGGACGACGCCCGGTGTCGTGCAGCTCTCGCTCACCGCCTTCCTCGTCGCGTTCGCGGTGGGGCAGCTCCTGGCCGGACCGGTCAGCGACGGGATCGGACGGCGACCGCTCATGCTCGTCGGGACGACGGCGTTCGCCCTGGCGTCGGTCGGCTGCGCGGTCGCGCCGGACGTCGGCACGCTCGTCGCCGCCCGGGTCCTGCAGGGCCTCGCCGGGGCCGCGGCGGCGGTGGCCGGACGCGCGATGGTGTCGGACACGACCACCGGGGCCCGCACGGCGAAGGTGTTCGGGACCCTCGCGGCGATCAACGCCCTCGGACCGGTCGTCGCGCCGCTGGCCGGGGGAGCCGTGCTCACCGTCGGGTCGTGGCGGCTCATGTTCGTCGTGCTCGCGGTGCTCGGGGTGGGGTTCGCGGCGGCCGTCGTGCTGCGCTTCGGCGAGACGCTGCCGCCGGCGTCCCGCGGGGGCACGGGCTTCCGCGACAACGGCCGGCGGATCCGGGACCTGCTCGCGATCGGGCGGTTCCGGGCGTACGTCCTGACCGGCGTGCTCTCGACGATCGGGTTCTTCGCCTACATCGCGACGAGCTCGTTCGTCTTCCAGCGGCAGTACGGCTTCTCCGAGCAGCTGTACACGCTCGTGTTCGCGACCAACGCCACGATGATGGTCGTCACGACGCTCGTGTTCCGCCGGGTCGTCGGCCGTGTCTCCGAGGACACCCTGCTGACCGTCGGGCTGCTCGTCGGCACCGTCGGCAGCACGGTGGTGCTCGTCGCGGCGCTGGCCGGTGCCGGACCGGTCCCGGTGTGGTGCGGGCTCGCGGTCGTGACCGGCGCCTGGGGCTTCGTCCTGCCCGCGGCGATGACGCGGACGCAGCACGTCGGTGCGGCGCACCCCGGGACGGCCGCGGCGCTGCAGGGCGGCCTGACGTTCGGCCTCGGCGGGCTCGGAACTCCGCTGGCCGGTGCGCTCGGCGGGACCGCGCTCGCGATGGGCGGGGTGATGGCGGTCCTCATCGCCGCCGCGCTCGTCGTCCAGGTCGTCGCCACCCGGCGAGGCCGGAACACCTGACGGACGCAACCCGGTAGGTTGCAAGCTGCACCCGCAGTGATCAGGAGGGACACCTGCATGGACATCGTCGTACACGAGGCCACGGCGGACACCGCCGTGCTCGAATGCAGCGGCCGGCTCAACATGGTGAGCGCCGGTGCGTTCCGTGAGACGGTGGCCAAGGTGGTCGAGGGCGGGCGTTCGCGCCTTGTCGTCGAGCTGTCCGGCGTCGAGTTCATGGACTCCTCCGGCCTCGGTGCACTCGTCGGCTGCCTGAAGACCGCGCGACAGGCCGGGGGCGACCTGCGGCTGGCGGCGCCGTCGGAACAGGTCCAGATGGTGCTGAAGCTCTCGAACATCGACAAGATCCTGCGGACGTACCCGGACGGGGACGCCGCGGTGACGAACTGGGGATGACCCTCGCCATGGGCGGGCACGTCCTCGACCTCGCGTGTCCGCCGGACGACGTCACGGCGGTGCACACGTTCCTCGCCGACGTCTGGGCCAGCGAGCCCGACGTGTCGGCGGAGGACCGCATGGCGCTCGAGCTCGCGCTCGTGGAGCTCGCCTCGAACGTCGTCGAGCACGGCGCGGCGGGCGGCGCCGTGAGCTGCTCGCTGCGGCTCGACGTGGACCCGTCCGAGGTCCGCGTCCGGCTGACCGACGACGGTGTCCCGGTGCCGGTCGACCCGGCGAAGGCGCACCTGCCCGAGGGGCTCGCCGAGAGCGGTCGCGGGCTCGCGCTCGTGCAGATGGTCGTCGAGGACCTGCGGTACGAGCGGGTCGGCGACGAGAACCGCTGGACCGCACGGCGCGACCGGCACTGACGGCGGTGACCTGACCGTCGGATCCCGGGCGGCCCCGACGCTCGACCGGCCGTCCGGACGGCACCCGGACGGGGGCATCGCGTCATCCGGTTTGCGCACGGGCGGAGCCGCCATGCGCACCCGTCGCCGCCACGCGAGCCGTCGGACGGTGCCGGTGAGACGGTGGATGCGATGAGCATCGACACCCCGATCGACCCGCGCACCCGGTTCGAGACCGCCGGCACCGACCTCGGTGCCGCGCTCGACATGTTCGGGCAGGCGTACGAGGGGGCCGGTTTCGTCGGCGGCCACACCGACCGGCCGTTCTCCTACCGGTTCCGGGTCGTGGGCGACGACGTCATGTCCTTCCGCTCGACGGTGTTCGACGCCCGTGCCGCGGGTCAGGCATCGTCCGGGGACGAGTACGTGGTCGTCTGGACGTCGGAGGGCGGGGGTGTCGTCGGCTCCGGCCAGGACGAGGTCCGCTACGGTCCCGGGACACCCGTGGTGTTCCCGACGGACGGCCCCTTCGCCTTCGACCTGCAGGACGTCCGGCAGAGCCTGGTGCACTTCGACAAGCGGTTCCTCGAGGGCATCGCCTCCGAGGTCCACGGCGGGTCCGCCGGGCCGCTCGTCTTCGACCAGGCAGCGCGTCCCCGCCGCGAGGACCTGGTCACCTGGAACGCGCAGGTCCAGCGCGCCGCATCGACGATCCTCGGCAGCGGCCCGGTGTCGCCGATCGCGATGGCCGAGACCGCCCGCGCGACCGCACTCGCGATGCTGCACACGTTCCCGCACCGCCAGCTGGCCCCGGAGGTCCCCGTGCCGCAGGGGGCGACGAGCCGTGTCCGGACGGCGATCGAGTTCATGCACGCGTTCGCCCACACCCCGATCTCGACCACGGACGTCGCCGAGCACGTCGGGCTGAGCGTCCGCGGGCTCCAGCAGGCCTTCCAGCGGCAGGTCGGCACGGCACCGAACGCGATGCTCCGCGGCGTCCGGATGGACCGCGTCCGTGAGGAGCTGCTCCGCGGAGCGCCCGGGCAGCTGACCGTCGCCGAGGTCGCCGTGCGCTGGGGCTTCGCGCACCTCGGCCGGTTCTCCGCCGCGTACCACCAGCGCTTCGGTGAGTACCCGCGTGACACACTCCACCGCTGACGCCCGGGGCCCCGCTACGCTGCCCGGGTGAACGCAGGACCACGGCCGTCGGCCCGGAGCCAGGGGAGCCCGCAGCGGCACCCCTGGGTGATCGTCCCGGGGATCTGGGACTCGGACCCCGACCACTGGCAGTCCCGGTGGCAGGCGGAGCCCGGGGTCGAGGCCGTCCGGATCGCGCCCACGTCGTGGTCGGACCCGGACCCGGCCGACTGGTCGCAGGCGCTGTCCCGCGCCGTGGCGTCCGCGAGCCGCCCGCCGGTGCTCGTCGCCCACAGCCTCGGCGTGCTCGCGGTCACCGACTGGCTCGTGACGCACGGGGACCGCGTCGCCGGAGCTTTCCTCGTGGCGCCGCCGGACCCCGACGCACCGTCCTTCCCCGCGGCCGCCGCGGGCTTCCGGGCCCCGACCGTCCGGGCGTCGACGCCGACCGCCCTCGTCGTGAGCGACGACGACCGGTACTGCTCGGCGGACCGTGCGACGGGTTTCGCCGCGGCCCTCGGCGCCGAGGTGCTGCGGGTGGGCGCCCGGCAGCACGTCAACGTCGCCAGCGGTGTCGGCCGGTGGGACGAGGGACGGCAGCTCCTGGCCGCGTTCGAGGAGCGCTGCTGAGCGGTCCGACACGCCGCTCACGTCCGGGCTGGCACACCACGTCCGCGGCCCCGTGAACCGCGACACACCGCGGATGTCCGCCGTTCACGGGCGCGTGATATCTATCCTTCGTCACATGGAGACGCAGCCCGGCGCACGCACCCCCCTCGTGGACCCCTTCGGTCGCGAGGTCGAGGAGTGGCTGCGGGACGCGCCGGCGACGCGCACGCCCTACCTCGCGGACCTCGTGGTGCCGCCGGTGACCGGGCCCGTGCAGCGTCCGGACACCGTGGTCGACACGGCTCCGGTGGACGCGGAGGCGGAGGCGACCCAGCCCGACCCGATCGACGAGGAGCCGGCCGACGAGGCACCGGCCACCGTCGCCGCCGAGGCCGCCGTCGCACCCGAGGCCACCTCCTTCCGCCGCCGCGACCGGGCCCGCCACGTCGCCGCCTGCGCGCCGTCGTTCCCCGAGCCGCCGGAGCGCCTCGCCCTGCGCATCGAGGACCTGGCCGTCGAGCTCTCCGCAGCCACCGGACGTACCACGGTCGAGCGCATCGTGCTGCTCGAGGACGAGATCCGCCGCCGTGACGAGGACCTCGCCCGCCTCGCCGCGTGGGAGGCCACCGTCGCCCACCTGGACGACGCCGAGGTCGAGGCCGCCCGTGCCTTCGCGCGCACCGTCTTCGCCGACCTGCTCGCCGACGCCGCTGCCGAGGCAGACCGCCGTGACCGCGCCGCCGCCCGTCGCGCCGCGACCGGTTCCCTGCCGACCCCCGTCCGCCCGGCACCCGCACGCACGGTGCCGGCGGTCCCCGGAGTGACGCAGGCGGTCGCAGCGGCAGCCGAGCCGGTGCGCCCGGTGCTGTCCCTGCCCGTGGTCAGCCCGGTGTCCGCGAACACCCGCCCGACCCCGCTCGTCCAGCCCGCTACCGGTCCGACCGTGATCGACCGCGCCGCCTTCGCCGCCGCCCTCACGGCCCACGCCGGCGTGACGGCGAGCACGCCCGTCGTCCTGCCCGAGGCGGTCGCGCTGCCCGCGGCGCCGGAAGCGTCCGACGCAGCGGTCGAGGAGCCGGCGTCCGTCGCCCGCGCCGGCTGGTGGTCGCGGTTCGTCGCCCGGCTCCTCGGGCTGTTCGGCCGCCGATGACCCAGGTGCCGGTCCCGGCCCGGGTCCCGGCGTTCGGCCGCCAGCGCTCTCGGTAGACTGACGGGATGCCGACGCTCCGCGAACTCCAGGCCGTCATAGAGGACCTGTGGCCCGCCGCGGGGGCGGAGTCCTGGGACAGCGTCGGACTCGTCTCCGGCCGCGCCGACCAGCCGATCGAGCACGTGCACCTCGCCGTCGACGCCGTCCCCGCGACCGCGCACGAGGCGGTCGAGGCCGGCGCCGACCTGCTCCTCACCCACCACCCCCTGCTCCTGCGCGGCGTGACGACCATCGACGAGTCGACCGTCAAGGGGAACGTCCTCGCGACCCTCGTCCGCGGCGGCACGGCCCTGCTCGCGGCACACACCAACGCCGACGTCGTGACGACCGGCACCTCGGCGGTGCTCGCCGACCGACTCGGACTGGTCGACCAGCGTCCGCTCGAACCCGGTGCCGACCCCGCGACGGGCCTCGGCCGCGTCGGGACCCTGCCCGCGCCGACGACCCTCGGTGCGCTCGCGCGCGCCCTCGTCGACCTGCTCCCGCCGACCGCCACCGGCGTCCGGGTCTCCGGTGACTTCGACCGGCCGGTGCGCACCGTCGCGCTCTGCGCCGGCGCGGGGGACTCGCTGCTCGGCAACCCCGCCGTCCGGGCCGCCGACGTCTACGTCACGAGCGACCTCCGGCACCACCCCGCGTCCGAGTTCCGCGAGCAGGCACTGCTCGGCGACGGTCCAGCCCTGGTCGACACCTCGCACTGGGCCACCGAGTGGCTCTGGCTCGACGTCGCCGCCGAACAGCTCCGGCGCGCCGCCGGGGTCCGCGTCACCGTCAGCGAGCTCCGCACCGACCCGTGGGACTTCGCCGTCCTGCCCGCGGCCGAGCCGGTCGCGCCCACCACCCCCGCCCCCGAAGGAGACCGACCGTGAAGGCAGCACCCGAGGACCAGGTCGTCCTCCTCGACCTCCAGCGCCTGGACAACGACGTCACGCGCCTGACGCACCGCATCACCGCCCTGCAGAAGGGCGACCGGCTGACCGAGCTCGGCACCACCGCCGCCGGACTCCGCGCCGAGCTCGCCGCCGCGACCGGCCGGGTCGAGGACGCCGAGCGCGACCTCGCCCGGCTCGAGTCGGACACCGCGACCGCCCAGGCCCGCATCACGCGCGACACCACCATGCTGCAGAACGTCTCGAACGCGAAGGACGCCGCCGGCCTGCAGAGCGAGTTGGAGTCGCTGCAGCGCCGCATCGGCGACCTCGAGACGGCCGAGCTCGAGGTGATGGAGCAGCTCGACGTGCACCGCGCCCGGGTCGGCGACATCGAGGCACAGCTCGCCGACGTCGAGGCCTCGCGCTCCACCCTGGTCGCCGAGCGCGACACCGAGATCGCCCGCGTCGAGGCCGACCGCGACGCCGCGGTGCAGAGCCGTGCCGCGGTCGCTGCGAAGGTCCCCGCCGACCTGCTCGCCCTGTACGACCGGCAGCGGGCACGCTACGGCTTCGGCGCCTCCCTGCTCCAGGGCGGCGTGTCCACGGCTTCCGGCGTGACGCTCACCAACTCGGACCTGCAGACCATCCGTCAGGCCGCGCCCGACGACGTCGTGCTCTGCCCGGACAGCGACGCGATCCTGGTGCGGACCGCCGAGTCGGGACTGTAGCCAGCGCGACCACGCGACGGACGGGAGGCACGGTGCCGGCTGGCACCGTGCCTCCCGTCCGTCATGTGCGCGCATGCGCGCCTGCTCTGCGTGCGCTGCCTGTGTGGTCTGTGTGCGAACGGGCCGGCCGTACGCCGGGTTCTGTCCCTCCTCGCGGAGGTGACGGCCATCTCTCTCGGACCGACGTTGCCGTCGGCCTCCAGCGGTCCACCCGAGGACTCAGCGAGCAGCCTCGTCGTCCTCTGTCTGACCTTGCTCCGGGCGAGGTTTACCGAGCGGATCCGGTCACCCGGACCCCTGGTGGTCTCTTACACCACCGTTTCACCCTTACCGACGTCGCCGCCGGCGGTCTGCTTTCTGTGGCACTGTCTCGCGGATTGCTCCGGGTGGGTGTTACCCACCGCCCTGCTCTGTGGAGCCCGGACGTTCCTCGGCACTCCCGGGGGAGTGACGCGACCGTCTCACCGACCCGTTCGCCCTCCGAGTCTACCGGCCGCGCGCGCCGGTCCCTGCGCCGCGTCGCCGAGCGTGCCACTTCTGTCGCGCTCGACGCCCGTCCCCGACCGGTACCGCCCGTTCGGCGCACCGCGCGCGGCGTGTCCTGCGCGTTCGGCGCGCGACCCGCGTCCGCGCCCGCGCTCAGCGCTGCTGCGACCGCGCGGCCAGGGTCGCAGCGCCGATGATGCCCGCGTTGTTGCGCAGGGTCGCGGGGATGATCCCGGCCTGCAGGTCGAGCAGGGGCAGGAACTCCTCGTGGTGCTTCGACACCCCGCCGCCGACGACGAAGAGCTCGGGGGAGAGCAGCGCCTCGAGCGTCGAGTAGTACTTCTGCAGCCGCTTCGCCCAGTGCTTCCAGCTCAGCTCGTCCCGCTCCTTCGCCGCGAACGAGGCCCGCGACTCGGCGTCGTGCCCGTCGATCTCCAGGTGCCCGAGCTCGGAGTTGACGATGAGCACGCCGTCGTTGATGAGTGCCGTGCCGATCCCGGTGCCGAGGGTCGTGACGACCACCAGGCCCTCCTTGCCCCTCGCGGCACCGAACTGCTGCTCGGCGAACCCGGCGGCGTCGGCGTCGTTGACGAAGTGGATGGAGCGGCCGAGCTCCTTCTCGAAGAGGGCCTCGGCCTCGAACCCGATCCACTTCTTCGACACGTTGGCGGCCGACATGGTCTTGCCGTCGCGGACGATCGCCGGGAAGCAGACCCCCACGGGCACGTCCGCACCCGGGGCGAGCTCGTCGAGGATCGACTTGGCCACGGCGACGATGTCGTGGGGCTTGCCGCCCTCGGGGGTCGCCTTCTTGATCCGGTCGGTCTGGAGTTCACCGGTCGTCACGTCGACGATCGCGCCCTTGATGCCCGTACCGCCGATGTCGACGCCGACTGCGAGAGAGGTCATGGGGATGGTGCCTTTCAGGAGACGGTGAGGAGTTCCGCGCCGCGCTCGGTGACGACGAGGGTGTGTTCGAACTGGGCGGTCCAGGACTTGTCGCGCGTCGACACGGTCCAGTCGTCCGACCAGATGTCCGCGTCGATCCCGCCGAGCGTGAGCATCGGTTCGATCGTGAAGACCATGCCCGGCTCGATGACCGTGTCGTAGTGGGGCGCGTCGTAGTGCGGGATGATCAGGCCGGAGTGGAACGCGCGTCCGACCCCGTGGCCCGTGTAGTCGCGGACGACCCCGTAGCCGAAGCGCTTCGCGTAGGCCTCGATGGCCCGCCCGATCACGTTCACCCGGCGGCCGGGGGCGACGGCCTTGATGCCGCGTTCGAGCGCGGTCCGCGTGCGGTCGACGAGGTCACGGACCTCCTGCGAGCCCTCGCCGACGATGAACGTGCGGTTCGTGTCGCCGTGCATGCCGTCCTTGTAGGCGGTGACGTCGATGTTGACGAGGTCGCCCTCCTGCAGCACGGTGTCGTCCGGGATGCCGTGGCAGATGACCTCGTTGAGGCTCGAGCAGAGCGACTTCGGGTACCCGCGGTACCCGAGCGTCGACGGGTACGCACCGTGCGACACGACGTACTCGTGGCCGATCCGGTCGAGTTCGTCGGTGGTGATGCCGGGGCGGATCGCTGCACCGACGGCGTCGATCGCCTGCGAGGCGATCCGCCCGGCGACCCGGATGCGCTCGACCTCGTCCGGGGTGTACGTGTCGCCGAGGCCGTGCTCGTGCGGCTCGGCCCGTCCGACGTACTCGGGGCGCTCGATCTCCCGGGGCACCGCCCGCTGCGGGGAGATCCGGCCGGGGGTCAGGTGTCCGTGTGCGTCCCGGGGCATGCCGACCACTCTATCCGCGCGTGGCGCGCCCCCGTCGCCCCCGTCGCACCCGAGCGCGCGGGGCCCACCCGACCGGCGTGGTCGGGAAGCGACCGCCTGGAGGCTCGGTGCCGGCCCGCCGGACCGGCACCGGGCCTCCAGGCGGTCGCCGTGGGTGCGGGGCGCGGCGGTGCCGCTCCGATCTGCCGGAGCGGCACCGACCTCACGGGCGCAGCGACACCTCACGTCGCGCTGACGGCGTGAGGTGTCGCTCAGCCCGAGACCTCCCAGGCCGTGCGCAGCCGCGCCGCGCGGCCGCGCAGCCGCGCGCCGCCGCGCCCGGCCCACCCGGGCCGCCCGTGGGTACGGTGGCGCCATGAGCGACGAACGCATCGAGTCCCAGTGGTGGTTCAACGAGAAGACGCACGCCGTCGAGCAGGGACCGCAGTCCCCGCAGCGCGAACGCATCGGCCCGTTCGAGACGCGCGAGGAGGCGCAACACGCCCTCGACCGCATCAAGGCGAACAACGAGCGTTGGGACGACGAAGACCAATAGGCTGAGCATCCCAACTGCTCCACGGAAAGGGCGTCAATGGACAAGCAGACGGACTTCGTGCTCCGCACCATCGAGGAGCGCGGCATCAAGTTCATCCGACTCTGGTTCACGGACGTCATCGGGACGCTGAAGTCGGTGGCGATCGCCCCGGCCGAGGTCGAGGGCGCCTTCGCCGAGGGCATCGGGTTCGACGGCTCCGCGATCGAGGGCCTGACGCGCTCGTACGAGGCCGACGTGCTCGCGCACCCGGACCCCTCGACGTTCCAGATCCTGCCGTGGCGCGGGGAGATCGACCCGACCGCGCGGATGTTCTGCGACATCACGACGCCCGACGGGCAGCCCGCCGTCGCCGACCCCCGCAACGTGCTCAAGCGCACGCTGGCGAAGGCGAGCGACCGCGGCTTCACGTTCTACACGCACCCCGAGATCGAGTTCTACCTGCTCAAGAGCCGCGACTGGAAGGACGGCGGCCCGCAGCCCGTCGACCGCGCCGGCTACTTCGACAACGTCCCCGGCGGCAGCGCGCACGACTTCCGTCGCCGGTCCGTCCGGATGCTCGAGGACCTCGGTATCTCGGTCGAGTTCAGCCACCACGAGGCCGGCCCCGGACAGAACGAGATCGACCTCCGGTACGCCGACGCCCTGACGATGGCGGACAACATCATGACGTTCCGCACCGTCGTGAAGGAGGTGGCGATCGAGCAGGGCGTCTACGCGACGTTCATGCCGAAGCCGATCTCGGGGCAGCCCGGCTCGGGCATGCACACGCACGTGTCGCTCTTCGAGGGCGACCAGAACGCGTTCTACGAGGCGGGCGGCGAGTACCAGCTCTCGCAGACCGCGAAGCACTTCATCGCGGGCGTCCTGCGTCACGCGCCGGAGATCACCGCGGTCACGAACCAGTTCGTGAACTCGTACAAGCGTCTCTGGGGCGGCGACGAGGCCCCGTCCTTCGTCACCTGGGGCCACAACAACCGGTCGGCGCTCCTCCGCGTGCCGCTGTACAAGCCGAACAAGGGCCAGTCCGCCCGGGTCGAGTACCGCGGCATCGACTCCGCCGCGAACCCGTACCTGGCGTACTCGCTGCTCCTCGCCGCCGGGCTCAAGGGCATCGACGAGGGCTACGAGCTCCCGCCGGAGGCCGAGGACAACGTCTGGAGCCTGTCCGACGCGGAGCGCCGCGCCCTGGGCTACAAGCAGCTCCCGGCGAGCCTCGACCACGCCCTCGGCCTCATGGAGGACTCCGAGCTCGTGGCGGAGACGCTCGGCGAGCAGGTCTTCAACTACGTCCTGCTCAACAAGCGCCAGGAGTGGAAGGCGTACCGCGACCAGGTCACGCCCTTCGAGCTCGACACCAACCTCGGCGCGCTCTAGCAGCCCGACTCGGAGCGCCACATGACCGGTCGGACGAGGACGTCCCGTTCCGAGATGGCCCGGTTGGGCTTCGCGGAGCTGTCGGAGAGCCTGGAACGGATCGCCGGCCTGGAGGCACGGTTCGGCCCCGACGTGCGGGTGCCGGTCAGCGACGCCCCGGCCCTGTGGGAGTCGACGGCCGACCCGGACGGCGCGCTGCGCGCGCTCGAGCGGCTGCTCGAGCGTGCCCCGGACGAGGTCCGGCCGGTCCTGGCCGACGAGGCCGCGACCGAGCGCCTGGTCCGGCTCCTCGGTGCCTCGGTCGGCCTGGGGGAGTTCCTGCTCCGTCGTCCGGCCGAGACCGCGCTGCTGCTCGACCCGGTGACGGCGCCGTGGACGCAGGAGGCGTACGAGGCGTCCCTCGCCGAGGCCGTCGACGGCACGACCGGGGAGGACGCCCGACTCCGGCTGCGCGTCCGGTACCGCCGACACCTGGCCCAGATCGCGCTCTTCGACGTGCTGCACCCCGCACCGACCGAGGCGTTCCCGGCGGTCGCGGCGGGACTCGCGGACCTGGCCGGTGCCGCACTGCAGACCGCGGTGGACGTCGCCCGGCGCGAGGTCCCGTTCCCCGCGGCCGACGTCGCCGCGACCCCGCTCGCCGTCATCGCGATGGGCAAGGCCGGCGCGCGCGAGCTCAACTACGTCAGCGACGTCGACGTCATCTTCGTCACCGAACCCACTCGCGACGACGACGCGGACACCGGCGTGGGGACAGACCGCGCGGTGCTCATCGCGACCCGGCTGGCGATCGCGGCGACGCACGCGATCACCGACCTCGCGGCCGAGCCGGCCCTGTGGGAGGTCGACGCCAACCTGCGCCCGGAGGGCAAGGACGGCGCGCTCGTCCGGACGCTCGACTCGCACGTGGCGTACTACGAGCGCTGGGCGAAGGGGTGGGAGTTCCAGGCGCTCCTCAAGGCCCGGCCGATCGCGGGCAGCCGGGACCTCGGTGCGCGGTACGCCGCCGCCGTCGCCCCGTTCGTCTGGAGTTCGGCCGGCCGACCGGGGTTCGTCGAGTCCGTGCAGCGGATGCGTGAGCGGGTCACCGAGCACATCCCGGACGCCGAGGTCGACCGGCAGCTGAAGCTCGGGCCCGGCGGCCTGCGCGACGTCGAGTTCACCGTGCAGCTGCTGCAGCTCGTGCACGGGCGGGACGACGAGAGCGTGCGGGTGCGCTCGACGCTCGAGGCGATGGACGCACTGACGGCCGCCGGGTACGTCGGTCGTCCCGAGGCCGCGCGCTTCGGTCCCGACTACGCCCTGCTGCGGCTCCTCGAGCACCGCATCCAGCTCCGGCGGCTCCAGCGCACGCACCTCATGCCGAGCGACGAGGAGGAGTTGCGTGTCCTCGCCCGGTCGACGGGCCTCGCGACCTCGGCCGCCACGCTCGAGCAGCGCTGGCGCGGCGTCAAGCTCGAGGTGCGCGGGCTGCACGAGCGGTTGTTCTACCGACCGCTGCTGTCCGCCGTGGCCGCGACCGACGGCGAGATCGTGCTGACGAGCGACCAGGCGGCCGACCGGCTCGGGGCGATCGGGTTCGCGGACCCCGCCGGCGCGCTCGGGCACATCCGCGCGCTCACCCAGGGCACGAGCCGGCGCGCCACGATCCAGCGCAACCTGCTCCCGGTGCTCCTCCGTTGGATGGCCGAGGGTCCGGCACCGGACCGGGCGCTGCTGGCCTTCCGCCGGCTCAGCGACACGCTGGGGGAGTCGAGCTGGTTCCTCCGGATGCTCCGGGACTCGTCCGGCGCCGCACACTCCCTGACGACCGTGCTGTCCGAGTCGGCGTTCCTGGCCGGGCTGCTCGAACGCTTCCCGGAGGCCGTGGCCTGGCTCGACGAACCCGAGGCGCTCCTGCGCCCGCGGCCGCTCGAGTCGCTGCTCGCCGAGGTCACCGCGACGACCGCCCGGCACGGGGACGACGTGGACGGTGCCGCGGCGCTCGTCCGCTCCGCCCGCCGCCGTGAGACCCTGCGCCTCGGCATGGCCGCCGTGCTCGGGCACCTCGACGTCGACGCCCTCGGACCCGCGCTGACCGACGTCACCGAGGCCACGCTCGCCGGCGCCCTGACCCTGGCGCGCCGGGACGCCCCCGACGGGCTCGAGTTCGGGATCATCGCGATGGGTCGCTTCGGCGGCCGGGAGCTCGGCTTCGGCTCGGACGCCGACGTGCTCTACGTCCACCGGGCACCCGAGTCGCTGCCGAGCGAGCAGGCATCGCGCGCGGCGCAGGCGATCGTGCGCGAGGTCGCACGACTCACCGACGACGCGATCCACCCGTTCGACCTGGACATCGACCTGCGCCCGGAGGGCAAGAACGGGCCGGTCGTCCGGACGCTCGACTCGTACGGCGCCTACTACGCCCGCTGGTCGCTCACGTGGGAGGCCCAGGCGCTCCTCCGCGCCCGGGGATCCGTGGGGGACACGGCGCTCCTCCGCGACTTCGAGCACCTCGCGGACCGCACTCGCTACCCGCAGCACATCGACGAGCGCGAGGTCCGCGAGGTCCGCCGCATCAAGGCCCGCGTGGAGTCGGAGCGGCTGCCCCGGGGCGCGGACCCGGCCCGTCACCTCAAGCTCGGACGCGGGTCGCTCAGTGACGTCGAGTGGTTCGTGCAGCTCCTCCAGCTGCAGCACGCGACCGACGTCCCGGGGCTCCGGACGACCTCGACGCTCGAGGCCCTGGCCGCCGCGACGGACGCCGGGTTCATCGGGCCGGAGGACGCCGAGCGCCTCGGGGCCGCCTGGCGCTTCGCGTCGCGGACCCGCAGCGCGCTGGTGCTCTGGTCGGGGAAGACGACCGACGTGCTGCCCGTCGACCGGGTGCAGCTCGAGGGCGTCGCGCGGCTCATGGAGTACCCGCCGGGTTCGGCGTCGCAGCTCGAGGACGACTACCTCGGGGTCACCCGGCGGGCCCGCCAGGTCTTCGAGCGCGAGTTCTACGGCGCCTGACACGGCGTCGCACGGACCGCGACACGCCCGGGCCGACACGTTTCGGCGCAAGGTGACGTGTCGTCGAAAGTGAATTCGCGATGTCGCGCGACGTCCCCCGTCGTTGCCCGCGGTGTACCCCGTCAGCTCCCGCAGGGGGGATCGTGACCGCACCGTGACCAGGGTCGTCCGGACCGTGTCGGGGAACGTTCCCGCGGATACCCCCGAACAGGGGTGACCACCTGCTGACCGGGGGTTCTTCGTCGAGGTGCACCGTGCCTCCCGGTCGTCTGGCGACCACGTCGTGACGTGCCGCCCGCGTGGACCGGTCCACCCTGTTGCTGTCAGCAGCAGTGCGGACACGGGTGCGACCTCAAGAGGAGGACATTCATGTACCCCGTAACCTGCCTGAAATGCCCCCGGACGGGGGACGCGTTGCGAGGACGTCCAGGTTCTGTCTCAATGAGGTCACCCGAACCGGCCCAAGGTTCCTCGATGGAGCGGAATCCCCACCTCGAACGTTGAAGCAGGGATCGATGTTCACCTTCATTCTGCAGATCCGGCAGATGGTCGAAGGGCATCCCGAGTTCTACCTGTTCGCCGTGTACTCCGCGGTGATCTGGTTGCTCTGGTTGCTCAAGGTCGTCCTGTCCGCCCGCTACCGCCCCTACACCGGCACCTTCACCGGCACGACCAGCGTGGTCGTCCCCGTGGTGGACGAGCCGATCGACCTGTTCCGTGACGTGATCGGCCGCATGGTCGAGCAGCGCCCCGGCGAGATCATCGTCGTGATCAACGGCGCCCGGAACGCCGCGCTCGAGGCGGTCTGCGACGAGTTCGCCCCACTCGTCCGCTGGACCCACACACCCATCCCGGGCAAGCGCAACGCCGTCAAGGTCGGCACCGAGATGTCCACCGGCGACATCACCGTGCTCGTCGACTCCGACACCGTCTGGACCGACGGCACGCTCGAGGAACTCCTCAAGCCCTTCGCCGACGACTCGGTCGGTGGCGTGACCACCCGCCAGCGCATCCTCGAGCCGACGCGCTCGTGGATCACCCGCTGGGCGGACTGGCTCGAGAACTCCCGCGCGCTGTACTCGATGCCCGCGCAGAGCGTCCTCGGCCAGATCGGCTGCCTGCCCGGACGGACCATCGCGTTCCGCCGGAGCATCCTCGTCCGGGTCATGGACCGGTTCATGCACGAGAAGTTCATGGGCGTGTTCCTCGAGGTGTCCGACGACCGGACGCTGACGAACCTGACGCTCAAGGAGGGCTTCCGGACCGTCTACCAGTACACGTCGCTCGTGTACACGGACGCCCCACTGCAGGTGAAGAAGCTCTTCAAGCAGCAGCTCCGCTGGGCCCGCGGCTCGCAGTACAACACGCTGCGGATGCTGCCGTGGATGCTCGGCCACGCGCCGATCCTTGCGGTCTTCTTCCTGACCGACATCATCCTGCCGTTCATGCTGTTCGGCGTCATCGCCGGCTGGATCTACCGCGGGCTGACCGGGCAGGGCGAGAACCTGTACCAGGGCATCCTGCAGCAGTACGGCTTCTCGACGGGCTTCCTCTACGTCGCCGGCCTGATGGTCGTGTCGAGCGTGTTGAGCATGGCGATCCGGCAGATGCGCCACCTCGCCGAGAAGCCGAGCGACTTCTTCCGCCTGCCGATGTTCATCATCGTGTCGACGTTCTTCCTCATGCCGATCCGGCTCATCGGCTTCTTCCGCCTGGCGCACGCGTCCGGCTGGGGGACCCGGGCCGGTGCCTACGCCGGCGGGCCGGTGGAGGAGGACCCGGCGCAGCCCCAGGGCGCACTCGGCTCTGCTCCGGTGAGCCCCGTGGACGCGGCCCTGCCGGCGGCCGTCGACCCCGACCAGGCCGCGGCCGACCGGGCCTTCGACGAGATCTTCGGCACGGAGACGGCATCAGGTGCCACGGCGTCCGGAGCACTCCCGGGCACCGCCACCGGGTCGACCGCGACCGTCCTGACCACCCGGCGCGCGGCTGCCGCCGCTGCTCCGGCCGGTGCCGCGTCGTCCGCCGCCCGACCCACCCCGACGAAGACCCGTCGCTACAACCCCTACGCGGCGATCCCGTACTGCATCGGGTTCGCGATCTTCGCCCTGGAGGCGTTCCTCATTGTCTGACCTCATCCGATCCACCAGCACGTGGTGGGCCCAGTCCAGCAAGCACGCCCGTCGCACCGCGATCGGGACGACCGCGATCGTCCTCGTCCTCGGTCTCATCACCTGGACCGTGTGGGTGTCGCCCTCCGGTCCGGTCTCCACCGCCGTCAGCGAGGCGCTCGGTGTCACGCCGCCCGCCGCGAAGAAGGTGTCGGCGACCGAGCTGCAGACGAAGCTCACGGCAGCGCAGAAGCAGGTCTGGGCGCTCCAGGGCAAGCTCGACTCGTCCAGCGCCCAGGCCGGCTCCCGCGCCGAGGAGATCGCGAAGCTCAAGCAGCAGATCGCCTCGCTGCAGTCCGACCTCGGTGCTGCGAAGAGCGCCGCTGCCGGGTCCGCTGCAGCTGCCGCTGCGGCCGAGAAGGGCGGGTCCGGCTCCGGGTCTGATGGCTCCGGGTCCGGTGGCTCCGGCTCCGGCTCTGATGGCGCACACGGCGGGAACGCCGCCGCACCGAACACCGGTCCCTCGAAGGACCCGGTGACGACCGAGCCGATCAGCACCCCGTCCAAGGCGCAGGTGCTCGCGCAGCAGTCCCGGTGGTACGGGCTGTACACGACGCAGGCGCCGTTCAACTGGTCCGAGTACGACCGCGTCTCGCAGGAGGTCGGCAAGGCCACGAACATGGTCGGGTTCTTCCAGGGCTTCGACCAGGACTTCAACCAGACCGCGGTCCAGCGCTCGTGGGCGAACGGCCGCCTGCCGATGATGACGTGGGAGACCGTCCCCGCGAAGACCGGCAACGACCAGGCCTTCGTGCCGGGCTACACGAACCAGGACATCGTCTCCGGCAAGTTCGACGCCTACCTGACGAAGTACGCGCAGGACCTCAAGGCGAACAGGATGCCGCTCGTCATCCGGCTCGACCACGAGATGAACGGCTCCTGGTACAACTGGTCCGAGGGGACGAAGCAGCAGAACGCCGCCGGCTCCTACGTCGCGATGTGGCAGCACGTCTGGAACGTCTTCCAGGCGAACGGGGCGAACGACTACGTCATCTGGAACTGGTCGCCCTCGCGCATCGACAAGCTCGGCAACCCGAAGTACCAGACGCTCGACTACATGCGCCAGTACTACCCGGGCGCGCAGTACGTCGACTGGGTCGGGATGTCCGGCTACTACCGCACCGCCACCGAACAGCCGACGTTCCAGACGACCTTCGGTGCCACGCTCGCGCAGATCCGGAAGATCGCCCCCGGCAAGGGCATCGTCCTCAACGAGATCGGCGCGACCGAGACCGGCGGAACCGTGACCGACAGCCAGAAGTCCCAGTGGATCACCTCGCTGTTCGACGCACTGGCCGACCCCGCGAACCGGGACATCATCGGCTTCGCGTACTTCAGCCAGGTCGCCACGACCATCGTCGACGGCACCAGGACCACCAACGACTGGCGCCTCGACTCCCGCGCCGACAGCCTCGCGACGTTCGTCAAGGGCATCGCACGCAACGACATCGACTACGACCTGCAGGAGGTCTCCAAGTGACCGCTCCGAAGAAGGCGAGCACCCCGTCCGCCGACACCCGTCCCGCACCGGTGATCAGCGTCATCGGCACCGGGTACCTCGGTGCCACCCACGCGGCGGCCATGGCCGAGATGGGCTTCGAGACCATCGGCGTGGACGTCGACCCCGCGAAGCTCGCGGCCCTGTCCGCCGGCGAGGTCCCGTTCTACGAGCCCGGCCTGCCCGAGCTCATCACGAAGCACGTCGCCACCGGCAAGCTCCGCTTCACCGCCTCGATCGCCGAGGCCGTGGCCGCCGCCGACGTCCACTTCGTCTGCGTCGGCACCCCGCAGAAGGCCGGCTCGCACGCCGCCAACCTGTCCTACGTCGAGAGCGCCACCCGCGGCGTCGCCGAGCACCTCACCCACCCGGGGCTCATCGTCGGAAAGTCGACCGTCCCGGTCGGCACCGCCGAACGTCTGCGTGGCATCGTCCGCGAGTTCACACCCAGCGGGATCGACGCCGAGCTCATCTGGAACCCCGAGTTCCTCCGCGAGGGCAAGGCCGTCGACGACACCCTGCACCCGGACCGACTGGTCTGGGGTGGTGCCTCCGCCGCGGCCGACGCCGTGATCCGCGAGGTCTACGCCGCACCGATCGCCGAGGGCACCCCGGTCATCACGACCGACCTCGCGACCGCCGAGCTCGTCAAGGTCAGCGCCAACGCGTTCCTCGCGACGAAGATCTCGTTCATCAACGCGATCTCCGAGATGTGCGCCATCACCGGCGCCGACGTGACGACCCTCGCGGACGCCCTCGGCCACGACGCCCGCATCGGCCGGAAGTTCCTGAACGCCGGGCTCGGCTTCGGCGGCGGCTGCCTGCCGAAGGACATCCGCGCGCTCATGCACCGCGCGAACGAGCTCGGTGCCGGCCGGGTCGTCGGCCTCATGCAGCAGGTCGACGAGATCAACATGGGCCAGCGCGAGCGGGTCATCGACATGACCATCGACTCGCTCGGTGGCTCCGTGCTGAACCGTCGCGTGGCGGTCATCGGCGCGGCGTTCAAGCCCCTCACCGACGACGTCCGCGACTCGCCGGCGCTCAACGTGGCGGCCGCCCTGCACCTGCGGGGCGCCCAGGTCACGCTCTGGGACCCGGAGGCGAACGAGACCGCCCGCCGCTCCTTCCCGACCCTGACCTACGCCGGGTCGAAGGAGGCCGCGGTCGAGGGTGCCGACGTCGTCCTCGTCCTGACGGAGTGGGACGACATCACCGGCGCCGACCCGGTCGCCCTCGGCGCGCTCGTCGGCCGCCGCGCGGTCATCGACGCCCGCAACTGCCTCCCGGTCGCCGACTGGGTCCAGGCGGGGTGGTCCGTCCGTTCCCTGGGACGACCCACACCGGTCACGGGTGCACCCGTGAGCCCTGCGGCGGGCGCCGCCGACGTGCTGGCGACGGCGCGCTAGGCGTCCACCGCCCCGAGACGGGGCCCGTGCCGGGGCGGCGCGGGCCCCGTCTTCGTGCGTGCGGGGTGCGCGCGGTGTGCGGGGTGTGCGGGGCGCGCGCGGTGCTGTCCCGCGCGTCGGGTGCCGTTCCGCGCGTCGGGTGCCGTTCCGCGCGTGGGAGGCCGATCCGCGCAAGGTGGGTCGTTCCTCCCGACCTGCAATGCGCGATCCGGCACCCCACGTCGGGTGCGATGGGCAGGAACGCACAGGCGACCGGCCTGGAGGCGCGGGGCGCGTCCGCCAGGCCGCCCCGCGCCTCCAGGCCGGTCGCCACCGCACCACCTGCCGGACGGTAGCTGCCGGGACGCAGAAGGGCCCCGCACCGAGTCTCGGTGCGGGGCCCTTCGTGCGCGGTGGGATCAGACCCCGTGCGCACAGCGCGAGTGTCTGGACGGGACCCGGAGATCAGACCCCCGTGCGCACAGCGCGAGTGTCTGGACGGGATCCGGAGATCAGACCCCGAAGTACAGCTCGTACTCGAACGGGTGCGGACGCTGCGCGAGCGGGAGGATCTCGTTCTCACGCTTGTAGTCGATCCACGTCTGGATGAGGTCCTCGGTGAAGACGTTGCCCTTCGTGAGGAACTCGTGGTCCGCCTCGAGCGCCTCGAGCGCCTCGTCGAGGGAGCCCGGCACCTGCGGGATGCCCTTGGCCTCCTCCGGGGGGAGCTCGTAGAGGTCCTTGTCGACCGGCTCGTGCGGCTCGATGCGGTTCTGGATGCCGTCGAGGCCCGCCATCAGCTGCGCGGCGAAGGCGAGGTACGGGTTGCCCGAGGCGTCCGGCGCGCGGAACTCGATGCGCTTGGCCTTCGGGTTCGTGCCCGTGATCGGGATGCGGATCGCGGCGGAGCGATTGCCGGCCGAGTAGACCAGGTTGACCGGGGCCTCGAAGCCCTTCACCAGGCGGTGGTACGAGTTGATCGAGGGGTTGGTGAACGCCAGCAGCGCCGGGGCGTGCTTGAGGATGCCACCGATGTACCAGCGCGCGAGGTCGGAGAGGCCGCCGTAGCCGTTCTCGTCGTAGAACAGCGGCTTGCCGTCGTTCCAGAGCGACTGGTGAGTGTGCATGCCCGAACCGTTGTCGCCGAAGAGCGGCTTCGGCATGAACGTGGCGACCTTGCCCCACTGGTCGGCCGTGTTCTTGACGATGTACTTGAACTTCAGGATGTCGTCCGCGGCGTGGACCATCGTGTCGAACTTGTAGTTGATCTCCTGCTGGCCGCCGGTGCCCACCTCGTGGTGCGAGCGCTCGAGCTCGAAGCCCGCCTCGATCAGCTTGAGCGTGATGTCGTCGCGCAGGTCAGCGGTCTTGTCGACCGGGGAGACCGGGAAGTAGCCACCCTTGTACGGGGTCTTGTTGGCGAGGTTGCCGCCCTCTTCCTCGCGGCCGGTGTTCCAGGCGCCCTCCTCGGAGTCGACCGAGTAGAACGACTTGTTCTGGGTGACCGAGTAGCGGACGTCGTCGAAGATGTAGAACTCGGCCTCGGGGGCGAAGAACGCCGTGTCCGCGATGCCGGTCGAGGCGAGGTACTTCTCGGCCTTCTTGGCGACCTGGCGCGGGTCACGGCCGTAGATCTCGCCGTTCCGAGGGTTGTAGATGTCGAAGATCATGATCAGCGTGCGCTCGGCGCGGAACTGGTCGATGTACGCCGTCGTCACGTCCGGGATGAGCTGCATGTCCGACTCGTGGATCGACGCGAAGCCGCGGATCGACGAACCATCGAAGAGCTGGCCGACGGAGAAGAAGTCCTCGTCGACCGTCGACGCCGGGATGTTGAAGTGCTGCTGGACACCGGGCAGGTCCGTGAACCGGATGTCGAGGAACTTGACGTCCGTGTCCTTGATGAAGGCGAGCACCTCGGAGGAATCGCTGAACATGTGTGTCGATCTCCTGGGGGTATGGGGGATGTCTTCGAGTGCCACCGGGTGCACCCTCCGACGAGGCTATTGACACCGGGTTTCCCGGACATGACTGCATTGTTTCGCGCGTGTTACGTCCCGGGGGTCGCCTACGCTGGAGGCATGGCTCCCAGCACCACTCCGCCCTCCGCCGCCGCCGCGAACCCCGGTGGCGCGCACCCGGACGGGTGGCCCGGGAAGGACCTCGGTCTGCCGGAGGAGGGGCCGCGGAGCGTCGGTCGCATCGGCCGTCGCATCGTCGCGCTGCTCATCGACGGTGTGCTCGCGGACCTCGTGGCGTTCGTGACCGGTGTCTGGTCGCCTGTCGCAGGGTCCGGGGACATCACGCACACCTGGATCCAGCTCGCCATCTTCGCGGTGCTGCAGGTGCTGTTCATCTGCACGTTCTCGGGATCGTTCGGGCACCTGTGCGTCGGGCTGCGGGTCGTGCCGATCCGGGGCGGGTACGTGGGGGTGTGGCGCCCGGTGGTCCGGACGCTGCTGCTGTGCATCGTGGTGCCGGCGCTCATCATCGACCGTGACAGCCGGGGTGCGCACGACCGCATCGCGGGGACGGTGCTCGTCCGGCGCTGACACGTGGCAGGTGCGGTTCCGGCACGGGCGCGGCTCCGGGACGGGCACGGTTCCGAAGCGACGATGGAGCAGAAGACGTCGCATTCCCCGGCCCGACCCGACGGTTGCTGCTCCATCGACGGCGCACCCGAGCCCTGGGCCGGTGCACATGACGGAGCCGGCCGGGCCCGCGCCGCCCGCCCGACCCAGCGCTCGGCACGACGAAGGCCCCCGACCTGGCACGGTCGGGGGCCTTCGCACCTCCGGAGGACCGGGGGAGCGTGGGTCGATCAGCGCGGACGACCCGCGCGGGCCTTCATCGGGTCCATGCCCTTGGGGATCGCCGACGCCGGGCTGTGCGTCAGGGAGTCGAGACGGTTCGCGACCGCAAGGACCTCGTTGCGGTTGAGCGCCTTCTTGTACTTGTTCATCGCACGCGGCAGCTTGTGGAGTGTCACACCGTCCGCGTCGTCGTCGACGTGCACCACGTGCACGGGGACGTTCGGGACGATGCGCTGGACCTTCCGGCGCTCCTCCTCCACCTGGCGCTTGAGGTTGCCGCGCTGCCCCTCGGTGATCAGGACGACACCAGGGGTGCCGACGGCACGGTAGACCGCGGCCTGCGACCGGCCGTGCACCGCGACGGGCATCTCGCTCGAACGCCACTGCCGACGGAGCGAGTTCGAGAGCACCGCGCCGACCGCGCCGGGCTGCCCGGCGATCTGCGAGTACGCGGCGCGCTCGGCCAGACGGCCGAGGACGATCAGGAAGAGCAGCACACCCAGCAGGACGCCCGCGACGATCCACAGCGTGACCGCGAGCCAGTTCTGGCCGGGGAGCAGGAGGGCGAGCAGGACGCCCAGCACGACGGGGCCGACGAAGGCGAGGAGGAACCACCACACCGACTTCGGGTCTGCCCGGCGGGTCATGGTGAAGACCTGGTACATCTGCTTGAGACGACCCGGCTCCTTCGCCGTCGTACCTTGAGAACTGCTGCGTGCCATGCGACCAGGATACGGCCTGCGTCACCACCCGCAGACCGCGGACGGTCAGGCTGTGGGCGAACGGTTCCGTCCACAGGTGGGCAGCATCGGACTGGAGGCACGCCCCGTCTCCGCCACGCTCGTCACCATGACGAAGCCCTCGACGCCCGCTGCGGGTCCGGTGACCACGGCGGAGACCGACCGCTGGTGCGGTTCCGTGGACCCGACCGCCTTCGCCCGCTGGCTCGCGGACCGCGCCGTCGGCGCCGGACCGCACCTCGCGCCCGTCGTCGCGGTCGGACGCTGTCCCGCCGGACACCTGGCGGCCCGGGTCCTCCGCCCGGCGGCGCTCCCGTTGGACCGGGCGTTCGAGGAGCTCGGCGTCCCGACGAGCGGCGTCGCGGTCACCGTCTCGGTGCCGTTGCTCGAGCTCGCCGCGACCGCCCGTGCCGGCGCCCTCGAGCTCGGCGCGTTGGGTCCGGACGACGTCGGGCTGGACGACGCCGGTGCCGTGCTCGTGGTCGACCGCCCGCCGGGGGCGGCCCGGTGCTGCGGGGACGAGTCCGACGCGGAGCCGTTGCACGGGCGCCGGTCGGATCCGGACGGGCCACGGCAGCTCGTGCTCGCGGCCCGGACGGTCTGGGACCGCGTCGACGCGCAGGACCCGGCTCGTGGCATCGTCGACCCCCTGCTGGACGGGGTCGTCGACGCCGATGGTCCCACGCTCCGGTCCGTCGTCGAGCAGGTCCTCGGCGCAGCGGCACCCCGCCCGGTGCGCTGGGCGCGAGGGACCCCGGGCGTTGCCGACCTCGAGTTCGCCGCCCCGCCGCCGGCACCTGCCGACGAACCGCTCGACCGGGTGCTCCGGGTGGTGCGCACGGTGCTCGAACAGGGCGTCCCGGTCGGTCGAGGTCGGCGGATCGGACTGCGCCGCGTGGTCGTCGGGGTCGCCGTCGCGAGCGGCCTCGTCGCCGTCGCGGTCGCCCTCGGCTGACCGCACCGCACCCTCGGCAGCGGCCCGCGCGCGGGTGGCGGCTCAGGTGAACCGGAACGGCCCCGGTCCCACGAGGGGACCGGGGCCGTCGGGCCTGCTGGTCAGGACCGCTGATCGGGCGCTCCCGACCAGGCGGCGTCAGTAGCCGAGGTTCGGGGCGAAGTTGCCCTCCTCGAGGCGGTTCTTCACCGCGACGAGGTACCGCGAGGCGTCCGCACCGTCGATGATGCGGTGGTCGTACGACAGCGCCAGGTAGACGAACGAGCGGATGGCGATGGCCTCCTGGCCGTCGACCTTCACGACCGCCGGCCGCTTCGTCACGATGCCCGTGCCGAGGATCGCCGACTGGGGCAGGAACACGACCGGGGTGTCGAACAGGGCGCCGCGCGAACCGGTGTTGGTCAGCGTGAACGTCCCGCCGGCCAGCTCGTCGGGCTTGAGCTGGTTGTTGCGGGTGCGCTCGGCCAGGTCCGCGATCGACTGCGAGAACTGCGCCAGGTTCAGCGACGCAGCGTCCTTGATGACCGGGGTCAGCAGGCCACGCTCGGTGTCCACCGCGATCGAGACGTTCTCGGTGTCCGGGTAGACGATCTCGTCGCCGTCCACGGTCGAGTTGATCTTCGGGTGGGCCTTGAGCGCCTCGGACGCCGCGAGGGCGAAGAACGGCATGAAGCTGAGCTTCGAGCCGGTCTTCTCGAGGAACTCGGCCTTGTGCGCGTCGCGGAACTGCGCGACCTTCGTCACGTCGACCTCGACGACGCTCGTGAGCTGTGCGGTCGAGGTCATCGACTGCACGGCACGCTCGGCGACGACCTTGCGCAGGCGCGTCATCTTCTCGCGGGTCCCGCGCAGCGGCGAGGTCTCCGCGACGAACGGACCGCTCGGGGCAGCAGCGGCGCCACCGGCCGGTGCGGCCGACGACTTCGCCTGCTCGGCGGCGGCGAGGACGTCCTCCTTGCGGATGCGTCCGCCGACCCCGGAGCCGGAGATCGTCGACAGGTCGACGCCCTGCTCGTTGGCGAGCTTGCGGACCAGCGGGGTGACGTAGCCCGAGGCCGCGCCGTCCTGCGTGGGCTGCGGCACCGACGCGGACGCAGCAGCACCGGTCGGGGCGGCGGCGGGAGCGGGCGCGGCTGCCGGAGCGGGCACCGCTGCCGGGACGGCGGCGGGCGGCGGGACCGGGGCGGCCTGCGGCACCGGCGCGGCTGCCGGGGGAGCGGACGGCGCCTGCGGAGCAGCCGGCTGGGTCTGACCGTTCTCGGTCGGGTCCGGACGCTGGGGCTCGGGAGCCTTCGCCTCTTCCGGCTGCTCGGTGCTCGGCGCGGTCTCCGGTTCGGTCGCCTCGGCGGCGGCCTCGTCGGAACTCTGCGAGCCCTCGGCGTCGCCGGAACCGGAGTCACCGGAGCCCGAGCCGTCGCCGATCTTCACCAGGGCGGTGCCGACCTCGACGGTCTCGTCCTCCTGGACCAGGATCTCCTCCACGACGCCGGCGACGGGCGACGGGATCTCGGTGTCGACCTTGTCGGTCGAGACCTCGAGCAGCGGCTCGTCGACCTCGACGCGGTCACCGACGTTCTTCAGCCATCGGGTGACCGTGCCCTCGGTGACGCTCTCGCCGAGCGCCGGGAGGTTGACGGATTCGCTCATCGGGTGGGCTCCTGTTCGCGGATTGCTGTGGTGGTGGTTGTCATTGTCTCGGTGCGCACGTCGACGTGTCCGTCAGAGCGCGTGCAGCGGCTTGCCCGCGAGGTGGAGGAACGCCTCGCCGAGCGCCTCGTTCTGCGTCGGGTGGGCGTGCACCAGGGGAGCGATGTCCTCCGGGTAGGCCTCCCAGTTCACCGCGAGCTGCGCTTCGCCGATGAGCTCGCCGACGCGGGCACCGATCATGCTGACGCCGACGACCGGCCCGTCGACGACCCGGACGACCTTGACGGCGCCGGACGTCCCGATGATGTGGCTGCGGCCGTTGCCGGCGAGGTTGTACTCGTACGTGTCGACCTTGTCGGCGCCGTACTGTTCCTCGGCCTTGGACTGGGAGAGCCCGACCGACGCGACCTCGGGGTCGGAGTAGGTGACCTTCGGGATGTTCGTGTCCGAGATGACGACCGGGTTCAGGCCCGCGATCTCCTCGGCGACGAAGATGCCCTGCTGGAAGCCGCGGTGTGCGAGCTGCAGGCCGGGGACGATGTCGCCGACGGCGTAGACGTTCGGCAGGTTGGTCGCGAGGCGCTCGTTCGTGGTGACGAACCCGCGGTCCATCGCGACGCCGACCTCGTCGAAGCCCATGTTCTGGGTGAGCGGGCCACGGCCGACCGCGACGAGCAGGACGTCACCCTCGAAGGTCTTGCCGTCCTCGAGCGTCACGACGACGCCGTTCTCGTGCTGCTCGACGCCCTGGAAGCGGATCCCGAGCGAGAACTCGATGCCGCGCTTGCGGAACGCGCGCTCGAGCTGCTTCGACATCGACTCGTCCTCAGCCGGGATCAGGTGGGGCAGGCCCTCGACGATCGTGACCTCGGCACCGAAGGACTTCCACACGCTGGCGAACTCGACGCCGATCACGCCGCCGCCGAGGATGACGACCTTGTTCGGCACGTAGTCCATCTTGAGCGCGGTCTCGGACGTGATGACGCGGCCGCCGATCTCGAGCCCGGGCAGGGACTTCGAGTACGACCCCGTGGCGAGCACGACGTTCTTGCCGGTGACGGTCTGGTCGCCGACCTGAACGGTGTTCTGCGAGGTCAGGCGGCCCCAGCCCTCGACGACCGTGATGCCGCGGGCCTTGACGAGCCCCTGCAGGCCCTTGTACTTGGAGCTGATGACGCCCTGCTGGTACTCGATGACCTTGGGCACCTCGACGCCGGCGAACTCGGCGACGACGCCGTACTTGTCCGCTTCGCGCGTGGCGTCCGCGACCTCGGCGGCGTGCAGCAGCGCCTTGGTCGGGATGCAGCCGCGGTGCAGGCAGGTGCCCCCGAGCTTGTCTCCCTCGATGAGCGCGACGCTCATGCCGAGCTCAGCGGCCCGGAGCGCAGCGGCGTAACCACCACTGCCGCCACCGAGGACCACGACGTCGTAAGTCTGTTCCGTCACCTGGTGCAACTCCCTCGTGCGTGTCGAGGTCCTGGTCGGACCCCAATGGACACCGCGGCGGCGGCGTCCGACGGTCGGACCGCATGGTTCCGGTCCCGTCCCGCTGGTTCCGGCGGGGGCGCGTCGGTGCGCTGCCCCGCCGGGACCAACCTACTACTTGGACTGCAGCTCTTCTGCGAGCCCGATGAGCGTACGGACCATGACACCGGTCGCGCCCTTGCCGAGCCAGCCGTAGCCGCCACCCTTGTGCTCGGACGGCCCCGCGATGTCGAGGTGCGCCCACGGCACGCCCTCGCCCACGAAGCGCTCGAGGAACTTGCCCGCCAGGAGCATGCCGCCCGACGGGTTGCCCACCGTGGCGTTGACCATGTCGGCCACGTCGCTCGCGAGCCGGGTGTCGAGCTCCTCGGGAAGGGGCATCGGCCAGATCGGCTCGGCGACTGCGTCCGCGACCGCGCGGACCCGTGCGACCAGGTCGTCGCTGCCCATCAGACCGGTGGTCCGGTCGCCGAGCGCGACGACCTGCGCGCCGGTCAGGGTCGCGACGTCGACCATCGCGTCGGGCTGCTCGAGCGACGCCGCGGCCATGCCGTCGCCGAGGACGAGCCGGCCCTCGGCGTCGGTGTTCGTCACCTCCACCGTCTTGCCGTTCTTCAGCGTGAGCACGTCGCCGGGGCGGGTCGCGGAGCCCGACGGCATGTTCTCGGCGAGGCACAGCCAGGCCGTGACCCGCGTGTCGAGTCCGAGTCGCGCGGCGGCGACGGTCGCGGCGAGGACGGTCGCGGCGCCGGCCATGTCGGTCTTCATGCCGAGCATCGACGCGGCGGGCTTGAGCGACAGGCCGCCCGTGTCGAACGTGATGCCCTTGCCGACGAGCGCGAGGTGCTTCGTCGCGGCGGCGGGCTCGTAGCGCACGACGACGAGCCGCGGCGGACGCTCCGAGCCGCGGCCGACGCCCAGGATGCCGCCGAAGCCCTGCTCCTCGAGCGCGTGCTCGTCGAGGACCTCGACGGTCAGCGGGAGCCCCTCGGCCTGGGCGACGGCGACGTCGGCCAGGCCGGCGGGACCGAGGTCGCCCGCGGCGGTGTTCACGAGGTCGCGCACGAGCGCTGCGGCGTCGGCGACGATCGCCGGGCGGACGGTGGCGTCGGCGGGCACGTCGGCGGGGGAGACGACCTCGATGCGCTGGTCGCCGCGGGTCGGGCCGGTCGTGCCGGCGCCCTTGTGCCGGGTGAACGCGTAGGCGCCGAGTGCCGCACCCTCGAGCGCCGCGGCGACGAGCTCTGAGGAGTCGGTCGGCAGCGCGAGGGCGATCGTGTCGACGTTCGGGAGCTGTCGGACGGCGCTGCCGGCTGCTGTGCGGATCGCGGCTGCGTCGACGGTCGAGCCGAGGCCGACGAGGGCGACGCCCGCAGCCGCGACGCCGGTGCCGGGCAGACGGACGAGCTGGTCCTTGGCGCCGGTCGCTCCGACGGTGGTCAGGTCGAGGTCGGCGAGGGCGTCGACCGTCCCCGCAGCGCTCGGCGCGAGGGTGGGGGAGCCGCCGTCCTTGCCGGGCAGGACCCCGAGGACGAGGACGTCGGCGGAGACGTCGGACGGGGCGGTGGAGGTGGTGGAGAGCGTCGGTCGGACCATGACGCCAGCCTATCCAGCGCCTGTTCGCCGACAGCGTGGCCGTGGACGACGGGGCCGTCGGGGGTCCCGCCTAGCATGGGGACGGTGAACCACCCCGAGGACCTGTACACCGTCGCCGCGGCCGCTCCGACCGTCCCGGCGGGACTGCACCTCGTCGCCGGACTGACCGGGTTCGTCGACGCCGGCGGCGCCGTCGCGCAGGTCGCGTCCTCGATCCTCGACGGTCTCGAGCACGAGCTCGTCGCGGAGTTCGACCCGGACGCGCTCCTCGACTGGCGCGCCCGACGACCGGTGATCACCTTCGAGCAGGACCACATCACGGCGATCGACCCGCCGCGGCTCGTGCTGCACCTGGTCCGCGACGAGCTCGGGCAGCCGTTCCTCTTCCTCACGGGCTACGAGCCCGACTTCCAGTGGAACCGCTTCGTCCGAGCGGTGACCGAACTGGCCGACCGCCTGCAGGTCGCCGACACCACGTGGCTGCAGTCCATCCCGATGCCCGTCCCGCACACGCGCCCGATCAGCCTCACGGTGTCGGGCACCCGCAAGGACCTCGTCGAGCAGATGAGCGTCTGGAAGCCCGAGACCCAGGCGCCGGCGAACGTGCTGCACCTCGTCGAGCACCGCCTCGCCGAGTCCGGCGCGCAGGTCACCGGACTCGTCCTGCTCGTGCCGCACTACCTGGGCGACACCGAGTTCCCGGACGCCGCGGTCGCCGGCCTGTCGGCCGTCTCGGCCGCGACCGGGCTCATCTTCGCCACCGACGCGCTCCGCGAGTCCGGTCGCGAGTTCCTCGCCCGCGTCGACGAGCAGGTCGCCGGCAACGCCGAGTTGCAGCGGCTCGTCGCCGTGCTCGAGGAGCGGCACGACACCTACATGGAGGGCAACCCCGTCGCGTCGCCGCTGACGAACGTCGACGGCGAGGTCCCGACCGCGGACGCGATCGCGGCCGAGCTCGAGCGCTTCCTGGCGGACCGCCGCTCCGAGGGCGACGCCGCATCTGACTGACACCGTCGACCGACGGAGCGTCCGTCCGACGCGGCGTCCGTCCCACACCGCGACGGTCCGACGCACGCACCGCCGGCGCGGCGGCGCGCGACCAGGCCGTGACGGGACGGACAGGAGGCTCCTCCACAGCCCGCCCCGCGCCTCCCGTCCTCCACGACGCGTGTCGGGCAGTGCCGCGCCGTCGCTAGCCTGGAGCGGTGAACTCCCGTCGTGCCTTCCTCGTGTGGGGCGTCGCGGTGCTCGCCTACGTCCTCGCCGTCGTGCAGCGCTCGTCGCTCGGCGTGTCGGGCGTCGACGCGCAGGACCGCTTCGCCGTCTCCGCCGCGGTCCTGTCGACGCTCGCGGTCGTGCAGATCGCGGTCTACGCCGGCCTGCAGATCCCCGTCGGAATCGCGCTGGACCGCGTCGGCCCCCGCAAGCTCGTGCTGCTCGGCGCCGCGCTCCTCGTCGTGGGGCAGGCCGTCGTCGCGTTCTCGCCGACGATCGTTCCGGCGATCGCGGGCCGGGTGCTCGTCGGGGCGGGGGACGCCATGACCTTCATCTCCGTGATCCGCCTCGTGCCGATGTGGTTCAGCGGGCGGATCCTGCCGCAGATCTCGCAGTGGACCGGCAACCTCGGGCAGGTCGGCCAGATCCTGTCGGCGTTCCCCTTCGCCGTCCTCCTCCACACCGCCGGCTGGACCCCGGCGTTCGGTGTGGCCGCGGCGGCGAGCCTGGTCGGGCTGCTCCTGGCGGTGGTCTTCGTCCGGAACGGCCCGGTCCCGGTGCGCACCGACACCATCCCGTTGGCGCTCCCGCACTCCTGGCGCGGTGCGTTCCACACCTTCGGCCACGCCCTCCGTCGCCCGGGCACCCAGCTCGGCTTCTGGTCGCACTACGTGACGCAGTCGTCCGGCACGGTGTTCTCGCTGCTCTGGGGCGTCCCGATGCTCCGCGGGCTCGGCTACACCCCGTCCGAGGCCGCGACGTTCCTGACGGTGATCGTCGTCGTGGGCTTCGTCGCCGGACCGGTCCTCGGGGTGCTGTGCGCCCGGTTCCCGCTCCGCCGGTCGAACCTCGTGCTCGGCATCGTCGCCGCGCTCGCCCTGGTCTGGACGGCCGTGCTCCTGTGGCCCGGGCACCCGCCGACCTGGCTGCTCGTCCTGCTCGTCGTCGCGATGGGGGTCGGCGGTCCCGGCTCGCTCATCGGCTTCGACTTCGCGCGCAGCTTCAACCCCGTCGGTTCCCTCGGCTCCGCGAACGGGGTCGTCAACGTCGGCGGCTTCCTCGCGGCCTTCGTGATGATGTTCCTCATCGGCACGCTCCTCGACGTCGTGTCGGGTGCGACCGGGCGGACGGTGTTCGCGTGGGAGAACTTCCGGATCGCGCTCACCGTGCAGTACGTCGTGGTGGGGATCGGCGTCGGCATGCTCCTGCACGCCCGTCGCCGCACCCGCCGGGAGATGCACGCCCAGGACGGAATACGGGTCGGGCCCCTCTGGGTTGCACTGGTTGCACGCCTGCGGAAGAAGGCCGTGCAATAATGAAGGTCGGACCCATCAGGGCCCCTCGCCTCCGCGCAGCTCCCGTGCTGCGCAGAAGTTGGGGGACTTGACATGGGTCCTCGTGCTGCCCGGAACGGTAGGACCTGACGACGCGCACGACCGCGGCGCAGGCCCTGGGTGGCGAGGGAGGCCACGACCCCACGAACGTGGCACGACGAGAGAGGTGATCGCATGGCTGCCCGGAGCACGACGATCGATCCCACGAAGGACACCGAGCCCGAGGGCGTCACGGCGGACGACGCCGCGGACGCCGAGGCCGAGGGGACGGCCGCGCCGAAGAAGCGCGCCACCACGGCGAAGAAGGCCCCCGCGAAGAAGGCCGCACCGAAGAAGACCGCCGGCCGCGCGAAGAAGAAGGCCGACGACGACGAGGACGTCGAGGACGACGGCGTCGATCCGACGGACGAGGTCACCGACGACACCGAGACGGACGAGCCGGAGGGCGACGCGGAGGACAAGACCGCGAAGCCGGACGCCGCCGCTGCCGTGGCCGCGGGTGCGCTCGTCATCTCGCAGTCCGACGACGACGAGGCCCCGGTCTACTCGACCACCATCACGGGTGCCACCGCCGACCCGGTGAAGGACTACCTCAAGCAGATCGGCAAGGTCGCCCTGCTCAACGCCGAGCAGGAGGTCGAGCTCGCGATGCGCATCGAGGCCGGCCTGTTCGCCGAGGACAAGCTGCAGCACACCACCGGCCTGTCCAAGCCCGAGGAGCGCGAGCTCCGCTGGGTGGCCCGTGACGGCCAGCGCGCGAAGAGCCACCTGCTCGGCGCGAACCTCCGCCTGGTCGTCTCGCTCGCCAAGCGTTACACCGGCCGCGGCATGCAGTTCCTGGACCTCATCCAAGAGGGCAACCTGGGCCTGATCCGTGCGGTCGAGAAGTTCGACTACACCAAGGGCTTCAAGTTCTCGACGTACGCCACCTGGTGGATCCGTCAGGCGATCACCCGCGCGATGGCCGACCAGGCCCGCACCATCCGCATCCCGGTGCACATGGTCGAGGTCATCAACAAGCTGGCCCGTGTGCAGCGCCAGATGCTGCAGGACCTCGGGCGCGAGCCCACCCCGGAAGAGCTCGCCCGCGAGCTCGACATGACTCCGGAGAAGGTCGTCGAGGTCCAGAAGTACGGCCGCGAGCCGATCTCGCTGCACACGCCCCTGGGCGAGGACGGCGACTCGGAGTTCGGTGACCTCATCGAGGACACCGAGGCGGTCGTCCCGGCGGACGCGGTCGGGTTCACGATGCTGCAGAAGCAGCTCGAGAGCCTGCTCGACTCCCTCTCCGAGCGCGAGGCCGGCGTCATCCGCATGCGCTTCGGCCTGGGTGACGGTCAGCCGAAGACCCTCGACCAGATCGGTGACACGTTCGGCGTGACGCGTGAGCGCATCCGTCAGATCGAGTCGAAGACGATGGCGAAGCTCCGTCACCCGTCCCGTTCGCAGTCGCTCCGCGACTACCTCGAGTAGGCCGATGCGCTTCCTCATCCCGATCCTGGTCGGGCGGATCCTCCGCGCCCTCGCCCGTGCGCGGGGCGGCGGGTCCGCCTACCCGGGCTACATCGTCCTGAAGCTCGTGCCGGACTTCCTGCAGCACGTCACGAAGCAGTTCCCGAACGGCGTCGTCTTCGTGCTCGGGTCGAACGGCAAGTCCACGACGACGCACATGATCTCGGACATCGTCCGGGCGCACGGGCTCCGCGTGTTCACGAACCCGTCCGGCGCGAACCTGCCGCAGGGCATCGCCTCCGCGCTCCTGTCCGAGGTGTCGCTGACCGGCCGGCTGAAGGCCGACATCGGCATCCTCGAGGTCGACGAGGCGTTCGCGGTCGAGCTCGCCGGCATCCTGTCGCCGTCCACGGTGACGATGCTCAACGTCCAGGTCGACCAGCTCTACCGGTTCTTCGAGACCGAGCGCGTCGCGACGATGATGCTCGACACGGCGGCGCTGTCCTCCGCGAACGTCGTCACCAACCGTGACGACCAGTTCCTCGACGCCTACGCGGCGCGGACCGGGCAGCGGGTGCTGCGCTTCGGTGCGAGCACCGAGGTGGTCGCCGCCGCTCCGAACGGCCTGCAGAACGCCGATGACTTCGACCGGACCGACGGCGAGCCGAACCCGGCCGAGTCCGAGGTCGTCGCGAACACCGGCGACGGTGCGACGATCCGCTTCGAGGGCACCGACATCCCGGTGCGCCTGCCCGCGCGTGGCCTGCACTACGCGGTCGACGCGGCCGCAGCGACCGCGACGGCCAGTGCCGCGCTCGGAGTGCAGTTCCGCCCGGACGCGGTGACGAAGGCGTTCGGCACGATGAAGCCCGCGTACGGCCGTGGCGAACGCCTGCCGATCGCCGGGGAGTCCGCCGAGTTCACGATGTTCAAGAACGCCGCGAGCCTGCAGCTCAACCTCGACGCCCTGCCCGCGCACCCGGAACAGGTGCTCATGGCGATCGACGAGGGCACGCCGGACATCTCCTGGATCTACGACATCGACTTCTCGAACCTCGACCACGTCGACGTCGTGTCCGGCGACAAGGCGTGGCAGATCGCGATCGCGCTCGAGCACGCCGGAGTCCGCATCGGCCGGGTCGAGCCCGACGTCGAGGCCGCGATCAAGCTCATGCAGGGCCTCGGTGCGACGACGAGCGGCACGAAGAACTTCATCGTCAACTACGAGATCATGATGATCGCCCGCAAGGCCCTCGGCCACGGCGACATGGAGAAGACGGCATGACCGCCGACCGGTTGACCATCCTGCACGTGTACCCGCGCCAGATGGGCGTTTCGGGTGACCGCGGCAACGTCGCGGCGCTCGTGCGTCGAGCCGCGGCCGCCGGCCTGGACACCGAGGTCGTCGAGTACGCCCCGGGCGGTGCCCTGCCCACGGCGGCGGACGTCGTCGTGGTCGGCAACGGTCCGCTGAGCGCCATGCGGTCGCTCGGCGCGGACGTCGCACGCATCGGCGCCCCGCTCCGTGACCTCGCCGGGTCCGGCGTCCCGGTCGTCGCCGTCGGCGGTGGCTTCGACCTCGCGACGAACGAGGTCGTCCCGACCGAGGGCGCTCCGGTGGCCGGCTTCGGCGTCTTCGACGCCCGCGCGGTCCGCGGCGCGGAGCGGCGCGTCAACTACTTCGTGCTCGAGACGCGCTACCCGCTGCTCGGCGGGGCCGCGACCCGCATCGCGGGGTTCGAGGACCACGCGACCCGCATCGAGCTCGCCGCGGGGGTGACGCCCTTCGCGGACGTCGTCTCGGGCGGCGGCAACCAGGCCGGATCGCCGGTCGAGGGCGCGATCGTCGGGACGTCGTTCGGCACGCACACCCAGGGGCCGATCCTGCCCCTCAACCCGCAGCTGACCGACGCCGTGCTCGCTGCCGCGACTGCCCGCGTCGGACGGGAGTACACGCCGGACGCGGCGCGGACCGAGACGGTCGACCGGTACGCGCGCGAAGCGCGCGCGACCATCGACCGCTACGTCGACAAGGCGTTCAAGCGCATCGCCTGAGCGGCGACCAGACGACGGACGGGAGGCGCGGTGCCAGCTGGCACCGCGCCTCCCGTCTGCTGTGTGGTCGGCTGCTACTTCGACTCGTAGAGCCGGCTGCTCTCGTCGTGCCACTCGATCGCGGTGGCCGCGAGCTTGTCCTTGAACTCGGCGCCGTGGTGGGCGCAGAAGTACAGCTCGCCGCTCGCCATGGTGGCGCGGATGTAGGCCTGCGCTCCGCAGCTGTCGCAACGGTCCACCGCGGTGAGCTGGTGGCTGGTGGTCTCGTCGATGGAGAGGTCGTGCACGGTCTGGGTCATTGCTGTGCTCCTCACGGATCGCAGGTGGTGCCGGTTGGTCCACCTATTTGAACACGCGGTGGCTGGGAGTCGTGCACCACGCGTACGCGGTTTCGCTCACCGCGGACCGGATGTCCCCAGTCCGAGGCGCGCCGCCCGCCCGAGCCGAGGGTGTCGGCGCCCGTCGGTACGATCGGGAGGTGAGCTCCGACTACTCCGCGCGCCATCTCTCCGTCCTCGAGGGGCTCGAGGCGGTCCGGAAGCGACCGGGCATGTACATCGGGTCGACGGACTCCCGCGGCCTCATGCACTGCCTGTGGGAGATCATCGACAACTCGGTCGACGAAGCCCTCGCCGGGCACGGCGACGAGATCGGCGTCGTGCTGCACGCCGACGGATCGGTCGAGGTCCGGGACACCGCGCGCGGCATCCCCGTGGACGTCGAACCGAAGACCGGTCTGACCGGGGTCGAGGTCGTGTTCACGAAGCTGCACGCCGGCGGCAAGTTCGGATCGGGGTCGTACGCGGCTTCCGGTGGTCTGCACGGTGTCGGGGCCTCGGTCGTCAACGCCCTGTCCGAGCGACTCGACGTCGAGGTGGACCGCGGTGGCAAGACGTACGCCATGTCCTTCCACCGTGGCGAGCCGGGCACCTTCGCGGGCGACGGCCCGGACGCGCCGTTCGCACCGTTCACCTCGGGCAGCGAGCTCCGCGTGGTCGGCAAGGTCAAGCGTGGGGTCACCGGCTCGCGCATCCGGTACTGGGCGGACCGACAGATCTTCACGCCCGACGCGAAGTTCAGCACGCCCGACCTGGTGAGCCGTGCACGCCAGACCGCGTTCCTCGTCCCCGGGCTCGGCATCACCATCACCGACGAGCGCGCCGCGTCGATCGAGGCCGCTGCCGCGCGGGCCGAGGCGACGGGCACGACCGTCGCCGCCGGTCCGGTGGTGGAGCGCTTCCGGTACGAGGGCGGCATCAGTGAGTTCGTCGAGCACCTCGCGGTCGACACGGCCGTGACGGACGTCTGGCGGATTCAGGGCACCGGGACCTTCACCGAGACCGTCCCGATGCTCGACGACAAGGGGCACATGGTGTCGACCTCGGTCGAGCGCGCGTGCGAGGTCGACATCGCGCTCCGGTGGGGCAGCGGTTACGAGACGGTCGAGCGCAGCTTCGTGAACATCATCGCGACGCCGAAGGGTGGGACGCACCTGACCGGCTTCGAGTCCGGGCTCGTGAAGGCCGTGCGCACCCAGGTCGAGGCCAATGCGCGCAAGCTCAAGGTCGGTCAGGACAAGCTCGAGAAGGACGACGTGCTCGCGGGCCTGACCGCCGTGCTGACCGTCCGCCTGCCGGAACCGCAGTTCGAGGGCCAGACGAAGGAGGTCCTCGGCACCCCGGCGGTGCGGAAGATCGTCGACCAGGTCGTCGCGAAGCGCCTGACCGAGATCCTCACCTCGACGCAGCGGACCGAGAAGGCGCAGGCGGCGACCCTGCTCGAGAAGGTCGTCGCCGAGATGAAGACCCGCATCTCCGCCCGCGCGCACAAGGAGACCCAGCGCCGGAAGAACGCGCTCGAGAACTCCTCGCTGCCGACGAAGCTCGCCGACTGCCGCAAGCAGGACGCCGAGGGCACCGAGCTGTTCATCGTCGAGGGCGACTCCGCGCTCGGCACCGCCAAGCTCGCCCGGAACAGCGAGTACCAGGCGCTGCTGCCGATCCGGGGCAAGATCCTCAACGTGCAGAAGGCGTCCGTGTCGGACATGTTGTCGAACGCCGAGTGCGCCTCGATCATCCAGGTCATCGGCGCCGGGTCCGGCCGCTCGTTCGAGATCGACCAGGCCCGCTACGGCAAGGTCATCATCATGTCGGACGCCGACGTCGACGGCGCGCACATCCGCACGCTGCTGCTGACGCTGTTCTTCCGCTACATGCGGCCGATGATCGAGCAGGGCCGGGTGTTCGCCGCCGTGCCGCCGCTGCACCGGGTCGTCGTGGTGAACCGCGGCAAGCCGAACGACACGCTCTACACCTACTCCGAGGCCGAGCTGCAGGCCGTGCTGAAGAAGCTCGCGAAGCAGGGCAAGAAGTACCAGGAGCCGATCCAGCGGTACAAGGGCCTGGGGGAGATGGACGCGGACCAGCTCGCCGAGACGACGATGGACCGCACGCACCGGACGCTCCGGCGCGTGAACGTCACCGATGCCGAGGGCGCCGCGAAGGTCTTCGAGCTGCTGATGGGCAACGACGTGGCCCCGCGCAAGGAGTTCATCCTCGCGGGCGAGGGCCTGGACCGCGACCGTATCGACGCGTAGCGCGCGCCGGCGCGGAGCGCGCGGAGCGCGCGCGGGGGCGCTGGCGCGCCTCTGCGACTTCACGCGCTGAGCGACATCTCACGCGGCGCGAAGGCCGTGAGGTGTCGCTCAGCGCGTGAACTCAGCGCGGCGGCGCGGCAGCGCGGCAGCGCGGGAGCGCGGCGCAGCCCGGCGGCGCAGCGCGCGCCGCGCCCGCCTACGCCTCGCCCGCGGTCCCGTCGAGCGCCGCGGCACTCCCGCCGATCGTCGCGATGACGGCCTCGAGCGGCGCGCCCGACCCGTCCCGCTTCGACAGCCAGTCCGGCAGTGTCCGCGCGGCACCGTCCGACCCCACGGCGTGCGGCGGCGCGATGCCCGCCCACGCCACGGTCAGCCCGTCCTCGCCCTTCAGGAACGCGTGCGCCCGGACACCCTGGGTGGCACGGCCCTTGGCCGGGAACTCCGAGAACGCGGACACCTTCGCGCGACCGGCGTCGGTGCCGGGCAGCGCGCCCGACGCGGTGGACACGGTCGCGACCACGGCGTCGTCGGAGCGCGGGACGGAGCCGAACCAGATCACCGTCGCACCGTCGGCGAGGGACACCCCGGCGACACCACCGGCCGGCAGTCCCTGGGGGCGGACCCCGGCGGCCGGGAAGCGCAGCAGTTGCGCGTTCGACGTGATGAACACGAGGTCGTCCGACTCGGGCGCCTGCGCGGCACCGACCACGGCGTCCTTCGGCTTGAGCCCGATCGCGACGAACTCGTCCTTGTCCGGCCACGCCCCGGTGGCGACGCGCTTGACGATGCCCTGCGCGGTGCCGATCGCGAGCGAGTCGGACGCACCGGGGGACAGGTCGACGAGGGCGACGACGGTCTCGGTGCGGGCGATGCCGAGGTACTCGGCGACGCGGACCCCGGCGTCGAGCCGCACCGAGGCGGGCGGCACGGCGGGCACGTCGACGGGCGAGAACCGGAGCACGCGGCCGGTCGAGGTGAGCGCCCCGACCTGTCCGCGGACCGTCGACACCACGGTGGAGCGGACGGCGTCGTGCTTCGAGCGCTTCGGCACCCGCACGATCCCGAGGTCGGTCTCCGGGATGTCCACCCGGACGAGTCGACCGGTCGTCGAGAGCAGCACCCGGCACGGCGCGTCCGCGATCTGCAGCGACTCCGGGTCCACCGCGGCCTTGCGTCCGCCGCGGACGGGAGCGTCGGCCTCGGTGAGGAGCGTGCGGCGGGGGGTGGCGAACCGGTCGGACACCTCGGTGAGCTCGAGTGCGACCTGGGCGCGGAGCCGGTCGTCGGACGCGAGGAGTTCCTCGAGCGCGGCGATGTCGGCGAGCAGCTGGTCGCGCTCGCCCTCGAGCTCGAGGCGCGAGAACTTGGTCAGACGACGGAGCCGGAGCTCGAGGATGTACTCGGCCTGCACCTCGGACAGGTCGAAGACGTCCTGCAGCCGGGTCCGTGCGGCCTCGGAGTCGTCGGAGGAGCGGATGACCTCGATGACCTCGTCGATGTCGAGGATCGCGATGAGCAGGCCCTCGACGAGGTGCAGTCGCTCGCGCCGGCGGGCCAGTCGGTACTCCGAGCGCCGCGTGACCACGGCGATGCGGTGCCGCACGTAGACGTCGAGCAGCTCGCGGAGGCCCAGCGTGCGCGGCGACCCGTCGACGAGCGCGACGTTGTTGATGCCGAAGCCGTCCTCGAGCGGGGTGTGCTTGTAGAGCTGCTCGAGCACGGCCGTCGGGTTGAAGCCGGACTTGATGCCGATGACGAGCCGCAGCCCGTGGTTCCGGTCGGTCAGGTCGTTGACGTCGGAGATGCCGACGAGCTTCTTCGCCTGGACGCCGTCCTTGATCTTCTCGATCACGCGCTCGGGGCCGACCAGGTACGGCAGCTCCGTGACGACGAGCCCGGCCTTCCGCGGCGTGAGGTTCTCGACGCTGACCTTCGCCCGGGTGCGGAACGATCCGCGGCCGGTCGCGTATGCGTCCCGCACGCCGGAGAGCCCGACGATCGTGCCGCCGGAGGGCAGGTCGGGCCCCGGCACGAACTCCATCAGCTCGTCGAGCGTGGCGTCCGGGTGGAGCAGCAGGTGCTTGGCCGCCTCGACGACCTCGCCCAGGTTGTGCGGCGCCATGTTCGTCGCCATGCCGACCGCGATGCCCGCGGCACCGTTGACGAGCAGGTTCGGGAAGGCCGCGGGGAGCACGGCCGGCTGCATGATCTGGTTGTCGTAGTTCGGGACGAAGTCGACGACGTCCTCGTTCAGGCCCTCGGTCATCGCCATCGAGGGTTCGGCGAGCCGAGCCTCGGTGTACCGCGCCGCGGCCGGGCCGTCGTCGAGCGAGCCGAAGTTGCCGTGGCCGTCGACGAGCGGCACGCGCATCGTGAACGGCTGCGCCAGACGGACGAGCGCGTCGTAGATCGCGCCGTCGCCGTGCGGGTGGAGCTTCCCCATGACCTCGCCTGTCACACGGGCGCTCTTGACGTGGCCGCGGTCCGGACGCAGGCCCATCTCGGCCATCTGGTACAGGATGCGGCGCTGGACCGGCTTCAGTCCGTCGCGCGCGTCCGGCAGGGCCCGCGAGTAGATGACGGAGTACGCGTACTCGAGGAACGAACCCTGCATCTCCTCGGAGACGTCGACGTCCTCGATGCGCTCACCGTCGGGCAGGCCGACTGCTTCCGTGCGTGCCATGGGACCTTTCTGGGAGGATCGTGGGGTGCCCCCCAGCGTACCGAGCGCCCCCGACGCCACCGCGAACCTCGCCGACGTGCTGCCGAGTTGCCTCGTCGCGCTCGGCGCTGCGGACGACACGTGGTTGCGCACCACCGGACGGGAGGCACGGATCGCCCTCCGTCCCGCCCGTTCCGCGGTCGTGGTGCTGGTCGACGGACTGGGCGCGGGCGCGCTGGCCGCGCGCGCCGGGCACGCCCGGTGGCTCGCCGGGACGAAGAAGCGGTTGCGGAGCGGGTTCCCGACGACCACGGCCGCGGCGCTGAGCACCCTGACGACCGGACGACCGCCGGGCGTGCACGGGGTCGTCGGCTACAGCGGGTGGAACCCGGACACCGGGCAGGTGATGAACCTGCTGAGCGGGTGGGACGACGTCGTCCCCGCGGACTGGTTCCTCGCGAGCACGGTCTTCAGCGAGGCCCCGGCGCTCGGCGTCGACCCCGTGGTGGTCGGTCCGACGCGGTACCGGACCTCGGGGATGACCGCGAACGTCCTCGGTGGTGCCCGGTACGTCGCCGCCGACACCATCCCGCAGCGCGTCGACGCGGCCCTGGCCGAGACCGCGACCGGGCGGTCGCTCGTGTACCTCTACGTCCCAGAGCTCGACTCGATCGGCCACAAGCACGGGTGGGAGTCCGACCGGTGGACGGCCGCGCTCGAGCTGCTCGACGGGGAGCTCGCCCGGCTCGAGTCCCGCGGTGCGCCGGACGTCGGGCTGCTCGTGACCGCCGACCACGGGGTGCTCGACGTGCCACCGGACGCGAACATCCCGATGGACCCGGAGCTCCTGCGCGACGTCGTGGGCGTGGCCGGGGACCCGCGCTGCCGCCAGCTGACCGTCGCACCGGGGACCGACGTGCCCGCGCTCGTCGATGCCTGGCGGTCCCGCTACGGCAAGAAGGCGTACGTGGCGAGCCGGACCGAGGCCGTCGCGGCCGGGTGGTTCGGGACGACCGACGACCGGGTGCTCCCGCGCATCGGGGACGTGGTCGTCGTCGCGCGCGGGTCGTGGGCGTTCAACGACGACCGCGAGGTCGGCCCGCGGGAGACGCCGAAGCGCATGATCGGGCAGCACGGCGCGATGACGGACGAGGAGACCTTCGTCCCGCTCCGGCTCGGCGGTGCGTTCCGCGCCTGACGGCGCAGGACGGTCCGATCAGGCCGGGTCCTCCGGACGTGTGCCGAAGACGATCTCGTCCCAGCTCGGCATCGAGCGGCGGCTGCGCTTCTTGCGCTCGGGACGGCTCTCGGCCTCGGGGGCCGACGCCGGGCGGGCGTCCTCGCGCTCCGGTGCGGACGCGGGCGTCGCGTCGAAGCCGGCGAGCGGGATGTCGACGACGCTGATCGAGGTGCCGCGCGGCTCGTCGCGCTGTTCCCCGAACGTCGCGGCCTCGCGCTCGCCCCGGCGGCGACGCAGGGCCTCGAGCAGGTCGGCGGTCTCGTTCCCGGGGGAGCGCTCCTCGGCCACCGCGACACCGATGCGGGGGAGCGGCGCCCGTAGCGGACGCTCCTGGACCTCGGGGTTCGTGAGGTCCTCGTCGGGCTGCTCGACGCGGAACGCGCCGGAGTCGAAGCGGGTGCCGTCGGTGTCCTGGTGGTCGTTCTCGACGGCACGGAGGCGTGGCGCGATGCCCTCGTCCTCGGTGTGCGACAGACGGTGCGCGTCGCCGTTGTCCGGCGTGAGCGTCGAGGTCTTCGGGTCGAAGAGCCACTGCGCGTCGTGCTCGACCTCGGCGGCGGTGTAGCGGACGCGGACGACCCAGCCCTGCTCGACGTGCTTCCACGACGCCCAGTGGACCGCGGTCGCGTCGCCGGACTCGAGCTTGGCGGTGATCGCCTCGCCGAAGGTGTCCGGCGCGTCGGTGTCGACGGGGGTGACCGGGACGCGGCGGGCGGCGTCGAGGACGAAGGCGCGCTCGGCGAGCACGGGACCCTCGAAACGCCGGACGTACTCGACGTCGACGTCGAGCGCCGATGCGACGTCGGCCGCGTCGGCACCGCCGCGGATCCGGGCCTGCACGTCCTTCGGGGACACGCGCTTCTGCGGACCGGCCTCGGGGTTCGCCTGACGGACCTGCCCCGGCAGCGACGAGGTGACCGGCAACCGGAACTCGGTGCCGCCGTCGGTCGCGAGCAGGAGTGCCCCGGACTCGACTCCGATGACTCTCACGTCTTGCATGTTCCGCCTCCCGAGCGTTCGTACGGTCGTGCGCGTACCCGAGGAGTATGCAGCCGGCCGGGGTCGATCGCGGGGAGGCGCACGGGCGCGCCGCGGGATGCCCGGGCCGGGTGGCGGGTCCGTCCGTGGCACGCGGGAATGTCCGGGTCCGGCGCCGGGTTGGACGGCCTGACGATCCCGCACCGCGTTCGGTTTGCGCTCTGCCGGGTCGTGGTGCAAACTGTCGCCGCCGATCACCGGCGACGACCTCTCGATACGAGAAATGGATGGGCATGGCCACCGATTACGACGCCCCCAGGAAGACCGACGACTCCTCCGACTCGGAGTCGATCGAAGCCCTGAAGGAGCGCGTTCCCGACAAGATGTCGGGGGTCGTCGACGATGATTCGGACAACCCCGGCAGCTTCGAGCTCGCCGGACAGGACCTCAGCGACGTCGACCTCGACGTCGTCGTGCTGCCGCCGCAGGTCGACGAGTTCACCTGTGTCGAGTGCTTCCTCGTGAAGCACCGCTCGCAGCTCGACCACGAGTCGAAGCTCGGCCCGGTCTGCGCGGAGTGCGCCGCGCTCTGAGCAGCACACCGCGTCGAGCGACGCGGAACGGCCCGCCTCCCCTCGGGGAGGCGGGCCGTTCCGCACGTCCGGGCAGTCCGCATGGTCGACCACGCGAGCGAGAGCGGACGTGACCGGCGGGGCGGGCGCGCTCCGTGCCTCCAGGCCGGGTCGGCGGTGACCGCCTACGAGCGCAACGCCGCGACGACCGCCGACGGGTTCCGCACGCTGACCAGCCAGTACGGGGTGGGGTCCGCCGGGTCCGCGACCTCGACGCGCACGACCCCGCGCACGTACCCGCGGAAGAGCGTCCACGCGCGGGCGTCGAGCTTCGGCCCCCGCTGGGTGGTGGCCTCGGCGCCCTCGAAGCCGGCGACCTCGCCGACGAGGGTCCGCGGCAGGTGCGCCTTGCCCGCACGGAACTCGGTCTCGGTGACCTCGACGGTCGGGGCGAGCGCCCAGAGCAGCACGACGATCCCGAGGTACATGCCGATCGCGACCAGCACGCCGGCGAGGACGCTGATCGGCAGGAAGACGAGGAGGCTCGCGGGGATGACGAGCGCCGTCGCCAGGTAGAGGGCGGGCGGCGCCCAGAGACGTTCGCGGTACAGGGTCACGGGACCATTCGACCACGAACCGGGGCAGGTCACGGAACGGTCACGGTCTGCACTACCCTCGTCACGTGACCGAACCAGTCGACGTCCTCTGGACCGGGGAGCACGCTCCCGGGTACGCCCACCCCGGCGACGCCGGTGCCGACCTCGTCTCGACCGAGGCGTTCGTGCTCCGTCCCGGCGAGCGACGCCTCGTGGGCACCGGGCTGCGGATCGCACTGCCCGAGGGGTACGCGGCGTTCGTGGTGCCCCGGAGTGGGCTCGCGGCGAAGCACGGCATCACGATCGTGAACGCGCCGGGCACCGTCGATGCGGGCTACCGCGGGGAGATCAAGGTCGCACTCCTCAACACCGACCAGGCCGAGCCCTACGAGGTGCACGCGGGCGACCGCATCGCCCAGCTGATCGTCATGCCGGTGCCCCGGGTGGTCTTCACACAGGTGGACGAGCTCCCCGAGAGCCGCCGCGGTGAGGGCGGGTTCGGCTCCTCGGGCTACGGTGACCGGAGCGGTGTCGCGCGCGACGCCGCCGTCGACATCCAGGAAGGGACGGGCGTATGAAGTTCGGCCGACGCAAGCGTGACGAGGTCGAGGTGGCGGAGGCCGTCGCCGAGGACGCAGAGGTCGCGGGGACGACGCCGGAGGTCGAGCTCGCAGCCGACGCCGACGCGGACCTCGACGAGGTGGACGCGGTCGCGCCCACCGACAAGTCCGCCCCGGACGACCGTGCCGCCAACGGGCCGCACGACGAGACCGAGGCGAACCTGGTGCGTCCGTACGTCGACCTCGGTGGCGTGAAGGTCCTGCCGCGCGAGGGGCTGCACCTGCGGCTCGAGGTCGAGGAGGGCTCGCAGCGCGTCGTCGCCGTCGGGCTCGACTACGACGAGTCGACGCTGCAGGTCCAGCCGTTCGCCGCGCCGCGGTCCACCGGGCTCTGGCACGAGATCCGCGCGCAGATCGCCGAGCAGATCGAGCGTCAGGGCGGCACGGTGCAGGAAGTGGACGGCCCGTTCGGCCCCGAGCTCCGTGCCCTCGTGCCGGTGGTCACGGACGGCTCGGGCGGCACCGACGGCGCGCGCCCGGCCCGCTTCGTCGGTGTCGACGGTCCGCGGTGGTTCCTGCGCGGCGTGATCGCCGGCAAGGCCGCCGAGCGTCCGGAGGACGCCGCCGAGATCGAGGAGCTGTTCCGCAGCGTCGTCGTGGTGCGCGGCACCACGCCGATGCCGCCGCGCGACCTCATCCCGCTGCACATGCCGAAGTCGACGCAGTCGGCCGTCTGACCGGCACGCCCAGACTCGAGACACGGCCAGGAGGCACGGTGCCGGACCGCGACGAGACCACCCGACCGCAGACGGGGACGCCCGGCACCGATCCGTCCGGTACGGCGTCGTCCGGCGACGGGCCGGGTGTCGATCCGGACCAGCCGAGCTTCTCCGAGCAGTTCCGCGCGGCGGTGCAGAAGGCCGGGATCGCCCGGGTCGCCCCGGGCGAGGCACCGTCCGGCCGCGACCTGCTCGGTGCCGTCGGCGGCGTCCGCGGCCTCGCCGAGTCGATCCTGCCCGGGCTCGCGTTCCTGGTGGTCTACACGATCACGAAGGAGCTCGTCCCGAGCGTCGTGATCCCGGTGGTCGTCGGGCTGGTCTTCGTGGTGCTCCGGCTGGTGCAGCGGCAGTCGGTGACGATGTCCTTCGCGGGCATCCTCGGCGTCGCGGTGTCGGCCGGGTTGGCACTGCTGACCGGCCGCGCCGAGACGAACTTCATCCCCGGCATCGTCATCAACGCCGTCTGGCTGGTCGGACTCCTCGTCACGCTGGCCGTGCGCTGGCCGCTCATCGGCGTCGTCGTCGGCTTCCTGTTGCCCGCGAACGAGGACGGCTCGCACGTCGACTGGCGCGCCGACCCCGCGAAGCGCCGGGTGCTCACGGTCGCCACGTGGATCTGGGTCGGGCTGTTCGCGGTGCGCCTGGCGGTCGAGGTGCCGCTGTACCTGACGGCGCAGGTCGAACTGCTCGCGGGCCTCAAGCTGATCCTCGGCGTGCCGCTCTACGCCGCCGTGCTCTGGGTCACGTGGCTGCTCGTCCGCACGGTGTTCACGCGACGGGACGACCCCGCCGCGGTGTAGAGTTGTCTCGACATCGAGACAGTTTGCCGGGGGCGCAGCAGCGCCGCCGGGTTTAGGTTTGCCTTGCTGGTGGGACGTTCCGCGGCCCGCGAAGATGGGGGCACACCGATCAGTAGGGAGGCGGCACAGTGGCTGCAGTCAACAGCTTCGGCTCGAAGGACACACTGTCGGTTGGGGGTGTCGACTACGCGATCCACCGGATCGACAAGGTGCCGGGGCACGAGAAGCTCCCGTACAGCCTGAAGGTGCTGCTCGAGAACCTGCTCCGCACCGAGGACGGTGCGAACGTGACCGAGGAGCAGATCCGCGCCCTCGGTTCGTGGCGGCCCGACGCCGAGCCGGACACCGAGATCCAGTTCTCGCCGGCCCGTGTGGTCATGCAGGACTTCACCGGCGTGCCGTGCATCGTCGACCTCGCCACCATGCGCGAGGCGATGGCGCAGATCGGCGGCGACCCGAACAAGATCAACCCGCTGTCGCCGGCCGAGATGGTCATCGACCACTCCGTCGTCGCCGACCTGTTCGGCCGCGAGGACGCGCTGCAGCGCAACACCGACCTGGAGTACGAGCGGAACGGGGAGCGCTACCAGTTCCTCCGCTGGGGCCAGACCGCGTTCGAGGACTTCAAGGTCGTCCCGCCGGGGACCGGCATCGTCCACCAGGTCAACATCGAGTACCTGGCCAAGGTCACGTACACGCGCGAGTTCGACGGCGAGCTCTACGCGTACCCGGACACGCTCGTCGGCACCGACTCGCACACCACGATGGTGAACGGCCTCGGCGTGCTCGGCTGGGGCGTCGGCGGCATCGAGGCCGAGGCGGCGATGCTCGGCCAGCCCGTCTCGATGCTCATCCCCAAGGTCGTCGGCTTCAAGCTGTCCGGCTCGATCCCGGCCGGCGTCACCGCGACCGACGTGGTGCTCACCATCACGCAGGAGCTCCGCAAGCACGGCGTGGTCGGCAAGTTCGTCGAGTTCTACGGCGAGGGCGTCTCCGAGGTCCCGCTCGCGAACCGCGCGACCATCGGCAACATGAGCCCCGAGTTCGGCTCGACCGCCGCGATCTTCCCGGTCGACGCCGTCACGCTCGACTACCTGCGCCTGACGGGCCGGTCGGAGGACCAGATCGCCCTCGTCGAGGCGTACGCCAAGGCCCAGGGCCTGTGGCACGACCCGTCGGTGGAGCCCGCGTACTCCGAGTACATGGAGCTCGACCTGTCGACGGTCGTCCCGTCGATCTCCGGCCCGAAGCGCCCGCAGGACCGCATCGAGCTCTCGAAGGCCAAGGACCAGTTCGAGGTCGACCTCGCGAACTACGCGAGCATCGACCACTCCGAGGCGGACAAGGCCGTCGCCGACACCTTCCCGGCGTCCGACCCGGTCGCCGCGGCCCCCGGTGACGAGCACGCCGTCGACGACCTGCAGGACGCGCAGCCGTCCGAGGTCCCGGTGCACGCCTCGAGCGCCCCGGGCACGGTCTCGAAGCCGACCTCGGTCACGGTGGGCGACGGCGACGCGTTCACGATCGACCACGGCGCCGTCGCGATCGCCGCGATCACGTCCTGCACGAACACGTCGAACCCGTCGGTCATGATGGCCGCCGGCATCCTCGCGCGGAACGCCGCGAAGAAGGGCCTCAAGGCCAAGCCGTGGGTGAAGACCACCCTCGCGCCGGGCTCGAAGGTCGTCACCGACTACTACGAGAAGGCCGGGCTGACCAGCTACCTCGAGGACCTCGGCTTCTACACGGTCGGCTACGGCTGCACCACCTGCATCGGCAACTCGGGACCGCTGCCCGAGGAGATCTCGCAGGCCGTGCAGGACAACGACCTCGCCGTCACCGCGGTGCTCTCGGGCAACCGCAACTTCGAGGGCCGCATCAACCCCGACGTGAAGATGAACTACCTCGCGTCGCCGCCGCTCGTCATCGCCTACGCGCTGGCCGGCTCGATGCACTTCGACTTCGACACCGACGCCCTGGGCCAGGACCAGGACGGCAACGACGTGTTCCTCAAGGACATCTGGCCCGACGCGGGCGAGGTCCAGCAGGTCATCGACACGTCGATCGACACGGAGATGTTCACCCACGAGTACGGCTCCGTGTTCGAGGGCGACGACCGCTGGAAGAACCTGCCGACCCCGACGGGCGACACCTTCGAGTGGGACACCGAGTCCACCTACGTCCGGAAGCCCCCGTACTTCGAGGGCATGACGATGCAGCCCGACGCGGTCTCGGACATCTCGGGCGCCCGCGTGCTCGCGAAGCTCGGCGACTCGGTCACGACCGACCACATCTCGCCTGCTGGGTCGATCAAGGCGGACAGCCCGGCGGGCAAGTACCTCGCCGAGCACGGTGTCGACCGCAAGGACTTCAACTCCTACGGCTCGCGTCGCGGCAACCACGAGGTGATGATCCGCGGCACGTTCGCGAACATCCGACTGCGCAACCAGCTGCTGGCGGACGCGAACGACGGCGCGGGCGTCGAGGGCGGGTACACCCGTGACTTCACGACGGCGGACGGCGAGCAGTCGTTCATCTACGACGCCTCGCAGCACTACCAAGAGCAGGGCATCCCGCTCGTCATCTTCGGTGGCAAGGAGTACGGCTCGGGCTCGTCGCGCGACTGGGCGGCCAAGGGCACGAACCTGCTCGGCGTCAAGGCGGTCATCACCGAGAGCTTCGAGCGGATCCACCGCTCGAACCTGATCGGCATGGGCGTCGTCCCGCTGCAGTTCCCGGCCGGCGAGTCCGCCGAGTCCCTGGGCCTCGACGGCACCGAGGTCGTCTCGATCTCCGGGCTGACCGAGCTCAACGAGGGTCGGACGCCCAAGACGGTGCACGTCACCGCGACGCCGAGCGAGCACTCGCCCGCCGGCAAGGAGCCCGTGGAGTTCGACGCGGTCGTCCGCATCGACACCCCCGGTGAGGCCGACTACTACCGCAACGGCGGCATCCTGCAGTACGTGCTCCGCTCGCTCGTGTGAGCACGGCGCGCGACGCGCGCACCGGTCGCTGACGCGACCACCTGTCGGACTGGAGGCCCGTGGCGACACCGCCACGGGCCTCCAGTCCGTCGTCCGGTCCCGCGGATAGTGTGGTGACCTGCCCCACGAAAGGAGCGCTCGTGAGCCTGCTCAGCAGCATCTCGTCGCCGCGCGACCTCAAGCGTCTGTCCGACGCGCAGATGACGGAGCTCGCCGCCGAGATCCGTCGCTTCCTCGTCGCCGAGGTCGCGAAGACCGGCGGGCACCTGGGGCCGAACCTCGGGGTGGTGGAGCTCACGCTGGCGATGCACCGCGTGTTCGACTCGCCGCACGACCCGTTCGTGTTCGACACCGGGCACCAGTCGTACGTGCACAAGCTCGTCACGGGTCGACAGGACTTCTCGCGCCTCCGGGAGCGCGGCGGCCTCGCCGGGTACCCGCAGCGCAGCGAGTCCGAGCACGACATCGTCGAGTCGTCGCACGCGTCGTCGTCCCTGTCGTGGGCGGACGGCATCTCGCGGGCCTTCCGGCAGACCGGCCAGGACGACCGCACGGTGGTCGCCGTCGTCGGGGACGGCGCGCTCACGGGCGGCATGACGTGGGAGGCCCTCAACAACATCTCGGACGCGAACGACCGCCGCATGGTGATCGTCGTGAACGACAACGGCCGGTCCTACGCGCCGACGATCGGCGGGATGGCGCGGTTCCTCAGCTCGGTGCGCACGCGCCGTGAGTACCGTGCGCTGTTCGAGAAGTCGCAGGCGGTCGCGTCGCGCTTCGGTGCACCCGGTCGGGCCTTCTACCGCGGGGTGCGCGGCGGCCTGCACGGCTTCCTGTCGCGGTTCACGAACAACGAGGCGCTCTACTCGAACCTCGACATCAAGTACATCGGTCCGGTGAACGGGCACGACCAGCGCGCGATGGAGGCTGCGCTCCGGCAGGCCAAGGCCTACGGAGCGCCGACGATCGTGCACGCCATCACCGAGAAGGGGTACGGCTTCGAGCCGGCGCTCCGCGACCAGGCGGACCAGTTCCACGCGGTCGGGCACATCGACCCGGAGACGGGGGAGTCGCTCGACGTGTCGTCGGGGCCCTCGTGGACGTCGGTCTTCGCGTCCGAACTGGCGTCGGTCGGCGCCGCGGACGAGCGGATCGTCGCGATCACCGCCGCCATGCTGCGCCCCACCGGACTCCACCTGTTCCAGGAGCAGCACCCCGAGCGGGTGATCGACGTCGGCATCGCGGAGCAGCACGCCGTGACCACCGCCGCCGGGCTCGCGTTCGGCGGGCTCCACCCCGTGGTCGCGCTCTACGCGACGTTCCTCAACCGGGCGTTCGACCAGGTGCTCATGGACGTGGCACTGCACCGCGCCGGGGTGACGTTCGTCCTCGATCGCGCGGGCATCACCGGTCCGGACGGTCCCTCGCACCACGGCATGTGGGACCTCGCGCTCCTGCAGGTCGTGCCCGGAATCCGGATCGCCGCACCGCGCGATGCGGTCACGCTGCGCGAGGAGTTCCGCGAGGCCGTCGCCGTGGACGACGCCCCGACCGTGCTGCGCTGGTCGAAGGGCTCCGTCGGGCCGGACCTGCCGGCGCTCCGTCGTCTTTCGGACGGGGTCGACGTCCTCCGGGACCCGACCGACGGGCAGGAGCCTGACGTCCTGTTCGTGGCGGTCGGCTCGATGGTGCCGGTGGCGCTCGATGCCGCGGCCCTGCTCGAGGCGCAGGGCATCGGTGCGACGGTCGTCGACCCGCGGTGGGTCGTGCCGATCCCCGCATCGCTGGTCGACCTGTCCCGCGAGCACCGGCTGGTCATCACGATCGAGGACGGCGTCCGGGTCGGGGGCGTCGGGACACGGCTGCGACAGGACCTGCGGGCGGCCGGGGTCGACACCGGCGTGAACGAGCTCGGGCTGCCCGACGAGTTCATCGACCACGCGTCGCGGTCGCAGATCCTGGCCGACGTCGGGCTGACCGCGCAGGCGATCGCGCGGGACGTCATCGACCAGGTCGTCGGTACGAAGCTGCCTCAGGCGAAGCCGGCGCGCACGCGGGAGTCCGCGGAGCGCTGAGCGCGTGGTTCGCGCGGTGCGGTGGCGGGCCCGCGCTCGTTCGTCGCGCCGTTGAACCACGGAACCGACATCGAACCAGGACGAGTGCCTGGTTCGATGTCGGTTCCGTGGTTCGATCGACCGGTGGGTCCGGCTAGCGCGAGGCGGGACCGACGATCGCCGGGTCGTGGAACGTGCCGCCGAAGACGCGCTCGGACGCTCCGGAGCGGTCGAGGTACGGGCTGATGCCGCCGGCCTGGAACGGGTAGCCCGCACCGAGGATCAGGCCGAGGTCGATCTCCTCGACGTGCTGGACCACCCCGTCCTGCAGCATGCGGTGCACCTCGTCGGCCAGTGCGTCCTCGAACCGCTGCTGCATGGTCGCGGCGTCGACCGGCTGGGCGTCCTTCTTCGCGGGCGCGACGAGCTTCACGGCAGCGGGGTCGTACCCGGTGACGGCGCCCTTCTTGTCGCGGGTCAGGATCGCGCCGTGCTCCGCGATGCGCTTCAGCCCGTCACCTGGGTAGAACCGCTCCGGCCACGCGGCGTGGTGCGAGTCGAGCACGTGCGCGCCGACCGGCAGCCCGACGAGCTCGAGCAGCTCGAACGGCGACATCGGCAGCCCGAGCGGTGCCGCACCATCGGCGACGGTCGCGAAGGGCGTGCCCTCCTCGACACCGCGCATCGCCTCGCCGAGGACCCGGGCGAGCACCCGGTTCACGACGAAGCCGGGCTGGTCGGCCGTGATGATCGCGGTCTTCTTGAGGGTCTTCGCGACCGCCAGGGCCGTCGCGAGCGTCTCGTCCGAGGTCTGCTCGGTGCGGACGACCTCGAGGAGCGGCATCACGGCGACGGGGTTGAAGAAGTGGAAGCCGACGAGCCGCGACGGGTCGGACAGCACCGAGCCCATCTCGGACACCGACAGCGACGACGTGTTCGTGGCGAGGATCGCATCGGGTGCGATGACCTGCTCGATCTTCCGGAACACGTCCTGCTTGACCGACATCTCCTCGAAGACGGCCTCGATCACCCAGTCGGCGTCCGCGAACGCGTCGTAGGACACCGAACCCGAGACGAGCGCCTTGATGCGGTTCGCGTCGTCGGGGGAGACCCGCTTCTTGGCGAGGAGCTCGTCGACCGAGGACCGGATGCGCTCGACGCCGGCGTCCACACGCGCCTGGTCGACGTCCGTGATCACCACGGGAACGCCGAGGCGGCGCGCGAACAGGAGCGCGAACTGCGACGCCATGAGTCCGGCGCCGAGGACGCCGACCTTCGTGATCTTCTTCGCCTCGACGTCCGTCGGGGCTCCGACGGGACGCTTCGCCCGCTTCTGGACGAGGTCGAACGCGTACATCGACGCGGCGAACTGGTCGCCGGCGAGCAGGTCGGCGAGGGCGTCGTCCTCGCCCGCGAAGCGCTCGTCCAGGCTCCCGCTCTTCGCGGCCGCCACGAGGTCGAGCGCGCGGAACGGCGACTTCGGCACCGTGCCGATCTTGGATGCGACCTGGCCCCGTGCGACCTTGACGACGGTGCCCCACGCGGCCTTCTCGAGCATGCCGGGCTCGTTCTTCCGGACGACCTTGGTGCGGCCGGACACGACGCCGTCAGCCCACGCGATCGCGGACGGCAGGAAGGTGACCGACGGGATGAGCGCGTCGCCGATGCCGATCTCGACCGCAGCCAGGCCGTCCATCAGGCGGTTGTTCTTGAGCGGGTTCTCGACGATGACGCGGAGCGCCTTCTCCGGCCCGATCAGGCGGGGGAGCAGCGTCGCGCCGCCCCAGCCGGGGATGATCCCGAGGAACACCTCGGGCAGGCCGATGCCCTGCGCTGCGGACGAGAACACCCGGAACGTGCAGTGCAGGGCGACCTCGAGGCCACCGCCGAGGGCGATGCCGTTCACGAACGCGAACGACGGGACGCCCAGCTCGCTGAACTTGCGGAGCGTTGCGTGCCCGAGCACGCCGAGCTCGTGCGCGACCTCGCGGGAGGGCAGCGCCGCGGCCTGCGACAGGTCGGCGCCGGCCGCGAAGCAGTACTCCTTGCCGGTGATCGCGACGGCCTGGACCTCGCCCTTCGCGGCTGCGTCACGCAGGGTGTCGAGCACGTCGGACAGCTCGCGCATGGTCCGCGGTCCGAGGGTCGAGGGGCGCTTGTAGTCCTTGCCGTTGTCGAGCGTGATGAGCGCGAGCGTCCCGCCGGACGGGAGTGCCACGTGCTTGACGTACGAGTGGGTGACGACCTCGTCCGCGCTGAGCTCGGTCAGCTGGTCGATCGGGGTGGTGGTCATGCTCAGGCCGCCTTCCGTGCCGCGCTCTTGCTGAAGTTCGGGTTCTCCCAGATGACGGTGCCGCCCTGGCCGAGCCCGATGCACATCGTGGTGATGCCGTACCGGACGTCCGGGCGCTCGGCGAACTGTGCCGCGAGCTGGTTCATCAGGCGCACACCGCTCGACGCCAGCGGGTGGCCGACGGCGATCGCGCCACCCCAGGCGTTGACGTTCGGGGAGTCCTGCGCGATGCCGTAGTTGTCGAGGAAGGCGAGCACCTGGACCGCGAACGCCTCGTTGATCTCGAACAGGCCGATGTCGTCGATGGTGAGTCCCGCCTTGCGGAGGGCCTTGTCGGTCGCGGGGACCGGGCCGATGCCCATGACCTCCGGGTCGACACCCGCGAACGCGAAGGAGACCATGCGCATCTTCATCGGCAGGCCGTGCTGCTTCGCACCGTCCTCCGACGCGAGCAGGCTCATCGTCGCGCCGTCGTTCAGGCCCGCCGCGTTGCCGGCGGTGATCCGTCCGTGGGGCCGGAACGGCGTGCGCAACGCAGCCAGTGCCTCCAGGGTGGTGCCCGGGCGGGGCGGCTCGTCCGCCGTGACGACGTCCCAGCCCTCGCCGGTGTTGACCTCGACCGGGACGACGTCGGGCTGGAGTTTGCCCGCGCCCCACGCGGCGGCGTAGCGCTGCTGCGACTGGACGGCGAAGGCGTCCGTGCGGTCCTTCGTGATGGCGGGGAACCGGTCGTGCAGGCGCTCCGCGGTGCTGCCCATGACGAGCGCGTCGCTCGCGACCATGCGCTCGGCGACGAACCGGGGGTTCACGTCGGCTCCGAAGCCCATCGGGTGGCGGCCCATGTGCTCGACCCCGCCGGCGATCGCGACGTCGGCGGCGCCGAAGGCGATCGCGCCGGCGAGCGTCGTGACGCTCGTCATGGCGCCGGCGCACATGCGGTCGATCGCGTAGCCGGGGACCGACTTCGGCAGACCCGCGAGCATGCCCACGGTGCGGCCGAGCGTCAGGCCCTGGTCGCCCTGCTGGGTGGTTGCCGCGACGGCGACGTCGTCGACCGCCGCACCGTCGAGCTGGCTGTTCCGATCGAGCAGCCCGCGCATCGCGTGGACCGCGAGGTCGTCCGCGCGGGTCTTCCAGAACACTCCCTTCTCACCGGCTCGTCCGAACGGGGTGCGGACTCCGTCCACGAACACGACGTCTGATGCCTTGGGCACTCGGGCCTCCAGATCCTCTTCGATCGAGTCGGGGCACGTTCCGCCCCGACCGGCCGGGCTGTGCCCGGCGACTGCTCCGACGCTATGCCCGGAGCCTGGACGGGCGCATGCCCGTTGGGGTGTTCCTACGAGCCGGTGTTGCTCTCGGCAGCAGGGGCCTGTCCAGCAGCGACAAAGGCGTGCGCGATGCGCGACGCGGTCTCCTCGACCTGCCACGGGCGGGCGTCGTGGGAGGCGAGCACGGCACCGACGGTCTCGGTCGCGATCGGCGTCGGCGGCTCCCACGACACCAGGCGGAGCGTCTCCGGCGTGAGGAGGTTCTCGACGGGCAGGTCGAGCTCCTCGGCGCGCGCGACGACCGCGGCCCGCGCGGCCTTGTAACGGCGGTCGGCCTCGGGGTTGCGGTCGGCCCACGCCCGGGGCGGGGGCAGCGTGGCCTCGCCCGAGCCGCGGAGCTTCGGCAGGTCCTCGGTCGTGCGGCCCTCGTCGACGGCGGCCCACCAGCGGTCGAGCTCCGAACGGCTGGCCCGACCCGTGAAGGCCTTGAGCGCACCGAGTTCGGCCTTCGTGGCCGGTGCGGCGGCCGCCGCGGCGACGATCGCGGCGTCCGGGATGGTCCGACCGGGGGCGACGTCGGCCGCACGGGCGTACTCGTCGCGGGCGGTCCACAGGGCGCGGGCGATCGCCAGCGCTCGGGCACCGCGCAGCGCGTGCATGCCGGACAGCCGGCGCCACGGCTCGGCACGGGGCGGCTTCGGCGCGCGGGTCAGGACGGCGGCGAACTCCTCCTCCGCGATGCGGGACTTGCCGGCGGCGTCGAGCGCTGCGGCCAGGGCGTCACGGAGGTCGGGCAGCAGCTCGACGTCGAGCGCCGCGTACACGAGCCAGGACTGCGGCAGCGGGCGGGTCGACCAGTCCGCCGCCGAGTGGGCCTTGGCGAGCGTGATGCCGAGCAGCTGCTCGACCACCGCGCCGAGGCCGACGCGCGGGAAGCCGGCGATGCGGGCCCCGAGCTCGGTGTCGAAGATGCGGGTCGGGACGAGGCCGACCTCCTGCAGGCACGGCAGGTCCTGCGACGCCGCGTGGAAGAGCCACTCCTCGTCGACGATGGCGTCCTGCAGCTCGGTGAAGTCGCCGATCGCGATCGGGTCGAACAGGAACGCGCCGGCGCCGCGGCGGAAGACCTGGATGAGGTACGCCCGCTGGGAGTACCGGTAGCCGCTCGCGCGCTCGGCGTCGACTGCGACGGGGCCGTGGCCGGCGGCGATGGCGGCGACCGCGCGCAGGTACTCGTCGCGGTCCTCGATCACGCGCACGGCGGCGTGCGAGTCCTCGAAGGCGGGATCAGCCGGGGCGGCCGATGCTGCCGGGGCGGCCGGGCCGCCCGGTGCTGCCGGAGCGGCCGAGCCGCCGGGTGCGGTGTGGTCGGCTTCGCTGGCGGGGTCGGTCACTTCGTGGTCCTCCTCGGAGCCAGCAGGGTCACGCCGTCCGATGCCGGGGGGAGTCCCGCGAGCATCGCGACGATCTCCTCCCACGCCTCGACGTGCGCGGTCAGGTCCTCGTCACGGGGCGTCCACGAGGCACGGAGCTCGAGCTGTGCGCCGTCGCCCTGCGCCGCGAGGTCGCCGTACCCGCGCGAGATGATCTTGGTGGCCGTCCCGGAGGCCCGGTCGTACGTCGCGCCGTGGGCCGCGAGCGCATCGACGAGCCAGCTCCACGTCACGTCGGCCACGAACTCGTCGACGCCGATCTCCGGCTCGAGCGGGGCCTGGGCGAACGTCACGATGCGGAACGCACCGCCCCAGCCGTCCGGCTCGTCGGGGTCGTGCAGGGCGATGAACCGCCCCGTGCCGAGGTCCGAGTCGATGCCGTGAACGGCGCCCGAGACGTCCGCCGCGAGGGCGATCGAGTGCGGCGCGATCCGCGAGGGCGAGGGGATCTCGGTGACCGTGGTCTCGGTGCGGGTCCGGCCCGACGCCACGAACGCGCGGAGTCGCTCGAAGGCCTCGGGCTCACGGGATTCGGACACGCATGCAGACTAGGCTCCCGGCCATGTCCCGATCCGCGCGACCCGCCGAGGACGTCGTCCAGGAGACCGCTCGGTCGGCCGGGCTCGTGGCGCTGGGAGCCGGCATCGCGGCGACCGCCGTGGCCACCGCGGTGGTCGGTGGCTTCGTCGCCGCCGTGGCCCGTGCCGTCGTCACGCCCGACCGCAAGCGCACCGAACGCGTCCCGATCCACGCCGTCGACCCCGGTGCCATGACCGTCACGCTCGAGCGCACCGCGGACACCGAGCTGCAGGGCCGGTACAGCCTGTGGTTCGGCGGCGGCACCGGGCACATGCGCGTTGGCGAGGTCCTCGGCACCACCGACACCACCGTCACCCGGCGCATCATCGCGATCGACGCCGGCGACCCCCGCTCCGCCCGCCGCGGCCGGTGGGGCGGCTGGTTCTACCTGAGCCCCGGGGAGCTCGACGTCCCGGTCGAGGACGTGGACATCCCCACGCCGAACGGCCCGGCGCCCGCGTGGGTGGTCCGCGCCGACGACCCCGACGCACCGTGGGCGGTCCTCGTGCACGGCCGGGGCGTGACCCGCGCCGAGACCATCCGCGCCGTCCCGGTCTTCCGCGCCGCCGGGTACTCGGTGGTCCTCGCCTCGTGGCGGAACGACGGCGTCGCGCCGCGGAGCACCGACGGCCGCTACGGTCTCGGCAGCACCGAGTGGGAGGACGTCGACGCCGTGCTCCGCTGGCTCACCGCGCAGCAGGCCAGGAGCGTCGTGCTCATGGGATGGTCGATGGGCGGGGCCGTCGTGCTGCAGACCCTCGTCCGGTCCCGGTTCGCCGGGCTCGTCGACGGCATCGTGCTCGAGTCGCCCGTCGTCGACTGGCACGCGGTGCTCAAGTCGCAGAGCCGGGTCCTGAAGCTGCCGCGGCCGGTCCGGAAGGTCGCGCAGCGGCTCCTCCGCACCCCCGTCCTGCACCACGTCGCCGGGCTCGACCACCCCGTCGACCTGCGGGAGCTCGACATGGTCGCGCGGGCCGACGAACTCACGGTGCCGATCCTCATCCTCCACAGCGACGACGACGGGTTCGTGCCGTCCTCGGCGTCGCACGACCTGGCACGCGCACGGCCCGACATCGTGCGGCTCGAGGTGCAGACCACGGCGCGGCACACCAAGCTCTGGAACCACGACGCGGACTGGTTCGACGCGCGCATCCTCGCGTGGCTGACCGAGGTGGTGCAGCCGACGGACGCGACCAGCGCCCGGTAGACGCGACCAGCGGACTGGAGGCACGGGGCCAGCTGGCACCGCCTTCCCTCGGAGGCTCGGTCGGCGCGCCCCGCGCGACGCTTCGCGTCGCCGCTGAGCGGGGTGTGCCCGTCCGTCCTGGGTCAGGTCGGCGGATGACTCGCTTCGGTGATGCTTCCCAGGTCCGAGGGACCGCGAGCGGTCGTGACCGCGGCCCCGACGACCGCCCGGTCGGTCGCCGACAGCGCCACCGTCAGCAGGTCGTCGCCGTCCTGGACCTGGCACATCAGGACGGGGTCGTCGCGCATGCGGTCGAGCGCTGCCGCCAGGACGTCGACGCCGCGGGCCGTCGCCTGTCGACTCCGTCGGAGCGCCGCCGCCAGGGTCCGTGCCGGGGTCCGGCCGGCGGTGACCGGGGTGGACGGAGCAACCGAGTCGAGGAAGCGGCGCGCGCTGGTCGGGACGTCGGCCGCCGCCGACAGGGCGGCGTGCAGTTCGCCGGTCGTCGTCGGGACCACCCCCGCGCGGATGAGCTGATCGGGGCGCGGGAGCTCGGTCGGCATCGCCGTCGTGAACCACGGGAACTCGACGGAGTCGATCCGACCGGCGAGCATCCACACGAGGACCTCTCCGGCGAGCGGCGCTTCGTCCGTGCGGTAGTCGAGTGCCCCGGGCAGCGGGCCGTCTGCGAAGCCCGTCCGAGGGCACTCCGCGAGTGCGACGTCCCAGATGCGGGGGGCTGACTCGTGGACGGCCGTGAGCGCATCGACCTGCTGGCGCAGCTCCGGCGTGGCCAGCCGAGGGTAGTCGTCGAGGAAGGCGAGGAGGAGCGACCGGATCCGGTACGCGGTGGTGTCGGCGTCCCGACTGCCGATGGTGGGCACCGTGACCGCCGGACCCAGCAGACCTTCGAGCTCGGCGGAGACGCCGATGACCGCCGTGTCGACGACCACGGTGGCCTCGGAACTGTCGAAGAAGTCGATGCGGATCACCGCCTGGGCGATGTCGGCCTCGGCTGCGAGTGGGACGCCGAAGAACGCGCCGTCGATCACCTGTTCGTTGTCCCGGACGAGCGTCAGCATCTCGTCGTGCGACAACCGCAGGCCGGGTGGTGGCGCTGCCGTGAGCCGGCGGTCCCACTCGTGCACGTGGACCGTCGAGCCCGACCGCACGACCACGTCGAGGTCGGTGACGAGCCATCGCAAGCGTGGAATGGTGAGCGACTCGAACACCGACCGGAACGAGGGCATCCGTCCGTCCTGCGGGGACCGTGCCCGGAAGAACGCGAACCGGGGGCCGGTCATGCGGTGTGATGCAGCCAGATGGCGGGGTTGCCGCCCGGCATGATGATGATCATCGTCGGGGGAGTCTCTGGGCCGGCGTAGTGCCACGACTCAAAATCAGGGTGCGGTCCTGCGATCAAGCGACTCTCATCGGAGAACGTCATCGTCAGGGTCGAGCCCGTCACCTGAGCCTCAATCACTTCGAGCGTGTGCAGGCGCAGAGCCGGTACCAGGTTCGACTTGTCGCCGTCCGGGGCGATCGTGATCGCCTCCGACGCCGATCCCAGTGAGAAGGGTCGAGCGAGGACGACGAGTGCTCCGTTCGAGAACCTGAGCTGGACGGTGTGGTCGAGCCAGATGGCGTCGACGGTCTCTCCCGCGAGGAGCAACGGAACGCTCTCGACGGCCAGGTCGTTCATCAGACATTCCCTTCACGCGGATCGCGGATCGGTGAACAGGACGACCGCATCATCGTGGGCCGTGGACCCAGATCGCTGAATCACTGCCCGGCATGATGATGCGATTCGGCGGAGTTTCCGGACCGGTGTAGTGCCAGGACTCGAAGGCGGGAGCCGGTCCCGCTGAGAGGGACGACCCGTCGGCGGACTCAACGGTCAGGGTGGAACCCTCGGCGCGTGCTCCGGTCACGGTCACTGTGTGCAGACGGAGGAGCGGAGCGAGTGCTGCTTTGTCGCCGTCCGGGTCGATGACCGTCCGGCTGCCCATCGTCGCGCCGAACGTGAACGCACATTCCAGCCCTACGGTCGCCGCGCTCGAGAACAGGAGCCTGACCGTGTGGTCGACCCAGATCGCATCGACCGATTCCCCGACCAAGCGGAGCGGAACGTCCTCGACGCTCAGTCCGGCCATGCTGGGTGCCCTCCTCCGTGGCGCACTGGTTGTACCTTCGCCGGGATCGCCAGAGTCGCCGGTGTGGCCGTCTTCTTCGATGAACCTCGGACGCCATCGCTCAATCGTCGTCTACTCGGCTTGACTCGGTAGCTCGGCTGCTCATGGCTTCGATCGGCACTCCGCCCCCGAACATGGCCGTGAACTGCTTCCGCATCCCCACTCGATCGGGATCGAGGATCACGGTCCAGAATGTCCCGTCCACCACGTCCAGCCGGATTGCAGCCTTGTCGAGCTGCTGAAGGTGCTCGGTCGGAAAGCCGATTAACTCGCCGTCGATCAGTTGCGAAACAGCACGGTTGAAAGCTACGAACATCTCGCTGTTGAGGACGGGGTTCGCGACGCCAGGAGTGCTTGAGGCTTCTTCGATCTCAGCAATCGGCACGGCGGAATGCCCGGTGACCACCACAGAGATGTCCTCGGCTGTCCATGACAGCTCTGGGAGGACAAGGGCGGCAACAACGTCGCGAAACTCGATGCTTGAGGTCGCATCTCGGCTCAGATCGAGCGTGAACAATCGAAGCATTGGTATCTCTCCCGATCAGAACAGCGGCCGAGCTGCTTTGGTCCGCGTCCGAGTGCCACCGGTCGCGTTCGGCTCATAGGTGTGATAGTGCGGGTTGGGGTGGATCTTTGGAGAGCCATGGTCAGTGAAGTCGATGTCTCGAACGATCTCTCCGTCGCCGTCCCACTCGCGCGCCTGAGGATAGTCAGGTCCGTGACTGCTCTTACGCCAGCCGAGTTGAGTGTGTGGATACGCCGACTCTGGCAGACGAACTCCGTCCGGCGATGACGGGAGGGGTCGTTTCAAGAACCACTTGCCGTCTGGCACTTTCGGCGCCGGAACGTCATCGCGGAGCTTAGACACGGACGTCGGCAGGTGCAGCCTCGACATCGTGCCACCGGTCGCAGCCGACATCGCAGCACCTTCAGTGGCGGAACCGAGGAGGTCTGTGGGCGTGAGTGGTTGACCGCTGACGACGGTGTTCGCGACGTTCTCGACGGCGCCCTCGACGGCGTTCCCGACGAAGTGCTTGCCGATCGCTGCGCCCAGGCCGCCGCCGACCGCTCCGAAGGCTCCGCTGACGGCGACCTGGCCCCAGTTCACCTCTCCGGTCGTGGCCTTCTGGATGATCGTGTCCGCCCCGGCGCCGATGAGCATGCCGCCGAGTGGGCCGCCGACCCCGGTGAGCATGAGGGCGCCACCCGCGACGACCATCGCCCCGCCGGCGACGTACTCCCAGTTGTCCTTGAACCAGTCGCCGGTGGCCGCTGCCGCGCGGGCGAGCGGCCCCTGCTCGGCGGCGGCGTACGCCTCGAGTTCGGCATCGGTGACCGGTGCGAGTCCGAGAGGATCGAGCGCATGGAGCGGATCGTTGCCGGCGAACGAGTACGGGTTCGCGCCCCAGACCGCTCCCGCTGGTGCGGTGATCGGATCGGTGGAGAGGAATCCACGCGTCGTGGGGTCGTACGCACGTGCACCCATCCACTCGAGTCCCGCCACCACGGGTGTTCCGTCCGCGCCGAACGCGAGTGCGCGCTCGGGTTCTCCGGAGAAGGAGGCGAGGAGCTGCCACGGATCAGTGTCCGAAGTCCTACGGGCCGCTCGCCATCCTGATGGTCCTGTGCCGTCCGGGCTACCGAGCAGTCCGGTGGGCGTGCGCAACACTGGGGAGTCGTCGACTGTCAGCAAGGCGGGAACGGCGGCAGCGGCATCCCAGTCGAGCCGCATCCCGTCGACGTCGACCAGGTCGCCGAGCGCGCCCACGTGGATCGCTGTGCTCGAGGAGCCCGATGCGATCAGTCGGAGCCACCCGCGCCCGTCCCACGAGTACCTGGTCTCCCTGCCATCCGGGGCGGTGCTCCGGACCCGTTGGCCGCGGGCGTCGTACTCGTGCGCAGTCCGCCCCTCGGGGCCGGTCACCGCGACGAGCTGACCTGCGTCGTCGTACTCGTACGTGCGGGTGCCGTTCTCGGTGCGTTCGACGACGAGTCGGCCAGCGGCGTCGTAGGACCACGTTGTCTCCACTCCGTCGGTGCCGGCACGGACGAGTTGCATCGCTGCGTCATGCTCGTAGACCGTCGTCGTGCCCGGTCGCTCGATCCCGACGAGCCGACCGTCTCGATCGCGGGTCAGTCGTGTCGTCGCCGTCGAGTCCCCGTCGGAGCTGGTGTGTCCGACGACGAAACCGCGGTCGTGCGACCAGGAGTCGCTCGTCCCTGCCGTGCGCACCGCCGTGAGTCGTCCGGCGCCGTCGTACTCGTGATGGACGGCGCCGAACGCGGTCTGCTCGACGGTGCCCGGCCGACCCGCGGGATCACGCTCGATGCGCGTCACGGAGCTGTCCGGCGCGTGCACCGAGGTACGCAGGCCGTCCGCGTCGTACGTCCATCGCGTCTCTCGACCGTCCGTCACTCGGCGGACGAGGAGACCCCGCCGGTCGTACTCCAGCAGGTGGGCACTGGCAACGTCCGGTCGGGTGTGGTCGGAGATGGTCACGGTCCGCGAGCGCGGGTCGCGCTCGATGCGAGCGACCAGTGCGTCGTCCACGTACTGGGCCGTCTCTCGACCGGCTGCGTCGTACTCCCACCGAAGCACGGTGCCGTCGGGCTCCGTCTGGGAGATCTGGCGACCGGCAGCGTCGTACGTCGCGCTCGTCGTGCGGCCGAGGGGGTCCGTCGAGCTGGCGACCTTGTCGAGCTCGGTGTAGGTCCGCGTCGTGACTGCTCCGCGCGGATCGGTGGTGCGGACGAGCCGCCCGCGGGCGTCGTACTCGTAGCGCGTCACCCCGCCGAGGCCGTTGGTCGCCGCGACCAGCTGCCCCGCCGCGTCGTACCGGAACGAGCGGCGACCGAATCGCGGGTCCCGTGCCTCGACGACACGTCCCGCCCGGTCGTAGCGGTACCGGATGATCCCGAAGCCAGGGACGTCGACGGAGGTGACCCGACCAACCGCGTCGTACTCGGTGCGCTCGACGTCGTCGTTCGCATCCGTCCGCTCGACGACGCGTCCGTCGGCGTCGTACCGCAGCGACGTCCGGCCGCCGAGCGGGTCCGTGGCCGTCTCCGGACGCCCGCACCGGTCGTACGTGTACGTCGTCGTCCGACCCGCAGGCGTCGTGACGGCGATGATCCGGCCCGCGAGGTCGCGCTCGATGCGGGTCAGACCACCCTCACCGTCCAGCGATTCGACGATCCTTCCAGCCGCATCACGCACGGTCACGGTGGTGGAGCCGTCTCCCTGCCGGAGGCCGATCGGTCGTCCGAGCGCATCGGTGCGGACACTGACGTCCTCGAACGCGGAACTGACGATCGTCGTGCCGTCGGCACGCTTCCGCTCGGCAGCTGTGCGGACACCGGTCGGGTCCACGGTTGCCACGACGGCGCCGATGGCGTCGTACTCACGGTTCCACGAACCGCCTGCGGGGTCGATGACGGTGCGCAACCGCGAGAGCGCGTCGTGCACGAACCGCCACTCCGCCCCGTCGGGCAGGGTGACGGCCGAGACGTTGCCGAGGTCGTCGAACAGGGTCGTGATGCGGCGGCCGAGCGGGTCGATGGTCGCGGTGACCTCGCCGTGCGTGCCGTACTCCACGGCCGTCCGGGAGCCCGTCGGATCCGTGGTGGCGATCACGCGCCCGGCATCGTCGTGTTCGAACCGCCACACGCCGCCGTCGGGAGCTTCGCGAGCGGTCAGCAGGCCTGCCGCGTCGTATCGGTACGTCGTCCAGGCGCCGAGGGGGGTGACCGCTTCGACGACACGCCCAGCTGCGTCCCGGGTGAAGGACGCCGTCCCCCCGCCGGCATCCTCGATCGCGACGAGGTCGCCGTGGTCGTCGTGGTGGAACGTGACGACCACACCGGTCGGGTCCGTGCAGCGAGCCAACTGCCCGGCGCGCCACTCGAGGAGCGTCCGTCCGCCGTCGGTATCGGTGACGACGGAAGGGTTCCGGTCGTCGCCCCGGTACTCGTACTCGACGATCGCGCCGTCTGCGGTGACCACGGTGGTGGGCCGGTCCTGGTCGTCGTACCCGCACGTCACGTCGGCGCCGTCCGGGGTCACGGTGCGCGTGCGGCGTCCGCGGTCGTCGTACCCGTGCACCGTCACCGACCCGTCGCGTTCGGTGACGGACACCAGGTGGCCGTGGCGGTCGTAGGACATCGACTGACGCGCACCGTCGGCGTCGATGATCCCGACGACCCGGCCCTTCCGGTCGGCGATCCACGTGTTCGCGTTGCTGCCGTCAGCGTCCGAGACCGACGTCACCCTGCCCTGCAGGTAGGAGAACCGGACGGTGCGTCCGAACGGAGTGCGCTGTGCGACGACACGCCCCCGGTCGTCGTACGTGTTGGTGCACTCGATGACGCCCGTCGCGGCGGTCACCTGGTCGATCAAGCCGGCGTCGTTCCACCGGTAGCGTCGCGCGCCGACGGTGTCCTGCGCGGCGACGAGGCGACGCGCATCGTCGTACCGGTACTGCACACGCCGGCCATCGGACGCTGAAACTGACACGACGCGGTCGCCTTCGTACTCCACGTCGAGCGCACGACCGAGTTCGTGCTCGAGTCGAGTGATCCGGTCGTCGGCGTCGCGGAGAGCGGACACGCCCGTGCCCGAGCCACGTCCGGCAGAGAGCCAGACACCGGCGGCGGAGAAGGTCCATCGACCCCCCGTGTTGTCCGAGACGACGAGGGTGGTCCCATCGCGACGGAGCCAGAGGTCCTGCCCCACGCCGCGACCCCAACCGTCGCCCTCGCGGGGGAAGTCGACCTGGCGCCCGTCCTCGAGCACGATCGAGGCCAGCTCGTCGCTGAGCTCCAGCCGGATGTCGAGCACCGACGACCAACCGAGACCGAAGGACCCCACCCGGTCGTCGAGCGAGTTGTACGTCCGCGAGAACCGGAGGGACGCCGCAGCACCGCCGAACGTCAGGTCGTCCTCTGGCTCGAGGAAGTTCCCCGTCGCGGTGTTCACCGGGTCGTCGGCGAACCCGTTCGTGGGCGGTGTACCCATCGCGGAGAACGGGCCGATGGTGAAGTCGTCGCGTCCGACCGCCACGCCTGCCGCGGCCAGCGCCGCGGCGATCGAGGCGTCCGAGAGCGTGGCGGGTCCGTTCCCGCCGCCCGCGGCCTCGAACTGCGCGGCGACCGTGTCGGCCCAAGCCGCGTCGTGCCCGTTGTCCGTAAGCCAGTCCTGTACCGCGGTCACGAGTGACTGCGCGTGCAGCGTGCCCCATCGGGTGTTGCACCCGGACTCGTAGTCGCTGAGGGCGTTCCGGAACGACGACACCGCGCCGGCGAGGGAGTCGTCGGCCCCCCTGCTGCTCGACGCGAAGGAGCGGAGATCGGCCGGCACCGCTGACGACGTGCCTCCGCTGCCGCCTCCGGCCGTCGGGATCGTACGACCGCGCACCGAGACGGCATCGGCCTGGAGCTGGGGCTCAGGCTGCGGTTCCGGGGGCTTCGGGTCGTCCTCGGCACCGAACCACGTCGACACCTCGTGCGCCGCACCGACGAAGAAGTTCTCCTCACGCTCCCGCTTCCGCGCCTCCCACGCCTTGGCGTCGGCACGGCGTCGGTCCTCTTGCTCCGCCGCCTGACGGAGTTCGTCGACGAACCCGACGAGTGAGGAGAGCGCCTCGGAGAGCTTGCCGGCGCTGCGCGAGGCGATGCCGGCGTTGTCGGCGAAGACCTCGGAGAAGTACCCCCGGAACTCCCGCTCCGCGTTCGTCACCGCCGTGGACCGTGCGCCGGTCTGGCCGTCGATCGACGTCGCGAGCCTGCGCGCCGCAGTCTTCAGCGTGTCGGCGTCGCCGTACGAGTAGCCCGTCGGATCGTTGCCGTGGATCTTCGCCATGTCGTCTCCCCCCGATGACCCCTCGATCCTGGCACAGGCCCCATCGCAGCGTCCAGCATGCGGAATTTCGTATGCGACGAGACGACGGACGGGAGGCCGGGGCCAGCTGGCACCGCCCTCCCTCGCAGGCTCGGTCGGCGCGCCCCGCGCGTCGCTCCGCGCCGCCGCTGAGCGGGGCGCGCCCGTCCGTCAGGGGGTGCGGATCAGGCGGCGGCGACCGCCGCCCGCACCTGCCGCTGCACCCGACCGAGCATCCCCACCATGCCGCGGATGCGCAGCGGGCTGACCGCCTCGCTGAGCCCGATCGTCAGCGGGTAGTCCGACGGGACCGCCAGGACCTCGGACGCGGTGAGGCCGGACAGCCCCTGCGCGAGGATCGACGCGAACCCGCGGGTGGTCGGTGCCTCGCGCGGGGCGGTCGCGTGCATGCGGACGACGTCCGGGGCATCGCCGTCGGCCCCGACCGTGACGGTGATGAACACGGGGGACTGGCACTCCTCGACGCGCTCGAGCTCGTCCTCGTGCCCCTGCAGTCGCTCGGGCAGCGCGGGGAGCTCGTCGGAGAACTCGAGGAGCAGCTGGAGGCGGTCCTGCTGCGAGAGCTCGAGGAAGTCGTCGCGGATCTCGGCGAGGGAACGGGGGAGTTCGGTGCTCATCGAGAGGGAACGGTACCCGGTTCGGTGCCGACGGCGATCGGGACGCGGACGGCGCTGCCCCACTCGGTCCACGACCCGTCGTAGTTCCGCACGTTCTCGTACCCGAGCAGGTGCTGCAGCACGAACCAGGTGTGGCTCGACCGCTCGCCGATGCGGCAGTACGCGATGACCTCGTCCGCGTCGCCGATCCCGGCACCGTCGCGGTACACCGCGTCGAGCTCCTCGCGCGACTTGAAGGTGCCGTCCGGTGCGGCCGCGGTGGCCCAGGGGATGTTGACGGCGGTCGGCACGTGGCCGGCGCGCAGGGCTCCCTCTTCCGGGTAGTCGGGGGCGGTGGTGCGCGAGCCGTCGTACTCGGCGGGGCTCCGCACGTCGATCAGGGGCTTGCCGAGATGCGCGAGCACGTCGTCCTTGAAGGCCCGGACCAGCTCGTCGTGGCGCTCGACGACGGGGTAGTCGACCGCGGTCACCTCGGGGCGGTCGGTCGTCAGCGCACGGTCCTCGGCGATCCACTTCGCCCGGCCGCCGTCGAGCAGGCGGACGTCCTCGTGCCCGAAGAGCGTGAAGACCCAGAGGGCGTAGGCGGCCCACCAGTTGTTCTTGTCGCCGTAGATCACGACGGTGGTGTCGCGGCCGATGCCCTTGCCGCCGACGAGTCGCGCGAACGCCCCGCCGTCGACGTAGTCGCGCTGCACCGGGTCGTTGAGGTCGGTGTGCCAGTCGATCTTCACCGCTCCGGGGACGTGGCCCGTCTCGTAGAGCAGGACGTCCTCGTCGGACTCCACGACGACGAGGTCGGGGGTCCCGGCGTCGAGCTGCTCCTGGAGCCACTCGGTCGACACCAGGCGCTCCGGGTGGGCGTAGGCGGCGAACTTCTCGGACGGGTCGACCGGTGCGGTCATCGGGGGTACCTCCAGGGTGCGGGACGAACGGGGCGGCCGAGGCTAGGATCGGTCCTCGGTGCCCGCGGGCAACGGTACGCGCAACGTGCCGTCCGCCACCTGCAACGTGACACCGCACGACATGCTTCCCGGAGGGGCCCACTTGCCTGCACACCTCGTCGACCGTGACCCGCAGGTGACGCCGCAGCAGATGGCCGCTGCGCTCGTGCCGCCGCCGCAGTTCGCGGACGCCTCGTTCGCGAGCTACCGACCGGACCCGGAGTACCCCTCGCAGGCGGCGGTCCGCGACGCGGTCGAGGCCTTCGTCGCGACCCGGCCGGAGCCGGCGAAGCGCGGCCTGTTCGGTCGCCGCAAGCCCGCCGAGGCGCCGGCGCGCTCGGGTGTATACCTGGACGGCGGGTTCGGCGTCGGCAAGACCCACCTGCTCGCCGCGGCGTACCACGCGGAGCCGTCCCGCAAGACCTTCGGCACCTTCATCGAGTACACGGCGCTCGTCGGTGCGCTCGGGTTCCAGGGCACGGTCGACCTGCTCCGCGGGACCGCGCTCGTCTGCATCGACGAGTTCGAGCTGGACGACCCCGGCGACACGATGGTGATGACCCGGCTCATCAAGGAGCTGGCGGACACCGGCACCCGCTTCGCGGCGACGTCGAACACCCCGCCGGGCGCGCTCGGCGAGGGCCGGTTCGCGGCGCAGGACTTCCTGCGCGAGATCCAGGCGATGTCCGATCGCTTCGAGACCATGCGGATCGACGGGCTCGACTACCGACGCCGCGCGGTCGACGAGCACGCCCGGACGGTCGACGACGTCCCCGCCGCGCTGCCGACCGGGGCCACCACGCTCGACGACTTCCGGTCCGTCGTCGCGCACCTGGCGTCGGTGCACCCCTCGAAGTACGTCGCGCTGGTCGACGGACTCGACGCCGTCGGCCTGACCGACGTCGCGGCGTTCACCGACCAGACCGACGCGCTGCGGTGGGTCGCGCTCGTCGACCGGCTGTACGACGCGCAGGTCCGGATCGTCGCGTCCGGCACGCCGCTCGACCAGGTGTACCCGCAGGCGATGCTCGACGGCGGGTACCGGAAGAAGTACCTGCGCGCCGCGTCGCGCGTGGTCGCGCTGTCGCGCGCCGCGGACTGACGGACGCCACGGCCACCACCACCGCGGCCGCCTGACGGGGGCGGCTGGCGGGGCCGGCGACCCACCGGACGGGAGGCACGTGGCGGGGCCGCCACGCGCCTCCCGTCCGGGGGGTGTCCTGCTCCCCGAAACACGACGTTTACAGAACGGCCCACCGCGTTACACCCACGAAACAGTTCGTGCTCCCTCGTGAAACCTCGCCTCGCCAGACTCATCAGCACCCGAGGCGGAACCGAGAGCCGCCTGCATTCGCGAGAGGTGAACAGATGCTTGATCAGGGCAACACGGCATTCGTGTTGATCATGGCGGCGCTGGTGTTGTTCATGACACCCGGCCTGGCCTTCTTCTACGGCGGTCTGGTGAAGGCCAAGTCCGTCATCAGCATGATGATGATGTCCTTCGGGGCGATCGCCCTCGTCGGCGTCCTGTGGGTGCTCTACGGCTACGCGATCGCCTTCGCCAACCACGGCGCCGGCACGAACGTCGCGGGCATCGTCGGCTTCTTCAGCATCGACTGGAACCAGATCGGCCTCGGCCAGGCGTTCGAGGAGTCGATCGCGTCGAAGATCAACGCGTCGTACCCGTCGATGGCCTTCGTCGGCTTCCAGGCGACCTTCGCGATCATCACGGTCGCGCTCATCTCCGGTGCGATCGCCGACCGTGCGAAGTTCGGCGCGTGGATGATCTTCGCCGGTGTCTGGGTCACGGTCGTGTACTTCCCGGTCGCCTCGTGGGTCTTCAACCTGACCTCGGGCATGTTCGCCACCTGGGGCGTCATCGACTTCGCCGGTGGGACCGCGGTGCACATCAACGCCGGTGCTGCAGGTCTTGCCCTGGCGCTCGTCCTCGGCAAGCGTGTCGGCTTCGCCAAGGGTGCGCACAAGCCGCACAACCCGCCCTTCGTCCTCCTCGGTGCCGCCATCCTGTGGTTCGGCTGGTTCGGCTTCAACGCCGGGTCCGAGGGTGCCGCCGACGGCATCGCCTCGCTCGCCTGGGTCAACACCCTCGCCGCCCCGGCCGCCGCGATCCTCGGCTGGCTGCTCATCGAGAAGCTCAAGGACGGCAAGGCCACGTCGGTCGGTGCCGCATCGGGTGCCGTCGCTGGTCTCGTCGCGATCACCCCGGCCTGCGCTGCCCTCACCCCCGGCTGGGGCATCCTGCTCGGCTTCCTCGCCGGTGTGGTCTGCTGCTTCGCGATCGACCTCAAGTACAAGCTCGGCTTCGACGACTCGCTCGACGTCGTGGGCGTCCACCTGGTCGGCGGCATCTTCGGCACGCTCTACCTGGGCATCTTCGCCAACACGACCGGCCTGATCTACTCGGGCTCGTTCGAGCAGCTCGGCAAGCAGGCGGTCGCCGCCCTCGCCGTCGGCCTGTACTCGTTCGTCCTGGCCTTCGTGATCGGGTTCGCCATCGAGAAGACCATCGGCTTCCGCGTCAAGACCGAGGACGAGGTCGCCGGCATCGACACCGCCGTCCACGGCGAAGAGGGCTACGTCCTCTACGAGGAGTCGGACAAGACCCCGGTGTCGGTCCGCTAGACACCGCACCTCCCGCACGACGGGCCCCGCGCACACAGCAGGCGTGGGGCCCGTCGTCGTTCTCGGGGCGGGCGGCTGGCGGGAGCGCGCGGGGTCGCGGGCGGGTGACGGACGGGAGGCGCGGTGCGGGTCCGACCCGCACCGCGCCTCCGTACCGTGCTCGCGACCACGGCGCGAGGTGCGCCGCCGGGTCACGTCACCAGGCGAAGTCCTCCGGTGAGGTCTTGTGCCCCGGGAACAGCTCGTCGAGCCGCGCCAGCGCCGCGTCGTCAAGGCGGATGTCGGTCGCGCGGACGGCGGACTCCCACTGCTCCATCGTGCGCGGGCCGGTGATCGGGGCGGTGACGCCCGGCTGGTGCAGCAGCCACGCGAGGGCGAGCTCACCCGGGGTGTGCCCGAGCTCCTTCGCGAACGACTCGTAGGCAGACAGCTGGTCGCGGTGTCCCTCGACGTACTCGGCGCTGCGGCCGCTCAGCCGACGGGAACCCTGCTCGGTCTTCTCGATGATGCCGCCGAGCAGCCCGCCCTGCAGCGGGGACCACGGGATGAGCCCGAGGCCGTAGTGCCGGGCGGCCGGGAGGACCTCGCGCTCGACGTCGCGGACGACGAGGTTGTAGATCGACTGCTCACTGACGAGCCCGAGGAAGTTGCGGTGCCGCGCGGCTTCCTGGGCCTGGGCGATGTGCCACCCCGCGAAGTTCGAGGATCCGACGTAGAGCACCTTGCCCTGTGCGACGGCGAGGTCCATCGCCTGCCAGATCTCGTCCCACGGGGTGTCCCGGTCGACGTGGTGCATCTGGTACAGGTCGACGTGGTCCGTCTGCAGCCGGCGCAGCGACGCGTCGAGCGACTGCCGGATGTTGAGCGCCGACAGCTTGCCGCCGTTCGGCCAGTCGATCATCTCGCCGTAGACCTTCGTGGCGAGGACCGTCTTCTCGCGGCGGCCGCCGCCCTTCGCGAACCAGCGGCCGATGATCTCCTCGGTGGCACCCTTGCCCACCGAGCCGCCGTAGCCGTTGGCCGTGTCGAAGAAGTTCACGCCGAGCTCGTGCGCCCGGTCCATGATCGCGTGGGAGTCGTCCTCGCTGGTCTCCGGTCCGAAGTTCATGGTGCCGAGCACCGCCCGTGACACCGACAGCCCTGTCCGTCCGAGGTGTTTGTAGTCCATGGCCCCGGTCTACGCCCGGGGCGCTGGGCGCGCCAGGCCCTGAGGGTACCGGTCTCGGTGCGGGGTACAACGGAAGGTCAGGACGACGGCCCGAACCACGAGAGGAACCCCGATGCCCGCGAAGGACGAGATCCCCAGCACACTCCGCCGGTCGCCGCAGCACGCGCAGGACGTGTACGCCGCGGCGCTCGACTCCGCGAACGAGACCTACGGACTGGGGGAGCGCGCGCACCGGACCGCGTTCGCCGCGGTCAAGCACGAGTACGAGAAGGTCGGTGACCACTGGGAGGCCAAGGAGTCCGCCGGCCCGTCCGACGAGGGCGCTGCCGGCACCCGTGGCTCCGGCGAGACCCAGGGCGGCGTCGACGCGAACGCCACGAAGGAGCACTTGCTCGAGGTCGCACGCCGCCTGGACGTGCACGGCCGCTCGACGATGGACAAGGGCGAGCTGATCGAGGCCATCAAGAAGGCGAACGACCGCGCGACCGCAGCCGCCCGGAAGGACTGAGGCGCATTCCTGCTCGGGCATGTGGAGGGCACCGAGGGGAGTAGCGTGCCGCGGATGGACACCCCAGCACTCCGTGGCAGCCGGATCCTCGGGTTCGGACACCACCAGCCCGCGCGCATCCTGACCAACGACGAGCTCTCGACCATGGTCGACACGAACGACGAGTGGATCACCACGCGCACCGGCATCAAGACCCGTCGGATCGCCGGCCCCGACGACTCCGTCACGTCGATGGCGATCGAGGCCGGCCGCAACGCGATCGCGGACGCCGGACTCGAACCGTCGGACATCGGGCTCGTCATCGTCGCGTCGACCACGCACCGTGACCGTGCGCCGTACACCGCCGGCCGGGTCGCCGCGGCGCTCGGCATGGCGAACGGGCCGGCGCCGATCGACATCAACACGGCCTGCAGCGGCTTCGAGTACGCGATGGCCCTCGCCGACCAGTCGATCCGCGTCGGGGCGTCGGACACCGCGCTCGTCATCGGGTCGGAGACGCTGTCGAGCATCGCCGACTGGTCCGACCGGTCGACGTGCGTGCTCGTCGGCGACGGTGCGGGTGCCGCGGTGCTCGGCGCCTCGGACACCGCCGAGATCGGGCCGGTGTCGTGGGGGAGCGTGCCGCACCTGAACGAGGCGGTGCTCGTCACGAAGGACCCGGAGTACTTCACGCAGCAGGGCCGCTCGATCTACCGCTGGGCGATCACCGAGGCCGCCGGCCACGCCCGCGCCGTCGTCGAGGCCGCGGGCATGACGCTCGACGACATCGAGGTGTTCGCGTTCCACCAGGCGAACCTGCGGATCATCGAGCCGCTGGTCGAGGCCCTGGGCGGGCAGGACAAGTTCGTGGTCCGGGACGTCGTCGAGTCCGGCAACACCTCGGCTGCGAGCGTGCCGCTCGGACTGTCGAAGGCCTGGTCGCGCGGCGAGCTGCCGGAGGGCGCGGCGACGCTCCTGTTCGGGTTCGGCGGCGGGTTCGCGCACGCCGGTCAGGTGGTCCGGACGCCGGTGCGGCGCAGCTGACGCGGTCGCGACCAGCGGTCGGACGGGAGGCACGGGGCGGGGTCGCCACGTGCCTCCCGTCCGTCCGGGGGTCAGTCCAGGGCGTCGCGCGCCGGCGTGTCGGACCAGAGGTCCTCGTCCCGACGCGCGCGGCGGCGGGACCGCCCCTTCGCGGTGAGCTCCTTCTGCGCGGCCTTGGACTCCTTGGTGGGCTTCGCCTCGAGCACCAGGGTGAAGTGGCGCGGGGGCATGCCGAAGCCCTCGCGTGCCGCCTGGACGACCTTCCGCCCGAGCGCGTGGTTCCCGAGGCCACCGACCGCGGCACCGATCCCGAACGGCAGCGCTCGGCCGAGGATCGACGTGCCCTGCCGGGCGGCGAACCGCTTGACGAACTGGTCGCGGACCTTGCCGCCGATGCCGCTCACGACCTGTTTCGGCAGCGTGGACGTGACCATCTCGCCCCAGAACGCCGTGCGGACCTGACCGCCGGCGGCCTGTCCGGCGAGCTGCTTGATGAGCTGCGTGCCGGGCGCGCCGAGGATGAGCGCCATCACCAGGGTGCGCGAACGCTCCGGGTCGTCGAGGGCGATGCCGTGCACCTCGGTCACGGACTGGGCGAAGAGCGCCGTCGTCTCGAGGAACCCGACCGTCTCCGCGCCGCTCAGCCCGAGGGCCGCGGCCATGCCGACGCCCGGGATGACCGCACTCGCGCCGACGGCGGCACCGCCGGTGGTCACGGCCGTGAGGTACTGCCGCTCCAGGATCTGGATGATCTCCGCCGGGCTCGCCTGCGGGTGTCGGCGGCGCAGGGCGTTGACGTGCGCGACCACCACGGGTCGCTGCACGGCGATCACCCGGTCGAGCATCTTCACCCACCCGGACTGGCGCCCCGGAGCCACGCGGCCGTCCTGGTCGTCGCGGTCGTCGGGCCGGATCGGGGCCGGCGGCATGGGCACGAGCGCCTCGTTCTTCTGCTGTCGAGCCATGCGGCAGACGGTACCCGGCCCGAGTGGGAGCACCGGCGGGTGCTGTCCCCCCGGTGCGCCTACCGCGCGGCGAGCTCGGCGCGCAGCGGCAGGTCCTGGTCCTCGAGGATGAACTGCGCGCCGACGGCGGTGCGGGCGTTCACGACGACCGGGGCGAGCAGGTTCACGGTCGTGCCGCCCTCGCCGGGGTTCGCGACGACGAGGAGCATCGCCTCGGCGGGGTCGGTCAGGCCGATCGTCGCGGCCTGCTCGTCGGTCAGCTCCGGGGCGTAGTCGGGCAGGTGCACCGCGGCGTCGAGCAGGAACAGCCGGGCGTCCTCGCCGACGAGGCCGAACAGGCCCTCGACGCCCTCGACGGGCACGAGCGAGAAGACCGGCGACGGGCCGATGCCGAACGGCGGGACGGGGAAGGTCAGGTCGATGCTCATCGGAGGTAGTCCATCAGGGTCGGCTGCAGGACCTTCGCGGTGACGGCGAGGGCTGCCTGGTAGGAGGTCTGCTGCACCTGCAGGTCGAGCACGGCGCCGGCGAGGTCGAGGTCCTCGATGCCCGAGCGCCGGTTCTCGAGGGTGACCGAGGTGCTCTTCAGCGCGTCCTGCGCCGACAGGGCCGCGGCGTGCCGGACCCCGACGTCCGCCTGTGCCGAGCGCACGCCGTCGATCGCGGTGTCGACGTCGTCGAGCTTCGCGTTCACGTTCACGCCGTTCTGCAGGTCGGCGACGATGCCGTCGATCACGGCGAAGGCCGAGGTCGACCCCGTCCCGAAGACCGCGGCGCCGGACGTGTCCACGCGGATCGTCGTGGCGTCCCCGACCCGGCGCTGCACGGGCGTGGTCGCCGTCGCGAAGCCGGTCGCCGGCGTGTACGCGGCGGCGTCGGTGGACGAGCCCGCGAACACCGACCGGGATCCGTACGTCGCGTTCGCGGTCGCCTCGAGGTCGGCCTTGAGCGCGCGGAACTGCGTGATGAACGCGTCGCGGTCGGTGTCGCCCATCGTGCCGGAGTTCGCCGCCTGCACGGTGAGGTCGCGGACCTTGCCGAGCACCGAGTAGGCGCTCGACAGCGTGCTGTCCGTGGTCGCGAGCCAGCCCACGGCGTCGTTCGCGTTGCGCGTGTACTGCGCGGCGGCGGCCTGCTCCTTCCGCACCTGCATCGACGAGCCGGTGCCGACCGGGTCGTCGGACGGCTTCGCGATCGCCTGCAGCGTCGTCGCGCGCTGCGTCGCCTCGGCGACGCGTGCCGCGTTCGCCTGCAGCCGCTCGCCGGCGGCCGCCATGGTCATCTGGGTGGTCACACGGGTGATCACGGTCAGCCCCTCCCGACGAGTCCGACGCGGTTGATGAGGGTGTCGAGCATCTCGTCGACCGCGGTCAGGACGCGCGCCGCGCCCTGGTACGCGTGCTGGTAGCTCAGCAGGTTCACGTTCTCCTCGTCGAGGTCGACACCCGCGCCCGACTGCTGCTGCGTGCGCGCGCTGGTCAGGGCGAGTCCGGTGAGCGTCGCCTCCGACGTGGCCGTCCTGGAGGCGCTGCCCACCCCCGCCACGAAGGTCGCCCAGGCCGTGTCGGGCCCCCCGGCGGCCGTGCCGAGTCGCGAGAGCGTGTCGGCGAACGAGTCGTCGAGCTGTCCCGCCGCGTTCCGCGTCGCGAGGCCGGAACCGTCCGTCGGGACGACCGACAGGCCCTGGGCCGCGCCGGTCCCGGCCGCGAGGGCGAAGAACGGTGCGCCGGTGGTCCCCGCCGGGGTGGTGCCCTGCGCGTGCGCCGCGTTGACGGTCGTCGCGAGGCGCGTGGCCACGTCGTCGTAGGACGCGGCGGCCTCCGCCAGGGCGCCGCCGGTGCCGCCGGATGCGGGGGCGAGGAGCGAGAGCGCGCCGCCGATCGAGCCGCCGCCGAGCGCGACGGTCCCGGCGTTGCCGGTCGCCCACTCGAGCCGGACGCCCTGGGAGCCGCCGAGCCGGGTGTCGCCGGCGAGCTGCACCGTACGGGCGTCGCTGCCCTGCACGAGCGCGTTCCCGTCGAGGAGCACGTCGACCGTGCCGTCGCTGTTCGCCCGGACCATGCCGCCCGCGAGCCCGGCGATCTGCTGGGTCAGCTGGTCGCGCTGGTCGATCAGCTCGTTCGCGCTGCCGCCGGACGCCAGGGTCCCGCGGATCCGGCCGTTCAGGTCGGCGACCTGCGCCGCCGCGTCGTTGAGCTGCCCGACCTGGGTGGCCGCGGTCGCCCGGGTCGTGGTCCACTGCGCGTCGACCGCCTTCGATCCCGCCGCCAGGGCGGAGGCCACCGCGGTCGCGCTCGAGATCACGGTCGAGGCCGCGCCGGCGTCGTCCGGGTGCGCTGCGAGGTCGCCCCACGACGACCAGAACGCGTCGAGCTTCGCGGAGAGACCGTCCTTGCCGGGTTCGTTCGTGCCGTCCTCGATCGCGGACATGCCCGTCGCGCGGGTCTGCGCCCACGCCGAGGAGCCGGTCGCGACGCGCAGGCCGGCGTCGAGCGTCAGGGAGCCGAGCCGGGCGATGCCGTCGACGGAGACGCCCTGGCCGGCGAGGGCCGCGGTGCCGTGCACGAAACCGGTCTGGACGACGGGGACGGACGACTGAGTGACGCGCTGCCGGGTGTACCCGGTGGTGCCGGCGTTCGCGATGTTCTGCCCGGTGACGTCGATGCCCGCGCGGGCGGCGGACAGGCCGGAGTACGCGGTCGCGAGGGATCCGAAGGTGCTCACCACGGTGCTACAGGGTCCCCTCGAACAGGCGGGCGCGCTCGGACCCGGCAGCGGGGACACCGGACGCGTCGTACGTCGCGGCGCCGGTGACCGACCCCGCGAGGGTCTCCTCGGTGGCCTGGGCGGCAGCGCGCAGGAAGCGGTCGTTCTCGTCGCGGAGGGAGCCGATCTGGGTGGTCAGCTCGACCATGGCGCCGAGGTGTGCGGCGAGGATCTCGCCCCAGGGGCCGTCCGGCGCCGCGGCGACGACGTCGCGCAGGGGAGCGTCGGGGGAGACACCCCACTCCTCGGCGACGACGGCGCTCGAGGCGGCGCGTTCGAGTCCGGCGCTGCGGAGGCGTTCGAGGACCTGCTCGACCTCGCGGCTGGCGTGGGAGACCCAGCGGGAGCGCCCGGCGGCGAGCAGGAGCTGCTCCTCCTCGAGCTTGAACGTGAGCAGTTCGAGCAGTTCACGCTCGCGCCAGAGGACGGCGGACAGGTCGTTCACGCTCATCAGCTCCTCCCGGGGGTCGGGTCGATCGGGTTCGGTGTGGGTCGTCCGGTCCGCCTTCCGGTGGACAGGGGTGCCTATCGACGCGCCCGACGCCGCCGTAAGCCGACGCCGGACCGCAGCCGGCGGGGCGGAGCCGACCCGTGCCTCCAGGCCGGTGGTCGTGTCACCCGGAACGGGGGACAAGAACGCCCGTTCCCTGCCGGAGGTCCCCCCAAATGCCGACGCGGGAACGCCTGATGCACCCCCGCACTGGGGTCGGTTGAAGCCCCCCTCAGGCGATTGCCAGCCGATACATTCGAACCGCAGCGCGGGGGACATCCCCGCGCACCGCATCGCAGGGATGCGGGCGCCGCGCGGAGGGAACCGCGCGGTCCTCGGCGTACACACCGGCCACCAGCAGGCCGGTGCTCGTCGTGCCCACGGACGGGAGCGGCCCACGGACGGGTCGGTACTCACGCAGGTCGACCAGGGGAACAGCATGGACCGGAACGCACGCAACGCGATGATCGTGGAGCACCTGCCGCTCGTCGGCTACATCGTCGCCGACGTCCGTTCCCGGGCCACCCACCTGGACCGTGACGACCTGGCCGCCGTCGGCTCCCTCGCGCTCGTCGCCGCAGCCGAGGCCTTCGACCCCACGCTCGGCGTCCCGTTCGGCGCCTACGCCCGGACCCGGATCGCCGGTGCGATCGCCGACGACATGCGGAGCGCCGACTGGGCGTCCCGCGGCACCCGGAAGCGCATCCGCGAGACCCTCGCCACGCAGGAGGCCCTGTCCGCCAGGCTCGGTCGCTCCGTGGGCGTGCAGGAGATCGCGGACGCGATGGGCGTGGACCGGCAGACGGCTGCCGACGCGATGTCCGACGCCGGCCGCTCCGTGGGGCCCATCGACGAGACCGTGCACGACACCCTGGCCGCCGACCAGCCGCTGCCGGGCGAGGACCTGCTCGCCGCGGAGAAGCGCCGCTACCTGCGCGCCGCGGTCGCCGCGCTGCCGGACCGGATGCGCTTCGTCGTCGAGAACGTCTACTTCGGCGACCGTTCGGTGACCGAGGTCGCCGCCGAGCTCGGGATCACCCACTCCGCCGTGTCGCAGCAGCGCTCCGAGGCGATGCGCCTGCTGCGCGACGGCCTGGCCGAGCACTACGGCGACGGCACCACCGTCGAACCGGTCTCCCGGACCACCGCCGCCCGACGCAGCGCCTACCTCGCCCGGGTCGCCGCGAACGCCGCAGCCGGGGTCGCGCGGGCCGTGCACGACGCGTCGACCCCGAGCGCGGTCGCGGCCGGCTAGAACTTTTCCGTCTCGCACCTAACGGCCCCGGTCGGCCGGTCGAGAGTCACGAGTGTCAGCCCATGGACGGGCAGACACCACCACCCAAGGATTCACGGAGGAAACCACCATGGGTATGTCCATCAACACCAACCTCTCGGCACTCAACACGTACCGGAACCTGAACTCGACGCAGAACGACCTGTCGAAGTCCCTCGAGAAGCTCTCGACGGGTCTCCGCATCAACCGTGCTGCGGACGACGCCTCCGGTCTGACGATCTCCGAGGGACTCAAGTCGCAGGTCGGTGGCCTCACGGTCGCCGCCCGCAACGCACAGGACGGCATCTCCGTCGTGCAGACCGCTGAAGGTGGCCTCACCGAGACCCACTCGATCCTCCAGCGCATGCGCGACCTGGCCGTCCAGGCCGGCAACGACTCGAACAACGCCACGTCGCGCCAGGCCATCACCACGGAGGTCGGCCAGCTCCAGAAGGAACTCGGGCGCATCGCGTCGTCGACGAACTTCAACGGGATCAACCTCCTCGACGGTACCGCGGGCACCAACAAGGACGGCAAGCTGCAGTTCCAGGTCGGTGCGAACGGCGACTCGAGCAGCCAGATCACGGTCGACCTGTCCGGCGCGAACGTCGCGAACGTCGCGAAGGCGCTCTCGGCACCGAACGGTGCGAAGTACACGCCGGCGGACCTGACCAAGCTCGCGACGTCGACCACCTTCACGTCGACGACGAGCACCGCCGGGTCTGCGACGACCGTCACCACCGGCACCCTCGCAACCGGCAGCGGTGCAGGTGGCGCGTACGCGAACACCGGCGAGTACGCGGCTGCGCTGAACGGCGACAGCAAGTTCTCGGCAGCGTTCACGGCGACCGCGAGCGACGACGGCAAGTCGATCTCGATCGTCGCGAAGGACGGCGGCGCGGTCACGTCCGGCGACGCCGCGCTCGGCACGGCCGGGACCGGTGTGGCCGGCGTCTCGTTCGACACCGCTGCGCACGCGCAGGCCGCGATCACGACCATCGACACGCAGATCCAGGCGGTGTCGGCGGCCCGATCGAACATCGGTGCGATCCAGAACCGGTTCGACCACGCCATCAACGTGACGAACGTGGCCAAGGAGAACCTGACCGCCGCGCAGTCCCGCATCACCGACGTCGACATGGCGCAGGAGATGGTCAAGTACACGCGCGACAACATCCTGAGCCAGGCCGGCACCTCGATGCTCGCGCAGGCGAACCAGAGCACGCAGGGCGTGCTCTCGCTCCTGCGCTAGCAGCACTCGACGCCGTCATCCGGGGGAGTTCAGGCCCTCGGGTGACGGCGTCACCACCCTCCACGACGTCCCGACGGCAGGGAGCCCTCGATGTCCTCCGTGTCCTCCGCGAGCAGCCTCGCGATCGACGGTCTCGTCAGCGGTCTCAAGACGACGGACCTCATCAACTCGCTCATGTCGATCGAGCAGGTCCCGCAGACCCTGCTCAAGAACAAGCTCACCGACACGAACTCGTTCATCTCGTCGCTGCAGACGATCAACGGGCTCGTGCAGACCCTGGCGTCCAAGGCGACGGACGCGGCGAAGCCCACGTCCCTCGACGTCTTCACCGCGAAGAGCTCCTCGACCGCGGCCACGGTCTCGACGCGAGACTCCGCCGCCGCTGGATCGCTGTCGTTCACCATCGGTGCGACGGCGACCGCACAGGTCGGCGTCACCGCGGCGATGTCCACGTGGGCGTCCGACGCCGAGCCGATCACGATCGTCGGAGCGGGCGGCAAGCAGACCAGCGTCACCCCGGCGTCCGGCTCGCTCGACGACGCCGTCACCGCGATCAACGGTGCCGCGGCCGGGGTCACCGCGACGAAGGTCGCCGCCGGGACCGCGACCGACGGCACGCAGCTCTTCCGACTGCAGCTCACCGCGACGAAGACCGGTGCCGCCTCGGCGTTCCAGGTCTTCCGGGGCACGGGCGACCAGGTCACGGCCGGAACCGCGACGAACGTCCTGACCCAGACCGGCGCCGCGGTGGTCACCGCGGCGAAGGACGCGAGCGTCACGTTGTGGGCGGGGACCGACGCCGCGCAGACGATCACGAGCGCGACGAACACGTTCACCGACCTGCTGCCCGGTGTCGACGTCAGCGTGTCCGCCCCGTCGACCGACCCCGTCACCGTCACGATCGGGCAGGACACCACCAAGGCGCAGTCGGTCGCGTCCGGACTCGTCGACGCGCTGAACGCGATCACGGCCTACTACGCGACGAACACCGCCGTCACGAGCACCACCAGCCCGACGAACGGCACCACGTCGACCACCGCCGGCGTCCTGATGGGCGACGCGACCACCCGCGACGCCGTACAGCGGCTGACCTCGACGATGTCGACCCCCGTGAACGGGAAGTCGCCGTCGTCGATCGGCATCGTCATCACCAAGGACGGGAACTTCACGTTCGACGCCGCTGCCTTCCAGACAGCGCTGGCGGCGGACCCGGCCGGCACCCAGGCGATGCTGTCCGCGGTCGCGACGAACGTCGGCGCCGCGGCGACCGCCGCCTCGGATCAGTACACCGGCTCGATCACGACGTCGATCACCGGGCAGCAGTCCGTCGCCAAGGACCTGACGACGCAGATCGACAGCTGGGACGACCGCCTGACGCAGCGTCGGGCCACCCTGCAGGCGCAGTACGCGGCGCTCGAGACGAGCCTGAGCAACCTGCAGTCCCAGTCCTCCTTCATCGCCAGCCACCTCGCGACCCTGTCGTCGTCGAGCTGACGGGAGCCACCATGAACGCCTTCGACCTGCAGTCCGCCGCCTTCCGCCAGTCCGCGCAGCCGCGGACGGTCACCGACCAGCGCCGGGCCCAGTACACGAACGAGGCCGTCCTCTCCGCGACGCCAGCACAGCTCGTCACGATGCTGTACGACCGGCTGATGCTCGACCTGCACCGTGCCGAGGCCGCGCAGACCGGTGCCGACTGGGGCGCCGCCCGCGAGCAGCTCCTGCACGCGCAGGCGATCGTCGGCGAGCTGTCGTCGACCCTGCGCATCGACGTGTGGGACGGCGGCGAGGGCCTGCTCGCGATCTACAACTACGCGTCGACCTCGCTCATCACCGCGAACGTGCACCGCGACGTGCAGGCCACCCGCGACTGCATCCGCATCCTCGAGCCGCTCCGGCAGTCGTGGCACGAGGCCGCCGCAGCCCTGCCCGCGACCCGTCCGCTGCCGGGTGCGACCGGGGGAGCGCTCGGTGTCGCCTGAGCCGAGCGGCGAGGGTGACCCCGCCCTCGGGCCCGGCGCCGACCTCGCGGCGTGGGGTGCGGTGCTCGACGCGCTCGAACGCGACCTGACCGTGGCGGGCGGCCCCGCATGGTCGGAGCCGATCGGGCTGGGACCGGTGCCGCGGGAGCTGGTGGGGCGTGCCTCCCGGCTGTTGGCGGCGCAGCGCGACCGGACGGCGACGCTCGAGGCGGAGCGGCGACAGGTGCTGGAGCACCTCGGAGCGCTCCGCGCGGTCTCGGCGACGCGGGAGCCGCGCGGGTCGGTGTACCTCGACGCGTCCGCCTGACGCGGGTCGGGCCGCCACCCACCCACGCCCGCCACCCCCGTTCGGGGCGACGACTAACGAGCCGGGGCGGCACGCCGACAGCGGTCGTCGAGCACGGATCGCTCACCAGTTCGGCCACGGATCGGCCACCCGCCTACCGGCGACGTCCCTCGGGACGCCGCTGCCGAAGGGGACGGTCGACCAGTGTTCGATTCCGTGACGAGCGCCGCGCTGCAGAGCGCGCTCGACGGCCTGTCGCTCCGACAGCGCACCATCGCGAACAACATCGCGAACATCAACACGCCGAACTACCACGCCGAGAAGGTGCAGTTCGAGGACGCGCTCGCGCAGTCGATCGTGCACGGCGACGGCCACCTCGCGGCGACGACGGCGCGGAGCCTCGAGCCGACGAACACCAACGGCAACAACGTCAACCTCGACCAGGAGACGCTCTCCAACGTCGACACCGTGCTCCGGTACCAGTTCGCCACGCAGGCGATGAACAGCGAACTGACGAGCGTGCGCGCGGCGATGCGGACGAGCTCGTGACGACCTTCGACGCGATCGGCATCGCGAGCACGGGCCTCACCGTGCACCGGAAGTGGCTCGACGCGATCTCGGACAACATCGCCAACGTCAACACCGTCCGCTCGATGGACGACTCCGCCTTCCAGGCCCGGTACGTCGAGGTGCAGGAGGGCGCGGGCACGTCCGGCGCCTACGTCAAGGGCGCCGCGTTCGGCAGTGCCGCCGGCCGGGTGACCTACGACCCGGAGAACCCCCTCGCGAACGCGCAGGGCTACGTCCGGATGCCGGACATCGACCTCGGGACGCAGATGGCGGACCTCATCATGGCCCAGCGCGGCTACCAGGCGAACGCCGCGGTGGTCGACCGGGCGAAGACCGCCTACGAGGCGGCACTGCAGATCGGGAAGAACTGATGCCCATCGACGCCGTGAACGGTGTGACCACCAACGCGATGACCCGCGCGTTCCCGAGCACGTCCGACGTGACCGGGACCGCCGGCCTCGGCGGGACCGACGCCACCAGCGGGACGACCGGCGCCGGCGACGGCTTCGCCGGCAGCCTGACGAACGCCGTCGACGGTCTGCAGCAGCTGCAGAGCACCTCGAAGACGCTCGCGCTCAAGGCCGTCACGGGCAACCTCGACGACATCCACGACGCCACCATCGCCGCCACGCGTGCGCAGGTGACGCTCGAGCTCGTCGCCGCCGTGCGGAACAAGGGCGTCGACGCGTTCAACGAGATCATGCGGATGCAGGCCTGATGCCCGCCGCCGTCCAGGACACGTGGGCCCGTCTCGTCGCCTACGTCAAGGGGTTCTCCGCCGCGCAGCGCACCATCGCGATCATCGGCATCGCGGCGGTCGTGCTCGGCGGCATCGCGCTCGCGAGCTGGCTCGGGAAGGCGACCTACGCGCCGCTGTTCACCGGCCTCGCCGCGAAGGACGCGAGCTCGATCACCGACCAGCTGACCACCGACGGCGTGCCGTTCCAGCTCAGCGACGGCGGAGCGACGATCCTCGTGCCGCAGGCGCAGGTGTACTCGGAGCGGCTCAAGGCCGCGTCGAACGGGCTGCCGTCGTCGAACGAGGGCGGCTACTCGCTGCTCGACAAGATGGGCGTGACGAGCTCCGAGTTCCAGCAGGACGTCACCTACAAGCGCGCCATCGAGGGCGAGCTCGCGAAGACGATCTCGTCGATGGACGGCGTGCAGACCGCGACCGTGCAGCTCGCCATCCCGGAGAAGACCGTCTTCACCTCCGAGGAGAAGGACCCCACCGCGTCCGTCTTCGTCGCGACCGAGAACGGCAAGCAGCTCACCACCGAGCAGGTCCAGTCGATCGTGCACCTGACGAGCGCCGCCGTCGAGGGCATGCAGCCGACCGACGTCTCCGTCGTCGACTCGAAGGGCCAGACCCTGTCGGCCGTCGGCACCGGCGCGACCGGCAGCGGGCAGGACCAGGCGGCGGACTACGACGCCACCACGAGCAAGAAGATCCAGGACCTGCTCGACACGACCCTCGGCGCCGGGAACGCGAGCGTCGTCGTCTCCGCGACGATGAACGAGCAGTCCGGCACCCGCACGTCCGAGAGCTTCGCCACCCCGACGTCGGGGCCGGTCGCGCTCAACGAGTCGAGCACCAAGGAGCAGTACGGCGCGGGCGCCGCCGGGGCGGCGGGGGCGACCGGTGTCCTCGGCCCGGACAACGTCGCCGTCCCGAACGGCACGGCGGCGAACGGCACCGGCGGGTACACGAACGAGTCCGCGACGAAGAACAACGCCGTCGACCACACCACCGAGACGACCCAGATCCCGGCAGGGGGCGTGCAGCGGCAGACCATCTCCGTCGCGCTGAACTCCCGCGCCGACGCGGTCAAGAACGCGAACCTGCAGAGCGTCAACGACCTCGTCGCCGCGGCAGCCGGGGTGGACAACGTCCGCGGCGACCAGGTGCGCGTCGCGGTGATGGACTTCGACCGCTCCGCCGCCCAGGACGCGCAGAAGGCGCTCGAGGCGCAGCAGCAGGCCGACCAGCAGGCATCGATGTGGTCCGCGATCCGCACCGCCGGCATCGTCGTCGCCGTGCTCGCCGCCGCGATCGTCCTGGCGATCGTGCTCGCCCGCCGCGGCCGTCGCCAGGAGCGCGAGGCGGTCGACGTCGGCGAGCTCGACGCCTTCGCCGGCGAGACGTTCGAGCTGCCGCTCGCGCTCGACGACGCCGAGCGGACCGGCCTGGCCGCCGGCGACGCACCGACGGTCGCGCTCCCGACCCTGCCGCACGACGACGCCCCGACCGAGGTCCTCACGACCGACGAGATCAGCGCCGAGCGCCGCCGCCAGGACATCTCCGCCCTGGCCGAGCGCGACCCGAAGCGCACCGCCGAGCTCCTCCGCGGGCTCCTGGACGACCGGTCCCCGGTGTGAGCGGCGTCGTGCCGATCGCCGCCGGGAGTGCCGCCGCCGGGAACACCGCCGGGGGAACGGGCGGACCCGCCGCCGAGCGTCCCCTGACCGGCGCGCAGAAGGTCGCCCTCATCCTCATGCAGATGGAGACCGAGCGCGCCGCCGAGGTGATGAAGCAGTTCACCGAGCTCGAGGCCGAAGAGATCTCGGCCGAGATCGTCCGGATGCGCCGGGTCGACGACACCGTGGTCGACCGGACGATGAGCGAGTTCCACCGGATGACCCAGCGCGGCCGCGTGCAGAAGCGCGGCGGCAAGGACGCGGCGCTCGGGCTGCTCGAGGCGTCCTTCGGCTCCGAGCGCGCCGCCGGCGTGATGGACCGCCTGGCGTCGAACCTGGCCGGGCAGTCGTTCGAGTTCCTCGACGACGCCGAGCCCGGGCAGGTCGTCAGCCTGCTCGAGGGCGAGCTCCCGCAGACGATCGCCCTCGTGCTCGCGCACCTCAAGCCCGCGCAGGCGAGTGCCGTCCTGGCCGGGGTCGACGAGCGCGTGCGGACCGACGTCGCCCAGGCCTTCGCCACGATGGGCAGCGCGACGCCCGAGGCGGTCGGCATCGTCGCCGGGGTGCTCCGGCAGCGCGCCGGCGCCGTCGTCTCCCCGCGCGAGAGCGTCGAGGTCGTCGGCGGCATCGCCCCGCTCGTCGACATCATCAACCGCTCGGACGTCGCCACAGAGAAGGCCGTGCTCGAGGGGCTCGAGGCGCGCGACCCGGAGCTCGCCGAGGACATCCGCTCCCGCATGCTCACCTTCACGGACATCGTGAAGCTCGAGTCGCGGGACATCCAGCAGGTGCTCCGCGGCATCGACTCGAAGCTGCTCGCGACCGCCATGAAGGGCGCTCCGGGCCCGGTCGTCGAGACCATCCGCGCGAACGTCTCCGAGCGCAACCGCCAGCTCCTCGACGACGAACTGCAGTCGATGGGGCCGGTCCGCGTGTCCCAGGTCGAGGAGGCGCGCGCCGAGGTCGTCCGCTCCGTGCGCGAGCTCGAGGCGCAGGGCGTCATCACCGTGCACCGCACCGAGGAGGACGAGCTCGTTGACTGACCCCGTCCTGCAGCGCGTCGCGTACCCGGTGCTCGACGGCACCGTCGCGCGCGACCGCGCCGCGGCCGCCGACGTCCGCGGGCACGCCGCCGGCTACGCGGCCGGTCTGCGCGCCGCCCAGGCGGAGACCGCGGCGCTGCACGCGCGCCTGGAGACCGAGCACGCCGCACGCGTCGCGGCCCTGCAGGCGGAGACCGCCCGCCGGGTGCAGGTCCTCGACGCCGCCACGAACGCGCTCCTCGCGCAGGTGGCGCCCGTCCTGGCGGACGCGGAGGACTCGCTCGTCGATGCGGCCCTGGACCTGGCGGAGGCCGTCGTCGGGTACGCGGTGCGCGCCTCCCGGCAGACGGTCGGTGACCACACGGCGGCCGACGCCGACGGGGCGGGAGCCGGCCTGGAGGACCGTGGCGCGGTCGGTGCGGAGGCCACGGTCCGGCGGGCGCTCGCGCTGGTCGACCGCACGGTCGCCCTGGCGGTCCGGACCAGCCCCGCGGACGCAGCGCGCGTCGCCGGACTCGACCTGCCGGTCCCGGTCGTCGCTGACCCGTCGCTCCGCGACGGCGACGCGGTCGTCGACCTGCCGGACGGCCTGCTCGACGCCCGCCTGGGCGCCGCGCTCGGTCGTGCCCGCGAGGCCCTGGAGGCAGCACGGTGACCGCGACGCTGCTCCGCCCTCGTGGCCTCGACGACGCGCGCGTCGCCGCGGCGCCGCAGCGCGTCGGCGTCGTGACGAGCGCCGTCGGACTCGGCCTGACCGTCGCGGGACTCGACGCGCGCATCGGCGACGTCGTGACCGTCGGCGCGGACGGCGGACCGCAGACCGCGGTCGAGGTCGTCGCGACCGACAGCAAAGGCGTGCGCTGCATGCCGCTCAGCCGGCTCACCGGCATCACCGCCGGTACCCCCGCACGGCCGACCGGGCGTCCGGTGCTCGTGCCGACCGGTGTCGGGCTGTTCGGCCGCGTGCTCGACGGGCTCGGTCGCCCGATCGACGGCCGCGGACGCCTGGACTCGGACGGTGCCGTCCCGATCGACCACCCGACGCCGGACGCCATGGCCCGCACGCGCATCGACGCGCCGATGCAGCTCGGCGTCCGCGTCCTGGACACCCTGACGACCGTCGGGCGCGGGCAGCGCATGGGCCTGTTCGCCGGGTCCGGTGTCGGCAAGTCGTCGCTGCTGTCGATGATCGCGCGCGGGAGCGACGCGGCCGTCAACGTCATCGCGCTCGTGGGGGAGCGCGGCCGCGAGGTGCGGGAGTTCCTCGAGGACGACCTCGGTCCGGAGGGCCTGGCGCGCTCGGTGGTCGTCGTGTCGACCTCGGACGAGCCGGCGCTCATGCGACTCCGTGCGGCGTTCGTCGCCACCCGGATCGCGGAGTCGTTCCGGGACGCCGGGGCCGACGTCGTGCTCATGATGGACTCGCTCACCCGCGTCGCGATGGCGCAGCGCGAGATCGGCCTGTCGGTCGGCGAACCCCCGGCCACCCGGGGGTACCCGCCGTCGACGTTCTCGGTGCTCGCCGGACTGCTCGAACGCGCCGGGACGGACCGGGTCGGCAGCATCACCGGGCTCTACACGGTCCTGGTCGACGGCGACGACCACAACGAGCCGATCGCGGACAGCGCGCGGAGCATCCTCGACGGGCACGTCGTGCTCGACCGGAAGCTCGCCGTGACCGGGCACTTCCCGTCCGTCGACGCGCTCGGCTCGGTGTCCCGCGTGGCCTCGAAGGTCACGACGCCCGAGCAGCGTGCCGCGGCGACCGTCCTGCGCAAGGTGATGGCCGCCCGGCAGGGGGCGCAGGACCTGCTCGACGTCGGCGCGTACCAGCGCGGGACGAACCCGCTCGTCGACGCCGCGGTCGACCACCGCGGCGCGATCGAGGCGTTCCTGCAGCAGGGCATGGGGGAGCGCGCCGACGCCGCGTCCTCGTGGCACGCGCTCGAGACGCTCGTCGCTCGGCTGGGGGTGACCGGCTGATGGCGAAGCGCTTCCCCCTCGCCGGACTGCTGCGGCTCCGGCACGCGCAGCAGGACCGCGCCGCCGCCGTGCTCGCCGCCGCGAACGACCGGGTCCGTGACGCCGCGGACGCCCGGATCGCTGCCCGGCGGAACCTGGCCGACAGCGAGGCGTCCCAGCCGATCACGGACGCGGCGACCCTCAGCGCGGTCGCCGCCGCCCGGGCGTCGACGCGCGGGATGCTCGAGGAGCTCGAGGCCGTCGCACGGTCCCGCCGCGAGGACGCCGACGCCGCGCAGGCCGAGCACACCGCTGCACGCCGGGCCGCGCTCGGGCTCGAGAAGCTCGAGGCGCAGCACGCGCGCCAGCAGGCGGCCGAGGAACTTCGGGCGGAACAGCACGCCCTCGACGAGATCGCGGCTCGACGCCGCACGGAAGGTGGTGCCCGATGAGCGTGGACGCCGTGCTCTCCCGCATCGACGAGATCCGCACCCGCATCGACGCCCTGCGCAGCGAGGTGACCGGCGGGACGACGACGACCACGACCGGGTCCTCCGGCGCCGCGTCCTCGACGGCGTTCGCGGACGCGCTCTCCTCGGCGGCCGACGATCCGCTGTCCGCGTCGACCTCCGCGACGAGCGCCGCCACCGCAGCGCCCGCGACCTCCGTCGACGCCGGCAAGGGCACGCTGGCCACCGGCAGCGGCGCGACCGGGGCGGACGTCGTCGCGGACGCGAAGAAGTACCTCGGCGTGCCGTACGTGTTCGGCGGCACCACCCGCTCCGGGATGGACTGCTCCGGTCTCGTGCAGACGGTCTTCAAGGACCTCGGCGTCACGATGCCCCGCGTCGTGCCGGACCAGGCGGACATGGGCGTGCCGGTCGGGTCCCTGGCCGACGCGAAGCCGGGGGACCTCATCGTGCCGAAGGGCGAGCAGCACATCGTCATCTACCTCGGCGACGGCAAGGTCCTGCACGCTCCGCGCCCGGGCAAGGACGTCCGCATCGTCGACAACTGGTACAAGGACTCCGACATCGCCACCATCCGCCGGATCGTCCCGTCCGAGGCGCCCGCGACCCCGGCCGTGTCCGCGGGCGCTGCGGCGTCGAGCGCGACGGACCTGCAGACCGCGGCGCTCCTGTCGATGATGCGCGGGGGTGCCGCATGAGCCCGGTGTCCGCCGTCCCCACGCCGGCCGTCCGGTCGGCGCCGACGACGCCCGCGTCCGCGCCGGGTCCGGGCTCGGCGTCGGGGTCGGCCGAGCCCTTCGGCGCCGCGATGGCTGCGGTCGCGGGCGCGCCGCACCAGGACGCGCCACGGGACGGTCGTGAGCCCGAGCACACCGCGACCGAGCACACCGGAACCGACCACGACGGCGCCGGCACCACGACGACCGGCGAGCTGGTCGCTGCGAGCGACGCCGCCGCGGCGCTCCCGGTCGCACTCGTGGCCGCGCTCCCGGTGCCCGTGCCGTCGATCGCGCCCGCGGGACCCGCAACTGCCACGGTGCCGGGGACACCGACCGCGACCACGCCGGCGAGCGAGACGGCGGCGGAGCCCGTGGCCGCGACCGCGACGCCCGTGGTCGCGGCGTCGACGATCGTGCCCACCGCGGCTCCGCTCACCACGGCTGCGTCCAGCGGTGCACCGGCGCAGACCCCGGTCCGTGACACGTCGGCGGCACCGGTCGACCCCGGCACGGCGACCCCGCCCACGCCTGCGACGGCAGCGGCACCGGCAGCAGCCCCGGTGCCGCGCGCGCACGAGGCACCGGCGGCGACGAGCAGCCCGGCCACCACGGGCGCCCCGTCCACCGCGGCTGCCTCGCCCGCCGTGCCCGCGCCGCCGGCGGCTCCCGCGGCGACGGCGTCCGCGCCGGTGACCGCGGACACCACGGCGGCCCCTGCGACCGCACCGGCCGTGCCCGTGACCGCCCCGACGCAGTCGTCCCGCGGGACCGGCCACGCGACGGAGGCGACGCGGACCGACCAGGGTGATCCGATCCTCCAGGCCGTGACCGCACCCCGCGGTGGTGAGCCGGCCGTCACCGTCCCGGACCCGCCGACGGCCCCGACCGCCGGACCCGCGCCGACCACGGGCGCTCCGGCCCCGGCCGCCCCGCTCGCCCAGCAGCTCGCCCGCCCGGTGTTCGCGCTCGCGCACGCCGGCACCGGCGAGCACGTCGTCACCGTCCAGGTGGTGCCCGACACGCTCGGACCCGTGACGGTGCGCGCACACGTCACGGCGCACGGCATGCACGTCGAGCTGTTCGCGGCGTCCGAGGCGGGCCGCGACGCGGTCCGCCAGGTCCTGCCGGACCTGCGCCGCGACGCCGCGGGCGCCGGCGTCGCGACGACGCTCGACCTGTCGTCGCAGAACCACCCCGGCGCGCAGCCCGGTCGCGACGACCGCCCGGCCCCGTCGCCGCTGCGGTCCGACCCCGGCCTGGAGGCACGCCCCGCCTCCGCCCCGCAGCCCACCGCCCGTCCGTCCACCGTCCGCGCCGTCGGACTCGACGTCCTCGCCTGAAAGGCCACGACCATGCCCCTCTCCGGCATCACCGGTTCCGTCGACACCGCGGCGCAGGCCGCGGCCCTCGCGGCGAACAGCACCACGAAGAAGTCGCAGACCATGGACTCCGAGGTGTTCATGCAGCTCCTCGTGACGCAGCTGCGGAACCAGGACCCGTCGTCGCCGATGGACACGAACCAGATGATCAGCCAGCAGACGCAGCTCGCGATGATGGAGCAGGTCACCAACCAGACCACGACGGCGAACGAGAACTTCTCGCTGCAGATGCGCATCGCCGCCGCGAACCTCGTCGGGAAGCAGGTCAGCTACACCGACGCCGCCTCCGGGTCCGCCGTCACGGGGACCGCCACCGCCGTGTCGTACGCGTCGAGCGTGCCGACCGTGACCGTGAACGGGAAGGAGGTCGACCTCGACGTGATCTCCGGTATCACGACCGCCTGACGCGGTCCCGCTCTTCTCCTTCGTTCTTCGTTCTGAAAGGGACACCTCATGCTCCGCTCGCTCTACTCCGGGATCTCCGGCCTCCGCTCCCACCAGGAGATGCTCGACGTCACGGGCAACAACATCGCGAACGTCAACACCGTCGGCTTCAAGTCGTCGTCCACCGTCTTCCAGGACACCCTGTCGCAGATGACCCAGGGCGCCGGGGGACCGCAGACCGGCATCGGTGGGACGAACCCCGCGCAGATCGGTCTCGGCGTCCAGGTCGCCGGGGTCTCGACGAACTTCGCACAGGGCTCCGCGCAGGCGACCGGCAAGGCCACCGACCTGATGATCTCCGGCGACGGCTTCTTCGTCACGCGCCTCGGCAACGACACCGTGTACTCCCGCGCCGGCGCGTTCGACTTCGACGCCGACGGCCGTCTGGTGTCCGCCGACGGCAAGATCGTGCAGGGCTACCCCGCGACGAACGGCGTCGTGAACCAGGGCGGCCAGCTCGGGGACATCGTCCTGCCGCTCGACGCCGCCGCACCGGCGACGCGCACCACGACCGCGACCGTCACCGGCAACCTGCCGTCGGAGACCGCCGTGGGCGGGACGCGCGTGCGGGAGTCGACGGTGTTCGACGCATCCGGCACCAAGCAGACCCTCACCCTGACGTACACGCGGACCGCCACCGGGTGGTCCGTCGCCGGCACCGACGGCCAGGGCGGCACCGGGACCGGCACGCTGACCTTCGGTGCGGACGGCAAGCTCACCGCCGGTGGCTCGTTGACCGTCGGCGGGATCGCCGTGGACATGACGCAGCTCAGCGGCTTCGCGACGCTCGACACGTCCTCGATCGCGTCGCAGAACGGCAAGGCCGCGGGCACCCTGCAGGGCTACTCGATCGCGAAGGACGGCACCGTCGTCGGCACCTTCTCGAACGGCGCCTCGCTGGCGATCGGCCGCATCGCGCTGGCGACCTTCGCGAACCCGGCCGGCCTCGAGAAGACCGGGGCGTCGGGCTACCGCGCCACCGCGAACTCGGGGCAGGCGACCGTCGGTGCGCCGGGCGACCCCGGGGTCGGGCAGCTGGCGTCGGGCACGCTCGAGATGTCGAACGTCGACCTGTCGCAGGAGTTCACGAACCTGATCGTCGCGCAGCGCGGGTTCCAGGCGAACGCGCGCATCATCACCACGAGCGACGAGGTGCTGCAGGAGCTGACGAACCTGAAGCGGTAGGGGCGGCTGGCGGCGGCGGTCGGAGGGCGGTCCGGCCGCCGGGCGCCGTCAGTCGCGGGGCGCGGGGGACCATCCGAACTCGGGGCGCTGGCGCTCCGCGATTCCGTACGGGCCGTGCGAGCACGGCCGGTGGTCGTGCGGCGGCTGCGGATCAGTCCGTGGGTACGGACACGCTCACCGACCCGGTGACGCGGCTGCAGACCCCGTTCTGTCACCTGCCGGGGGAGGAGGACGAGTCCGTGGTGCACGAGCACCGGCAGGGCTCCGTGCCGATGTCGCACGACGTCGCCGCGACCGATGCCCTCGGTACCGGACTGACCGCTCCCGGCCGGCCAGGATGCGTTGTTGATCCGCTGGTGGCACGCGCTGCCCCGGTTCGGACGGCTTCGAGTCATCGCAGCCGGAGAACGGGTGTGCAACGGACCCCGTCCAGAGTGCGACGAGCGAGAGCAGGCTCCGCGTGGAGCACCCCGTACTCCTGATCCGGTCGATCACGGCGTGCGTCCTCGGCGACGCGTGCCTGGAGCTCGGCGTCGGCGGCGGCTTCGCTGGTGCGTCCCTCGTCGTCTGCGTCGTGGTGATGGTGGTGGGTGTCGTGACGTTCGCGGAGTGGTTGCGGAGAGGTCGCGCCTGAGTGGATGGCCGGGGCGCCGTCACCCGGCTCTCCGCGGCGGGACTCGACGTGGCGCTCCATACCAGCTCGGTCTCGCCGGGACCTGCTTCCACCCGAACTGCGTCAACGGCCAGGCGGGACGCCCGAGCGTCAACTCGTCGGACCAGATGACCGGATGACTGGAAGTACGCAAGCACCGGCGACGGCTCCGGCGTCGCAAACACCGCCGCGTCGCGCCCCTCCTCCTCGAGCGAGCAGATCGAACGACGACGACCCATGACCGCGACAGGAGGAAGCGGCTCCGACGTCCACATACCGAGCCCTCAGTGAGACCATCACCGGACCAGCCATCTGAGACAGGAGCCGTCGTGGCGAGACGAGGCGGGCAGGCGGTGCCCGCTGAAGGACCGCCTATCGGGACGGGGTGAGGGGCGTGACACAGATGCAGAAGGGGTCAGCCCTCCACCCACACGTCTGCACGACCGCCAGACCGGCACTGCAGATCTGCTCCGAACCGGACATCAGTCCATTGCAGGTCGACGGGTTCTTCGTGCAGGCGGAGCCCGCCTGCGTCGAACAGCGCGATCCGTCCGGGACCAACAGGTGTGCTGTCGAATGTCACCACCCACGCTTCGCCGTTCCGCGTCCTCGTCGATTCGTCGATCGTCGGAGTGCATTCAGAGCCCGCGCACAGTGCGACGGCGTGCACCTCACCCGACGACTCCGGGACGTGGATCGAGACGGGACTCGACTGGTCGTAGTCAGGGCAGATCGAATCCGGAGTGATCGAGCAGCCTGCGAGAGCTGATGCGCCGATGCCGAGCGCCAGGGTGATCAGGAACTTCCTGCCGCTGATGAGCATGTGTCAACCCTAGCGAGATAGTGGCACGACGCCCGGTTGACGATCCGCGGCCGGACGGCGCCTACCGGTGCTCGCAAGCTCGAGACTGCTGCCACGAATTGTGGAAGAGCCCCGCCGGCGCGGGCAGCGCGTCGGGCTTCCGCCCTGCGCGTCAGAGATGCAGGATGGACCGGTGGCCTGGTGCGTGCTGTGCGACATGGATGAGCGGTTCTGCGTGCACGGGCACGCCGACGAGGAACGGGCTGCTGCTGACGCGCTTCGAGCGCGGGCAGAGACTGCGACGCTCCTCCTCTCTCCTCGGGGGATGGCGCACTTCGTGGGCTGTCCGCACAAGGGTGACGACGCCGACTTGAGCCAGTGGGGAGAAGTCGCCTTACCGGGCGCGTGGGCTGGCCTTGGCAACGGACAGAGGTACCCGAGCACGGGCGGAGCCCGCCGGGACCTCGTGGCAACGTCACGCTGCAGCGATTGCGTGGCACACGGTGGGCCTTGGGGCTGAAACGCCGCATGTCAAGCCCTGGTTTAGTCGATCGCGGCTCTGAAGCCCTCGTCCAGGACAATCCGCGTGCGCTCGAGAAGCTTGATTGTGCCGCGGAGCAGCCTGGTTATGACGTCCGTTGGCAATCGTAGCGGCAAGCTTCGCCCGCATCCGCGTCGTCACGGCACCGAGTGCAAGGCGCTTGTCATAAAGCAGGCCGTAGTCGCAGGGCGCCACCTGAGCCGAGACCGGCGCGGCCGGAGGGCACCGGGCGCCGCCCGGTCGCTACGCTCGGCCCATGTTCCTCGACGCACCGCGCGGCTTCCGCGACCCGGGCCGCGTGGCTGAGCGGCGCGAGCTGCTCGCCACCGCTGAGGACACCCTTCCGCTCGAGGCATGGGCTCGCAACGTCGAGGAGCGTCGGCGTGCGCGTCAACCGGAGATCGTCGTGCCGCACTTCGACCCCGCGGAGACCGGCGTTCGGTCGCAGGTCCTGCTGCTCCTCGAAGCGCCAGGCCCGAAGACCGTTCCGGAGTGGGGCGGCTCCGGGTTCATCTCGGTCGACAACGACGACCCGACGGCGCAGAACCTGTGGCGCACGCGCGACGAGGTCGGCCTCCACCGCGGGGTCCTCGTGTGGAACATCGTGCCCTGGGTCCTCGGACGCGCCTCGGTAAAGCCGACGCCGGTGGACCTCGCTCAGGGCGCCGTCGAACTGCGGGGGCTCCTCGCGCTCCTGCCTGGCCTCCGCGCCATCGTCCTGTCCGGCCAGAAGGCTCAGGCGGGATGGGACGCGTTCCTCGACCTCGCGATCGGGGACCGCTACCGGGTGCTGCGCACGGTGCACCCGGCCGGCCAGTCGATCGCGCAGGCCGGCGCGAAGGGGCACTTCGTCGCGACGCTCGCGAAAGCCGCGACGTTCGTCGATCCGGTCGGCAGCTGGCCCGGGGCCGGGAGTGCCCGGAATCTGTGTAACGTCGCCGCATGAACTGGTGGGAAGCTCCGTGGTGGGCAGGGGTCCAGGGCGTCACGTCCATCTTGGGTGCACTCGCAATCTCCATCGCAGTGGCGGACTTCATGATTCGCGCGAATCGCGAGTCCCCGCGCGCCATGGCGTTCTCGGTCTCGCGCGCGCGAGGCTGGATCCGAGACCAGTCGAACGACTGGCTCGACGTCACGGTCACGACCCGGCCGATGGGCGAGCATGTGTTGTACGAGCCGCGCTGGCGCGTGTGGGGCATCGAGGACATCGAGATCCCTGACATGCTCCCGGTGCTCGACGTCCGCTCGGACCCTGAGAAGCTCGAGCTTCGAGTTCCGCGTGACCTGCTGCCTTCGGTGTGGGTCGGCGTCGAGTGGGTCGTCCCTCGCCGATACGGTTCGTTCGCCGCGGCGGCTCGCGTCGAGGTGAAGCAGAATGGCGCCTACGAGCGCTGGGAGATCTTCCGCTGGTGGCGTTGGCCCCGGAAGGAAGCCGGCCGCTGGATCCGAGGGCGCGACATCAGCAAGCGAAGCCCTCTTCAAGGGCCCAGGTGATCGACGACCCGATCAGGTCTCCGAAGGGCCACTGACCCTCAACGAAGTGGAGCACCCCATGACGTCGCAGACGACTCCGTCAGGGCACGAGGGGCGCACCACACGACCGCACTCGGTGGGCAACCACCCCGAAGTCGACGTTGAGCACGCCATCACGCTCGCGGATGCCGCTCTCGGCGCCGCGGGTCACGAGGTCACCGACGACGAGACGCGTGAACTCGGCCGCCAGATCGCCGCGGGCGCGCTCACGGGGGACGAGGCCGCAGCGCGCCTCATCGCGAAGCTGCGCTGCAAGCCGTCCGACCAACCGTCCTGAGCCGGCCGCCGGCCGCGCCTCGCACTGGGGCTCGCGACGCCTATTGCCGGTCTGACTGGATGGACGCCATGGGGACGAACGACATCACCGGCGCCGGCGCATCCGCCAAGCGCGAGTACGACCGCCGCCGGGCGCTTGACGAGGCGAAGATCCGCGAGACCTGGGGCGACGGCCGGATCGGCTCGATCGCCGTGGCGCTCTCGGGCGAACGCCAGAGCACGGCCGCCTGGAAGTCCGGTGCGGCTGGCGAGGCCGAAGTCGGCCGGGCCCTCGACGCGATCGCCAACGAGCACATCGTCGTGCTCCACGATCGCCGCATCCCCCGGTCCCGCGCGAACATCGACCACATCGTCATCACCCGCGCCGGCGTCTGGGTCATCGACGCGAAGCGCTACCGGAACAAGCGGCCCCGCCTGCAGGTCGAGGGCGGGCTGTTCCGGCCCCGCACCGAGAAGCTCATCGTCGGCGGCGACCGCACGAAGCTCGTCGACAGCGTCCTCCGCCAGGTGGCGCTCATGCAGGACGTCGTCGGTCCGGTCTCCGTGCAGGGCGCGCTCTGCTTCGTCGACGCCGACTGGCCGCTCTTCGGCGGCTCGTTCACCGTGCGCGGCATCGACGTCTGCTGGCCGAAGCGGCTCGCGAAGCGTCTTTCCGCGCTCGAGGGGGCGGTCGACGTGGAAGAGGTCTCTGCCGCGATCGCAGCGCACTTCCCGCCCGCCTGAGCTGAGCCGCGCAGTCCGCAGGTGCGCCGTGGCAGCAACCTCGCCGGTATTGTCACTTTTTCCGGATAACTGACATTATCGACACGGCTATCGCCAGAAAGGAGCCGCGATGACCACCTGGCCAGCACGCGCCCAGCGCGTGCTCCCTTGGACGAGCACGAGCCGCCGCGGGACCCGCGAGGACCGGACGCTCTCCGAGATCACCGTCTCGATCCCGCCGCGGATCGCCGACCTTGACGTGCCCGTCATCGCCGAGCGCGAGCTCTTCCGCGCCCGCTGGGAGGCTGCAGACCTCGAGCACGTCGCTGACGGCGTGCTGAGCCCGCTGGCCGGCTTCCTCATCCGCATGGAGTCGGTGGCCTCGAGTCGCATCGAGCACGTCGAGGCGACGCCGGTCGCGTTCGCGCGGGCCATCGGCGGGCTGAAGGAGAACGCCTCGGCGATGTCGATGGTCGCCGCCGGCACCGCGATCACGAAGCTCATCGCCGCATCCAGTACGACCATCACGCTCGACGAGATCCTCGCCGCGCACCGGGCGCTCATGGAGGCCGACCCGGACCCGTCCGAGCGGCCCTACGCCGGCCGCGTCCGCGACGTGCAGAACTGGATCGGCGGCTCGCAGCACTCGCCCCGCGGCGCGCTCTACGTGCCGCCGCCGCCCGAGGAGGTCCCGGCGCTCCTGGACGACCTGATCGCGTTCTCGAACCGCGACGACGTCGAGCCGGTCACCCAGGCCGCGCTCGCGCACGCGCAGTTCGAGAGCATCCACCCCTTCACCGCCGGCAACGGCCGCATCGGCCGAGCGCTCATCGGGGCAATCCTGCGGCGGAGGGGCGTCACCCCACACACGGTGCTGCCGGTCGCCAGCGCCCTCGCCGCCGACACGACGCACTACTTCTCGCTGCTGACCGCGTACCGGACGGGCGACGCGGCGCCGATCGTCACAGACCTGGCGCTGTGCGTCGAGACGGCCGCGCGGGAAGCCCGCGGCACGGCGCGCGTCTTCGCCCGGTACGAGGCTGCGTGGCGGGAGCAGGCCTCCCCGCGCGCTGACGGCCCGGCCGACCGGATCCTGCCGGTCCTGCTGTCGTTGCCGGTGTTCACCGTCGAGCAGCTCGTCGACGAGCTCGGCGATGTTCCCGAGCGGAGCGTCTACCGCGGCGTGCAAGCGCTCGAGGAGGCGCGCGTCGTCGAGGCCGTCACGGAGCGGGTCCGCGGCCGCGCGTACGCCGCGATGGACGTGCTCGACGAGTTCGAGGACCTCGACACCCGCATCCGCGAGCGGATCACGAGGCTCCGCGCGGCCTGACGAGCGTCACGACGCCCGCGGCACGTTCGCGCGCACGTCGTCGGCCTGCGCCTCGTCGAGCTCCCAGCGCTCGTAGTCCGCGTGCCCTGGGTACTTCGCGCGGAGGTAGTCGCGCACGACCTTCCCCGGTCGGGACTCGCTCGTGTAGCCGAGCTCGGCCGCCAGCTCCCGCGGTGTGTACGTCGTCATCGTTGCTCTCCCTCGCGTTCGCGCCCGAGCAGCCGTCGAATCCAGCCCGGTCGCGCCTTGGTCTCGGTGCTCGCTTCCGGCACGGGCGGTTTCTCCGGCACCGGCACCGGCACCGGGACCGGCACCGGTACCGGGAATCTCACCGTCACGGTCAGCTCGCGCTCTGCCGGATCCGGCATCGGCGTCATCGGCCAGTCCGACGGCTCGTAGCGGTCGGGCACGACGTACCCGCCACAGTTGACGACCTCGCCCGCAGCGCTGACGGTGATGCTCTGCACGTGCAGCGTCCCGTCGTCGAAATCGAACGGGCTCGGGCCGCCGGCGACGTACGCGGTTTCCGCGCGAAGGTTCTTCGACCAGGTAAGTCGACCCACCGTGCCCGCAGGTGACGACGCCCACCAGTAACTGCCGTCCCACCGCACGCTGAGCGCATCGCCCACGCGCACGTCGCGTACGTGCTCGGTCACCGTCGAGCGGTAGAGGTTCGACGCCTGCGGCGTCCCGCGGCCGGCGTAGACACTCGCCAAGAGCCCCGACACCCCGAAGCGGCGGTCGCCGTTCTTGTGCACGGAGCCGAGCTGCGGATGACCGTCAGCCGCTGATGGTTCTGGCGTCTGTGGCATCACCCCTCCTCGCGCACGCTCATCGCGTCACACTAGTGTCGGCACATGGGGTTCCGGGGGCAGACGCAGCGCGCTCCGAACCTGGAACGGACAGGCGTCCGCGATCATCGAGACCAGTCTCGCGAGCCTCGCGGCGCTGGCCGGCATCGTCCTCGCCTGGATCGGCGTCGGGACGCTGGTGTTCTTCGCGTAGCCGATCCGTCGTCGAACGACCCCAGCTTCACGTTGCTCAGGGGCTTGTCGTCCGAGCCTCACTCGATCGACGCGGTGCGAACTGCCGCTGCCATGCGCCAGGGGTCTGACCCGTTTTCGTACGGAACATCGTGGAGAAGTTCGAGGCATCCAGAAACCCGAGTCGGACCGCACACGCTGCAGCCGTCAGCCCGTCATGCGCGAGCAGCCTCTTGGCCTCCAGGACCAGCCGCTCACTGATGAACGCCTTCGGAGTCACGCCCGTGGCCCGCTGGACGGCGCGGGTCAGGGTTCGAGACGAGTAGCCAAGCGTGCCGGCGTAGTGCGCGGCGTCGTGATGTGACCGGAAGTCTCGTTCCACCGCTGCCCGGAACGAGCGGAAGAGTGGCTGGTCGGTGGCCGAGTCGTCGGTCTCGGGGTCGAGTCGGGTGAGCAACAGGGTCAGTGCGAGACGGGTCGACTCCTCCGCGACTGCGGATTGTGCAGCGCCACTCTCGAGCACGAGGTGCGCGCTAGCCATGTCGATGAACGGACGATCCGCTTCGGATGGCTGCCACACGATTCGTCGTCCGAGCTCCGTCGATGCAGCCTGGGCAGCCGTCGTCACCGGTGCGGTGGGGAGGAACACCACGAGGACGCCCTCCACCGCATCGATGTCCTGCCACCGGTGCACCATGCCCGGTGCGAGCGCCACGACGGATCCGGGTTCGAGGGCGTACTCGGCGAAGTCAGCGGAGAGCATCCCTGCTCCCGATTCCACGAAGCCGAGGACACAGAAGTCAGCCCGCTGCGTGCCGCCGTCGTTCCGCGCTCGCAACGCGGCGAACGAGAGCAGCTCGATCGGACCCTGCGCTGGACCCGACCACTGGTAGATCATCTGCTTCACGGCCACCACGTGACCAGTTTCCACCACATGCAGTCCGTTCGTGGAGATGTTTCTCCGCCGGATCAACGCTTGCATGGATGCGACCGATCCCCACCGATTGAGGAGCACCGTGACCATTTCGCACAACGCCACCCTTCCTGCCTTCGACCGTCGAACCGGCAGCGGCCCGACCCTCGTCTTCCTGCACTACTGGGGTGGTTCTGGTCGCACATGGAAGCCTGTTCGAGACCGGCTTGCCGGCCGAGACAGCATCGCCATCGATCACCGAGGGTGGGGGCGCTCACGTGCCTTGCCGGGCCCGTTCACGTTGCATCAGCTCGCAGCCGACACGATGGCAGTCCTCGAAGCGGAAGCTGTGACCGACTACGTCCTGGTCGGACACTCCATGGGCGGAAAGGTGGCGCAGCTGATCGCCGCGACCCGACCCGACGCACTGCGCGGCGTCGTGCTCGTCGGCTCCGGTCCTGCGAAGCCGGCTGCGATGATCACGTCGGAGTACCAGGTGGGACTGTCCCGCGCCTACGAGTCGCCGGACTCAGCGGTCGGCGCACGCGATGCAGTCCTCACAGCATCGAAGCTGCCGGCTGACCTGGCAGAGCAAGTCCTCACCGACTCACTCGCCAGCGGAAGCGTTGAAGCGCGGACCGAATGGCCGCTGCGAGGGATCGCCGAGGACATCACCGCCGCAACGCGGGCGATCACCGCACGAACCCTCGTCGTCGCCGGGGAACGCGACGTCGTCGAGCCCGTCGACGTGCTGCGCGAGAACCTCCTCCCGTACCTCGCTGACGGCGAGTTCCTCGTGCTTCCGGCCAGCGGCCATCTCATCCCCCTCGAAGCCACCGAAGCTCTCGCCACAGCAATCGACGAGTTCATCGGGCGGCTCTGACCCCCGCTGCGGCCGCCGGACCTCGACCCGCGGTGAGTTCGGGGTCCGGCGGAAGGACTGATCTGGCCGAGCCTTCGTCAGTGCCCGTCGACGTCGCCGGTCAGGATCGCAGTGATCACACCGGCATCGAGTTCGTCATGGAGCACACCCACGATGAACTCCTCGATGCCGAGCGAGAGCAGGTGCTGTACCGCGGCCTCGTGGTCCTGCAGCCACGGCTGCCACTCGTCGTGCAGGAACGCCTCGACGTGTCCGTTCTCGTGCACGATGATCGCGCCGACGTTCTTCCTGATCCCGTCCTCGTCGAGGCGCACACTCAGAACGAGGGGCTCAGCGTCCTCGCGCGAGGACTGACCTGGGACCCGCCGAAGTGCATCCGACTACTCGGGTTGTTCTCTTGACCGGCCTCCCTCAGCCCCCGTCCCGATAGCCAATCGGCTACCGAACGGCTTGGAGCGACTAACTCAGTCGCACCCGACTCGGTGCTCTTGATCGCGAATACGCTGCGGACCATGAGCAAGACGGGGATGCGGTTGCTTTCGAAGTTGGGGCGGTTCAGTGACGAGCACCCCTGGTCGCATAACGATGCGTACGCGTCGTTCGTGCTTTGGCACGCGCGGCGCGTGGGCAGAGGGGCCGCGGTGCTCGACGTCGGGTGCGGGACCGGCACACTGCTGAGGCGGCTCGCTCGGTCCGCAAAATCGGTCGTGGGCCTCGAACCAGACGCCCGCACGGCGGCACAGGCGCGTGTGAACGTCAACGGCCTCTGCAACGTGACGGTACGAGACGAACCCTTCGACTTCACCATCCGAGATGAGCCGCGCTACGACCTGGTGACCTTCGTGGCGTCGCTTCACCATCTTCCGCTGGTGCCAGCTCTGGAAGCGGCGCGCTCGATGCTCCGGCCGGGCGGACGGCTCGTCATCGTCGGCCTGGCCCGAGAGACGTCGAGAGACCTCCCGTGGTCGATAGCCTCGCTGCTCCTGAACGTCGGTGTCGGCGTGATTCTTCACCCTCGCCGCGCTGAGGAGCCTCCGGAGAGTATGACGGCGCCGACGACGATGCCGCTGCTCACGTTCGGAGAGATTCACGCGGTCGCTCGCCAGGTGCTCCCGGGGATCAAGATGCGACGTTCGCTGTTCTGGCGATACCGAGCGGTCTGGGCAGCCCCGCCCGTCCGATAGCCGATCGGCTATCGGACGCCCAAGTGCTGCAACGGTCACGATGCCGGTGCTCTCCAAACCGCAGTGCCGGCCAATGGGTTCATAGCCGGTGGAGCAAGTGCGGTGTGGCTTGCACGACGTGAGCGACCTCGCCGAGCAGCGACGCCGAGAATTGGGAGCGTTCCTGCGTGCGCGACGGGAACGAATCCGCCCGTCCGAGGTCGGCCTGCCCGGTTCGCCTCGACGTCGAACCCCCGGCCTGCGTCGCGAGGATCTCGCGATGCTCGCGGGGATCAGTGCGACCTGGTACACGTTCCTCGAGCAGGGCCGAGACGTCCGTCCGTCCCGCCAGGTACTCGAGGCGCTTGCACGCGCGCTCAGCCTTGGCGACACCGAGCGCACACACTTGATCGCCATCGGGGCCTCCGAGGAAGAGCTACGGACTGCGACGAGCGAAGTAGAGATGCTCGACCCGGAAGTAGTGCGGGTGGTCGGCCTCCTCGAACCCGCGCCGACGTACGTGACGGGCGAGACCTTCGACGCCCTCGCGTGGAACGCGGCTGCCGCCGAACTGTTCCGTGCTGCCCTGACCAACGACGAGCGCCCGAATCTCGTCCGATGGGTGTTCCTCGCCGCTGACGCACGAGAGGTCTTGCCGGACTGGACAGAAGTGTCCCAGGGGTTGCTTGCACGGTTCCGCGCCCGAGCCGGACGGCGTTCAGGCGTCGCGGCCTTCGCAGAACTCGAGGACGAACTGCGCCGGCGCAGCCCAGAGTTCGATGAATGGTGGTCGCGCTACGACGTGGGTACCGAAGGCGGGGGGATCAAACGTGTCCGCCGGGTCGACGGGCAACTGCAACACCTTGCGTACACGTCGTTCGAGATCGCGGACCGACAAGGCCAGACCATGACGACCTATCGTCCGCTGGGAGACGGTGCGCGTGGTCCACGATGACCACTGCACCGCCTCGGGTGATGACCGCTCGGTACGACCCCGGAACGGAGCAGTCCTCACCGACGTGCAGCACGTCGTCGACGTTCAGCCGAACAGGAGTCCGAAGGCGAGGAGGACTGCGAACGGGGACAGGACGACGAGGAACACGACGAGGGTGACGACGGCCGCGGTGACCACGGCGACGACCGTGGAGACGAGGGACAGCAGGCCGACGAGGCTGAGCGCTCGCCGCACGTCGCCGCCGGCTGCGACGGTGGTGGTCGCCGCCTCGAGGAGGTCGTGCATCGGGTCGGCGGGCATGGTGCCTGGCTACGGAGATGCCGGCGTGCGGCGACGTCGGACCGCGGCACGTGTGTCCGAGGACGTGGAGACCGTTCGAGCGCGGGTCCGCGACCCCGACTAGGGCTTCGCCCCGTTCCCGAACGACCCGTGCAGCGTCGTCCCGGCGAACGCGGTGCCGTCGATCACGCCGCGCACCCGTGCGAGCGTGGCGTCGTCCGCCGGAGCGACGCCGATGGTCAGGGAGCCGTAGTCGACGCGCATCGTCTGTGGGATGTTCGCCTCGAGCCCGGTCACGCCCGGTGTGGCGGCGAGCGTCGCCAGCCCGGACGCGACGTCGAGGGCCGTGTCATCAGGGATCCGCTGGTCGAACGTGCCGGAGTAGGTGACGGTGGTGCGGACATGGTCAGGCCCAGCCGGCACCTGCAGCGTGAGCGTGACACCGGTCCAGGCGATCCGCTCCGCCATCGCGACCGGGACCGCCGCCGCTTCCGACGGGGTGGCGTCCGCGGCCATCGTGACCACGAAGGCGCTCGTGAACGCGTGCGCCTCGGTCGCTTCGGCAGGGGGCTTGGGACGGACCGAGGGGGTGGGCACCGGCGGGAGCGCAGGATCGTCCGGGGAGACCGCGCCGATGGGTGGCGGTGCGGCCGGACCGGCGTCGCGGTTGTTCCACGCGTCGAGGCCGGGAGGCGTGACGTCGGTCCCGTCGGCGGCGGTGTAGCTCTGGTGCAGCTCGATCCGGTTCGTCGCGCTCGCGACGCCGGGGCTCGCCTGCACGGCGCGGAGCGCGTCGTCGAGCGACGACGCGACCTGCGGATCCAGCTGTGCGACCGCAGCCGACGAGGCGGAGGAGGTCGTGCCTCCAGGCCCGGCTGCGCACCCCGTGACCGCGACGAGCGTGGTCAGGAGGGCTGCGAGGACGGCGGTGGTTCGCTGGAGCATCCTGCGACCATAGGACGCGCGGACGGCCGGGCGCATCGACCGTTCGGTGTACTTCGGTGGGAGGCATCGCCGTCGGTGCTGCGGACGTCGCCCGCTACGGCGACAGTGGTTCGAACCGGCTGGCCCCGTGGCCCCTGCCGACGTACAGCAGCTTCGCCCGGACCCGGGATGCGCCGACGGCTCGGCGCTGCACGGCGTCGACGTAGAGCGCGAGCTGCTTCCGGTCCTGCTGGAGCTTCCAGTCCGGCGGGTTGGCGTTCCCGACCTTCAGGTCGAGGACGTCGACGACGCCTCGCTGCCGCCACACGACGAGGTCCGCGCGGAGACGGGTCGGAACGCCCTCGACGGGGGTGAAGAACCCGTCTGCCATGAACAGCGGCACTTCCGACCAGACGCAGGTCGTCAGCCCTCCGGTGATGCCGACCTGCCGGATGAACGCGGCGATGCCGTTCGCCGCGTTGACGACGTACCGGTCGAGGTCGACGAGGACCTCCCGGCGATCAGCGGTGGACAGGCGTTGCCACTCCGGCTCGAAGGTCGTGACGTCCCTCGGGCCCTCGAGGTTGATGAGGCCGAGCGCGGTGTCCTTCTCGAGGTCGGTCCCGCCGTCGAGCAGGCCCGAGCGCGCGGACGAGCACCGTCGCAGCGACGATCGCTCGGCGTCGCACGAAGTCCGGGTCCTTCACCGCCTGGAGCTGGTCGCCGACGAGCGGTCGGACGAAGGGCCACAGGACGGCCCGGTGGACGAGCTGACCGCGGAGCATGAAGATCGTCTTGTCCCCCATGCAGGACATCTTCCTCCGTGGAGCGGCCGCAGGGGTCACCCGGCGGTCGGTCGCCCGCCGCGTGCCGTCCCGGTCCGTGCGGTCGCCAACAGGATCGTTGGTACCAGGGCCAGCGCCACGATGCCGGCGCCGATCCGGACCGGACTGGTGACGCCGGTGCTGTCGAGCAGGCCGCCGACGACCGCTGTCCCGACGGCGGTGCCGAGGTTGAACGCGGCGACGGTGAACGCGGACCCGAGCGCCGCCGCATCGCCCGCGGCGTGCACGGCCGTGTGGATGAGGACCCCGTTGGCGCTGAGCCCGAACAGGCCGAGCGCGGCGACGAGGACGCCGGTGAGGACCGGCTGGTCGGCGACGGCGCCGATCAGGAGGAGCAGGACGGCGCTCGCGGCCGGGGTGACGATGGTGACCAGGCCGGGGCGTGTGTCGCCGAGGCGACCGCCGACGAGTGTGCCCGTGAAGGACCGGCTAGCGAGACTCCTCCTGGTGGTTCAGCACTTCGCCGGCGAGGACACTCAGAGTCGGGCGGGCACCGGCGAGTGCTTCGTCGGGGGCGTGGTGCAGGTCGACCGGGTAGACGGCGAAGTCCGCTGGTGCTCCGACGGCGATCGTTCCCGTCAGGTCGTGTCCGAGGAGCTCCGCGCCGGCGCGTGTGTAGAGCTCGAGCGCCTCGTCTCTGGTGCATGCGTGCTCTGCGCCGAGGATCCCGAGCGTCGTACGTCGGGTCGTCATGCCGAGTATGCCGGCGATCGGGTCGAGGGGGCTGATGGGGTGATCGGTGCCGGCGCTGACGGATGCGCCTGCGTTGAAGAGTTCCCGCCAGGGGAACATCGCTGCTACCCGCTCCTGCCCCCATGCTTCGGCGAACGGTTCGATGAGCCCATCTCGGAGTGCTTCCTGGGCGGTGATGTGCACGTCGAGCCTGATTGCTCGTGCGATCTGGTCGGCGTCCATGAGCGCACCGTGCTCCATGACGACCCGGCCATGTCCGTGCTGGATGCCGTTGTCGACGTTTCGCTGGACGGCGTCGAGGAACGCGTCGACTCCGGCGTCTCCGCAGGCGTGGGTGCCGACGGGCCAGCCGCGGGTGACGCAGGCGCGCAGTGCATCCGTCAGGCCGTCGGGCGTCATCAGCAGGGTGCCGGTGAAGTCCGGTCGGCCGGCATAGGGCTCGCGGAGCGCGGCTGCCTCAACGCCGCCGTCGACGACGAGCTTGATGCCCCAGAGGCGGAGGCGGTCGTCACCGTCATCCGGGTGGATTCCCTTCGCCTCGAGTCCGTCGAGGTAGTCGTCCATGGAACCAGCGGCCGCGATCAGTGGCGCGGGGGAGAAGATCATCGAGAACGCGCGGACGTGCAACCGATCCTCCGACCGTGCCCGCTGCAACGCGGCCCACTCCTCCACAGACACGGCTGGGTCCCTAACCACACCGACGCCGGCTTCCCGGTAGGTGCGACTTGTCACGTCGATCCCCTTGACGAGGTCCTCCTGGGACACCTCGGGGAGCATTGACTGCATCGCGGTCAGCGCACCGTCTTGGAGCAGCCCGGTGGGGGTCCCGTCGTCAGCCCGAGCGACATACCCGTCCGCGACGTCGCCGGAGGTCGCGGTGACGCCGGCAGCAGCAAGCGCTGCACTGTTCAGGACGGCGTTGTGGCCGCCGCGCTGCACCAAGACGAGGTGATCTGGTGCTGCCTCGTCGAGCTCGACCGCGGTGGGGAAGCGGCGTTCCTGTAGCTGCATCTCGTGCCAATCCGCCGCGGTGATGACCCAGGATCCTGCGGGGGTGTGCGCGGCGCGCTCCCGGACGCGATCGAGGATCTCGCCGATGCTGCGCACGTCGTGCATCGGCACTCCGAGCACGTTCCGCGACGCCAACGCGAGGTGGTTGTGCGTGTCGATGAAGAGCGGAGCGAGGACCCCCTGTTGCTCGACGATGGATGTGGACTCGTCGCGCCAGGTGTCGCGGAGGGTATCGACGCCAGCGGGATCCGTGGCGACTGCCACGATGATGCCGTTGCGTACCGCGACTGCCGCGCGTGTGGTGTCGGTCTGCGCTTCGACGATGACTTCGGCTGGGGTGTCCAAGTGGTCTCCATCTCGTAAACGGAAGTGTGCTTCCGTTTGATAGAGTACGCCTCAGACGTCGCAGAAGGAAGGGGCACGATGCGAGCGGACGCGCAGCGCAATCGCCAGCGGATCACGGAGCATGCCGCGGCGCTTCTTCGCGCTTCGGGCACTGGAGTGTCGATGGAGCAGATCGCGGCGGATGCTGGCGTTGGCGTGGGGACGCTCTACCGGCACTTTCCCGACAAAGCGGCCCTCGTCGACGCGATCGCCGCGCTCCGCATCCGTCGACTCGCGGACGATGCCGTTCGATCCGCCGGCGAGCAGGCCGACGGGCGCTCCCGCGTCCGAACCCTGCTCGAGGCGTACATGGCCAGCGCCGCAGAGGACGGTGCGCTGCGTGCTGCATTACGGGGCCACGCAACAGAACTCGGCAATGAGGTCCGCCTCGCGATCGAGGAGTCGGAGGGGCCGATCGACACCCTCATCGCCGCCGACCATGCCGAGGGGCTCGTCCGTGACGACTTCTCGTTCGCCGACTTCCGAGCGGTCTGTGCCGCAGTCGTTTCCGTTATGACCCCGCCCGCACCTGCTGACGCATGGCATCGGGTTCTCACCCTGGTGCTTACCGGGCTCCGGCCACTGTCTCACTGATCCTCAGCTCGCGACAGCTTCTTACGCCAGCCCCTGAACCTGGGGCGTCAGTCACTGTCTCCAGCCCGTCTGGTAGGGGATCGGCTACCGGACGGCGTGGCAGAGCGGGGGCGCTACTGAGAGTGCTGGTGGGGCCGCGGGATTTGGCTGGTCAGCGGTGGTGGCGGGCCCTTCGTCCTGAGAGGTCTACAGCCCCGCGATATGGCTCAGGAGCACAGCGGTTGCCGCGGCGACCCACGCCTTCACACTGTCAGCGGCTCCGCTCTTCGCTGAGCCTGCCAAATCTCCGATCACACCGTTGACGCCGTGGAGCGCGCGCTTTACTGCGCTTGGCTTCTCGGCCTCGCGCGCAGCGGTCGTTGCGTCCGTCAAGGCTTCCTCGATCTCTTCAAGTTCACCCGCCTTCAGCGCTTCACGCGGAATAGTGTTGCGAATCTCACCGAGGGCGCTGACGACGTCCGGGTAGTGCGCCGTTTGGTTGGTGAGCTGCAAGGTGTTGCCATCGCCGACAGCTAACTGGTTGACACCCCCGTTGACGACGATGTGCGGCTCCGCGAAATGCCGTGAGACGTGGCGCTTTTCGACGAGCCGAGCCTTCCAGTGGTCGTTGCCGTGACCGAAGGGATCCTTGCTGAACTCGTAGCGGTCGATCGTGTACTCGATCACACCACCTCGGGGATCTTTGCGTTCGACCAGATCGCCCTCATGCACAGGGGCCGCGGGCGGGAAGGTCGCTTCCCCGTCCGTGAGTAGCACCTCGATCGTGAAGGCAGGCTCGGCAAGGTCCGCCGGCCGCACTACTACATCCTCTCCACCGAAGTGTCCGAAGAAGCTGCTCACCGCACGAATTCCGGGCTCACGGCGAAGCTCGTCATCAGTCGACATGCAGCGAGCATAGGTCCAGCTCCCGACTCTGAGTGCGTCTCGATAGCCAATCGGCTACCGGTGCTGCTGCCGGCGAGTGAGAGCGATCTGTGAGTGTGTGGCGTCGACGCACTGCTCCAGTGAGTCCTGGTCCGTGTGCAGCGTCAGGTCAGCATCGATCAGCGGCAGCTCATCTTCCCAGCGGTTGTAGACCGCTCGCAGGTAGTCCTCCTGACGAGACACTCCACGGCTCGGATCAGCCTGAGCCCAATTGAAGGCAACGTCGAACGGTGCGGTCGTCACGATCGTCAGAGAGGGGACGCCAGCGGGTGCTTGCTGAAGAAGTGCCTGCACTTTCTCGCTCGTCCCAACACCTTCGACGATGACGCAGCTCATCCCCGCACGGAGCCACAACCCGGTGACTGTCTCGGTGATCTGGTGCGCGACCTCCCAGTCGGGCAGCGTTGGTAACGCCATCGAAGCGATCTGGTCCAGCTCAACTGCCGCAACCTGCTCTCCTCGACCGCGAAGCTCCGCAGTGAGAGCCACAGCGATAGCGCTCTTGCCGGAGGCTTGCGGCCCAGCGATCACCACGTAGATGAGGGTCGAAGTACCTGTAGTCATCCCGGCAGCGTGATGGTCAAGACTGAGGCCCGCAAGAGTCCCGTTAGCCGATCGGCCTCCGGACGCATCCGTTCGGGCCGATCCAGCGCGGCGGCGCGACTTCCGGTCGCCGGGACCGGCACCTCGATCGCCACCCTCTGCCGCTACGGCAGAGTGGGCGCATGGTCAGTGCAGCACCCAACACGATCCACTTCCATCGCAAGCACTACGAGGCAGTGATGTCTGGCGAGAAGGTCACCACCGTGCGGTGGAACGAGGACGTCCCGGTGGGAGCAGCCGTGTTCGTCTTCGATGAACACCCGACGGCAGGACCGGTCCCCGGCACCGTGATCGCCGTGCACCAATACCGGCTTGACAGCCTCACCGCCGAACAAGCCCACCAGCCTCCTGAGACTGACATGCAGCTCTTCGCCCAACAGCTGCGCGAGAACTACTACCCGGACATGCCTTCCGACGCTGTCGTCGAGGTCGCCCTGCTCGCGATCGCTGCGTCTCAATAGCCGGTGACCTACCGAGACACCATTTCACTAGCTACTGGCGGGAGCGTCGTCCAAGCCGCAGCCAGGCGCCGGAAGGTGAATCAACCGGAACCCGACGCGCAACCACTGTCCGCCTCCGAGCAGCGCGACGACGGCGGCGAGACGCTGTATTGCACCCTTTGGTTGCTGGGTTGACACGATGCGCACGCGCGCGGTGTGCCCGGTGTCCTATCGGCCGCTACGATCCGGCGCTCGGAGAGCGCGCATGCTGCGGAACACCCAGATGTAAGCAATGACAACGGCTGCCGATAGCAGCACGATCGCCACCGTCCAGATGAGCCAGTCGGAACGGTCCGGATCGCCGAGCGCCCCGAAGACGAGCGTGCTGATCGCCATTGCAGGAAACAACAGGCTGACCCAGATGAAGACCCAGCCCTTGGCACGCTTCGACATCGTTCCCACACAGCTACAGTCCCATTCGCCTCGGCAGCTGTCGATTCGACGGTACTCAGGGTGATGCTGGCGGTCCCGATAGCCGATCGGCTAACGAGACAGCCGGCCCGTGAAGCTGGATGTGCTTCGATACCCCGATGAAGCTCCACGTTGAGGTGCATGGCCAGGGTGACCGCACGGCGGTGCTGCTGCACGGGATGATGGGTTCTCGCGAGAGCTGGTGGCGAGTGGTGCCGTGGTTGGTCGCGAGCGGCTATCGCGTCCTAGGGGTGGATCTTCCAGGCCACGGACTGTCACCGCGCGACGAAACCATGACGGTAGATCGGGCCGCCCGATCGGTTGTGGGGTCCGTTGCCGACGAATGCGGATCGACGCCCGACCTTGTGATGGGCCATTCGTACGGTGCGCTGCTCCTCGCCGCGGCTGTGGACGCCGGGCTGCTGGCCCCGGCACTCTCGGTCTACATTGATGCTCCCTTCACGTCGCGCGGCGGCTGGAACCGTGCCGAACTCACCGCCGAGTACGAGCAGGACAAACGAGCGCGCACGTACGACGGGCTCCGAGCGTCGCGGCCGTTCTACAGTGACCAGGACTGTGTTGTCGAGGCTCGTGCAGCGGAGCACTTTGATCCGGCCACGGCGGCGTCGCCGGCAACGGGCCCCGGGGTGTCCTTCGAGCCGGAGCCGGGATCGATCATCGTGCGAGCGAAGCCGAGTCTGTACGTCGATGACGTGACAGCGGCGCACCACGAGAGTCGGGGCGTGATCGTCCGGGACGTCCCCGGAGCAGCTCACTCCGTCTGGTACAGCCACTTCGATCACTTCGTTGCCGCGCTACCCGAGGTGTTCCGGTAATCCATCGGCTATCGAGACCACGTTCAGCGCGTGTCCATCGCAACGAGCCGCTTCCGCCACAGGACCTCTCCGTCGTGGCTGACTGTGGTCGAGCGCATCCCAACCCGTCGGGCGACGCGGGCCGAGGCTTCGTGTTCCGGGCGAAGAAGCGCGTTGAGCTCCTGTACGTGGATCGAGTGCAGCCACATCGCTACTTGTTGTGCGGCTTCGGTTGCGAAGCCGTGTCCTTGAGCGCTCGGTGTGACGAGCCAGGCGAGGTCCGCGGTCATGCCCTCGGCTGCCCGGTGCAGAGTCACCTGCACGAACCCGATCGGTGGGCCGCCGTCACGACGACGGGTGATCCAGTTCAGCCATCCTGCAGTGCCGTCTTCGGACTGGCCTCGGACCTGGCGGGCGTAGCGCTCCCGGAGTTCCTCGGTGCTCGGCGGCTCGCCGCCGGTGAAGCGATACAGCACTCTCGGCGCGAGCACGCCCACCATCTCGTCGGCGTGCCCGATCATCAAGGGTTCGAGGACGAGGCGGTCTGACTTCAGACGGACAGCGCGCGGCCATGGCATGCCCGCAGCCTTGCAGACCATCAGTCCGTCGGCGCCCTCTCGGCCGGGTTCGCAGTCGCGGGCTGGAGGGATTTCCCGCCTCCGAGCGTCAATTCCCGCTCGGCGGAGGTGATCACGGTCACCGGAGTGTCTGCGACGTAGCACGAGGTGGTTGGGAACCATGCGCGACCGGGCGTGACCAGGATCAGAAGGCCGTCGATGTCTCCGACGGCCGCGAAGTCGCCGGTGGGCTCGTTCCCGTAGGGCCGAATGCCCGCTGCTCGGAGCGTGGCCACCGCGGCGAGGACGTCAGGGACTGCAACTCCGATCTCGCTCACGCATTCGAGGTCATGGGCGGTAAAGGAGCCCACGTGTGTGGCTGGTAGGGCTCTTCGCTCGATCAGTTCCAGCACCTGACCATCAGGACCGTCGAAGTACATCGAGCATGAATTCCACGATTCGGGTCCTTCGAACTCCGACCGATCATCGACGGACAGAAGCGGCGTACGCTGTTCGAGCCACTCTTGGGCCCCCGTCGAATGTTCCGGTCGGGATGGTGAACGCGAGGTGGTGGGAGCCGTCGAAGTCCCTCTCAACGAAGCGCACCCGGCTCAGGCCGATCCTCACGGTCGTGCTCGAACCGTCCCGGGTGACGACGCAGCCGAGGCGGTCGAAGAACGCAGCAACAGTCGAGGTGGAGCGTGTGGGAAGCAGGGCTTCTTTGATCTGCATGAGTCCACCCCACACCCTCAACAGTGGTTGAGATCCAAGGCGCGGTTCCACTGGGGCTGCCGGAACAAACCCCGATGCGGCTGTGCAGGGTCCGAAGATGTGGGGCCGTCCGGTGACCCATCGGCTACCGAGATGTGCAGGGTTCAGTCGCGAGTGATGACCTCAATCTGGCCAGAGCGCGGTGACCTGTTCAGCCGCTTGGAGCATGTCTGTCGCGGGGAGGGCGACGCGCTGTTCGGGGAGGCGGAGCGATGGCCACTGCACGACGAGCTCGAGCGGTCCTTCCGGAGGAAGGGGGTGCAGCCAGAGTTCGTCGGTGTACCGGTACGACGACGCGCCCCCACCGCCCCCGCCACCGTGCCGCATCAACACGGCTCCGGTGCTTTCACTGTCGCGGCCGAACGGGTAGCCGTCGGTGACGTGCTGCCCGTCAGCAAGGACCGCTCCGTACCGGAGTCGCGCTCGGCGGTCCTCGTCCGAGGCGTAGAAGTGGTCCTCGTGAACCAGCTGCTGGAACGCTCGCACGCTCAGATCACCGCGGCGGAGTTGCCGACCGACCTGGAACATGACCCCGTCGGAGAAGACACGAGCCGCTTCGACGACGACCATCGCGTTCGCACTCGATCCCCACCGCAGTCCGTACCCGAGCACACCCGGCAGCTCATCCTCCGATGGCCCGTGCCGTGGGTCCCGTGGAGGCTCGTGCATGGGTGCAGCATCGAGCGGGTCCGGTTCGTCGGCGAAGAACATCACCCGCTCACCGCACCACGACGAACTGGAAACAACCAGTGACGACGGTCGCGGTGCCGCACTGTCGGCGCTCGGCGGCGGCCGCACGAGCTACGCTCGCTGCATCTTCTCGAGGGGTGCGATGAACGACGATCGACGGCCGTTGAGCGGTGACGCACTCGAGCAGGCCATGGCGATGATCGAGAAGGGTCAGCAGCTCGCCGGGCACTTCCCCGACGCCGAGGCGCTGGGGCGGGCGCGCGGCATCCTCGACGGCTCGCTGACGTACGAAGAAGCAGCGGCGCAGCTCGAAGCGAAGTACGGCTTCCCTGTGCTCCGACCGCGACGGCCTTCTCGGCTGAGCCCCGATGAGCACGACCGGCGGCGACAGATCGTCGATGAAGCACGGGTGTCCACTGCGCTCGAAGGAGGTCGTGCGTCCGATGCGGTGCACGAGCTGCAGGACCGGTGGGCGGCCGGTGAGACCACGTGGGAGCAGATGCAAGCCGAGGTGCGGCGGCTCCACCCGTCGACGGCGGACCCGCCTGAGACGTAGTCGGATTCCTCCGTTGGTCGGGTTGCGCTGCCGCGTCCGGCAGGGGACGGGAGGCGCGGTGCGGGTGACCACCGCGGCGGCGGCCGCGGCCGCGGGTGCGGGCGCGGTCCGGTGACCGTCGAACGCCGACGGTGACCGACCGGTCGGCGCGGGCCGGCCGGACCTCGGGGCGTCAGGCGCGCGGCGCGGGGGACCAGCCGAGCTCGGGGCCCAGGCGCTCCGCGATGTCCGTCACGATCTGCGTGTAGTCGTTCGGTGCGAACGAGAACGGCAGGGCGAAGGCGACCTCCGTCGCGACCTGGTACCCGGCGTCCGCGCGCAGACGGTCCGCGATCTCGGTGGACGTCCCGACCAGGTCGGCGGCGAACAGCATGCCCGCCGGCCCCTGCGGGACGCCGACCCGGTCCGCGCGGGACGCGGCGTAGGCCCGGTACCGCGCTACCTGTTCGGGCGTCGCGGTGTCCGTCGGCACGACGACGAGTCCCTGCGAGACCCGCGCGTGCTCCGGCGTGGGATGTGCGTCGAGGTAGGCCTCGACCTGGGCGCGCTGGTTCGTGGCGAAGTCCGTGCCGACCTCGCTCCGGGTGACGCTCGACGTGAGCAGGTGGAACCCGTTCCGCGCGGCCCAGACCGCCGAGCGCGTGCTCCCGGTGCCGTACCAGAGCCGGTCGACCAGGCCCGGGCTGTGCGGTTGGACCGTGGAGGCGAACTCCTCGATGCCCCGGCGTCCGACGGGCCCGGTGACCGGGTCACCGCGGACGAGGTCACGGAAGCGCAGCAGCCGGGTCTCGCCGAGGTCCTCGTGCTCGGCGGTGTCGGGGTGGATCGCCTCGCGGTACAGGTCGTAGTGCATCGGCGTCCCGGACGAGAAGCCCGGCTGCAGCCGCCCGCCGAGCAGCACGTCGACCGTGGCCAGGTCCTCGGCCAGGCGGAACGGGTTCTCCGCACCGATCGGCGTGACCGCGGTGCCGAGTGCGATGCGGGAGGTCCGCTGCGACGCGGCCGCCATGACCGCGACGGGGGACGAGATGCCGTGCTGCAGGTGTCGGTGGCGGAGCCAGGCGCTGTCGAAGCCGAGCGCCTCGGCGCGCTCGATCGTGCGGAGGGTGTCCTCGTGGCCGGCTCCGGGTGCTGCGGGGTCGAAGGACCCGATGGTCAGGAAGCCGAGTCGTGCCAGGGGTCGTCCGTCGTCAGGCATGCTCCGATCGTGGCACGGCCCGGAGTCCGACGGGACCCGCTGCACTGCCATACTGACGACATGTCGGTGGGGCGGCCCGTGGTCGGACGCGCGGAGGAGACTGCAGCCCTGCGTGCGGCGATCGATGCCGTCCGCGGCGGGGGAGGCGGCACGGCGTTCGTCGTCGACGGCGAGGCGGGCATCGGGAAGTCGGTGCTGGTCGCCGACGCGGTGGACCACGCGCGCAGCCGTGGCGTCCGTGTCCTGACCACGACGGGGACCACCGCCGAGTCCGGGGAACCGTACGCCGCGCTCCACATGCTGCTGCACCCGCTCCGTGCGGGGCTCGCGGACCTGCCCGCCCCGCAACGCCGTGCCCTGCACGTCGCCTTCGGGATCGAGACCGGCGAGCAGCCCTCGCCGCTCCTCGCCGGACTGGCCGCGCTGACCCTGCTGTCCGACGCCGCGGCCAGGGCGCCGCTCCTCGTCGTCGTCGAGGACCTGCACTGGGTCGACGCCCCCTCGGCCTGGGCGCTCCGCATGATCGCCAGGCGGATCGCCGAGGACCCGATGGTCGTGGTGGTGACGACCCGGGAGCCCGACGCCGTGTCCGAGCCGGGCTTCCGGAGCATCCACCTGCAGCCCCTCGCGGACGACGACGCGGACGCCCTGCTCGACGCCGTCCCCGGGGCACCGTCCGGACCGGCTCGCCGTGACCTCGTGGCTCGCGCCGCCGGCAACCCGCTCGCGCTGCGTGAGCTCGCCCGACCGGCGCCGGGGGACCGGGTCCGCGAACGTCCGGTCGTCGGTCGGGTCGAGCAGGAGTTCGCCGAGCGAGCCGCTGCGCTCGACCAGCCGACCCGGCTCGCGGTCCTCACGGTGGCGTTGTCGGCCGGCGCGACGGCAGAGGAAGCCTCGAGGGTGGCTGGTCGCGCGCTCGGTCGCTTCCCCGCGCCGACGTGGACGGACCATGCCGCCGCGGCCGGACTCCTCGAGTGGGTCGCACCACGGTCGATCCGCCTCCGGCACCCGCTCGTGCAGTCCGCGGTGCTCCGGTCCGCCGCGCCGTCGGAGCGGACCGCGGTGCTCGAGGCGCTCGTCGCCGAGCACGAGGGTGAACCGACCCGCACGATCTGGTGGCGGGCCGAGCTCGCCACCGGCCCGGACGGCCGGCTCGCGGACGAGCTCGCCGCACTCGCGCACGAGGCCACGGCGATGTCCGACCCGAACACGGCGAGCCGGGCGGCAGAGCGGGCGGCGGACCTCACCACGGACCCGACCGTGCGGGTGGAGCGACTGCTCCTCGCCGCCGAGTCGGCTGGGGTGTGCGGGCGGGTGGCCGAAGCGTCCCTGCTCGCGCACCGTGCCGCAGCGGAGGCCCCCGACCGGCTCCTCGCCGCGCGGGCCGCCTGGATCGCCGAGACGCTGCCGACCGGACGCACGGGGCTGGCCCGCGGGGACCTCGGCCCGGCCCTGCACGCCGTGTCCGAGATGCAGGCCGCCGGCGACGTCGAGCAGGCCACGACGGCACTCCTCCACCTGGCAGCGCTGGCGTGGGACCACACCACCGAGCCGGACCCCGGCGACCCGATGCTCGTCGTCGTCGAGGCCCTGGCGCTGCCCGAGGACGACCCGCGGGCGATCCTCCTCGCCGCGCGGACCGAGCCCGTCGTCCGTGGCGACCGCGTCCTGGCCGCAGCGCTGCAGGCAGCGCGGACCGCCGACGACGAGGACTCGGCGTGGCTCCTCGGCTACGCGCTCAACCTGGTCGGCGAGGTGGAGACCTCCCGGGTCCTGCTCGACCGCGCACTCGCGAGCATGGCGGCGCGGGGCGAGCTGCGGACCTTCCCGCAGGCGCTCATGGGCACCTCGATGACCACCTACCTGGCGGGCGACGTCGCCCGGGCACGGAGCCTCGCCGAGCAGGCCGCCGCGCTCGGCCGCGACCTCGGCGACGCCGGGTACGCCACCGCGGTTCGGTGCGCGGTCGCCTGGTTCGACGCGCTTGAGGGTGTGTCACCGGACGTCGACGCGATCGCCGGGACGACCGACGTCGGCCGACAGGTCCTCCGCTCGAGCGCGATGCGCGCCACGGTGCTCGGTGCCCGGGCCGCGGCGGACCTGGTGAGCGGTCGGGCGGCGGAGGCGCTCGGCCCCCTGCGGAGCCTGGCGGACCCCGAGCACGAGGCGCACCACCCGTGGTTCGCGGCCGCCACCTCGCCCGACTTCGTCGACGCCGCCCTCGATGCCGGCCGACGCGCGGACGCCGAGGAACGGCTGACCCTCCTCGAGCAGCTCCACGACCGGTGGCACGTGCCGCTCGTGCGTACCGCCCTCGACCACGCCCGGATCGCCCTGGTGCCGGACGAGGACCTCGAGGCCGCGTGGTCCGAGGTCCGCTCCGTCCGCTGGTCGATGCCGTACGTGCAGGCCCGGACGCTCCTGCGCCTCGGCCGTCGCCTGCACCGCGCGGGCCGCACCGTCGACGCCCGGGTGGCCCTGCACTCGGCGCTCGAGCTGTTCGCGGCGATGCCCGCCCCCGCGTGGGAGGAACGTACGCGTGACGCCCTGCGCACCACCGGCGAGCGGCTGCCGATCAGCGGTCCACGGCTGGTCGAGACGCTCACGCCGCAGGAGCTCCGCGTCTGCACACTCGCCGCCCGCGGGCTCAGCAACCGCGCCGTCGGCGAGCACCTGTTCGTCTCGCCGCGGACCGTGGGCGCGCACCTGCACGCGGCGTTCCGGAAGCTCGGCATCTCGACCCGGCAGCAGCTGCCCGCGGTCCTCGCGCCGGACCGCGACGGCCTGCCCGGAGCACCCGGAACGCCGCCGACCAGCCCGCCCGGCACGACCGCGCCGCCCGGCCCGCCGCCCGTCTAGGTCATCCGCCGGTCGACCTCGGTCACGCTGACCGATGTGCTCCGGGCACCCCCGCGGATAGCGTCCGACCATGACCGCATCGCCCACCATCGTCCTCGTCCACGGTGCGTTCGCGGACGCCGCCAGCTGGGCGCCCGTGACGAAGCTGCTGCTCGACCACGGCCACCGCGTCCTGGTCCCGCCCGTCCCGAACCGCAGCCTGTCCGGCGACGCCGCGGCGATCCGCTCCGTCGTCGAGCAGGTGGACGGCCCGGTGCTGCTCGCCGGGCACTCGTACGGCGGCGCGGTGATCACCGTGGCCGGGGTCGCCGAGAACGTCGTCGGACTCGTCTACGTCGCCGCGTACGCACTCGAGGAGGGCGAGAGCCTCGGTGCGCTGCAGGGCGGGTTCCCGGACAGTGCCCTCGCGGAGCACCTCGTCTACGCGCCGTACCCGATCGAGGGCGCCGAATCCGGGACCGACGTCTCGGTGGCGATCGACGCGTTCCCCGCCGTGTTCGCCGGCGGTCTCGACCCCGACGAGGCGAAGGTGCTCGCGGTCTCACAGCGCCCGCTGTCGGCCGTCGCGTTCGGCGAGCCCGCGAGCGTCGCCGCGTGGCGCACCAAGCCGGCCTGGGGCATCGTCTCGAGCGCGGACCGGACGATCAACCCGGACGTCGAGCGCTTCGGCTACCAGCGCGCGGGCCTGCGGTCGGTCGTCGAGGTCGACGCACCGCACCTGGTGATGCGCACGCATCCCGAGGCGGTCGTCGGCGTCATCGAGACCGCCCTCGCCGACCTCGGCTGAGCGCGACCCGGCACCACAGACCCCCCCCGACACCACCGACCCCACCCACACCCCGCAACCCACAAGGAGAACGACATGGGCTTCGTGACCACCGACGACGGTGCAGAGATCTACTTCAAGGACTGGGGCGACCGCGACGCCCAGCCGATCGTGTTCCACCACGGCTGGCCGCTGTCCTCGGACGACTGGGACGCGCAGATGCTCTACTTCCTGGGCGAGGGCTACCGCGTCGTCGCCTCGGACCGCCGCGGGCACGGCCGGTCGTCGCAGATCGGCACCGGTCACGACATGGACCACTACGCCGCCGACGTCTCGGCCGTGGTCGAGCACCTCGACCTGCAGAACGCGATCCACATCGGCCACTCCACCGGTGGTGGTCAGGTCGCCCGGTACGTCGCGAAGTACGGCCAGCCGCAGGGACGGGTCGCCAAGGCGGTCCTCGTCGCCGCCGTGCCGCCGCTCATGCTCAAGACCGACGCCAACCCGGAGGGCACCGACATCTCGGTCTTCGACGGCTTCCGCGCGGCTCTCGCCGCGAACCGCGCCGAGTTCTTCCACGCGGTCGCATCCGGCCCGTTCTACGGCTTCAACCGCGACGGCGTGACGCCGTCCGAGCCGGTCATCGCGAACTGGTGGCGCCAGGGCATGACGGGGAGCGCCGTCGCGCACCTCGAGGGCATCAAGGCGTTCTCGGAGACCGACCAGACCGAGGACCTGCGTGCCATCACGGTGCCGGTGCTCGTCCTGCAGGGCGACGACGACCAGGTCGTCCCGTACCGTGCAGCGGCCGTGAAGCAGGCGGAGCTCCTCGCGGACGCCACGCTCAAGATCTACGAGGGCTACCCGCACGGCATGCTCACGACGAACGCGGACGTCGTCAACCCGGACATCCTCGCCTTCATCCGGAGCTGACGCGACGGACGCTGCTGACGCGACGGACGCTGCTGACGCAGCGGAACGGACTGGAGGCACGGTGCCGGTGAGCCGATCGGCCCACCCGCACCGTGCCTCCAGTCCGTCGACGCGGCCCCGCCGCGGCTTCCGCCGCGGCTCCCGCCGCCGCGGCTCCTCCAGCCTCAGGCGCCGCGCGGCCGGATGCGCAGCGTCACCACCTGGAACGGCCGCAGCCCGAGTGCGACCGTCCCACCCGACCACGCGAAGCGCCGCGCGGTGAGCGCGGGGTCCGTGAGCGGACGCTCGCGCAGGTCCACCTGCTCGACGGACACCGCGTCGACCCGCAGGTCGAGCTCCGTGTCCGAGCGGGCGCCGAGCGCCTCGTACAGCCGGACCACGACGTCGCCGGAGCGGTCGTCGGCGAGCTTCACCGACTCGACGCGGATCCCGGGCGACGTCGACACGACCGGTGCCGTCACGGTCGCGCCCGCGCCGTCGGCAGCGGTGTCGCCCGCCGCGGGGACCACCCGCAGCGGCAGGTTCTCGTCGTACCCGCTCGCGACGACCGCCGCGACGTCCGCGCCCGGGTGCACCGTGTAGGCGAACGTGTGGTGCCCGAGGTCCTGCTCGGGGTCGGGGGACTGCGCCCCGCGCACCAGGCTGAGGCGGACCTCGGTCTCGACCTCGCCGTGCGCGCCGACGCGGCGGGTGACGTCGTGGCCGTACGTGCCGGCGTTCGTCACGCCGATGCCGTAGCCGGGCTCCTCGACGTGCACCCAGCGGTGCGCCATCACCTCGAAGCGGGCGTCGTCCCACGAGGTGTTCGTGTGGGTCGGCCGGCGCAGGTGTCCGAACTGGATCTCGGCGCTGTGGTGCTGCGCGTGCACGACGAAGGGCAGCGACGCCTTGAGGAGCTTCTCGCGCTCCCGCCACTCCAGGTCGACCCCGAGGTGGACCCGGACGTCGTCGGCGTGCACGGCGATCGTCTGCACGAGCTCGGAGGTCCCGAAGACCCGGCGGACCCGAACCACTGCGCGCAGGTCCTCGTCGGTGCTGAGCTCGACGGACTCGGCGGCGCGCAGCTCCACGACGGAGCGCCGGTAGTGCGCGTCGACGTCCCACGCGTCCCACGCGTTCGGCAGGTCCTCGTGCAGGTGCAGCAGGTTCGCCGAGCGGTCGGCGGGCACGAGCTCCCGGTCGTGGACGAGGTCGACGATCGAGTCGACGAGCCCGTCGCCGTCGACGTGCACGCGGACCAGGCCGTTGTCGAGGACGGTGCCGTCCGCGTCCCGCGTCGCCGTGACCGGGTGGTCCGGCGTGACGACGGTGAGCGGGGAGAGCGCGTGCGCACGGGCCTCCACCACGCCGACGGGGGTGCCGGCCGCGTCGAGGACGAGCTCGCGGCGGTCGTGGTCCGCGGCGTTCGCGACGACCCCGGCGGCGCCGAGGTGGGCGAGGGCCCGCGCGGTCAACCGCTCGATCTCGGCGTGGTTGCGCCGGTAGCTCTCCTCGTTCTCCTCGTGCACCCAGCGGATCGACGAGCCGGGCAGGATGTCGTGGAACTGCTGCAGGAGCGTGGCCTGCCAGAGCTCGTCCAGACACTCGTACGGGTACGGCGCCCCCTGCAGCGCGGCGGCGGTCGACCAGAGCTCGGCTTCGCGCAGCAGGTGCTCGGCCCGGCGGTTGCCGCGCTTCTCGCGGGCGTGCGAGGTGAACGTGCCGCGGTGCAGCTCGAGGTAGAGCTCGCCGACCCAGACGGGGGCGTCCGGGTACTCCTCGCGGGCCCGGGCGAAGAAGTCGTCCGGGTGCTCGACCTCCACCCGGGGCGATCCCTCGAGCGACTCGACGCGGCGCTGGCGCTCCATCATCTCGCGGATCGGGCCGCCGCCGCCGTCGCCGTAGCCGAACGGCACGAGCGAGGTCGTCGCGGCGCCCTTCTCGCGGAACTGCCGGACCGCGTGGTGGAGCTCCTCGCCCTCGAGCGTCGCGTTGTAGGTGTCGATCGGCGGGAAGTGCGTGAAGATCCGGGAGCCGTCGATGCCCTCCCACCAGAACGTGTGGTGCGGGAACGTGTTCGTCTGGTTCCAGGACAGCTTCTGCGTGAGGAACCACTCCAGCCCGGCGAGCTTGGCGATCTGCGGGAAGGCCGCGGTGTAGCCGAACGAGTCTGGTAGCCAGATGCCGTGCGTCTCGACCCCGAGCTCGTCGGCGAAGAACCGCAGCCCCTGCGTGACCTGGCGCACCATCGCCTCGCCACCGGGCAGGTTGCCGTCCGGCTCGATCCACTGCGAGCCGACGACGATCCACTGGCCGCGGGCGATCGCCGCCTTGATGCCCGCGAACACCGTGGGGTAGCGCTCCTTCACCCAGACGTACTGCTGGGCACTCGAGGCCGCGAACTTGAAGTCCGGGTACTGCTCGGCCAGCGCGAGCACGTTCGAGAACGTCCGCCCGGTCTTCCGCTTGGTCTCGCGGATCGGCCAGAGCCAGGCGGTGTCGATGTGCGCGTGGCCGATGCCGCTCAGGCGGTGCGCGGACGGGTTCGCGGGGCTGGCGAGGGCCCCGGCGAGCTCGGCCCGAGCGGCCGCCGCGGTGCCGACGACGTCGTCGAGCGCCAGGACGTCCATCGCGCGCTCCAGGTCGCGGAGCACCTCGTGGCGGCGCGGGTCTGCGTCCGGGAGCTCCTTCACCATCTGGAACAGCACCTCGACGTCGAAGCGCAGCGCCCAGACCTCGGGCTCGAACACGGCGAGCTCGGCGGTGCGGAAGGTGTAGATCGGGGTCTCGGGGGCGGTCCGCTTCGAGCCGAACGTCGTCGGGACGAACTCGTTCACCAGGATGTCCGGGTTCGCCGCCATCTCCAGGTACAGGTGCACCTGCTCGCCGCCGACGGCCCGGTCCGCGATGCGCAGGTGGTGGTTCCGCGGGTGGATGCCCTTCACCGGGGTGCCGTCCGGCGTGTGCAGGAGCCCCTCGGCCTGGTTGCCGGGCCAGTCGCCCTGGAAGCCCGGGTCGACGAGCAGCTCGACAGTGCGTCCGGCCCACTCCGCCGGGACGGCCCCGGTCACCTCGAACCACCACGTCGACCACGCCCGCCCCCAGGACTCGCCGACCGCGAACGGCCGGTACTCGGCCGCCAGGGCCTCGGCCGCCGGCACGGGTTCGTCCGGCACCTGCCACGCGGCGAGGGTCACGGGCGTGCGGGCCTGGTGGACGGCGGGGACGATCCGCTCGTTCAGGACGCGCTCGATGCGCGCCTCGACGAGCTGCTGGTTCTGGTGCATGGCGGGCTTCCTGGGAGGGGCGGACCGGGCGGTGGGCTGGGGACGGCCGGGAGGCGGGTCAGGTCAGGTAGGACAGGTGCGGGAACGTGGACCGCGCGTCCTCGAGCAGGGCGCGCGCGACGCGCACCGAGTCGACGAGCGGGTGGTGCGCGAGGGCGCGGAGGGCGGCGGCGCGGGAGCCGTGCAGTGCCGCCTCGATGGTCTGCCGTTCGACGTACTTCACGGCGGTCACGGTGCCGAGCCCGAAGTCGGGCACGCGGGCGCCGGGGACCGGGTGGGCGCCGGTCGCGTCGACCGTGCAGGGGACCTCGACGACGGCGTCGTCGTCGAGTCCGGTGAGGGCGCCGCCGTTCCGGACGTTCAGGATGAGCCGGGCGCGCTGGTCGTACGCGATGCCGCGCATGAGCGCGAGTGCGACGTCCTCGTAGCCGCCCGAGGTCATGTCCTCGAGATCACGGTCGCCCATCCCGGCTGAGTCGCGGTTCGTCGCCATGTAGGTGGCCTCGCGCTCGTTCCGGCTGTCCTGCCAGGCGTGGAACGGGTGGTCGCACGACGCCGCGGCGGCCCAGAACCGGTCCTGCTGCTCGACGAGGTACCGCGCCCGGGTGTGCGGGGCGTACTGGTCGGCCTGCAGGACGTCGCGACGGTAGGCGTAGTAGTGCAGGTACTCGTTCGGCAGCGCGCCGAGCGCCTGGATCCACTCGGCACCGAAGAGCTTGCCCTCCTCGAAGGACTCGATCCGCCCGGCGTCGGCGAGGACCTCCGGCAGCCGGTCGACGCCGTCGACGCGGATCGCGGTGAGCCAGCCGAGGTGGTTCAGACCCGCGTACTCGAGTTCGACGTCCGGCCCGTGCTGGACGCCGATCGTGCCGAGTGCCCGACGCGCGAGCCCGATCGGGGAGTCGCAGATGCCGATCACCCGGTGTCCGAGGACGCTTGACATCGCCTCGGTCACGACGCCGGCGGGGTTCGTGAAGTTGATCACCCAGGCATCAGGCGCCAGGCGCTGGATGGTCCGGGCGAGCGCCATCACGGTGGGGAGTGTGCGGAGGGCGTACGAGATGCCCCCGAAGCCCACCGTCTCCTGGCCGATCACGCCGTGCGACTGGCCGATGCGCTCGTCCGCTGCACGGCCCTCCATGCCGGCGACGCGGATCGCCGAGAAGACGAAGTCGGCGCCGGGCAGCGCTTCCTGGACGTCGGTGTGCACGGAGACGGTCGGCGCGTCCGCGACGCCGTCGGCCTGGTCGGCGAGGATCCGGGCCATCGTGGTGAGGCGGGTCGCGTCGACGTCGACGAGGGCGACCTCGGTGACCCGCCCGGGGGCGCGGTCGCGGAGCAGGGCGGAGTACACGAGCGGTGTGCGGAACCCGCCCCCGCCGATCATGACGAGCTTCACGTGACGATGACCTCCACGCCGTGCGCGGCGAACGCGGCGGCGACCGGGACCGGCGGTTCGTCGTCGGTGACGACCCGCACGATCGAGCTGGGCAGGTCGATGCGTGCTGCCCCGGTGCCGGGGAACTTGCTGCTGTCGGCGAGGACGGTGACCTCGTCGCACGCGTCGGCGATCGCCTGCTTGACGGGGACCTGCGCGATCGTGGTGTCGCGCAGGTCGCCGCTCGCCGAGATCCCGCTGACGCCGAGGAAGGCGTGGTCGGCGCGGATCAGGCGGAGCGAGTCGGTGGTCAGGTGCCCCGAGACGCAGTGGTAGACGGGGTCGTAGTCGCCCGGCAGGAGCACGAGGTGCGTCGCGGGGGCGTCCTTGAGGGCTTCGAACACGGCCATGTTCGCGGTGATGACCGTGATCGGCCGTCCGCGCAGCAGGAGCGCGAGCTGGAGCACGGTCGTGCCGATGTCGAGCACGACGGTGTGCCCGTCCTCGACCAGCTCGGCCGCGGCCCGGGCGATCCGGGCCTTCGCGTCACGGTTCACGGTCTCGACCTCCGGGAAGGGGGCGTCGCCCTCGTGCGGGTCCGCCAGGACGGCGCCGCCCCGGGTCCGACGGAGCAGTCCGGCCTCGTCGAGCCGCTGCAGGTCACGTCGGATCGTGGCGATGCTCGACCCCGTCGCCTCGGCGAGGTCGGTCACCGACGCCGCCCGTGCCGCCCGCAGGCGGTCGAGGATCGCGATGTCCCGGATGTCCTTCATGCCGAGCAGCATACCGATCAACTTCGCTCAGAACGCAAGCATGAACGAACAAAAAGTTGCTTGCTCTTGATCGATCGGTGTTGTAGCTTCCACAACACCACCAGAGCCGACGGAGATCCGATGGACGATCGAACGCACCGCAGCACCGACGCCGACGTGCTCGTCGCGGGCCAGCTGTTCTTCGACGCCGTCTTCGCCGACCTGCCCCAGGCCCCCGTGCCCGGGCAGGAGGTCTGGACGCCGCACTTCGGCTGGACCCCCGGCGGCATCGCCAACTTCGCGATCGCCGCAGCCCGGCTCGGCGCGTCCACGGACGTCTGCGCCGCGGTCGGCGACGACGACCTGTCGGGGCTCTGCCGCGCGGCCCTCGTCCGCGAGGGGATCGGCACGGCGCTCCTCCGGGAGGTCCCCGGGTGGGCGCTCCCGGTCAGCGCGTGCATCGACCACGACGGCGACCGCGCGATCGTCACCGGCGGGACCCCCGCACCGCTCGCGCTGCCCGACCTGCTCCCGCCGACAGGCGGTCGCGTCGCGGCCCTGCACGTCGACGCGTCCACCGCCGAGTGGGTCCGCGGGAGTGCCGACCGCGGCGTCCGGGTCTTCGCGGACGTCGGCTGGGACCCGACCGGCGCGTGGGACCCCGCGCTCCTCGACGCGATCGACGGCGCGTACGCCTTCACCCCGAACGCGCACGAGGCCCTCGCCTACACGCGCACCGACGACCCGGTCCGTGCCGCGCGTCTGCTCGCCGAGCGGGTGCCCCTCGCCGTCGTGACGCTCGGCGCCGACGGCGTGGTCGCGGTCGACTCGTCCACCGGGGAGCAGGTCGTCGTGCCGCCGGTCCGGGTCCGCGCCGTGGACAGCACCGGCGCCGGTGACGTGTTCTGCGCGGCCCTCGCCGTCGGGACGCTCGCCGAGCTGCCGCTCCGCGAGCGCATCGACCTCGCCGCGCTCGTCGCGGCGATCACCGTCTCGCGACCGGGCGGCGCCGCCGGCGCGCCCCGACGCGCCGAACTCGCCCCGTGGCTGGCCGCCAACCCGGCCGCCGCGGACCCGGACCGGTACGGCTTCGTGACCACGAGCCTCCCGTCGGTCCTCGCCGGACCGGCGATCCGGACCCCCTGACCCACCCGCTCCACCGCACCCGCTCCCTTCCCCCGACCCCAGGAGACCCCATGCGCACCACCACGAAGCGTCGCCGCACCGCCGCGGTCCTCGCCACCGCGGTCGCGGCCGCCCTCGTCCTCACCGGCTGCTCCGCCGGATCGTCGGCCTCGACCGGCAAGCTCACCGCCTGGCTCTGGCCCGGCGCCGTCGGCGACTCGGTCGTGTCGAGCGCCAAGAAGGAGTTCGCGTCCGACAAGCTCCAGGTCAACGTGATCGGCGGCGACTTCAAGCAGAAGCTCGTCACGACCTTCACCGGCAAGACGAACATCCCGTCGGTCACCGGCGTCAAGGGCGAGGACATGCCCTACTTCCTGCAGCAGTCGAGCCTGTTCACCGACCTGAAGGACCTCGTTCCCGCGTCGTACCTGGCGCAGTTCCCGAAGTGGAAGCTGGCCGAGGCCACGACCGCCGACGGCAAGCTCATCGGCATCCCGACCGACATCGGCCCGTCCGCGCTGTTCTACCGCGAGGACGTGCTGGCGAAGGCCGGACTCCCGAGCGACCCGGCCGCCGTCGCCGACGCGACGAGCACCTGGGACAAGTACTTCGCCTTCGGCAAGGAGCTCAAGGCCAAGACGGGCGCCTCGCTCGAGGTGTCCATGGGCGACGTGTTCTCGTGGTCGATGGCGCAGGCCGACAGCGGCTTCGTGAGCAAGTCGGGGAAGTTCACCGGCGACGACGCGACCGTGAAGGAAGCGTGGGACCGCGCGGTCACCGCGAAGCAGGACGGTGTCGTCGCGGGCATCGAGGACGGCAGCCCGGACTGGGCGTCGGCGGTGAACCAGGGCAAGCTCCCGACCGTGATCGGCGCCGCCTGGCACGCCGGTGACATCAAGAGCGCCGCACCGGACACCTCGGGCAAGTGGCGGGTCACGGCCACCCCCGGCGGCCCGGGCAACGCCGGCGGCTCGTTCCTCACCATCCCGGCCTCGACCGCCGACAAGAAGACCGCGCTCAAGGTCATCGAGGCCATGGTCGCCCCGTCCGCCCAGGCGACGACCTACAGCCAGGTCGGGAACTTCCCGTCCTCGTCGAAGGCGCTCACCGAGTCGGCGCTCACGAGCGGGGACACGTTCTTCGGCGGGCAGGACACGGTCTCGGTGTTCCAGGAGTCGATCGCGTCGATGCCGACGAAGTACACCAGCCCGTACGACGCGCAGGTCGGCGCGCCGTACCTGACCGAGCTGACGAACGTCCAGGGCGGCAAGGACCCCGACCAGGCGTGGAACGACGCCGTCAAGGCCGCGAAGGCCGCGCTGGAGTCAGCGAAGTGACGACGACCGTCGCGCCGTCCCTCGCGGGGCCGGGTCAGCAGACCCGGCCCCGCCGGCGGGGCCTCCGCCGCACCTGGCCGATGTACCTGGCGGTCGCGCCGTTCTTCGTCCTGTTCATCGCGTTCGGCCTGTACCCGACGCTGTACTCGCTCGTGCTGTCGTTCCAGGACTGGAACGGGCTGGGCGACCCGACGTGGGTCGGCCTCGAGAACTTCCAGAAGCTGTTCGCCGACCCGACCTTCTACCTGTCGATCCGGAACACCTTCGTCATCTTCGCCCTGTCGACCTTCCCGATGCTCGTCATCGCGATCGCCGTCGCCGCCATGCTCAACAACGCCGTCCGCTTCAGCACCGCGTACCGGATCGCCTACTTCGTGCCGAACATCACCTCGGTCGTCGCGATGGCGGTGCTGTTCGGGTCGATCTTCGGCCAGAACTTCGGGCTCGCGAACACGCTGCTGCAGGGGATCGGGCTGCCCGCCGTGCCGTGGCTGTCGACCCCGCTCGGGATCCAGGTCACGGTGTCGCTGCTCATCACGTACCAGTGGACCGGCTACAACGCGATCATCTTCCTCGCGGGCATGCAGTCGATCGGCGCCGAGGTCTACGAGGCCGCGAAGATCGACGGTGCCGGCGCCTTCCGGAGCTTCTTCTCCATCACGCTGCCGCTCCTGCGCCCCACCGTCATCTTCGTGCTCGTCGTGAGCACCATCACGGGCCTGCAGAGCTTCACCGAGGCGCAGGTCCTCACCACGACCGCCGGCTCGACGAACAGCGGCGGTGCGGGGCAGGGCGGCCTGACGATGGTCCTGTACTTCTACCAGCAGGCCTTCGGCTTCAACCGCTTCGGCTACGGCGCCGCCATCGCGTGGGGCGTGTTCCTCATCGTCGTCGTGTTCACGATCATCAGCTGGCGCTTCACCGCCGGCCGCAAGGAAGAGGCGCGCTCGTGACCGTCCTGACCCGCCCGGACACCGCCGCCCCGGCGACCCGGACCACCGTCACCCGCCGCCGCCGTCGCGGCCCGGGGGCGTCCCGCGTCGTGCTCTACACGCTGCTCACCATCGGCGCCGTGGTCTCGGTCTTCCCGCTGTACTGGCTGTTCGTGATGGCGAGCAACACCACGAGCGACATCTACAAGTCGCCGCCCGTGTTCGTCCCCGGACCCTGGCTGTTCCAGAACATCGGCGAGGTGTTCCAGAAGATCGACTTCGGTGGGGCGCTCCTCAACACGGTGATCGTCTCGGTCAGCGTCACGGTGCTCGTGCTGTTCTTCGACTCGCTCGCCGCCTTCACCTTCGCGAAGTTCGACTTCCCGTTCCGGAAGACCCTGTTCACGATCGTCCTGGTGACGTTCATGCTGCCGATGCAGCTGTCGATCATCCCGCAGTTCATCACCATGACGAACCTCGGCTGGGTCGGGCACCTGCAGGCACTCATCGTCCCGGCCGCGGCGAACGCCTTCGGCATCTTCTGGCTCCGGCAGTACATCCTGTCGAGCATCCCCGACGAGCTCCTCGACGCCGCGGTCATCGACGGCGCGGGGTTCTTCCGGCAGTGGTGGACCGTCTGCATCCCGCTCATCCGGCCGGGTCTCGGCTTCCTCGGGATCTTCACGTTCATCGGCTCGTGGAACGACTACCTCTGGCCGCTCATCGTGCTGAACGACCCGAACCACCTGACCCTCCAGGTCGCCATGGCACAGCTGAACACGACGTTCGCGAACAACTACAGCATGGTCATGGCCGGTGCACTGCTCTCCGTGCTGCCCCTGCTCGTGGTCTTCCTGATCGGTGCACGGCAGTTCATCGGCGACATCGCGAAGGGCGCGATCAAGTGACCGCCTGCGCGGCCGGGCCCTGACCACCTGACCGCCCAGGCCGTTCCTGGCCGGGACCGCACCCGGCCGCCCGTCGGTACCGTGGTGGACGGACCTGCCGGTGCACGGGGCGCTCGGCAGCGGCAAGGGGGAACCACATGTCCGTCACGACCACACTCACCGGCACGGCCGCCGCGCTCGTCGTCGCCGTCGTACTCACCGGGTGCGCCGGACCGGCGCCCGCGGGGCAGCGCACCGCGGCTGCCCGGCCCACCACCAGTGCGACGCCCACGGCGACGGCGAGCCCGAGCACGCCGGCCGCCGTCGCGTCGCGCGACCTCCGGTTCGAGGACGGCGATGCGCTGTCCGCGAGCACGCTGCCCGCCTTCGCGCTCGAAGTCTCGGCACTTGACGGGTGGACGCAGAACGGCGAGGACCCGAGCGCCGGGTCCCGCGAGTACACGAACGCGGCCGGCTCGGTCGCGACCATCACCCAGCAGCGGGTCACCGACCTCGACCCGACGGCGGGGGACCGCGCCGCCACCGAGCGGATGTTCACGGCCTCGGGTGCGCCGGTCGAGCGGCTCGAGGAGCAGCTCCTGCCCACCGCGACCGGCGGCACGGCGCAGTTCCTGTCCGTCGCGTCACAGGACTCGGACGGGTCGTGGTCGGCGACGGTGGCGCGGGCGTTCGCGAAGCCGGGCATCGTGCTCGTCGTCCGGGTGCGAACCACCTCGCAGGAGGCGCTCCGTCCCGACCTGCACGACGTGCTCGTCGCGGCGAAGGTCGTCGTGGCCTAGCTGGACCGCCATCGGTCGCGCCGGTCGCGTGGCCGGCACCGCACCGGACGGGAGGATCGTGGCGGACCCGCCACGATCCTCCCGTCCGGTTCCGGGTCGCGACCGGCGTCAGCCGTCGTCGCGCTCGCGCGCGGACCGCGCCGGGTCGGACGGGGCGTCCCGACGCCGCGAGCGGAGGAGGTCGGCGGACCGCACGAGCCGCAGCGCCGTGACGAGGACGAGGCCGCCGAGGACGTTGAACAGGAGCGTCCAGCCGAACCACGCGGCCCACTGCCCGTAGGACAGCTCCGCTCCCGCCTGGATCGCCCCGAACACCAGGAGCGAGTCGAGGATCGAGTGGAAGAGTTGCAGACCGGACAGCAGGAAGCCGCCGACGACGGCGGCGACGATCTTCGCCAGGTCCGAGTCGGTGCCCTGCTGCATCCTCGTGACGAGCGTGATCGTGCTGCCGCCGAGCACGGCGAGGACGGCGGTCTGCAGGCCGAAGGGCGCCTCGACGTAGTGCCGACCGGCCTCGACGAGCTCGCCGTGCCACTGCGGGAACGCCTGCACGACGAGCCACATCACGACCCACCCGCCGGCGAGGTTGGCGAGCAGGGTGCCGACCCACAGCCGGAGGAGCTGCGCGACCGTGCCCTCCCGGGCGATGAGGGCCGTGATGGGGACGAGGAAGTTCTCGGTGAAGAGCTCGCTGTGCGCGAGGTAGAGCGCGATGAGCCCGATGCTGAACGCCAGACCCGCGAGGAGGTGGCTGTCGGTCTCGTGCAGGACGGCGAGGTACCCCATCACCCCGAGCCCGATCTCCAGTCCACCAGCGAAGCCGGTCGTCAGCACGACCCGGGTCGTGCGCTGCAGGCGCTCGGCGCCCTCCTCGACGATCGCGTCGAAGGACTCGTGGATCTCGTCCTCCACCGGGGCGTCGCTGCTGCCGACCTCGCGGCGTCTGTCGTCGGTCACCGATCCGACGCTAGCCCCGTCGACCCTGCTCCGGTGGCGGTGCGCGCAGCGGCGGTGCGCTGCGCGGCGATGCGATCAGGCACGGGGTTCCGCCGACGCGGGGATCGGCAGCGGGATCGGGACGTCCGGGTCGTCCTGCCGGGCGGCGCGGATCATGGCGTTGGCGGTGGCGGCGAGCGGGACGGCGAAGAACCCACCGGCGATGCCCCCGATCGTCGTGCCGGCGATCACGGCGAGCAGCACGGCGAGGGGGTGCACGGCGACGACCGAGCCGGTGAGGAACGGGTGCAGGACCTGCCCCTCCAACTGCTGCACCAGGACGACGACGCCGAGCATCACGAGTGCGGTCACCCACCCCTGGAACAGCAGGGCGAGCAGGACCGCGACCGCGCCGGCAGCGAACGCGCCGACGACCGGGACGAAGGCCCCGACGAAGACGACGACGCCGATGGGTCCGGCCAGGGGGACCCCGAGCAGGAACGCACCGAGGGCGATCCCGAGGGCGTCGGTCGCAGCGATGACGACCTGCACCCGGATGAAGTGCGTCAGGGTCGTCCACCCGGCCGCACCGGCCACGGCCAGGCGGTGGTGGGCGGCCCGCGGGAACAGGGACACCATCCACTCCCACATCCGTCGTCCGCCGGTGAGGGAGAAGATCGTGACGAAGGTGACGATGAAGAGTCCCTCGCCGAGGTGCACGAGCGTCGCGCCCGCGACGACGACGCCCTGCTGCAGCGCCGTCGCGTGCTGCTCGACGAAGGACCGGGCCCCGGCGGACACACTGTCCAGGTCGACCGCCGGCAGCCCGAGCGGTGGGTGCCGCAGCAGGTCCTGCACGGTGCCGATGAGCGCGACCGCGCGGCGTTCGAGCCCGGGGAGCTGCTCGCTCACCCGCCAGACGACCAGGAACACGAGGAGGGCGAGTCCGGCCAGGAGCGACAGCAGGGCGAGCACCACGGCGATCCACCGGGGGAGCCCGTGGCGCTGCAGGAGCGCACTGAACGGGACGAGCAGCGCCGCGACCACCACGCCGACGAGGAGCGGGACGACGACGTTCGCCAGGGTGAACGCCACCCAGCCGGCGAGGCCGATCGCCGCGGCGATCACCAGGAGACGGGCCGCGAACACCGCGCCGGTACGGATGCCGGACGGTCGGGTGGTGGGGAGGGTCACGGGGATCTCGTTCCGGACGGCGCCGCGGGCGCGGCGGTGGGTGGGCGCCAGGTGCGCTGGACGTGGTCCATCCACGTCACGACGACCGTGTGCGGTGTGGTGAGGGCGGCGATGAGCGCGAGGTATACGGCGAGGTCGGCCTGCCGGAGCACCGTGGCGACGACGACGAGGAGCGCGACCGCTGCCGCCGTGACCGGCCAGGCCTGCCGACAGAACCGCAGGAACGCGCCGAGCAGGTGACCGCGCTCCAGACGGTCGACGGCGACGGGGTCGGTCAGCTCGAGGCGGAGCACGTGCCGGACGGCGTGCCAGAGCGTGAAGTAGAGGCCGACCGCGAGCACCGGCGGCACCAGGGCGAAGAACGCCAGCAGCACGAGGTCCTCGGTCGCCTGACGCCAGACCGGCTGTCCGGAGCGGCGGATGCGCACCAGGTGGAGGACGACGAGCGACAGGACGAGGACCCCGGCGGCGACCCGGACCGCTCCCGGCAGCACCACCCCCGCTGTCGGCGCCGATGCGTGGTCGCCGAGGGCGGTGACGGTGCCCGTGACGACCGACAGCGCGGCCGTGGGCTGCGCGACGAAGGGCACGACCATGGGCAGCGCGCCGCGCACGAGGACGGTCACGGTCGCGTCGAGCGGTCCGGCGGCGCCGTCCCCGAGCAGCCGGTCGACCCAGAGGTCGCCCTGGCCCCAGTGGAACCACGTGATGCCGATGAAGACGAGGAAGCCGAGCAGGGGCGTCGCCGTCCAGAGCGCGGCCGTCCCGGCGCCGACGACGACGTAGAGCGCCACCACGACCAGCACGGACCGGGTGGTGCTCGTCCCCGGGCGCAGCCGGGCCGGCACGAGGTGGTCGAGCGCGCCGTGGGGGAGCCCGAACAGCAGCACGCTCACGGCGAAGGGGACGATCTGCACGGCCGGCGGGATCGTGACGCCCGCGAGCGACAGGGCGCCGCTCGCCACGGTCACCACGACGAGCACGAGGGTGACGGGCGCCAGGACGTGGTCGACCACCCGGTCGCGGAGGGCGTGCGGGACGTCGGTCTGCGCGCGCCACCCGGACGGCGCCCGCAGCAGCGCCGTCACGACCGTCTCCGCGTGCGGTCGCCGAGCCGGACGAGCCCGTCGGTGACGGTGCTCGCGAGCGCCGCGAGGAACGGGCGCTTCGGCAGCGCGAGCACGAGCCGCACGTCGTCGACGAGGGTCGACCGCTCCGTCAGGAAGCGCACGACGAGCGGGCCGGGGAGCGCGAACATCCGGCGGAACACCTCGGGCGCGCGGTCCGGTCGGTCACGCAGGAAACGCAGGAAGACCGCGTCGAGGAAGCGGGTCCGTGCGCGGTCGGTGAGGGGCGGGACCGGGGTGCCGGCCAGGACGTGCCGGGCGACGACCGCGGCGTGCCGGTTGCCCCGTGCGAAGCCGTAGCCGCTGCTCGGGCGGGTGGTGCCGAGGACGTGCGCCCCGGGTTGGTCGGGGTCCGCGACGAGGTCGGCCGGCAGGGCGTCGGACATCGGGATGCAGCCCTGTTCCTCGTCGTCGGTCCACCACTCGTCGTCGGACAGCCCCCAGCGCTGCCGGACGTACGCGGCGATCTCCGCCCGGTGGTCGACCGGGTCGGCCGGGTCGGCCGTGAAGACCGTGCTCTCGACGAGTGCTCGGGTCGGGGACACCGGCAGGACGTAGAGGAAGTGCACCCGGTCGGTGTCCACCCGTCCCGTCGAGTCCATGAGCGTCACGGTGGTCGGGTCGAACACCGCTCGGCTGCTCGTGACCCACCGACCGACGAACCGCTGGTGCAGCAGGACACGGCCCGGGCGCACCCGCTCCGGGCACCGGGGCCCGCGGGCGTCGAGCACCGAGTCCGCCCGGAGCGTCCCGGCGGTCGAACGCACGACCAGGTCGTCGTCGGCGCGGGTGACGGCCGACACCGCGGCACCGTCGACGATGCGGACGGCCGCTCCCGTCGCGCCGAGCCGACGCTCGACGGCGGCCCGGCGGTCGGCAGCCCGCACCAGGACGTACGGGTGCTCCGGGTCCGATCCGCAGCTTGTCCCCCGGTCGGTCCGGACCTCCCACCGGGTCCAGCTCGCCGAGCGGGCCTCGGGCAGCGGATCGCTGCCGTCGTCCCACGAGCACCAGGACCGTGGGTCCGCGCCGCGCCGCGCCTCGAGGACCACGACCGAGCGTCCCGGCTCAGTCGACCCGATCCGGAGCGCGGTCGCGAGCCCGACGCACCCGGCACCGACGACCACGACGTCGGCGTGCTCCGGCAGGACGGCGGACACGACCGCGGGGCCGGGGGCCGGAGCGACGTGCGCTCCCGCCCCCGACCCGGTCGTGCGCGGTTCAGCGGTCGGCACGGCGCAGGTCGTCGCGTCCGCCGGTGACGGCGACGTGGGCCGGCGAGGGCAGCACCCCGTCGGAGCGCTTCTCGGACGAGATCCAGAGCGCCTCCGGCATGGTGTCGACGCCGGCTCGGACGTCCTCGGCGGAGCGGATCTTCGCCACCTTGTGGACCAGCGCGCCGTAGCCGACCTTCGCCACGATGTCCGCCACGGAGAGGACGACCTGCATCCACGTCAGGACGGCACCGCCGTGCCCCCAGCCCTGCAGGCCGAAGACGATCGGGTACGCCATCCACGTGACGATCAGCAGGATGCCGGCGTTGCGCAGCGTCCCCGCGGCCTCCGATCCCCGGAGGTCACGGCCGCCCTTGACGACGACGTAGATCACGAGGAGGTACAGGACCACCATGAAGACGCCGGAGATGACGCCCCAGGTCCAGAGCGCGCCCGTGTCGGTGCCGGAGTCGATGACGACGCCGCCGACGAAGCCGGTGCTGATCATCAGGAACGCGGCGGCGATGCCCACGGCACGCAGACGACGGGCCGCGGCGCCGGCGAGCGTGGCGACGGCGATCAGCTCGATCACCAGCAGCGGCACGGTGACGGTCCAGTCGAAGTAGCGCGGCGCCCAGGACAGGATCGCGTTCGCGTTCGGGACCCAGGAATCGCCCTTGCGGTCGTACCCGAGCGCGAACTCGAGGACGAGCAGCACGTAGGACAGGAACGCGACGCCGGTGATGCACATCCCGGCGTACACACCGGTGCGGTAGCGGCCGGACACCTCGTTCACGGACACCCACGACTTGACGAAGAAGGCGAAGAGGGCGAGTCCGGCCACGGAGAGCGCGTAGACGATCAGGGTGTGTTCCGCGAGTGTCAGGGACACGTTCCAGGGGGCGAGGGCATCGGACATGGGTGGACCTTTCGTGACGACGGAGCGGTGACCGGGACGACCGCTGCAGGAGAAACTTGCTCCACGGCAAATGTCCCGGTTCCCAGGTGCGGCTGCGAACGGGGTACGACCTCGTCCGTAGCCTGGTGCCACCGACGGAACGCGTCCGTCGGGTGCCCCGTGTCACCCCCAGGGGTGGTCCTGAGAGGAGTCGCATGCCGGCCAGGGTGCGCGTGGCGCTCGTCAACGACTACGAGCTGGTCCTCCGCGGACTGGCCGAGATGCTCGCGCCGTTCTCCGACCAGGTCGAACTCGTGCAGCTCGACGCCGGACACCGCGTCACCTCGGACGTCGACGTCGCGCTCTACGACACGTTCGCGCAGCCGCGCCCGGACGACGAGCACGTGTCCCGACTCGTCGCCAACCCCCGGATCCGCACCGTCGCCGTCTTCACCTGGAAGACGGATGCGCGACTCGTCGACGCCGCGGTCCGGCGTGGAGCGACGGGGTACTTCGCGAAGAGCGTGACCGGCCGGGCCCTGGTCGACGGACTGCTCGAGGTCGCCGCCGGCGGGACCGTGCTGGCGGGCCCGGAGGGTCGGGTGCGGGTCGGCCCCGGCGTCGTCTGGCCCGGGCAGGAGCTGGGGATCTCGGACCGGCAGTCCGAGGTCCTCGCGCTCATCACGCAGGGCAAGAGCAACGCCGAGATCGCCGAGCTCACCGCGCTGAGCCCGAACACGGTCAAGACCCACATCCGGACGCTCTACAGCAGGATCGGCGTCACGAACCGCGTCGGGGCGGTGCTGTGGGGGACCGAGCACGGCTTCCGACCGGACCATCGCAGCATCGACCGGGAGGCTGATCGGTCCTAGGCTGACGGGGTGGACGACAGTGACGACGGCGGGGCCGCACTCGAGGCGTCCGTCATCGGTCTCGGGCTCGTCCTCCGGTCGCTCGCCCCGGCACTCGAGCACGTGACGCTCCAGCAGTACCGGGTCCTGGTGCTCGTCGTGACGCGTGGACGGCAGCGTTCCGGCGACCTCGCGGCCGAGCTCGGCCTGCTGCCGTCCGGGGTCACCCGCATCGTCGACCGGCTCGTCCGCGACGGCCTCGTCGTGCGGACGGCGAGCGACCGCAGCGGGCGCGAAGTGCTCGTCCGGGGGACCGACCGTGCAGTCGCACTCGTGCACGAGGTGCTCGACGCGCGTCGTGTCGCGATCGGCGACCTGCTCCAGCGCATGACGGGACGGGAACGGGACGCGGTCCTGGCCGCCGCCCACGCGATCGTGCGCACGGCGGGGGACGAGGACCTGTCGGACGCGCGGTCGCTGCTGCCGCGGGACGAGCGGCACGACCGGCCGGTCTGAGCCGAGCGCTCGGTCTGCCCGTGTCCGGGTCGAACCGTGCACCCGACGTCGAACCAGCCCCCGCGCCCGGTTCGATGTCGCATGCGTGGTTCGACGCGGCGCCACGACCCGACCGGTCCCTCATGGCCGGAGCGCCCCGGACCCGTCAGCATGGACCGTGCCCACACCGCAGCAGATCCGCCGGGGGACCCTCCTCGGCGCGGCGACCATCGCCGTCGTCGGGGTCGTCGCAGCGACCGCCCCGTCCTGGTCGACCACCTCCGTCGCGGTCCCGCCGCGCTCCGCGTCCGCCCGCACCGTCGCCGAGACGTTCTGGCGAGCGGCCGAGCACCGCGACTGCGCCACCATGCGAGCACTGTCCGACCCGGACGACACGACCTGGTGCGTCTCCTGGTGGGACACGTTCACGGGCCAGGACCCGCACCTGCTCGGGCACGGCCGGTTCAGCGACCCCACCACCCAGCCCGACGACGGGACGGGAGAGACGTCCGTCCGGTTCACGGTCGACGTGCGGAACGTGTCCGGGATGCCCGACGGGTGGAACGAGTGGGGACTGTTCCTCCGCCACACCGCGGACGGATGGCGGGTCAGCGATGAAGGCGTCGTCTGACCGACGGCGACACCCCCGACTGAGCAACGCCCCTCGACACGCCGCCGCGCCCGTGCCCGTCAGCTCCCGAGCCCGGCGACCAGGTTGACGACGCTCGCGATCACCACCGTGCCGAAGAAGAACGACAGCAGCGCGTGCCGCAGCGTCGTCACGCGGACCGTGCTCGAGGTGATCGACGTGTCGGACACCTGGTACGTCATCCCCACCGTGACCGCGAAGTACGCGAAGTCCGAGTACCGCGGCGGCTCGTCCTGGTTGAACGAGATCCCGCCCGGTGTGCCGCTGTAGTACAGCTCGGCGTACCGGAGGGTGAAGAGCGTCTGCACGAGCAGCCACGACAGGAAGACGCTCACGACGCCGAGCGCGGCCGCGAGGTCCTGCGCCGTCCCGTGCAGCCCCCGCGCCGTGCTCAGCACGACGAGCAGTGCGACGACGCTCGCCGCCGAGGCACCGACGAGCAGCAGGTCCGACACCGTCCGCCGCGGGTCCTCGCGGTCGGCCAGCCGCGCGGTGCGCTCCGCGTCGGCCCGCAGGAGCGGGAAGGCGGTCACCACGTACGACGCGCACGCCGCCGCCCACCCGACCGAGGCGGCCCACCGCGGCCCGACCGTCAGCCCGGTCGCGACCGCCACGACGACCCCGACGACCACCATGAGCACCAGCCGGTTCCGGTAGCGACGGGACCGCCCGACTCGCGGGACGGGGGTCGGCTGCGGTGCCGACGGAGCGGCGGGCGTGGTCATCCGCCCAGGTTCCCGGTCGCCGCCGTCAGTGCGCCGGGACCGGGCCGCCGCGCCGCTGAGGGAGCGCGCAGGTGCGCGGCTTCGGAGCGGTCACCGGACCGGACGGGAGGCACGTGGCGGCGCCGCCACGTGCCTCCCGTCCGTCACGGGGTGACGTTCTCGAGGTCCGCCAGCAGGCTCGGGTGGGTGGGCTGCCAACCGAGCGCACGCTGGGTCGCCGCCCCGGAGGCGGGCTGGTCCGTCGCGAAGATCGGTGCGAACGGGCCGAAGGTGTCATCCGGGACGGCGGCGACCGGCAGGCCGAGGCGGCGGCCGATGACCTCGGCGAGGTCGCGGACGCGGTCGCCCTCGTCGGCGACGGCGTGCCAGGTGGAGCCGGCCGGCGCGTCCTCGAGCGCGAGGCGGAACAGCGCGGCGGCGTCGCGGGCGTGCACCGCCGGCCAGCGCTGGTCGCCGGTGCCGGGGTAGCCGGCGGTGCCCGATGCCCGCGCGGTCTCGGTGAGGATGCCCGCGAAGCCGCCCGCGCCGTCGGCGTGCACGGTGCGGGGGAGTCGCACCGCCGAGACCCGGACCCCGCGGTCGGCCAGGTCCAGGGCGGCGAGGACCGTCCGGGCCCGTCCAGCGACCGGGCCGTCGAGGGGGAGCGGGTCGGTCTCGAGCGCGAGCCGGCCCGGGACCCACGGCGTCCCCGAGACGACGACGAGCGGCTTGCCGGTGTCGACGAGTGCCTCGCCGAGGGTGTGGACCGCGGCGGACTCCTCCGCGATGGCCTGCTCGAGGCCCTCCGCCGTGCCGAAGTCGTTCGCGAACGCCAGGCTGACGACCCCGTCGGCGGCGCCGGCAGCGGCCCGGAGGACGTCGAGGTCGGCGATGCTCCCGCGCACCGTCTCGGCGCCCTGGGCGGCCAGCGCCTCGACGGAGCGGTCGGAGCGGGCGAGGGCGGTGACGGTGTGGCCCGCCGAGCGGAGTTCGGCGATCACGGCGGTGCCGATCGTGCCGGTGCCGCCGGTGACGAAGACGTGCATGGTGTGCTCCTGTCTGGTCCGCCGAGTGACGGGACCGTGGTGCCATCACGCTAGGACCGTGACGGGACAGTTGTCCCGTCAGTGCGCGAATCGGATGGGACAAGAGTCCCGTCAGTGGTCGTCGGGCCGTAGGATCGGCGGATGGCGAGGTGGGAACCCGGAGCGCGGGAGCGGTTGGTGCTGGCCGCGGTCGACCTGTTCTCGGAGCAGGGGTACGACGACACGACCGTGACCGAGATCGCCGAGCGCGCCGGGGTGACGAAGAGCACCTTCTTCCGGCACTTCCCGGACAAGCGGGAGCTGCTCGTCGCCGGGCAGGAGACGCTCAGCCGACTGCTCGCAGAAGGGATCGCGGACGCGCCGGACGGGGCGACACCGCTCGAGGCCGTCGCGAACGGAGTGGAGCGGGCCTCAGCCGAGATGGGCCCGGTGAACCGGGAGCTCGGGCCCAGGCTCCGTGCGGCGGTGGCCGCGAGTGCGGAGCTACGCGAGCGGGACGCCCTGAAGAGCGTCGGCCTGGCCGCGGCGATGACCGACGCGCTGCTCGCGCGCGGGGTCGACGCGGTACCGGCGCGGCTCGCGAGCGAGATGGGCGTGCTCGCCTTCACACAGGGGTTCGAGCGGTGGTCGGGGCGGGGCGTCGCGGACGACGAGCCGCTCGCGGTGCAGACCCTGGCGGTCCTGCGCGAGCTGCGGGAGGCGGCGGCGGCGCTGCGCTGAGCCGGTGCGGTGCGGTGCGGTGTTGTGCGGGGCGGTGTGGTGGTCTCCGCACAACCGGAAGCACGCCGCGCCCGGGACTTCCGTGGCGCGGCGCGCTTCTGGTTGTTCGGCAGCAGAGCGCGCCGCCGCGCGCCGCCGACCCCGCTAGGCGCTGCCCGCGCGCAGCAGCGCCGCGCCCTCGCGTACCGCGGTCGGCGCTCCCGCCAGGTGCCAGTCGTGCCCCTGCGCCCGGACGACCTCGGCCGCGCCGCCGGCACCCTCGACGAGCGCCCGGCCCGGCAGCCAGTCCCAGTCGGCGCAGTCCGTCTGCACCCAGAGCGCCGTCCGCCCGGCGGCGACGTCGGCCAGGTCGCACGACCCTGAGCCGCTGATCCGGATCGTCGCGGCGGCACCGAGCAGGGCGAAGAGCGGCGCGGTCGCACGCTCCCGCAGGTGCGAGGCGTTGAGGAACGTCGCCACGGCCCCGGAGCCGAGCGGCACGTCGGGGATCGCCGGCACGGGGACGCCGTCGCACGTGGTCACGCCCGCGCTGGCGACCCACGTCTCGTCGGGCAGGAGTCGTCGCACGGCACCGAGCACGAGTTCGCCGTCCACCTCGAGCGACACCGCGCTGCACCAGGACGGCAGTCCGACGACGTAGTTGTACGTGCCGTCGATCGGGTCGACGGTCCAACGGCGGCCGTTCGCCGGGTCGTCGTGCGCGCCCTCCTCGCCGGTGACGCCGTCCCCGGGACGCTGCTCGGCGAGCATGCCGTGCACGAGGTCCTCGGCGGCGCGGTCGGCCGCGGTCACCAGGTCGGCGGCCGAGGTCTTCTGCTCGGCTCGCGTGCCCGACGCCCGCATCTCCGCGGCGAGCGCGGCGGCCCTCGACACGAGGGCGACGGCGAGGTCGCGGTCCTGGTCCGGGTTCATCGACCCGCTCCGGTCCCGACCAGCCCGTGGAGTGCCGCCCACTGCAGCAGCAGGATCGTCTTGCCGTCGACGATGCGACCGTCGTCGAGCATCGCGAGCGCCTCGTCGCCGGGGACCTCGAGCACCTCGATCTCCTCGCCCTCGTCGGCGACCCCGCCGCCGGCGTCGACCCGGTCCGCCGCGGAGTACGGCGCCGCGTAGCAGTGCACCCGCTCGGTGACGGAGCCCGGGCTCATGTACGCGTCGACGACGTGGTTCAACGGACCGAGCCGGACGCCGAGCTCCTCGTGCGCCTCGCGTCGGACCGCGGTCTCCGGGTCGTCGGCGTCGAGCAGGCCGGCGGCGACCTCGACGAGCATGCCGTCCGGGTGCTCGTTGACGTACGCGGGCCAGCGGAACTGCCGGGTCAGCAGGACGGTGCCGCGCTCCGGGTCGTACGGGAGCACCGCCGCGCCGTTGCCGCGGTCGTAGGTCTCGCGCTGCTGCGTCGTCCACGAGCCGTCCCGCCCGCGGACGTCGAACGTCGTCCGGCGGAGCACGTGCCAGCCGTCCGAGGTCACCTCGACGTCCCGGACGACCACGTCCGGGTTGCGGTCGAGGTCTCGGCCGACCCGGTCGAGACCGGTCCTGCCCCTGCTGTCCGGTTCGGTGGCCCCACGCGTCGTCGTCACGCCACGACGCTAGCGGACCGCACGGACCCGACCCCGCCGCGTGAGGGATCCGTCAGTACTCGGCCCACCGCACGTCCCCGGGGCGAGGCTCCTGGACGTGGACAGCAACACCGACCGACCGGCGACCGGCAGCCGCCGCCACGCCCCGGGCCGCCGCGCGCGGAGCCTGCAGGGCGAGCACCTCTGGGGCCGCTACACCGTGCAGCCCGTCACCCGGGCGCTGTGGAGTGCCCAGACCCTCGAGGTCTACCCGCCCGGCACGAACGCGACCGAGCTCCTGTTCCTCCGCGCCTGGCACGCCTGGCGCCTCGGTGGCCCGCTCACCGCTGCCGTGCTGCTCCTGGTGCTGCACGACCGTCCGTTCGTCGCCGTCGGGCTCGCCGTGACGCTGAACGTCGTCGGGTTCCTCGTTCTCGCCCGCGCCACCCGTCGCACCCGCCCGGCCGTCCGGACCCTGACCGTCACGACCTTCCACGGCAACGGCCGCCCCGAGGAGCACGGTGACCGCCGGCTCTTCGACGGGTCGCTCGACGCGCTCACCGTGCTCGAGCGGGCGCACCGGCAGGACCGCGTCGGACGGGTCGAGTTCGAGCTCGTCTGGGGTGACGTCTGGGACGCGATCCCCGCGACCCCGGGGCGCGGGGTGCGGTCGTGACCACCGTCCTGACGCGACCGACCCTCCCGACCGCACCGGAGCAGGAGGACGACGGCACCGTGGTCCTCGGCTACGACTGATCGACCGTCGGTCCCGGGACCCACCGGACGGGAGGCACGGTGCCGGCCCGCCCCGCGCCTCCCGTCCGACCGTGGTGCCGTCAGGCGGGGCCGCGTGTGGTCGCGTCCGCGACGGACGCGACCCGTGCGTCGGCGTCGGCGATGCCGAAGGAGACGAGCAGGGGGACCCAGAGCGCGCGGAGGCGGGCGACGAGGTCGTCCGGCGTCGTCGTCGCGGCCGACGTGACGAGCCCGAAGGTCGCCTCGAGGAGCAGGTCCTCGGCGCGGTCGGGCAGCGCCGGGGCGTCCGCGGGCCGGGCGGCGTCGAGCTGCTCGCGGATGAAGTCGGCCCAGACGAAGCCGCGGGGGACCTCGACGTCGGTGTGCAGGAGCTCGCGGAGCAGGCGGACGGCGCCGCCCGCCTCGGGGCGTTCGCGGGTCTCGAGCGCGGTGTCGAGCAGCACGCGGGTCAGCCGTTCGACCCCGGCCGGCTCGTCCGTGGCGGCAGCGGCCGTCTCGACCCAGCGGACCTGCTGTTCCTCGATCACGGCGACGGCGAGCGCGTGCTTCGACGGGAACAGGTGGTACCCGATCGCGGACTTGGGGCGTCCCATGGCCTCGGCGATGCGGGCGAAGCTCGTGGCCTCGTAGCCGTAGCGGGCGAACTGGGCCCCTGCCGCGGCGACGATCGCTCCACGTGACGCCGCCATCGCTGCCTGTCGTCGGTTCACGGTCCTCCTGGTCGGTGCCGGGCCGTCGGGTCGACCCGGCACCACTCTAGGAGCACTGTTCGCGTCGGTGTCGGCCTCGGCGTCAGTCGGTGCAGAAGTTCGACCACGCGACGTGCAGGCCCTTGCGCTGCAGCGAGTCGAGGCCGGATTCGACCCGGTGCCGCTCGGCGTCGACGGCGTGGGTGCAGCGCGGCGCCGCGGCGATCGTCGCGACCGCCGCGAGCCGGTCGACCAGGTCGTCGTCGATCTGCGTGATCTGCGTGCGGACGGCGGTCAGGTCGGGCGCGGTCGTCGGGGCGGACCACGGCTCGTGGGTCCACCGTGTGAAGAGTCCGCGCTGCACGAGTTTGCTCGCCGCGATCTGGTCGCGGAGCACCCGGGTCACGAGGTCCGGGTCGACGCCCTCGGCTCGGGCCCGGGCGACGCCCGCGTCGACGACGGCCTGCTCGCGGGCCGGGTCCGCGATCGGCTTCCCGCTCAGCCACTTGCTCTCCGCGACGGGCTCGGCCAGGGCGAGTCGGCTGACGACGAGGTCACCGACGCCCGAGAGCCGCCCGGCATCGGTGCCGGCGGTGGTGGTCGTGTCGGCCGCAGCCGGTGCGGCGATCGCGGGCTGCGCTGCGACGAGGCCGGAGCCGACCACCGTGGCGATCAGGCTCAGCAGCACGGCGGTCGTCATCGCGGTCCGTCGTCCAGCGGTGCGGGTGTGGCGTTCCATGGGTGTTCCGTCTCCTCGTCGTCCAGGAAGCGGATCGTCACGTCCTCCGTCCGACGGCGGATCGCCCGGCGCAGGGGCTCCACCACGAGTTCGCTCCACGTCGGGTACACCTCGACGTGGTCGACGTCGGACGCGCACGAGCACGGTTCGACCACGGGCACGTCGAGTCCGGGGTAGACCGTGGTGACCTGGTGCAGCACCATGCCGCCGCTCCTTCCTTTCGCCAGACGATCGTCTGACGACAGGAAGGTACCGCCGCGGCCGGCTCCCGCGCGATGAGGGTGCGCTCAGCCCGCGGTCCAGTGCTCCGGGCGGATCGTTGTGCGGCGTGCCGCCGCACAACGCGGAGCACTCCGCGCCACGGCGAACCATGGCGCGGAGTGCTTCCCGTTGTGCGGAGCGCAGTCGGCCGGGCCGCCCGCCGCAGCTCAGCCCGCGGCGCCGCCCAGCACCGCCTTCGGCACCCGGTGCAGCGTCACGGCACCCGCCGCGGCGAACGGGTGCAGCGGGTCCGGGTCGCCGGACCCCGTCGGCCCGCCGAGCTTCGAGTCGCCCACGGCGCTGAGCACCGCGTACGCGTCCTCGGCGCTCCACCCGTGCTGGTCGACCAGGAACGCGAACGCGTCCTCGTACCCGCGACGGACGCTCTCCTGCACGGGGTCGCCGAGCCCGACGAACAGCCACTCCTCGGGCGTCTCGATGCGCGGCGCCCGGAGCGCGGGCCCGCCCTGCAGCAGGTCGACGGAGACGATCGCGGTGCCCTGGGCCTCGATCGCGACGAAGGACGACTCGCCCTCGGCCATGATCGCGTGCACGTCGCCGATCGACAGGAGGGCGCCGGGGACCCGGACGGGCAGGTACACGGTGGAGCCGGGGCGGGCCTCGGTCACGTCCATGTTCCCGCCCTCGGCGTACGCGGGCATGATCGTCGAGTTCGTGCCCTCGGCCGGGGCGACGCCGATGCAGCCGATCATCGGGCGGACAGGGAAGCGGTGTCGGTCAGAGACCTGGACCACACCGTCGGAGATCGGGCAGCGGCGCGCGAAGACCCCATCGGGCATGACGTGCTGGAGCGCGCCGGACCCGGGGAGCGAGACCGACCAGCCGTGCGTCGTCAGCTCGATGTCGTGGATGTGCACGGCCAGGGTGTCGCCCGGCATCGCGCCCTCGACGTACACCGGGCCGGTCACCGGGTTGATCGGTGCCTGCAGCTGGGCCAGGTCGTGGTGCCGGTCGAGTTCGGCGTACACGGCGTCGGTCGTCTCGAAGCCGATCGTCTCGCCGCTGCCCGGGGTGATGCGGAGCACGGGCTCGCGTGCCGGGTCGAACCCGGGGACGCCGAGGGTGTTCGGCAGGTGGTGGTCGGGGGTCATGCGTGGTCTCCTTCCGAGCCGACCTCGGTCGACCGTCCCGTCGCACGGTAGTAGAGGAACACGGCCGCACCGACGACCAGCCAGACGATGCCGCCGACCTTGGCCTCGACCGCGGCGTTGAGCAGCACGTACCCGATGATCAGGAAGCCGATGAGCGGGACGACCAGGTGCAGCAGCCAGTTGCGCGACTTCCCCTTCACGACGTGGTGCACGAACACCGAGACGTGCAGGAGCATGAAGCCGAACAGGGCGCCGAAGTTCACCAGGGACGAGATCGTGTCGATCTGCCCGACGAAGAACAGCACGAGGATCGCGGACAGCACCGAGACGACGATGATCGCGTTCTGCGGGACCTGTCGGCCGTTCAGCTTGTGCAGGAACGCGGGGAGCTGCCGGTCGCGGCTCATCGAGAACAGCAGGCGGCTCGTGGCGGCCTGCGCGGCCATGGCGTTCGCGATGCCGACGGCCAGGACGTTCACCGCGAAGAACGCCGTCGCCCACCCGCTCGACGAGGCCTGTTCGACGATCGAGAAGAAGGCGTTGCCGACCTCGCTGTCCGGGAACGCGTCCCGGCCGGCGGCCAGGGCGGATGCGAGCCACGTCTGCAGGACGAACAGGAACGCGACGATCACCAGCGCCAGGATCATCGCGAGTCCGGCGCCACCGCGGCGGCCGGTGGACTCCTCGGACAGGGTCGAGATGCCGTCGAAGCCGAGGAAGCTCAGGACCGCGATGGACAGGGCGCTCGCGATGAGCGGCGCGGAGACCTTCGACGGGTCCCACACCTGGTCGGTCGAGAACGAGGCACCGGGCACCGTGCCGCCGGTGAGGGCGACGATCGCGATGACGACGAAGATCGCGACGAACACGAGCTCGATGAGCAGGAAGATGCGGTTCGCGAGCTTGAGCGACGAGACGCCGAGCAGGTTGATGACGGTGTTGATCGCGACGAAGAGCAGCGCCCACAGCCAGCGGGGCGTGCCGGGGAAGATACCGACCATGCTCTCCGCGGCGAACACGTAGAGCAGCGTCGGGACGAGCAGGTAGTCGAGCAGGATCGCCCAGCCGGCGAAGAACCCGGCGGTGGGGTGGATGCCGCGGCCGACGTAGGAGAACACGCTGCCCGCGAGCGGGATGGACTTCGCCATCTGCGCGTACGCGAGCGCCGTGAAGATCATCGCCACGAGACCGACGAGGTAGACGAGCGGCACCATGCCGCTCGACGCGTTGTAGACGGTGCCGAAGATCGCCCAGGGGGCGATCGGCACCATGAAGACGAGCCCGTAGACGAGCAGGTCGGTGGTGGACACGGAGCGCTTGAGCTCCTGCTCGTAGCCGTAGGCCTCGAGCTGCTGCTGTGCGGAGAGCTCGCTGTGCTGCTGCGACATGACGGTTCCGTTCGGGGAGACGGTGCGTGGGTGGGGGGAGCCGGACGGGAGGATCGTGGCGGGGTGGTGCCGCGCCTCCCGTCCGTGTGGGGTCGCGACCTAGGAGGTGGGCCGGTCCGCGACGGTGGGGTGGTCGTCGTGCGTCGCCGCGAACGCGGCGACGACGCGGCGGAACTCCTCCGGCTGCTCCAGGTGGGTGCAGTGGCTGGCGCCGGGGAAGACGTGCTGGCGGACGTCGGCGATGCGCTCGACGAAGGGCTGCCAGGTGGCGGGGGTGGCCTCGTCGTGCTCGCCGGCGACGACCAGGGTGGGGACGGCGACCCGGTCGAGCCGGTCGACGATCGTCCAGTCGCGCATGGTGCCGATGACGTGGAACTCGTTCGGGCCGTTCATCGTGTGGTAGACCGTCGGCTCCTGTTCCATCTGGGTCTCGGAGTCGACGAAGTCCTGCGGCATGGGGACGACGCGGCAGACGTGGCGCTCGTAGAAGACCTGCGTCGCGGCGAGGTACTCGGGGTCGTCGACCGTGCCGGCCTGCTCGTGCCGGGTCAGGGCGTCCTGGACGTCCTCGGGCAGCTGCGCGCGGAGCTCGGCGGCGCCGTCGACCCAGAGCTGCATCGACGCGGGGGAGTTGCAGATCATCAGGCTGCGCAGGTGTTCGGGCTGCCGGACGGCGATCTCCGCGCCGAGCATGCCGCCCCACGACTGCCCGAGGACGTGGTGGTCGCCGAGGCCCAGGTGCTCGACGAGCGCGGCGTACTCGTCGACGAAGAGCTGCGGGACCCAGGTGTCGACGGGGGCGTCGGGACGGTGGGAGCTCTGCCCGCAGCCGAACTGGTCGTGGTGGACGACGGTCCGACCGGTCTCGTCTGCAAGGGCCGCGAGGTTCCGGAGGTAGTCGTGGGCCATGCCGGGGCCGCCGTGCAGCACGACGAGCGGCAGTGCACCGGGGGTCGGGGAGTCGGGTTCGGTGACGCGGTACCAGGTGTGGCCGTCGCGGAACGGCATCGTGCCTTCGGTGATGCGGGACATGCCGCTCAGCATGGCTCCCGAAAAGGTCTGCTGCAAGACCTTTTCCGGTCCTTTAACGTGGACGAAACAGGACAGGAGGGGCCGACGTGGCGGAACGCGCGCCGGAGAGCCGGGTCGACGAGGTCGAGGACCGGCTCGTCACCGCGGTCGCCGTCGGGGAGTACCTGCCCGGGTCCCGGCTGCCGCCGGAACGCGAGCTGACCGGCCTGCTCGGGGTCGGGCGGGTCACCGTCCGAGCCGCCCTCGCGCGCCTGGTGGACCGTGGGCTCCTCGAGACGCGGCGCGGCCGCGGCGGCGGGACGTTCGTCCGGACGCAGTGGCCGGACTCGTCCTCCGAGGCGGTCGGGCGCACGATGACCGCGCGGTGGGCCGGCATCCGCGAGACCGCCGACGCGATCGCGCTCCTGCACGGTGCCCTCGCCACGGCGGCCGCCGAGCGGATCGCCGACGACGAGCGCGGGGCACTCCGCGCTCGTCTCGAGGACTTCCGGGCCGCGGAGTCCGGGCTCGCGAAGCAGCAGGCCGACGCCGTGCTGCACCGGACGATCATCGACGCGGCCCGGAACGACGTGCTCGCCGCGACCCTGGCCGGGCTCGAGTCGCAGGTGTCGATCGCGGCGCCCGCGCACCTCTGGGGGACCGCGGAGGGCATGGCCGAGATGGAGGCCCGGGCGCTCCGGGAGCACGAGGCGCTCGTCGACGCCGTGTGCGACGGGGCGACGGTGACGGCCGGGCAGATCGCGCGGCGGCACGTCGGGATCGACCTGGAGCTGCTCGAGCGGGCGATGCTGCGGGCGGGGCAGGTGCCCGCGCGGGGTCAGGGTGGGGTCGAGCCCTCGAGCCGCGCCTCCTCGGCGTCGTAGCCTGCGCGGACCTGGCGGAGGACCAGGTCGTCGATCTCGTCGGCGTCGCGGAGCCGCAGGAGGGTCGCCGCCTTGTGGCGGACGAGCGCGAGCTCGAGCGCAACGGCGGAGTCGTGGCGCTGCAGGGCCGGGTGGTCCTCGTCCTCCTCGGCGCGGGCCTCGATGACGTCCAGGTGTGCCTCGTAGTCCTTCCGGATCCGCGCCACCGTCGCCAGGTCGGCGCCGGCGGAGCGTGCGAGTCGGGGGAGAGCGTCGAGCGCCTCCTCGATGGCCGTGCGCTCGGCGTGCCGCCGCTCCTCGCCGACCGACTCGTCCTCCGGCAGGGCCGCCCGACGGAGCACCGCCGGCAGGACGAGCGCCTGGCCGACGATCGTCAGGACGACGACGCCCGCCGTGACGAACACGATGAGGTCCCGCTCCGGGAACGCGCCCCCGGACTCGAGCGTGCGGGGGACGGCGACCGCCATCGCGAGCGACACCGCGCCCCGGAACCCGGCGAAGCCGCTCACGAGCCGGTCGCGGCGGTCCTCGCGGGGCTCCCCGCCGAAGCGCCGGGTGACGAGCCAGACCGTTCCACCGATCGTGCCCTCGAACGCGAAGCGCACGAGGACCAGCACGACCGAGACCGCGACCACGAGCCCGACGCCGCTCCACAGTTCGCGGGCGTCGAGCTCCCGCGCGGCCACCATGGCCTCGATGCCGACGAGCACGAACAGGGCGCCGTTGAGCAGGTACGTCAGGAAGGACCAGAACGCGCGGACCTGCTGCCGGGTCTCGGCACGGTCGAGCTTCGGTGCGACCTGGCTCACCACGATGCCGGCCGCGACGACCGCGAGCACGCCCGAGGCGCCGATCGCCTCGGCGCCGAGGAACGCCGCGAACGGGACGAGCAGCGTCACGAGGTTCTCGAGCACCACGGTGTCCACCCGGCGCAGCACGAGCGAGCCGAGCCACGCCGCGAGGAGCCCGGCCGCGACCCCGCCGACGTAGGAGAGCACGAGCATCCACGAGACGCTCCAGAACGTCAGCTGCTGGGTGCCCACGGTCACGGCGACCGCGATGCCGTAGACCACCAGGGTCGTGCCGTCGTTGACCAGGCTCTCGGCGCGGAGCACCGTGACGTTGCGACGGGGCAGCATCTTCGTCAGGACGCCCACCGCCGTGGCGTCGGTCGGGGCGACCGCGGCGCCGAGCACCCACGCCGGCCCCCACGGCATGCCGAGCAGGTGCAGGAGCGTGGCGACGACCCCGGCCGTCACGACGACGAGCACGGTCCCCATCAGGACGATCCCGCGGAGGTTCTTCCGGATCTCCCGGAGCGAGGTCGTCAGGCTCTCCCAGTACAGCAGCGCCGGCAGGAACAGCAGGAGCACGGCGTCCGCGGGGAGCTCCACCGTCCCGAAGGTCGGCACGAGCGCGAGCAGCGCACCGATCACGAGCAGGAGCACCGGCGGCGCGACGCGGATGCGGTCGGCGACGGCAGCCGTCACGGCGATGGCGAGGCCGAGGGCGACCACCAGTTCAGGACCGAGCACGTGTCTCCTCGAGGTTCGTCCGACCTGTCAGTCAACTCCGGACGTGCTGCTGGATCTTCCCGATCCGCGTTCCGGGGGTGCTGCGTCGAGCCCGCGACGATTCTTGGAGGAGTCTTGCGCGACCCGCCCTACCGTCGGGGCTCCGCCGAAGCCCGCCTCCCTGCGGAACGGCTCGCCCCGACGAGGAGAACACCATGTCCCACTCGCCTGTCGTGCCGCTGCGCTCGCGGACGCGCTCGAACAAGGTGCCCGACCCGACCGCGTCGTTCTGGATCATCAAGGTCCTCGCCACCACCGTCGGTGAGACCGCGGCGGACCTGCTCAGCGACACCGTCGGTCTGGGGCTGCCACGCACGACGCTGGTCATGGCGGTCGCGCTGGCCGTGTTCCTCGTCCTCCAGTTCCGGTCGCGCTCCTACCGGCCGCCGGTGTACTGGATCACCGTCGTGCTCATCAGCATCATCGGGACCTGCGTCACGGACGACCTCACCGACGGCCTCGGTGTCCCGCTCGCGGTCAGCACCACCGTCTTCGGTCTCGCGCTCCTGGCGGTCTTCACGATCTGGTACCGGGTCGAGGGCACCCTCTCGATCCACGGCATCGACACCGTGCGGCGGGAGGCGTTCTACTGGCTCGCGATCCTGTTCACGTTCGCGCTCGGCACGGCAGCCGGTGACCTCATCGCCGAGCAGACCGGGCTCGGGTACTTCCCGTCCCTGCTGCTCTTCGCCGGCGCCATCGCCCTGACCGCAGCGGTCTGGTTCATCGGCCGCCGCGGTGCGGTGCTCTGCTTCTGGATCGCGTACGTCCTCACCCGCCCCCTCGGCGCGTCCACCGGCGACCTGCTGTCCGCGTCGCCGCAGGACGGCGGCCTGGGCATCGGCACGATCACCACGAGCATCGCGTTCTTCGTCGTCATCGCAGCGATCATCAGCGTCCTCGTGATCCGGATCCGCCGCGACGACACCCAGCAGCGCAGCCGCCTCACCGTCTGACCCGATCCGCCGGTGTCGCCGTCCGTTCGGGTGACGACGGCACCGGCCCTGCACCTCGTGAAAGGCACATCGTGCTCTCCACTCTCCCGCTGGCCGTGAGCCTGTTCGACGCGGCGTCCGTCCTGCACGCCTTCGGCCCGTACGTCCTCGCCGGGATCGCGCTGCTGATCTTCATCGAGTCCGGGGTCCTGTTCCCGTTCCTGCCCGGCGACTCCCTGCTCGTCACGGCAGCGATCATCAGCAGCACCCTCGGTGTGGCCCCGTGGCAGGTCGCCGTCGTCGCGTCCGTCGCCGCGATCGCCGGGGACCAGGTCGGCTACTGGATCGGGAAACGCTACGGACGGCGCCTCTTCAAGGACGACGCCCGCATCCTCACGACCGCCCGCCTCGACGAAGCGGAAGCGTTCTTCACCAGGTGGGGCGGCCTGAGCCTGGTGCTCGGACGGTTCGTCCCCATCGTCCGCACCTACGTGCCCCTCGCTGCGGGCACCGCGCAGATGCACTACCGCCGGTTCCTGCTGTTCAACCTCATCGGCGCGATCTCCTGGGCGTGCGGGTTGACCGTCGTCGGCGTGCTCCTCGGCGGCATCCCGCTCGTCGCGCACAACATCGACGCGCTGATGATCGTCATCGTCCTCGTCTCGATCCTCCCGATCGTCATCGGCGCCCTCCGAAAGCGCCACGTCGCCCGCAAGCGGCGCGAGGCGGCCGCTGAGGCCTCCGAGCCCGCCGGACGGACGGCCGGCGACCGATGAGTGACACGACCGCAGTGCAGAACCGGGTGCCTGAACCCACGGCGTCGTTCTGGGTGATCAAGGTCCTCACCACCGCGATGGGGGAAGCGCTCTCCGACTTCCTCGTCACCCGGTTCGACCCGGTCCCGACCGTGTTGACCACCGCGGTGCTCTTCACCGCGGTCCTCGCCGCGCAGCTCCGAGCAGACCGGTACCGGCCCTGGCTCTACTGGGGCACCGTGTCCATGGTGGGTGTGTTCGGCACCATGGTCGCCGACGTCACCCACGTCGCACTCGGCGTCCCCTACCTGGTGTCCACCCCGGTGTTCCTCGCGGCCCTGGTCGCCGTCTTCGTCCTCTGGCGCCGCATCGAGGGCACCGTCGACGTCCACACGATCACCAGCACCCGCCGGCAGCTGTTCTACTGGGCCGCTGTCATCACGACCTTCGCGATGGGAACGGCGGCCGGCGACCTCGCCGCCAGCACCCTCCACCTCGGGTTCCTCAGTGGCGGCCTCGTCTTCACGGCCGCGATGCTGATCGTCGTCCTCGCTCGCGCCGGGACTGTGCTCGGACCGGTCAGCGGGTTCTGGACCGCCTACGTCCTCACCCGTCCGGTCGGCGCGTCCTTCGCCGACTACGTCGCCGTCCCGTGCGCCCGAGGCGGCCTCGACATCGGCACCGGGCTCGTCAGCGCGGTCCTCGTCATCGCCATCGCGTTCGCAGTGGCCTGGACCACGACGCAGCGGGCCGGCTCGATCGGAGCAGCCTCCTCGCGCTGACCGCCCGTCGAACCGGCGACCTCGCAACACGCAACGTTGGCGGTTCCTCGCAGCGGAGTACCGCTGCGGGGAACCGCCCACGTTGCGTTCCGCGGAGGGGGAGGAGGGTCAGTCGTGGAACGTCTCGATGGACGCGCCGAGCGAGTTGAGGCGCTCCTGCAGCTGCTCGTACCCGCGGGCGATGATGCCGACGTTGCGCAGGACGCTCTCGCCCTTCGCCGCGAGCATCGCCAGCAGGATGACCACCGCGGGACGGAGGGCCGGCGGGCAGCTGACCTCGGCACCGGAGAAGTGCGTCGGGCCGGTGACGTCGAGCCGGTGCGGGTCGCGCAGGGTCACGCTGGCGCCGAGCCGGGTGAGGTCGAGCAGGTGGATCGCCCGGCCCTCGTAGACCCAGTCGTGCACGAGCGTCGTGCCCTCGGCCATCGCCGCGATCACGACGAAGAACGGCAGGTTGTCGATGTTCAGGCCGGGGAACGGCATCGCGTGGATCTTGTCGATCGGCGCGTGCAGCTCCGAGGGGTGGACCGTGATGTCGACGAGGCGGGTCCGACCGTTCGCGGCCGAGTACTCCTCGCTGACGTCGAAGCGCAGGCCCATCTCGGCCAGGGTCGCGAGCTCGATCTCCAGGAACTCGATCGGCGCACGCGTCACGGTCAGGGTCGATGACGTGACGATGCCGGCGGTCAGCAGGCTCATCGCCTCGACCGGATCCTCGCTGGGCCAGTAGTCCACGACCTCGTCGATCCGGCTCTTGCCCGTGATCCTGAGCGTCGTCGTGCCGATGCCCTCGACCTGCACCCCGAGGAGCTCGAGGAAGAAGCAGAGGTCCTGCACCATGTAGTTCGGGCTGGCGTTCCGGATGGTGGTCACACCGTCTCGGGCGGCGGCGGCGAGGATCGCGTTCTCGGTCACGGTGTCGCCGCGTTCGGTCAGGACGACGGAGTGCGCCGGGACGTCCTGGTTCGCGACGCCGACCTCGTACCAGCCGGAGGTCGCCTCGACGTCGACTCCGAAGGGGCGCAGTGCGATGAGGTGCGGCTCGACGGTCCGGGTGCCGAGGTCGCAGCCGCCGGCATAGGGGAGTCGGAACGACCCGTACCGACCGCTCAGCGGGCCGAGGAACATCAGCACGCTCCGGGTGCGGCGCGCGGCGTCCGCGTCGATCGCGTCGAGGTGCAGGTCCGACGGGGCGACGATCTCCAGGACCTCGCCGTCGGGCGACCAGGTGACGGTCGCGCCGAGGCTGCGGAGCACGTCGATGATGCGGTCGACCTCGACGATGCGCGCGACCCGGTGCAGCCGCGTCACGCCACGGTTCAGCAGCGAGGCGCAGAGCAGCGCGACGGCCGCGTTCTTGCTCGAGTTGACGGCGATGGAGCCGCTGAGCTTCCGTCCGCCCTGCACCCGCAGGTGCGAGCGCTGCGGTGCGCCGCCGATCGAGACGATCTGCTGGTCGAGCGCTTCGCTGATGCGCGTGAGCATCTCGAGGGACAGGTTCTGGCCACCCTGCTCGATCCGGTTGATCGCGCTCTGGCTGGTCCCGACGCGCTCGGCGAGCTGCGACTGGGTCATGCTGCGTCCCTTGCGGGCGCCGCGGATGAGCGCGCCGACCTCGCGCAGGGGCGCGGTGGCCGCTGCGGGAGCGGCCGGGTCGGTGGGCGTGACGACGGTGGTGGTGTCGGACATGGGCGTCACGCTAACACGCTCATGAGATAAAACAGGGGACATCCCGGGGCTGATTCGCAGGAACGGATCGGGAATAACTCGTCCATGAGAACTTGGGCGACGGGTGTGGTGCGGCTCCTAACGAGGTCGGGACCTCCGCCGATAGCCACCGGTGCAGGACCACGGACGGGCCTGCATCCCGCCCCACGGACGGCGGCGGGACGATCGAGAACCAGGACGGGCCATGATCGTCGTCACACGACTCAACGGCAGCGCATTCGCTGTCAACCCGGATCTCGTGGAGCGCATCCAGGAGACGCCGGACACGACCCTCATCATGGTCGACGGGGCGAAGTACATCGTCCGCGAGTCCATGACCGAGGTGATCGACCTCGTCGCCGCGTACCGCGCCCGGATCGTCGGGATGGCGTACGGCACCGACGCGCAGTCCGTCCAGAACGCGGGCGGTCCCCACTCCCTCGCACCCGTCGCGGCCCTGCCGAGCAGGCCGACCGACGCCCGCGCGGACGGGGGGCGCTGACGTGGACATCGCGACCATCGTCGGCATCCTCGTCGCCTTCGGCGCCCTGTTCGGCATGGCGCAGATGGAACACGTCGAGCTCGCCGGACTGTTCCTGCCCGCCCCGATGCTGCTCGTGTTCGGCGCGACGATCGGCTGCGGCATCGCGAGCACCACGCTGAAGGACGCGATCGCCGCGTTCAAGGCGGTGCCGAAGGCGTTCACGGGCAAGGTCACACCGCCGCAGGCCGTGATCGACGACGTCGTCGGGCTCGCCGAGACCGCCCGCTCGAACGGTCTGCTCGCGCTCGAGCAGGAGGCGGACAAGCACGACGACCCGTTCATGAAGAAGGCGCTGCAGAACATCGCCGACGGCACCGACGGTGACGAGCTCCGGATCCTGCTCGAGGACGAGATCGAGTCGAACGCCGCACCGCTGCGGAGCGCGAGTGCGTTCTTCATGGGCCTCGGCGGCTTCGCCCCGACGGTCGGCATCATCGGCACGGTCGTGTCGCTCACCCACGTCCTCGCGAACCTCGGCAAGCCGGACGAGCTCGGTCCGCTCATCGCGAGCGCGTTCGTCGCGACGCTCTGGGGCCTGCTCACCGCGAACTTCCTGTGGCTCCCGTTCGGCGGCAAGCTCAAGAAGCTCGCGCAGCTCGAGTCGGACCGTCAGACCCTCCTGATGGAGGGGCTGCTCGCCGTGCAGGCCGGCAGCCAGCCCCGCCTGCTCGGTGAACGCCTGACCGCGATGGTCCCGCCGACCGCCCGCGGCGACGCGAAGGGCGGCAAGGGCGCGAAGGGCCGGGCGTCGGCGGACGTCGACGACCAACAGCTGGCGGCCTGACCGTGAGCGCGAACCCCCGGGGCCGCGGACGCGGTCGGAAGCGCGGCGGCCACGACGAGGCCGAGCACCCCGACGAGCGGTGGATGGCGTCCTACATGGACATGATCACCGTCCTGATGTGCATGTTCCTCGTCCTGTTCGCGATGTCGTCGGTCGACCAGCAGAAGTTCATCGCCCTGAAGACCTCGCTCGCGACCGGCTTCGGCGAGGTCAAGTCCGACAAGATCGACACCGCGTCCGGCACGGTCGTGTCGAAGTCGCAGGTCACGAAGGACGGCAAGGGCTACGCGACCGACAAGTCGAAGGCCGACCACTCGACCGCGGCGTCCGGCGCGAAGGACACCAACGTCGACCCCGCGTCCACGGTCGTCCCGCCGGTCGCGTCGAAGGCCGACCTGGCCGCCGCGCAGCACGAGTTGGACGACCTCAAGGCGATCGAGTCGGCGATCCAGGGCAACCTGGACAAGGCCGGCGAGCAGGCGAACGTGCAGTTCACGGTCGACGCCCGCGGGCTCACGGTCCGGCTGATCGGCAGCGAGACCTACTTCGGCACGAACAGCGCCGACCTCTCCGACCAGGCGCGGCGGATCATGGACGCCATCGCCCCGGTCCTGCGGACGAGCAACCACGACGTGAGCGTCGAGGGGCACGCCGACCAGCGGAACTCGACCGCGCCGTACGCCACGAACTGGGAGCTCAGCGCCGCCCGGGCGACGGGCGTGCTCCGTGACCTGGTCGAGCGCGGTGGGATGCCCGGCGAGCACGTGCAGAGCGTCGGCTTCGGGTCGAGCCGCCCGCTCGCGAAGGGCGACTCGGACGCGGACCTCGCGCTCAACCGCCGCGTCGACATCGTCGTGCTGTCGAACGCGGACCAGGACGTCAGCAGCCTGATGCTCGCGCTCGCGACCGCGCAGGACGGAGCGCACGCCGCCGGCTGACACACGACGAGCGAACACATGCCGGAGCGCCCCGGCGCAGCGGCACAGCGGGATGGCAACCGACGAGGCGCACGCGCCCCACCGGCCCCAGTCCGGGGGCCAGCACTGACGCGCGCCCGCCGGCGGCCGACAGACGCAGCCGTGACCGAGACCCTGCCAGCGCCCGAGGTGTACGACTTCGCGCGCCCGTCGACGCTCGCCCGCGAGCACGCCAGGGTCCTCGAGCTCGCCTTCGAGACCTTCGCCCGGCAGTGGGGCACGCAGCTGACCGCCAAGGTCCGCGCGGTCAGCCAGGTCACCTGCGAGCAGGTCGAGATGACGACGTACGACGAGTACGCCGCGTCGCTGCCCGCCCTGACCGGCATGGTGCTCCTGCCGATCGCCGGCATCGCACCCAAGGGCGTGCTGCAGGTACCGCTCGACGCCGCCCTGACCTGGGTGTCGCACGCCCTCGGCGCCTCGAAGCCGCTGCCGACCCCCGACCGCACCTTCACCCCGATCGAGCAGGCGCTCGTCCGGAAGATCGTCGAGGACGCCCTCGACGACCTGCGCTACTCGTTCGGCGGGCTGCTCACGCACGAGGTCGCGACCGGCGGCTTCCAGTTCAACAGCCAGTTCGCCCAGGCCGCCCAGAAGGGCGACCTGATGATCGTCGCCTCGTTCGCGATCCGCGTCGGCGACCGCGTCGCACCGGGGACCCTCGCACTGCCGGCCGAGGCGCTCCTGCCGCAGCTCGGCGAGGACACCTCGAGCGTCACCGCCGCCGACGCGAAGGCCCTGCTCGACGCGCAGCTCGCGGCGGTCCCGGTCGGTGTCAGCCTGCGCTTCGCGCCGGCCACCGTGCTCCCCGCCCGGGTCCTCGGCCTCGCGGTCGGCGACGTCCTGCCGCTCCCGCACCCGCAGCACCGCCCCCTCACCATCGCCGTCGACGGCGAGCCCGTCGGCACGGCCGCCGTCGGCGCGAACGGTTCGCGCCTCGCCGGCATCGTCGTCACGACCACCACGGAGCAGCACGCATGACCACGACCACCCTCCACACCGCAGCCGCCGAGTCGCTCGCAGCGCAGCTCCCGACGGCGGCCCCCCTGTCCGCGGTGGCACAGCCTGGAGGCGCGCCCGCGGTCGTGCTCGAAGCGGCTGCCGACGCGGTGGTCGCGTCCTTCGTCGGCGGCCTGTCGGCCGACCTGGCCCTGGTGCTCACCGACCTGGAGGCCGTCGTCGCCGCCGGCGGCACCGACCACGGGATCATCGCGGTCACCGACGTCCTCCGCCCGTCCCTCGAGGCCGCCGCCGAGGTCCTCGGCGTCGGGGTCCTCGGCGAGGCCCGCCGCGAGTCGGCCGCGTCGCTGTTCGCCGACCCGGAGACGGTCGTGTTCGCACTGACCGCCGGCGGCGTCCCCGGCGGGTGGTTCGGCCTCCGCGTCCGCGAGAACGGCACCGTCTCGGCCCCGGCCGCCACGCCCGCCGTGCCGACCGGGAACCTCGGCCGGATCAACAACGTCGAGATGACGCTGACGGTCGAGATCGGCCGCACGCGCATGTCCGTCCGCGACGTGCTCGGCATGGAGCCGGGCGCCGTCGTCGAGCTCGACCGCAGCGCCGGGGCCCCCGCGGACGTGCTGCTGAACGGTCGACTCATCGCCCACGGCGAGGTCGTCGTCGTCGACCAGGACTACGCGGTCCGCATCACGAAGATCCTCGACGTCGCCGAGAGCGTCTGAGCCCGGCCGTGGACACGCTCGTCATCGTCCTCCGCGTCGCCCTGTCACTCGGCGTCGTGCTCGCCCTGATGTGGGTGCTGCACCGCCGCGTCTCGAAGGGGCAGCTCGGCCGACCGAAGGCCCGCGGCCGCCGCGCCGCGTCCGTCGAGGTCGTCGGGCGCACCGGCATCGGGGGCAAGGCGAGTGTCGTCGTGGTCGACGTCGAGGGGGAGCGCCTCGTCCTCGGCGTGTCCGAGCACGGGGTCGCGCTGCTCACGAGCGGACAGGCACCCGCGCCGGAGCCCGAGCTCGCGATCGTCACGTCCGCCGACCGGTTCCGCGCCGAGCTGGAGCAGCAGGACGACCCCGCCACGATCCTCCCGGTCGGTGCAGCCGACACGACCGAGGTGACGGCGTCGCTGCCCATGCGTCCGCGCAACCGGCGTCCGCAGCGCACCGTCGTGCCGACCAGCCGTCAGCTGCAGGGTTCGATCCTGTCCGCCGACACGTGGCGGCAGGCCGCGGCGGCGCTCCGCGACCGGCGGGCCGGGTGACCGCCGCACGCGTCGGCCGCCTCGTCACGCTCGTCCTGCTCGGCGCGGCGGTGCTCGCCGGCCTGCTGCTCCTGGACCCGACCGGCGCGCACGCCGCCGGGGTCGTCCAGCCGAGCGCTCCCGCGACGCCCACCCCGCCCGCGACCGGGGACTTCAGCGTCAGCGTGAACGGTCCGGACGGCAGCCCGTCGTCGGCCGTGGTGACGCTCCTCGGCATCACGCTCCTCAGCGTCGCCCCGGCGCTGCTGCTCATGATGACGTCGTTCACGAAGATCTTCGTGGTCCTCGCGATGACCCGGAACGCCCTCGCGCTCCAGGGCATCCCGCCGAACCAGGTCCTCGCCGGACTCGCGCTCTTCCTGTCGCTCTTCGTGATGGCACCGGTGCTCGGGCACATCAACGACGACGCCCTGCAGCCGTACCTGGCGGGGCACGTCGACTTCGCGACGGCGGTCGAGGTCGGGACGAAGCCGCTCCGCACGTTCATGCTGCACCAGACGCGCGAGGAGGACGTCGCGCTCATCACCCGCGCGGCCGGTCAGGCCAACCCGCAGGACATGGACGCCGTCCCGATGACGACCGTGATCCCGGCGTTCGTGATCTCCGAGCTCCGCAGCGCGTTCATCATCGGGTTCGTCATCTTCATCCCGTTCCTGGTGATCGACCTCGTCGTGTCCGCGGCGCTGATGTCGATGGGCATGATGATGCTCCCGCCGGTGATGATCTCGCTGCCGTTCAAGATCCTGCTGTTCGTGCTCGTCGACGGGTGGGGGCTCATCATCCAGTCGCTCATCCAGAGCTACCAGGTGGTGCACTGATGAACCAGCAGGCCGTCATCGACCTCACACTCCAGGCGCTCCTGGTGTCGGCGAAGCTCGCCGCCCCGGTCCTCGTGACCTCGCTCGTCGTCGGGTTCGCGATCTCGCTGTTCCAGTCCGTGACCCAGATCCAGGAGGTCACGCTCTCGTTCGTGCCGAAGGCCGTCGCCGTCGCGATCGCCCTGGTCGTCTGCGGCAACTGGATGATCTCGGAGATGGTGGCGTTCACGCACGTCGCGTTCGACATGATCCCGAAGCTGCTCGGGACCGGCTGATGGACCTCGTCGTCGACGGCGCGCGGCTCGAGGCCACGATGCTCGCCGGGGTGCGGCTCGTGGCGTTCTTCGTCATCGCGCCGCCGTTCTCGTACCGGGCGTTCCCGGCGACGATCAAGGTCGTCCTCGGGCTCGCCCTGGCGATCGGCCTCGCGCCGCACGTCGGCGCCGGGTACGTGCAGGCGGACACCGGGGCGTTCCTCCTCGCCCTCCTCACCCAGCTCGCGGTGGGGCTCGGGCTCGGGTTCCTGGTGTTCCTCGTCTTCGCCGCCGTGCAGTCCGCCGGTGCGCTCATCGACCTGTTCGGAGGGTTCACCCTCGCGCAGGCGTTCGACCCGCAGTCCCAGGTGAACGGCGCGCAGTTCACCCGGCTGTTCCAGATGGCGTCCCTCGCGCTCCTGTTCGCCAGCGGGGGCTACCAGCTCATCGTCGGCGGACTCGTCCGGTCGTTCGACGCGGTGCCCCTCGTCGGCACCGACGGAGCACCCGGCACCTTCGCGGTCGGGTCACTCGCGGCGCTGCTCGTCACCGCGATGTCGCAGATGTTCCTCGCCGCGCTGCAGATCGCCGGCCCGCTCGTCGTCGTGCTGTTCCTGGCGGACGTCGGACTCGGCCTGCTCACCCGGGTCGCACCCGCGCTGAACGCCTTCCAGATGGGCTTCCCGATCAAGATCGGGCTGACCGTCGTGTTCGCCGGCGCGCTCTTCATGGCCCTGCCCGCGGTGGTGTCGTCCCTCACCGGGGACGCCGTCGCCGCGATCACCGGGCGGGGGTGACGGCGTGTCCGACGGCGGCAGCGGGGAACGGTCCGAGCGGGCCACCCAGAAGCGCATGCAGGAGGTGCACCGGAAGGGGCAGCTCGGCCGGTCGCAGGACCTCGGCGCCTGGGTCGGGATCGCGACGGCGGCGCTCATGATGCCCGCCGCGATCGGCAGTGCCGCCTCGGCCGGGCAGGAGCAGCTGCACGTCGTGCAGCGGGTGATCGCCGACCCCACGACCGCCACGGCTCGGCAGGCGCTCGTCGACGCGTTCGCCTCGATCGGGGCGACGCTCGGCCCGATGCTCGGCGTCGTCGCGGTCGCGGTCGCGGCGGTGTCCGTCGCGCAGGGCGGGGTGCACTTCCGTCGAATGACGCCGCAGCCGGACCACTTCGACCCGGTCGCCGGGATCAAGCGGGTGTTTGGCGTGCAGGCGCTCTGGAACGGGGTGAAGGCGCTGCTGAAGACCGCTGTCGTCGGGCTCGTGCTCTGGTTCGCCGTGCAGTCGCTCGTGCCCGTGCTCATGACGAGCGGCTCGCTGCCGCTGTCCGCGGTGCTCGACGCCGCCGCGGCCGGCACCGGGACGCTCCTGCGCGCCGCCGTCGCCGCGGGGCTGCTCCTCGCCGCGGTCGACGTCTTCGTGGTGGTCCGGCGCAACCGGAAGCGCACCATGATGACCAAGCAGGAGGTCAAGGACGAGTCGAAGCACAGCGAGGGCGACCCCCTCGTGAAGTCGCAGCGACGCTCCCGCCAACTCGCGATGAGCCGGAACCGGATGGTCGCCGCGATCGGTGACGCCGACGTCGTCATGACGAACCCGACCCACTACGCCGTCGCGCTCCGCTACGAGCCGGGGAAGTCCGCTCCGCGGGTGACCGCGAAGGGTGCCGGGCCGGTCGCCGACGTCATCCGCGCCAGGGCCGAGGAGGCCCGGGTACCGATCGTCCGCGACGTCCCGCTCACCCGGGCGCTGCACGCCGCGTGCGAGCTCGGGCAGGAGGTCCCGGTCGACCTCTACACGCCCGTCGCCCGCGTCCTGTCGTTCGTTATGGCGCTCAAGGCCCGCGGTGCCGCGGCGGGCACGCACGCCGCACCCCGTCCGACCACCCCGGCCGAGGTCGCCGCCGTCCTCGACCCCGCCACGCTCAGCGGCGACCTGCGTCCGCGCCGGCTCCGCCCGTCCCGTCCCGCCGCCGACGCGACACCCACCCCGTCGTCGTCCGCGACCTCCGATCCGCAAGGGGTTCCCGCATGAACCGCAAGGACCTGCCGAAGCTCGCCGTCCCCGTCTTCATCGTCGGGATCGTCCTGCTCCTGATCCTGCCGGTGCCGTCGTTCCTGCTCGACGTGCTCATCATCTGCAACATCCTGCTGGCGCTCGTGATCCTGCTCACGACGCTGTTCGTCAAGAAACCGCTCGACTTCTCGGTGTTCCCCTCGCTGCTCCTCGTCGCGACGCTGTTCCGGCTCGGCCTGAACGTCGCGTCCACCCGGCTCGTGCTCGGCGAGGGGTTCGCCGGCGACGTCATCCAGGCGTTCGGCCACGTCGCGGTCTCCGGGTCGGTGATCATCGGCGCGGTCGTGTTCCTCATCCTCGTGGTGATCCAGTTCGTCGTCGTCACGAAGGGTGCCGAGCGCGTCGCCGAGGTCGGGGCGCGATTCACCCTCGACGCCATGCCGGGCAAGCAGATGGCGATCGACGCCGACCTGAACGCCGGCCTCATCACGGACGCCGAGGCGAAGGAGCGCCGCGCGGCCGTCTCCGCCGAGGCCGACTTCTACGGCGCGATGGACGGCGCATCGAAGTTCGTCAAGGGCGACGCGATCGCGGGCATCCTGATCATCGTCATCAACCTCATCGGCGGCATCGCGATCGGCATGCTGCAGAACGGCCTCTCGATCACCGACGCCCTGTCGAAGTACGGCATCCTGACGATCGGCGACGGACTCGTCACGCAGATCCCGGCGCTCCTGATGGCGGTCTCGACGGGCATGATCGTGACCCGGTCCGGCGCGGAGACCGAGATCGGCGCCTCGGCGACGAAGCAGCTGACCCAGTCCCGCAACGCGCTGATGATCGCCGGGGTCGCCGCGATCGCGATGGGCTTCATCCCCGGCATGCCGATCGTCCCGTTCCTGCTCATCGGCGCCGGCCTGCTGTTCGCCGGCTGGCGGCTCGCCCGGCAGGCGAAGCGCGAGGAGCAGGCCGCCGAGCAGCAGCAGGCGCTCGAGGCCGCGGCGCCCACGTCGGACAGCCCCGAGGACCTGCTCGAGCAGATGCGCGTGCACGCCCTCGAGATCCTGCTCGCCCCCGACCTGGTCGACATGGTGTCCGGCGCCTCGGACGACCTGCTCGGCCGGGTCCGCGCGCTCCGTCGGAAGATCGCCGTCGACATGGGGATCGTCGTGCCGCCGGTCCGGACGCGGGACAGCATCGACCTGCCGCCGGCGACCTACGCCATCCGGATCGCCGGCGTCGAGGCCGGCCGGGGGACCGCGCCCGCGCGGAGCGTCCTCGCACTCGGCGACCAGCTCGACGGGCTGCCCGGTGCGGTGACGGTCGAGCCGGTGTTCGGGCTCGCCGGCAAGTGGGTCCCCGCCGAGCTCCGGCACGCGGCGGAGATGACCGGTGCGACCGTGATCGACCGGGTCTCCGTGCTCGTCACCCACCTGCAGGCCGTGATCGGGGACAACGCCGCACGGCTGCTCACGCGCGAGGACGTCAAGGTCCTCACCGAGGGCGTCAAGCAGGTGAACCCGGCCGCGGTCGAGGAGCTCGTCCCCGGCATGCTCTCGCTCGCCGAGGTGCAGCGCGTGCTCCAGGGCCTGCTGTCCGAGCGTGTCCCGATCAACGACCTCGGCCGGATCTGCGAGGCGCTCACCCTCCGTGCCAAGGTCTCGACGGACCCCGAGGGACTCGTCGAAGCCGCCCGCGCCGCCCTCGGTCCGGCCCTGCCCGCGCGCTACGCCGAGGACGGCACGCTCCGGGTGATCATGATCGACCCGCTCCTGGAGCAGTCGATGCTCGAGGGGCTTCGGCCGTCCGAACAGGGCACCCAGATCGTGCTCGACGCGCACCGCATCGAGCAGGTCCTCGGTTCCCTCCGCGACGCCGTGCGCTCGGTCGAGGAACAGGGGCTCTCCGCCGTCCTCGTGTGCGCCCCGCAGCTCCGCCCGGCCGTGCACCGCATGGTCTCCGCGCAGGCGAACGGCCTGCCGGTGCTGTCGTACCAGGAGGCCACCGCCGCGGGCTCCACCATCGAGACCGTGGGGGTGGTCCGTGCCGCCGACCCGATCGCTGCGTAGGGGCCCGACGCTCGAGGCGGTCCGCGAGGCCGTCCGCGCCGAGTTCGGCACCACCGCCCGCATCGTCTCCGCCGAGCGCGTCACGTCCGCCGGCATCGGCGGGCTGTTCCGCCGCGCCCACGTCGAGGCGGTCGTCGAGGTCGCCGACCCGACCACCCCGCCCGTCGCGCGGGTCGCGATCGCGGACGGTCCGGTCGTGCGTGTCGGCATCGCCGCGCTCCTCGCCGACGCCGAGGCGGCCGAGGACCGCATCGCGCGCTCCGACGGCACCGCGACGGCGCGGGCCGACGCGTTCGCGTCGGTGCTCGACGGGTTCGTCGCGGACGGGATCGCACCGCGCGGAGCTGCCGGGGCCGGCCCCGAGCCGGACGCGGGCCTGGTCGACGGGGGCGGGTCGCGCCTCCAGGACGGTGCCGGCGACCAGCCTGGAGGCGCGGTGCCACCGGTCCTGTCGGCCCCCGTCGTGCCGGCGGTGCGGTCCGCCGACGGCGACCTGGTCCTGCTGGTCGGCCGACCGACCGACGTCGACGCAGCGGCCGGCGTCTTCGCGATGCGGCACGCACTCCAGCCGACCGACGCCGCGGACCGGCGTGCCGGGATCCTCGCCCGCGCGGCCGGCGTGCAGGCCGGGCACGCGCTGCTCGGCGTCGCCGCGTGGGACGACGTCGCGACGACCGAGGGCCTCGCGCCGGACCAGGTGTGGGTCGTCGTCGACGTCGGCCGGAAGCACGAGGACACCGTGGCGATGGTGTCGGCGGTGGCGTCGCGCACGCCCGTGGCGGGCATCGTGGCGATCGGCGCGGGGGAGACCGCCACGCCGGAGTCCGTGCACCGGTTGGGGGTCCCGGTCCTGTCGCTAGGCTGACGGGGTGCTGGTACTCACGCGGAAGGTCGGCGAGCGGATCCTCGTCGGTGACGACGTCGTCATCACGGTGCTCGACAGCCGCGGGGACGGCGTGCGGATCGGCATCGACGCACCGCGCGGGGTGAAGATCCAACGCGAGGAGGTCGTGCGCGCCGTCACCGAGGCGAACGCCGAGGCGGCGGCTGCCGCCGCGTCCGCCGGTGCCGCGGGGCCGGACGACGCCGAGGCGCGGCTGCGGGCGGCGCTGGGGCGCACCGCGCCGCACCCCGACTGAGGCGCTCCGCGCCGGACCCCGACTGAGGCCCGGCGCTCCTGCGGCTCCGACTGGGATCCCGCCGCCTGCCCTGGCTGCGGATCGCTACGGCCGGGGCTTCTTCTCCTGCTCGGGCAGGCGTCCGGCGGCGGCCTCGGCCGCGAACCACGCCGCTGCCTCCTCCTGCCGGGCACGCTCCTCGCCGAGGGCGATCGGCGCCCGGACGTGCTCCGGCGCGTAGCCGAACGACTCGATCAGCTGCGGGACGATCGGCCGGATGCGGGCGACGAGCCGGTCGACGTACGCCGACACCGCGCGACCGCGCTGGGCCGACAGTCGACCGTGCAGCAGGTACCAGTCCAGGTGCTGCTCGAGCAGCCCGAGGGCGAACAGGTCGCGCAGCCAGACCAGCGTGCGTCGGGTGTCGCCGGGGGCGACCTCCTCGATCGCGTCCGTGAACGCCTCCCACTGCATGAGCTCCGCGTGCGCCTTCGCCGCCTCGATTAGCTCGTGCTGCGAGCGGTTCAGCAGCTTCGCCGCCTTCGCTCGGTCCTTGCCGGCCGAGGCGAGCCGCAGTCCGATCTCGGTCACCATCGTGTCGACGCGGCCCTGGAGCAGCTCGCGCTGCGTCCGGGGGTCCTGCAGGTCGGTGACGGAGGCCGCGAGCGACCCGCGGTCGGCGACGGTCTGCCCGAGCCGGCGCAGGCCGGACGCGTCGGCGAGCTTCGCGGCCGCCTGGGCGGCGACGAAGCGGGCCGTCGACGCCGGGTCGCGCGGGGCGCGGGCGCGGAAGTCGGTGAGGAGCCGCTTGCCGACGAGCTGCAGCAGGATCGTGTTGTCGCCCTCGAACGTCACGTAGACGTCGAGGTCGGCGCGGAGACCGGTGAGGCGGTTCTCGGCGAGGAACCCGGCGCCACCGCAGGCCTCGCGGCACTCCTGCAGGGTCTCGAGCGCCGACCAGGTCGACATCGACTTGAACGCCGCGGCCTGGGTCTCCAGGTCCTCGCGGCGCTGCGGTGTGTCCTCGCGCCCGCTGAACACGTCGTCGAACGTGCGCAGGAGCTTCTCGTGCGCGAACGACTGCGCGAACACCGTCGCGAGCCGGGGGATCAGGCGACGCTGGTGTCGGCCGTAGTCGAGCAGCACGCCCTCGTCACCGCCGCCGGTCGGGAACTGCCGACGCTCCATCGCGTAGGTCAGGGCGATCTGCAGCCCGATCTTCTGCGCGACCACGGCCGCACCGTCGAGCGAGACCCGACCCTGCACGAGGGTGCCGAGCATCGTGAAGAAGCGGCGTCCGGGCGAGGCGATGGGGGAGCTGTACGTGCCGTCCTCGGCGACGTCGCCGTACCGGTTGAGCAGGTTCGTGCGGGGGACCCGGACGTGGTCGAACCAGAGCCGGCCGTTGTCGATGCCGTTCAGGCCGCCCTTGACGCCGTCGTCCTCGCCGCCGACGCCGGGCAGGAAGGCGCCCTCGTCGTCGCGGAGCGGCACGTAGAAGGCGTGCACGCCGTGGTCGACGCCCGCGGTGACGAGCTTCGCGAACACGACGGCCGCCCTGCCGTGCAGGGCCGCGTTGCCGATGTAGTCCTTCCACGCACCGCGGAACGGCGTGTGGATCTCGAACTCCTGCGTCGCCGGGTCGTAGGTCGCCGTCGTCGCGATGCTCTGGACGTCCGAGCCGTGCCCGGTCTCCGTCATCGCGAAGCAGCCGGGCACGTCGAAGCGGATGATCCCCGGCAGGAACTCGCGGTGGTTGCGCTCGGTGCCCAGATGGTGAACGGCCGAGCCGAACAGGCCCCACTGCACGCCGGCCTTGATCTGGAGCGACGGGTCCGCGGTGGTCAGCTCCTCGAACGCAGCGAGGTTGCCGCCGTGGTTCTCCTGCCCGCCGAACTCGAGCGGGTACGGTCGCTGGATCGCGCCGGCGTCGACCAGGATGCGGAGCTGCTCGAGCGCACGGGCACGGTGCTCGGGGACCGGCTGGCCTTCGATCTTGTGCACCGCGGGGTCCTTCGTCAGTCGACGGGAGATCCGGCGGTCCTCGGCCCACCGTCCGAGCAGGAGCTCGCCGAGGAGCGTCGTGTCGATGCGGACGTCGGTGTCCGTCGAGCCGACCGGGGTGCCGGCCGCCGGGTCGCCGGCGGCGCTGGCGTTCGGGGCCTCGGTCGCCGGGGCTGCGGTCGTCGAGCTGGGGCGTGCGGGGGCGGTGTCGACCATGCGTGGAGCCTTCCTGAACTGCTCTGTCCGTGTTGCAGAACCCACGCTAGGCACCGCGACCGACAGTCGCGTGAACGCCGTGTCGGCCGCACAAGACCGTCGCGCTGCCCGGCGCGCGCGTGGTGGGAACCCTCCAAAACGCGCCGGAGGGATTTTGTTCGCACCCCTGCTCGATTCGGCCGTCGTCGCGAGCGCGGGGCACAGTGGACGGATGTCCAGCACCACCGCACCCGACTCCCGGGAGCACAAGCGCACCTTCTTCGGGCAGCCGTTCGAGCTGTCGACTCCGTTCGCGGTCGAGCTCTGGGAACGGTTCTCGTTCTACGGCATGCAGGGGATCGTCCTCCTGTACATGTACTACACGGCGTCGCAGGGCGGCCTCGGCATCAGCGAGGGAATCGCCACCGGCATCATGGGCGCCTACGGCGGCGCGGTGTACCTGTTCACCATCGTGGGGGCGTGGGTCGCCGACCGGCTCGCGGGTGCGGACCGGACCCTGTTCGGCAGCGCGATCGTCGTGATGGCCGGGCACGTGGCACTGGCGCTCGTCCCGGGGGTCGCCGGGGTCGGGATCGGCCTGGTGCTCATCGCGCTCGGGTCCGGTGGGCTCAAGGCGACCGCGACCACCATCGTCGGCGGGCTGTACAGCCGTGACGACCCCCGGCGCGACGCCGGCTTCTCGCTGTACTACCTCGGCGTGAACCTCGGCGCGTTCGCCGGCCCGCTGCTCACCGGGCTGCTGCAGAGCACCCTTGGCTTCCACTTCGGCTTCGGACTCGCGGCGATCGGCATGGCCGCGGGGCTCGTGCAGTACGCGATCCGCCGTCCGAAGCTCCCTGACGCCGTCCGGCACGTCACGAACCCGGTCGACCGTCGTCGGCTGCCCCTGCTCGGCGGGATCGTCGCCGTCGTGCTCGTGCTCGTCGTGGTGTCCGTCCTGACGGGGCTCCTGACCGTGCGGAACCTGCCGACCGTCGTGGTCGCCGTCGTGGTCGTCGCGACGATCGCCTACTTCGTCGTGATCCTGTCGAGCGGACTCACCGCCGACGAGCGGTCCCGCGTCGTCGCCTTCATCCCGCTGTTCATCGCGAGCGCGGTGTTCTGGTCGCTGTACCAGCAGCAGTTCACCGTCGTCACGGTGTACTCCGACCAGCGCCTGGACCGGTCGTTCTTCGACTGGACGATGCCGGTCTCGTGGATCCAGTCGATCAACCCGGTGTTCATCATCGTGCTCTCCGGCGTCTTCGCGGCGATGTGGACGAAGCTCGGTGCCCGACAGCCCTCGACCCCGACGAAGTTCGCGCTCGGCACGGGCATCATGGGCATCGCGTTCCTGCTGTTCCTGCCCTTCGTCGGCACCGGGGAGAACGGCACGCCGCTCGTCGCCCTCGTCGCGATCCTGCTCGTCTTCACGCTCGCCGAGCTGCTGCTCTCACCCGTCGGGCAGTCCGTCGCGACGAAGCTCGCGCCGCCGAAGTTCCAGACGCAGATGGTCGCGCTGTTCTTCCTCTCGGTGTCGCTCGGCACCGCGGTCACCGGTGTCCTGTCGGCCTACTACGACCCGACGGACGAGGCCCCCTACTTCACCGTGCTCGGCCTGGTCGCGGTCGTCGTGGGTGTCGTGCTGCTCCTGCTCGCGAAGCCGGTGCTGAAGGCCATGCGGGGCATCCGGTAACCTGGAGCGGACCAGCCCGGCCCCGTCACCACAGGAGTCCACCATGCTCGAACTCATCGCAGGCGTCATCATCGGCATCGGCGTCCTCGGGGGCGTCGGCTTCTGCATGGCCGTCGCCGCGATGATGAAGAGCGGCTCCGAGGAGTACTAGGCCGCTCGCCGCCCCGGGACCCGTCGCGGCCCGGGGTCACTCCGCCGGTTCGACCGGCACCAGTTGACGACCCAGGACGGTCGCGCGCTCGAACGGGCCGCGGCCGTCCTCGGTGTGTACGGGCTCGTCGAAGGCGACCACCCACGTGCGCTGGACGCCGCCGAGCTGGTTCCCGCCCGGCGCCACGACGACCCCGACGGGCTCGCCGACCCAGCGGTCCCCGCCGCGCTCCGACGGGACGACCCGGACGAGGGCGCCGATCCCGATGCCGCTCCCGCTCCCGTTGCGGCTCCCGTTGCCTGAGGCGTCGTCGGGCCGGGGGCGGGGAGGTCGTCGTCCGAACACCCGCTCACCGTACCGTGCGTCCCCGGACGCCCCGGACGCCCCGGACGCCCCGGACGCCCCGGACGCCCCGGACCCCCCGGACGCCCCCGGACCCCGAGCGCGGCTCCGCGAGCGTGCACGACGTGCCGCGTGCGTGTTGCCCGGTGGGCGCAAAGTGTCGGCGGGGGACGGCGAGCGTGCCACATGTGGCACGCGCGGCCCCGCCGCGCCGCGCCTACGCCCGGGCGATCTCCGTGATCGACGAGTGGCCCGTGTCGGGGTGCTTCCGCATCGACAGCAGCCGCTCCATCGAGGGTTCGAGCGCGGTGACCTTGTCGAGCGGCGCACTCACCACGAGCTGGAACCCGAGTCGGAGCCACGCCGTCACGGCCCGCCCCGCGAACTCCGAGTCCGCCTTGATGAACGCCTCGTCGAGGAACACCGGCGCGAACCGGGGCCGCGGACGGGTCTCGTCGCCGAGCTGGTAGCGCAGGGCCGCCCCGACGATGAACGCCACGAGCTCCTGCGTCTCGCCGCCGGACTTGTCGCCGAGCGAGGAGTACACGCCCAGGTCGTTGCCGTCGACGTCGTACCGGACGGCCGTGATCTCCATGTGCCGGCGGACGTCCAGCACGGCGTCGCGCTGGGTGGTGCGTCCGCGGGACCCGCCCGGCTCCGGCCGGATGACGGCCATGAAGCGGCGGAGCCGTCGGAAGCGGGTCTCGAGCACGTCGTCGGTCAGCTCGGTGTCCACCGAGGCCGACAGGGCGCGGAGCTCGCGGCGGAACGCGGTGACGTCCTCGCGCGTGACCCGGCGGATCTGGATCTTCAGGCGGTCCCGGTTCGCGCCGAAGGGCAGCTCGCGGAGGATCTCGTTGACGGGCTCGAGCCGCTCCTCGATCTCGACGACCGCCCGGTCGAAGGCCCCGGCGAGCGGCACGAGGTCCTCGCCGCTCCACTGCGACAGCCGCCGACGCCACTCGGTGCGCCGGGCGTGCAGCCCGGTGGCGACGATCTCCTCGAGGATCGCGTGGTAGTCCGGCCACGACGCGACGCTGGTGCCGAGGTTCGGGTCGGGCCACGCGTCCTGGTACCGCTGGAACGTCACGGTCAGGGCGTTCGAGGCCGCCGCAGCACCGTCGAGCGCCTGGGTGAGCCGCTCCTCGAGTCGGCGGCGCAGGCGGCGGGTGGCGTCGTCGAAGCCGTCGATGCCCTCGGGGGCGCCGACCTCCTCGAAGGTCTCGGCCAGCAGCTGCGCCTGCGCGTCGTCGGGCACGCTCCCCGGTGCCGATTCGAAGCGCTCGAGGATCTCCGCGGCGGCGTCCTGCCCGTCGACGAGCACCGCGTGGCGCTCCTCGAGGCGGTTCACCTGCTGCCGGGCACCCGCGCGCCGGTCGGCGGCCTCGTCCAGGGACCGGCGGAGACGGGCCACGGACTCGCGGAGCGTGCGGAGGCCGTCGTCCGCGGCGAGCAGGGCCTGGCGTTCGGCGTCGAGCCGCGCGAGCGACTCGTCCGCACCGGCGACGTCGATGCCGTCCCACGTCGCGTCCACCAGGTGCTGGTGGGCGGCGCGGACGACGTCGAGCGCGGCGAGGTCCTGGGCGACGTCCGTGCGGCGGGCCTCGAGGGTCGCGAGGTCCTGCGCGATCGCCGCGAGCTCCTGCTCGACCGCGGCCACGCGGGCCTCGTTCGTGAACCCGATGACGTTCGACTGCCGCCGGTCGCCGTGCGCGCCGCGCTTGCCGTCACGGAGCTGTCCGGACGGGGTGACCCGTCGGCCGCCGCCACCGAGCTCGGCGGCGGTGTCGACGCACCGGGCGTCGATCCGGTCCGACTCGATGCGCTCCCGCACCCACGTGCTGAAGGGGGAGTCCTTGATGGTGAGCTTGCCGGAGACCATCGCGGGGTCGCCGTCGAGGTCGAGGTGCGGGCCGGTCGGGACGCCCTCGAACTGCACCCGGACGGGCAGCCGCAGGGCGTCGATCGCCTGGCTGAAGTCGGCGAGCCGGTCCTGGTCGACCAGGAGCGTGCGGGCGACGGGCGCCAGGACGGACTCGATCGCCGTGCGCCACTGCTCCTCGCCGGGGAGCACGTCGAGGAGCTCCGCGACGTACGGCAGCGACTCGGGGTCGATCCCGGCCGCGCGCGCCATCGCCAGGCGTGCCTCGTGCATCGGCAGCGGCATCGCTCCCTGCCGGTGCTCGAGCGACTGCCGCTCCTGCCGCAGGGTCCGCTCGCGGTCGAGCAGCGGGTACTCCTCGCGGGTCAGCGCGTCGCGGCGCTCGTCGAGGGCGACGCGCTGCCGGGCGACCGAGCCGAGGAACTCGCGCGAGGTCCGCTGCGCCGCGCCGAACGCGGACTCGGTGTCGAGGGTCAGCCCGAGCGGCGCGGTGCGCTCCTCGAACGTGGCCCGGGTCCGGGCGATGGTGTCCCGCTCGCGCGTGCCGCGGTCGATGCGGTCCTCGAGCTGCGCGAGCGCGTTGCCGCCCTGGTCGCGCAGGCGCCCCTCGGCCTCGCGGAGCTCGATCTCGACGGCCGCGTGCCGGGCCTCCGTTGCGGCGACGTCGGCGCGTGCCGCCGTGCGCTCGCGGGTGTTCCGGTCGACCTCAGCGTCGAGCAGGGCGCGCTTGCGCGAAGCCGTCCAGTGCGCGAACGGCGAGACCTCGGCGCCGGGGGCGATGCCGTCCAGTGCCGCCGCGGCCGCGCGGGACCGTTCGATCTCGGCGTGCAGGTCGACGATCGGCTCGAGGATGCGGACCTTGCGCTCCTCGGTGTCCATCGCCTCGTACGCCTCGTCGAGGGCGGAGAAGTGCGCGAGCGCCCGGTCGGCGGCGTCGTACGTCCCAGGCGTCTCGAGCACCAGGGACTTGTACAGCGCGTCGACGGTCGGCAGGTGCTGGCCGGCCTGGATGCGGGCGAGCAGACGCATCGCCCGGTTGCCGCCGCCCGAGTCGCCGATCCCGAGTCGGGTCTGCAGCGTGTACGCGAGCTCCTGGTAGGTGTCCCGCACGACGAGCCCCGGCACCCGGCTGGTCAGCTCGAGGTGGTGGAACCGCGACGGCACGAACTCCTCGAGCCGGCGCAGGTCGAACGTGTCGTCGACGGTCGCCATCGTCATCTGGATGTCGCCGACGCCGCGCGCCCGCTTCGGCACGACGTACGTCCGCAGCACGGTGAAGCGCCGTTCGTCGTCGTTCCGGAACGTCACCGCGACCGCGCCCCACGTGGTCTGGTCGTCCCCGCGCAGGTTGACGTCGCGCAGGGCGCCGGTCTCCGGGTCCCGTCGCGTGTCGACCTTGCCGCGCAGGTAGGTGAGCAGGTTGCGCTGGTCGGCGCTGCGGGCCCGCCCGGTGGTCGCGTCGTTCGACGCGCCGTTGAACGGCACGTCCGACGGCATCATGACCGCCAGGTACGCGTCCATCAGGGTCGACTTGCCGGTGCCGGAGGCACCGGAGATCAGCGTCGCGGTGCCGGACAGCTCGACGTGCCGGTGGCCGTGGAACCCGCCCCAGTTGACGACCTGCATCGACTCCGCGCGCCACTGCGCGACGGTGTCGAAGAGCGCGTCCATGCCCCAGGCGGGCATACCGGAGGGGTCGGTCGCGGTGTCGGTCATGCGCTCGGCTCGCCTTCGTCGTCGGTGTCGGTGGGCTCGGCCGGGAGGCTCGTCCCGGCGCCGTCCGTCGGCTCGCCACCGGCGGCGGTCACGTCGCGCAGCCAGTGCTCGAGCTCGCGGAGCTGCTCCAGTGGGAGGAGCACCTCGACGACGCTGGCCACCCGGAAGCGGTCCGGGTCCGAGGTCTTCACGAGGACCCGGGCGGTCACCAGGCGGTCGATCGCCTTCGCGACGCGGGACTCGTCCCGGGTGCGGTCGGTCGACGGCGGGAGGAACCCGGCGACGTGCCCGGTGATCTCGGACCGGTCGACGACGACCTGGTCCAGGCCCGGGCGGGGGTCGGCGCGCAGCCGCATCCGCAGGTAGACGAGGACGATCGTCTCCTCGCGCGTGTACGGGACGTCGCGCAGCAGCGTCGGGAAGGCCCGGCGCTGGCTCTCCGAGCGGGCCTGGCGCTTCCAGGCGACCTCGCGGTCCCGGTCGACGTGCAGTTCGAGGAACAGGTCGTTCAGCCGTGAGCGGAGCTGGTGCTCGCCGTCCAGCACCGCGCGCCACTCGTCGGCGTGCGTGCGGGCGCTGACGTACGTGCTGCGGAGCAGCGCGACGAACGCACGCCGCTGCGGCTCGTCGAGCCGTCCCTCGTCGCCCTCGAAGAGGGCGAACGTGGTCTCGTCGCGTTCGTCGTCACCGGTCGTGTCGACGCCGCCGAGGTCCGTCTCGTCGCGGTCCACGCTGTCGACGGGAGCCGTCGTCGTGTCGCTCACCGTGCCTCCTGGCCGTTGTCGTGGTCGTGCTGGGTGTCCGCCGGCGCGCCGGTCAGGGACGCCGTGGGCATGTGGAAGGTGACCGTCTCGCCGTCGGGACGCACCGTGCGGTGCGGCACCACGTGCGTGGCGGTCTCGAAGTCGTCGTTCCCGGTGAGCAGGTGCGCCAGGCCGAACAGCTCGACCGGCCGGCGCTGCTCCGGCGGGAGCGCGTGGAAGGCGTCGGCGCTGTCCGCGGCGTCGCGGAGCGCGGCGCGCAGCTCCGCCAGGAGCGGGCCGCCGTGCCGACGGAGGCTCTCGACGTCGAGTTCCTCGAAGACGTCGTCGTCCGGCTCCTCGATGGGCGGCGGGACGGCGTCGTTGTCCGGGTCGTGGAAGCGTTCGCGGAGCGTGCCGACCTCGGCCGTCGCGGGGAGCAGGCCGAGCGGGACGCGGTCGCGGGCGCTGCCCTGCTCGATCCACGACGCCAGGCCGCGGTTCACGGAGCGGAGCACGGCGTCGAGCTCGCGGTCCCGGACGACGTCGTGCGCGACGATCTGGTCGCGCAACGTCGCCGTCAGCTGCCGGCGCTGGGCGAGGACGTCCTCGATGCCCTGGCGGAGGATGCCGACCGTGTTGCGGAAGGCCCGGCGCTCCCCGGACCCGAGCGTGTCCGCGAACGGGTGCGCCAGGATCGTGGCGATGTCGTCCCGGAGCCGCAGGAGCAGGGCGTCGTCGCGGAGCAGCTCGAACGCGCCCTCGAACGCACGGCCCTCGGGCGTCGCCTGCATGAGGTCGTCCGTGCGGGCGAGGTAGTCGTCGAGGATCTCGCCGATCGGGCGCACCTCCTGCCGGAAGTCCTCGACGATCGAGCGGTGCATCGCGGCGACCGCCTCCTCGACGCGCTTGAAGTCGCTCGGCAGCTGGCGGATCAGGTCGGAGATGTTCGTGTAGCCGTCGCGCATCCGGTGGTCGTCGACCGTGACGACCTCGTCGCCGTTCGCCAGGCGGTCCCGCTCGGCCTGCAGCTCGGCGATCTGCGCGTCGAGCCGTCGGACCTGCACGTCCGGGTCCGGTTCGGCGCGCGCCGCCCATCGGTGCACGGCGTCGACGATCATGGCGAGCCGGCTCTCGCTGATGAGGGCCCGGTCGGCGGCCAGTGCGTCGACCATGCTCAGGGCCTCGAGGGCGTGGCTCGTCAGGGAGTACTGCTCGTCGCCGTCGGGGGAGTTCGAGCGCACGAGCCACTGCGCCGCCACCCAGTCACGGCAGAGCGCACGGCCGTTCGGACGCGCGGTGGTGTCCGTCGGCTCGCCCGAGGTCTGGTCGCTCGCGGGCACGCGCGCGCCCGTCGCCTGCAGGCGCGCGACGTGCTCCTCGACCTGCAGGTGCATGCGGTCGGCGGGGACGTACTGGACGTCGCGGTCGAACACCGTCCGGAACACGGCGAGGACGGCGGCGCTCGTCGGGCGGGACATGAGCCGGAGTGTCGGGCGGTCGAGGACCGCACGGACGCGGGCGAACTCGAGGTCGACGTCGGTCATGGGTCCTTCGGGTCGTGCGTGCGCTCGGGGAACAAGTAGAGCCCGACGCGATGGCGCCGGGCTCTACTTGGGTGTTCTTCAGGCCCTGAATGGGCACTGTGGGCGATACCAGACTCGAACTGATGACCTCTTCGGTGTGAACGAAGCGCGCTACCAACTGCGCCAATCGCCCCCTGCACTTGGGTGCCTGTCGATAGTAGCGGACGTTGGAGGGTGTGCCGAACACGTGCCGCCGCCCGGGTGTGGCGCGGTCGGTCGCGCGCCAGGCGATACGTATTTGATGCGCACCGGTGGACGCCTCTTGCGCTCGTCGGTGGGCGATGGAGCAGATGACGTCGGGTCGGCGCTCCCGGCGCGACGGTTACTGCTCCATCGAGCGTTGTCGGATGGCGTCGAACCGGCCCAGTTCCGCATGAACACGGGGGACACGCCCGGTGAACGGGGAGGATTTTGGCGGATGCCGTCCGGTTCGTATAGAGTTCTTCTCGTCGCCGCGACAGCGGAGAGACAGAGGCGGGCCTCGGGCCGCTTCGAAATGCGGATGTGGCGCAGTGGTAGCGCATCACCTTGCCAAGGTGAGGGTCGCGAGTTCGAATCTCGTCATCCGCTCGAGTGTGGGAGTCTCCGGACGAACACGACTCACCAGAGGGTATCCCACCGTTCGGGTACTCACGGAGACGTGAACCTCGATGGTGGGGTGGCCGAGAGGCTAGGCAGCGGCCTGCAAAGCCGTCCACGCGGGTTCGAATCCCGTCCCCACCTCCAGCTCCACACTCCCCTGGGCGATTGGCGCAGCGGTAGCGCGCTTCCCTGACACGGAAGAGGTCACTGGTTCGATCCCAGTATCGCCCACCACATGGAAACCCCCGCTTCGGCGGGGGTTTTCGCGTTTCCGGGAGCGCGACCGGTGGATCCCGCGAGCGGGGATCACCCCGCGCGCAGGACCGCGACGGCCTCGCGGAAGGCGTAGACGACGATGACGTAGCCCGCGACCGGGTCGGCCCACCACCAGCCCGCCATCGCGTTGAGGACCAAGCCGAGCAGGACGGCGGTCGCGAGGACGCCGTCGATGAACGTGACGCGGCCCTCGGTCTCCAGGACCGGGTTGCCGAGCGCTCGCCCGGTGCGCCGCTTGCCGGCCGCGAGCAGGAACATCACCACCGCCGTGACGGCGGTCCACGCGATCCCGCCCACGGTCGGCTCCGCTCGGTGCCCGGTGGCGAGCGCGACCGTCGACTGGACGAGCAGGTACGTGCCGAGGGCCAGGAACGCGAACGCGATCAGCCGCAACGCCCGGCGCTGCCGCTCCTCGCCCGTGCCGGACAGTTCCCAGAGCACCACCGTGCTCGCCGCGATCTCGATCAGGCTGTCCAGACCGAACCCGGCGAGGGCCACCGAGGTCGTGGTCAGGGCCAGCACGGCGAGCACGAGGACCGCGACGACGTTCCAGAGCAGCGTCACCCACTCGAGTGATCGGCCGCGCCGGAGCAGCCGTTCGGCGGTCGGGGCGGAGGGCTCCACCGGTCTGCGTGCCGTCACTGGGGCTGCACCGCGATGCGCCCGCGGTCTCCCACGACCGCGTGTTCGACCACGAGTCGAACGGTCTCGTCCACGGACTGTGACGCCGTGTCGATCCACCAACCCCGGTCCCGGAACCCGTCCCGCATCGATCGGTCGAGCGCCTCGTGCCCGTTGAACTCGAAGCGGTCCGCCGCTGGCCGCGCAGCGTTCCGGGCTCTGCAGGTCGCTTCGCCGGGCGCCAGGACCACGAGGAAGGTCGGGACCTGCGGCAGCACGCCGACGAGGTGGTCGAGGTGGTGCGCGTCGGGCAGGACGCAGTCGACGACCGTGTCGAAGCCGGCGGTCACGAAGTTCGTGGTCAGCGCGCCGATGTTCCGGTGACACAACGCCACCTGCCGTGCGGCCTCGTCCTCGGGGTGTCCCAGCGGCCACACCGCGCCGGACCTGATCATCCGGCCGACATCGTCCGCGGCGACACGAGCCGCGCGTGGCAGCGCACCGGCGAGACCTCGGCTGACGGTCGACTTGCCCGCTCCGGGCATGCCGGTGATGATCCAGGTCCGCGGTCCACGCTCGACTGCCATGCGCTGAGTCTGCCGCGCCGTGACGTCGTCCGCGCGGACGTCGTTCGTGCTCGTTCGTCGGCCGACACGTCGACCGGCCGCGGCGCCGACCATCCCGGGCACCTCCGTCCCGTTCCCGTCGGGTCACCACAGGGACACCCGCTGTCCATCCGCGTCGGCCGGTGTCGCCCCGAACGCGGCGACGACCGCCTCCGCCTGACGCTCCGTCGGGACGACCGCAGTCACCAGGGACCCGGACACTGAGAAGCTCCGGGCATCCGGTTGCGCTGCGGTGACCCGAGCCGCCGTCTCGACGGTCCTCTCCGACACCGGTGACGACCCGGTGACGGAGACGTACTTCGTCCACGTCGTCGCTGTCCCGACGGACACCGACGACGGGGCATCACCGTCGAGGTGTGTGCGCAGCCACGCCGCTGCCGCAGGTACTGTGTCGCACCGGAGGGGATTCGCCAGGGTGTGCTCCCACGCGGCGAGATCGTGCCCGGCGGGCGCCCTGACGGTCGCCGTCGATGGTCCGAGCGCCGCCCGCACCGCGCGGACCTGCTCGAGGGTGAACCCTGACCGGACCTGCACGGTGGAGTCCGCCGACCACGCGGCCGTCTCGAGGTACTCCCGGGACACGCAGTGCGAGTCATCCGGCTGCCAGTACCGCGCGGTGACCGCCACCACCCCCGCCAGCGCTTCGAGACGCTTCGCCGTCGGCGCGTCCTCAGCGGTGACCGACGGGCCTGGCTCGAGCGGTGAGCATCACGAACCGGCACCGCAGCCGGTGAGCACGGTCGCGGCTGCAGCCCCCACGACCGCAGCCGCGACCCACCGGATTCCCCTCACCACCCCACTGTGCCGAGGACCGCCGGCCGAGACATCAGCGCACAGGACGAACTGTGTCCTGCGACCCAGCCGGACGGTCCGGCTGCGACCGTCGGTAAGGTGGATCGATGGACCTGGGCCGACTCTTCCGGCGGGGGAACCACGACCCTGCACCAGCCGACGACGCGACCGACCGGCTCCGAGCAGCGCTCGCCCGGCTCGTCGCCCGCATCCCTGGCGACACGATGCTGCACCCGCCGGCGACCGAAGCCGCACTCACGCACGCGGAGACGCACCTCGGCAGGGAACTGCCGGCGGACGTCCGCGCGCTGTACCTGCTGCACGACGGACAACACCAGTACACGGCAGCGGATCCGCGCTTCGCCGCCGGCCTGTTCGCCGGGGCGCCGCTGCTGCCGGTACAGGACCTGCTCCTGAACTGGGACAACTGGGCGGGGTTCGAGTCCCGGGAGGACATGGACGAGTTCGCGTCCTCGGACCTCGACGGGTTCGTGCAGGCGAAGTACTCCGTCCGCGGGTGGATCCCGCTCACCCACGACGGCAGCGGCAACCACATCGGCGTGGACCTCGATCCCGGCCCAGCCGGCACCGTCGGACAGGTCATCACCTTCGGGGCGGAGGACGAGGCGCACCACGTGCTCGCGCCGACCCTGGCGTCGTACCTCGAGCAGGTGTCCGCCCTCGTCGCGTCCGGCGACATCATCCCGTCCGACGACGAGGACGACCCGGACTGGACCTCCAGCCGCCCGCTGTCGAAGCTGTTCCACCCGACCGGGGGTCCAGCCGCCTGACCGGCGATCGCGCCGGACCGCCGCCGTGCTGTGGCAGCATGCGTCCATGCGGATCTGGCCGAGGCGTGCTGCACGGACACCGCCGCACGAGGTGATCGACGTCCACCCGGGTGTGCCGCCGCTCACTGCGTGGGGCCGCAACGGCATCGTCGGCACGATCGGGTCCGGTTCGGCGGCCGGGGGGACCGTGGTCGCGCACCCGCACTGGAACGAGCGCGGCGCCCTGGACTGCTACGAACTGGAGGTCTGGGACCATCCGGGGCCGGTGTTCGACGACGGCGGCCGGTTCGTCATGGACGACTGGGTCACCGACGACCGGGTGCCCGGTACGGAGGGCGGTCTCGTCGACGCGTTGACCCGCGAGGTCGACGTCACGTGGTGGACCGACCAGGCACGCCTCGACGCCTTCTGGTCGACGCACTGGGAACGCCGCTGAGCCGTCCGTCGCCGATCGCCAGCACGGCGCGGACGGAGACCTGGCCCCGGGTCAGACCGGCCGGTAGATCGCGATCGGGGGAGCCGTCGGGTCGCCGTCGTCGTGCGCGTCGCCGGTGGCGAGCCAGACCCGGTCCTCGTGCTCGATCGTCGTCGGCAGGTCGCCGTGCACGAGGATGCGGATCGCGGGGGCGTCGCCGTCGATCAGGTCGACGCCGTGGGCCTCGGTGCCGCCGGGGTTGTCGTGCACGTAGCTCATGGACCCAGTGAACCCGTCGGGGGCTGGGAACACCGCACCCTGGCTGCCCGGTCCCTCGCAGCGTTCGGGTCACCGTGATGGACCGGGCAGCGGGGCGGGTGACCCCGGTGCCGAGGACGGCCGTCCTCGGCACCGAGGAGTCATCCGGAGACCGTCGGGTACCGGATTGGTCCGACGTGCCGCAGCGAGCGACGCGCCCGGTGGAGCAGGCGATCCGCGAACCGGGCCGATGTCGGGGTAGAGTGTTCGAGTACGCGGATGTGGCGCAGTGGTAGCGCATCACCTTGCCAAGGTGAGGGTCGCGAGTTCGAATCTCGTCATCCGCTCGGAACACGCGAAGCAGCACGGTCAGCATCGAGACACGAAGGCCCCGGTCAGTCGATCGGGGCCTTCGTCGTTCAGCCGGTCCGGATCAGCGGATCCGGGTCGCGGTCATCCGGCGCCGCCGAAGCGCTCGGCCCGCACGTCGGACACGTCGTGCCCGAGCTCCCCGAGCCACCGCAGCACCTGCTCGACGAACGGCGTCGAACCGCACACGTACACGAGCGCGCCGACCTCGGGCGGGAACACTGCACGCTCGAGCGCGTCCCTGGTCAGGCGGCCGACCGGCATCCCCGAACCCTCGGGCGCACGGCGGCTGTAGACGTGCGTGACCTCGAGGGGCGCGGGGGAGCGCAGCGCGGCGTCGAGCTCCTCGACGAAGAAGTCGTCCTCGGGCGTGCGCGTCGCGGCGAGGAGCCGGAAGGGCACCGGGTCGTCGGCGGCCGCGTGCGCGGTGACCATCGGGAGCAGGGGCACGATCCCGGAGCCACCGGCGATCAGTTGGACGGGCCGGTCGGAGCGCCCTGGACGCCAGACGAACCAGCCGCCGAGCGGACCGTGCACGTCGAGCCCGTCGCCGACCTCGATCGCGTCGACGAGGAACGGAGAGACCTCGCCGCCCTCGACGCGGTCGACGGCCAGGACCACCCGCGTGCCCTCGCCGGCGGAGGCGATCGAGTACGAGCGGGAGGCCTGGTAGCCGTCCTCGGCGGTCAGGCGCAGGTCGAGGTGCTGGCCGGGGTCGTTGCCGGGCCAGGTCGGCACGTCGAGGACGATGCGGCGCGCGTTCGGCGTCTCCTGCGCGACGGCGGCGACCGTCGCCGGGTGCCAGGCCGGCCGCCTGCGGGACGCGGCGGACGGGGCGGGGGCGGGGCGTGCCTCCAGGCCGTCGACCGGTGAGGACCCGCTCACCAGTACCGCTCCTCCTTCCAGGGGTCGCCGTGCATGTTGTAGCCGGCGTTCTCCCAGAAGCCGGGCTCGTCGTCGGACTGCATGACGATCCCGCGGACCCACTTCGCGCTCTTCCAGAAGTACAGGTGCGGGACGAGCAGCCGCGCGGGCCCGCCGTGCTCCGGCTCGAGCGGCTCGCCGTCCGCCTCGAACGCGATCCAGGACTGCCCGTCGAGCAGTTCGTCGAGCGGCACGTTCGTCGTGTAGCCGCCGAAGCTGTGCACCATGCAGTACTCGAGCGAGGTCTCGACGTCGGCGAAGAACCGGTCGAGCGGGACGCCGCGCCACGGCATGTCGAGCTTCGTCCAGTGCGTCACGCAGTGGATGTCGACGGTGACGTCCTCGACGCCGAGCGCCTGCGCCTCGTCCCACGTCCACGTGTGCAGCCCGGTCTCGGTCCGGATCGAGAAGCTCCAGTCGGCCGGCTCGATGTCCGGCGTCGCCCCGGCGGACAGCACGGGCCAGTCCCGCACCAGGGTCTGCCCCGGCGGGATCCGGGGGTCGTCGCGGTCGTCCCGGTGTCCGCCGAAGCCGCGGGTGAACGTCGCCATGGGTGCTCCTTCGAAGGGTGGTCGTGACCGATCATGCCGTGTCCGGACGCGTGGTGTGTGTCCGGCAGGTGACAGCGCGGTCCTCGGCCCAGCTGGCAGGTCGCCGTGCGTCCGCCGGAGCGCCGCGGTCCGGCCGTACCCTCGCCACATGAGCAGGCACACGGGGCGGGCGGACGATGCGCACGCGGACGCCGCGGCGCCGGCCGACCGCGTCCTGCTCGCGGGTGCCGCCGACGACCTGCCCGAGATCCGCCTGCTGCTCGACGCCCTGCCCGACACCGCGTACGGCCAGGTCGTCGTCGAGGTGGCCTTCGCCGAGCAGGTCCGCATCCTGCCGGCACCGCCCCGGCTGAGCGTCACCTGGCTCGTCCGGTGCGAGCGCCCGTCGCTCCTGCCGTCGCTCGTGTTCGCCGACCACGGGGAACTCCTCGCCGAGGCCGTCACCGCGTGGGCGTCCGAGTGGGGCGTCTCGGGCGCCGAACCCCGCACCGCCGTCTGGATCGGCTGCGCCGACAGCCCGTGGGTCGAGCGCGCGCGCTCGATCGTCCAGCTCGGACTCGCCGACGCGGGTCAGCAGGTCCAGGTCGAGTCCGGCAGCTGACGCCGGCCTGGAGGCACGTGGCGGCGCCGTCGGGTCGTCGCGGTCCGCCGTGCGGGAACGGCGCGTCGGACCCGGGTCGGCCAGCCGGGCGGGACGGGCGTCAGTGGGCGGCGTCGGCGTGCTCGGGGAACAGCACGTCGGGGGCGTCGACCCGGCGGTCCGTGACGGTCGTCGGGCTCTCGAGGTGCACGGCCCCGGACGGCAGGATCCCGGCGCCGCCGAAGCGCTCCATGACCCGCCACTGGGCGACGACGTCCTCGCCGGCGTGCTCGGTGGGCAGCACGGGCCAGAAGCCGAACCCGCCGACGGCCTCGAGCGCCGCGCGGTCGTACAGGACACAGGCCCCGACCCAGGCGACCCGGTAGGGAACCCAGCCGCCGGGCTCCACGTCGAGGTCCGCGGCGACGTGCGTCGGGTTCGCGGCGTTGTGCAGCGAGAGCCGGTCGAACGCCGGGGTGCCGCGACGGACGACCTCGGGGACGACGGGGCCGTCCCACGGCTCGTACACGGCGGTCTCGTGCGGCCGTCGGTCGTCCAGGTAGGACAGCCCCTGCACAGCACTGCCGACGAACCCGCAGCCCAGGGAGCGGAGCGCGTCGAGCATCCGCCGGACCGAGCCCTGTTCGAGCCAGACGTCGTCGTCGAGGTACAGCACCGCGGGTGCGGTGGCGTGGTCGAGCAGGTGCTGCCGGTGCTCGGCCAGGCCGCGCCGTTCCGGGTGCGCGAGGAGCGTGACGGGGCGGCCCTGTGCCTCCAGGACGCGCAGCATGGCGGCGACCGACGGCGCGGTGGCGGCGTCCTGCCCCGCGGACTGGTCGCTGAGGACGAGGCGGAACGCGACGTCGGTCTGGGCGGCGAGCCCGGCGAGGGTCGTGGCGAGTTCGGCGGGGCGTCCGACCGTCGGGACGAGGACGTCCACCTCCGCGTCGAGCGGGGCGTCGTGCGACGGCCGGGCCCACGCCCCCGACCAACGGGCGGCGGTCACGGCGCCGGGTCGGGCTCGACGGGAGCGGTGGGCGCTGCGGTCGTAGGAGTGGCGTCGTGCCCCGCCGCCGCCTCGCGGATGCGACGGACGACCGCCGTCGTGGAGTGCTCGGGCACGTAGTCGACCATGACGACCTCGCCGCCGTAGGCGCGGACCACCCCGGTCTCCTCGAGCATCTCGGGGGAGTAGTCGCCGCCCTTGACGTAGACCTCGGGGCGGAGCCGTTCGATGAGCGGGATCGGGGTGTCCGTGGCGAACACCGTCACGAGGTCGACGCACGCCAGCGCCGCGAGCACGCCGGCGCGGTCCTCGGCCGGGTTGATCGGCCGCTCCTGACCCTTCAGTCGGCGGACCGAGTCGTCGTCGTTGAGCGCGACGACGAGCAGGTCGCCGAGCTCCCGCGCCTGGCGCAGGTACGTCGTGTGTCCGCGGTGCACGACGTCGAAGCAACCGTTCGTGAAGACGACGCGGCGACCGGCGGCCCGGGCGGCCTCGACGGCGGTCGCGAGGTCGTCGTGGTCCACCACGGTGGCCGCGGGAGCCGTCACCGACTCGAGCAGCGCGGCGGCGGAGCAGACCGACGTGCCGGCCTCGCGGACGACGACGTCCGCGGCGGCCTGCGCGACCGTGACGGCGTCGCGCGTGGGGGCACGCACCGCCAGCGCGACGGTCGCCGCCGCGCAGAAGGTGTCGCCGGCGCCGGAGGCCTGCTGCTCGGACGCGGGGGTCGCACGCGTCCGGAAGCCCTGGTCGGAACCGGGCTCCAGGAGGACGGTGCCGTCCTTGTCGAGCGTGACGACGGCGGCGCGGGCGCCCGAGCGGGCGAGCACCTCGGCGCGGGCGTCGACGACGGTCTGCACGCGGGCGGACCCGGTGCCGAGGTCGTGGCCGAGCAGGGCGGCGGTCTCGCCGGCGTTCGGCGTGACGAGGTCGGGGTGCAGGCCGGCCCAGCGGCGGAGGTCGTGCGCGTCGACGACGACGGCCGCGGGGCGGTCGGCGTCGAGCACCGGGACGACGTCCTCGGCACGGACGCCGAGGTCGTAGTCGCACACCACGGCGGCGTCGGCGCACCGGACCGCCCGCCGGACGGCGTCGGCGAGACGCTGGCCGGTCGCGGCGTCGGGGGTCTCGGCGATCTCGTCGACGCGGACCACCACGCGGTCGCCGCCGACGACGCGCGACTTCGTGGTCGTGGTGCCGCCGGGGACCTCCACGAGGAAGGACGTGTCGACGCCGGCCGCGGTCAGCCGGTCACGCAGGACCCGGCCGGACTCGTCGTCGCCGACCAGCCCGACCATGCGGACGCGGGCGCCGAGGGCGCGGGCGTTCACGGCGGTGTTCGCGGCGCCGCCGGGGACGGCGACGGTGCCGGTGACGCGGACGACGGGCGCCGGGGCCTCGCGGGAGACCCGTTCGGCCTCGCCGACGGTCCAGCGGTCGAGGATGCAGTCGCCGATCACGACGACGAGGGGTTCGCGGTCGTCGACGGTGGCGACGAGGTCGCGGACGAGGCGGACGTCGGCGGTCACCGGGCACCACCGTCGGTGTCGGCGCCGGCGTCTGCCGTCGCGCCGTCGGTGGCGTCGGCCATCGCGCCGCCGGTGGCTTCGGCATCGGCGTCGGCCGTCGCGTCGGCCCACGTCACGCGCGCCGGCGCCGGCTCGAGGTGCACCACCGTGGTGGTCGTCATCTCGTCGAGCAGGTGCGGTCCGTACCCGAACCCGGCACCGGAGGCGCCGCGCGGTTCGGCGCTGCCGCCGGGCGCACCGCCGAAGACGGCGTTGACCTTGACGGTCCCGACCGGCAGCTCCGCCGCGGCGCGCAGGGCGTGCCCGGTGTCCGCGGTGAGGACGGTGGCCGCGAGTCCGTAGCGGTCGGCCGCTGCCAGCCGGAGGCCCTCGTCGAAGTCCTCGACGACGCGGACCGGGGCGATCGGACCGAAGGTCTCCTCGGTCATCGCGAGCATCTCGTCGGTGCAGTCCGTCAGGACCGTCGCCGGGTAGAACGTGCCCGCACCGTCCGGGGTGACCCCGCCGGTCCGCACGACGGCGCCGTGGGCGACCGCGTCGTCGACGTGCTCCTGCACGGTGGCGCGCAGCCGGTCGTCGACGAGCGGCCCGAACTCGGCGGCCGGTGCCGCCGTGCGGCGCTCGGCCTCGGCGACGAGCGCGGCGACGAACGGCTCGGCGACGGCGCGGTGCACGTAGACCCGCTCGACGCTCGTGCAGATCTGCCCGGTGTTGGCGAAGGCGCCGAGGGCGACCTGCGCGGCCGCCCAGACCGGGTCGACGTCGCCGTCGACCACCACGGCGTCGTTGCCGCCGTTCTCGCGGATGACGTGTGCGCGGGTCGTCGCGGCGGCGGCCGTCAGGCGGTCCCCGGTCGCGGTCGAGCCGACGTGGGCGTAGACGTCGATGCCGTCCTGCTCGAGGAGCAGCTCACCGGTGGCCGCGTCGCCGTCGACGCCGACGAGCACGCCGTCCGGCAGCGCCTCCGCCAGGAGCTCGTTGAGCCGCGCGATGGTCGCCGGGCACCGCTCGCTGCCCTTGTGCACGACCGTGTTGCCGGTGACGACCGCGGCGCCGAGGATCCCGCACGCCACGGCGACCGGGTCGTTCCAGGGCGTCAGCGCGAGGACGACGCCCCGGGGGTGCGGCACCGACCAGTCGGCGGCACCGAACTGCCCGCGGAGGGCCTCGCCGCGGTGGACGGGTCCGAGCTCCGCGTACTGCACGAGCGTGCCGATGCCCGCCTCGACCCCGCCGAGCGCGTCGCCGGGGACCTTGCCGGTCTCCCGGGTGTTCAGGTCGGCGAGCTCCTGCGCGTGTTCACGGAGGACCGCGGCCGCGCGGTGGAGTGCGGCACCCCGCTCGGCCGGCGCGGTCCGGGCCCAGCCGGGCGCGGCGGCACGGGCGCGGGCGACGGCGTCGCGGACCTCGTCCGGGGTCGACCGCCGGGTGGTGCTGGCGACCGAACCGGAGACGGGATCGGTGACGACGATCGCGGCGTCCGCAGCGGAAGTCGCATCGGCGTCCGCAGCGGAGGGAGCAGCAGGAGCGGCGGCGGCGTCGGTCGAAGCGGGGGACGGAGCGGCGAGGGTCATGGTGTCCTTCGGGTGCGCGGGCGGGAGGCCCCACGCTGCCCGGCTGCTGCTGGGCGCCGGTCCGGGTTCGCTCCGGCCCATCCGCGAAGCGCAACGGAGCGCGGCGCTCCGCGCCGCCGAGCCGGTGCCCGACCGTGTTCCCGGGAGTCCTCCGGTAGACGGGTCGGGTGGAACTGATCGGCAACGGTGGAGAACGCTTCGACGACGTCCGGGAGATCGCGGTGCTCCGTGGCGGGGGACTGGGCGACCTGATGTTCGCGGTCCCCGCGCTCGAGGCCCTCGCCGCCGCGTACCCCGAGGCGCGCATCACGCTGCTCGGTGCACCGCTCGCACCGGCCGTGCTGCGCGGGAGGACGGACGCGGTGCACGCGTTCGAGGAGCTGCCCGTCGCCCCCGGCGTCCGTGACGGCGGTGAAGGTGCCCCGGACCTCGAGGCGTTCGTCGCACGCCTGCACGGTCGCTTCGACCTCGCGGTGCAGGTGCACGGCGGCGGCCGCAACTCGAACCCGTTCCTCCTCCGGCTCGGCGCCCGCCACACCGTCGGCACCGCCACCGAGGACGCCGAGGTCCTGGAGCGCTGGGTCCGCTACGTCTACTACCAGCACGAGGTGCTCCGCGGGCTCGAGGTCGCCTCGCTCGCCGGAGCGGCACCGGTCACCCTCGACCCGCGCGTCCGCGTGACGGACGGCGAGCGGGCCGCCGTCCGTGCAGAGCTCGGCGTCGCCGGGCGGCTCGTCGCGGTGCACCCCGGCGCCACGGACCCCCGCCGTCGCTGGAGCCCGGAGCGCTTCGCCGCCGTCGTCACCGCCCGGCTCGACGCGGGCGACGACGTCGTGCTCGTCGGGGACGCATCCGACGTCCCGGCGGCCCAGGCCATCCGCGGCGCGGTCCCCACCGCGCTGCACGACCACCTGCACGACCGCACGGGCACGCTGCCCCTGTCGCAGCTGCCCGCCGTGCTCGCCGCCGCCGACGTCATGGTCGGCGACGACTCCGGTCCGAGGCACCTCGCGGTGGCCGTGGGCACGCCGACCGTGGGCGTGTTCTGGTTCGGCAACGTGGTGAACGCCGGCCCGACGGACCGCGGTCGCCACCGCGTGCACCTGTCCTTCGTCACGCGGTGCCCGGTGTGCGGCATCGACGTCACGCAGGTCGGCTGGACCGCGGAGCGCTGCCCGCACGACCCGTCCTACGTCGACGAGGTGACGCCCGACGCCGTCCTCGCGGACGTCGCCGACCTGCTGGCCACGACCGCCCACCCCGTGGCCGTCGGTCCCTGACACCCCAGGCACCGGCCTGGAGGCTCGCCCCACCCCCGCCCTGCCGGTCACCGAGTGCGCACGACACCCCGTCGGCGTGACGGCTCGCGGGCGCTTCCGGTCGCTCGGCTGCGTCGAGTGCCCCAGAAGTGGCACTCTCGCGGGGGAGCATCGCCCCCTCGTCCGTCGGCCCCTGAAACGGCGGCGCCAGCCTGGAGGCACGCCCCACCCTTGCCCTGCCGGTCACCGAGTGCGCACGACACCCCGTCGGCGTGTCGGCTCGCGGGCGCTTCCGGTCGCTCGGCTGCGCCGAGCGCCCCAGAAGTGGCACTCTCGCGCACGCGAGAGGCGCGGTACCCACGGGTACCGCGCCTCGTCCGCGCTCGACGGGCTACGGCCAGCTGGGCTCGGTCGCGGGCATGATCGACAGCTCGCGGATCTCGCACCCGGCCGGCTGCGACAGCGCGAACAGGATCGAGTTCGCGACGTACTCCGGCTCGATCAGCTGCGCGTCCGGACCCGGCTTGTACTGCTCCGTCCGTCCCTCGAAGAACGCGGTGCGCATGCCCGCCGGGATGATGTTCGTCACGCCGATGCGTCCGGCGGACTCGGCGGCCAGCGCCTGCGAGAACCCGCGGACGCCGAACTTCGACGCCGAGTAGGCGGTGCCGTCGCCGACGCCGCGGAGCGCGAGCGACGACGAGATCGTCACGACCCGGCCGTGCGTGGCCTCGAGCGCCGGGAGCGCCGCGCGCACGACGGCCGCGGTGCCGAGCAGGTTCACGCCGACGATCCGCTCCCAGTCGCCGGACGAGATGCTCCCGATCGGCGCGGGCTTGTCGATCCCGGCGGCCGTGACGACCGCGTCGAGTCCGCCGTGGCGCTCGACGGCCTCGCGGACCGCACGCTCGGTGGCCTCGGTGTCGGTGACGTCGACCGCGACGGCGTCGACGCCCTCGGGCACCGCGTCGACCCGCAGGTCGAGCACGATCGGGGTGCCGCCGGCCTCGGTGACGGCGGCGACGACCGCCGCGCCGAGACCCGAGGCGCCGCCGGTGACGAGGACGCGACCGATGGGGGTGGTGGGGACGGGCATGTGCTTCCTTCCGGAGGGCGTGGTGCGGCCCGTCGGCGGCGCCGACGGGCGGTGTGGTGGTGCGGACCACCGGACGGGAGGCACGTGGCGGCGGTGCGCCGTGCCTCCAGGCCGGGGGTGGTCGGGACGGGCGCCGTCAGCCGACGCGCGCGATGGCGGCGGCGAGCCGGGTGGTCGAGCGGCCCGCGTGGAACGGGACCGTCACGACGCGGCCGCCCCACTCGGCCAGGGTGGCCGACTCCGGGAGCTCGCTGGCCGCGTAGTCGCCGCCCTTCGCCCAGACGTCCGGGCGGAAGCGCCGGAGCGCCTCGTCCGGGGTGTGCTCGTCGAAGACGACGACGGCGTCGACGCAGTCCAGGGCGAGGAGCAGCTCGACGCGGTCCTCCTGGCTCATGATCGGCCGCTCCGGGCCCTTGAGCGCCCGGACCGAGTCGTCGGAGTTCAGGCAGACGACCAGGCAGTCGCCGAGCGCCCGCGCGGCGGAGAGCGTCCGGGCGTGCCCGGCGTGCAGCAGGTCGAAGCACCCGCCGGTGGCGACGACGGTGCCGCCGGCGCTCCGGACCTCGTGCACGACCCGGAGGGCGTCGCGGTCCACGCCGGGGACGGGCACCGGGGCGGGGCCGTCGTCCGCGAAGAGTGCCGTCACGCCACCGGCGGCCAGGTACTCCGAGGCGGCGAGCACGCCCGCGGCGACGGCGTCGGTGACGTCGGCGCCCTCGGCGAGGGCGATCGCGACGCCCGCGGCGAGCCGGTCGCCGGCGCCGCACGGGTCCCCGGCGGTGACGGACGGGGCCGGCACGAACCGGCTGTCGAGCGCCGTGTCGCGGTCCGGCGCGGTGCGGCGGCGGCTCGCGACGAGGGCGCCGCGGTCGCCCATGGTGACGGCGACGGCGTCGACGCCCCAGGTCTCGACGAGGGCGGCCGCCGCGTCGGTGGCGAACGGCACGCCGTCGCCGGGGACGTCGGTGAAGCGTCGGGCCTCGGCGGTGTTCGGTGTCACGACCGCGGTGCCGGGCACGGGCGCGGCGCCCTTCGGGTGCGGGTCCCACACGACCGGGGTGGTGGTGGCGACGCGCTCGAGCGCGTCGCGGAGCTCGGAGGAGGCGGCGACTCCGCGGCCGTAGTCGGCGACCACGATCGCGTCGGCGCCCTCGAGCGCGGCGGTCATCGCGGCCGTGGTGTCGGGGACGGGCGGTGTCGCGCAGCCCTCGTCGATCCGGACCAGGGCGTGGTCGACGACCCGGACGCGGGTCTTGACGGGCGTGGCGACCCCGGACGGGCCGGCGACGACGTCGACGTCGGGGAGCAGGGCGCGGACCTCGGCGGCGCGGTCGTCGTCGCCCAGGACGGTGACGAGCGTGACGTCGTGGCCCTCGCGGACGAGCATCGAGGCGACGAGACCGGCTCCGCCGGCGCGGCGGTCGTCGGTGCGGACGTCGACGACGGGGACGGGGGCGTCGGGGCTCAGGCGTTCGCTGGTGCCGGAGACGTCGACGTCGAGCAGGGTGTCCCCGACGACCACGACGCGGCGGCGGGTGCCGCCGGTGCGGCCAGCGGCGCTGCCGGTCGTGGTGCCCGTGCTGCCGGTCGTGCTGCCGGTCACCGACGGCCCCCGCGACGGAGGGCGGGCTCCATCGCCCGGCACAGCGCGTGCACGAGGACGAGCTGCGCCTCCTGCACGTTCGCGGAGGGGCCGTCGATGCAGATCGCGTCGTCGACCGCGTCGGCGAGCGGGTTCGGACCGGGGCCGGTCATCGCGATCGACCGGGCACCCACTGCCCGCGCGGCCGCCGCCGCACGGAGCAGGTTCGGGCTCTTGCCGCTCGTGCTCAGGAGGACGAGGACGTCCCCGGCCCGGGCGTGCGCCGTGACCTGGCGGGCGAAGACCTCGTCGTAGCCGTAGTCGTTCCCGATGGCCGTGACCGCCGAGCTCTCGGCGTGCAGCGAGATCGCGGAGTACGCGGGCCGGTCACCGTCGAAGCGGCCGGTGAGCTCCGACGTCAGGTGCTGCGCCTCGGCCGCGGACCCGCCGTTGCCCGCGGCGAGGAGCCGGCGGCCGGCGACCAGGCGCCCGGCGATGTCGTCCGCCCACGCCGCGATGTGGTCCTGGTGGTCGACGAGGGACGCGATCACCGGCACGGACGCGGCGATGTGGTCGACGACGGTCCGGACGCTCGTGCGCTCGGTGCCCGGGTCGAGGGTCCCGGTCTGCTGGTCGATGGTCATCGTGCGGTCCTCTCCGTCGGGAGCGACGGGCGGAGGGTCCGGCCGGCGCGGGTGGGGCGGGAGCCCGTGGTCATGGGGGTGGGCACCGCGGCGGGGGCGGTGCCGGTCGCGGCGACGTCGGGAGAGGGCACGGTGGCACCGGACCCGGCGACGAGCCGCTCGTAGACGCGCTCGCTGTCCGCGGCGACCTTGTGCCAGGTGTAGCGGGCCTCCGCACGCTCCCGTCCGGCGCGACCGTAGGCCTCGCGCCGGGCGCTGTCGTCGAGCACGAGTCCGACGGCCTCGGCGACGGCCTCCTCGTCCCGCGGGGGGACGTGCAGGCCGGTGGCGTCCTCGACGACCGTGTCGATCAGGCCGCCGACGCTCGACGCCACGACCGGTCGGCCGCACGCCATCGCCTCGAGCGGCACGATGCCGAACGGCTCGTACCAGGGGGCGCACACGACGACGTCGGCGCTCCGGTAGACGGCGGGCATGTCGTGCTGCCCGAGCTGGCCGCGGAAGGTCACGTGGTCGCGGACGCCGAGCGAGCGCGCGAGGGCGTCCAGGCGCTGGTACTCCGGGTCGTCGACCAGGTCGGACCCCGCGGTGCCGGCACCGCCGACGACGACGAGCTCGACGTCGCGACCCTCGTCGAGCAGCCGGGCGAGGGCGGCGATCGTGGTGCCGACGCCCTTCCGCCGGACCAACCGGGAGGCGGTCAGGACCCGGAACGGGCGACCCCGCTCCTCGGCGGGCCCGTCTGGCGTGAACAGCTCGGTGTCGACGCCGCACGGTACGACCGAGATGGCGTGCAGGGGGACGCCGAGGGCCTTCAGCTCGAACGCCTCGTCCGAGCAGGTCGCGACGACCTGGTCGACGCTCCGCCCGACCGCGGGCTCGACCCACTCGCGCTCCGCGGGGCTCGTGTCCGCCGACCCCTGGTGGCGGCGCTTCACGACGCCGAGCGCGTGGAAGGTCTGCACGACGGGGATGCGGACGCCGCCGGTACGGGCCTGGACCTGCCGGACGGCGTCGAGCGCGGCGTGCCCGGACATCCAGAAGTGCCCGTGCACCACGTCGGGGCGGTCCACGAACCACTCGGCCGCGAGCACCGCGGCGAAGGTGTCCATGAACGGGAACAGGTCGTCCTTGGGGACGTGCCGGGCGGGTCCGGCGTCGACGTGCACGACCTCGACGCCCGGACGCAGCGGCACCCGGACGGGCAGTGCGGCGTCGTCGCGGCGGGTGTACACCGTCACCTGGTGGCCGCGGTCGGCCAGCGCCCCGGAGAGCTCGGCGACGTGCACGTTCTGCCCGCCGGCGTCGACACCACCGAGCACCGCGAGCGGGCTCGCGTGCTCGGAGACCATGGCGATCTTCATCGGGTGCTCCCTTCCAGCGCGACGGCCGTCGCGCGTCCGCGTCGCGCACCCCGCGCGACGGCGTCGTCGAGGAGGTCGTCCCAGTCCGCCAGGTACCGGGGCAGCGCGTGCCGTGCGAGCGCGGCCTCCCGTGCCACGGCGCCCCGTCGGCGCGCCTCCTCGGGGTCCTCCAGGAGCGTCCTGGAGGCGCGGACCAGGTCCGCCACGTCGGTCGCGATCGCGCCGGCGTCGGCGGGCACGCTCCGCGGTGCGTCGGTCGTCGCGAGGACGAGCACCGGCATCGCCATGTGCATCGCCTCGATGAGCGACAGGCCGAGCGACGTCCACCGGTTCGGGTGCACGTAGGCGCGGCGCTCGGCCAGGGCCGCGTGCATCGGGTCGGCGGGGACGTCGCCGCGGGGGACGACGCGGTCGCCGAGGCCAGCCTCGGGCAGCCGCTCGGTGCCCATGCCCCAGACGTCGACCGGAGCGACCGCGGCGAAGCGGGGGAGCAGGTCGGTGCCGACGACCCGGCCGCGGCGCACCGGCTCGTTGATCACGACGCCGAAGCGCTCGAGCCTGCCGGTGTACAGCGGCCCGGGGTCGACCACGCCGTGCTCGACGACGGTCGTGCGGGTGGTCCCGCAGTCCCACATCAGGGCGTTCCAGTGCGTCACGTGCGCGATCAGCAGGTCGTCGCGGTCGCGGAGCGGGTGCAGGCTGTTCGGTACGTCGACGCGCGGTGCGTTGTGCTCCACGAAGACCGTCGGCACCTCGCGGCCGCCGAGCAGGCGCGCAGCCTCCTCGAGCTCCTCGGTGCGCTGCAGGACGACCACGTCGACCTCCGCGTCGGCGACGTCGGCGGGGTCGATCTCGATCGCGTTCGCCGGCCAGTCGCGGCCGCCGCGTCCGAGCCCCCAGGCGTCTCGCGCCGGGGTGGTCGGGATGAGGTACTCGTGGGGGCCGCGGACGAAGGCGTCCATCCAGCCGCCGTGCACGTGCCACACGAGGATCCGCATGCAGGGCCTTCCGTCTCGTCCTGAGCCCCTCCCGGACGCTCCGTCGCCGGGGTCGGCGAGGAGCAGGAGGAGCAGTGGCGCACGCTACGCAGCGCCCGCTGCCGGACCTCGCAGGCTTCGCGTGTTCATCCGCGGAGCGCGTCCGAGGAGCCGTTCGTGGGCCGCCAGGACGTCCTCGACGCGCACCGTGGACAGGCAGGGGTGTCCGGCGACGGGGCACTCGCGGGCCCGGCTCAGGCGGCACGGCGCCTGCTGGTCGCCGAGCAGTTCGACGTCCGGCGCGTAGGGCGCCCACTTGACCGCGGGCACCACGGGCGAGAACAGGCTGACGATCCGGGCGCCGACCGCGGCGGCGAGGTGGGCGGGCCCGGTGTTCCCGACGACGACCACCTCGGCGCCGGCGAGCACCGCGGCGAGCTCGGCGGGGCTGGTCCGACCGCCGAGGTCGAGCGCGGTGTCCCCGGCGACCGCGGCCGTGAGCGCCCGCTCACCCGGGCTGCCGGTGACGACCACGGGGACCCCGCGCTCGACGTAGGCGGCGACGAGCGCGCGGTGGTGGGCCTCCGGCCACGCGCGGGCGGGCACGCTCGCGCCGGGGTGCACGACCACGTACCGACCCAGGGCGACCACCTCGGGTGGTGCGACGGCGTCGTGGCGCACCACGAGCCTCCCGTCGTCGGTCGGGGGCAGCGCGAACCCGGCGGCCGCGGCGATGTGGAGGGCGCGCTCGGGTTCGGGCAGGTCCTCGGGGAGGTCCTCGCCCGGTCGCAGGCGCACGTCCAGCAGCGACCCCGGGTGGTCCACCGAGGCGCCGGTGACGCGCGCCACGCCGGCCAGGCGCAGGAGCAGCGCGACCGGCAGCGGTGACTGGTGGAAGGACGTCAGGACGACGGCCTCGTCCGGCTGTTCCTCGGTGACGAGCGCGCGGAACTCGCCGAGCAGGGCGTCGTCGATCGGGCGGGCGGTCTCGGTCACCCACGGCGCCGCCCAGACGCGCACGCGGTCGACCCCGGGCAGCAGGTCGGCGGCGGGGGCACCCTGCGGGCCGCAGAGCATCGTTACGTGGGCGGCGCCGGCGGCGACGGCGCGGACGGCCGGACCGGTGACCAGGACGTCGCCGAAGGAGTCGAGGCGGACCACGAGGACGCGGGGGCGGCGGGCGGGGTCGGCGCCGGTGCCGGTGTCGGTCCTGCCGGGCAGGCCCGTGCTGCCGCTCACGCCTGTTCCGCGGGGACGCGGGCGAGCAACAGGTCCACGGCCTCGTCGAGGGAGCCGACGACCGTGTCCGCGGCCGCCACCTCCTCCGCCCGGGTCCGCGCGGTCGGCACGAGGATCCCCTGCGCCCCCGCGGCGAGCGCGGCACCGACGTCGGCACCGATGTCCCCGACGACGACGAGCTCGGCGGGGTCCAGGCCGAGCGCCGCCGCGGCGTCGAGCACCATGCCGGGCCGGGGCTTGCGGCACCGGCACGCGTCCCCGGCGTCGTGCGGGCAGACGCACCACACGTCGAAGGGTCCGACGAGCTCGTCGACCCGGGCGTTCGTGGCGTCGACCTGCTCGCGGGTGGCCATGCCCTTGGCGACGACCGACTGGTTCGTGACGACGCCGACGCGGAGCCCGGCGTCCCGTGCCCGTTCGACGGCCCGGTGCGCACCCGGCACGGGGACCACCCGGTGCGGGTCGGCGTTGTAGGGGACGTCGATCACGAGCGTGTCGTCACGGTCGAAGAGGACACCGCGGATGACGCGGTCCGTCGCGAGGGGCATGCTGCACTGCTACCGGTCCGACGCCGTGAAGCACCCCAGGCACGTCCGGTTAGCGTCGGCGCGGTGACCGCCGTCCCCGTACTGCCCCCGTCCGACGGGCGCCCGGACCTGCTCGTCCTCCGCGCCATCAAGCTCGGGGACGCGCTCGTCGCCGTCCCCGCGCTGCACGCCCTCCGCCGGGCCTTCCCCGGCCACCGCATCACGCTCGCCACGACGGCCTGGTTGGCACCGGTGGTCGAGCTGCTGCCCGTGGACGTGCACCTCGCCCAGCACGGACTCGACCACGCGATCGCGGCGCCGGCCGGCGTGGTGGACGTCGCGGTGAACCTGCACGGCGTCGGCCCGGAGTCCTCGGACCTCGTCGCCGCCCTCGGCGCACGGCGCGTGATCGGGCACGCCGACCCGCTCCACGGCAACGACGGCCCGCCCTGGCCGGACGACGTGCACGAACGCGAGCGGTGGGCGCGCCTGCTGACCTGGCACGGGATCCCGGCGGACGCCGACGAGGTCGCGATCGCGCGTCCGGCCGAGCCGTCGGTCGCGCCCGGTGCGGCGGTCGTGCACGTGGGCGCCTTCCACGGTGCCCGGCACTGGCCGACGGACCGGTTCGCCGCGGTCGCGCGCGGGCTGCGGGAACGCGGACACCGGGTCGTCCTGACGGGAGGCACGGACGACGTCGAGCGCGCCGCCGCCGTCGCGCAGGCGGCCGGGCTGGCACCCGACGCGGTCCTGGCCGGCGTGCTCGACCTGCAGCCGTTCGCGGCGGTCGTCGCGGCCGCGAGCGTCGTCGTGACCGTCGACACCGGTGCGGCGCACCTCGCGTCGGCCTACGGGGTGCCGTCGGTCGTCGTGTTCGGTCCGGCGCCGCCGGAGGCGTGGGGACCGCCGGCCTCGGGACCGCACGTGGTGCTGACCGACGCGTCGGTGCGGCGCGGCGACGTGTTCGCCGAGGACCCGGACCCGGCGCTCCTCGCGGTCGGCGTGCAGGACGTCCTCGACGCCGTGGACTCGCTCGCCGTGACCGTCCCGTCCGCCGCCCGGTAGCGTCGGACCGGACCTGTTCCGCCTCCGATGGGAGCCCGCCGTGTTCGAAGCAACTGACATCCGCGACTGGATCGGCCTGACGGTCGTCGACGAGGCCGAGGACAAGGTCGGGACCCTCGAGAGCATCTACTACGACACCGCGACCTCGGAGCCGGCGTTCGGATCGGTGACGACGGGCCTCGTCGGGTTCCAGAAGCTCCTCTTCGTCCCGCTCGTCGGGGCGACCGTGGCACCGAAGCACCTGCGCGTGGCGTTCCCGAAGAAGCTCGTCAAGGACGCGCCGTCGATCCCGACCGACGGCGAGCTCGAGGCGTCGACCGAGCCGGTGCTCTACGAGCACTACGGCCTGCAGTACCAGACCGGCAGCGGGGGAGAGCGGCGACTCGGTCGTCGGTGACGCTCGGGCGGGACGGTTAGCCTGGGTGGTCCCGTCCGCGTCCCGACTCCCCGGAGGCTCGTCCTGACCCGCTCCCGTCCGGTGCTCCGCCGCGTCCGTCCGGCGCTCCGCCGTGCCGTGCTCGGTGGCCTGGCGGTCGTGGCGCTCGTGGGCGCGTCCGCGCTCGGCGGCGGTGCTGGTGTCGGTGGTTCGGGTGCGGCGGTCGCCGCGCCGATGTGGCCCGTGCCGGCGCCGTACCCGGTCCCGTCCGACCCGCCGGAGTCCCTCGCCGCGATCCCGCCGGGGTCGGAGTACGTCGCGCTCGGCGACTCGTACTCGGCCGGGTACGGGCTCGACGACGCGACGCACCTGCCCACCGACGCCTGCGCCCAGTCCGCGCGTGACTACCCGCACCGCATCGCCGCGCGCTTCGGGCTCGCGCTGACGGACGTCACCTGCGCGGGCGCGACCTCGGACGACGTCGTGTCGGGCTTCCAGTTCCGCGGGGTGCCGCCGCAGGTCCGAGCACTGTCCGACCGGACGCGGCTGGTGACGATCACCATCGGTGGGAACGACGCCGACCTGTTCGGCACCGCGGCGTCGTGCCTGGCGCTGTCGTCGAAGGGCCCGGTGTTCTCCGGCCGCGACGCCCCGTCGTGCCGCAGCACGCTCGTCCGCGACGGCGAGGACCAGCTCGGCGTGAAGATCCGGTCCCGCGTGGCGCTGTCGATCGCCGAGACGCTGGGGGCCGTCCGCGCCGCGGCGCCGAACGCCGTCGTCGTGTTCCTCGGGTACCCGGCGATCTTCCCGGACGCCGAGCACACGCCGAGGGGCGGCTGCTTCCGGTCCGCGCTCGACCTCGGCTCCCTCGCGGGGTCGTTCCCGTCCGACACCTTCCCCTTCACCGACACCGACGTCCGCTACCTGCACGGCGTGCAGGAGGAGCTCGACACCGTGTCCGCCGACGCCGCGCGGGCGGCCGGGGTCCGGTTCGTCGACGTCTTCGCGGCGTCGCAGGCGCACTCGGCCTGCGCGACGAAGGGCTCCTACGTCGCCGGCGTGTCGCTCGAGGGCAGCGGCAACCTCAGCCGGATCGACCTGGTCCCCGGCGCCCTGCACCCGAACGAGCGCGGGGTGGCGTGGCTGACCGGTCGGGTGGCCGCAGCGGTGCGGGACCTGGCCGGCTGACCGGCTGCCGCCGAGGCTCGGACCGGGTCCGCTGCCGTCTGCCGGACCCGGCCCGGCGCGGTGTCAGGCGCTGACCTCGTCGATCGCGGTCGCGGTGTGCGCCGCGGGCGGGACGACCAGGACCGGCGACACCGTCTCGCGCAGGACGTCGTGGAGCACCGAGCCGGACAGTGCGTGCACGTGTCCGACGCCGAGCACCACGAGCGACGCCCGCCGGGTGTGCGCGGCGATGGCGTGCCCCGGACGTCCCTCGACGAGCAGCGGGTGCACGCGGACGTCCGGGTGCCGAGCCGTCACGGCGGCGGTGACCCGCTGCAGGAGCTCGGCGTTCCGGGTGCGCCACCGGAGCGGCTCCTCCGCGAAGTCGGTGAGCCCGGTCCGGGTGAGCACGGGCATCTCCCACGCCCGGAGCAGTGTCAGCCGCCGGTGCGTCCGCCGGGCCTCCGCGACCGCCAGGGCCTCGGCGTGCGCGTCGAGCGGTTCGTCGACTGCCAGGACGACGTCTCCGGCGATCGGGTGAGGTCCCTCCGGCACGACCACAGTGGGCACCGCCGCGCGCTCGGCGACGCGGGCCGGGTCCCCGCCGGCCGTCGAGCCGCGTCGTCCCCGGTAGGTGCCGACGACCAGCAGGTCGCCGTCGTCCGACTCGTCCACGAGTGCCCGGGCGAAGGAGCCCGCGTGCCGTCGGACCGTCACGTCGGCCGTCGGCACGCCGTCCTGCACGGCACGCGCCACGGCGTCCGCGACCCGGACGCCGTCCGGGCCGATGCGGGCCTCGCTCGCCGGGTCGACACCGATGACGTGCACCCGCTCGACACCGCCGGCGTGCTCGGTGACCCACCGCACGGCCTCGTCGTGGGGTCGCGCGGCGTCCGCCGCCAGCGTGACCGTCGTCCATCGTCCGTCCATCCCGATCGACCTCCTCGTCCGGGGTCCTCCGGGGCGTCGTTCGGCGCCTCTGGTCCCGGAAGCTACGCCCTCCGGACCGGTCTGCGCCGTGGCCGTCCTGAGGGATCGCCGAGGGTCCGCACTACGCTCGGGCCGTGGTCACCAGCGCCGGACTCCTGCTGCACCGACGGACCGCCGACCGGGACGGGCCGGAGGTCTTCCTCGTGCACATGGGCGGACCGTTCTGGCGTCGACGCCCCCGCGCCTGGTCGATCCCGAAGGGCCTGCTCGACCCCGGCGAGGACCCGCTCGCAGCGGCGCTCCGGGAGTTCGCGGAGGAGGTCGGCGTGCCTGCCCCGGACGGCCCCACCGTCGACCTCGGCGAGGTCCGGCAGGCATCGGGCAAGCGCGTCCGCGTCTTCGCGCGGCGAGCCGACGACTTCGTGGTGGACGCGGTCCGGAGCAACACCGTCCGTCTCGAGCTCCCGCGGGGATCGGGTCGTTTCGTCGAGGTGCCGGAGGTCGACGATGGGCGGTGGGTCGGCGCCGACGAGGCCCGCGCGCTGCTCGTCGCCGGACAGGTCGTCGCGCTCGACCGGCTGCTCGCGATCGACTGACCGCCGTGTGTGCGGCTTCCGGACGACGACGGTCCCGCTTCCGCGTCTCCTGGCAGCCTGAGGAAACGTCGAGGATCACTCGGCGCGGGACAGGGGAGCACGCATGCGCGGATGGCGCACGATCACGGCCGGGATCACCGGTCTCGTCCTGGGAGCAGGGTTGGCGGTGACCGGCGCGACGTCCGCGTCCGCCGCGACGACGGGGCACTGGGGAGCCTTCGAGGTGGACGGCAGTAGTCGCGCCTACACCGGCTCGGTGTCGCTGCCGGGCTTCCCGGAGACGACCTTCACCTCGACCTCGCGGCAGGCGGCGGTCGTCTCGGGTGCGACGACGGGCCAGGGGCCGTCCACGCCGCCCGGGGCCGTCTACGGCAACAGCCGTGGGAACACCTACCTGAACCAGCGGCCGGCCGTCGACCAACCGAACGCGGCGAGCGCCGCCGTCACGACCTACATGTTCGCGGGCGGGACCCCGGGTGCCGGCGGCTGGTCGTTCGTGCTGGGCGACATCGACGCCGACCAGGCCACGATCTCCGCGACGCTCGCGGACGGGTCGCCGGCGTCGGTCGCGCAGCTCGGCTACCAGGGCTCGTACAACTCCTGCTCGACGGTCTCGCCGGGCGGGTGGAGCTGCCCGTCGGACCCCGGGGGCGTCGCTCCCGGACAGGATCGACCGACGTGGGACCCCGCGACCGGCGTCCTGGTCGGGAACGCCGCTGCGAACGACACCGCGGGCGCGTCCGCCTGGTTCACGCCGACGGCCTCCCTCGCCACGCTCACCATCACCTACCAGCAGCGGAGCGGGTTCCCCGTCTACCAGACCTGGTTCGCGAACAAGACCTCGTCCCTGTCCGGGACCGCGAGGCTCGAAGGCGAGGCCCTGCCGGACACGCTCGTGACCGTCACCGCGCCGAACAGCACCGAGTACACCACCACGACGGACGGCCAGGGCCGGTACACCTTCGACGCGCTGACGCAGGCCGACGGCTACCGCGTGACCGTCGCGACGCCCGACAACGCCACCGTCACCGCGGCACCGGCACCGGTGTCCCTCCGCGCGGACGTCACGGACGCCGACTTCGCGTTCGCGACACCTCCCGGCACGGTCGTGGTCGACGGGACCGTCGTGGACACCGACGGCACGCCGGTCGCCGACGTCACCGTGGTCGTGACCGACCCGGCCACCGGGGCGACCCTGGCCGAGGTCGTCACCGACGCCGAGGGCCGCTACACCGTGCCCGGTCTGCCCGCGGGTACGCCCGTCGTCGCCACGGCTGACGGCGCGACGCCCGTCACCGCGACCACCGGCGCCGACGGTGCCCCGGCCGCGACCGTCCCGCCGCTCGTCGTCCAGGCACCGCTCGGCACCGTGGGCGGACGGGTCACGGTGGACGGGACCGCACCGGGCGATCCGGCGCGGATCGAGCTCCTGCAGGGCGGCGAGGTCGTCGCCTCGTTCGACACCGCGGCGGACGGCACCTACGACCTCCGTGTCCGCCCCGGTACCTACACGGTCCGGACCACCACGCCGACCGGCACCGCCGGGCCGACCGAGGTGTCGGTGACCGTCGCGGCCGACGGCACGGCGACGGCGGACTTCCCGTTCACCACGCCCGTCCCGGCCACGGTCTCCCAGCCCGGGTCCGTGCGGTACGAGGACGGCACGCCGATCGGCGGCGTCACCGTCACGGCGCGACCGGTCGACGCCGGCGCCGGGGCGGTCGTGGTCGTCCCGACGAACGCGGACGGCACCTACGACCTCGCGGGCCTCACACCCGGCACGCCGTACCGGATCACCGTCGACGGCGCGGCGGCGCAGGTCGTCACGACCGTGGACACCGGCGCCGCGTCGACCCCGGTCGACTTCGTCCTGCCGCTGCCGACGGTGGACCAGCCGGGCACCGTGACCGAGGCCGACGGCACGCCCGCACCGGACGTCGAGGTCGTGGCCACCCCGACCGACCCGGCCGACGGGGCCGCGGTGACCGTGACCACCGACCAGGACGGCGCGTTCGTGCTCTCCGGGTTGCGGCCGGAGACCGAGTACTCCGTCGTCGCCTCCACCGGCGACGTCGACAGCGAACCGGTCACCGTGACCACGGTCGCCGTCGGTGGGACGCCCACGCCGCTGACCATCGCGCTGTCGGCAGCCGCGGTCACGCCGACCCCGACGCCCTCCCCGAGCACGCCCGTGGCTCAGCCGGTCGCCGAAGTTGGGGGGACCACCGGCGGCGGCGCGGCCGGTCCGCTCGCGTACACCGGCGCCGAGCTCACCCCGGCGCTCGTCGCCGCCGGCGCACTCGTGCTCCTCGGCGGTGCCGTGCTGACCGCCCGGGGCGTCCGCTCCCGGCGACGCCCGGCACAGCAGCGCGACTGACGCACACGAGGACGGGCGGGCCGGCACCAGTCGACCCGCCCGTCCTCGTGCGTGCACCGAGCGCGCACGACACCCCGCCCGTCGATCGCCGACCGTGCAGACCGTGTCGGCGGACGACGCCGAGCGTGACAGATCTGGCCCGCTCGGCACCCGCCCCGCGCCCCTCAGCGCCGCCGGCGGGTGGGCACCGAGCCCGTCGCGACGGCGACCGGCCCGGTGAGCGTCTGGATCGCCCGGCTCACGACCGGCACCGACGTGGTGACGACCGCGAGCGAGGACGTGATCGCCTCGATCGACGACGTCGACAGGTGCTCCTGCGCGTGCGTGTGCACGGGGAACCCGCGGCGAGCGGCGACGACGACCCCGAGGGAGCCGACGAGCACGACCGCACCCGCGAACGGCAGCCACTGCAGCCCGACGGCCCCGAGTGCCTGCCCGCCGATCGCCGCGCCGCCCGCGATGCCGATGTTCGACGCCCCGTTGACGAGCGCGCCCGCGATGTCGGGGGAGACTCCGCCGGTGCGGATCGCCGCCGCCATGAACAGCGTGCCGGTGGTGCCGTTGGCCGCCATCCAGATCCCGGCGACCACCATCGTGCCGACGAGCGAGCCGTGCACGAACGGCATCGTGGCGAACGCGGCGGCCATCACGGCGATCGCTGCGAGCAGCGTCTGGCGGGGTGCCCGGTCGACGAACATCCCGGCGAGCCAGAGGCCGACGACCCCGGTGCCGCCGAGCACGAGGAGCGCGCCGCTGACCATGCCGGCGTCGAGCCCGGCGTCGATCGCGTACGGGCCGATGTACGTGTAGACGACGTAGTGACCGGCGAACAGCAGCAGGTCGGCGACGACGACGGAGAGCAGCCCGGTCCGCGCCCAGGCGCGCGGTGAACCGATGTGCGGCGAGGAGCTGCCGCGGACGGCCGGCAGGAACGCGGCGGCGACGACGGCGAGCGCCGCGGCGGCCAGGGCGACGGCGCCGACGGCCGGACGCCACCCGATGGTCTGCGCGACCCACGTCGCAATCGGGACGCCGAGGACGAAGCCCAGCGAGCTGCCCGAGTAGACGAACGCGATCGCCCGGCCGGCGAGCCGCGGCGGCACGATGCGCGTGGCGTAGGCCGACGCGACCGAGAAGAACAGCGCGTGCGCGACGCCGCCGACGACCCGGCCCGCGCAGACGACCGCGAACGACGGCGCCGTGGCGACGAGGACGTTCGACACCGCGTACCCGACTAGCGTCGCGACGAGCACGGTCTTCCGGGGGAGCCGCGCGGTGAACGACGTCAGCGGGAGCGCGAGCAGGGCGACGGCCGCGGCGTAGACGGTGACGACGATGCCCATGGTGGACTCGCTGACCCGGAGGTCGCGGCTCATGGTGCCGAGCAGACCGACCGGCATGAGCTCGGTCGTGATCGCGAAGAACGTGGCGAGCCCGAGCACGGCGATGCCGACGACGGACTGCGTGGTGACGGTGATCGGCCTCGTGTTCGTCGACACGGCCGAGGTGGTGGTGTTCGTGGACACGCTGCTGACCTCCTCCGGGGAACGGCGGAGCACGCGTCGGACCGACCGTCGTGACGGTGGTGCGCGATGCGCGCTCGCGGTGGTGTGGACCGGGTCGGACGACCCGGGGTGTTGTGGACGACTCCACGGCGAGTGCGCTCAACCAGTGTTGCACGGTGCATCCAGATCGCGCGAGGGGGTTCGCCGAGAAAGTCCTAGGAGCGCTCCAACGCAGCGCCCGTGCGGGCATTCCCGATCCGCTGCGATCAGTTCTCGTTCGTCACCGTGCCCTGCACGCCACCGCCACGCAGGGTCAGCGTCAGCGTCCCGCTCATCGACTGCGCGGACAGGGACACCGACCCGTGCAGTGCCTCCTCGCGCGGGTAGCACGCGGTCGTCGACTCGAGCCGGTTCGCCGTCGCGACGAGGCAGATGGTCGAGCGGTCCGTCCCGATGCCGGCCCAGACGTTCCATGGTGTCTCGAAGGCACTCCCGTCGAGCGCCCGGTTCGTGAACACCAGTCGCGTCGTCCGCAGGCTCACCGGCGCCTCGACGGGGCCCGGCAGCTGGTCCGCGTACGTCTGCGGCATGTCGAGCAGCTCCTCGAGCGTGACCGTCCCCGGCGTCGGCGTGGTGCTCGGTCCGGCGGCCGGCTGGTCGCGCGCGGTGCCGACGAGCGTGCCGGCGGCGAAGGCGACCGCGATGGTCGCCGCCGCGCCGAGCGCGATCCAGACGCGCGGCCTGGCCGTCCACAGCAGCCCGGCGAGGCGGCTGCGGACCGTCTGCGGTGCACCGGCCTGGAGGCCCGCCCCACCGCCGTCCCGCGCCTCCGGTCCGTCCGTGGTCGCCTCCGGCGCGGCTGTCGCCACGGCGGCGACCGGTGCGGCCGCGCGGTCCGGCACCGCGCCGGGGCTGGCCACGCGGCGTGACCGGCCGTCGGGCTCGGCCGGCGGGGCGGGCGCGGGGCGTGCCTCCCGTCCGTGGTCCGCGGTGCTGCCCGCCAGGGCCTGCAGGGCGAGCCGCGCCCGCGCAGCCTCGTCCGGCGGCGTCTCGGCACCCCACGCGAGTGCCTCGAGCCGCGCCCGTTCCGTCGCGACGTCGTCGTCGGCCATGTGCGCTCCCGGTCCGGACGCACCGGACGTCCGCCATGTTCCCACCGGAGCGCCCCGCGCGTCCGGTCGCGGCGGGCACTGTCCAGTCGGCGACGGGTAGACGGGACGCATGACCGACCAGCACGAACACGAACGAGCCGACGCCGAGCGCCACGACGCCGTCCGGCACGACGCGGACCCGGAGACCCTCGAGGCGCTGTCGCACGACACCCAATCCGGCGAGGCCGACTACGTCGCGACGAGCCCCGGCGGCAGCGGCACCGAGCGCCACGTCCCGACGGCCGACGAGGAGCAGGGCCGCGGGTCCGAGTACGACCCCGTCGACCAGGGCCCGCAGCAGGAGGGGCAGGGCGGCTAGCGCAGCACCCGGCGCAGCACGGCTCGTTCGCCGAGCGTCCAGACCGCGCTCGTCACGACGTACAGCGTCGCGGCGAGCGGAGCGACCGCGGCGAACACCACGGAGACGAACGGTGCCCACCGGGCGACGGCCGTCCCCACGCGGACCGTGGCGGCCGGTGCGGTGCCGTCCTGCGCGACCGGGTTCCAGCGCAGGGCCGCGCGACGGGACGCCTCAACCACGACGGTCAGGACGGCGAGCAGGACGAGGACGACCCACGCGTGCGTCCAGAGCGGCCCGGCGAGGACGACGAGCAGCGAGTGCCCGAGCGGGATCCCGACGAGTGTGGCGTCGAGCAGCACGTTGACGGCGCCGTCGATCGTGGCGTGCGTGAACAGTGTGTACACGAGCGACAGCACCGGTGCCTGCGCGAGCACCGGCAGACACCCGGCGAGCGGCGAGACCCGTTCGGACGTGTACAGCTCCTGGGCCGCACGCTGCAGGCGCTCGCGGTCGGATCCGTACCGTCGCCGCAGGGCCGCGAGCTGTGGGGCGAGTCGGCGGCGGTCCCGTTCGGCCCGGACCTGCAGCACGGACAGGGGTACGAGCGCGACGCGGACGGCGAGCGTGAGCGCGACGACGGCCAGGGCGGCGGCGAACCCGCCGCCGACGGGGGTGAGGGCGCCGGTGAGCGCGGTGAGCAGGTCGGCGCCGCCGTGCAGCAGCGGGCCGACGACGGGCAGGGTGGTGGTGTCCACGGGGTTCCGATCGGTGGGAGGGGCACGGGTGCGTGCGGCCCGGTCACCGTCGGTGGTCGTCACCGTCCGGGATCAGGCCGGGACGGGTGCTCCCGGTGCCCGACCGCGGACGTGTCCGTCGGCGTCGGGGTGGCTCCACGCGATCCGCGTCACGAGCTCCGCGGCCTCGGCAGCGGCCGGACCCGGGCGGGGGAGCCGTGCGATGCCGAGGACGACCGCGAGCAGGTGCACGACGACGACACCGATCGCGACGGCCGTCAGCCCGAGGGCGGCCACCGCGAGCAGCGGGGCCGGTCCGACCGCGGGGTCGCCGAGGACGAGCGCCGCGACGATGCGCAGCAGTCCCTCGACGAGCGTGATCACCCGTTCAGCGTAACGCCCGCGCGCCGCAGCCGACCGGCAGGAGCGGACGGGCAGGATCGACGCCATGACCGCAGGATCGCCGAGCACCCCAGCGACCCTCGCCCTCGAGCGGGCGGGGATCCCGTACACCCCGCACGTCTACGAGCACCACGAGACGGCGACGAACTTCGGCGAAGAAGCAGCGGCCGCGCTCGGCCTGCGCGAGGAGCAGGTCTTCAAGACCCTGGTGGTCTCGGTCGACGGCCAGCTCGCGGTCGCGGTCGTCCCGGTCGCGAACCGGCTCGACCTCAAGGCGATCGCCGCGGCCCTCGGCGGCAAGAAGGCCTCGCTGGCGCTGCCGGCCCTCGCCGAGAAGCGCACGGGGTACGTCGTCGGTGGGATCAGCCCGGTCGGCCAGAAGGCCCGGCTGCGGACGGTCGTCGACGAGTCGGCCCTGACGTACGCGAGCATCTTCGTCTCGGGCGGCCGCCGCGGGTTCGACATCGAGCTCGCGCCCACGGACCTGATCACCGCCACGGACGCCCGGACCGCGGCGATAGCGCGGACCTGAGTCGGGTCGCCGCAACTTTCTCCGACGAACGGGAATGAGCCCGCTCTTCCTGCGTTGCATTGAGTCGAAGGCACTCAAATTCCCAGGAGGTCCCGTTGCCAGAGACGTTCGGCCCGACCAGCGGCAGTGACTCGTTCGACGAGTTCCTCGCACGACTCCTCGCGGCCCAGGAGACCGGCGCCCGGCGGTCCGTCCCGCTCGGACGCCCGGTCGACATCACGCGACTGCTCAGCCGTCGCACCCACGAGCTGCTCCAGCGCACCGCCAGGTACGCCGTGTCCCAGGGACAGCGCGAGCTCGACGCGCTGCACCTGCTGCACGAGCTCGTCGCCACCGAACCCTTCGACGCGGTCGTCCGCTCCGCCGGCGTCGACCCCGAGCACCTCGCGCACGAGGTCGAGCAGCGCCTGCCCGCCCCGTCCGACGCACCCGTCGACGCCCGCCCCGCCCTCACCCCGAGCGCGCAGCGCATCCTCGTCGAGGCCACCCAGGCGGCGCGCGGGTTCGGCAGCACCTACACCGACCCCGAGCACGTCTTCTTCGCGCTCGTCATGGACCAGGAGACCGTCACCGGTCAGCTCCTGGCGAGCGCCGGCGTGACCCCGCAGGTCATGCAGTCGTACGCACAGCAGGCCGCCGCGGCGGCGCGAGAGGGGCGACCCGTGCCCGGCACCACCGACACCGACGAGCAGCAGCGGCAGTCGGACACCCCGACGCTCGATCAGTTCGGCACCGACCTCACCGAGCGCGCCCGCCAGGGCGGCATCGACCCGGTGATCGGGCGCGCCGACGAGATCGAGCAGACCGTCGAGATCCTGCTCCGCCGCACCAAGAACAACCCCGTCCTGATCGGTGAGCCCGGCGTCGGCAAGACCGCCGTCGTCGAGGGGCTCGCGCAGCGCATCGCCGACGGCGACGTCCCCGTGCTGCTCCAGGGCAAGCGGGTCGTCGCCCTCGACCTCGCCGGCATGCTCGCCGGCACGCGCTACCGCGGCGACTTCGAGGAGCGCCTGACGAACGCGATGGACGAGATCACTGCGCACGCTGACGAACTCATCGTCTTCGTCGACGAGCTGCACACCATCGTCGGCGCCGGCGGTGGCGGCGAGGGCGGCTCGATGGACGCCGGCAACATCCTCAAGCCGCGGCTGGCCCGCGGCGAGCTGCACCTCGTCGGTGCGACGACGCTCGCCGAGTACCGCCGCATCGAGCAGGACGCCGCCCTCGAACGCCGCTTCCAGCCCGTCACCGTGGGGGAGCCGAGCGTCGAGGACGCGGTCGCGATCCTGACCGGCCTGGCGCCCCGCTACGCCGAGCACCACGACGTCGAGTACACCGACCAGGCCCTCCGCGCCGCCGTCGAGCTCTCGCACCGCTACGTCACCGACCGGCACCTGCCCGACAAGGCGATCGACCTCATCGACCAGGCCGGCGCCCGCCGGCGGCTGGCCCGCTCGGGCGACGTCGACGTGGCCGCCCTGCGAGAGCAGGTCGCGTCCCTCGCCACGGCGAAGGACGCCGCGGTCGCCGAGGAGCGCTACGAGGAGGCGTCGCGCCTGCGCGACGAGATCGACGGACTGGAGGCACGGATCACCGCCGCCTCGCAGGACGACGGCAGCCGCGCCTCCCGTCCGGCACCGGGTGACCGCACGATCACGGAGGCCGACGTCGCCGCGGTGGTGTCCCGGGCCACCGGGATCCCCGCCACCCGCCTCACGCAGGGTGACCGGAGCCGACTGGCCGGCCTGGAGGACGAGCTGCACGAGCGGGTCGTCGGCCAGGACGACGCGGTGCGCGCCGTCGCGACCGCCGTGCGGCGCAGCCGGACCGGCATGGGCGACCGTCGTCGGCCGGTCGGGAGCTTCCTGTTCCTCGGCCCGACGGGTGTCGGCAAGACCGAGCTCGCGAAGGCCCTCGCCGGGTCGCTCTTCGGCGACGAGTCGGCGATGCTCCGCTTCGACATGAGCGAGTTCGGCGAGCGCCACACGGTCTCGCGGCTCGTCGGTGCCCCTCCCGGGTACGTCGGCTACGGCGAGGCCGGGCAGCTCACCGAACGCGTGCGGCGCAACCCGTACTCGGTGATCCTGCTCGACGAGGTCGAGAAGGCGCACCCGGACGTGTTCAACCTGCTCCTGCAGGTGCTCGACGACGGGCGTCTGACCGACGGACAGGGACGCACCGTCGACTTCCGGAACACGGTCGTCGTCATGACGTCGAACATCGGGTCGGAGTTCCTCGCCTCGCGGTCCGGTGCGCTCGGCTTCTCGGCCGCGGGGGACGGCGGTTTCGACGAGGACGACCTGCGGCGCCGCGTGATGGGGCGGCTGCGCGAGGCCGTGCGTCCGGAGTTCATCAACCGCATCGACGACATCGTGCTGTTCCGCAAGCTCGAGCAGGACCAGCTCCGGTCGATCGTCGACCTGCTGCTGCGGGACACGTCCCTGCGGCTGCTCGCGCAGGGGATGACCCTGTCGGTGTCCGACGCCGCGGCCGCCTGGCTCGCCGAGCACGGTGCCGAGCCGGAGTACGGCGCCCGTCCGCTCCGTCGGCTCATCCAGCGCGAGGTGGACGACCGCATCGCGAGCCTGGTCGTGGACGAGGCCGTGCACGAGGGCGACACCGTCCGCGTGGACGTGGTCGACGGCGCGCTCGTGGTCGGTGTCGTGCACACCGCCCTGGTCTGACCCTCGCCACACGACGGCCCGGTACCGCTTCGGTACCGGGCCGTCGTCGTGTGCGGAATGCGATCTGGAACTTCTTCCGGATTTCTTCGAGAAAAGGGTTGCGCTCGCTTTCCCGGGATGGATAGTGTTCACGAGCACCACCGGCTGAACGACGATGAAAGGGGGCCGACAAGATGATGATCACCGCGATGAACCCGTTCCGTGGAGTCCGTGGGATCGGCGGCTCCCCGATCCGTCACCGCTGACGCGGGACGTCCGCTCCAGCCCACCCGGCCGCGCTCGCGACGAGTCTGCACTCTCGATGAGTCTGTGCTCGTTGCGCGCCTGCTGATCCGCGCGGCTGACGCGCCCTGAAGGTTCCGCTCTGCGGGTCCGATCCGGGACGCGTCCGCTCGGCGCTGACCCGGTCCTGACCGGACGCGCGCGGCGCGTTCCGTGGGCTGAGCGGACGACGTCCCCACGATCCTCCAGTACCGCGTGTCGACATTCTCGGTCGCCGCGCGGAATGTCGTCGCGTGCATTTCCGGCGCGCGCCGGCACTGCATTCCTGCCCGCCCCCTGCGGGTTGTTCCGTCCTGCCCTCCTGCCAGAAAGGCACCACCGTGTCGAACGACCTCGACGTCCGCCCTCCCAGTACCCGTGCGCTCCGGCGCCGGGTCTCCCTCGCCGACCGCATCGCCCTCCGGGTCGGCATGTCCCTGATCATCTGGAGTCGGCGCACCCACCACGTGCGGCACGCCGTCGACCACGCCACCCGGCTGCGACTCGAGCGCGAGCGGCGCCAGCGCGAGGTGGACCTGCTCGTGCACAGCGCCGTCATGCGCATGTGGCGCTGAGCCCCGCGGTCGCGGCTGCTCGGCCGCCGGCTGCCGTCGCTCCGAACCACGAACGCGACGTCGAACCAGGCATCCCGCCTGGTTCGACGTCGCTTCGTCGGTTCGACGCGCGTCGAACCGTCCGCGCTACCGCTTCCGGTTCGCCACGAGGGCCACCGCGTACGCCGGGAACCACGTCCCAGCCGCCGGTCCGCCGTTGCAGGTCCCGTCGCTGGTGCCGGGGGTCTTCACCCACAGCAGGGCGTCGAGCCGCGTGGTCCCGGCGGTGACCCGCGGCGACTGCCCGAGTCCGGCGCCCGTCGGGTTGCACCACGTGCCGCGCCACCCGCGGCCGTTCCGTGACACGTCGATCACGTAGCGCGCGCCGCCGACCAGTGCGCTGAGACGGTCGGCGTAGGCGCGCTCCCCGTCGACACCGTAGAAGTTCGCCACGTTCGTGTAGAAACCCCGTGCTCGGTCGATGCCCGCGCGCTGCAGCAGCGCCGCCTGCACGGCCGGCGGGTTCCAGTCCTCGTTCCCGCCGTCCAGGTAGGCGGGGACCCCGGCGTCGGCGAACGCACGGACCGCCGAGGCCACCAGTGCGGGACGGGTCGCGCTCTCGGACACGCACGAGGTCAGGTGGGACAGCGAGTCCGGTTCGACGAGGACGACGGCGCGGTGGCCGCGGAGCATCGTCGCGATCCGCTGGTTCCACACGGGGTACTCCGCTGCGCTGAGTCCGCCGGCCGAGTACCCACCGCAGTCCCGGTTCGGGATCGCGTAGGTCACGAACACCGGGGTCGTCCCGCTCTTCTCGGCCGCGGCGAGGTTGCGGGCCACGACGCGGTCCAGCTGGTCGCCGCGGAGCCAGTCGCCCAGCCAGGTGGCGATGGGCTGCGCGGCGATCGTCCGAGCGGCTGCCGCGTCGGCGGTCCTGCCCTGGGCGGCGAGTGCCGCGGCCGCGGCGGCGGGTTGGTTGTCCGGCTGCATGGTCAGTCCGCCGGCGAACACCGCACTCGCGGGTGCCGTCCTGATGGTGCCCGCCGCGATCGGCGCGCGGGCCGTCCGTGTGGCAGCCGTCGCACTGCTCGGCGCGACCGACAGGCCGACGACCACGATCGCCGCCGTGAAGGCGGCGGTGGCCAGGGTGCTGACGCGGTGGTGCACGGTTCCTCCCGACCAGGAGGGCGCCCCGTGCACCCGGTCGACCGGTCCTCGTCCAATGGGAACCCCTCACGGGCCCGCGCGTCGAGCACCAGAACGAGGGGCAGGGACCGCCCTCGGCGTGGTCCGCCCACGCGGTCGACTACCGTTGTGCGGTGACCGAAACCGCTGCTGCCCTCGTCGAACGTCTCACCGCGATCGTGCCGGACTTCCCGAAGCCCGGCATCCTGTTCCGCGACGTGACCCCGGTGTTCTCCGACCCCGTCGCGTTCGGCCGCGTCTGCGAGGCCCTCGCCGCACCGTTCGCCGTGGGCGCGGGGTTCCAGGCGGTCGCCGGCATCGAGGCCCGCGGGTTCGCCCTCGCCGGCGGGATCGCCGCGCAGCACCAGGTCGGCGTCCTGACCGTCCGCAAGGCGGGGAAGCTCCCCGGCGAGGTCCTCAGCGAGCAGTACGCGCTGGAGTACGGCGAGGCGGAGCTCGAGCTCCGCCCGGGCCAGCTGCCGCAGGGGACCCGGGTGCTCGTCGTCGACGACGTCCTGGCGACCGGTGGCACGGCGGCGGCCACCGTCACGCTGCTCGAGCGTGCCGGCTACGAGGCGATCGGCTTCGCGTCGCTCCTCGAGCTCGACGGCCTGGCCGGGCGCGAGCGCCTCGAGCCGCGCCTGCCGGTCACCACGCTCGGGCGCGTGCCCGCCTGAACCGGCGCGACCGCGCACTAGTCTTGACCCACCCCTGAACCAACCGAGGAGCACCACGATCGTGACCGACGCAGTCGCACCCGAGCCCGCAGACCTGCCCCAGGCACCCGAGCCCCGCACCGCGACGACGGCCACGACGGGCACCGAGCTCTTCGACGGCGAGCGCGGCGTCGTCGCCATCCGCGTCGGCGGTGTCCTGAAGGACCTCGACGCGGCCGTGCAGGACGGCGAGACCGCCGAGGCGGTGACGCTGCAGGAGCAGGACGGCCTCGACATCCTCCGACACTCCGCCGCGCACGTGCTCGCACAGGCGGTGCAGCAGATCAACCCGGACGCCAAGCTCGGCATCGGGCCGCCCGTCACCGACGGCTACTACTACGACTTCGACGTCGCCGAGCCGTTCACGCCCGAGGACCTCAAGGCGATCGAGAAGGGCATGGACCGGATCATCCGCCAGGCCCAGCGCTTCCGCCGGGTCGTGGTCACCGACGACGAGGCTCGTGAGCGCATGGCGGGGGAGCCCTACAAGCAGGAGCTCATCGGCCTCAAGGGCGCAGCGGCCGACGGCGACTCCGGCGAGAGCGTCGAGGTCGGCGCCGGCGAGCTCACCGTCTACGAGAACGTCGACCCGAAGTCCGGCGAGGTCGTCTGGCAGGACCTCTGCCGCGGCCCGCACGTGCCGCACACCCGCTGGATCGGCAACGCGTCGAAGCTCATGCGCGTGGCGGCGGCCTACTGGCGAGGTTCCGAGAAGAACCCGCAGCTGCAGCGCGTCTACGGCACGGCGTGGCCGGACAAGGAGCAGCTCAAGGCGTACCAGCTCCGGCTCGAGGAGGCAGCGAAGCGCGACCACCGCAAGCTCGGTGCCGAGCTCGACCTGTTCTCGTTCCCCGACGAGATCGGCTCGGGCCTGGCGATCTTCCACCCGAAGGGCGGCATCATCCGCCGCGAGATGGAGGACTACTCGCGCCGCCGGCACGAACAGGAGGGCTACTCCTTCGTCTACACGCCGCACATCACCAAGGGCGACCTGTTCGAGCAGTCGGGCCACCTCGGTTGGTACAAGGACGGCATGTTCCCGGCCATGCACATGGACCAGGCGACGGACGAGGACGGCAACGTCACGCGGCAGGGGGCGGACTACTACCTCAAGCCGATGAACTGCCCGATGCACATCTTGGCGTACCGCTCGCAGGCCCGCTCCTACCGCGACCTGCCGCTGCGGATGTTCGAGTTCGGCACGGTCTACCGCAACGAGAAGTCCGGCGTCATCCACGGACTCACGCGCGTCCGCGGCATGACCCAGGACGACGCCCACATCTTCACCACGCAGGAGAAGATGAAGGAGGAGCTCACCACGACGCTCCAGTTCGTCCTCTCGCTGCTCCGCGACTACGGCCTCGACGACTTCTACCTCGAGCTCTCCACGAAGGACCCGGAGAAGTACGTCGGCGACGACGAGGTGTGGGAGGTCGCGACGAACACCCTGCGCGAGGTCGCCGAGGAGTCCGGGCTCGAGCTCGTCCCGGACCCGGCGGGCGCGGCGTTCTACGGCCCGAAGATCTCGGTGCAGGCCCGTGACGCCATCGGCCGCACCTGGCAGATGTCGACCGTGCAGCTCGACTTCAACCTGCCGGAGCGCTTCGGCCTCGAGTACACGGCGCCGGACGGCTCGCGTCAGCGCCCGGTGATGATCCACCGCGCCCTGTTCGGTTCGATCGAGCGCTTCTTCGGCGTCCTCACCGAGCACTACGCGGGCGCGTTCCCGGCGTGGCTGTCCCCGGTCCAGGTCGTCGCGATCCCGGTCGCCGCCGAGTACGGCGACTACCTCGACGAGGTCGTCGCGAAGCTCCGCTCGCACGGGGTCCGCGCCGAGGTCGACCACTCGGACGACCGCATGCAGAAGAAGATCCGCACGCACACCAAGGCGAAGGTGCCGTTCCAGCTCATCGCCGGCGGCGACGACCGCGACGCCGGCGCCGTGAGCTTCCGCTTCCGCGACGGCCGCCAGGACAACGGCGTGCCCGTGGACGAGGCGGTCGAACGCATCCTCACCGCGATCCGCGACCGCACGCAGGTCTGATGGTCGCCGAGCAGCCGGGAGGCACGCCGTCGGTCCCCGGGACCGGTCACGTCGACGACGTGGTCGGTCCCGACCCGCTGGTCATCCGGGACGCCGCGACCGGCGCGGCCGTCCCGGACGCCTTCCAGCGGCTCTGGAACCCGCACCGGATGGCGTACATCGACGCCGGTCGAGAGGGGAAGGGCCGCGGGCACGAGGACGACTGCCCGTTCTGTGAGGCGCCCCGGAAGTCCGACGAGGACGCCCTCATCGTCGCCCGCGGCGAGCACGCCTACGTCCTGCTCAACCTGTTCCCGTACAACAACGGCCACCTGCTCGTCTGCCCGTACCGGCACGTCCCGCTCTACGACGAGGCGACGCCGGACGAGACCCGCGAGATGGCGGAGCTGACCCAGACGGCGATGCGCGTGCTGCGTGCCGTGTCGCACTGCGACGGCTTCAACATCGGCATGAACCAGGGCGAGATCGCGGGCGCCGGGGTGGCCGGGCACCTGCACCAGCACGTCGTCCCGCGGTGGGCCTCGGACTCGAACTTCTTCCCGATCATCGCCCGGACGAAGTCGATGTCCCAGCTGCTGGGGGACACCCGCCGACTCGTCGCGGAAGGCTGGCCGACGGCGCACTAGAGTGGAGGGCATCATGAGCGACAGCACCAGCACCTCGGGCACCAACGGCACCTCGATCACCGGCTCCGACCGCGTCAAGCGCGGTCTCGCCGAGATGCTCAAGGGCGGCGTGATCATGGACGTCGTCGACGCCGAGCAGGCCCGCATCGCGGAGGAAGCCGGCGCGACCGCCGTCATGGCCCTCGAGCGCGTCCCCGCCGACATCCGCGCCCAGGGCGGCGTCGCCCGCATGTCCGACCCCTCGATGATCGAGGAGATCATCGCCTCGGTGTCGATCCCCGTCATGGCGAAGGCCCGCATCGGCCACTTCGTCGAGGCACAGGTGCTCCAGGAGCTCGGCGTCGACTACATCGACGAGTCCGAGGTCCTGTCGCCCGCCGACTACGTCAACCACATCGACAAGTGGAACTTCACCACGCCGTTCGTCTGCGGCGCCACCAACCTGGGCGAGGCACTCCGTCGCATGACCGAGGGTGCCGCGATGATCCGCTCCAAGGGCGAGGCCGGCACCGGTGACGTGTCCGAGGCGACGAAGCACATCCGCACCATCTCGAAGGAGATCGCGGCGCTCCGGTACCTCAAGGAGGACGAGCTCTACGTCGCCGCGAAGGAGCTCCAGGCGCCGTTCGACGTCGTCAAGGAGGTCGCGCAGACCGGCAAGCTCCCGGTCGTGCTCTTCACCGCCGGCGGTGTCGCCACCCCGGCCGACGCCGCGATGATGATGCAGCTCGGTGCCGACGGCGTGTTCGTCGGGTCCGGCATCTTCAAGTCCGGCGACCCCGCGAAGCGCGCCGCCGCCATCGTCAAGGCCGTCACCTTCCACGACGACCCCAAGGTCATCGCCGAGGTGTCCCGCGGGCTCGGTGAGGCCATGGTCGGCATCAACGTCGCCGACGTCCCCGCCCCGCACCGTCTCGCCGAGCGCGGCTGGTGAGCGCCCGACCCCGCATCGGGGTCCTCGCGCTGCAGGGTGACTTCCGCGAGCACATCGCGTCGCTGACGGAGCTCGGCGCCGACGTCGTGCCGCTCCGCCGCCCGGAGGAGATCGACGCCCTCGACGGTGTCGTGATCCCGGGCGGCGAGTCGAGCGTCATGGACAAGCTCTCCCGGGCGTTCGGCGTGGCCGAGCCCCTGTCCGCGGCGATCCGCGGCGGGCTCCCGACGTACGGCACCTGCGCGGGGATGATCATGCTCTCGTCGCGCATCGCCGCGGGGATCCCGGGGCAGCAGACGCTCGACGTGCTCGACACGACGGTGCGCCGCAACGCGTTCGGCAGCCAGAACGACTCCTTCGAGACCGACATCCCGATGCCGGCGCTCGGCGAGGCCCCGGTGCACGCGGTGTTCATCCGCGCGCCCGTGGTGGAGCAGCACGGCACCGACGTCCAGGTCCTCGGCGCCCTCGCGGACGGACAGGTCGTCGCCGTGCAGCAGGGCAACGTCCTCGCGAGCGCGTTCCACCCCGAGGTCGCGGGCGAGGACCGCTTCCACCGTCGCTTCCTGGCGATGGTCCGCTCCGCCTGACGCCTGCCCCGGATGCCGGGCGCGACCGGGCTGGGACGCGACCCGCGGGGCGGCGGCGATCCGATCCTCCCGGCCGGTAGACTGGTCCGGATCTTCAGCGAGACCAAGGAGCACCGTGTCCGGGCATTCCAAGTGGGCAACGACCAAGCACAAGAAGGCGGTCATCGACCAGCGCCGCGCGAAGTCGTTCGCCAAGCTCATCAAGAACATCGAGGTCGCGGCCAAGATGGGCGGGGCCGACCTGTCGGGCAACCCGACCCTGGTCGACGCGGTCCAGAAGGCCAAGAAGACCTCGGTGCCGAACGACAACATCGACCGCGCCATCAAGCGCGGTGCCGGTCTGACCGGTGAGTCGATCGAGTACACGACGATCATGTACGAGGGCTACGGCCCGAACGGCGTCGCGATGCTCGTCGAGTGCCTCACCGACAACAAGAACCGCGCCGCGGCCGAGGTCCGGACGGCGATGTCCCGCAACGGCGGCACCATGGCCGACCCGGGCAGCGTCGCCTACAACTTCTCCCGCAAGGGCGTCATCTCGGTGACGAAGGTCGACGGCCTCGACGAGGACACCGTCATGACGGCCGTGCTCGACGCGGGCGTCGAGGACGTCATCGACCAGGGCGGTGGCTTCGAGGTCATCACCGAGGCGACCGACCTCGTCGCTGCGCGCACCGCGCTGCAGGACGCCGGCATCGACTACGACTCCGCCGACGCCGAGTTCGTCCCCGGCGTCAAGGTCCCGGTCGACGCGGACACCGCGCGCAAGGTCTTCAAGCTGATCGACGCGCTCGAGGACTCGGACGACGTGCAGAACGTCTACGCGAACTTCGACATCCCCGCGGACGTCCAGGCCGAGCTCGACGAGGACGAGGACTAGTCCGATGCTCCGGGTGCTCGGGGTCGACCCCGGGCTCACCCGGTGCGGCGTCGGCGTGGTCGAGGTCGCACCGAACCGGCGTGCCCGGCTCGTGCACGTCACCGTCGTGCGCACGCCGGCCGACATGGCGCTCGAACAGCGCCTGCTCCGCATCGCGGACGGCATCGCCGCCGAGATCGACGAGCACCGTCCGGACGCCGTCGCCGTCGAGCGCGTCTTCGCGCAGGCGAACGTCCGGACGGTGATGGGCACGGCCCAGGCCGCCGGACTCGCGCTGCACGCCGCGGCGGCGCGCGGTCTGCCCGTCGGACTGCACACGCCGTCCGAGGTCAAGGCCGCCGTCACCGGCTACGGCAACGCCGACAAGCGGCAGGTGCAGACCATGATCGCCCGGGTGCTCGGACTCGACGAGGCCCCGAAGCCGGCGGACGCCGCGGACGCGCTCGCGCTGGCCGTGTGCCATGCCTGGAGGCTCGGATCACCCGACCGGGTCGGCCCCGGTCCGGCGACGCTCACCCCGGCACAGCGCGCCTGGCGGGACGCGCAGGCCGGCACCGCGGACTCCCCGCTCGCCCGCGCGGCCGCCGCGGCGCGTCCGGGCGGCGGCGCACCGTTCGCTCCCGGCCGGGGCGGTGCCGCGCGGCGGGCCGGCTCCGTCGGTGGGCAGCCCTAGGCTCGGAGCATGATCGCGAGCCTCCGGGGAACCTGCATCGACATCGCCGGATCGGCCGTCGTGGTCGAGGTCGGGGGAGTCGGGTACGCCGTGACCGTCACCCCGGCGCACGCGCTGACGATGCGCCACGGGTCAGAGGTGTTCCTGCGCACGCGGATGATCGTGCGCGAGGACGAGCACCAGCTGTTCGGCTTCGAGTCGGCCGAGGCGCTGCAGGTCTTCGACTTCCTGCGCAGCGTGTCGGGCGTCGGCCCGAAGTCCGCGATGGGGGTGCTCGCACACCTCGACCCTGCCCAGGTCGCGAACGCCGTGGCCGCCGAGGACGACGCCGTCTTCCGCAAGGTCTCCGGCATCGGCCCGAAGACCGCCAAGCTCATCACGGTCGCGCTCTCCGGCAAGCTCGTCGCCTTCGAGCAGGCACCCGCCGGCGCCACGGTCGCGGGTGCCGCCGGGGCACACCCCGCCGCGATCGACGTCGTCTCGGCGCTCGTCGGCCTCGGGTGGCGCGAGGACGCCGCGCAGTCCGCCGTCGACTCGGTCGTCGCCACCGACCCGGGCGCCGCCGCCATGGGCACGCAGTCGCTCCTCCGCGCCGCGCTCGGGACCCTCCGTCCGGCGGGGGCCGGACGGTGAGCGGCATCACCTCCGCCGGCGCCGAGTCGCAGGAAGAGCTCGCGTTCGAGGGCGCGCTCCGGCCGAAGTCCCTGGACGAGTTCGTCGGCCAGCGCAAGGTCCGCGGCCAGCTCGACCTGCTGCTCAAGGCCGCCGCGATGCAGGAGCGCACGCCGGACCACATCCTGATGGCCGGGCCGCCCGGTCTCGGCAAGACGACGCTCGCGATGATCGTCGCGCACGAGTCCGGCCGTCCGCTGCGGATGTCGAGCGGGCCGGCGATCCAGCACGCCGGTGACCTCGCGGCGGTGCTCTCGTCGCTCGTCCCGGGCGAGGTCCTGTTCATCGACGAGATCCACCGCATGGCGCGCTCCGCAGAGGAGATGCTCTACCTCGCGATGGAGGACTTCCGCATCGACGTCATGGTCGGCAAGGGTGCTGGCGCGACGAGCATCCCGCTCGACCTCGCGCCGTTCACGCTCGTCGGGGCGACCACCCGCGCGGGCCTCCTCCCGAACCCCCTGCGCGATCGCTTCGGCTTCACGGCACACCTCGAGTTCTACGAGAAGGACGAGCTCGAACAGGTCCTGATCCGCGCCGCGCACCTGCTCGACCTGCGCATCGACCGCTCGGCGCTCCGCGAGATCGCCGGGCGCTCCCGAGGGACCCCGCGCATCGCGAACCGTCTGCTCCGCCGGGTCCGGGACTACGCGCTCGTGCACGGCACCGCCGACGGCATGACGGCCGTCCAGGGGGCGCTCGACCTGTACGACGTCGACGAACTCGGTCTCGACCGCCTCGACCGCGCAGTCGTCGAGACGATGCTCACGCGCTTCGACGGGGGTCCGGTCGGCCTGAACACCCTCGCGGTGTCCGTCGGCGAGGAGTCCGAGACCATCGAGTCCGTCGTGGAGCCGTTCCTCGTGCGGGTCGGCCTCGTCACGCGGACGCCGCGCGGTCGGATCGCCACCCCGCAGGCCTGGCGCCACTTCGGCCTGACGCCGGGCGCCGCCACCGGGATGCAGCCGGACCTGTTCGACGACGAATAGCGGCATGCGGTATTCTATATCCTGAGTCATGCGCCGGGTGCAGCACGCCGTGCGACCGGACGGGTGCAGACCCGTGCCCTAGACTGCTACGGCCCGAAGCCGAGCAACCAGAGAAGGCAACGCCATCATGGATCAATCCATCTTCCTCATCGTCATCATCGTCGCGTTCGCCGCCTTCATGTTCTACAGCAGCCGGAAGCGCAAGAAGCAGCAGGCCGAGCTGCAGACGAAGATGCAGCCGGGCGCCCGCGTCATGCTCTCCTTCGGCCTCTACGGCACGCTGCTCTCCGTCGACGACGAGAAGGTCACCGCCGACGTCGAGATCGCCCCGGGCACCGTCGTGACGGTCCACCGTCAGACGCTCTCCCGCGTGGTCGACGACAACGCCTCCGACGTCGACGAGACCGTGACCACGGACGACGCAGCCGCGGCTCCGGTCCTGGACCTCGGCAAGGACGACCGTCGCGACGAGCCGGAGTTCGGGCAGCGCGTCGAGCCGACCGAGACCGACGCGGCGAAGCGCAAGACCGAAGACTGACACCCCCGGGCCACCGGGTCCTCGTGACCCGGTGGCCTCACTCCTGCCGCCGGCGTCGCCGTCGGTCCTGAACAGAAAGACGAGACGACCGGTGGCACGATCGACACCCGTCAAGAAGGCGTTGCGCTCGCTCACCTGGTTGGTGATCATCATGGCCGCACTCGCGGGCCTGAACACCGCCGCATCGGTGCTGGCAGCGAACACCAAGGACGACACCGGCAAGTGGTTCGCCGGCGCGAGCTGGGTGCCGGAGCTGGCGCTCGACCTGCAGGGCGGCACGCAGCTGACGCTCGCGGCGCAGAACACGCAGGGCGGCTCGGTGACGTCGCAGCAGCTCAACCAGGCGGTCAACATCATCCGCCAGCGCATCAACGCCACGGGTGTCTCCGAGTCGCAGATCAACACGCAGGGCACGAACAACATCGTCGTGTCCATCCCGGGCAAGCCGGACAAGGCGACCATCGACCGCATCGAGGCCGCCGCCAAGCTCACCTTCCGCCCGGTGCTGTACACCGAGGCCGCGACGAGCACCTCGGTCGGGGGCGCGAACGGCTCCTCCGCGTCGCCGACGCCGTACACCCCGCCCGCGTCGCTCGAGGCGACGCCGACCGCGAAGGCGACGAACGGCAGCGACCTCTCACAGGTCACGCCCGCGCTGCAGGACCTGTACACGAACTACAACTGCAAGGCCCCGGACGACGTCACGACGGCACCCGACGACGAGCCCCTCGTCACCTGTGACCAGGACGGCGCCGCGAAGTACATCCTCGGCCCGGTCGAGGTCTCCGGCTCCGGCATCAGCAACGCGACCTCCGGGCTCGCCACCGACTCGCAGGGCGCGACGACCGGCCAGTGGGCCGTCAACCTGACCTTCAAGGGCAAGGCCTCGGACGACTTCCGCGAGGTCACCAGCCGCCTGGTCAAGCTCCAGCCGCCGCAGAACCAGTTCGCCATCGTCCTCGACGGCACGGTCATCACCGCGCCGGCGTCGAACGCGGCGATCACCAACGGCAAGGCGCAGATCACCGGCAACTTCACCGCGGAGACCTCGAAGACCCTCGCGGACCAGCTGAAGTACGGCGCGCTGCCGATCAACTTCCAGGTGCAGTCGAACGAGAACATCTCCGCGACGCTCGGCACCGCGCAGCTCGTCGGCGGTCTCGTCGCCGGTCTGATCGGTCTGATCCTCGTCGTGATCTACTCGATCATCCAGTACCGCGCGCTGGCGTTCGTCACGGTCCTGTCGCTCGGCGTCGCCGCGGTGATCACCTACCTGGTCATCGCGATCATGTCGTGGCGCGTCGACTACCGGCTCTCGCTCGCGGGCGTCGCGGGCCTCATCGTGGCCATCGGCATCACGGCGGACTCGTTCATCGTCTACTTCGAGCGCATCCGTGACGAGCTCCGGGACGGCCGCGGGCTCGAGAGCGCGGTGGAGTCCGGTTGGAAGCGGGCGCTCCGTACGATCCTGGCGTCCGACTCGATCAACTTCCTCGCCGCCGTGGTGCTGTACATCCTCGCGGTCAGCGACGTGAAGGGCTTCGCGTTCACGCTGCTCCTCACCACGCTCATCGACGTCGTCGTGGTCGTGCTCTTCACGCACCCGATGATGCAGCTCATCGCCCGCAGCCGGTTCTTCGGCGAGGGCCACCGGTTCAGCGGACTCGACCCGTCCGCCCTCGGCGCGGTCTACCGCGGTCGCGCGCAGTTCCGCGCTCCCGTGGTCGACGGCAAGCGCCAGCGCAGCGCGGGCGAGGCCCAGCGCCGCCAGACGATCGCGGAGCGGAAGGCCCAGCAGGCCTCCGGCGCGCAGGACGGCACGACGCCGGACGGGAAGGACGACTGATGGCCAGCTTCAGCCAGTTCGGCAGCGACCTCTACACGGGCAAGCGCTCGTACGACATCGTCGGCCGACGCAAGACGTGGTACCTCGTCGCGATCATCGCGATCGTCGTGTCCCTCACGGTGCCGTGGCTCCGCGGCGGGTACCAGCTCGGCATCGAGTTCACCGGCGGCTCCGAGTTCACGATCTCGAACGCGGGTTCGACCGACCAGTCGATCGCGACCCGGACCGTCGAGTCGATCGTCCCCGAGGGCATCCCGCGCGTCTCGCAGGTCGGCCAGGACGGCATCCGCGTCCAGACCGAGCAGCTGACCGACCGCGAGACCACCCAGGTGCAGGACGCCCTCGCGAAGGCGTACGACGTCTCCGACGACCAGGTCGCCTCGACGTACATCGGTGCGACGTGGGGTGCCGACGTGCTCGCCCAGGCGATCCGCGGACTCGTGATCTTCCTCGTGCTCGCCGCCGTCGTCATGGCCCTGTACTTCCGCACGTGGAAGATGTCCGTGTCCGCCATGGTGGCGCTGCTGCACGACCTGCTCATCACGGCGGGCGTGTACGGCATCGTCGGGCTCGAGGTCACGCCCGCCGCGGTCATCGGCTTCCTGACGATCCTCGGGTACTCGCTGTACGACACCGTGGTGGTGTTCGACAAGGTGCGTGAGAACACGAGCCAGGAGTCGCACCGGACCTTCGTCCAGTCGGTGAACCTCGCGGTGAACCAGACTCTCGTCCGGTCGATCAACACCTCGGTCGTGGCCCTGCTGCCCGTCGCGGCGATCCTGTTCATCGGCTCCTACGTGCTCGGCGCCGGCACGCTGCGGGACATCTCGCTCGCGCTGTTCATCGGCATCATCGTGGGCACGTACTCGACGATCTTCATCGCGTCGCCGATGTACGCCCACCTGCGCGAGAACGAGCCGAAGATCAAGCAGGCCGACGCCAAGAAGCGGCAGGCCGCCGAGAAGCGGCAGCGCGAGGTCGACGCGACCGCCGAGGCCGTCTGATGGCGGTCGAGGTGCACGACGTCGACGTCGCCGAGGCTCGTCGCCGTATCGATGCCGGTGCGCGGCTGTTCGACGTCCGCGAGCAGGGGGAGTGGGACGAGGTCCACGCTCCCGAGGCGACGCTGGTGCCCATGTCGGAGCTCGTCGCCCGCTGGCAGGAGATCGACGGGGGCGATCAGCCCGCGATCGTCGTCTGCCACTCCGGCGGCCGGTCCGCCCGGGTCGTCGCCGCGCTCGAGCAGTCGGGCGTCCCCGCGGTGAACCTCGTCGGCGGGATGACCGCGTGGGAGCAGGCCGGCGAGCCGGTCGTCCGCGCGGGTGCCACCGCCGAGGACGCCCAGGGCGAACCGCGTCACGAGCACTGACCGGACGCGCGTAGTCTTGCTGGACCGTACCCGGACACCGGTCGTTGGAGGCGCATCATGACGGACACCCGTGAGTCCACGCCCCAGGGTGCGACCGAGCCCGGTGCGAGCCGACCCGGCTCGGCGCCGCGGCCGACGAGTCCGCTCGGTCCGAACACGACCGGGAACATCGGGTCGCTCCGGTCCCTGCTGCCGCGGCTCTTCTCGCGGGCGCAGCCGGCCGGCGCCGTCGACACGCTGATCCGGACGGTGCGGTCGCACCACCCGAAGGCCGACGTGACGCTCATCGAGCGGGCGTACTCGGTCGCGGAGCGTGCGCACGACGGGCAGAAGCGCAAGTCGGGCGAGCCGTACATCACGCACCCGGTGGCGGTCGCGCAGATCCTCGCCGACCTGGGGATCGGCACGATCACGATCGCCGCAGCGCTGCTGCACGACACCGTCGAGGACACGGACTACCAGCTCGACGAGCTCCGCGCCGACTTCGGCGACGAGATCGCGATGCTCGTCGACGGCGTCACGAAGCTCGACAAGGTCAAGTACGGCGACAGCGCCCAGGCCGAGACCGTCCGCAAGATGGTGATCGCGATGTCGAAGGACATCCGGGTGCTCGTCATCAAGCTCGCGGACCGTCTGCACAACGCCCGCACGTGGGGCTTCGTCGAGTCCGCCTCCGCCACGCGCAAGGCGAAGGAGACGCTCGAGATCTACGCGCCCCTGGCGCACCGACTCGGCATCCAGATGATCAAGCTGGAGCTCGAGGACCTGTCGTTCGCGGTCCTGCACCCGAAGCTCTACGTCGAGATCGACAGCCTGGTCAAGGAGCGCCAGCCGAAGCGCGAGCAGTTCGTGCAGAACGTGATCGGCACCCTCAAGAAGGACCTGAAGGCGTCGAAGATCCGCGGCGACGTGATGGGCCGGCCGAAGCAGTACTACTCGATCTACCAGAAGATGATCGTCCGCGGGCGCGAGTTCGACGAGATCTACGACCTGGTCGGCATCCGCGTGCTCGTCCCGACCGTGCGCGACTGCTACGCGATGCTCGGTTCGGTGCACGCCCGCTGGACCCCGCTGCCCGGGCGTTTCAAGGACTACATCGCCACCCCGAAGTTCAACCTGTACCAGTCGCTCCACACCACGGTGCTCGGACCCCAGGGCCGCGCGGTCGAGATCCAGATCCGCACGCACGAGATGCACCAGCGCGCCGAGTTCGGTGTCGCGGCGCACTGGAAGTACAAGCAGCGTGCGCAGGGCCGTGACGTCGACACGAGCACCACCGACGACCAGGACATGGCGTGGCTCGCCCACATCACCGACTGGCAGGCGGAGACGAGCGACCCGGGGGAGTTCCTCGACTCGCTCCGGTACGAGATCGGCGCGAAGGAGACGTACGTCTTCACGCCGCAGGGCAAGGTCATCGGGCTGCCCGCCGGCGCGACCCCGGTCGACTTCGCCTACGCGGTGCACACCGAGATCGGGCACCGCACCATGGGTGCCAAGGTCAACGGCCGCCTGGTGCCGCTCGAGAGCCAGCTGTCCAGCGGCGACGTCGTCGAGATCTTCACGTCGAAGAACCCCGACTCGGGCCCGAGCCAGGACTGGCTGACGTTCGTCCGCAGTCCGCGCGCGCGGAACAAGATCAAGCAGTGGTTCACCAAGGAGCGCCGCGAAGAGGCGATCGAGCAGGGCCGCGACGCCATCGCTCGGGCGATGCGCAAGCAGAACCTACCGCTCCAGCGCATCATGAGCCAGGACTCCATCTCCGAGGTGGCCTCGGCGATGCGCTACGAGGACGTCTCGGCGCTCTACGCGGCGATCGGCGAGGGACACGTCTCCACGCAGTCGGTCATCGAGAAGATCCTCGCGGGCGTCCAGACCGAAGCCGAGACCGACGAGCCCGAGCTCGCGTTCCCGCGGCAGGTCACGAGCCGGCAGCTCCGCAACAGCGACAGCGGGGTGCTCGTGCGCGGTGCGCCCGACATCCTCGTCAAGCTCGCCAAGTGCTGCACCCCGGTGCCGGGCGACCAGATCGTCGGCTTCATCACCCGCGGCCAGGGCGTCTCGGTGCACCAGGCCTCGTGCACGAACGTGAAGTCGCTCATGAACGAGCCCGACCGCATGATCGAGGTCGAGTGGGCACCGTCGTCCAAGTCGGTGTTCCTCGTGCAGATCCAGATCGAGGCGCTCGACCGCTCCGGTCTGCTCAGCGACGTCACGCGGGTCCTGACCGACCACCACGTCAACATCCTGTCCGCCACCGTCTCGACCTCGTCGGACCGCCTCGCGCTGAGCCGCTTCGTGTTCGAGATGGGCGACACGACCCACCTGGACCGGGTGCTCAACGCGGTGCGGCGCATCGACGCGGTCTACGACGTCTACCGCGTCAGCGCCGGCTGACGTGACAGCAGCCGATCACCCACCGAGCGGTGCGTCCAGGAGCGCGTCGAGCCGCCGGGCGGCCTGACGGACCATCGGGACGGTCCCGAGCGCGTCCAGCGCGGCCAGGACCGCCTCAGGCTCGGTCGCACCCACCGCGAAGAGCCCCCGCACGGCGTCCGCGGCGTCCGGGTCGAGGTCCCCGATGGCGCGGAGCAGGTCGACGACCGTGCGGACCGGTGTCGTCACACGCACGCCGTCGAGCGCCACGGTGTCCTCGGGCCCGACGCGTACCTGCCGCACGCGCACGGTCGTCACGTCGGCGACCCGGATGCCGAGGGGTGCGGCCGCCTCCGCCGGCTCCGGAGCACACGACCGACCGCCCCAGATCCACGCCGCACTGCCACCGCACGCGACGAGCCGACGATCGGGCACGTCGACCGCCCAGGATTCGGCACGGAGCGACGGCACCTGAGTCTCGGCGACGGAGGCCCAGCAGGACCCCACCGGCACGAGCTCACCGGCGAGCACGGCGGCGCGGAGCTCCGCCTCCGGCCAGTCCGTACTGGTCAGGAGTCGGGACGACGGCACCCGGCCATCCTGCCGGAGCGTGCGCCGGCAGGACAGCCTCTGTGGACAACCGCCGGCGCCGTCGGCGCACGACGGCAGCCGCAGGACCTCAGCCGCAGGACCTCAGCCGCAGGACCTCAGCGCAGGACGTCGGCGCGGTGCACGAGCGCGGCGGCGCCGATCAGCGGGCCGTCCTGCGACAGCCCCGTCGGCACGATGCGCACCTTGGTGACGAAGCCGAACTCGACCCGCTCGGCGACAGCCTGGCGGGCGTACTCGAACAGGTCGGGGGAGACGTGGGAGAACCCGCCGCCGATGGCGACGACCTCGAGGTCGACCAGACTGGTCGCCGCGGCGATCGCCTGCCCGAGGGCGCGGCCGCTGCGCTTGACGGCGGCCACCGCGACCTCGTCGCCGGCGGCGTAGGCGGCCGCGAGCTCCTCGCCGGTGGTCCCCGTGAACCCCTGGCGCTGCGCCCAGGCGACCGTCTTCGGGCCGCTCGCGACGGCTTCGAGGCAGCCGGTGCCACCGCACGCGCACGGGTCGTCGAACCCGCCGCACTCGACGTGTCCGACGTGCCCGGCGTTGCCGGTCGGGCCGCTGACGGTCCGGCCGTGCAGGATGAGTCCGCCGCCGACCCCGGTCGAGACGATCATGCCCATCACGTGGTCGTGTCCCTGCGCGGCGCCCACCCAGTGCTCGGCGAGCGTGATCGCGAGGCCGTCCATGCGAAGGGTGACCGGGACGTCGGCGGGGACGTGGGCAGCGACGCGATCGCGGAGCGGGTACCCGCGCCACACCGGCATGTTCAGCGGCGAGACGAGCCCGTGCTGCTCGTCCACGGGACCAGCGGAACCGACGCCGACACCGACGAGCACGCCGTCCGCCGGCAGTGCGGCGAGGGCGCTCGTCACGACCTCGTCGACGGCTGCCTGCAGTTCCTCGGACGTGCGTCCCGGCCCGGTGGGGCTGCGGAAGCGCGTGGCCGGCAGGACGACGCCGGCGTCGGTCACGAGGGCCGCTTCGACCTTCGTGCCGCCGAGGTCGACGGCCAGGGCGAGGGGGACGGGGACGGTGCTGTCGGTCATGCGCGCTCCGATGCGGCGGACGGGAGGCTCGGGGCGGCCGGTCGACGCATCGTCGCGCCCGGTACGACCCGGCCCGGTGCGGGTCGGTCAGGTGGTGCGGTCCCGGCCGCGGGTGCGGTCGGGACGGGTGGATCTGCTCAGTAGGACGAGGAGTCGTCGCCGAGCGACGAGGCGGCTCCGGTCTGTGCGCGGTGCGCGACCTCGTCGAGGATGCGCGCCGAGGCGCTCGTCCCGATGCGGTCGGCGCCGGCCTCGACCATCTCGAGCAGCGTGTCGAGACCGCGCACACCGCCGGAGGCCTTCACCCCAGTGCCTGCGCCGACGGTCTCGCGCATGAGCCGGATGTGCGGGGCGGTCGCACCGCCGCCGGCGAACCCGGTCGACGTCTTCACGAACGCCGCGCCCGCTGCCTGGGCGGCACGCGAGGCGGCGACGATCTCGTCGTCGGTCAGGAACGCGGTCTCGAGGATGACCTTCACGACGGTGTCCCCGGCGGCCTGGACGACCGCGCGGACGTCGTCCTCGACGCGCTGCCAGTCGCCGGACTTCGCGGCACCGATGTTCTGCACCATGTCGAGCTCGAACGCGCCGTCTGCCAGGGCCTGCAGCGACTCGGCGACCTTGGCGCCGGTGGACGTGGTGCCGTGCGGGAAGCCGATGACCGTCCCGACGCCGACCCCGGTGCCGGTCAGGCGCTCCACGGCGTGCGCGACGTCGCTCGGGCGGACACACACGCTGAAGACCCGGTACGCCGCGGCCTCGTCGAGCTGGGCGTCGACGTCGGCGCGGGTGAGCTCGGGCTTCAGGATCGCGTGGTCGATGAGGGCTCGCACGGCGTCGGCGTCGATGGCGTGCGTGTCGATGGGGAGCGCTGCGTTGTCCACCCGGCAAGCCTACCCGGAGGCGACCGGCGTACCGTGCCCCGCATGCACGTCCTCGTCACCGGCGCCACCGGGTACATCGGCGGCCGACTCGTCCCCCGTCTCCTCGAGGCCGGACACCAGGTCCGGGTGTTCGTGCGGACCCCCCGGAAACTCCAGGACGTTCCCTGGCACGACGACGTCGAGGTGGCGCAGGGTGACCTGCAGGACGCCGCCGGCGTCCGGTCCGCCGTCGACGGCGTCGAGGCGGTCTACTACCTCGCCCACGCGATGGGGGCCGACGGCGACTTCGAGCAGGCCGAGCGCCAGGCCGTCGAGACGATGGCGCGCGAGGCGAAGTCCGCCGGGGTCCGGCGCTTCGTGTACCTCGGCGGGCTGCACCCCGACGGCGAGCTGTCGAAGCACCTGCGGAGCCGGAAGGAGGTCGGGGACGTGCTGCTCGCCTCCGGCGTCCCCACGATCGCGTACCAGGCGGGCGTCGTGATCGGCTCCGGGAGCACCTCGTTCGAGATGATCCGGCACGTGACCGACGTCCTGCCGTGGATGCCCGCCCCGCGGTGGGTCCGCAACCGGATCCAGCCGATCGCCGTCCGGGACGTCCTGTACTACCTCGTCGCCGCGCTCGACATCCCGGCCGACGTCAACCGCACGTTCGACATCGGCGGCCCGGACGTCCTGAAGTACGGGCAGATGCTCAACGGCTACGCGGTCGAGGCGAAGCTGCCGCAGCGGCGGTTCACGGTGCTCCCGGTGCTCACGCCCGGGCTCTCCGCGCACTGGTTCAACATCGTGACGCCCATCCCACGGAAGCTCGCGACGCCGATCATCGAGTCGTTGCAGTTCGAGTGCATCCAGCGCGAGCACGACATCGACGACGTCGTGCCGCGACCCGAGGGCGGCCTGACGTCCTACCGACGAGCGGTGCGGCTCGCACTCGCCCGGATGCGGAAGGGCGAGGTCGAGACGAGCTGGCGGAGCGCCACGCTCGCGGCGACCCCCGCGGACCCGCTGCCGAGCGACCCGGACTGGGCCGGGCACACCGTCTACGTCGACGACCGCCGCCGGCACACCTCCGCGTCCGCCGAGGACGTCTGGCGCGTCGTCGAGGGCATCGGAGGCGACAACGGGTGGTACTCGTTCCCGCTCGCCTGGGTCGCCAGGGGCTGGATGGACAAGCTCGCCGGCGGGGTGGGCCTGAGCCGCGGCCGCCGCGACCCGAAGCGCCTGGAGCAGGGCGACGCCCTGGACTGGTGGCGGGTCGAGCGCCTCGAGCGTGGGCGGTACCTGCGCCTGCGCGCCGAGTTCAAGTCGCCGGGTCGCGCCTGGCTCGAGATGACCGTCACACCGAGTGACGGCGGTGGGAGCGACTACCACCAGCGGGCGATCTACTTCCCGCAGGGGCTGTCCGGCCGGCTCTACTGGTACTCGATCCTGCCGTTCCACGGGGTGATCTTCCCCGGCATGGTGGAACGCATCACGGCTGCCGCCGAGCGCGAGTCCGAGCACACGGAGTCGACGGGGCGCAACTGGACCCAGCACAATGGGTCCGAGGCACCCGTCCACGAGGAGGCAGCATGACCGATCGGCCAGCCACGACCGAGGGACACGGACCGCTCCTGTTCCTGGGTGACAGCATCACCGAGCAGGGCTCCTGGGACGCCTGGCTCCCGGGTGAGCACGTCGTCAACCAAGGAATCGGCGGGGACACCACCGACGGCGTCCTCGAGCGTCTGGACGCCGTCGTCGCCGAGCAGCCGGAGGCGATCGTCCTGCTCATCGGCACCAACGACTTCGGCAACCACCGCGCGAGCGTCGAGCACGTCGTCCGCGGCGTCGAGTCCGTCCTCGTGACGCTCCGCCGCGAACTGCCTGGCGTCCGCCTGCTGCTCGTGTCGATCCTGCCCCGACAGGCCGAGTGGGCGGCGAAGATCGACGCGGCCAACCGGCACCTGCGCCAGTTCGTCGCCACCTGCCACGCGCAGTACCTCGACCTCTGGCCCGCCCTCGCGGACGGCGACCACCTCGACGAGCGGTACACCGACGACGGCCTGCACCTGACCGAGGACGGCTACCGCGCCGTCGTCGCGGAGCTCGAACCCGCCCTCGAGCGGCTCCGGGGCCTCCCGCCGATGTCGCGCCCGATCCAGGCGATCGACCTCGAGGAGGCCGGCGCCTGATGGCACGGAAGGGTCGGCCCCCGGCGGGGTCGTCGCTCACCGGTGTGCCCTCGTCGCGACCGGGCACCGCCGGCCGCGGGGCGACCACCGCGAAGACCACCCCGCCGTTCACGCGGCCCGCCCTCGCGCCGTCGCTCATCGCGGCGATGCTCCTGCTGGCGTTCGTGGCGATCATCGACTCGTCGGCGTTCGTGTTCGTCCGGTGGGGCGTGACCGTGCTCGCGCTCATCGTGCTCGTCTTCGCGGTGCGCGGACGCACGTGGTGGGCCGCCGTGGCCATGGCGGCCGTCGCGGTCTGCTGGAACCCGGTCGTCGTCGTGCCGATCCCGGGGCAGGTCTGGGCCGCCCTGCAACTCGTCGTGGCCGCGCTGTTCGTCGCTGTCGGGATCCTCGTCAAGGTGCCGCGTCAGGCAGACGCGAGCAGCGCCTCCAGGCCGTAGCGCACCACGTCGGCGGCGCGAGCCGACCCGCCGACCGGGGTGACCGCCGGACGGTAGGATCACAGGAGCCGGGCGCAGGGCCCGGCGACACGATCCGAAGGGCATGGATGAGCCACGAGACCGAGCCGGCGACCGAGAGTCCTCTGCTGAACCCTCGACCGTCCTCGGGCGGTCTCGATCGTCCCGACGTCGTCGTCCGCAAGGGACGGCTGACCCTGGTCAACGGGCACCTGACGCCCCAGCAGTCGATGATCGAGGACCTCCTGTTCCTCGACGACGCGCTCACCGCCGGCGACGTCGACCACCTGCTCATCCGCGGCAACGACCAGCGCCCCGTGATCGCGGTCGACGAGCGCGACCGCCAGCGGGCCGAGAGCGCCGTGATGGCCGCCTCGGCGAACGAGCCGTTCTACGCCAAGCCGCCGGGCAAGCCCGCGGTGCTCGTCATCGACGACGGGCTCGGTCCGGTCGAGGAGCCGGTCCTGCGGGTGTTCCGCCCCCGCCTCGAGCCCCTCGGACGCCTGCGCTACGGCGCGGAGACGAGCGTGCAGCTCGAGTTCTGGCGCGTCACCGACACCGAGGTGCTCGCGCCGAAGGAGAACGCCCTCATGCGGCGGTCCCTGCCGATCGAGGAGTTCGTCGTCGTCGACATCGAGCGGTACGGCCGCACGTGGCGCACCGTCGAGCACATGTTCGAGGACCACGTGTCGGACATCCGCTTCCCGATCGACATCGTCTTCTCGTGGGTCGACGGCAACGCGATCGAGTACCAGCGCGCCCGCCAGGCCGCGCAGGCGAACGCCGTGCTGGGGGAGGGCGACGACGCCCCCGCTCGCTTCCGGCAGATCGACGAGCTGAAGTACGCGCTCCGATCGGTGCACACCTTCGCCCCTTGGATCCGGCAGATCTACATCGCCACCGACTCGCCGGCGCCGCACTGGCTCGCCGACCACCCGAAGGTGCGGATCGTCCGGAGTGAAGAGTTCTTCGCGGACCCCTCCGTGCTGCCCACGCACAACTCGCAGGCCGTCGAGTCGCAGCTGCACCACATCCCGGGCATCAGCGAGCACTTCATCTACTCGAACGACGACATGTTCTTCGGTCGCTCGGTCGACCCGTCGGTGTTCTTCAGCCCGGGGTCGGTCACGAAGTTCATCCTCGCGACGACCCGGATCGGGCTCGGCTCGAACAACCCGGCTCGCAGCGGGTTCGAGAACTCCGCCCGGGTGAACCGTCGCCTGCTCCAGCAGCGCTTCGGCGCGGTGACCACGAGGCACCTCGAGCACGCACCCACGCCGCTCCGGGCGTCGATCATGACCGAGATGGAGCACGAGTTCGCGGACGAGTTCCGGGCGACTGCGGCGTCGCGCTTCCGGGCCGCCGACAACATCTCGGTGACGAACTCGCTGTACCACTACTACGCACTGCTGACCGGTCGCGCGATCATGCAGGAGAACGCCACCGTCCGGTACGTCGACACGACGATGCAGTCCGGGCTCAAGGCGCTCGACGACCTGCTCAAGAAGCGGAACGTCGACTTCTTCTGCCTGAACGACGGCAGCTTCCCCGAGGTCTCGGACGAGGAGCGGACAGCGCGCGTCACGGACTTCCTGGAGCGGTACTTCCCGTTCCCGGCGCCGTGGGAGCGCACCGCGGAGTAGCGCTGGCGCCCGGCGCCGGGCGAGCCGAGTGATGGGCGCCGAGTGTGCCAGATCTGGGACGCTCGGCGTCGCCGCCCGACGTTCTGTGCACGCTCGGCGTCGCGCTCACGGGGTGTCGTGCGCGTTCGGCGCGCACCGACGCGGGCAACGTGAGGCCGCAGCACCGCGGTCACGCAGCGCTGCGACTCCGCGGCGCCGTGCTCGTCAGCGGCGGACGGGGCTGGTGGGCACCGCGTCGAGGGTGAACACCGGGATGCTCGCCGTGACCGGGGCCGGCTCGACCGCGGCCGGGATGGAGACCCCCGCGGCCGCGAGACGTGCTTCGGTCTCCGTAGCGGAGACGGGCTGCCCCACGGTCGAGTAGTGCCCGACCGGGACCACCGAGTGCACGACGTTGTTGCCGTAGACGTGCACGAGGTTGAACGACTGCGCGCCGTCCTGTCCCCGGGTACCGCCCTGGTACTCCGTCAGGTCCTGCGTGTAGCACGTGGCGCTGGCGACCGAGACCGGAATGCCGGCGAACACCGCGCTCGTGGAGTAGTGCAGGTGGCCGGCGATGATCGCGATGACGTCGGAGCCCTCGACGACCTCGGCCAGGGCCGCCTGGTCGCGGAGCTCGACGAGGACGGCGAGGTCCTGGACGCTCGGCACGGGCGGGTGGTGCATCGCGAGGATCGTGCCGTGCGGCGCTGCCTCGGAGAGGACCTCGGCGAGCCAGTCGAGCTGCGCGGGGGAGACCTCGCCGTGGTGCTGACCCGGGACGCTCGTGTCGAGGGTGATCACGCGCAGGCCGTTCACGTCGTACACGAAGTCGACGGGGCGGTCGGTGGGCTGCAGGCCGAAGAGCTCCTGGCGGAAGGCGCCGCGCTCGTCGTGGTTCCCCATGGCCCAGATGACCTGCGCGCCGATCCGGGCCGCGGCTGGCTCGACGATGTCGCGGACCCGGGCGTAGGCGCCGGGCTCACCCTTGTCGGCCACGTCGCCGGTGACGACGATCGCCTCGGGGTGGGTCCCGGAGGCCTCGATGTCGGCGATGATCGCCTGCAGCCGCGCTGCGGAGTCGACGTCCCCGTAGAGGTCGCCGTCACCCGCCACGAGGTGGGTGTCGCTGAGGTGGAGGAGGAAGTGGTTCGGCCTGGGGTGTTCGGCCGTCCGGCTGTCCATCGGTGTCTCGTTCCGTTGGCGGATGCGTGGTGCAACACAGTGCCACACCGTTCTCCACGAGTCCACCACTCGTTCTTGAATCCGAGGTGAACCGGAAGCGTGTTTCTCTGAAATTGAGGCGAACGAACGAGCCCCCCGACCACGAAGTGGACGAGGGGCTCGTTCGTTCTTGCCGAGAAATGTCAGTGGTTCCCGGCACCGACCGCGGGGGCCGGGGTGGTGCTGTCGATCTCCGGACCGTGGTGAGCGGCGTGCGCGGCCTCGAGCTCGGACTTCGTGACCGGAGCGATGCGGTCCTCGAAGAAGAAGCGGGAGAGGCGTGCACGGGTCTTCTGCACCGCGGTGATCCGACCCTTGGCGTCCGGACGGATCATGAGGGGCTTGTACTCGTTGAACTGCAGGAGCTTCCAGCGCTCGTACTCGTCGAGCTGCTCGTGCACCTCGATGTACTCGCCGTGCGGCAGGCGGACGATTCGGCCCGACTCGTAGCCGTGCAGGACGATCTCGCGGTCCTTCTTCTGCAGCGCGAGGCAGACGCGCTTCGTGATCCAGAAGGCGACGAACGGGCCGAGGACCGTCGTGGCCTGGATGACGTGGATCACGTGCTCGATCGACACCATGAAGTGCGTGGCGATGATGTCGGACGAGGCAGCCGCCCAGAGCGAGGCGTACAGCGTGATGCCCGCGGCACCGAAGGCGGTGCGGGTCGGGGCGTTGCGAGGACGGTCGGCCAGGTGGTGCTCGCGCTTGTCACCGGTCACCCACGCCTCGATGAAGGGGTAGATGAACATCGCGATGATGAGGAACATCAGGACCGCGATCGGCACGAGGATGTTGAACGACACCGTGTAGCCGAACCACACGACCTCCCAGTGCGGCGGCACCAGACGGAGCGCGCCGTCGGCGAAGCCGATGTACCAGTCGGGCTGGGTACCGGCGGACACCGGGGACGGGTCGTACGGGCCGTAGTTCCAGATCGGGTTGATCGTGAACAGCGACGCGATGAGGGCCAGGATGCCCGCGACGATGAAGAAGAAGCCACCGGCCTTCGCGGCGAAGGCCGGGAGGATCGGGACGCCGACGACGTTCTCGTTCGTCTTGCCGGGGCCTGCGAACTGCGTGTGCTTGTTGATGACGACCAGCACGAGGTGGACGCCGAGCACCGCGACCAGGATCGCCGGGAGCAGCAGGATGTGCAGCGTGTACAGGCGGCCGACGATGTCGGTGCCCGGGAACTCGCCGCCGAACAGCAGGTAGGCGATCCAGACGCCGATGACCGGGACGCCCTCGATCATGCCGACGATGATGCGGAGACCGTTGCCGGAGAGCAGGTCGTCGGGGAGCGAGTAGCCCGTGAAGCCCTCGGCCATGGCCAGGATCCACAGCACGAAGCCGAAGACCCAGTTGAGCTCACGCGGCTTGCGGAAGGCACCCGTGAAGAACACGCGGGCCATGTGCAGCATGATCGAGGCCACGAACAGCAGGGCCGCCCAGTGGTGGATCTGCCGGACGAAGAGTCCGCCGCGGATGTCGAACGAGATGTTCAGCGTGGACTGCAGGGCGGTCGACATCTCGACGCCCTTCAGCGGCACGTACGAGCCGTTGTAGACGACCTCGGTCATCGACGCCTGGAAGAAGAACGTCAGGAACGTCCCGGAGAGCAGGACGACGACGAAGCTGTACAGCGCGACCTCGCCGAGCATGAAGCTCCAGTGGTCGGGGAAGATCTTCCGCCCGACCTCCTTCACGAGGCCCGAGATGCTGGTGCGCTCGTCGATGTAGTTCGCGACCCCGCCGATGATGCGGGATCCGCGCTCCGGCGCCGGCTTCGTGGCCGTCGACGAAGGGGTGGTGGTTGTGGTGCTGGTCATCAGCGTTCACGCTCCCAGAAGGACGGTCCGACCGGCTCGTGGAAGTCGCTCTGGGCGACCAGGTAGCCGTCGTCGTCGATCGCGATCGGAAGTTGGGGGAGGGGACGTGCGGCCGGGCCGAAGATGACCTCGCAGTTGTTCGAGACGTCGAACGTCGACTGGTGGCACGGGCACAGCAGGTGGTGCGTCTGCTGCTCGTAGAGCGCGACCGGGCACCCGACGTGGGTGCAGATCTTGGAGTAGGCGACGATGCCGTCGTAGCCCCAGTCCTCGTGTCCCTTGGCGGGGTTGAGGTCCTTCGGGTCGAGGCGCATGAGGAGGACGGAGGCCTTGGCCTTCTCCTCGAGCATGTGCTCCGAGTCCAGCATGCCGTCCGGGATCACGTGGAAGACCGAACCGATGGTGACGTCGGAGGCCCGGATGGGGAGGCCCGTCGGGTCCTTCGTCAGGCGCATGCCCGACTTCCAGAACGTGTGACGGAGCAGCTCGTTCGGGTCCTCTGCCGGGGCGAGGTCACGGACGAGGACGATGCCGGGCAGCGGGAACGCGGCCAGGGCGCCGATCATCGAGTTGCGGATCAGCTTGCGACGGCTGAACCCGGACTCCTTGTCGGCGAGCTGGAACGCCTCGACCGCCTTGGCGCGGGTCGCGTCGGTCCCACGGGTGGGGTGGCGCATCTCGGAGATCTCACGGTCGACGACGAGCGTCTTCGACCAGTAGACCGCGCCGAGGCCCAGGGCGATGAGCGCGAGGGCGATGGCCAGGCCGAGCCAGAGGTTGCCGGCGCGGACGGTGCCGAAGTTCTCCGGGTCGATCGGGAACGCGACGTAGGCCGCGATCGCCAGGACGCTGCCCACGATGGACAGGTAGAAGAACGTGGCGACCTGACGCTCGGCCAGGCGCTGCTTCTTCGGGTCGACGTCGGTGCGGCGCGCGCGGTGCGGCGGCTCGCCCGGGTTCTCGAACGGGTCGGCGGGGACGACCGCCGTGCCTGCCGGGGTACTGGTCGTGCCGTGCTTCTCGACAGCCGAGGACGAGCTCAGTGCCTCGTCGTCGTGCTCTGCCATGGTGTTCCCTTCAGTGTCGTTCGACACGGACGATCAGTTGGTCTTCGCGGTCAGCCACACGGTCATCGCGACGACCGCACCGAGACCGAAGATCCAGATGAACAGACCCTCTGCCACCGGGCCGAGGGAGCCGAGGGCGAAGCCGCCGGGCGACTTGTTGTCCTGCACGTACTTGAGGTACGTGATGATGTCGGCCTTCTGCTCGGGCGTGAGGTTCAGGTCGTTGAAGACCGGCATGTTCTGCGGGCCGGTGGCCATGGCCTCGTAGATGTGCTTGCCGGAGACCGTCTGCAGGTTCGGCGCGTACTTGCCCTCGGTCAGCGCACCACCGGCGCCGGCCACGTTGTGGCACATCGCGCAGTTGATGCGGAAGAGCTCTGCGCCCTCGGCGGCGTCACCCTTGCCGTCGGTCAGCGACGTGGAGGGGACGGCCGGGCCGGGGCCGAGCGATGCGACGTAGGCACCCATGGCGTCGATCTGCTCGTCCGTGAACTGGGCGGGCTTCTCCTCGGCCTGCGGGCCCTGGGCTGCCATCGGCATGCGACCGGTGCCGACCTGGAAGTCGACCGACGCGGCGCCGACACCGATGAGGGACGGGCCCTCGCTCGTGCCCTGCGCGTCGAGACCGTGGCAGGTCGCGCAGTTCGAGGCGAAGAGCTTCTGGCCCTCGTTCACCTTCGACTGGCTCGAGGCCACGGTGGTCGTGCTGTCGTCGGCGTTGGCCGTCGAACTGAACAGCGCGTACGCACCGCCGGTGGTCATGAGACCCACGACGATGAGCGACACGGTCGCCATCGGGGAACGGCGGCCCTTCTTGGACTTGGTTCTGTTGAACATGCTGTGCGGGGTGTCCAGTTCCTACTTGAGAAGGTAGATGACGGCGAAGAGACCGATCCAGACCACGTCGACGAAGTGCCAGTAGTACGACACGACGATCGCGGTGGTCGCCTCCTTGTGCCCGAAGTTCTTGGCGGCGAAGCCACGACCCAGGGTGAGGAGGAACGCGATGAGACCGCCCGTGACGTGCAGGCCGTGGAAGCCGGTGGTCATGTAGAACGCGGAGCCGTAGGCGCTCGAGGAGAGCGTGACGCCCTCGTGCCAGAGGTTGGCGTACTCGAAGATCTGGCCGCAGACGAAGATCGCGCCCATGCAGTACGTGACGAAGAACCACTCCGTCATGCCCCAGTCCTTCGGGTTCCAGCTCGTGCGGTGCACCTGGAAGCGCTCGGCGGCGAAGACCGCGAACTGGCAGGCGAAGCTGGACAGCACCAGGATGATCGTGTTCACGGAGGCGAAGGGCACCTCGAGCTTGGACGTCTCGGTCGCCCAGAGCTCGGGCGAGGTGCTGCGCAGCGTGAAGTAGATCGCGAACAGGCCGGCGAAGAACATGACCTCGCTGCCCAGCCACACGATCGTCCCCACGGCAACGGCGTTCGGCCTGTTCAGGACCGGACCGCTGGCGGATCTGGAGAGAGGGGTGCTAGTCACGTCCTCCATTATGGCCGAAACCTGTGACAGTGTTTTCGCAGCAGACTGGCGGGTCTCTCGAATTCACTACGATCGAGGCATGTCGCTCTCACTCTCCTGGCCTGCGGTGATCAGCGCGCTCATGGCGCGCGAGGACCTCTCGATCAGGCAGTCCACATGGGCCATGGAGGAGATCGTCCAGGGGCGTGCGACAGCAGCACAGATCGCCGCGTTCGCCGTCGCCCTGCGCGCGAAGGGCGAGACCGTCGACGAGGTCGTCGGGTTCCGCGACGCCATCCTCGATGCCGCTGTCCCACTGGACGTGGACCCGATGGCGCTCGACATCGTCGGCACCGGCGGCGACGTCGTGGGCACCGTGAACGTCTCGACGATGGCCGCGATCGTGATCGCCGCCTCGGGCGTGCCGGTCGTCAAGCACGGCAACCGCGCGAGTTCGTCCAAGTCCGGGTCGAGCGACGTGCTCGCCGCCCTCGGACTCGACCTGTCGATGGACGCGGTGCGGGTAGCGGACACGTTCCGGCGTGTCGGTCTGACCTTCGCGTTCGCGAGCGCGTTCCACCCCGGCTTCGCGCACGCGGCTCCGGTGCGCCGCGAGATCGGTGTGCCGACCGTCTTCAACTTCCTCGGCCCGCTCGTCAACCCCGCCCGGTGCGAGGCGAACGCGGTCGGAGTGGCCCAGCTCGAGCTCGTGCCGATCATCACGGGCGTGTTCCAGACCCGCGGCGCGACGGCGCTGGTGTTCCGCGGGGACGACGGCCTCGACGAGCTCACCACGACCGGGCACTCGCACATCTGGGAGGTCACCGGCGGCCGGGTCATCGAACACGACCTCGACCCGCGTGACCTCGGGATCGCCCGGGCGCGCACCGAGGACCTGCTCGGCGGCGACCCGGAGCACAACGCCGCCGTGGTCCACCGGGTGTTGGCGGGGGAGACCGGCCCGGTCCGGGACATCGTCCTGCTGAACGCCGCCGCGGGACTGGTGTCCTTCCGGCTCGCCGAGGACCCCGACCAGGCCGACCAGCCGATCCTGCAGCGCTTCCGCGAGCAGCTCGTCGTGGCCGCCGAGGCGATCGACTCCGGCGCAGCGGCGCAGAAGCTCGCCGACTGGGTCGGCGCGGCCCCCGCGGCCTGACCCAGCGACGCCGCGGCGCCGAGCCGAGCCGAGCCGAGCCGCAGCCGAACCACAGAAGCGCCCCCGAACCACCGAGACGCCCCCGGATCCGGGGGCGTCTCGTCGTCGTGGCGGCGTCTCGCGAGCAGGCGCACCAGCGGACACACCAGCGGACCAGCCAGCCACGCACCGGAGGCGCGGTGCCGGTCCGTCGGACCGGCACCGCGCCTCCAGGCGGTCACCTCACACGCGGGTCAGCGCACGTCCTCGTCGACCCAGTCGAAGGTCTTCGTGACGGCCTTCTTCCAGAGGCGGAGCTGACGGTCGCGCTCGGCGTCGTCGAGCTGGGGCTCCCAGCGCTTGTCCTCCTGCCAGTTGGCGCGCAGCTCGTCCAGGTTCGCCCAGAACCCGACGGCCAGACCGGCGGCGTAGGCGGCACCGAGGGCGGTGGTCTCCGCGACGACCGGTCGGACGACCGGCACGTTGAGGATGTCCGCCTGGAACTGCATGAGGGCGTCGTTGGCGGTCATGCCGCCGTCGACCTTGAGCTCCGTCAGCTCGACACCGGAGTCGGCGTTGACCGCGTCCAGGACCTCGCGGGTCTGGAGCGCCGTCGCCTCGAGCGCGGCACGGGCGATGTGGCCCTTGTTGACGTAGCGCGTCAGGCCGACGAGGGCACCGCGGGCGTCCGGACGCCAGTACGGCGCGAACAGACCCGAGAACGCCGGGACGAAGTAGACGCCGCCGTTGTCCTCGACGGTCTTGGCGAGTGCCTCGACCTCGGGGGCGCTGCCGATGATGCCGAGGTTGTCGCGGAGCCACTGGATGAGCGAACCCGTGACGGCGATCGAGCCCTCGAGCGCGTAGTGCGTCTCCTGGTCGCCGAGCTTGTAGCCGACGGTGGTGAGCAGCCCGTTCTCGGAGCGGACGATCTCGGTACCGGTGTTGAAGATCAGGAAGTTGCCGGTGCCGTAGGTGTTCTTCGACTCGCCCTGGTCGAACGCCGCCTGGCCGAAGGTCGCGGCCTGCTGGTCGCCGAGGATGCCGGCGATCGGGACCTCGCGGAGCAGGTTGGACGACTCGACGTGGCCGTAGACCTCGGAGGAGCTGACGATCTCGGGGAGCATCGACTTCGGCACGCCGAAGTCGGCGAGGATGTCGTCGCGCCAGGACAGCGTCTCGAGGTCCATGAACAGCGTGCGGGACGCGTTCGTGACGTCGGTCTTGTGCACGCCGCCGTCGGTGCCGCCGGTCAGGTTCCAGAGGACCCAGGTGTCGGTGGTGCCGAAGAGCAGGTCGCCAGCCTCGGCCTTCTCGCGGGCACCCTCGACGTTCTCGAGGATCCAGGCGATCTTGGTGCCGGAGAAGTACGTGGCGAGGGGCAGGCCGACGATCGACTTGTAGCGGTCGGTGTCGCCGTCCGCGAGCTTGTCGACGATCGCCTGCGTGCGGGTGTCCTGCCAGACGATGGCGTTGTAGACGGCCTTGCCGGTGGTCTTGTCCCAGACCACCGCGGTCTCGCGCTGGTTGGTGATGCCGACCGCGGCGACGTCGTGGCGGGTGATGTCCGCGCGGGACAGCGCCTGGCCGATGACCTCGCGCGTGTTGTCCCAGATCTCCGCGGGGTCGTGCTCGACCCACCCGGCGCGCGGGAAGATCTGCTCGTGCTCCTTCTGTCCGACGGAGACGATCGAACCGGAGTGGTCGAAGACGATCGCTCGGGTCGAGGTGGTGCCCTGGTCGATGGCGACGATGTAGTCGGCCATTGGTGCTCCTTTGCGGGTGTGTTCGGTGCGTCGGTCGGCGCGGGGCGTCGACCGGGGCCGGCCCCGGGTGGGGCCGGCCGGTGCGGGAGGGGTCAGACGAGGGGGAGGAGGGCCTTCGACAGCACGGCTGCGAGCGCGCCACCGACGAGCGGTCCGACGACCGGGACCCAGGCGTAGGACCAGTCGCTGGAGCCCTTGCCCTTGATCGGCAGGAGGGCGTGGGCGATGCGCGGACCGAGGTCACGGGCGGGGTTGATGGCGTAGCCGGTCGGGCCACCGAGCGAGACACCGATCGCGATCACGAGGAAGGCGACGGGGATCGCGCCGAGCTCGGCCGGGGTCTTGCCGTTGGTGAAGGCGATGACGACGAAGACGAGGACGAAGGTGCCGATGATCTCGGTCACGACGTTCCAGCCGTAGGAGCGGATCGCCGGGCCGGTCGAGAAGACGCCGAGCTTCGCTGCTGCGTCCGGCTCCTCGTCGAAGTGCTGCTTGTAGGCGAGCCAGACGATGACCGCACCGATGATCGCGCCGATGAGCTGCGCGATCCAGTACAGGAACATCTGGCCGATGGTGATGTTGCCGAGGATCGCCTGCGCGAGGCTGACCGCGGGGTTGAGCTGGCCGCCGGACTTGTACGACACGGTGACACCGGCGAAGACCGCGAAGCCCCAGCCGATCGTGACCATGAGGAAGCCCGCGCCGAAGCCCTTCGACTTCGTGAGGGAGACCGCGGCGACGACACCGCCACCGAGGATGATGAGCATCGCCGTACCGACGAGCTCGGAGAGGAAATTGACGCCGATGCCGTCCATCGGTGACCTCCTGTGCGTAGGGGTCGGGGGTCCGGTGGTGCTGCGTCCGGCACTCCCCGTTGAGTGATTGGGGCCGAGCATAGTGACGCGGATCGCCGCTGCGCGATGTGCCACCGAGGGAAGTTCGCGAAAGTGCACGAACGTGCATGCCCGGTGTGCGGTTGCCCATCAGGAGCCGTCGCCACGCCCGCATCGTGCTGCACGAACGTGCACATCGACCGAACGGGCGGCCGCTGTAGGGTGAACGCACTCCGGTCGACGACGGCGGTGTGGCCCCGTCGCGAGCGGCCCCGCCACCGTGGAGGACAGCATGAAGAAGCTCATCAACGATCCGCAGGCCGTCGTCACCGAGACCGTGCGCGGTTTCGCCCGGGCGCACGCCGACCACGTCGTCCTCGTCGAGGACCCGATCCACCTGCACCGCGCGGACGCTCCCGTCGCCGGCAAGGTCGGGATCGTGAGCGGCGGTGGCAGCGGCCACGAGCCCCTGCACGCCGGGTTCGTCGGGTACGGCATGCTCGACGCCGCCGTCCCCGGCCCGGTGTTCACGAGCCCGACCCCGGACCCCATCGTCGCCGCGACGAAGGCCGTCGACGGGGGAGCCGGGGTGCTCCACATCGTCAAGAACTACACCGGCGACGTGCTCAACTTCGAGACCGCCGCCGAGCTCGCCGGCATGGAGGACGTCCGGGTCGAGAGCGTCGTGGTCGACGACGACGTCGCGGTGCAGGACTCGCTCTACACGGCCGGACGCCGCGGGGTCGCCGGCACGGTCGTCGTCGAGAAGTGCGCGGGCGCCGCCGCCGAGCGGGGCGACGACCTGGACGCCGTGGCGGCCGTCGCGCGGCGCGTCAACGACGTCACCCGCTCGATGGGACTCGCGCTGTCCTCCGGCACCGTCCCGCACGCGGGGGAGCCGTCCTTCACGCTCGCCGACGACGAGGTCGAGCTGGGCATCGGCATCCACGGCGAGCCCGGGCGGGAGCGGATCCCCATGGCACCGGCCGACCAGCTCGTCGACCGGGTGCTCGAACCGATCCTCACGGACCTCGACGCGCCGGCCGGGTCGGACCTGCTCCTGCTCGTCAACGGCATGGGCGGCACGCCGCTCGCCGAGCTCTACATCCTCTACCGCCGCGCGGCCGAGGTGCTCACGGACCGTGGCCACCACGTCACGCGTAGTTTGGTCGGGGACTACGTCACGTCCCTCGAGATGCAGGGGTTCTCGCTCACCGTCACGGTGCTCGACGACGAACTCACCGCCCTCTGGGACGCCCCGGTGGAGACCCCGGCCCTGCGCTGGGGCCGCTGACACCGCCCACCCTCCAGGAAGGAACACGAATTGGCGCTCGACACCGCATGGGCCCTCGACTGGGTGCGTCGCACCGCGTCGACCATCGACGACCACCGGGCGGAGCTCGTCACGCTCGACCGTGAGATCGGCGACGGCGACCACGGCGAGAACCTCGACCGCGGGTTCCGCGCGGTCGTCGAGGCGCTCGACGCCGGCTCCTTCGACTCGCCCGGTGCGGTGTTCAAGGTCGTCGCGACGAAGCTCATCTCGACGGTCGGCGGCGCCGCCGGCCCGCTCTTCGGCACCGCGTACCTCAAGGCCGCGCAGGCAGCCGGTGACGCGTCGGAGCTCGACGCCGACACGCTCGTCGCGGTGCTCACCGCGGCTCGCGACGGGGTCGTCTCGCGCGGCAAGGCCGAGGTCGGCGACAAGACCATGGTCGACGCGTGGACGCCCGCCGTCGACGCCGCCGCGACCGCCGCGACCGCCGGCGAGGCCCCTGAGCGCGTGCTCGAGGCCGCCGCGGACGCCGCAGCCACCGGTGCCGAGTCGACCGACCCGCTCGTCGCCCGCAAGGGCCGCGCGAGCTACCTGGGGGAGCGCGCCGTCGGGCACCGCGACCCGGGCGCGCAGTCGACGGCGTACATCCTGCGCGCGGCGGTGGAGACCGCGTGACGGTCGGCATCCTGGTCGTCTCGCACAGTGCGGCGGTCGCGACCGGCACCGTCGAGCTCGCCCGTCAGATGGCCGCCGACGTCCCGATGGTCGCCGCCGGCGGGACCGAGGACGGCGGGATCGGGACCTCCTTCGAGGCGATCACCGCGGGGTTCGAGGAGCTCGGCGCGGCGGACGCGGTCGTCGTCCTCTGCGACCTCGGCTCCGCGTACCTGACGACGGACACCGCGCTCGACTTCCTCGACGACGACGCGCGGGCACGCGTGCACGTGTCGCAGGCGCCCTTGGTCGAGGGCACGGTGGCCGCCGCCGTCGCCGCCCAGACGGGCGGCGACGTCGACGCGGTGCTCGCTGCCGCGGCGACCGCCGCAGCGTCCGAGGCGGAGGCGAGCAGTGCCTCCCGTGCGGACGGCGACCAGCCTGGAGGCACGGGGCCGGGTGTCGGGGCCGCCAGCGTCGACGACGTGGCCGCGTCCGCGACCGTCGAGCTGGTGAACGAGAGCGGTCTGCACGCGCGACCGGCCGCGGAGTTCGTGAAGACCGCAGCGAAGCACGAGGCGAGCGTCCGCGTGAACGGCGTCGACGCGAAGAGCCTGCTCGCGATCATGGCGCTCGCCCTGCCCAAGGGTGCGACCGTGACCATCGAGGCGACCGGCGCCGACGCGCAGGACGCCGTCGACGCGCTGACCGAGTTGGTCCGGTCCGGCTTCGGCGAGTGACCGCACGCTGCGTCAACGCGCACGCGACGAGCACACCGGTCGGGGACGTCGGCGAGGCTGCTGCGATCCGCCGGGCAGTGGGGGAGCACGCCCTCGTCACGGCGCCGAAGGGGGCGATCGGGCACATGTTCGGTGCGGCCGGGGCGGTCGAGACGATCCTGACCGTGCGGGCCCTGGAGACCCGGCGGTGCAGCTCGACGTCGTGGCGGGGGCTGCGCGGCGGTCATCGCTGCGGGCGGCGCTCAACAACTCGTTCGGGTTCGGCGGGCAGAACGCGTCGCTGGTGCTGACGACGGCGTGACCGCGGCGCGGTGGGGCGTCGGACCGTCGGGCGGTGCGTCTGTCCGTCCGCGTGTCGGTCTGCGCTTCTGTCAGGATGAGCGCGTGCGCGCAGTCCAGTACGAGCAGTTCGGTGTCCGCCCCGTCATCGTCGACCTGCCGACGCCGACCCCGCCCTCCGACGGCGTCGTCGTCCGCGTCGCCGCGAGCGGCGTCTGCCGGAGCGACTGGCACGCCTGGAAGGGCCACGACGACTCGGTCCGGCTCCCGCACGTGCCGGGTCACGAGTTCGCCGGCGTCGTCGACGCGGTCGGCCCCGGGGTCACCCGCTTCACCGTCGGCCAGCGCGTCACGGCGCCGTTCGTCTTCGCGTGCGGCACGTGCGACCAGTGCCGTGACGGCGCCACCCAGGTCTGCACGCGCCAGGAGCAGCCCGGGTTCACGCTGCCCGGCTCCTACGCCGAGGCCGTCGTCGTCCCGCACGCCGACGTCAACCTCGTGGCGCTGCCGGACGCGGTCGGGTTCGCCGAGGCCGCCGGGCTCGGCTGCCGGTTCGGCACGGCGTACCACGCCCTGCACGCCCGCGGACGCGTCGCCGCAGGGGAGTGGGTCGTCGTCTACGGCTGCGGCGGGGTGGGGATCTCGGCGGTCATCGTCGCCCTCGCGGCCGGTGCGCGGGTGGTCGCGATTGACGTCTCGGCCGCCGCACTCGAGCGCGCCGCCGCACTCGGGGCCACGACGGTCACGATGGACGACGACGCGGTCCGGACGGTCCGGGAGCTCACGGGCGGCGGTGCACACGTGTCGGTCGACGCCTACGGCAGCCGAGCGACCTCGGTCGCCGCGGTGGCCTCGCTCCGGCCGCGGGGGCGACACGTGCAGGTCGGCCTGCTGCTCGACGACGAGGCGATCCCGGCGATCCCGATGGGCCGCGTGATCGGTGACGAACTGGAGCTGCTCGGCAGCCACGGGATCGCGGTCGGCGAGTACGCCGCGATGCTCGAGGACGTCGTCGCCGGGCGACTCCGGCCGGCGGAGTCGATCGGCCGGACGGTCGGGTTCTCGGACCTGCCGGACGAGCTCGTCGCGATGGACGGGCCGCCGACGTCTGCGGGCATGACCGTCGCAGTCTTCGAGCGGTAGGGCAGAGGCGACAGCCCGCCCCGGACCTTGCCGCGTCGACCTGAGTTGACATAATATGCATTATCGGCGCTTGCTCACCGGGCGTCGACGACGGCTCCGCCACGCAGGACACGTCGCCCACGGTCACCGTGGGCGACGTGTCCTGCGTCGTCGTCAGTGCTCGGGCGTCTCGTCGCCCGTGGGCACGTCCTGGCTGTCGATCTCGAGCGCGGCCTGCTCCTCGCCGTGCTCCTCGAGGTCCGAGCGGTCCGTGTCGGGCTGCTCGGGTGCCTCTGCCTGCGTGGTCTCTTCTGCCGGGTCCGGCTGGCTGTACGTCATGCGGCGGACGCTACTCGTCGCGACCTGGCGGGGTACCGCGGGTGCGGTCGCGCAGTGCGCAGCCCGGCCACGGACGGAACGGGAGGCACGTGGCGACGCCGCCACGTGCCTCCCGTTCCGAGTCGTCGTCAGTTGTTGAGCATCTGTGTCGCGAGGACCGCGCCGAGGATCATGAAGATGATCGCGACGACGATCGCGATGGCGCTCAGGACGATGCCGGCGAGCACCATGCCGCGGCTGAGGCCGCGGCGACGGGCGATGATGCCGAGCACCAGGCCCACGATGCCGGCGATGAGGCCGACGATCGAGATCAGGAACGCGAAGACGACACCGACGATGCCGAGGACCAGCGAGCCGACGGCGAGGCCGTTGCCGCCGCTGCGGACCGGGGCTCCACCGGGGGCGTTCGGGGCCGGCGGGTAACCGTTCGTGGACATGGGAGCTCCTTGGATCAGGGCCGGTGGTGCGGGCGCACCCGGGCCGTCACCGCACACGGTATGCGTTCCGTGCGCGTTCGGTTCAGGTTGCCCGTGCGTTCGCTGCCGGTTGCGTCAGTGCTCGTCGACGCCGGCGGGACGTACGTACGCGGCGAGGTGCTCGCCGGTGAGCGTCGAACGGGCGGCCACCAGGTCGGCCGGGGTCCCCGCGAAGACCACCCGACCGCCGTCGTGCCCGGCGCCCGGTCCGAGGTCGATGATCCAGTCGGCGTGCGCCATGACGGCCTGGTGGTGCTCGATGACCACGACCGTGCGGCCCGCGTCGACGAGCCGGTCGAGCAGCCCGAGCAGCTGGGCGACGTCCGCCAGGTGGAGGCCGGTCGTCGGCTCGTCGAGGACGATCACCCCGCCGGGGTCGCCGAGGTGCGTCGCGAGCTTCAACCGTTGGCGCTCCCCTCCGGACAGCGTCGTGAGCGGCTGCCCGATCGTCAGGTACCCGAGCCCGACGTCGACGAGCCGTCGCGTGACGGTGTGGGCGGCGGGGACGCGCGACTCCCCCTCGGCGAAGAACCCTCCGGCCTCGGCGACGGACATCGCCAGGACCTCGCTGATGTCCCGGCCGCCGAGTCGGTAGCCGAGCACGGACTGGTCGAACCGCCGACCGCCGCACTCCGCGCACGGCGTCGAGACCCCGGCCATCATGCCGAGGTCGACGTAGACCACACCGGCACCGTTGCAGGCCGGACAGGCACCCTCGGAGTTCGCGCTGAACAGGGCCGGCTTCACGCCGTTCGCCTTCGCGAAGGCCTTGCGCACCGGCTCGAGCAGCCCGGTGTACGTCGCCGGGTTGCTGCGGCGGGAGCCGCGGATGGCGCTCTGGTCGACGGCGACGACCCCGTCCAGCGTCGACAGCGATCCGTGGACGAGCGTGCTCTTGCCGGAGCCGGCCACGCCGGTGACCACCGTGAGCACGCCGGTCGGCACGTCGACGTCGACGTCCTGCAGGTTGTGCCGGTCGGCACCGCGGATCGGGATCACACCGGTGGGGCGACGGACGGCGTCCTTGAGCGCGACGCGGTCGCCGAGGTGCCGTCCGGTCACGGTGTCGCTCCCCCGGAGCTGGTCGACCGTGCCGGTGAAGCACACCTGCCCGCCGTCCGCGCCGGCGCCAGGGCCGAGGTCGACGACGTGGTCCGCGGTCGCGATGACCTCGGGCTTGTGCTCGACGACCAGCACGGTGTTGCCCTTGTCGCGGAGCCGCAGCAGCAGGTGGTCCATCCGCTCGATGTCGTGCGGGTGCAGGCCGGTGCTCGGCTCGTCGAACACGTACGTGACGTCGCTCAGGCTCGAGCCGAGGTGCTTCACCATCTTCACCCGCTGGCCCTCTCCCCCGGACAGCGTGCCGGTCGGCCGGTCGAGCGACAGGTACCCGAGTCCGATCTCGACGAAGGCGTCGACCGCGTGCCGCAGGCCGTCGAGGAGCGGCTGCACGGACGGCGCGTCGAGGGTGCGGAGCCAGGCGGCCAGGTCGGACACCTGCATCGCGCACACCTCGGCGATGTTCCGGCCGGCGATGTGCGACGACCGGGCGGTGTCGTTCAGGCGGGTGCCGTCGCAAGCGGGACAGGTCGTGAAGGTCACCGCCCGGTCGACGAAGGCGCGGACGTGCGGCTGCATCGCCTCGCGGTCCTTCTGCAGGAACGAACGGCGCACCCGGAGGACCAGGCCCTCGTAGGTCATGTTGATGCCGGCGATCTTCCGCTTCGTCGGCTCGTGGTACAGGAAGTCCGCCCGCTCCTGTTCGGTGAACTCGCGGATCGGCTTGTCGCCGTCGACGAACCCGGACTCCGCGTACATCCGGACCATCCATCCGTCCCCGCCCCATCCCGGGATCGTGATCGCGCCGTCGGACAGGGCCTTGGTGTCGTCGAAGAGCTGTGCCAGGTCGATGTCCGAGACGCTCCCCCGTCCCTCGCACTCGGCGCACATGCCGCCGAGCCGGGAGAACGAGACGTGCTCGGCCTTGGCGTCCTCGCCCTTCTGCACGGTGATCGCCCCGCCGGCGGTGACGGTCGCGAGGTTGAACGAGAACGCGTTCGGACCCCCGACGTGCGGTTCGCCGAGGCGGCTGAAGAGGAGCCGGAGCATCGCGTTGGCGTCGGTGACCGTGCCGACGGTGGACCGAGGGTCGGCGCCGATGCGCTCCTGGTCGACGACGATCGCGGTCGTCAGCCCGTCGAGGAGGTCGACGTCGGGGCGGGCGAGCGACGGCATGAAGCCCTGTACGAAGGCGCTGTACGTCTCGTTGACCATCCGCTGCGACTCGGCGGCGAGCGTGGCGAACACGAGGGAGCTCTTGCCGGACCCGGACACCCCGGTGAAGACCGTCAGTCGGCGTTTCGGCAGGTCGACGTCGACGTCGCGCAGGTTGTTCTCGCGTGCGCCGCGGACGCGGATCCGGTCGTGCTGGTCGGCCGGGTGTCGGGTGGTGTCGCCCATGGGACGACGGTAGCGGCACGGCGGGCGCCGGGACAGCCCCTCAGCGGCGGCTGTGGAGACGGACGAGCTCCGGGAGCTCGGCGGGTTCGAAGGGCTCGTCGGTGGCGTCCAGCTCGTCGGCCGTCCACCAGCGGGAGGCGAGGATGTCGACCTGCTCGTCCTCGGTCCAGCCGGCGTCGGACAGCTCGAAGCCCGGCGTGCGCACGACGTAGAACTCGCTGTGGCCGCGGTCGTGGTCGGCGAGGTCCCACTCGACGGTGAAGTCCCAGGTCCACACGGGCTCACCCGGGTCGTCGACGACGATGCCGGTCTCCTCGTGCAGCTCGCGCACCGCGGCGTCCCGGTGCGACTCCCCCGGGTCCACCCCGCCGCCCGGCGTGATCCAGCGGTGCGCGCCGTCGGACGACGGCGACCGCGTGTCCATGAGGAACACGCGGTCGTCCGGGTCGAGCAGGATGATCCGGGAGGTGCGGCGCAGGCCGGGCTTGGCGGTCACCCGGACGACGTTACTGCGTGAAGCCGCTGACGTCGCCGACGAGCTTGGTGTGGTCGGCGGGGATCGGCTCGACGGCGGCGAGGGCGATCTCGGCCGCGAACTCGGAGACGCTGTAGAGCTTCCCGACCTCCTGCCGACGACCCTCGATCGCGCCCGGGTTCAGGCGGTTGAGGAGCGTCGCGGTGATGGTGCCCTCGATCATGTCGCCGGAGACGACGACGAACTCGATGCCGGCGGCGTCGAGCTGCGGGATCAGCTCGCGGAGGGCGAGCTCGCCCGCCCGCTTGCTCTTCGCGACGGGGACGTACTCGTCCATCGTCTCGGCGGTCTCGACGAAGTGGGCCTGGTGGCTCGTGACGAAGACGACGCGCGAGCCGGCCGGCATGTGCGGCACGGCGGTCTGCAGCATGTCGACCTGCGCGTCGCGGTTCAGGCGGAGCGCGTAGTCCTCGCCCAGGTCGGCCTCCATGCCGCCGGAGGCGTTCAGGACGAGGAGGTCGATGCCGCCCCACTCCGACACGACCGTGTCGACCATCGCCTGCACGGAGTCGTGGTCGGTCAGGTCCGCGGCGACGGCGAGGGCCGAACCACCCGCGGCGACGACCTTCTCGGCGATCTGCTCGGCACGGCGTGCCTTGTTGCGGTAGTTCACGACGACCTTCGCGCCGGCCTCCGCCAGGTAGCCGACGGTGTCGGCGCCGATGCCACGCGAGGACCCGGTGACGAGGGCGCGCTTGTCGGCGAGGGATCCGGGGGCGAGGGGGTTCGTCACAGTGTTCTCCTGGTCGCGTCTTCCGGCCGGTCGGCCGCCGACGAGCCTACCAACCGGTCCGGGCCGCGCCGCCCGCGTTCGTCCCCGGGTCAGGGGCGGACGGTAGGTTGGAGGGAAGTACCGGCAGTCGCGACGCTGCACGCCGGCGTGCGCGACGAGGGAGGGAGTCCGCGTGAACACCGACTGGATCCAGACCATCGTCTGGATCGGACTGACACTTCTGCTCGGGGTGGTCGAGATCTTCACCCTCGACTTCATCTTCCTGATGCTCGCGGCGGGGGCGGCCGGGGGGTTGATCGCGGCGCTGCTCGGCGCACCGTGGTGGCTCGCGGCCATCGTCGCCGCGGGCGTCGCGCTGCTGCTGCTCTCGCTCGTCCGCCCGCGGCTCCTCGCGGCCCTGGGCCGGAGTGCCGATCCACACCGCACCAACATCGAGGGATTGATCGGCCTGCCCGGCACGGTCGCCGTCGCGTTCACGTCGTCGACGCCCGGCCAGGTCCGGCTCGCGAACGGCGAGACGTGGAGCGCCCGGCTCGCTGCCGACTCCCCCGACCGCACACCACCGCTCGGCGCCCCCGTGGTCGTCGAGTCGATCGAGGGGTCGACCGCGGTCGTCCGCCTCGGAGAAAGGGCCACCTCGTGACCATCTCAGCCGGGACGATCGCTCTGCTCGTCCTCGTCCTCGTCGTCGTGATCTTCGTGATCGTCGTCCTGTCCCGCGCGATCCGGATCGTGCCCCAGGCCACCGCCGGCATCGTCGAACGACTCGGGAAGTACCACAAGACCCTCAACCCGGGACTCAACATCCTGGTGCCCTTCATCGACCGCCTCCGCCCGCTCATCGACATGCGCGAGCAGGTCGTCTCGTTCCCGCCGCAGCCCGTGATCACCGAGGACAACCTCGTGGTCTCGATCGACACCGTCGTGTACTTCCAGGTGACGGACGCCCGCGCGGCGACGTACGAGATCGCGAACTACCTCGGGGCCGTCGAGCAGCTCACGACCACCACTCTCCGCAACGTGGTCGGTGGCCTGAACCTCGAAGAGGCCCTGACCAGCCGCGACAACATCAACGGCCAGCTCCGGGTCGTCCTCGACGAGGCCACCGGCAAGTGGGGCATCCGTGTCGGCCGTGTCGAGCTCAAGGCGATCGAGCCGCCCGTGTCGATCCAGGACGCCATGGAGCAGCAGCTGCGTGCCGAGCGGAACCGTCGTGCGGCGATCCTGCAGGCCGAGGGCACGAAGCAGTCCCAGATCCTCGAGGCCGAGGGCCAGCGGCAGGCCGCCATCCTGCAGGCCGAGGGTGACGCGAAGGCCCAGGTCCTGCGCGCCGAGGGCGAGGCGCAGGCGATCGCGACCGTGTTCGACGCCATCCACACGGGCGACCCGGACGAGAAGCTGCTGTCGTACCAGTACCTGCAGACGCTGCCGAAGATCGCCGAAGGAACGTCGAACAAGCTCTGGATGATCCCGAGCGAGTTCACCGAGGCGCTCGCCGGCATCGCGAAGGGCTTCACGGCGAGCCGCTCCGGCTCCGGCCCGGTCGCGGGTGCCGGCGGTGGCACGGACTTCCTGGCGAAGATCTCGGAGCTCGCGAACAAGAGCCTCGCCGACACCGCCACGGTCGACGGTGCCGCCGCGTCGAACCCCCGACCGGACGCGAAGGCCGCCGACATCGTCCCGGACGCGGCGCTCGACGAGCGGCTCGCGGAGTCCGACCGGAGTGTCGACGCGCACCTCGCGGCCGCGGACGACGCGACGAAGGACGTCCTCGGGGACGAGCGGCCGCAGGCATAGCCACACCCGGGCTGGCACACGCACGGCCGCACGCGACGACGCCCGTCCCGGAAGATCCGGGACGGGCGTCGTCGTGTCGGCGGCCGGGACAGCCGCGCGGGAACGGACCCAGGCGCGCGGTCCTAGGTGGCGCGGCTCATGCGCCGCGTCGGGCGCGCAGCACCGCCAGCCGTTCCTCGAGCAGCTCCTCGAGCTCCTCGCGGGACCGCCGCTCGAGCAGCATGTCCCAGTGGGTCCTCGGTGCCTTGACGTCCTCTGCAGCGACCTCGACCGGGATGCCGTCGTCGCCGAGCAGGCGACCCTCGCGACCGGTCCGGGGCTCGGACCACGTCTGGGGGACCTCGGCATCGGCCGAGAAGACGACGTCGAAGGTCTCCCCCGAGGTCGTCTGGTAGACCGCACGCTTCCGGTCGGAGAGCTCGACGCCCTCCTCGCTCTGGAGACTCTGACTTCCGAGCCGCATGCCGCGGAGACTCCGATCAGCCATGGTTGTGCTCCTCTCGCTCGTCTGCAGTCCCCAACACTGTCCCACGCGGCATCCATCCCGGTGAGGCGCATTCACAGACCGTTCCCAGAGGGAGGTGGCGGTGTTCAGCCTCGGGCAGCGGTGGAGCGCCGTCGACCCCACGGCGCGCAGGCGAGGAGCGCGAGGAGCGACCCGAGCGCGACGACGAGCGTGACCGACCCGGACGCGACGGTCGCCGGGGTCGTCCCCGTGCCGAGCGGCACGTCGGTGATCATCGACGTCGCCGTGTACGCCGGCACCCGGTCGATCGTCCGACCGGTCGGGTCGATGACCTGTGACGCCCCGACCGTGGAGATGTTGACGAGCGAGCGACCGGTCTCGACCGCCCGGAGCCGCGCGATCTCGAGCTGCTGCAGGTTCTCGTCGGTGCCGTCGAAGTCGGCGTTGTTCGTCTGGGCGAGGATCACCTGCGCTCCCCCGCGGGCCATGTCGGTCGTGAGCCCGTCGTCGACGATGTCGAAGCAGATCGCGATGCCGGCCTTGATGCCCGCGACGTCGAGGACGTTCGGCTTGGTGCCGGGCGTGTAGTCGCGCTGGAGGAGCCCGATGAGGGACGGTGCGAGCTTCGAGAAGAACCAGCGGTCGGGGACGTACTCGCCGAACGGCACGGGACGCTTCTTGTCGTACGAGGACCGCCACCCGTCGGCGGTCCACACGAAGGACGTGTTGTGCAGCACGCCCGAGGCCGTCTGCGTGATCGCACCGGCGACGATCGGGGCCCCGACGGATTCGACGACGGTGTCCAGGGCGTCGGCGATCACCGGCTGGACCCGGGGGTCGTACTCCGCGGAGGCTTCGGGCCACACCACGAGGTCGACTCCCTTCGCGCCGACCTCGGTCGCGGCCACCTGGGCGTTCAGGACCTCGCCCGGCTGTGCACCGTCGAAGTACCCGGCGGGTCCGTTGCCCTGCACGGCCTCGATGCGGATGGTGCCGTCGGTCGGGGTCGGCCACGCGGGCACGGCGAGGACCGCGGCGACCAGGAGTCCCGCGGTCGCGACCCGGATCGGTGCACGGAGCACCGCACCAGGACCCTCGGGCACGACGAGGACGAGCGAGAGCACCACGGCGACGCAGTACACGACGACGAAGGTCACGCCGAGCACGCCGACGTACGCGGCGAGGTGCGTGAACGGTCCCTGCGACTGGGACAGGCCGACGCGCCCCCAGGCGAAGCCCTCGTACGGCCAGCTGCCGGAGAACCACTCGCGCCCCGTCCAGAGGCCCGCGACGACCGCCGGCAGCACCCACACCCGCCAGGCGACCGACCGGGACACCCGGCCCACCCACCGGTAGGCGAGCGCGATCGCGACGGCGCCGAGGGCGAAGTACGCCGCCTCGAACAGGGCGAGCGCGAGCCACGGCACCGGGCCGAGGTAGCGACCGGCCCACGAGATCGCCGGGAGCCAGAACGCGGCACCGGCGACGTACCCGAGCCACGCGGCGCGGCGGGCGCGCTGTCCCATCGCGGCGAGGAGCATGCAGGCCATCGCCGGGTAGGCGAGGAACCACCACCCGGGGGACGGGAACGAGAGCGCGAAGAGCAGGCCGCCGATCACCGCGAGCGGCAGCGCGGTGCGGAGCGGCAGGGCCGCGAACGCGTCCCGCACGGGCGCGCTCGACGACGGCCGGTCGTCTCCGGGACGACGCCGGACGCCACCACCGTGCGGGCGCACCGCGCTGCCGAGGACCGCCATGGTGCCTCCTGTCAGACCGTCGCGTAGGCGACGATGCCGCGGCGCACCGCGTCCGTCGCGCGCCGCGCGGTCGTGGACAGGTCGTCGTCGCCCGCGTTCTTCACCTGGTCGAGCAGGTCGATGACCTGCTTCGACCAGCGCACGAAGTCCCCGGCGGGCAGGTCGAGCGTGCGGAGCACGTCGTCGAGCGCGGACCCCGACGCCCAGCGGAACATGCCCACCGCCATCGCGGGCGTGGGCGGCTGCGACCCGGCGAGCCGTGCGTCCCGCTCGACGTCGTCGAGCCGCGCCCAGATCGTGAGGGTCTCGTCGAGCGCCGGACGGAACGCGCCGCGGGGCAGGGCGTGCTCGGTGCCGGGAGCGTCCTCGCGCCGCGGCTGGTAGACGATCGTGGCGGCCATCGCGGCGAGCTGCGCCGGCGTGAGGTCCTTCCAGACCCCCGCCTCGAGGCACTCGGCGACGAGCAGGTCCCGCTCGCCGTAGATCCGCTGCAGGCGTCGGCCGCCGGGCGCGACGGTCGCGTCGCCGTCACCGGTCGGAACCAGGTAGCCGAGCTGCAGCAGCACGTCCGTCACCCGGTCGAACGTCGTCGCGACGGCGCCCGTGCGGGAACGGATCTGCTGCACGAGCTTGTCGTTGGCGCGCTTGAGCTTGTACCAGCGCTCGGCCCAGCGGGCGTGCGCCTCACGGTCCGGGCAGGCGTGGCAGGGGTGCCGCTGCATCTGCCGACGGACCTCGGTGATCGCCGCCTGCCGGTCGCGCTTGGCGCCGTGCGATGCCTCGCGGCCGCCGGGCACGTTCGTCCGTTCGAGGTCGGAGAGCTGCCGGCGGAGCGCCGCGTACTCGGTGAAGTCACCGAGGTGGCACTGCATGGCCTGCTGGTACCCGTCGAGCGACTCCTGCTGCGACCGCACCTTGCGGGCGAGGTCGACGACCGAGCGGTCCGCCTGGAACTGTGCGAACGAGGTCTCGAGGACCTCGCGCGTGCGCTGCCGCCCGAACTGGTCGATCAGGTTGACCGCCATGTTGTAGGTCGGCTTGAACGACGAGTTGAGCGGGTACGTGCGCCGGCTCGCGAGGGACGCCACGGCCTGCGGGTCGAGCCCGTCGGACCACTGGATGACCGAGTGCCCCTCGACGTCGATGCCCCGTCGGCCCGCGCGACCGGTGAGCTGCGTGTACTCCCCCGGGGTGATCGGCACACGGGCTTCGCCGTTGAACTTCTCGAGCTTCTCGAGCACCACGGTCCGCGCCGGCATGTTCACCCCGAGCGCGAGCGTCTCGGTCGCGAACACGACCTTGAGCAGCTTGCGGCGGAAGAGGTCCTCGACGACCTCCTTGAACGCGGGCAGGAGTCCGGCGTGGTGGGCCGCCACGCCGCGCTCGAGCCCCTCGAGCCACTCCCAGTACCCGAGGACGGCGAGGTCCTCGTCGAGGAGCGTCCGGCAGTGGTACTCGGCGGTCTCGCGGATCTCGCGCCGCTCCTGCGCGGTGGTGAACGACACCCCGGAGCGGAGCACCTGGCGGACGCCCTGGTCGCAGCCGTTCCGGCTGAACACGAAGAAGATCGCCGGGAGCAGCATGCGCTCGTCGAGGACGCGGGCGATCTGCTCGCGGAACATCTTCTCGGTGCGCGGTCCGCGGTGCTCCTGGTACCCGCCGCGTCCACGGCGCCCGCGGTGTCCGCCGCCGTGCCGCTCGCTGCGGGACGCGCCGCCGACGAGCCGGAGGAGCTCCGGGTTGACGCGGTTCGTCGCCGCGGCACCGCTGGAGTCGAACAGGTCGACCATCTTCGAGCCGACGAGCACGTGCTGCTCGAGCGGCACCGGACGGTCCTCGGACACGATGACGTCGGTGTCCCCGCGGACGGTCTGCAGCCAGTCGCCGAACTCCTCGGCGTTGGAGACCGTCGCGCTCAGCGAGACCAGTCGGACCTCGGTGGGGAGGTGCAGGATGACCTCTTCCCAGACCGCGCCGCGGAACCGGTCGGCCAGGTAGTGCACCTCGTCGAGGACGACCCACGCCAGGTCGTCGAGCAGGTCGGAGCCCGCGTAGATCATGTTCCGCAGGACCTCGGTCGTCATCACGACGACCCGGGCGCGAGGGTTGACATTCGTGTCGCCGGTGAGCAGCCCGACCTCGGACTCGCCGTAGGCCTGCACGAGCTCGGCGTACTTCTGGTTGCTCAGCGCCTTCATCGGCGTCGTGTAGAACACCTTCGGCGTGGGCTGGCGCATCGCGAGCCAGATCGCGAACTCGGCGACGATCGTCTTGCCCGCACCGGTCGGCGCGGCGACCAGGACGCTGCGGCCCTGGTCGAGGGCGTCGCACGCGGCCGTCTGGAACGGGTCGAGGTCGAAGCGCAGGTCGGTGCGGAACAGCTCGAGGTTGCGCGAACGGTTCCGGACCTTCGCCGCCCGGTACCGCTCGGCGGGGCTGAGTTCCGTGGTCATCAGGCTCCGTACTCCGCGTCGAGCTTCGCCTGGCGCTTGGCCGCCCGACGGTCGTGGATCCACGTCACCGCGCAGGCCGCGATGTAGAGCACGACCATCGGCACGGCGAGCAGGAACATCGAGATGACGTCCGCGGACGGCGTGACGATCGCGCAGAACACCAGGATGCACAGGATCGCGACGCGCCAGGCCTTGATGATCGAGGCGGCCGACAGCACGCCGACGAAGTTCAGCAGCACGAGGAACACCGGCAGGACGAACGCGATGCCGACGGCGACGATGAGCTTGATGACGAAGTCGTAGTAGGCCTTGGCGTCGACGATCGACGTGTCCTGCGCGGAGACGAAGCTGCCGAGGATCCCGACGACGTGCGGCAGGATGTACCACCCGAACCAGCACCCGGCGAAGAACAACGGGATGGCGGTGCCGAGGAACCCGAACACGTACTGCTTCTCGCGGCGCACGAGCGCGGGGACGATGAACGCCCACACCTGGTAAAGCCAGACCGGGCTCGAGATGACGATGCCGATCGTGATCGCGATCTGCAGCTTCAGGTCGAAGGCCCCGGTGATCATCGGGAAGTTCAGTTCGGCGGTGTGGCCGCCGACCTCGGCCAGCTGGGTGACCGGCGCGCGCAGCGCGTCGAGCACGAACGGCGTGAGGAACCAGCCGCCGATCGCGCAGACCGCGACCGCGACGACGGCCTTGAACAGCCGGTTCCGCAGCTCGATGAGGTGCTGCCCGAGCGACATGCGGCCCTCGGTGTCCTTCTTCGGACGACCGGGCCGCTCCGCTCGCCCGCTCGCGGTCGTCGAAGCCATGCGGTCGATCCTACGGGACCGGCACCGACAAGTCGGTCGCGCGGGCGCGACGCACAGGCCGCGTCGAGGCGGACGGGAGGCACGGTGCGGGCCGACCCCGTGCCTCCCGTCCGTCATGCGGTCGCGTCACGCCCGACGGGACGCGCACGACGTGACGCGCGCGCGGCCCGGCAGGCGCCCGCTACTCGGCGGCCAGGGCCGCCTCGGCGAACGACCGGACGGCCGCACGCGCCGCCGGCGGGTCGAGGACGACGGCGCGGCCCGGCAGTCCGGCGACCAGCCGCACCACGCCGTCGAAGCCGTTCGACGCGGCGAGACGGATGCGGACGCGGCCGTCGGCGTCCTCGGCGTCGGCCGTGTCGGCGAGGAAGTCCGCGACGAGCGGCAGCGCCGAGCAGTCGAGCTCGACCGTGACGATGACGTCCTGGCCGGACTGCTGGAAGAGCGTGTCCGGGATGACCACGTCGGCGGTGGACCGCTCGGCGGCCCGGTCGTCGACGGCCACGGCGGACATCCGGTCGAGGCGGAACGTCCGGAGCGCGTCGCGGTCCAGGTCCCAGGCGCGGAGGTACCAGTCGGTGTCGATCGACTCCACCCGGAGCGGGTCGACCCGGCGGGTGCTGCCGCGCGTGCGCGGGCCGGCGTAGTCGAACACGAGCCCGCGGCCGTCCGCCATCGCGCGCCGGATCGTCGCGAGCGTGGCGTCGTGCAGGTCCTGGCCGACGGCGACGTTCGACGCCGCTCCCCCGGCGCCGCGCGACAGCTTCGCCATCAGGTCGTGGATGGCCTGGCGGTCGGCGGCCTCGGGCAGGGCCGACAGGTACTGGAGCCCGGCGATGAGCGCCGAGGCCTCGCGCGCGGAGAGCCGGGGCGCGTCGTCGATCGCGACGAGGTTCGTCAGTACGATCATGTCGTTCTGCTCGAAGTCGTCCCACGCGATGTCGAACAGGTCGCCGTGCTGGTACTGCATGGTCTCGCCGGGGACCCCGGACACCGCGATGAGCTCGACGGCCCGGCGGATGCGCTGCTCGGTCACCCCGAAGTGCCGTGCGGCGTCGGCGACCGAGACGCGCTCGTGGTCGATCAGGTACGGGACGAGCACGAGCAGGAACGCGAGCTTGTCCTGCGCCTGGAGCGGTTGCTGGTCAGCCACGTGCGGTCTCCTCGGGGTCCGTGTGGTCGGCGACCAGGCCGCGGAGCCGGGCCGCCACCCGCTCGCGCAGTGCGGCGGGCTCGAGCACGCGGACCTCGGGACCGAACGCGGCGAGTTCCTCGGCCAGGATCTGCGGGTCGACGTGGTGCACGACGAGCACGCCGCCGCCGTCGACCTCGGTCCCCCGACGGCGCTGCAGCCGCCGCTCGGCGTCCGAGCCGGGCTGCACGGCGATGCGCGCGGTCCGCTCGGCCCAGATCCGGTCGAGCTCGGCGAGGGCCCGCTCGCCGGCGCCGGCCGGCGCGGGGTGCTGTCCGGGGTGGTGGGCCGTCACCGGACCGACGATCCGGGAGAGCAGGTAGTTCTTCGTCCCGCCCGTCGAGAACTCGTGCGCGCAGAGCATCCACCGGCCGCCGTGCTGGACGAGCGCGAGCGGTGCGACGTCACGCTGCCGGGGCTCGTGCTCGCCCGGGGTGATGTAGTCGAAGCGCACGGCCGCTGCCCGGTCGAGCGCGGACCGCAGGGGTTCGAACGCCGCGTCGCGGGTCCGGAGGCGCGGGGCGTAGGCGGCCATGCCGCGGGGGTCCTCGACGTCGTCGGCGCCGGTGTCGTCGGCGGCGGAGTCGTCCGTGCCGGCCGAACGGACCTTGAGGAGGGCCCGGCGGGAGTCGGCGGACAGCGCGCCCTCGCGCCAGGCCATCGCGGCGAGCGACAGCAGCGCCGACTCATCCGGCGTGAACCGGACGTCGAGCGGCAGGTCGTACTCGCCCTTCGGGATCCGGTAGCGGAGGGTCTGGTTGTTGCCGGCCGCCCCGGGGGTCTCGATCGTCTCGAGCGGGATGCCGAGCTCGCGGACGTCGTCCTTGTCGCGTTCGAACTGCCGCTCGAGCGACGCGTTGTCGCCGCCGGGGGTGAAGCGCTGCCGGTAGCCCTGCACGTTCGCGAGGATCTCGGCCTTCGTCAGCCCGGACTCCGTCGAGAGCAGCGCCAGCACGAGGCTGAAGAGCCGCTCCTCGGCGGGCACACGGGGAGCTCGGGTCGCTGGCACGAGCCCGATCCTACGACAGCGCGGGTGCACCGGAGTGCACCCGCGCGTCGGTCGGTGGACGGCTCGACGCGGTGCGCGGGAGCCGGTCCGGGAGGGACCCGATCAGGACGGCATGACGCCGAGGACGTCGATGACGTACGCCGTCGCCGAACCGCCCTGGTGCACGATCGCCAGGACCTGGTCGCCGACGTGACGGCCGATCACGGCCTTGCGCACGCCGTCGATGACCTGGCCCTCGGCGAGCGGCAGCGTCTGCGCGCCCGAGCCGTCGGTCCAGTTCGAGCCGGTCACGTTCGAGTCGGCGGTCGAGTCGCCCCAGGTCACGGCCGTGTACTTGAAGACCGCGGTGTCCTTGTCGGTGAGCTCGGCGCCGCTGCCCTTGCGGAGCAGGTGGTACTCGTCGCTGGTCGGCGCGCTCCACGACGGGATCGTGATGCCGGGGGCGCCGGACGGTGCGAGGACGACCGCGGGCATCCTGTCGCCCGCGAGCTGCGGGGTCCCGGTCGCGCGGGCGTCGTAGGCGCGGCGGACGTCCACCACGGCGACGACGGCGTCCTCGGTCTTCGAGGACTCGGTGGAGGTGCTCGCCCCGGCGGTCAGGGCGCTCTTCGGGAGCGCGACGGCCAGGCGGTCGCCGACGTTCGAGCACTCGAGCGCGGCGCCGAGGGCGCCGAACTTGTCCGCACCCGCGGTGAGCAGCGCGCTCTGGCCGGAGTAGCCGCTCGTCTCGACGACCTTGCCGGTGGCACCGTCGACGAGCGTGTACTCGACGAGGACGGGCGTGCCCTGCTCGACCGCACGGCCGTCACCGGAGCGGAGCACCGAGACCTGCGTGCCCTTCGTGGTGAGCCCGGCCGGGACGTTCACCTTCGGCTCCTTGCCGAACGCACCGCTCGCGGTGACCGCCTGCGACGCGGCCCCGGGGGCGGCGCAGCGGGGCGGCGTCGTGCCGGCACCGCTGGCCGAGCAGCCGGTGAGGGCGGCGGCGAGGCCGATGGTGACCAGGAGTGCGGGGATGGTGCGCACGGACCCTCTTTCCGTTCGATGCAGGACGGGCACGGTCGGTACTCTACCGGTCGCCCTCGGCCGGACCGGGCTGTGCTGCACCGGCTTCGGCGGCGGCGACCTTGCGGGCCTGCGCTGCCGCCTGCCGCGCGACCTTGCGGAGCTTCTTGTCGCTGGCCGACCGCTCCCCCACGGCGCCGGGCGTCCAGGCCTCGACGTCCTCGTCCGAGAACTCCGCCTTGCCTGCGCGACGCTTCAGGTTGGGCAGCACGACGCCGTCGGCCAGGCGGCGTGCCGTGACCAGGAAGCCGGTGTGTCCGACCATCCGGTGGTCCGGTCGGACGGCCAGGCCCTCGACGTGCCAGGTGCGCACGAGGGTCTCGCTCGACTGCGGGTCCGTGAAGCGCCCGGTGTCGCGGAGGGCCTCGGCGGTGCGGGACAGCTGCGTGACCGTGGCGACGTAGCAGACGATGAGCCCGCCGGGGACGAGCGCGTCCGCCGCGGCGTCCACGCACTCCCACGGGGCGAGCATGTCGAGCACGACCCGGTCGACGCTCTGCGGCTCGGTCGCGTCCGGGAGCTCCTCGACCAGGTCGCCGACCGTGACGGACCAGTTGTCCGGGACGGCGCCGAGGAAGGTCCCGACGTTGCCGCGGGCGATCGCCGCGAACTCCTCGCGACGCTCGAAGGACTGCAGACGGCCCGTGGGGCCGATCGCGCGGAGCAGGAAGAGCGACAGCGCGCCGGACCCCACGCCGGCCTCGACCACGCGGGCACCCGGGAACACGTCGGCGAAGGCCACGATCTGGGCCGCGTCCTTCGGGTAGACGATCGCGGCGCCGCGGGGCATCGACATGACGTAGTCGTTGAGGAGCGGGCGGAGCGCGAGGTACTCGTCGCCGGTGCTCGCCCGGATCACGGAGCCGTCGGGCTGGCCGATGACGTCGTCGTGCCGGAGGACACCGCGGTGGGTGTGGTACTCCCCCGCGGTCTCCAGCGACAGCGTCGTGAGCTTGCCCTTCGGGCCGGTGAGCTGCACGCGGTCCCCGGCGCGGAACGGACCCCGCGGCGGGGTGTGCGGAGCGCCTCCGGCGGTGTGCGGCAGGCCGGCGAGCTCGTCGTGCTGCTCGGTCGTCATCGGGCCACCGCCTCGGTGCGTGCGGCCAGGGCCGGGCCGGTCAGCTCGACCAGGCGGTCGACGTCGACCCCGTCGAGGGTCGTCAGGTGCACGTCGCCTCCGCCGATCTCGGAGAGCGGCACGATGTGTTCGACGGCGACCGTGACGGCGCCGGACGCGACCGCCGCTGCGACGCCGGTGGCCGAGTCCTCGACCGCGACGCAGGCCGTGGCCTCGACGCCGAGGGCGTCGGCGGCGGCCAGGTAGGCGTCCGGGAAGGGCTTCGGGCGGTCGACGTCGTCACCGGCGACGACGACACGGAAGCCACGGGCGCCGAGGGCCTCCGCCGCGACCAAGGCCATCTTGCGGCGGGACATCGTCACGAGGGCGGTCGGGACCCCGCGGTCGTGCAGCTCCTCGACGAGCTCACGCGCCCCCGGGCGCCACGGCAGTTCTTCGCCGTCGAGCCGCTCGGTCACGTAGTCGGTCATCCACTGGACGATCTCCTCGACCTCCATGTCGACGCCCTTGTCCCTGAGGATCTCCCCCGAGCGCTCGAGGCCGGAGCCGACGAGCGAGAGGCCGTCCTCGTGGGTCCACTCGGCGCCGTACCGGGCGGTCAGCTCCACCTGGGACTGCTGCCAGATCGGCTCCGTGTCGATGAGCGTGCCGTCCATGTCCCACAGCACGGCTGCGGGCAGGACTCGGTCGGGGTGCTGGGCGGTCACGGGCGACGAGTCTAGCGGTCGGGGTTCCGCTGCACGCGGACGCCCCCGCGCCCCGACGAGCGCCGGGCCTATCCTGGGGTACTCGTCCCGTGTCCGGCCGCGCGCGTGCCGCGCGTGCCCCGCTCCACCACCAGGAGGCCCCTCCGTGCCACAGCACTCCCCCTTCAGCGACGGCCGACTGCTCGTCGTCGCGTTCGAGGGCTGGAACGACGCCGGCGAGGCGGCCAGCGGACTCGCTCGCCGCATCGTGGACGCCCTGGGGCTCGACGAACTGCGCGAGATCGACGGCGAACGGTACGTCGACTACCAGTTCAACCGACCCGAGGTCGGGACGTCGGAGGACGGCTCCCGCGGCATCACCTGGCCCCGGATCGTGCTGTACGGCCCCGGCCAGGACGGTCGACCGGTCGTCGGCGCCACGGGTGCCGAGTCCGAGCGGGAGGTCTTCGTGCTCGTCGGCCCCGAGCCCTCGCGGACGTGGCGCGGCTTCTGCGCCGAGGTGATCGACCTCGCCGACGTGTACTCGATCGACGCCGTGGTGTTCGTCGGTGCGATGCTCGCCGACGTGCCGCACACCCGACCGATCTCGGTGTTCGTCTCGAGCGAGGACGCCGGGGTGCGCTCGGCCTTCGACGTCGACCGCTCCACGTACGAGGGCCCGACGGGCATCCTCGGCGTGCTGTCCGACGCGATGGACACCGCGGGCCTGACGACCCTGTCGCTCTGGGCCTCGGTGCCGCACTACGTGCACAACTCCCCCTCGCCGAAGGCCACCCTGTCGCTCCTCGACAAGATGGAGGAGCTCACCGACGTCACCGTGCCGCGCGGCACCCTGCTCGACGAGGCCACGGAGTGGGAGGAGGGCATCGACGCCCTCGCCGCCGACGACGAGGACATGGCGAGCTACATCGGGCAGCTCGAGCAGGCCCGGGACACCGTCGACTCCCCCGAGGCGTCCGGGGACGCCATCGCGCAGGAGTTCGAGCAGTACCTCCGGCGCCGGGAGCGCAAGGACGGCAAGGACGGCGGCACCGCGGGTGGCGAGGGTCCCTGGCGGCCGCCACAGCAGTAGACGCACCCACGAGCGGACGGGAGGCGCGGTGCCGGCCGGCACCGCGCCTCCCGTCCGTCTGCGGTCGCGTCCGCGGGCCGCCAGCCGCGTCGTGTGCAGGCCGCCCTCCCGCTCGGCGCGCCGAGCGCGCCAGATCTGGCCCGTTCGGCGCCGTCCGCCGACGAGACGTGCCCGCCCAGCGGCACACGCGCGGCGTGTCGTGCACGCTCGACCGGCGCGGGCCGACCTGTCAGCCGAGGCGGATGCCGAGCAGGGCGTCGACGAGGTCGACGAGCTCCGGCGTGACGGCCGTACCGCCCGCGATCGCGGTGTCCACCGCGGCGACCGCTCCGGGCGTGTCGAGGTCGTCGGCGACCCGTGCACGGATGCGCGCGGCGACGTCGGCGGCGTCGTCCGCGTGTCCGGCCGGCTCGCCGGCGGCCCAGGCGTCCCAGGTCGCGAGTCGTGCCGTGGCGCTCGAGAGCTCGCCGTCGAACCACTCCCAGTCGTCTGAGTACTTGTGCGAGAGCAGTGCGAGGCGGATCGCGCGGGGGTCGGCGCCGTCGTCGAGCAGGCCGCGGACGGTGACGAGGTTGCCGAGCGACTTCGAGATCTTCTCGCCCTGGTAGGCGATCATCCCGGTGTGCACGAACGCGTTCGCGAGGGGTTGGTGCGCGAGGGCAGCCGCGTGACCGGCGCTCATCTCGTGGTGCGGGAAGACGAGATCGCTGCCGCCGCCCTGCACGCTGATCGGCAGGCCGAGGCGGTCGCCCGCGATGACGCTGCACTCGATGTGCCAGCCCGGACGTCCCGGACCGACGACGGTGTCCCACGACGGCTCCCCCGTGCGCGCAGCGCGCCAGAGCAGTGGGTCGAGCGGGTCGCGCTTGCCGGCACGGTCGGGGTCGCCGCCGCGCTCGGCCGACAGGCGCGCCATCGTCTCGCGGTCCAGTCGGCTCTCGTCCCCGAGCGTCCACGCCTCGGTGGGGCGGTTCACGTCGAAGTAGAGGTCGTCGCCCTCGGACTCCGCCGTCGGGACCGCGTAGGCGTAGCCGGTCTCCTGCAGGAAGGCGACGGCCTCGGCGACGCGCTCGACCTCGTCCGTGACGGCGACGTACTCGTCCGGGGGCAGGACGCGGAGCGCCTCCATGTCGCGACGGAACAGGTCGATCTGCGAGGCGGCGAGCTCGCGCCAGTCCACGCCGTCACGGTCGGCCCGCTCGAGCAGCGGGTCGTCGACGTCGGTCGTGTTCTGCGCGTACTCGACCAGGAGCCCGGCGTCCCGCCAGGCCCGGCCGAGCGTGTCGAACGCCAGGTAGGTCGCGGCGTGGCCGAGGTGCGTCGCGTCGTACGGCGTGATGCCGCAGACGTAGAGCGCGGCACGGTCCTCGCCGCGCGTCGGGTCCAGCGGGTGCCCGGACGCCGTGTCGTGCACGACGGGACGAGGGCCCTCCCCGGGGACGTCGGGGACGGACGGGGCCTCCCAGGCCCTCACGGCTGGACCACTCCGAGCGACAGCAACACGATGAGCACGATACCGAGTGCGATCCGGTAGACCACGAAGGGCAGGAAGCTCCGCTTAGAGATGTAGTTCATGAACGCGGCGATCACGACGAAGCCGACGAGGAAGGCGACCACCGTGGCGACGAGCGTGTCGACGAGTCCGAAGGGTGCGCCGGTGTCCCCGAGGCTCGTCGCGGCCTCGTAGAAGCCGGACAGGAACACCGCCGGGATCGCGAGCAGGAACGCGAACCGCGCCGCGGCCGGACGGGTGTAGCCGAGCGCGAGGCCCATCGAGACGGTCGCACCGGAGCGCGAGACACCCGGCACCAGGGCGAGCACCTGCGCGAGACCGATGAGCAGGCCGCTCCGGAACGTCATGTGCTCGATGCGGCGCACCTTGCGACCGACGACGTCGAGCACGCCGAGCACGATGCCGAACACGATGAGGACGATCGCGACGATCCACAGGGACCGGAAGGTGGTCTCGATCGAGTCCTTGAGCAGCAGCCCCGCGACCCCGATCGGGATCGTGCCGAGGATCACCAGCCAACCGAGGCGGACGTCGGGGTCGCCCTTCGGGACGTCCCGCCGGAGGACCGAGCGCAACCACCGCCCGACGATCCGCGTGATGTCCTTCCAGAAGTAGATGAGCACCGCGGTCTCGGTGCCGAGCTGCGTCACCGCCGTGAAGGCCGCGCCGGGGTCCTTCGCGTCGGGCAGGAACAGGCCCACGATGCGCAGGTGCGCGCTCGACGAGACGGGCAAGAACTCGGTGAGTCCCTGCACGAAGCCGAGGAAGATCGCCTCGAGGATGTGCATCGTGCGGGCCTTTCAGGGGTCAGCAGGCAGGACGGTGCCGCGGGGGCGACCCGGCAATGTATCAGTACGTGGCGAGCAGGTCGCCGAGGACGCGCCGCCCGAATGCCAGGGCGTCGAGCGGGACCCGCTCGTCGACGCCGTGGAACATCGCCGGGAAGTCGACGTCGGCCGGCAGCTGCAGCGGGACGAAGCCGTAGCCGGCGATGCCGAGCGTCGAGAGTGCCTTGTTGTCGGTCCCACCCGAGAGCAGGTAGGGCAGCACCGGGGCACCCGGGTCGTGGCGGCCGAGGACGTCCCGGACCGCGTCGACGAGCGGGCCGCCGAAGTCCTGCTCGAGCCCGATGTCGCGGAAGGACGTCACGACCTCGACGTCGTCGCCCGCGAGCTCCCGGACGCGCGCGAGCACGGACTCCTCGTCGCCGGGCAGGCAGCGGATGTCGACGAGCGCCTCGGCGGTGTCCGGGATGACGTTGTGCTTGTACCCGGCCGTCAGGACCGTCGGGTTCGACGTCGTGTGCAGCGCCGCGTGGATGAACCGCGAGGCCGACCCGGTCGCGAGGGCGACCTCGTCGGGGCCGGTGACCGTCGGGTCGACGCCGAGGAACCGGGCGACCTCGGCGACCATCGCGTCGGTGGTCGCCGACAGCCGGACCGGCCACTCCTCGCTGCCGATGCGGGCGACCGCCGCCGCGAGCTTCGTGACGGCGTTGTCGCGGATGACGTGGGACCCGTGCGCCGCGGTGCCGCGGGTGACCAGCTTGATCCACATCAGCGCCTTCTCGCCGGTCTGCAGCAGGTAGGCGCGTCGGTCGCCGAGCGTGATCGAGTACCCGCCGACCTCGCTGATGGCCGCCGACGCCCCGGCGAAGACCTCGGGGTGGTGCTCGACGACGTGGTGGGAGCCGAGCACGCCCCCGGCCTCCTCGTCGGCGAAGTACGCGATCACCAGGTCCCGCTCGGGCGCTCCCTGCCGCTCGACGACGTCCGCGAGCGACGTGAGCATCATCGCGTCCATGTTCTTCATGTCGACGGCACCGCGGCCCCAGAGCATGCCGTCCCGGACCTCGCCGCCGAACGGGTCCACCGTCCAGTTCGCGGGGTCGGCGGGGACGACGTCGAGGTGTCCGTGCACGACGAGGGCGGGCTTGCTCCGGTCACGACCGGGGACCCGAGCGACGACGCTCACGCGGTCGGGCTCCGACTCGAAGAGCTGCGGTTCCAGACCGAGGTCGCGGAGCTTCGCCTCGACGTAGTGCGCCGCCTCGGTCTCGCCGCGGGACTTCCCCTCGCCCCAGTTCGTCGTGTCGATGCGGATGAGGTCCCGCGCGATCGCGGCCGTCGCCTCGAGGTCCTGCTCGGTCGGGTCGGCGCTCGCCTGCTGGTCGCTCATGCCCTCACGCTACCGGGCCGCGTCGGCGCGTCGGTCGGTGGCGCGACCGAGGACGCGCCCGGGATGCGCGTCCGTGTTCATCGGGCGTTCAGGGCCGTGCTAGTGTCTTCTCCTGTCAGAACGGCCGGGGGAACAGCCCGGATCGGATCTGGCACACAACTGGAAACACCTGTCCGGGTGGCGGAATTGGTAGACGCGCTAGCTTGAGGTGCTAGTGCCCGTATTAGGGCGTGGGGGTTCAAGTCCCCCCTCGGACACAGGAACAGCGCAAGGCCCCCTGACTTCGGTCAGGGGGCCTTCTGCGTTGCGCGGGCGGCGCTGCACGGGCGCCCCGGCTCCGCCAGGGTTCAGCGCCGCCGCAGCCGCCGCACCACCACCACCACCACGTCACCGATCGCCGCGAGCCGCCCCCAGTTCGCGACGACCGGGTCGAGCAGCTGGTGCCGCCGGTCCCTCCGGGACGACCCGAGTCGCGCCCGCACCGGGTGCGTCCCCCGCTCCGAGCGCGCCCCGGTCTCGTGCAGGAGCCGGTCCGGCCTGCCGCGGAGCGCGTCCGTCACCCGGTGCGTCGCGACGTCGATGCGGTCACCGACGACGAACAGCATCCAGTGCGCCAGCCGACCCTCGCTGAAGCGTCGGTAGGCGTACCGCTTCACGACGCCGGCCGGACCGGCCAGCGGCTGCGCCTGCGGCCCGACGTCGGCGAACGGCACCCGCACGCGCTCGGCCTGCCCGCCGTCGTAGCCGCCCGTGGTGTGCGAGTAGCCGAAGAGCCCGCCGACCGCGGTGGTGTTCGGGTTCACGTTGTGGCGGTTCGTGAACAGTCCCCTGGCACAGAACCAGCAGCTGCCGCACGAGATGTGGAACGGCACCATCACCCGGTCGCCCACGTCGAGGCTCCGCACCGACGGTCCCACCTGCTCGACGACCCCGATGAACTCGTGCCCGAAGGTGTGGCCGACGCGGGTGTCCGGCATCATCCCGTGGTACAGGTGCAGGTCGGACCCGCAGATCGCGGCGCGTTCGACCCGCACGATCGCGTCGTTCGGGTGCTCGATCCGCGGGTCGGGCTTCTCCTCGACGCGGACCCGGTACGTCCCGCGGTACGTCGTGGCGCGCATGCGCGCTCCTCTCGCTCGTGCGCGCCACGCTCGGCCTGGTCGGGTGGGAGGCGCACCACCCTACGGACGGGAGGCGCGGTGCCAGCCGGCACCGCGCCTCCCGTCCGTGGGGTGGTGACGTCCCTAGGACTTGGACGCCTCGACGAAGTTGCGGCGGGGGTCCGTCTCCTTGATCAGCGAGGTCGCGTCGCGACCGGACACCGCACCGGTGACCCAACCGATGACGATGCGCGCCTTCCGGTTCAGGGTCGGCATCGCGTAGACGTGGTAGGAGCGGTGGGCGAGCCAGGCGAGCAGGTTCGTCATCTTGACGCCCTTGATGTTCGCGGCGCCCTTGCCGACGCCGTACGAGGCGACGGTGCCGATCGACGGGTGGCGGTACTCCTCGAGCGGCTTGCCGGTGATCGTGGCGACCACGTTGTCGGCGGCGACGACGGCCTGGCGGACGGCGTTCTGCGCGTTCGGCGGGTAGTACGCCGGCTGCTTCTCGGCGGTCAGGTCGGGGACCTGGGCGACGTCACCGAGGCCCCAGACGCCCGGGACGACCTCGTGCGTGTCCTCGGCTTCGACCTGGAGCTTCGCGTTCGCGGCGAGGTGCCCCTTCGGGCCGCGGGGCAGGTCCGAGGCGTCGAGGAGCGGGTTCGGCTTGACGCCGGCGGTCCAGACGAGCAGTCCGGTCGCGAACTCGTCGCCGTCGGAGAGCTTGACGACGCCGCCCTCGCAGCTCGGCATGGTGGTCTTCAGGCGGACGTCGATGCCGCGGGCGCGGAGCGACTCGAGGGTCCACTTCGACAGCTCCGGGCCGACCTCGGGCGCCACGCGGTCGAGCGCGTCGATGAGCACCCAGCGGGGCTGCTCGCCGGCGAGCGACGGGTAGGTCTTGATGGCGGCCTGCGACACGTCGAAGAGCTCGCCGATGGCCTCGACCCCGGTGTAGCCACCGCCGACGAAGATGCTCGTGAGCAGACGGCGACGCTCGTCCTCGTCACGCGTGGCAGCGGCCTTCGCGATGTTGTCGAGGAGCTTCGCGCGGACGTAGGCGGCCTCTTCGACGGTCTTGAAGCCGACGCCGTACTCCTCGAGCCCCGGCGTCGGGAACGTACGGGTGACGGAGCCGAGCGCGACGACGAGCTGGTCGTAGCCGAGGGTGCGGTCGTCGCCACCGGCCGTGGCGATCGACACGGTCTTGTCCTTCGACGAGATGCCGGTGACCTTGCCCTGGATGACGCGGGTCTTCTTGAGCGCGCGGCGCAGCTCGAACGTGACGTCCTTCGGCGCGATGTGGCCGCCGGCGACCTCCGGCAGGAACGGCAGGTACGTGTAGTACGTGTTCTGGTCCACCAGCGTGATGCGCATCGGCACGGTCGCCGCGTGCTTCTGCAGCTGCTTGACCGTGGTGTAGCCGGCGGAGCCGCCGCCGAGGACGAGGACGTGGGGGATGGAGTCTGCCATGCGTCCGGTCTACCGGAAGAAGCCTGGTCGCGTCACCAAGCCGCGCCGCGCGATCCGGCGACGGTACGGCGGGTGTCCGCGGTCCGTCGGTGCACCGGTCACCGTCCGCGTGGACGGTCCTGCAGCCGCCACCACGCGGTCTCGGCGAGCTCCGGCCCGGTGTACACACCGTGCGGGGTGCGGCGGGACTCGGTGAGCGAGAACCGGCGGAGTCGGTAGCCGCCGCCGAAGCGGTCGATGATCGCCTCGGGTGAGGACTCGGGGGTGCGTCGGACGTACCAGGTGCGGTCGTCGACCTGCTCGATCACGCGCGACTCAGCGTCGGTTGCCGATGCGGGAGCGCAGGACGTCGATGCGCTTCTGGATCTGCTCGACGCTCGCCTGCGCGACGGCCGGGCCGCCGCTGATGCGTCGGAGCTCGGCGTGGATCGCGCCGTGCGGTTCGTTGGCGTGCCGGGACCAGATCGACACCAGCCGGGCGAGCTCGGTCCGTTGTTCCTTGAGCGTCTGGTACATCGGGCGGTCCGCCGCGGGCTGCTGCTTCGGCAGGCCGTCCTTCACCGCACGACCGCGCGACCGCTTGGCCTGGGTCGCCTGGCGGGCGCGGAGCAGGTCGCGCACCTGGTCGGGCTCGAGCAGCCCGGGGATGCCGATGAAGTCGAGTTCCTCGAGCGAACCGACCTCGCCACCGGTGCCGAACTCGCCGCCGTCGTAGAGGACACGGTCGAACGAGGCCTGCGAGTCGAGCGCCTGGAAGGGCTGCACCTCGAGCAGGCTCTCCGACGCGCGGTCCTCCTTGTTGGCCTCGGCGACCATCGCGTCCTCGGGGTTGTACATCCCGTCGTCGGCGTCCTTCGGGCGGTCGAGCGCGTGGTCGCGTTCGAGCTCGAGGGTGGCGGCCAGGGCCATCAGGTTCGGCACGCTCGGCAGGAAGACGCTCGCGGTCTCCCCACGGCGACGGGCGCGCACGAATCGGCCGATCACCTGCGCGAAGAACAGCGGGGTGCTCGCGCTCGTGGCGTAGACGCCGACGCAGAGCCGGGGGACGTCGACGCCCTCGGACACCATGCGGACGGCGACCATCCAGCGCGAGGTGTCCTCGGAGAAGGCCTGGATGCGGCTGGACCCGGCGGCCTCGTCCGAGAGCACGACCGTCGGTCGTTCCCCCGTGATGCGCTGCAGGATGCGGGCGTAGGCACGAGCCGTCGTGGTGTCGGTGGCGATGACGAGCCCGCCGGCGTCCGGGACACCTCGGCGGACCTCGGTCAGACGCTTGTCGGCGGCGGACAGCACGGCCGGCATCCACTCGCCCTCCGGGGAGAGCGCCGTGCGCCACGCCTGCGCCGTGATGTCCTTCGTCACCTGCTCGCCGAGCGAGGCCGACATCTCGTCGCCCATCCGGGTCTTCCAGCGCATCTGGCCGGCGTAGGCCATGAAGAGCACCGGTCGGACGACGCCGTCCTTGAGCGCGCGGCCGTAGCCGTAGTTGTAGTCGGAGACCGAGGTGCGGATGCCCTGCTCGTCGGGGGCGTACTGCACGAACGGGATCGGGGCGGTGTCCGAGCGGAACGGCGTCCCGGAGAGCGACAGTCGGCGCGTGGCCTTCGTGAACGCCTCGCGGATGCCGTCACCCCAGGTCAGTGCGTCGCCGCCGTGGTGCACCTCGTCGAGGATGACCAGGGTCTTCCCGCCTGCGGTGATGCGCTGGTGGACCTCGGGGTTCATGCCGACCTGGGCGTACGTGATCGCGACGCCCTGGTAGTGCCGGCCGAACATGCCGTCGCCGTTCTTGAACATCGGGTCGAGCCGGATGCCCACGCGGTCGGCGGAGTCGGCCCACTGCCGCTTCAGGTGCTCGGTCGGCGCGACGACGATGATCCGGTCGATCGTGCCGCGGGCGAGGAGCTCGGTCGCGAGCCGGAGCGCGAAGGTGGTCTTGCCGGCGCCCGGGGTCGCGGCTGCGAGGAAGTCGCGCGGCTCCTTCTCGAAGTACTTCGTGAGGGCCTCGACCTGCCAGGCGCGGAGCTTGGACGCAGTGCCCCACGCGGCCCGCTCGGGGAACGCCGGCGACAGGTGCTCGGCGGCCGCGTTGCCGGCGTTCTCGGCCTGGGCCACGGCGTCTTCGTGCGGGCGGACGGCGCCGTCCGCGACGGTCTCGGGGGTGTCGCCCCACAGTGTCGCGGGCTGCTGCTGGTCGTCGTACTCCGCTGCGCTCACTTCACGCGAGTCTACCGTCACGCGGGGTCCTGCCGGGCGTGCGGGGGCCGCTGCTCGGGCGTGCCGCGGACGAGCGAGGCGGGCCGGAGCACGCCCGCGCCGAAGCGTGCAGCAACGGCGTCCACGGTGGTCTCGGTGTCCCGCCACGGCGCGTCGTCGTCCCACAACGCGTTGCTCGCGGCGGCGGGCACGAGGTTCTCGCCGCGGACGCCGATGAGCCGGATCCGGTTGCCCGGCCGGTGCAGCACGTCGTAGAGCTCGACGGCCTCGTGGTGCAGCCGCTTGGCGACGTCGGTGGGTTCGGCGAGGGTGCGCGACCGGGTCAGCGTGCTGAAGTCGGTGTACCGGACCTTGAGCGCCACGGTGCGGGCCTGCACGTCGGCGCGCCGGAGCCGGACGGCCACCTTGTCGGCCAGGCGGAGGAGCTCGCGGGCGACGTCGTCGCGTTCGGTGAGGTCGTGGCCGAACGTGGTCTCGTGCCCGATCGACTTCTCGGTGACGCCGGTGTCGACGACCCGCGGGTCACGCCCCCACGACAGGTCGTGCAGGCGCTGGCCGCCGGCGGGTCCGAGTGCCGCGACGAGGGAGGGCAGCGGGGTGTGCGCGAGGTCGCCGACCGTGCGGATGCCGCGCCGCTCGAGCTTCTCCTGCGTGGTGCCGCCGACGCCCCACAGCGCGGAGACGGGCTGCGGGTGCAGGAACGCGACGGTGTGCTCGGCCGGGACGACGAGGAGCCCGTCCGGCTTCGCCCGGCTGGACGCGAGCTTCGCGACGAACTTGGTCGAGGCTGCGCCCACCGAGCAGTGCAGCCCGGTCTCGGCGAGGACCGCGGAGCGGATCGCCCGACCGATCTCCCACGGGGTGCCGGAGAGCCGGAGCGCTCCGGCGACGTCGAGGAACGCCTCGTCGATGCCGAGCTTCTCGACGCGGGGCGTGAAGCTCTCGAACACGCGCATCACGGCGGCGGACTTCGCCGTGTACTTCTCGAAGTGCGGCTCGACGATGATCGCGTTCGGGCAGCGGCGCTTGGCGACGGCCATCGGCATCGCGGAGTTCACGCCGTACCTCCGGGCCTCGTACGTGGCCGCGGTGACGACGGACCGGTCGGAGTCGTGGCCGACGATCACGGGCAGGCCGCGCAGGTCGGGACGGTCGAGCAGTTCGACGGACGCGAAGAAGGCGTCCATGTCGACGTGCAGCACCGTCGCCGTCAGGTCGTCCACGGGACGGTCCGAGACGAGCCGGTTGCGTCCGTCCTGCTTGCTCACGCGCCGATGATGCCACGCCCCACCGACACCGACGACCGGCCGCCGCGCTCCCGCGGCGCTACACGAGCGGGCCGAGCTCCGCCGCCGCGATCGTCCGCGCCGCGGAGTCCCGCGTGGACGGGTGGTACTGCCCGGCCCGGACGTCCCGGGCGAGCCGCGCCAGCTCCGAGTCCGCCGCGTACGCCCGCCCGCCGACGACGCGCATCGCCTCGTCCACCACGTGCTGCGCCGCGTCGACCGTCCGCGCCTTGGTCCCGACGAGCAGGGGGAACCACCGCGCGCCCAGGTCCTCGCCCTCGTCCACCGACCGGGCGAGCGACCCGACCTGCAGCGCCACGGCGTCGACGGCGCCGCGCAGGTCCGCGATCGTCCGACGGACGTCCGGGTCCTGCGACCGCGGGACCCCGTCCCGCCCCGCGCGACCGGACACCGCCGTGACCGCCAGGTCCACCGCGCGGGACGCGATCCCGACGTACACCGACGCCACGAGCAGCTCGAAAGCGGCGAAGATCCCGAACACGAGCGGGTCGTTCGTCGGGCCGACCGGCAGCGACCGCACGATGCGCTCCGCGGGCACGTGCACGCCGAGCAGCCGGGTGGTCCGGCTCTGCGTCGCGCGCATCCCGAGCGTGTCCCAGTCGTCCAGGTGCTCGACGTCGCCGTCGGAGCGGAGCACGAACCCGTGCACCAGCCGCGGCTCCGGCCCGCTGGTGTCCTTCCCGAACACGCTCAGCACGTCCCACGCCGGTGCGAGCGACGTCGACACCTTCGTCCCGGTGAAGCGGTAGCCCCCGTCGCCGTCCGGCTCCGCCGTCGTCGACGAGTCGAACAGGACGGCGTCGTTGCCGGGTTCGCTCACCCCGAACGCGAGCAGGTGGTCGTCCGCCGCGTGGTCGGTGACGGCCTGGAGGAACGACCCACCCTGTGCGGACACGCTGCGGGCCGCCTGCACCCAGACCTGGTGCATCCCCAACCCGAGCGCGGTCGCCGGTGCGGCCTGCGCGAGCTCCTGCTGCAACCGCGCCGTCGCGGCGAGGCCGAGCCCGGAGCCGCCCTGCTCGACGGGCACCCCGATCCGCAGCCACCCGGCGGCACGGAGCTCGGCCAGGTCCTCGGCGCAGAAGGCGTTGTCCGCGTCGTACCCGGGCGCCCGCGCCGCGATCCGGGCGAGCAGGTCCTCGGGCAGGCTCCAGGCGGGGTTGGCCTTCGTCATGGCACGAGACTACGGTTCGGGACGTGTCAGATCGTCATCCGTGGTCCAGGTACGTCGCGATCGGTGACTCGTTCACCGAGGGCATCGGGGACCCCGACCCGACCGTGCCCGGCGGCAACCGCGGCTGGGCTGACCGGGTCGCCGAGGTCCTGGCGCACCGCACCGACGACTTCGCCTACGCGAACATCGCGATCCGCGGTCGGCTCCTCGGCCAGATCGTCGACGAGCAGGTCGAGCCCGCCCTGGCGCTCCGGCCGGACCTCGTCACGGTCTCGGCCGGCGGCAACGACATCATCCGACCGGGGTCGGACCCTGACGAGCTCGCCGAGCGGTTCGACGGCATGGTCGAGCGGCTCCGGAGCGACGGTGCGACGGTCGTGCTGTTCACCGGCCCCGACGTCGGCATGACCCCGGTGCTCGGGATGGTCCGCGGCAAGACGGCGATCTACAACGAGAACCTGCACGCCATCGCGCTGAAGCACGGGGCGCTCGTCGCCGACTTGTGGGCGCTCCGGGTGCTGCGGGACCCGCGGATGTGGGCACCCGACCGGCTGCACCACTCCCCCACGGGCCACGCCACGGTCGCCGCGGCCGTGCTCGACACCCTGGGCGTCGACCACGGGCTGGAGCCGTTCGTGCCTGAGCCGCTCCAGTCCCGACCGTGGCGCGAGGCCCGGGTCGAGGACCTCGGGTGGGCGCGGGAGTACCTCGTGCCCTGGGTGGTGCGCCGGATCCGGCACACGTCCTCCGGCGACGGGGTCTCCCCGAAGCGCCCGGAGCTGCAGGACGTCGTCGAGCACCGCTCCGACACGCCCTAGCCCGGGCGACGGCCGATCAGTCGGCCGGGCGCCGGAGCGTCAGCGGTCCGTCGTGCAACGGCTGCGTCGCCCACGACGAGGTCGCCGTGCCCGTGCCGGTGTCGAGCCGGAGGCGGAGCCGGTGCGGGCTCTCGACGAAACGGACGTCGACCGCGACGACCCCCTCGCGCCGGCGGGCCCCGCTCGCGGCGAGCGGACCCTCGACCGCCCACGTGCCCTGACCGACCGGGCACGTCAGCGTGCCGCCGTCGACGTCCACCGTGACGCGCCAGCCGTCGCCCGAACGCGCGAGACGCACCCCGTCGGCGACGCCGGTCGCCGCGTAGGACCCGTCCGCGTCGTCGTGCAGCTCCACCCCCTCGACGGGAGGCAGCCCCAGGGAGGCGAGCCGTGCCTCCAGGGCGGTGTCGGCTGCCACGTCGGTGTCCGCAGCGTCTGTGTCCACAGCACCGACGGCGGGCAGCAGGTGCTGCCAGGCCGCGTCGAGGACGGCCTGCATGTCGGTGCTCTGTCCGGTCATGGCGAGGACGACGTCCTGCTCGGGCAGGACGACGCAGAACTGGCCGTACGCGCCGTCGCCGCGGAAGCCGTGCCGGGCCATCCAGAACTGGAAGCCGTAGCCCTGCCGCCAGTCGACGTTCTCCTCGTCCGGGTTCGCGACCTGGGCGCTCGTCGCGGCGGCGACCCAGTCCTCGTCGAGGATGCGCTGGCCGTCCCACACGCCCCGCTGCAGGTACAGCTGCCCGAGTGCGGCGACGGCCGAGGTCGGGGCGTAGCAGCCACTGAAGCCGAGCTCGGCGCCGGTCTCGTCGGTCTTCCAGGCGAGGTCGTCGATCCCGAGGGGGTCGAGGACGTGCGGGCGGAGCCAGTCGACCAGGGAACCGCCGGTCACACGTCGGACGATCGCCGCGGCCGTGTACGTGCAGGGCTGGTTGTAGGCGAAGACGCTGCCGGGCTCCTCGTCCGGGGGCGTCAGGAGGAACCCGCGGACGAGGTTCGTCGGGTCGGCGGCGCGGGCGCGCTCGAGGGCCTCCTCGCGGTGCCCGGACGCCATCGCGAGCAGGTGCCGCACGCGGATGCGCCGGCTGCGCTCGTCGGTGACGTCGGCGTCGAGCTCGGGGAAGTACGACAGGACCGTGGCGTCGAGGTCGACCAGGCCGGCGCGGACCGCGGTGCCGACGGCCGCTGCGGTGAAGCTCTTGCTCAGCGAGTAGAGCAGGTGCACGCGATCGGGGGCGTACGGCGCCCACCAGCCCTCGGCGGCGAGCTGCCCGTGCCGGAGCAGCTGGAACGAGTGGGGTTCCACACCCGGCGTGGACTCGAGGGCGTCGAGGAACGCGGACACCCCGCGCGGGTCGATGCCGAGGGCGGACGGGGTGGACCGGGGGAACGTCGTCGTCACCCCGCCGACACTACGCGGTGCTCGGGTCAGGCGGCGGTGCCCTGGAACGGGTTCGTCCAGCGCCACCAGACGCCGGGGTCCTCGATCCCGCGCTCGAGGACGAGCGGCACGGTCACCGGGTCGTGGTCGGAGATCGTGAAGCGCACACGCCCGACCCGCTCCCCCGCGGCGCCGAAGGTCAGCTGCTCGAGCGTGGTCTTCGCGGTCACGGTGGTCCGTCCCCAGACCAGGACCTCGGCCGCCTTCGCCGAGACGGCGTCGGCTTCGTCCCGCCACGGCGTCGAGAACGTCCCGAACGTCTGCCCGGCGTGCGTCAGGGTGACGACCTGGAAGTTGTCGGCGACCGAGCGCAGGAGCCGCTGCACGTCGACGTCGAGCGAGTCGTGGTCGACCCCGCCGAGCATCGCCCCGACGACCGTGACGGTCCGGCCGCCCCGCTCGTAGGTGGCGGCGAACAGCAGGCAGGCGCCGGCCTGGTCGAGCGTTCCGGTCTTGATGCCCTCGACGCCGTCCATCCCGAGCAGCTTGTTCGAGTTCTCGATCTGCCCGGCGCCAGGGACCGTGGCCTGCGCGGTGCCGACGATCTCCTTGACCACGGGGTCCGCGAGTGCGAGCTGCCCGAGGTCGACGAGGTCGGTCGCGGTCGAGGTGTTGCCCGCGTCCAGGCCCGTCGGCTCGTGAATCGTGGTGTCGTCGAGGCCGTGCGCGTGCAGCCAGGTCGTCGCGGCGCGCTGGTAGGCGTCCATCGAGCCGAACGCCCAGAGTGCGAGCGCGCCGGCGTAGTTGTTCGCGGACTTCATGAGCATGACCTGCATGGTCTGGTACTGCGACAGCTGCAGCCCCGCGGGCATCGGGGCGACCTCGCCGTTCTGCGCAGCGTAGGTCGCGTAGAGCCCCTGCATCTGCGCGTCGAACGTGATCGTCGGACCCGCCTGGCCCTGCCGGAGCGGCTTCGCGTCGAGGACGACGAGCGCGGTCACGACCTTCGAGATGCTCGCGATCGACCGGGCCTTCCGGTCCCCGCTCGTCCGCAGGCTCTCCGGGAAGTCGGTGGCCTCGACCGCCGTCGCGCCGTAGCCCGGGAAGGACAGCGCCGGCAGCGTCGAGGTCGGGGCGGCGTACGTCGTGGTCCGCGCGCTCGCCGGGGCGAACGGCACGACGGCCGCCGCGACGAGGAACCCGACGACGAGCACGAGGACGGCGACGACGGTGATCGTCACGGGCCTCCTGATGGCGGTACGGGGACGACGCACGACTGCTGGCACGGCACAGGAGCGTACCGGGGCGTGACCGGGTGCCGCGTGTGACGAACGTGTAAAACATCGGCAGGACGGCCCGGTGCGGCCCCGGACGCCCCCTACCGTGACGGACATGCTCCACGGATCCACCCCGGGCACCGCGCCCGTGCCGCCGCCGTCGTCCGCCCCTGCCGTGCCGGTCCTGCAACCGGGCACCGGTCCGGTCCGCTCCGACCGGTACCTGCCGGTCGACCCGGAGCGGGCGCTGTGGGGACGCCTGCCGAGCGACGCCGACCGCCCGGTGATGACGGTGCCGTCCGGTGCCGAGGTGACGATCGACACGCTCAGCCACGAGGGGCTCCTGCCGGACCAGGGCAGCGACCCGGTGGCGTTCTTCGCCCGGCACGGCGTGCCCCGCGAGCACGTCCTCGACGACGCGGTCGCCGTGGCCCGTGCCGCTCGCCGCGACCCGGAGCACGACGGACCGCACGTGGTCACCGGCCCGATCGCGGTCGAGGGCGCAGAGCCCGGGGACGTCCTGACCGTCACGGTGCTCGAGACGCTGCCCCGGGTCCCGTACGGGGTCGTGTCGAACCGGCACGGCCGCGGCGCGCTGCACGGCGAGTACCCGGTCGACGGCACGACCGTGAGCGTCTTCGCGGACGTCGTCCCCGGACCGGACGGGCTGCTCGGCCGCATCCCGCTCACCGAGTCCCGCGACCGGTACGCCCGCTTCCCGCTCGCCCCGTTCCTCGGCATCACCGGTGTCGCGACCCCGGGCGAACGGCTCCACTCGGTCCCACCGGGGCGGCACGGCGGGAACGTCGACGTCAACCTGCTGCAGGCCGGAGCCCAGCTGCACCTGCCCGTGCTCGTGCCGGGCGCGTCGGTGTACGTCGGCGACCCGCACTTCGCGCAGGGGGACGGCGAGGTCGCGCTCACCGCGATGGAGGCCTCGCTCCGGGCGACGCTGCGCTTCGACCTGACGCCCGCTGCCGAGGCAGTCCAGCGGTTCGGCGACCTCGTGTGGCCGCTCGTCGAGACGCACGAGTTCCTCGTCCCGACCGGCATGGACCCCGACCTCGACGAGGCCGTCCGGGCCTGCGTCCGGCACGCGATCGCGATCCTCGGCGCCCGCTACGGCATGGAGCCGCACCTGGCGTACGCGTACCTCAGCGCCGCGACCGACTTCAACGTCTCGCAGGTGGTCGACCTCGTCACGGGGGCGCACGCCCGCATCCGCAAGGCCGACTTCGAGGACCTCCGGTGAGCGGGCCGGACGCCCCTGCCGGGCTCCTCGAGGCCCTGGACGCCTACGAGCGCGCCCTCGCCGCCGACGACCTCGCCGCGCTCGACGACGCCTTCGTCCGCTCCCCCACGACCCTGCGCGGCGACGACCGCGGTCTGCTCGTCGGCCACGACGCGATCAGCGCCTTCCGCGGCGCGCGCGGTGGGGTCGCGAGCCGGACCCTGACCCGGGTCGAGGTCCGACCGCTCGCCGACGACCTCGCCCTGGTCGTCGCCGTGTCCACCTTCGACGCGGGCGGCTCCGGCCTGCAGACCCAGCTGTGGCGCCGCCAGGACGGCACGTGGCGGATCGAGGCGGCGCACGTCACCGGACGCCCGCGGGCGTTCGACACCACGGTCTGGCGCGTGCTCGGCGACCCGCTCGTCGCCCCGACCGGGACCGGCCCGCTCGACGGCGAGACCGTCGCCGTGAAGGACCTCTACGCCGTCCCCGGGCACCCCGTCGGTGCCGGGAACCCCACGTACCTGCGGGAGTCGGTCCCCGCCGCGACGGCAGCGGCCGCCGTCGCGGCGCTCCTCGCCGCCGGCGCGTCGATCCGCGGCATCGCGCGGACCGACGAGTTCGCCTACGCGCTCACGGGACGCAACGAACACCACGGCACCCCACCCAACGGGGCGGTCCCGACCGCCGTGCCGGGAGGATCGTCCAGCGGCTCAGCGTCGGCCGTCCGTTCCGGGACGGCCGACATCGGACTGGGCACCGACACGGCCGGCTCGATCCGGGTCCCGGCGTCCTACCAGGGGCTGTGGGGCCTCCGCACGACGCACGGGCTCGTCGACCGGGCCGGACTCCTGCCCCTCGCGCCGTCGTTCGACACCGTCGGATGGCTGACGCGGGACGCCGACACGCTCCTCCGCGCGCTCGACGCCTCGGTGCCGGACGACACCGCCCGACAGCCGGTCGGCGACCCGGTGGTCCTGACGGACCTGCTCGACGCCGCGGACCCGGCGACGCGGGAGGCCTTCCGCGCCGCGGTCGGGCCCGACGTGCCGGAGACCTCCCTCGCCGCGCTCGGACTCCCCGGACTCGACGAGCTGCGCGAGCTGCTCCGGCTGGTGCAGGGCGCCGAGGCCACGGCCGTGCACGGCGACTGGATCGCCGCACACCCGGGAGCGCTCGGCGCCGTCGTCGGTGGACGGTTCGCCGCGGCCGCCGCCGCTCCGGCCGACCAGGTGGCGGCGGCGCGCGAGCGGTTCCCCGTCGTCCGGGCCGCGATCCGCGAGGCGCTGCACTACCGCGCGTTCCTGGCGCCGACCGTGCCCGGCCCGGCTCCCGCGCTCGCCGCCGACGCGGACGAGCTCGAGCGGGTCCGGACGGCGACGACCGCGATGACCGCGCTCGCGAGCGTCGGCGGCCTCCCCTCGGTGAGCGCGCCGGTGCTCACCGTGGACGGCGCGCCCGTCGGGGGGTGCCTGACCGGCGGGCCGGACACGGACCGCGCCCTGGTGACCGCCGTCGGACGGTGGCTGCCCGCCTGACCCGCCACGATCCTCCCGGCCAGTGCTGCTGCCCGCCGACTGGATGGGCAGCTAGCGGGCCGCCCGCTGCGCGTGGGCGACCGCCCACAGGCCGACGGCGCTCGCCGCGGCCACGTTGAGGGAGTCGACGCCGTGCGCCATCGGGATCCGGACGGTCGTGTCGGCGGCGGCGATCGCCGCGGGCGTGAGGCCCTGGCCCTCGGTGCCCATCACGAGCGCGATCCGCTCGGGGACGTCCTGCACGAAGGTGTCCAGGTCCACCGAGCGGTCGGTGAGCGCCATCGCGGCGAGGTGGAACCCCTGCGCGCGGAGGTCGTCGCCGGTGGCGGGCCAGTCGCCGATGCGGGTCCACGGCACCTGCAGGACGGTGCCCATGCTGACCCGGACGCTCCGTCGGTAGAGCGGGTCGGCGCAGCGCGGGCTGACGAGCACCGCGTCGGCGCCGAGTCCGGCGACGCTCCGGAAGACGGCACCGACGTTCGTGTGGTCGACGATGTCCTCGAGCACGACCACGAGCCGGGCGTCCCGCACGACGTCCGCGACGCTCGGCAGCTCCGGACGGTGCATCGCGGCGAGGGCGCCCCGGTGCATCGCGAACCCGGTCAGCTGCTCGAGCAGGGCGTCGGGCCCGACGAAGACCGGGCCCTCGTGGTCCGCCACCAGGGGCAGCACGCTGTCGAGCCACTTCTCCTGCACGAGGACGCTCCGGGGCACGTGCCCGGCCCGGACCGAGCGCTCGATCACCGTGTTCGACTCCGCGATGTACAGCCCGCCCTCTGGCTCGGAGACCCGTCGGAGCGCCACGTCGGTCAGTCGGGCGAAGTCGTCGAGGCGCGGGTCGTCGAGGGTGTCGATGCGGACGGGGTGCACGGGGCTCGTTTCGTGGGAAGGCGGCTGGGCGGTCGGCTGTTGAGGGTACCGTGGACGACGTGCTGACCGACCCGATGCAGGCCGAGCTGGACCGCGTGGTCGAGCTCCTCGCGGGCAAGCGGATCGCGGTGCTGTCCGGGGCGGGGCTGAGCACCGACTCCGGGATCCCCGACTACCGCGGCGACGGCCGGGTGGTCCGCAAGCCGATGACCTTCCAGGAGTTCCGTTCCGACGCCGCGAAGCGACAGCGGTACTGGGCCGGCTCGCACCTGGGGTGGCGTTCGTTCGCCGCGGCACGTCCGAACGCCGGGCACCGCGCCCTCGCCGCGCTCGAGCGAGCGGGGCTCGTCACCGGGGTCGTCACGCAGAACGTCGACGGCCTGCACCTGCGGTCCGGGTCGCGCCGGGTCGTCGAGATCCACGGCTCGATGGACCGCGCGGTGTGCCTGACGTGCGGGCAGGTCTTCTCACGCGCCGACCTCGCCGCCGTGCTCGACCGCGAGAACCCGTGGATCGACGAACCCGGGAACGTCGAGCTGCAGCCGGACGGTGACGTCGAGATCACCGACGTCGAGCGCTTCCGCGTGCCCGACTGCTCGGTGTGCGGCGGGGTGCTGAAGCCCGACGTGGTGTTCTTCGGCGAGTTCGTGCCGGCCGAGAAGTTCCGCGAGGCCGTGTCGATCGTGGCCGACGCGGACGCGCTCCTGGTCGTCGGGTCGTCCCTCACCGTGAACTCCGGCGTCCGCCTGGTCGACCACGCCACGCGCCGCAAGCACCCGGTCGTCATCGTGAACCGCGGCACCACCCGCAGCGACCGGCGAGCAGCGGTGAAGATCGACGGCGGGACCACCGAGACGCTCGAGGCCCTGGCAGCGCGTCTGCTGCCGTCTGCGATGATCGACGGGTGACGACGCTCCTCACCCTGGTCCGGCACGGCGAGACCGACTGGAACGCGCAGCGCCGCATCCAGGGCTCCACCGACATCCCGCTCAACGACACCGGCCGTTCCCAGGCGGCCGCGGCCGCAGCACTCCTCGCGCGTCGGTCCTTCGACGCCGTCGTCGCGTCGCCGCTCTCGCGCGCGTTCGAGACCGGGTCGATCATCGCCGCCCACCTCGGGCTCGACGTCCCGTCGACCTACCCGGGCCTGGCCGAGCGGTCCTACGGCGAAGCCGAGGGCCTCACCGACTCCGAGGTCGTCGAGCGCTACCCGGACGACGTCGTTCCCGGACGTGAGTCGCGGAGCGCCCTCCTCGCCCGCGCCACCGAGACCCTCGGCGAGATCGCGGTCCGGTTCGACGCGGGGTCGGTCGTCGTCGCGACCCACGGCGCGGTGATCCGTGCACTCGTCAACGCCGCCGCTCCCGGCACCGCGGACCGCTGGTCGACGCCGATCCGCAACGGGTCGGTGCACTCGTTCCGCTGGGACCCCGAGCGCTTCCGAGCCGAGCTCGTCCGGTTCGACGACCCGCTGGACGAGGTCTCCGAGCAGACCGGCGACGAATCGTTCGCGGAGCAGAACCCGCTGGAGCGCCGCGGCTGACCCATGGCGACGTCCCGCGGAACCCGCAACCCCCTGACCGTCGCCGGACTACGCTCCGCTGCACGGACGGCCGGCTCCCGGGCCGCCCGACCCGGACGGCGTGAGGGGGACGGCATGGACGCCAGGCGGACCGACGACGACCCACCGTGGTCCGAACGCCCCCTGCCCGACGCTCGGCGCGCCGCCGCGGCCCCGGGTCGGCACGCCGCCGCTGACTCGGGTCGGCTCGCCGCCGCTGACTCGGGTCGGCACGCCTCCGACGACGACCTGGACCGCGCGTTCGGACCGGGCACGGCGGCGGTCCGAACGGTCACCGGGGCGCAGCGCCTGCGACGGGGGTCCCTCGTGCTGCTCGGGTTCGTGGTCGCAGGCGTCGTGATCGCCGTCGTGCTGTCGACCATCGTCGGCAGCGTGCAGAACGGCGTCGGCGGGGTGTTCCCGCAGCCGCAGGCGGCCCTCGACCGGTTCCGTGCCGACGCCCGCGCGGTCCCGGGCGTGCAGACGGTCCAGGACCCGACCACCGACAAGCAGGCCTTCGCGGCGTACGACGTGGCCGCGGTCGTCGTGGTCGACACCGCGCTCTCCCCCGGTCAGCAGGTCGACGTGGTCACGCGGCTGAGCGCCGCCGCGGCCGACGCCGGCGGCAACGGCGTCCGAGTGACGGCGATCGCGCGGATCGGGGCGCTCGACGTGGGCGTTTCCTCGGACGCGACCGTCAGCCGGCAGCGGTTCGAGGTCGCCCGCTCGGTCGCGGACGTCGGCGGGGTGGTGGCGGTGCGCTGCTCTTCCGGGCCGGAACGCACGGCGGACGACCCGGCACTCCAGCGGGTCGTCGTGGTGACCGGCGGGACCGGAGCAGCGCTCGACGCCGTGGTCGCGACCGCGTCGGAGCGGACGCACGCCGTCTTCCCGGGAGCGACGGTCACCGCGACCGACCGGTGACGCGGTGAACCGCATCGGGCACGGAGCGCGACAGACCACTCCGGGCGCGGTGACGTGGCGTGCACGCCCTCCGGCGCGGGCGGCCGTCAGCCGCGGCGTCGTGCCCGGTCGGCCACCGCACGTTCGACGGCCTGCACGACCTGCTCGGCGGAGTCCGCCCAGCGGAACCGGGCGGCCTGCTCCCGCGACGCCGCCGACGCCGTGTCCCAGCGCTCCTCGAGCCGACGGACCGCGGCGGCGACGGCCGCGGACGACGACGGGTCGAAGTACTCCGCGGCGTCGCCGCCGATCTCACGGAAGATCGGGATGTCGCTCACCGCGACCGGTGTGCCGACACCCATCGCCTCGACGAGCGGGATGCCGAAGCCCTCGTCGCGGGACGCCGTGACGAGTGCCGTCGCGGACCGCAGCGTCGCGAGGTACTCCTCGTCGGACGCGCCGTCGTGCCACACGATCGAGCCCGCCGGTGCGAGCCGCTCGAGCCGCCGGCGGTCGGCGTCGGACACCCGGGACATGCAGTGCAGCGTCCAGTCCGGTCCGAGCAGCGGCAGCGCGGCGGCCAGGGTCTCGACGTTCTTGTACGGCATGTACGAGCCCATGTAGACGAGGGAGCGCTGCCGCCCGGCCGCCGGGTCGCGCGGTTCCGCCGGGTCCGCCGCGTTGTACGCGACCGTGACCGGGCGCTTCGTGAGCCGGTGCTCCGCGATCAGGCCGGCGGTCGTCCGCGAGACCGTGACCACGCCGTCGGCGCCGTCGAGCAGGAAGCGCTGCGGTGCCCAGCTGAGGTGGAAGAGCCGCCAGCCGAGCCGGATCGGCCACGAGAACTCCCGCGGGGGCGTGCGGTTCCGGTAGTAGATGAGGTCGTGCAGGGTCAGCACGAGGGCGTACCGCCGACCACGCGACCCCATGGTCTGCATGGGCGAGAACACCGCGTCCAGGCCGAGCCGGTTGACGACCCGGGCGACGAACGGCTCCCCCGCGTCGGTCGGCGCCGGGACGAGCTCCCACGGCAGTCCGGACGGCAGCGACTCGAGCTGCCGTTCGTCGTGCACGAGCAGCACGGCGTCGTGCCGGTCGGGCAGGTGCGCCGCGATGCCGGCGGTGAAGCGGCTGATGCCGTCGTGCCGCCCGATGCGGACGTACCGGCAGTCGATGCCGATCCGCAGGCGCGTCACGAGGTCGCCCCGTCCGCCCGGCCGGACCCGGTCCGACGCGGGTGCCCCGCGCGACGCGGTCGGTCGGCCATCCGCCGGAGCACGGCCTCGGCCGCCGCGCCCGGGGTCTCGTAGTGCACGAGGTGCCCGACGCCCGGGACCACCACGAGCTCGGCGTCCCGCAGCCGGGCCGCGAGGGCCCGCTGCTCGGGCACCGCGGTGATGTCGTCGTGCTCCGCCGCGACGAGCAGGACGGGCACGTCGATGCGGTCGGCGTACTCCGACACGTCGTGCGTGACCGAGGTGCGGAACGCCTCGAGCACGCTCGTGCGGTCCGCGAACGCCGAGAAGTACCGGTCGTGCTGCTCGTGCACCCAGCGGCGGAGGTCGCGGTCGTGGCTCTTGAGCATCGCGACGCTCATCGCCCGGACGATCGCACGGTTCCGGAGCAGCCCGAGCCCGAGCGGCCGCGGCAGCAGCGCCCCCGCGCGGTAGTACCCGATCGCGATGCCGGTGGCGACGGCACGCGGCCCCTGGAGCGCCGGCGCGGCGATGGGGTTCACGAGGACGAGCAGCCGGGTGCCGAGCCCGGCGGCGACGGCAGCCGCGGTGACGATCGAGCCGAAGGAGTGACCGAGCACGACGGTGTCCCGCGTCAGCCCGAGGGCACGGTGGAACCCGGTGAGCCAGCCGACGTAGCCGTCGATGTCCGACACGGGCAGCGGATCCGAGATCCCGAAGCCGGGCAGGTCCGGCACGAGCACCCGCTTGCCGACCAGATGGGCGGCGATCGTCTCGAGGCCGTGGTGGTCGCCGCGGAACCCGTGGACGGCCAGGACCGTCTCCTGCGCGTCGGCCGGCCCGTACTCCCAGTAGTGCGTCGTGCGGCCGCCGACCACGACGGAGCGGTGCACGACGGGGGTCGACGCCGTCAGCGACTGGTACGGGGAGATCACGGGCGCTCGCATCCCGGCCAGTCTACGAAGCGGACCACGCCCCGGACCGCAGCCCACCCCGACGAACCGGACCACGCACCGGACCGCAGCCCACCCCGACGGACCGGACCGCAGCCCACCCCGGCTTACCGGACCACGCACCGGACCGCAGCCGCCCCGGCGACGCGCCCCGTGCCTCCAGGCCGGCGGACCGCACGCGACGGAACGCGACCGAACACGACCCGCGCAACCCGCGGACAGTCGCAGGGCCGCGCGCCTACTGTGGCGGGGACGGGCCACGCCGCCGGCCCGCCGACCTTCGACGAGGAGCACGGTTGACGTTCACGGCCCCGATCCAGCTGCCCGGACTCACGCTCGACCCGCAGTGGCACAAGCGCTCGGTCTTCTACGAGTGCATGATCCGCTCGTTCGTCGACTCGAACGGCGACGGGATCGGTGACATCCAGGGCGTCATCGGCAAGCTCGACTACCTGCAGTGGCTCGGCGTCGACGCCCTGTGGCTGCCGCCGTTCTTCCAGTCGCCGATGCGCGACGGCGGGTACGACATCCAGGACTACAAGGCGATCCTGCCGGAGTTCGGCACCCTCGATGACTTCCGCGAACTCGTGACGAAGGCGCACGAGCGGAACATGCGCATCGTCATCGACATGGTCCTCAACCACACGAGCGACCAGCACGAGTGGTTCCAGCAGTCCCGCGAGGACCCGGACGGCCCCTACGGCGACTTCTACGTCTGGCGCGACACCGACGAGCACTACCAGAACATCCGCATCATCTTCGTGGACACCGAGGAGTCGAACTGGACGTTCGACCCGGTCCGTCGACAGTTCTTCTTCCACCGGTTCTTCTCGCACCAGCCCGACCTCAACTACGAGAACCCCGCGGTTGTCGAGGCCGTCTACGACGTCGTCCGGCACTGGCTCGACATGGGCGTGGACGGGCTCCGGCTCGACGCCATCCCGTACCTGTTCCAGTCCGAGGACGGCAACGGCGAGGGCGAACCGGAGACGCACGAGTTCATCAAGAAGCTCCGCGCGATGGTCGACGACGAGTACCCCGGCCGCGTACTCCTGGCCGAGGCGAACCAGTGGCCCCGCGAGACCGCCGCGTTCTTCGGCACCGACGAGGAGCCCGAGTGCCACATGGCGTTCGACTTCCCGGTCATGCCGCGCATCTTCTACTCGCTGCGCGCGCAGCACGCCGCCGAGCTCAAGGCGATCCTGTCCGAGACGCTCGACGTCCCGGAGAAGGCCGCGTGGGGCGTGTTCCTCCGGAACCACGACGAGCTGACCCTCGAGATGGTCAGCGAGGAGTACCGCCAGGCGATGTACGGCTGGTACGGCTACGACCCGCGGATGCGTTCGAACATCGGCATCCGCCGTCGCCTCGCGCCGCTGCTCGACAACTCCCGCGCCGAGCTCGAGCTCATCCACGCGCTGCTGTTCTCGCTGCCGGGCTCGCCGTTCCTGTACTACGGCGACGAGATCGGCATGGGCGACAACATCTGGCTGCCCGACCGCGACTCCTCGCGCACGCCCATGCAGTGGACACCGGACCGGAACGCCGGGTTCTCGACCGCCGACCCGGGCAAGCTCTACCTGCCGGTCGTCCAGTCGCTCGTCTACAACTACGCGCAGGTGAACGTCGAAGCGCAGCTCGCGCAGTCCCGCTCGCTGCTGCACTGGGTGCGGAACGTGATCCACGTCCGCAAGGCGCACCCGGTGTTCGGGATGGGCAGCCTGCACGTGCAGGACACCGACAACGAGTCGGTGCTCGCGTTCGTCCGCTCGTGGGAGGGCTCCGGGCAGCAGTTCGGGCCGAGCGCCGAGGACGTCCTGTGCGTGTTCTCGTTCGCCACGAACCCGACGTCGGTCACGGTGTCGGCGCCGGAGTTCGCGGGGCGGCCGCTGTACGACCTGTTCGGCGGCGGGTCGTTCCCGTCGTTCGACGACGAGGGGAACGTCACGCTGACGATGGGGACGCAGTCGTTCTACTGGCTGCACGTCGGGCGGCCGGTCGCGCAGTAGGGAGCGGACCGGGCCGTCGGTCGCGGTCGCGTCCGGTGGGCGGCGCCGGTACCGGCCTGGAGGCACGGGTCGGGTCCGGCGGGCGGGTCGCGTCGGTCGTGTCGGACCGTCCGCGGATGGGCGCTGCCCTCCGCACGTGACGTGGCGGGTCGTGTCGGTCGTGTCGGACCGTCCGGCTAGCCTCGGCACGTGACGTACTCCGCAGCAGTGACCGACACGTCCGCTCCGGGCGCCCCGGTGCAGGACCTCTCCGGTCGCCCCTGGTGGCACGCACTCGGCGTGTTCGACCTCGAGACCACGGGCGTCGACGTCGAGACCGCCCGGATCGTCACCGCGCACGTCGGGCTCATCGACATGACCGGACGCTCCATCGTCGAGGGCGCGTGGGTGGCCGACCCGGGCATCGCGATCCCCGAGGGCGCCGCCGCGGTGCACGGCTACACCACCGAGCGGGCGCAGGCCGAGGGCCGTCCCGCCGGCGAGGTCGTGGCCGAGGTGATCGCCGCGGTCGAGGCCGTGTTCGCCCGCGGCATCCCGCTCGTCATCTACAACGCCCCGTACGACCTCACGGTGCTCGACCGCGAGGCCCGACGGCACGGCCTGCCCTCCCCCGTGGTCGGCAACGTCGTCGACCCGCTCGTGATCGACAAGGCGCTCGACACCTACCGCAAGGGCAAGCGCACGCTCGAGGCCGCGTCGGCGCTCTACGGTGTGCAGCTCGACGACGCCCACGACGCCGGGGCCGACGCCGTCGCCGCGGGAAGGGTGGCGCAGGCCATCGCCGCGAAGTACCCGGAGGAGCTCGGCGTCTCGGCCGAGGAGCTCCACCGGAAGCAGGTCGGGTGGTGCGCCGACCAGGCGTCCTCGTTCCAGGAGTACATGCGGAAGCAACGCGATCCGGCATTCACCGCGGACGGCCGCTGGCCCCACCGCGGGACGGCGCCGAGCATGTAGCATCGCCGCGGGGGCTCGTTCGACTGCGAACGTCCTCAGCCCCTGCTCGACGACGCACCGACCGGGAGACCGCCGCACGTGTTCCTGAAGACCTTCGGGTGGTCCCTCGTGATCACCGTCCTCGCCCTCGCCACGGCGCTGATCTACGGCAGCTGGACCGCCGTCGTGATCACGCTCATCCTCGGTGTGCTCGAGATCAGCCTGAGCTTCGACAACGCCGTCGTGAACGCGCGCATCCTCGAGCGGATGAGCCCGTTCTGGCAGAAGATGTTCCTCACCGTGGGCATCGTCATCGCGGTGTTCGGCATGCGTGTGCTCTTCCCGCTCCTCATCGTCGGCATCACCGCGCAGCTGAACCCGGTCGAGGCCGTCCAGCTCGCGCTCGAGAAGGGCCCGATCGACGAGCCCGGCACGTACGCCTACCTGCTGCACGAGGCGCACCCGCAGATCGCGGCCTTCGGCGGGATGTTCCTGCTGATGATCTTCCTCGACTTCATGTTCGAGGACCGCGACATCCTGTGGCTGAAGTGGCTCGAGCGCCCGCTGCACGTGATCGGCAAGCTCCCGATGGTCAACGTCGTCGTCGCCCTCGTGCTGCTCGCCGTCTTCGCGGTGTCCTCGGGCGACCACCAGAGCGTCGTGCTCATCGCCGGCATCGCCGGACTCGTGACCTACTTCCTCGTCACCGGACTCGGCGGACTCTTCGACGTCGACGACCCCGAGGACGAGGGCGACGCGCTCGAGAGCACCGACCACATGGTGGCCGAGGCCGACCGCATCGTGAAGAAGCGCCGCCTCGGGCACGTCGCCGGCCGTGCGGCGTTCCTGCTGTTCCTGTACCTCGAGGTCATCGACGCGTCGTTCTCGTTCGACGGCGTGATCGGCGCGTTCGCGATCACCGCGGACCCGATCATCATCGCCCTGGGCCTCGGCCTCATCGGCGCGATGTTCGTCCGCTCGCTCACGGTGTTCCTCGTCCGCCAGGGCACGCTCGACGAGTTCGAGTACCTCGACCACGGCGCGCACTGGGCGATCGGCGCCCTCGCCGTGATCCTGCTCGTCACGATCACGACCGAGGTCAACGAGGTCGTCACGGGCCTGATCGGCGTCGTCTTCATCCTCGCCGCCTTCATCTCCTCCGTCGTCCGGAACCGCCGCAAGGCCGCGGCCGAGCAGCCGGCGGAACCCGCCCAGCTCGTCCACTGATCCGCGCGACGACACCGGTCCCGCGCGGACGACACCGAACTGCTCCAACGAAAGGTCACACCATGGGACTCAGCCTCCAGAAGGGCCAGTCACTCTCCCTCATGAAGCAGGACGGCAGCGCACTGACGCGCGTGCGCCTCGGCCTCGGGTGGGACGCCGTCGCCGCGAAGCGCGGGCTGTTCGGCGGCCGGAAAGAGGCGGAGGTCGACCTCGACGCCTCGGCGATCTTCTTCGACGCCCAGGGCACGCCGATCGACTACGTCTGGTTCAACCAGCTCCGCAGCAAGGACGGCTCCGCCCAGCACACCGGCGACAACCTCACCGGCGCCGGGGAGGGCGACGACGAGACGATCCGCATCGACCTGAGCGCCGTGCACCCCGCCGTCTCTCAGATCGTGTTCGTGATCAGCAGCTACAGCCGCCAGACCTTCGACAGCGTCAAGAACGCGTTCTGCCGCGTCGTCGACGACTCCACCGCCGGTGCCCCCGAGGTCGTGCGCTACGAGCTCACCGAGTCCGGTCCGCACACCGCCATGGTGATGGCGAAGGTTGCCCGCGGCTCGGCCGGCTGGTCGTTCAGCGCGATCGGCGAGCGGGCGAACGGCCGCACCGTCCAGGACCTGGTCGCCCCCGCGGCCGCGGCCCTCTGATCAGGGAACAGGAGACCTCCGTGGCGACCCTCTCGCTGTCCAAGGGCAACAACCTCTCGCTCACCAAGACCGACCCGGGTCTCCGGCGCGCGATGATCGGTCTCGGCTGGGACCCCCGCACGACCGCCGGTGAGCAGTTCGACCTCGACGCCTCCGCGCTGCTCGTCGGCGCGAACGGTCGGGTGCGCTCGAACGACGACTTCATCTTCTACAACCAGCTGCAGTCGAACGACGGCTCGGTCGTCCACCAGGGCGACAACCGCACCGGCGAGGGCGAGGGCGACGACGAGCAGATCCTCATCGACCTCGACGCCGTCGCCGCGGACGTCGAGCGGGTCGTCATCGTCGTGACGATCGACCAGGCGGACGCCCGTCGGCAGAACTTCGGGCAGGTCCGCGGCGCCTTCTGCCGGGTCGTGAACGACGAGACCGGCAACGAGGTCGTGCGCTTCGACCTCACCGAGGACGCCGCGTCGGAGACCGGCATGATCTTCGCGGAGATCTACCGGTACAACGGTGAGTGGAAGTTCCGCGCCGTCGGCCAGGGCTACGCCACCGGACTCCGGGGCGTCGCGACCGACTTCGGCGTCGTCCTCGACTGACCTCCGCACCCGCACCGACAGCACCACCTGGAAGGACCCGATCATGGCTGGACTCTCCCTCGCCAAGGGCAACAACCTCTCCCTCACGAAGACGAGCCCCGGGCTGACCGTCGCGACGGTCGGCCTCGGCTGGGACCCGCGCACGACCTCGGGCGAGCAGTTCGACCTCGACGCGTCTGCGCTGCTGCTCGGCGAGTCGGGCAAGGTCCGCTCGGACGCCGACTTCATCTTCTACAACCAGCCGCGCAGCGTCGACGGTGCCGTGGCGCACCAGGGCGACAACCGCACCGGTCAGGGCGACGGAGACGACGAGCAGATCACCGTCGACCTGCAGGCGCTCCCCGCCGACGTCGTCCGCGTGGTCATCGCGGTGTCGATCGACCAGGGCGAGGCCCGGCGGCAGAACTTCGGCCAGGTCCGGAGCGCGTACTCCCGCGTGCTCGACCAGGACGGCAACGAGATCGTCCGCTACGACCTGTCCGAGGACGCGGCGCCCGAGACGGCGATGATCTTCTCCGAGCTGTACCGCAACGGTGCCGAGTGGAAGTTCCGCGCCGTCGGCCAGGGCTACACGACCGGCCTCGCCGGCATCGCCACCGACTTCGGCGTCCAGCTCGGCTGAGCCGCTCCCCTCGACCCGCGACCCCGCGACCCCTTCGAACGACCCAGGAGACACCGATGCCCGGACCCCTCGCACCGCCGGAGCCCGCTGACTCGTCCGAGGACGCCCTCGTCCTGCGGCCGGCCGACGCGGCGGAGACGATCACGCCCGACGACGCCCCCGGCATGGTGCCGGTCGACGCCGAGCGGCAGGCGCAGATCGCGGCGCAGGCGCGCGAGTTCGTCGACGAGGTCGCCGCGCTCGACCCGCGCTCCCCGGCCTTCGGCGAGAAGGTCGACGGCATCAACCAGATCGCGAGCAGCGAGATCGCCCGGTCCGGCGGGTTCTCGTCGCGGATGCTCGAGCGGTCGCAGTCCTCGGTCGCGGGGGCCCGCCGGACGGGCGACAGTGCGCAGGTGAAGGTCGCGACGACCCTGGGCGATCTCCGCTCGACCGTCGAGGACCTGACCCCGAACCAGGCCGACCTCAGCACCGGCCGGAAGATCCTCGGGATGATCCCGGGCGGCAACAAGCTCGCGAAGTACTTCCAGCGCTACGAGTCCGCGCAGACGCAGCTCGACCGCGTCATCAAGTCGCTCATGGCCGGCCAGGACGAGCTCCGCAAGGACAACGCGACGCTCGCCGACGAGAAGGTCCAGCTGTGGGAGACCATGCAGCAGCTGAGCGAGTACGCCGTCTTCGCGAAGGCGCTCGACCAGGCGGCCGTCACGAAGGTCGAGTCGCTGCGGAACGCCGGCCGCGTGGACGAGGCGCAGAAGCTCGAGTCCGACGTGCTGTTCCCGGTGCGCCAGCGGCACCAGGACATCCTCACGCAGCTCGCGGTCTCGGTGCAGGGGTACCTCGCCATGGACCTCGTCCGCAAGAACAACACCGAGCTCATCAAGGGCGTCGAGCGAGCGCGCACCACGACCGTCGCGGCTCTCCGCACCGCGGTCGTCGTCGCCCAGGCGCTCGCGAACCAGCGCATGGTGCTCGACCAGATCGACGCCGTGAACAACACCACGAACGCGATGATCCTGCAGACGAGCGAGATGCTCCGCGACCAGACCACGCGGATCCACCAGCAGGCGACGAACTCGGGCGTCAGCGTGGAGACCCTGCAGCGTGCGTTCGACAACGTGTTCCAGACGATGGACGCCATCGACTCCTTCCGCTCCGAGGCGGCGAAGAACATGTCGTCGACCGTGAGCGCGCTCGAGGCGGGCATCCAGCGGGCGAAGCCCTACCTGGAGCGCGCGCGGCAGAGCGACGACGACCCCCGGTCGGTCGCCCGATGACCTCCACGGCCCCGCGCCGTGCGTGACCGCTTCCGGGCGCTCTTCGGCCGGGACGACGACCGTGCCGACCACCGGCACGACGAGGTGCACCGGACGTCGACGCCCGAAGAAGCGGCTGCGGCCGCCGCGGCCCGGATCGACGTCCGCGGTGCCGGCGGCTCGGCGGACGACCGTGCCGTCGCCGCCGGGCTCGACGACCTGCGCGCGTTCGTCCGTGCCGCGGGAGCCGACCTGCCGACGGTGATCGCCTCGCGGATCCGCCACGTCGAGGACCTCCTGCGCGAGGCCGCCGACACGACCGTCGCCCGCGGCGCCTCGACGGAGCAGCGCTACCTGTTCCAGGCCGTCGTCGACGACTACCTGCCCACACCCGTCCGCACGTACCGCTCGCTGCCCGCGGCGGACCGGCGCGACGACAGCGACGCCACCCGGACGCTCGCCGACCAGCTCGACGTCGTCGCGGAGACGGTGGAGGACATGCACGAACAGATCCGGAGCGGCGCCATCGCCGAGCTCTCCACCCACGGCCGGTTCCTGCGGGAGCGTCTCGGTGACGGCGATCCGGGGTTGCGACTCCGCGGAGCGGACTCGTGAGCGGCCGGCTCGTCCCCGGGGCGAACGCCGCGCTGACGGCCGAGAACCCCGGTCTGACGGCGGTCGTCGTCGGCATCGCGTGGGACCAGATCGTCAGCCGTGGTCCGTCGGCCGAGCTCGTGCCCGTCGCCCTCGTGTGCGGCGCGGACGGACTCGTGCTCTCCGACGAGGACCTCGTCTTCTTCAACCAGCTCGAGAGCGTCGACGCCTCCGTCGCGTACCTCGACGAGTCCGACGACGAGGAGATCGACGTCGACCTCGGGTCGGTGCCGGACGTCGTCGACAAGATCGTCTTCGCGGTGTACCTCGACCCGGACCGCCGCTCCCCCGGCGACCTCGGCTCGGTGCGCTCGATGTCGATCCGCGTCAGCGCGCCGGACGGCCGCGAACTGGTGTCCTTCGCGCTGCCGTCGGACCGCAACCACACCATCGACGCCGTGATCCTCGGCGAGCTGTACCGGCACCGGACGGACTGGAAGTTCCGCGCGGTGGGCCAGGGCTACACGACGGGGCTCACCGGGCTCCGGAACGACCACGGCATCGGTCGGCGGCGATGACCTCGGCGCACCCGTACCTCCGGCGGCGGGTCCCACCGGTGCCGCGGGACACGGCCGGCACGCAGCGCGCTGCGGCGACGCCACCGATCGCAGGACCGACGGACGGTGGCGCCCCGCCCCGGGGGACCGGGCTGACCCTGTCCGGCCCCACGGCGCGGACGACGCCCTCCGTCCCCCGCACGCCGTCCGTGCCGAGTCCGGGGTCCACCCCCACACCGACGTCGACCGGCCCGTCGGCGCGCGTCGCCGCCAGGCTCGCTGCCCGCGCTCGACGGGTCCGTCCGTTCCCGGCTGTCGACCCCCGCGACGTGCAGGTCCTCGACGCCGGGACGCCCGTCGTCCGCGTCGACCGTCGACGCTCCGCCGTCGGGAGCCTCGTCGTCGCCGGTTGCACGAGCACGGTCTGGGAGGGCACCGACCACGACGTCGGCGCGGCGACCGTCGACGGCGCCACCGCCGGGCGAGCCGTCCAGACCCCGGGCAACCGGCCGCTCGTCGGGTTCGACGACGGTGTCGCCCTCGTCGCGCTCCGGCACGTCCGCAGTCTGCGCCGTGCGCTGTTCATCGCGAGGGGCGCCGAGCGGATGACCGTCGCACTGCACGACGGCACCACCCTCGCGGTCGATCCCGGCACCGGTGACACGACGACGATCCTCGCGCTGTCGGTCGTCGACGGGGAGCTCGAACTCCGCGCCGAACCGTTCCCCCGGGCCCCGCACGACGGCGAGGTCTTCGCCGCCTTCGGGTTCACCCTCTCCGCACCGTCGATCGGAGCCTGACCCGTGCGCCACTTCGCCGAGCTCGAACGGAGCGATCCGGACGGGCACCGGGCGTTCTTCCGGCAGCCGCCCGAGGACGTCACCCGGAGCAGCGACACGGCCCTCCGTGCGGTCGCCCTCGGCGCGACGCTGTACACACCGGGGATCCGTCCGGACCTGGTCCGTGACGTCCGCCGGCAGCGGGAGCTCGGGGCCGCCTCCATCGTGCTCTGCCTCGAGGACTCGGTCGCCGACGCGGACCTGCCCCGCGCCGAGGACAACGTCGACGCCGCGCTCCGCGAGCTCGCGCGGTCGGAGGACCCCGACACGCTCCCGCAGCTGTTCGTCCGCGTCCGTGACGCCGAGCACCTGGCGCGCTTCGCCGACCGGGTCGGACGAGAGGCGCTCGACGTCCTGACCGGCATCGTGCTGCCGAAGTTCGAGGCGCAGGACGGCGTCGGGGACCGCTGGTTCCGGGTCCTGGACGACTGCAACGCCGGGCGCCCGGACGACCACCGGCTCGTGGTGATGCCCATCCTGGAGTCGCCGTCGATCATCCACCGCGAGACCCGCACCGACGCCCTCACCGCGATCCGCGACGTGCTGGTCGACAGGCGGCGCGACGTCCTCGCGGTGCGCATCGGCGCGACCGACCTGTCGAGCGTCTACGGGCTCCGGCGGCCGTCGCACCTCACGGTGTACGACGTGCAGGTGCTGGCGTCCGTGATCGGCGAGGTCGTGAACGTCCTCGGTCGCTCGGGCGACGGGTTCGTGGTCGCCGGCCCGGTGTGGGAGCACTACCCCGACTCGGACCGGGTCTTCCGGACGCAGCTCCGCTCGACGCCGTTCGAGCAGGCGGGCGACCTCGCCCTCCGCCGGCAGCTGCTGCTCGAGGGCTTCGACGGGCTGCTGCGCGAGGTCACGCTCGACCGCGCGAACGGCCTGACCGGCAAGACGGTGATCCATCCCCGGCACGTGCCCCTCGTGCACGCGATGTCGGTCGTCAGCGACGAGGAGTTCTCCGACGCCGAGGACGTGCTCGCGAACACCTCGGGCGGCGCCGCGGCCTCGCGCTACGGCAACAAGATGAACGAGATGAAGCCCCACCACGAGTGGGCCGAGCGGACGCTGCTCCGGGCCCGTGCGTTCGGGGTGGCCGCACCCGACGTGACCTTCGTCGACCTGCTGGAACGGAGCCTGCCGTGACCCTGCCCACGCCCGCCGACCTCGGGGTCGTGCTCAGCGACGCGCCGAAGGACACCGACGCCCCCGACAGGACCGCAACCGTCCCGCTCGGCGAGCTCGTGCGCGTCGCCCTCCGACGGAACCCGAAGCGCGCGCACCTGCTCGTCTCGACCGTCCTCGCCAAGCACGTCCCCACGGTGCCGGCCGTGGCCCTCGCCGCCGGCGAGGTCCTGGGCGCCCGCGTCGCCGACGTCCTCGACGACGGACACCGGGTCGACGACGCGACGATCGGTCGCCTCACGGCCCTGCTGCCGACGGCCACCACGGATGGGGAACGGGACCGCGCCGACCGGCACCGCGCCGCGACCACGCTCCGCACCGACCTCGCCGTCCACCGCCCGGACCACCCGGACGTCCTCGTTCTCGGCTTCGCGGAGACCGCCACTGCCCTCGGCGCGATGGTCGCCGAGACCCTCGGCGCGCGGTCCCTCCACTCGACGCGGCACGACCCCGAGGGTGCCGTCGCCGCGGCGGGCTTCGACGAGGCCCACTCGCACGCGACCGCCCACCGACTGCTGCCGGAGGACCCGGACTGGCTCCCCGGCGACGGCACGGTCGTCCTCGTGGACGACGAGCTGAGCACGGGCGCGACCGCCCGAGCGACCATCCGCGCGCTCCACGCCCTCGCACCGCAGCGACGCTGGGTGGTGGCGACCCTGGTCGACCTCCGGACCCCGGCGGACGTCGCGGCCACCGACGCCCTCGGTGACGAGCTCGGCGCGCCCGTGACGGTCGTCGCGCTCGGGCGGGGCGCGGTCTCGCTGCCCGACGGCCTGCCGCAGGCGGCCGCCGACCTCATCGCGGCCCACGCCGTCGACCTCAGCCCCGGCGCCGTCAGCGCCGACAGCGCCAGCCACGTCGGGACAGGGAACGACCCGACGGACGCACCCCGTGCCTCCCGGCCGGCCGCCGAGGTGACCACCCTGCGGGCCGCACCGACCGCGACGGACCGCACCGGCGTCCCCGCGAGCCGCACCCGCCTGCCGCGCACCGACGTCGAGGGCACCGCCGCCGACCTCCGGTCCCTGCTCGGGGCCGCACCCGGACGCGTGCTCGTGCTCGGCGCCGAGGAACACATGCACACGCCGCTCGTCGTGGCGGACGCGCTCCGGCGCACCGGGCTGGACGTGACGTCCTCGACCACCACCCGCTCCCCCGTCGCCGTGCTCGACGACTCCGCGTGGCCGGTGCGGTCCGGGATCCGGTTCCGGTCGCGCGAACGGACCGTCGACGGTCCGGGTGAGCGGTACGCCTACAACGTCCGCGGCTTCGACGCGATCGTCGTGCTGCCCGAGCCGGGGACGGACCGCGCGCTGCTCGAGGGCGACGACGGCCTCCTCTCCGCCCTGGCCGCGGTGACGCCCCGGGTGGTCCTCGTCGAGTCGGCGCTCGACCGGTCCGGCGGCTCCCCCGCCGACACCGGGCCGCGTCCGCTGACCGGGCCGTCGTTCGGGTCGTACGAGCCCGACGACGTCACGTGGCTGCTGCAGGACCTGGCCGACGTCGCACTCGAGGCCGACACCGCCGACCGGGAGCGCGCGATCCAGCTCGAGGGCGCCAACTACGCCGAGTCGCTGCCCGTCGAGTACGTGCCGTCGCCCGCCTACGAGCGGCTCTACGAGGACGCGCTGCGCCGCTCGGCCGACCGCGTGGCCGAGGCGGTCGGCACCGTGACCGAGCTCGTCCTGCACGACCGGGAGCGTCCGGTGCTCGTGTCCCTCGCCCGGGCCGGGACCCCGATCGGGATCCTCGTCCGCCGCTGGGCTGCCCGGTACCACGGCGTGCTGCTCCCCCACGTCACGGCGAGCATCGTCCGCGGCGTCGGCATCGACGAGACCGCGCTCCGGTGGCTCGCCGCCCACCACGACCCCGACCAGGTCGTCTTCGTCGACGGCTGGACCGGCAAGGGCGCGATCACCCGGGAGCTCACGGCCGCGCTCGACCGGTTCGCGGAGACCGACGGAGTCCGGTTCCGGGACGACCTCGCCGTGCTGGCCGACCCGGCCGGGTGCACCCCGCTGCACGGCACCCGGGACGACTACCTCGTGCCGTCGGCGTGCCTCAACTCGACGGTGTCCGGCCTGGTCTCGCGCACGGTGTTCAACCGGTCGGTGACGCCGCTCGGCACGCTGCACGGTGCGAAGCAGTACCGGCACCTGGGCGACCGCGACCACTCGCGAGCGTTCGTGGCCGCGATCGAGGACCGGTTCGACGCCGTCCGCCCCCGGGTGATCGCCGCGCTGGCGACCGACGCGGCGCAGGCCCCCACCGCGGCCGCGGCCGCCGCCGACCGCGCGGTGGACTGGCGGGGCATGCGCACCGTCGAGGCGATCGGCGCCGAGTACGGCATCGAGGACCTGCACCTCGTCAAACCCGGTGTCGGCGAGACGACCCGCGTGCTGCTCCGCCGCGTCCCGTGGCAGGTGCTCGTCCGCGACCCCGAGGACGTCGACGTCGCACACGTCGTCGCCCTCGCTCGCGAACGCGGCGTGCCCGTCGTGACCCGGCCGGACCTGGCGTACAGCTGCGTGGGCCTCATCCACCCGCTCGGCAGCCGGGTCGTCGAGCAGCCCGTCACGGCGGCCACACCGTGAGCGCCGTCGTCGGGTTCGACCTCGACCGCACGCTCGTCTACTCCGCGGCCGCCCTGCTGCTCGAGGGCCCGGACGACCAGGCACCACCGCTCGTCGTCGCCGAGGTGTACCAGGGCGCGCCCCTGTCCTTCATGACCCGTCCCGCCGAGGACGCCCTCGCCGCCCTCGGCACACGCGCGACCGTGGTGCCGGTGACGACCCGGACCGTGGCGCAGTACCGGCGGATCCGCCTGCCCCTGCCCACGGACGGCTGGGCGGTCACCACGAACGGGGCCGTCATCCTGCACGGCGGCACGCCGGACGCCGACTGGGCGGAGTCCCTCCGGTCGGACATCGCGTCCTCGTCGGCGCCGCTCCCCGAGGCCGAGGAGCGCTTCCTGGGCCTCCTGCCCACCGGCGCCCTGCTCCGGAACCACCGCGCCGAGGAGCTGTTCGTCTACGCCGTCGTCGACCGCGCGGCGCTGCCCGACGCCGCGCTGCAGGACCTCGTCGCCGCGCTCGACCTGCTCGGGTGGGTCGTGTCGCTCCAGGGCCGCAAGCTGTACGCGGTGCCCCGGGCGATCCGGAAGGAACGTGCCCTCGCCGAGGTCGCCGCGCGTGTCGGCGCCACGACCACCGTCGCCGCGGGCGACTCGCTGCTCGACCGGGACATGCTCGCGTGGGCGGACGTCGCGCTCCGCCCGGCGCACGGCGAGCTCCACGCCGTCGGGTGGACCGCGCCGCACTGCACCGTGACGCACGCCGCGGGCGTGCGCGCCGGCGAGGAGATCGTGGCGCTGGCCGCGGCGGCGGTCGCACGCGCCTGACCGCGCCGACCGGGCCGAGCAGTCGGGACGCGCGCCGGCCGGGCCGCACCGCCTGCCGGCCCGCGTCCGCCACGCGGCCACCCACCGGCCTGGAGGCACGGCGCCACCCCGCCCCGCGCCTCCCGTCCGTCCTCACGCGCTGAGCGACAGCTCACGCGCTCGCGACCCCGTGACGTGTCGCTGGGCCCGAAACGTGCCCAGCCCTCCCGTCGCGCGCCCTCCCGTCGCGCGCCCGCAAGCGCCCGCCCGCACACGCAGAACGGGCGGCCCTCCCGGAGGAGGACCGCCCGTCAGGCGTTCGGGACCTACTTGCTGAAGCCCTTGAAGCGCTGGTTGAACTTCTCGACGCGACCGGCCGAGTCGAGGATGCGCTGCTTGCCCGTGTAGAACGGGTGCGACGCGGACGAGATCTCGACGTCGATGACCGGGTAGGTCGCACCGTCGAGCTCGATGGTCTTGTCGCTGGTCGCGGTCGAACGCGTCAGGAACGTCTCACCGGAGGCCAGGTCGCGGAAGACGATGGCGTTGTACTCGGGGTGGATGTCGGTCTTCATGGAGATTCCTCGGTTGGAGATGGTGGGAATGTGCGGGCACTCGAGTGAGCACCGCACGGGAAGTCTGCGGCGTGCGCCAGCCGTCCACGATACCAGAAGACGGGCCGGAACAGGAGCAGGTCAGGCCGCGCGTGCCGTCCAGCGGCCGGCGTCCTCGGTCACGGTGAGCGCGACGCCGAACGCCTCGGTCAGGGTGGCGTCGGTGAGCACCTCGTCGATCGCGCCGGAGGCCTGGACGTGGCCGTCCGCGAGCACCAGGGCGTGGGTGAAGCCCGCGGGGATCTCCTCGACGTGGTGCGTGACGACGACGATGGCGGGCGAGTCACTGCTCTGCGCGTAGCCGCCGAGCGTCCGGACCAGGCTCTCGCGGGCACCGAGGTCGAGCGACGCGGCCGGCTCGTCCAGGAACAGGACCTCGGGGTCGGTCATGACTGCACGGGCGATCTGCACGCGCTTCTGCTCGCCGTCGCTCAGCTCGCCGAAGGTGCGCTCGGTGAAGGCGCCGAGGCCCCACTCCTCGAGCACGCGCTGGGCGCGGCGGACGTCGAGCTCCTCGTACTCCTCGTTCCAGCGTCCCGTGACCGAGTACGCCGCGGTGAGCACGACGTCGACGACCTGCTCGGTCACCGGGATGCGCCGGGCGAGCGCGGTGGACGCGAAGCCGATGCGCGGACGGAGTTCGAAGAGGTCGGCGCCGCCCAGGTCGGTCCCGAGCACCTCGACGGACCCCGACGTGGGGAACGTCTGCGCGCCCGCGACCTGCAGCAGCGTGGTCTTGCCGGCACCGTTCGCGCCGAGCACCACCCAGCGTTCGTCGTCCTGCACCTCCCACGAGATCCCGTCGAGGATGGTGGCCCCGTTGCGGACCACGGAGACGTCTGACAAGCGCACGACCGAGGGCATGTGCTCCAGCCTACGGGTTCTGCGCGAGCACCTCGTCGTAGACCTGCCGTGTCCGGTGGGCGATCGCGTCCCACGTGAACTCGGACTCCACGCGGAGGCGTCCGGCGCGGCCCATGAGCTTCGCCAGGCCCTCGTCGGCGAGCACCTCGTCCAGGGTCGCGGCGAGGTCGGCGACGAAGCGGTCGGGGTCGTTCGGGGTGCCCGTGCCGTCCTGCGCCTGGTCGATGGGCACGATGCGCCCGGTCAGACCGTCCGCGACGACCTCGGGGATGCCGCCGGTCTTCGTGCCTACGACCGGGATGCCGCACGCCATCGCCTCGAGGTTCACGATGCCGAGCGGCTCGTAGATCGAGGGGCAGACGAACACGGTGCCGGACGACAGCACGTTCACGACCTCGCGGTGGGAGAGCATCCGGTCGATCCAGACCACGCCCTGCCGCGTCTCGCGGAGCGACTCGACGAGCCCGGTGACCTCGGCCATGATCTCGGGAGTGTCCGGGGCGCCGGCGCACAGCACGATCTGGACGTCCTCGGGGAGCGAGGCCACCGCGCGGAGCAGGTACGGCAGGCCCTTCTGCCGCGTGATCCGGCCGACGAACACCACGGAGCGCTTCGACGGGTCGATGCCGAGCGCGCGGACGGCGTCCTCGTCGACCGTCGGCTTCCACTCCTCGATGTCGATGCCGTTGTAGACCACCCGCACCTTCGCCGGGTCGATCGACGGGTACGAGCGCAGGATGTCGGCCCGCATGGCCTTCGACACGGCGATCACGCCGTCGGCGTTCTCGAACGCCTCGCGCTCCATCCAGCTCGAGAGCCGGTAGCCGCCGCCGAGCTGCTCGGCCTTCCACGGGCGGAGCGGCTCGAGGCTGTGGGCGGTGACCACGTGCGGGATGCCGTGGGTGAGCTGCGCGATCCGTCCGGCGGCGTTCGCGTACCAGGTGTGCGAGTGCACGAGGTCCGCACCGGCGACGTCGGCCGCGATCGCGACGTCCGTGCCGAGGGCCTGCAGCGCGCCGTTCGCCTGCTCCAGGCCGGCGGGCGTGCGGTACGCCCAGACATCGGTCTCGTCGCGGAAGGCCCCGAAGGCCCGCACGCGGACGTCCGTGTCCGTCCCCGACCGCAGCGCTGCGGTGAGTTCGGCAACGTGGACACCCGCTCCGCCGTAGACCTCCGGCGGATACTCCCTGGTCAGCAGATCGACTCGCACTGGTTCAACGTAACGGGTTCGCTGTCCGGACGCCTACTGTGAACCACATGGCACCAAAGAAGGTATTCGGCATCGTCCTCGCCGGTGGCGAGGGCAAGCGGCTCATGCCGCTCACCGCCGACCGCGCGAAGCCCGCAGTCCCGTTCGGCGGGAACTTCCGACTCATCGACTTCGCGCTCTCCAACCTGGTCAACTCCGGGTTGCAGAAGATCGTCGTCCTGACGCAGTACAAGTCGCACAGCCTCGACCGCCACGTCGCGGAGACCTGGCGCATGGAGGGGCTGCTCGGCTCGTACGTCGCCTCGGTGCCCGCGCAGCAGCGACTCGGCAAGCGCTGGTTCGCCGGGTCCGCCGACGCGATCCTGCAGTCGCTCAACCTGCTCCGCGACGAGCGCCCGGACATCGTCGTCGTGGTCGGTGCCGACCACGTCTACCGCATGGACTTCTCGCAGATGATCGAGGCCCACATCAATTCCGGCCGCAGTGCCACGGTCGCGGCGATCCGCCAGCCGATCGGCCTCGCCGACCAGTTCGGCGTGATCCAGGTCGACGAGGACGACCCGACCAAGATCGACGCGTTCCTCGAGAAGCCGAAGGACGCCGTCGGGCTGGCCGACTCCCCCGGCGAGATCCTGGCGTCGATGGGCAACTACGTCTTCAACGCCGACGCCCTCGTCGACGCGGTGCTCCGCGACGGGCAGATCGAGACGAGCAAGCACGACATGGGCGGCGACATCGTCCCGGACTTCGTGTCACGCGGCGACGCCGGTGTCTACGACCTGCAGCGCAACGACGTGCCCGGTTCGAACGAACGCGACCGGTACTACTGGCGCGACGTGGGGACGATCGACTCGTTCTTCGACGCGCACATGGACCTGATCGCGCCCGTCCCGGTCTTCAACCTGTACAACCAGGACTGGCCGATCTTCAACCAGCAGACGAACCTGCCCCCGGCGAAGTTCGTCCGCGACGGCAACGGCAACACCGGCTCCACGGTCGACTCGATCGTCTCGCTCGGTTGCCTGCTCTCGGGCGCGCAGGTCGAGCGCAGCGTCATCGGTCCCTGGTGCGGGATCGACTCCGGTGCGAAGGTCCTCGACTCGATCGTCTTCGAGCGTGCGTCCATCGGCGCCGGCGCGATCGTCAACCACGCGATCCTGGACAAGGACGTCGTCATCGCGCCCGGCGCGCAGGTCGGCGTGGACCGCGAGACCGACGAGGCCCGCGGCTTCACGGTGACGGAATCCGGGATCACGGTCGTCGGCAAGGGCGTCCGCGTCGAGGCGTAGCGGGTCACGTCGTCGACGTGGCACCACCGGCCTGGAGGCGCGGCTGACGTCACGGACGTCGGCCGCGACTCCGGCAGTCGGTACCGTTGGTCCGTGCCCCGCTTCCTCGTCGTCCTCGATGCCGATTCCACCCTCCTCGAGGACGAGGTCATCGAGCTCCTCGCCGACCACGCCGGGACCCGGCCACAGGTGCAGGCGGTGACGGAGCGCGCCATGCGCGGGGAGATCGACTTCGCCGCGAGCCTCCGGGAGCGGGTCGCGACCCTGGCGGGCCTCCCGGCCGACGTCTGCACGCGCGCGCAGCAGGCGGTCCGCGTGACGCGGGGCGCCGACGAGCTCGTCCGCGGCGTGCACGCCGCCGGCGGGACCGTGGGCGTCGTGTCCGGCGGGTTCCACGAGGTCCTCGACCCGTTCGCCGCACGGCTCGGGCTGGACCACTGCCGGGCCAACCGGCTCGAGGTCGTCGACGGGGTCCTGACCGGCCGGGTGTCCGGCGACGTCGTGGACGCGGCGGCGAAGGCCGAGACCCTGCGGGCGTGGGCCGCGGAGGACGACGTGCCCCTCTCGCGGACCGTGGCGGTCGGCGACGGTGCGAACGACCTCGTCATGCTCGGCGTCGCGGCGCTGGGCGTGGCGTTCGACGCGAAGCCGCTCGTGCGCGCGCAGGCGGACGTGGCGGTCGTGGACCGCGACCTGTCCGCCGTGCTCGCGACGCTGGGCCTGCGGGGCTGACCCGGCCCGCGGGACGGCCTAGTGGCCCATCCCGAGACCGCCGTCGACCGGGATGACCGCTCCGGAGACGTACCCGGCGCCGTCGCCGGCGAGGAACAGCGTGGCCGCCGCGACGTCCTCGACGGTGCCGTAGCGCGCCGCCGGGATCTGCTTCTTGAACTCGGCCTGCAGCTCCTCCGGGAGCGCGGCCGTCATGTCGGTCTGGATGAACCCGGGCGCGACGACGTTCGCGGTGATGCCGCGGGACCCGAGCTCGCGGGTGATCGACCGCGCCATGCCGACGAGCGCCGCCTTCGACGAGGCGTAGTTGACCTGGCCGACCTGGCCGTACGCACCGACGACGCTCGACATGAGGACGATGCGGCCGAACTTCGCCTTCATCATCCCCTTCGTGGCGCGCTTGACGACGCGGAAGGTGCCCGTCAGGTTGGTGTCGACGACGCTCGTGAAGTCCTCCTCGGACATGCGGAGCAGGAGCTGGTCGTTCGTGATCCCGGCGTTCGCGACGAGGACCTCGACCGGGCCGAGCTCGGCCTCGACCTGCGTGAACGCGGTGTCGACCGAGGCGGAGTCGGTGATGTCCGCGGCGACGGTGAGCGCGCCCTCGGGTCCGCCCGTGCCGCTCCGGGAGGTCACGGCGACGCGGTGGCCCTCGGCGACGAAGCGCTCCGCCAGCGCGTGGCCGATGCCGCGGTTGCCGCCGGTGATCAGGACGGTTCGGGGGGTGCTCATGGTCGCTCCGTTCGTGTGGTGGTACCGGGCGTCCGGTCGGTCGGACCCGCCGGACACGCCCGGACGAGCGTACCGGAGCCGGTACCCGCAGTTGTCCCCCGCGCGGCTGGCCCACTGTCGGTGGTGCGGGCTTAGGCTGGTCTCCGGGAAGAGGAAGAACACCGTATGAAGTCGCAGCGCACGAAGTCGCGTACCACCGCGATGCAGAGCATCACGACGCTCCCGGACTCCCCGGAGCTGGACCGGGCGCACCGCCTGTCCAAGTACGTCTGGCAGATGGCGTTCCGCGTGGTGTGCTTCGTCGGCGCGGTCCTCATCTGGTCCGCGTGGCACACGTGGCTCGCGGTCATCCCGATCGTCGCCGCGGCCGTCATCCCCTGGGTCGCCGTGATCCTGGCGAACGCCGGCAGCCAGGCCGAGAGCGACATCGTGACGCCCGCCGGCGCCATCGAGCTCTACGACGCCGTCGACCCCCGCCTCCGCGAGCAGCAGGAGGACGCCCGGGCCGAGGCCTACCGCGCCGAGCAGGAGCGCCTGCGCGAACAGGCGCAGCACGCGCAGGAAGAATGGCAGCGGAACGGCGACCGTTCCCGCGTCTGGACCGCGCGGCCGAAGGCCCGGCGCTGATGGGGGCGACCTTCGACCTGTTCACCGAGCCGGGCTCGACGCCGGTGTGCTCGCGGGCCGGCTGCAGTGAGACCGCCGAGTGGCGCATCAACTGGCGGAACCCGCGCATCCACGCCACCGACCGGGTGAAGATCTGGGCCGCGTGCGACGAGCACTGCGACTTCCTCGCCGACTACCTCCGTTCGCGGTCCTTCCCGGTGCGGGTGACGGGCATGCAGGAAGAGGTCGAGCGGCTCGAGGACGTCCGGACGCGTGAGGACGCGCCGAAGAACGACGTCGGGGTGCGCTCCACCGGCACCGGACGATGACCGACCAGTTCGACCCGAGCAGCCGGTACGGCCGGAAGCACGCTGCCAAGCTGCAGCGTCAAGCGGAGCGCAGCCGTGCAGGCTCGTCCGGCAACACTCTTCCCGACGGCGTGGCTGCCGACAGCACCGCTGTCGACGGGCCGACCGTCGGCTGGCGGTTCGTCCGCAGCCGTCGGTGGCTCGGCTACTTCGCGATCGCCGTCGCGTTCGCGATCGTCTGCACCCTGTTCGGCATGTGGCAGTGGGACCGGCGGAACGAGGCGGTCCGGCAGAACGAGCAGATCGCCGCGAACTACGACCACACCCCCGTCCCCCTGACCGAAGCACTCCCGCGCGCGGGCAGCTGGGACGACGGCGACACCTGGCTCCGGGTGCAGGTCACGGGCCGGTACGACGTCGACGAGCAGCTCCTCGTCCGCAACCGCGTGCACAACGGGCAGCCCGGGTTCGAGGTTCTGACGCCGCTCGTCACCGCCGACGGCCGCGCCTTCGTGGTCGACCGGGGGTGGGTGCCGACCGGCAACCGGCAGGACGCCCCGGATCACGTCCCCGCTCCCCCGAGCGGCGAGGTCACCGTGACCGCACGGCTGCAGCAGAGCGAACCGCGCATCCCCGGCCGGTCGGACCCGTCCCACACCGACCAGGTGCAGTCGGTCACGCTGCCCGACGTCGCCGACAAGGTGGACGTGCCGATCTGGACCGGTGCGTACGGGCAGCTCGCGTCCGAGTCCCCCGCGCCGACCCAGGCGGCCCCGCTCGGCTGGGACCGGCCGTCCGCCGACACCGGGCTGCACCTCAGCTACTTCATCCAGTGGTTCCTGTTCGCCGCCGGTGGCTTCGGCTTCCTGGCGTACGTGATGGTGCAGGAGTACCGGAACCTCAACCAGGACGACCCCGACGAGCGTGAGCGCGCGCTCGAGCGGCAGCGGCGGAAGGACGCCAAGCCGAAGTCCGACGACGAGGTCGAGGACCAGCTGCTCGGCGTCGGCCGCTGACGCCCGACGGTCCTACGCCAGCTCGATGAGCTCCGCGTAGTCCTTGTTCCAGTGGTCCTCGGTGCCGTCCGGCAGCAGCAGGACCCGCTCGGGGTTCAGCGCCTCGACCGCACCGGCGTCGTGCGACACCAGGACGACGGCACCCTCGTACCCGGCCAGCGCACCGAGGATCTCCTCGCGGGACGCCGGGTCGAGATTGTTCGTGGGCTCGTCGAGCAGCAGCACGTTCGCGCCGGACACGACGATCATCGCGAGCGACAGGCGGGTCTTCTCGCCACCGGACAGGACCCCGGCCTTCTTGTAGCCGTCGTCGCCGGTGAACAGGAACGAGCCGAGCACGCGTCGGGCCTCGGTCTCGGTCAGGTTCGGCGACGCCGACACCATGTTCTCGATCACCGTGCGGTTCACGTCGATGTTCTCGTGCTCCTGGGCGTAGTACCCGATGCGCAGGCCGTGACCGGGCAGGATCTCCCCCGTGTCCGGCTGGTCCGCGCCGGCCAGGATGCGCAGCAGCGTCGTCTTGCCCGCGCCGTTGAAGCCGAGGATGACGACCCGCGAGCCGCGGTCGATCGCCAGGTCGAGGCCGGCGAAGATCTCGAGCGAGCCGTACGACTTCGAGAGCCCCTCGGCCATGAGCGGCGTCCTTCCGCAGGCGGCGGGCGTCGGGAAACGGAGCTTCGCCACGCGGTCGACGGCGCGCTCGTCCTCGAGCCCGGCCAGGAGCTTCTCGGCACGGGCGACCATCTGGTGCGCCGCCGCGGCCTTCGTGGCCTTCGCACCGAACCGGGCGGCCTGGTCCTTGAGCGTCGCGGCCTTCTTCTCGGCGTTCGCACGCTCCTTGCGGCGTCGCTCCTCGTCGGCGGCGCGCTGCCGCTGGTAGAGCTTCCACCCCATGTTGTAGACGTCGATGCACTGCCGGTTGGCGTCGAGGTAGAAGACGCGGTTGACGACCTCGTCGACGAGCTCGACGTCGTGCGAGATCACGATGACGCCGCCCGGGTAGGTCTTCAGGTGCTCGCGGAGCCAGACGATCGAGTCCGCGTCGAGGTGGTTCGTCGGCTCGTCGAGGATCATCGTGTCCGCGTCCGAGAACAGGATGCGGGCGAGCTCGATGCGGCGGCGCTGACCACCGGAGAGCGTCTTGAGCGGCTGGTCGAGGATGCGGTCCGGCAGCTTGAGGTTCGACGCGATCGACGCCGCCTCGGCCTCGGCCGCGTACCCGCCGAGGGCGTTGAACTGGTCGTCGAGCCGGCTGTAGCGACGCATGGCCTTGTCGGCGACGTCCGGGTCCTCGCTCGCCATGTCGAGCGTCGCCTGGCGGATGCCCTCCACGAGCTCGCCGAGGCCGCGGGCGTCGAGGATGCGCTTCCGGGCGGTGTCCTCGGGGTTGCCGGAACGGGGGTCCTGCGGCAGGTAGCCGATCTCGCCGGAGCGGTCGATCTTGCCGCCGGTGGGCTGCGTCTCCCCCGCGAGGGCCTTGGTCATCGTGGTCTTGCCCGCGCCGTTCCGGCCGACGAGACCGATCTTGTCGCCCTTCTCGACGCGGAAGGACACGTCCTGCATGAGGAGGCGGGCCCCGACGCGGATCTCGAGTTCGTGCACGGCAAGCACAGAGGACGTCCAATCAGTTGGTGGATGTGCACAACGGTGTGTGCGGGAGGTGCACCGCTACGCTGACGGGACCGATGGTCCCGAACGGGACCAGCAGTCCATTCTAGGAGAATCCATGACGAACGCCACCGGGTTCGCTCGCCGCGCAGTCCTCGCCGACAGCCTCCGCACGCACGGCCTCGCCACGAACGTCGCCCTCGTGGCCGGCGGTGCCCTGTTCACCGCCGCGATGGCGCAGGTCCAGGTCCCGATGTGGCCGGTGCCGATCACCGGGCAGACGCTCGCGGTCGTCCTGGTCGGCGCGACCCTCGGCGCCCGTCGCGGCATGCTCTCGCTGCTCGCCTACGCCGTCGCCGGGCTCGCCGGTGCGCCGTTCTTCGCCGAGGCCACGGGCGGGCTCGCCGCGCTGGCCTCGCCGAGCTTCGGCTACGTGATCGGCTTCATCCCCGCTGCCGGCGTGATCGGCTGGCTCGCGCGTCGCGACTGGGACCGCAAGGTCGGCCGCGCCACCGTCGCGATGCTCCTCGCGAGCGCGATCCCCTTCGTCACCGGTCTGCCGTGGCTCGCGGTCGTCCTCGGCCAGCTCGGCGCGCCGAACGACCTGCAGTCGGTGCTGGCCGCCGGCCTGTACCCGTTCATCGTCGGCGGTGTCGCCAAGGCCCTGATCGCCGCGGGCGTGCTGCCCCTGGCGTGGAAGCTGGTCGGCCGCGGCTGACCTCCGGCTCCTCCACACGCAGCAGGGCCCCGCACCGGACGGTGCGGGGCCCTGCTGCGTAGACGGGTCGGAAGACGCTCACGCGCGTCAGCACGCTCTCTCGTCGGAGTGACCGCCTCGGCGAGCGGGCACGACAGGCCGCGAGCGCATCGCCGGACGGGCACATCCGGTCGGCCGGGGGCGCCGAACGGGCCAGATGTGGCCCATTCGACGGGACGGGCCCACACGCGCGCGGCGCCCGGACGACGGAGGGAGGCACGGTGCCAGCTGGCACCGTGCCTCCCTCGCAGGCTCGGTCGGCGCACCCCGCGCAACGCTTCGCGTCGCCGTTGAGCGGGGCGCGCCCGTCCTGCAGGTGGTCGCGACTAGATCGAGAAGCCGAGCGCGCGCATCATCTCGCGCCCGTCGTCGGTGATCCGCTCCGGGCCCCACGGCGGCATCCACACCCAGTTGATGCGGAACGCGTCGACGATGCCGTCGAGCGCGTTGGCCGTGTCACCCTCGATGACGTCGGTCAGCGGGCAGCCCGCGCTCGTCAGCGTCATGCTGATCACGAGCGCGTTCGCCTCGTCGTCCATGGCGAGGTCGTAGATCAGGCCGAGGTCGACGATGTTCACGCCGAGCTCCGGGTCCTGGACCTCCTTGAGGCCCTCGACGACCTCGTCGAACTTCTCCGGGGAGAGTGCGGTGATCATCAGTTGCCCGCCGCAGCTGCCTGGACGTAGCGGTCGTAGCCCTCGTTCTCGAGGCGCTCGGCGAGCTCGGGGCCGCCCTGCTCCGCGACCTTGCCCGCGACGAAGACGTGCACGAAGTCCGGCTTGATGTAGCGGAGGATGCGCGTGTAGTGCGTGATGAGCAGCACGCCGAGGCCGGTCGCGGCCTTCGCGCGGTTGACGCCCTCCGACACGATCTTCAGCGCGTCGACGTCGAGGCCGGAGTCGGTCTCGTCGAGCACGGCGAACTTCGGCTTGAGGAGCTCGAGCTGCATGATCTCGTGGCGCTTCTTCTCGCCGCCGGAGAAGCCCTCATTGACGTTGCGCTCGGCGAACGAGCTGTCCATCTTGAGGTCGGCCATCGACTGGCGCAGGTCCTTGACCCAGCCGCGCAGGGCCGGGGCCTCGCCGTCGATCGCGGTCTTGGCGGTGCGGAGGAAGTTCGACACCGTGACGCCCGGGATCTCGACCGGGTACTGCATCGCGAGGAACATGCCGGCGCGGGCGCGCTCGTCGACGCTCATCGACAGGACGTCCTCGCCGTCGAGGGTGATCGAGCCGCCCGTGACGTCGTAGCGCGGGTGCCCGGCGATCGTGTACGCCAGGGTCGACTTGCCGGAGCCGTTCGGCCCCATGATCGCGTGGATCTCGCCCTCGTTGATGGTGAGGTCGACACCCTTCAGGATCTCCTTGGTGCCCTGGTCGGTGTCGATCGAGACCTGCAGGTCGCGGATTTCCAGAGTGGACATTGCGTGTGTTCCTTCGGTTGCAGCTGGGGTGCGGCGTCAGCCGCGCGGGAAGAGTGGGAGGAGCCGCGGCTCAGTCGACGGGCACGGGGTCGTGGACGTCGACGTACACGTCGCCGTCCCGGACCTCGACCCGGAAGACCGGGACGGGCTCGTAGGCCGGGAAGTTCTGCGGCTTGCCCGTCGCGAGCGAGAACCGGGAGCCGTGCGCCCAGCACTCGAGCGTGTCGCCCTCGACGAAGCCCTCGGCCAGGGAGATGTCCCCGTGCGTGCAGGTGTCACCGATCGCGTGCACGGTGCCTGCGGAGTCCTTCACGATCGCGACGGCCGTTCCGTCGACGACGACCCGCATCGGGCTGTCGACGGCGATCTCCGACTCGGCGCAGACCTTCTCGGCCATCAGGCGTCTGCCTGCTCGTCGGCGGGCGCTGCCACCGCGGTGCGGCCCTCGGCGAGCTCCTGCTCCACCGCGGCGATCAGGCGCTCCTCGAGCTCGGGCGCGCCGATCTTCTGGAGGACCTCCACCAGGAAGCCGAGGACGACGAGGCGACGGGCCTCTTCCTCGGGGATGCCGCGGGCCTGCAGGTAGAACAGCTGCTCGTCGTCGAACCGACCGGTGGCGCTGGCGTGGCCGGCACCCTCGATGTTGCCGGTCTCGATCTCGAGGTTCGGGATGCTGTCCGCGCGCGTGCCGTCGGTGAGCACGAGGTTGCGGTTCTGCTCGTACGAGTCGGTGCCGTCGCCGGCGCGGCCGATGAGCACGTCGCCGATCCAGACCGTGTGCGCACCCTCGCCCTGCAGCGCGCCCTTGTAGTTGACCCGGCCGCGCGTGTTCGGCGCGTCGTGGTTCACGTACACCTGCTGCTCGATGTACTGCCCGGCGTCGGCGAAGTACACGCCGTACATCTCGGTGTCCGCGCCCTGCGCGCCGAGGTGCGTGGACGGGTTGACCCGGACGACGTCGCCGCCGAGCGAGACCACGACGTGCTTGAGGAAGGCGTCCCGCCCGACCTCGGCGAACTGCGTCGACACGTGCACCGCATCGTCGTCCCAGTCCTGCAGGCTGACGACGGTCAGGCGCGCACCGTCACGGACGACGATCTCGACGTTCTCGCTGAGCAGCGCCGACCCACGGTTGTCGATGACGACGATGCCCTGCGCGTGTTGCTCGGCCGTGATCACCGTGTGCGCCGCACGGGCCTGGGTGCCGAAGTCCGACCGGGTGATCGAGATCGACTCGTGCGCCTCGGTCGCCTTGACGGTGACCTTGAGCACGGCGTCGCGCGCGGTCCACGCGGCGGCCGCGGCACGGTCCTCGGGCAGACCCGCGGTCCCGACGGCCGGGTCGTCGCTGCGACCCCACTCGACGTCGGCGCCCTCGGTCTGACGGGCGAGGAACGGGTACGCGGAGCCGTCGAGTCCGCCGTCGAGCAGCGGCTGGAGCTTGGCGATCGGCGCGAACTTCCAGTTGACCTCGCGGCCGGTGACCGGGGCGAACGCGTCGAGGTCACCCGACTGCGGACGCTCCGAACGGGTCTGGACGGGGACCTTCTTGGCGGCGTCCGGGGCGTCCCAGCCGCCGTCCGAGTGGGCCTTCGCACCGTGCTGCTCCGAGCCGGGTGCGAGGGCGACCGGCTGGTCGATGCGGGGGGTGGGCGTGGAGCTGCTCACTAGCCGACGGATCCTTCCATGCTCATCTCGATGAGCTTGTTGAGTTCGAGCGCGTACTCCATCGGGAGCTCGCGGGCGATCGGCTCGATGAAGCCGCGGACGATCATCGCCATCGCCTCGTCCTCGGGCATGCCGCGGGACATCAGGTAGAAGAGCTGCTCCTCGCTGACGCGGGAGACCGTGGCCTCGTGCCCGAGCTGCACGTCGTCGACGCGGATGTCGATGGCCGGGTAGGTGTCGCTCCGGCTGACGGTGTCGACGAGGAGCGCGTCACAGCGCACGGTGTTCGCCGCGTGGTGGGCTGCCGGGTCCACCCGGACCTCGCCGCGGTAGCCCGCTCGACCGCCGCCACGGGCGATCGACTTCGAGACGATCGACGACGTCGTGTACGGCGCCATGTGGATCATCTTCGCGCCGGCGTCCTGGTGCTGCCCGGGACCCGCGAAGGCCACCGACAGGGTCTCGCCCTTGGCGTGCTCGCCCGCGAGGTAGATCGACGGGTACTTCATCGTGACCTTGGAGCCGATGTTGCCGTCGATCCACTCCATCGTGGCGCCCTCGTGCGCGATCGCACGCTTGGTGACGAGGTTGTAGACGTTGCTCGACCAGTTCTGGATGGTCGTGTACCGGACGCGGGCGTTCTTCTTGACGATGATCTCGACCACGGCGGAGTGCAGCGAGTCCGACTTGTAGATCGGCGCGGTGCAGCCCTCGATGTAGTGGACGTAGGAGTCCTCGTCCGCGATGATCAGCGTCCGCTCGAACTGCCCCATGTTCTCGGTGTTGATCCGGAAGTAGGCCTGCAGCGGGATCTCGACGTGCACGCCCTTCGGGACGTAGACGAACGAGCCGCCGGACCACACCGCCGTGTTGAGCGCGGCGAACTTGTTGTCGCCGGCCGGGATCACGGAGCCGAAGTACTCCTCGAAGAACTCCGGGTGCTCGCGGAGCGCCGTGTCGGTGTCCATGAAGATGACGCCCTGCTGCTCCAGGTCCTCGCGGATCTGGTGGTAGACGACCTCGGACTCGTACTGCGCGGCGACGCCGGCGACCAGGCGCTGGCGCTCGGCCTCGGGGATGCCCAGGCGCTCGTACGTGTTGCGGATGTCCTCGGGCAGCTCTTCCCAGGTCTGGGCCTGCTTCTCCGTGGACTTGACGAAGTACTTGATGTTGTCGAAGTCGATGTCCGACAGGTCGGCACCCCACGAGGGCATCGGCTTGCGGTCGAAGAGCGTCAGGGCCTTGAGGCGCAGCTTCTGCATCCACTCGGGCTCGCCCTTGCGGCTGGAGATGTCGGTGACGACCTCCTCGGAGAGGCCGCGGCGCGCGGACGCACCGGCGGTGTCGGAGTCGGACCAGCCGAACTCGTATTGGCCGAGCCCTTCGAGCTCGGGACGGTCGATGAGCACGTCGGACATGGTCTCCTCGTTTCCTTCTCGCACGGCAGCGTCTCCGGGTGAACCCGTGGCGTCCGGACGCCATTCCACCGCAGACCTCCGACACGCTCGTCACGTGCAGGTCGGCCACGCTGTTGCTGCCTCGCAACGACAATGGTTCCACGCAGTCGTCCGACCGATCCGCGATCACGGCCCATTCGGAGCCGGCGCCTGCCTAGACTTGACTGCTGCTGAACCCTCGAATCCTACAGGTTCGCCGCACCGAACAACAGGAAGGCACCACCCTCGTGACTCGCGTCGGACCCACCGTCGAGCAGAGCGTCGCACCGGACGGCGGCACCGGGCGGTGGTGGTCCCTCCCCCGGGCGGTCGACCGCCGCGTGATCTGGCTGGCCTGGGCCTCCTTCGTCGTCGAGGTGGTGCTCATCGGCACCGGCGGGCTCGTGCGCCTGACCGCCTCCGGCCTCGGTTGCCCCACGTGGCCGAAGTGCACCGCCGAGTCGCTCGTGTCGACGCCCGAGATGGGCATCCACGGCGTCATCGAGTTCGGGAACCGGCTCCTCACGTTCGTGCTCGTCGTCGTCGCCATCGCCGCGTTCCTGGCGGTCGTCCGGATGCGGCGCACCCGTCCGGAGCTGTTCTGGCTCGCGTTCGCACAGGGTGTGGCCATCCCGGTCCAGGCCGTGATCGGCGGCCTCAGCGTCCTGACGAACCTCAACCCCTTCGTCGTCGGCCTGCACTTCGTCGTCTCCGCGACCCTCGTGGCGATCACCGCGACGATGGTCTACCGCGCAGTGAAGGGCCCGCGTACCGCCGACCGACTCGTCCCGGGCTGGTACCGCGGTGTCGTCAGCGGCACCGTCGCGGCGGTCGCCGTGACCGTGCTCGTCGGGATCCTGACCACCGGTTCCGGCCCGCACGCCGGCGCGGACGAGGCCGTGGACGGCGGCCGACTGCACCGCACCGGGTTCGACCCCGCCCTCATGGAGCACCTGCACGCGATCCCGGCCTACGCCCTGTTCGCCCTGACGCTCGTGCTCGTCGTCGGCGCGGTCCGCCTGCGCCTGCCGAGCACCTGGGCGCTCCTGCTCCTCGTGGTCGAGTTCGTCCAGATCGCGGTCGGCCTCACCCAGGCACGAACGGGGCTGCCGGTCGGCCTCGTCGGGACGCACATGGTCCTCGCCGGACTCCTGGTCGGAGCGGTGACCGTCGTGGTCCTGTCGACGCGGGGCACCGCCGGACGCCAGGCCGCGCGGGAGCCCCTGAGCGCCTGAGCCGACCCACCACCGGAACCCCGCGGGCCCTCGGTCCGCGGGGTTCCGTCGTCCCGGGCGCGTCGCGGCTGCGTCGCGGCTGCCGGATGACCGGGGCCGCCTCCGCGCCGACCGACGAAGTCTCCACGTCCGCGGTCGGACGACGGCAGCGGTGACGCTTGCCAGCGACGAACGACCGTCGCGCCGCACTTCCTGCGCGTACCGCCGGTCCGGCGCGCCCACCCACCGACCTGGAGGCACGGCGTCGGCCCGCCCCGTGCCTCCAGTCCGTCGCCGCGCGCCGCCGACGCGAGACGCCCCCGAACGCACGAGACGCCGCCGGAACCGGCGGCGTCTCGTGCAGAAGAGGGCGTCTCGTGCACAGGAGGGCGTCTCGCGGAACGCGACACCCGCGCCCGTCCCGGCCGCCCGGCGCTACAGCGAGAAGGTGAAGACCTGCGGCAGCAGCGGGTCGATGCCCACCGCGATGAACAGCAGCGTCAGGTAGGTGATCGAGCTGTGGAAGACGCGCATCGGCTGCACGTGCTCGACGTGCTGGATCGCTCGCGAGTACAGGCGGTGCGACTCGACGACGAACCAGATGCCCCCGGCCAGCGCGACGACCGTGTAGAGCGGCCCCATGCCGGCGACCGGGATCAGCAGCAGCGAGCAGACGAGCGTCGCCCACGCGTACAGCACGACCTGCAAGCCGACGACCGTGCGGCCCCGGACCACAGCGAGCATCGGCACGGCGGCCGCGTCGTAGTCGTCGCGGTACTTCATCGACAGCGGCCAGTAGTGCGGCGGCGTCCAGAGGAAGATCACCATGAAGAGGATGATCGGCGTCCACGTCAGCGAGCCGGTCACCCCGGCCCAGCCGATGAGCACCGGCATGCAACCGGCGGACCCGCCCCAGACGATGTTCTGCGGCGTGCGGCGCTTGAGCCACAGCGTGTAGACGCAGACGTAGATGAGGATCGCGACGACGCTGAGGGCGGCCGCGAGCCAGTTCACGAGGAAGCCGAGGACCGCCGTCGACAGCACGGCGAGCACCCACGAGAACACGAGCGCTTCGCGGTCCGACAGCTCGCCGGTGACGAGCGGACGGGAGCTCGTGCGCTTCATCAGCCGGTCGATGTCGCGGTCGATGTAGCAGTTGAAGGCCGACGCGGACCCGGCGGACATCGCCCCGCCGAGCATCGTCCAGAACACGAGCCACAGGTCGGGGACGCCACGCTCGGCCAGGAACATCGTCGGCGCGGTCGTGACGAGCAGGAGCTCCATGACGCGCGGCTTGGTCAGCGAGACGTACGCACGGACCTTGCGGGACAGCGTCGAGCGGGGTCGATCGGTGTCGGGCCGGGTCACGGTGGCAGTCGGCAAGGGAACCTCAGTCTGTTCGCGTCAGCTCGCACACTCGGTGGACGGCTCCGTCGTCGTCGGGGCGTGCGTCGACCCGGAATGCACACGGGTCCTGCTTAGTTTAGGCCATCACGGCGCCGCGATGATGCCCCGCCCCGCCGGACCTCCAGAGCCACTGCAGCGCACCGACACGGTGGCCGTGTCACCTGGACACCTTCTGAGTGCGTGGTCACTATGCTGGAGGGGCCTCCCGTAGTGCGTGCCCCGAAGACGTCGGCCGTACCGAGCCGGTCGGCCGCCGTTCGGACGGCAGCACGACACCCGGCCCCGGGACGGCGATCATGTCCGTGCGATGGCACGAGCCCTCGCACATGTCGCAACAACGAAGGGTCAACATCCAAGTGGCTGAATTCACCTGGGACGCCATCGACAAGAAGGCCGTCGACACGGCGCGCGTCCTCGCCGCCGACTCGGTCGAGGCCGCCGGCAACGGTCACCCCGGCACCGCGATGAGCCTCGCGCCCGTCGCCCACCTGCTCTTCCAGAAGGTGATGCGTCGCGACCCCAGCGACTCCACCTGGATCGGCCGCGACCGCTTCATCCTGTCGGCGGGCCACGCCTCGATCCTGCAGTACGTGCAGTTCTACCTGCACGGCTACGGCCTCGAGCTCGAGGACCTGCAGCACCTGCGCAAGTGGGGCTCCAAGACCCCGGGTCACCCGGAGTACGGCCACACCGACGGCGTCGAGATCACCACCGGCCCGCTCGGCCAGGGTCTCGCCTCGGCCGTGGGCTTCGGCTACGCGCAGCGCTTCGAGCGCGGCCTGTTCGACCCGGAGACCGCCGACGGCGAGTCGCCGTTCGACCACTTCACCTACGTGATCGCCGGTGACGGTGACATGCAGGAGGGCGTCACGAACGAGGCCGCGAGCCTCGCCGGCCGCCAGCAGCTCGGTCGCCTGGTCGTCTTCTACGACTCGAACCAGATCTCGATCGAGGACGACACCGACATCGCGTTCTCCGAGGACGTCGCCGCCCGCTACGAGTCGCTCGGCTGGCACGTCCAGCACGTCGACTGGAAGAAGACCGGCGAGTACTCCGAGGACGTCGAGGAGCTCTACCGCGCCGTCGAGGCCGCCAAGGCCGAGACGACCAAGCCGTCGCTCATCGTCCTCAAGACGATCATCGGTTGGCCGTCGCCGACCAAGCAGAACTCCGGCAAGATCCACGGCTCCGCCCTGGGTGGCGAGGAGCTGAAGGGCCTCAAGGAGGTCCTCGGCTTCGACCCCGAGCAGACCTTCCACGTCGACCCCGAGGTCCTCGAGTACACCCGCGGCGCCGTCGCCAAGGGCCAGGCCGAGCACGCCGAGTGGACCAAGACCTTCGACGCGTGGGCCGCGGCCAACCCGGAGAAGAAGGCGATGCTCGACCGCATCAACGCCGGCGAGCTCCCCGAGGGCCTCGAGGAGGCCCTGCCGGTCTTCTCCACCGAGAAGGACGTCTCGACCCGCGCCGCCTCCGGCAAGGTCATCAACGCCATCGCGCCGCTCATGCCCGAGTTCTGGGGCGGTTCGGCGGACCTCGCCGAGTCGAACCTCACCACGATCGAGGGCGCGAAGTCCTTCGGTCCGGCCGAGGCGAGCACGAAGACCTGGAGCACCGACCCGTACGGCCGCGTGCTGCACTTCGGCATCCGCGAGCACGCGATGGGCTCGATCCTGTCCGGCATCGTCCTGCACGGGAACACCCGCCCCTTCGGCGGCACCTTCCTGATCTTCAGCGACTACATGCGTCCGGCGGTCCGTCTCGCCGCGCTCATGGGCGCACCGGCGATCTACGTCTGGACGCACGACTCCATCGCCCTCGGCGAGGACGGCCCGACGCACCAGCCGATCGAGCAGCTCACCGCCCTCCGTGCGATCCCTGGTCTCGACGTCGTCCGCCCGGCCGACGCGAACGAGGTCTCCTACGCCTGGCTCGAGATGCTCAAGCACAAGGACCGCCCGGCCGGCATCGCGCTGAGCCGTCAGAACCTCCCCGTGTTCGAGCGCGGTGAGGGCGAGGCCTCCGGCGACACCTTCGCCTCGGCGAAGAACGTCGGCAAGGGTGCGTACGTCCTGGCCGAGGCGCCGAACGGCACCCCGGACGTGATCCTCATCGCGACCGGCTCCGAGGTCCAGATCGCCCTCGACGCGCGCGAGCAGCTCAAGGGCGAGGGCATCAACGCCCGCGTCGTGAGCGCGCCGTCCCTCGAGTGGTTCTTCGAGCAGTCGGAGAACTACCGCGAGCAGGTCCTGCCGAAGGCCGTCACCGCGCGCGTCTCGGTCGAGGCCGGCATCGCGATGAGCTGGCGGGACATCGTCGGCGACAAGGGCCGCAGCGTCTCGATCGAGCACTTCGGTGCGTCGGCCGACTACCAGCGGCTCTTCGCGGAGTTCGGCTTCACGACGGAGCACGTCGTGGCCGCCGCCAAGGAATCGATCGCAGCTTCCTGACCCTCCAGGGCCGGGTCCGGTACGCCGGATCCGGCCCTGCTGCCGGGAGGCTCGTGGCGGGTCCCGCCCCGCGCCTCCCGGCCCACAGTCCACGGCCTCCGGGCCGACGAAAGAAGAAGTGGAACACCATGGCTGAGAACACCCCCACCGCCGCCCTCTCCGAGGTCGGCGTCAGCATCTGGCTCGACGACCTCTCGCGGGAGCTCCTCGAGACCGGCAAGCTCTCCGAGCTGATCGAGCAGAAGAACGTCGTCGGCGTCACGACGAACCCGACGATCTTCGCGTCGGCCCTCGCCAAGGGCGAGCGCTACGACGCGCAGGTCAAGGAGCTCGCCGCCGCGGGCACCGACGTGACCGACGCGATCTTCGAGATCACCACCCAGGACGTCGCGAACGCGTCCGACGTCTTCAAGCCGATCTACGACGAGACCAAGGGCTTCGACGGCCGCGTCTCGATCGAGGTCGAGCCGGGCCTCGCGCACGAGACCGCGAAGACCATCGAGCAGGCGAAGTTCCTGTTCGAGAAGGTCGGCCGCGAGAACGTCCTCATCAAGATCCCCGCGACCATCGAGGGCCTCGAGGCCATCACCGAGGTCATCGGTGCCGGCATCTCGGTGAACGTCACCCTGATCTTCTCGCTCGAGCGCTACCGCGCCGTCATCGACGCCTACCTCGGTGGCCTCGAGAAGGCCAAGGCCGCCGGCCACGACCTCTCCAAGATCCACTCGGTCGCCTCGTTCTTCGTGTCGCGCGTCGACTCCGAGATCGACAAGCGCCTGGACGCCGTCGGCACCGACGAGGCGAAGGCCCTCAAGTCGAAGGCCGGCATCGCCAACGCGCAGCTCGCCTACCAGGTCTGGACCGAGGCCTTCGCCACCGAGCGTGCCCTGGGCCTGCTCGAGGCCGGTGCGAACACGCAGCGTCCGCTCTGGGCCTCGACCGGTGTCAAGGACCCGTCGCTGCCCGACACCCTGTACGTGACCGAACTCGCCGCGCCGAACACGGTCAACACCATGCCGGGCAAGACGCTCGACGCCACGTTCGACCACGGCGAGATCCACGGCGACGCGATCGCCGGCTCGTACGACGCCGCGCAGCAGGTCATGGACCAGATCGCCGCCGCTGGCGTCGACTACGACGACGTCGTGGCGCTGCTCGAGAAGGAGGGCGTCGACAAGTTCAACGTCTCCTGGGGCGAGCTCGTCGACACGGTGAAGACCGCGCTCGAGAACAGCAAGTAGGCACCACCGGAGCCCGCGTCCGGTGACGGGACCACCGTCACCGGACGCGGGCACCCACCGGTCAGGACCTGCCCGCCGGAGCCGCCACGCGCCTCCCGGCCGGGCCTGACCACCACGACGGCGGAGTCGCCGCTGCCCCCGCAGCGTTGCGCTCCGCCGTCTCCGTTCGACTCACAAGGAGTTCACCGACTCATGTCACCGGTGGCTGTCACCCCGGAGCACAACCCGCTCCGGTTGCCGACCGATCGTCGTCTGAACCGGATCGCGGGTCCCAGCACCCTCATCATCTTCGGCGTGACGGGCGACCTGTCCCGCAAGAAGCTGATGCCCGCGGTCTACGACCTGGCGAACCGGGGGCTCCTGCCGCCCGGGTTCGCGCTGGTCGGGTTCGCCCGCCGCGACTGGGAGGACCAAGACTTCTCCCAGCTCGTCCACGACGCGGTCAAGGAACACTCCCGCACCCCGTTCGACGAGGACGTGTGGCGCCAGCTCGAGCAGGGCATCCGCTTCGTCCAGGGGTCGTTCGACGACCCCGAGGCGTTCCGGGAGCTCAAGCGCACCGTCGACACGCTCGACGAGGAGCGCGGCACCCTCGGGAACCACGCGTTCTACCTGTCCATCCCGCCGAAGATGTTCCCGGTCGTCACCGAGCAGCTGAAGCTGTCCGGGCTGACCGAGCAGCGCGAGGGCTCCTGGAGCCGGGTCGTCGTCGAGAAGCCGTTCGGTTCGGACCTCCGCACCGCACGCGAGCTCAACGCGATCGTCGAGAGCGTGTTCGCGCCAGACGACGTGTTCCGCATCGACCACTACCTCGGCAAGGAGACCGTCCAGAACCTGCTGACGCTCCGGTTCGCGAACCAGATGTACGAACCCATCTGGAACTCGAACTACGTCGACCACGTGCAGATCACGATGGCCGAGGACATCGGCGTCGCCGGTCGTGCCGCGTACTACGACGGCATCGGCGCGGCGCGCGACGTCATCCAGAACCACCTGCTGCAGCTCCTCGCCCTCACGGCGATGGAGGAGCCCGTCTCGTTCAAGGCCGGTCACCTCCGCGCCGAGAAGGAGAAGGTGCTCTCCGCGGTGCGCCTGCCGGAGGACCTCGCCACCGCGACGGCCCGCGGGCAGTACGCCGGCGGCTGGCAGGGCGGCGAGAAGGTGCTCGGGTTCCTCGAGGAAGCGGGTATGAACCCCGAGTCCACGACCGAGACCTTCGCGGCGATCAAGCTCGACATCGCGACCCGTCGCTGGCAGGGCGTCCCGTTCTACCTGCGCGCGGGCAAGCGCCTCGGCCGTCGCGTCACCGAGATCGCGATCGTGTTCAAGCGGGTCCCCGAGGACGTCTTCGGCATCCCGCAGTCCCCCCTCGGCCAGAACGCGCTCGTCATCCGCGTGCAGCCTGACGAGGGCGTCACGCTCCGCTTCGGTTCGAAGGTCCCCGGCGTCGGCACGCAGGTGCGCGACGTGACGATGGACTTCGGCTACGGCCACGCGTTCACCGAGGCGTCCCCCGAGGCGTACGAGCGACTCATCCTCGACGTGCTCCTCGGCGACCCGCCCCTGTTCCCCCGGCACCAGGAGGTCGAGCTCTCCTGGAAGATCCTCGACCCGATCGAGGAGTTCTGGGCCACGCAGGGCCAGCCCGAGCAGTACCGTCCCGGCACGTGGGGTCCGGCCTCGGCCGACGACCTGCTCGCCCGCGACGGCCGGACCTGGAGGCGTCCATGAAGATCGACCTGCCCGACACCACGGTCTCGAAGATCCAGAAGACCCTGGTGCACATCCGCGAGGAAGGCGGCGCCGTCGCCCTCGGCCGCGTGCTGACCCTCATCGTCTCGACCGCCCTCGGGCACGAGGAAGAGGCGATCTCGGCCGCGAACGAGGCGTCGCGCGAGCACCCGATGCGCGTCATCATCGTGTCGAAGAACGCCGGGGACACGAAGTCCCCCGGCCGCCTCGACGCGCAGATCCGCGTCGGGAGCGACGCGGGCGCCAGCGAGGTCATCGTCCTCCGCGCGTACGGCGAGACCGCGACCGACGAGGAGAGCCTGGTCACCGGGTTGCTCCTGCCGGACGCCCCCGTCGTCGCCTGGTGGCCCGACGCCGCACCGTCGAAGCCGTCCGAGTCCGCACTCGGTCGGATCGCGCAGCGCCGCATCACCGACGCCGCCGCCCAGAAGGACCCGAACGAGGCGATCGCCGCGCTCGGCGAGTCCTACGTCCCCGGTGACACCGACTTCGCGTGGACCCGGCTGACGCTCTGGCGGAACCAGCTCGCCGCAGCGCTCGACCAGCCGCCGTACGAGCCCATCACCGGTGTCGAGGTCTCCGGCGCGAGCGACAGCCCGTCGACGATCATGCTCGCCGCCTGGCTGCAGCTGCGCCTCGAGGTGCCCGTCCGAGTCGTCACGTCGCCCCGCGCGACCGGCTCGAGCGGCATCCACGGCGTGAAGCTCGAGCGCGAGTCCGGCACCATCGACCTCGAGCGCTCCCTGGTGGACGTCGCGACCCTGTCGATGCCCGGACAGCCGACGCACGACCTGTCGCTGCCGCGCCGCAACCTGCGCGACTGCCTGGCCGAGGAACTCCGTAGACTCGACCCGGACGTCCTCTTCGGGGACGTCGTCAAGCACGGGGTGCCGCAACTCCGCGAGTCGATCGCGGGCTAGCGCCACCCAGGCCGGACCGTCACCCCGGTGGCGGTCCGGCCGACCCGGTCCTGCTCGCGCGCCGGGCCGCCACGAACACGGGAGTCACGTGACCAACGAACGACGGGTGCTGGTGCACCCGGACAAGCAGGCCCTCGGCGCATCCGTCGCCGCTCGCTTCCTCACGAAGATCATCGACGTGCTCGACGAGCAGGAGCGCGCGGACATCGCGATCAGCGGTGGCTCCGTGTCCTCCCTGGTCCTCGCCGCGATCAGCCAGTCGCCGGCGCGCGAGAGCGTCGACTGGTCGAAGGTGCACGTCTGGTGGGTCGACGAGCGCTGGGTCCCCGAGGGCGACGCCGACCGCAACGTCACCGGCACCCAGACCGACTTCCTCGACCACGTCGGGATCCCCGCCGGGAACGTCCACCCGATGGGTGCCTCGGACGCCGGGCTCTCCATCGACGAGGCAGCCGCCCGGTACGAGCGCGAGCTGCAGGACGCCGCACCCGAGGGCGCCGTCGCACCCCGGTTCGACATCACGCTGCTCGGCGTCGGCCCCGACGGCCACACCGCCTCGCTCTTCCCGGAGTTCCCGCAGCTCGCCGTCACCGACCGTGCCGTGCTGACCGTGGACGACTCCCCCAAGCCGCCGCCGCAGCGTCTGACGCTGTCCTTCCCGGTGATCAACGCCTCGCAGCGTGTGTGGGTCATCCTGTCCGGCGCCGAGAAGGCCTCGGTCCTGGGGCTCGCCCTCGCCGGCGCCGCGGTGGACGAGGTCCCCGTCGGCGGCGTGCAGGGTCGGAAGCGCACGGTGTTCTTCGTCGACCAGGACGCCGCGCGCGACGTGCCCGAGAACCTCATCGCGTCGACGTACTAGGCGCACCCCCGGAAGAGGCCCGCTCGCGCCCCCGCGAGCGGGCCTCTTCTGTCACGCTCGGCACCGCGCGGCGACGACTCCTGCCCGGTCGACGAGCGACCGGCGGCATGTCGTGCACATTCGCGAACGACGAGGGCCCCACGCGAGTCCTGCGGCACGAACAGCGACGGGAACGACGAAGGCCCCCGTACCGGATCGGTACGGGGGCCTTCGGACGACCGTGGGGCTACTTCGCGGTGCCGCGACGCTGCCGGAGCTGCTGCAGCGCGTCCTCGAGGAGCTGCGCTGCCTCTTCTTCGGTGCGACGTTCCTTGACGTACGCCAGGTGGGTCTTGTACGGCTCGGTCTTCGCGACGACCGGAGGGTTGTCCTTGTCGCGACCGGCCGGGAGCCCGGTGGACGGCGAGTCGACCGTCTCGGGGATCTCCTCGTCGGGAAGGGTCGCCGAGAAGTACCGGACGACCTCGTTCCCGAGGGCGTCCCAGTACGAGACGGCCACCCGCTCGGCCTGGACCCCGCGGTCCTGCTCCCCCATGGGCCCGGCTCCGACGCGCGAGCCCCGGATTGCACTGCCTCCGCTTGCCATGTTCAGCTCCCCGCTGTGAACTTGTTGATGAGACCGAGCACGATGATCGACACGATCCAGATCAGACCGAGGATCACCGTGATGCGGTTGAGGTTGCGCTCGGCGACGCCGGACGCCCCGAGGTTGCTCGTCACGCCGCCGCCGAACATGTCGGAGAGGCCGCCACCGCGGCCCTTGTGCAGCAGGATGAGGAGCGTGAGCAGGAGGCTCGTGATCGCGAGCAGGACCTGCAGCACGACGGAGAGAATCGCCACGACGTACCTTTCGTGTCAGTCAGCCATGCAAGTGTACCGGGCTGCCGGAGTGACCGGGGCCACCGGCACCGGTGTGGCCCGGCACCGGAGCCGACAGGCACCGGTCTGGCCCGGTGCCGGACGCTGACCAGGCCGGCCACGCGGACGTGACCGGCCTGGGAGCGAAGTGGGACTAGAGCCCGACGTGCTGACGGAAGCGCGCGATCGCCGCGAACTCCTGCACGTCGAGCGACGCGCCGCCGACGAGCGCACCGTCGATGTCGGGCTCGCGGAGGAAGCCCGCGATGTTGCCCGACTTCACCGAACCGCCGTAGAGCACGCGCGTGGCCGCAGCGGCCTCGTCGCCCCACGCCGCAGCGATGGCCCGACGGAGCGCGGCGCAGTCGTCCTGCGCCTGCTCGGGCGTGGCGGCCTGGCCGGAGCCGATGGCCCAGACCGGCTCGTACGCCACGACGATCTCGGACGGCTGCACCGCACCGAGGACCACGTTCAGCTGCTCGACCGGGACGACGCCCGCGCCGCGCTGCTCGCGCTCCTCGCCGGTCTCGCCGACGCAGACGACCGGGACGATGCCGTGCTTGACGGCGGCGGCGGTCTTGGCGGCGACGACCTCGTCGGTCTCCCCGTGCATCGTGCGACGCTCGGAGTGCCCGACGATGACGTACTGCGCGTCGAGGGCCTTGAGGAACGCCCCCGAGACGTCACCGGTGTAGGCACCGGAGTCGTACTGGGACAGGTCCTGGGCACCGAAGCGGATCTCGAGCTTGTCGGCCGAGATCAGCGTCTGCACGCTGCGCAGGTCGGTGAAGGGCGGGAACACCGCGACCTCGACGTCGTCGTGGTCGTGGCGCGCGTCCTTCAGCGTCCAGGCGAGCTTCTGCACCGTGGCGATGGCTTGGAGGTGGTCCAAGTTCATCTTCCAGTTGCCGGCGATGAAGGGCGTACGGCTCATCGGGACCACCCCAGTGCTTCGAGACCGGGCAGCGACTTGCCCTCGAGGAACTCGAGGCTCGCACCGCCACCGGTCGAGATGTGGCCGAACCGGTCGTCGGCGAAACCGAGCGACCGCACGGCTGCTGCCGAGTCACCGCCGCCGACGACCCCGAGGCCGTCGACCTCGGTGAGCGCCTGCGCGACGGTCTTCGTGCCGGCCTCGAAGGCCGGGAACTCGAAGACGCCCATCGGACCGTTCCAGAACACCGTCTTCGACCCGGACACCGCCTTCGCGAACCGGGCGGCCGTCTCCGGACCGATGTCGAGCCCGATGCCGTCCGCGCCGAACGTAGTCGACTCGATCGCGTCGGCCGCGACCGTCTCGTGCTCGGCGTCCGCCGCGAAGCCGGAGGCCACGACGACGTCGGTCGGCAGGTCGATCGTCACGCCGAGCTCGTCGGCCTTCGCCAGGTACGAGCGCACCGTGTCGAGCTGGTCCTGCTCGAGCAGCGACTTCGCGACCCCGTGGCCCTGGGCCGCGAGGAACGTGAAGAGCATGCCGCCGCCGATGCAGAGCGTGTCGACCTGCGGGAGCAGGTGGTCGATGACCCCGAGCTTGTCGCTGACCTTCGACCCGCCGAGGACGACCGTGTACGGCCGCTCGGGGTCCTTCGTCAGGCGCTCGAGCACCGTCAGCTCGGACTCGATGAGCGAGCCGGCGGCGCTGGGCAGCGCCGCGGCGAGCTCGTATACCGAGGCCTGCTTGCGGTGGACGACACCGAAGCCGTCCGACACGAAGGCGTCGCCCAGGGCGGCGATCCGCTCGGCGAACTGCTGGCGATCGGAGGCGTCCTTCGAGGTCTCCTCCGGGTTGAACCGGAGGTTCTCGAGCAGCAGGACGTCGCCGTCCCCGAGGGCCTCGGCGGCCGCGGTCGCGTCGTCGCCGACGGTCTCGCCGACGAACGTGACCTCTTTCCCGAGCAGCTCGGAGAGCCGCTGCCCCACGGGAGCGAGCGAGTACTCCGGCGCCGGCGACCCGTCGGGACGACCGAGGTGCGAGATCACGATGACCCGCGCTCCGGCGTTCACCAGGGTGTTCAGCGTTCCCAGCGACGCCCGCACGCGGCCGTCGTCCGTGATCTTGCCGTCCTTGAGCGGGACGTTCAGGTCGCAGCGGACGACGACGCGCTTGCCGGCGAGGTCGCCGAGGTCCTCGAGGGTGCGGAGGCTCATGCCGAGAGTCGCTCGCCCACGTACTCGGTGAGGTCGACGAGGCGGTTCGAGTAGCCCCACTCGTTGTCGTACCACGAGGTGATCTTCACGAGGCCGCCGATGACCTTGGTCAGGCCGGAGTCGTAGATCGAGGAGTGCGGGTCCGTGGTGATGTCGGTCGAAACCAGCGGGTCCTCGCTGTAGAGCAGGATGCCCTTGAGCGGGCCCTCGGCGGCCTCCTTGTAGGCGGCGTTGATCTCGTCGACGGTGACCTCGGACTTGGTCTCGAGGGTCAGGTCGGTGATCGAACCGGTGGGCACCGGCACGCGGAGCGCGTAGCCGTCGAGCTTGCCGGCGAGCTCCGGCATGACCAGGCCGATGGCCTTGGCCGCACCCGTGGAGGTCGGGACGATGTTCAGGGCGGCGGCACGGGCACGACGCGGGTCCTTGTGCGGGCCGTCCTGCAGGTTCTGGTCGGCGGTGTAGGCGTGCACCGTCGTCATCAGGCCACGCTCGATGCCGAACTTGTCGTGGAACACCTTGGCGAGCGGCGCGAGGCTGTTCGTGGTGCAGGACGCGTTCGAGATGATGTGGTGGTTCGCCGGGTCGTACTGGTCCTCGTTCACGCCGAGCACGATGGTGACGTCGTCACCCGTGGCCGGGGCGGAGATGATGACCTTCTTGGCGCCCGCGTCGATGTGCTTCTGCGCGTCGGCGGCCTTGGTGAAGAACCCGGTCGACTCGATGACGACGTCGACACCCAGCTCGCCCCAGGGGAGGTTGGCGGGGTCGCGCTCCGCGAGGACCTTGATCGGCTTGCCGTCGACGACGATGCTGTCGCCGTCGAGCTCGACGGAGACGCCGAGGCGACCGGTGACGGAGTCGAACTTCAGCAGGTTCGCGAGCGCCGCGTTGTCGGTGAGGTCGTTCACCGCCACGATCTCGAGGTCGGAGCCCTTCGCGAGGGCGGCCCGGAAGAAGTTACGGCCGATGCGGCCGAAGCCGTTGATGCCGATCTTGACGGTCAATGGATCTCCTGGTGGGTGTGGAGCGCCCCGGGGGCGCTGCTTTCGGAGTCATGGGCCCTTCGGGCCCACGTGTGGTGGACGATACGCCCCGTAACGTCGCCGTAACGACCCTAGCAGTCGGACACTGCGGACCCGCGCCGGATGACGGTCCGTCCGGACGGTCGCGCGGCCGTCCGCGGACGCGCCCCGACGACGGACGGGAGGCACGGTGCCAGCTGGCACCGTGCCTCCCGTCCGGTGGGTCGACAGACCCGCGATCAGGCGCCCTCGAGCTCCTCGGGGACGCTCGCCTCGGTGCCCGGGATGCCCAGGTCGGAGGCGCGCTTGTCCGCCATCGCGAGGAGGCGGCGGATGCGGCCGGCGATCGCGTCCTTCGTCATCGGCGGCTCTGCGTGCTGACCGAGCTCGTCGAGCGACGCGTCGCGGTGCTCGAGGCGGAGCGAGCCGGCGTACTTGAGGTGGTCGGGGACCTCGTCGCCGAGGATCTCGAGCGCGCGCTCGACGCGGGCGCACGCGGCGACCGCGGCCTGCGCGGAGCGGCGGAGGTTCGCGTCGTCGAAGTTGACCAGGCGGTTCGCCGTCGCACGGACCTCGCGGCGCTGGCGCATCTCCTCCCAGTCGGCGTTCGTGCGTGCGGCACCCATGACCGTCAGCATCTGCCCGATGGCCTCGCCGTCGCGGATGACGACACGGTGCACGCCGCGGACCTCGCGGCCCTTCGCGGCGATGCCGAGGCGCGACGCGGCTCCGACGAGGGCCATCGCGGCCTCGTTGCCGGGACAGGTGACCTCGAGCGCGGCCGCGCGGCCCGGGTCGGTGAGCGTGCCGGAGGCGAGGAACGCACCGCGCCAGATGGCGGCGAGGTCCTCGCGGTTGCCGGTTGTCAGCCGGTTCGGCAGGCCGCGGACCGGACGGCGACGGGCGTCCATCAGACCGGTCTGGCGCGCGAGGGTCTCCCCCGCCTCGAGCACGCGGACCAGGTAGCGGGTGCCCCGACGCGACGAGGCGGACGAGCCGACGCTCGCCTCGGAGCGGACGCCGTAGAGCTCCGCGAGGTCCTTGCGGACGCGGTGGACGATGATCCGGGTGTCGAGCTCGACCTCGACGGCGATCCGGCCGGAGATGACGTGCAGGCCACCCGCGAACCGGAGGATCGTGGCGAGTTCGGCGGCGCGGACCGTGTTGCGGTTCACGACGACCCTGGCCAGTTCGTCCTTGACCTCGGCAGTCAACGGCACAGCATCATTCCTAACGTTTCTTCTGGTGGGGTCCGCAGGCCCGCGCACTGGTGAGCACCGGAGGGCTCCTGAGCACGACACGCTCGTGAGCGACGGCCGGAGGGGCGGTCACTCCCGGCCGAGGTCTCGGTTCTGCACACGCACGGCGACGTCGGGCATGCTGCGGAGGAGGTTCGCCAACTCGGCGACGACGGCGACCGAACGGTGCTTGCCGCCGGTACAGCCGATGGCGATCGTAGCGTGTCTTTTGTTCTCGCGCTGGTATCCCGCCAGGACGGGCTCGAGCACGGCCGCGTACCGCTCGACGAACGAGCGGGCTCCCGGCTGTGCGAGCACGTAGTCCGAGACCGGAGCGTCGAGGCCGGTGTGCGGGCGCAGCTCGGGCACCCAGTACGGGTTCGGGATGAAGCGGACGTCGGCCACCATGTCGGCGTCGGCGGGCAGGCCGTACTTGAAGCCGAAGCTCATCAGCGTCACCTGCACGCCGACGAAGTGGTCCTCCGCGAAGCGCTCGGTGACGGTGTTCGCGAGTTGGTGGATGTTCAGGTCCGAGGTGTCGATGATCACGTCGGCGGCGTCGCGCAGGCCCGACAGCCGGGTCCGCTCGCGGCCGATGCCGTCGAGGAGCGTGCCGTCCTCCTGCAGCGGGTGCGGCCGGCGGACCTGCTCGAAGCGGCGGACGAGCACGGCGTCGGTGGCCTCGAGGAAGAGCACCCGCACGCGGGCCGAGGCGCTCGCGCGGACCTGGGCGACGGCCTGCTCGGGGTCGGTGAAGAACCGTCCGCCGCGGACGTCGACGACGGTCGCGATCTTCGGGATCTTCTCCCCCGCCCGGTCGGCGAGCTCGGTGAGCGGGCCGAGCATCTGGGTCGGGAGGTTGTCGACGACGTACCAGCCGAGGTCCTCGAGGGCCTTGCCGACGGTCGAGCGTCCGGCGCCGGACATGCCCGTCACGATCAGGATGTCGTGCTGCTGGGTCGTCCGGGCGGGGGTGGCGGGGGGCTCGTGCCCCTGCTCGGGGCTGTCGTGCTCGTGACGGTCGCTGCTGTCGTGCTCGTGCTCGTGCTCGTGCTCGGCGTTGCTGTCGCTCATGGTCGGGGGCTCCGTCGTCGCGGTCCGGGCGGCGCGCCCGGGGTGTGTCGGCTGCGGGTCCAGGCTATCGCCCGGCCCGCTGGGGCGGCTGTCCGGGACGGCTGTCCGGGTCGGCGGTCCTGGTCGGTGATCGGATCAGCCGCGTCCGGTCGGTTGCAGCTGGTCGGCTCTCCGGGTCGGGACCCGGCCTGCTGCGCCCGTGGTCAGACCGGGCGCAGGGGGCCGTCCTCGGAGACCGTCGGCACCTGGACCGGACCGGTCGGGGTGCTCGTCGGACTGCTGGGTTCGACAGCGCTGCCCGGGCCAGCCGGGTCGGACGGGCTGGCCGGGCTGGCGGCGCTGGCGGTCAGTGCACTGGCCGGGGTCTGCGCCAGCTTCGTGACGACCGCGGCCGCGGTCGCCGGACCGACCCCGTTCACCTCGGCGATCTGCTCCGCCGTCGCCTCGCGCAGCCGCGACACCGACCCGAAGTGCTTCAGCAACGCGTTCACCCGCGTGGGGCCGAGCCCCGGCACCTCGGACAGCTGGGACCGGACGTCGCGCTTCCGGCGGGTCCGCTGGTGCGTGATCGCGAATCGGTGGGCCTCGTCACGGATGCGCTGGATGAGGAACAGGGCCTCGGAGTTGCGCGGCATGATCACCGGGAAGTCGTCGTCCGGCAGCCAGAGTTCCTCGAGGCGCTTCGCGATGCCGACCAGGGCGATGTCGTGCACGCCGGCCTCGTCCATCGCCCGCTTGGCCGCCTGCACCTGCGGCTGCCCGCCGTCGACGATCAGCAGCTGCGGACGGTAGGCGAAGCGCTTCGTCGGCTTCGTGCCCTCGACGACGTCGTCACTCGTCGCGTCCGGGACGTCGGGCACCGAGGCGTCCTCGTCGAGACGCGCGAGTCGACGGGAGAGCACCTGGTACATGCTGTCCGTGTCGTCGGTCGTCTCGGCGATCGTGTACCGGCGGTACTGGTCCTTGCGGGGCAGCCCGTCCTCGAAGACGACCATCGACGCCACGACGTTCGTGCCCTGCAGGTGCGAGATGTCGTAGCACTCCATCCGGAGCGGCGCCTCGGTCATGCCGAGGGCCTCCTGGATGTCCGCCAGCGCGGCCGACCGGGTGGTGTAGTCCGCGCTCCGCTTCGTCTTGTAGAGCATGAGCGCCTGCGCCGCGTTCTGAGCGGCCGTCCGGGCGAGCCCGGCCCGGTCGCCGCGCTGGGCGGTGCTGAGCTTGGTGCCGCGGCCACCCCGACGCTCGCTGAGCCACTGCTCGAGGGCCTCGGCGTCCTCCGGCAGCTCCGGTACGACGACCTCGCGCGGGGGTTCCTCGCTCGTCGCGTACTGACCCTGGACGATCTGCTCGACGAGGTCGCCGGTGCTGATGTCGAGTTCCTTGTCGACGACCCAGCCCCGGACACCGCGGATGCGACCGCCGCGGACCGAGAACAGCTGCACGGCGGCGGCGAGCTCGTCCTCGGCGACGCCGAACAGGTCGAGGTCCACCGAGTCGCGGAGCACCACGGCCGACTTCTCGAGGACGGCCTCGAGCGCTCCGACCTGGTCGCGGTAGCGCGCGGCCTGCTCGTACTGCATGGCGTCCGCCGAGGCCGCCATCCGCTGCTTCAGCTCGGTGATCACCCGGCGGTCGTAGCTCGCCATGAAGCGGACGAACTGCTCGACGATCGCGCGGTGCTCGGCGATCGTCACCTTCTGCGAGCACGGGCCGCCGCACTTCCCGATCTGCCCGGGGAAGCACGGCTTGCCGGTCTGCATCGCCCGCTTGTACGACGAGTCGGAGCAGGTGCGGATCGGGAACACCTTGATCATCAGGTCGATGGTGTCGTGGACCGCCCAGATCTTCGGGTAGGGCCCGAAGTACTTCGCGCCCTTGATCTTCCGGTTCCGCGTCACCATCACCCGCGGCGACTCCTCGCCCAGGGTGATCGCCATGTACGGGTACGACTTGTCGTCCCGGAACTTGACGTTGAACGGCGGATCGAACTCCTTGATCCACGTGTACTCGAGCTGCAGTGCCTCGATCTCGGAGCCGACCGTCGTCCACTCGACGCTGCGGGCGGTGAGCACCATCCGGCGCGTCCGCTCGTGCAGGGTCGGCAGCGGGGCGAAGTAGTTGCTCAGCCGCGCGCGGAGGTTCTTCGCCTTGCCGACGTAGAGCACCCGACCGGCTTCGTCGCGCCACCGGTAGACGCCCGGATCGGTCGGGATCTCCGACGCCTTCGGCCGCCAGGAGACGGTGTTCGCCACCTAGCGCGCACCCGCCTTCTGCTTCGCCGTGCGGGCGCCGACCGCCTGCTGCTTGCCGACCCGGGCGTCCTGCGCGTCGAAGATCTCGCGGAGGAACACCCCGGTGTGGCTCTCGGGGACGTCCGCGACGTGCTCGGGCGTGCCGACCGCCAGGACCGTGCCACCACCGGCGCCGCCCTCCGGACCCATGTCGACGAGCCAGTCGGCCGACTTGATGACGTCGAGGTTGTGCTCGATCGTGATGACGGTGTTGCCCTTGTCGACCAGGCTCTGCAGCACGAGCAGCAGCTTCCGGACGTCCTCGAAGTGGAGACCCGTGGTCGGCTCGTCGAGCACGTAGACCGTGCGGCCGTTCGAACGGCGCTGCAGCTCTGTCGCGAGCTTGACGCGCTGCGCCTCGCCCCCGGAGAGGGTCGTGGCGCTCTGGCCGAGCCGGACGTAACCCAGGCCGACGTCGACGAGGGTCGCCATGTACCGGTGGATCGCCGAGATCGGCTCGAAGAACTCGGCCGCCTCGCTGATGGGCATGTCGAGGACCTCGGAGATGTCCTTGCCCTTGTAGTGCACCTGCAGCGTCTCGCGGTTGTACCGGGCACCACCGCAGACCTCGCACGCGACGTAGACGTCGGGGAGGAAGTTCATCTCGATCTTGATCGTGCCGTCGCCGGAGCAGTTCTCGCAGCGGCCGCCCTTGACGTTGAAGCTGAAGCGCCCGGGCTGGTACCCGCGGGCCTTCGCCTCGGGCGTCTCGGCGAAGAGCTGCCGGATCCGGTCGAACACACCGGTGTACGTCGCCGGGTTCGACCGCGGAGTGCGACCGATGGGCGCCTGGTCGACGTGCACGACCTTGTCCAGCTGGTCGAGCCCCTTGACGCGGGTGTGCTTGCCGGCGATGTGCCGGGCGCCGTTGAGCTGGTTGGCGAGCACCTTGTACAGGATGTCGTTGACGAGCGTCGACTTGCCCGAGCCGCTGACGCCGGTGACCGCGGTGAACACGCCGAGCGGGAAGTCGACGTCCACCTGCTTGAGGTTGTTCGCCCGCGCCCCCTGCACGCTGATCACGCGCTTCGGGTTGACCTTCCGGCGCTCGGCCGGGACCTCGATGGCACGACGGCCGGCGAGGTAGTCGCCCGTGATCGAGTCACGGTTCTCGATGATGCCCTCGTAGGACCCGGAGTGCACGACGACGCCGCCGTTCACGCCCGCACCCGGTCCGATGTCGACCACCCAGTCGGCGGTGCGGATGGTGTCCTCGTCGTGCTCGACCACGATGAGCGTGTTGCCGAGGTCCTTGAGCTTGACGAGGGTGTCGATCAGCCGCCGGTTGTCGCGTTGGTGCAGCCCGATGCTCGGCTCGTCGAGCACGTAGAGCACGCCCGTCAGCCCCGAGCCGATCTGCGTCGCGAGACGGATGCGCTGCGCTTCGCCACCGGACAGCCCGCCGGCACCGCGGGCCAGCGTCAGGTAGTTCAGGCCGACCTCGAGCAGGAACTCGAGGCGCGCCCGGATCTCGCGCAGGACCGCGGCGGCGATGTGGGCCTCGCGCTCGGTGAGCGTCAGGGTCTCCATGAACGCATAGGCGTCGTCGAGCGACATGTCGGTGACGTCCGCGATGCTCCGGCCGTCGACCGTGACCGCCAGGACCTCGGGCTTGAGTCGCGTGCCGTCGCACACGGGGCACGGGACCTCGCGCAGGTAGCCCTGGAAGCGCTGCCGCTGCGAGTCCGACTCGGCCTCGGCGAACTTGCGCTCGATGTAGGGCATGACACCCTCGAACCCACTCGTGTACCGCATCTCGCGCCCGAAGCGGTTCTTCCACGACACCGAGACCTGGAAGTCCTTGCCGGTCAGGATCGCCGCCTGCACCGACGGGTCGAGCTGGCTCCACGGGGTGTCGAGCGAGAACCCGAGGTCCTTGCCGAGACCGGCGAGGAGCTTCTCGAAGTACGAGTACAGCCCGCTCGTCCCGGTCCACGGCAGCAGCACGCCGTCGCGGAGGGACGCCTCGGGGTCACCGAGGACGAGGTCCGGGTCGACCGACATCCGCGTGCCGAGGCCCGAGCACTCCGGGCAGGCGCCGAACGGGGCGTTGAACGAGAACGTGCGGGGCTCGATCTCGGTCAGCGCGAGCGGGTGGTTGTTCGGGCAGGAGAGGTTCTCGGAGTAGGTCCGGACCGCGCCGGGGCCCTCGTGGTCGACGAGGTCGATCGCCACCGTGCCGCTCGTCAGCCGCAGGGCGGTCTCGAGCGAGTCGGTGAGCCGACCGAGGATGTCGTCGCTCGCCACGAGCCGGTCGATGATCACCGAGATGTCGTGCTTGACCTGCTTCTTGAGCTTCGGCGGATCGCTCAGCTGGATCCGCTCGCCGTCGACGATCGCACGGGCGTAGCCGGAGGCCGCGAGCTCCTGGAAGAGGTCGACGAACTCGCCCTTCTTCTTCGAGATGACCGGCGCGAGCACCTGGAAGCGGGTCCCCGACTCGAACTCCATGAGCTGGTCGGCGATCTGCTGCACGCTCTGCTTGCTGATCACCTCGCCGCAGACGGGGCAGTGCGGGACGCCGATGCGCGCCCAGAGCAGACGCATGTAGTCGTAGACCTCGGTGATGGTGCCGACCGTCGACCGGGGGTTGCGGTTCGTCGACTTCTGGTCGATCGACACCGCGGGCGACAGCCCCTCGATGAAGTCGACGTCGGGTCGGTCCACCTGCCCGAGGAACTGCCGCGCGTACGCGGAGAGCGACTCGACGTAGCGGCGCTGCCCCTCGGCGAAGATCGTGTCGAACGCGAGCGAGGACTTGCCCGACCCGGAGAGCCCGGTGAAGACGACGAGGGAGTCCCGCGGGATCTCGAGGTCGACGTCGCGGAGGTTGTGCACGCGGGCACCCCGGACGCTGAGCGTCGAGGTGCTGTGCGGTGCCGTGCCGCCGGGGAGGTGGAGGTCTGCGGGCTCGCCGAAGGCGTTCCGGCCCGAGGTCGTGGTACCGCGGTCAGAGGTGATGGTCATCGCAGACGATTCTACGAAGCCGCACCGACATCCGTCCGGGCGTGGCGGTCCGGATCGGGTCAGACGAGTGCGTCGAGAGCGAACGCGACACCCGTGGCCCGTTCGCTCGCGGTCCACAGCCGTGCGGCGGCGGTGCGGTCGTGCGCCCGGATCCGAGCGGGCACGACGGCCGGTGCGCCGGCGAACTGCAGCGGGCCGCCGGGGCCCCAGTACTCCCCCGAGCGGACCCCGTCACCGACGGCGGCGTGCACGAGCGGCCACGCCCCGGCGTCCTTGCCCTGGGCGACCCAGCCGGAACCCGCCCGCATCCAGGCCGGCTCCGAACGGGTCGGCGCAACGTCGGGCCGTGGCGGGGCGGCGGCGTCGAGCGCGAGCCCGGGGTGGGCCACCACGCTCGCCACGGAGGACCCGGCGTCGGCGAGCCGCTCGGCCAGCTCGAAACCGAACAGCATCACCGCGAGCTTGCTCCGGGCGTACTGCCGGTGTCCCTCGTACCGGCCGGTCGCGAGCGGGTCCCGGGGGTCGAGGGTCGCGAAACGGTGCGCGATCGACCCGAGGTGCACGACACGACCGGCGTGCTGGTCGAGCAGCGGCAGGGTCAGGGCGGTCCAGGCGAAGTGCCCGAGGTGGTTCGTGCCGACCTGCAGCTCGAACCCCTGCGCGGTCTCCTGCCGCTCGGCCGACCCGACGACCCCCGCGTTGTTCAGCAGCGCGTGCACCGGCCCGAGGTCAGCGAGCCGCTCGGCCGCCGCACGGACGCTCGTCAGGTCGGCGAGGTCGAGGTGCAGGATCGCGAGGTCGGCGGCGTCGACGTGCCGTCGGATGCTCCGCTCGGCAGCAGCGCCGCGCTCCGGGTTCCGCACCGCCAGGACGACCCGGTGCCCCTTCGCCGCGAGCTGCTCGGCTGCGTGGTACCCGAGCCCGGCGCTCGCGCCCGTGACGACGACCGTGCGCTGGCCCGGGGCCCGGTCGGGCACGGCGTCAGGGGACACGACCTCAGCGGACACGGCCTCAGCGGACATGGCCTCAGCGGACATGGCCGGCGGACTCCATCTGCCGGAGCGCCTTCTTGAGGTCCTGGACCTCGTCGCGGAGCCGCGCGGCGAGCTCGAACTTCAGCTCGGCGGCGGCCTGCAGCATCTGGTCGTTGAGGTCGGCGATCGTCGCCTCGAGCTGGGTTGCACCCTCGCCCGCGATGCCCTCGCGCTTGAGGTTCGGCGTCGGCGACTTCCGGCCGTCGGCCGCCGGGCGCCCCTCGAGCAGCGCCTTGGTGTCGTCGTTCTCGCGCGCCAGGATCTCGGTGATGTCGGCGATCTTCTTGCGGAGCGGCTGCGGGTCGATGCCGTGCTCGAGGTTGTACGCCACCTGCTTCTCGCGGCGACGGTCGGTCTCCTCGATGGCCTGCTGCATGGAGTCGGTCACCTTGTCGGCGTACATGAGCACCTGGCCCGACACGTTGCGCGCCGCGCGGCCGATGGTCTGGATGAGCGAGGTCGAGGAGCGGAGGAAACCTTCCTTGTCGGCGTCCAGGATGGCGACGAGCGAGACCTCGGGCAGGTCGAGGCCCTCGCGCAGCAGGTTGATGCCGACCAGGACGTCGTACACGCCTTGGCGCAGCTCGGTGAGCAGCTCGACGCGCTTGAGGGTGTCGACGTCGGAGTGCAGGTACCGCACCCGGACGCCGGCGTTCCCGAGGAAGTCGGTGAGTTCCTCGGCCATGCGCTTGGTGAGCGTCGTGACGAGCACCCGCTCGTCCTTCTCGACGCGCTGCTTGATCTCCTCGAGCAGGTCGTCGATCTGCCCGTCGCTCGGCTTCACGACGATCTCGGGGTCGACGAGGCCGGTCGGGCGGATGATCTGCTCGACGACGCTGTCGGTGACGCCGAGCTCGTACTTGCCCGGGGTGGCCGACAGGTAGACCTTCTGCCCGACGCGGTCGAGGAACTCCTCGAACGTCAGCGGACGGTTGTCCAGCGCGCTCGGCAGGCGGAAGCCGTGCTCGACGAGCGTCCGCTTGCGCGAGGCATCGCCCTCGTACATCGCGCCGATCTGCGGCACGGTCACGTGCGACTCGTCGATGACGATGAGGAAGTCGTCCGGGAAGTAGTCGAGCAGGCAGTGGGGGGCTTCGCCGGCGTCACGACCGTCCATGTGCCGCGAGTAGTTCTCGATGCCCGAGCAGAAGCCGATCTGCTCCATCATCTCGATGTCGAACGTCGTGCGCATCCGCAGCCGCTGGGCCTCGAGCAGCTTGCCCTGTCCCTCGAGCTCGGCGAGCCGCTCGGCCAGCTCGTCCTTGATCCGCTCGATCGCGCGGTGCATGACGTCGGTGTCCGCGACGTAGTGGGACGCCGGGAAGATCGACACGGCGGGCAGGTCGTCGATCACGCTGCCGGTGAGCGGGTGCAGGGAGGACAGCGCCTCGATCTCGTCCCCGAACATCTCGATGCGGATCGCGTGCTCTTCGTACATCGGGATGATCTCGATCGTGTCCCCGCGCACGCGGAACGTGCCACGCGCGAAGTCCACGTCGTTCCGCTGGTACTGCATCCCGACGAACTTCCGGACGAGCTGGTCGCGCGAGATGGTCTGTCCCACGTGCAGCGCGACCGAGGCGTTCATGTACTGCTCCGGCGTGCCGAGGCCGTAGATGCACGAGACGGTGGAGACGACCACGACGTCACGGCGGCTGAGGAGCGAGTTCGTGGTGGAGTGCCGGAGCCGCTCGACCTCGGCGTTGACGGAGGAGTCCTTCTCGATGAAGGTGTCCGTCTGCGGGACGTAGGCCTCGGGCTGGTAGTAGTCGTAGTACGAGACGAAGTACTCGACGGCGTTGTTCGGCAGCAGCCCGCGGAACTCGTTCGCGAGCTGGGCGGCGAGGGTCTTGTTGTGTGCGAGCACGAGCGTCGGCCGCTGCACCTGCTCGATGAGCCAGGCGGTCGTCGCCGACTTGCCGGTACCCGTCGCGCCGAGCAGCACGACGTCGGTCTCGCCGGCGTTGATGCGTCCGGCGAGCTCCGCGATCGCGGCGGGCTGGTCACCGCTCGGCGAGTACTCGCTGATGACCTCGAACGGACGGATCGCCCGGGTGGGCTCGATCGACACTGCCATGGCCTCCACGGTAGTCGGGACCGCTGACACCGACCGCGCTGCTCGCCACGGGCGGAACGGAGCGAGATCGGCTCGGACGCGAGCGGTCAGTGGGTGAGCTGCTCCCACACCGCGTCGGCGGACCGGATCGTCGCCTCGAGCGTCCCCGTGGCGTCGACGACGTGGTCGGCCAGGGCCAGGCGCTCCGCATCGCTGGCTTGCGACGCCACCCGTCGCTCGGCTTCGTCCCTGGCCATCCCCCGGTGTGCCACGAGCCGCTCGATGCGCTGCGCGGCGGGCGCGTCCACCACGACCACGGCATCGAAGCGCAGCGGGCGTCTCCCCCGCGCCTCGGCGAGGAGCGGCACGTCGTACACCACCACCGCGTCGGGGTCGGCCGCCTCGGCCGCGTCGAACGCCTGCTGCGCGAGGCGCCAGACCTCCGGGTGGGTGATCGCCTCGAGGTCCCGCCGTGCCACCGGGTCGGCGAACACCACGGCCCCGAGTGCCGGGCGGTCGAGCGACCCGTCCGCGGCGATCACGCCGGGGCCGAACCGTTCGGCGACCTGCGCCAGCCCGGGGCTCTCCGGAGCCACCGCGTCCCGCGCCAGGCGGTCCGCATCGACCACGACGGCGCCGTGCTCTGCCCATCGACGAGAGACGGTGGACTTGCCCGCGGCGATGCCGCCCGTGAGACCGATGATGCGCACCCGACCAGGCTAGCGACGCGCGGCCCCGGAACGCCGGAAGCCCGGCACCCCTGTGGGGGTGCCGGGCTTCCGGGACGGTGTGACCCGCTCGATCAGTTGCTCGAGCTGAGCTTCTCGCGGAGCGCCGCGAGCGAGGCGTCGTCGGCCAGGGTGCCCTGACCGTTCGACTCGCTCGTGAAGGACGACGAGGTCGACGCGCTGGCCGGCAGGTCGAAGTTGCCCTGCGCCTCGTCGGCGATGGTCTTCGCGACCTGCGCCTTGTGGGCCTCCCAGCGCGACTGGGCGGCCGCGTACTGGCCCTCCCACTCGGTGCGCTGGGCGTCGTAGCCCTCGAGCCACTCGTTCGTCTCCGGGTCGAAGCCGTCCGGGTACTTGTAGTTGCCCTGGTCGTCGTACTCGGTCGGCATGCCGTAGAGCGCCGGGTCGAACTCGGTGCCCTCCGGGTCCACGCCCTCGTTCGCCTGCTTGAGGCTGAGCGAGATGCGGCGACGGTCGAGGTCGATGTCGATGATCTTGACGAAGACCTCGTCACCGACGGAGACGACCTGCTCGGCGAGCTCGACGTGCTTGTTCGAGAGCTCCGAGATGTGGACGAGGCCCTCGATGCCGTCCGCGACGCGGACGAAGGCACCGAACGGCACGAGCTTCGTGACCTTGCCCGGCGCGATCTGACCGATCGCGTGGGTGCGGGCGAAGACCTGCCACGGGTCCTCCTGCGTGGCCTTGAGCGAGAGCGACACGCGCTCGCGGTCCAGGTCCACCTCGAGGATCTCGACGGTGACTTCCTGACCGACCTCGACGACCTCGCTGGCGTGCTCGATGTGCTTCCAGGAGAGCTCGGAGACGTGGACGAGACCGTCGACGCCGCCCAGGTCGACGAACGCACCGAAGTTGACGATCGACGACACGATGCCCTTGCGGACCTGGCCCTTGTGGAGGTTGTTGAGGAACGTGGTGCGCGACTCGGACTGCGTCTGCTCGAGCAGGGCGCGGCGCGAGAGCACGACGTTGTTGCGGTTCTTGTCGAGCTCGAGGATCTTCGCCTCGAGCTCCTGGCCCAGGTACGGGGTCAGGTCGCGGACGCGACGCAGCTCGATGAGCGAGGCGGGGAGGAAGCCGCGGAGACCGATGTCGACGATCAGGCCGCCCTTGACGACCTCGATGACCGTGCCGGTCACGACGCCGTCGGACTCCTTGATCTTCTCGACGTCGCCCCACGCACGCTCGTACTGCGCACGCTTCTTCGACAGGATCAGGCGACCTTCCTTGTCCTCCTTCTGGAGGACCAGGGCCTCGACCTCGTCGCCGACCTCGACGACCTCGTTGGGGTCGACGTCGTGCTTGATCGAGAGTTCGCGCGAGGGGATGACACCCTCGGTCTTGTAGCCGACGTCGAGGAGGACCTCGTCGCGGTCGATCTTCACGACGGTTCCGGAGATCAGATCGCCGTCGTTGAAGAACTTGAGGGTCTTCTCGACCTCGGCCAGGAAGTCATCAGCCGAGCCGATGTCGTTGATGGCGACCTGCTTGGGAGCCTTGGTCGTGGTGGTTGTCATGTAGAGATTGCTCCGAACGGACATGAGTCGGGCCGTGACGGCGAGGGAGCGACCCCCTGGTCCGCACCGATCGTCGGTACGAGCCGTCATGGCAGTGATTGGTTGGCGCGGATTGCGCCGCCCAAGTCTAACCACTGGTCGCGGGGCCCCACAACCGGGCGTGTCGTCGCTCGGACCGGCCGAGGGGCGGACTGGAGGATCGTGGCGGCGCCGCCACGATCCTCCAGTCCGTCCGCCACCGGCGTCAGCCGAGCAGCGCGGTCCGCAGCGTGTCCAGGCCGACACCACCGAGCGCGAGCGCGCGGTGGTGGAAGGCCTTCAGGTCGAACGCGGCACCCTCGCGCGCCGCGAGCTCGTCGCGGATCGACTCCCAGACACGCTGGCCCACCTTGTACGACGGGGCCTGTCCGGGCCAGCCGAAGTAGCGCGCGACCTCGAACTGCACGAACTCGGGCGCCATGTTGACGTTCTGCCCCATGAAGTCGAGCGCGTACTCCCAGGTCCAACCGCCGCCGTCGGGGTTCGTCTTCTGCAGGTGCACGCCGATGTCGAGCACGACACGGGCCGCGCGCATCCGCTGGCCGTCGAGCATGCCGAGGCGGTCGCCGTCGTCGTCGAGGAAGCCGAGCTGCTCCATCAGGCGCTCGGCGTACAGCGCCCAGCCCTCGACGTGCCCGGACGGGCCGGCGAGCTGCCGGCGCCAGGTGTTCAGCTCGCCGCGGTTGTAGACCGCCTGGCTGATCTGCAGGTGGTGGCCGGGGACGCCCTCGTGGTAGACCGTGGTCTTCTCGCGCCAGGTCCCGAACTCGGTGACGCCCTGCGGGACGGACCACCACATGCGGCCGGCCCGCGAGAAGTCGTCGGAGGGGCCGGTGTAGTAGATGCCGCCCTCCTGCGTGGGGGCGATCCGGCACTCCAGGCGCTTGATCGGGTCGGCGATGTCGAAGTACTTCCCGTCCATCGCGGCGATCGACGCGTCGCTCGTCTCCTGCATCCAGCGCTGCAGGGCGTCCGTGCCGTGCAGGATCCGGGCCGGGTCGGCGTCGAGCACCTCGATGGCCCGCGCGACCGAGGCGCCGGACTCGATGCGGTCGGCGATGCGCTCCTGCTCGTCGCGCATGCGGGCGAGCTCCTCGATCCCCCACTCGTACGTCTCGTCGAGGTCCACGACCGCGCCGAGGAACCGACGGGAGTGCAGCGCGTAGTCCTCGCGTCCGACCGCGTCCACCGGGGTGGCGAGCGGCAGGAGCTCGTGCTCGAGGAACCCGCCGAGCGACCGGTAGGCGGCGGCCGCGACCTCGGCACCGCGGCTGAGCTGGGTGCGGAGCGCCTCGGGCAGGGGCTCCCCGCCCTCGAGCGCGGCCCCGTCGACGAGCTGCCGGAAGAAGCCGTCCTCGGCGCCGTTGCGCGCTGCCTGCTCGGCGATGAGGGCGACCTGGCGGCGTGCGGGCGTCACCTGCTCGCGGGTGCCCTGGAGCAGCGTCTCGCGGTAGCCCTCGAGGGCGTCGGGCAGCGCGTGCAGGCGCCCGGCGACGTCCTGCCAGTCGTCGGTGGTCGCGGTCGGCATGAGGTCGAGCACGTCCCGGAGCTCCTGCGCGGGGCTCGCGATGACGTTCAGGTCGCGTAGGTGGAGCTTCCGCTCGTGGGACTCGACGACGAGGTCGAGCTCGGCACCCAGGTCGGTCTTCGTCACCCGGTCGACGTCGTCGGTCGCGTCGGCGGCGTCGAGGGCACGGCGTGCGGCGCGGGCGGCGTCCGCGAGGGCGTCCGCGCCGGCGGGCGAGGTGTCGCCGTAGGCCCCGGTGCGTCCGGGGACGCCGATGTACGTGGCGACGGTGGGGTCGAGGTCGACGAGGGTGGTCACCCAGTCCTCGGCGACCCGGTCGACGGCGGAGGGCTGACGGACGGGACGGTCTTCGGTCATGCCCCGACACTACCCAGGGCGCGGGCGCGCGCCGGGCGCCGATCCGCTCGTGGGATGCCGATCCGCGCGTGGTACGCCGTTCCGCGCGTGGGGTGCCGTTCCGCGCGTGGGGTGGTGATCCGCGCACAGGGTGCAGTTCCTCCCGGCCTGCTTCGCGCGGTTCGGCATCCCAGGTCACGTGCGATGGGCAGGAACGCTCACCACACGACGCCGCGGCACACGGACGGACGGGAGGCACGGTGCCAGCTGGCACCGTGCCTCCCGTCCGCTCGTGGGCGCGCCAGACGGAGCAGGGCGGGCCCGACGGGCCGCGCCCGACCCGCGTCAGTGCGCCGCGGCCTCCCAGTTCGGGCCGACGCCGACGGAGACGTCCAGGGGGACGCTGAGCTCGGCCGCGCCGCCCATCCGGGTGCGCAGGATCTCCTCGACGCGCTCCTGCTCGCCGGGGGCGACCTCGAGGATGAGCTCGTCGTGCACCTGGAGCAGCAGGTGCGACTCGAGCCCGCCGTCCCGCAGGTCGGCGTCGACACCGAGCATCGCGATCTTCATGATGTCCGCCGCGGACCCCTGGATCGGTGCGTTCAGCGCGGCGCGCTCGGCGTTCTCGCGGAGGACCCGGTTCGGGCTCTTCAGGTCGGGGAAGGGTCGGCGGCGGCCGAAGATCGTCTCGGTGTAGCCGTCCTCGCGCGCCTGCTCCACGACCCCGCGCAGGTAGTCGCGCACGGCGCCGAAGCGGGCGAAGTACTCGTTCATGAGCGTGCGCGCCTCGGACTGGTCGATGCGGAGCTGCTTCGACAGGCCGAACGGGCTCAGGCCGTAGGCGAGGCCGTACGACATCGCCTTGACCTTCGTGCGCATCTCGGCGCTGACGTCCGCCGGCTCGACCCCGAAGACCCGCGCGCCGACGAAGCGGTGCAGGTCCTCGCCCTCGTTGAAGGCCTGGATGAGCCCGGGGTCGCCGGACAGGTGCGCCATGATGCGCATCTCGATCTGCGAGTAGTCGGCCGTGACCAGGGTCGTGTACGGCTCGGCGACGGCGAAGGCCGAGCGGACCCGGCGTCCGACCGCGGTCTTGACGGGGATGTTCTGCAGGTTCGGGTCGGTCGACGAGATCCGGCCGGTGCTGCTGCCGGTCTGCTCGTAGCTCGTGTGGATGCGGCCGTCGACGACCGCGGCGTCGAGCGTGTCCACGATCTGCCGGAGCTTCGTCGCGTCACGGTGCTGCAGCAGCAGTCCGAGGAACGGGTGCGGGTGCTGCTCCTGCAGGTCGGCGAGGCTCGCGGCGTCGGTCGAGAAGCCGGTCTTGGTCTTCCGCGTCTTCGGCATCGCGAGCTCGGTGAAGAGCACCTCCTGCAGCTGCTTCGGCGAGCCGAGGTTGACCTCGTGCCCGATCTCGGCGAACGCCTGCTGCGCGAGCTCCGCGGCGCGCTCACCCAGGTCGTGCGACAGCCCGGTGAGGACGGGGCGGTCGATCGCGACGCCGGTGGTCTCCATGCCGGCGAGCACCGGCACGAGCGGCAGCTCGATGGTGTCGAGCACGCGGAGCGAGGACTCGTCGACGCGCGCGCGCAGGGCGGTGTCGACACGGAGGACGTACCAGGCGTGCACACCGACGTTCACCGGGTCGGTCTCGGGGACGAGCTGGTTCGGGTCGGCGGTCGGCAGTTCCTCGCCGAGCTCCTGGTACACGAGGTCGGACAGCGGCTGGCCCTGCTTCCCCGGCTGGGCGAGCCACCCGGTGAGGCGCGCGTCGCCCGCGATCCCCCGCACCGTGAACCCGACCGTCGCGAGGGCCTTGATCGCGGCCTTGGCGTCGTGGAAGTGCTTGGGCGCGTCCGACGCGAACCAGGCCGCGAGCTGCTCGTAGTCCTTCGTACCGCTGCCGCCGGGGACGAGCACGGCGTCGTCGTGCGTCGCGATGCCGATGGCGCTCAGTCGGCCGTCGATGACCTCGACCGCGACGCCGAACCCGTTCTCGGCGTCGTTCGCGGCCTTGCGGTCGAGCCAGTACCCGAGCTCCTCGTCGATGACGGTCTTGACGGGCGGCGGGGTCGGCGCACCGCTGTCGACGGAGCCCGTCGACTCCGCTGCGTCGGACGGCTCGCCCGTGCCGGCGACCTTGAACACCCGGTCGAGCAGCGTGCGGAACTGCAGCTTCGCGAAGAGGTCGCGGACGGCCTGCTCGTCGAGCGGACGGAGCGCCACGTCGCCGGGGCCGACCGGCAGCTCGACGTCGTTCACGAGCCGGTTCAGCTTCCGGTTCCGGATCGCCCGGTCCTTCTGCTCGCGCAGGTTGTTGCCGACGACGCCCTTGATCTCGTCGGCGTGCTCGAGCACCCCGTCGAGCGAGCCGTACGCGGTGATCCACTTGACGGCGGTCTTCTCGCCGACCTTGTCGATGCCGATCAGGTTGTCGCTGGTCTCGCCGACGAGTGCCGCGATGTCCGGGTACTGGTGCGGCTCGATGCCGTAGCGCTCGTACACCTTGTCGCGGTCGTAGCGGGTGAGCTCGGAGACCCCGCGGACGGACGGGTAGAGCAGCGTGACGTCGTCGTTCACGAGCTGGATCGAGTCGCGGTCACCGGACACGACGTACACCTGGTACCCCTGCTCCGAGCCCTGGCGGGCGAGCGTGGCGAGGATGTCGTCGGCCTCGTAGTCCTCCTTCGTGACCGTCGTGATGCCCATCGCCTCGAGCGCCTGCTGCAGGAGCGGGATCTGGCCCTTGAACTCGGCCGGGGTCTCGGAGCGGGTGCCCTTGTAGTCCTCGTACTCGCGCGTGCGGAACGAGAAGCGGGAGATGTCGAACGCGACGGCGAGGTGCGTGGGCTTCTCGCGCTGGAGGAGCATGAGCAGCATCGAGATGAAGCCGTGGATGGCGTTCGTGTGCTGCCCCTCGCGGTTCACGAAGCTGTCGACCGGGAGCGCGTAGAAGGCCCGGAAGGCGAGCGAGTGGCCGTCGATGACCATGAGGGTAGGCTTTGCGGAGTCCGACACCCGGACAGCCTACCGACGCCATCCGACACGGGAGTCCTGCGCGCGTGACCGACGAAGCGACCACCACCGGAGCCCTCGCCGACACCGGGGTGGACCCCCGACTGGCCGACCGGGGCATGGGCGAACTCGCCGAGAAGATGGGCATGGTCATCACCGAGCTGACCGCCGAGCGCGCCGTCGGTTCCATCCCGGTCGAGGGCAACCGCCAGCCCGTCGGGCTCCTGCACGGGGGCGCGTACGTCGTCCTCGCCGAGAGCCTCGGGTCGATGGCCGCGAACGTGCACGCCGGCCCCGGCCGCTACGCCGTGGGGATCGAGCTGAGCGCGTCGCACTCGCGGAGCGCCACGAGCGGCCGCGTCACCGGCACCTGCACGGCGATCCACCTCGGTGGCACGCTCACCACGCACGAGATCGTCCTGACCGACGACGAGGGCCGTCGGTGCTCGACCGTGCGCATCACGAACATGATCCGCGAGCGGCGCTAGTCCCGTCCGGCGCCGGCGGGTCAGTCCTCGGGCGGGCGCTGCAGCAGCAGCCGCGCGTCACCGAACCCGAGCCTCCGGTAGAGCGACTCCCCCATCGCGCTCGAGTGGACCACGACCCGCTCGGCTCCGGCCTCGTCGGCGAGGTCGAGCAGCGCGGCGACGAGGGCTCCGGCGACGCCCCCACCGCGCAGGTCCGGGTGGACGTAGACGCTCTGCAACTCCGCGGCGACCCGCCCCCGGGGCCGGTGCGGTACCGGCGGCCTGGCGTTCAGCGCCAGCCACGCCATCCCGAGCACGACCCCACCCCGTTCCGCCACGACGCACCGGTGCGACGCCGCGTGCTCGCGCGCGAACGCCGCGGTCGCCTCGCGGTACTCGCCGGGCGTCGCCGTCGGCGCCTGCCCGGTCTCGTCGACGCTCCACCGCCACCGCAGGTCGGCCACCGCCGCCATGTCCTCCAGCCGGGAGGCACGGATCACCACGTCGTCCATGCCCCCACCTTGCCAGGTGGTCGGCCCGGCGGCGGGGCCGGGACGCGCCTCCGGTCCGGTGCAGTGCTGCGCTGTGCTGCGCGTCGGGTTGCGTCGATGGAGCACTCCTCGTCGGGTCCTGCGCCTCGACTCGACCGGGACTGCTCCATCGACTGTGAGCCGGGCGTCCGCCCGGGAACGCAGGAGCGCCGCCGGACGATGTCCGGCGGCGCTCCTGCGTGAGCGAGCGGGTGCTCGTTACTTCTTGGCGCTGAGCTGCTCGATGATCGCCTTGGCGACGTCGTGCATGGTGAGGCGGCGGTCCATCGAGGCCTTCTGGATCCAGCGGAACGCCTCGGGCTCGGTGAGGCCCATCTTCTCGTTCAGCAGCCCCTTGGCGCGGTCGACGAGCTTGCGGGTCTCGAAGCGCTCGACCAGGTCGGCGACCTCGGCCTCGAGCGTGATGATCTGCTGGTGGCGTGAGAGGGCGATCTCGATCGCGGGCAGCAGGTCGTTCGGGGTGAAGGGCTTCACGACGTAGGCGAGGGCACCGGCCTCGGTCGCACGCTCGACGAGGTCCTTCTGGCTGAACGCCGTGAGGAGGACCACCGGAGCGATGTGGTTCTTGGAGAGCTTCTCGGCCGCGGAGATGCCGTCGAGCTGGGGCATCTTGACGTCCATGACGACGAGGTCCGGGCGGAGGTCGGTCGCGAGCTGGACGGCGGTCTCGCCGTCGCCGGCCTCGCCGACCACGTCGAACCCGTTGTCGCGGAGGATCTCGACGATGTCGAGACGGATGAGCGACTCGTCCTCGGCGACGACGACGCGACGCGGTGCTGCTGGGGTTGCTTCTGTGTCACTCACGTCGGAGAGCCTACTAGACGGAGCAGGACCGGTCCGTCAGGCCGGGCTTCTCGTACGAGTGGCGGGACCCCCGGGTCAGCGCAGCCCCGCACGCCGTGAGCAGTCCTTGTACGAGTGGCGGGACCCCCGGGTCAGCGCAGCCCCGCACGCCGTGAGCCGTCCTTGTACGAGTGGCGGGACTCGAACCCGCACGCCGTGAGGCAGAGCATTTTGAGTGCCCCGTGTCTACCGTTCCACCACACTCGCGAGGACTTCAGGCTAGCAGCACGTGCCCCTCCGCCCGGTCCGTCGTCGGCCCGACGGCGACCGCCGGAAGGCGCAGCTCGAACACCGCGCCGCCGAGCGCTCCCGTCCCGGACGCGTGCGCGAGTGTCCCGCCGTGCGCGACGGCGATCCCGCGGGCGATCGGCAGCCCGAGTCCGGCGCCGCCGGAGCGGACGTCGCGTGCGGCCTCGAGCCGGACGAGCCGGTCGAACACGCGCTCGCGGTCGGGCTCGGGGATGCCCGGTCCGTCGTCCTCGACGCGGAGGACAGCGTCGGTGCCGTCACGGGCGAGGGCGACCGTGACCGTGCCGGCTCCCCCGGTGGCGCGGGCGGCGTTGTCGACCAGGTTGCCGAGCACCTGCGCGAGCCGGTCCGGGTCGACCTCGGCGAGCACCGGGTCGTCCGGCGCGCGGAGGTCCAGGGTGACGGCGGGCAGCCGGAGCCGGAGCCGCTCCACCTCGGCGCGGATCCACGGCACCAGGTCGGTGCTCCGGCGTTCGAGCGCGATGCCCCGGTCCAGCCGGGCCATCGTGAGCATGTCGTCGACGAGCCGCGCTGCCCGGTCGGCCTGGCGGACGACGTGCACGGCGAGGACCTCGCGGGTGGCGGCGTCGTCGTCCCCGCTCCGCACGAGGGTGTCGGCCGCCGCGCGCACCCCCGCGACCGGGGTCCGGAGTTCGTGCGCGGCGTCGGACAGGAACGCGCGGACCCGCTCCTCTGCGGCGAGGGCCTGTGCCTCCGCACCTTCGACGGCGTCGAGCATCTCGTCGAAGGCGACCGCGACCCGGCCGATCTCGGTGTCGGTCCGGGACGGCCGGAGTCGCCGCCCGCGGTCGCCACCGGCGATCGACCGCGCGGTGTCGGTCATCTCGTCGAGTGGTCGGAGCGATCGACGCACGACGAGCACGACGCCGACCACCGCGACGCCGAGGAACGCTGCCGAGGCGCCGCCCATCACCCAGCCGAGCTGCGTGAGGGTCTCCTGGACGTCGCGGGTGCCGGCGGTCAGCGTGATCCGGGTGCCGTCGTCCAGCGTCGACCGGAGGGTCAGCACGCCGTCGTCGTCGGACACCGAGGACGCGGTGATCCGGGCGCCCGACGTCGTGCTCGTGCCGGTGCTGGTGGCCGAGCCCGGGGTAGTGCCTTCCGACCCTGCGGCCCGCTTGCCGGCGGGGCCGGGCAGCCCGGCCGGATCGGGCGGGCCGGAGCGGAGCTGCTCGGGCGTCGGTCCCGCCTCGACCGCGGCGCCGTCCGGCTGCACGATGCGGACGGAGAGCCCCTGCGCGGAGAGCCGGTCGGCCAGGTCGTCGGCGTCGAGCACCCCGACGAGGGCCGCCGCCGCCGAGGCCCGGTCACGCAGGCGGTCCTCGACCTGGGCCCGGAGCCGGGCGCCGAGGACGGCCTCGACCGCGAGGACGAGTCCGGTGAGCAGCACGGCCAGCAGGGCGATGATCGCGACGACCGTGCGGAGCCGCAGCGACGTGGTCCGCAGCGGGGACGTGGGCAGCGACCCGGTCACGCGGCGCCCCGGTCCACCGCGAGCCGGTACCCGAGTCCGCGGACCGTGTGCACCAGGCGCGGGCCGTGCGCCTCCATCTTCCGGCGGAGCGCGCTGAGGTGCACCTCGACCAGGTTCGCCGCGACCGCGTCGTAGCCCCAGACCTGGGTCGTGATCTGGCCCTTCGACACCGTCCGCCCGCGGCTCTCGGCCAGGAAGCAGAGCAACCGGAACTCGGTCGCGGTGAGGTCGAGCAGCACCCCGTCCCGTCGGACCGTGGCACCCTCGGGGTCGATCACCAGGTCGCCGACCTCGATCACCGTCGGCACTCGACCACGGCGGCGGAGCACGGCCGTCACCCGGGCCACGAGCTCGGCCATCGCGAAGGGCTTCACCACGTAGTCGTCGGCACCCTCGGCGAACCCGCGGAGTCGGTCGTCGAGCTCGTCGCGCGCGGTCATCATCACGACGGCGGCGTCTGAACGGGCCCGGATGCGGGCGGCGAGGAGGATGCCGCTCGGCCCGGGCAGCATCCAGTCGAGCAGGACGAGGTCCGGGACGGCTCGGTCGAGGTCGTCGAGGATCGTCCGGCCGTCGGGGGCCGCGGCGACGAGGTGTCCCTCGGCGCGCAGGGTCGAGACGACGGCGGTGCGGAGGGCGTCGTCGTCCTCGACCACGAGGATGCGTGCGGGTGCGTTCACGGCGGACACCGTACGGTCCGTCGGTGAGCACGGAGCATGGAGCCAGCTGGAGAACCCCTGTGCTTCAGTCCTGCTTCAGATTCGAGCTCGACCGTCGTCCTCGTCGGCGGACCACCCCGGTCCGCCACGGAGAACCGGAGACACCATGAACGACGAACTGCACGACGAGACCACGACCGAGCGGGCCCCGCGCCGACACCGCCGGCTCCGCGCGATCGGCATCGGGACCGCCGCGGCCGCGGTGCTCGTCCTCGGTGGCGTGGGCGTGACCGCGGCGATGGCCGACGGTGCCGGCAGCGGCCCGACCGTCACCGCCCCCACCGGCGCGCCCAGCGGTGCGCCGAGCGGCGCCCCGTCCGGAGCGCCGAAGGCCGCGCCGAAGGCCGCGCCGAAGGACGGGCCCGAGGGAGCGCCGGCGCCCGGGAAGGACGCCGCCGGCAAGGACGGCAAGGACGCTCCGGCGGCCCCGGGTTGCGTCGCCCTGCCCGCGCCGGGCAAGGACGCCCCGACCCCGCCCGCGCCGGGCAAGGACGCGAAGGCACCGAAGGACGCGCCCACCCCGCCCGCGCCAGGCAAGGACGCGAAGGCACCGAAGAACGCCCCGACCGACGCACCGACCCCTCCCGGCGCACCGGAGCAGGGCGACCAGGCGACGCCCGCACCGACGTCCGGGTCCTGACCGGACCGCACCCGCTGCGGGAGGCGCACCCCGTCGGCCGCGTGGTCGACGCGGGGCGCGCCTCCCGGCCGGTGTCCCGACCCCGTCAGCGGCGGTCGAGCGCCTCGATCGCCGCGACGAGACCGGCCCGCCGCGGGGACCGCCGCGGCAGCACCCCGAGCAGGGCGCGGAGCACCTGCGGATCCGCGGCGCCGTCCGCGGTCCGCGACCACGCCTGCAACGCCTCGACGCCGCCGTCGGTCAGCACCGACTCGCGGAACCGGGACCGGACCGCGTCCCGCAGGTCGTCGACGCCCGGCGACGCCGACCCCGGCAGGACCGGTCCGGCGTACCCGTCGACGGCCTGGAGGCGCGCCCCGCGGTCGAGCGCGGACAGCACCGTCTCGACGTCGGTGCGGATCCCGGTCAGGCGGTACGGCCGCGACGACAGGTGCGCGCCGGGCGCGTGGTCCGCGAGGACGCGGCGGAGGCGCACGACCTCCGCCCGGAGCGTGGGGACCGCACGGCGGTCGCCGTACACCGCGACCGCGAGGTCGGCTGCGGCGAGACCGCCGGGCGTGGACGCCAGGACGGCGAGCACCTCGGAGTGCCGCTCGGACAGCCGGACGGCACGGTCGCCGGTCCGGAGGGTCGCGGTGTCGGACCCGAGCAGCGTCAGTTCGGCCGAGTCGGCACCGCGGCGGCCTCGGTCTGCTCGGTCGGCTCGGTCGGCTCGGTCTGCGCGCGGGACGGTCGTCGAGGTCGCCCGGGTGGCGTGCCGGAGGGCGGTGAGGGCGATCTCCGCCTCGGCCGCGGCGGCCGTCGCCGTGAGGAGCGGCAGCGTGTGGCGCTCGACCGCACGGTCGTCGCCCGTGATGTCGAGGGCGCCGACGACCGAGCCGTCCGCCGCGTGCAGCGGGACGGCCGTGCAGGAGAACGCCTTCACGGCGGTGGCGTAGTGCTCCTCGGACCGGATCTGCACGCCGCGGCCGAGGCGGAGCGCCATCCCCGGGGCGCTCGTGCCGGCGTGCTCCTCGGCCCAGTCGGCGCCGGCCGTGAAGCCCATGTCCTCGGCCGCGCGCCGGGCCGCACGTGCGCCGTCCACCCAGACGATGCAGCCGGCGGCGTCGGTCAGCGCGACGACGCACCCGGCGGCGCGGACGTCGTCGAGCAGGAGCCGACGGACCACGGGGAGCGCGGTGCCGATCGGTCCCTGGCCACGGATGGCGTCGAGCTGGGCGTCGTCGAGCGCGAGCGTCGGCAGGCCGTCCGGGTCCACCCGGGCCGAGCGACGCCAGGACTCGGCGACGAGCGGGCGGAGCCCTGCGCGAGCGGGCACGGTGCCTCCCCTCGCAGGTCTCCGCCGCGCCGTCGCGGTCGGTGCGGTCAGCCTACGTCGGCCGCACCGCCGGGACCAGGCCCAGGTCCTCGAGCTCGGCGTCGGTCAGCATCCGTGAGCGGGTGAGGAACCGCTTGCCCTCGGGGACCTCGACCGAGAAGCCGCTGCCCCGCCCTTCGACGACGTCGATCGTGAGGTGGGTGTACTTCCAGTACTCGAACTGCGCTCGGGACATGTACACCTCGATGGGCGCTGTGACCTCGACGGGGTCGAGCTCGGGGACGTCGATGGTGCCGAGCAGGACGTCGCCGGGACCGGTGCGGAACATCCCGACGGGGTAGCACATCGGGCTCGAGCCGTCGCAGCAGCCGCCGGACTGGTGGAACATCAGCGGTCCGTGCCGGGCCGTGAGCGCGCGGAGGAGCTCGGCCGCCTCCGGCGTGACGTCGACGCGGGCGGTGGTCCCGGGGTTCGTCATCAGGAGGACCCCCCTTCCGGCGCTGCTCCCTCGGCGTGACGATGCGTCATCAGAAGAACCCCATCGGTCCCTCGGCGTACGACACGAGCAGGTTCTTCGTCTGCTGGTAGTGGTCGAGCATCATCTTGTGGTTCTCCCGGCCGACACCGGACTGCTTGTAGCCGCCGAACGCCGCGCCGGCCGGGTACTGGTGGTAGGTGTTCGACCAGACACGTCCGGCCTGGATGTCGCGGCCCGCCCGGTAGAGCGTCGTCGCCTCGCGGCTCCAGACACCCGCGCCGAGTCCGTACAGGGTGTCGTTGGCGATCCGGATCGCGTCGTCGTACCCGTTGAAGCGCGTGAGGGAGAGGACCGGTCCGAAGATCTCCTCCTGGAAGATCCGCATCGCGTTGTCGCCCTCGAACACCGTCGGGGTGACGTAGTACCCGCCGCTCAGTTCGCCACCGAGGTCCGCGCGCTCGCCGCCGGTGAGGAGCTTCGCGCCCTCCTGCTTGCCGATGTCGATGTAGCTCAGGATCTTCTCGAGCTGGTCGTTCGATGCCTGGGCGCCGACCATCGTCGACATGTCCAGCGGGTGGCCCTGCTTGACCGCTCGGACGCGGTCGAGCCCGTCGGCGACGAAGCCGTCGTAGATCTCCGCCGCGACGAGCGCCCGCGACGGACACGTGCAGACCTCGCCCTGGTTGAGGTTGAAGAAGGCGAAGCCCTCGAGCGCCTTGTCGTAGAACGCGTCCCGCTCCTGGGCGACGTCGGCGAAGAACACGTTCGGGCTCTTGCCGCCGAGCTCGAGCGTGACCGGGATGAGGTTCTGCGACGCGTACTGCATGATCAGGCGCCCGGTCGTGGTCTCGCCCGTGAAGGCGACCTTGCGGACGTCCGGGTGCTGCGCGAGTGGAGCCCCGACCTCGAACCCGAAGCCGTTCACGACGTTGACGACCCCGGCGGGCAGCAGGTCCTCGATCAGACCGAGGAGCACGTGGATCGACGCGGGTGTCTGCTCAGCGGGCTTCAGCACGACGCAGTTGCCGGCGGCGAGAGCCGGGGCGAGCTTCCACACCGCCATCAGGATCGGGAAGTTCCACGGGATGATCTGCGCGACCACCCCGAGCGGCTCGTGGAAGTGGTACGCGACGGTGTCGTGGTCGATCTCCCCCGTCGAGCCCTCCTGCGCGCGGATCGCGCCGGCGAAGTAGCGGAAGTGGTCGATCGCGAGCGGGATGTCCGCGCCGAGCGTCTCGCGGATCGGCTTGCCGTTCTCCCACGTCTCGGCGACGGCGAGCATCTCGAGGTTCTGCTCCATCCGGTCGGCGATGCGGTTCAGGATGTTCGCGCGGTCGGTGACGCTCGTCCTCCCCCAGGCGGGGAAGGCCTTCCACGCGGCGGCGACGGCCTTGTCGACGTCCGTGGAGTCGCCTCGCGCGACCTCGGTGAAGGTCTTCCCGGTGACCGGGGTGGGGTTCTCGAAGTACTGCCCACCCGTCGGCGGGACGTACTCGCCGCCGATGTAGTGGTCGTACCGGGAGCGGAAGGCGACGAGCGCTCCGTCCTCGCCCGGTGCGGCGTAGGTGGTCGGCGATGCTGCGATGGTCATGGTGGTGCCCTCTCGACGACGGTGTCGACGGCGCACGGTCTGCGCGCCTCGGGCGGGACGCTACGGCGGCGGGGGTTGCAGCGGGTTGCGGACGCCCGTCCGGTCGCCCGGGTACCGTCGGAGGCCACCCGATCGATCAGGAGGTCCAGTGGATTCCCGTGCCGTCCGCACGTTCCGAGTGTTCGTCGTCGTGACGGCCGTGGTGGCCGTCGTCCTCGGGATCGTCGCGATCGTCTGGCCCCGCCCCTCGCTCGTGCTCGTCGCCCTCGTGTTCGGCGTGTACCTCGTGGTGGCCGGGGCGCTGCGGGTGTTCGCCGCCGTCCGGGGGCACGGCACCCCACCCGCGTGGCGCTGGACCTCGGGCGTCGTCGGGGTCCTCGTCGGGCTCGCCGGCCTCCTGACGCTCGTCGACCCGGCGATCCCGCTGCTCGTCTACGCGGTGCTCGCCGGGATCGCGTTCCTGGTCGAGGGCATCGCTGCCCTCGTCGGGGCCGTGGTCGGTCACCCCGGCTCCTCGCGGGTCCCGACGGTCGTGAGCGGCGTGCTGTCGATCCTCGGCGGCGTCGTGGTCCTCGTCGCCCCCGGACTCGCCCTCACCGTCTTCACGGTCTTCTCCGGGATCGCCCTCGTCGTGGTCGGTGCCGCCGCGCTCCTGCTCCTGCCGCCCCGCGCGGCGATGCGACGCTGACCGCGCTGCGCCGCTGACCGCCACGCCCCGAACCCGACCGGACGCCTCCGCGCGTCCTACGCGCTCCCCGTCCCGAACAGCAGGCCGAGCCCGTACGTCACCGCGGCCGCACCGAACCCGATCGCGAGCTGCCGCAGGGCCCGGCGCAGCGGTGAAGCTCCGCTGAGCACCCCGACGACCGCGCCCGTCCCGAGCAGCGCGATCCCGACGAGCAGCGCCGCGAGCAGCACAGCCGCCCACCCCTCGAGCCCGAACAGGTACGGCAGCACCGGGATCACCGCACCCGACGCGAAGAACAGGAAGCTCGACACCGCCGCGCTCATGCCGTTGCCGACCGCCTCGTGTTCGTCCGGGCCGGTCGCCGACGGCACCGTCCGCCCGCCGAGGACCTCGTCCGCGTGCGCCTGCGCCTCGGTCTCGGTCATCCCGCGTGCCCGGTAGACCAGCGCCAGCTCGTTCGCGTCGACGTCGAGGTCGGCGACGGCCTGCCCGGCCTCGGGGTGCGGCGCCGAGGCGTCGAGCAGCTCCCGCTGCGACCGCACGGAGACGTACTCCCCCGCGCCCATCGACAGCGCACCGGCGAGCAGACCCGCGACGCCGCTCAGCAGGACGAAGTGGCGGTCAGCGCCGGACGCACTGATGCCGATGATGAGCGCCAGGTTCGACACGAGACCGTCGTTCGCGCCGAACACCGCCGCCCGGAACGTCCCGGACAGGCGCATCCGCCCCCGGTTCGCCAGCCCGCGGACCACCTCGCCGTGGATCCGCTCGTCGGCGGCCATCCGCGCCGTGGCGTCGTCGTCGTCGGCGTACGGCGAGCGGTCCTCGGCACGTTGCATGAGCGCGAGCACGAAGACCGAGCCGAACCGCTTCGCCAGCGCGGCGAGCACCCGGGTCCGCCAACTCCCCCGCAGCGGCCGCCCCACCCGGTCGCCGAGCAGGTCGATCCAGTGCTGCTCGTGCCGGCCCTCCGCCTCGGCGAGGGCCGCGAGGATCTCGCGCTCCTCACCCGTCCGTCGCGCGGCGAGGTTCCGGTAGACGGCGGCCTCCGCCCGCTCGTCGGCCAGGTAGCGGCGCCAGCGGCGCACGTCCGTCGCGGTGGGGGCGGAACGGTTCTCGTCCTGGAGGCTCACCCCACCGATCCTGCCCGCTCACGCCCGCGCGTGGACAGGTGGGTGCGCAGAGCGGGCGCGGCCGCGTCGTCGGGTGCGGCTCCGTTCCGGACGAGGGCGGGCGTGGGACGCGACAGGGCGCGGACCGGAGGCGGTGTGCGGAACCCACACCGTGCCTCCCGTCCGCGCCCTGTGGCGTGGTGACCGGGTGTCAGTCGCGCACGTAGGCCGGGGCGGCCTCGGCGTGCGCGTCACCGACGCGGTGCACGCGGAGGTCGTTCGTCGAGCCCTCGATGCCGGGAGGCGAACCAGCCGTCACGATGACGCGGTCGCCGGGGGCGGCCAGGCCGTTCTCGAGGAGGACGTCGTCCACCTGCGAGAAGAGCTCGTCGGTGTGGGTCTTCCGGTCGACCAGGAACGAACGGACGCCCCACGTGAGGGCCATGCGGCGACGCGTGGCCTCGTTCGGGGTGAACGCGATGATCGGCAGACCGTGGCGCAGACGCGACATGCGGCGGGCCGAGTCGCCGGACTCGGTGAAGACGCAGAGGTACGACGCCTCGGTGAACTCGGCGATCTCGACCGCGGCGAGGGTGATCGCACCACCGAGCGTGCGCGGCTTGGTGCCGAGCGGGGCGATGCGCTCGAGGCCGTGGTCCTCGGTGGACTCGACGATGCGGGCCATCGTGCGGACGGTCTGCACCGGGTACTCGCCGACGCTGGTCTCGCCCGAGAGCATGACCGCGTCCGCACCGTCGAGGACGGCGTTCGCGACGTCGGAGGTCTCGGCACGGGTGGGGATCGGCGACGAGATCATCGACTCGAGCATCTGCGTCGCGACGATGACCGGCTTCGCCATGCGGCGGCTCAGCTCGACGGCGCGCTTCTGCACGATCGGCACGGCCTCGAGCGGGAGCTCGACGCCGAGGTCACCGCGGGCGACCATGATGCTGTCGAACGCGTCGATGATCTCCTCGAGGGCGTCGACGGCCTGCGGCTTCTCGATCTTCGCGATGACGGGGAGGCGCTTGCCCTCCTCGTCCATGATCTCGTGCGCGCGGTCGACGTCGGCGGCGTTGCGCACGAACGACAGCGCGATGAGGTCGGCACCCTGGCGGATCGCCCAGCGGAGGTCGGCCTCGTCCTTCTCGCTCAGCGCGGGCACGTTGACCGCGACGCCGGGCAGGTTGATGCCCTTGTTGTTCGAGACGGTGCCGGCGACGACGACCTCGGTGCGCACGCGCACGCCGTCGGTGTCGAGCACGCGGAGCCGCACCCGGCCGTCGTCGATGAGCAGCGGGTCACCGGGCTTCACGTCCTGGGGCAGGCCCTTGAACGTCGTGCCGCAGATCTCCTTCGAGCCGGGCACGTCCTCGGTCGTGATGGTGAAGACGTCACCGACGGCGAGCTCGTGGGGGCCGTCCGCGAACCGGGCGAGGCGGATCTTCGGGCCCTGCAGGTCGACGAGGATCGCGACCGGCTTGCCGAGCTCCTCGGCGGCGCGACGGACGTTCTCGTAGTTGGCCTCGTGGACGCTGTAGTCACCGTGGCTGAGGTTGAGGCGGGCGACGTCGACGCCCGCTTCGATGATCTCCTTGACGGTCTCGTACTCCGACGTGGCGGGTCCGAGCGTCGAAACGATCTTTGCGCGTCTCAATGGATTCCTTCGTGTGGTGGATGGTGCTGGGGTTTCCGCGCTGTGGGGCCGCGCGGAACGACAGCAGGCCACCAGCACCCTATCGAGTGCCGGTGGCCTGCTGCTCACTGGCGGTCGTGCGTTCCCGTGTCGTTCACGTCGCCCGCCCGGTCAGACCGAGATGGCACGGTCGGTGGCCTTCACCGGTGCCGGCAGGATCGTCGAGCCCTCGAGGTACTCGTCGACCTTCGCGGCGGCGGCGCGGCCCTCGGCGATCGCCCAGACGATGAGCGACTGTCCGCGGCCGGCGTCCCCGGCGACGAACACGCCCGGCTCGTTGGTGGAGTAGTCGGCCTGGCGTGCGACCGCACCGGACGGCGTGGTCGGCAGCCCGAGCTGCGGCTCGAGCGTCTCGGTCTCCGGGCCGGTGAAGCCCATCGCGATGAGGACGAGGTCGGCGGGGATCTCGCGCTCGGTGCCGCTCTTCGGGACGCGGCGGCCGTCGACGTACTCGGTCTCGGCGACCCGGAGCGCCCGGACCTCGCCCGCGGCGTTCCCGAGGAACTCGACGGTCGACGCCAGGTAGTGCCGCTCGCCGCCCTCCTCGTGGGCGCTGGAGACCTCGAACACGGTCGGGAACATCGGCCACGGCTGGTCGGACGGACGCTCGAGCGGCGGCTGCTTGCCGATGGCCAGGTTCGTCACGCTCAGCGCGCCCTGCCGGTGCGCCGTGCCGATGCAGTCCGCGCCGGTGTCGCCGCCGCCGATCACGACGACGTGCTTGCCCTCGGCGGTCACCTGGTTGTCGACCGTGGTGCCCGCGTTCGTCTTGTTCTGCTGGACGAGGTAGTCCATCGCGTACTGCACGCCGGCCAGGTCGCGGCCGGGGATCGGCAGGTCGCGCGGGACGGTCGCGCCGGTCGCGACGACGACCGCGTCGTACCGGGACTTCAGGTCGTCCCAGGTGATGTCGACGCCGATCTCGACGCCTGCGCGGAAGCGGGTGCCCTCGGCCTGCATCTGGGCGAGGCGCGCGTCGATCTGGCGCTTCTCCATCTTGAAGTCCGGGATGCCGTAGCGGAGCAGGCCGCCGATGCGGTCGTCGCGCTCGTAGACGGCGACGGTGTGGCCGGCGCGCGTGAGCTGCTGCGCGGCGGCGAGGCCGGCGGGGCCGGACCCGACGACCGCCACGGTCTTGCCGGTCAGGCGCTCCGGCGGGTGCGGTGTGACCCAGCCGTTCTGGAACGCCTCGTCGATGATCGAGACCTCGACCTGCTTGATCGTGACCGGCGGCTGGTTGATGCCGAGCACGCAGGACGCCTCGCACGGTGCCGGGCAGAGCCGACCCGTGAACTCCGGGAAGTTGTTGGTCGCGTGCAGGCGCTCGATCGCCTGGCGGCCCTCGCCGCGCCACGTCAGGTCGTTCCACTCGGGGATGAGGTTCCCGAGCGGGCAACCCTGGTGGCAGAACGGGACGCCGCAGTCCATGCAGCGGCCGGCCTGGCGCTTGAGCGCGCCGGACTCCTGCTGCTCGTAGACCTCTTTCCAGTCCATGAGGCGGACGGGGACGGGTCGTCGTGCGGGGAGCTCGCGCTCCTGGACCTTGAGGAAGCCCTTCGGGTCAGCCACCGGTCACCTCCAAGATGCGGTTCCAAACGATGTCGCCGTCGGGGTCGAGCCCCTCGTCGACGGCCTGCTGGCGGGTCTCGAGCACGGCGGCGTAGTCCCGCGGCAGCACCTTCACGAAGGCGCTGAGGTCGCCGGACTCGAGCAGGTCGCCCGCCACGGTCGACCCGGTCTCGTCGTGGTGCTGCCGGAGCAGGTCCGTGACGATCTCGACGTCGGCGCTGTCGAGCTCCTCGAGTCGGAGCTCGCCGGTCGCCAGGGCGTCGGTGTTCACGTGCTCGCGACGGAGCCCCAGGACGTACGCCGTGCCACCGGACATGCCTGCGCCGAGGTTCCGGCCGGTCTCGCCGAGGATGAGCGCCAGACCGCCGGTCATGTACTCGAGCGCGTGGTCGCCCACACCCTCGACGACCGCGGTCGCCCCGGAGTTCCGGACCAGGAAGCGCTCGCCCACGACGCCGCGGATGAACATGCTGCCCTGGGTCGCGCCGTACCCGATGACGTTGCCCGCGATGACGTTCTCGGACGCCTCGAACGCGGACTCCGAGTCCGGGCGCACGACGATCGAGCCGCCCGACAGCCCCTTGCCGACGTAGTCGTTGCTGTCGCCCACGAGCCGGAGCGTGATGCCGGCGGGCAGGAACGCACCGAGCGACTGCCCGGCGGACCCGCGGAGCGTGATGTCGATCGACCCGGCGGGCAGGCCGTGCTCGCCGTGGCGGAGCGTGACCTCGTGCCCGAGCATCGTGCCGACGGCGCGCTCCGTGTTGCGGATCGGCAGGTCCAGCGCGATCGACCCGCCGTGCTCGAGCACGTCGGCGGTCTCGTGGATCAGCCGGACGTCGAAGTGCTCGTCGAGCTCGTGGTCCTGGTCGCGCAGGTGGCGACGGGGCTCGTCGCGAGCGAACTCCGGGCCGTGCAGCACCGGCGCGAGGTCGAGACCGGACGCCTTCCAGTGCTCGACGGCACGGTCGGTGTCGAGCGCGTCGACCTGGCCGATCGCCTCGTCCAGGCTGCGGAAGCCGAGCTCGGCGAGGAGCTCGCGGACTTCTTGAGCGATGAACTCGAAGAAGTTCACGACGAACTCGGGCTTGCCCGAGAAGCGCTTCCGGAGCTCCGGGTTCTGCGTCGCGACGCCCACCGGGCACGTGTCGAGGTGGCAGACCCGCATGAGGATGCAGCCCTCGACCACGAGCGGTGCGGTCGCGAAGCCGTACTCCTCTGCCCCGAGCAGCGCGGCCACGACCACGTCGCGCCCGGTCTTCATCTGCCCGTCGACCTGCACCACGACGCGGTCGCGCATGCCGTTCAGCATGAGCGTCTGCTGCGTCTCGGCCAGGCCGATCTCCCACGGGGTGCCGGCGTGCTTCAACGAGTTGAGCGGGGAGGCACCCGTGCCGCCGTCGTGCCCCGAGACGAGCACGACGTCGGCCAGCGCCTTCGTGACACCGGCGGCGACCGCGCCGATGCCGGACTGGCTCACGAGCTTGACGTGGACGCGCGCCGACGGGTTCGCCCGCTTCACGTCGAAGATCAGCTGCTTGAGGTCCTCGATCGAGTAGATGTCGTGGTGCGGCGGCGGCGAGATGAGCCCGACGCCCGCGGTGGCGTGCCGGGTCCGCGCGACCCAGGGGTACACCTTCGTCGGCGGGAGCTGGCCGCCCTCACCCGGCTTCGCACCCTGCGCCATCTTCAGCTGGATGTCGGTGGCGTGCGTCAGGTACATGCTCGTGACGCCGAAGCGGCCGGAGGCGACCTGCTTGATCGCACTGCGACGCTCCGGGTCGAGCAGGCGCTCGACGTCCTCGCCGCCCTCGCCCGTGTTCGAGCGGGCACCGAGGCGGTTCATCGCGATCGCGAGGGTCTCGTGCGCCTCTTGCGAGATCGAGCCGTAGGACATCGCACCGGTGTTGAACCGCTTGACGATCGACTCGATCGGCTCGACCTCGTCCAGCGGGATCGGCTGCCGGACGCCGTGGCGGAACCGGAAGAGCCCGCGGAGCGTCATGAGGTCCTCGGACTGGTCGTCGACCGCCCGGGAGTACTCGCGGAAGATGTCGTACCGGCGGGCGCGCGTCGCGTGCTGCAGGCGGAACACCGTGTCCGGGTTGAACAGGTGCGGCGGTCCCTCGCGGCGCCACTGGTACTCGCCGCCGGTCTGCAGGCGCTCGTGCGAGAGCACCGCGCCGTCCTGCGGGTACGCCTGGGCGTGGCGCTCGGCGTTCTCCTTCGCGATGACCTCGATCCCGACACCGCCGAGGATCGACGAGGTGCCGGTGAAGTACTTGTCGACGAACTCCTGGCTGAGCCCGACCGCCTCGAACGCCTGGGCGCCCGCGTAGCTGGAGACCGTCGAGATGCCCATCTTCGACATGATCTTCAGGACGCCCTTGCCGAGCGCCTTGATGACGTTCTTGACGGCTTGCTCAGGGGTGAGCCCGGTGATCATCCCGGAGCGCACGAGGTTCTCGCACGTCTCCATCGCCAGGTACGGGTTGATCGCGGACGCGCCGTAGCCGATCAGGGTCGCGACGTGGTGGACCTCGCGCACGTCGCCGGCCTCGACGATCAGCCCGACCTTCATGCGCTGCTCGGTCCGGATCAGGTGGTGGTGCACGGCGGCGAGCAGCAGGAGGCTCGGCACGGGGGCCTGCTCCGCGTTGCCGTCGCGGTCGGACAGCACGATGAACTGCTTGCCGGACTCGATCGCCGCGTCGACCTCGTCGCACACCGCGGCGATGCGCTTCTGCATCGCCTTCTTGCCGGCGTCGACGCGGTACAGGCCCTTGATCGTCACGGTGAGGTGCCGACCGGACGCCGTCTCGAAGTGCTGGATCTTCGCGAGCTCGTCGTTGTCGATGACCGGGAAGTCGAGCGTGATCTGCTTCGCGTGCTCGGGGCCGGCGTCGAGCAGGTTGCGCTCCGGGCCGAGGCCCATGCCCATCGAGGTGATGACCTGCTCGCGGATCGAGTCGAGCGGCGGGTTCGTCACCTGCGCGAACTGCTGCGTGAAGTAGTCGAACAGCAGACGGGGGCGCTCGGACAGCACCGCGATCGGCGTGTCCGAGCCCATCGCACCGAGCGGCTCGGCGCCGGTCTGCGCCATCGGCCGCAGCAGGATGCGGACTTCTTCCTCGGTGTAGCCGAAGGCGCGCTGGCGGCGGGTGACCGACGCGGGCGTGTGCACGATGTGCTCGCGGTCGGGCAGGTCGGACAGGTTGATCCGGCCCTCGTCGAGCCATTGGGCCCAGGGTCCGGACGCCGCGAGGTCGCGCTTGACCTCGTCGTCCTCGATGATCCGACCGGCCTCGGTGTCCACGACGAACATCCGACCGGGGCGCAGGCGGCCCTTGCGGACGACCTTGCCCGGCGGCACGTCGAGCACGCCGGTCTCCGACCCCATCACGATCAGGCCGTCGTCGGTGACGAGGAACCGGCCGGGACGCAGGCCGTTGCGGTCGAGCGTGGCGCCGACGATCGCACCGTCGGTGAACGTGATCGCGGCGGGGCCGTCCCACGGCTCCATGAGCATCGAGTGGTACTCGTAGAACGCCCGCAGGTCGGGGTCCATGCCGACCTGGTTCTCCCAGGCCTCCGGCACCATCATCGAGACCGCGTGCGGCAGGCTCCGCCCGGTCAGGGCGAGCAGCTCGAGGGTCTCGTCGAAGGACGCCGAGTCGCTCGCGCCGGGGCTGACGATCGGCAGCAGCGGTGCGAGGTCGCCGAGCAGCTCGCTCTCGAGCTGGGACTGGCGGGCGCGCATCCAGTTGCGGTTGCCGCGGACGGTGTTGATCTCGCCGTTGTGGGCGAGCGTGCGGAAGGGCTGCGCGAGCGGCCACGACGGGAAGGTGTTCGTGGAGTAGCGCGAGTGCACGATCGCGAGCTTCGAGGCGAACCGCTCGTCGCTGAGGTCCGGGTAGAACGGCTCGAGTTGGAGCGTCGTGACCATGCCCTTGTAGACCATGGTCCGGCTCGACAGCGACATGAAGTAGACCTCGAGCCCGTGCTCCGCGCGCTTGCGGAGGCGGAAGGCCTGACGGTCGAGGGCGATCCCGCTCCACGCGGCACCGTGCACGTCGTGCCGGGTGGACGCCACGAAGAGCTGCTCGAACGCCGGCATCGCCGCGCGGGCGAGCGTGCCGAGGACCTCGGGGCGGACCGGCACCGGACGCCAGCCGAGCACCCGGAGCCCCTCTTCGCGCGCGATCCGCTCGACGGCACCCTGCACCGCGTGCCGCTCGTCGTCGTCGGTCGGCAGGTAGGCCGTCCCGACCGCGTACTCCCCCGCTGCCGGCAGCTCGAAGTCGACCTCGTCGCGCAGGAACGCGTCCGGCACCTGGCACAGGATGCCCGCGCCGTCGCCGGTGCCCGCGTCCGATCCCACGGCACCGCGGTGCTCGAGGTTGCGCAGTGCACCGAGTGCGGCGTCGACGATGTCGTGGCCGGCCGTCCCGCGCAGGGTCGCCACCATCGCGAGACCGCAGGCGTCCTTCTCGTTCGCCGGGTCGTACGCGCCGGTCGCGTCCGGTACGGCGGAGAACCGCCGGTGCGCGGGCAGGAGTGCGTCGGTCGCACGCTGACCGAGTGCACGCTGGCCGAATGCACGCTGCGCGGCCTGGGCGGGGGTCGGGTGTGGCTGGAGCGCCATGGGGAACCGTCCTCACGAGGAAGTGGAACAGGGACGTCGGTGGCCCGGTGGTGCGTTCCGCCCGAGCGGGCGGGACTGGTGCCCGTGCACGTCGTCGAGGGTGTGCGCTCACGACGTGCGTGGTCGCGGCGTCGATGGTGACGACGCCGGCCGGTGCAGCGGGTCCGCGTGATCGGCGGGTGTCGACCGTGCGGCGGGTTGGGTGGTGCTGTTGCTCGTGTCGGCTGGTGGGCGCCGCGTTACTTCGCGGACCCGCCTGCCGGCACCGGATCGGAGCCCGTGACGGCCGCCGGAGCGTCGTCGTCGTGTTCCGACCAGGTGTCGTCCGAGTCTACATCGGAGGTCCGACGCGGCTGGCGTCCCGGGGCGTACGGGCTCGGTTCCTTGCCGGTGTGTCGCCGCGTCTGGACGATGAAGACGATGATGCCGATCAGGATCGCGGCGAAGGACGCCCACACGTTCGTCCGGATTCCGAAGAACGTCTCGCTCGTGTCGACGCGGATGGACTCGAGCACGGAACGGCCGGTGCCGTACCAGATCAGGTAGAGCGCCATGACCTTGCCCCACTGCAGGCGGAAGCGCTTGTCGAGCAGCAGGATCACGACGACGCCGCAGACGTTCCAGATGATCTCGTAGAGGAACGTCGGGTGGAACAGCGTGCCCTCGGGCAGGCCCTTCGGGAACGCCGGGTTCGACGACTCGATCTGCAGGCCCCACGGCAGGTTCGTCGGCATGCCGAAGAGCTCGTGGTTGAAGTAGTTGCCGAGCCGCCCGAACGCCTGGGCGAGCAGCACGCCGGGCGCGATCGCGTCGATCAGGGTCGTGAAGCGCAGGCCCACCTGGCGGCAGCCGATCCACGCCCCGACCGAGCCGAGGATGATCGCGCCGAAGATGGCCAGACCGCCCTCCCAGATGTAGAGGAAGGACAGCGGGTCGCGGCCCGGGCCGAAGTAGTCGCTGACGTGGGTGAACACGTGGAACAGGCGCCCGCCGATGATGCCGAACGGCACCGCCCAGATCGCGATGTCGATGATGATCCAGCGCTCGACGCCGCGGGCGTTGAGTCGGCGGTTCGCGAGCACCACGGCGGCGACGATCCCGAGCAGGATGCAGATCGCGTAGGCGTGGATGCGGAAGTCGAGGGGCAGCGAGAACCCGAACACGTCACGGAGCCAGGCCGTCAGGTCGAAGTACTGCCAGGCCGTGCTCGGGCTCGGGATGCTCAGGAGGGGCATGGAGGTGCTGTCGCCTTTCGGTGCTCTGCGTCCGCGGGACCGACGCCGGGTCGGCCCCGATCACTGTAGCGCGGGAACCGCGCCCGTCAGGAACGCTGCGGCCCGTCCTGTGGGAACTGTGACGGACGGGAGGCACGGTGCGGGTGACCGACGTCGGTCACCCGCACCGTGCCTCCCGTCCGGGGCGGCGGAGCCGCGGCGCTGCGCGCCTGCGCGCTCAGCGGCGCACGGCACCCGACGTCAGGTCGGCCGCACGGTCCGCGACGCCCTGGACGCCGAGGTCCGCGAGCGCACGCACGAACGCCGAACCGACGATCGCACCGTCGGCGTACTCGAGCACCTCGGTGACCTGGTCGGCCGTCGAGATGCCGAGACCGACACAGGTCCGGGCGACGCCCGCGTCGCGGAGCCGCGACACGACCGTCCGCGCCGCCGTGTCGACGCCGACGCGGGCACCGGTGACGCCCATCGTGGAGACCGCGTACACGAAGCCGCGGCTCGCCTGCACCGCCTGCTGCATCCGGGTGTCGGTGGAGGACGGCGCCGCGAGGAACACACGGTCGAGCCCGGTGCGCTCGGAGGCGTCGATCCAGGCGCGTCCCTCGTCGGGGATGAGGTCGGGCGTGATGAGACCGGACGCTCCGGAGGCCACGAGGTCGTCAGCGAACCGGTCGACGCCGTAGCGCAGCACCGGGTTCCAGTACGTCATGACGAGCACCGGCACGTCCGCGCGGCTCGTGATCTGCGCGACGGCGTCGAACACCTGCGCGACGCGGAAGCCGTTCGCCAGGCTCTCCTCAGCCGCGCGCTGGATGACGGGGCCGTCCATCACGGGGTCGGAGTACGGCAGGCCGAGCTCGATGACGTCGACGCCGTTCTCGGCGAGGGCGACCGCCGCGTCGACGCTCGTCTGCAGGTCCGGGAACCCGGCGGGCAGGTACCCGACGACGGCGCCAGCGCGCTCGGTGTTGGCGGCGTCGATCGTCGCGGCGACCGATCGGGTGGTCTCAGGGTTCGTCACAGCTGCACCGCGTTCTCGTCGAGGATCCCGAAGTAGCGGCTGGCGGACGCCACGTCCTTGTCGCCACGTCCGGACAGGTTGATCAGGATGACGCCGTCCGGACCCAGCTGCTTGCCGAGCTTGATCGCACCGGCCAGGGCGTGCGACGACTCGATCGCCGGCAGGATGCCCTCGGTGCGGCTGAGGAGCCGGAAGGCCTCCATCGCCTCGGTGTCGGTGATCGGCTCGTACGTGGCGCGACCGATCGACGCGAGGTAGGCGTGCTCGGGCCCGACGCTCGGGTAGTCGAGACCGGCCGAGATGCTGTGGCTCTCGATGGTCTGGCCGTCCTCGTCCTGCATCAGGTAGGACATCGTGCCCTGCAGCACGCCGGTGCGGCCGAGCGAGATGCTCGCGGCGTGCCGCCCCGTCTCGATGCCCTCGCCGCCGGCCTCGTAGCCGTGGAGCTCGACGGACTCGTCGTCGAGGAACGCCTCGAAGATGCCCATCGCGTTCGACCCGCCGCCCACACACGCGGCGACGGCGTCCGGCAGGCGACCGACACGGTCGAGGACCTGCTGACGGGCCTCTTCGCCGATCACCTTGTGGAACTCGCGGACCATCTCCGGGAACGGGTGCGGGCCCGCGACCGTGCCGAGCAGGTAGTGCGTCGACTCGACGTTGGCGACCCAGTCCCGCAGGGCGTCGTTGATCGCGTCCTTGAGCGTGCGCGATCCGGTCTCGACCGGGATCACCTCGGCGCCGAGCAGTCGCATCCGGGCGACGTTCAGCGCCTGACGCTCGGTGTCCACCGCGCCCATGTAGACGACGCAGTCCATGCCGAAGAGCGCCGCAGCGGTGGCCGTCGCGACGCCGTGCTGGCCGGCGCCGGTCTCGGCGATGAGGCGCGTCTTGCCGAGGCGCTTCGCGACGAGGGCCTGACCGAGCACGTTGTTGATCTTGTGCGAGCCGGTGTGGTTGAGGTCCTCGCGCTTGAGCAGGATCCGGGCACCGCCGGCGTGCTTCGCGAACCGGGGCGCCTCGGTGATGATCGACGGACGCCCGGTGTACTCGCGCTGGAGCGTGTCGAGCTCCTCGCGGAAGGCCGGGTCCGCCCAGGCCTCGCGGAAGGCCGTCTCGAGCTCGTCGAGGGCGAGGACCAGCGACTCGGGGACGAAGCGTCCGCCGAAGTCGCCGAAGTACGGTCCGTGCAGGTCACGCAGTGAGGTCACGATGGGTCTCCCGGATGGGGTCGGCGTGCGCCGTCGGGTGGACGGCTGCCGATGGGGACGGTGTCGGTCAGACCCGCGGGCGGCCGAGGCCGTCCGCGGCGTCGATGAACGACGAGAGGGTGGCGGCTGGGTCCGCGCCCGTGACGAGCGCCTCCCCCACCAGGACGACGTCGGCACCTGCGGCGCGGTAGTGCGCGACGTCGGCAGGACCGGCGACGGCGGACTCGGCGACGCGGACGACCCCGTCGGGGATCCGGTCGGCGAGCGACCCGAACAGGTCGCGGTCCAGCGAGAAGTCGGTCAGGTCGCGGGCGTTCACGCCGAGGATGCGCGCACCGGCGTCGAGGCCACGCGAGACCTCGTCCGCGGAGTGCGCCTCGACCAGGACGCGCATGCCGAGCTGCTCGGCCAGGTCGTGCAGCTCGACGAGCCGGGCCTGGTCGAGGGCGGCGACGATGAGCAGCACGAGATCGGCGCCGGCGGCGCGGGCCTCGACCACCTGGTACGGGTCCGCGATGAAGTCCTTGCGCAGCACCGGGACGCCGACGCGCGCCTTGACGGCCTCGAGGTCGGCGAGGCTGCCGAGGAACTTCCGTCCCTCGGTCAGGACGCTGATCGTCGAGGCGCCACCGCGCTCGTAGTCGGCGGCCAGGGCGGCCGGGTCCTCGATGGTGGCCATCGAGCCGCGGGACGGGCTCGCGCGCTTGACCTCGGCGAGGATCTTGACGCGGTCACCCGGGGCGAGGAAGTCGAGCGCGTCGAGGGGCGATGCCACCCGGTCGAGGTCGCGTTCGACGTCCGCGTACGGACGGTCGAGGCGACGGGCGGCGGCGTCCTCGAGGGCACCCGCGACGAGGGTCTCGAGCACGTTCGGCACGACTACTCCGCGTGGTGCTTGGGGACGAACTTCGGGCCGTCGACGCCGTAGCCGGCGCGCTTCATGACGGCACCGACGATGAGCCCGACGACCACGACCGCGGCGGAGGCCCAGACGCCCCACGCCAGGTCGAACCAGAAGAACAGCGTCCCGGCCGCGAACCCGATCAGCATGATCACGACGGCGGTCCAGGCGGCGGGCGAGTGGCCTTCGCCGAGTTCTGCGGGCTCAGTGTTGCTCACGGTGCTCCTCGTTCTGCTCCGGCGCCGTCATCCGATCGGCGCCGCTCCGATCCTACCGTGTCGGTCGTGGACGCCTCGTCCAGGACGGTCGGGTCGTCGCCCGCGCTGAGGTCGTCCCAGTCGGTGACGGCGTCGCGCACGGTCGGGGCCGCCGCACGGGCGTCGGCCGCCGCACCCGCGGTCGCCGCGCCGTACTTCCGGCTCGGCCCGGGCCACGACCGCTGCAGGACCAGGACGGCAACGCCGAGGAGCACGGCGAGGACGCCCCCGGCGATCCCGACGAGCGGCCACGGCGTCACGTCGACGCTCGACACCGCCCGGCGGACCGCGTCGATGTCGCTCACGCCGGCGACCTCGCCCACGGCACCCTTCGCCGCGGCGACCGGGTCGGCCAACGCGCTCACGCCGACCGCGACGACACCCGCGCCGAGCAGGACCTCGACCACGCCGAGCACGACGCGGAGCACCCGCCCCGCGATCGTCAGCGCGAGGAAGAGCGCCAGGCTCGCGATGGCGAGCGCGGTGTACTGCGGGACCGCGGCGGCCCCGTCGGCGACGACCCGGGACACGACGGCCGTCCCGGCGTGCAGGTGCACCGTGAACCAGGTCTGCGTCCACGAGAGCATCACGATGCCCGCGACGGCGAGCCCGGCGACGACGGTGATCGGTCGGGAGGGCTTCACGACCGGACCTCGCGCATGCGGTTGGCGGTCGCGACGGCGCGCAGCGGGGCCGCGGCCTTGTTGACCGCCTCGACGTGCTCGGTGTGCGGGTCGGAGTCCGCCACGAGCCCGGCGCCGGCCTGCACCCGGGCGACCCCGTCCTTGATGAGCGCCGTGCGGATCGCGATGGCCAGGTCGGCGTCACCGGCGAAGTCGAAGTACCCGACGACGCCCGCGTAGGCGCCGCGCTTCGCCGGTTCGAGCTCGTCGATGATCTCGAGGGCGCGCGGCTTCGGTGCCCCGGAGAGCGTGCCGGCCGGGAAGGTCGCACGGAAGACGTCGATCGCGGACGCTCCGGGACGCACAGCCCCCTCGACGCTCGACACCAGGTGCATGATGTGGCTGAAGCGCTCGACGGTCATGAACTCCGTGACCGCGACGGACCCCGGCTCGCACACCTTCTGCAGGTCGTTCCGGGCGAGGTCGACGAGCATCAGGTGCTCGGCGCGCTCCTTCGGGTCGGCGAGCAGTTCGTCGCCGAGCCGGACGTCCTCGACCGGGGTCGCCCCGCGGGGCCGCGACCCGGCGATCGGGTGGGTGATCGCCCGACCGTCCTGGACCTTCACGAGGGCCTCGGGCGAGGCACCCACGATCCAGAACCGCTCGTCGGCCGTGTCCGCGAGGGACAGGAAGTACATGTACGGGCTCGGGTTGAGCGTCCGGAGCACCCGGTAGACGTCGAGCGGGTCGGCCGTCACGTCGTGGTCGAACCGCTGCGAGATCACCACCTGGAACACGTCGCCGTCGCGGATGAAGTCCTTCGACCGCACCACCGAGGCCATGTACTCGTCCGGCGTCGAGCGGTGCCGCGGCGTCGGCTCGGCGATCTCGAACGCCTCGGCCACGGTGGCGACGCTCGGCGTGACCAGGTCGGCCTGCATCCGGTCGAGCCGGGACTGCGCGTCCTGCCACATCGTGTCGGCGTCGTCGGTGCCGTCGTTCAGCACGCTGGCGACGAGCAGCACGAGGCCGGTGCGGTGGTCGAGCGCGGCCAGCTCGGACACGAAGGCGAGCGCCTGACCGGGCACGTCGAAGTCGGCGTCCGGCACGTTCGGCAGGTGCTCGAGCTGCCGGACGGCCTCCCACCCGATGAACCCGACGGTCCCGCCGACGAGCGGCGGCGTCCCGGGGACGCGCGGGGTCGCCCAGCGCTCGTGCAGCCGCGCGAGCACCTCGAGCGGGGCGCCGTCGAGCGACCCGACGGCGCGCGACGCCGGGATGCCGGTGTCGATCCACGCGGCACGGTCGCCCTCCTGCGTGAGCACGCCGAAGCTCCGCACGCCGACGAACGACCAGCGCGACCAGAGGCCGCCCTGCCCCGCCGACTCGAGCAGGAAGGAGCCGGGGCGGCCGTCCGCGAGCTTGCGGTAGACCCCGACCGGGGTCTCGCTGTCGGCGTACAGCGCGCGGACGACGGGCACGACCCGGTGGCCGTCGAGCAGGGCGTCGAAGTCCGAGCGCGTGGTGCTGGTCGAGGTGCTCATCGCGTGGCCTCCGGTGCGGTCGCGGTCACGGGGTCGAGGGGGTCCACGTCGAAGCACCGGTGCGCGCCGGTGTGGCACGCGGCGCCGACCTGGTGCACGGTCACGAGCAGCGTGTCGTCGTCGCAGTCCAGGGCCGCGGCGCGCACGTACTGGGCGTGCCCGGAGGTGTCGCCCTTCCGCCAGTACTCGCGGCGCGAGCGGGACCAGAAGGTCACCCGCCCCTCGGTCAGGGTGCGGCGCAGGGCTTCGCGGTCCATCCAGCCGAGCATGAGGACGTCCTTCGTGGACTCCTCCTGCACGACGGCGGGGAGCAACCCGTCCGCACCGAACCGCGCGCGGTCGAGGACCGCTTCCGTGCTGGTGTCGGTGCTGTCGGTCATGAGGCTCCTAGCCTACGGCGTGGTCCGGGCCGGTCGGTGGTGGGACCGCGCCGGTCGGTCGAGGGGACGGACGGACGGACGGGAGGATCGTGGCGGGCCCGCCACGCGCCTCCCGTCCGGCCGTGGGGCGGCAGACCGCGGGACCGGGGCCTCAGCGGACGAGGTGACCCGCGGCGCGCAGCGCCGACTTGACGTCGCCGATCGTCATCTCACCCCGGTGGAAGACGCTCGCCGCGAGGACCGCGTCGGCCCCGGCGTCGACCGCCGGGGCGAAGTGGTCGAGGTGACCGGCGCCGCCCGAGGCGATGACGGGGACCGCGGAGACCCCGCGGACGGCGGCGACGAGTTCGAGGTCGAAGCCGTTCTTCGTTCCGTCGGCGTCGATCGAGTTCACGAGGAGCTCGCCCGCGCCACGCTCGACGCCCTCGCGCGCCCAGGCGATCGCGTCGAGGTCGGACTCGGTCCGCCCGCCGTGCGTCGTGACGACGAACCCGGACGGCATCCGGTCGCTCCGCTTGACGTCGAGCGACAGCACGACCGCCTGTGCGCCGAAGCGGTCCGCGATCTCGCCGACCAGGGCCGGGCGGGCGATCGCGGCGCTGTTCACGCCGATCTTGTCCGCGCCGCACTGCTGCAGGCGGGAGACGTCGTCGACGCTCCGGACCCCGCCGCCGACGGTGAGCGGGATGAAGACCTGCTCGGCGGTGCGGGTGACCGTCTCGTACATCGTCGCGCGGTTCTCGACCGTGGCGCCGACGTCCAGGAACGTGAGCTCGTCCGCGCCCTGCTCGTAGTAGCGGGCGGCCAGCTCGACGGGGTCGCCGGCGTCCTGCAGGTCGAGGAAGTTGACGCCCTTGACGACTCGGCCGCCGGAGACGTCGAGGCACGGGATGACCCGGACCGCGACACCGCCGGTCGCGGCGGTCGGCTCCGGGCTGCCGGTCGGCTCCGTGCCTTCGGCCGCGGCGTTCACAGGCGTGCGGCGTGGATCGGGCTGACCAGGATCGCCCGGGCGCCGAGGTCGTAGAGCGCGTCCATGATGAGGTTCGCGTCCTCGCGCGGGATCATCACGCGGACGGCGGACCAGTCACGGTCGTGCAGCGGCGACACCGTGGGCGACTCGATGCCGGACGCCACCGCGGTCGCCTGCTCGAGCAGGCCCGTCGGGATGTCGTAGTCGAGCATCACGTAGCCGCGGGCGACGAGCACGCCCTGCAGCCGGCGGCGGAGGACGTCGATGCCCGGGATGGTCTCGTCGGTCGAGATGAGCAGCGCGGTCGACTCGAGGATGACCGGGCCGAAGATCTCGAGGCCGGCCGCGCGGAGCGTGCTGCCCGTCGAGACGACGTCGGCGACCGCGTCGGCCACGCCGAGACGCACCGCGCTCTCCACCGCGCCGTCGAGCTTCACCAGGGTCGCCGTGACGCCGTGCTGGGCGAGGAACTCGCCGACCAGGCCCGGGTAGCTCGTCGCCACCCGGACGCCCTCGAGGTCCTGCAGCTCGGTGAACCGGCCGGGCGTGCCCGCGAAGCGGAAGGTCGAGTCGGCGAACCCGAGCGCGTCGACCTCGTGCGCCGCCGACCCGGAGTCGAGGAGCAGGTCGCGGCCGGTGACGCCGACGTCGAGTGCGCCGGAACCGACGTACGTGGCGATGTCCCGGGGCCGGAGGAAGAAGAACTCGACGCCGTTGCGCTCGTCGAGCAGGTGCAGCGCCTTCGGGTCGCGGCGACCGGCGTACCCGGCCTCCTTGAGCATCTCGGACGCGGTCTCGGACAGGGAGCCCTTGTTGGGCACGGCGATGCGGAGCATCAGGTGGTCTGCTTTCTGCTGGAGGTCGGGACGGCTGCGGGGGCGGTGGCGCTCGGTGCGCGACGCGCCTGCCTACAGATGTCGCCAGACGTCCGCCGGGGTGAGCCCCTTCGCGACCATGAGGACCTGCAGGTGGTAGACCAGCTGCGAGATCTCCTCCGAGGTGCGCTCGTCACCCTCGTACTCGGCCGCCATCCAGACCTCGGCGGCCTCTTCCACGATCTTCTTGCCGATCTGGTGCACGCCGGCGTCCAGTTCGGCGACGGTGCCGGAGCCCTCGGGGCGCGTGCGCGCCTTCTCGGTCAGCTCCGCGAACAGGTCGTCGAACGTCTTCACGGGGACCAGGCTACCGTCCTGCGCGGGTCCCGCCGACGCACCGTCCGGACGGGAGGCACGGATCGCCGCCGGCTCGCCGGTCACGTCGTCGACGTGGTCGGTCCGCGTCACGCGCGTGCCGCCGCTGCTGCCTCGCGCAGGTCCGCGATGCGCTGCGCCGGCTCGCCGCCGTAGACCGCCGATCCGGCGACGAGCGTGTCCGCGCCGCTCCGGACCGCCTCGGGGACGGTGTCGACGGCGATGCCGCCGTCCACCTCGAGCCAGACGTCGAGCCCGGACGCGTCGACGGCGGCGCGGGCGTCCGCGAGCTTCGGCATCACGGACGGCATGAACGACTGGCCGCCGAAGCCCGGCTCGACGGTCATGAGCAGCACCATGTCGTAGGCGTCGAGGTGGCGCAGGACCTGCGTGACGGGCGTCCCGGGCTTGATCGCCACCGCGGCACGGGCACCGTTCGAGCGGATCGCGGCCGCGGTGGCGACCGGGTCCGCGGCGGCCTCGAAGTGGAACGTGACGCTCGAAGCGCCCGTCTCGGCGTACTTCGGCGCCTGCGTGTCGGCGTCGGTGATCATCAGGTGGACGTCCAGCGGGACCGGCGAGACCTCCTGCAGGCGCTGCACGATCGGCAGGCCGAGCGTCAGGTTCGGCACGAAGTGGTTGTCCATCACGTCGACGTGCACGAGGTCGGCGCTCTCGATGCGGTGCAGCTCCCGCTCGAGGTTCGCGAAGTCGGCGGACAGGATGCTCGGCGCGATGCGGATGGTCACCGCACAACCCTACCGACGCCCGCGCGGCCGCTGCTTGCTGGCCGCCGGCACGTCGCCGCGCTGCCCCGCCGCCGCCCGTCGTCAGGCGGTGCGGCGGAACAGCGCGACGAACATGGCGTCGGTGCCGATCCGGTGCGGCCAGAGCTGCACGGTGCGGCCGTCCGCGACCTGCGGGTCCCTGGAGGCGACGGCGCGCACGACCCCGGCGGTGTCGAGCTGTTCGAGCACGCCGCCGTGCCTTGCCATGAGCGCGTCGACCTGCCCGCGCGTCTCGGCGAGGTGCGGCGAGCACGTGACGTACGCGAGCGTTCCGCCGGGGGCCAGGGCCCGGACGGCCGCGTCGAGCAGCTCGGCCTGGAGCGCCGCGAGCTCGGGGACGTCCTCCGGTTGCTTCCGCCACCGTGCCTCGGGCCGACGACGGAGGGCGCCGAGTCCGGTGCACGGCGCGTCGAGCAGGATGCGGTCGAACCGCTCGTCGCCCGGCTTGCCGAAGCGACGCCCGTCACCCTCGACGACGGTCACGACGTCGTCGCCGGCGACGGTCGCGAGGGCCTTCCGCACCAGTCCGGCACGCGCCGGCACGAGTTCGTTCGCGACCAGGGTCGCACCGCCCTGCGCTGCCTCGGCGGCGAGGAGCGCGGCCTTGCCGCCCGGCCCGGCGCACATGTCGAGCCACCGCTCCCCCGCCCGGACGGCGGAGGACCGGCTGAGCGCGAGGGCGGCGAGCTGCGAGCCCTCGTCCTGCACACGGAGCCGACCGGCCGTGACGCCCGGCACGCGCGCAGGGTCGCCGGTCGTCCCGCGGATGCCCACCGGGGACACCGGTCGCGCGTCCGTCTCGTCCCGCTGCGGACTGACGGGAGGCTCGTCCTGCGTCGCCTGGTCGTCCTCGGTCGCCGACGTGGCCGGGTCCGGCACGGCCTCGGCCGCCTGCACGTCCTCGGCCGCCTGCACGTCCTCGGCCGTCGCGAGGCCCGGCAGCGCCACGAGCTGCACGCGCGGTGCGACGTTGTCGGCGGCCAGGAGCGCGGCGAGCTCGTCCCGGGAGCGTTCGGCGGCGAGGGCGTCCCGGAGCGCTGCGACCACCCAGGCCGGGTGCGACCAGCGCGTCGCGAGCAGGGCGTCGCCACCCCGGCCCTCGGTGATGAGCGCGTCCCACTCGTCGTCGGCGCGGGCCGCGACCTTGCGGAGCACGGCGTTGACGAAGCCCGTGGCACGGCGGGCACCGATCTCGCGGGTGAGCTCCACCGTCGCGGAGACGGCGGCGTGCGTCGGGGTGCGCATCCCGAGCAGCTGGTGCACCCCGAGCCGCATCACGTCGAGCACGTCGGACTCGACGTTGTCGACACGACGGCCGGAGGCGACGCCGATGATCGCGTCGTACCGGCCGAGCATCCGGATCGACCCGTAGGTCAGCTCGGTGGCGAACGCGGCGTCGCGGGCGGACAGGCCGGCACGGCGGATCCGGGTCGGCAGGAGCAGGTTCGCGTAGGCGTCGTCGACCTGCACAGCGCGGAGCACGTCGAACGCCACCCGACGGGCGCTGACCGTGCGCGGGCCGCGGCGCTGCTGCGCGGGGCTCACGACAGGACCTTCCCGTCCAGCGCGCCGAGGCCGCGTGCCCAGGCGGCACCGTCCATCGCCTGCTTGCCGGCCGGCTGCACCTGGAGCAGTGCGAGGGGCTCGTCCGCGGTGCCGACGAGCAGGCGACCGTCGACCAGCCCGAGCGCGCCGGGCGCGAGCCGCGGGACGGCGGAGCTCGCCCCCGCTGCCCGAGTGCTGCGCAGCAGCTTCACGCGGGTCTCGCCGAGGTGGGCGAACGCGCCGGGTTCGGGCGTCACGCCGCGGAGGCGGGCGTGCACGACGGCAGCAGGCGCGGTGAAGTCGATCCGCCCGTCCGCGATCGTCGTCTTCGGGGCGAGGGTCGGCTCGCCGACCTGCTCGCGGGCGACGGCGGTGCCCGCTGCGAGGGCGTCGACGACGCGCAGGACGGTCTCGGCACCGCGGTCGGCCATCGCGGCGAGGACCTCGCCCGCGGTCGCCTCGGGGTCGATGTCGAACGGGTCGCTCGCGTACACGGGCCCGGCGTCGAGCGCCTCGACGAGCTGGAAGACCGTCGCGGCGGTGCGGGTGTCGCCGGCCATCACCGCGCGCTGGACCGGGGCGGCACCGCGGTACGCCGGCAGGTCGGAGAAGTGCAGGTTCACCCAGCCGAGCCGGGGCGCGTCGAGGGCCGGGCGGCGGAGCAGTGCACCGTAGGCGACGATGACCCCGAGGTCGGCCCGCAGGCCGACCAGGCGCGCAGTGACGTCGTCGTCCACCCGCGTCGCCTCGATCACCGGCAGGCCGAGTTCCGCCGCGACCTGCGCGACCGGGGTCGGCGTGAGGACGCGCTTCCGGCCCTGCGGTGTCGGCGGCCGGGTGAGCACGGCGGCGATCTCGTGGTCGGACGCCGCGAGGCGACGGAGGGAGGGGACGGCCGCAGCGGGGCTGCCGGCGACGACGAGGCGCATGGGTTCCATCGTCCCACGGGCCGAGGTGTCCGACGCGCGCGGGCATCGCGGATCCCCGAACACGCTGCGAGCCCGCTGAGTAGCGTCCGGGTCATGAGTGACGTGACCACCTCCACCAACCGCTACGCCGGCTCGTCGATCCAGAAGGTCGCGCTGGTCGTCGGCATCGTCTTCCTGCTCGTCGGGATCGCCGGGTTCGTGCCCGGGCTGACCTCCGGCGACCTCGGCGGTGCCGGACACGGCTCGATGGCGATGCTGCTCGGGATCTTCCAGGTCTCGGTGCTGCACAACATCGTGCACCTGCTGTTCGGCGTCGTCGGCCTGCTCGCGGCGAACCGGGCGACCGGCTCCCGCATGTACCTCGTGATCGGCGGGGTCGTCTACTTCGTGCTCTGGGTGTACGGGCTGTTCACCGCCGGCACGATGTCCGGCGCGAACTTCGTGCCGCTCAACTGGGCCGACAACTGGCTGCACCTCGTGCTCGCGATCGGCATGGTCGCCCTCGGCGTCGTGTTCCCGCGCGGTCGCCGGACGCCCGTCGGCGCCTGACCTCCGGGGCCTGCCTCCTGGGCCTGGCCCCGGGGCCGGCCCGCGAAACGCAACGTCGGCGGTTGCTCGCAGCGGTACTCCGCTGCGAGGAACCGCCGACGTTGCGTGTTGCGAGGGGATCGTCAGGCGGGGACGGCTGCGCGTGCGGCCACGAAGGCCTCGACGCAACGGTCGACCTGCTCGGGGGTGTGCGCGGCGGAGAGCTGCACCCGGATGCGTGCCCGCCCCTCCGGGACCACCGGGTAGCTGAACGCCGTGACGTAGACCCCGCGGGCCTGCATCTCGTCGGCGATCCGGGCCGTGCGCGCCGCGTCGTGGAACATCACCGGGACGATCGGGTGCTCCCCGGGCAGCAGCTCGAACCCGGCGTCGGTCATCGACGACCGGAAGCGCGCGGCATTCGCGGCCAGCCGGGCGCGGGCGTCGTCCGATCGCTCGATCAGGTCGAGCGCCGCCACCGTGCCCGCGGCGATCACCGGGGCGAGCGAGTTCGAGAACAGGTACGGCCGGGAACGCTGGCGCAGCAGGTCGACGATCTCCCGGCGGCCGGAGACGTACCCGCCCGAGGCCCCGCCGAGTGCCTTGCCGAACGTCCCGGTCAGGACGTCCACCCGGTCCGCGACCCCGCACAGCTCGGGCGTGCCCCGTCCGTGCGCGCCGACGAACCCGACGGCGTGCGAGTCGTCCACGACCACGAGGGCGTCGTACCGCTCCGCGAGATCGCAGATCTCGGCCAGCGGTGCGATCGACCCGTCCATCGAGAACACGCCGTCCGTGACCACGAGGCGGAACCGGGCGTCCGCGGCGGCGGCGAGCTGCGCCTCCAGGTCGGCGGTGTCCCGGTTCCGGTACCGGAACCGGCGCGCCTTGCTGAGCCGGATGCCGTCGATGACCGACGCGTGGTTCAGCTCGTCGGAGATCACGGCGTCCTCCGGACCGAGCAGGACCTCGAACAGCCCGCCGTTCGCGTCGAAGCACGACGAGTACAGGATCGTCGCCTCGGTGCCGAGGAAGCCGGAGACCCGTTCCTCGAGCTCGAGGTGCAGGTCCTGCGTGCCGCAGATGAACCGCACGCTGGCCATCCCGTACCCCCAGCGGTCGAGGGCGTCCTTCGCGGCGTCCACGAGCTCCGGGGCGTCCGCGAGCCCGAGGTAGTTGTTCGCGCAGAAGTTCAGCAGCTCCGTTCCGCCGGCCTCGATCGCCGCGCGCTGGGGGCCGGCGATGCCGCGCTCCCGCTTCGTCAGCCCCGCCGCCTCGATGCCCGCGAGCTCTGCCTGCAGGTGGTCCTTGATCGCGCCGTACATCACGCCTCCGTCCAGTCGATGACGACCTTGCCGCCGTCCGCGCTCGCCGCCGCGGCGAACGCCTGCTGCCAGTCCCGTGCCGGGAAGCGCCCGGACACGAGCGAGCCGATCCGACCGCGGAGCGCCGCGCTCGTCTGCAGCATGCTGCTCATGGTCTGCCACGTCTCGAACATCTCGCGGCCGTAGATCCCCTTCACGGTGAGCATGTGCGTGACGACCTTCCCCCAGTCGACCGCGATCGGCCCGGACGGAAGTCCGAGCATCGCGATCCGGCCGCCGTGGTTCATCGTCTCGACCATCGCCGGCAGGGCCGTGGGCGCGCCGGACATCTCGAAGCCGACGTCGAAGCCCTCGCGCATGCCGAGCCGCTGCTGGGCGTCGCGGAGGGCCCCGACCGCGTCCTGCGACCCGGCGGTCGCCGCCCCACGTCCGGCGCCGGCGTCCGACACGTCGACGGCGAGGTCCGCGCCCATCGTCCTGGCGAGGGCGAGCCGGTTCGCACTGACGTCGGTGGCGACGACGAACCGGGCGCCGGCGTGCCGTGCGACGGCGATCGCCATGAGCCCGATCGGACCGCAGCCGGTGACGAGCACGTCCTCGCCGACGAGGGGGAACGCGAGCGCCGTGTGCACCGCGTTCCCGAGCGGGTCGAAGAGCGCGGCGACCTCGGGGTCGACGTCGGTGTGGTGCACCCAGACGTTCGCGGCGGGAAGCGTCAGGTACTCCGCGAAGGCGCCGTCCCGCTGCACGCCGACGCCCTTCGTGCGGATGCACATCTGGCGGCGGCCGGCCCGGCAGTTCCGGCAGGTGCCGCACACGATGTGGCCCTCACCGGAGACCCGGTCCCCCACGGCGACGTCGCGGACGGCGGACCCGACCTCGACCACCTCGCCGGAGAACTCGTGCCCGGGGACGAGCGGTGCGGAGACGGCCGACGCGGCCCAGTCGTCCCACCGCTCGATGTGCAGGTCGGTCCCGCAGATCCCGGTGCGGAGCACCCGGACGAGCACCTCGTCCGTGGCGGGGACCGGCACCGGTCGTTCGGTCATGATCAGTCCCGGACCGGCGTCCGGCTTCCAGAGCGCGCGCATCGGCGTCACCTCGTCACCTCGTTGTGCGTGTGGTGTGTTCGGCGGTGGCTCGTGGCCACCGTCCCTCAGCCTGGCACAGGTGGCCTCGACGCGCGGGGGCGGTCAGACCTCGGCGAAGGGCTCGGCGTCGTCGAGCCGGACGCGGAGCGTGGGTGCCGCACGACGGCGGTTGCCGCCGGGGAGCACCCGCCGGGTGGAGGAGCGCCGGATGACCTCGGCCTTGAGCGTCGCCGCGACCTCGGCGCCGTGCGCGTACGGGAACCGCACGATGGCCCGGACGGTGCCGGGGACCGGGTCGTCCTCGACCGGCACCGGACCGAGCACGTCGCCGACCAGGGTGTCCCCGAGGGCCTCGACCGCGGCCGTCACGGCGTCGTCCGTGCCGGTCAGGGTCGCGACCCGCACCGCCGGTGGGAAGTGCAGCGCGCGACGGTCGACGAGTTCGTCGTGCGCGGGGACGTCGAGCCGCCAGGTGGCCATCGCGGTCGCGAGCCGGCCGCCGATGCCCACCAGGTAGACCTCGGACCCGGGGGCGCCCTTCGCCGCGGCGCCCGTCCAGAACCGCAGCACGTCCTCCTGCACGCGGAGGCCCTCGCGGGCGAGCATGCGCTCCCCGTCGAGGAGGAGCACGCAGGCGTAGCCGCCCGGCACGTTCGGCTCCGCGCCGCGGGTGGCGACGACGACCGAGGGGCGGGCGGGGACCTCGTCGAGCGGTCGGGAACCGTCGGCGACGACGATGCGGGTGCCCGGGAACGCCCGGCCGAGCTCGTCGGCGGTGCGCTGAGCGCCCTGCCCGACGGGCTTCACGGTGCCGTTGCCGCACGTCGGGCACCGGAAGCCCACGGCGAGGGCGCCGCAGAACCGGCACTGCGGGGTCGCGCCGCGGTGGGGTTGGCCGAGCGGTCCCCCGCACACCCGGCAGTGCGCCCGTTCCCCGCACTCGGCGCAGACCAGGCCGGTGCCGAACCCGGGACTCGCGACCTGCACGAGCACCGGCCCGTGCTGACTCGCCTCGCGCGCCGCACGCCAGGCGGTGCTCGGGATGCGTGCCTGGGCCGCGAACCCCTCGGCACCGCCCTGCTGCACCGTCGGGATGACCTTCGGGGTTGGCTGCCGGTACGGAGCGACCTCGTCGAGCCAGCGCAGTTCGACGAGCCGTTGCACGTCGGTGCTCCGCGCGTGCGAGACGAACAGCAGCCCGGCGCCGGACTGGGCCGCCCGGACGAGCGCGACGTCACGGGTGTGCACGTACGGTGCCCGGGGCTCGACGAACGAGGCGTCCCCGTCGTCCCACACGACGATCAGACCGAGGTCGGTCGCCGGCGCGTACATCGCGGTGCGGTTGCCGATCGCCACGACGGCGTGCGACCGGGCCTGCAGCAGTGCCTTCGCCCGCGCGCCGTTCGTCTGCTTGGCGTCGAAGCGCACGACGCGCTCGACCGGCAGCACGGCGAGGAGTGCCCGCTCGAGGTCGGTGACGTCGCGGAAGTCGGGGACCGCGACGACGGCGGACTGCTCGGCGGCGACGGCGTGCGCCGCGGCCTGGGCGATCGTGGCGGCCCATCCGGGGACCCAGACCGGATCCGGTCCCGGCTCGGGAGCAGCGGGAGCCGGGTCCGGGTGCAGCGCGACGGGGTGCGGCAGGGCGGCCACCGCAGCGCGTCCGTGGTCGGTGACCAGCGCCTCCAGGACGCCCTCGGCGTACCCGGCGACGGGGCCGGCCGTGACCGACGGCGGCGACCACTCGGGATCCCGCGCGAGCCAAGCCTTCTCGGCGCGCACCTGCCGGGGCGGGACGGCAAGTCGGAGCACGTCGGAGGCGACACCCGCGGCCCGGTCGGCGACGGCCCGGGCGAGCGACCAGATCTCCGGTGCCAGGACCGGCACCGGCGAGACGACCTGATCGACCGGGCTCAGCTCCCCCGCGAACGTCGTGTCGGCGTCGGCGGCGTCCGCCGCGACGACCTCGACCACCCAGGCGTCGGACATCCGCGCCCCGGTGCGCAGCGGCACCTTGACACGGACGCCCGGCACGCAGTCGTCCTCGAGCTCGGCCGGCACCCGGTAGTCGAACAGACGGTCCAACTGCGGGAGCGGCGAGTCGAGGACGACACGCGCGACGACGGGCACGCGGTGCCCTAGACGGTGGCGGCGACGAGTCCTGCGGCGGCGCGGAGTTCCTCGACGCGGTCGAGCTGCTCCCAGGTGAAGCCGGGCAGCTCGCGGCCGAAGTGGCCGTACGCCGCGGTCTGTGCGTACCGGGGCTTGAGCAGGTCGAGGTCGCGGATGATCGCGGCCGGACGCAGGTCGAACACCTGCGTGATCGCGGCCTCGATCGTGGCGTCGTCGACGTGCCCTGTGCCGAACGACTCGACGTACAGCCCGACGGGCTTCGCGCGGCCGATGGCGTACGCCACCTGCACCTCGAGCCGGTCCGCGAGCCCCGCCGCGACGGCGTTCTTCGCGACCCAGCGCAGCGCGTACGCGGCCGAGCGGTCGACCTTCGACGGGTCCTTGCCGCTGAACGCGCCACCACCGTGCCGGGACGCACCGCCGTACGTGTCGACGATCACCTTGCGGCCGGTCAGCCCGGCGTCGCCCTGGGGACCACCGATCTCGAACCGACCGGTCGGGTTCACGATCACGTCGACGTGCGACGAGTCCAGGTCCACCAGGTCGAGCACCGGACGGATCACGTGCTCGGTGATCTGCGCCGTGAGCTCGGCGAGCGTCACCGCCGGCGAGTGCTGCGTCGAGAGCACGACGGTCTCGACGGTCTTCGGGACGACGCCGTCGTACCCGACCGTGACCTGCGTCTTGCCGTCGGGGCGGAGGAAGGCGAGCACACCGGTCTTGCGGACCTCGGCCAGACGCTCCGCCAGGCGGTGCGCGAGCCAGATCGCGACGGGCATGTACTCGGGCGTCTCGTTCGTCGCGAAGCCGAACATGATGCCCTGGTCGCCGGCACCCTGCCGGTCGAGCGGGTCGACGCCTGCGCCGGAGCGGCTGTCCAGGGACTCGTCGACGCCCTGCGCGATGTCCGGCGACTGCGCACCGATCGAGACCTCGACACCGCAGGTGCGACCGTCGAACGAGACCTCGGACGAGTTGTACCCGATGCCCGTGATGACGTCGCGGACGAGCTTGGGGATCTCGACGTAGCCCGAGGTCGTGACCTCGCCGGCGACGTGCACCAGCCCCGTCGTCACCATCGTCTCGACGGCGACGCGCGCGTGCGGGTCGACCGTGAGCAGCGCGTCGAGGATCGTGTCCGAGATCTGGTCGCAGATCTTGTCGGGGTGCCCCTCCGTCACCGACTCGGACGTGAAGAGGCGCAGGTTGGTGCTCGTCACCGCGGTCAGTCGGTGGGCTGCTGCTTGGTGACGGTCAGCTTGTCCTCGTTGATCTCGTGGAGAGCGACGGACAGCGGCTTGTCGTCGATGGTCGAGTCGACGAGCGGCCCGACGTTGTCGAAGAGCGACCCCTCGTGCAGGTCGGCGTAGTAGTCGTTGATCTGACGAGCGCGCTTCGACGCGAAGATGACGAGCGCGTACTTCGACTCCACCTTGGACAGCAGGTCGTCGATGGGCGGGTCGATGATGCCCTGGGGGTTGGCCATGGTGTCTCCAGTCGGCAGAAGATGGTGTGTGCCCCGGAGGGCACGGGCGCTCCCGGCTAGGGCGCAGTGAACAAGTCTACGACTTCTCGTGCCGCGGTGCCGACATCGGAGTTCACGATCCGCACGTCGAACTCGTCCTGGGCGGCGAGCTCGACCTTGGCGGTCTCGAGCCGGCGGGCCTGTTCCTCGGCGGACTCGGTGCCGCGGCCGATCAGGCGGCGGACGAGTTCCTCCCAGGTCGGCGGGAGCAGGAACACCAGGACCGCCTCGGGCATGGCGTCGCGCACCTGCCGCGCGCCCTGCAGGTCGATCTCGAGCATCACCTTGTCGCCGGCGTCGAGCGCGCGGTCGATGGGCGGCCGCGGGGTCCCGTAGCGGTAGGAGTTGTGCACGACCGCCCACTCCAGGAGCTCGCGGTCGCGGATCATGCGGTCGAACTCGGCGTCGTCGACGAAGTAGTAGTGCACGCCGTCGACCTCGCCCGGGCGGGGCTTCCGGGTGGTCGCGGAGACGCTGAGGTTCACGTCCGGGTACTGCTCACGGATGTACGCGCTCACCGTGCCCTTGCCCACGGCCGTGGGTCCGGCGAGCACGACGAGCTTCGACGTGCCACGCTTCCGGCCGCGCGCGGCGAGCCAGTCGGCCAGGGCCGAACGCTGCCGCGAGCCGAGTCCACCGAGGCGCTTCGACGGCGCGATCCGCAGCTCGCTCATGACGGCCTCGGCCCGGGCGGGACCGATGCCCGAGATGCTCGTCAGGAGGTCGCGGACGCGCAGCGACTTCTCGGCGGGCAGGTCGGCGTCGGACCAGGCCGCACGGGCTACCTCGAGGGGGCTGCGCTCCCCCGACGCGACCTGCGCCTTGACCGCTGCCCGGGCGCGTCGCGCGGCCACGGCGGCGCGGGCGGCGGCGACCCGGTCGACCTCCGGCGGGTTCCGGTGCGCGGGGAGACCGCTGCGGTCGACGGGTGCGCCGTCCGTGCCGTCCGTCACGCGGCCACCTCCAGCGCCGCACGGATGCGGTCCGCCCGCTCCTGCACGAGCCCGGCGACCCCGTCGGGGCCGGCGGAGAGCAGCCCGCGGGACTCGCTCACGAGCACCTGCTCGGCACGCGAGCCGTACAGCGACCGGAGGTCCTCGATCCGGGCGCCCTGCGCACCGAAGCCCGGGGCGAGCACCGGCGCGGAGCCGATGGCCGCCGCGTCGATGCCGAAGTCGTCGAGGTCGAGGGTGGCGCCGAGCACGAGCCCGACGTCCCCGAGCGGCTGGTCGCCGCCGGTCCGGTTGTCGTCTGCCACATCGAGCACGATACCGGCCGCGACCGTCCGGCCGGCACGCGGGCCCTCGGCGACGACCGCGGTCTGCAGGAGCCGTGCCTCGGGGTTGCTCGTCGCGGCGAGCACGAAGACCCCCGCACCGTTCCGGCGCGCCACGTCGACGGTGCCGACGAGCGACCCGTAGCCGAGGTACGGCGAGACCGTCATCGCGTCGGCCCGGAACGGCCCGTCGCGGTCCAGCCAGGCCAGCGCGTAGTCGTCTCCGGTCGAGCCGATGTCGCCCCGCTTGACGTCGGCGACGACCAGGAGGCCCGCATCACCTGCCCGACGGACGGTCGCGTCGAGCGCGCGGTAGCCGGCGACCCCCGCCGCCTCGAAGAAGGCGACCTGCGGCTTGACGATCGCTGCGCGGCCGGCGGCCGCGTCGACCAGGGCGGCGCCGAACGCCGTCAGCCCCTGCTCGTCGCGGCCGAGCCCCCACGCCGCCAGGGTGGCGGCGTGGGGGTCGATGCCGACGCACAGTGCGGAACGCGACGCGATGGCGGCGGCGAGCCGCACGCCGAAGGGGGCTGTGCCTCTCCCCACCGGCACGGCCGGCCCGCCGCTGGCGCGTCGGTCCGGAACCGGCGGCGTGGGCCCTGTCCGGGTGTCAGCTGCCACGGGTCCGGCCGTCACCAGGTCGCGCGCTCGAGCGCGTAGTCCTGCAGACTGCGGACGCTGTGCGGCGTGCCGATCGTCTCGATCGCCGCGACCGCTGCACCCAGCTGCGCGATGGTCGTGAAGAGCGGCTTGTCCGCCGCGACCGTCGCCGCACGGATCTCGTACCCGTCCGCACGACCGGCGGCACCGGACGGCGTGTTGATGACGATGTCGACCTCGTCGCGGGCGAGCAGGTCGACGACGCTCTCACCGCCCTCGCTGTACTTGCCGACCAGCGTGACCTCGATGCCGTTGCGGCGGAGCACCTCGGCGGTGCCCTCGGTCGCGGTGATCGTGAAGCCGAGCTGCTGCAGGCGGTGCACCGGCAGGACCACCTGGCGCTTGTCGGTGTCCGCGACGCTCACGAACACCGTGCCGCTCGTCGGCAGGCCGCCGTACGCGGCGTCCTGCGACTTGAGGAAGGCGCGGGGGAAGTCGCGGTCGATGCCCATGACCTCGCCCGTGGAGCGCATCTCCGGGCTGAGCACCGAGTCGACGACCTGGCCGTCGTGGGTGCGGAAGCGGCGGAAGGGCAGCACGGCCTCCTTGACGGCGACCGGTGCCTGCGCGGGCACGGACGAGCCGTCACGCTCGGGCAGCAGGCCCTCGGCGACGAGCGCGTCGATCGAGGTGCCGGTCATGATGCGGCTCGCGGCCTTCGCGAGCGGGATGCCGAGCGCCTTCGAGACGAACGGGACCGTGCGGCTCGCGCGCGGGTTCGCCTCGAGCACGTAGAGCACGCCGGCGCCGATGGCGAACTGGACGTTGAGCAGGCCCTGCACGCCGATGCCGCGTGCGATCCGCTCGGTGGCCTCGACCACGCCGCGGATCTCCGCCTTGCCGAGCCCGACCGGGGGCAGGGTGCACGCCGAGTCGCCGGAGTGGATGCCGGCCTCCTCGATGTGCTCCATGATGCCGCCGATGTACAGGCGCTCCCCGTCGAACAGCGCGTCGACGTCGATCTCCACCGCGTCGTCCAGGAACCGGTCGACGAGCAGCGGGAGCTCCGGTCCGATGATCGCCTGGTCGGCCATCCGGTCGAAGTAGTCCGCCAGGGCGGCCGGGTCGTAGACGATCTCCATGCCGCGGCCGCCGAGCACGAACGACGGGCGGACGAGGACCGGGTAGCCGATCTCCTCGGCGACCGCGGTCGCGCTCGCCAGGTCGTGCGCGGTGCCGTTGCGCGGTGCGAGCAGGCCGGCCTGCTCCAGGATCGCGGAGAACTGCCCGCGCTCCTCGGCAGAGTCGATCGCTGCGGGGCTCGTGCCGAGGATCGGGATCCCGGCCGCCTCGAGCGGCTTCGCCAGGCCCAGGGCGGTCTGGCCGCCGAGCTGCACGACGACGCCGACGAGCTCGCCGGACGCGGCCTCGGCCTCGATGACCTCGAGGACGTCCTCTGTGGTGAGCGGCTCGAAGTAGAGCCGGTCCGAGGTGTCGTAGTCGGTCGACACCGTTTCCGGGTTGCAGTTGATCATGATCGTCTCGAACCCGGCCTCGCTGAGCGCGAAGGAGGCGTGGACGCACGAGTAGTCGAACTCGACGCCCTGGCCGATGCGGTTCGGGCCGGAGCCGAGGATGACGACCTTCTTGCGGTCGCTCGGGGCGACCTCGGTCTCGGTGTCGTACGACGAGTAGTGGTACGGCGTGAGGGCCGGGAACTCGCCGGCGCAGGTGTCGACCGTCTTGAAGACGGGGCGGATGCCCAGGGCGTGCCGTGCGGTGCGGGCCTCCTGCTCGGAGATTCCCCGCAGGCCCGCGATCTGGGCGTCGCTGAAGCCGTGCTCCTTGGCCCACCGCAGGGTGTCCGCGTCGAGCGTCTCGGCTGCTGCGACCTCGGCCGCGACCTCGTTGATGAGGACGATCTGGTCGATGAACCACGGGTCGATCTTCGTGGCCTCGAAGACCTCGTCCGCGGTGGCGCCAGCGACGAGCGCCTGCTGCACCGTGACGATGCGGCCGTCGGTCGGCACCTGGGCCTTCGACAGCAGCGCGTCCTTGTCGAGCTCGGCCGCCGGCGTGTCCCAGTGGAAGCTCGAGCCGCGCTTCTCGAGGCTGCGCAGGGACTTCTGCAGCGCGGTGGCGTAGTTCCGGCCGATGGCCATCGCCTCGCCGACGCTCTTCATCGTGGTGGTGAGCGTGGCGTCGGCCGCCGGGAACTTCTCGAACGCGAACCGCGGGGTCTTCACGACGACGTAGTCGAGCGTCGGCTCGAAGCTCGCCGGCGTGACGCGCGTGATGTCGTTCTCGATCTCGTCCAGCCGGTAGCCGATCGCGAGCTTCGCGGCGATCTTGGCGATCGGGAAGCCCGTGGCCTTCGACGCGAGCGCCGACGAGCGGGAGACGCGCGGGTTCATCTCGATGACGATGAGCCGGCCGTTCGACGGGTCGACGGCGAACTGGATGTTGCAGCCGCCGGTGTCGACACCGACGCGACGGATGATGTCGATGCCGATGTTCCGCATGTTCTGGTACTCGCGGTCGGTCAGCGTCAGCGCGGGGGCGACCGTGATCGAGTCGCCCGTGTGGACGCCCACCGGGTCGACGTTCTCGATCGAGCAGATCACGACCGTGTTGTCGAAGTTGTCCCGCATGAGCTCGAGCTCGTACTCCTTCCAGCCGAGGATCGACTCCTCGAGGAGCACCTCGGTGGTCGGGCTGGACTGCAGGCCGTCGCCGACGAAGCGGACGAGCTCCTCCTCGTTGTAGGCGAAGCCCGAACCGAGGCCGCCCATCGTGAAGGACGGCCGGACGACGAGCGGGTATCCGAGGTCGGCCGCGAACGCCTTGGCTTCCTCGAGGGTGTGCGCGATGTGGCTGCGGGCCACGTCGGCGCCGGACTCGAGGACGAGCTCCTTGAAGAGCTGGCGGTCCTCGCCGCGCTGGATCGCGTCGACCTTGGCGCCGATGAGCTCGACGCCGTACTTCTCGAGGATGCCCTCGGCGTCGAGCTTGATCGCCGCGTTGAGCGCCGTCTGACCGCCGAGGGTCGGCAGGACCGCGTCGGGCTGCTCGATCTTGATGATCTCCTCGAGCGACGCGCTCGTGATCGGCTCGATGTAGGTCGCGTCGGCGAAGTCCGGGTCGGTCATGATCGTCGCCGGGTTCGGGTTGACGAGGATGACGCGGACGCCCTCGGCGCGGAGGACGCGGCACGCCTGGGTGCCGGAGTAGTCGAACTCGGCGGCCTGCCCGATGACGATCGGGCCGGAGCCGATGACGAGGACGGAGTTGATGTCTGCGCGCTTCGGCATCAGTTGGCTTCCTTCGTGACGTCGGCTGCGGGGGTCGTGGCGGTGGCGGTGGCCGCGTCGAGCGGCTCCCCCGCACGGCGCGCGCGGACCAGGTCGGCGAACCGGTCGAACAGGTACATGGAGTCGTGCGGGCCGGCCGCCGCCTCCGGGTGGTACTGCACGCTGAAGGCGGGCACGTCGAGGGCGCGGAGCCCCTCGACCACCTGGTCGTTCAGGGAGTAGTGCGAGACCTCGACCCGACCGAACCCGGCGGGCGACTCGACGACCTGGTCCAGGGGCGCGTCGACCGCGAAGCCGTGGTTCTGGCTCGTGATCTCGACCTTGCCCGTGGCGGTGTCGAGCACCGGCTGGTTGATCCCGCGGTGGCCGAACGGCAGCTTGTAGGTACCGAAGCCCAGCGCGCGGCCGAGGAGCTGGTTGCCGAAGCAGATGCCGAAGAACGGGCGGCCGGTCCGCAGCGACTGCTGCAGGAGTTCGACCTGCGCGTCGCTCGCGGCGGGGTCGCCGGGGCCGTTCGAGTAGAAGAGGGCATCGGGATCCAGCGCCGACAGCTCGGCCGCGGTGATGTCCTGCGGCACGACGTGCACCTCGAACCCGCGCTCGGCGAGGTAGCGGGTAGTCGACGCCTTCACGCCCAGGTCGAGCACGGCGAGCCGGCCGATCTGCTCCCCGACGGCCGGGACCACGTAGGTCTCCGGCGTGGAGACGATCGACGAGAAGCTCGCACCCTGCATCGCGGCCTGGTCGCGGACGGCGGCCAGCTGCTCGTCGGCGGACAGGTCCGCGTCCGCACCGCTGAAGACGCCGCCCTTCATGGCGCCCGCATCGCGGATCCGACGCGTCAGCGCGCGGGTGTCGATCCCGGAGATGCCGACGATGCCGTCGCGCTCCAGGTGATCGTCGAGCGTGGCGTTCGCGCGGTGGTTCGACACGACGCGGCTGGGGTCGCGGACGACGTAGCCCGCCACCCAGATGCGACGGGACTCGGGGTCCTCGTCGTTCACGCCGGTGTTGCCGATGTGCGGTGCCGTCTGCACCACGATCTGTCCGGCGTAGGACGGGTCGGTCAGCGTCTCCTGGTAGCCGGTCATGCCCGTGGCGAAGACCACCTCGCCGAGGGATCGGCCTCGGGCGCCGTACGCCCATCCGTCGTACCGGGTGCCGTCCTCGAGGACCAGCACGGCCCGTTCGCGTGTCATCAGTTCGTCCCTTCGCCCGCGGGGTGCGGGTGTTCGTGCGTCGTCGTCAGTCCCTGCAGGGCGGCGAGTGCTGCTGCGCCGCCCTCCGGGAACCGGAAGTAGGTGTCGAGGTCCGTCGCACCTGCGGCGCCGGTCGCCGTCCATCGCAGACGGACCAGTCCCCCGGGCTCGACCACACGGTCGATGGCCCACGTGGCGCGGTCGGCGCCGCGCACGGCGTCCACCGCGATCCAGCGGTCCACGGCGCCGGCGTGGTGCAGGACCACCCCGGTGTCGTGGACGGTCACCCCGCCGCGGCCCCGGAACCCGAGACCGCCGGCGGTGATGCGTTCGAGTGGCTCGTCGGCGCGGGTCGTCGCGACGGTGAACCCGTCCCAGGACCCGGCTGCCGGTCCGACGTCGGTCGGGACCGGGACGGGAGGCACGGCTGCCGTCTGGCGCCTGGCCCGCGTCCGCCAGGTGCGCGCCATGGCGACGAACAGCAGGGCGACGAGGGCCAGGACGATCCCGCCGACGAGCCAGCGCAGCGCGTCACCACTCATGCCGTCGCCTCCGCCCGCACGCTGCGCGCGTGCGCCGCGACGGTCTCGGCGTCGACGAGCCGGCCGTCGAGCACCGTCGGGGCGCCGTGGTGGAAGGTCGCGACGACCCGTCCGGGCAGGCGCATCCCGAGGTACGGGGAGTTCTGCGACTGGCCGGCAAGATCCGCCACGGAGAACTCGCGGACGGCCGCCGGGTCGTAGAGGGCGAGCTCGGCTGGAGCGCCCTCGACGATGCGCTGTCCGTGGCCCTCGACCTGCCCGATGCGCGCCGGCGCCTCGGACAGGACGCGCGCGACGTCCGCCCAGTCGAGCTGTCCGGACTCGACCACGGCCGCGTGCACGACGCTGAGCGCCGACTCGAGTCCGACCATGCCGTTCGCGGCGGCCGGCCACTCGCAGCACTTCGCCTCGGCGGTGTGCGGCGCGTGGTCGGTGGCGACGATGTCGATGGTGCCGTCGGCGAGTGCGGCGCGGAGCGCGTCCACGTCCTCGCGCGAGCGGAGCGGCGGGTTCACCTTGTACTTGGCGTCGTACCCGGGCGCGCCGTCGACCCCGGCGATGAGGTCCTCGGTGAGCACGAGGTGGTGCGGCGTGACCTCGGCGGTGACGTCGATGCCGCGGGACTTGGCCCAGCGGATGACCTCGACGCTGCCCGCGGTCGAGACGTGGCACACGTGCAGGCGCGCTCCGACGTGGTCGGCGAGCAGCACGTCGCGGGCGATGATCGCCTCCTCCGCCACCGCGGGCCAGCCGGCGAGCCCGAGCTCCGACGACAGCCGGCCCTCGTTCATCTGCGCGCCGATGGTGAGCCGCGGCTCCTGCGCGTGCTGCGCGAGGACGCCGCCGAAGCCCTTGATGTACTCGAGCGCCCGGCGCATGAGCAGCGGGTCGGCGACGCAGGACCCGTCGTCCGAGAACACCCGGACCTTCGCCCTGCTCGTCGCCATGGCCCCGATCTCGGACAGGTGGGTTCCCTGCAGCCCCTGCGACACCGCACCGATCGGGCGGACCGTGACGTACCCGGCGTCGTCGCCGAGCGCCTGCACCTGCTCGACGACCCCCGCCGTGTCGGCGACCGGCGAGGAGTTCGCCATCGCGTTCACCGCGGTGAAGCCGCCGGCGGCCGCCGCTCGCGACCCGGTGAGCACCGTCTCGGACTCCTCGAAACCGGGCTCGCGGAGGTGCGTGTGGAGGTCCACGAGGCCGGGCAGCGCGATCAGCCCGTCAGCGTCGACGACCGTGGCCCCGGCCGCGTCGAGACCGGACCCGACCGCGGTGATGCGCCGCGCCTCCAGGCGGATGTCGGCACGCGTGCCGTCGACCAGCTGCGCGCCACGGATGAGGTGAGCGGTCATGCGACGGACTCCTTCGGTTCGTGCTCGCCCGTCAGGGCGAGGTAGAGGACGGCCATCCGGACCGACACGCCGTTCGCGACCTGCTCGACGACGGTCGAGCGGGGGTCGTCGGCGGCGACGCCGGCGATCTCGAGTCCGCGGTTCATCGGCCCCGGGTGCATGATCAGCGTGCGCTCGGACAGGGCCGCCGCGCGGGCCGCCGTCAGGCCGAAGTGCCGCGTGTACTCGCGGGGGTTCGGGAAGAACGCGTCGTTCATGCGCTCCTGCTGGATGCGGAGGAGCATCACGACGTCCGGGTCCTCGGCGAGGGCCGCGTCGAGGTCGTGGTGCACTGCTGCGCCGAACGGGCGGTCGACCGCCGGCAGGAGCGTCGGCGGAGCGGCGAACGTGACCTGGGCGCCGAGCGTGCGGAGGAGCCAGGCGTTCGACCGGGCGACGCGGCTGTGCAGGACGTCGCCGACGATCGTCACGCGGACACCGTCCAGGGCCGCGCCCCGGCTGGCGTCACCGTGCAGCCGACGGCGCATCGTGAAGGCGTCGAGGAGCGCCTGGGTCGGGTGCTCGTGCGTCCCGTCGCCGGCGTTCACGACGGGGACGTCGATCCAGTCGGCCTCGGCGAGGACCCGCGGAGCGCCGGACGCGGGGTGCCGCATCACGATGCCGTCGATGCCCATCGCGCCGAGGGTCTGCACGGTGTCCTTGAGCGACTCGCCCTTCGAGACGCTCGAGCCCTTCGCGGCGAAGTTGATGACGTCGGCCGAGAGCCGCTTCGCCGCCGCCTCGAAGGAGATGCGGGTGCGGGTGGAGTCCTCGAAGAACAGGTTGACGACGGTCTTGCCACGGAGGGCCGGGAGCTTCCGGACCTCGCGCGTGTTGACCTCGGCCATCTCCTCGGCGACGTCGAGGATCCGGACGGCCTCGTCGCGCGACAGGTCGGCGGTGGAGAGCAGGTGGCGCATCAGGCGTCGTCCCCCGGCTGCTCGATCACGACTTCGTCGGTGCCGTCGGTCTCGGTGAGGCGCAGCGTGACCCGTTCGTCGGACGCCGTCGGCAGGTTCTTGCCGACGTGGTCCGCCCGGATGGGGAGCTGCCGGTGCCCGCGGTCGACGAGCACGGCGAGCCGCACCGCACGGGGCCGCCCGATGCCCTGCAGGGCGTCGAGGGCGGCCCGCACGGTGCGGCCGGAGTACAGCACGTCGTCGACGAGCACGACGACCTTGCCGTCGATGCCGCTCGTCGGGATCGTGGTGCGGTGCGGTGCACGACCGATGCCGTGCCCCAGATCGTCCCGGTGCATCGTCACGTCGAGCGTGCCGAGGCGCTGGTCGCGCTCGGCGGCCCACTCGGGCTCGATGTCCGCGAGCAGCGACGCGAGCCGCTCGGCCAGGACGGCACCCCGCGTCGGGATACCCAGGAGCACGAGGTCCGAGGCACCGTGGTTGGCCTCGAGGATCTCGTGCGCGATGCGTGTCAGGGCACGCGTGATGTCGGGCTGTTGCAGGACCGTTCTGGTGCCCACGCCGACCTCCTTCCCCGCCTCACCGGACGGACTTAAAGGACGCTGACGTGGTCAACCCTACCGGGACTCCTGGTCCCCTGCGACCGTCCGGCCGGACGGTGCGGCGTCGTCGTCGGCAGCGCCGGCGGAGGGAGCGGTGGCCGCCTTCGCCGACGGTGCACGGCCGCCCGCCACGGCGCCGAGCACGCCGTTCACGAAGCTCGCCGAGTCGTCCGTCGACAGCGACTGCGCGAGCTCGACCGCCTCGGCGATCGCCACCGCGTCCGGGACCTCCGGGTTGTACCGGAGCTCCCAGACGCCCATCCGCAGGATGCAGCGGTCGAGCACGGGCATGCGGGCGATGGACCACCCCTGCGCGTGCTCCACGATCACCTTGTCGATGGCCGACCGGTCGTCGTCGACGCCCGTGACGATCTGCCGTGCGTAGTCCCAGCTCGAGGCGCGCTCGGGCTGGTCGAGGTGCCGGACGGTCTCGGTCGCCAGGACGTCGGCGATCGGGAGCTCACGCACCTCGGCCACGTACAGCATGTCGAGGGCGCGCTTGCGGGCCTTCGAACGAGCACTCATCGGGCGGACGCCTAGGAGTTGACGCGGCCGAGGAAGCTGCCGTCGCGCGTGTCGATCTTCACGGTGGTGCCGTTCTCCAGGTACAGCGGCACCTGGATGCGGTGGCCGGTCGCGATGATCGTCGCGTCCTTCGTGCCGCCGGAGGAACGGTCGCCCTGCAGGCCCGGCTCGGTCTCCACCTCGGTGACGATCGACGTCGGGAGCTCGATGTAGAGCGGGTTGCCCTCGTTCATCGCGATGGTGACCATCGCGGACTCGAGGAGGAAGTTCTTCGCGTCGCCGACCACGGCCTCGGAGACCGGGATCTGGTCGTAGGTGTCGGTGTCCATGAACACGTAGGACTCGCCGTCCTGGTACAGGTACTGGTAGTCACGGCGGTCGACGGTCGCGGTGTCGATCTTCGCGCCGGCGTTGAACGTGCGGTCGACGACCTTGCCCGAGACGACGTTCTTCAGCTTCGTGCGGACGAACGCGCCGCCCTTGCCCGGCTTGACGTGCTGGAACTCGACGACCGACCAGAGCTGCCCGTCGATGATGAGAACGGCGCCGTTCTTGATGTCAGTGGTACTCGCCATGGGTCTTCCGTTCGATGGTGTTGTGAAGGTCTCCCGGACGTGCGTCCGGTCCCGACGGCGGCCGGGAGGCCCGTGCCGACGCCCCGACGAGTGTAGCGGACGGGCGCGGGACGGCCAGGCGCGACGGCGGGCGCAGGGCGGCGGGCGCGCGCCGGCGGGCGCGGGCGGGCGCGCGCCGGCGGGCGCGGGTCAGCGTCGTCGGCGCGCCCGCCACGCGTCGACTGCGGCCCACACGAGGAGCACGACGGCCGCGCCACCCATCAGCCCGCCGGCGGCGCCGGTCGACAGGACCGCCGTCGGCCGGGCCGGCATCGCCAGGTACACGATCGACAGCACCCCCGCACCGGCGCCGAGCAACACCAGGAGCACCCGGCGGATCAGTCCGGACACGACCTCGCGGTCCCGCCGGTCCGAGAACAGCCGGATGTTCACGGCGAGCTTGCCGTTCTCGAGTGCCTCGCCGATCCGGTCCACCCGCCGCGGCAGACGCCGCACGGTCGACACCACACCGAAGAGCTCGCGGATCGCCAGGTCCCGCACCGCACGGGGGCGCAGCTGGTCCCGGATCTGCCCCCTGGCCAGGTCCCGCGACTCCTCGAGCAGGTCGAACGACGGCGCGAGCGTCCGGAGCGTGCCCTCGAAGATCGCCAGCGCACGTGCTGCCGCGACGAAGTCCGGCGGCGGCTTGAGCCGGTACCGACCGAACACGGCGACGGCGTCGTCCACCGTCTCGACGCCGATCCGCGCACCGGGCCCGAGTTCGTCCGCGACGAACGCCGCGATGTCCCGGCGGAAGTCGGCCTCGTCCTCGTCGTTCCGGACCGGCGCCATCCGCAGCACACCGTCGGCGATCCGGGCGGTGTCGTCCTGGATGTACCCGGCGAGCAGGTCCTGCACGGTCTCGCGGAGTCCGGGGTCGAGCCGCCCGACCGACCCGAAGTCGATGAGCGCCGGGCGGCCGTCCGGCAGCAGCACGACGTTCCCCGGGTGCAGGTCGGCGTGGTAGATCCCGTCGAACACGACCTGCCGCAGGAACGCGTCGAGGACGGCGCGCATCGGCTCGTCGAGGTCCCGCGTCGACCGGGCGGCACGCAGCGCGCTGAGGGTCTCGCCCTCGAGGAACTCCATGACCATCACACGTCGGCTCGACAGGTCCCGGTAGGGCTCCGGGAACGCCACCGCGTCGGGCCGGGCGCTCCGTGCCTGCGCGGCGCGGAGTGCTGCGAGGTTCCGCATCTCCGACGAGAAGTCCACCTGCCGGACCAGGTCGTCGGCGTACTGCTGCGCGACGTCGGCGACCCCGACCTGCCGCGCCTCGGTGCTCGTCCGGGCCAGGAACCGCACCACGCGGAGCGCGATGTCGACGTCGCGACGCACCGCCGCGTCGATGCCGGGGCGCTGGACCTTCACCGCCACGACCGTGCCGTCCTGCAGCGTCGCACGGTGCACCTGCGCGATCGAGGCGGCGGCGACCGGCTCCGGGTCGAAGCTCGCGAACACCTGGTCGACCGGGGCACCGAGCTCCTCCTCGAGCAGGGCGGCGACCGCGCCGGCGTCCGCCGGGGTCACGCTCCGCTGCAGGTGCGCGAGCCCCTCGGTCCACTCCTCCGGCAGCAGGTCGTCCCGCGTCGAGAGCAGCTGGCCCATCTTCACGAAGCCGCCGCCGGCCTCCTCGAGGGCGCGACGGAGGTGTTCCGCCTGGTCACGACGCAGGTCGGCGGTCTCGGGGGCGTGCGAGAAGTCGAGCCGGCGGAAGGGCAGCAGACGGTGACGACGGGCGATCGCGAGCAGCTCGGCGAAGCGGCGGCCACGGGACCGCAGGCTGCCGGCGTCGACGTCCTGCTGACCGAGGTCGCTCAGACGGGGCGGGGTGGGCACCGGACCAGTCTGCTCCCCCGCCCTGCGCACCTGCCGCGCTCCTCCACAGCCTGGAGGCACGGCGCGCCCTCCACAGGTCGGCTCGCCTCCGACGTCGGCGTGCGCCCGGCGCGCGACGTTGGGTGGCATGGAGACCGCACTCGTCGCGGCGAGCATCGCCGCCCTGGCGTCCACCGTCGGCGCCGTCGTCAGCTGGTTCGGCGCGTTCCAGGCGCGACGGACCGTGATCCGCCACCACGCCTGGGAACGCTTCACCTGGGCGCTCCGTCAGCAGCCGCACGACCGTGCGTACGACATCTCGATCGCTGTGTTCCGGAACCTCGCGACCGTATCGTTGTGCCCGAAGTCTGATCGCCGACTGGCGTACCGCGCGCTCCGTCTGGAACGGGCCGCCGCTGACGCCACACGACCGCCAGGACCGACCGCTGGACAGGAGGCCGACTCATGAGGATCTTCCGACCACTGCCGGACGCACTCGATCCAGACCGTGACGACGACGAGTACTGGGCGTGGGAGAACGGGGCCACGCTCGACGAGTTCCGCGAGCTAGACCCCGACCTCCTGGTACGCGGTGAAGAGCAGGTGGTCCTCGGGCCCCTCGAGCGTGACCGGCTTGCCGACCCCGTCCAGGATGATGAACCGCAGCATGCCGGCCCGGGCCTTCTTGTCGCGGCGCATCGTCGCGAGCAGCCCCTCCCACCGGCCGAGCCCGTAGGACGTCGGGAGCTCGAGCGACTCCAGGATCGAGCGGTGCCGGTCCACCGTGGCGTCGTCGAGGTGCCCGGTCAGCCGCGCGAGCTCGGCCGCGAACACCATCCCGACCGAGACCGCCGCGCCGTGTCGCCACTGGTAGCGCTCGGCGTGCTCGATGGCGTGGCCGAGCGTGTGCCCGTAGTTGAGGACCTCGCGACGGCCCTGCTCGGTGAAGTCGTCCGAGACGACCTCGGCCTTGAGCGCGATCGCGAGCTCGACGACGCGGCGGAACTCAGGCGTCGTCGGGTTCGTGACGCGTGCGACGTCGGCCTCGATGACGTCGAGGATCTCCGGCACGGCGATGAACCCCGCCTTCACGATCTCGGCGAACCCGGTCAGGATCTCGTTCCGGGGCAGCGTCCGTGCCAGGTCGAGGTCAACGACCACGGCGCGCGGCGCGGAGAACACCCCGACCAGGTTCTTGCCCTCGTTCGTGTTGATGCCGGTCTTGCCCCCGACGCTCGCGTCGACCATGCCGAGCACGCTCGTCGGGATCGCCAGGAAGGGGACGCCGCGGAGCCACGTCGCCGCGACGAAGCCGGCGAGGTCCGTGACCGCACCGCCGCCGAGCCCGATCACGGCGTCCGTGCGGGTGAAGTCCGCCTGGCCCATGACCTGCCAGCAGAAGGCCGCCACCTCGACGCGCTTGGCCCCTTCGGCGTCCGGCACCTCGGCGATGAGCGCCTCGAGTCCGGCGTCCGCGAGCATCTCGCGGAGCTCGTTCGCCCGGGCGCCGAGCGTCGGGGCGTGCACGATCAGCACCTTGGCGACGCGCGGACCGAGCAGCGCGGGGACCGACCCGAGCAGGCCGTTCCCGACCGCGACGACGTACCCGCCGTCACCGCCGACCCGGATCTCGGTGGTGCCCTCGGGCAGGTTCGACTCGGTCACGGTGTCCCTCCGGTGGTGGTGTCCTGCGCGGTCACCCACGCGACGACGTCCTGCACGACGTGCGACATCGGCCGCCGCGAGGTGTCGAAAGTGGCGTGCGCCAGTTCGGCGTAGGTGGCGGCCCGGGCGTCCAGGATCGTCTGCCAGGCGTCGATGCCGCCCTGGGCGAGCAGCGGGCGGTCGCTGCCGGCGATGCGTTCGGCCACGGCCTCGGGTGAGACGGTCAGGAGCACGACCCGTGCCCCGGCCATGGCGTCCCGGGTGTCCGCGTGCGTGACGGCTCCCCCGCCGACCGAGACGACCCCGCCGGTGGCGATCGCGTCCCGGACGGCCCGGGCCTCGAGCTCCCGGAACGCCGGCTCCCCGCGCTCCGCGAAGATGCCCGGGATCGGGCCGTGCTCGCGCGCGATGACCCGGTCGGTGTCGGTGAACGGCACGCCGAGCGCCTTCGCGACGCGCTTGCCGACGCTCGACTTGCCGGCGCCCATCGGGCCGATCACGACGACCGGCCCGTGCGGCGCCCGGTCGGGCGTGCTCACCAGGCGGTCGAGGGCTCGGCGGCGTCGGTCCGCCGGGAGCGGAGCGTCTCCGGGATCGCGGCCAGGTAGCCGTCGAGGTTCCGCTTCGTCTCGGCGAGGCTGTCCCCGCCGAACTTCTCGAGCACGGCGTCGGCGAGCACGAGCGCGACCATGGCCTCGGCGACGACGCCGGCGGCGGGCACCGCGCAGACGTCGCTGCGCTGGTGGTGCGCGGAGGCGTCCTCGCCTGTGGCGACGTCGATGGTGTGCAGCGCGTGCGGGATCGTCGCGATCGGCTTCATCCCGGCGCGGACGCGCAGCACGGTGCCGGTCGACATGCCGCCCTCGGTGCCGCCGGCGCGGTCGCTCGTGCGGATGATCTCGCCGTCCTCGCGGTACAGCTCGTCGTGCGCCGCCGAACCCCGTCGCCCGGCGGTCGCGAAGCCGTCACCGACCTCGACGCCCTTGATCGCCTGGATGCCCATGATCGCGGCGGCGAGACGGGCATCGAGTCGACGGTCCCACTGCACGTGGGAGCCGAGTCCCGGGGGGACGCCGTAGAACAGGACCTCGACGACGCCGCCCAGGGTGTCGCCGTCCTTCTTCGCGGCCTCGACCTCGGTGACCATGCGTGCGGACGTCTCGGCGTCGAAGCACCGCAGCTGATCCTCGTCGAGGCGGTCGACGTCGTCGGGCTGCGGCAGGTCCGTGCCGTCCGGCACGCGGACGGTACCGACCTGCAAGGTGTGCGCGACGGACCGGATGCCGAGCTCGGCAAGGAAGGACTTCGCGACGGCGCCGAGCGCGACGCGGGCCGCGGTCTCGCGGGCGGACGCGCGCTCGAGGATCGGACGCGACTCGTCGAAGCCGTACTTCTGCATCCCGACCAGGTCGGCGTGACCCGGACGCGGGCGGGTCAGCGGGGCGCTGCGGCCGCGGGACATCTCGGTCTGCTCGACGGGCTCGGGGCTCATCACCTCGACCCACTTCGGCCACTCGGTGTTGCCGATGCGGATGGCGATCGGGCTGCCGATCGAGAACCCGTGGCGGACACCGCCGGAGACGTGCAGCTCGTCCTGCTCGAACTTCATGCGGGAGCCCCGGCCGTACCCGAGCTTCCGCCGTGCGAGGTCGGTGCGGATGGACTCGAACGACACCGGCACACCCGCGGGCAGGCCCTCGAGCATCGCGATCAGTTCGGGTCCGTGGGACTCACCAGCGGTCAACCAACGAAGCATGTCGACCATCCTCCCACAGCGCACCACCGTGCGACGCGGCCGCCGGACCGGCGCACCGGCCCGATCGACTCACTGGTAGGACGGGTGCGCCCGGAGCCACGCCTGGAACTGCGCCACTGCGACCTGGTGCTGGGCGTAGGTGTCCGAGAACACGGTCTCACCGGTCTCCAGGTTCACCGTGACGAAGTACAGCCAGTTCCCGCTCGCGGGCTGGGTCACGGCCTTGATCGCGACGTCACCCGGGTTCGAGATCGGTGCCGGCGGCAGGCCCTTGTGCTGGTAGGTGTTGTACGGGTTGCTCGCGTCCGCCCGCTCCTTGTCGGTCGTCGTGACGGTGTGGGTGTTCCCCGTCCCGTAGGCGACGGTCGCGTCGGACTGCAGCGCCATCCCCTGGTCGAGACGGTTCTGGAACACGCGCGCGACCTTCGGGAAGTCGGCCGCGACGCCGGCCTCCTTCTGCACGAGCGAAGCGAAGATGATCACCCGCTCCTGGTCGGCCTCGGCGACCCCCGCCGCGGCGAGGTGCTGCTTCATCGTGTCGACCATCGACTGGAAGTACTGCTTCGCGCTCCAGCCCGGGTTGATCGGGTACGTGGCCGGGAACAGCCAGCCCTCGAGCGTCGTGGTGCCGGCCGGCAGCCCGTAGGCCTGCACGTCGGCGGCCGCGGACGAGACCTCTTCCTTGGTGAGGCCGGCCTTCGAGACCATCCCGGCCTCGATGTCCTGCAGGGCCGTGCCCTCGGGGATGACGATGGAGGCCTGCACGCGGTTCTTCTCGTCCTGCAGTGCCGCGAGGGCCGACTTCGCGCTCATCTCCTTCTTGAGCGCGTAGGAGCCCGGCTGGAACTGCACGTTCGGCGACGTCAGCAGCAGCTTGTAGAACACCTGCGAGCTCTTCACGACACCGCTGCGCTGCAGCGTCTTCGCGACGTCCTCGCCGATGTCGCCCTGCTTGATCGTGATGGTGACCTTGCTCGTCCCGGACCCGGAGTAGTCGTCCGACTCCTGGGCGCCGCTGATCGCGCCGATCACCTGTTGGATCTTCGGTGCCGCGAACGCGTACGCCCCGCCGCCGGCGGCGAGCACGACCGCCACGATCACGATCCCCGCGATCAGCGGTCCGCGTCGTCGCTTCGGTCGCGGCTCGCGCGGCGGCCTGGAGGATCGCCCTCCACCGCCACGGCCGTCACGTCCGCCGCCTCCCGCGGCCCCGCCGCCGGGTGCCGCACCGCCAACGGCGGCTGCGGCACCACCGACGAGCCCGGCGTTCCGGGCTGCGTCCGCCGGCACCTCGCCGGTCAGGAGCGCCCGCACCTCGGGGTGGAGCTCGTCGTGGTGCTGCGCGACGGGAGGGTCGGCGGGCGACGTCGGTCGCGTGCTGTCGGCGTCGTCGCCGTCCCGTCGACCGCGGGCCGCCTCGGCGGCGCGGGCTTCGCGGCGGGACAGCGGATGGTCGGCGCTCGTCGGACGCTCGATGTCGTCGGGTCGTACCGCGGGCTGCTTGCGCCCGTCGGCGTCGTCACCGGGCGCGATGATCGCGTTCCAGTCCAGGTCGTCTGCCAACGGATCCTCGGTTCCTCGGGTCGGGGGCTCCGCCTGGTGGTGTCGGTCCGGGTACGACGGTCGGTGGCGGCGTCCTCGTCGTCGGCCGACCGGTCAGGGGAGCGTGGCGCCGGGGGCGGCGCTGGACGCACGCTCGTGGTCGAGCGCGTGTTGCAGAATGATAACAGCGGCCGCTTGGTCGATCACGGCCCGGGACTTCTTCGTGTTCTTGCCCGCCTGGTGCAGGCCGCGCTGGGCCGTCACGGTCGACAGACGCTCGTCGACGAGCCGGACCGGACGGTGCCGTGCGATCCGCTCGGCGAACGCGCGGGCGTCGGCGGTCGAGGGCGTGTCACCGCCGGACATCGACAGCGGCAGTCCGACGACGACCTCGAGCACGTCGTACTCGTCGGCGATCGCCAGGATGCGCCCGAGGTCCCTGCTGTCGTCGCGTCGCACCGTCTCGACCGGGGTGGCGAGCAGCCCGTCCCGGTCGCACACGGCGACGCCGATCCGGGCGCGACCGACGTCGATGCCGAGTCGTCGCCCGGACCGCATCGTCACCGTCAGCCCGCCAGGCGCGCGGTCACCGCACGCAGGGCCGCCGGCAGCGCAGCCGGGTCGGTCCCGCCGCCCTGCGCCAGGTCCGGCTTGCCGCCACCACCGCCGCCGAGCACGCCTGCGGCCTCCTTCGCGAGGGGGCCGGCCTGGACTCCCGCTGCACGCGCGGCGTCGTTCGTCACGACGATCACGACGGGCTTGCCGCTCACGACGGCACCGAGCACGACCACGGACGCACCGTCGCCGAGCTGTGCGCGCACGCCGGTGGCGAGCGAACGGAGGTCGTCGGCGGACTGGACGCCGTCGATCGTCTCGGCGACGACGGTCGTCGCGCCGACCGTCGTGGCCTGCTTCGCGATGCTGGGCACCCGCTGCTGCAGGTTCGCCGACTCGAACTCGGCGATGCGCTTCTGGGCGGCGCGGAGGTCCTCCATCAGGCTCTGCACGCGTCCCGGCAGGTCGTGCCGGGGCGCCTTGAGCGCGCTGGACAGCTGCGAGACGATCGTGCGCTCGACCGCCAGGTCCCGGAAGCCCTCGAGCCCCACGAGTGCCTCGACGCGGCGGTTCGTCGAGCCGACGCTCGACTCCCCCACCAGGTTGACGAGGCCGACCTGGGCGCTCGAGGCGACGTGCGTGCCACCGCAGAGCTCACGGGACCACGGGCCGCCGATGTCGACCATGCGGACCTCGGCGCCGTACTTCTCGCCGAAGAGCGCCTGGGCGCCGAGGGCCTTCGCCTCGTCGAGCGGCAGCACGCGGGTGGAGACCTCGAGGTCGGAGCGGATCGCGGCGTTCACGACCTCCTCGATCTCGGAGCGGGTCGACGTCGAGACCGGCTGCGACCAGGAGAAGTCGAGGCGCATGTAGCCGGACTTGTTGTACGAACCGGCCTGCAACGCCTCCGGGCCGAGCACGTCGCGGAGCGCGGCGTTCACCAGGTGGGTCGCGGAGTGCGCCTGGGTCGCACCGCGGCGGTACTCGGCGTCGACGACGGTGGTGGCGGCGTCCCCGACCCCGACCTCGCCGGACCGGACCTGGACCTTGTGGCTCCAGAGCCCGGCGACCGGACGCTGCACGTCGAGGACCTCGAGGTCGAAGCCGTTGCCGACGATCGAGCCCTGGTCCGCGTCCTGGCCACCGCTCTCGGCGTAGAGCGAGGTCTCACCGAGGATGACCTCGGCGATGTCGCCCGCGACCGCACGGTCCACGCTGACACCGTCGACGATGATGCCGAGGATCGCGGACTCCGCCTCGAGCGCGTCGTAGCCGAGGAACACGGTCTCGCCCGCGGCGCGGAAGGCGCTGTAGACGCTGAGGTCGGCAAGGGCCGTCTTCTTGCTCTTCGCGTCCGCCTTGGCGCGGGCACGCTGCTCGGACATGAGCGTGTCGAACGCGGTGCGGTCGACGACGACGCCCGCCTCCTCGGCCATCTCCATCGTCAGGTCGATCGGGAAGCCGAACGTGTCGTGCAGCAGGAACGCCGTGTCGCCGCCGATCGACGGGGCGCCGTCCTGCTTCGCACGCTCGACGGCCACGTCGAGGATCGTCGTCCCCTGCGCGAGCGTGCGGAGGAAGGTCTCCTCTTCCGCGTAGACGGTGCGCGCGATGCGGTCGTACTGCTCCGCGACCTCGGGGTAGGCGTCCCGCATCGCGTCGCGCGACGCCGGGAAGAGCTCGGGGAAGGTGGCGCCCTCGACGCCGAGCAGGCGCATCGCGCGGACCGTGCGGCGCAGGAGTCGGCGGAGGATGTAGCCGCGTCCCTCGTTCGACGGCGTCACGCCGTCCGCGACGAGCATGAGCGACGAGCGGACGTGGTCGGCGATGACGCGCATGCGGACGTCGTCCTCGTGCACGGCGCCGTAGCGGCGGCCGGAGATCTCGGCCGCCTTGTCGAGGACCGGGCGCACCTGGTCGATCTCGTACATGTTGTCGACGCCCTGCTTGATGAACGCGACGCGCTCCAGGCCCATGCCGGTGTCGATGTTCTGGTTCGGCAGGTCGCCCGTGATGTCGAAGTCGACCTTCGACCGCACGTTCTGGATCTGGTACTGCATGAACACGAGGTTCCAGATCTCGACGTAGCGGTCGTCGTCCGTCGCAGGACCGCCGTCGATGCCGTACGCCGGGCCGCGGTCGAAGAAGATCTCCGAGCAGGGCCCAGCAGGACCGGGCTGCCCGGTCGACCAGTAGTTGGTGTCCTTGCCCAGGCGCTGGATGCGCTCGTCGGGCAGCGACGAGTGCTGCTTCCAGAAGGCGATCGCCTCGTCGTCGTCCTCGTACACGGTGACCCACAGGTCCTCCGGGTCGAAGCCGAGGCCCCCGTCGGACTCCGACGACGTCAGGAACTCCCAGGCGTACTGGATCGCCTGCTCCTTGAAGTAGTCGCCGAACGAGAAGTTGCCGTTCATCTGGAAGAACGTGCCGTGCCGCGGGGTCTTGCCGACCTCTTCGATGTCGTTCGTGCGGATGCACTTCTGCACGCTCGTGGCGCGCGGGTACGGCGCCGGGACGAGCCCCGTCAGGTACGGGATGAACGGCACCATGCCGGCGACCGTGAACAGGAGCGACGGGTCGTCGGAGACGAGCGACGCGGACGGGACGACGGTGTGCCCACGGTCGCCGAAGTACTGGAGCCAACGGCGGCGGATCTCTGCGGTCTGCATGGTGCTTCCTGGGTCGAGGAGTCGGTGGGAGGGTGTGCGCGGGGACGCGGCTCGGGCGGTCAGTCGACGACGTCGGTGGACGGGCGCAGCTCGGCGTCCCGCGACCGGTAGCCGTCGGCCACGGCGTCCGTGAAGGCCTTGGTCCGGGCGTTCACGTCGGCGAAGAAGCGCGCGCCACCCGGGGTGTTCGCGATCCGGTGCGCTGCGGCGAACCCGATGACGACGCCGACGGCGACGAAGAACAGCTGCTTCACGGTGCCCCTCCCTCTCGCGCACGCAGGCGGCGCGTGCCCGACGAGTCTAGTGGCGGGGAACCCCCGGTACGCCGAACGGCGGGCCGTCCTCCTGAGAGGACGACCCGCCGTTCGGGTGTGATCGGTGGATCAGCGAGCTGCGTAGTACTCGACGACGAGCTGCACTTCACAGGTCACGGGGACCTCGGCGCGCTTCGGGCGACGGACCAGGCGGGCCTGGAGCTTCTCGATCTCGACCTCGAGGTAGCCCGGGACCTTCGGCAGGACCTCGAGGTGACCACCGGCGGCGGCGACCTGGAGGGGCTCGAGGGACTCGGAGCGCTGCTTGACGTGGATCATCTGGCCCTCCTTCACGCGGAAGGACGGACGGTCGACGAGCTTGCCGTCGACCATGATGTGACGGTGCACGATCAGCTGACGGGCCTGCGCGGTGGTGCGGGCGAAGCCGGCACGGAGCACGAGGGCGTCGAGGCGCTGCTCGAGGAGCTCGACCAGGTTCTCACCGGTCAGGCCCTTCGTCTTGCGGGCCTCTTCGAAGACGATGCGGAGCTGCTTCTCGCGGATGCCGTACTGGGCGCGCAGACGCTGCTTCTCACGGAGACGGACGGCGTAGTCGCTGTCCGCACGACGGCGGGTGCGGCCGTGCTCACCGGGGCCGTAGGGGCGCTTCTCGAGGTAGCGGGCCGCCTTCGGCGTCAGCGGGATGCCGAGCGCGCGCGAGAGGCGGGTCTTGCTGCGGGTGCGTGACTTGGTAGACACAGGGTCCTTTTCTCTGTCTGAACTGAATGACTCGTCGGACACCACCCGTCCGCGGGCACTGCGTACCGGGGGCACTGCAAGCACGCGGGCGTGTTCGGTCCCGACGACGGGATCCAGAGGGATGAGCCTGTGGGATCGGACGGCTACAGTCCGAACCTCTGTCCCCGTACCGCCGGAGCGGGACTCTGTCCTCGGCGCAGCCGCACGCGAGGACCAGGACGTAGGCCCGGCAATGCTAGCAGCATCTGGACCCGCGGTGCCAGCACTACTCGCCGCGGGTGATCTTCCGGAGCCGCTCGAGGCGCGGACCGACCTCGCGCTCGTACCCGTTGCCGGTCGGCGTGTAGTACTCGGTGCCGTCGAGGACGTCGGGCAGGTACTGCTGTCGGGCCACCCCGTGCTCGGCGTCGTGCGAGTAGACGTAGCCCTTGCCGTGGCCGAGCCGCTTCGCCCCGGGGTAGTGCGCGTCACGGAGGTGCATCGGCACGACGCCCATCCGCCCGGCCTTGACGTCGGCGATCGCCGCGTTCACGCCGTTGTAGGACGCGTTCGACTTCGGAGCGGTGGCCAGGTACACGACCGCCTCGGCCAGGGGGATCCGGCCCTCGGGCATGCCGATGAGCTGGACGGCCTGCGCCGCGGCGACCGCGATGGGCAGTGCCTGCGGGTCCGCCATGCCGATGTCCTCGGACGCGGAGATGATGATGCGCCGCGCGATGAACCGCGGGTCCTCGCCCGCCTCGATCATGCGGGCCAGGTAGTGGAGCGCGGCGTCGACGTCGCTCCCCCGCACCGACTTGATGAAGGCGCTGATGACGTCGTAGTGCTCGTCGCCCTGGCGGTCGTAGCGGAGCAGCGCCCGGTCCACCGCGGCCGCCACGGTGTCCGCGTCGACGACCGGGACGGTGTCGACGCCGTCGAGCGGCGCGTCGTCGTCGTCCTCGGGGTCGGCAGCGGCCGCGACGGCCGAGGACGCCGCGGCCTCGAGCGCGGTCAGAGCGCGTCGGGCATCGCCGGAGGACAGCCGCACGATGGCCGCACGGGCGTCGTCACCGAGCACGACCGACCCGCCGAGCCCCCGTGGGTCCTCGACCGCGCGGTCGACGAGCATGCCGAGGTCGGCGTCCGTGAGGGGCTTGAGCGTCAGGAGCAGCGACCGGGACAGCAGCGGCGAGATGACGGAGAACGACGGGTTCTCGGTCGTCGCCGCGATGAGGATCACCCAGCCGTTCTCGACGCCGGGCAGCAGGGCGTCCTGCTGCGCCTTGCTGAAGCGGTGGATCTCGTCGAGGAACAGCACGGTGGTCGAGCCGTACAGGTCGCGGTGGGTCAGGGCCTTCTCCATGACCTCGCGCACGTCCTTGACCCCGGCGGTGACCGCGGAGAGCTCGACGAACTCGCGACCGGACTGCCGCGCGATCGCCTGCGCGAGGGTGGTCTTGCCGGTACCGGGCGGCCCCCAGAGGATCACCGAGACCCCACCCGGGTTCTCGCGCGTGCCCGTCGCGAGCTGCACGAGCGGGCTGCCGCGACCGAGCAGGTGCTGCTGCCCGGCCACCTCGTCGAGGCTGGTGGGGCGCATCCGGACGGCGAGCGGCACCGAGCCCTGTGCCAGGCCGGCGCGACCGCCGGTGGTGGGCGCACGCATGCCCGATCGATCCGCTGCCATGCATCGATCGTAGGCCGACCCACCGACGTGGGCGTGCCTCCAGGCCGAGCGCACCGCGCCGTCCGCTACGCTCGGCGGCACACTCGACGAGAGGTCCGATCAGCACCGTGGCACCGAAGAACCAGTCGCGCGACAACCGCGAGGCGCGCGAGCGGCTCCGTCTGTACCAGGCCCGTCAGGGGCTGCACGACCGGCAGCGCCGGCGCCGGGTGCGGGACAACACGGTCGGTGCGGTGGTGCTCGTCCTGGTCGCCGCGCTCGCGACCGGGTCCCAGCTCGTCCACGCGGGCACGCAGGGCTCCGGGAAGGCCGGCGCCAGCGCGAGCACGTCGGCCACCGCCACGGCGACCCCGTCCGCCAGTGCCGCGGGCGACACCGGAGACGTGCCGAGCAAGTCCATCGCCGGCGGGAAGACCTGGACCGGCACGCTGACCCTGAACAAGGACGTCGAGCTCGGCATCGAGCTCGACGGCAAGGCCGCCCCGCAGGCCGCGAGCGTCGAGATCGACCTCATCCGGAAGCAGTTCTACGAGGGCACGACGTGCCACCGGCTCGCCGACAGCGCCGACTTCGAGTTCCTGCAGTGCGGCTCCGCGAACGGCGACGGGACGGGTGACGCCGGGTTCCAGTACGGGCCGCTCGAGAACGTGCCGAGCGACGGGGAGTACCCCGCCGGCACGATCGCGATCGCCCGTGGGTCCTCGCCGACGTCGCAGACCACGCAGTTCTTCATCGTCTACGGCGACACGACCCTCGACGGCTCGACGGGCGGCTACACCGTGGTGGGCAAGGTGACGAGCGGCCTCGACCGGCTCCAGTCCCAGATCACCTCGAAGGGCATCGCCTCCCCCGGGAGCGACGGCACGGGCGAGCCGAAGGTCGCGACGACGATCACCGGCGCCACCATCGCCGAACAGCAGTAGTCCACAGGTCGCACGGACGCGGGTCGCGGAGGCCTCCCGTGCAATAGGCTGACGACCTGACCGTGCCGACGGTGACGTCGGTGATGCACGACCACGATCGAGGCGAGACCTGTGGGACCTGACGAAGCAACGACCTGGGGCCGGGTCGACGAGAACGGGACGGTGTACGTCCGGTACGAGGACACCGAGAAGGCGGTCGGCGAGTACCCCGACGCCACCCCGGACGAGGCGCTCGCGTACTTCGCGCGGAAGTACGCCGACCTCGAGGGGCAGGTGAAGATCGCGGAGCAGCGCACCCAGCGCGGTGCCTCGGCGAACGACGTCGCCCGCACGGTGGAGCACCTCCGCGCCCAGGTGGCCGAGGCCCGGGTCGTCGGAGACCTGAAGTCCCTCGAGGACCGCGTCGCGAAGCTCTCCGAGCAGGTCGGTTCGCTGACCAAGGAGCAGCAGGCGCAGGCGCAGCAGGCCCTGACGGACGCCCTCGCGCACCGGACCGCCCTGGTCGAGGAAGCCGAGCAGCTCGCGGCCGTCGATCCGGCGCGTGCGCAGTGGAAGCAGATCACCGCACAGCTGGACGACGTGTTCGCCCGGTGGCAGCAGCACCAGCACGACGGTCCCCGTCTGCCCAAGAACGAGGCGAACGAGCTCTGGAAGCGGTTCCGTGCCGCCCGCTCGACGGTCGACCAGCACCGCCGCGCTTTCTACTCCGAGCTCGACGCGCAGCACCGCGACGCACGGGGCCGCAAGCAGGAGCTCGTGCAGCAGGCCGAGGCACTCGCCTCGCGCGGCTCGGACGGGATCCCCGCCTACCGCGAACTCCTGGACGAGTGGAAGCGCGCCGGCCGGGCGGGCAAGCGCCACGACGACGCGCTGTGGGCGCGGTTCAAGGCCGCCGGTGACGTGCTGTTCGAGCAGCGCCACGCCGAGGCTGCGGTGGAGAACGAGGAGTACTCCGCCAACCTCGTCGCGAAGCAGGAGCTCCTGACCGAGGCCGAGCCGCTCCTGCAGCAGCACGACCGCGTCGCCGCGCGCCGCACGCTCACCGACATCCAGCGCCGCTGGGACGAGATCGGCAAGGTCCCCCGCGGGGACGTCCGCCGCATCGAGGACCGACTGCGCGCGGTCGAGGACCACGTGCGGAGCCTCGAGGACCAGCACTGGAAGGCGTCGGACCCGGAGCGCAAGGCCCGTCAGACCGGGCTCGCGAGCCAGCTCGAGGACGCGATCGGCAAGCTCGAGGCCGAGCTCGCCGAGGCGCAGGCCTCCGGGAACGCCCGGAAGATCAAGGACGCGCAGGAAGCCCTCGACGCCCGCAAGATCTGGCTCGACGCGCTCGGTGGTTGAAGATCTGAGCGGTTGACCATCCGAGTGGTCGAAGCTCCGAGCGGTTGACCACCCGGTCCACGACGAAGGCCCCCGCGTGTGCGGGGGCCTTCGTCGTCCGGAGGACCGTCGATCAGGTGATCGTCGATCGGGTGACCGTCGATCGGGCGACGCTCGGTCCGGGTCAGACGGGAGCGGGCATGCCGAGCAACAGTCGGATGTCGAGGTCGTCCTGCCGCATCTGGGCAGCGAGCTCGTCCATCGAGGAGAACGCCACCATGCCCCGGACGTAGGACACGAACAGGACCGAGATCGTCTCGCCGTACAGGTCGATGTCGACGTCGAGCAGGTGCGCCTCGATCTGCTTCGCGGGCACGCCCTCGAAGGTCGGGTTGTTCCCGACCGAGACAGCCGCGGGGTAGACCGTGCCGCGGTGCAGGACCCGAGCGGCGTACACCCCGTCGGCGGGCACGAAGCCCTCGCACGCCGGGTCGAGGTTCGCGGTCGGGTAGCCCATCGCACGGCCGCGCTGGTTGCCGTGCACGACGGTGCTGCGGACGGCGTGCTCTCGCCCGAGCAGTCGCGCGGCCTCGGCCACCCGGCCCTCACCCAGGAGCTCGCGGATCCACGTGGAGGACACGCGGCGCTCGTCCGACTCGCGGACGTCGTCCCGCAGGTCCACGTCGTCGATGAGCTCGACCGTGAAGCCGTGCCGCTCCCCCAGCGCCCGCAGCAGGGCGACGTCGCCGGCACCGCGGGCACCGAAGCGGAAGTCGCTGCCGACGAAGACGAGCCGGGCGTGCAGCGTGTCGACGAGCACGTCGGACACGAACGACTCCGGCGCCTGCGTCTGAAGGTGCTCGTCGAAGCGGAGCAGCAGGGTCGCGTCGACCCCGACGGACTCCAGGAGCTCACGGCACTGCGCAGTGCTCGTGAGGGCCGGCGGGACCCGGCTCGGGTCGATGACGCTGAGCGGGTGCCGGTCGAAGGTGACGACGGTCGACACGAGCCCCTGTTCGCGTGCGGCACGCTCGAGGTGCGCGATCACGGCGCGGTGGCCGACGTGCACGCCGTCGAACTTGCCGATCGTCACCGCGCTCGGTCCGAAGCCCGAGGCGACGTCGGCAGGGTCGTCGTAGAACTGCACGCGGGCCCCTACTCGCCGGCCGCGACGGTGCTGCGGGCGGGCTCGGCGGCAGCCGTGCGGTGGTGCTTGCGGAGCCACCAGAGCCCGGCGATCGGCAGCACGAGCGGCGCGAAGACGTAGCCGAGGCCGTAGTACGACCAGACGGTGTCGTCCGGGAAGAGCTGTCGGTCGACCAGGGACAGCGTGCCGACGATCAGCACGCCGGCCATCTCGAAGCCGATCGTCACGCAGGCGACCCGGTACCACACCCGGCCGGGGGCGATGAGGGCGATCATCGCGACGATGTACACGACCGCCGCCACCGCGCTGAGCGTGTAGGCGAACGGCGCGTGCGAGAACTTCTCGATGATCTGCACGACGCTGCGTCCCGTCGCGGCGAGGGCGAGGATGCCGTAGACGGCGATGAGGACACGGCCGACACCGGTCGCGAGGGAGGATCTGGTCGCCACGGCACCGAGTCTACCGACGCCCTGGGACACCCGATGCCAGCCCGGGCCGCTGTCCGCCCCGAGCACCCGGTCGGCGCTGGTCAGTTCAGCGCGAACCAGATCTGGTACATCCGGTAGACCATCACCGCGACGGTGAACGCACCGGCGCCGAGGACGACCGTGCTCCAGCGGGTGCGGTCGATGAGCGCCCAGACGATGGCCGCCGGCGGGACGAGCAGCACCGACACCGCGTACACGCCGAACTCGAGGCCGTTGCCCTGCGGCGGCGACCCGACGGCCGGCAGCACGAGCGACACGACCCCCTGGGCGAGCAGCAGCACCTCGATGAGGGCGAGCGCTCCGACCGTGTAGTCGTTCGGCTTCCACCCGACGAACCCGACGACGACCGTGAAGATCCCCACGACGACCGCGAGCACGAGCTGCACCCACATGAACCACTCGATCACGCGTCGGCTCCGCTCCGGTCGGCGTCCGCAGCGGCGGACGCCGGCGCGGGGAAGTTCGTGATGACGCGGAGTCGCCCGCGCCGGACCGACACGAGTCCGACGAGCCGGTCGTCCGCCGTCGCGACCGCCGCAACGGGGCCGTCGTCGTCCGGGTGGTCGGCGGCGACCCGTTTGCCGTCCGTCAGGTCCTTCGCCGCCTGCGGTTCGAGCGACACGCTCGGGAAGAGCCGCCGCGCGACGTCCGCCGGCCGGGCGAGCGCGCCGAGGACGTCCACGTCGTCGTCCTCGAGGTCGACCGCGTCGGCGACGTCGAACGGACCCACTGCCGTCCGACGGAGCGCGGTGAGGTGGCCGCCGGTGCCGAGCGCGGCCCCGACGTCCCGGGCGAGGGCGCGGACGTACGTTCCCGACGAGCAGTCGACGACGACGTCGAGGTCGACCACGGCGACGTCGGCGCCGTCCACGCGGACCGTGTGCTCGGTGCGCGCGGTCACGTCGAAGCGGGACACCGTGACGGTGCGGGAGCGCAGGACGACCTCCTCGCCCTTCCGCGCGAGGTCGTAGGCGCGACGCCCGTCGACCTTGATCGCGCTCACGGTGGAGGGCACCTGGTCGATCGTGCCACGCTGCCCCGCCACGGCGCGGTCGACCGCGGCCTCGCCGACGTCGGCGCCGAGGACGCCCGGTGCGGCGGTCGGGGTGCCGTCGGCGTCGTCCGAGTCCGTCGACACGCCGAGCCGGATGGTCGCCGTGTAGGTCTTGCCGAGGCCGACCAGGTGCGTCAGCAGACGCGTGGAGGGGCCGGCGCCCAGGATGAGCAGGCCGGTCGCCATCGGGTCGAGCGTCCCGGCGTGCCCGATCTTCTTCAGGCCGAGGCGGCGGCGGGCGATCGAGACGACGCGGTGGCTCGAGATGCCCTGCGGCTTGTCGACGAGGAGGATGCCGTCAGGCGCGGAAGCGAGCACCGGACGAGGGTACCAGCGGCGCTGCGCGGCCGGCGCTCAGCAGGCGTCGTTCCAGTTGCGCCGCGGGTGCTCGGGGTCGGTCGCGTCCAGGATCGCGGAGGCGGCGAGCTTGACGTCCGCGCGGCGCTCGAGCCGCCCGTCCTCGCGCTCGACCCACAGCGACCAGCGCCACAGCCCACGCACCCCCGGCGCCAGCAGGCCGTGCCCGTGCACGACCAGGACACCGGCGCCGGCGCCCGTCGTGCGGAACGGCGTCACGAGGTCCGCCCGGAGCCGGTCGACGTCGTCCGAGGGAGCGGCGGCCGCCATCGCGGGGACACCGTGCTGCTCGAAGCCGGCGACCAGGCCGGCGGCGACGCGCTCGAGGTCGGTGCCGTCCTGCCCGTCGACCCCGATCACGGCGCGGTTCGTCCCCACCTGCGCGATCACCTCGCCTGCGATCGCGGCGTACGTGTCGGTCTCCTGCGGTGCCCAGCGTGCCATGCACCCACCGTAGGCTGTCGTGGTGAACGCGAGCGGAGCCTCCCGTCCTCCTGTGGACGAACCGTCGGACGCGACCCGACCCGACCTCGCGACCCCGCTGGTCGCCTGGTTCCGCGCCGAGGCGCGTGACCTGCCGTGGCGCCGCCCCGGCTTCCCGGCGTGGGGCACGCTGGTCAGCGAGGTCATGCTGCAGCAGACGCAGGTCGCGCGCGTCGTCCCCCGACTGGAGGCGTGGCTCACCCGGTGGCCGACGCCTGCGGACCTCGCGGCGTCGCCCCCGGCGGACGCGGTGCGTGCCTGGGACCGGCTCGGCTACCCGCGTCGCGCGCTCGCGCTGCACGCGGCGGCGACCGCCATCGCGGAACAGCACGACAACGTCGTGCCGCGGGACGTCGACGCCCTGCTCGCGCTGCCGGGGATCGGTGACTACACCGCGCGTGCCGTCGCGGTGTTCGCGTACGGCGACCGCCACCCGGTCGTCGACGTGAACGTCCGGCGGGTCCTCGCCCGCGCGCTGCTCGGGCAGGGCGAGCCGGGACCGGCGAAGGCGAAGCAGGACCTGCCGCTGATGGCGTCCGTGCTGCCCGAGGAACGCGACCTGGCGGCGGCGACGAACGCGGCCGCGATGGAGCTCGGGGCGCTGGTCTGCGTCGCCCGCTCCCCCGCGTGCGACGCCTGCCCGATCGCCGACCGGTGCGCTTGGCGCGCCGCGGGGTACCCGGAGCACGACGGACCGCGAGCACCGAAGCAGGCGCGCTTCGCCGGGAGCGACCGGCAGGTGCGCGGCCTGATCATGGCCGAGCTGCGGTCGAGCGACGTCCCCGTGCTCCGTTCCGAGATCGACCTGGTCTGGCCGGACGACGCACAGCGGGAGCGTGCCCTCGCCTCGCTCCTCCGCGACGGGCTGGCCGTCGGGGACGATGCGGGCGGGTACACGCTCCCGAGTGCGTGAGGGTCAGGCGCGGTCGTCGTCCTCGTCCTCGTCGTCGTGCTTGTACGGGTCGGCGTCGCCGGCGTACTGCGCTCCGGCCGAGGCCGCCTTCACCTGCGCGTCGCGCATCTGCGCCTGGGCGAGCAGGTCCTCCATGTGCGCCGAGGTCTCCGGCAGGGCGTCGGCGATGAACTCGAGCGAGGGGGTGAGCCGTGCCGTGATGTTCTTTCCGACCTCGCTCCGGAGCATGCCGGTCGCGGCCTTGAGCGCCGCGGCGGAGTCGGCACGCTCCTCGTCGGAGCCGTAGACGGTGTAGAAGACCGAGGCGTGCTGCAGGTCCCCGGTGACGCGGACGTCGGTGATCGTGACGAAGCCGAGACGCGGGTCGCGCAGACCCTTGTCGAGTCGACGAGCGACGACTTCCTTGATGCGGTCCGCCATCTTGCGTGCGCGCTGCGGATCGGCCATTGGGTGCCTCCTGGGGCAGGGATTCTTCTGGTGGAACGGGTGGACCCCGCCCCTCCCGAGGGAGGAGCGGGGTCCAGACTAGCCAGGCGTCAGTCGCGCGGCTTCTCGACGAGCTCGGTGGTCTCGATCTCGTCACCGACCTGGATGTCGTTGTACTTGCCCAGACCGATACCGGCCTCGAAGTCCGTGCGGACCTCGGTGACGTCGTCCTTGAAGCGGCGCAGCGACTCGATGGCCAGGCCGTCGGCGAGCACCACACCGTCACGGATGACGCGCGCCTTGGCGTTGCGCGTGATCGTGCCGGAGCGGACGATGACACCGGCGATGTTGCCGAACTTCGAGGAGCGGAACACCTCGCGGATCTCGGCGACACCCGACTGGACCTCTTCGTACTCGGGCTTGAGCATGCCCTTGAGGGACTGCTCGATGTCCTCGAGTGCGTTGTAGATGACCGAGTAGAAGCGCACGTCGATGCCTTCGCGCGCCGCACGCTCGCGGGCCTTGACGTCCGGGCGGACGTTGAAGCCGACGACGATCGCGTTGTCGATCGTGGCCAGGTCGATGTCCGACTCCGTGATCGCACCGACGCCGCGGTGCAGGATCCGGAGCTGGACGCTGTCGTCGACCTCGATGTCCAGGAGCGACTGCTCGAGTGCCTCGACGGCACCGGAGACGTCACCCTTGATGATGAGGTTGAGCGAGTCGACCTTGCCCTCTTCGAGTGCGCGGGTGAAGTCCTCGAGCGAGATGCGCTTGCGGGCCTTGGCCAGCTGGGCGTTGCGCTCGGCGGCTTCACGCTTCTCGGCGATCTGACGGGCCGTGCGGTCTTCTTCGGTGACGAGGAACGTGTCACCGGCGCGCGGCACCGACGACAGACCCTGCACCTGGACCGGGCGGCTCGGCGTCGCGGCAGTGACCGCGTTGCCGTCCTCGTCGGTCATCGCACGGACGCGGCCGTAGGCCGTACCCGCCACGATGGCGTCACCGACGTGGAGCGTGCCGGACTGGATGAGCACCGTGGCGACCGCACCGCGACCCTTGTCGAGTCGGGCTTCGATCGCGACACCGCGTGCGTCCTTGTCGGGGTTCGCACGCAGGTCGAGACCCGCGTCGGCGGTGAGCAGCACGGCGTCGAGGAGGTCCTGGATGCCGACGTTGTTGCGCGCCGACACGTCGACGAACATGACGTCGCCGCCGTACTCCTCGGCCACCAGGTTGTACTCGGTGAGCTGCTGCCGGACCTTCGCCGGGTTCGCGCCCTCCTTGTCGATCTTGTTCACCGCGACCACGATCGGCACACCGGCCGACTGCGCGTGGTTCAGCGCCTCGATCGTCTGGGGCATGATGCCGTCGTCCGCCGCGACCACGAGGATCGCGATGTCCGTCACCTGGGCACCACGGGCACGCATGGCGGTGAACGCCTCGTGACCCGGGGTGTCGATGAAGGTGATCGGGCGGTCGACGCCCTCGTGCTCGGTCGTGATCTGGTACGCACCGATGTGCTGGGTGATGCCACCGGCCTCGCCCTCGACGACCTTCGAGTTGCGGATCGCGTCGAGGAGGCGGGTCTTGCCGTGGTCGACGTGGCCCATGACGGTGACGACCGGCGGCCGCTGCTGCAGCACGTCGTCGTCCTCGTCCTCGAGCTCGGCATCGAGGTCGATGTCGAAGCCCTCGAGGAGCTCACGGTCCTCGTCCTCGGGCGAGACGATCTGGATCTTGTAGCCGAGCTCCTCGCCGAGGACCTCGAACGTGGCCTCGTCCAGGGACTCCGTGGCGGTCGCCATCTCACCGAGGTGGAACAGCACCGTCACGAGGTTGCCGGGCATCGCGTCGATCTTGTCCGCGAAGTCCGAGATGCTCGCACCACGGCGCAGACGGACGACCGTGTTGCCGTCGCCACGAGGGACCTGCACGCCGCCGAGCGACGGCGCCTGCCGCATCTCGTACTCGGCGCGCTTCGTCCGCTTCGACTTGCGGGCACGGCTCTTGCCACCACCGCGACCGAACGCACCGGCGGTCCCACCACCGGGGCCACGACCACGGCCACCGCCACCGGCGGGACGCGGGCCGGAGAACGCCGGACGCGGGAAGCCGCCGCCGGCACCCGGGGCACCCGGACGACCGCCGGGGCCACCACGGCCGCCACCCTGGCCCGGGCGCTGCCCGAAGCCGTTGGGACGGTTCGCCTGACCGGGGCCACCCGGACGCGGCGCACCGGGACGCGGGGCGCCCGGACGCGGCGGTGCCGGACGCGGGATGCCGTTGCCGCCACCGGCGCCGCCGGCGGGACGCTGTCCCATGCCCTGGTTCGAGGAGTACGGGTTGTTGCCCGGACGCGGCGGGCGCGAGCCCATGCCCTGGCTCGATGCGTAGGGGTTGTTGCCGGGACGTGCGCCCGGCTTCGGGCCACCCGGCTTCGGGCCGGCTGCTGCGCCCGGCTTCGGGGAACCGCCGGGCTTGACGGCGTCACCCTTCGGCGCGGTCGTGCCACCGGACGCCTGGCTCGCGGCCTTCTCGTCGGCTGCGGCCTTGCGTGCGGCCTCGGCCTCGGCCTGGCGCTGGGCGACCGACTTCGGTGCAGCGGGCACCGGGGCGTCGCTGGCCGGGGCCTGCGCCTGGGGCTCGGGCTGCGGGGCCGGTGCCGGACGGGCCGGACCCGGGCGGGGGCCGCCGGGCTTCGGCGCGCTCGACTTCGGCGCTGCGGTCTTGGCGGGCGCGCTCGGCGTGGCCGACGCTGCCGGAGCCGACGACGAGGCGCCGGACGCCTGCAGCGCAGCACGGAGCTTGCGCGCGACGGGGGGTTCCACACTGGAGCTCGGGCCCTTGACGAACTCGCCGAGCTCCTTGAGCTTCTCCATTGCGGTCTTGCTGTCGACACCGAGTTCGGATGCGATCTCGTGTACGCGTGGTTTTGCCACTGTTCTCCTTCACGGGTCCCACCCCGCGAAGGGGGCGGGACTCACTGGATGACGGGTCTCATTTCGAGCCGCTCATCAGTTGTCCATAAGCCGTTCAGCCTGTTCTGTCGTGTCCTGGTGTCCGCCCGACTGCTCGGCTGCGAGGCCGTGCAGGTGGTCGAGCACTGCGGACGTGTCGGGTTCGCGATCCAGCCGGAGCGCCCGGCGGAAGGCCCGGCGCTTGACGGCCAGTTCGTAGGCTTCGACGGTCGGGGTGAGCCACGCTCCCCTGCCCGGCATGACTGCCTTCGGGTCCGCCACGACGCGACCGTCGCTCGAGGCGACGACACGGAGGAGGGAGGACCGGGGAGCACGGCGACGACTGCCGATGCACGTTCTGACGGGAACCACCTTACTCCTCACCTCCGACGACCGCGATCCGGCGCGCCCGACCGGGCCACGCCACCAGCGAAAACGCGCCTACTCGTCGCCGTCCAGGATGGAGTCCGGCTGGATGTCGATCCGCGCGCCGGTGAGCTTCGCGGCGAGGCGGGCGTTCTGCCCCTCCTTGCCGATCGCGAGCGACAGCTGGTAGTCCGGCACGAGCGCGCGGACGGCCTTCGTCGAGGCGTCGAGCACGAACGCGCTCGTCACCTTCGCCGGCGAGAGGGCGCTCGCGACGAACGACGCCAGGTCGGACGAGTAGTCGACGATGTCGATCTTCTCCGCGCCGAGCTCGGTCGTCACGGCACGCACGCGGGCGCCGAGCTCACCGATGCAGGCGCCCTTCGCGTTCACGCCGGACTCGTTCGCCTTCACGGCGAGCTTCGTGCGGTGCCCGGCCTCGCGGGCGATCGAGGTGATCTCGACGACGCCGGAGGCGATCTCCGGGACCTCGAGCGCGAAGAGCTTGCGGACGAGCCCGGGGTGCGTGCGCGAGACCGTGATCTGCGGACCCTTCGCCCCGCGGCCGACGCTCGTGACGTAGACGCGGATGCGGTTGCCGTGCTTGTACTCCTCGCCCGGGACCTGCTCCTCGGGCGGGAGGATCGCCTCGACCGTGCCGAGGTCGACGTGCACCATCTTCGGGTTCGGACCCTGCTGGATCACGCCCGCGACGATGTCGCCCTCCTTGCCACGGAACTGCCCGAGGATCTTGTCGTCGCCGATGTCGCGGAGGCGCTGGTTGATGACCTGCTTCGCGGCGAAGGCGGCGATGCGGCCGAAGTCGCTCGGCTGGTCGACGGCCTCGCCGACGACGGTGCCCTCCTCGTCGCGCTCCGGCACGTACACCGAGACCTCGCCGGACTTGCGGTCGAGCTCGACACGCGCCTGGGCGTCGACGGGTTCGTCGTTCTCTGCGCGGTGCTTCTGGTACGCCGTCAGGATGGCGGATTCGATGATCTGGACGAGTTCGTCGAACGGGATCTCCCGCTCGCGCTCCATGAGTCGCAGGACTGCGAGGTCGATCTTCACCGAGGTGCCTCCGTATTCAGCTGAGTCGCCTCCGCGGGGTGGATCTGCGCGGAAGTCGGCGACCAGCGTACCCCAGAACAGGACGGGAGGCGCGTGGCGGACCCGCCACGCGCCTCCCGTCCGTCAGGGGTCGCGATCAGATCGCGCGGACCGCCTCGAGCAGCTCCGCGACCGGTACGTCGCGCCGCTCGCCGGAGCGGCGGTCCCACAGTTCGACGACGCCGTCGGCGGCGCCGCGGCCGGCGACGACGACCACGGGCACGCCGAGGAGCTCGGCGTCGCGGAGCTTCACGCCGGGCGAGACCTTCGGGCGGTCGTCGTAGACGACGTCGTACCGCTCGCCCTCGAGGGCCGCGATGAGCGACGAGGCGACGTCGTAGGCGACCTCGTCCTTGCCGGTGGCGACCACGTGCACGTCGAACGGTGCGATCTCCTTCGGCCAGGCCAGGCCCTTCTCGTCGTTGTGCGCCTCGGCGAGGATCGCCATGATGCGCGTGACGCCGATGCCGTACGAACCCATCGTGACGGTCGCGAGCTTGCCGTTCTCGTCCTGGACCTTGAGTCCGAGGGCCTCGGCGTACTTGCGACCGAGCTGGAAGACGTGCCCGATCTCCATGCCGCGGGCGGTCTCGAGGGGGCCCGAGCCGTCCGGTGCGGGGTCGCCGGCACGGACGTCCGCGACGTCGGCGGTGCCGTCCGCGGTGAAGTCGCGACCCGCCACGAGACCGGAGACGTGCACGCCGCGCTCGTTCGCACCGGTGAGCCACGCGGTCCCCTCGGCGACGCGGGGGTCGACGAGGTACCGGATGCCCGAGGGGCTGTCGGCGCCCAGGACCTGCGGCCCGATGTAGCCCTTCACGAACACGCCGGGGTGGCGCTTGAAGTCGTCGTCACCGGCCGCCTCGACCTCGGCGGGCGCGAAGGCCACCTCGGCGCGCTTGAGGTCGACCTCGCGGTCACCGGGCAGACCGACGACGACGACCTCGCGGGTGCCGTCGAGGTGCGTCAGGGCGAGCACGACGTTCTTCAGGGTGTCTGCAGCCGTCCACGGACGGTCCGCGCGGGGGGCGGCGTCGTTGGCGTGCGCGACGAGCGTGTCGATCGTCGGCGTGTCCGCCGCGGGCAGGCGCACGGGCTCCGGCTGCCCCTCGATCGGCAGGCTGTCGGCCGCGGGGGTGACGTAGGCCTCGACGTTCGCCGCGTAGCCGCCGGCACTGCGTACGAAGGTGTCCTCGCCGACCGCGATCGGGTGCAGGAACTCCTCGGACTTCGACCCGCCCATGGCACCGGCGTCGGCCTTGACGATCGCGTACTCGAGGCCCAGCCGCGCGAAGATCCGCTCGTACGCGTCGCGCATGGTCTGGTAGCTCCGGTCGAGCCCGGCGTCGTCGATGTCGAACGAGTAGGCGTCCTTCATCGTGAACTCGCGGCCACGGAGGAGCCCGGCGCGGGGACGTGCCTCGTCGCGGTACTTGTCCTGGATCTGGAAGAGCGTGACGGGGAGGTCCTTGTACGACGAGTACAGGTCCTTCACGAGGAGCGCGAAGAGCTCCTCGTGGGTCGGCGCGAGGAGGTAGTCGGCGTCCTTGCGGTCCTTGAGCCGGAAGATGCCGTCGCCGTACTCGGTCCACCGGTTCGTCGCCTCGTACGGCTCCCGCGGGGCGAGGGCCGGCAGCAGGACCTCCTGCGCCCCGGCCGCGACCATCTCGTCGCGGACGATGTCCTCGATGCGGCTGCGGACGCGCAGGCCGAGCGGCAGCCAGGCGAAGATGCCCGGGGCCTGGCGACGGATGTACCCGGCGCGGACGAGCAGCTTCGCGCTCGTCACCTCGGCGTCGGAGGGGTCGTCGCGGAGCGTGCGGAGGAAGAGATGGGAGAGCCGTGTGACCACGGGGCAAGCCTAGCGGCGCACGCGGCCCTCCCCGCGACTAGGGGGTCGTGACGACCTGGGGCGAACCCGTCGTGGCGTCCGGACCCATCTCGTCGGCGAGCCGGTTGGCCTCCTCGATGAGGGTCTGCACGATCTCGCGCTCCGGGACGGTCTTGATGACCTGTCCCTTCACGAAGATCTGTCCCTTTCCGTTGCCGGACGCGACGCCGAGGTCGGCCTCGCGCGCTTCGCCGGGACCGTTCACGACGCAGCCCATGACGGCGACGCGGAGCGGGACGGTCATGCCCTCGAGCCCCTTCGTGACGTCGTTGGCGAGCTGGTAGACGTCGACCTGCGCCCGGCCGCAGCTCGGACACGAGACGATCTCGAGCTTGCGTTCGCGCAGGTTGAGCGACTGCAGGATCTGCAGGCCGACCTTCACCTCTTGCGCGGGCGGCGCGGAGAGCGAGACGCGGATGGTGTCGCCGATGCCCTCGGCGAGCAGGATGCCGAACGCCGTGGCGCTCTTGATCGTGCCCTGGAACTCCGGTCCGGCCTCGGTCACCCCGAGGTGCAGCGGCCAGTCCCCCGCGGCGGCGAGCTGCCGGTAGGCCTTCACCATGACGATCGGGTCGTTGTGCTTGACCGAGATCTTGAAGTCGTGGAAGTCGTGCTCCTCGAACAGGGACGCTTCCCACACGGCGGACTCGACCAGTGCCTCGGGCGTGGCCTTGCCGTACTTCTGCAGCAGGCTCGGCTCGAGCGACCCGGCGTTCACACCGATGCGCAGCGAGACGCCCGCGTCCTTGGCGGCCCGGGCGATCGCGCCGACCTGGTCGTCGAACTTGCGGATGTTGCCCGGGTTCACGCGGACCGCGGCGCACCCGGCGTCGATGGCCTGGAAGACGTACTTCGGCTGGAAGTGGATGTCGGCGATGACCGGGATCTGCGACTTCTTCGCGATGATCGGCAGCGCGTCCGCGTCGTCTTGGCTCGGGACCGCGACGCGCACGATGTCGCACCCGGAGGCGGTGAGCTCGGCGATCTGCTGCAGCGTCGCGTTGATGTTCGTCGTCGGCGTGGTGGTCATCGACTGCACCGAGACGGGTGCGTCGCCGCCCACGAGGACCTTGCCCACCCGGATCTGCCGCGACTTCCGACGCGGGCTCAGGGTTTCGGGGACTTTCGGCAGACCGAGGTTCACTGCTGGCACGAGGTGCACTCTACGCGCTCGCGGTGCCGTCACTCGGCGCTGGTCACCAGGTCCGTCCCGCGGTCCACGACCGTGACGAGCGGTGCGTACAGCCGCATCGCGTCGAGGGCGCGCTCGTGGTCCGCGTCGGTGGCGCCGACGCACGCGTCGGCGACGACCGTGACGGTCGCGCCGGCGTCGGCCGCGGCCAGCGCGGTGCTCAGCACGCAGCAGTCGGTGGACACGCCGGTGAGCACGAGGTGCGGGTGGTCGCCGACGACGGCGCGGAGGCTCGTCCCCCACTTGCCGAAGGTCGGTTCCGTGACGACGGGGTCGCGTCGGTCGACCGCGGCGGATGCGAACGGCTCGGTCAGGCCGTACAGCGGGTCGCCGTCCGGGACGAGCGCGAACGGCCAGTCCCGGTAGTACGGCACCCAGGCACCCTCGGGCCGCTCGGGCGCGACGAAGCGCGTGAAGACCGTGCGACCGGCGAACCGGGGCAGCAGCCGTCCGGTCCCGGCGGCGGCCGCGTCGTACCGCGGCGCCGCCCACGGGCTGTCACCGGTGAAGATGCGCTGCAGGTCGATCGCGACGAGCCACGCGTCGGGCGGGACGACGACGCTCACACCTGCTCCTGGCGGCGCACGGACCCGCGCGCGGTGAGGAGCGTGCCGACGAAGCCGACCACGAGCGCGACGAGGACGCCGAGGTTGGCGTACGCCCACGCGCCCTGCCGGCCACCGAGGCCGAACGGCTCGAGCAGGTAGCCCTGCCAGTTCAGCCACGCCGGGACGCCGTACGTGTTCGTGACGAGCCCCCAGCCGAGGACGGTCCCGAGGACGACGAGCCCGATCGCGGCCCAGCGCACGTCGCCGTAGCGGCCCCGCACGTCGTCGAGCTCGGCGTCCGCGTAGGCCCGGCGACGCAGCAGCACGTCGGCGACGAACACCCCCGCCCAGGCGGCGATCGGCACGCCGAGGGTCACGAGGAACGCCTGGAACGGCGAGATGAAGTCCTTCGCGAAGAAGACCACGTACACGGCCCCGGCGACCATGAACACGCCGTCGACCCCGGCCGCGACGGGCCGCGGGATCCGGACGCCGGCGCTGAGGAGCGCGAGCCCGGACGAGTAGATGTCGAGCACGGCACCGCCGACGAGCCCGAGGATCGCGACGAGGGCGAACGGGACGAGGAACCACACCGGCAGGATCGTCGTGAGCGCACCGATCGGGTCGGCGCCGATCGCGCTGTTCAGGTCCTTCGACGAACCCGCGAGCAGGACGCCCACCACGACCAGGACGGCGGGGGCGAGCGCACCGCCGAACGTCGTCCACCAGACCACGCCCCCGGTCGATGCGGTCCGCGGCAGGTAGCGCGAGTAGTCCGCAGCGGCGTTGACCCAGCCGAGCCCGAAGCCGGTCATCACGAGGACGAGTGCGCCGAGGACGTTCTGGGCGCTCCCGGACGGCAGGGCGCCGAGCGTGCCGAGGTCGATCGACGGCACCGCGAGCACGACGTAGACCACCGTGAGCACGGCGGTGACGACGGTGATCACGGTCTGCAGGCGCATGATGACGTCGAAACCGGCGATCCCCGCCCCGACCACGAGCGCGGCGACCACGACCAGGGCGACGAGCTTCGTCACGACGCCGTCGTCCCAGCCGAGTTCCCGGAACACGGTCGACGTCGCCAGGACCGCGAGGGACGCCAGCGCGGTCTCCCACCCGACGGTGAGCACCCAGCTCAGGAACGACGGCAGCCGGTTCCCCCGCACGCCGAACGCCGCGCGGCTGAGGACCATCGTCGGCGCCGAGCCACGCTTGCCGGCGATCGCGACGATCCCGCAGAGCAGGAACGAGAACGCGACGCCGACGACGGACACGATCGTCGCCTGGGCCAGCGAGATGCCGAACCCGAGGACGAACGAGCCGTAGCTCAGGCCGAGGACCGAGACGTTCGCGGCGAACCACGGCCAGAACAGCCCGCGCGGCCGCCCCTTCCGGTCGGACTCGGCGATGACGTCGATGCCCTGGCGCTCGACGGCGCGGACCTCGGGGGCTGTGCTCATGCGCCCGAGCGTAGTGCTAGCCGAACAGGTTCACCGGTCGCACGATGTCGGCGTAGACGAGGAGCGCGCTCATCCCGGCCAGGAGCACGACGACGACCATCGTGAGCGGCATCGTCTTGGCCAGGTCGATCGCGCCCGGGTCCGGCTTGCCGACGAGCAGGTACGCGCGGCGCTTCACGGCCTCCCACAGCGCCCCGGCGATGTGACCGCCATCGAGCGGCAGGAGCGGCACCATGTTGAGCACGAACAGGCCGATGTTGAGCGACGCCAGGAGCCCGAGGATCGTGTAGACCTTGTCGACCACGGGGACCCCGCTCATCGACGAGACCTCACCGATGGCCCGGCCGACGCCGACGACCGAGACCGGGCTGTCCTGGGACCGCGCCTGCGAGCCGAACGCCGCGTTCCAGACCGCGACGAGCCGCTGCGGCAGGTCGATGATCAGGTGCGCCGACGCGGCGATCTGCGCGCCCGTCGCGGGGAGGACGGCCGCCGGGGACTGTCGCACGAGGGACTGCCCGATGCTGACCCCCACGACACCGACCTGCTGCGTCTTCGTGGTGCCGTCCGCGTTCTTCGCCGCCGTGCCCTCGGCCGTGACGACGTCGCGGGTGGCGAGCTGCGGCGTGACCTCGAGCGTCTTCCGCGCACCGTCGCGCTCGACCACGACCGTCACGGTCTTGCCGGCGGAGCGCTGGAAGACCTTCGAGACCTCGGCGATCGTCGGGTCCTGCTGGCCGTCCACCGCCAGGACGACGTCGCCGTCCCGGATGCCGGCCTGCTTCGCGGGTGACTCGGCGTCCCCCGGGGCGCACGCCGTGGCGCTGCTCGACGGCAGGACGCAGTCGACGCTCGACGTGAAGGTCGTCGTCGGGGCACCGAAGCCGCACAGCAGCACGCCGAACAGGACGATGCCGATGACGAGGTTCATCGCCGGGCCGGCGACCATGACGATGATGCGCTTCCACGGGGTCAGCCGGTAGAACGCGCGGGAGTCGTCGCCGCCGGAGTCCGCGATCTGCGCGGCGCTGGCCTCACGCGCGTCCTGCACGAACGCGCCGTACATGCCGGTGTTCGTGATCGCGTTCGGCTTGCCCGATGCCCGGGGCTTCAGCATGCCGACCATCGAGATGTAGCCGCCGAGCAGGATCGGGCGGATCCCGTACTCGGTCTCGCCGCGGCGGAAGGACCACATCGCCTTGCCGAACCCGAGCGAGTACTGCGTGACCTTGACGCCGAAGAGCTTCGCGAAGGACAGGTGGCCGAGCTCGTGGAGGCCGATCGAGACCAGCAGGCCGACGATGAAGACGACCACGCCGAGGACGAACAGGAGCACGGATTCGACGGTCACCAGGAGAGGGTACGGGACCCCGCCCATGACGGAGCCGAGCGCATCCTGAGAGGTGGGGCGGGCCTCCCGTCCGTCAGGTGGTCACCACGGGACGGACGGGAGGCACGGGTCGGGTCAGCGCGTCAGCGCGCGGTCCGCCGCGTCGCGGGCCCAGCGCTCGGCCGCCAGTACGCCGTCCAGGGACGGCTCCCCCGCCGTGTGCGCGTCGACGACGCGCCGGACCGTGTCGACGATGTCGAGGAAGCCGATCGCGCCGGCGTGGAAGGCGGCGACGGCCTGCTCGTTCGCGGCGTTGAAGACCGCGGGGAACGTGCCGCCGAGGACCCCGACGTGCTTCGCGAGGTCGACGGCACCGAAGGCCTGCGTGTCGAGCGGTTCGAAGGTCCAGGTGCTCGCGGACGTCCAGTCGAGCGGGACGCCCACGCCGGGGACGCGGTCCGGCCAGGCCAGGCCGAGCGCGATCGGCAGGCGCATGTCCGGCGGCGATGCCTGGGCGATCGTCGAGCCGTCGACGAACTCGACCATCGAGTGCACGATCGACTGCGCGTGCACCGTCACGTCGATGCGGTCGTACGGCACGCCGAACAGCAGGTGTGCCTCGATGACCTCGAGGCCCTTGTTGACGAGCGTCGCGGAGTTCGTCGTGACGACGAGCCCCATGTCCCACGTCGGGTGTGCGAGCGCCTGCGCCGGGGTGACGTCGACGAGCTCGGCGCGGGAGCGTCCGCGGAACGGGCCGCCGCTCGCCGTGAGGACGAGCCGCCGGACCTCGGCGCCGGTGCCGGAGCGGAGCGCCTGCGCGATGGCGGAGTGCTCGCTGTCGACGGGCACGATCTGCCCGGGCGCGGCGGCGGCCTGCACGAGCGGGCCGCCGACGATCAGGCTCTCCTTGTTCGCGAGGGCGAGGGTCGCGCCGGTGTCCAGTGCCGCCAGGGTCGGGCCGAGGCCGACCGAGCCGGTGATGCCGTTGAGGACGACGTCCGCCTCGACACCGCGGACCAGGCGTTCGGCGTCGGCCGCACCGAAGGCGGTCTCCGTGACGCCGAAGCGGGCGGCCTGCTCGGCGACGAGCTCGCGGTTGGTCCCGGCGGTGAGGCCGACGACCTCGAAGCGGTCGGGGTTGCGGGCGACGACGTCGAGGGCCTGCGTGCCGATCGAGCCGGTGCTGCCGAGGACGACGATGCGGCGCCGTCCGGTCGGGCCGGTCGGGCCGGTCGGGCTGGTCGCGTCGGTCGGGCCGGTCGGGCTGGTCGCGTCGGCCGGGCCGGTCGGCGTCATGGTCAGCCCTTGGCCAGGAGGTCGACGACGAAGACGAGCGAGGCGTCCTTCGGGATGTTCGAGCCCTCGGGCGGGTTCGAGCCGTAGGCGTCCTCGGCCGTCGTCACGATGAGGACCTGCGAGCCGATCTTCTGCCCGACGAGGCCGGTGACGAAGCCCTTGATGAGCGAGCCCTCGGAAACCGTGAAGGTGGTGGGGGCACCCTTCGACCACGAGGAGTCGAACTCCTTGCCGCCGTCGAGCGTCACGCCCTTGTACTGCACCAGGACGCTGTCCCCGTCGGCCACGGTGTCACCGTCGCCCTGCTTGAGGACCTCGACCTCGGTCTTCGCGGGGGCGGTCTCGCCGGCGGGGATCGTGATCTCCGGCTCGCCGTCCGCCTTGTCCTTGACCGTGGGCAGTGCGGGGTTCTGCTCCTGCGGGGTGCCGGTCGCCTTCGTCGGGGTCTTCGCGAGCACGTCCGCGACGACGACGATGTCGCCGCTCGTGGTGAAGCCGAGCGCCGAGGACGCACCGACCGCCGCGACCCGGTCGCCGACCTTGGTGCAGGCGAGCAGGGCGCCGAAGCCGGTGCCGCCCACCGACAGGACCTGCGGGTTGCCCTGGTCGAAGCCGACCGCGCCGAGCTTCGAGGCGTCCTTCGCCTGGTACACGGCGTAGGAGACCTGCGCGAACTCGCCGTCCTTGAGCGCGGCGCCGTCGCCCTGCACGACCGTGGAGGCCTGCGGCGTCTTCGCGCTGATGCCCTTGTCGAACGTGACCGTCGGGGCCTCCTTGCCGCCGAACGCACCGCTGACCTCGATGCTCTTCGACGCCGAACCCGGCTTCGGGCAGGCGGAGATCGGCGTGGCCGACGCGCTCGAGGACGCGCTCGGCGAGGCCGACGCGTCACCCGACCCCGAACCGGAGCAGGCGGCGAGTCCCAGCACGACGGCAGGGACCAGGGCGATCGGGAGCAGGCGAAGACGCTTCACGGGGACCTAGTGTGCCGTACGGACCTTGGTGACCGGCGCGTGGTGGACGGGGAACGCCACGGAGCGGGCGATGAAGCAGAGTTCGTTCGCGCGGGCGTGCGCCGCGTCGGCGTCGGCGACGCGGTCCGGTTCGGCGATCGTGACCACCGGGTGCAGGTGGACGGCGGTGACCTCGCCGGTGCCGTCACGATGGACGTCGAGCGACGCCGTCGCGGTGTCGGTGTAGTCGAGGACGGTGAAGCCCTGCTGCACGGCGACGTACAGGTAGCTCATCATGTGGCACTGCGCGAGGGCGCCGAGCAGCATCTCCTCGGGGTTCCACCGGTCCGCGTCGCCACGGAACGTCGGGTCGGCCGATCCCGGGATGGACGGCTTTCCCGCGGCGGTGACGTCGTGGTCGCGGCCGTAGTCGCGGTAGCCGCTCGTCCCGGTGCCGCGGTTGCCGGTCCAAATGACGGAGACCTCGTAGGAGTGGTCGCTCACGGTGGCCCTTCGTCGGTGTCGGTACGCTGGCGGCATGACGGTGAGCACCGATGTCCGCACTGATCGCCATCCTCTCACCGCCGACGGTTCCGTCGAGCTCGCGGTGCTCGACCGCAACGGCTTCGACGAGAGCCGGCACGTGGGTGCCGGTGTCGTCGTCGGTGCCGACGGTCGGGTGCTCGACGCGGTCGGCGACGTGACGGCGAGCATCTACCCCCGGTCGACGATGAAGCCGTTCCAGGCGCTCGCGATCCGCCGAGCCGGGGCGTCCTTCAGCGACGAGGAACTCGTGCTCACCACGGCGAGCCACGCCGGCACGGCCCCGCACCAGGCGCTCGCCCTGCACATGCTCGAGTCCTTCGACCACACCGAGGCCGACCTGGGCTGCCCGCCGGACATGCCGTTCGACCGGGCGACGGCCCGCACGATGGCAGAGCCCCGGCGCCTGGCGATGAACTGCTCGGGGAAGCACGCGGGCATGCTCGCCGCCTGCCGGGTGAACGGCTGGGACGAGGCCACCTACCTGGACACGGCCCACCCGCTGCAGCAGCGCGTCCGTGACACCGTCGAGGAGTTCACCCGGGAGACGGTCGACCTGGTCGGCACGGACGGGTGCGGCGCCCCGGTGTTCCCCCTGACCCTGACCGGTCTCGCCCGCGGCTTCGCGGGGGTCGTCGCACGAGCGGACGCCGACTCCGCCGCGCTCGTCGACGCGGTCCTGGACCACCCCTGGGCGATCGACGGCGTCGGGCGGGCCAACACCGTCACGATCGAGCGCCTGCAGGTCCTCGCGAAGTTCGGAGCCGAGGGCGTCATGGTCATGGGTCTGCCCGGTGGCGCGGCCGTCGCCGTGAAGACGCTCGACGGTTCCCAGCGCGCCGGGACCCTCGCGGCGCTGACGCTCCTGCAGCGGAACGGGCTCGTCGACGCCGAGGGCGTCGCGGACGTCCTGCGTGCGACGGGCGAGCAGGTGCTCGGCGGCGGAGTGCCCGTCGGCGCGTTGCGGGTCGGCGCCGGCCTGCGCTGAGCTCGACGCCGTCACAGCGACGGCAACGCGGGGTCGAGCGCGCGTGAACGGTGGTCCTGCGCCCGTCGCACCGAGCATCCGTAGCGGGTGACCTCGACGACGGTGTCCCACGCCCGAGGCTGCATCCGCTCGCTCGGGACGAGCACGATCGTCGTCCGGATGCGCTCGTCCGCATCGGACAGGACGGCCACCGCCGTCCCCGCGGGGAGGGACACGCCTGCCGGCGCGCCGTCGAGCGCGGCGACCGGCGGCCGAGCGTCGACGAGGTCATCGGCGAGAGCCGTCCGGACGGCACCCCCGAAGCCTGCCGTCGCGGTCCCGGTCGCGGTCGTGGTCGCGGTCGCACGGAGCAGGTCCGCGAGTTCGACGAACACCGCGAGTGCGAGGGCGCCGGTGCCGACCACCACGAGGTGCGTCGGACGCCCAGGTGTGCCGAGTTCGTGACCGATCGGCTCGCCGTCGTCGTCGTGCCCGAGGAGCAGGTCGGACCGGCGGGACTGCGCCTGGCGGGCGGGAGGGTCGTCGCTGGTTCCCGGCAGGGGGCGTGTCCGGGTCGACTCCGGTTCCGGTTCGTCCGACGTCGTCGGTAGCGACCGGCTCGATGCACGGTCGAGCAGGGCGCAGCAGCATGCCGCCCCGAACAGGACGGCCCGCGCGGGACCGTCGAGCGCGAGGAGCACCGCGGCGAGCCCGAGCAGCACGGCGGTGCCGACGAGGGCGGTTCGAGCGACGAGGAGGGACACGCCGATCAGTCCAGCAGAGCGCGGACCTGCCGAAGGCGGGAGCTACCCGTCCTGTGGAGGGCGATGCGCTGTTCCTCCGTTGTGGAGGAGGAACAGCGCACCGTCACTGCACCAGGAAGAACTGCTCACCGATGTCCACCCGGGCCCCGCGCTCCACGCGGTAGCGTCGCCCCGGCTCGCAGCGGCGGATGGAGCCGTCGATGTGCCGGATGACCGTGCCGTTGCCGGAGAACCGGTCGGAGACCCAGAGGTCGTCGCCGTCCCGGCCGAGCTCGAGGTGCGTCTTCGACACGGACTTTCCCGGGTCGTGGACGGTCACGAGGTCGTCGAACCGCTCCCCCGGCTGCGGCCGCGGCAGGCGTCCGAGCAGCCCGGTGCCGTGCACCTCGACGCGTTCCCCGGTGCTGCAGTGCAGGACGAAGGGATCCCGGCCGGTGTCCTTCGTGACGATCCGGGTCGCTTCGACGTCCTCGTCCAGGTCATCCGCGCTCGACGGAGCCGTCGCCGAGCCGGTGGGCGGCAAGACCGGTCCGGTCGTCCCCGGAACAGGCGGGAGCGGTGCGGCGATGGGGGCGCTCGAGGCCGGGGAGGCGACGTCCGTGACGGGCGGCGCGGTCCACTCGGCCACGGGGGCGGACGGTACCGTCGGCGAACCGGGTACCGGTGGGAGCGGCGCGGCACCGACGGCCCCGGGCGCTCCGCCGAACGTGCCTGCACCGGTGTCGTGCTCGTCCGCGCTGGGCGCAATCACGTCGGCGGCGTGCTCGTCCGCGTGCGCGTTCGTGTCCGTGCCGTGCTCGGTCGCGTCGTCCCCGTCCACACCGTGCTCGTCCGCGGCGCCTGCGTCGCTCGCATCAGCGTCAGCGGCGATCGCGTCGTCGTCGCGACCGTCCTGGTCGCCGTCGTCCACCGCGTCGGCTGCGACGAGCGCCTGGTCGTCGGCAGCCCAGTCCGGGCGGGCGATCGGCAGCGGGACGACGGGCCCGGTGAACGCTGCGGTCACCGCGGGACGCACGGCTCCGCATTCGGCGCAGAAGATGTCGTCGGGCTCGAGCGTGTGTCCGCAGACGTGACAGGTAGCGGGTCCGCTCCCGGGGGTCACGAGCGGTGTCGGGCGCGAGGGGCGCCGGTCGACGAGGGGCTCGACGACGGCGGTGTCGTTCTCCTGGGGTCGCGACACGTCCTGGGCGGCGGCGGTGTCGGTCCGCTCGGCGTCGGTGACGTCGGTGACGTCGGTCGAGGTCTCCTCAGCGGCCGGCGGGCGGCCGACCCACCACGACGGACGAGAGGGCGCGACGGGGGTCGACTGCGTCGGCGGCTGCCAGACCGGGGCGGCGGGCGGCTCGGGCACGTCGACCGGGTCGGTCTGCTCGGCCGCTCGCTCACGGGGAGCCGCGGGGCGCGTCCACTCGGCGTCGGCACCGTCCGGCACCGAGGTCGACGGGTACTGCTCCGGGTCGAGGGGCGGCTCCGGCTGCGTGGTCGGAGCGCCCGTCGCGGGGACGTGCACGCCGGAGACCGCACCGTGCGCGTGCGTCCGTGCACCACGCGGATCGGCCCCGCGCGGATCGGCGCCACGCGGCTCGACGCCGTGCGGCGCGGCGGGGGCGGCGGGCGGGTTCGGGTCCGAGCCGGTCAGCCAGGCCCGGGTCGCGGGGTCCAGGGTCGCCTCGGGCAACCACGCCTCGGTGGCCGGGTCGGGGCGACGGCCCTGCGGATCCGGCTGCTGCAGCGGCGGCGGTGTCGTCTGGTCGTTCCGGGCTGCCGGCGCGGGACGACGGTTCGCCGCGACGTTCACCGATCGCCCGCACTCACCGCAGAAGATCGCCCCCTCGGGGAGCATCGACCCGCAGTGTTCGCATCTGATCACGGTTGTTGGTCCTCACTCGGCCGTCCACGACGCTCGCCGGCCTCCGGCCCATCGTAGTCACGCGTGCCCGGACGACCGCGGTGCCACCGGCTGGCCGACAGGACACGTCGGGACCCCGTTCGGGGGCTGCTGCCCGTCCGCAGGGACCGGACGGACACCGCCGCACGCCACCGTTGCCGTCGGTTCCGCCCGGTGCGGAGGCTCCGGACCGCTTCCTCGGTCGCCGACCACATCCGGCTCGCGATGCGGTCGTCCGGGTCGTCCGGCCCGAAGACCGCGCGGTCCGCCAGCGCAGCGAGGCCCGTTCCGCCCTCGCCCGGTGCACCGACGACGGCCTCCTTGCGCGTGGCTGCGCGGGTGACGTCGTGCCCTCGGTCGACGAGGGCGTCGCGGTACTCGTCCCAGGCGCCGACGATCCGCCCGCGCGGGGTCGGGGCTCGGCGCCGCCGACGCCGTCGCAGGCGCTTGAGCAGGACGACGACGGCGAACGGCAGGAGCACGAGGGCCGCCAGCGCGAGGACGCCGAGCACCCACGGCAGGGCAGCGAGCAACACCTGCAACCAGAGCGGCTGCACCGGCGGGGTGCTCCGGTCGCTCTGCGGCGGCGCCTGCCGGTCCTGGTCCTGCTGCTCGACCGGCGGCGGCGGGACGACGGTCTCCGGACGCGTGACCGGCTGCGGCGTCTGGTCCTGCTCCTCGGGGATCTCGCGCACGACCGGGTTCGGGTCGAGCATCACCCACCCGTACTGCGCGGTGTCGACCTCGATCCGGGCGGTGACGTCGGAACCGCGGAACGTGGTGGTCCCGCCGGAGCCGCCCGCCGTCTCCGCGGCGTCCCCACCGGCGTCTCCCCCGGCGGTGAAGCCCATCACCACCCGTGCCGGGAAACCGAGCTCGCGCGCCATCAGGGCGGCCGTGACGGCGTACTGCTCCTGGTCGCCGATCATGAGCGGGGACGTCAGGAGTTCCTGGATGCGGTCCGCCCCGTGACCCGAGCGGCTGGCGCGGTCGTCGCCGACGCCGTGGCTCACGTAGCCCGTCCGCTTGAGGTCCAGCACCGCAGCCAGGAGCTTCGCGCCGTCGGAGCCCGCGTCGGCGGTCGTCGCCTCGACCCGCTCGCGGACCGCGTCCGGCACGCCGGACGGCGTCGGGACGGAGGCGGTGCCCGGTCGGGCGTCGGCGAGCTGGGCGTCCGTCGGCTGGTCCGGGACGACGGCGTCGAGCTGGTAGCGGGTGCGGTCACCCACCCCGCTCACCACCGCTCCCGTGCTGGTGGTGCGGTTGTAGAAGAACGCACCGCGTTCGGAGCCCGCGTCGCTGCCCTGGAACGTCACCGAACGGAGATCGCCGACGGTCGGCAGCCACACGCCGCGGTACCCGTCGACCCGCACGTCGACGCGGACGTCGGAGCCGGACACGCCCCGCACGTCGACACTCGTCGGCACGCGCTCGAAGGTGCCGGACGCCGACGCCCCGTCGTCGCCGCCGACGCGGTACACGACCCCGTCGTACGTGTCGAGGGTCGCGATCCGGACGAACCCGCCCGCGGGCAGACCCGTCACCGTCAGCTGTGGTGCATCGGCGGCGCCGGACTCCTCGTACGCGCGGAACCCGCTCAGCGGACTCACGTGGTCCCGTGGGTCGAAGGGCTTCACGACGTCGCTGCGGGCGACCGTCCGGTCCGCGGCCGGTGGCACGACGAGTCCGAGTCCGGTCGCCACGACCCCGGCCGCGACGATCGTGCCGGTCCCGACGAGCGCGGGTCGGAGCACCGAACGCCAGACCGGCACCCGCGCCCCGACGGTGCGCGACACGGCCGCGGCGCGACGGACGTACCGCACCGTCAGCGCCCAGAGGAGTGCGATCCCGCCGAGCAGGACCGCACTCGCCACGGACACGTCGAGTCGCGTCGGACCGACGACGACGCCGGCGGCGAAGAGGACGAGAGCCGGGATGCTCGCGAGTTCCGGACGGGAGGCACGGGTCGCCACGCTCACGGCCGTCACCGTCGCGACGAGGAGCGTGACGAAGAAGGGGACGAGCAGCGACTCGTAGGACCCGACCGGCAGGCTGATGGTCACCAGGCGCTTCCAGTCGAGTGCGACACCGGCCGCGAGGTCCACCAGACCGGGTCCGGTCGGCAGCAGACCTGCCGCCTCGGACGGCACGGCGGCGGGGACGCCCGTCACGGCGAAGGCCGCGGCGGTGGCGACGCCGACGACGAGGGCCGGCAGGCGGAGCGCCGCGCCCGCGAGGGCGACCGCCGAGCCGGCGACCACCGCGGTGACGGCAGCGGCGACCATGGACCCGTCGCGGTAGACCGGCCACCACGACACGCTGCCGACCGCGAGCAGGAGCCAGACCACGAGCGTGCCGCCGACCAGGCGCAGCGGTTCGCGACGCGCGTCCCGACGCCGGGCTGCACGCCGTGCGTCGGCCCGGGTTCTGGTCACGGCGCTCACGCGGCCGCCGCCTGCCGGTGCAGCGCGGTCCGGAGGTCGTCGAGGTAGCCGATCGTCACGACGGTCAGACCGGCGACGCGGAGGAACCGTGGCTGGGCCTCCGGCTCGCAGATCACGGCGACCACCTCGACACCGACCGGGAAGCGCGTCGCCGCGAGTCGGAGGGCGGGCAGGCCGACCGTGGAGCCGACCACGAGGAACGCGACGGAGATCCCGGTGGTCTCGACCCCCACGATGCGCGACACCTCGGCCACGGGCAGGCACGAGTCGGCGAGCCCGACCGTCGCGAAGGCGTCGAGCAGTCGGGTGGGCGTCACCGTGGGCAGTGGCTGGACGGCGTAGACGGCGCGCTTGGCGTACTCCGGGGTCCGCGCGGAGACGACGACGGAGACCTCCCTGCCGTCCCGGACGGCCCGGGTGCCGAGCGACGCAGCGGCGCTCACGGCGAGCTCGAACTCGTCGTCGTCCGCGAACTCCCCGCGTCCGACACCGAGGGCGACGACGAGGTGGGACCGGCGCGTGTCCTCGAACTGCCGGACCATCAGGGCGCCCGACTTCGCCGTCGACTTCCAGTGGATGGTCCGGGGGTCGTCACCGGGCATGTACTCGCGGATCGCGTGGAAGGCGATGTCCGCCGGCGAGAGGTCGGTGGTCGCCTGTCCCTCGAGGTCCCGGACCAGACCGGTGCTCGTCGAGGGGATCGCGATCGTGCGCGGGTGGACGATGACCTGCTCGCGGGCGGTCCACACGACCTCGCGCCGGACCAGCCCGACGGGGTCGGCACGCACGCCCGTGACGGGTCCGACGTCGAGCACACCGCGTCGGACCGTCGGGACCGGGACGCGCTGCTCGAACGTGCCCCGCGGCGCGATGCCCGGGATCGCGACGTCTACCAGCCCCGGACCGACCGGGACCTCGACCGTGGCGGGCACCGACGGCAGGCGCGCCGGGTTCTCGGCCGTGACCACGACACCGGCCTCGTCCCCCACGGCGACGCGGTGCTGTGGCAGGCGCATCCGGATGAGCAGGCGCGAGCGACCGACGAGGGCGACGGCCGCGACGAGGACCAGGACGGTCCCCGCCCACCCGACCACGACCACCTCGCGCAGCCCGGACCGGTACCCGACGACGAACGCGACCAGCGTGACGGCGGCGACCGCCCATCCCAGGCCGGTGACCACCGAGGCGACCTCTGCCCACCCGCGGCGGACGAGCCTCCAAGCCGTGGACCAGCCCTTCGCGAGCCCGACGACCGCGTCGGCGGCGACCCCCTCCCGGTCGCCGACCAGGCGGGTCCGGACGTTCGTCAGCCCGGCGACCGTCCCGGTGCGCTCCGTGACGGTGGCGCCCCGACGCGACCGGGTCGCGGCGCGCCGTGAGCGCGTCGCGACGGACCGACGATCGTTCACGAGACCGCCCGGTCGCTCGGCGGCGGCGTCTCGACGAGGAGCTGCGCGACGACGCTCGTCGTGCTGACCCCGTCGAACTCGGCTTCGGCGTCGAGGACCAGCCGGTGCGCGAGTACCGGGACGGCGAGTGCCTTGACGTCGTCGGGGGTGACGTAGTGGCGGCCGTTGAGCGCGGCGAGGACGCGCGACGCACGGACGAGGCCCATGGCACCGCGCACGCTCACACCGAGGCGGACCTCGTTCGCGGAGCGCGTGGCGTCGACCAACCGCGCCACGTAGTCTGCGATCGTCGGGTCGACGTGCACCGTCCGGGCGATGGCGGCCATCTCGGTGATCGTCGCGGCCGGCACGACGGCGGCGAGCGGCACCGAGGCCGACGGCGCGGACGAGGTCTCGAGGATCCGGACCGTCGCGGCGTGGTCCGGGTACCCGATCGAGGTCTTCATGAGGAAGCGGTCGAGCTGCGCCTCGGGCAGGCGGTAGGTGCCGGCCTGCTCGACGGGGTTCTGCGTCGCGATGACCATGAAGGGTGCGGCGAGGCGGTGGTTCACGCCGTCGACCGTGACTGCGGACTCCTCCATCGCCTCGAGCAGGGCGGACTGGGTCTTCGGGCTGGCACGGTTGATCTCGTCGGCGAGCACGATGTTCGCGAACACCGGGCCGCGGTGGAAGTCGAACTCCTGGGACCGCTGGTCGTAGACGCTGATGCCGGTGATGTCACCCGGGAGCAGGTCCGGCGTGAACTGGATGCGGTTCGTCGACCCTTGCACGCTCTGCGCCATCGCGCGGGCGAGGCTGGTCTTGCCCGTGCCCGGGACGTCCTCGAGCAGCAGGTGTCCCTCGCTGAGCATCGCGGTGACGGCCAGACGGATCACGAACGTCTTCCCGAGGAGCACCTGCTCGACGTTGGTCACGATGCGGCCGGCGACGTCGGCGAACCAGGTGGCCTGCTCGGGGGTCATGCTCATGCGGGAGGGTCCTCGTTCTCGGGGATGCGGTGTCAGCAGCGTACGGGGAGCGGGGCTCGGCCCGGGGTCACCCGGCCGTGGGTGTGGAGGGATCGGTCGCCGCGTCGGCTGTGTAGTCGTAGGTGTCGCTCTGCCCGCCGACGGAGACCGTGATGCGGACCGTCGTGGTGATGACCGGTGACAGCGGCGCCTTCGGGACGACCGAGGAGATCGTGTAGGCGTTCCCGTCGGCGTCGGTGGTCCGACCGTTGAAGGCCACCGTGTACGCCGGCACCAGCGCACCGTTCGACGGCGCCTGCACCGAGAGTGCGCTGCCTTCGACCGGCTGGGCGACGGTCGGTCTCGTGAGGACCGGTGTCACGGGGTCGGACGCGCCTGATGCCGGGCCGCAGTAGGAGTTGCCCGGCCCCCGGCACCCCTGCACGGCGACCTGCACGGCCGTGCCGTAGCCGAGCGCCGCTGTCGGGCCGGACGGAGCGTCCTGCCAGTCGCCGCCGTTGTACCGCACGCGGTAGTGGTCCGCGGTCCCGGACTGGACGCCGCGCGGGTCGACCACCACCTGGTAGACACCGTCCGCGGTCTTCGTCACGGAGACCGCGGGATCGTTCGCCGCGCCGGGCGTGCTGTAGCTGGTCACCGCCTGGGTCGGGCTGCTGACGCTGCAGAACCCGTAGCTGTTGGTCGCCACCACGACCCAGCTCGCGGTCGCACCGTCGGGCACGCTGCCGTCCCGGAGGGTGCCGCCGCCCGGGCCGGTACTGTCGACCTGCGTCCCGCCGGTCACCGGGCCGCAGCCGACCTGACCGTTCGCGCGGACGAGTGCGTACCCCTGGATCGGAGCACCCTGCCCGTCGGCCTTCGAGTAGTCGACGCTCACCACGGTCCGACCGGACGAAGCGTCGGCGTTGGGGGTCCCGACCGACACGGCGGTGGGGACGCCCACCGCGGTCCCGGACGCCCGCGCCTGGTTCCACTCCACGACCGAACCGTCACGGTCCGCGGCGTTCCTCGCCGAGACCTGCACGTCGTACGACTGCCCGCTCTGCGCGCCCGAGAACGAGGTCGACGTCGACGTCCCCGTGCTGCGGGTCGTCGTGAGGCCGGGGCCCGAGATCGTCACGACGTAGTTCGACACCGGGGTGCCGCCGTTCGGTGCGGGCACCGCATCCCACCGCACGTCGAGCTGGTTCGGCGTGCCCTGGCTCGCCGTCACCGCGAGGCCCTTCGGCGCGGCCGGCACGAAGTCCGCACTGATCGGCGCCGAGGACGCCGACGCGACGGAGTCCCCGATCGCGTTCGTCGCGACGACGGTGAAGCGGTACGAAGCGGACGGGTCGAGACCGGTCACGGTGCAGACGGTCGACGTGCCGCAGTCCTTCGCGACCCCGTTGGTGCCCTGCACGCGGTACCCGGTGATCGGCGAGTTGTTCGCCTGCGGGGTGGACCACGCGAGGGTGACCTGTCCGCCCTGGTTCGACCCGGTGCGGCTCGGGGCGCCGGGTGCGTCCGGGACGTCCTGGACCGAGATCGTCACGTCGCCCCAGACGTACCGGTCGGGGTCGTTCGTCGCGTCGGCGACCTGGTACTGCAGGTGCGCGTCGACCGGCTGCGCACTGTCCGCGACGGACACCTGGAGTCGCGAGCGGTCGCTGCTCGGCGTCACCGAGACTCCGGCGGGCAGACCGCCGCCGAGACCACGGATCGCGACGACGCGGAGCGCCTCGTCCGGGAACGGGTTCGTCGGTTGGTCGTTCGACAGGACGTCGATTGTCGTCGTCGCACCGCGCTTCGTCACTGCCCGGTCGGCCCCCGGTTGCACGAGCGGCCGGGTGGAGCCGACGACGTCGACCGTCACGCTGCCGGCGCGTCCGGCGTTCGCCGCGTCCGCGACGCCGATGCCGATCGACGCCGTCGTGTCCTTCGGCGCCGTGTCGGCGACCGAGATGCGGAGCTGCTGCCCGTCGATCGTCGCGGTCGTCCCGGACCCCGGTCGGCTCACCACGCTGTAGCGCAGCTCGGGGAGGTCGGCGGGGTACGGGTAGTCGGTGAGCTTCGTGAGGTCGATCGTCCGGGTGTCACCCGGTTGCATGTCGACCGTCGAACCCGTGAACGCCGGGGGTTGGTTCGCCCGCGGGGTCACCTTGATCGGCAGGACGAGCGTCGCGACGCGTCCCTTGCCCCCGTTCGCGCTCGAGCCGTCGGTGACCTCGAAGGAGATCGAGGCGTTGCCGTAGTAGAGCTTCGACGACGTGAACTGGAGCGTCGAGCGGTCCACGACCAGGTCGTCGCCGTTCGCGTGCGTGGCCTTGACCGTCGCGCGGTCGGTGAGCCGCGCGGTCCGGCCGTTCGCCGTCACGACGTACTTCTCGAGCGGGATCCGGACGGTCGCCTCGCTCTTCACGGTGACCACGCCGGCGCTCCGGTCGACCTGGGGCAGGGCGTCGTCGAACCCGGGGACGTGGATGAAGCCGTAGGACACCACGTCGGGGTGGTCCGAGCGCGTGACCGAGAACGGGATCACCTGTGACGCGTCGGTCAGGCGGACGGTGATCCGCCGGTCTGGGGTGGTCTGCGCGGTGTCGCCGTACCCGTCGACCACGCCCACCCGCAGGCGGGAGGTCGATCCCTCGGCGAAGAAGACGTTCCGGAGCACGTCCACGGTCACGCTCTGCCGGTGCAGGATGTCCTGCAGGTCGAGCGTGGTGTCCTCGACCTCGGGCCGGAGCGGCTGGGCGTCCGGGTCGACGGTCACGGTGAGGAACGCCGTGCTCGAGCCGCCGGTGTCGTTCGCGACGGTGTACAGCACCGCGAAGTCACCGCGGTCGGCGGAGCGCGGCGGGGTGACGCGCACCTCGGTCCCGCGGAGCACCTTCGCGGCGACCCCGCTCGCCGTGGGCTCGGCCGCGGTGACCCGGAGCGCGCCGCCCTCGGGGTCGGAGTCGTTCTGCAGCACCCGGACCGTGACGCTGCCGCCGGGGCGGATCGTGACGTGGTCGGCCTGCGCCACCGGGTTCGAGGCCTGCTCCGCCCGCGGCGAGATGCCGACCCGGACGGTCCCGGTCGCACGGGCGCCGAGGGCGTCGACGACCGTGTAGGTGAACTCGTCGGTGCCCGCCGAGTAGTCGCCGGCCTCGTAGGTCAGCGCGTCGGAGGACACGTCGCTGACGGACCCCTTCTCCGGGTTGTCCGCGACACCGACGAGCTGCACGGAGTCACCGTCCGGGTCGATGCCGTTCAACGGGATCGACACCCGCACGGACTGCCCGGCGACGACGCGGGCGGTCACCGTCCGGGGCACGGGCGGGTTGTTCGTCGCCGCGTCGCGCTCGCGGACCGAGATCGACACGGTGGCGTCGGCGTACTGGCCGTCAGGCCCGGCGACGCGGTACACCGCGGTGTAGTTGCCCGGGGTCTCGGGAGCGAGGTACCGCAACCGGTCCCCCGACACGAACAGCAGGCCACCGTTGCCGGGCACGTTCTGCACGAGTTCGGGCTGCAGCGTGAGCGGCTCGCCCTCTGGCTGCGTGTCGTTGGCGAGGACGTCGATCTCGGCGACGTCCCCGACGCGCACGGTCGCCGTGTCCGCCTGGGCCACGGGCGGCTGGATGCGGTCGGGCTTCGGGATCTCGACCACGGTGACGGTGCCGGTCGCGGTGGCGAGGCCGTTCGACTCGGTGTAGCCGAAGGTGACCGGTCCGTCGAGCGGGGCCGTCAGCGTGACCCGGACGGTGTGCTGGTCGAGGACGCTCGCCTGGACGCCGCTGGACCGGTCCGGGGCGTCGAGCGCCGTCACCATGAGCACGCCGCCGGCCGGGTCGATGTCGGTCGCGGTGACGTCGGTGTCCTTCGTCGACAACGTGTTCACGAACACCGTCTTCGGGGTGGTGATCGGCGCGGTCGAGGCGTCCGGCGGCGCCGCGACCGTCACGCGCACGACGCCGCTCGTCGTCTTCGTGCCGTCCGTGACCGTGTACTCGAGCTGGTGGTCCCCGGCCGACGCCCCGACGACCCGGAACGTCCCGGCGTCGTAGGCCGGCGTGACCGTCAGGCCGGCCGACGACGACACGCTGGTCAGCGTGACCGTGCCGTTCCCGCCGCGGACGTGCCGGAGCGGCTGCACCTCGAAGGACTTGCCCGCGTACCCGGTGACCGCGAACGGGTCGGCGAAGAGCGGCACCTGACCGGGGTCCGCGACGTGCACCGTCACCGCGCCGCGGCCGTCGGCGCGGCCGTCGCTCACGACGATCTGCACGGTCCGGTCGCCGGTCCGGCCGCTCTGGTTGCGGAAGTCGAGCAGCCCGTCCGGCGTGGTGGACACCTGGTCGCCCTCGGCGGACGCCGACTTCAGGTACACCGGGTCGCCGTCGGGGTCGACCCAGTCGGCGAGCACGTTCGTGACGACGTGGCCGCCGCGGACGACGTCCGCCGTGGTGTCGCGCACCTGTCGCGGCGGTTCGTTCTCGGACTCCGGCCGGATGCTGACGCGGACCGTCGCGGACGCCGTCCCGCCGTTGCCGTCGGTGATCGTGTAGGGGAACGAGACGGTGCCGCTGGCACCCGCGGCGAGCGTGATCTGCAGCCGTTGCCCGTCGCCGACGATGCGCACCGTCCCGACGCCCGCGTCGATCGTGCCGACCTCGCTGATCACGAGCGGGTCGCCGTTCGGGTCGTAGTCGTTGAGCAGGACCGGGAGGCTCGTGGTGCGTCCCGGACGCGCGCCCAGGTCGTCGTCGACCGCCACCGGCGGCTTCTGGTCCTTGTCGACCTCCGGGTCGTCGGACGACACCTGCTCCTGCCGCTGCTCGTCGTCCCGCTTGACGAGGTCGGCCCAGTTGTCGATCAGCTGACCGCTGCGGTCGATCGCCCACGAACGCCCGCTGCGCGGGTCGTTCGCGACGACGGTGTCGCCGTTGTGCACGATCTGCAGGTCGCTCGCGCCGTCGGTGTCGCTGAGCCGCTGGAGCGCGCGGCCGTCGCACGTGTCGAGCGCCTGTCCGCCGGTCCACGCGGCGTACGTGCACGACCCGACGACCGTCGGCCGTGCGGCGCGGCCGGAGACCTGGAGCGCGGTCTGCTCGACCTGGCCGGAGGCGCCGACGCGGACCATGCCCGCCGTCCCCGCGACGACGACGTCGGCAGCGTCGTCGACGGAGTGCTGCAGCGCCGGTGCGCTGCCGACGCGGTCCCCCAGGTCGACGGTGTCGCCGTCCACCGACAGCGCGCCGCTGGTGCGGTCGAGCACGGCGACGTGGTCGCCGAAGGACGCCACCTGGAAGTCGTGGTCGCGGTCGAACCGGACGTCCCACCGACGGTCCACGGTCAGACCGGTCCCGACGTCGACGAGGGACGCCCGACCGGTGCGCGGCGAGTACACCGCGACGTGCGAGTCGGACGCGTCGAACACCGCGTCCGCGCCGAGCGTGAGGTCGGCCTTGGCGGCAGCGTCGAAGTCGCCGAGCTCCGACGCGGGTGTGGCCCAGAGCTCGCCGGTGTCGCCGTTCCCCACGACGGCGGTGTCCCCGGCGAAGAACACCTGCGGCGCTCCCGCCGGCAGCGTGACCGGGTCGCCGACCGTCGCCGAGGCCACGTCGACCTTCGCGACCGTGCCCTTCGTGCCGTCGACGCTGTACACCTGGCGACCGCGCTGCAGGACGGACAGGTCGTCGCTGGCCGTCTCGACCGCGGTGTTGAGCTCGAGCACGCCGGTGTTCGCCCGGCCGACCGCGCCGTACTCGGCCGACGGGACCCAGACCGTGCCGTCCCCGAGGTCCACGCGCTGCGTGTGGTAGCCCGTCGAGACCACCGCGGCGGTCGCGACCACGGCGGCGACGACGACCGAGGCACCGACGCCGACCACGGCGGACCGGTGCTTCGCGAGGAAGGCGCGGATCACCCGGCGCCCCCGACGGTCCCGCACTGCTGCGCACTGGCCGCACCGGTCTTGCCGTCGCGGTTGACCGCGACGGTGATGCACTCCTCGGTACCGGAGGTCCCGGACACCACGAAGGTCGTGCCGGTCTGCTGGCTCGAGGCCCCGCCGGAGGTGATGACGTAGGTGTCGCCGGCGCGGAGTCCGGGGTCGGCCCAGCTGAACGACACCGCGTCCGCGCCGGCCTCGGCCCGCACGTCCTGCACCACCGGGATCGACCCCGTGCCCAGTCGGGTGACGACGAGCACCGCGACCACGGCGAGGGCCGCCACGACCACGGCGGACAGTGCGGTGGCCCAGACGAGCGTCGATCGGTCACGTCGCCGGGCGCGGGTGGCTGAGCAGGTGCGGTGCAGGGTGCCGATGCTCTCAGCCCCGGTCGCTGCCCCGCCCTGGAGCGCCCGACGGGTCCGACGGCGGACCGAGGACCGGCCCGCGGGCCGGAGCTCCCGGACGACCGTGTGGTCGGCGTCGAGCGTGGGCGTCGCAGCGGCCCATGCCTCGACCGCGACGTCTGCTGGCGTCTGCGGGATGCCGAGTTCGGCCTCCACCTGCTGCAGTCCGCGGACGAACTCCATCACGGTCGCCGGACGCGCGGCGGGCTTCCGCGACATCGCGGTGGCGAGCAGCCGCTCGAGCGACGGCGGCGCGTCGGCGCGGCCGGTCGGCTTGACCCCGCCCTTGTCGATGCGCGCCATCAGGTCGGCCGCGCCGTTCTTCCCGCCGCGCACCTCGAACGGACTGCGGCCGGCGAGCAGCGAGTACACGGTGGCGGCGAGGGAGTAGACCTCGGACTGGATCGACCCGCGCGACTCGTCGGCCAGGACCTCCGGCGCGGACCACGGGATCGACATCCCGACCGGTTCGTCCGGGTCGGCGCTCCCGATGCTTGCCGCGATGCCGAAGTCGGACAGGACCGGGTTGCCGTAGGCCGTCCGGAGGATGTTCGACGGCTTGATGTCGCGGTGGAGCACGCCTTCGCGGTGCGCGGTCTCGAGGGCCGACCCGATCCTGACCCCGATCGACAGGACCTCGGACACGGGGATCGCTTCGCGGCGGTAGCGCTCGCTGAGGGACGAGGAGCACAGCTCCATCACGAGGTACGGCCGCCCGTCGGACGCGACGCTCGCCTGGAACACGGTGAGGATCGACGGGTGGGTGCTGAGCCGGGCCATGAGGTTCGCCTCGGCCTGGAACATCTGCCGCACCCGGTCGTCGACGACCTCGTCGAGCAGCACCTTCACGGCGACCTGGCGGCGCGGCATGTCCTGTTCGTAGAGGAACACGTCGGCGAAGCCGCCGCTGCCCAGGACGTGCACGGGCGTGGAGCCGGCGATCACGGGCGGGGTGGACGGCAGGCGTCGCGCCATGGTCGTCCTCCCTCTCCCCGGCCGGACGGCCGGCTGTGTCGTCTCGGCCCTGACATCCTACGGACGAGGCACCGACGCCCCGGGCCCGCTGCCGCCCCCCAGCACGGACCCACGCCCCCACTTCGGGGGTCACCGCAGCGGAGTGCGGCGTCAGCGATCGATGCCGGTGGCCGCTGCTCGCAGTCAGTGGCGGGGCAGCGTGTCCTCGACGTCCGGATCGGCGGGCGCCGCGTCGACCTGCAGCACGACGACGGTGACGTTGTCCCGCCCACCCGCGACGACGGCGTCCCCGACGAGACGCTCGGCGAGGTCCTGCGCGGCGGGAACGCGGGCCGCGATCCGACCGATGCCGACGTCCCCGAGCTCCTTGGTCAGCCCGTCGGAGCAGACGATGTAGCGGTCGCCGGCGCGCAGCGGCAGCGTCCACCAGTCCGGCTCCGGCGGCTCGCCGAACCCGACGGCGCGCGTGATGACGTTGCTGTCCGGGTGCTGCTCGGCGTCCTCGGCGCGCAGGAGCCCCGCGTCGACCATCTCCTGGACGACCGAGTGGTCGACGGTCACCCGACGCAGGGTGCCGTCCTCGATCCGGTAGGTGCGTGAGTCGCCCACGTTGAACACGAGCGCGGCCGGGAGTCCGTGCGACGCGACCAGCGCGACACCCGTCACGGTCGTGCCGGCACCGAGCGCATTGCCGCCGGCCGCCCGCTCGATGTCCGCGGTCGCGAGCAGGAGCGCGCGCTGGATCTGCTGCCGTGTCGTGAACGGACCGTCGGCGACCTGGTCGAGTCGGCGGACGACCGCGTCGCTCGCCCGGTCCCCCGCGAGGTGCCCGCCCATCCCGTCGGCGACGACGAAGAACGGTGCACCGACGACGTAGCTGTCCTCGTTGTGGTCCCGACGGCGCCCGACGTCGGTGGCGGCGCCCCACGAGAGCGTGAGGGTCGTGCCGGCGGCGCCGGGGACGTCGATGGCGTGCTCGGTGGCTGCTCGGCCGAGTTCGGTCACGGTTTCAGGGTCGCTCTCTGGTCGTCAGGGGAACGGGCGGCGTCGGGCACACCGGCGGCGTCACGGGGTCGGCGCGGACGGGATCGGCGGCAACGGGGTCGGCGGGAGCGGTGGGATGCCGTCCGCGGGTCCGACGCGGAGGTGCGGCGACAGGACCTCGATCACGTTGCCGTCACCGATCTCGATGAGCGTACCCGTCAGCACGACGATCGAGGCACCCGACGGCATCCGGAACGGCGCGGCTCCCGCGGGACGGACGACGGTGCCGTTGGTCGAACGGAGGTCCTCGAGCACCGCGGCCTCGCCGTCGGCGTGCACGAGCACGTGCGAGGACGACACCTGCCCACTCGGCGACGGCACGGCCACGAGCTCGGGAGTCGGACCGCGCACCACCCGGGGCAGGGTCGGCCGTCGGCCGACCACGACCGGGTGGTCGAGCCGGACGACACGACCGGCCACACGGATCGACGGCAGTCGACGGACCGGTGCGGGATCGGCCGGGAGGATCGTCGCTGCCCCGTCGGACCGGCTCGCGCCCGCCGGCGCGCCCGGCCCGGCGACCCGGATGACCGTGTCGTCGTCGGGAGCACCGAACGAGCCGTGCGATCCGGGCTCATCGGCCCGGGGTCGGATGACGGTGTCGTCGTCCGGAGCGACCGCCGGGTCCGCGCCGGTCCGCCCGGGTCGGATCACCGTGTCGTCGAGGTCGTCCTCGTCCGTCCACTGTCGCTGCATCGTCATCCCACCGTAGACGATCCGGTCCGCCCCGTGTGGTCCGTCGACCAGTTCGGCCCGTTGCCGGCGCGGACCGAGCGCGCCACGAGCGCCGCGAGGGGATCGTCGGCCCAGGTGTCGAGCGCGTGTTGTGCGCGCACGAGCGCCCGTGCGGGCGACCCGAGTGCCCACGAGCACCACGCGGCGAGGGCCAGGGCGCCGGCAGCCCCGATCGCGTCGTCCACCCCGCCGGGTCGCTCCGCCCGCCAGCGGCGCCACGCAGAGGCGCAGCGGTCCCCCGCTACCCGCACCCGGACGCGGTCCGGAGCCGGGCCCGTCCCGGTGAGCGCCGGCGGGGTCGGGTCGCGGAACGGGTCGAACGACCGCACCGAGCGCGGCGCCGGGGTGTCGCGCGCCGCGATGAACGCGACCAGCGCGAAGCGCGTGGCGAGCGCCCCGCAGGCCGTCGTGACGACGACGGCGCGGCGAGGGTCGAGCACATCCTCCGGGTGCTCCGGGGCGACGAGCGCGGCGCAGGCCGCGCGGAGGGTGACGGCGGCCGCGATCTCGCGTGGCCAGCGCACGAAGGTGGACGGGTGGGTGTTCGTCGACGAGGTCATGCACGAGATCGTGACGCGCCACGCGCCTCCAGGCCGACGTCCGCGGCCCGTCTGTGGACGGACAGCCGCCGGAGCGCTCCTGTGGAGGATCAGACCGAAGCGGGTTCCAGGCTCTCGGCGACGAGGTCCCAGCCGTCGGCCGTGCGGTCGAACGTCACGCCGTTCGCACGAGCCCACGCGGCGAGGTCGTCGACCGACGCGACCTGCGCCCCCGTCCGACCGAGGAGCGCGACGAGCCGACCCTTCGCGGTCTTGTTCCAGTGGTTCAACGCCTTCCGTCGTCCGCCGGCGTCGACGCTCACCACGCGCGGAGCGACCGCTCCGGGCACGGGACCGAGCGCGCGGTACCCCTCGGACCGCAGGTCGAGCACGAGCCCGGCGCCGCGGCTGCCGATCGCGCGGGACGACGCCTCCGGCCAGTGCCGGGCGAGCCGGAGCGGGCCGAGGCGCGAGTCGTGCGACAACCGGTAGGCGGGGATGTGGTCGCCGGCACCGATCGGACCGAACATCGCGGACTGCACCACGACGTGGTCCGCCCACCAGCGTCGGGTGGCGTCGTCGGCCGCGTCGGCGGCGAGCGGGTCGTAGAGCACCCCGGTGTACCGCTCGATCGCCGGCAGGGTCGCCGCGGTGTCGAGCTCGAGGTTGCGGAGCCGCTCGGCGATCGACTTCGGGCCGAGCTTCAGGGCCGTCCGTGCCGTGGACTCCTCGGAACTGACGGAACGGGCCGCGGTGATCACCGCGGCCCGTTCGTCGGCCAGTTCCGGGAAGGACAGCGCACGCAGGTCGAGCGTGCGGTCCGGGTCCCCGCCCTCCCGCTTCGTCTCCGAAGGCGGGAGGAGGACGGTCAGTCCGGTCAGGACGCCAGCGCGGCCTGGCGCGCCACGATCGTGACCGTGTCGTGCTCGACCGACAGGAAGCCGTCCTCGGCGTCCGCCGTCACCGTCGAGCCGTCGGCTCGGGTGATGCGGACCTGCCCCTGCGCGAGGGTGGCGAGCAGCGGCTCGTGCCCCGCGAGGATGCCGATCTGGCCCTCGGACGTCCGAGCCACGACCATGGTGGCGTCGCCCGACCAGACCTCGCGGTCGGCCGAGACGACGCTCACGGTGAGTGCCGCCATGTCAGCGGTTCTCCTTCTGGATCTGCGCCCACTTCTCTTCGACGTCGTTGATGCCACCGACGTTGAAGAAGGCCTGGGTCGCGACGTGGTCGAACTCGCCGTCGGCGATCGCGCGGAACGACTCGATGGTGTCCTTCAGCGGGACGGTCGAGCCCTCGACACCCGTGAACTTCTTCGCCATGTACGTGTTCTGCGAGAGGAACTGCTGGATCCGACGAGCGCGCTCGACCGTGATCTTGTCCTCTTCGGAGAGCTCGTCGACACCGAGGATCGCGATGATCTCCTGCAGTTCCTTGTTCTTCTGGAGGATCTGCTTGACACGCGTCGCGGTCTCGTAGTGGTCCGCGCCCAGGTACCGGGGGTCCATGATCCGCGACGTCGAGGTCAGCGGGTCGATAGCCGGGTACAGGCCCTGCGACGCGATCTCACGCGAGAGCTCGGTCGTCGCGTCGAGGTGCGCGAACGTGGTCGCCGGCGCCGGGTCGGTGTAGTCGTCGGCCGGCACGTAGATCGCCTGCAGCGAGGTGATCGAGTGACCACGCGTCGAGGTGATGCGCTCCTGGAGCACGCCCATCTCGTCGGCGAGGTTCGGCTGGTAGCCCACCGCGGACGGCATGCGACCGAGCAGCGTGGAGACCTCGGAACCGGCCTGCGTGAAGCGGAAGATGTTGTCGATGAAGAGGAGCACGTCCTGCTTCTGGACGTCGCGGAAGTACTCCGCCATCGTCAGCGCCGACAGGGCCACGCGCAGGCGCGTTCCCGGCGGCTCGTCCATCTGGCCGAACACGAGGGCGGTCTTGTCGAAGACACCGGCCTCTTCCATCTCGCCGATGAGGTCGTTGCCCTCACGGGTGCGCTCACCGACACCGGCGAACACCGAGACACCACCGTGGTCCTGCGCGACGCGCTGGATCATCTCCTGGATGAGGACCGTCTTGCCGACGCCCGCACCACCGAAGAGGCCGATCTTGCCACCCTGCACGTACGGCGTGAGGAGGTCGATCGACTTGATGCCGGTCTCGAACATGGTGGTCTTCGACTCGAGCTGGTCGAAGGCCGGGGCCTTGCGGTGGATCGGCCAACGCTCGGTGACCTCGAGCGCCTCGTCGGTGTTGAGCACGTTGCCCAGCACGTCGAAGACCTTGCCCTTGGTGACGTCGCCGACGGGGACCGAGATCGGGGCGCCCGAGTCACGGACCTCCTGACCGCGGACGAGACCGTCGGTCGGCTTCAGCGAGATGGCGCGGACCAGGTCGTCGCCGAGGTGCTGCGCGACCTCGAGGCCGATCTCCTGCGAGTCGTCACCGATGGTGACGGTCGTGTGCAGGAGGTTGTAGATGTCGGGGATGGCGTCGTGCGGGAACTCGATGTCGACGACGGGACCCGTGACACGGGCGATCCGTCCGACACCGGGCGCCGACGACGTCTCGACCGCGGTGGTGGCGGTGTCGGTCATGGCGTGTGCCTTCCTGAGGGGTGGTGTCTGTCCGCGGGCGTCCGCGGACTACTTCTTCTTCGACGAGAGGGCGTCGGCGCCGCCGACGATCTCGGAGATCTGCTGGGTGATCTCGGCCTGACGCGCGTTGTTCGCGAGCCGGGTGAACTCGTTGATGAGCGAGTCGGCGTTGTCGCTCGCGGACTTCATGGCCTTCTGGCGGGCGGCGTGCTCGGAAGCGGCCGACTGCAGCATGGCGTTGAAGATGCGGCTCTCGATGTAGACCGGGAGCAGCGCGTCGAGCACCGCGTCGGCGTCCGGCTCGAACTCGTAGAGCGGGAGCGGCTCGTCGTTCGACGGCGCCTCGACCCCCTCGACGACCTCGAGCGGCAGCAGACGCACGACCTGGGGCTCCTGCGTGGCGAGGCTCAGGAAGCGGTTGAACACGATGTGGATCTCGTCCACACCGCCCTCCGCCGTGTCCTGGAGGAACTTCGACACGACCGCGTCGCCGATCTCCTTCGCCGTCGAGAACTCCGGCTGGTCGGTGCCGCCGATCCACTGACGCTCCGACGCACGCTCACGGAACGTGAAGTACCCGACGGCCTTGCGACCGACGAGGTAGAACACCACGTCCTTGCCCTCGCTGCGGAGCAGGGAGGCGAGCTCCTCGCCCTGCTTGAGGACGTTGGAGCTGAACGCGCCGTTGAGGCCGCGGTCGGAGGTGAACAGGACGACCGCCGCACGGGTCGAGGACTCGGGCTCGGTGGTCAGCACGTGGTCGACGTTCGAGAACGTCGCCACGGCCGACACGGCACGCGTCACGGCCCGCGAGTACGGGCCGGACGCGGCCATGCGCGCCTGTGCCTTCTGGATCCGCGACGCCGAGATCAGCTCCATCGCGCGAGTGACCTTCTTCGTGGTCTTCGCCGACTTGATTCGCTGTCGGTAGACCCGGACCTGTGCCGCCATCTAGCGACGACCCTTGACGATCTGCTCCTGGTCGACGTCCTCGGCCTGCGCCGCGTCGAACTGCTCCGAGCCGAGCGTCTTGCCGTCGCTCGTCTGGAAGCCCTTCTTGAAGGCGTCGATCTCGCGGTCCATCGCGGCGACAGTGTCGTCGCTGAGCTGGTTGGTCTCGCGGAGCGTCGTCAGGACGTCCGAGTTGCGGCGGAGGTGCTCGAGCAGCTCCGACTCGAAGCGGAGCACGTCGGAGACGGGCACCTCGTCGAGCTTGCCGTTCGTGCCGGCCCAGATCGAGACGACCTGCTCCTCGACCGGGTACGGCGAGTACTGCGGCTGCTTGAGGAGCTCGGTCAGACGCGCACCGCGGTCGAGCTGACGACGCGACGCCTGGTCGAGGTCGGACGCGAACATCGCGAACGCCTCGAGCGAGCGGTACTGCGCGAGCTCGAGCTTGAGCGTGCCGGAGACCTTCTTGATCGACTTCACCTGGGCGTCACCACCGACGCGCGAAACCGAGATGCCCACGTCGACGGCCGGACGCTGGTTCGCGTTGAACAGGTCCGACTGCAGGAAGATCTGGCCGTCGGTGATCGAGATCACGTTGGTCGGGATGTACGCCGAGACGTCGTTCGCCTTGGTCTCGATGATCGGGAGACCCGTCATCGAGCCGGCGCCGAGGTCGTCGGACAGCTTCGCGCAACGCTCCAGCAGACGGGAGTGCAGGTAGAAGACGTCACCCGGGTAGGCCTCGCGGCCCGGCGGACGACGGAGGAGGAGGGACACGGCGCGGTAGGCCTCGGCCTGCTTCGACAGGTCGTCGAAGATGATCAGGACGTGCTTGCCGCCGTACATCCAGTGCTGGCCGATGGCCGAACCGGTGTAGGGGGCGAGGTACTTGAAGCCGGCCGGGTCGGAGGCCGGAGCGGCGACGATGGTGGTGTACTCCATCGCGCCGGCGTCCTCGAGCGCACCCTTGACGGAGGCGATCGTGGAGCCCTTCTGACCGATCGCGACGTAGATGCAGCGGACCTGCTTCTCGACGTCGCCGGACTCCCAGTTGGCCTTCTGGTTGATGATCGTGTCGATCGCGATCGCCGTCTTGCCGGTCTGGCGGTCGCCGATGATCAGCTGACGCTGACCGCGGCCGACCGGGATCATGGCGTCGATCGCCTTGATGCCGGTCTGGAGCGGCTCGTGGACCGACTTGCGGGACATGACTCCAGGGGCCTGGAGCTCAAGGGCACGACGGCCCTCGGCCTGGATCTCGCCGAGACCGTCGATCGGGTTGCCGAGCGGGTCGACCACGCGACCGAGGAAGCCGTCGCCGACGGGGGCGGACAGGACCTCACCCGTGCGGGTGACCTCCTGGCCCTCCTCGATGCCGGCGAACTCGCCGAGCACGATGGCGCCGATCTCGTCCTCGTCGAGGTTCTGCGCGAGACCCAGGGTCCCGTCCTCGAAGCGGATGAGCTCGTTCGCCATGACGCCGGGGAGGCCCTCGACGTGCGCGATGCCGTCGCCCGCGTCGGTGACGTGCCCGACCTCGGCCGTGGAGGCCTTCGTCGGCTCGTAGTTCGAGACGAAGTCCTTCAGGGCATCACGGATCTCATCGGGGCTGATGGTGATGTCTGCCATGGGATTTTCCTTGTTGGTTTCCGGGGCCCTTCGGCTCCGAGAGGGTGACGCTGCCTGACTCGGCAGTTCCCGTTGTGGACTTGGGTGGGGCGGCTTCGACCGTACGCTCAGCCGGCGAGCTGGAGCCGGAGCTCCGACAAGCGCGTGGACACCGTGCCGTCGATGACGTCGCCACCGACCTGCACGCGGACCCCGCCGACGACCGCGGGGTCGACGACGTGGTTGACGCTGATGTCCTTGCCGTACCGCTCGGCGAGACCCCGGGCGACGCGAGCCGCCTGGCCGTCCGAGAGCGGGGTCGCGGTGATGACCGTCGCGACGAGCTTGCCCGCCTGGTCGGCCACGATGCGCGAGGCGTCGCGGACGAGCTCACCGATGCGGCGGCCACGCGGCTGCTGCACGAGGTGGGCGACGATCGCGGTCGTCTGCGCCGAGGCCTTCGACCCGATCAGACGCTCGACGAGCGCGGCCTTCTCCGCCGGGCTGCCGAGCTTCGTGCCGAGTGCGAGCTCGAGCGACGCGTCCGAACGGACGGCGGTCTCGAACGCGAACAGCTCGGCCTCGATCGAGGTGTCCGACGACGCGGTGGCCGCGACGGCGCGGATGCCCGCGTCCTCGATGCCGGCGAGCAGGTCCTGCTGCGAGGACCAGCGCGAGCCGGCCACGGCGGTCAGGACCGCACGCGTCGCGTCGGACTGGCCGGCGAAGACGCGGTCGATGAGGACCTTCTTGCCGACGACGTCCGCCGTCGGGTCCGAGAGCAGTCCGAGCAGCTGGGGCGCACCGGCGATCGCACGCCCGGAGGCGAGGATCTCGACACCCGCGCCGAGGTCGACCGACCCGCCGAGGTCGGCGAGCACCGCCCTCGTCGACGTGAGTGCTTCCCTGGTGGCGCTGCGCATGCTCAGCGCTCCCCGGCCGACTGGCCCTGCGATGCCTCGAGGTCGGCGAGGAAGCGGTCCACGACCGCGGCCGACTTCGCGTCGTCGCGGAGCGACTCGCCGATCACACCGGAGGCGAGGTCGAGGGCGAGGGTGCCCACCTCGCTCCGCAGCGACTGGAGCGCGCTCTGCCGCTCGGCCTCGATCTGCGCCTGGGCGTTGGCGGTGATGCGTGCCGCATCCGCCTGTGCCTGCTCGCGGACCTCGTTGCCGATCGCGGTCGCGTCGGCACGGGCCTGCTCGCGGATCCGCGAGGCTTCGGCACGCGCGTCGGCGAGCTGCTTGTTGTACTCCTCGAGCGCGGCCGCGGCCTGCTCCTGAGCGGCTTCCGCCTTCTTGATGCCACCCTCGATGGCCTCGGTGCGCTCATCGAGCATCTTCGTGATGCGCGGCGTCACGACGCGCCACATCACGATGAAGATGATGACGAAGGCCACCGCGGACCACACGATGTCGTACACCGGCGGGATCAGCGGATTGTGGGTCTCCTCCGCCGCGATGATGAGTGCAGTCTGCATCGAGAAGCCTTAGTTGGTGAAGATGAAGTACGTCGCGATACCGATGAAGGCCAGGGCCTCCGTGAAGGCGATACCGATGTACATGAGGGTCGTCAGACGGCCCTGGAGCTCAGGCTGGCGAGCGACGGACTCGATCGTCTTGCCGACGACGATGCCCACGCCGATGGCCGGACCGATCGCGGCGAGGCCGTAGCCAACCGTCGCGATGTTGCCGTTGATTGCCGCGAGAACGGTCGTTGCGTCCACGTGTTTTCCTTTCGAGTGCGGCCCGACGGATGTCGTGCCGTAGGGGGTCAGTAGGTCAGTGCTCGTCAGCCAGCGCGAGCTGGATGTACACAGCGGTCAGCAGCATGAAGACGTACGCCTGCAGCAGCGCGACGAGGATCTCGAAGAAGCTGAACGCGATGCCGAACGCCAGGGTCCCGATGCCGAACAGCTTGAAGAGGCTGTCGGCGTCGAAGAAGAAGAACCAGGTCGCCGAGAAGAACAGCACCAGGAGGAGGTGGCCGACGACCATGTTCATGAGCAGTCGCAGGGTGAGCGTCACCGGACGGAGCACGAACGTCGAGACGATCTCGATCGGCGTCACGATGATGTACAGCGGCCACGGCACCCCGGGCGGGAAGAGCGCGTTGCGCAGGAACGTGCCCGGGTGCTTGCGGAGACCGGCGTAGATGAAGGCGACGTAGGCGACGATCGCGAGGATCATCGGCATCGCGATGCGGCTGGTCCCGGCGATGTTCATGAACGGGATGAGACCCGTCAGGTTCATGAAGAGCACACCGAAGAAGACCGTGGCGAGGAGCGGCAGGAAGCGCTTGCCGTCCTTCTCACCCAGGTTGTCGAAGGTGTTGCGACGGACGACGTCGAACGCGTACTCGATGAAGGCCTGGCCCCGGTTCGGGACGAGCTTCAGCGCGCGCGTCCCGACGAACGCGAAGACGAGCAGCACGGCCACCGCGAACAAGCGGATGAGGACGATGCGGTCCATCTCGATCGGGGTCCCGGCGAAGAAGATCGGGTCCGGGAAGAACTCGTTGATCGACGGACCATGGAATTCGGCGGCCTTGCTGCTCCCCGCCGCCACGGTGTTGGCCGCAGCGGTGAGGGACAGGGGAAGAGCGTGGGATAGCAGCGCTGTCTCCTGTGTCGGCGCGCGCACGTCATGGCACGCGATGGTGGACTGTGTGGAGGCTCGTCCGCTCCGAGCGAGGCTCCGGACGCGGACTTCGAGAAGCCTATCAGGTGCGAGAGGCTTCCCGGGCTCTCAGGAGCGGGGGGTGTCGTTCCCAGGAGCGGAGCCGTCACCGGGCAGGCTGACGCCGATCGGGATGCGCGCCTTGGCGACCGCGACGACGTCGATCACGAGGGATCCGACGACGCCGACGATGATCACGACCGCGAGCACCGGGAAGTCCACCCACGCCCGGTCACGCAGCGCGATGAGCACCACGAGGAACAGGATGAACTTCAGGATCCAGGTGCCCATCACGATGCCGAAGAAGGCACCGGAGATCATCTGCCCCTTCGACACCCGCAGGGCGACGAGCACCGACAGCGCCGTGAGCCCGAGGAACGCCACGCTGAGCACCGCGCCGAGCAGTCCCCCGACCAGGCCGGGCGTACCGCTCACGACGAGCCCGACGACGCCGCCGACGACCGCCAGCGCGACGGCGAGCAGGCCCGCCCAGAGGAGGATGCGGCGGAAGACCGGCCGGACGTGGTCGAGGGCGTTCGGTGCGGTCACGAGGGGTCTCCAGGGATCGATCGGTCGTTGGCGGCGCGGTCGAGGGGGTCGAGGCGGGCGTCCACCACGGGGGACGACCGCGTGGCGGCCTGCGCGGCGAACTCGGCGCGCTTCCGGCCGAGCGGGGCGAACGTGGCGACGGCGCACACGGTGAACCCGACGGCGACGAAGGTCAGCACCCAGTACCAGTCCACGAACAGGAACAGCAGGCACCCGAACGCGACGGTCGCGGTCCACGCGTAGAAGATGAGCACCGCGTGGAAGTGCGAGTGCCCCATGTCGAGCAGCCGGTGGTGCAGGTGCTTCCGGTCGGCCGAGAACGGCGACTTCCCCGCGCTCAGGCGCCTGGTGACGGCCAGGCCGAAGTCGAGGATCGGCACGATCAGGATCGCGAACGGCAGCAGGATCGGGATGAACGCCGGGAGCAGGGCCTGGCGCGTCTGCACCGCCGCCGGGTCGATGTTGCCCGTCACCGACACCGCGCTCGTGGCCATCAGGAAGCCGACGAGGAGCGCGCCCGCGTCCCCCATGAAGAGCTTCGCGGGGTGCCAGTTCAGGATGAGGAAGCCGAAGCACGCCCCGACGAGCACCGCCGTGAGCAGCGACGGCAGGTTGAAGAAGAACTCCGTCTGGACGACCACGCGGTTGATGAAGAACGTGTACAGGAAGAACACGCCGCCGGCGATGATCGCGACGCCGGCGACCAGGCCGTCCAGCCCGTCGATGAAGTTCACGGCGTTCATCACGAGCACGACCGCGAGCACCGTGAAGATCAGGCTCATGTACGACGAGCCGACGCCGAGCGTGTTGCCGATCGGCAGCGAGACGATCGCCACGCCCTGCCACGCGAGGATGCCCGCGGCGATGATCTGCCCGGCCAGCTTGGTCATCCAGTCCAGGTCCCAGATGTCGTCGGCGACGCCGAGCACGACGATGATCGTCGCCCCGCCGAGCACCGCGAGCACGCGCCCCGGTTCGCTGAACACCAGGCGGAAGTAGTCGGTCCCCGCGATGGACGGGAACAGGAACCACGCGGCGAGCATCGCCACGATGACGCCGATGTACATCGCGATCCCGCCGAGCCGCGGGGTCGGCGTGCGGTGCACGTCGCGCTCCCGGACCTTCGGGTACCAGCCGTACCGCAGGCCGAGCTTCCACACGATCCAGCTCATGCAGAAGCTCACGACCGCGGCGATCGCGCCGGCGAGCAGGTAGTACTTCACGTGAGCAGGTCGGCTCCGACGACCCGGGCGATCTCGTCGTCGGGGATGACGCCGTGCCGCACGATGGTCACCTTCCCCCCGGTGGACAGCCCGGTCGCGTCGACGATGGTCGATCCGGTGGACGCCGCGACGCCGTCCCGCACGGCGATCGGGCCGCCGTCCAGGTACACCGACACGCTGTCGCCGAGCATCGCCTCGGCCCGGTCGACGTCCATCGCTGCGGGGTCGCCCGTGGAGTTCGCGGAGGAGACTGCGAGCGGTCCGACCTCCTGCAGGAGCTCGAGGGCGATCCGCGAGTCGGGCATCCGGAGCGCGACGGTCCCCCGCGTCTCCCCCAGGTCCCAGTCGAGCGAGGGCTGCGCGCGCAGGATCACGGTGAGGCCGCCGGGCCAGAACTCGTCGACGAGGTCACGGACCTGCTGCGGGATCTCGGTGGCCAGCGCCTCGAGCGTCGGCGGCCCCGGGATGAGCACCGGCGGCGGCGACTGCCGCGTGCGGCCTTTCGCGTCGAGGAGGCGCTGGACGGCGCTCGCGCTGAACGCGTCCGCCGCCAGGCCGTAGACGGTGTCGGTGGGGACGACGACGAGCTCTCCGCGCCCGAGCGCGGCACGTGCGAGCCGCATCCCGGTCAGGAGCCCGTCGGGGTCGGTGCAGTCGTATCGGGAGGCCATGACTCGACGATGATAGTGCGACACAATGGGTGGCATCGTGAACGAGACCGACGCGCCCCGCCTCCTGTTCCTCTTCGACATGGACGAGGTCCTCGTCCGGTACGACTGGCGGGTCCGGATGGCCGCCCTCGCCGAGTTCACCGGACACGACTTCGCGGAGCTCCGCCGCCGCTGGTGGGACTGCGGGAACGAGGCCCGCGCCGAGGCCGGCCACTACGCCGACGGCGACGACTACCTGGCCGCGTTCGCCGACGCGATGGGCACCGACGTGCCCGAGGCCGACTGGGCGCGGATCCGCGGCGCGGCCATGACGGAGCTCCCGGACCGGGTCGAGGCGGTCCGGATCGCCGCCGAGCACGGGCGCGTCGGACTCCTCACGAACAACGGACCGCTCGCCGGGCGGTGGATCGGCCGCTGGGTACCGTCGCTTCCGCCGCTCTTCGGCGAGCACCTGGACACGACGAGCAACTTCGGGGCCAGGAAGCCCGAGCCCGAGGTCTTCGAGCGGGCGCTCGCGCACCACGGTGTCCCCGCCGAGCGCACGTTCTTCGCGGACGACATGCCGGTCAACGTCGAGGCGGCACGGTCGGTGGGCATCCACGCGGTGCTCGTCGAGGAGCACACGGACCTCCGCGACGCGGTCCGCGCCTTCGTCGCGATGACCGACGACAGCCTGGAGGCGCGGCTCGGGTCCGTCTAGCGGGTCGCGGTGGTCGTGCGGTCGCGCCCGGTGAGGTCGACGTGCGTCTCCGGGGACCGGAACCCCCGGCGCGCGAGGACCTCGCGCACACCGGCGCCCTGCTGCTCCGCGTGCTCGATCACGAGGAGACCACCCGGCACGAGCAGGCGCCAGGCCGTCTCTGTGAGGGCCCGGACGGCGTCGAGGCCGTCCGCTCCCCCGTACAGCGCGAGCGCCGGGTCGTGGTCGCGGACCTCGGGGTCGACCGGCACCATGTCGTCGGGCACGTACGGCGGGTTCGAGACGACGACCGACACCGTGCCGTCGAGCTCCGGGAGGGCATCAGCGAGGTCGCCCTCGACGAGCCGGACGGTCCCGCCGTGGGCGTCGACGTTGCGCCGGGTCCACGGGAGCGCCTCGGGCGAGCGCTCCACCGCGTACACGACCGCGTTCGGCACCTCGGTGTCCATCGCGATCGCGATCGCCCCGCTCCCCGACCCGAGGTCGACGGCGACGGGCTCCGGGACCGCGGCGGCGCGCAGGGCGTCGATCCCGAACTGCACGACCCCCTCGGTCTCCGGTCGCGGCACGAACACGCCGGGTCCGACGGCCAGGGTCAGCGCGCGGAAGTGCGCCTCGCCGGTGATGTGCTGGAGCGGCTCGCGGGTGGTGCGCCGCGCGACCGCGTGCCGGAAGCGGTCGACGTGGTCGGCAGCGATCGCTCCCCCGGTCATCGCGCGTGCCTGGACCGCGCCTCGCGACGTGTCGGTCGCCCAGGCGAGCAGGAGTTCGGCGTCCACACGCGCGGACGGGACCCCGTGCGCGACGAGCGCCGCGGTCGCCTCGTCGAGGAGGCGATCCGCGGTGAACGTCGGCTGACCGTCGGAGGTGATCCGATCCTCCAGGCCGCTACTGGCCGTCCTGGTCGCCGATGGCGGCCAGGCGGGCCTCTTCGTCCGCCGAGATGGCGGACTGGATGACGGGCTCGAGCGCCCCGTTCATCACGCGGTCCAGGTCGTACGCCTTGTAGCCGGTGCGGTGGTCCGCGATCCGGTTCTCCGGGAAGTTGTACGTGCGGATGCGCTCCGAGCGGTCCATGCCGCGGATCTGCGACTTGCGCGCGTCCGAGGCGATGGCATCGAGCTCCTCCTGCTGGCGGGCGAGGATGCGGGCGCGGAGGACGCGCATGCCGGCCTCGCGGTTCTGCAGCTGCGACTTCTCGTTCTGCATCGCGACCGTGATGCCCGTGGGCAGGTGCGTGATGCGGACCGCGGAGTCCGTCGTGTTGACGGACTGCCCGCCGGGGCCGGACGACCGGTACACGTCGATCTTGAGGTCGTTCTGGTTGATCTGGACCTCTTCGGGCTCGTCGACCTCGGGGAACACCAGCACGCCGGTGGTCGAGGTGTGGATGCGGCCCTGCGACTCGGTGGCCGGCACGCGCTGTACGCGGTGCACGCCGCCCTCGTACTTCAGGTGTGCCCAGACCCCCTGCGAGGGGTCGGTCGCGTTCGACTTGATCGCGACCTGGACGTCCTTGTAGCCGCCGAGGTCGGACTCGGTGCGCTCGAGGAGCTCGACCTTCCAGCCCTTCGCCTCGGCGTAGTGCGAGTACATCCGGAGCAGGTCCGCGGCGAAGAGCGCCGACTCCTCGCCGCCCTCACCGCCCTTGATCTCCATGATCACGTCGCGCCCGTCGTCCGGGTCGCGCGGGATGAGGAGCCGGCGGAGGCGCTCCTGGCGCTCCGCCAGCTGCTCCTGCAGCCCGGGGACCTCGTCCGCGAACGCCTCGTCCTCGCGGGCGAGCTCCTGGGCGGCGGCGAGGTCGTCCCCCGCCGCCTGCCAGGACTCGTACGCGGCCTTGATCTGGCTCAGCTCGGCGTAGCGCCGGTTCACCTTCTTCGCCCGGGCGGCATCGGCGTGGAGCGCGGGGTCCGACAGCTGCTGCGTCAGGTCCTCGTGTTCCGCCAGCAGCCCCGCCACCGACTCGAACACGCCTTACTCCTGGTGGCCGTCGTGGCGCCCGCCGGTCGTCGGGACCGACTTCTGCACCTGGACGAGGAACTCGACGTTGGACTGCGTCTCCTTGAGGTTCCGCAGCACGATCTCGAGCGCCTGCTGCGGGTCGAGCCCGGCGAGGGCTCGACGCAGGCGCCACGTGATCTTGACCTCGTCGGCGGAGAGCAGCTGCTCCTCGCGACGGGTCCCGGAGGCGTTGACGTCGACGGCCGGGAAGATCCGCTTGTCGGCCAGGTGGCGGTTCAGGCGGAGCTCCATGTTGCCGGTGCCCTTGAACTCCTCGAAGATCACCTCGTCCATCTTCGAGCCGGTCTCGACGAGCGCGGTCGCGAGGATGGTCAGCGAGCCGCCGTCCTCGATGTTGCGCGCGGCGCCGAAGAATCGCTTCGGCGGGTAGAGCGCTGCGGAGTCGACGCCGCCGGAGAGTACGCGACCGGAGGCCGGGGTCGCCAGGTTGTAGGCGCGGCCCAGGCGGGTGATCGAGTCGAGCAGCACGACGACGTCGTGACCGAGCTCGACGAGACGCTTCGCACGCTCGATGGCGAGCTCGGCGACCGTGGTGTGGTCCTCGGCCGGTCGGTCGAAGGTCGAGGCGATGACCTCGCCCTTCACCGAGCGCTGCATGTCGGTGACCTCTTCGGGACGCTCGTCCACCAGGACGACCATGAGGTGCGCCTCGGGGTTGTTCTTCGCGATCGCGTTGGCGATGGCCTGCAGCACGACGGTCTTGCCGGCCTTGGGCGGGGACACGATGAGCCCGCGCTGGCCCTTGCCGATCGGCGACACGAGGTCGATGATCCGCGTGGACAGCTTCTGCGGCTCGGTCTCGAGGCGCAGGCGCTCGTTCGGGTACAGCGGGGTCAGGTCGGAGAAGTCCTTGCGAGCCGCTGCCTCGTCCGTGGTCTGCCCGTTGATCGAGTCGACCTTGACCAGGGCGTTGTACTTCTGGCGGCCCTGCTGCTCGTTGTCCCGCGGCTGCTTGATCGCGCCGACGACCGCGTCGCCCTTGCGCAGGTGGTACTTCTTCACCTGGCCGAGCGAGACGTAGACGTCGCTCGGGCCGGGCAGGTAGCCCGTGGTGCGCACGAAGGCGTAGTTGTCGAGGACGTCGAGGATGCCGGCGATCGGGATGAGGACGTCGTCCTCGGTGATCTCCGGCTCGAACTCGTCGTTCTGGGCGCCACGGCCGCGCTTGCGGTCCCGCTGACGACGGCCGCGGCCGCCCTCGGCGTCGTCCTGCTGGCCGTTCTGCTGCGGGCCGTTCTGCTGCTGGCCGTTCTGCTTCTGCTGGCCGTTCTGGTTCTGGCGGCCGTTCTGCTTCTGCTGGCCGTTCTGGCCGTTCTGCTGCTGGCGGTCGTCCTGGTCGGCGTCGGCCTGCTGCTCGTCCTGCTTGGCGTGCTGCTGACCGGCCTGCTTCTGCTGGCCGTTCTGCTCGCCGGACTGCTGCTCGCCGTTCTCGCCGTTCTGCCCGCGGCCACGACCCCGACCCCGGCTGCGGCGTCCGCGGCGCGAGCCGCCCTCGCCCTGCTGGTCGTCCTGGCCCTGACCCTGGTCCTGCTGGCCCTGGTCGTCCTGCGACCGACCCTGGTCGGCCTGCTGCTGACCGGCGTCGGCCGGCTGCTGACCGGCATCGGCCGGCTGGTCGGCGGCGTCGACCGTCGGCGCCTCGGCGGCGGGACCGCGGCCACGGCCACGGCGCTGTCCGGCCTGGGCGGCCTCCTGCGCGTCCTTCTCCGCGCGCACCTGGTCGAGGCCCGCGAGCAGGTCCTCGGTGCCGGTGTGGCCGTGGTTGGTGTGCTCGGCGGCCGAGGTCGGCGCGGCGCTGACCGTGCCGCCGGACGAGGCACGGCGCGAGCGACGGCCACGGGCGGGCTGCTCGGCGGCGGGGGCCTCGGTCGGCTCGGCTGCCGCGGGGGTCTCGACCGCGGGGGTCTCGACCGCGGGGGTCTCGACCGCGGGGGTCTCGACCGCGGGGGTCTCGACCGCGGGGGTCTCGGCGGGGGCGGCGTCGGCGGGACGCTTGTCCTCGATCGAGGCGATGAGGTCGCCCTTGCGGAGCTTGGAGAGCCCGGTGATGCCGAGCGAGGAGGCGATCCGCTGGAGCTCCGGGAGCCGGAGGGCGCGCAGGTCGCTGGGGATCTCCACCGGAGTGGAGTCGTTGACGTTCGTCAAGTCGGTGTTTCCTTTCGAACCGCAGAACGCGGAGAGTTTCCACCGTCCCGGCGCATGGGTGCGCGTCGACCGTCGTTCAGACGACGGACCGGGATTCGGTGATCAGAAAGAGAGTGCCCCCGCGCACCGGACCCTGCGCTGGTGAGGAGCAGTCCTTGCGCCTACGCGGGATCGGCTTCGAGCGCCGAGTGCGGCACCACTGTAGCACCACCCAGGTCCACGGCCAGCATGAGGGCCCGCCAGTCGGACTGCGCGTGTCGCGCCACCAGGTCCGCGGCCGTCAGGCGCTGCGCCGGGTCGCTGCCCAGGACGAGCAGGCTCGGTCCCGCGCCGGAGACGACCGCGGCGAGGCCCTGCTGCCGGAGGAGACCGATGAGCGCGTCCGTCTCGGGCATCGCGCTCGCCCGGTACGACTGGTGCAGGCGGTCCTCGGTCGCGGCGAGCAGCAGCTCGGGGCTCTGGATGAGCGCGGCGACGAGCAGGGCGGAGCGCGACACGTTGAACGCGGCGTCCTCGTGCGGCACGCTCGCGGGTTGCAGGGACCGCGCGAGCTTCGTCGACAGCGTCGAGGTCGGCACGAAGACCACCGGCGAGACACCGCGGTGGACGAGCAGCCGCTTGTACGCGGGGCCCTCTGGCGTCATCCACGCGATCGTCAGACCGCCGAAGAGGGCCGGGGCGACGTTGTCGGGGTGCCCCTCCATCTCGGTGGCGAGCGACAGCAGGGTCGATGCGTCGAGGTCGACGATCCCCTCGAGGAGTCCGCGGGCGGCCATCAGCCCGGCGACGATCGCCGCGGCGGACGAACCCATGCCGCGCCCGTGCGCGATCGCGTTGACGGCGTGCAGCTCGAGCCCGGGCTGGGCCACTCCGGCGTGCTCGAGGCCGCGGCGGACGGCCCGGACGACCAGGTTCGAGTCGTCCGTCGCGACCTCGCCGGCACCGACGCCCTCGACCGTGACGGTCGCGCCCGGCTCCGGACGGACCCGGACGACGACCTCGTCGTAGAGCGACAGCGCGAGCCCCAGGGAGTCGAACCCCGGGCCGAGGTTCGCAGAGGTCGCCGGGACGCGCACACGCACCGCCCGTCCGGCCGGTACAGCGTTGCGGGCGGTCATGCCCTCCCCCGGTCCGGACGAGCGGTCGACGCTCACGCGGAGCCGACCAGTCCGAGCACGTCGGCGACCGACTTCGTGTCGACCGGGACGCTCGTCGGGGCGACCTCGCCGCCGTCCGGCGTGCGGAGGGCCCACTGCGGGTCCTTGAGGCCGTGTCCGGTCACCGTGATGACGACCTTCGCACCCTTGGGCACGATGCCGGCGTCGGCACGCTCGAGCAGTCCGGCCACGCCGATCGCGGACGCGGGCTCGACGAAGACGCCGACCTCGGCGGACAGGATGCGGTGCGCGACGAGGATCGCCTCGTCGGTGATCGCACCGAAGTAGCCGTCGGTCTCGTCCCGGGCCTCGAGCGCGTACTGCCACGAGGCCGGGTTGCCGATGCGGATCGCCGACGCGATGGTGTCCGGGTTCGGGACGACCTCGCCGCGGACGATCGGGGCGGATCCGGCGGCCTGGAAGCCGAACATGCGCGGCATCTTCGTCGACCGGCCGGCCGCGACGTCCTCGCGGTAGCCGCGGGAGTACGCCGTGTAGTTGCCGGCGTTGCCGACGGGCAGGAAGTGGAAGTCCGGCGCGTCACCGAGGACGTCGACGACCTCGAACGCGGCGGTCTTCTGCCCCTCGATGCGGTCGTTGTTGACCGAGTTGACGAGGTGCACCGGGTAGTTCGCAGCGAGGTCGCGCGCGATGTCGAGGCAGTCGTCGAAGTTGCCCTGCACCTGCAGCAGCTGGCCGTCGTGCGCGACGGCCTGGCTGAGCTTGCCCATGGCGATCTTGCCCTCGGGCACGAGCACCGCAGCGGTGATCCCCGCGTGCGTGGCGTAGGCGGCGGCCGACGCGCTCGTGTTGCCGGTCGAGGCGCAGATGACGGCCTTCGCACCGTGCTCGACGGCCTTCGAGATCGCCATCGTCATGCCACGGTCCTTGAAGGAGCCGGTCGGGTTCATGCCCTCGTACTTCACGTAGACCTCGGCGCCGGTGCGCTCCGACAGGCGACGAGCCGGGATGAGCGGGGTCCCGCCCTCGCCGAGGGTGACGACCGGCGTCGTCTCGGTCACGTCGAGACGGTCGGCGTACTCGCGCAGGACTCCCTGCCACTGGTGGGCCATCAGGCTCTCCTTGTTCGGTGTGTTGCAGTCGGGGGCGGTGGGGTGATCGTCAGGCGCCGACGACTCGGAGCACGCTCGTGACCTCGACGACGACGTCCTCGCCGCGGAGGGCCCGGACCGTGTCGGCCAGGGCGGACTCGCGGGCGAGGTGCGTGCCGATCACGAGGTTCGCGGTGCCGGCCGTGCCGTCGCCCGGGTCGGTGGCGGCGGTCTGCTCGACGGTCTCGACGCTGACGCCGTGGTCGGCGAGGACGCCGGCGACGGTGGAGAGCACTCCGGGGGCGTCCGCGACGTGCAGCGTGATCTGGTAGCGCGTGCTCACCGAGCCGATCGGGAAGACCGGCAGCGCCGACTGCGTCGACTCGGCGATCCCGGGGCCGCCGATGACGTGGCGACGGGCGGCGGACACCAGGTCGCCGAGCACCGCGGACGCCGTCTCGACGCCGCCGGCACCCGCGCCGTAGAACATGAGGTCGCCGGCCGCCTCGGCCTCGACGAACACGGCGTTCTTCGCGCCGTGCACGCTCGCCAGGGGGTGCGACTCCGGGACGAGCGCCGGGTACACCCGGGCGCTCACGCCCTCGACGCCCTGCGCGTCGGTGAGGCGCTCGGCCGTCGCGAGGATCTTCACGACGTAGCCGGCCTTCCGCGCGGCCCGGACCTGCTCGATCGTGACCGAGGTGATGCCCTCGCGGTGCACGGCGGCGAGTGGGACCGAGGTGTGGAACGCGAGCGACGCGAGGATGGCGGCCTTCTGCGCTGCGTCGTAGCCCTCGACGTCGGCGGTCGGGTCGGCCTCGGCGTACCCGAGCTCGGTCGCCGTGGCCAGGGCGTCCTCGAACGTCGCGCCCTCGCGGTCCATCAGGTCGAGGATGAAGTTCGTCGTGCCGTTGACGATGCCCATGATCCGCTCGATGCGGTCGCCCGCGAGCGAGTCGTGCAGCGGACGGATGATCGGGATCGCCCCGGCGACCGCGGCCTCGTAGTAGAGCTGCGCGCCGACCTGCTCCGCCACGGCGAAGAGCTCCGGGCCATGCGTCGCGAGGAGCGCCTTGTTGCCCGTGACGACGTCGGCGCCGGACTGCAGCGCCTGCAGGACGAGCGTGCGCGCGGGCTCGATGCCGCCGATGAGCTCGACGACGATGTCCGCGCCGAGGATGAGCGACGCCGCGTCCGTCGTGAAGAGCTCCTTCGGCAGGTCCACGTCCCGAGGCGCGTCGGTGTCGCGGACCGCGATGCCCACGAGCTCGAGGCCGGCGCCGGCACGGGAGGCGAGCTCGTCGCCGTGCTCCAGGAGCAGCCGGGCCACCTGGGAGCCGACCGAGCCGGCTCCGAGCAGCGCGACGCGGACGTTGCGGTATTCGATCATCTGGTGCGGGTCCTGTCGTTCTCGGGTCATCCGGCCGCGCCGGCTGCGGGCGCGGGGACGACCCCGGTGTCGCGGGCGAGGAGGTCGTCGATCGACTCGCCCCGGACCAGGGTACGGGCAGTGCCGTCCGCCACCGCGACGACCGGCGGGCGGCCGACGTGGTTGTAGTTGCTCGACAGCGCCCAGCAGTAGGCACCGGTGGCCGCGACGGCGAGCAGGTCGCCTCGGTGCACGTCGCCGGGCAGGTACTCGTCGTGCACGACGATGTCGCCCGACTCGCAGTGCTTGCCGACGACGCGCGTCAGGACGGCCGGGGCGTCCGAGGTACGGGCGAGCCGGGCGGTGTAGTCGGCGCCGTACAGCGCGGGACGGGCGTTGTCGCTCATGCCGCCGTCGACCGACACGTACGTGCGCGTGGCGGTCGCGCCGTCCTCGGTCTCGAGCGCGACCGGCTTGATCGTGCCGACGCGGTAGAGCGTGACGCCCGCCGGGCCGACGATGTAGCGGCCGGGCTCGACCGCGATCTCCGGCACCGGGATGTCGCGCTCGGCGCAGGCCTCGGCGACGATGGTGGCGAGTGCCTCGGCGACGTCCTCCGGGGCGAACGCCTCGTCCGCCTCGGTGTAGTCGATCCCCCAACCGCCGCCGAGGTTCAGCTCCGGCACCGGACCGGACTGCACGAGCTCGGCGTGCACGTCCATCAGACGGCGGGCGGCCTCGCGGAAGCCCGACTCGTCGAAGATCTGCGAGCCGATGTGCGAGTGCAGACCGACGAACGCCAGGCTCGGCTCCGCGCGCACGGCTGCGGCGGCCTGGACGGCCTCGGTCAGCGGGATGCCGAACTTCTGGTCCTCGCGCGCGGTCGCCAGGTACTCGTGCGTCGACGCGTGGACGCCGCTGTTGATCCGGATGCGGACGCGCTGCACGGTCCCGGCGACCGCCGCGGCACGGGCAACGCGGCCGATCTCCTCGTGGCTGTCGAGCACGATCGTGCCGAGGCCGACCTCGACCGCGCGGGCGATCTCGGCGTCGGACTTGTCGTTGCCGTGGAAGCCCAGGCGTGCTGGGTCGACACCGCCGGCCAGTGCGACCGCGAGCTCCCCGCCCGTGCAGACGTCGACGCGGAGGTCGGCCTCGGCCATCCACGCGGCGACCTGGGTCGTGAGGAACGCCTTCGCGGCGTAGTAGACGTGCGCCCGGGTACCGATCCGGCCGAAGGCGTCGTCGAACGCGGTGCGCACGCGGACGGCACGGGACTGCACGTCGCGCTCGTCGACGACGTAGAGCGGCGTGCCGTACTGCGCGACCAGGTCGGCGGCGGCGACGCCGCCGATCGCGAGCGAGCCGTCGTCGGTCCGCGTCGCGGACGCGGGCCAGATGCGCGCGCTCAGCGCGGAGGCGTCGTCGGGGACCCGCAGCCGCGGCGGGGCAAGGGGGTTCTCGCTCACGGGACCCGATCCTAGCGAGCCGGGACGAGCCTCCAGTCCGCTGTTACGGGCCGCGGCGCGCCGACACGCGCGCCCGCGCCGTCAGCTGCTGCAGGTCCCCACGGTCTGCAGTCCCTGCTCCGTGAGCGGCAGCCGGTCGGCCGTGACCCGCACCGTCGCGTCCGACCCGGTGATGTCGAGCGAGCGGACCCGCAGCTGCTCCGGCAGGAACTGCGCCGTGCAGACCGTCACGGGCACGTCGGTCACGCCGGGGATGGAGTCCACCTTGAGCCCAAGCGCCGAGTTCGTGATCCGGACCGTCTGCGGCGTGATCGTCACGCCGCGGCCGTCGGGCTGCGCCACGACGTCACCGGTGGCCGCGTACGAGATGTCGTAGCCGAGCACCGCGGTGGAGCCGGAGAGCTCGACCCCGCCGTCGACGAGCCGGAGCCGGTCGAACAGCGGGCTGTACTTCGCCAGGTCCTTCACGCTCGAGGCGGCGAGCGTCACGTGCCCGTCGACGTCCCGGACGTCGCCCTTCCCGTCGACCGGGACGTCGTGCACGGTGACGTCCGCCGCGAGCGGGACGCCGTCGACCGTGATCCGGTCCGACGAGATGTCCACCCGGTCGAGCGTCCCGGCGATCAGCTGCGGCAGGACGATGCCCTCGGCGTGGGCAGTGACCTCGCCGGTCGTGCCGTCGGGCAGGGCCTGCTCGACCTGGTCGGCGATCGTGCGGTCCACCACGCCGCGCAGGACGAACTCGGCGACGACCGCGAGCGCGGCCAGCACGACGAGGAGCACGACGAGGACGATCGGCCAGCGCCGGCGCTTCCGGGCGGGTGCGAGGGCGACGGACATGCGTCCCACCCTGCCAGGGTCCCCCGGCAGCCGGCCTGGAGGCACGGGTGCGGCCCGGCGCGTCGGCTGCGGCGGGCGGGCGGCTGGCCGGGGGCGGGCGGGCGGGGGCGGGCGCGTGTCGAACCAGGAAACCGACGTCGAACCAGCCGCGAGGGCTGGTTCGACGTCGGTTCCGTGGTTCGATCCGGGCGGGGCCGCGCTACATGCGCTCGGGAGCGGAGACGCCGAGCAGCCCCAGGCCGTTGCGGACGACCTGGCCGGTGGCGTCGTTCAGCCAGAGGCGGGTGCGGTGCAGGTCGGTCACGGCCTCGTCGCCGAGCGGGGTCACGCGGCAGGCGTCGTACCAGCGGTGGTACAGCCCCGCGAGCTGCTCGATGTACCGCGCGATGCGGTGCGGCTCGCGCAGTTCCGCGGCCTGCCGGACGACCCGCGGGTACTCCGCGAGGGCACCGAGGAGTGCACCCTCGGTGTCGTGGGTGAGCAGCGAGGCGTCGAACGCCGAGCGGTCCACCCCGGAGGCGGCGGCGTTGCGCGCCACCGACTGCGTGCGGGCGTGGGCGTACTGCACGTAGAAGACCGGGTTGTCGTTCGTCCGCTTGGTGAGCAGGTCGAGGTCGATGTCGATCGCGGTGTCGCTGGCGAACCGCACGAGGGCGTACCGGCCGGCGTCCACACCGACGGCGTCGACGAGGTCCTCCATCGTCACGATCGTGCCGTTGCGCTTCGACATCCGGAACGGCTGGCCGTCCTTGAGCAGGTTGACCATCTGGCCGATGAGGATCTCGAGGTTCGTACCCGGCTGGTCGCCGAACGCCGCGCACATCGCCATCATCCGACCGACGTAGCCGTGGTGGTCCGCGCCGAGCATGATGAGGTTCCGCTCGAACCCCCGCTCGCGCTTGTCGAGGTAGTACGCCAGGTCACCGGCGATGTACGCGGGGTCGCCGTCGGACTTGATGACGACGCGGTCCCGGTCGTCGCCGAAGTCGGTCGTGCGGAGCCAGAGCGCCCCCTCGGCCTCGTACATCATCCCGAGCGACTGCAGGCGCTCGATGGCGCGCTCGACGGCCTTCGACTCGTGCAGCGAGTTCTCGTGGAAGTACACGTCGAAGTCGACGCCGAAGTCGTGCAGCGACTGCTTGATGTCGGCGAACATGAAGTCGACGCCCTCGCGGCGGAACAGCTCCTGCGCCTCGTCGCGGGGCAGGTCGCGCACGTCGCCGTCGTACGTCGACAGCACGCGGGCGGCGATCTCGCTGATGTAGGCGCCGCCGTAGCCGTCCTCGGGCGTGGGCTCCCCGAGCGCGGACGCGACGAGGGACCGGGCGAAGCGGTCGATCTGCGCGCCGTGGTCGTTGAAGTAGTACTCGCGGGTGACGAGGCCGCCCTGCGCGGCGAACACGCGCGCCAGGCTGTCGCCGACCGCGGCCCAGCGGACGCCGCCCATGTGGATCGGGCCGGTCGGGTTGGCGGACACGAACTCGAGGTCGATGCGGACGCCGTCGTACAGGTCGCCGTGCCCGAAGGACGAACCCCCGTCGACGATCGTGCGGGCGATCTCCCCCGCGGCCGCCGCCTCGAGCGTGATGTTGATGAAGCCGGGTCCGGCGACGTCGACCGACGCGACACCGTCCAGCTCGGACAGCTCGCCCGCGATCTCGGTCGCGAGCTCGCGCGGGTTCGTGCCGAGGCGCTTCGCGAGCTGCATCGCCGCGTTCGAGGCCCAGTCGCCGTGTGCGCGGTTCTTCGGCCGTTCGAGCGCGACGTGCGACTCCCCGACGGTCACGGTGTCGGACGCACCTCGTCGCTCGACGATCCCGGTCAGGATCGACAGGTACGCGGCGGAGAGTTCGGCAGGAGTCACGAGGGTCGATCCTACCGGGACGTCCAGGCGGCTCCTGGCCCGCGTCTGGTCGCGTGCATCATCATGTCCGGATGACCACCCGCAGCCGTGCCCGGGCGATCACCGTCGCCGTCCTCAGCGTGACCGCGTCCCTCGCCCTCACGGCGTGCACGGGCGGGTCCGGCGGCGGCTCCCCCAGCGCCAGCGCGAGCGCCGGACCGATCGGGCAGCGCGTGACCCAGGGCTGCACCGACCTGCTCCCCGCGTCGGCGCTGCAGGTGTACGGGAAGACGTTCACGCAGGACACGTCCTGGACGCCCGCGAAGGGCACACCGGCGGCCACCATCGAGCGTCAGCGCGGTCGCGTGTGCCGCTTCGTCGCGACCGACGACCCCGCCACCACGGTGACGCTCGCCGTCGCCCACCTGCCTGAGAAGTCGCTCACGACACTGAAGGACGCCCTGTACGAGCGCGGCGGCTCGGTGCCGACCTACCGCGTCGAGGGCTACTTCGCCCTGACCGACGGCGTCGGGCGTGCGGACGCATTCCCCGATCCGTACTGGATCACCACCGAGTCGACCCTGTTCACCGAGCCCGGCGGCGCGCAGCCCGTCGTCGACGCCGTGCACGAGGCACTCGAGCCGAGTGCCTCGGCAACGCCGGCCGGCTGACGCGACGGCACGCCCGGCCGCCGGCCCGCCTCCGACGCGACCCGGCAGCGGACGGGAGGCGCGGGGCGGACCCACACCGTGCCTCCCGTCCGGTGCGACGCGACACGCGCTGTCCTGGTGCGGTGCGCAGACCTGCTACGGTTGATCTCGCCCACGAGCCCCCATAGCTCAGGGGATAGAGCACTGCCCTCCGGAGGCAGGGGCGGAGGTTCGAATCCTCCTGGGGGCACAGGAAACGCAGCACAGTCAGAAGCCCCGGCCTCACCGCCGGGGCTCTTCTTGTTCCGGCGCTCTCCTCCACTCAGAGCACGGTCGGCGTCTTGGTTTGCCGGCGCGACACCCGGCGTCACTATGATCCGCGCCGATGAGCACCGGCACCACGGACACCCAGGCACCCCTCGCCCGCGGCACGCACGCGCCCGACCCGCGCACCCTGCTCGACGTCCTGCGGGCGACCGCGGCCGCGACCCCGGACGCCCTCGCGCTCGAGGACCCGGCCGGGACCGTCGACTACGCGACCCTGCTCGACCTCGTCGCCGCGCAGGCCGACGACCTCGCCACGCGCGGGGTGCGCCGCGGCGACCGCGTCGGCATCCGCATCCCGTCCGGCGGCCGGGACCTGTACGTGTCGATCCTCGCCGTGCTCGCCGCCGGTGCCGCGTACGTCCCCGTCGACGCCGACGACCCCGAGGAGCGGGCGGCGCTCGTGTTCGGCGAGGCCGGGGTCGTCGGTGTGATCGGCGCGGGTGGCGTCCTGCGGACCTCCGGCGCGCCCGACGCCGACCCCGCGCCGGTCGTCGACCCCGTCGCACGTGCGGCGGCGCCGACGGTCGACGACGACGCCTGGATCATCTTCACCTCCGGCTCGACCGGTGTCCCCAAGGGCGTCGCCGTGACCCACCGCTCCGCGGCCGCGTTCGTCGACGCCGAGTCACGGATGTTCCTGCAGGACGCCCCGATCGGTCCGGGCGACCGGGTCCTCGCCGGGCTGAGCGTCGCGTTCGACGCGTCCTGCGAGGAGATGTGGCTCGCGTGGGGCCACGGGGCGTGCCTGGTCCCCGCGCCGCGGTCGCTCGTCCGGACCGGGGTCGACCTCGGGCCGTGGCTCATCGCGCACACGATCACGATCGTCTCGACCGTGCCGACCCTCGCGGCGCTCTGGCCCGACGACGCCCTCGAGCAGGTCCGGCTCGTCATCTTCGGCGGCGAGGCCTGCCCGCCCGAGCTCGCCGCCCGCATCGCGTCCCGGGACCGCGAGCTGTGGAACACCTACGGCCCGACCGAGGCCACCGTCGTCGCGTGCGGGTCCCTGATGGACGGCAGCCAGCCCGTCCGGATCGGCCTGCCGCTGGACGGCTGGGACCTCGCCGTCGTCGACGAGCACGGGCAGCGCGTCGCCCCCGGCGGCGTCGGCGAGCTCGTCATCGGGGGCGTCGGACTCGGCCGGTACCTCGACCCGGCGAAGGACGCCGAGAAGTACGCACCCTTCCCGGAGCTCGGGTGGGACCGGGCGTACCGGAGCGGGGACCTCGTGCGGTACGAGCCCGAGGGCCTGGTGTTCCAGGGCCGCGCCGACGACCAGGTCAAGCTCGGCGGTCGCCGGATCGAGCTCGGCGAGGTGGACGCCGCGCTGCAGGGCCTGGACGGCGTCGCGGGCGGTGCCGCCGTCGTGCAGCGCACCCCCGCCGGGAACCAGGTGCTCGTCGGGTACGTCGCCCCGGTCGCCGGCGCGACGATCGACACCGCCGCCGCGAACGAGCGCCTCCGGCAGGAGCTGCCCGCCGCCCTCGTGCCGCTCCTCGCCGTCGTCGACGCCCTGCCGACCCGCACCTCGGGCAAGGTCGACCGCGCTGCGCTCCCCTGGCCGCTCCCCGGCGCCACCGACACCGCCCTGCTGCCGGACACCGTCGCGTGGATCGCCGAGCGGTGGGCGGCGATCCTCGGCGTCCCGGTGACGAGCGTCGACGACGACTTCTTCGCGCACGGCGGCGGCTCGCTGACCGCGGCGCAGCTCGTCTCGGCCATCCGCGAACGTTTCCCGACGACGACCGTCGCCGACGTGTACGACCACCCGCGGATCGGCGCGCTGGCCGAGGCGCTCGACGACGCCGGGCCGGTCGCCGCCGCCCGGCGCCCCGTCCGTCCGGTCCCGCCGGCGACCGGGCTGCTGCTGACGGTGCTCGGCCTGCCGGTGCAGGTCCTCCGCGGGCTGCGGGTCACGACCTGGACCGCCCTCGCGTCGAGCGTCCTGCACGCGACGGCGTTCCCCGCCCTGCCGTCGCTGCCCTGGTGGGCCCTCGTGCTCGCGCTCGCGCTGTTCGTCACCCCCGTGGGCAAGATGGCGCTCACGGTCGTGCTCGCCCGGCTCGTCCTGCTCGGCGTCCGCCCGGGCGACCACCCCCGCGGCGGCTCGGTGCACGTGCGCGTCTGGCTCGCGGAGCGCATCGCCGAGGCCGTCGACGGCCCCTCGACGTCCGGCGCGCCGTGGATCAGCTACTACGCCCGCGCGCTCGGCGCCCGGATCGGTCAGGGCGTCGACCTGCACACGCTCCCGCCGGTGACCGGCATGCTCACGATCGGCAAACGGGCGTCGATCGAACCCGAGGTCGACCTCGCCGGGCACTGGGTCGACGGCGACGTGTTCCGTCTCGGCCGGGTCCGGGTCGACGCCGACGCGGTCGTGCACAGCCGGTCCACGTTGCTGCCGGGCGCGCACGTCGGCGCGGGAGCCGAGGTGGAGGCCGGCTCCGCCGTCTCCGGCCGGGTCCCCGACGGGGAGCGCTGGGCGGGTTCGCCGGCGGAACGCGTCGGCTCGGCTCGGCACGGTCGGGAGGCACGACCACCGTCCCGCAGGCGCTGGCTCGTCGCGTACGGGGTCGGCTCCGTCGTCGTCGCGGGGCTGCCCGTCGTCGGCGTCGCGGCCGGCGTACTGGTCGCCGCGGCCCTGGTCGGGCGGGCGGACACGATCGGGTCCGCCGTGCTGCACGGCCTGGCGGCCGTCCCGCTCGCCACGCTCGTCGCGGGTGCCGTGTACGCCGGGCTCGTGGTCGCCGCCGTCCGGCTGCTCGGCATCGGCCTCCGCGAGGGCCGGTACCCGGTGCGGTCCCGGCCCGGGTGGCAGGCGTGGTGCACGGAACGGGTGCTCGACGCCGCACGGACCCTGCTGTTCCCCCTGTACGCCTCGCTCGTCACGCCGCTGTGGCTCCGGGTGCTCGGGGCGAGGGTCGGGCGGGACACCGAGATCTCGACCGTGCTGCTCATCCCCGCGCTCACGCAGATCGCGTCGGGGGCGTTCCTCGCCGACGACACCATGGTCGCGACGTACGAGCTCGGCGGCGGGTACGTCCGGATCGGGCGGTCGAAGGTCGGGCGGCGCGCGTTCCTCGGCAACTCCGGCATGACCGGGGCCGGCCGCTCGGTCCCCCGCGAGGCCCTGGTCGCGGTGCTGTCCGCCGTGCCGAAGAAGGCCAAGCGCGGCTCGTCGTGGCTCGGATCGCCGCCGGTCCGACTCCGCCGGGCGACGACCGAGTTCGACGAGGAGCGCACCTTCCGTCCGCCGCGCCGCCTGAAGGTCGCGCGGGGGCTCTGGGAACTGCTCCGACTCGTGGCGCCGATGGTGTCCTCCGCGATCGCCCTCGGCGTCACCGGGGCGCTGCTCGCGCTGTGGTCCTCGATCGGGCTCGGGTGGACGGTCCTGCTCGCCGGTCCGGTCCTCATCGTCGCGGGCGCCGTCGCCGCCACGGTGTCGACGGCCGCGAAGTGGGTCTTCGTCGGGCGGATCGACGCCAGGGAACGACCGCTGTGGTCGTCGTTCGTGTGGCGCAACGAGGTGCAGGACACGTTCGTCGAGACCGTCGCCCGACCGTGGTTCGCCGAGCAGGCCACGGGGACGCCGGCCCTCGCCGCGTGGCTCCGGAGCCTCGGTGCCCGGATCGGCCGCGGCACCTGGATCGAGACGTACTGGCTGCCGGAGGCCGACCTCGTCGAGATCGGCGCCGGCGCGTCCGTCGCGCGCGGGACCGTCGTGCAGACCCACCTGTTCCACGACCGGGTCATGCAGCTCGACGCGGTCCGCCTGGACGCCGGCGCGACCCTCGGTCCGCACAGCGTCGTCCTGCCGGCGGCGGGCATCGGCCCCGGTGCGACCGTCGGCCCGGCGTCGCTCGTGATGCGCGGCGAGCAGGTCCCCGGCGGCACGCACTGGTCGGGCAACCCCATCGCTCCGTGGACGACCGCACCGCCGGTGGACCGCGGCGAGGACCCGGGCGTGGCAGACTCGACGGCACCGTGAAGCCGAACCCCGACGCCGACCCGTACACCCCGCACAGCGGCGACCGTCGGTGGAGCGCCCTGCACCACGACCTGCGCCTCGGCTACCGCGTCGCGACCAACCGGCTCGACGCGACGGCGACGATCACCGCGCGGGCGCTCGTCGCCCTGGACCGAGTCGTGCTCGACCTGCACGGGCTGCGGGTCGACCGTGCTGACGTCGACGGCGTCCGGGCGGCGAAGGTCGCCGCGTCGACCCACAAGCTGACGGTCACCCCCGCCGAGCCGATCGCCGCGGGTGCCGAGTTCACGCTGCACCTGCGCTACCGCGGCGCACCGCGTCCGCTCCGCAGCCCCTGGGGCCAGATCGGGTGGGAGGAGCTGACCGACGGCGTCATCGTCGCCGCGCAGCCGACCGGCGCCCCGAGCTGGTTCCCGTGCAACGACCGCCCGGACGACAAGGCCACCTACCGCTTCGAGATCACCGCCGAGACCGGGTACGACGTCGTCGCGAACGGGGACCTGCTCGGCCGCGAGCAGGCGCGCGCCGGCACGACCTGGACCTACGCGGTGACCGAGCCGATGGCCACGTACCTGGCGACCGTGCAGATCGGGCGCTACCGCTCGACACGGCTCCGCGGTGCCGTCCCACCGGTGACCGTGCACCACCCGGCGGACCTGACGTCCGCGGTCCGGACGGACTTCGGGCAGGTGCCCGAGATGCTCGCGCTCTACGCCGACCGGTTCGGCCCGTACCCGTTCTCGTCCTACGGGATCGTGGTGACGGACGACGAGCTCGAGATCCCGCTCGAGGCGCACGGGCTCGCGGTGTTCGGCCGGAACCACGTCGACGGCGAGCACGGCACCGACCGGCTCATCGCGCACGAGCTCGCGCACCAGTGGTTCGGGAACTCACTCACCGTCGGCCGCTGGCAGGACATCTGGCTGCACGAGGGCTTCGCCTGCTACGCGGAGTGGCTGTGGTCCGAGCACCGCGGCGGCGACTCGGCGGACGCGCTCGCGGCGCAGCACCGACAGGCGCTGGTCGCCGGCCCGCAGGACCTCGTCGTCGCGTCGCCGGGCGCGCAGGACATGTTCGACGACCGGGTCTACAAGCGCGGTGCCCTCGCCCTGCACGCCGTCCGACGGACCGTCGGCGACGAGGCGTTCTTCACCGGGTTGCGGTCGCTCACCGACCGGTACCGGCACAGCAACGTGGTCCCCGAGGACGTGCTCGGCGCGCTCGCGGACGCGGCGGGACTGTCCGTCCACGCGGTGCGACGGGTCACCGGGCCGTGGGTCGACGAGCCCGGGGTGCCGGCGCTGCCGGTCGTCCGTCCGGTCTGAGCGGCGCCGACGGAGCGCTACGAGGCCGCGCGGTCCGGCGCGTGCACGTCCGTCCAGAGCGCGTCGAGCGAGAGTCCGACCTCTCCGGCGACGGCCGCGATCGTGGCGAACGCCGGGGTCGCGATCCTGCCGGTCTCGATCTTCCGGAGGGTCTCGGGCGAGATGCCGGCGGCCAGGGCGACGTCGAGCATCGAGCGCTCGGCACGGGCCCGGCGCAGCAGTGCCCCGAGCCGACGCCCACGCTCGAGCTCCTCGGGACTGAGCGGGAGACGGACCATGGACGTGATGGTAGTACCGGTACTGTTGTACCGGCCGAACTGTACCGGTAGCCTCGACGCGTGATCGAGATCCTGAGCCCCGCCGAGGTCGACCGGGCCCGCCGCACGGGCGCCCTCGTCGGCACCGTCCTGCAGACCCTCCGCGAGCGCACCGGAGTGGGCACGAACCTGCTCGAGATCGACGCGTGGGCCCGGACGCTGATCGAGGACGCGGGCGCCGACTCCTGCTACGTCGACTACGCCCCGTCGTTCGGCCGCGGGCCGTTCGGCCACCACGTGTGCACCGCCGTGAACGACGCGGTCCTGCACGGGCTGCCCCACGACCGAGCGCTGGTGGACGGCGACCTGCTCACGCTCGACCTGGCAGTGTCCCTCGACGGGATCGCCGCCGACGCGGCCATCAGCTTCGTCGTGGGCACGCCCGACCCCGCGGACACGGCGCTCATCGCGGCGACCGAGCGCGCCCTGGCCGCCGGGATCGCGGCCGCCCGCCCCGGCGCTCGGACCGGTGACCTGTCCCACGCGATCGGGACCGTGCTCGCCGACGCCGGGTACCCCGTGAACACCGAGTTCGGCGGTCACGGCATCGGGTCGACCATGCACCAGGACCCGCACGTGTCGAACACCGGTCGACCAGGGCGCGGGTACACGCTCCGGCCGGGGCTCCTCCTCGCACTGGAGCCCTGGGTGATGGCGGACACCGACGAACTCGCCACCGACCCGGACGGCTGGACGCTGCGGAGCGCGACGGGGTCCCGGACGGCACACACCGAGCACACGATTGCGATCACCGAGGACGGTGCCGAGGTCCTCACGCTCCCCCGGCGCTGAACGGGACGTCCCGCGGGGCGGTGACCGTGACCGGCAGGCCGCCCGCCGCGACCGCGAGCACGAGGTCCGCGTCGAGCCAGGTCACCGTCACCGGCTGCCAGCGGCCGTCGAGCCGTGCCCGACCACGGCGCAGGTCGACCTCGACCCGGGCGGGGTCGACGCGGAGCCCGCGGCCGTCGCGCTTGAGCACCGCCTCGGTGACGGCCCACGCGGCGGCGCGGTCCTGCACCGTGCGGAGCCGGCCGGACTCCCGCGGGCCGGACGCGTCGAGCGGGGCGGCGGCGACGCGCGAGACCCGCTCCACGTCGACGCCGACGGTCGGCAGGGTCGTCCTCGTCGACCGCGCGGTCCCCTGCAGCGCGGCCACGGCGACGATGCCGGTCGTGCGCGCGAGGCTCACCGGGACGGCCGTACCGGCGGCCTCCGCCCAGGGGCGCCCGTGGTCGGATGCGCCGCACGTCGGACAGGACCGGCCGGTGCGTACGGTGACCGGCTCGACACCCGCAGCGGACGCGCCGGCGGTGACCAGTGCCTCCCGGCCGACACCAGCGGTGTCCGCGTCCGCGGCGACGACGTGCACCGTCACGGCGACGGCACCGCACCTGACGTCGTTGCGGGACCGGGCGACCACGCGGTGAGCCTACCCGCGACGGGAGGGCGGATCAGGCGTGCGTGAGCGCGATGAGCGCGACGTTCATGGTGCTGTAGGCGCCCTCGGACCGGGTTGCCTGCCGGACGCGGCCGCGCAGGACCTCGTAGCGGCCGTCCTGCTCCCGGACGAAGCCGATCACGCCGCTCGCCGGCGTCGAGACGCGGTGGTAGCCGTCCTCCAGTGGGACGACCTCTGTGCTCGTCGTGCGCTCCATCGTGCTCCCCTTCCGTTCGTCGTCGAACAGTGGCCGCCAGCATACCCCGCCCGGGGGACAAACCCTCCCCAGGTTGCGCGTCCGGCGAGGTTCTCCCGAAGTCTGTCCGTCCGCGAAGGAGCGTGGATAGCATCGGGGCGACGGCAGCCTGCTCGGCGCGGTCACGGGGTGCGTCGCAGGGCACACCGACGACGGATGGAGGACGGATGCGAGCGGTCCACGCCCGGACGAGTGCGACGACGGCGTCACACGGAGCGGACTCCGTCGGGGGACAACGGCGGCGCCGACGCCTCCGCTCGCGGCTCGGCGCGGCACTGGTGGCCGTCGGCCTCGTCGTCGGCCCCGTGCTCGTTCCCGAGACCGCCGCGGACGCCACCGAGCCGGTGGACCTCGCCGGAGCGTACGTGGTCGACGACGCCGGCGCGCTGTCGAGCGGGCAGCGGACGCAGGTCGAGCGGGCGATCCAGGACCTGTACGACAAGACGCGGACGCAGCTCTACGTCGTCTACGTCCCCACCTTCACGGACCCGACCGACCACACCGCCTGGGGCGATGCGGTCATCCAGCGGAACCAGATCGGCTCGGACAGCATCGTGCTGTCGGTCGCGGTCGACGACCGGATCGCGGACATCCAGCAGACGACCGAGGGCGTGCTGTCCTCGACGGACGTCGAGGACGCCTACCAGCAGGACGCGGTCCCCCAGCTGCGGGACGGGAACTGGTCGGGCGCGGCGGTCGCGCTCGCGGAAGGTCTGGTCGCCAGCCAGGCGCCGCCGGACCTGACCTGGCTGTGGGTCGCGCTCGCCGTCGTCGTGGTCGGCCTGCTCGTCCTGCTGCTCGTCGTCCGAGCACGGAACAAGCGCCGGACGGCAGCAGCCGCGCGAGCGCAGCAGGAGTCGCTCGCGGGACTCGAGCGGGCCGCGGGCGGTGCCCTCGTCACCATCGACGACGAGCTCAAGACCGCCGAGCAAGAGGTCGGGTTCGCCGCCGCGCAGTTCGGCGACGACGCCGCGAAGCCCTTCGCCGAGGCCGTCGACGCCGCGAAGCGATCCGTCCGCCAGGCCTTCGCGTACCAGCAGCAGCTCGACGACGAGGTCCCCGACACCCCACAGCAGCGCGCCGAGTGGGCGAACCAGATCATCGCGATCTGCGAACAGGCGCACGCGGCGATCGACCAGCAGACCGAGGCCTTCGACCGCCTCCGCGCGCTCGAGGACGGGGTCGAGGACGCGGCACGGGCGCTCGACTCCGCGGTGGCCGCCGCTCCCGCGGACCTCGCCGCCGCGCGGACGGCGCTCGACCGGGTGCGCGGTGCGTACGCCGGCCGGACGCTGGCCTCGGTGTCGGACAACGTCGACCAGGCGCAGCAGGTCCTCGACTACGCGACCGAGCGGTCCCGGGCCGCCACGGCCGCGATCGCCGCCGGTGACAAGGGCGAGGCCGTCATCGCCGTGCGGGACGCGCAGCACGCCCTGGCGCAGGTGCAGCAGCTGACCGGCAGTGCGACCGCCGCGGAGACGACCTTCGCCGAGGCCGCCGCCCGCGCGCAGGCGATGCGCGCGGACCTCGAGGGCGACGTCGCCGCGGCGCGCGCGATGCGATCGGGCGACCCGGCCCTCGCCGCAGCGGCGACGCAGGCCGACGCGGTGCTCCGGCAGGGGGTCGACCCGCGGGACCCGATCGCGGCGGTCGACGGCCTGACGAAGGCGAACACGGCCATCGACGCCGCGTTGGCCACCGCCCGCGGCCAGCAGGAGCAGCGCGAGCGGGCCCGGCGTGCGCTCGACGACGCCCTACGGGACGCGCGGACGCGGATCAGCCAGGCGCGTGACTTCATCTCCGTGCGACGCGGCGCCGTCGGCACCACCGCGCGGACACGGCTGTCCGAGGCCGAGCGGGCGCTCGACGACGCGATCGACTTCGCCACCACCGACCCCGCACGTGCGGTGCAGGCGGCGCGGTCGGCGGAGCAGTACGCCGCGGCTGCGATGGACGCGGCGAACGACGACATGGGCGGGTGGCCGGGGCAGGGCAGCGGCGGGAACGGCGCGCAGCTCGGCGGGCTGGTCACCGGCCTCGTGCTCGGCGGCCTGCTCGGCGGACGCGGGGGCAGCTTCGGAGGCGGGTCGTTCGGGGGCGGCGGCTTCGGGGGCGGGGGCTTCGGCGGCGGGGGCGGCGGCTTCGGCGGTGGCGGGGGCGGCGGAGGCGGCGGGTTCTCCGGCGGCGGCCGCTTCTGACCTCCGGGACTCCCCACCGCCCGCCCATCGAGACCTCCCCCGGCAGACCGCCGGACCGCCCATCCAGATCACCAGTCAGACCACCGACGGACCTCCCAGGAAAGGCAACGCACATGGCAAAGCAGACCATCTTCGGCCGGATCTCCGCGCTCATCCGCGCGAACGTGAACCAGATCATCGACGACGCCGAGGACCCGCAGAAGATGCTGGACCAGCTCGTCCGCGACTACACGAACAACATCGCGGACGCCAAGACCGCGATCGCGCAGACGATCGGCAACCTCCGCCTGCTCGAGCAGGACCACGAGGAGGACAAGCGCGCCGCCTCCGAGTGGGGGCAGAAGGCCGCGAACGCCTCGTCGGCCGCGGACAAGTACCGCGCCGAGGGCAAGACGGCCGAGGCGGACAAGTTCGACAACCTCGCGAAGATCGCCATCGGCAAGCAGATCGCCGCCGAACAAGAGGTCAAGGACAACGAGGGCCCGCTCGCCACCCAGAACGAGCAGGTCGAGAAGCTCAAGTCCGGTCTCGCCGGCATGGAGCAGAAGCTCGAGCAGCTCAAGTCCAAGCGCGACTCGCTGGTCGCCCGCCAGAAGACCGCCGAGGCACAGTCGAAGGTGAACGACGCCATCGGCAACATCGACATCACCGACCCGACGAGCGACCTCAACCGCTTCGAGGAGAAGGTCCGCCGCGAGGAGGCGAAGGTCCTCGGACAGCAGGAGCTCCAGTCGTCGAGCCTGGACGCGCAGTTCGAGAGCCTCGAGGACGTCGGTCGGGACGCCGAGGTCGAGGCGCGACTCGCCGCACTGAAGAACGGCGGGTCGTCGACGATCTGACCCGACACGCTGGTGCGGACGGCGCCGGGCCGTGCTGACAGACTGAGACGATGCAGTTCCTCGTCGTCGGGCAGTGGCAGGGTTCGGCGTCGTCGCGGGCGATGCGCCTCGGCGACGGCGCCCAGGCCGTCGCAGCCGATCTCCCCCGTGCCGCCACCACCGTCGTCGACGTGCCCACGGGCGCGGGCGACCGACTCGAGACCGCCGTCGCGCGCTACACCTCGGTCCGCTCGGTCGCCGAGCGCGTCGCAGAGGAGGTCGGGGTCGCGAGCGAACCCGTGCTCGTCGTCGGCGGCGACGGCTCGAGCATGCTCGGGGCAACGGTGCTCGTGCGTCCCGGCACGGCCTTCGTCCGGATCGCCGGGTCGAGCGGGTACCGCGCACTGAACCGCGCCCAGCCCGTCGCCGCGGAGACCGCGGTGCTCCGGCTGCTCGTCGACCGGCCGGACGACCTGTTCCCGGACCTGCCCGTCGTCGACCCCGCGGCCGTCGTCGTCGCGGGCATCCGCGGCACCGAGGACGCCGAGCTCGCCGCGCTCGACCGGATCGGGATCACGCACCTCGACGTGGACGCCGCGACCCCGGACGCCCTCGACACCGCCGTCACCGCGACCGGAGCCGACGCGGTGTTCGTGCAGGTCGACCTCGACGTCCTGGACCCGTCCGAGGTCGACGGGCTGCTCGAACCCGTGCCGTTCGGACTCGACGCAGCGGCACTCGTCGCGCAGATCCAGGCGGCGACCCGGGGCCGTCGTCTCGTCGGTGCGGCGCTGACGGGGTTCGCCCCGGTCGACCCCGAGCGGGCCGTCGACGACCTCGGCGTGATCCTGCGCGCGGTCGGCGCCCTCACCACGGCGTCCCGCGCATAGCAGGCCGTTCCGCGCGTCGGCTGCCGATCGCCCCACCCCGATGCGCCCTCCGGACCGGTACCCATCGCACTCGGGCGCCCCTCCGGCGGCCTGCGTACGCTCGGGCTCATGACGGACTACGACCTCATCGTGATCGGCGCCGGCGCAGTCGGCGAGAACGTGGCGGACTACGCCCACAAGCGCGGCCTCTCGGTCGCCGTGGTCGAGGCCGAGCTGGTCGGCGGCGAGTGCTCGTACTGGGCGTGCATGCCCTCGAAGGCGCTCCTGCGCAGCGGGCACGCGGTCGCGGCGGCGAAGCGACTGGAGGGCGCCGCCCAGGCCGTGTCGGGTGACCTCGACGCTGCGAAGGTGCTCGCCCGTCGCAACTCGTTCACCTCGGACTGGAAGGACGACGGACAGGTCGCGTGGCTCGAGTCCGCCGACATCGCGCTCATCCGCGGCCACGCGCGCATCACCGGCGAGAAGACCGTCGAGGTCGCCGGCGAGACCCACACCGCCCGTGCCGCCGTCGCCGTCGTGACCGGGTCGCTGCACCAGCTCCCCGACGTCCCCGGCCTGGCCGAGGCGAAGCCCTGGGGCACCCGCGAGGGCACCAGCGCCCAGCACGTCCCCGAGAGCCTGCTCGTGATCGGCGGCGGGGTCGCCGGCTCCGAGCTCGCAACCGCCTGGGCGTCCCTCGGCGCGAAGGTCACCCTCGTCGCCCGGCACGGCCTGCTCGGCGGCATGGAGCCCTTCGCGGGCGAGCTCGTCGCGGACGCCATGCGGGAGCTCGGCATCGACGTCCGCACGGGCGTCAACCCGACCCGTGTCGACCGGGACGAGCACGGCCTGGTCACGACGACCCTCGACGACGGCACGACCCTGGTGACGAGCGAGGTGCTCGCCGCCACCGGCCGGTCGCCGCACACCGCCGAACTCGGCCTCGAGACCGTCGGGCTCACCCCCGGCGACTGGCTGCAGGTCGACGACACGATGCTCGTGCAGGGCACCGACTGGCTCTACGCCGTCGGTGACGTCAACCACCGCGCACTCCTGACCCACCAGGGCAAGTACCAGGCGCGCGCCGCGGGCGAGGCGATCGCCGCACGCCACCAGGGCCGTCCGGTGCACACCGAGCCGTGGGGCGCGCACGTCGCGACGGCCGACCACGCCTCGGTGCCGCAGGTGACCTTCACCGATCCGGAGGTCGCGAGCGTCGGCCTGACCGAGGACGCCGCGCGCAGGCAGGGCCTGACCGTCCGCGCCGTCGAGTACGACCTGGGCGCCGTCGCCGGTTCCGCCCTGCAGGCCGACGGGTACACCGGACGCGCGAAGATGGTCGTCGACGAGGACCGCGGGGTCGTCGTCGGCGTGACCTTCGTCGGTCAGGACGTCGCCGAGATGCTCCACGCAGCGACGGTCGCCGTCGTCGGCGAGGTCCCGGTCGACCGTCTCTGGCACGCCGTCCCGGCCTACCCGACCATGAACGAGATCTGGCTGCGCCTGCTCGAGACCTACGGCCGCCCGGAGTAGCGGTGCGGAACCCGCTCCTCGACTCCCCCGTGTCGCGGGCCGGCTGGCTGTTCGCCACGGCCGTCGGTCTCGCGATCGGCGTGCCGCTGTCGACCGGCAGGATCCGGGTCGTCGACGGGCTGGTGGTCTGCAGCGGCCTGCCCCGGTGGGTCTTCCGCCGCGGTGGGACCTGCGTGGGATCGGTCTACCTGACGCGCGACAACGACGGCGACCGCGTGCTCCGGCACGAGCGTGTGCACGTCGCGCAGTGGCGTCGCTACGGCATGGCCATGCCGCTGCTCTACGCCCTCGCGGGCCGCGATCCCCTGCGCAACCGCTTCGAGGTCGAGGCCGGCCTCGAGGACGGCGGCTACGTCCGCTGACGCCGACGCACGCCGAGCGTGCCAGATCTGGCACGTTCGGCGCGCTCGGGCGACGGATTGTGACCGCCGAGCGGACGTGAGCGGCGTGTCCTGCCCACTCGCGGGTGCCCTCTCGCGGGTGCCCGGGCGCGGGCGAGGACAGAGCGCGCGCGTCAGGCGGCGCGGCGGCGCGGGACGACCAGGGGCGTGCCCGTCTCGGGGTCCGGGACGACCACGCACGGCAGGCCGAAGACGTCCTCGACGAGCTCGGCGGTCAGGACGTCGGCCGGACGCCCCTGCGCGACGATCGACCCCGCCCGCATCGCGACGAGGTGCGTGGCGTACCGCGCCGCCTGGTTGAGGTCGTGGAGCACCGCGACGACCGTGCGCCCGGCCGCGTGCAGCGCCGAGGCCAGTTCGAGCACGTCGTACTGGTGTGCGATGTCGAGGAACGTGGTCGGCTCGTCGAGCAGGACGATGTCGGTCTCCTGCGCGAGCACCATCGCGATCCAGACGCGCTGCCGCTGGCCGCCGGAGAGCTCCCCGACGCTGCGGTCGGCGAGCGTCACGGTGTCGGTCTGCTCGAGCGCGGCCTGGACGGCGGTGCGGTCGGAGCCCGACGACGGGTGCAGCAGGTCCTGGTGCGGGAACCGGCCGCGGGAGACGAGGTCGCGGACGGTGATGCCCTCGGGGGCGATCGGCGTCTGCGGGAGCATGCCGACCCGGCGCGCGACGGCCTTCGGGCGGTAGGACGTGATCGGCGCACCGTCGAGGTACACCGTGCCAGCGCGGGGCGTCAGGGTCCGGGCGAACGCCTTGAGGAGCGTCGACTTGCCGCACGCGTTCGGGCCGACGACGACCGTGAGCTCGCCGTCCGGCACGTCGACGTCGAGGGCGTCCACCACGACGCGGTCCTCGTACGCGAGCGTCAGGCCGCGGGCACCGAGCGCCGTCGTCGGGAGCGCGGCGGAGACGGGCGCCGAGAGGGCGGAGGTGTTCAGTGCTCGGCCCTGCCGTGCCGCCAGTAGCCCATGAACGCGACCTGCTCCCGGGCGATGCCGACGCCGCGGACGAGGTGGCGCCGGAGCTCCTTGACACAGCCGGCCTCCCCCGCGATCCACGCGTAGACGGGGCGCTCCTCGGCGGCGGCGGGGACGTCCCAGAGCACCTGCTCGTCGTTGTCGAGAACAGCGTCGACCTCAGCGAATTCGACCGTGGGCGCGCCCGCGGCCGCAGCGCGTCGGCCGCCGACGACGTCCGACGCCCAGGCGTGCACCTGGTGGGTCATGCGCTCGCCGTGCGAGGCGCCGTTCCGGGCGATCCAGCGGACCTCGACCCCGGCGGGCGCGGACACCGGCAGGCGGTCGGCGTCGGTCGGGACCTCGATGAAGACGTGGCCGACGGCCGTGACGTCGAGGGCCTCGAGGATGGCGCAGATCGCCGGCGCCGCGGTCTCGTCGCCGGCGAGCAGGATGCGGTCGGCGCGCCCCGGGGCGAACTCGGCGGCACCGCTCGGGAGCTCGGCCGGCGAGGACGGGACCGCCGGACCGACGATGCGGAGCTCGTCGCCGACGCGGCAGCCCGAGACCCAGCGGGACGCGGGACCGGTGTCGCCGTGCGCGACGAAGTCGATGTCGAGCTCGCGGGCGTCCGGCCGGAACGAGCGGACCGTGTAGGTGCGCAGCGGGTTCCGCACGGCGTCCGGCAGCGCGCGCCAGGCGCCGTACCAGTCGTCGCCGTCGGGCAGGTCGGTGAAGCCGTGGCCCGGGATCGGCAGCACGATCTTGATCCGCTGGTCGAGCCCCACCGCGGAGAACTCCGCGAGGGCGTCTCCGGACAGCGTCACCCGGACGAACGAGGGGGTCAGCGCGGACACGGCCGTCACGCGGACGGAGAAGACGCGGTACCGGGCAGCCACGAACGCAAGTATGGCATGCCTCACCTAACCGTTCCAGGGTGGAACGGGGTACCCCGGACGGTGCGAGGATCGTCCCCGTGCACGAACCCGACGACGAATTCTCGGACCTGGCCGCGCTCGCCGCCGCGAGCGGCGTGACGGAGCCGCTCCGCGCCTCCAGGCAGGTGGTCCGCGGCGACGACGGACGCGAGACCGCCGCGATCCGGTGGGACACGGCGGACGGCCGGGAGGCACGGATCACCTACCTGCACGGGCTCGGCATCGACGCGCACAGCTTCGACCAGACCGCGCTCGCCGTCGGCGAGCCGGCGGTCGCCCTCGACCTGCCGGGACACGGCCGGTCGAGCTGGCGCGACGACGCGGACTACGGCGCCGCGGTCACCGCCCCGCAGGTGCTCGCGGCGCTCGACGCGCTCGACGTGCCGCCGGGGATCGTCGTCGGGCACTCGCTCGGGGCGATCCTCGCCGCGCGGCTGGCGTCGCTCGCACCGGAGCGGGTGACCGGTCTCGTGCTCGTCGACATGTCGCCGGACTTCGCGCAGCGGGCCGTCGACCGCATCGCGCGGGCGCTCGAGGACGAGGAGCCGTTCGCGTCCCTCGACGAGGTGGTCGACCGCGCCGTCGAGGCCCGGGTCGGCGACGACCGGCAGGTGCTGCTCCGCGAGGCGCGGCACACCACCCGGCTCGGCGCGGACGGGCGGCTCGTGCGGCGGCACCACTTCCCGCACCTGCCCGCCGGCCGGACCGCCTCGGTGGGCCGCTTCGCGGACGCATGGCCGGACCTCGAGGCGCTGGACGTCCCACTGCTGCTCGTCCGGGGGGACCGCGGCTACGTCTCCCCGAAACTGCACACCGGGTTCGTCGAGCGCCTGCCCGACGCCCGGGTCGTGACGGTCACGGCCCGGCACGCGGTGCAGAACCAGGCACCCCTCGAACTGGCCACGGCGATCCGGGCATGGGCTGAGGACCACGGATTGTTGCACCCCGTGGAGAAACCGTCCCCCGACGGTCCGGTTGGTCGGTAGCCTCTTGCGAGCGCGACGCGACGACCGTCGCTCCCACGCGCCCGGAAGGAACCCACAACCCATGAGTCCGCTCCTCCCCCGCCTGGGTCGACGTGCAGCACGCGTCGCCCTCGCCAGCACGGCCGTCGCGGTCGTCTCGGCCCTCGCCCTGACCGCGTGCTCGGGATCGTCGAACGAACAGGGCGGCGCCGACGCGACCGTCCGGATCGGGCTCGTCCTCGAACCGACCAGCCTGGACATCCGCACGCAGTCCGGTGCCGCACTCGACCAGGTGCTCATCGACAACGTGTACCAGGGGCTCGTCGGCCGGGCGGCGGACGGCAGCGGCGCGATCCACGACGTGCTCGCGTCGAAGCACGAGGTCTCGGCGGACGGACTCACCTACACGTTCACGCTCCGCGACGGGACGACGTTCCAGGACGGCAAGCCGGTCACCGCGGCCGACGTCGTGTGGTCGCTCCAGCAGGTCAAGGACAACGCGTCCTACGTCGACTCCGCGCAGCTCGCGAACGTCCGGTCGATCGCGTCGCCGTCGTCGGACCAGGTCGTCCTGACGCTGTCGAAGCCGGACTCCGACCTGCTCTGGAACCTGACCGGCCGCGCGGGACTCGTGCTCGAGCAGGCCGCGAAGAACGACCTGTCGGACTCCGCGAACGGCACCGGCCCGTACGAGGTGTCGAGCTGGAAGCAGGGCGATGCGCTCGTCTTCGCCCGGAACGCCGACTACTGGGGCACGAAGGCGAAGGTCGCCAAGGTCGAGTTCCGGTACATCACCGACGGGTCCGCGGCCGTGAACGCGATGGCCGCAGGCGACCTGGACGTGCAGACCTCGGTCGACGGCACGCTGAAGAGCCAGCTCGAGGGCAACGCCGACATCTCGCTGCACACCGGCAAGACGACCGACAAGTACACGCTCGCGTTCAACGACCGCAAGGCGCCCTTCACCGACGTCAAGGTCCGCAAGGCGATCCGGCAGGCGATCGACCCGAAGGCGCTCATCAAGGCGATCGGTGGGACCGGGGTGCCGCAGGGCGGGCCGATCCCGGAGCTCGACCCGGGCTACCAGGACCTGACCGACGTCGACGCGTACGACCCCGCGGCCGCGAAGCAGCTGCTCGCCGAGGCCGGGGCGAAGGACCTGAAGCTCACCCTGACCTACCCGAACATCTACGCGGCGACGATCGGCGACGTGCTGAAGTCGCAGCTCGCGGACGTCGGCATCACGCTGAGCGTCCAGCGCGTCGACTTCGCTACGTGGCTGTCGCAGGTGTTCGAGAAGCACGACTTCGACCTGTCGATGGTCAACCACGTCGAGTCGCGGGACTTCGGCAACTGGGCGAACCCGGACTACTACTTCGGGTACGACAACCCCGAGGTGCAGGCCCTGTACGCGCAGTCCGTCGCGGCGACCGTCCAGGCCGACAAGACGAAGGCGCTCGAACAGGCGGCCCGGATCGTCAGCGAGGACGCCGCCGGCGAGTGGCTCTACACGGCGACGTCGATCACCGCGGTCCGCAAGGGCGTGACGGGCGTGCCGTTCGACGGCACGAACTCCCGCCTGGACCTGGCGCAGCTGGCGGTGCGGTGACCGGGGTCGCCGCTGCCGGGCCCGGAGCATCGGGCTCGTGACCCGGTTCCTCGTCGGGCGACTGCTGCTGCTCGTCGTCGGTCTGCTCGTGGCGAGCATCATCGTGTTCGCCGTGCTCCGGGTGCTCCCCGGCGACGTCGCGCAGGTCGTCGCCGGCACGCAGGCGTCCCCGGCGCAGGTCGAGCAGCTCCGGCAGCAGCTCGGCCTGGACCGGCCGGTCGTGGTGCAGTACGTCGACTGGATCGGCGGGCTGCTGCACGGCGACCTCGGCCGCTCGCTCGTCACCGGGGGCCAGGTCGCCCCCGAGCTGACCCAGAAGCTCGCGGTCACGCTGCCCCTCGCCGGGATGTCGCTCGCCGCGGCCCTCGTGCTCGGCGTGCCGCTCGGGGTGCTCGCCGCGGTGCTGCGGCGCCGCGCGGGCGGTGCCGTGATCGCGTTCGTCGCCCAGGCCGTCGCCGCGATCCCGATCGTCTGGGCGGGGCTGCTGCTCATCGCGCTGTTCGCCGTGACGCTCCGCTGGCTCCCGCCGCAGGGCTTCCCGCTCGACGGCTGGGGCGAGCCCGGGCGGGCGTTCTCGGCGCTCGTGCTCCCCGCGCTCACGATCGGCGCGGTCGAGGGCGCCGTGATCCTGCGCTTCACGCGCTCCGCCACGCTCGGGGTGCTCGACGCCGACCACGTCCGCACGGCCGCCGCGATCGGGCTCACCCGGACGCAGGCGCTCGTGCGGCACGGGCTGCCGTCCGTGGCGCTCACCGTGCTCGCGGTGCTCGGCGTGCAGATCGCCGGGCTGCTCGTCGGGGCCGTCGTCGTCGAGCAGCTGTTCTCGCTGCCCGGAGTCGGCCGGATGCTCGTCACCGACGTCGGCCGGCGGGACGTCACGAAGGTGCAGTCCGAGCTCCTCGTGCTCACCGGGCTCGTCCTGCTCGTCGGCTTCGCGGTCGACGTGCTGCACCGCGTGCTCGACCCCCGGCAACGCGAGGTGCACGAGTGATCCGCCGACTCGTCGCCCGGCCGACCGGGGTGTTCGCCGTCGTGGTCCTCGGCCTGCTCGTGGTCCTGGCCGCCGTGTCCCTCGTGTGGACGCCGCAGGACCCCTTCCGCACCGACCCGTTCCGGCAGTGGTCCGGACCGAGCGCGGCGCACTGGTTCGGCACCGACGCCTCCGGACGGGACATCGCGAGCTACCTCCTCGCCGGCACGCGGACGACGGTGCTCGTCGCCGTGGGGTCCGGGGTCATCGCGAGCGTCGTCGGCATCGTGCTCACGGCGGTCGGCTCGCTCACCGCCCGGTGGGTCCGCGAGGGCACGGCCGTCCTGCTCGACATCCTCGTGGCGTTCCCCACGCTGTTGACGGCGATGCTGCTCACCGCGGTGTTCGGCGGTTCACTCGGCGTCGTGGTCGTGAGCGTCGGGCTGTCCTTCGGCGTGACGATCGCCCGCGTGGCCCGCGGCGAGATCCGCCGGATCGCGCGCAGCGACTACGTCGTCGCGGCACGGGCGTCCGGCGTGGGACCGCTCGGGGTGCTCACCCGGCACCTCGTGCCGAACGCGGCGCCGCTGTTCACCGTGCAGCTCTCGCTCGCGATGGCGACCGCCGTCCTGGCCGAGGCCGGGTTGTCGTACCTGGGCTACGGCGCCGGCTCGGACACCGCGTCGTGGGGCAGCATGCTCGCCGACCTGCAGACCTACGTGGGCGTCCACCCGTGGAGCGCCGCGTGGCCGGGAGCCGCGATCGCCCTCGTGGTCGCCGCGCTCTCGCTGCTCGGCGACGCGGTGCGGGACGCGACCGACCCGCGGCTGACGACGGGTGACCGGGCGTCCGACCCGACCACGACCTCGCCGACGACCCCGGGGGTGACCGCGTGACGGACGCACACGACCGCGGGCCCGACGCACACACGCACGGGCCCGACGCGCACGAGCAGGGCCCGACCGGACCCGACCGCGGGCCGGACCCGCGCGCCGGACTCGAGGTCTCGGGTCTCTCGGTGCGCATCGCGGGGCGGACGGTCCTGGACCGTGTGTCGTTCACCGTGCCTCCCGGCCGTCGCGTCGGCGTGATCGGCGCGTCCGGATCCGGGAAGTCGATGACCTCGCTCGCCCTGATGGGGCTGGAGCCCACCGGTGCGCACGTGACCGGCAGCATCCGCCTGGACGGGCGGGAGCTCGTCGGCCTGCCCGACCGCGAGCGGGCGAAGCACCGCGGCGCGGACCTGGGCATGGTGTTCCAGGAACCGGGCACGGCGCTCGACCCGCTCCGACGGGTCGGCGCGCAGGTCGCGGAGCCCCTCCGGCTGCACCGCGGCCTGGACCGTCGTGCCGCGCGGACCGCCGCCGTCGCACTGGCCGACGCGGTGGGTCTGCCGGACCCGGCGTCGCTCCTGCGGCAGTACCCGCACCAGCTGTCCGGCGGGCAGCGGCAGCGGATCTGCATCGCGATGGCGATGGCCGGGTCGCCCGCCTACCTGATCGCCGACGAGCCGACCACGGCGCTCGACGTCACGACCGAGGCCCGGATCCTCGAACTGTTCGAGCGGCTGTCCTCGGCACGCGGCACCGGGATGCTGTTCGTGACGCACGACCTCGCCGTGCTCGCGCGCATCGCCGACACCGCCGTCGTGCTGCACGAGGGGCGCGTCGTCGAGCAGGGGCAGGTCCGCACCCTGCTCGCAGCACCGCAGCACCCCGCCACGACCGCGCTCGTCGAGGCCGCCCGCGCCACCGCCAGGAGGACCCCGTGACCACGCCCTCCACCTCGCCGCAGCCGGACGCCCTGCCCGGCTCCGGCTCGCTCCCGGTCCTGGCCGGGACCGGGCTGCACCGCACGTACCGGCTCCCCCGCCGCGGGCCGTTCGAGCCCGGCCCGGTCCGCACCGCCGTCGACGGGATCGACCTGACGGTCGCTCCCGGCGCCCGGCTCGGGATCGTCGGCGAGTCCGGGTCCGGCAAGTCCACCCTGGTGCGGCTGCTCGCCGGCCTGGAGGCGCCTTCCGCCGGCACCGTGACCGCCTCCGGTCGTCCAGTGGTCGCGTCCGCCTCCGCTGCCGCGATGCGGTGGTTCCGTCGCGAGACGGGGGTCGTGTTCCAGGACCCCTACGCGTCGCTCGACCCGCGGATGCGCGTGGGCGCGATCATCGCCGAGCCCCTCCGGGCACTGCGGGTCCCCGGCGACCACCGGGAGCTGGTGCGGCGGGTCCTCGAGCGGGTCGACCTGCCGGCGGACGCCGTGGACCGGTACCCGCACGAGTTCTCCGGCGGGCAGCGGCAGCGGATCGCGATCGCCCGTGCGGTGGTGCACGAGCCGCGGATCCTGTTCGGGGACGAGCCGATGAGCGCCCTCGACGTGGTGGTCCGCGCGCGCGTGATCCACCTGTTCCGCTCGCTCGCGGACGACCTCGGGTTGACGCTCGTCCTCGTGTCGCACGACATCGGCGTGGTGCAGCGGCTGTGCGACACCGTGGCGGTGCTGTCCGAGGGGCGGATCGTCGAGCACGGCCCGGTCGCGCTGCTGGACGACCCGCAGCACGACGTCACGCGGGCGCTGGTGGCGGCGGCGCCGACGCTGCCGTAGGCCGTGCGGGCGGGCGGGCGCGCCTCACCAGCACGCGGGGTGCCGCCGCTGCCACCGCAGACGTCGCTCGAGCTGTGCCCCGAGCGCGAGCAACGTGCGCTCTTCGCCGGGTCGGCCGATCAGCTGCACGCCCATCGGCAGACCCTCGCCGTCCGGGTGGCCCGCACCGGTGACCCCGACGGGCAGCGTGATCGCGGGCAGTCCGGCGACGTTCACCATCGAGGTCCACGGGGAGTACGCGCACTGGCGGCGGAAGTCCTCGTCCGGGTCGTCGCCGTACCAGCCGAGGGGTCGTGGCGGCAGCGCCAACGTCGGGGTGAGCACGGCATCGAACCGGTCGAACGCCCGGATCAGCGCCACGGAGAACGCGTCGAGGGCCGTCATGGCGTCGAGCACCTGCGTCGCGGTGAGCCGCCTGCCGCGCTCGACGAGCCACCCGACGAGCGGGGTCAGCGCCGTCAGGTCGATGCCGGGCACCCGGGGCAGCCCGGCGGCGCTCGACTCCCAGGCCACCCTGAAGGCGTCGGCGTAGGGCAGTCGGGGCATCGCGACGTCCTCGACCCCGTGCCCGACCTCGCCGAGCACCCGGACGGCGGTGGCCACGGCCTCGCGGGCGGCGGGGTCGACCACCACGTCGACGGTGTCGTCCCACGGGGAGCCGTCGAGCAGCCCGACGACGAAGCGCCCCTCGCCCCGGACCGCCGCGGCGGTGAAGGGGCCGTCGCCGACGTCGGGCGTGACGAGCGCGTACGGCGTCGGTTCGTCGAGCCCCGTCGGCCGGACGAGGGCGTCGAGGAACATGCCGGCGTCCGCGACGTTCCGGGTGATCGGCCCGGCGACGCTCAGGCCGCCGAGGCCCGACCGTCCGGGCATGGACGGCACCCGGCCCCGGCTCGGCTTGAGTCCGACGAGCCCGGTCGCCGCCGCGGGGATGCGTACCGATCCCCCGCCGTCGGTCCCCACGGCCGCCGGGAGCAGTCCCGCCGCGACCGCGACCGCGGCACCGCTCGACGACCCACCGGGAGCCCGGGAAGTGTCCCAGGGGTTGACGGTGGTGCCGAGTCGGGTCTCGGAGGACGACGACATCCCGAACTCGGGCGTCGTCGTCTTGCCGAGGCTCACGGTGCCGGCCGCGGCGAGCGCTGCGACGAGCGGGTGGTCGGCGGCTGCGGGTGCGGCGGGCAGGGCGACGGATCCGCTGCGGGTGACGACGCCGGCGCGGTCGTACAGGTCCTTGTCGCCGTGCGGGAGTCCCCAGAGCGGTCGGGAGGTCGGCACGTCGGTCCCGGGCTGCGCGATGGTCCCGAGCTGCGCGGCACTGCTCCTGGCCTCGTCCGCGGTCACGGTGACGAACGCGCCGAGCTCCGGGTCGAGCCGTGCGATGCGGTCGAGGTAGTGCTCGGTGACCTCGAGCGCGGTGGTCTCGCCCCGTCGGATCCAGTCCCAGAGTTCCTGCGCGGTGAGGTGGTGGAGTTCGAACACGGTCCCTGAGCCTAGGCGGCGGTGTCCGCGGCCAGGTGTGCGGCGAGCACGTCCCGGACAGTGGTCCAGCGGTGCGGGCCGTAGCGGTCGTTCCGGACGTGGTGGAGGGTGGCCTCGCCGCCGAACATGCTGACGAAGTACTGCATCCCCTGCCAGGCGGGGAACGGCTCGTCGTCCGGGGCACTCGAGACGCGTCGGCCGATCCGCGCCATGGCCGACAGCGTGCTCGCGGTGCCCGCCCACTGCGTGCGGAAGTGCGTGCCGGTGAGCTGCGAGAGCGTGGCCGCGACGCTCCGGGCGGTCACCCGGTCGCCGGCGACCTCGACGACCCGCGGGGCGTCCGGATCGAGTGCGGCGAGCGCCGTCACCCGCGCGGTGTCGTCCTTCGTGGTGAAGTCGAGCACCTGGTCGGCGGAGGACCAGTACAGCACCCGGCGGCGGTCGAACAGGATCATGGGTGCCTGGCCGGTGAGCATGTCGGTGAAGGCGCCGTTCAGCACCGAGGTCGCGCGGACCGGTGCGGCGTCGAGCACGGCGGCGAACTCGCGGCGGAGCTCGAAGTTGCGGTTGGTGCCCGGGGTGATCGAGCGGTAGTCGGCGGAGTAGTCGGACGGCACGAACCGCGGCACCCCGGCGTCGACGGCGGCGCGGAGCAGTGCGGTCTGGGCGTCGACGATGACCGTGCGGGTCCCGCTCACCGCGGAGACGACGACGTCGACCCCGTCGAGGGCGCGGACGAGTGCGTCGTGGTCGTCGTAGGCGGCGGAGACGAGGCGCACGCGGTCCGGCGCCCCGAAGGCACTCGCGGCACCGGTCGACCCGGACGCGCCGCCCGACCGGCTGAGCGCCCGGACGAGCACGGGTCCCCGGTCGGCACCCGTGCCACCGACAGGGGACCGGTCGTCGAGCAGGGCGTGGACGATGCGCGTGCCGAGGTCGCCGGTGGCGCCCGCGACGAGGACGGTGGTGGTCATGCCCCGACGCTACGCACCCTCGCCCGGGTCGGCTCCGGCTTGCACCCTTCGGAGGAACTCCCGGTGGTGCGTCCCTCCGCCGGTCGGCGCGGGGACGGCGGATTCCTAGCGTCGAAGCCATGCCTCCACACACGAAGACCGACGAACACACGAACACGGGGAAGCACGCACCCCGGACGAACCTCGCGGCGCGACACCCCATCGCGACCTTCGCGGTCCTGGCGCTCGGCTTGAGCTGGCTCGCCTGGATCCCGTACATCCTCAGCCCGCACGGGCTCGGCGTCTGGGACGTCCACTTCCCGGAGTTCCTCGGCACGGCGCAGTTCACCGGCATCCTCCCCGGGGCGCTCCTCGGTCCGCTCGGCAGCGCATTCCTCGTCACGGCCCTCGCCGACGGGCGCACGGGTCTCCGGCGCTGGGTCGGGCGGCTGTGGCGCTGGCGGGTCCCGTGGCGCTGGTACGCGCTGGCGCTCGTCGGTGTCCCGCTGCTGGTGGTCCTGACCGGGCTGCCGTTCTCCGGCGTTCGGGTGCAGGCCCCCACGGCGCTGGCGCTCGTCGCGCTCGTGCCGGGACTGGTCGTGCAGCTGTTCACCACCGGTCTGTCCGAGGAGCCCGGCTGGCGCGACTTCGCCCTGCCCCGGCTGCAGGAGCAGTTCGGTCCCCTCGGTGCCGTCGCGGTGCTCGGTCCGCTGTGGGCGCTCTGGCACATGCCGCTGTACCTGTCCGACTGGGGCGGGTGGCCGGACGCGCACTGGTCGGAACCGCTCGTGTTCGCGCTCTTCACGATCACCTTCAACGTCGTGATGACCTGGGTCTTCAACCGCACCGGCGAGAGCCTGCCGGTCGCGCTGCTCCTGCACGTCGGCGTGAACAACACCATCTCGACGCTGTGGGCGGACATGTACCCGGGGATGACCGCGGGCACGATGATGCACGGACTCGCGATCGTCTCCACGGTCGCGGCGGTCGTCCTGCTGGTCGCCACCCGCGGGCGGCTCGGCTACCCACGTGCTCACGGTGACCGGCCGGGAGGCACGCCCTCCGCCACGACGTCGGCGCACGCCGTCCTCGTAGGATCGGACGATGGCACCCGCTGAGTCCCGCGTCGGCCGCACCGAGGTGCTGGTCGCGCTCGGCACCGCGGTCGTCGCGCTCGGCCTGCTGTTCGGCCTCCCCCCGCTGGACGCCGCCGACCCGGACACCCTCGCAGCGCCCGTCATCGCCCCCGCGGTGGGCAGCCTGCCGTGGTCGCTCCTGGCACTCGGGCTGCTCGTGCAGTCCGGCGCGCTCCTGGCCGTGCGTCGGCTCCCCCGGACGGTGCTCGTCGCGGTCGCCGCGGTCCCGGTACCGATCGCCGTGGCCGTCCCGGCGGTCGTCGACCTGTTCGGGCTGACGGCGCTCCCGGTCCTGGTCGCCGTGGTCGTCGTCGCTCTCCGCGCGCCCCTGGTCCGGACCTGGCCCGCGCTCGTCGGCACCGCCCTGCTCGTCGCCGTCGGGACGGGGTGGCACTGGGCGATCGTCAGCGGAGCGTTCCGCGGCGGGCAGGTCGTCCGGGCGCTGCTCGACGCGTCGGGGCAGGGCGTCCTGCAGGCCCTCGGCGCGGTCGGGCTCCCCCTGGTCGTCGCGCTCGTCGTCCGCTCCCGCCGCGAGGTCCGCGCCGCCCGGGTCGCCGAGGCCGACGCCCGCTCGGCGGAGGCGGACGCCCGTGCCGCCGAGGCCTCGGCGTCGGTCCGCGAGCAGGACGCCCGGGTCGAGGCCGCGGTGTCCCGCGAGCGTGCCGCGATGGCCCGGGAGCTGCACGACATCGCCGCGCACCACCTGTCCGGGATCGCTCTCATGTCGGCCGTCATCGACCGGCAGATCGACGTCGACCCGCCCGCCGCGCACGAGGGGGTGCGGCAGGTGCGGGAGCAGAGCACCGCCGTGCTCGAGGACCTGCGCCGCCTCGTCGGGCTCCTGCGCGACGACTCCCCCGCCGAACGCACGGTCGAGACCGTGGCCGGCGTCGTCGACCTGGTCGAACGCGCGCGGCTCCGGTCGGACGTCCGGCTCGAGGTGCTGCCGGGCGCTCGTCCCCTGGCGGACGGCGTCGGACCGCTCGCGCAGCTCGCCGCGTACCGCACGGTGCAGGAGGCCCTGTCGAACGCGGCCGGGTCGATGGTCACGGTGACCGTCGACGACCGCGACGACGAGCGCCTCCGCGTCCGTGTCGAGAACTCGGCGCCCACCGCACCGTCGTCCGGGAGCACGGCAGCGGGTGGGAACGGACTGCGTGGCATGCGTGAGCGGGCGGACCTGGTGGGGGCGCGCCTCCAGGCCGGTCCGACCGACGGCGGCGGCTGGGTCGTGACCCTCGAGCTGGGCCGCGAGCAGCCCGAGGCGGCGTCGTGATCCGGGTGCTCGTGGCGGACGACCAGCCACTCGTCCGCGCCGGCGTGTCCGCGCTGCTCGCCGCCGAGCCGGACGTCGACGTGGTGGCGGTCGCGGCCGACGGCGGCGAGGCGCTCGCCCTCGCGCGGTCGACGCGGCCGGACGTGGCGGTGCTCGACATCCGGATGCCGGTGCGGAACGGGATCGAGGTCGCCCGGGAGCTCTGCGCCCCGGACGCGGACCCCGCCGTGCCGGTGTTGGTGCTGACGACGTTCGACCTCGACGACCTGGTGTTCGGGGCGCTCGAGGCCGGCGCGTCGGGGTTCCTGCTCAAGGACGCCGAGCCCGACGTGATCGTCGGCGCCGTCCGGCAGGTCGCGGCGGGCAACGGCACCATCGACCAGTCCCTGACCCGGCGGGTCCTGCGGGAGTTCGTGTCCCGGCGGAGCCTGCAGCCCGTGACCGGGGACCGCGCCAGCGAGGTCCTGACCGCCCGCGAGCGCGACGTGCTGCTGCTCCTGGCGCAGGGGATGTCGAACGAGGAGATCGCGGCGGCTCTGGTCGTCGAGGTCTCCACCGTCAAGTCGCACCTGGCGCGGATGCTCCCGAAGCTCGGGGTCCGGTCGCGCCTGCAGGCCGTGGTCTGGGCGTACCAGAACCGGGTCGTGGCGGTCCCCGAGGGGTAGCGCGGGCTGCCGCCGATCCACGCGTCGGAGGCCGATCCACGCGTCGGAGGCCGATCCGCTCGTCGGAGGCCGAATCGCTCGTAGGAGGCCGTTCCTTCCGGCACCCCACGCGCGGATCGGCATCCCATGTCACGCGCGATGGGCAGGAATGCTTGCCCAGACAGCTCGCGAGACGCGGTCGGGGAGACGGCAGGCTCGGGCCTCAGCCGGTGCAGTACGCCAGGACCGCCTGCTGCACCGGGAGCAGGGCCCGCTTCGCCCCGTACCCGACGAAGGCTCCGGTGGTCAGCGCGTCCGCGTCGAGCTCCCGCCCGCGGACGAACGGCGGGCACGGTGCGAACCGCACGCCCGACGGCGCCCACGACAGGACCTCGGCGGTGATCCGGTACGGGGCCAGGGCCTCGGCCTGCGCTCCGGGACCGTCGGTGACGACCACGTCCGCGTCGGCGACGGCAGCGCGGAGGTCGTCCGTCCACGCGGTGCCCGGGCTCGCCAGCTGGGACGGGCAGCACTGCACGAGGTCGAACCCGAACAGTCGGGACGCCTCGGCCCACGCCCGCGCGATGTTCCCGTCACCACCGACGAACCGGACGCGGAGCGCTTCGACACCGGACCCGCCGGTGAGTGCCCAGAGGTCGCCGAGCACCTCGCACGGGTGGTTCTCGGCCGTCAACGCGTTCACGACCGGGACGGCGTCCGTCGCGGCGAGTGCCTCGAGCACCGCGAGCCTCGGGTGCCGCACGACGAGCACGTCCACGAACTGCGCGAGGTACCCCGCGACGTCCTCGAGCGCCTCGTCCTTGTCCAACGACTCCGGCGGGAACACGACGGGCTGCATCCCGGCGAGGGCCGCGCCGCGTTCGAACGAAGCCCGGGTGCGCAGGCTCGTCGGCGGGAAGAACATCGCTGCCGCGCCCCGCAGGGCCGGCCCCGCACCGCGCGCGTACCCGCCGGCGAGGGCGAAGACGGCCGCGGCGTCGTCGAGGGTCCAGTCGTCGAGGCGGATCAGGTGGCGCACCACCCCACGCTACGGGCGGGACCGCCTGACGGCCAGGAGGCGCGGGGCGGGGCCGACCCGTGCCTCCCGTCCGGTGGGGGGTGCGTCGCGGACGCGGCGCGCGTCCGTGGGACCATGTCCGGATGACCGCCACGCTCGTCGCCAAGGACCTCGCCGGCGGCCACGCCGCACGCACGCTCTTCGAGGGCCTCGACCTCACGGTGGCCCCTGGTGACGTGATCGGGCTCGTCGGGGTGAACGGCGCCGGGAAGTCGACGCTCCTGCGGCTGCTCGCGGGTGTCGACGAGCCACTCGCCGGCACCGTGTCGACGAACCCACCCGACGCGTTCGTCGGGTGGCTGCCCCAGGAGCACGAGCGCGTCCCCGGTGAGACGGTCGCCGCGTACGTGGCCCGTCGGACCGGGTGCGCCCAGGCCACCGCGGCGATGGACACCGCCGCCGAGGCCCTCGGCGCGCCGGACGCCGACGACGCCGCCGCGGACCGCTACAGCGCGGCGCTCGAGCACTGGCTCGCCGCGGGCGCCGCGGACCTGGACGAGCGCCTGCCCGTCGTCCTCGCCGAGCTCGGGCTCGACGTGGGCGCCGAGGACGCCGGGGTCGGCCCGGACTCCCCGATGACCGCGTTGTCCGGCGGGCAGGCAGCGCGCGTCGGACTGGCGGCACTGCTGCTCTCCCGCTTCGACGTGGTGCTCCTCGACGAGCCGACGAACGACCTCGACCTGGACGGCCTCGAACGGCTCGAGCAGTTCGTCCGGGGCCTCCGCGGCGGTGCCGTCCTGGTCAGCCACGACCGCGAGTTCCTCGCTCGCTCGGTCACCGCGGTGCTCGAACTCGACCTCGCACAGTCGTCGCACCGGCTGTTCGGCGGCGGGTACGACTCGTTCCTCGAGGAGCGCGAGATCGCCCGGCAGCACAAGCGCGACGCGTACGACGAGTACGCGGCGACGAAGGCCGACCTGGTGTCCCGCGCCCGCACCCAGCGGGAGTGGTCGAGCCAGGGCGTCCGGAACGCGATGAAGAAGAACCCGGACAACGACAAGATCCGTCGGAAGGCCGCGAGCGAGTCGAGCGAGAAGCAGGCGCAGAAGGTCCGGCAGATGGAGTCCCGGATCGCACGCCTGGACGAGGTCGAGGAGCCGCGCAAGGAGTGGCAGCTCGCGTTCACGATCGGGAGCGCCCCGCGGTCGTCCGCCGTCGTCGCGACGCTGTCCGACGCCCGTTACGAGCGCGGCGGGTTCACCCTCGGGCCCGTCTCGCTGCAGGTCTCCGGCGGGGACCGCATCGGCATCACCGGACCGAACGGCGCCGGCAAGTCGACGCTCCTCGCGGCGCTGCTCGGGCGGATCGAGCCGACCTCGGGGAACGCCTCGACGGGGTCGAGCGTCGCGGTCGGCGAGGTCGACCAGGCCCGAGCGGCCTTCACGGGCAACGAGCCCCTCGCCGTGGCGTTCGAGACCCTCGTCCCGGAGATGACCACGGCCGACGTCCGGACCCTGCTCGCGAAGTTCGGGCTGAAGGCCGACCACGTCGGTCGACCGGCGGCGCAGCTCTCCCCCGGGGAGCGGACCCGCGCCGGGCTGGCGCTGCTGCAGGCCCGCGGGGTGAACGTCCTCGTGCTCGACGAGCCGACGAACCACCTCGACCTGCCGGCCATCGAGCAGCTCGAGCAGGCACTCGAGGGCTACGACGGCACCCTCCTGCTCGTCACGCACGACCGCCGGATGCTCGACACGGTCCGGCTCGACCGGCAGTGGCGGGTCGAGGACGGGCGGGTCACCGAGCGCTGATCCGGGTGCGGCAACGGGACGGCACCCTTGCGCTGCCCGCGCCGACCCCTCCAGGATGTTGACGTTGACACAGCCGTCAGCACCGGGTCGACACAGGGGTCGACGACGACAGCCGAGGAGGCGGGATCGATGGGGATCCGAGCAACACGACAGGGGAACGGGCGACGCACATTCGCCTGGGCGATCGCGGCAGCGCTGGCCGTCGGCGGACTGGGCGGTGCGCCGGCCCTCGCCGCTCCAGCGCCGGCCGCGGCAGCGACGACAGCAGCGCCGGCCTTCCACCCGGGACAACCGTGGAACGACGACCAGGGGCAGCCGATCCAGGGGCACGGCGGCCAGGTCGTCACCGCGCAGGACACCGACGGGAAGCCGATCTACTACTGGTACGGCGAGGACCGCACGAACGGGTACAGCGACACCCCGGGCGTGCACGTCTACTCGTCGCGCGACCTGTACGACTGGCACGACGAGGGCCTCGCCCTCCGCACGATGACGAGCCGCGCCGACTTCGCCGACCCGTACTTCGCCGCGCTGTACGGCGGGTACGACCAGGCGCAGCAGGACGCCGTCTACCGCGACCTCGGCGTCACGGCGGAGAGCGCGACCCGTCCGGGTGCGATCCTCGAGCGGCCGAAGGTGATCCACAACGCGAAGACCGGCAAGTGGGTCATGTGGGTGCACGCCGACGGCCCCACGGCCACCTCCGACGCCCAGTACGCCAAGGCCACCGCCGGGGTCGCCGTCGCCGACTCCCCCACGGGACCGTTCCGCTACGTCGACTCGTACCGGCTCGACCGGGTCCCCGCGAGCGACCCCACCAACCAGCACCCGAGCGACCCGGGCATGGCCCGTGACATGAACCTCTTCGTGGACGACGACGGCACCGCGTACATCGTCTACGCCAGCGAGGAGAACCTGACCCTCTACATCTCGAAGCTCGACGCCGACTACACGAACCTGTCGGCGGACCCTGCCACGGCCGTCGAGGGCGTCGACTTCCGCCGACCGCAGCCCTGGATCGGCGGGCAGCGGGAGGCCCCGGCCCTCACCAAGGTCGGCGGGACGTACTACCTCGTGACCTCCGGCGCGACCGGGTGGGCCCCGAACGCGGCCGCGTACGCCACCGCGACGGACCTGCTCGGGACCTGGACGGCGCACGGCAACCCGGCCACCGGCACGAACGCCGACACCACGTGCAACTCGCAGAGCACGTCGCTGCTCAACCTCGGCGACGGTCGGGTCGTGTACCTCGGCGACCGGTGGAACAACGCCACCGACCTGCGGACCGCGCCGTCGGTCTGGCTCCCGGTGACCTTCGGCGAGGGCGGCGCGATGTCGTTCTCGTGCGACACGACCAGCTGGACGCTCGACGACCTGCACCCGTCCACGCCCTGGACCGTCACCACGGCGGTCCCCGGGCAGGCCACGCTCTCGTCGAGCACGAAGGCACTCCCGCGCACCGTGCAGGTCCGCGAGGGGTCCACGACCCGGTCGCACCGCGTCACGTGGGCAGCGGACGCACTCGCCACGGCCGGTGAGCGGACCGTGACCGGCACGCTCGACGACGGCCGGACCTTCACCCGCACCGTGACGGTGCTCCCCGCGAAGCTGTCCTACTTCGTCGACGCCGGCGGCCAGGGCACCGCCGACCACACCGCGGACCTCGCGTTCCTGCGGCAGCGCGGCGACCGGCTGCTCAACTCCGTCGACGACCAGCGCTTCGGGGCCGACCCGTCGACCGGCGACCACTGGGGCTACCTCGGCACCACGGGCGGGACGAACGGCACCTCGGGCGGGACGATCACGAGCACCGTCCGCTGGCAGGCCGACGCGACCGACCTGGAGTACGTGCTCACCGGTCTGAAGTCCGGCAAGCAGCGCGTCGACGTCGGCTTCTGGGACCCGTGGACCAAGAGCGCGCCCGGTCGCGCTGCCGCGGTGTCGGTCAACGGGAAGACCGTCGCGACCGCGCAGCCGATCGACGGCACCTTCCGGACGCTGTCGGCCGAGGTGACCGTCGGCAAGGACGGCGTCGTCGACCTCCGGGTCTCGCCCGCGACGAAGTACGGCATCCAGCTCAGCTGGGTGATGGTGTCGAAGGGCTGACCCGCCGTCGAGGGGGCGCGCCGCGCCGAGCGGCGTGCCCTCCCGGCCCGGATCTGGTGGACTGGTGCCGGGGAGGACACCATGCAGCGCAGGACCTGGGGCATCGCACTCGCAGCCGTCGGGGTGGTCGCCGTCGCGGGCACCGTCGTCGGGGTCGTCGCGGCGGGGTCGGCGCCCGAACCGGCGGCCACCCGCGCGGCAGCGCCGCGCTCGGTCTCGCCGACCCCGTCGCCGACGCCGAGCGCCACGCCCCTCGCCGCGGTCCCGGCGGCACCGTCGGCCGAGCAGCTCGCCGCCCTGCCCCTGGCCTTCCACGACGCGGTCGTCCCGCAGCTCCTCGACGGCACGCACGTCCACCCCGAGAACCAGTGGACGATCGCCGTGCCGAACGCTGCACTCGTCGCGCTCTACGCCGAGCCGTCGGCGTCGGCAGCCCCGATCGCGACGCTCGCGTCCACGGTCTCGACGATCGACACCCCGGCGGCCACGGCCGTCTGGGGCCGGAGCCCCGGGCAGGACGGCGGCATGGTCCTCGTCTCCACCCCGGCGCGGAACCGCACCCCCGGCGACGGCGGTGACCCGACGGCGCCGAGCGCCACCTTCGCCTGGGCGCGCGCCGCCGACTTCACGCTCACGTCCGCGGACCGGATGATCCAGGTGGACGTCGCCGCGTCGACGGTCTCGGTCGTGGGCCGGGACGGGGCGGTCAGCGCGACCGAGGCCGCCCGGCTCGGCACGCCCGACGACCCGACCCCCACCGCGACGGCGACGTACGTCGAGGCCGCGTACGTCGACGCCCGCGTGACGTACACGCAGGGCAACCCGATCATCCTGACCGGGGCGCACTCGTCGCGGATCCCCCAGTACGGCGGCAACGCGGCCCTGACCGCGCTGCACTACTACCCGGACCCGACCGGCAGCTCGCACGGCTGCGTCCGGATCTCCGCCGAGATGACGAAGACCCTCGCGCAGCTGCCGGTCGGCACCGCGATCCAGTTCACCTGACCGCGGACGTCGTCCGATGCCTCAGGCGTTCGGCGACAACCCGAGCCGCTCGAGCACCTCGGCGCTCTCCTCCTCGGGCGTCCGGTCCGCGGCGATCGTCACGTGCGCCTCGTCCGGCTGCGGCAGCTCGAGCGTGGCCAGCTGCGACGCCAGCAGCGACGTCGGCATGAAGTGCCCAGACCGCGCGGACATCCGGTCGGCGATGAGCGCGCCGTCGCCCGCGACGTGCACGAAGACGACCCCGGGGGCGCGGAGCACGTCGCGGTAGGAGCGCTTCAGCGCGGAGCAGGTCACCACGCCCGGGCGTCCGTCGTCCAGGTGCGTCCGGATCCACCCGGCGACGACGTCGAGCCAGGGCCAGCGGTCCTCGTCGGTGAGCGGGGTGCCGGCCTGCATCTTGTCGACGTTCGCCTGCGGGTGCATCTCGTCGCCCTCGGCGAAGTCCCACCCCAGTCGCCGGGCGACCATGGCCGCGACCGTGGACTTCCCGGACCCGGAGACGCCCATCACGACGAGGACGCGCGCGTCGACTCCGGCCTCGGCGGTCACAGGAACACCCCCGCGAGGAGCACGCCGCCCAGGCCGAGCACCGAGATGAGGCACTCGAGCACGGTCCACGTCTTGAACGTCTGCCCCACGGTCGTGCCGAGGTAGCCCTTCACGAGCCAGAACCCGGCGTCGTTCACGTGCGACAGGAACACCGACCCCGCACCGATGGCGAGGACGAGCAGCGACGTCTCCGGCGTCGACAGCCCCTCGGCGATCGGCGCCATGATCCCGGCGGCCGTCACGGTCGCGACCGTCGCCGACCCGGTGGCGACGCGCACGAGGGCGGACACCACCCACGCCACGAGCAGCACCGAGATGCCGGACTCCTGCACGGCGTCCGCGATCACCCCGCCGATCCCCGTGTCGATGAGCACCTGCTTGAAGCCGCCGCCGGCACCGACGATGAGCAGCACACCGGCGATCGGGGGCAGCGCGTCCTCGAGGGACTTCGCGACCGCGGCCCGGTCCATGCCGCCACCGATGGCGAAGAACACCATCGCGAAGACGGCGGCGATGCCGATCGCGATCACCGGCGACCCGAGGAAGTCGAGCAGCGACACCCAGCCGCCGGCGGCGTCGGGGGCGACGGCCTCGCGGACGGCCTGGGCGAGCATGAGCACCACCGGCAGCAGGATGCCGACCAGGGCGACCGTGAAGGACGGGCTCCGCGGCTCGCTGATCACGCGGGTGAAGTCGCTCTTGCCGTTCGGCAGGGACGCGGTGTCCTGCGTGGCGGGGCCGCGCCGTGCCTCCCGTCCGGCCTGCGCAGGGTCCGCCGGACCGGAGCCGGTCGACGCGGCCGCACCACGCGACGAGAACATGTCGGGCGCGGGGATGTCGACCCAGCGCGCCGCGAAGCGGGCGAAGACCGGACCGGCGAGGACGATGACGGGGATCGCGAGCACGATGCCGAAGGCCAGGGTGGTGCCGAGGTTCGCGCCGACCGTCGACACGGCGACGAGCGGTCCGGGGTGCGGCGGCACGAAGGCGTGCATGGTCGACAGGCCGACGAGGGCCGGGACCGCGATCTTCATGATCGGGACGCCGCTGCGCTTCGCGACGAGGACGATGATCGGGATGAGGAGCACGAGGCCCACCTCGAAGAACATCGGCAGTCCGATGAGCGCCCCGATCAGGGCCATCGTCCACGGCAGCGCGGCCTTCGATGACCGTCGCACGAGGGTGTCGACGACCCGGTCGGCAGCGCCGGAGTCGACGAGCATGCGGCCGAACATCGCCCCGAGGCCGACGAGGATGCCGACGCTCGTCATCGTCGCGCCGAAGCCGTTGCCGAAGCTCGTCACGGCCTTGTCCGGGGCGAGCCCGGCACCGATCCCGACACCGAGCGCTCCGATCACGAGCGCGATGAACGGGTGGACCTTGAGCCACGTGATGAGGACGATGATGACGACGATGCCGACCACCGCCGCCGCGACGAGCTGTCCGACCGGCCCCGACGGGTCGACGGTCGGTGTGCTGCCGCCCTCGGCCGCCAGGACGGTGAGTCCGTGCAGCGTTCCGGACGTGGGTGCGTGAGGCATCTGTGCCCCTTCCTGGGCCGCCGCCTCGCGGCCCCGTCGCCTTCGTGTGTGCACCGCCCGTGACCGGTCGGCCGGGTCGTCGGCCGGCGGTCCGCGCGGGGCGCGACCGGACACGCGGTGGTCCGGTCCAATAATCTGATTAATCAGATCATACGACGAAGCGCCGCGCGCCGCGCGCCCTGCCCGGCAGTCTGCCGCTTCGATGAACAGGACGGACCCAGCCGGACGGGCCGCTACCGGCAACGCACGACCAGCACGACCGCACGTCCGACACGTCCGGCAGGACCTGCACGACCAGCACCACCAGCACCACCAGCACGGAGGAACGATGACCACCGCCCGCGGGCTCCACGCCCAGGTGCTCGAGACGCTCGGGCAGCAGATCGTCGACGGGCTGCTCCGTCCGGGTACGGTCGTCCGCCCCGAGGCCGTCGCCGAGGAGTACGGCGTGTCGCGGTCCGTCGTCCGCGAGGCCCTCCGCGTCCTGCAGTCCCTCGGGCTCGTCGAACCCCGCCAGCGGGTCGGCACGCTCGTCCGGCCCACGTCCTCCTGGGAACTCCTCGCCCCGACCGTCATCCGGTGGCGCGGCGCCTCCCCCGCGTACTTCGCGCAGCAGCGGGAACTCCTCGAGCTCCGGCTCGGCGTCGAACCCGTCGCCGCCACCCTCGCCGCCACGAACACGACGAGCACCGACAGCACCGCCGCCGTCCTCGCCGCCGCGACCGACATGGCCGCCGCCTGCGACCGCGACGACTCCCGCGCCTACCTGGAGGCCGACGTCCGCTTCCACCGCGCCCTCCTCGCGGCGTCCGGCAACGCGGTCTTCGCCCACTTCGCCGGCACCGTCGAGGCCCTGCTCCGCACCCGCACCTCCGAGTCGCGCGACACCATCACCCGCTGGACCCACGACGCCGCCGCCCGCCACGTGGCGGTCGGGCGCGCGGTCGCGGCAGGCGACGCGGACGCCGCGTCCGCCGCCGCGACGGCGCTCCTCCGCGTCACGCGGGACGAGTTCATCGCCGAGGCGCCAGCCCCCTGACCGGCGCGCGGCGCACTGGTACTCGGCAGAACCGGGGGTCCCTGGTGCTCCGGAGCACCGGGTACGCCCGGAACGACCAGCCGTCGCGCGCGACCGGGGGAAGGGCGGACGGGAGGATCGTGCGGACCCCGCCACGCGCCTCCCCTCCGGCCCGGGGCCGCGTCAGCGCCGGCCGCGCGCGAAGAGGCGGGGGCCGCGGAGGCGCAGCCGCATCGTGACGGTGCCGAGCCAGCGGTCGTACTTGAAGCCGACCTTGCCCATGCGGCCGACCTCCTCGAAGCCCAGGCGCTCGTGCAGGCGGATCGACGCCTCGGCCTGGCGGTCGGCGATGACGGCGATGACCTCGCGGACGCCGGCGGAGCGGCACTCCTCGAGCAGGGCCTCCATGAGGGCGCGGCCGAGGCCCTTCCCACCGGCGGCGGCGCCGAGGTAGATCGAGTCCTCGACGACGTGGTTCGACCGGTCGCGCGGGTTCCACGGGTCGACGAGGGCGTAGCCGAGCACCTGCCCGGACGGGTTCTCGGCGACCAGGAACGGCAGGCCGCGGCGACGGACCTCGTCGTACCGCTGCTTCCACTTCGCGAACGTGAACGCCGACGGGTCGAACGTGACGGAGGAGTTCCGGACGTAGTGCGTGTGGATCTCGCGGACGTCGGGCAGGTCCCCGGGTTCGGCGGCGCGGATCGTGTACGTGAACGCGGCCTCGGCGGGCACGGGCGCGCGCAGGTGGCGCGGCAGCACGCGGCGACGCTGGTATTCCTCCTCGAGCACGTCCCGAGCCTAGTGCGGGCGCGGCCGGGCCGTCAGGCGCTGCCACGACGGCGGGCGCTGCCGAGTCTTGCGCTGGGCGACGAGTCCCGGGCGCTGCGACCCGAGTCGTGTCGCCCACGCCGAGACTCGGCCGACGTGCCGGCGCGTCAGGCGGGCAGGGACCAGTCGACCGGGGTCGCGCCCTGCTGCTCGAGCAGGGCGTTCACCTGCGAGAACGGACGGCTGCCGAAGAACCCGCGGGAGGCGCTGAGCGGCGACGGGTGCGCCGACGCCACGACCGGGGTGTCGCCGAGGAGCGGTCGGACGGATGCGGCCTGGGCACCCCAGAGCACGGCGACGAGCGGGGTCTCCCGGGCGACGAGCGCGCGGACGGCCTGGTCGGTGACGGCCTCCCAGCCCTTGCCGCGGTGGCTCCCGGCGGCGCCGGACCCGACCGTCAGCACGCGGTTGAGCAGCAGCACGCCCTGCTCCGACCACGCACGCAGGTCGCCGTGCTCCGGCGGCGTCACGCCGAGGTCGTCGCGGAGCTCGCGGTAGACGTTCGCCAGACTCCGCGGAACGGGCCGGACGTTCTGATCGACCGCGAAGGACAGCCCGATCGGGTGCCCCGGCGTCGGGTACGGGTCCTGTCCGACGACGAGCACCTTCACGTCGTCGAAGGGCTGCGTGAACGCACGCAGGACGACGTCACCGGCGGGCAGGTAGGGGCGCCCGGCGGCGACCTCGTCGCGGAGCCAGTCCCCCATCCGGTGCACGTCGGCCTCGACGGGCGCGAGGGCCTCGGCCCACCCGGGGTCGACGAGCTCGGCGAGGGGCCGCGGCTGCACGACCGGTGCCTAGGCGCCCATGGTCGCGACGGAGACCGACTCGTCCCCGGCGACGACGCGCCAGACGCTGCCGGTGCCGCGGACCTCGAGGGCGCCCTCGCCGACGACGAGCGCCGTGTCCTCGTCGATCGCGAGCCCGGCGGTGACGAACTCCGCCTCGGCGGCGGCGATCAGTCGCGCCAGCGTGCCGGCCTGGACGGCGTGCACGTCGATGGTCAGGTCGACGAGCCCGAGTCCCTCGCGGAGCTCGACCTCGTCCAGCCCCTCGGACGCTTCCTCCGGGCAGACCTCGACGCCGCCGATGCGCCAGCCGCCGACGAGTGCGCGGTCGGCGGCGACCATCGCGCCCGCCGAGTAGCCGAGGTAGGGCAGGCCGTCGGACACGAGCAGCCGGATCTGGTCGACGAGCGGGGCGATCGCGTCGAGGTAGTGCGGGGTCACACCGCCGCCGATCACGAGCGCGTCGACGTCGCTGAGGACCGAGGTGGCGAAGACCGTGCCGGGGGCGACCTCGGTCACCAGGACCTCGGCCTGCCGGGCACCCCCGAGGGCCTCGGCGATGTCGGCCGCCGACGAGGGCGATGTGCCGTCCTGCCGGGAGACGGAGAGGAGCCCGATGCGCGGCACGGTCCGGCCGACGGCAGCAGCGCGCGCGGTGGCCTCGGCCAGGAACGGCGCGACGGCATCCGAGGCGACGACCGGGCCGCCGCCGACGAGGTGGATGCTCACGACTCGGCCGTCACCGGGGCGAGGGCGCTCCACGGGAACGTGATCCAGCCGTCGACGCGACGCCAGACGTGGTCGGGCTCGAGCACCGTGCCGGGCTTCGAGTACAGGCACGCGCTGCGGACGTCGGCGCCGGCGTTCCGGATGATGTCGACGACCAGGCGCAGGGTGCGGCCGGAGTCGGAGACGTCGTCGACCACGAGCACACGCTTGCCCGCCAGGCTCGGCGCGTCGAGGGCCGGCGACAGGATGACGGGCTCGTCCAGGCGCTGCTCGACGTCGGTGTAGAACTCGACGTTGATCGAGCCGCACTCCTTGGTGCCGAGCGCGTAGGCGACGGCACCGGCGATGATCAGCCCGCCGCGGGCGACCGCGACGACGACCTCGGGCTCGAAGCCGGAGGACAGCACGTCCTTGGCGAGCAGCCGGGCCGCGTCCCCGAACTCGAGCCACCCGAGCACCTCGGGCCCGCTCGTGACGGTCACGGTCGAGGGTGCCTGCGCGGCTGCCCCGGGTTCGCTGCTGATCGGCATCCGACCACGGTAGCGGCACTGCCCCGTCCACCGCGACCCGTCACCAGGACCCGCGCGCGTCCGGACACGGACACGGACACAGCTCGGCCCCGGCGCGGCTCCCGCCCGCGTCAGCTCCGCGGGGTGAGCGGCCCCCGCGCCAGCTTGTGCTGCGCCGACTGCGCGACGGGCCGCACGGTCACCAGGTCCAGGTTGACGTGCGCCGGCAGCTCGACCGCGTGCACGATCGCCTCGGCGACGTCCTCGGCCACGAGCGGCTCCGGCACGTCGGCGTACACCGCGTCGGCCTTCTCGCGGTCGCCCCGGAAGCGCGTGAGGGCGAACTCGTCGGTCTTCACCAGCCCGGGGGCGATCTCGACCACCCGCAGCGGCTCCCCGTTCAGCTCGAGGCGGAGCGCGCCGACCAGGGCGTGCTCGGCGAACTTCGCGGCGTTGTAGCCACCACCGTTCTCGTACGCCACGTGCCCGGCCGTGCTCGTCACGGTGACGACGTCGGCGACCCCGGCGGTCGCGGCCCGACGGCGGAGCTGCGGCAGCAGTGCGGCGGTGACGCGCTTCGTGCCGATCACGTTCACCTCGAACATGACGCGCCAGTCGTCGACGTCGGACTCCTCGACGCTCGCCGAGCCGAGGGCGCCACCGGCGTTGTTCACGAGCACGTCGGCACCGCCGGCCTCGGCCACCCGTGCGGCGAGCGCCGCGACCGCGTCCGCGTCCGTGACGTCCGCGACGAGCCAGTCGGTGCCGGTCTCCTCGGCGAGCGCCCGGAGCCGGTCCTCGCGTCGGGCGACGGCCAGGACGTCCCAGCCCCTCGAGCGGAACAGCCGGACGGTGGCGGCACCGATGCCCGAGCTGGCTCCGGTGACGACGGCGAGACGGGACATGGGACCTCCGACGGAAGGGACGGGAGCGGACCGCACCACCGTACCGACGACGATCCGGTACCGTGACCGGGCATGAGCAGGGACGCCGGACCGCGCACGAGCAGGGACACCGGACCACGCACGAGCAAGGACGCCGCGCCGACCGCCCCGACCACCCCGCTCGAGCCCGGCCGCGTCCCTCGTCGCATCCCGATGTGGGACACCGCACGCTTCGTCGCCGTGACCCTCGTGGTGATCGGGCACGCCGTCCAGCGCCAGACGGCCGGCAGCGAGCACGCCCTCGCGCTCTACACGTTCATCTACGCGTTCCACATGCCCGCGTTCGGCGTGATCAGCGGCTACTTCTCGTCGGCGGACACCCCGACCGCGCAGCGGATGCGGCGGACGTTCACCGACATCGTCGTGCCGTACATCGTGATGCAGACGATCTGGACCGTGGTGCAGGCGGTCGTCGAGGGCGGCAAGGAGTTCAACCCGACGCAGCCCACGTGGACGCTCTGGTTCCTCCTGGCGCTCGGGATCTTCCGGCTCGTGCTGCCGTACCTGGCGATCCTGCGGTGGCCGCTGTTCTGGGCGGTGGTGCTCAGCGTCGGGGTCGGGTACTCGGACAACGTCGACTCGACGTTCTCGCTCGGTCGGGCGATCAGCCTGCTGCCGTTCTTCCTGGTCGGCTGGCAGCTGAAGCAGTGGGGGCTGTTCGACCGCTGGTACGAGGCGTCCCGCCGCACCGTGGTGCGCGTGCGCATCGCGGCCGGCGTGGTGTTCGCGGCGTGGGCGGCCGCCTGCCTGCTGTTCATCCCGCAGTTCGCCGAGTTCGACCTGCACCACTGGTTCTTCTACGACGACTCGTACGCCGGGCTCGGTGAGGACGCCTGGTGGGCGGGCGGTGTCCGGCTCGGTCTGGTCCTGCTCGCCGGCGTGCTGACGGCGTCGTTCCTGCTGCTCGTGCCGCGCCGGACCGTGTGGATCACCCGGTTCGGCGCGGCGACGATGTCCGTCTACCTGCTCCACACGTTCGTCCTGTACCCGATCCGCGAGTCCGGGGTCCTGGCCGGCGAGCACTCCGCCTGGCCGTACGTGCTGCTCATGGTCGCGGTCGCCTGCGCGGTCAGCCTCTTCCTGGCGCAGCCCTTCGTGCGCCGCGCGATGCGCTGGCTCCTCGAGCCGAAGGTGGACTGGTTGTTCCGCAGGGACGTCGCGACCCCGGGACCGGCACCCCGACGGCCTGGAGGCACGGCCTAGGTCCGCCCCGTCCGTTACGCCCGGTGGCGGCCCTGCTGGTGCCCGCCCGGCCACCTGCGTACCGTGACGGTCGACGCAGCGCAGCCACGGGCCTCCCGTCCGACGCGCAGGGCGACCCGACGACCACCGCACCCGACAGGAGCACCGATGAGCACGAACGACGCCGCCGCCTGGCGGTTCGAGACGACGCAGGTCCACGCCGGCGCGCAGCCCGACCCGACCACGGGTGCCCGTGCGACGCCGATCTACAAGACGACGTCGTACGTGTTCGAGAACTCGGACCACGCCCGCGACCTGTTCGCGCTCGCGCAGCCGGGCAACATCTACTCGCGGATCATGAACCCGACGAACGACGTCGTCGAGCAGCGGATCGCCGCGCTCGAGGGCGGCACCGGGGCACTGCTCGTGTCCTCGGGGCAGGCGGCGGAGACGTACGCGGTGCTCAACATCGCGGGTGCCGGCGACCACATCGTGTCGTCGTCGTCGATCTACGGCGGCACGTACAACCTGTTCAAGTACACGCTCGCGAAGCTCGGCATCGAGACCACCTTCGTCGAGGACCAGGACGACGCCGAGGAGTGGCGCCGCGCGGTCCGGCCGAACACGAAGCTGTTCTTCGCGGAGACCATCGGCAACCCGCGCATCAACGTGCTCGACATCACGAAGGTGTCCGACGTCGCGCACGAGGCCGGCGTGCCCCTGATCGTCGACAACACCATCGCGACGCCGTACCTGATCCGTCCGTTCGAGCACGGCGCGGACATCGTGGTGCACTCGGCGACGAAGTTCCTCGGCGGCCACGGCACGGTGATCGGCGGCGTGATCGTCGACGGCGGCCGGTTCGCCTGGTCGGACCACGCGGAGCGCTTCCCGGAGTTCAACAGCCCCGACCCGTCCTACCACGGCGCCGTGTTCGCGCAGGCCGTGGGCAACGAGCTCGCGTACGTCGTGAAGGCCCGGGTGCAGCTGCTCCGCGACCTCGGTGCGTCGAACTCCCCGGACACCGCGTTCGCGCTGCTGCAGGGCATCGAGACGCTGTCGCTCCGCATCGAGCGGCACGTGTCGAACGCGCAGGAGATCGCCGAGTGGCTCGACCGGCACCCGGACGTCGCGTCGGTGTCCTACGCGGGACTGCCGACCTCGCCCTGGTACGCGGCGGCGACCAAGTACGCGCCGCGCGGCGTCGGGGCGGTGCTGTCCTTCGAGCTGAAGGGCGGCGTGCCCGCGGGGAAGGCGTTCGTCGACCACCTGCAGCTCTTCTCGCACCTGGCGAACATCGGGGACGTGCGCTCCCTCGTGATCCACCCGGCCTCGACGACGCACTCGCAGCTCACGCCCGAGCAGCAGCTGACGACCGGGGTCACCCCGGGACTCGTGCGGCTGTCGGTCGGCATCGAGAACGTCGAGGACCTGCGGGCCGACCTCGAGGCGGGGCTCGCGGCGGCGCGGGCCGTCGCCCAGGAGGGCCAGCGCGCGTAGCGCGCGGGCCGGGCGCGCGGGCCGGGCGCGCGGGCCCGGCGTCGTCGCCGCCCGCGCGCCTGGCCACACGCCGCCGGGCCCGGCCACACGCCGGGCGTGACGTAACACGGCGGCGGTGCGCCGCGCCTCCCGGCAGACTGGACCCACGATGGACTGGCAGACGACCCCCGAGGACTCCGTCCCGTCCACCCTCGTGCCCGGCGCAGAACTGGGCACCCTCGGCAAGCCGCCCGTCACCGGGGCCTGGCGCCCGGGCGACCACCCCGGTGCCCGCCGCTTCGAGTCGCTCGGCGAGCAGTGGGTGCGTGGTGGCCGCCTGCCGGCCGTGCGCGTGGCCTACGAGACCTGGGGGACGCCGAACGCCGCCCGCGACAACGCCGTGCTGGTGTTCCACGCGCTGACCGGGGACTCGCACGTCGCCGGTCCCCCGGGACCCGGGCACCGCACGGCCGGCTGGTGGGGTGACGTCGTCGGACCCGGTCGGGCGATCGACACCGACCGGTGGTTCGTCGTCGCGCCGAACATGCTCGGCGGGTGCCAGGGCACGACGGGGCCGTCCTCGGTCGCGCCGGACGGCCGCGAGTGGGGCGGTCGCTTCCCCTTCGTCACCGTCCGCGACCAGGTCGCCGTACAGGCGCAGCTCGCCGACCGGCTCGGCATCGAGCGCTTCGCGGCCGTCGTCGGCGGGTCGATGGGCGGCATGCACGCGCTCGAGTTCGCGATCGCCCACCCGGAGCGGGTCGAGCGCCTCGCGCTGCTCGCCACGACCGCACAGACCACCGCAGACCAGATCGCCGCGAACTCGCTGCAGCGCACGGCGATCCAGATGGACCCGGCCTTCGCGGACGGCGACTACCACGACGCCGACCCGGGCGAGGGGCCCCACCGCGGGCTCGCCCTGGCTCGGCGGATGGCACTCATGACCTACCGCGCGCCCGACGAACTGAACGGCCGGTTCGCCCGGTCCTGGCAGAGCGACGTCTCACCGCTCGGCGACGACGGCCGCTTCAGCGTGGAGAGCTACCTCGACTTCCACGGCAACAAGTTCACCCGGCGGTTCGACGCGGCCTCGTACGTGACGCTGACGCACGCGATGGACTCGCACGACGTCGGGGCCGGTCGTGGCGGGGTCGCCGCAGCGCTCGGCACGGTGCGGGCGCGGACGCTCGTGGTCGGGGTGTCGAGCGACCGGCTGTTCCCGGCCGAGGACCAGCACCGGATCGCGGCCGGGGTGCCCGACGCCCTCGACGGCGACCGGGCGGCGGTGATCGAGAGCGAGTTCGGGCACGACGGGTTCCTCATCGAGCACGAGGCCGTGGGGGCCCACCTGCGCCGCCTGCTCGACTGAGCGACGCCCGTCTGCGTCCGCGCAGCGCGGCCCGGGGTAACGATCCCGTCGCCATCCCGACGTCTCCGGCGTGCCGGACACCCCACAACGGGTGCCGCCCGTGGAATGATGACGACGGACCCGGTCTCCCGCCGAGCGCACGACCGTCCGGACTCCCGGACGGACGGTCACCAGCACACCCGTACCGCCGCACCAGCACCGCCCCCGGAACCACCGGAGCGGTGCTGACGTCACCACCAGGACACCGATGGACTTCATCGCACAGGAACGCGACCGCTTGCTGCGGTCGACGACCCGTGTCGTGGGTGTCACGTGCGCCCTGGTGTCGGTCGTGGGCATCGTCAGCTCGACGTCCGTGCCGATCATGCCCCTCCTCGGCGCGCTCGCGTGCATCGCCGTGCTCATCGCCGCGTTCCTGGCCTTCGGTGCGAACGGCTCCCCGTGGTGGAGCACCCTCGCATCCGTCTCCGGGCTCGGCGCACTCGCCCTCCTGCTCCTCGGCACGACGCCCGACCAGCGCCCCGTGGTCGCTGCCGCCGTCGTCCCCCTGGCCGCCGGTTCGCTCTCCGCACCACTCATGGCGCAGCGCGGTTCCCGCCCCGGTCTCGCCCTGACGATCGGCAGCGGCGCCGCCGCGCTCGTGGCGGTCGTGTGGGCGTCCGGCAGCGTGCTGTCCGCCGCCGCGGTCGGGACAGCCCTCGGGTGGATCCTCATCGCCGTGATCACCGTGTGGATCGCCCGGAGCATCCCCCGGGTCGCCCGACGCATCCAGAGCATCGGGACCGCGCACCGCGCCGAACGCCAGGCGAGCGAGACCGAGGCCCAGCGTCGGCAGGGTGCCCGGCTCCTGCACGACACCGTGCTCGCGACCCTCACGCTCCTGGCGCACTCCGGCCGCGGGGTCTCCGAGCAGGCCATGCGCGAGCAGGCCGCCGAGGACGCCCGTCTCCTCCGCCACCTCCGGCTCGGTGCGACCCCGCAGCCGCAGCAGTCCGGCGACTACTCACTCACCCGGCAGGAGGAGTCGCCGCTCGGGCAGACCCTCGAGTCCGTCAAGCAGCGCTTCGGCCGGATGGGGCTCGAGGTCAGCTGGCACGGCACCGGCCAGGTCCTGCTCCCCTCGCACGTGCTCGACGCGTTCCTGCTCGCGCTCGGCGAGTGCCTGGAGAACGTCCGACGGCACGCGGGTGTCGGCGAGGCGCACGTGACGATCGTCCACGACCAGGAGACCGTCCGCGCGATGGTGACGGACTCCGGTGTGGGCTTCGACCTCGACGCCGTCGGCGCCGAACGACTCGGCTTCAAGGAGAGCGTCGTGAACCGTCTGCGCGAGGTCGGCGGTGACGCCAAGCTCTTCTCGGCGCCCGGCTCCGGGACCACCGTCGTGCTGGAGGCACCGCGGTGAGCCGCCTGCCGGAGGACACCATCAGCCGCGGCCTGCCCGGCGAGACCGCGACGGCCGCACCCCGCACCCGCCGCGAGGCCCGGGAGCGCTACCGCGGGACCGACCGGCGACAGGCCCGAGGGCTGCCGTCCACCTCCACCGGCGCGCGCTCGCTCCGCCAAGCCGCGAAGCCCGGGGCGTCCCTCGGCACCGGCTACCTCGGCCTCGGCGCCGCGGTGCTCGCCGCGATCCAGGCCGTCGCCGGCATCGCGCTCTTCCTCGTGCACGCTCCGGGGCTGTCGAACCCGTGGCTCCCGGCCGCCGCGTGGGCGCTCTACCTCGTCGCCGCCGTGTGCGTCTGCCTGAGCCTGATGACCTACGGCGAACGCCTGACCGGCACCGCCTTCGCGCTGATCTGCGTCGTGCTCGCGTGCGTGGTGACGCTCGACTTCGTCGGGATCTTCCCCGAGCACGACCTCGCCCGGACCGCGAGCGCGTCGGTCGCCGCCGGGTTCGCCCTGCTCCCGATCGCCTCGCTGCGCCCCGCGAAGGAGGTCGGGACCGCGATCGTGGTGCTCGGTGCGGCCTTCGTCGCGATGGCGGTGACGTCGACGCCGATCACCCCGGACACCATGCCCGGCCTGGTGTCGATGCTCGCGATCGTCGTGGTCCCGCCGTCCATCGCCCTGTTCGTCGTGCACCGGTTCCGCCAGCTCGTGCAGCGCGAGCTCGACCGCGTGCTCGTACAGAGCAACGTGCAGGCGCCGCAGTTCGCCGTCGGCATGCTCGCCTCCGACGAGCTCGCCCGGCTCGACCTGGCCGCCGAGAAACTCCTCGACGCCGTCGCGAACGGGTCCGACCCGCTCCCCCTGTCCGATGCCTCCGCCTCGGTCGCCGCGTCGCTCGCCACCGAGCTCCGCCTGCACCTCATCGAGGGCCGCCGCGAGACCTGGCTCTACCACGCCATCACGGAGTCCGACCACCTCGGTCGCTCGGTCAGCGTCGCCGACCCGCAGGGCCTCGCGGGGCACCTCACCCCCGCGCAGCGCGACGGGCTCCTGCAGGCGCTCTGGCAGATGGTCGGCGACGGCCGGACGAGCCAGCCCGGCGTCCCGGTCGTCTCCGTGACCCTCGGGCCGATCGGCTCCGCCGGCCACCCGGTCTCCGACGAACGCATGGACGTGCCGATCGTCTTCGAGTCCCGCGGGGTCCCCCGGCGTCGCCTCGGCCCCACCGCGTGGAGTGCCCTGCAGCGCATCGGTCCGTACACCGACTCGGTCCGCGACGGGGTGCTCACCGTCGTCGCCCACTGCGTCGTCGACCGGCACCCGTCGATGTAGCCCGGCCGCACCGCGCGCCGAGCGACCCGCCCCACGAACGCACCCAGCGGCCGGAGTCCCGGACACCCTGGCCCACCTGCCCGCCACGACCGATCGCTCCCCCTAGGATCGGCAGGCACGCCCCCGAGAAAGGACGCCTGATGGCGACTCCAGAGGAACCGATCCGACTCGCACTCGTCGACGACCACAAGATGCTCCTCGGCGCACTCACGGAGTGGATCCGCAGCGCCGCCGACGACATCACGCTCGTCGCCGCGGTCACGACCTGGCCCGAGCTCCTGACGAACCCGGCGTTCCCCGTCGACGTCGTCCTGCTGGACCTCGACCTCAAGGACTCCATCCCGGTTTCGTTGAAGATCTCCACGCTCAAGACCGCCGGCGTCAAGACCGTCGTGATGAGCACGTACTCGGAGCCGAACGTCGTCCGCGAGGCCCTCGGCGCCGGCGCCCTCGGCTACCTCGTCAAGAGCGAGGACGCGGACATGATCGTCGAGGCGATCCGTGCCGCGCAGCGCGGCGAGCAGTACGTCTCCGCCGAGCTCGACCTCGCGATCAACAGCGGCGACGTCGGCGGCGTCCCGAAGCTCAGCGCCCAGGAGCGTCGCGTCATGGCGCTGTACGGCGGCGGCGAGCCGGTCAAGAGCGTCGCGTACCAGCTCGGCATCTCGGAGGAGACCGCGAAGAGCTACCTCAAGCGCATCCGCGAGAAGTACCGCGTCGCCGGCTTCGACGTCGGCACGAAGGTCGCGCTGCGGAAGCGGGCGATCACCGACGGCATCATCGTGCAGGACGGCAGCCCGGTCGGGCTGTAGGGACCGCTCGCGGTCCGGCGGACTGCCGCACCCAGCAACCGGACGGGAGGCACGTGGCGACGCCGCCACGTGCCTCCCGTCCGTCCTCCGGTCGCTGTCGACACTCGTGTGCTGTCGACACCCGTGCGCTGTCGACACCCGTGCGCTGTCGACACCTGGGCGCTGTCGAGTGAGCAGAAGCCGTTGGGTCCGACCGACGGACCCGACGGCTTCTGCTCACTCATCGGACGGCCAGGACCGCCGGGCAGCCGCGCCCGCCGGACGGACGGAACGACTCAGACGGTCGGGACCGGTGCCGTGATCGGACCCGTCGACGGGGACGTCGTGCGCAGCCCCGCACGCCGGACGGTCCGCCGCTCGACGCCGTAGCTCACCGCGGTGACGACCAGGCCGAGCAGGGCGAGGACGATGCCGAGCCACGCCGGCGCGAGGAACCCGAAGCCGGCCGCGATCACCGCGCCGCCGAGGGCCGCACCGAGCGAGTTGCCGATGTTGAACGCGGAGTGGTTGAGCGCCGCCGCGATCGTGCGGGCGTCACCGGCCACGTCCATGAGTCGCGACTGCACCGCCGGGGGGATCGCCGACGAGGTCGCGCCGAGCAGGAACGCACCGAGGAACACGCCCCACGTCCACTGCGCCGTGAAGACCGTGACGAGCAGGGCACCGACGAGGGCGAGCATGCCGAAGTAGATGGTCCGCTTGACGCTCCGGTCCGCCAGGTGCCCGCCGAGGACACCACCGACGACCATGCCGAGGCCGACGACCACCAGGACGAGCGGCACCGCCGACTCGGGCAGCCCCGTGACGTTCTGGACGAGCGGCGAGATGTACGAGTACACGGCGAAGAACCCACCGAACCCGACGGCACCGAGGCCCATCACGATCCACACCTGCGGGGAGCGGAACGCCCGCAGCTCGCGGCCGATGGTCGCGTGCTCGTCGCGGGGGCTGCGCGGGACGAAGGCGGCGACCGCCAGGAACGTCAGCGCGAACAGGACCGACACGACCCCGTACGCGATCCGCCAACCGGCGTTCTGCCCGACCCAGGTGATCGCGGGCACACCGACGACGTTCGCGATGGACAGGCCGAGCATGACCATCGCGATGCCCTTGCCCCGCTTGCCGGGTCCCATGATGTCGCCGGCCACGATGGAGGCGATGCCGAAGTACGCGCCGTGCGGCAGACCCGCGACGAAGCGTGCCACGAGGACCAGGCCGAAGCTCGGCAGGACCGCACTCGCGACCGTCGCGACGACGAAGCCCACGAGCAGGACGAGGATCAGGCCCTTGCGCGGGAAGGTCGCGGAGATCGCCGCGATCGTCGGGGCGCCGACGACGACCCCCAGGGCGTAGGCGCTGACGAGCCACCCGGCGTGCGCGACCCCGGCGTCCGGCGAGACGGCGTACTGCTGCGGCAGCAGCGCCTCGGCGATGTTCGGCAGCAGCCCCATCGCGACGAACTCGGTCGAACCGATCGCGAAGCCGCCCATGGCGAGGGCGATGAGGGCGAGCGCGCGGCTCGTCGGGGTGGTGAGCGTCATGCGACCTGTTCTCGTGACGTGGGGCGGGGGCCTGCCGAGGTCTGGGGTCCCGGTCCGGCGCAGCGCGGCGCCGACCGAGGACCGGCCGACGGCGGTCGGGGCCGGTGCGGGTTCGGCGGCGAACGGGACGAGCCTGCGATGCAGCCCGTCCCAGCAGTGTAGAACGCTCCAACGGGTCAGCGGAAGCGGCGTTCCGAATCGATTCGACCAGACGCCCGAGCGACCAGCGGGAGGTCGTCTGCGGAACAGCCCTCAGGCCGCGCGGCGCTCCACGTGAGACGCGGCCGACGGCGCCGACTCGGGCAACTCGTCCCGGTGCACCCAGCCCGCGCCGCACTCGACGCAGGTCGCCCAGCCGTTCTCGCCCTGCTCGTCCGCGTCGACCACGACCGTCTGCAGGTCGCAGTCAGGGCACCAGCCGTCGTGGGTCATCACGCGCTCCTCGTGGTCGTCGGTCCGGCCGCGGGCGCGGCTCGACGACACCCATGAGACACCCGGCCACCGACATCCCGGGGACCGTGGCGGCGTGTCGGCCGCGGCGGTAGCGTGACGGTCATGTGGTGGTGGATCGGGACCGTGGTCGTGCTCATCGCGCTGTTCGGTCTCTGGCTGTGGATGCACCACGTGACCGACTTCGGCTCGCGGTCACGGGCCTTCGACGGCTCCGATCCGGAGATCGCCGAGGCGCTCCGGCAGGCAGAGCGCGACCAGAACACGGGGCGTATGTACCCGTAGCGGCCGACCAGCCGCCGGCAGTCCCCTCGTCTCAGTCGCCGAGCGCTGCTTCGAGCCGTTCGAGCTTGCCGTCGATCTCACCGGTACGGCCCGGCCGGATGTCGGCCTTCAGCACGAGCGACACCCGCGTGCCGTACGCGGCGACGGCCTCGGTCGCCCGCTTGACGACGTCCATCACCTCGTCCCACTCCCCCTCGAGCTCGGTGAACATCGACGAGGTGCGGTTCGGCAGGCCGGACTCGCGGACGATCCGCACCGCGGCCGCGACCGCGTCGTGCACGGAGCCGTCCGAGGACGCTGCGGGACCACCGGACGGGGCGACGGAGAACGCGACGATCATGCGTCCATCCTGCCCCGCTCGACCCCGACGGGCACGCCACCGTCGGACGGGAGCGCCCCGGTCCGCGCGGACTGTCCGGACGGCGAGCGAGCCAGCAGGACGAGCCCCCAGACGAGCACCCCGACCTCGAGCAGGTTCCGGATCGTCAGCACCACGAGCACCCAGGGCCGCACCAGGAGCACCTGGTCGTAGAACGTCGGGTAGAAGACCTGGGTGAGCACGGCCGTCACGAGCAGGGCGACCGCGACCGGCACGAACCGCCGGGCACTGGCACGCCCGGCGACGAGCCCCCACACGACGGGGACCGCGAACCACCCGACGTACTGCGGGGAGCCGACCTTGTTCGTCGCGATGAGCGCGGCGACCAGCACGAGCGCCAGCAGCGGGGCGACCTCGGCACGGCGGGCACCGCGACGGACCGCGACCAGCGCGAGGACGACCCCGGCGAGCACGGTGACGGCCATCAGCGGCGTGGAGAGCGCGGCGGCCGCGTGCGTCCCGGCCCCGGACACCTCGAAGGTCAGGATCCCGGTGTCGTAGTAGACCGCGGCCCCGGGGACGCCGGCCGCCGCCGCCCACATGAACGGCGTCGCGAGCGGGGCCTCGATCTGCAGCGCCCGGCCGCTCTGCTGCGAGACGAAGGACAGCAGGTGCGCCGCTCCCCCGTACAGCACGTCGACCAGGACGATCAGCACCGTCACGACCAGCGCCCCCGTGAGCACGCCCCGCCGGTGCCCTCGGCGCAGCAGCAGCAGGACCCCGACGAGCGCGGCCGGCCAGACCTTCGTCCACGCGGCGACGGTGAACACCGCCGAGGCGACGGCGGGCCGGGTCGCGACAAAGGCCACCCCGACCAGGGCGAGGGCCGTCGCGACGGCGTCGATGCGGCCGAGGGCGATCGGACCGAGGGCCAGCAGGAACAGCAGCCACCACCACACGACGCGCACCCCGAGCGCACGGAACCGCCAGAGGACGGCGACCGCGGCGGCGTCGAGCACGGTCATGAGCAGCAGCCACCCGGTACCGATCGACGCGGCGCCACCGAGCGCGGCGGCGGCCATGGGCACGATCGCGAACACCGGGTAGACCCAGTCCGAGTCGACACCGACCCAGTAGTGGTCCCGGTGGCCCGCCTCGATCCACTCGCGGTACGTGCGGGTGACGTCCCCGAGCGGCAGGTTCGGCAGGGACGTGTTCGCCCACCACAGGAACGCGTGCACGAGCACGAATGCTGCGACGAACAGGGCCGCCTCGACCCATCGGAACCGTACCTGCACCGGTCGAGCGTAGCGGGGCGTCGTCCAGGCTCCCCTGAGCGGGACGTGCCACGGTGGCGCCGTGACCGCAGTCCCACCCCGCCGGCGTCCGACCCGCAACCCCGTCGTCTGGGTCGTCGTGGTGGTGGTCGTCGCCTCGGTCCTCGCCGTCGGTGTCGTCGCGGCCACCAGGGCGTACTCGTCACGCGAGGACGCGAAGGCCTCGGCGACCCCCACGGTCGCCGCCAGCCGCGCGCCGTCGACCCTGGACCCGGCGGACCTCGCAGGTCGCTGGACCGTCGGTGGCGACTCCGAGGCCGGCTACCGCGTGCACGAGGTGCTGAACGGCTCGGACGTCACGGTCACCGGCCGGACCGACAGCGTCAGTGGCGAGGCGACGGTCGCCGGGACCGCGATCACGGCAGCGACCGTCACGGTCCGTGTCGCCGACATCGCGACGGACTCCGCGCAACGCGACTCGTACTTCCGCGACTCCGCCCTCGACGTGGCGGCCTTCCCCACCGCGACCTTCACCCTCGGGGAGCCGATCGCGGACGCCGTCCCGAGCGGCTCCGCCACCACGACCGTCGACGCCCCCGGCGAGCTGACGCTGCACGGGGTGACGCGCTCGGTCACGGCGACGCTGCAGATCGGCCTGGACGGCAACGGCGTGCAGGTGTCCGGCAGCGTGCCCGTGACGTTCGCGGACTACGGCGTGCAGGCGCCCGACCTGGGGTTCGTCCGGGTCGAGCCGCGCGGCGCCGTCGAGTTCCTGGTGCACGCGAGCCCCGCCCGCTGACCGCCCTCAGTCGGTCCAGGTCCGCACCCAGTCGATCTCGAGGTGCCCGGGCGCACCCCAGTCCCCGATCTGGAACATGTACCGGTGCGGGGTCGTCGGCACGTGGTCGTGCGCCTCGAAGACGAGCTGCGCGTCCACGTAGAACCGCACGGTCCGGCCGGGCTCCCACACGGTCGTGTACGTGTGCCAGTCCCGCCAGGACGCGTCGGTGTGCAGTCCGGCCGCCTGGCGCTCCTGCCCGGGGACCGTCGAGTGCACGAACGCGCCGACGGGTCCGGCGAAGTTCCCCTCCGGGAAGTCGACCTCGCCGTCGGACCACCGGTCCGACGTCGGCCAGAGCATGAAGGCCGCACCGTTGCCGTCGCCGCCGATCGCCCGCGCCCGGACGCTGAACACCCCGCCGGTGTGCGCCCACGCCCCGTCCGGCGTGCCGAACGTCCCCGCGGCACCGCGCTTCCCGTCCATCGCCACGTCCATGTACCCGTCGTGCGCGCTGACGGTCGGTCCGGACCAGTACTTGCCACCCATGCCGTCCGGGTACGGCTGCCACGACCCCGCGTACGTCGTCGCGAACGCGCCGCCGGCCGCCGCCGGTGTGTCGAAGTCCTCGGCGAACGTGGGTGGGCCGTCACCGGTGGGCGGCGCGGCGGGTGTCGCCGAGGCCGTCGGTGTGGCACCGCTGACGACGGCGGTGCCGTCGGGGTGCGGCTGCGGCCGCGCGTCGGCGCTCGACACCGCGGACACGGTGAGCGCCGCGAGGGCCGCGGCGGTCAGGACGATCGCCGCTCGGAGGATCTTCGTCGATCGGGTTCGGGACATGGTGGAGCATCGCTTTCCGGGGCGGCCGCCGGGTCGGGTGGTCCGGCGCACGTCCCTCGCGACGTGTCTACGCCGACCGGACGGTCACCTCGACGTCCCCGCGACCCGGTGGCGGGATCGCTGCGGCTTCCCGACGCACGTGCGGCAACCCGCGCAGCGCCCGTCGGCACGGTCCGCTGGACGGACGTCGGCGCGGCCCGGTCTCGGTGCCGGTGCACACCGGACGGGAGGCGCGCCACCGGACGCGGGGCGTGCCTCCCGTCCGGTGGTCGACACGTCCGACGGACGGCCGCTGCGCGGACCGGTGCGTCCCGTCGCTCAGGCGGTCGCGTCGCCGGTGGTCACGAGGTCGCGGACGACGCCCGACAGGGTCGTGACGAGCGCGGTCATCGGGAACGGACCGCCCCCCGAGGCACGGCGCGCGGCCGTGCCGTGGACCACCGCGGCGGCCGCGGCGAGGTGCGCGAGCTCCTCCGGACCGACCGCCGCGCTGCCGGCGCGGGTCGCGACGAGGGCGCCGAGCACGCCGCCGAGGACGTCCCCCGCGCCGGCCGCCGCGAGCCACGGCGTGGCGGACGATGCGACCAGGCGCACCGACCCGTCGGGCGTGACGACGTGCGTGTCCGCGCCCTTCAGCAGGACGACGCTCCCGGTCCGCTCGGCGGCACGGAGGGCCGAACCGCGCGGGTCCGCCTCGACCGCCTCACGGTCGACGCGCAGCAGCTTCGCGAGTTCGCCCGCGTGTGGCGTGAGCACCGCGAGTGGCCCGAGGTCGACGAGCGGGATCGCCCCGGCGTCGACGACGACCGGCACGCCGTCGTCCGAGGCGTGCCGGAACGCCTCGGCCGTCGTGTCGTCGAGGTCGTCGAGCGAGGACGCCGAGATGCCGGAACCGACGAGCCACGCCTGGACGCGTCCGACGCCGGCGACGGCCTCGGGTCGGCGGGACAGGACGTGGTCGGTCGCCCGGTCGGGGCCGACGTACCGGACCATGCCGACCCCTGTGTGCACGGCTGCGTCGACACCGAGCACCGCGGCACCCGGGTACGCCGCCGACCCCGTCGCGACGCCGAGCACCCCGCGGCGGTACTTCGTCGACTCGCCGGTCGGCGCGGTGGTCCAGGCGGCGGCGTCGGACGGGGTGACGGGCACGAAGTCGTTCATCGTCCCCACGTTACGGTGGGGCGCATGAGCCTGTTCCTGCCCGGTCGCGTGGTGGTCTTCGACTACGGCGAGGTGATCAGCAGGACGCCGCACGGCGCGTGGGACGCCCTCGTGCAGGCCACCGGCGTGCCCGCGGACGAGCTGCTGCCCGTCTACCAGGAGCTCCGGCACGACCTGGACCGCGGCGACCTGTCCGTGCTGGAGTACTGGCGCGCGATCGGCGCCCGGACGGGCCGGTCCTGGAGCGTCACCGAGGTGCACGGCTTCTGGGCGATCGACTTCACCGGGTGGTTCGCGGTCGAGCCGGAGACCCTCGCGATCGTCGAGGAGCTGCACGACGCCGGCACCCGGCTCGCGCTCCTGTCGAACGCCGGCTTCGACTTCGGCGACCCCTACCGCCGGTCCCCGATGGGGTCGCTCTTCGAGACCGTCGTCGTCAGCGCCGAGGAGCACGTCCTGAAGCCCGACCCGTCCGTCTACCGCACGACGTGCGACCGGCTGGGAATCACGCCGGAGCAGATGGTGTTCGTCGACAACAGGGCCGAGAACGCCGCCGGCGCGGACGCGATCGGGGCGGTCGGCCACCACTACACGTCGCCGGCCGGGCTGCGGGCCTTCCTGCAGGACCTGGCGGCGTCCGCAGAAGGAGCCTCCGCGTGACCCACGCCCTGTTCGACCCGATCACCGTCCGCGACCTGACCGTCCGCAACCGCATCTGGGTCTCCCCGATGTGCCAGTACTCGGTCGAGCGGCAGGACGGCGTCCCGACCCCGTGGCACCTCGTGCACCTCGGCGGGTTCGCCAAGGGCGGTGCCGGTGCGGTCGTGGTCGAGGCGACGGGCGTCGTCCCCGAGGGTCGGATCAGCCCCCAGGACCTCGGGCTGTGGAACGACGAGCAGCGGGACGCGTTCCGGCCGATCGTCGACTTCCTGCACGAGCAGGGCGCCGCGGCCGGCATCCAACTCGCGCACGCCGGGCGCAAGGCGTCGACGTTCCGCCCGTGGGAGGACACGCACGGCTCGGTGCCGGTCGACCAGGGCGGGTGGAGCACCGTCGCGCCCTCGGCCGTGGCCTTCGACGGGTACGCCGCGCCGCGCGAGCTCGAACCCGAGGACATCCGGGTCGTCGCGCTCGCCTTCGCGGCCGCCGCCCGTCGGGCCGTCGACGCGGGCTTCGACCTCGTCGAGCTGCACGCCGCGCACGGCTACCTGCTCCACCAGTTCCTCTCGCCACTGTCGAACCGCCGCACGGACGCCTACGGCGGGTCGCTCGAGAACCGGGCCCGTGCGCTCCTCGAGGTGCTCGACGCGGTGCGCGCCGAGGTCGGCGAGGGCTTCCCGGTCGTCGTCCGCTTCTCGGCCACCGACTGGGTCGACGGCGGACTGACCCTGGACGAGACCACGCAGGTCGCGCGCTGGGCGGCCGAGCACGGTGCCGACCTGGCCGACGTGTCGACCGGCGGCAACGTCGCGAGTGCCCCGATCCCGGTGGGCCCCGGCTACCAGGTGCCCTTCGCGGCAGCACTGAAGCGTGACGCGGGCGTCCGGACGATCGCGGTCGGCATGATCTCCGACGCGTTCCAGGCCGAGCAGGTCGTCGCGACCGGACAGGCCGACGTGGTCATGGTGGGGCGCGAGTTCCTCCGCGACCCGGCCTTCCCGCTCCGCGCTGCGGTCGAGCTCGGCGTGCACGTCGACTACGAACCGCAGCAGTACCACCGCGCCCGGGTGACGGCGTAGGCCACCTGGACCTGTACGTCCTCTCGGCTTCCGACGCCCCGGCGCAGTACGATGACCCTCACTGTGGACGATCCTCCGAACGCCTCCTCGCCTCACTCATCCGCCGCTCACTCGGTGAGCAGCACTCCCTCGCGCCCTGCGGGAGGTGAAGAATGAGCCCGATCGACGTCGTCATGCTGATCGGCGGCATCCTGCTGACGCTCGGCACGGGTGTGTTCGTGGCGTCCGAGTTCGCCCTCGTGAACCTCGACCGCGCCGAGGTCGAGGCACGTCGGGACCGCGGCGAGTCCGGCCTCGGGCCGGTCATCGGCGCGCTCAAGGTCACCTCGACACACCTGTCGAGCGCGCAGCTCGGCATCACGCTGACCACCCTGCTTACCGGCTACCTGCTCGAGCCCTCGATCGCGACCCTGCTCGAGGCGCCGTTCCTCGCACTCGACCTGCCCGAGGCGATCGTCGAGACCGTCGGGTCGATCGTCGCCCTGGTGATCGCGACCCTGCTGTCGATGATCCTCGGCGAGCTCGTCCCGAAGAACTTCGCGCTGGCCCTGCCGCTGCAGACCGCGAAGCTCGTGGTGCCCCTGCAGGTCGCCTTCACGACGGTGTTCAAGCCCGCGGTCGCCGTGCTGAACGGCACCGCGAACGCCGTGCTCCGGTCGATGGGCATCGAGCCGCAGGAGGAGCTGTCGGGTGCCCGGAGCGCCGAGGAGCTCAGCTCGCTCCTCCGCCGGTCCGCGTCCGAGGGCTCGCTCGAACAGGACACCGCGACGCTCCTGCAGCGCACCATCGCGTTCTCCGAGCTCAGCGCGAGCGACGTGATGACCCCGCGTCCGCGCCTGTCCACGATCCGGGTGTCGGAGTCCGCCGAGGACGTCATCGCGCTGGCGCGCCGCACCGGCTTCAGCCGCTTCCCCGTGATCGAGGAGGACGCGGACGACGTCGTCGGGCTCGTGCACGTCAAGCAGGCCGTCGCGGTCCCGCGCGAGAAGCGCGCCGAGGTCCCCGTCGGCGCGCTCATGACCGAGGCCGAACGCGTCCCGGAGACCATGCCCGGCGACACCCTGCTCGCCGAGGTCCGGAGCCGCGGCTACCAGATGGTCATCGTCGTCGACGAGTACGGCGGCACCGCCGGGGTCGTCACGCTCGAGGACCTCGTCGAGGAGATCGTCGGCGAGGTGTCCGACGAGCACGACCGCGCCCGGATCGACGTCGTCCGCTCCCGCGGGTGGCTGACCTTCCCGGGGCTCCTCCGGCCGGACGAGCTCGAGGACCGCGCCGGCGTGCGCGTCCCCGAGGACGGTCCGTACGAGACCGTCGGCGGGTTCCTCATGTCGACGCTCGGCCGCCTGCCGGTCGTCGGTGACGAGGTCGCGATCGAGGACGGCGTCTTCCGCGTCGAACGCCTGGACGGCCGCCGCATCGACCGCATCCGCTGGACCCCGATCCACCCCGACCCGACGCCGACCGGCAGCACCGCGACCACGCAGCGCCCCGCCACCGGCATCATCATCCCGGCCACGAAGGAGGGCACCCGATGAGCGCCGCAGTGTCGAGCGGGGTCGTCCTGGCCGCCGGCGAGTCCGCCTCGAGCAGTTCCGACTGGTGGGGCATCTTCTGGCTCGTCGTGCTGCTGCTCGGCAACGCCTACTTCGTCGCCGCGGAGTTCGCCGTGATCTCCGCGCGGCGGTCGCAGATCGAACCACGCGCCGAGGCCGGCTCGAAGGCCGCGCAGATGACCCTCTGGGCGATGGAGCACGCGACCCGCATGCTCGCCACCACCCAGCTCGGCATCACGGTCTGCTCGCTGCTCATCCTCAACGTGTCCGAACCGGCGATCCACCACCTGCTCGAGGTCCCGCTCGGCCTGACCGGGTGGAGCGTCGAGGTGATCGGCATCGTCGCGTTCGTGTTCACGCTGCTGCTCGTCTCGTTCCTGCACGTGGTGTTCGGCGAGATGGTGCCGAAGAACATCTCGTTCTCGATGCCCGACCGCGCCGCCCTCGTGCTCGTCCCGACGCTCTGGTACATCGGGCACGCCCTGCACTGGGTCGTCGTCGGCCTGAACGAGGTCGCGAACGCCGTCCTGCGCCTGTTCAAGGTCGAGCCGAAGGACGAGGCCGTGAGCGCCTTCACCGTGGAAGAGGTCCAGACCATCGTCGAGCAGTCCCGCCGCGAGGGCACGCTCACCGACGACGGCAAGCTCGCGATGGCGTTCGAGTTCACCGAGAAGAAGGTCAAGGACGTCGCGGTGCCGATGTCCGAGCTCGTCACGCTGCCCGACGACGCCACCCCGGCGGACGTCGAGCGCTCCGTGGCGCAGCGCGGCTTCTCCCGCTACGTGCTCGTCGGCGACGACGGCGACCCGACCGGCTACGTACACGTCAAGGACGTCATCGACCTGCGCCCGGACGAGTTCGACGACCCGGTGCCGCCGAAGCGCATCCGGCAGCTCATCTCGCTGTACACGGAGATGGACCTCGAGGACGCCCTCGCGACCATGCGGGCCGCCGGGCGGCACGTGGCGCGCGCGTTCGACGCGGACGGGCGGACGCTCGGCGTGCTGTTCCTCGAGGACATCCTCGAGGAGCTGGTCGGCGAGGTCCAGGACGCCACCCGACGGCGCTGACCCGACGTCGGTCGGTCCGGGCCACGAACGGACGGGAGGCACGGTGCCAGCTGGCACCGTGCCTCCCGTCCGCCGTGGGGTCGCGTCGCGCGACCCGGCGCTACCAGCTGACGGGCAGCGGCTTGCCCTCCTCGTAGCCCGCAGCGGACTGGATCCCGACCAGTGCCCGCTCGGAGAACTCGGCGAGGGACGACGCCCCCGCGTACGTCGCCGAACTGCGGATGCCCGTGGTGATCATGTCGAGCAGGTCCTCGACGCTCGGGCGCTCGGGGTCGAGGTAGATCGTCGACGACGAGATGCCCTCGGCGAAGAGTGCCTTGCGCGCGCGCTCGTACGGGTCGAGCCGCTCGAAGCGCTCCCGCACGGCCTTCGCCGACGCCATGCCCCAGCTCTCCTTGTACGCCTTGCCCGCGGCGTCGCGGCGCAGCACGCCCGGTGCCTCGAGCGTGCCGGCGAACCACGAGCCGATCATGACGGCCGAGGCCCCGGCGGCCAGCGCCAGTGCCACGTCCCGCGGGTAGCGGACGCCGCCGTCGGCCCAGACGTGCGCGCCGAGCGAGCGCGCGGCCGCGGCGGTCTCGAGCACGGCGGAGAACTGCGGTCGGCCGACGGCGGTCATCATGCGCGTGGTGCACATCGCGCCGGGGCCGACACCGACCTTGATGATGCTCGCGCCGGCGTCGACGAGGTGGGCCACGGCGTCCGCGGTGACGACGTTGCCGGCGACGATCGGCAGGCCGAGGCCGAGCGAGGAGACGGTCCGGAGCGCGCGGAGCATGCCCTCCTGGTGTCCGTGCGCGGTGTCGAGGACGAGCACGTCGACGCCGGCGGCCGCGAGGGCCTTCGCCTTGGCGGCGACGTCGCCGTTGATGCCGACCGCGGCTGCGACCCGGAGGCGACCGTCGCCGTCCACGGCGGGCGCGTAGATGTCGGAGCGGATCGCGCTCGTCCGGCTGGTCGTGCCGACGACCCGGCCGTGCCGGACGACCGGGGCGAAGTCGACCTCGGCGGCGGACAGCACGTCGTACACGTGGCGGGGCGAACCGGCGTCGTCGGCGTCGATCGCGGTGGAGGCCCCGTGCAGCAGGTCGCCGAGCGTGGCGTCCGGACCCGCGGTGGCGAGGCGACCGGCGGGCACGCAGCCGAGGTACTCCCCCGACGCGTCCCGCACGACGACCCCGCGGCCCGCGACCGGCAGGAGCTGCTCGAGGGCCTCGGCCACGGTCGTGTCGGCGCCGAGGTCGTAGGGGGTGTCGAAGTCGACCGGCTGGTCCTTGACCCACCGGATCGCGGCGTCGAGGTCCTGCAGGTGCATGTCCTGCGGCAGCACCCCGAGCCCGCCGCGTCGGGCGAGCGTGGCGGCCAGCCGGGGGCCGGTCACCGAGTTCATGTTCGCGCTGACGATCGGGATGGTCGCGCCGGTGCCGTCGTTCGTCGAGAGGTCCACGTCGAAGCGGCTCGTCACGCCGGAACGGCTCGGGACGAGGAAGACGTCGGAGTAGGTCAGGTCGTGGGTCGGCCGCGTCTCGTAGAACCTCATGGAGTCCACTGTACGGCTCCGCAGGGGCGCGGGATCCCCGGTCCGACGGGCGTGCGCAGCCCCGACACGCGCGGGGTGCCGGGAGGCGCGACCCGCCCCCGCCTCGCACCGGACGGTCATGACGGAACGGCTAGGCTGGCGGGCAGTGCGGAGCAGGGTTGCCCCGCACGACACACACGAGCATCTATCGACGGAGAGTGGGCGATCGGCTGTGTCGAGCCATCTGACGGGTACGGACGAGACCGCGGGCGAATTCGGGGCGAACGAATGGCTCGTCGACGAGCTGTACGAGCAGTTCGTCGCCGACAAGGAGTCGGTGGACAAGTCCTGGTGGCCCGTCCTCGAGAGCTACCACCGGTCGCAGGGCGCCGCAGCCGGCGGCAACTCCCCGGCACCTGCGCAGCAGCAGGCGGTCCCGCAGCCCGAGACGGCCGCGCAGCCCCGGTCCGCCGCGCAGCCCGCGGCCGCGGCGCAGCAGCCCGGCGGCCCGATCCAGGCGAAGACCACGTCGAAGCAGCCGTCGCCGCAGCCGATCCCGGCCGAGGCGAACGACGCCGCCGACGACCACGACGAGACCCACGAGGACGTGGCCACCCCGCTCCGCGGCATGGCGAAGACCCTCGCGTCGAACATGGACGCCTCGCTCACCGTCCCGACCGCGACGAGCGTGCGGACGATCCCGGCGAAGCTCATGATCGACAACCGGATCGTGATCAACAACCACCTGCGCCGGGCGCGCGGCGGCAAGATCTCCTTCACGCACCTGATCGGCTGGGCGATGGTCCAGGCGCTGAAGGACTTCCCGAGTCAGAACGTCTTCTACGAGGAGCGCGACGGCAAGCCCTTCGTCGTCGAGCCCGCGCACGTCGGCCTGGGCATCGCGATCGACGTCCCGAAGAAGGACGGCACGCGCTCGCTCCTCGTCCCGAGCATCAAGCGCGCCGAGACGCTGACGTTCGGCCAGTTCCTCTCCGCCTACGAGGACCTCGTCAAGCGCGCGCGTGACAACAAGCTCACCCCGGCCGACTTCCAGGGCACGACGATCTCGCTGACGAACCCGGGCGGCATCGGCACGGTCCACTCGGTCCCCCGTCTCACGAAGGGCCAGGGGTCGATCATCGGCGCCGGCGCGCTCGAGTACCCGGCGCAGTTCCAGGGCTCCGCGACGAAGACGCTCGTCGAGCTCGGCGTCGGCAAGACCATCACGCTGACGAGCACCTACGACCACCGTGTCATCCAGGGCGCCGGGTCGGGCGAGTACCTGAAGAAGGTGCACGAGCGGCTCATCGGCGAGCACGGGTTCTACGAGGGCATCTTCGCCGCGCTCCGGATCCCCTACAAGCCGATCCAGTGGGCGAACGACATCAACGTCGACCTGGCGCACCGGGTCAACAAGACCTCGCGCGTGCAGGAGCTCATCAACAGCTACCGCGTCCGCGGGCACCTGATGGCGGACATCGACCCGCTCGAGTACCGGCAGCGCACGCACCCGGACCTCGAGATCGAGAACCACGGGCTGACGTTCTGGGACCTCGACCGCGAGTTCGTCACGGGCGGTCTCGCCGGCACCACGAACGCGCCGCTCCGCGACGTGCTCGGGATCCTCCGCGACGCCTACTGCCGCACGGTCGGCATCGAGTACATGCACATCCAGGACCCGGAGCAGCGCCGCTGGGTGCAGGCCCACATCGAGGTCCCCTACTCGAAGCCGTCGAAGGACGAGCAGCTCCGCGTCCTCGGCAAGCTCAACGAGGCCGAGGCGTTCGAGACCTTCCTGCAGACGAAGTACGTCGGCCAGAAGCGCTTCTCGCTCGAGGGCGGCGAGTCCACCATCGCCTTCCTCGACACGCTGATCCAGCACGCGGCGACCTCCGGCCTGTCCGAGGTCGCGATCGGCATGGCCCACCGCGGCCGACTCAACGTGCTGACGAACATCGCCGGCAAGACCTACGGCCAGATCTTCCGGGAGTTCGAGGGGTCGTCCCTGCCCGGCGCCGTCTCCGGGCAGGGCTCCGGCGACGTGAAGTACCACGTCGGCACCGAAGGTGTGTTCCGCGCGTCGGACGGCTCGTCGATCCCGGTGACGATCGCGGCGAACCCGTCCCACCTTGAGGCCGTCGACGGTGTGCTCGAGGGCATCGTCCGCGCGAAGCAGGACCGCACGCCCCCGGGCACCTTCGGCGTGCTGCCGGTGCTCGTGCACGGCGACGCGGCCATGGCCGGCCAGGGAGTCGTGGTCGAGACGCTGCAGATGTCGCAGCTCCGCGGCTACCGCACCGGCGGCACCGTCCACCTGGTGATCAACAACCAGGTCGGGTTCACCACCCCGCCGGAGTCCGCCCGCACGTCGGTCTACTCGACCGACGTCGCGAAGACGATCCAGGCGCCGATCTTCCACGTGAACGGTGACGACCCCGAGGCCGTGGCCCGCGTCGCAGAGCTCGCCTTCGCCTACCGCGAGGAGTTCCACCGCGACGTCGTGATCGACCTGGTCTGCTACCGCCGCCGCGGCCACAACGAGGGCGACGACCCCTCGATGACGCAGCCGATGATGTACAACCTCATCGAGGCGAAGCGCTCCGTCCGCACCCTGTACACCGAGGCGCTCGTCGGTCGCGGCGACATCACCCAGCAGGAGTACGACGAGGCGCACCGCGACTTCCAGGACCGCCTGGAGCGCGCCTTCGCTGAGACGCACGAGGCGCAGACCGGCACGATGCCAGTGGTCACGGGCGACGACGCCGGTGCGGTGGACGGCCTCGAGCGGCCGACCGCACAGCGCGACGACTCCGAGGTGGACGTGCACGAGACCGCGATCTCGGAGGACCTCGTCCGGGCGATCGGCGACGCGCACAGCAACCCGCCCGCCGGGTTCCAGGTGCACCCGAAGCTCCAGCAGCTCCTCATCAAGCGCACCGAGATGACCCGCTCCGGCGGCATCGACTGGGCGATGGCCGAGCTCATGGCGATCGGCTCCGTCCTCGTCGAGGGCAAGCCCGTCCGACTCGTCGGCCAGGACGCCCGCCGCGGCACGTTCGTCCAGCGCCAGGCAGTCTTCCACGACCGGTCGAACGGCCAGGAGTGGCTGCCGCTCGCGAACGTCAGCGAGGACCAGGCGCGCTTCATGATCTACGACTCGCTGCTCAGCGAGTACGCGGCGATGGCGTTCGAGTACGGCTACTCGGTCGAGCGTCCCGAGGCGCTCGTACTCTGGGAGGCCCAGTTCGGCGACTTCGCCAACGGCGCCCAGACCGTGATCGACGAGTTCATCTCGTCGGCCGAGCAGAAGTGGGGGCAGCGCTCCGGCCTGGTCCTGCTGCTGCCGCACGGCTACGAGGGCCAGGGGCCGGACCACTCCTCGGCACGTATCGAGCGGTACCTGCAGCTCTGCGCCGAGGACAACATGATCGTCGCGCGTCCGTCGACGCCGGCGTCGTGGTTCCACCTGCTCCGCCGTCAGGCGTGGGCGCGCCCGCAGAAGCCGCTCGTCGTGTTCACGCCGAAGGCGATGCTCCGACTCCGCCAGGCGACGAGTCCGGTCGAGGCGTTCACGAGCGGCGCGTTCCACGCGGTCCTGGACGACGACCGCGTGGCCGACAAGGGCACCGTGCGCCGCGTCGTGCTCCACTCCGGCAAGGTCCACCACGACCTCCGCGCCGAGCTCGAGAAGCAGGGCCGCTCCGACGTCGCCCTGGTCCGGCTCGAGCAGCTCGCACCGCTCCCCCTCGACGACCTGCTCGCGGTCCTCGCGGGCTACCCGGACGCCGAGGTCGTGTGGGCCCAGGAGGAACCCGAGAACCAGGGTGCCTGGCCGTTCGTCTGCATGGGGCTCTCGCCGCACCTCGACGGCCGTCCGCTCTCGGTCGCGGCTCGTCCGGCCAGCGCCGCCCCGGCGACCGGTTCGTCGAAGCGCTCGGCACAAGAGGCCTCGGACGTGATCCGCCGGGCCCTCGGCGAGGCGTAGCGCCGCACCACACCACACCGCGAAGCCGACACGGCCCGCCCCGGTCCTCCGGGGCGGGCCGCGCTCGTGTCGGGCTCGGTGCTACCGGAGCTTCGTGTACCGCACCCCGGCCTCGTGGTACCCGCGCTTCTGGTAGAAGCGGTGCGCGCTGTCCGTCGCCGCCGCGGAGACGGCGCTCAGGCGCCTCGCGCCCTGCTCACGCGCCCACGTCTCGAAGGTGTCGATGAGCGCGGAACCCGTCCCGTGCCTCCTGGCCGTGGGGTCGACCACCAGCAGCAGGAGCTGCGCCGTCGGCTCGTCGCTCGCGTAGGACCACGTGACCTGCGCACCCGCCACCGCGACGGCGCGCCCGTCGTCGCCGCGGACGAGCCACGTGCGGTGCCCCGCTGCGGGCGTGAGCCGCTCGAGCCGTGCGCGCATCTCGGGCTCGTCGACGACGTGCCCGAGCAGGCGGACGAGGGCGGTGACGTCGGCGACGTCCGTGTCGGACCAGGTGGTGATCGACTCGGCGGTGAGGGTCATGGGGCGACCCTACCGAGCACGGGCGACGTGTGACGACACGCCGCAGCGACGGTCAGTGGCTCGCCTGCTCCACCCGGATGCGCGCGAGGATCTCGGTGCGGAGCTGCTCCGGAGCCGTCTCCTTGCACGCGCGCTTCACGGTCTCCATGAGGACGACGCCGACGCGGTGCTCGCTCGTGCAGTCCTCGCAGGACTCCATGTGCTCGCGGATGTCCGCGGCGTCCTCGCGGCAGAGCTCGTCGTGCAGGAACTCCTCGAGCTCGGCCTTCGCCTTCGAGCAGTCGCAGCCGCTCATCGTGCGTCCTTCCCGTCGGAGCGACCAGTGGTCGCCGGTGTCTTCCGGCCGCGTCCGCGCATCGTCGTCGTCGACGCTGCGTCCGGGACGATGCCGGTCTCGCGTGCGTGGTCCGCCAGGAGCCCGCGGAGGAGCCGGCGGCCACGGTGGAGACGGCTCATGACCGTCCCCACGGGGGTCTTCATGATGTCGGCGATCTCCTGGTAGGAGAAGCCCTCGACGTCCGCGAAGTACACGGCCATCCGGAAGTCCTCGGGGATCGACTGGAGCGCGTCCTTCACGGCGGAGGACGGCAGGTGGTCGATCGCGTCGGCCTCGGCGGAGCGGGCGGACACCGACTGGGTGACGCTCTCCGCGCCGCCGAGCTGCCAGTCCTCGAGCTCGTCGATGGTGCCCTGGTACGGGTTCCGCTGGTTCTTGCGGTACGTGTTGATGAACGTGTTCGTCAGGATCCGGTACAGCCAGGCCTTCAGGTTCGTACCCTGGCGGAACTGCCGGAACGCGGCGTACGCCTTGACGAAGGTCTCCTGCACCAGGTCCGAGGCGTCGGCGGGGTTGCGGGTCATCCGCATCGCGGCGCCGTAGAGCTGGTCCATGAAGGGCAGCGCCTGGGTCTCGAACAGCGACCGCAGCTCGGACTCCGACACGGTCTTCTCGTCGGCGGGCTCGGCCAGTTCCTCGGCCGCGGCCTCGGCCTCGGCCTCGGCCGCTTCGGAGACCGCGTCGAGCTGCTCCTCGGTCTCCTCGACCAGGTCGTGCGGTGCTGCCTGCGGCTCGTCGGTGGTCATCGCGTCCCAGTCTAGGCGGACGGTCCCGACCTGCCCGGCGGCCACGAGCGTGCCCGCCGCCCCGCGCGAGCCGGGTACGACCGCGTCGTCGAGCGTCGTGACCGTGTCCCGCAACCGTGTCGACGGTCGCGCCAGTGTTGCTGTCGCCAATGGTCCTCCCGGTGCGTTCAGTACCCTGGTGAACCGATGGCCGACACGACGCATTCCCAGCAGCCCGATCCGTGGATCGCCCCGCGTGCGCGCGGGCCCCTGCACGGGGACGTCGCGCTCCCCGGCTCGAAGTCCCTCACGAACCGGGAGCTCGTGCTCGCCGCCCTCGCGGACGGCCCGTCGACCATCCGGCTCCCCCTGCACTCCCGCGACTCCGCACTCATGGTCGCGGGGCTCCGGCAGCTCGGCGTCGGCATCGAGGAACTCGAGCCGGCGCCCGGCACCGAGCCGAACCCGTACGGCCCCGACCTCCGGATCACCCCCGCCCCGATGCACGGCGGCGTCCGGGTGGACTGCGGGCTCGCCGGCACCGTGATGCGCTTCCTGCCCCCGCTCGCCGCCCTCGCCGCCGGGCCGGTCACGATCGACGGCGACCCCTACGCCCGGAAGCGGCCGATGGGCGCGATCATCCGCGCGCTCGTCGACCTCGGCGTGGACGTCACCGACGACGGCGACGGCGCGATGCCGTTCACGTTCACCGGGACCGGCTCGATCAGGGGCGGCGCGCTCACCATCGACGCGAGCGCGTCGTCGCAGTTCGTCTCCGGCCTGCTCCTCTCGGCGCCGCGCTTCGAGGCGGGCCTGCACCTCACGCACGTCGGCGACCGACTCCCGAGCCTGCCGCACATCGACATGACCGTCGCCGCGCTCCGCGCCCGCGGCGTCCGCGTCGACCAGCCGTCCGTCGGTGAGTGGGTCGTGCACCCCGGCCCGATCGCCGCGCGCGACGTCACGATCGAGCCCGACCTGTCGAACGCCGCGCCGTTCGCCGTCGCCGCCCTCGTGGCCGGCGGCACGGTGCGGATCCGCACGTGGCCCGCCGCGACGACGCAGGTCGGTGCCGACCTCGAGACGCTGCTGCCGCGCTGGGGCGCGACCGTGACGCGCGACGGCGACGACCTGCTCGTCGACGGCGGCGTCGGGATCCTGGGTGGCGCCTCCTTGCCGGGGGTGGACCTGGACCTGACCCGCGGTGGCGAGCTCGCCCCCGCGCTCGTCGCACTGGCCGCACTGGCGGACGCGCCGAGCGATGTCACCGGGATCGGTCACCTGCGCGGGCACGAGACGGACCGGCTCGCCGCGCTCGCGGCGGACGTGAACCGGTCGGGAGGCACGGTGCAGGAACTCGACGACGGCCTGCGGATCGCGCCGGCGCGGCTCCACGGCGGCCCGTGGGCCGCGTACGACGACCACCGGATGGCCACCGCCGGGGCGATCGTGGGACTCGTCGTCGACGGCGTCGCCGTCGACGACATCGGCTGCACCGCGAAGACGCTGCCCCAGTTCCCGGAGCTCTGGGCGGCCCTCGTGGCGACCGGCGCCTCCGACTCCGCCGACCGCGACGGGGCGTGACGGGCATGAGCTGGTGGGACGACGTCGACGGTGACGACAGGGACGACGACGAGCCGTACGGGCAGTACGAGTCGAAGGTCCGGATCCGGCCGAACCCGAAGGGCAACCGTCCGCGCACCAAGACCCGGCCGACGTACGACGACGCGACCCGCGGCTGGGTGACGAACGTCGACCGCGGCCGGTTCGGCGTGCTCGTCGACGACGCCGTGATCACCGCGACGAAGGCCCGCGAGCTCGGCAAGAAGTCCGTCGTGACCGGCGACCGCGTCTCGCTCGTCGGCGACGTGTCCGGTGAGCCGGGCTCCCTCGCGCGCATCGTGAAGGTCGACGAGCGCACGACGCTGCTCCGCCGAAGCGCCGACGACACCGACGAGGTCGAGCGCGTCATCGTCGCGAACGCCGACCAGATGCTCGTCGTCGTGGCGGCGGCCGACCCGGAGCCCCGGCCCCGGCTGATCGACCGGTACCTCGTCGCCGCGTTCGACGCCGGCCTCGACCCGGTGCTCTGCGTCACCAAGACCGACCTCGCCGACCCGGCACCGTTCCTCGCGCACTTCGCCTGCCTGGACCTGCGCATCGTCACGAGCCGCTCGGACGACGTGCCGTTCGAGGCCCTGCACGAGGTCCTGGACGGGCGCGTGACGGTCACAGTCGGGCACTCGGGCGTCGGCAAGTCGACGCTCGTGAATGCGATCACCGGGTCCACCCGCGCGACGGGCGTCGTGAACGCGGTCACCGGCCGTGGGCGGCACACCTCGTCGTCGTCGATCGCCCTGCGCGTGCGCGACGGCGGCTGGATCATCGACACCCCCGGCGTCCGGTCCTTCGGCCTGGGGCACGTCGAGCCCGCGAACGTCTTCCGGGCCTTCGCGTCGCACGCCGTCCCGGTCCGCGAGCCCGCCGACGGTATCCCGCTCGACCAGGCGCACGACTGGGAGATCGTCGACCGGGTGCAGGACGGCGAGCTCGGGCCGACCGGTGTCGAACGGCTCGACTCCTTCCGGGCACTCCTGACGGGCATGGGCGCGGACGACCCCGGCGCGGACTGACCCGGGCGGCACGGGTGTACAGTCGTCCCTCGTGTCAGAAGTTGCAAAGTACAACTTGGTGGTCACCCCGAACCCCGAGCTCCGTCCGTCGCACCACCACGCCGACCACGCCGCGCCGCGTCCGCCGCGCCGCCCGTCCGGTCCGTCGGTCCTGCGCCCCGAGCACCTCGGGCGGACGCTGCGCGGCTTCGGGTCGCACATCCTCGTGCCCCTCTTCCTCGCGGTCGGTATGACCCTCGCGTACCTCGGCGCCTTCCACGCACCGACGCCGCACGAGCTCCCGGTCGGTGTCGTCGGTCAGGGCGCCGCGGCGCAGGTCTTCGCCCAGACCGTCACGGACGGCTCCGACGGCAAGCTCGTCGCCCACGTCGTGGCCTCGCCCGCTGCCGCCGAACAGCAGGTCAGGGACCGCGAGCTCGCCGCCGTGTACGCGCCGACGACGGACGCGGCGACGCTGTACGTCTCGTCCGCCGCGAGCGAGACGACCGCGTCCGCCGCGCAGAAGGCCTTCCTGCCGATCGCCTACGAGCAGCACCTGCCCTTCACGGTGCAGGACGTCGTCCCGACCGGACCGGAGGACCCCACCGGCCAGGGCCTGTTCTTCCTGCTCGTCGGCCTGAGCGTCGGCGGGTACGCCTCGGCCATCGCCGTGGCCGCGGTCGCCACGCGCCTCCGGGCGTTCTGGACCGTCGTCGTCGGTGCCGCGACCGCTGCCGTGGTCGCCGGCATCGGCACGATCGTCGCCGGCCCGGTCTACGGCGTCGTGCCGGACCACCGCTGGCAGGTGTTCCTGTTCGCCTGGCTGTACGACGCGATCGTCATCGCGCTCGGTGTCGGCCTGCACCCGCTGCTCGGCCGGTGGACGACACCGATCCTCACGATGCTCTTCGTGATGCTCAACTTCACGAGCTCCGGCGGGATCTTCCAGCCGACGTTCCAACCCGGGTTCTTCGCGGCCCTGAACACCTTCTGGAGCGGCGCAGCGTGGCTCCAGGCCGCACAGGACCTGGTGTACTTCCCGGGGTCCTCACTCGGCCGTCCCGCACTCGTGCTGACGCTCTGGCTCGCCGTCGCGGTGCTGCTCGGCGTCGTCGTGCACGGCCTCGCCGCACGTCGGAGCCGCCTCGCCCGGGAGCGCGCGGTCTCGCGCTACGAGGAGGAGTCGGTCGTCGCTGCCTAGCGCCGTCCGCCCTGCACGACCCGGCCGCCGGTACGCTGACGCCGTGGACCTCAGCGCCGACCTGGACTTCGCCCGCTCCCTCGCCGACACCGCCGACGCGATCAGCCTCGAGCGCTTCCGCGCCGCGGACCTGCACGTGTCGAAGAAGGCCGACAGCACGCACGTGACCGACGCCGACCAGGCGGTCGAGCGCGCCCTGCGGGACCGGCTCGCCGCCGAGCGGCCGGACGACGCGTTCCTCGGCGAGGAGACCACCGCGGACACCGGCGCCGAGGCCACGAGCGAGGGACACCGGCAGTGGGTCGTCGATCCGATCGACGGCACCGCGAACTACCTGCGGGGCGTCCCGGTGTGGGCGACCCTCATCTCCCTGGCCGTCGACGGCCGTCCGGTGCTCGGCGTGGTCAGCGCGCCCGCGCTCGGGAAGCGCTGGTGGGCCGCCGAGGGGCTCGGCGCGCACTCCACCGACGGCCCGCTCCGGGTCTCGGGCGTCGCGGAGCTCGCCGACGCGAGCATCAGCTACAACAGCATCCAGCAGTGGGACGACGACGACCGGCTCGACGCCCTCGTCGCGCTCTCCCGGAGCGTCTGGCGCACCCGCGCGTACGGCGACATGTGGTCGTACATGCTCGTGGCAGAGGGCGTGCTCGACGTCGCCGGCGAGCCCGACCTCAAGCCGTGGGACATGGCCGCCCTCGTGCCGATCGTCGAGGAGGCCGGCGGGCGCTTCACCTCGCTCGACGGCGACCCCGGCCCCTGGCACGGCAGCGCGCTCGCGACGAACGGGCTCGTGCACGACGCCGTCGTCGAGGTCGTCCGCCGCCCCTGACCGCGTCGGCCCCGGACGTACCCCTCCTCCGGGGTGCGAACGCGGCACCGGACCAGCCCCCTGGGGAACGGTCCCGACACACGGGCACGTCATGTACCCCAGCCCGGCACACGACTCGGTGCGCCGCGCTGGACGCCCCGCCACACGACCCCCCGGACTGGGGACAACCCGATCGGACAACTCGTCGCCGCGGCCCTCGAAGTGGTGCCGGACCTGGGTTACTGTGACGGCAGCGTCAGGTCGGAGACTGCCTGGGATTCCCTAGGTCCGAAAGCGGTGTCGGACCCGTCGTGTCTCGTCCAGAAACCCTAACCCGAGGGGTGGTACAGACGATGTCTTCATCGTTCCCGCGCGGAACCGAGTGCACCCTCACTCGTCGTCCGCATCTCGTTCCCGTCCATCCCGGCGCGCGCACCCTCGCCGCCGCGACACCCGGGGGCCGGTGAGTCATGGCACTCACCGGTCGCCGTCTCGAGGTCGACCGGATCGCGACCCTCGCAGCACTCCCTCGTGAGTGCGCGATGGTCGTCGTCGGCGACCCTGGTTCCGGACGCAGCAGCGTCCTCGACGCGGTCGCGAACCGCGTCGCCCTCCCCGTCGTGCGCGTCGGTGTCAACGGGACCGAGTCCCGCTGGCCGCTCGCCGGCGTGACCTCCCTGTTCACCGCGCTCGACGACCCCCGTGCGTCGGCCCACATCGCCCTGCTCCTGGAGTCCGACGCCCCGGGCTCCGGCTCGGGCGGACTCGCTGCGGCGCACGACTTCCTCGAGGCCGTGCAGACGCTGACCCTGCCGCCGACGGTCGTCCTCATCGACGACCTCGACCGGATGGACGCCGAGAGCCAGGAGCTCATCGCGTTCCTCGCCGGTCGGCTGGCCGGCACGGCCCTGCGCCTGGTCGCCACGGTCCGCTCGGTCCCGTCGGACGGGCCGCTCGCGTCCCTGCCGACGCTGCGGCTCGAACCGCTGACCGCCGACGAAGCACTGGTCGCGGCGCGCTCGATGGCGCCCGCGGACGCGAACGAGGGCGTCCTCGCCGTGCTCGCCCAGGAGACCGGGGGCAACCCCGGCGCCCTCCGCGAGCAGGTCGACGCGCTCACCCCGGGGCAGCGGACCGGCACCGAGCCGCTCCTGCTCCCCCTGCGTCCGACGGCGACCGGCGAGGCGATCGCCGACCGTTCCCTCGAGCACGAGAGCGAGGGAGGACGCGATCTGGACGTCCTCGCCCGCCTCGCGCTCGCCCCCGTCGCCCGCACGGCGGCGTGGGACCGGGACAGCGTCGACGACCTGGCCGACGCCGGGCTCGTCGCGGTGCGCGGCCAGAGCGTCACCGTCCGCGACCCGCTCGTGCGATCGGTGCTCTGGTGGCGGATGTCCGCTCGACAGCGGCGCGCCGGGCACACCGAGCTCGCCGGCGTGGTCGCGGAGTCCGACCCCCGTGCGGCGGCCTGGCACCGCAGCTTCGTCGACGACGTCCCGGACGTGGTCGGTCTGCTGACCGCGGCCGCGGGCTACGTGGCGGACGGCGTGCCGAACGCCGCAGTGGCCCTCGCCGAGCGCGCCCTGCACGTCGGCTCCGGCTGCGAGGACGAGCGCGCGGCGCTCCTGGGCGTCGCCGAGGCGATGCTCGCGAACCGCATGCTCGGGCTCGCCGCACGGTACCTGGCCGCGATCCGGCCGTTCCGCCGGACCGCCGACGAGGTCCGCCGCCTGCGGCTGCTGTACTCCGTGCAGTACCTGCGCGGCGAGGTCGTGCACGCGGACGAGCTGCTCGTGCCCGTCGCCCCGGACGCACCCGAAGCGCCCGCGGCGGCAGGACTCCTCGCGACCGTCGCGAGCTTCCGCGCCGAGTCCTGGGACCTCGAGCAGGCCCGCGACCTGCTCGCCCGGGTCGAGGCGCTCCGCCCGGCGGTCGACGCGCACACCGCGGAGATCGCCACGGCGGTGTCGCACCTCGTCGACGCGATCGACGGCACGCTCGCGCCGGACACCGAGCTCTACGACGGCCTCGCGACGTCGCAGCTGCTCGCACTGTCCGACCCCGCGCTGCTCCTCGTCGCGCACGCCCTGAGCCTCGGCGAGCGCCACCGCAGCGCCCGCCGGGTGTTCGCCCTGGCGATGGCCCGCAGCCAGGAGACCCAGGCGGTCTGGACCGAGGCCGCCCGCTACCTGTCCGCCGAGAACGAGCTGCGTTCCGGCAACTACCGGCAGGCGCTCCGGGCGATCGACGTCTGGGACGCCGCGGCCGGTGCGGACGGGCGTCCGCCGGAGGCCTCCCGGGCGCTCGCGATCGCGTACCGGCACTTCGCCGAGGGGCGCTCCCACGAGGCCCTCGAGGTGGTGGACCGGTGCCTCGCGCAGCGGTCGACGAACCAGCTGTGGGCCACGACGGCGAAGCTGCACGCGCTCCGTGGGCGGGTGCTCCTGCTGGACGGCCGGGTCGAGGAGGCCGTGGTCGCCCTCGAGGCCGCGGACGCCGTGGGCCGCTCGATGCGGAACCCGACGATGCTCCGGCACCTCGGCGACCTCGTCGAGGGCTACGTCCGGGCCGGTCGGACGGACGACGCACGCACCGTGACGGCACGGCTCGCGGCGGACCACCACGCCCGGCCGTCGCGGTGGGGTGCCCTGGTGCTCGCCAGGAGCCTGGCGCTCGTCGCGGACGACACGACCCGCGACGCCGCGCGGCGCCGTGCGCTGGAGCTGTTCCAGCCGCACGACTCGCAGTACGAGCGGGCCCGCACGTTCGCGGCGCTCGCCTGCGTCGGCACCGCGGCGGAGCGTCCGCGGCTCGGTGCCGCTGCGGCGGCGTCGTACGAGGCAGCCGGGCTCCGGCGGCCGCTCGTGACGCCGGTCGCGAGTGCGGCGATGCCGTCCTTCGCGCCCCCGTCGTCGGTGCGCTCCGTCCCGAGCGCGCAGGTGCCGGGATCCCCGCGGAGCGTGCCGGACGCGTCGGCGGTGCTCACGACGCTCACGGCCGAGGAGCGCGCGGTCGTGCAGAAGGTCACGGAGGGCTACCGCAACCGCGAGATCGCCTCGTCGCTGTTCATGTCGCAGCGGACGGTGGAGCTGCGGCTCACGCAGATCTACCGCAAGGTCGGCGCGCGCTCGCGCTCGCACCTGGTGGCGCTGCTCACCTGACGGGTCGCGTCCGCCACCGCGGTGACGTGGACGCGACCCCCTGACGGACGGGAGGCCCGGTACCAGCTGGTACCGGGCCTCCCGTTCGTCGTCGTCCCACCCTGGTGACCGCCGGGTCCGGTTGCGGGAGACCGCACGACCGTCGCCGCGGCGCACCGCGGCGGCGGGGAACCGCAAGAGGGGCGGGCGGCCGTTGCCGGGGCCTCCGCCGCGGTGGAGGCTGCTCCTGCACCGACCGTCGTGCCCCCTGGAGGGGACCCGTCCGCGGACCCTCGTCCGGTACCCGAACCGTCGGCCACGAACGCCGTCGTCCGTCCCCACCAGATCCGGGGGCGGGCGGCGGTCCGGCCGGCGGACCCGGACGCGCGGCAGACCCGACGGCGGTCGGTGCCGAACTCCCCCAGCAGTCCCACCGATCGGACACCAGATGTGCGGCATCATCGCGGCCCGTGTCACCGACGACGCCACCCCGTACCTGCTCGACGGTCTCGAGCGGCTCGAGTACCGGGGGTACGACTCGGTGGGCGTGGCGGTGCGGACGGCGGCCGGGACGATCGAGACGGTCCGCTCCGTGTCCCGCGGCGGCGACCTGCGGGCGCGCGTGGCCGAGCACGCGGCGACGGTCCCCGTGGCCCGCGCGGCGACCGGTGCGGGGATCGCGCACACCCGGTGGGCGACCCGCGGCGCGGTGAGCGAGCGGAACGCCCACCCGCACGCGGACTGCTCCGGGCGGATCAGCATCGTGCACAACGGGACGATCGCGAACGCCGGGCGCCTGCGTACGTCGCTCGAGGCGCAGGGGCACGTGTTCCGCTCCGAGGGCGACTCCGAGGTCGTGGCGCACCTGGTCGAGCGGGCGTTGACCGTCGATCCGGACCTCATGCTCGCGGTGCAGCTGACCGCGGCGCAGCTCGAGGGGTCCTGGGCGGTCGTCGTCCTGGACGCCCGGGACGGCCGGATGGTCGCGGCGGCCCACCGGTCGCCGCTCGTCGTCGCCCGGTCGGACCGCGGGGACTTCGTGGCGAGCGACGTCGGGGCGATCGCGCCGTGGTGCGAGACGTTCGTGCCGCTGCGCGACGGGGACGTCGTCGAGCTCGGCGAGGCGTGGTCCTGGTCGTCCGGTGGGCTGGCGGTCCCCGTGCCCTTCCCGACGCCGGCGCCCTTCGCCGCGGACACGCCGGACCGCGGGGACCACGCGGACCACATGGCGAAGGAGATCGGCGAGCAGCCGACGGTCGTCGCCACGATCCTGGACCGGGTCGGCCGCCGGACCGTCGACGGGAGCACCTGGGCCGGCCTCGGACTGCCCGCGTTCGACCGGTTGGCGGTCGTGGCGTGCGGGACGTCGCTGCACGCCGGTCAGGTCGTGGCGGGGGTGCTCCGGCGACTCGGGGGTGTCCCGACCGACGTCGTCGCGGCGAGCGAGTCCGACCAGGTGGTCCTCGCACCGGGCACGCTCGTCGTGGCGATCAGCCGGTCCGGTGAGACCGCCGACGTGCTCCGGGCGATCGACCGGTTCGAGGACCGCAACCCGGTCCTCGCGCTGACGAACGACGTGCACTCCTCGCTCGCCCGCCGCGCCGACGCGGTGCTCGACTGCGACGCGGGGCCCGAGGTCGGGGTCACCGCCACGAAGACCTTCACGGCGCAGGTGGTCGTCGGCGTGACCGCGGTCGTCTCGGCGCTCGTCGCCTCCGGGCGGCTCGATCCCGCCCGGGCGGCCGCCCTGGTCGACGAACTCGCCGAGCTGCCCGGACGGATGGCGGCCGCGGCGGCGGTCGCCGCCGACCGGGTGCCGCTGCTCGCCGCGACGGTGCGGGACGCCCCGGGCTTCCTGTTCCTCGGCCGGGGTCCCGGGCTGCCGTACGCGGCGGAGGGCGCCCTGAAGACCACCGAGCTGAGCTACCGGTGGGCCCAGGCGCACCCCGCCGGCGAACTCAAGCACGGACCGCTCGCACTCGTCGACGAGGGCATCCCGGTCGTCGTCGTCGACCACGGCGACCACCGGCTCCGGGCGGACGTCGCCGAGGTCCGGGCCCGCGGGGCGCTCGTCGTCACCATCGGCGGCGCGGACTCCGACGTCCCGGCGCTCACGGCGTCCCGGAACGCGACCGCGGACCTCGCCTGGGGCCGCGGGACCGCTCCGTGGGGGCCGGTCGAGGCGGTCGTCCCGCTGCAGATGCTCGCCCGGGAGCTCGCGCTGCAGGCGGGGTGCGACGTCGACAAGCCGCGGGGCACCGCGCGGGCGGTGGGGGGCGCATGGCCCGTCACACCCGGGTGAACCGGGTGACGGTGTCCGTCGCCGTCACGGCCGCACTCGTCGTCCTCGTCACGGTGGTCGTGGTGCTCGTCGCCGTCCTGCCCGGCTGAGCGTCCGGCCGGGCGTCGGCTGGGCCCGGCTGGGCGTCGGTCGCGTCCGGCTGGGTCCGAGGTGCGCCCTGTCATCCTGGTCGCCGTGACCGCTGCCCCGCCGCTCGTCTTCGTCGCCGTCCTGGTCGGCGCCCTGCTGCCGTTCGTGCCGTTCCTCGGCCGCGTCGCCCGGATCGCCGCGACGATCGTGCACGAGGTGGGGCACTGCGTCGTGGTCGTGCCGTTCGGCGGACGCATCGAGCGGATCGACCTGCACCCGGACGGCTCCGGCGAGGCCTGGGTCCGACTCGGCCGCGTCCCCGCCTCGGTGCGGTGGGCGGTCCGGATCGCGAACCTGTTCGCTGGCTACAGTGCGCCGGTGTGGGCGGGTGTGCTGCTGCTCGCCGGGGTGCTGCACGGCTCCCGGTGGCTGCCGGTCGTGGTGCTCGGCGTGGTGGGGCTCGTCGCCCTGGCGTTCGTCCGGAACTGGTTCGGGCTGCTCGTGGTCGTCGGCTTCGACGCGCTCGCGCTCTGGGTGGCGCTGCGTCCCTCCGAGGCCACGGTGCTCGTCGTCGCCGGCGTCGGGGCGGCGTTCGTCGTGGACGGGGTCCGCTCGGTGGTCGCCGTCGCGCGGTGGCTGCTGACCGGAGCCCGCGTGCAGACGGACTTCCACATCGCAGCGGCCGAGATGCGCCTGCCCGCCGCGGTGTGGTTCGTGCTGTTCGTGGCCGTGAACGCCGTCGCGGTGTGGCTGGCCCGCGACCCGCTGCTCGTCGTGTGGGACACCCTGGCCACCGGCGTCCGCGCCCTGTTCTGACGCGCGGCACGGCAGCACGCCGGCAACGCGGGCGCGGGACCGCCGCTGCGGCACGCCCCGGTCCCCGGGCGTAACCGGGCGCCGCACAGCCCCCACGGCGGCCGTCGGGGTGCGAGAGTACCCGCACGACCCACACCCGGAGGGACCCCATGTCACACGACGGCCACGGCTTCACCACCGAACAGGTCCACGGCGGGTTCCGGCTCGACGCCGACCACGGCGCCCGGGTCCCCTCCGTGCACATGACCTCCGGCTTCCTGTTCGAGGACTTCGACCAGGCCCGCGACCGCTTCGCCGGCACCGACGACGGCTACACGTACACCCGCCTCGGCAACCCGACGAACGCCGACGTCGAACGGCGCATCGCTCTGCTCGAGCGCGGCGCCGAGGCGATCCTCGTCGCGAGCGGCCAGGCGGCGGCGACGGTCGCGTTCCTCGGCCTGCTGCAGGCCGGCGACCACGTCGTCAGCGCGCAGAGCATCTACGAGGGCACCCGCGGGCTGCTCCTGCAGAACCTCGGCCGGCTCGGCATCGAGGTGGACTTCGTCGCCGACGCCCGAGACCTCGACGCGTGGGCCGCGGCCGTCCGTCCGAACACGAAGGCCTTCTTCGCCGAGACCATCCCGAACCCGAAGAACGACGTGCTCGACATCGCCGGGGTCGCCGCCACCGCCCACCGCGCCGGGGTCCCGCTCGTGGTCGACAACACCCTCGCGACGCCGTACCTCGTCCGTCCGGTCGAGCACGGCGCCGACGTCGTCGTGCACTCCGCGTCGAAGTTCCTGTCCGGCCACGGGTCCGGCCTCGGCGGGGTCGTCGTGGACGCCGGCACGTTCGACTGGTCCGCCGCCCCGGAGCGGTGGACGCACCTGACGACACCCGAGCACGCCCTCGGCGGCCGCAGCTACGTCGACGTCCACGGCCCCCGCGCCTGGGTCGTGTACGCGCGGGACGTCATCGCGTCCCGCATCGGTCCGACGCCGTCGCCGTTCAACGCCTTCCTGCTCCGCCAGGGCATCGAGACCCTCAGCCTGCGCGTCGAGCGCCACTGCGCGAACTCGCTGGCGGTCGCCACCTGGCTGGACCAGCAGCCGGAGGTGACGAGCGTCGACCACGCGGGCCTCGCCTCCAGTCCGTACCACGACCTCGCCCAGCGCTACCTGCCCCGCGGAGCCGGGTCCGTCTTCGCCTTCACGCTCGCCGGCGGCGAGCCGGCGGCGCGGGCCTTCATCGACGCCGTCGAGCTGTTCAGCCGGATGACCCACCTGGGCGACGTCCGCTCGCTCGTCCTGCACCCCGCCACGACGACGCACGCCGGTCGGACGCCCGCCGAGCGGGCCGCGCAGGGCATCGACGACGGCCTGGTCCGCCTGTCCGTCGGGATCGAGGACGTCGCGGACCTGCTCCGCGACCTGGAGCGCGGGTTCGCCGCGGTCCGCAGGGTGGTCGGCTCCACGGCCGGCCGGGAGGCCCGTGGCGCGTCCGCCACGGGCCGTGCGGCGACGCAGGTGGCCTGAGATGGCGGACCTGCAGCACTTCGGGTACTTCTTCTCGCGGGGCTTCGGCCCACAGGCGTGGGGGCGGGCGGACTGGGACTGGGGCCACGACTGGACCAAGCCGGACCTGTACCAGCAGTCCGTCCGCGCGCTCGAGCAGGCCGGGATGGACCTGGTGATCGCCGAGGACGCGATCTCCCTCGGCAACCCGTCCACCCTGGACCTGCGGATCCGGCAGGCCTACGGCGGCCCGAAGCACGACCCGCTGCTGCTGGCGCCGTACCTGTTCGCCGCCACGTCGCACATCGGCATCGCTCCGACGGTGAACGCCGGGATCACCCCGCCGTACCTGGCCGCCCGGCAGGCCGCCACGCTCGCGCACCTGTCGTCGGACCGGTTCGGCCTGAACGTCGTCACGGACACCGGGAGTGCCCGCCACGTCGGCGCGGCGACGCTCCCCCACGACGCCGCGTACGACCGAGCCGAGGAGTGGATCACGCTGCTGCGGCGGCTCTGGCACTCGTGGGGCGACGGGTACGTCGGTTCCCGTGCCGACTGGCACTTCGCGGACGGGGACGCGCTCGACGCCTTCCACCACGAGGGCGCGTACTTCACCGCCGACGGACCGCTCAACGCACTGCCGCTCGACACGGACCCGGTCGTGGTCTCCCCCGGCGGCTCCGGACGCGGGCTCGGCTTCGCCGGGACGCACTCGGACGTGCAGCTCGCCCTCGCACCGCTGTCGGCCGCCGCCGTCCGGGAGTACCGCGCCCGCGTGCTCGCCGCCGCGGCGGACGCCGGTCGGAGCGCCGACGACGTGCGCGTGCTGTTCGTGGTGAAGCCGGTCCTCGTCGCCTCGGCGGAGGAGGCCGACCGGCTCGTCGACGCGTCCGCCCACCCGACCGACGAGGCACTGCTGGCCGCGGCCGTGGCGTGGTCGAGCGACTCGGAGACGGACCTGACCGTGCTCGACCTCGACGCGCCCGTGCCCGCCGGGACGTTCGGCGAGCACGTCTCCGCCGGGACGATCCGCGGCCTGCTCGGCGACACCCCGGACGCGCCGCTGCGGGAGCTCCTGACCCGGAAGGCACGGCTCGGGCGGCTGCGCACCCGGGACGGGTTCGTCGGCACGGCCGAGGAGTTCGCGGACTTCGCCGAGGAGCTCGGCGCCGACGCCGACAACGACGGGTTCATCCTGTCCGGCGACCTGCACCCGGCTCAGGTGTACCGGATGACGGGCGACCTCGTCCCCGTGCTCCGGCGCCGCGGGCTGCTGCGGCGGGAGTACGGGGACGGGGGTCTGCGGGGGAACCTGTTCGACTTCTAGTGGCGGACGGGCTCGAGGACGTTGGACTCCTCGACGTCGCGGACGTCCGCGGCGGTGCGGAGGATCTCCTCCCGCGGGGACGCCGAGGCGATCGCCCAGAAGTACACCACGAGCGAGAACACGGCCACGACGACGATGTCCACCCAGAGCGGGAACAGCACGACCGGCGCGGTGGTGTTGAAGTCACTGAAGTAGACGATGAGTCCCATCCCGACCAGGTACGGCAGCAGCCACTGCGCCGCCTTCCAGTCCCACCGGGGGCGGACGCTGGTCGCACCGCGGAACACGTTGTTCAGGACGATGACGACCGCGCCGATGAGGATCGCGACGCCGAGCTTCCAGTCGGTGTCCCACCCGGTCCACAGGATGATCAGGTTGGCGATGATGAAGGCCACCGGCGACAGGACCGACGCGATCGGCATCCGGTAGGGGCGCTCGACCTCCGGGATGCGCTTCCGGAACGCCCCGAGGGCCAGCGGCGCCCCGGCGTACATGAGCACCGACGCGCTCGTGATGAGGCTGACGAGCCCCTGCCACGACGGGAACGGGGCGAAGCACGCGCAGCCGACGACGAAAGCGGTCACGAGGCCGACCCACGGCACGCCGGCCTTCGTCGTCCACTCGAACGCCTTCGGGAAGTAGCCGTTGCGGCTCAGGCCGTACGAGATGCGCGTCGTCGCGGTCACGTAGATCAGGCCGGTGCCCGCCGGGGAGATGATCGCGTCGACGAAGATGACCACCGCGAGCCAGGTCAGCCCCGCGGCCATCGCGATGTCGGCGAACGGGCCGGTGTACTTCGTGAAGTCGGCGGTCGCCCACGAGCCCTGCACCGCCCCGGACTGCAGCGCGCCGAGGAACACGACCTGGAGCAGCAGGTAGATCACCAGCCCGATGACCACGGAGCCGATGACGGCGCGGGGGATGTCGCGCTTCGGGTTCTTCGCCTCGCCTGCGAGCTGGTCCGCCTGCTCGAAGCCGAGGAACGCGAAGATGATGCCCGAGGTCGACACCGCGGCGAGGATGCCCTTCGCGCCCTGCGGCAGGAAGCCGTCCGCCGCCGTGAAGTTCTCGCCGTGGAAGCCGCTGAAGGCCAGCACGATGATGACGAGCAGCGGGATCGCGACCTTCCACCAGGTCGCGGCGGAGTTCGTGTTCGCCAGGATCCGGACGCTCAGCAGGTTGATCACCGTGACGACGGCCATCAGGACGATCGCGACGGCGATCCCCGCACCGGTCAGCAGCTGCTGCGTCTCGCCGCCCACGACGACGGTGTGCAGCCACGGGTGGGCGAACTGCCAGTGCTGCGCGTACTTGATCATCGCCTCGACCTCGATCGGGGCGACCGTGACGGACTGCAGCCAGGAGAACCAGCCGAACGACGCGCCGGCGACCCCGCCGAAGGCGATGTGCGGGAAGCGGGCCGTGCCGCCGGCGATCGGGAACATGCCGCCGAGCTCGGCGTGCACGAGCGCGAGGACGAGGACGGCGACCCCGCCGATCACCCACGAGATGATCGCGGCCGGGCCGGCGGTCTTCAGGGCCTCCTGCGACCCGAACAGCCAGCCGGAGCCGATGATCGATCCGGTCGAGGCCCAGATGAGCCCGATGAAACCGACGTTGCGCTTGAGGCCGGAGTCCGGCAGCGCCTGGGTCGTGGTGGTGTCCACTGCAGCTCCGTTCGACGGGGCGACCCCATCGGACGGAGTCGCGCGTCACGATGCTGGCACTGCGCGGGCCCCGGTGGCGGATTGTTTAACACGATGGAAACAAGAGCACTGTACAATCCCACAGCCTTCCGGCCGGACGGGTCAGGACTTCTTGCTGCGCTTCTTCTTGCTGTGCTTCTCCTTGCCCTTTCCCTTGTCCTTCTTCGTCTTCCCGTCCTTCTTCTTGCCCTGCTCCTCGTCCTGCTTCTTGCCCGGTTTCTTCTTGTCGGACTTCTTCTTCTTCTGCTGCTTCTCGACGTCCTGATCCTTCTCGCCGCCGAGCTCGGTGTCGTCCGGCGCCCCCGGCTCGGCGAGCACCACGACACTGCCGGTCTCCGCGACCGCCTCGACCGGCGCCTCGGTCACCTCGGGCGCCAGCGCGTCGTCCACCCGCTCGACGATGATCTCCGCACCGTCCTCAGCGAGCCGGAGCAGCGCCTGGGCCGCACGCACCCGCGTCGTCGTCCGCCGCGCGAGCACGTCGGACCGTGCCCCCTCGAGGAACGCGCGCAGGCTCCGCTCGACGCCCGACCGACCCCGCGGCGCCGCACGGTCGAGCCGGTCGAGCTCCCCGGCCACCCCGGCCGCGTCGTCGGCGACGGCTTCGTCCCGGACCGCGTCGACCAGCGCAGCGACCGCACCCGCTGCACGCTCGACCGCGGGCGACCGCTGGTCCAGGACGACGAGCATCTCGAACACCGACCCGTACGACAGGGTCTCGAGGCGCACGGGCTCGGCGCCGCGACCCCGGAGCACCAGCCGAGACTCCGGCGTCGGCAGCCACGCGACGACGGCCGCGACCGAGGCCACCGACCCGACGATCCGCTCGTACTCCGCCAACCCCACGCGTTCCTGCTCTCGCAGCCGGACACGGATCGCGATCTCCTGCACCACGCGACACACCCTCTCGTGCACCGGTCCGGGTCCCTCCCGAACCTGATCCGGACAGTAGTCGCCAGCGCTCCCGGGAACAGCGAACGCCCCGGCATCGTCCAGGGGACGACGACGGGGCGTTCAGACAACACCAGCGCCTTTGCGGGCACTGACCCTTTGCGGGCACTGACCCTTCACGGGCACTGAGCCTTGAGGAGCACTGAGCCTTGAGGAGCACTGCGACAGCGGCTCGACGTCCGGCGATCGGTGGAGATGGGGGGAATCGAACCCCCGTCCATCGCTGCGCTTCGACGTCTTCTACGGGCGTATCCGGATGAGGCGTTCTGCTCGGCTCCGTCCTTTGCTACCGGCTTCTAGAACGACGAGCCCAGTCTCAGTGCAAGTCCCGCACGGCCCTGAGGCGCAACCGTGCAGCAAGTCCTCTGGATGACGCCGGGATCAGGTTAGGGGACGGTCACCTGGCCGACGGACTTCATGTGCTGGGCTGCTTACGCAGCGAGAGCGAAGTCAGTGCGCTTGGAATTGGCACTTGTTGTTTTCCACGGATCGTTCACGAGATGACCGTGGGTCCTCGGCCCGCTTCCCGTCGGCACACAGGCAATGTCGAAACCGATCATCCCCGTACAGGCCGGAACGTGCGAGCCGCTGTCGCGCTGTGGAGTTGTCAAGTGCTCCGGATCGGAGCGGTCCCCCAGTCTAGCCGACGAAGGGGAGGTCTGTCACTCGCCGAGGCGGTTCCGCGAGCGCATCGCCCGCTCGGCCTCGCGCTTGTCGGTCTTCTCCCGAAGCGCCTGACGCTTGTCGAACTCGCGCTTGCCCTTGGCGACCGCGATCTCGACCTTCGCGCGACCGTCGTGGAAGTAGATCTGCAGCGGGACCAGCGTGTAGCCGCCCTGCGCTGTCTTGTGCGAGATCTTCACGATCTGCTGCTTGTGCAGGAGCAGCTTGCGCTTCCGCCGCGGCGTGTGGTTGTTCCACGTGCCCTCGGTGTACTCGGGGATGTGCACGGCGTCGAGCCAGGCTTCCCCGGCGTCGATGAAGGCGTAGCCGTCGACGAGCGAGGCCCGCCCCTCGCGGAGCGACTTCACCTCGGTCCCGGACAGGACCATGCCGGCCTCGTACGTGTCCTCGATCAGGTAGTCGTGGCGCGCGCGACGGTTCGTCGCCACGATCTTCTCGCCGCGTTCCTTCGCCATGGTGTTCCCTTCCGAGGTGCTGGTCCTGCTGCCCGTCCTGGCGCAGCCTTCCAGCCTAGTGAACAGCGACGGGGCCGCGCACCTTCCCGGCGCGTCGACCCCGTCCCGCGTGGCGTGTGGGCGATCAGACCCGGAGGTACCGCCGGATCGCGATGGACGCCGAGATGCCCGCGAGCAGCACACCCACGACGATCACGGCCGGTACGACGACCGCGGCGTCGGACATGCCGATGAAGGACGTCTGCGGGAACCGCTGGGACAGGTAGTTCCGGACGAAGAACCAGACCACCGCCAGGATCGCGCCACCCGACAGGACCGCGCCGATCGCCGCGGCGATGACCCCCTCGAGCACGAACGGGGTCTGGATGAACCGGTTCGACGCTCCCACCAGCCGCATGATGCCGAGCTCGCGCCGTCGACTGAACGCGGAGAGCCGGATCGTGGTGGCGATGAGCAGGACGGCGGCGACGAGCATGAGCGACGCGATGCCGATCGCCGTGTACGACGAGGCGTTCAGCAGGTTGAAGATCGGCTGCAGGTAGCCGCGCTGGTCGACGACGCTCTGCACACCGGCGACCTTCGACAGGCTCTCCTGGAGCACGTCGGCCTGCGACGGGTTCTTCAGGTTCACCCAGATGGTCTCGTTGAGGTACTCCGGCTTGACGAACTCAGTCGCCGGCGAGTCCTTGAACTGCTGCTTGAACCGGTCGTACGCCTGCGCCTGGTCCTCGAAGTACGTCTTCTCGATGTACGGCTTGAGGGTCGACGAGTCGAGCTGCGCCTCGACCTGCTGCCGCTGCTCGTCCGTGACCTTCGCCCCGGTGCAGTTGCCCGTGGTGTCGGTGTCCGTGCAGAGGTACACCGCGACCTGGGCCCGGTCGTACCAGTAGCCCTTCATCTGGTTGATCTGCATCTGGAGCAGGATCGCCGTGCCGACGAAGGTCAGCGAGATGAAGGTCACGAGGACGACGGACACCACCATCGAGACGTTCCGGCGCAGACCGGACCCGACCTCGGACATGACCAGCCCGAGCCTCATCGGATGAGCCCCGGGATCGTCTGGATGCCGGTGGTGTTCGAGACGCCGGCGCCGCGCTGCACGGGGATCGCCTGCGTCTGGTACCCGCCGGACTGCTCGTCACGGAGGATCGTGCCGTTGGAGAGCTCGATCACCCGGCGCTGCATCTGGTTCACGATGCTGGCGTCGTGCGTCGCCATGAGCACGGTGGTGCCTCCCTGGTTGATGCGTTCGAGGAGCGCCATGATGCCGGCCGAGGTCGTCGGGTCGAGGTTGCCCGTCGGCTCGTCGGCGAGCAGGACCGCGGGCTTGTTCACGACCGCGCGGGCGATCGCGACACGCTGCTGCTCACCACCGGAGAGCTCGTGCGGCATGCGCGTCGCCTTGCCGGCGAGCCCGACGAGCTTGAGCACGTCGGTGACGGCCTCGCTGATGAAGCCCTTGCTCTTGCCGATCACCTGCAGCGAGAACGCGACGTTGTCGAAGACGTTCTTGTTCGGCAGCAGGCGGAAGTCCTGGAACACCACGCCGAGGTTGCGACGGAAGTAGGGGACCTTGCGCGACGACAGGGCGCCCAGGCGTTGCCCGAGCACGTGGATCTGCCCCCGGGAGGGCTTCTCCTCCTTGAGGACGAGACGCAGGAAGCTCGACTTGCCGGAGCCGGAGGCACCGACGAGGAAGACGAACTCACCCTTGAGGATCTCGAGGGAGACGTCGTCGAGCGCCGGACTCGGGTTGCCCGAGTAGACCTTGGTGACGTGGTCGAATTTGATCATGACCGGATCAGGGTAGGTCGCCCGGTCCGGAAATCCACCGAGGCGCGCGGCTCAGGTCCGCCGCGGCGGCCCTCAGTCGTCGTCGCCCTGCTTGCGCCAGCGGATGCCCGCGTTGATGAAGCCGTCCAGGTCGCCGTCGAACACGGCTGAGGGGTTGTTCACCTCGTGCTCGGTCCGCAGGTCCTTGACCATCTGGTACGGCGCGAGGACGTACGAGCGGATCTGGTCGCCCCAGCTCGCGGTGATGTTGCCCGCCAGCTCCTTCTTCTTCGCGTTCTCCTCTTCCTGCTTCAGCAGGAGCAGGCGCGACTGCAGGACGCGCATGGCCGCGGCACGGTTCTGGATCTGCGACTTCTCGTTCTGCATCGAGACGACGGTGCCGGTCGGGATGTGGGTCAGGCGGACGGCGGAGTCGGTCGTGTTGACCGACTGCCCACCGGGTCCCGAGGACCTGAAGACGTCGACGCGGATGTCGTTCTCGGGGATGTCGATGACCGCGGTCTCCGGCATGAGCGGGATGACCTCGACCGCCGCGAAGGAGGTCTGGCGCTTGCCGGCGGCGCCGAACGGCGACATCCGGACCAGGCGGTGCGTGCCGGCCTCGACCGACAGGGTGCCGAACGCGTGCGGCGCGTCGACCTCGAACGTGGCGGACTTGATGCCCGCCTCCTCCGCGTAGGAGGTGTCCATCACGGTGGTCTTGTACCCGTGCTGCTCGGCGTAGCGCAGGTACATGCGGAGGAGCATCTCGGCGAAGTCCGCCGCGTCGACCCCGCCGGCACCCGCACGGATCGTGATCACCGCGGGGCGGTCGTCGTACTCGCCGTCGAGGAGCGTCTGCACCTCGAGGTCGCTCATCGTCTCCTGGATGGCCTTGAGCTCGGCGGCGGCCTCGTCCGCGGACTCCTGGTCGTCGGCCTCGTTCGCCATCTCGACGAGGACCTCGAGGTCGTCGATGCGCTGCTCGGTGTCGGTGATCTTCCGCAGCTCGGCCTGCCGGTGCGAGAGCGCGCTGGTCACCTGCTGCGCGTGCTCGACGTCGTCCCAGAGGTCCTGGGCACCCGCCTGCTCGCTGAGTTCGGCGATCTCACGCTGCAGGCGGTCGACGTCGACCACCGAGCGGATGTTGCCGAACGTCTCGCGGAGGGCGGAGAGCTGCTCGGAGAAGTCCAGTTCGACCATGGTCACCGATCCTACCGGCGTGCGTCCGGGGCCGCCGACCGGGAGGCACGCCCCACCGCCGCCACGCCGGTCGCGTCCGACGCCGCCTACCCTGGTCGGATGGTCTCACGACGCGACGCCGCCGTCCGGCTCGACATCCCCCTGGAGATGGCGACCCGGCACGGGCTCCCCGCCCACCTCTCCGAGGCGGAGCTGTCGGCGATCGAGTCGGACCCGCCCGCCTGGCTCGTGCAGTCGCGGGCGAACCGGACGGGGGCGAGGAAGGTCTGGACGGACCTCACCTGCTCGATCTGCGGGGACACCGAGACGGCCCGACCGAAGAAGTGGTGGCCGGAGTGGACGCTGCTCGTGTGCGACCGGCACGACCCCGCGGACGCGCCGGCACCGGCACCGGGACACGCCCGGTACGCCGTGCACGGGGTGGGAACCAGGTTCGTCGCGCTCGTCGACGAACCGGCCTGACCGCCGGAAGCAGCGTCGGCGGGTCTCAGCTGCATCGGGGTCAGCGGCCGAGCGCGGGCGTGCGTGCGGCCATCCCCGCGGCACCGGCCCGGGCGACCGCGTCCGGCAGCGCGGCGAGGAACGCGTCGACGTCGGCCTGCGTCGAGGTGTGTCCGAGCGTGATGCGCAGCGCGCCGCGGGCGTCCTGCTCGGAGAGCCCCATCGCGAGCAGCACGTGCGAGGCCTCCGGCACGCCGGCCTGGCACGCCGAACCGGTGGACACCGCGACCCCGGCGGCGTCGAGCAGGAACAGCAGCGAGTCGCCCTCGCAGCCCGGGAACGTGAAGTGCGCGTTGCCCGGCAGCCGGTCGACCGGGTCACCCATCAACCGCGCGGACGGGACGGCCCGCTGCACACCGGCCACGAGCCGGTCCCGCAGGGCCCCGAGGTCCGTGTGTGCGGTGGACGCGGCGACGCCGAACGCGACCGCGGCCGACGCGTCCTGGGTGCCGCTCCGGACCTGCCGTTGCTGGCCGCCGCCGTGGATCAGGGGCTCGACCGTGGCACGGCGTCCGAGGACGAGCGCACCGATGCCGACCGGTCCGCCGATCTTGTGTGCCGACACGCTCAGCGCGTCGAGCCCGGAGTCCCGGAACGAGACCGGCACCTGGCCGTACGCGGCGACGGCGTCGCTGTGCACCGGCACGCCCGCGGCGTGCGCGGTCTCCACGATGCGACGCACCGGCTGCAGGGTGCCGACCTCGTTGTTCGCCCACAGGAACGTGACCAGGGCGACGTCCGTGGCGTCCGCGAGTCGTGCCTCCAGGCCGGCGAGGTGGACGCGACCCTGCGCGTCCAACGGGACCACGTCGACGACCGCTCCCTCGTGGCGCTCGAGCCACTCCACGGTGTCGACCGTCGCGTGGTGCTCCCCCGCCGGGACGACGATCCGCGGCCGTGGGCGGTCCTGCTGGCGGGCCCAGTACAGGCCCTTCACGGCGAGGTTGATGCTCTCGGTGCCGCCGGAGGTGAAGACGACCTCGACCGGCTCGGCGTCGAGCGACGCCGCGACGGCGGCGCGGCCGTCCTCGAGCAGCATCTTCGCGCGCTGTCCGGCGCTGTGGATCGACGACGGGTTCCCGACGGTGCCGAGCGCGTCGGTGTACGCGGCGAGCGCTGCGGGCAGCATCGGCGTCGTCGCGGCGTGGTCGAGGTAGACGGGCACGGGACTTCCTGGACGTGGGCGGCGGGGCGCGCGGTGGCCCCCGGTCGAGCGTGTCCAGGATACGCGCGGCCTCTCGTACCCTGGGTGGCATGCAGGAGACCGCGATCGACGAGACCCCCGGCTTCCGCCTCGGCGACGGCGAGCCGCGGTTCTCGGTCCGTTCCACGGACGCGACCGCCGTGACCCTGGTCGTGCAGCGCCCCGGTGACGCGCAGCCGACGTGGTACCCGCTCGAGCCGGTCACGGGGACGGACCGCTGGGCGGCCGCCACCCCCGACGTCCGACCGGGCGACCGCTACCACCTGCTCGTGGACGGACCGGACGGGCCGCGGCACGGGTTCGACGCGTCGCGACCGCTGCTCGACCCGTACGCCCGCGGGATCGTGCGTGCCGACGCCGGCTCCGGCGGCGGCTCCGGCTCCGGCGCTGGCTCTGGCTCTGGCTCTGGCTCTGGCTCTCCGCGCTGGACGAGCGAGGTCGTCGACGACGCGTTCGACTGGGGCGGTGTGGTGAAGCCGGTCGTGCCGCTCGACCGGGCCGTCGTGTACGAGGCGAACGTCCGCACGCTGACCGCGGCGAACCCGCACGTGCCCGAGCACCTGCGCGGGACCTACGCGGGCGTGGCCCACCCGAGCACGATCGCGCACCTGCACCGCATCGGCGTCACGACGATCGAGCTGCTGCCCGTGCACGCGTTCGACTCCGAGGCGTGGCTCCGCGACGCCGGGCGGGAGAACGCGTGGGGGTACAACTCCCTCGGCTTCTTCGCCCCGCACGCCGCGCACGCCTCCGCCGAGGCACGGGCCGCCGGCGCCTCCGGGGTCCTGCGGGAGTTCAAGGGCATGGTCCGGCTCCTGCACGAGGCCGGGCTCCAGGTCGTGCTCGACGTCGTCTACAACCACACCGCAGAAGAGGGCCTGGGCGGTCCCACCTCGTCGCTCCGCGGACTCGACGGCGCGTCCCACTACCGGTGGACCCCGGACGGCGACGCCTACTACGACACGACCGGGTGCGGGAACACGCTGAACACCTCGACGGACGCCGCCGCCGACCTCGTCGTCGACAGCCTCCGCTACTGGGCGCGCGAGGTCCAGGTCGACGGCTTCCGGTTCGACCTGATGGCCGCGCTCGCCCGCGACGACCGCCACGAGTTCGACGTGGCGCACCCGCTGCTCGACCGGATCCGCCGGCACCCCGACCTGCAGGACGTGCTCGTCGTCGCCGAGCCGTGGGACGTCGGACCGGACGGCTGGCGCACCGGGGCGTTCGGCACCCGGACGAGCGAGTGGAACGACGGCTTCCGGAACACCGTGCGGCAGTTCTGGCTGACGGACATCGCCGAGGAACGGCGGAACGGTGCGCCCTCCGCGGGGATCGGAGCGCTCGCCGGGGCGCTGACGGGGTCGCGTGCGCTGTTCGGTCCGGACCGCGGTCCGACGGCGAGCGTGAACTTCGTCACCGCCCACGACGGCTTCACCCTGCTCGACCTGGTCTCGCACGACCGCAAGCACAACGAGGCGAACGGCGAGGAGAACCGCGACGGGTCGGACGACAACCGCTCGTTCAACCACGGCATCGAGGGCGACACCGCCGACCGCGGGGTGCGCGCCGCCCGGGGTCGGTCGATGCGGAACCTCGTCGGCACGCTCATGCTGTCCGCCGGCGTCCCGATGCTCACCGCCGGCGACGAGCGGAGCCGCACGCAGCACGGCAACAACAACGCGTACGTCGTGTCCGAGGACCTGACGCCCGTCGACTGGTCCGACGACGAGGACGCCGAGTCGATGACCGAGGCGGTCGCCGCACTCGCCCGGCTCCGGGCCGCGCACCCGGCGCTCCGTCCCACCCGCTACGGCGTCGAGGGGCAGGAGACCGCGGGAGCGACGCGGATGTCCTGGTACGGGCCGGACGGCGGTGCGATGACCCCCGAGGGGTGGGACCAGCCGATCCACCGTGCGGTGCAGTGGTTCGCCGAGTCGACCCCGGTGCACGAGCCGGCCGACCGGGTGCTCGTCGTCGTGCACGGCAGCGGGCGGACGCGGGACCTGACGCTGCCGGTCCGCGACGACGTCGTCGGGTACCGCCTGGCCTGGTCGAGCGAGAAGCACCGGGACCACGAGCGGGTCCGCCCTGCCGGGCAGGTGTTCACCGCCTACGGCCCGGGCATCCACGTGTTCGAGGTGGCGTAGGGCGCCTGGGGCCGATCCGCGCGTCGGGCCGGGCGCCTTCCGGTACCGATCCGCGCGTCGGAGGCGGTCCCGAGCGTCGGAGGACGATCCGCTCGTCGGAGGTCGTTCCTTCCGACTCCCGATGCGCGGATCGGCTTCCCACGTCGGCTGCGATGGGCAGGAACGTGCACGGCGCCGTCCTCCTCCACAGGCCGCACGGCGCGCCCGGTCGTGCACAGGCCGCGTCTTCCGGGGAACGCTGGCCCCGCAGCCGGGTAGCGTCGGCTCCGTGGCCACTGCAGACCGACCCCGCCGACCGAAGATCGGGCGCATCCCGATCACCCGACTCACGCCGACGACCCCGAACGGGTTCCCGTCGAAGGCCTTCGACGGCGAGGTGATCACGTTCGGTGCGACCGTCTTCCGCGAGGGACACGGGGTCATCGGCGCCGACCTCGTGCTGGAGCGCCCCGACGGCGGCACCCGCACCGTCCCGATGACCTTGGTGGGCGCCGGCACCGACCGGTACGAGGCGACCGTGCAGGTCGACCACACGGGCGTCTGGACGTGGCACGTCGAGTCGTTCTCCGACGACTGGGCGACCTGGATCCACGGGGCACGCCTGAAGATCGCCGCCGGGGTGGACACCGAGGCCACGCTCCTCGACGGGGCGGTGCTGCTCGACCGGCTCGCGGCGGAGACCGACTCGACCGCCGCCGCGCGTGCCGCCGAGCGGGTCCGGGACACCGAGCTCGACCCGGCCGAACGACTCGCCGCCGTCGACGACCCGCGGATCACCGGCGAGGTCGAGGACGCACCGCTCACCTCGCTCCGCACGCACTCCCCCACCCAGCTGCTCGACGTCGAGCGCACCCGCGCCGGTGTCGGCGCCTGGTACGAGTTCTTCCCCCGGAGCGAGGGCGCGAAGAAGAACCCCGACGGGTCGTGGAAGAGCGGCGACTTCCGCACCGCGGCCCGACGTCTGCCCGCGGTGGCCCGCATGGGCTTCGACGTCGTCTACCTGCCGCCGATCCACCCGATCGGCACCACCGCACGCAAGGGCCCGAACAACACGCTGACCCCTGGTCCGAACGACCCCGGCAGCCCGTGGGCGATCGGCGGGCCGGAGGGCGGTCACGACGCGATCCACCCGGACCTGGGGACCGAGGACGACTTCCGCGACTTCGTCGAGACGGCGAAGAACACCGGGATGGAGGTCGCGCTCGACTTCGCCCTGCAGTGCTCCCCCGACCACCCCTGGGTGCAGGCGCACCCGGAGTGGTTCACGGTCCGCGCCGACGGGTCCATCGCCACCGCCGAGAACCCGCCGAAGCGCTACCAGGACATCTACCCGATCCAGTTCGACTCCGACCCCGAGGGCATCGTCACCGAGGTCCTCCGGGTCCTCCGGCACTGGATCGCCTTCGGTGTCCGGATCTTCCGCGTCGACAACCCGCACACCAAGCCGCTGTGGTTCTGGGAGCGGGTCATCCGCGAGGTCCGCGACGAGCACCCCGAGACCGTGTTCCTGGCCGAGGCGTTCACCCGCCCGGCGATGATGCGTGCCCTGGCCGAGGCCGGGTTCCAGCAGTCCTACACGTACTTCACGTGGCGGAACACGAAGGACGAGATCGAGGACTACTTCACCGAGCTCAGCCACGAGACGAGCGCCTACCTGCGCCCGAACCTCTTCGTGAACACGCCGGACATCCTCACCGAGTACCTGCAGTTCGGCGGCCGTGCCGGCTACAAGGTGCGCGCAGCGCTCGCCGCGACGGGGGCGCCGACCTGGGGCATGTACGCCGGGTACGAGCTCTTCGAGGACGTCGCCCGCCCGGGCTCCGAGGAGAACATCGACAACGAGAAGTACGAGTACAAGCCCCGTGACTTCGCCCTGGCCGAGGCCGAGGGGGCGAGCCTGGCGCCCTACGTGACGATGCTCAACCGGTTCCGGCAGGCACACCCCGCGCTCCGGCAGTTGCGCAACCTGCACGTGCACGCGGCAGAGGACCCGGCGATCGTCGTGTACTCGAAGCACCTGCCCGGCGAGTTCATCCGTTCCGGCCGCGCCGACACGGTGATCGTCGTGGCGAACGTCGACCCGCACTCTGCCCGCGAGACGACGGTGCACCTCGACCTCGCTGCCCTGGGACTACCGACCGAGCAGCCGTTCGACGTCCGCGACGTCGTGACCGGCCAGCGTTGGGTGTGGGGCTCGTCGAACTACGTCCGCCTGGACGCGTTCCAAGAGCCCGTGCACCTGCTCGTCGTGGAGGGACCCCACCGATGACCGACCGCGACCCGAAGGGGACCCCGCCGATGGGTGCCGACCAACCGACCTCCGCCAGCGCTCCTGACAGCCCGGTGCCGACGCCCGCCGCGGACCGCGGACAGGGCCCGAGCGTCCCGCCGGTGCCGCCGCCCCCGCCGCCCGTGCGTCGTCCCTCGGCGGCGACGCCGACCGCTGTCGCACCGAGCGGTGCGGAACAGCCGCGCTACGAACCGCGCGTGTCCGCTCCGGGTGAGGACCTCCCCGGGGCACCCGAGGTCTCCCCCGAAGCTCCGGACCGCGGCGTTCCCGAGTCCGCGACGCTCGGCGGACAGGCCACCGCTCCGTCCGGGTCCCAGGAGCCGACAGCGGCGAGCACCACCGCGACGACGAGCACCGCGCCGACCCCGAGCACCGACTCCGGTGCGCCGTCGCCCGACGGACCGCGGCCCGCCCCGGTCGAGGACTGGCTCCGGCAGCAGGTCGCCGAGGGCCGCTGGTCCCGCCCGCACGACGTGCTCGGGCCGCACCCGGTCGACGGTGGGACGAGCGTCCGGGTCGTCCGACACCTCGCATCGTCGGTCCGGATCGTCCGCCCCGACGGCGACGACGTCGAACTCACCCACGAGGGCGACGGCATGTGGGCCGGCGCGACGCCCGGCACCCTCGGCCGCTACCGGGTCGAGGCCGACTACGACTTCGACGAGTCCACGGACGCCGACGACGCGACCTGGACCACGGACGACGCCTACCGCTTCGCGCCGACCATCGGTGAGCTCGACCTCCACCTGTTCGGCGAGGGCCGCGACGAGCAGCTCTGGCACCACCTCGGCGCCCACGTCACCACGGTCGACGGCGTCGACGGCGTGGCCTTCACGGTCTGGGCGCCCCGTGCCACGGCCGTCCGGGTGATCGGCGACTTCGAGGGCTGGGAGGGTCGCACCACCGCGATGCGCCGCCTCGGCGACCTCGGTGTGTGGGAGCTCTTCTGGCCGGGCGCCCTGGTCGGGCAGCGGTACAAGTTCCAGATCCTGACCGACTCCGGCTGGGTCGAGCGGGCGGACCCCTTCGCCCGTCGGACCGAGGTGCCGCCGGCGACCGCCTCCGTGATCACCGCATCTGACTACACGTGGTCCGAGGGCGACACCGCCTGGATGGAACGCCGCGCGCAGAGCACCACGCACGACGCCCCGATGAGCGTGTACGAGGTGCACCTCGGCTCCTGGCGTCCGGGGCTGTCCTACCGCGAGGTCGCCGACCAGCTGATCGGGCACGTGCAGCACCTCGGGTTCACGCACGTCGAGTTCCTCCCCCTCGCCGAGCACCCCTTCGGCGGTTCGTGGGGCTACCAGGTCACCGGGTACTACGCCCCGACCGCCCGGTTCGGAACGCCGGACGACCTCCGCTACCTGATCGACCGACTGCACTCCGCGGGCATCGGCGTGATCATGGACTGGGTCCCAGGCCACTTTCCCAAGGACGAGTGGGCGCTGGCGAAGTTCGACGGGTACGCCCTGTTCGAGCACCCCGATCCCCGACGCGGCGAGCAGCTCGACTGGGGCACCTACGTGTTCGACTTCGGGCAGCCGCAGGTGCGGAACTTCCTGGTCGCGAACGCGCTGTACTGGCTCGAGGAGTTCCACATCGACGGTCTGCGCGTGGACGCCGTCGCGTCGATGCTGTACCTCGACTACTCCCGTACCGAGTGGCTGCCGAACGTGCACGGGGGCCGCGAGAACCTCGAGGCGATCTCCTTCCTGCAGGAGACGAACGCCACTGCGTACAAGCGCTACCCCGGCATCGTCATGATCGCCGAGGAGAGCACCTCGTGGCCGGGCGTGACCCAGCCGACGAGCGCCGGCGGTCTGGGTTTCGGCCAGAAGTGGAACATGGGGTGGATGCACGACTCCCTCGAGTACATCGAGCGCGAGCCGGTCCACCGCAGCTACCACCACGACGAGATCACGTTCTCGCTCGTGTACGCGTTCAGCGAGCAGTTCACGCTGCCGATCAGCCACGACGAGGTCGTGCACGGCAAGGGCTCGCTCTTCGGCAAGATGCCCGGCGACGAGTGGCAGAAGCTCGCGAACGTCCGCGCCTACCTGGCCTACATGTGGGCGCACCCCGGCAAGCAGCTGCTCTTCATGGGCCAGGAGTTCGCGCAGCCGTCCGAGTGGTCCGAGGCCCGCGGCCTCGACTGGTGGCTCCTCGACGACCCGGGGCACCTCGGCGTCCAGGACCTCGTCGCCTCGCTCAACCGCGTGTACAAGGACACGCCGGCGCTGTGGACGCACGACTCCTCGCCCGAGGGCTTCGAGTGGATCGAGGGCGGCGACGCCCCGCACTCCACACTCGGGTTCCTGCGCAAGGACGGCGACGACCGACTGGCCGTGTTCGTGAACTTCTCGGGCGTGCCCGTGGCGCGGCGCTTCGGCCTGCCGTCGGCCGGCCAGTGGGACGAGGTGCTCAACACCGACGCCGTCGAGTACGGCGGGTCCGGGGTCGGCAACCTCGGCTCGGTCACCGCGGACGAGACCCCGTGGGCGGGCCGCCCCGCCTCGGCACACTTCGTGGTGCCGCCGCTCGGTGCGGTCTGGTTGCGCCTGGCTCGCTGACGCGACCCCCTGACGGACGGGAGGCGCGGTGCCGGCTGGCACCGCGCCTCCCGTCCGTCACGTGGTGCGCACCCGTGCGACGGCATCGGCCCCACCAGATGGTCCCGCAGCGGCGAGACGGTCCCGGAACGCCGAGACGCCGCCGGATCCGGCGGCGTCTCGGCGGATCGGCGGCGTCTCGGCGACGTCGCGCGAGGACCGCGCGCTAGTACAGCGCGTTCGCGAGCCGACGACGCGCCACGACGACCCGCGGGTCGTCCACACCGACGAGCTCGAAGTACTCCACGAGTCGGACGCGAAGCGCCTCGCGCTCGGCACCGAACACGGTGGGGACGAGGTCGAGCAGGCGCCCGAAGGCGTCCTCGACGTGCCCGCCGCTGACGTCCAGGTCGGCCACGGCGAGCTGCGCCTCGACGTCCTGGGGCGCAGCGGCAGCAGCGCTCCGGACCTCGTCCGCTGTGCGGCCGGAGAGCCGGTCGAGCAGCGACACCTGCGCGAGACCGGCGACGGCCATCTGGTCGTTCGGGTCCTGCGCGATCGCGGTCTTGTACTCCTGCACGGCGGCGGCGTAGTCACCGCGCTCGATCGCGTCGTAGGCGGCCTGGTGGTGCGGCGGCAGCGGCTCCGGCTCGGGTTCACCCTGCGGCTCCGCGGCGACGTCTCCGGACTGGCCGTCGACGCGCACACGCCCGGTCACGCCGTTCTGCTCGGCGGCGGCGACGACCTGCTCGAAGACGTCGCGGACCTGCGCCTCGGGAAGCGCCCCGACGAAGAGCCCGAGCGGGCGCCCGCCGATGACCGCCGCGACGGTCGGGATGGACTGCGCCTGGAACGCCTGGACGAGCTGCGGGTTGGTGTCCGCGTCGACCTTGGCGAGCACGACACGACCGTCGTACTCGGCGGTGAGCTGCTCGAGGATCGGTGAGAGCTGCTTGCACGGCCCGCACCACTCGGCCCAGATGTCGACGATCACCGGGACGACCGAGGACAGCTCGAGCACGTCCTGGAACGTCTGGTCGGTGACGTCGAGCACGAGCGACGGGACGGCCGGCTCGGTCGTCGACGGCACTGCACCTGCGGTCGCGCCCTGCGGTGCCCCCGGAGCGGGGGCGGCCGGGGCGGTTGGGGCTGCCGGACGCTGGGCCCGGTCGACGAGCGACGACAGGTCGACGGCTCCGCGGAGACCGGACGGGGTCGGGGGGACGTTGGTCATTGCACCTCACTCGCTGCGGTCAGGCCCTGCGTGAACCCGAGCAGGACCACCTTGTCATCACTTCCGACGGGCGGCACGGAGAAGAGCAGCTGCACGCTGTACGTGGCGCTGATTCCCTTCGTGCTGGAGTCGACGCCCGACAGCGCCTTGACGGCACCCTCGGTGTTCACCTCGGCACCGGCTGCGGTCGGCGTGACCTTCTCGATCTCGTCCAGGTCGGCGGACACGAGCGCACCGGCACCGTCGGTCGCGATGGCGATCGCGCTGTCGTCGGGGACCTGGGACGAGTACTCGATCTTCGCGGTGTCCGGCAGCGATTCGGACTTCTTGTCCTTGTACGCCTTGCCGATGGTCGACCGCAGGCCGTCGCCGTCGGACTCGAACAGCGACGCCGACGAGCTCTCGCTGTCCTTCGACAGCACGTCACCGTAGGCGGCGGCGATGTCGTCCGGCGCGATGCGGAGCAGCTTCGTGTTGCCGGCGAGCTGCGCGGCACCGAGGGACGTCGGCGCGAGGCTCGGCACCTGCGCCGCGGCCTCGAGCGACACGTCGTACGCGACCTTGTACTCGTCGCGTGCGCTCGCCTGGACCATCGTGAGCGCCTGCGGGGCGGTCTTCGCGGTGCAGTCCTCGGCCACGATCGCGAACACCGTGCGCGGCCAGGTGTCCGTCTGCTGCGGGAGCGCGACGCACACCTGCTGCGCGGAGATCGCCGGCGGGGCCGCTGCCTTGTCGTCCTTCGCGCGGATGGCGTAGTTGGCCTTCCGGAAGTCGAGCGCGGCACCCGTGAAGCGCGACTCGAGGAGCGACGCGTCCTTGGCTTCGTCGGCCTTCTGTGCCACCTCGGCGACGCGCTGCACGATCTTCTGGATCTGCTGCTTCGACGCTGCCGTCGGCTCGTCCTGCTCGGCACCCGCGGTCGCCGATGCGGTCGGCGTGGCGGTCACGTCCGCGGAACCGCCCTGCGGCCAGTAGTCGGACGAACAGCCGGCGAGCCCGAGCGCGCCGACGAGCACGATCGGTACGGCGATGAGCGGACGGCGCCCACGACGACCGCGGCTCGGCACCTGGGCACCCGCTGCGGCGGCCCGGCGGGACGCGCGCACCCGGGGCGGCCTCGTCCCACCGCTGCGACGACGCGGACCGCGCCCCCGACGCTGGTGCAGGAACGCCCAGACGAGCAGCGCGACGCCGCCGACGAGGAACAGGCCGCCCGCGACGAGCAGTGGGCCGACCGACGGGGTCGCGGTGTCCCGCGGCCAGGTCACGGACACGTCGGTCGGTGCGGCGTCCTTCCCGTTGCCGAGGACCACGAGCGACACGTCCGACGGCAGCCGCACGGTGAACTGCCCCGCACCGGGCCACTCCTGGTACCAGAGGTCGCTGCCCGACGGGTCCGGGACGCTCGAGGCACTGCCGGTCGTCTTGCCGACCAGGCGGTCCTGCTCGGCGTCGAACCGGAGCGTGGTGTGCTTCGCGTCACCGATCCAGGCCTGCACGTCGCTCGTCTTGCCGTAGGCGGCGAAGACGTCGCCGGAGCCGGAGACGTTGATGCGCTGGTACCCGGGGTTGGCGTTGAGCGTCGACCCCGGGATGACCGTCACCGGGGCGGATGCCTTGCTCGTCGACTGCGCGACGAGCGAGGACGGTGGCGCGAAGACGGTTCGCTGGCCGACAGCGAGCCCGACGAGCAGCAGACCGATGACGAAACTGACGATCGCCAGGACGAATCGCACGGATCTTCTCCCTACCGCGCCGGGGTGGGGGATGTCGGCGCGCGAATCAGCGCTCCAGGATAGCGAGCGACCCTGGACATCGCATCCCTGCTCGCTGAGCCGGACGCTCACGGGCCGCCCACCTCGAGCGCGCACCGCACACCGCGCCGGTCGGGAGCCGGCGGCGAGCCCGGCTCAGCCCCGCCGGTGGCGCCGCCACTACAATCGTCCGCGGGCCAAGGGCTGGCCCTCCGCCGACCCCCAGGAGCAACACGTGGCGAACGACGAGGCCGAGTTCGGGACCGAGCTGCGCGGGTACCGCCGCGACGACGTGGACCGGGCCCTGGGCGACCTGCGCCGGGAGCTCATCAAGTCGAACAACGACCGCGCCGAGGCCGCGAAGGAGATCCGTCTCCTGCAGACCCGCGTCTCCGACCTGCAGGGCGAGCTCGACGAGGCCGGGACCCCGACCTACAGCGGACTCGGCACGCGCCTCGAGTCGACGCTCCGGGTCGCCGAGGAGCAGTCGACGCGCCTCATCAGCCAGGCCGACATCGACGCGCAGCGCCTGCGTGCCGCGAGCCGGAACGAGGCCGACCGCCTGCTCCGCGAGGCCCGGCAAGAGGCCTCCGAGACGCTCGAGGACGCCAGGAGCCGCGCCACCGACGAACTGTCCCGCGCCCGCGCCGAGTCCGCCGACACCATCGAGCGTGCCCGCGCCGAGGCCGGCCTGCTCACGCAGGACGCCCGCAACGAGGCCGCCGCGATCCGGGGCGCCGCCGTCACCGAGGCCGCCGAGGTCCGCTCGGTCGCCATCCGCGAGACGAACGCCCTGCGTGCCCGCGTCGAGCACGAGGTCGCCGAGCTCCGCGAGACCGCGCAGCGCGACGCCGCGCAGGCCCGCGCCGCGGCCGAGGAACTGGACCGCGAGACCGAGCACCGCCGCAGCGTGTTCGAGGCGGAGCACACCCGTCGCACGGCCGACCTCGAGCGCGAGGAGACCGACCGGCGCACGGCCCTCGACCGCGAGGTCACCGAGGGTCGCACGGCCTGGCACCGCGAGCGCGACGAGCAGCAGCGCGAACACGCCCTGGCGCTCGAGGAGGGCCGCGCCGCCCTCGAGTCGGAGACCGCGACCCGCCGCGCCGACCTGGACGCCGAGCTCGGGGAACGTCGACGCGTGCACGACGAGGAGCTCGCCGCCGCCCGTGCCGGTTGGGAGCGCGAGCTCGCCGGTGCCCGAGCGGCGCTGGAGCAGGAGGCCGAGGCCCTCCGCGCCCAGCTGCGCGTCGACGAGGAGCAGACCCGCGTCGAGAACGCCCGCCTCGTGCAGGAGACCTCCGACCGCATCGCCGACGAGCTGCAGCAGCACAGCGCTCGCATCGCGCGGGAGCGCGCCGAGGCCGACGCCGCCGCGGAGCGCGCCGCCCGTGAGCACGCCGACGAGCTCGCCGCCCGCCGGGAGCGCGAGCACGCCGAACTGGACGCCGAGGTCGCCGACCGTCGCCGCGCCGAGCTCACCGACCTCGAAGCCGAGCGCGCCGCCCTCCAGCAGGAGGTCGAGACGATGCGCGCGGTCCTCGCCAAGGAGCGCGACGAGGTCCGCTCCGAGATCGCCCGCGAGCGTGAAGAGGCCCGCACGGCGCTCGAGTCGGAGCTCGCCGCCCGCCGCGACGACGCCGAGCAGGAGTACCTGCAGAAGCACCACGAGACGGTCACCGAGACGCAGAAGTACCTGGACGAGGCGAACCTGCAGCTCGCCGAGGCGACCCGCCGAGCAACCGAGGCCCGCGAACGCGCCGAGCGCCTGCAGCAGGAGGCCGACGACCTCGAGCGCTCCAGCACGGCCGACGCGCAGGAGCACGCCCGGACGATCGTCGCCGACGCCCAGCAGCGCGTGCACCGCATGGTCGCCGACGCCGAGGAGCGCACCGCCGCGATCGAGGCCGAGGCCGAGGACCGCCTGGCGGCGATCCGGACCGAGCGCGATGCCGTCGCCGGCTACCTCGAGAACCTGCGTGGCGTGCTGACGCACGCCACCGGACTGCTCGGTTCCGGCGCACCGGACGCCGGTCGCGACACGGACGCGGACACGGACACCGCGACGGACGTCACCACCCGCTGACGGTGACCCGGTCTGGAGGCGCGACCCGCGCCTCCAAACCGGGCCTCGTCGTCGGGACGGCCGGGTGGGCCGTCAGGCGGAACGGACCGGCAGGCCGGTGTGCGTCGGCAGCGGTGCGCTGCCGGGCACGACGAGGTCGGCGATCGTGTCGAGCACGATCCGCACGTACCGCTCCCCCACCCACAGGTGCTTCGCGCCCTCGATCGGCACGACCCGGACGTTCGGCGCAGGAGCGAAGCGACGCGCGGCCTCGTCCGGGCGCAGGAAGTCGTCGTGCTCCGGGACGAGCGCGACCACGGGCACGTCGACGGACGCCCAGCGTGCGAGTTCCTCGTCCGAGGTGCGGTGCAGGGGCGGCGACAGCAGGACCACCCCGGCGACGGTGCCGGCCGCGACGTGCTCGAGCGCGTGCTTGAGGACGACCTCGGTGCCGAAGGACCACCCGACGAGCCACGGCGTGGGGAGCCCGCGCGCGGTGACCTCGCGGACGGCGGCGCGCAGGTCGAAGCCCTCGGAGACACCGTCGCCGAAGGCGCCCTCGGACGTCCCGCGTGGCGAGGAGACCGACCGGAAGTTGAACCGCAGGACCGCGATGTCGGCGAGTTCCGGCAAGCGGGCCGCGGCCTTCTTCAGGACGTGCGAGTCCATGAACCCCTGCGCCGTGGGCAGCGGGTGCAGGGTGACGATCGTGCCGCGAGCGGGGCGTCCCAGCGGTTCGGCGAGCTCACCGACGAGCGTCAGGTGGTCGTCCGTGTACAGCTCGACGTCGGTCCGCTGTGCCGGCAGTTCGGTGTTCGAGCGGATCTCGGTGCTCATGCGATGCTCCAGCAGTGGTTGTGCCAATGGCGGCGCGACGCCAGGTCGGCCTCGTCACCGAGGACACCGTCGGCGCGCCAGACGACCACGTGCGCGGTGCCGGGCAGGACGGTGCCGCCGCAGCCCGGGCAGACGTACTCCTTCTGCGCGGACGCCGCCGAGACGGGCTGCACGGTGAACGTACGGCCACGCCGGACCTCGGTCCGCTTCCAGGACGACATGAGCCGGTCGAAGCCCGTGGGTTCGTCCTCGGGCTCGGGTCCGTGACCGCGGGGACGCCGCGGTCGGTTGCTGCGCGGCACCCCCGGCGCCGATCAGTACCAGTTGTAGGACTGGCTGTGGCCCCAGGCGCCGCACGGGGTGCCGTACACGCCCGAGATGTAGTTGAGACCCCAGGTGATCTGCGTCGCCGGGTTCGTCTGCCAGTCGGCGCCGACCGTGCCCATCTTGCTGCCGGGGAGCGCCTGCGGGATGCCGTACGCACCGCTCGGGTTGTAGGCGTTCACCCGCCAGCCGGACTCCTTGTTCCAGAGCAGCACGAGGCAGTTGAACTGGTCGGAGCCCCAGCCGCGGGCCGCGACCATCTCCTGGGCGATGGCCTGCGCGCTGCCGGGGTTCGGCGTGGCGGCCTGGGCTGCGATGGTGTTCGTCGCGGTGACCTTCTTGGTGGCCGTCGTGTCCGCGGTGTCGTCGGTCTCGGTCGCCGGCGGGGCGGTCACCTTCGGCGCGGGGACCGTGACGCCGTAGCCGTCGCGGGAGACTTCGAAGTCGCCGTAGGTGCCGTGCGCGGTGTACTGCTGCGGTTCCACCGGGGCCTTGACGAGCACGGGTGCCGAGACAGCCGCCTGCGCCACGTCCGGCTGCATCGGGTTGAAGAGCGAGCCGCCCACGAAGCCGAACACGGCGAAGAACGAGAGCGCGGGGATCGTCGCGCGCTTGCGCATGAACGTGTTCACGCTGCGGGCGGGCTTCGGTGCGGCGGCGACCGCTCGGCGCTGCTGCACGGCACGGCGCTGCTTGACGACTCGCGGGTCGGCCGGCGTCCGCGGGACCGCGGCGTCGAACGTGGAGCGCGCCGGGGCGCTGACGGGTGCGGCGGGGATGGACGCCGTCGCGACCGGTGGGGCCGCGTGGAGGACCGCGTGTTCCGCCGTGCGGAGTCGTTCACGTGCCGCGCGACGCTCACCGACGACCGTGTGGTCGAGGTGCACGCTGCTGCCGCGGTCGGAGCTGAAGTCTGCCGTGTGCCTGCCCATGAGTCCGACCAGGATAACGGAATGGTCACGCAACCGGAAGCACCGGCACCCAGCGCGTCGCGGGATCGCCGGGCCCGACGGTGCGGGAGCCGTCAGCGGACGGCGAGCATGACCTCGACGACGGCGTCGAGCAGTGCGTCGACCTGCGCCTCGCGGTAGCCGCCGTGCTTCGGTCGGAAGACGATCGACCGGACCTCGGTGAGGCTCAGCGGCTTGCCGTCGCGGAAGTAGCCGGCGAGGCGCTGGGCGAAGGCGTCGACGTCCTTCGGGTGGTACCCGGTCCCGAGCGGGCTCGTGCGGGCGAAGCGCTGCCCGTCCGGACGCTCCAGGCGGGCGACGACGTCCGAGGCCTTCGAGCGGGCCTCGGCGTACCAGGCCTTCTTGCCGACGTCGGCGATCTCCCGCTCGCGCTCCCGGGCGGCGAACGCGTCCTCGAGTCGCTCGAGGGCGGCGTCGACGTGCGCCGTGGAGTACCCGCCCTTGCGCATCGAGAACGCGGTGGCGCGGATCTTCGCCGCCTCGATCCCCGGCGCCGTGTCGGCGGCCGTGTAGGCGCGGCGGGCGTCCTCGAGGAACCGGTCGACCTCGTCGACGTCGTACCCGAGGGCGCGGCGGTCTGCGGTGGGGAAGGTGGTGGCCACGGCGACATTCTGCCAGCACCCGACCCTGGCACTGGCTGGACGCGCCCCGAGCACGCCTGTCAGTGCACGACGGTCAGTGCACGACGATCAGGAACAGGACGTACGCGACGGCGGCCGAGGGCAGGATGCTGTCGATCCGGTCGAGCAGTCCCCCGTGCCCCGGCAGGAACGACGAGATGTCCTTGATGCCGAGGTCGCGCTTGATCATCGACTCGGTCAGGTCGCCGAGGGTCGCGGACCCGGAGATGAGCACGCCGAGGACGATGCCGGTCCACCACGGCAGCCCGAGCAGGAGCCACACGACGACGATCCCGACGAGGATGCTCGCCGCGACCGATCCCGCGAAGCCCTCCCAGGTCTTCTTCGGGCTGATCCGCGGCGCCATCGGGTGCTTGCCCAGGTTGAGCCCCGTGGCGTAGGCCCCGGTGTCGACCGCGACGACCACGAGGATGAACGCGATCACCCAGAGCTCACCACGGGGCTGCGCCGACAGCAGGACGATGCACGCCCCGAGGAGCGTGATGTACGCCTGGACGAACAGCCCGTTCGTCAGGTCACGGGCGACGTGCCCGGCCGGCGGCTTCTCGCGCGCGAAGGCGACCTCGACGAGCCGCCAGACCACGATGAGGACGATCCCGCCGAGCACCGCGAAGAGCGCCGCCACCTGTCCGCCGAGGAACGCCAACGGCACCATGCCGACCGCGGCCGCGACGCTCGGGATCCGCGGCACGTCGCGCCCCGCGAACCGCATGGCGCTCGCGAGCTCGTACACGGCGACACCGAGCAGGAACGCGGCGACGACCATGAACGCCGGCTTCCAGATGAGGAGCGCGGCGAGCATGACGACCGCGAAGGCCAGCGCGATGCCGATCGCCGCCGGCAGGTTCCGTCCGGTGCGCGCCGTCAGCGCCTCGTTGCGCGCGCCGAACTCCGCCTTGCGCTGCTTGAGCTGCGCTTCGAAGTCGGCGCGCGCCGCGCGGGCACGGGCGTCGAAGTCCTGTCGGAGCCCCTTCTTCGCGGACGGGCGCGGTTGCGTGGGGCGGTCGCCGCCCGGGTCGGGGAGACGCATCAGACCTCGAGGAGTTCGGCTTCCTTCTTCTTCAGCGCGTCGTCGATCTGGTCGACGTGCTTCTTCGTCAGGGTCTCGAGGTCCTTGTCGGCGCGGGCGATCTCGTCGTCGGAGATCTCGCCCTTCAGCGCGTCCAGGTCGTCCTTGGCGCGACGACGGATGTTCCGGACGACGACCTTGTGGTCCTCGCCCTTGCCGCGCACGAGCTTCACGAACTCCTTGCGGCGGTCCTGGGTGAGTTCCGGGATCGTCACGCGGACGATCTCGCCGTCGTTCGACGGGCTGGCGCCGAGGTTCGGGAACGTCGCGATGGCGCGTTCGATCTCCTTGAGCGCGGACTTGTCGTACGGCGTGACGACGAGCGTGCGGGCCTCGGGCGTCTGCATGGACGCCAGCTGCGCGAGCGGCGTCGGCGTGCCGTAGTAGTCGACCGGGATCTTCTGGAAGAGCGCGGGGTTGATGCGTCCGGTGCGGACGGTCGCGAAGTCGTCCTTGGCGACGTCGACGGCCTTCGCCATCTTCTCGGTGGCTTCGGTCAGGACATCACTGATCACGGTGGTTCTCCTTCGGTACTGCTGTCGAGTCTAGTCAGCGGCCGGGGTCAGTTGCTGACCACCGTGCCGATCCGCTCCCCGCGGATCGCGGCGGCCACGTTGCCCTCGCCTTCCATGCCGAACACGTGCATCGGCATGCCGTTGTCCATGCAGAGCGAGAACGCGGTGGCGTCCACGACCTTGAGGCCCTGGAGCAGCGCGTCCTGGTACGTCACGTGGTGGAGCTTCTCGGCCGTGGCGTCCTTCTTCGGGTCCGCCGTGTAGACGCCGTCGACGCCGTTCTTCGCGACGAGGACCTCGTGTGCGTCGATCTCGAGCGCACGCTGCGCGGCGACCGTGTCGGTGGAGAAGTACGGCAGACCGGCACCGGCACCGAAGATCACGATGCGGCCCTTCTCGAGGTGACGCTCCGCGCGGCGCGGGATGTAGGGTTCCGCGACCTGGGTCATGCTGATCGCGGACTGCACGCGCGTGGCCGCCCCGGCCTGCTCGAGGAAGTCCTGCAGCGCGAGGGCGTTCATCACCGTGCCGAGCATGCCCATGTAGTCGGCGCGACCGCGGTCCATGCCGCGCTGCGAGAGCTCGGCGCCGCGGAAGAAGTTCCCGCCGCCGACCACGATCGCGACCTCGACGTCCTGCGCGGCCGCGGCGATCTCCTTGGCGATGGTGCTGATGACGTCCGGGTTCACCCCGAGGGACCCGGCCCCGAACGCCTCCCCCGACAGCTTCAGCAGGACCCGGCGGCGTCCGGTCTTCTCGTTCGTCATGTGGCGCACCCTTCGTCGAATGTCTCGTGGGAATCTACCCGGCCGGAGCCGGTCCGGCGGAGGAGGTCGTGCCTCCGTACCGGTTCCGCGCGTGTCGCAGCGCGCGCAGAAACGGGGCCCGGAACCGATGTGGTTCCGAGCCCCGTCACGGGTTCGCTACGCGCCGACCTTGACGCGGGCGAAGCCCTGGATCGTGATGCCGGCGTTCTCGGCGGCCTTCGCGACGGACAGCTTGTTGTCCTTCGCGTAGTCCTGCTCGAGGAGCGCGACCTGCTTGCGGTAGGCGTTGAGGCGACCCTCGACGATCTTCGGCAGGGCGGCCTCCGGCTTGCCCTCCTCGCGCGTGATCGCCTCGACGGTCGCGCGCTCCTTCTCGATCGCCTCGGCCGGGATCTCGTCGCGGGTCAGGTACGTCGGGTTCGCGAACGCGACGTGCTGGGCGATCGAGCGGGCCTCGGCCGCGTCGGAGCCCGAGTAGGCGATGACGACGGCGATCTGCGGGGGCAGGTCCTGGCTGGTCTTGTGCAGGTAGACCTCGAAGGCGTCGCCCTCGACCCGGACGACCGTGCGGAGCGCGAGCTTCTCGCCCAGCGCAGCGGCGGCCTCGTCGATCGCCTCGGCGACCGTCTTGCCCTCGAGCGGCGCGGCGTTGCCGGCCTCGACGTCGGATGCGCCTGCAGCAGCGACCGCGGAGACGACCTTGTCGGCGAGGGTGGTGAACTTCTCGTTCTTCGCGACGAAGTCGGTCTCGCTGGCGAGCTCGACGACGGTGGCGGCGCCACCCTCGGTCGACGCCACGACGACGCCCTCGGAGGTCGCACGGTCGTCGCGCTTGGCGACGGCCTTCGCGCCCTTGATGCGGAGCAGCTCGACGGCCTTGTCGTAGTCGCCGTCGGCCTCGACGAGGGCGTTCTTGGCGTCCATCATGCCGGCCCCGAGGTCCTCACGGAGCTTCTTCACGTCAGCAAGGCTGTAGTTGGCCATTGGCTGGAGTCCTTTCTGGACTGGAGTTGTGGAGAGAGAAGGAAGGGGCGCCGAGCCGACCGGCCCGACGCCCCCGGATGTCACTCGGCGGGGGTGGCTTCGGCGTTCTTGTCGGCCTCGGCGATCGGCTCGCCGATCTCCTTCGCGGCAACCTGCGCGTCGGCGTCGTTCTCCTCGACCGGGGTCTCCGCGGCGGGCGCGGCCGGCGCGGCCTGCTCGCCACCGAGGAGCTCCTGCTCCCACTCGGCGAGCGGCTCGGCCTCTTCCTGGTCGCCACCGTTGTGGCGGGTCTTCAGGCCCTCGGCCGCGGCGTCGGCGACGATGCGGGTGAGGAGACCGACGGAGCGGATCGCGTCGTCGTTGCCCGGGATCGGGTACGTGATCTCGTCGGGGTCGCAGTTGGTGTCGAGGATGCCGATGACCGGGATCCCGAGCTTCTGCGCCTCGTCGACGGCGAGGTGCTCCTTCTTGGTGTCGACGATCCAGAGCGCGCTCGGGGTCCGCGTGAGGTTGCGGATACCACCGAGGGTCTTGTGGAGCTTGTCCAGCTCGCGCTTCTTGATGAGGAGCTCCTTCTTGGTGAAGCCCTTCGTCGTGTCGTCGAAGTCGATCTCCTCGAGCTCCTTCATGCGCGCGAGGCGCTTGGAGACCGTCTGGAAGTTCGTGAGGAGACCGCCGAGCCAACGCTGGTTGACGTACGGCTGGCCGACGCGGGTCGCCTGCTCGGCGATGGAGCCCTGGGCCTGCTTCTTGGTGCCCACGAAGAGGATCGTGCCACCGTGCGCGACCGTCTCCTTGACGAAGTCGTACGCGCGGTCGATGTAGGCCAGCGACTGCTGCAGGTCGATGATGTGGATGCCCGAGCGCTCGGCGAGGATGAAGCGCTTCACCTTCGGGTTCCACCGACGGGTCTGGTGTCCGAAGTGGACGCCGCTGTCGAGCAGCTGGCGGATGGTGACGACGGCCATGCCGTCCCTCCTTGTTCTCGGCGCACGGCTGTCAGGCCGTGCGCACGGTTGCGGTTGTGTCGGTCACGACCGGTGGTCGTGACCCCTGGCGCCCTGTCCGCACGGCCGCCCGCTCGTGAGAGCGGGACCGGTGGCCGAGAGACGCGAGTGGACGCGCGAAGTCAGCGCGCTCGGCGCGCTGCTGGAAGCACTCTAGCAGGTCTGGACGCACTGGAGGCGCGGTGCGGGTCGGACCCGCACCGCGCCTCCAGGACGTGGTGACGCTGGTGCGTCGTTACTTGGCGGACACCGTGTCACCCTCGGCCGTGATGCCCATCTCCTCGAGGGAGCGGCCCTTGGTCTCCGGGATCTTCGCGATCACGAAGAACAGGGAGAGCAGGGCGAACAGCGCGTAGATGCCGTAGGTCACGGTCAGGTTGAAGCCGGACAGGACCGGGAACGAGATGGTGACCAGGAAGTTCGCGACCCAGTTCGCCGCGGAACCGACGCCGAGCGCGGTCGCACGGATGCGGTTCGGGAACATCTCGCCGAGGAGCACCCACATGAGCGGCCCCCACGTCGCGCCGAAGGACACCACGAACAGGTTCGCGAAGACCAGCGCGATGATGCCCCACGAACCGGGCAGCTGCGGCGCGCCGTCCACGATGGTGGCCTGCGAGAAGGCGATCGCGACCATGGTCAGCGACACGAACATGCCCGCGGAGCCGGCGACCAGCAGCGGCTTCCGCCCGAGCTTGTCGACCGTGAAGATCGCGATGAAGGTCACCGCGACGTTCACCACCGAGGTGATCGTCGAGATGAGGAACGAGTCGCTCTCCTTGAACCCGACGGCCTGCCAGAGCGTCGTCGAGTAGTAGAAGATCACGTTGATGCCGACGAACTGCTGCAGGACGGCGAGGATGATGCCGACCCAGACGATCGGCTGCAGCCCGAAGCGGTTGCCCCGGATGGAGCCCTTCTTCTCCTTGGACTCCTTCTCGATGCCGTCCTGGATCTCCTCCAGGCTCGTGTTCACCGTGTCGCGCGGAACGATCTTGCCCATCACGTCGCGGGCGTCCTCCTTGCGGCCCTGTGCGAGCAGGAAGCGCGGGGACTCCGGGAGCGTGATCGCGAGCACGCCGTAGACCACCGAGGGGATCACGCCGACCAGGAACATCCAGCGCCACGCGGCGAGCCCGAGCACCTGCTCCGACGCACCGCCGGCGGTCACCGCGAAGATCTGGTCGGACAGCAGCGCGGCGAAGATACCGAGGGTGATCGCGAGCTGCTGGAACGACGCCAGCCGACCGCGGATCGCCTTCGGGGACACCTCGGAGATGTACGCGGGGGCGATGACCGACGCGGTGCCGATGCCGAGACCGCCGACGAGACGCCAGATCACGAGGTCCCAGGTCGCGAACGCGAAGGCGCTGCCGATCGAGCTGACGAAGAACAGCACCGCTGCCCAGAACATGACGCGGGTGCGGCCCCAGCGGTCGGCCAGGCGGCCGGCGAAGTACGCACCGAAGGCGCAGCCGATCAGGGCCGAGGCGACCGCGAAGCCGCTGGCGGCCTCGGACAGGCCGAACTCGCCCTTGATCGCGTCGACGGCTCCGTTGATGACGGAGGAGTCGAATCCGAAGAGGAAGCCACCGACCGCCGCCGCGACGGCGAACAGGGTGACCTTCCCCTTGAACGCACGGTCCTCGCCGTGCTGGGTGGACGTGTTCGACACGGTGCTCCAGGTTCTTGCCGCCGTGCTGGGTGGCGCACGGTGCCCCGGCGGTCGGCTGGTTCGCCGTCCGAGCGGCGTTGCGTGTTCCGGAGCGCCCCAGACCCTACTCCCCGTTCGGGGCGCGGGCACAACCGGGGTGCGCGGGCGGGTCGGCCCACTCCTCCACCGGACGGGAGGCGCGGCTCCCGTTCCACAGACCGCCAGCGCCGTGCGCGGATCGCGTCCGGCGCTGCGACCCTCGGTGCATGCGGTGGAGCGGGTCACTCACGGGGACGGTACTGGTCGGAGCAGCGCTGGTCGGGACGGCGCCGGTCGGGTCGGTGCCGGTCGGGTCGGTGCCGGTCGGATCGCTGCGGTCGGTCGGTGCGGCGGTGCGGGCGGCGGACGCGCAGGACGAGGCGCCGTGGGTGTGGCCGACCGGCTCACGGATCGTCGAGCGCGGGTGGGAGGCCCCGGCCGACGACTACGCACCGGGGCATCGCGGGATCGACGTCGCCGCGTCGATCGGGACGCCCGAGGTGGCGGTGGCCTCCGGCACGGTGTCGTTCGCCGGTTCGGTGGCCGGCCGCGGCGTGGTGTCGATCGACCACGGCGGCGGGCTCGTCTCCACCCTGGACTCGGTCGACCCGTCGGTCTCCACCGGGGACGCGGTTGATCAGGGCAGCACCGTCGGCACCGTCTCGGTCGGGCACTGTCCGGCGTCGGCCCCGTGCCTGCACCTCGGCGCGAGGATCGACGGTCGGTACGTCGACCCTCTGCCGTACCTGCCGGCCGCCGAGTGGCCGGTGCTGCTGCCGGACGACGCCTGGCCGGGGTGACACGAGCGGGCCGGGCGTGCTCGGGCCGGGCGTGCTCAGGCCGAGCGTGCTCGGGCCGAGCGTGCTCGGGCCGAGCGTGCTCGGGCCGAGCCTCGGCGGGCTGGTCTGCTCGGGCCGGGTCTGCTCGGGCCGGGTCTGCTCGGCGGCGGTGCCGGGTCAGGCGCGCGGGTGGGCCGTGCGGTAGACCTCCCGGAGGCGCGCCGACGAGACGTGCGTGTAGATCTGCGTCGTGCCGAGGCTCGCGTGCCCGAGCAGCTCCTGCACGGCGCGGAGGTCCGCTCCCCCGTCCAGCAGGTGCGTCGCCGCCGTGTGCCGGAAGGTGTGCGGCCCGCTCGGACCCTCCCCCGGCAGGTCCTCGAGCACACGGGCCACGATCCGGTAGACGCCACGGGTCCCGAGCCGGCCGCCCCGGTCCCCGAGGAACAGCGCACCGTCCGGTCCGGTTCCAGCGGCGGCGATGCGCGGACGCCCGGCCTCGGCAGGCGAACGCCCGGCCCCGGCCCCGGCCCCGGCCCCGGCGGACGACACCGCGGCGTCGGTGCGCGCTGCCGCTCGTGCAGCCAGCACCGGACGACCGCGGCTGGTCCAGGTCTCGAGAGCATCCCGGGCGGGCACCCCGAAGGGCACCACGCGCTCGCGGCCGCCCTTTCCGAGCACCCGCACGGTCAGCCGGGACCGGTCGACCGCGGTCAGGTCGATCCCCACCAGCTCCCCCACACGGATGGCCGTGGCGTACAGCAGTTCGACCACCGCGAGGTCGCGGAGCGCCACCGGGTCGTCGCCAGAGGCCCGACTCGCGAGCCCGTCGAGCAGCACGCGCACCTGGTCGGACCCGACGACCCGCGGCAGGTGGGCCGCGCTCTTCGGCGCCCGGAGCCGCGCCCCCGGGTCGGTCGGCAGTACCCCGGACTCGCTCGCCCACCGGGTGAACGCTCGGACAGAGGACGAGCGCCGCGCGATGGTCGACCGCGCGAGCCCCCGCTGGTCTGCCTCCCAGAGCCAGTCGCGGAGGAGCTCGAGTCCGACGCCGTCGAGGGTCGCGATGCCACGGTCGTCCGCGAAGGCCACGAGCTGCTCGAGGTCACTCGCGTACGCGCGGACCGTCTGTTCGCTGAGCCCACGGGCCGAGCGGACGTGCGTGAGGAACGCCTCCACGACCACGACGAGTCGGTCGTCCGTCTGCTCCGCCACGGCCCCAGCGTAGGCGCGGTCCCCGTCACGCCCGCGCCCACCCGCCGCCGATGTGCACCACGAGCCCCTGCAGCTCTGCGAGCGCCAGCGCGTCGGCGACCTCGGCCTGCGACATCCCCGAACGGACGACGATCTCCGGCTCGACGAGCGGACGCCGGCCGAGCGCGTCGAGGACACGGAGCACCTCGGGATCCGTCCGCGCCCCGACGAGCGGGTCGGTCCGAGCGCGGTGGCGGGCGGTCCCGGCACGGCGCGGGTCGTCGTGCTCCCGGCCGTCGGGCGAGCACGACCCCGGCGCCGGGACGTCAGCGACAGAGGTCTCCGCCACGACCGCGCGGACCGGGTCGTCCGGACGCACGACGATCTGGGCCCGCCCGTCGGCGACCAGCCGGTGACACCCCACCGACGCCGACGCCGAGAACGCCCCGGGGACCGCGAAGACCGGCCGGCCGAGCTGCGCGGCGTGGTGCGCGGTGTTCAGCGCCCCCGACCGAGCGCCCGCCTCGACCACGACGGTGGCGTCGCCCAGCGCAGCGATCAACCGGTTCCGCGCCAGGAACCGCCAGCGACTCGGCCTGGTCCCCGGCGGTGACTCCGCCAGCAGACGGCCCTGCCGGGCGACGGTCCGGAGCAGGTCGGTGTTGCCGACGGGGTAGAGCTGGTCGATGCCTCCGGCGAGCACCGCGACGGTGGTCGCCCCCGCAGCCAGGGCGACGCGGTGCGCGACGGCGTCGATCCCGTAGGCACCTCCGCTGACGACGGCACACCCCGAGTCCGCCGCGGCGGAGGTGATCTCGGCCGCCGCCTCTGCGCCCGCGACCGTGTTCGCGCGGGACCCGACGACCGCGAGCGTCGCCGGGTCGTCAGCCCGTGTGCCGATCGCCCAGAGCACGACCGGCGCGTGCGGTCCGAGGTCGTCCACCCGATCCGGCCACCCCGGAGCCCCTGGGACGAGCAGTCGCGCCCCGACCGCGAGCGCCGCACCGACCGTGTCGGCAGGACGTCGCGCCCGGAGTCGCGGTCCCCAACGTCCGACGGCCGCCCGGAGCGCCGTCCCGAGGGCGTCGGGATCGTCAGCACCCGCGACGTCGTCCTCGAGGGCGGTCCACAGGAGTCCCCGGAGTCCGGCATCCCCGGTCCCGATCGCCCCCTCGACGGCGCGGAGGGCGCGCTCCGCTCCGCACGCAGCGAGCAGCGCGCCCGCCACGCCGTCGCCGGGCTCCACGAGCGCGGACCACACCACGCGGGCCGCCGCCTCTCCGAGGTCCACCCCGTGGACCCCGGGCCCGAGGGCGGTGCCGACCAGGTCCCGCCATGCCTGCTGCCGCATCAGAGCGCACCCCTGAGCGCGAGGGCCTCGTGCACGTGGTGGGTCGCAGGCCGCTCGGCACCCTCGAGGTCGGCGAGCGTCCAGGCGAGTCGCATGGTCCGGTCCCACCCCCGCATGGTCAGCGTGCCGAGGTCGAGCGCCCGGTCGAGCGTCGCCGTCGAACCAGGCTCGGACCGCCCGGCCCCGCGGAGCCAGGCCCCGGACACCTGCGCGTTGCTCGTCCATCCCGTCCCGTCGAGCCGCGCACGTGCTCGGTCCCGCGCACCGACCACGAGCGTCCGGGCCTCGGCGCTCGTCGGTGTCCCGCCGTCCGCCGCCCGGATCGACGCCGTCGTGACACGTGGCACCCGGACCCGGATGTCCAGCCGGTCGAGCAATGGACCGGACATCCGGGCGAGGTAGCGCCGGACGGTGGACGGCGGGCACTCGCACGGCTGCGTGCCCTGTCCGGCGTTCCCGCACGGACACGGGTTCGCCGCGAGCAGGAGCTGACACCGCGCCGGGAACTCCGCCGCGCCCGCCGCCCGGTGCACCGTCACCGTGCCGGACTCGAGCGGCTGCCGGAGGGCGTCGAGCACCGCGCGCGGGAACTCCGGCGCCTCGTCGAGGAACAGCACCCCTCGGGTCGCGCGCGACACCGCGCCCGGGCGGACCGTCCCGCTGCCCCCGCCGATCAACGACACCGCGGACGCCGAGTGGTGCGGCGCCTCCCACGGCGGCCGGGTGGTCCACGAGGCCGCTCCGGCACCGGCGACCGACCGGACCGTCGCGAGCTCGAGCGCAGCCTCGTCGTCGAGGTCCGGCAGGATCCCGTGCAGGCGCTCGGCGAGCATCGTCTTCCCCGCTCCCGGAGGCCCGAGGAGCAGCGCGTGGTGGCCCCCGGCCGCCGCGGCGATCACCGCCCGTACGCCGATCGGGTTGCCGACCACGTCCGCGAGCTCCGCTGCCGGGGCGGGTGCGGCCGGGAGCTCGGGCGCGAGCACCGGGTCCACCTGCACGGGCGGCAGCAACGCTCCCCCGGCGATCGCCGCCGCGCGCAGCGAGTCCACGCCGACAACCTGCACGCCGGAGACCACGCGCGCCTCGGCCAGGTTGCCCACGGGCAGCACGACCCGCTCGATGCCGGCCTCGCGCGCGGCGAGCAGCATCGGGATGACCCCGTGCACCGGTCGCACGCGGCCGTCGAGCCCGAGCTCCCCAACGTAGGCCGTCCGCTCGGACACGTCCGGTGCCACCTCGGCGGCGGCGAGCACGGCCATCGCGATCGCCAGGTCGAACCCCGACCCGCGCTTCGGGATCGCGGCCGGGGTCAGGTTCACCGTGATCCGCCGGGCCGGGAGCGGCGACCCGGCGTTGGCCGCGGCCGCCCGCACGCGCTCCCGGGCCTCGCCGAGCGAGGTGTCCGGCAACCCGATGATGCTGAAGCCCGGCAGCTGGCTCGTGAGGTGCGCCTCGACCTCGATGCACCGCGCCCGCACCCCGAGCAGCGCGATCGCGGTCGTCCGTCCGACCCCGCTCACAGCACGCCCTCGACGTGCTCGACGCCGTGACGGTCGCCGTCGAGGTGCACCGCCACCGCGTCGATGCGGATGAACGGCGCACTCGTCTCCGGGTGCTCGCGGAACCACTGCGGCACGAGCTGCCGCAGCCGGGCGGCCTTCGCCGGCGTGATCGCCTCGAACGGGTGTCCGGCGGTCGGCCCGGTGCGGGTCTTCACCTCGACGAAGACGAGCGTGCCCCGATCCCACGCGACGACGTCGACCTCACCGGACCGACACCGCCAGTTCCGGTCGACGATCCGGTACCCCTTCGCCACCAGCCAGTCGACGGCCAGCGCTTCCCCCGTCGCTCCGATCGCCCTGCGACCTGTGTTCGTCCGTTCCACGGCGTCACCTCCGCCATTCACGATGACCGCGACTGATCACCTCGCGGCGGTCGTTCCCGGATCGGTGGAGAACACCGCGCCAGGAATGCGTTGTGGAGGAACGACGGAACCCCGGACGACACGAGGTCGTCCGGGGTTCCGGGGAGTATCAGTGCACTGGAACTCAGTGCGCTGCTGCGTAGGCTTCCTGCACCTGGGTGGAGATACGGCCGCGGCTCGAGACCTCGTACCCGTTCTCCTTGGCCCATTCGCGGATCTTCGCGAGTTCTTCCGAGTTGCCACGCTTCGGTGCCGACTTCGGTGCCGAGGCGGAGCCCGAACCGGAGCGACGGCCGGACACCTTGCGGGCGGCCGCGACGTAGTCGGAGATGGCCTCGCGGAACTTGTCGACGTTGTCGTCGGACAGGTCGATCTCGTAGTTCGAACCATCGAACGCGAATTCGACCGTGCGGCCTTCACCCGCGGCGATGGGGGAATCGTCGAGGTCGTCGACGAGCTGGACGGTGACCTTCTGTGCCATGTCTGCTCCTGTTGTCAGTGGATGTTTCCACTGCAGGTTAGCGGAATGCGCCGCCGAATGTCCGACGTGACACTGCATTTCTCCCGGAGAACATTCTCCGACAGAAAACGACGTTCACTCGTCGAGTGCGAGTTCCTTCGGCAATTCGAGTTCACGCGACGTGAGTTCCTCGACGTTCACGTCCTTGAACGTGAGCACCCGCACCGACTTCACGAACCGGTCGGAACGGTAGACGTCCCAGACCCACACGTCGCTCATCGACAACTCGAAGTAGAAGTCGTGCTCGGTGTCACGGCGCACGAGTTCGACCTCGTTCGCCAGGTAGAAACGCCGCTCGGTCTCGACCACGTAGCGGAACTGCGACACGACGTCGCGGTACTCGCGGTACAGGGCCAGTTCGACCTCGCGGTCGTAGTCGTCGAATTCGTCGTCATCCATCGCTCCGACAGTCTACGGCGACACGGGGCGACCGTCGCGCCGGCTCAGCGTCCGACGAGCTCGAGTCCGTCGAAGCCGTCGAGCGCCACCGCCGAGGCCTGGTGCAGCCAGCTCTTGCGGTGCAGTTCGTGCGCCCCGACCGCGCGGATCGCGTCGTAGTGCGCGGTCGAGCCGTAGCCCTTGTTCGAGGCCCACGCGTAGTGCGGTGCGTCCTCGTGCGCGGTCGTCATCAGGCTGTCCCGTTCGACCTTCGCCACGACCGACGCCGCGGCGACGGAGGCGCAGTCCCGGTCGGCCTTGACCCGCACGACCACGTCGAGCGGTCCCGTCGCCGGGTGCATCGTCGGCGGCACGGCGCGGGACAGCCAGTCGAACGACCCGTCGAGCACGACGACCGCGCCCTCGAGGTCGAGACCGTCCGCGACGAGCGACCCGAGCGCGGCAGCCCCGGCCTGCCCGAGCGCCGGGACGATGCCCTGCTCGTCGACGACCTGCGCCGAGGACATCCCCACCGCGGTCCGCGCCCACCGCCGGACGACGGGGACGAGTTCGGTCCGGCGGGCGGCCGACAGCAGCTTCGAGTCCGCGAGCCCCTGCGGCACGCGCCCGACGTCGAGCGTGACGGCGGCGACACCGACCGCGACCGGTCCGGCGATGGCGCCGCGACCGACCTCGTCCATGCCGATCACGGTGACGCGACCGGCCGACAGCAGCCGCTTCTCGACGCGGAGGGAGGGACGGACGGCGGTCACTCGTCCCGCTGCTCCACGCCGGCGAAGACGTCCGGGTAGTCGTCGAGCCACGTCCAGCGGCTCGTCGGCCACGAGATGACGAAGGCGCGGCCGGTCACGTCGGACAGCGGCACGAAGCCCTTCGACGGGGTGTCGCCGTTGTACCGGGAGTCCTTCGAGTCGTAGCGGTTGTCGCCCATCACCCAGATGGTGCCCTCGGGGACGGTCACCGAGAAGTTCGTGCCCGACGCGCGGGTCTCCCCCACCGGCAGTTTGAGGTACGGCTCCTTGATCGGCACGCCGTTGACCGACATCTGCCCGAGCTCGTTGCAGCAGGACACCTTGTCGCCGGGCAGACCGATCACCCGCTTGATGAGGTGGTCGTCGCTGTCCCCGGTGCCGAGTCCGACCTGCGTCAGGAGCCAGTCGATGGCCTTCGCAGGCTGCGTGTCCGGAGCGACCTTCGGCACGTCGGCGCCGCTGAGCCATCCGCCCGGGTCCTTGAAGACGACGACGTCCCCGCGCTTCAGGCTGACGACGTCCGGCACGAGCTCGTTGACGATCACCCGGTCGTTGATCTGCAGGGTGTTCTCCATCGACGCCGACGGGATGTAGAACGACCGGATCAGGAACGTCTTGACGAGGAACGAGACGAGCAGCGCGGCGACGAAGATGATGACGAGGTCGCGGAGGAAGGTGAGGACTCCGTTCGCCTTCTTCTTCTCGGTCCGCGGGCGCCGGCCCGATCCCTGCGTCGTGTCCGTCATGTCCGCTCTCGTTCACACCCGTGCGCGCCGGAGCGAGCAGGTACTGCAGTCCGGGTCGCCGGTGGACGACTTCCCGGACGACGGGAAAGGGCCCCCCGTCGATGCACAACCGTACATGGACGAGGGGCCCGCAGCGGCACCCGCCTCGCGGGGCTCACTGTGAAGGCGATCAGGCGTCGCGCTTCTCCTTGATCTTGCGGCGGGCCGCCTTGCCGCGCAGCTCGCGCAGGTAGTACAGCTTCGCGCGACGGACGTCACCGCGGGTGACGACCTCGATGTGGTCGATGATCGGCGAGTGCACCGGGAACCAGCGCTCGACGCCGACCTGGAAGCTCACCTTGCGGACCTTGAAGGTCTCGCCGAGGCCGTGGCCCTGACGCGCGATGACGACGCCCTGGAAGACCTGGACGCGCGAGCGCGTGCCTTCGATGATGTTGACGTGCACCTTGATGGTGTCGCCGGGGCGGAAGTCCGGGACGTCGGTGCGCAGCGACGCTGCGTCGACGTGGTCGAGGAGCTGGCTCATGATGGGTTCACTCTCTGCGGACGCGCACGGGTCGCCGCGGATCGGTTGTGGAAAGAATGGTGTGTACCCGGAAACGGCGACTCCCCCGTGGCAGAGTCCAGCCAGGGCACAGCGATCAATCTTGCCACAGAACCGCGGACCCCGCCAACCGGTGCAGGATGGACGGATGATCGAACTCCGTACCGCCGCCGAACTGGACGGCCTGCGCGCCGCCGGCCGGTTCGTCGCCGACGTCCTCGACGAACTGCTCACGACGGTCGACGTCGGGGTGAACCTGCTCGACCTCGACCGCGTCGCGGCCCGGATGATCGCGGACCGGGGCGCGGTGAGCTGCTACGTCGACTACCACCCGTCGTTCGGCAACTCCCCCTTCGGCAAGAACCTCTGCACGTCCGTCAACGACGCCGCGCTCCACGGGCTGCCGTACGACCGCGTGCTCGCGGACGGCGACCTCGTCAGCCTGGACTTCGCCGCGAGCGTCGACGGCTGGGTCGCGGACTCCGCGGTGACGGTGCAGGTCGGCACGCCGCGCGACGAGGACCAGCAGCTCATCACGACCGTCGAGCGTGCACTCGCGGCCGGCATCGAGCAGTTCCGGCCGGGCAACAAGCTCGGCGACGTCTCGTACGCGATCGGCCGGGTGGCGAAGGACGCCGGCTACAGCGTCAACACGCAGTTCGGTGGACACGGCGTCGGCCGCACCATGCACGGTGAACCGCACGTCCCGAACGACGGACGACCCGGGCGCGGACTGAAGCTGCGACCGGGACTCGTGGTCGCCATCGAGCCGTGGCTCATGCAGGGCACCGACGAGCTGGTCCAGGACGAGGACGGCTGGACGCTGAAGAGCGTCGACGGCTCGCGCGCGGCGCACGTCGAGCACACGGTCGCCGTCACCGACGCGGGTCCCGAGGTCCTCACCCTGCGTCGCGCGCAACGGTCCGACGCCACCCACTGACGGACTGGAGGCGCGGTGCCAGCCGGCACTGTGCCTCCTGTCCGTCGATCGCGACCGGCCTACGCGTCCGGCAGCAGGTCCGGACGGACGCGCCGCGTCCGCTCCACCTGCTGCTCGTGCCGCCACGCGGCGACGCGGGCGTGGTGCCCGCTGAGCAGGACGTCCGGGACCTCGAGGTCCCGCCAGACGGCGGGCTTCGTGTACGAGGGGTACTCGAGCAGGCCGTCCTCGTGGGACTCCTCGACGAGGGACTCCGGGTTGCCGACGACGCCGGGGACCAGGCGTCCGACGGCCTCGATCATGGCCATGGCCGCGACCTCGCCGCCGTTCAGCACGTAGTCGCCGAGCGAGAGTTCCACCACCGAGCAGCGGGACGCCGCCCACGCGAACACCCGCGCGTCGATGCCCTCGTACCGCCCGCAGGCGAACACGAGGTGCTGCGACGTCGACGCGAGCGACCGCGCGATCGACTGCCGGAACGGGATCCCGGCGGGGGTCGGCACGACGAGGGTGGACGAGCCGTCCTCGCGCAGGACCGACTCGAGCGCCTGGGCCCACGGCTCCGGCTTCATCACCATGCCGGCGCCGCCGCCGTACGGGGTGTCGTCGACGGTGCGGTGCCGGTCGGTCGTCCACTGCCGCAGGTCGTGCACGTGCACGTCGAGCAGACCGTCGACGCGCGCCTTGCCGAGCAGGGAGACGTCGAGGACCGAGAAGAACTCGGGGAAGATCGTGACGATGTCGATGCGCACGGCGGCCTAGGAGATCGTCTCGGGCCGCGAGGTGTCCTCGGGGTCCTCGAACAGGCCGGTCGGCGGCGTCACGGTCACCGTGCCGGCCTCGATGTCGACCGACGGCACGATCGCCGAGACGAACGGTACGAGTACCTCGCCGCGGTCCGCGGTGTCGATCGCGAGCAGGTCCTGCGCCGGCAGGTGGTCGACGCGTGCGACCGTCCCGACCTCGACGTCGTTCCGCAGGACGCGGAGGCCGACCAGCTGGTGGTCGTACCAGGCGTCGTCCTCGCCGGTGTCGGCGTCGGCGTCCTGTTCGACCCAGAGGATCGCCCGTGCGAGGGTCTCGGCCGCGGTGCGGTCCCCGATGCCCTCGAAGAAGGCGACCGGGTGGCCGTTGTACCAGCGGAGCTCGTCCAGCGTGATGGTCTTGCCCGACCACGGGGACTCCGCAGGCACCTGGAGCGTGAACTCCGCTCCTGGCGTGAACCGACGATCCGGGTCGTCGGTGTAGAGCTCGAGCTTGATGCCGCCCTTGAGCCCGTGCGCCTTCGTGATTCGACCCACCCGGAGCTGGGTCGTCTCCCTAGGAATCGGTGTCGACCACGTCGACCCGCACCCGCTTGCCGTCGGCGAGAGCCGAGACGAGGGTGCGGAGCGCCTTCGCGGTCCGTCCGGCGCGACCGATCACGCGGCCGAGGTCCTCGGGGTGCACACGCACCTCGAGGACCTCGCCCCGCGCGGAGGTGGAACTGGCGACGCGCACGTCGTCCGGGTGATCGACGATCCCCTTGACGAGGTGCGTCAGCGCGGATTCGAGCAAGGAATCAGGCCTCGGTCGTCTCGGCGGCGTCGGCCGACTCGTCGGCAGCAGGGGCCTCGGGGGCCTTCTTCTCCGACTTCGGCTTGAGGACCGGCTTCTTGGCCGAGTCGGCCACGAAGGCCTGCTTCGGCTCGGCGACCTTGACGACGGACTCGGTGTTGCCCTCGCCCTTGAACTTGCCCCAGTCGCCCGTGAGCTTGAGGAGCGCCGCGACCTGCTCGGTCGGCTGCGCGCCGACGCCGAGCCAGTACTGGGCACGGTCCGAGTTGATCTCGATGACCGAGGGCTCCTCGGTGGGGTGGTACTTGCCGATCTCCTCGATCACGCGACCGTCGCGCTTGGTGCGCGAGTCGGCGACGACGACACGGTAGTACGGCGCACGGATCTTACCGAGACGCTTGAGACGGATCTTGACAGCCACAATTGCTCCTGTTGCGTGTTGTTGTGGTTGAACCGGAACCGCGGGCGTGGGGGCACGCGCGGTGGAAGCTCGAAGGGAGTCGCGCACTGCTGGATAGAGGGTCGAGCAGACGCGATTCGACCGTTCATTCTTGCAGATCTCCGGCCGAGAAGCGAGCCGAGACGCGCCGGAGATCGTCACGGTGCGAGTCGGCGGACCGCCTCCAGCGCCTCGCTCGTCGCCCGGACGGCGTCCACACCGCGCGCGTCCCGGGCGCCGCCCACCACCGCGAACGGCACACCGGCGGCGCGGAGGCGCGGCACCAGTCCGTCGGCGGCGGTCGCCGCTGCGGCCGGGCTCGGTTCCTGCCCGGCGCACACCACCACGTGGTCGGCCGGCACGGCGCGCTCCTGTCCGTCCTCGTCGCGGATCCAGAGCCGCCCCGGCTCGACGCGGAGGTACTCCTGCACCCCGCCGACCATCCGGACGCCGGCGTCCCGCAGCCGTCCGACCGCCACCCACCGGGAGGTTATGCCCACCCCCTGCCCGAACTTCCCGGACCGCCGCAGCACCGTGACGTCCGACCCCGGCCGGAGCACCCGTTCGGCGGCCGGCTCGCGCTGCGGCACGTCGCCGAGGACCTCGTCGGACACCGCGACGTCCCACCGCTCGCCGAACTCCCGTGCCCGGACGACCTCGTCGGGCGACTCGACCAGGAACGCCGCCGTGTCCACCCCGATGCCGCCGCCCCCGACGAGCGCGACGGTCCCGGCCGGGACACCGTCCCGGAGCGCGTGCTCGTAGCTCACGACGTGCGGCAGGTCGGCCCCGGGGACGTCGAGGGTGCGCGGGACCACCCCGACCGCCACCACGACCGCGTCGCTGCCGAGCAGGTCCGCCACGTCCGCGGGGTGTCCGGTGCGGACCACGGCGCCCCGTTCCTCGAGCTCGGCGCGGGCGGCCCGGACCGTCGCGGCGTAGTCCTCCTTGCCCGGGACGAGCGCCGCGAGGTCGAACTGGCCGCCGAGCCGGTCGTCGGCCTCCCACACCGTGACGCGGTGCCCCCGCCGCGCGGCGTCCACGGCCGCGGCGAGGCCGGCCGGACCGCCGCCGACGACGTCGACCCGCTTCGGTTCGTCCGTCGGGCAGGACGGGAACGCGAGCTCACGGCCCGCGCGCGGGTTCACCAGGCACGAGACCGGCGCACCGACGATCGACCGGTCCAGGCACGCCTGGTTGCAGCCGATGCACGTGTTGACGAGGTCGAAGCGACCGGCAAGGGACCGGTCGACGAGCGCGGGGTCGGCGAGGAACGGCCGCGCGAGGGCGACCGCGTCGAGCAGGCCGTCGGCCAGGACCGCCTCGCCGTCGCGCAGGTCGGTCATCCGGTTCGAGGCGATGACCCGCACGTCGGGGAACGCGGACGCCCGGACGACCCGGGCGATGCGTTCGGCGTACGCGAGCCACGCACCGTGCGGCACCGCGGCCTGCACGGTGGGCGTCCGGGACTCGTGCCAGCCGATGCCGACCGAGATCCCGTCGAGCCCGAGGGGCAGCAGGTCGTGCACGAGCGCGTCCACCTCGGCGTCGGTCGTCGACCCCGGCATCAGGTCGGCCCCGGAGAGCCGGATCGTCACGGCCAGGTCGGGCACCGCGGCGCGCACCGCACGGACGACCTCGACCGCGAACCGCCGGCGCTTCTCCGGCGTCCCGCCCCACGCGTCGTCGCGCAGGTTCGTGAGCGGTGACTGGAACTGGTTGATCAAGTACCCCTCGGACGCCATGATCTCGACACCGTCGAACCCGATCGCCCGCGCCGACCGGGCCGCCGCGGCAAAGTCCTCGACGGTCCGCTCGACCTCGGCCGCCGTCAGTTCCTCGGGCACGACCCCGCGTGCGGCCGCCCACGGCAGCGCCGACGGTGCCACCGCGCGCTGCTGCCGCCCGCGCCGGTCGAGCACGCCCTGCACCAGGGCGTAGCGCCCCGCGTGGAAGAGCTGGGCGAGGATCGTCCCGCCCTCGTCGTGCACGGCGGCGACGGCCACCCGGAAGCGCTCGTCCGCTCCCCCGGCGCCGAACACCGCGAAGTCCGGGCCACCACGGGCCTCGTCGCTCACCGCGATGCCGCCGGTCACGATGCACGCGGCACCGCCCGCCGCCCGCTCCCGGTAGAACGCGGCCATCGCGGCCCCGCCGTCGTCCAGCACCTCGAGCCCGGTGTGCATCGACCCCATGAGCACGCGGTTCGCCAGGCGCAGCGGCCCCAGGGTCCACGGCGAGGAGACGACGGCGAGCTCGGGCACGGCAACGTTGCGCATGCCACCACTCTGCCGGACGCCGCGCCGGGCGCCGTGTTCCTTGTGCCGACCCTCCAACATCACGGGCAGGATGGCCGCATGGAGATCCGCTTCACCGAGTCCCGCCCGTCGACCCTCGGCGTCGAGTGGGAACTCCCGCTGGTCGACCGGGACACCGGCGACCTCGCACCCCGCGCCCCCGCCGTCATCGCCGCCGTGCAGGAGCGTCTCGGGGACCACGACCGGGTGACCGAGGAGCTCCTCACGAACACGGTCGAGGTCGTCACGGGTGTCCACGAGACCGTCGGCGGTGCCACGTCCGAACTCTCCGGGATCATCGGCGAGGTCATCGACGCGGCCGAACCCCTCGACGCCCAGGTGATGTGCTCCGGCACGCACCCCTTCGCGGTGTGGGACCAGCAGGAGATCACCGCCGACAGCGAGCACTACACGACGCTCATCGACCGGACGCGCTGGTGGGGCCGGCAGATGCTCATCTGGGGTGTCCACGTGCACGTCGGCATCGACGACCGCGACAAGGCCGTGCCGATCATGAACGCGATGCTCGCGTACGTCCCGCACCTGCAGGCGTTCACCGCGTCGAGCCCGTTCTGGGCCGGCACCGACACGGGCTACGCGTCGAACCGCGCGCTCATGTTCCAGCAGCTCCCGACCGGCGGCCTCCCACCCTCGATCGGCGCGTGGTCCGGCTTCGAGACCGTCGTCGACGACCTGACGAAGACCGGCGTGATCGACGGGTTCAAGGACCTCCGCTGGGACATCCGGCCCTCGCCGGGCTGGGGCACGCTCGAGAACCGCGTGTCCGACGGCGTCTCCACCCTGCACGAGGTCGGCGCGGTCACCGCGTTCGTGCAGTGCCTGGTCACCGCACTGTCCGACCGGCTCGACCGCGGCGAGACGCTGCCGTCGATGCAGCCCTGGTTCATCCGCGAGAACAAGTGGCGCGCGGCCCGCTACGGCATGGAGGCCGAGATCATCACGAACGCGGCCGGCGACGAGCGCCTGGTCACCGATGAGGTGCACGACCTGGTCGAGCGGCTCGACCCGATCGCGGAGCGGCTCGGCTGCCAGCAGGAGCTGCACCACCTCGACACGATGATCGCGGACGGCGCCTCGTACCAGCGCCAGCTCCGGATCGCGCAGGAGCACGGCGGCGACCTCCGCGCCGTCGTCCGCCACCTGGTCACCGAGCTGCGCGACTCGCTCTAGACGCGACCCGCGAACGGACAGGAGGCCCGTGGCGGGATCGCCACGGGCCTCCTGTCCGTCATCCGGTCGCGACTAGCGACCCAGGAACTTCTGCAGGCTCGCCATCTCTTCCTCGGTGGGAGCCTTGGGGTTCTTCGACCCGCCGAACCCGAAGCCCGAGCCGCTCGGCGTCTGCTGCTGCGGCTGCGCCGCGGCACCCGACGCCAGCGCCGCGCGCTTGGCGGGGTTGCCGACCTTCTTCTTCTTGGCGCCGCCCTGCTGCTGCTTCTTCTTGCCGCCGTGCATGCCCGGGATCGGACCCATGCCCGGCATCTGCGGCACACCGCCGCGCGCGACGGTCTTCATCATCTTCGCCGCCTGCTCGAAGCGGTTCACGAGGGCGTTGACCTCGGTGACGGTCGTGCCGGAGCCCTTGGCGATGCGGAGCCGCCGCGAGCCGTTGAGGAGCTTCGGGAGCTGGCGCTCCTGCTTCGTCATCGACTGGATGATCGCCTCGGTCCGGACGATCTCGCGCTCGTCGAAGTTGTCGAGCGCCTCGCGCATGCCCTTGGCACCCGGGAGCATCCCGAGCATGCCCTTGATCGAGCCGGCCTTGCGGAGCTGCTGCATCTGCCCGAGGAAGTCGTCGAGCGTGAACGAGTCGCTCGCGATCTTCTCGGCGACCTTGCGCGCCTCGTCCTCGTCGAACGCCTGCTGCGCCTGCTCGATGAGGGACAGGACGTCGCCGAGGTCGAGGATGCGGCTCGCCATGCGGTCCGGGTGGAACGGCTCGAAGTCGTCGAGCGACTCGCCGGTCGACGCGAACATGATCGGGCGGCCGGTGACGCTGGCGACCGACAGGGCCGCACCACCGCGGGCGTCGCCGTCGAGCTTCGACAGGACGACACCGGTGAAGTCGACGCCCTCCTGGAAGGCGCGCGCGGTGTTCACGGCGTCCTGACCGATCATCGCGTCGATGACGAACAGGACCTCGTCCGGGTCGACCGCCTTGCGGATGTTCGCGGCCTGCTTCATGAGCTCCGCGTCGACGCCGAGACGACCGGCGGTGTCCACGATGACGGTGTCGTACTGCTGGTCGACGGCGGCCTTGATCGCGTTCTTCGCGACCTTCACCGGGTCGCCGACACCGTTGCCGGGCTCCGGGGCGAAGACGTGCACGCCGGCCTGCTCGCCGACGACCTGCAGCTGCTGCACGGCGTTCGGACGCTGCAGGTCCGCCGCGACGAGCATCGGGGTGTGGCCGTCCTTCTTGAGCCACTTGCCGAGCTTGCCCGCGAGGGTCGTCTTGCCGGCGCCCTGCAGGCCCGCGAGCATGATGACCGTCGGCGGCCGCTTGGCGAACTCGAGCCGACGCTGCTGTCCGCCGAGGATGCCGACGAGCTCCTCGTTGACGATCTGGACGACCTGCTGCGCCGGGTTGAGGGCCTTGTTGACCTCGTCCGAGAGCGCGCGCTCGCGGATGGATGCGGTGAAGGACTTGACGACCTCGAGCGCGACGTCCGCGTCGAGCAGGGCCCGGCGGATCTCGCGGACGGTGCCGTCGACGTCGGACGGGGACAGACGACCCTTGGTCCGCAGGTTGCGGAAGGTCTCGGTCAGCCGATCGGAGAGTGAGCCGAATTGCGCCATGATCCGTCGATTCTACAGGCCGCACCGCCGGGCCCCCGGACCGCGGACGATGTCCGTCCACTGCACTCCGGGACAGGTTGTTGGACGCAGTCCAGGAACTGCCGTAGCGTGCTCCCCGTGGAGGAACTCGAGATCATCCGGTGGCCCGGACTCCTCGACTACGAGGAAGGCGTCGCCCTGCAGCGCGCGTACCACGCCGACGTCGTCGCAGGACGCTCACCCGGGGTCGTCGTGCTCTGCGAGCACCCGTCGGTGTACACCGCCGGTCGCCGGACCGAGCCGTCCGACCTGCCGACGGACGGCTCCCCCGTGGTCGAGGTCGACCGGGGCGGGCGCATCACGTGGCACGGTCCCGGGCAGCTCGTGGCCTACCCGATCGTCCGACTGCCCGCACCGCTCGACGTCGTCGCGTGGGTCCGGGACCTCGAGCAGGTGGTGCTCGACACCGCGGCGTCCGTCGGGCTCAGCGCGCAGCGGGTCCCCGGGCGCAGCGGCGTGTGGCTGCCCCGACCGGGCGAGGACGGACCCGGCGCCCGATCCGCCGGCGCCGTCGCCGGCGACGACCGGTCCGGCCGCACCCTCGACAAGGTCGGCGCGATCGGCCTGCACGTCGCCGAGGGCGTGTCGAGCCACGGCATCGCGGTGAACTGCGACAACGACCTGACCCCGTACGCCGCGATCGTCCCGTGCGGCATCGCCGACGCCGGGGTCACGACCCTGAGCCGAGCGACCGGACGGCACGTCACCGTCGACGAGGTCGCCGCCGCGGTCGGGCACCGCATCGAGCAGGCCGTCGCGGGCATGCACGCCGGCGCCCGCATCAGCACGGCCGGTCACGCCGGTCCCACCAGCACGCGACAGGAGGTCGCCGCATGACCCTCGCCCCCGAAGGCCGCCGGATGCTCCGCGTCGAGGCCCGCAACGCCGAGACGCCCATCGAGGTCAAGCCCGCCTGGATCAAGACGCGGGCGGTGCAGGGCCCCGAGTTCCGCGAGCTGTCCGGCCTGGTCCGCGACAAGCAGCTGCACACCGTCTGCCAGGAGGCCGGCTGCCCGAACATCTTCGAGTGCTGGGAGGACCGCGAGGCCACCTTCCTGATCGGCGGCTCGCAGTGCACGCGGCGCTGCGACTTCTGCCAGATCGACACCGGTCGGCCGGAACCCCTCGACCGCGACGAGCCCCGACGGGTCGCGGACTCGGTCGCCGAGATGGGCCTGAAGTACGCCACGGTGACGGGTGTCGCCCGCGACGACCTCGACGACGGCGGCGCGTGGCTCTACGCCGAGACCATCCGCGCGATCCACGAGCACTCCCCCGGTACCGGCGTCGAGATCCTCGTCCCCGACTTCAACGGACGCGCCGACCAGCTCGGTCAGGTGTTCGACGCCCGCCCCGAGGTCTTCGCGCACAACGTCGAGACCGTGCCGCGGATCTTCAAGCGCATCCGGCCGGCGTTCCGCTTCGACCGGTCACTCGACGTCATCACGCAGGGTCGCGACGCGGGACTCGTGACGAAGTCGAACCTGATCCTCGGGATGGGCGAGGAGCGCGCCGAGGTCGAGGACGCCCTGCAGCAGCTCCACGACGCGGGAACCGACATCATCACCCTCACCCAGTACCTCCGACCGTCGCCTCGGCACCTGCCGGTCGCGCGGTGGGTCAAGCCGGAGGAGTTCGTCGAACTCCGCGAGGTCGCCGAGCGGATCGGGTTCGCCGGCGTCCTCGCGGGCCCCCTCGTGCGGTCGTCCTACCGCGCCGGGCGGCTGTGGGCCCGTGCGACGGTGGCGCGTGGCGGCTCGGTGCCGCCGCACCTGTCCCACCTGCTCGACGCGACGCCAGGGCGCCAGGCTGTCTGACGTCCGCCGACGCGACCGGGAGACGGACTGGAGGCGCGGTGCCAGCTGGCACCGCGCCTCCAGTCCGTCCTGTGGTCACGTCGGGACGTGCCCGGTCGTCGCTACGCGCGGCCGCGGATGCTCCGCAGCAGCCAGCCGATGACGGCCAGCAGGACGATGACGATGCCGACCCACAGCAGGAACTTCAGGGCACCGACGAAGATGCCGCTGAAAAGCAGGACGAGGCCGACGATGATCGCGATGATCAGCAGAGCGGGCATGGGGTGTCTCCTAGTTCTGGCGGGCAGTACGGCGGAGACGGTACCCGGATCTAGCCCACCAGGTTCTGCACGAAGACGTGGGGGGTGAAGCCGGTCAGGTCGTTGATCCCCTCGCCCTGACCGATGAGCTTGATCGGGATCCCGGTCTTCTCCTGCACGCTGAGCACGAACCCGGCCTTCGCGGAGCCGTCGAGCTTCGTGATGACGAGCCCGGTGACCCCGGCGCCCTCGATGAACGCCTGCGCCTGGGCCAGGCCGTTCTGCCCGGTCGTGGCGTCGAGGACGAGCAGCACCTCGGCGATCTCGGTCTGCTTCTCGACCACGCGCTTGATCTTCGAGAGCTCGTCCATCAGCCCGGCCTTGGTGTGCAGTCGGCCGGCGGTGTCGATGACGACGATCTCGGTGCCGTCGTGGATGGCCTTCTCGACCGTCTGGTACGCGACCGAAGCCGGGTCCTGACCGGGCTGCGCCGGGCGCACGACGTCGACGCCGGCGCGCTGGGCCCACGTGGCGACCTGCTCGACGGCGGCCGCGCGGAACGTGTCCGCCGCGCCGACGAGCACGGTGCGGTCGTACGTCTTGAGGAACTTCGCGAACTTGCCGATGGTCGTCGTCTTGCCGACGCCGTTCACGCCGACGACCAGCACGACGGCTGGACGGGCGCTGAGCTTGAGCGTGGTGTCGAGCTTCGACAGGCGCTCCTCGAGCACCTCGCGGAGCATGCGCTGCAGGTCCGCCGGGTCGGTCGTGCCGTACCGGTCGACGCGCGCGTGCAGGTCCTCGATGACCTCGTCCGCGATGTCGGGGCCGAAATCCGCACCGATCAACGCGGTCTCGAGGTCGTCCCACGTGGTCTCGTCGATGGTCTTCCGCTGGAACAGGCCGCGGAGACGGGAGGACAGGGACCAGGAACTCGCCATGTTCCCAGCTTAGAGCGCGTCGAGTGCGGGCTGTGCCGGATAGGCTCAGGTCCTGAAGGGGAGTACTCCCTCGCGGCGCACCCGTCAGTACGGTCTGGGACGATCCAGGCCCGGGACGCCGGTCGTGACGACACGGTCGACACGGTGGAGGAGACCTTCAGGCATCGGCGTACCCGCACGGCGGGACGCCCCGAACCTGAAGGACATCCATGGACGTTCCTCTCTACGTCTGGCTCATCACCATCGCGGGCATCCTCGCGCTGCTGGTGTTCGACTTCTACTCGCACGTGCGCACGCCGCACGTGCCGCACATCAAGGAGTCCGCGTTCTGGTCGGCGTTCTACGTCGGGCTCGCGATCCTGTTCGGTGTCGGCATCCTCGTCTTCGGCGGCGGACAGGCCGGCGGCGAGTACTTCGCCGGGTGGTTGACCGAGAAGGCGCTGTCGGTCGACAACCTGTTCGTCTTCCTCATCATCATGACGAGCTTCGCGGTGCCGAAGGAGTTCCAGCAGAAGGTCCTGCTGGTCGGTGTCGCGATCGCGCTCGTCGCGCGCGGTGTGTTCATCGCCCTGGGCGTCACGATCATCGAGAACTTCTCGTGGGTGTTCTACCTGTTCGGCGCGCTGCTGTTCTGGCTCGCGTGGTCGCAGGCCCGCAGCAGTGGCGAGCACGACGCGTCCGAGGGCGACTCCCGCCTCATCCGGATCCTCCGCCGCATCATCCCGACGTCGAAGGACTACGACGGCGACAAGCTGACCACCCGGGTCGACGGCAAGCGGCTGTTCACCCCGATGCTGCTCGTCATGGTCGCGATCGGTCTGACCGACGTGCTGTTCGCCCTCGACTCGATCCCGGCGATCTTCGGTCTGACGCAGGACGCGTTCATCGTGTTCACCGCGAACGCGTTCTCGCTCCTCGGTCTCCGCCAGCTCTACTTCCTCATCGCGGGGCTGCTCGAGCGGCTCATCTACCTCGGTCAGGGTCTCGCCGTCATCCTCGCGTTCATCGGCGTGAAGCTCGTCTTCCACGCGATGCACGTCAACGAGGTGCCGTTCATCAACGGTGGGCAGCCGATCCTCTGGGCGCCGGAGATCCCGATCTGGTTCTCGTTGAGCTTCATCGCGCTGACGATCGCCGTCGCGACGGTCGCCTCGCTGGTCGTCTCGAAGAAGCGCCAGGAGCGCGGCCTCACCCCGACGGGTCAGCCGAAGACCGCGGTCGAGGCCGACGCGAAGTAGTCGCGGGACGGTTCCGGACAGGAGGCACGGTGCCAGCTGGCACCGTGCCTCCTGTCCGTCCGTGGGTCGCGACCGGGCGACTTCACGCGCCCAGCGACACTTCACGGCGCGCCGAGCGCGTGGACTGTCGCTCAGCGCGTGAGCTCGTGCCCGCGCTACGCGACCGCGTCCGCGGGCTCCGGCTCGCGGCGCTGCACGCGCTGCCCGACCACGGCCGAGACCCCGTCCTGCCGCATCGACACCCCGTACAGCGCGTCCGCGATCTCCATCGTGCGCTTCTGGTGCGTGATGACGATGAGCTGCGAGGACTCGCGGAGCCGCTCGAACACCGTGAGCAGACGCCCGAGGTTCGCGTCGTCGAGCGCCGCCTCGACCTCGTCCATGATGTAGAACGGCGACGGCCGCGCGGTGAAGATCGCCACGAGGAGCGCCACGGCCGCGAGGGACCGCTCCCCGCCGGACAGCAGCGTCAGGCGGTCGATCTTCTTGCCGGCGGGCTTCACCTGCACGTCGATGCCGGTGGCGAGCAGGTCGTCCGGGTTCGTCAGCGTGATCGACCCGGAGCCGCCCGGGAACAGGATCGGGAAGATCACGTCGAACGCCTCGCGGGTGTCGTGGAACGCGGCCTCGAAGATGGTCTGCATCTTCGTGTCGAGCTCCTCGATGATCGTGAGGAGGTCCGTCCGGGTCTTCTGCAGGTCCTCGAGCTGCTCCGCGAGGAACGCGTGCCGCTGCTCGAGCGCCTGGAACTCCTCGAGGGCGAGCGGGTTCACCTTGCCGAGCCGCCCGAGGTCGCGCTCGGCCGCTGCGAGTCGGGCCTCTTGCTCGGCGCGGACGTAGGGCACGGTCTCGACCGAGGCGGGGTCGACCTCGTCGGTGGCGTCGAACTCGGGCAGGGCCGCACCGCCGGGCAGCGTGGACCCGGCGTCGACGAGCTCGACCACGTCGTCGGCATCCAGGTCCTCGGCCCCTGCCTCGACCGCGTCGACGCCCGCGGCGTCGGTGTCGGTGTCGGTGTCCCGCTCCGCCGCCGCGCGCGCCCGCTCCGACTCGCGGTGCCGCCGCGCCAGGACCCGCGGGTCGACCAGGACGTCCACCGGCACCGGCACGTGCGGCCCGTACTCCGTGACGAGCACCGCCTCGGGCAGTCCGAGCTCGCTCTGCGCCCGGTCGAGCAGCCCCGACACGTGCAGCTTCTTCTCGTAGATCTCCATCTCGAGGGAGTGCACGCCGTCGGTGATGGTCTGCAGACGGTCCCGGAGCTCGCGCTCCTCGTTCCGGATGACCTGGAGCTCGGTGTTGCGCTTCGTCCGCTCGGCCTCTTCGGTGGCCAGCCGCACGCGGGCCTCGGCGAGCGAGCGGTCCACGGCGCCGAGCAGCCCCGGCAGGTCCGCGAGCACGCTCTCGGCCACCGCAATCTGCCCCCGCCGCACGACGGCGAGTCGGGCTGCTTCCTCGGCGGCCGCGCGCTCCGCCTCGAGCTGCCGCTGGAGCCCCGCGGCCCGGTTCCGCTCGGATCGCGCGCGTTCGCGCACCGTCTCGACCTGGATCCGGTGCTCGATCTCGGCGGCCCTGGCCGCCTCGACGGCCTCCTGCAGCGCGGGCCGCCCGGACGCGTCGACGACCGGCCGGGGCCGCTCGGCGAACGCGTGCTGGTCCTGTTCGGCGGCCGCGAGCGCGGCCTCGGCCGCCTCGCCGGCACCGTCGGTCTCGGCGAGGGCGGCACGCAGCCGCTCGACCTCGGCTGCGGCGTTCTCGGCCTTCGCGCGCGTCGACGCACTCGACCGGTCGTACTCGGCCTTCGCCGCGGTGTGCGCGCGGAGTGCGCGGTCGGCCTCGTCGGTCCGGCGGCGCGCGTCCTCGACGGCGGTCCGCGCGGCCTGGAGGCTCGTGGCCGCGCCCTCGGCGTCCGTCGCGACCGCGTCGCGGCGGGCCCGGGCGGCGTCGCGTTCCGCGACGAGCTCGATGCGGGAGACCGCGCGCTCCCCGCCGCCGCTGACGCGGACCGCACGGACGAGGTCACCCGACCCCGTGACGACCGTGGCGTGCGGGGCGGCGGCGAGCACCGCCTCCAGGTCGACGGTGTCGTCCACCGCGACCAGCGTGGTCCGGAGGAGCGCGGTCAGGGCGGGCGGGCCCTGGACGACGTCCAGGGCGGGTCGGACGCCGGCCGGCAGCGTCGTCGGCAGCCCGGGGCCGTCGTCGACGGCGTCGGCGACCACCACGTCGACGCGCCCGAGGTCCGCTGCGCGGGCGTGCGCGACGGTGTCGAGCGCGGCGGCGCGGTCCGCGGTGAGCACGGCGTCGGCGAGCCCGTCGAGGGCGGCGGCGACCGGCGCCTCGAAGCCGGCGGTGACGGTGAGCGCGTCGGCCAGGCGACCGAGCACGCCGTCCCGTGCCGCGTCGATGACCGCCTGGGAGCCGTCGCGCACGTCGATGGACATGCCGAGCGCGGCGACGCGCGCGTCGAGGGCGTCCCGTTCGCGCTCCAGGGCGTGCAGCCGGTCGCGCTGCGCGTCCCGCTCGGTCTGGGCAGCCTCGAGGTCGTGCCGGGCGGTCTCGTGCGCGGTCGTCAGCGCCGACTCGTCGACGCCCTCGGCGGGGTCGACGCCGACCTCGGCCAGCGCCGCGGCCGCGCGCTCCGCACGGTCCTCGGCCTCGGCGAGGGCGCGCGCCCGTCGCTCCCGGTCGGCGACGGCCGATCCGCGGCGCGACCGCGCGACGTCGACGGCACCGGCGAGCCGCTGGGCCTCGAGGTCGTGCTGCGCGACGAGGGCGGCCTGCGCGGCGATCTGCTCGTCGAGGGCGTCGAGCCGCGCGCGGGCCTCGGCGACGGCACGGGCGGTGTCGGCGGTGCCCGCGGTCATCGCGGCGGCACGGGCCTCGAGCCGCGCGGCCTCGTCGCGGACGCCCTGCACCCGCTCCGGGGTGATCGTCGGGCCCTGCTGCGGCGCGTCGGCCTGCTGCGCGAGGAACATCAGCCGCTGGTTCGCGAGGCTGGACAGGCCGCGCAGCCGCTCCTGGACGCTCTCCAGCCGGTGCACGACCGTCCGGGCGCGGTCGACGTCGTCGCCGACCATGCTCTGCTCGACCTGCTGCTGCCGGGCCCTGGTCTGCTCCAGGCGCTCCTGCAGCACGATGCGCTCGGACTTCCGGCCGGCCTCGACCTCCTGGTGGTCGTGCAGCTCGCGACGGAGCCGGACCACGTCGTCGGCGAGGATGCGGGCCTTGGCGTCCCGGGCCACGGCGGCGACGGACTGCGCGCGCCGGGCGACCTCGGCCTGGCGCCCGAGGGGCTTCAGCTGCCGACGGATCTCTCCGGCGAGGTCGGACAGGCGCGTCAGGTTCGTCTGCATCGCGTCGAGCTTGCGGAGGGTCTTCTCCTTGCGCCGACGGTGCTTGAGGATCCCGGCGGCCTCCTCGATGAAGCCGCGGCGGTCCTCCGGGGTGGCGTGCAGGACCTTGTCGAGCTGGCCCTGCCCGACGATGACGTGCATCTCGCGGCCGAGTCCGGTGTCGCTCAGGAGCTCCTGGACGTCGAGCAGGCGGCAGTTCTCGCCGTTGATCGCGTACTCGCTGCCGCCGTTCCGGAAGAGCGTGCGCGAGATCGTCACCTCGGAGTAGTCGATCGGCAGCAGACCGTCGGTGTTGTCGATCGTCAGGAGCACCTGCGCCCGGCCGAGCGGGCCGCGGGTGGAGGTCCCGGCGAAGATGACGTCCTCCATCTTGCCGCCGCGCAGGGTCTTCGCGCCCTGCTCCCCCATCACCCACGCGAGGGCGTCGACGACGTTCGACTTGCCCGATCCGTTCGGTCCGACGATGCAGGTCACCCCGGGCTCGAACGCGAACGTCGTCGGCTGCGCGAAGGACTTGAACCCCTTGATGGTCAGGCTCTTCAAGTACATGCGGTCTCCGGGCGGTCTGCTGCGCTGCTGGGGGCGGCGGTGCTGCCGCCGCTGGCGGTGGTCCTGGTGGGCGTCAGGCTAACGCCTGCGCGGGCGCGGGGCGGGCTGGCACACGGGGCAACGGTGGCTCGACCGGTTCATGAACGCCTCGCGCACGATCGTCGTGCCGCACCGGGGACACGGCTTCCCCTGCTGCCCGTAGACCGCCAGGCGCTGCGAGAAGTACCCGGACTGCCCGTTCACGTTGACGTACTGCGCGTCGAAGCTCGTCCCGCCGTCCTCGAGCGCGCGGCCCAGGACGCTCCGGACCTCGGCGAGGAGCCGGTGCAGGTCGGCCCGGGGCAGCCGGTCCGCCGGACGGTCGAAGTGCAGGCGGGCAGCCCACAGCGACTCGTCGGCGTAGATGTTCCCGATGCCGCTCACGACGCCCTGGTCGAGGAGCACCCGCTTGATGCCGCTCGAGCGCTTCCGTGCCGTGGCGACGAACCGGTCGTCGTCGAATGCGGGGTCGAGCGGGTCCCGCGCGATGTGCGACACCTGGTACGGGATCGAGCGGCGCCACGGTGCGTCGGGGTCCCGGGTGTCGACGGCCCCGGCGGACCCAGCCGGGGCGCCGTCCACGGTGGGGACCATGGCGTCGATCGCCATCGACCCGAAGGTCCGCTGGTCGACGAACTCGAGCTGGACCGGGGCCTCGGGGGCGCCGTCGCGGTCGGTGCCGACGGGTTGCACGTCGATGAGGATGCGGCGGTGCTTCGCCGCCGGGCGGTCGCGGCCGAGGAGCACCTGGCCGGACATGCCGAGGTGGGTGACGAGCGCCTCGGGGTGCGTGTCGCCGTCCGGCGCGGGCGCCAGCGGGAACCACATGAACTTGCCGCGACGGACGGCCGCGGCGATGGTCCGCCCGGTCAGGCGCTCCGCGAAGTCCTCGGCGGGGCCGTCGTGCCGGGTGAGCGCCCGGTCGTCGACGACGTCCACGTGCAGGACCCGAGCGCCGCTGACGGCGGGTTCGAGGCCGGCGCGGACGACCTCGACCTCGGGGAGTTCGGGCACGCGGTCAGGCCGCCCGGCCGGACAGCCGCGTCCACGCGTCGAGCGCGGCGGCCATCTCGGCGGTCTTCTTGCTCGAGCCGGAGCCCGTGGAGACGTCCTCGCCCTGCAGCACGACGGTCGCGTGGAACGTCTTGTCGTGGTCGGGGCCCTCCTCGGTCACCCGGTACGACGGGTTGCCGAGGGCCAGGCTGGCGGCGAGCTCCTGCAGGCTCGTCTTCGGGTCCATCGCGGCGCCGAAGCGGTCCGGGTCGACGAGCAGCGGTTCGACCAGGCGGAGCACGAGGTCGGTCGCGTCGTCGGGGCCCGCGGACAGGTACGTCGCGCCGATCACGGCCTCGACGGTGTCCGCCAGGATCGACGCCTTGTCACGGCCGCCGGTCTGCTCCTCGCCCTTGCCGAGGCGCAGGAAGGCACCGAGCCCGATGATGCGGGCGATCTCGGCAAGGGCGACCGTCGAGACGAGGCTCGCACGCCGCTTGGCGAGCTCGCCCTCGTCGAGGTCGGGGAAGGACCGGAAGAGCTTCACGGTCACGGCCTGGCCGAGGATGGAGTCCCCGAGGAACTCGAGGCGTTCGTTGTGCCCGACTCCGCCGTGCTCGTAGGCGTACGAGCGGTGGGTCAGGGCGAGCTGGAGCAGCTCGGGGTCGAGGTCGACGCCGAGGATGCCCTGCAGACGAACGACGTCCGGCCCCACGGGGCGGGACCCCGTGGTGCCGGACGTCGCGGTCATGCGTGGTGTCCGATCAGACGTCGGCGACCTTGCGGCCCTTGTACTCCATGTACAGGGGCGTGCCGGCCGAGTCCTCGACGACCTTCGCGCGGTGCGGAAGGCTGTAGGTGACCTGACCGTTCTCGATCGTCTTCACGAGCTGGACCGGCGCGGCCTTCCACTGCGAACGACGGGCGTGCGTGTTGGCACGGGACTGCTTGCGCTTGGGAACGGCCATGGTGGTTCTCTTTCGGTAGGTCGGTGGTCGGTGTGCGAGGAGCGTCAGGCCGTGCGGCCGTCGTCCTCGGGGCTCTGGTTCGGTGTGTCGTCGGCGCCCTGGAAGCCGCTCAGTGCGGCCCAGCGCGGGTCCAGGACCTCGCGAGGGGTGTACCCGTCGAGGTCGGCCAGACGCTCACCCGTCTCCGGGTCGAGTCCTGGGCAGTCCGGTCGGCAGACCGGCTGGAACGGCAGCGACAGCACCACCGCATCTCGAACGACCGGTTCGCAGTCCACGTGGTCGTCGCGAACGAAGAAGTCGAAATCCTCCGAGGCATCATACGCGAACAACTCGGCGAAATCGACCTCGACGGGTTCGCTGATGTCGATGAGGCAGCGCGAGCACTCCCCCGTCGCCTCTGCCGAGGCGTGACCGGAGACGAGGACACCCTCGTGCAGGCCCTCAAGTCGGACGTCCAGGTGGAGCTGCGCCCCCGCGCGGACGGCGATGACGCCCGCACCCATCGCGTCCGGCACCTCGACGTCGAGCGAGTGCTCGCGCATCTCGCCCGGACGGTGCGCGAGGTCACGCACGCGCAGGGCGTAGGGGCTGTTCACGGGGGAAGACACGATCGACGAGCCTAGCGCGAACCGGGCGGAGAGTCGAGATGGCGGGAGGGCGTGTCAGTCGTCGGTCGCGCCCGTGCGCCCTGCCAGCGCCTCGGCCACGACGGCGGGGACGTACGGCGTGACGTCGCCGCCCAGTGTGGAGACCTGGCGGATGAGGGAGCTCGAGACGTGCGCCCGCGAGGCCTCCGGCAGCAGGAACACCGTCTCGACGTCCGCGAGGTGCCGGTTCATGATCGCCATCGGCGTCTCGTACGCGACGTCCTCGCCCGAGCGGACGCCCTTCACGAGGACCCCGGCACCGACCTGCCGGCAGTAGTCCACCAGCAGGCCCGACGTCCACTCGCCGACCCGGACGTCCCCCGGCACGCCGACCTCGGCGAGCGAGGACTCGATGAGCCGCACCCGGTCAGCGGCCTCGAACATGGCGGGCTTCTTGTCGGGGTTGTGCACGACGAGGACGTGCACCTCGTCGAAGAGCCGGGCGGCCCGTCCGATGACGTCGAGGTGCCCGAGGGTCACGGGGTCGAAGGAGCCGGGGACGACGGCGATGTGGGCCATGGCCGCAACGCTACCGAGTCCGGGCGTCCGGGTGCCTCGGAGCGCGTGTGGTCGCGTCCGGCCGCGTGCCGCCGCGTCCGGCCGCGTGCCGTCAGTTCTTGCCGAGGAAGGCGGCGTCCGACTCGTCCAGGCGGCGCGCGAGGGCCTCGCGCAGGGCCGGGTGGTCCTGCAGCTGCGGGTCCGGCTCGAGGACCCGCTCGGCTTCCTCGCGCGCGTCGACGATGAGGTCGGCGTGCTCGACCACCCGCAGCAGGTTGAGCGACGACCGGCCGCCGGACTGCCGCTCGCCGAGCACGTCTCCTTCGCGGCGGAGTTCGAGGTCCACCCGGGCGAGCTCGAAGCCGTCGTCCGAGGCCGCCACCGCGTCGACGCGCTCGCGGGAGACCGTCTCGGCCTCGGCGGTGGTGACCAGCAGGCACACGCCCGGGTACTGCCCGCGGCCGATGCGCCCGCGGAGCTGGTGGAGCTGGGACACCCCGAACCGGTCGGCGTCGAGCACGGCCATCATCGAGGCGTTCGGGACGTCGACCCCGACCTCGATGACGGTGGTCGCGACGAGCACGTCGACGTCGCCGGCCGCGAACGAGGTCATCACGCGGTCCTTCTCGTCGGCGGACATCCGACCGTGCAGGACCTCGATCCGGCGGCCCTGGAGCACGGGCATCGCGCGCATCCGCTCGGCGGTCGCGAGCACCGTGGCGGGCGCGCGCTTCGGCGCGTCGTCGCCGTCCGGGTCGGCGTCGCCGTCGTCCTCGCGGTGGGCGTCGTCGATCGCCGGGCAGACCACGAACGCCTGGCGCCCCGCAGCGAGCTCCTCGGCCATCCGGGTCCAGATCCGGGCTTCCCACCCAGGGTGCTCGGCGAGCCCGACGGCGAAGGTCTCGACACCGGCCCGGCCGGACGGCAGGCCCGTGATCGTGGAGACGTCGAGGTCGCCGAAGACCGTCATCGCCACCGTGCGCGGGATCGGCGTGGCGGTCAGGACGAGCACGTGCGGCGGGGTCGCGCCCTTCGTGCGGAGCGCCTCGCGCTGTTCGACGCCGAAGCGGTGCTGTTCGTCGACCACGACGAGTCCGAGCTCGGCGAAGTCCACGCGGTCGCCGAGGAGCGCGTGCGTCCCGACGACGAGGCGGGAGCTGCCGGACGCGGCGGCGAGCAGGGCCCGTCGGCGTTCGTCGGTGGACTGCGAGCCGGTCAGGATGACGGGGCGGAGCTCGGCGGCCAGGTCCGGCCCGAGGAACTTCACGATGGAGCGCAGGTGCTGCGCCGCCAGCACCTCGGTCGGGGCGATGAGCGCCGACTGCCCGCCGGACTCGGCGACCGTGAGCATCGCCCGGATCGCCACGAGGGTCTTGCCCGAACCGACCTCGCCCTGCACGAGCCGGTGCATCGGCCAGTCGCCGGCGAGGTCGTGGTCGATCTCGGCGCCGACGGCACGCTGGTCGTCGGTGAGCGTGAACGGCAGCGTCGCGTCGAAGCGCTCGAGGATCCCGCCCGGTGCAGCGCGCCGCGGGGTCGCGGCGGTCGCCCGAGCCGCGATCCGCCGCTGCACGAGCGCGGTCTGCAGCACGAACGCCTCGCGGTAGCGCAGGGCGTCCTGGGCGCGCTTGAAGTCCGCGACCTTCTCCGGACGGTGCAGCAGCTCGAGTGCCCGGCGGAAGGGCACGAGGCCGAGTCGGTTCCGGACCGGTGCCGGGATCGGGTCGTCGACGTCGGGCAGGGTGTCGAGCACCACACCGATGGCCTTCGCGATCTGCCAGGACGTCAGCGAGGCGGTCGCCGGGTAGATCGGGATGGGCTGGCGGGACCAGCGGATGGCCTCGTCGCTCTCCGGGTCCGCGGTCGCACGGGGGTCGTCCGCGTCGAACAGCTCGTAGTCGGGGTGCGCCAGCTGCCGGGCGCCGCGGTAGTCGCCCACCTTGCCGGCGAACACCCCGCGGGCACCGGGGACGAGGTCCTTGGTCCGCCAGCCCTGGTTGAAGAACGTCAGCGTCAGGAGGCCCTTGCCGTCGCCGATCTTCGCTTCGAGGATCGACCCGCGGCGGGCGCGCATCGTGCGTTCGCGGACGTCGATGACCTCGGCCACGATCGTCACGGACTCGCCGATCGCCAGGGAGTCGAGCGCCGTCAGGGCTCCGCGCTCGGCGTAGCGCCGCGGGGCGTGCTCGAGGAACTCCCCCACGGTGCGGTACCCGAACGCCTTCTCGATCGCCGTCGCCGTCCGGCCGCCGACCACGCCGCTCAGCCGGGCGTCGAGCGGCGCCGGACCCAGGTCGGGCGCCACCGCCGGTGCGGGGCTCGCGGAGGTGACCACGCGACCACGGTACCCGGCACGGCCGACGTGCCCCGATCCTCCCGTCCGGCCTGTGGAGCAGGCGACTGGTCACGCGCGCCTGTGGAGGGACCCGGGGTGGCGCCCGGCGGCCGCTACGGTGGCTGCATGACACGGATCATCGCCGGTGCCGCCGGTTCCACGACGCTCCGCGTGCCGAAGTCCGGGACGCGACCGACGAGCGACCGGGTGCGCGAGGCGCTGTTCTCCTCGTTGGAGGCGCGTGGGCTCGTCGACGACGCGGCGGTGGCCGACCTGTACGCCGGCACGGGCGCGCTCGGACTCGAGGCGGCGTCCCGCGGCGCGGTCGAGGTGGTGCTGGTGGACCGGGCCTCCGGGGCGGCCGAGGCGTGCCGGGCGAACGCGCGGGCCGTGCAGCAGCGGGTCCCCGGGGTGCGCGTCGACGTGCACCCGCAGCCGGCGCTCGGGTTCCTGCGGGCGACGGTGCGGACCTTCGACCTGGTGTTCATCGACCCGCCGTACGACGTCACGGAGCACGAGATCGCCGAGGTGCTCGAGGCGCTCGTGCCGCGGCTGACCCCTGGTGCGGTCGTGGTGGTCGAGCGGAGCAAGCGTTCCCCGGAGCCGACGTGGCCCGCGGGACTGGAGCCCTTCAGCAAGCGGAGCTACGGCGAGACCGTGGCGTGGGAGGCCGTCGCACCGAGCGTGTGACGCGGGGCCGGTGGTGCTCGCTGGACGGGTGCGGGCGTGTCAGCCCGCGGCGCCGTCCCAGTCCGCGTAGGGGTCCCAGCCGGAGGTCGGCACCGGGACGCCGGCGCGGAGCAGGTCGTGGTCGCCGCGGTCGAGCACGATGCCGATCCGCCGGAAGCCCCCGGGCAGGTCCGTCCCGGCGGGGAAGGTCGCGAGGAGCCCGTGGTCCTCGCCGCCGTGCAGCGCAGGGCCCTCGGGGACGGCCTCGGCGTCGAACGCCAGCGTGACCCCGCTCGCGCGGGCGAGGCGACCGGCGTCGATCGCGAGGCCGTCGGACAGGTCGAGCATCGCCGTGGCCCCCGCAGCCGCGGCCGCGGGGCCGTCGGCGATCGGTGGGACGGGACGCCGCTGCCGCGCGACGTCCGGGTCGGTGTCGGCACCACTCGCGAGCGTCGCCGCGCGGGACGGCTCGCCCTCGGCGTCGACGCCGTCACGGAAGAGCCGAGCGAGCCCACGCGCCGCGGGGCCGAGCTCGCCGGACACGGCGAGGACGTCGCCGGGACGGGCTCCCGAGCGCAGGACCGGTGCGTGTCCGTCGAGGTCGCCGAACGCCGAGACGGACACCGTGAACGTCGCCGACGTCGAGAGGTCGCCGCCGACGACACCGCACGCGGGCGCCAGCGCGTCGACGGCCTGCCGGACCCCGTCCGCGAAGGACTCGAGGACCGTCACCGGGGTGTCCTGGGGCGCCGCGAGGGCGATCACGAGCGCCGTGGGGACCGCGCCCATCGCCGCGACGTCGGACAGGTTCGTCGCCGCGGCCTTCCACCCGACGTCGGCCGGCGAGGACCACGCCCACCGGAAGTCCGGACCGTGCACCATCATGTCCGTCGTCACGACGAACCGGCGGTCCGGCGCCGACACCACGGCGCAGTCGTCGCCGGGGCCGACCTCGGGTGACCCGGGCGGGAGCCGTCGGACGATGCGGTCCAGGACGGCCAGCTCACCGACCTCGCCGACGGTCGGTCCGGCTTCGCCCGCGGTCGGTCCGGCCCAGGCCTCGTTCGGTGCGTCCACACCAGAACGGTAGCCTGGACCCCGATGGACACCGTGCGCCGCCCCCTCCGCTGGACCGCGATCGCGGGCGTGGCCGTGGCCCTCGCCGCCGGCCTGACGGGCTGCACGAACGCCGTCTCGATGTCCCCGGCGCCCTCTGCCGACGCGGCCGCGTGCGCCGCGGTGCAGGTCCGGCTGCCGAGCACCGTCGACACGAAGTACGCGATGCGGAACACGAACGCGCAGTCGACCGCCGCGTGGGGCGACCCCGAGGCGGCGATCTACCACTGCGGCGTCGCGGTGCCGACCGTGTCCGACCTGCCGTGCTTCAGCCAGGGCGGGGTCGACTGGATCCGCGACGACCGGGGCGCGCAGATCGTGTTCACCACGTTCGGCCGCACGCCCGCGGTGCAGGTCGTCATCGACACGAAGCTGACCACCTCACAGGTGGTGCAGGACCTCTCCGACGCGGTGTCGACGCTGCCGAAGGACGGACGCGAGTGCCTCGACCCGTCGCAGGTGCAGGGGTGACGCACGGCCGCCAGTCGCCCCGAGTCTCGGGCTGACCGACACGACTCGGTCGCGCCACGCCGCGACTCGTCGCTGCACGCGAGATTCGGGCTGACGCACGACCCGCCGCGCGTCAACGGACGGCGGCGCGCCCCAGCTCGATGAGCTCCGTCACGAGTTCGCCGTACGACACGCCCGACGCCGCCCAGCACCGCGGGTACATCGACAACGGCGTGAACCCGGGCATGGTGTTGACCTCGTTCACCACGAAGCCGTCGTCGGTCAGGAAGCAGTCGACGCGGGCGAGTCCCGCGCCGCCGATCGCCTCGAACGCACGGGCACCGATCGACCGGATCTCGTCGGTCTCGGCCTCGGTGAGCGGCGCCGGGCAGAGCAGCGCCTCGTCCCCGCCGAGGTACTTCGAGGCGAAGTCGTAGAAGCCGTCCTCGGCGACGACGATCTCGCCGGGCAGGCTCGTTCGCGGCACACCGTCGCGGCCCTCGAGCACGGCGACCTCGACCTCGCGACCGACGACCCGCGGCTCGACGATGACCTTCGAGTCGTGCTCGAACGCCAGGTCCATCGCGGCACCGAGCTGCGACGGCTCGTCGACCCGCGAGACGCCCATGCTGGAACCGGCGCGCGCGGGCTTCACGAACAGCGGCCAGCCGTGCGCGGCGACTGTCTCGGCGACGTCCACCGGGTCGGCGGACCACTCGCGGCGGAGCACCGTGGTCCACGGCGCGACGCGGAGCCCGGCGTGCTCGAGCACGGCCTTGGCGGTGTGCTTGTCCATCGCCAGGGCGCTCGCGAGCACGCCGTCGCCGACGTACGGCAGCCCGGCGATCTCGAGGAGGCCTTGGATCGTGCCGTCCTCGCCGAAGGGGCCGTGCAGGATCGGGAACACCACGTCGACGGCGATCGTCTCGACCGAGCCGTCCGGGTGCGACACGACGAGCTCGTTCGTCGCGGGGGACGTCGGGAACGCCACGCGGGTGCCGTTGTCGGGCACCGTCGGCAGCACGCCGTCCCGGAGCGCCCACTGCGCGGGGTCGTCGGCCTGCAGCGTGAACGCACCCTCGGCGGTGATGCCGATCGGCACGACGTCGTAGGACGACCGGTCGACGACGTCCATGATCCCGCCGGCGGTCACGCAGCTGATCTCGTGCTCACTGGAGCGCCCGCCGAAGAGCACGGCGACGGTCGTGGTCGCGGGAGCGATCGTGGGCATGGCAGTCCCCTTGCTGGTCGGGACCGGACCGGTCACTCGCCCTGGGGTTCGTCGGTCTCGGTGAGGTGCGGCGCGATGTTGCGCGGGTCGAGCCTACCGGCGAGGACCTCGGCCACCTGCCCGACGATGGGCATGTCGACGCCGTTCGCCGCCGCGAGTTCGAGGATCGGGGCGACCGATGCCAGCCCCTCGGCGGTCTGGTCCATCTGCCGCACGACCTCGTCGAAACGGTACCCCTGCCCGAGCAGTCGCCCGGCGGTGTTGTTCCGCGAGAGCGGCGACTGGCACGTGGCGATGAGGTCCCCGAGCCCGGCGAGCCCGGACAGCGTGGAGGGCTGCGCCCCGAGGGACACCGCGAAGTCGGTCATCTCGGCGAGCCCGCGGGTGATGATCGACGCCTTCGTGTTCTCGCCGTAGCCGACGCCGTCCACGATGCCGATCGCCACGGCGATCAGGTTCTTCAGCACGCCGCCGAACTCGGTCCCGATCACGTCGGTGTTCGTGAACGACCGGAAGTACGGGTTCGTGGCGACCGCGGCGACCGCGGTGGCGGTGTCGATCGAGGTCGACGACACGACGGCCGCGGTCGGCTGCCGACGGGCGATCTCGAGCGCGAGGTTCGGGCCGCTCGCGACGGCGATCCGGTCGCGGTCGATGCCGAGTCCCTCGTGCAGGACCTCGCTCATCCGCAGCCCGGTGGCCTTCTCGACGCCCTTCATCAGGCTGACGACGGGGACGCCCTCGGGCAGCAGCGGCGCGATCGCGGCCAGGTTCGAGCGCAGGGACTGCGACGGGACCGAGACGTACACCTGCTCGGCGCCGTCGAGCACGGCCGACAGCGAGGTCGACGCCGTCAGGGTCCGGGGCAGGTTGATGCCGGGCAGGTAGTCGGAGTTGCGCTTCGTCTCGGTGATCTCGCGGGCGACCTCGGGCCGACGTGCCCAGACGACGGTGTCGGCACCGCCCTCGGCGAGCACCTTGGCGAACGTGGTCCCCCAGCTGCCGGCACCGATCACGGCGACGCGCGGCTTGTCGGTCGACTGCATCACCACGCGGATGGCGGCGGTGTCGACCGCGCCGGGTGCGGCGACCGCGGGGTCCGGGTGGTCCTCGTGCGGGCGGAGGCCCGTGCCGTGGTCACTCAAACTTGCCGGTCTCCTTCTGGTTGTTCGCGGACGGGTCCCAGCGGGTGGCGGGAGCCGTCTCGCCGCGCAGTTCCTCGAGCAGCTCGGTGATGCGCTGCATGACGATCGCGGTGGCCTCGAGCAGCATCTGCTGGTCGATCGGTCGGCCGCGGTACGCCGACAGGTCGACCTCGTCGCCGACGATCACGTCGACGCGGGTCGGCGGGAACAGCTTCAGCTTCTTGCCGTACCGCGCCATGATCCCCTGCGTACCCCAGTGGGCCATCGGGATGAGCGGCACGTCGTTCTCGAGCGCGATCCGCACCGCGCCGGTCTTGCCGCGCATCGGCCACAGGTCGGGGTCGCGGGTCAGCGTCCCTTCGGGGTAGACGATGATCGCACCGCCCTGCTCGATGACCGACCTGCCGCCGCCGAGCGGGTCACTCAGCCGCGTGCGTCCGGAGCGCTCGACCGGGATCTGGCCCATCCCCGACATGAGCTTGCCGAAGACCGGGACCTTGAAGAGGGACGCCTTCGCGAGGAACCGCGGGGCGCGCCGGGACAGCCACACGGCCGTGCCCACCACGAGCGGGTCGATGTTCGTGAAGTGGTTCGGGGCGAGCACGAACGCGCCGCCCTCCGGCAGCCGCTTCGACCCGTGCCAGTGGTACCGCGCCGAGAACCGGAAGACCGGGATCACGACGGAGGCGGTGATGCGGAACGCGGTGTTCAGCTCTCCGCGTCGCCACCGGCGCCCGGGCGTGGGCAGACCCGTCGTGACGTCCGTGGCGGACGTGCGCCGTGCCTCCAGGCCGTCGCCGGCACCGTCTGCCGGGCCGCGACCGACCGCGTCAGCAGCCACGCGCCTAGCCCGCGAAGTCGAAGTCGGCGCCGAGCTTGCGCAGCTTCGGGATGAAGTGCTCGTAGCCCCGGCTGATGATGCCGACGTTGGTGATGTGCGACTCGCCCTCGGCGGTGAGCGCCGCGATGAGGTGGCTGAAGCCGCCGCGCAGGTCGGGGACGCGGACGTTCGCGGCGTGCAGCGGCGTCGGCCCGGTGATGACGGCGGCCTGCTCGAACGGGCGGCGGGCGACGCGACGGTCGTGGCCTGGCAGCCCCTCCTTGTGGACGACGATGTCGGCGCCCATCTCGTTCAGGGCGTCGGTGAAGCCGAAGCGGTTCTCGTAGACGGTCTCGTGCACGATGCTCGTGCCCTCGGCCTGGGTCAGCGCCACGACGAGCGGCTGCTGCCAGTCGGTCATGAAGCCGGGGTGCACGTCGGTCTCGACGACGACCGGGCGCAGGACCTCGCGCTCGCGGTAGAAGCGGATCCCGTCCTCTTGGACGTCGAACCCGCCGCCGACCTTGCGGAAGACGTTGAGGAACGTCATGAGGTCCTGCTGGTCCGCGCCCTCGACGAAGATGTCGCCGTTCGTGGCGAGCGCGGCCGAGGCCCAGCTGGCGGCCTCGTTGCGGTCGTTGATCGCGCGGTGCGTGTAGCCGCGGAGCGACTCGACGCCCTCGATGAAGATCGTGCGGGACGGCTCGACCGTGACGATCGCGCCCATCTTCTGCAGGATCGCGATGAGGTCCATGATCTCGGGCTCGATCGCGGCGTTGCGGAGCTCGGTCACGCCCTCGGCGAGGACCGAGGACAGCAGGACCTGCTCGGTCGCGCCGACGCTCGGGTACGGCAGCTCGATCTTCGCGCCGCGGAGGCCGTCCGGTGCGGTCAGGTGGATGCCGTTGACCTGCTTGTCGACGACGGCGCCCATCGCGCGGAGGGCGTCGAGGTGGAAGTCGATCGGCCGGTCGCCGATGCGGCAGCCGCCGAGGTCGGGGATGAACGCCTCGCCGAGCTTGTGCAGCAGCGGGCCGCAGAACAGGATCGGGATGCGGCTCGACCCGGCGTGCGCGTCGATCTCGGCGAAGTGCGCCGACTCGACGTTCGACGGGTCGAGGATGAGCTCGCCTCGTGCAGGATCAGTGATGCGCACACCATGCACCTCGAGCAGGCCGCGGACGACCTTGACGTCGGAGATGTCCGGGACGTCCTTGAGGATCGACGGGGTGTCACCGAGCAGGGACGCCACCATCGCCTTGGTCGCGAGGTTCTTCGCGCCGCGGACCTCGATGCGTCCCACGAGCGGCTTGCCGCCCCGGATGACGATCTCGTCCGACTTCAGGCCGACGCGGGCCCCTGCTGCTGCTGCGTCCTGTACGAGGGAGTTCACTACTTCACCGGCAATGTCTTCGGCCGCCATCTGGAGCGGCGGGATTCGAACTCCGTGATCGAGGACTCGTCACGGAGGGTGAGCCCGATGTCGTCGAGCCCTTCCATCAACCGCCAACGAGTGTAAGCGTCGATCTCGAAGGGCACGTCCACCGCGCCGAGCGACACGCGCTGCGCGACGAGGTCGACGGTCGCCTCGATCCCCGGGTTCGCCGCGATCTCGGCCCAGAGCCGCTCGACTTCCGGTTCGGTCACGATCGCGGTGACCAGGCCCTGCTTGCCCGCGTTGCCCTTGAAGATGTCCGCGAAACGGGGTGAGACGACGACGCGGAACCCGAAGTCGCGGAGCGCCCAGACGGCGTGCTCGCGCGAGGAACCGGTGCCGAAGTCCGGCCCGGCGACGAGCACCTGGGCGCCCTGGAACACGGGCTGGTTGAGCACGAACTCGGGGTCCTGGCGCCACCCGGCGAACAGGGCGTCCTCGAAGCCGGTCTTCGTGACGCGCTTGAGGTACACCGCGGGGATGATCTGGTCGGTGTCGACGTTCGACCGCTGCAGCGGGGCGGCGATCCCCGTGACGGTGGTGATCTTGTCCATCAGTTGGCCCCTTCGGTGCTGTTCACGACGTCGTTCAGTTCGTCATCGGTGGCGAGGTCCCACGGGCTGGAGAGCGTGCCGCGGACCGCGGTCGCGGCCGCGACGAGCGGCGACACCAAGTGGGTGCGCCCGCCCTTGCCCTGGCGGCCCTCGAAGTTCCGGTTCGAGGTGCTCGCGCAGCGCTCCCCCGGCGCGAGCTGGTCGGGGTTCATGCCGAGGCACATCGAGCAGCCGGCGAACCGCCACTCGGCGCCGAAGTCCGTGAAGACGTGGTCGAGCCCCTCGGCCTCGGCCTCGAGCCGGACCCGGGCGGACCCCGGCACGACCATCACGCGGACACCGGGTGCCTTCGACCGGCCCTTGATGATCGACGCGAAGGCCCGGAGGTCCTCGATGCGGGAGTTCGTGCAGGAGCCCATGAACACCGCGTCGACCGCGATGTCCTTCATCGGCGTGCCGGCCTGCAGGTCCATGTACTCCAGCGCGCGCTGCGCCGCGGCCTGGTCGTTCGGGTCGCTGTAGCTCGCGGGGTCCGGCACCGACTCGGACAGGGACACGCCCTGGCCGGGGTTCGTGCCCCACGTGACGAACGGCTCGAGGGCGTCGGCGTCGATGAACACCTCGGCGTCGAACACGGCGTCGTCGTCGGTCGCGAGCGTGTCCCAGTACGCGACGGCGTCGTCCCAGTCCTGGCCGGTCGGCGCGTGGTCGCGGCCCTGCACGTAGTCGTAGGTGGTCTGGTCGGGGGCGACCATGCCGGCGCGGGCCCCGGCCTCGATCGACATGTTGCAGATCGTCATGCGGCCCTCCATCGAGAGCGCCCGGATCGCGGAGCCGCGGTACTCGAGCACGTAGCCCTGTCCGCCGCCGGTGCCGATCTGGGCGATGACCGCCAGGATGATGTCCTTCGCCGTGACGCCGGGGCGCAGCGTGCCCTCGACCGTGATCGCCATCGTCTTGAAGGGCTTGAGCGGCAGGGTCTGGGTGGCGAGGACGTGCTCGACCTCGGACGTGCCGATGCCGAACGCCATCGCGCCGAACGCGCCGTGGGTGCTCGTGTGCGAGTCGCCGCACACGACCGTGATGCCGGGCATCGTCAGGCCGAGCTGCGGGCCGACCACGTGGACGATCCCCTGCTCCTTGTCGCCCAGCGAGTGCAGGCGGACCCCGAACTCGGCGCAGTTGCGGCGCAGGGTCTCGATCTGGGTGCGGCTCGTCGGGTCCGCGATGGGCCGGTCGATCGCGAGGGTCGGGGTGTTGTGGTCCTCGGTCGCGATCGTCAGGTCGAGGCGGCGCACGGGGCGGCCGGCCTGGCGCAGGCCGTCGAACGCCTGGGGACTCGTGACCTCGTGCACGAGGTGGAGGTCGATGTAGAGGAGGTCCGGGTTCCCGTCCTCGCCCTTGACCACGACGTGGTCGTCCCACACCTTCTCGGCGAGCGTCTTTCCCATCGGCCCGGCCCTTCCTCGTTGACGTCGATGCGCCGCGTGCGCGGCTCGGTCCGGCAAGACTAGCAGGTTGGTATACCAACTCGCGTGCCCAGGGCGGGACAGCCTGGAGGCACGGGGCGGGGCCGCCACGGTCCTCCCGTCCGGTGGTGGGTCGCGTCGCGCGCCGGGGCGGGCCGAGCACCCGCGGTCCCGGACGACACCTGTCGCGGTGGGATGATGGGGAGGACATGACGACACCTGCGCACTCGACCCGGACCACCAACCTCGAGGGCGCAGCCCGCGCCGCGATCGCCGGCGGCGCCCCGCTCGCCCTGCTCATCGCGCTCGGGATGCCCGGGTACGCGGCGTTCGCGATGTTCGCCGGGTTCACCGCGATCTTCGGCGCGACCGAGCCGTACCGACAGCGGATGGTGACCACCGGCATCGCGGGGTTGCTGCAGGCCGCGTGCATGGCCGCCGGCATCGCGGTGTCGATGTCCGGCGCGCCGCTGTGGTTGCAGGGCACCGGGCTCGTCGTGGTGCTCGTCGTCGCGGTGTGCACCCTCAGCACGCTGCAGACGATCCCGGCCCAGCCGATCTTCCCAGTGTTCGCGTTCTGCGTGTCGGCCCTCGTCCCGGTGCGCCCGGCGGACCTGCCGCTCGTCGCGACGATCATCGTCGGCTCGGTCGTGTGGGCGTGGCTCGTGGCGATGTCCGGCGCGGTCATCCGGCTCGTGCTGCACCCGCGCGCACCGCACGTGTTCCGTCCGATCGCGCCGCACAAGCACCGGTCGTTCGCGGTCCTGCGGACGCCGGCACTGTGGGAGACCGTCGGGCTGAACGTCGTCGGGGCGCTCGTCGCGGGGGCGGTCGCGGAGTCGGTCCCGGCCCTCGGGCACCCGTACTGGGCGGTCGTCGCCGTGGTGTCGACCCTGCCCGCGATCCGGCAGCGGCACACCGTCCGGCGCGCGTTCCAGCGCGTCATCGGCACGATCGGCGGGACCGTGGTCGCCGTCGGGATCCTGCTCCTGGAGCCCTCGGCGTGGTGGATCGTCGTGATCGCGGTCGTCGGGCAGTTCTTCGCCGAGATCTTCGTCGCGCGGCACTACGCCGTGACGCTGCTGTTCCTCACGCCGCTCGCGCTCGCGGTGTCGTGGCTGAGCCTGCCCGAGGCGCCGGAGCTCCTCGCGCTCGACCGGATCGCGCAGACGACGCTCGGCGCCGTGGTGAGCGTCGCACTCCTCGTGGTCGGGCGGCTGATCGAGCGTCGGCGGGGCCGGGCGCTCGGCGCGACGGGCGCGATCCGCACGGTCTGAGCCGCGAGGCGGGTGGTCTGCTCGGCCGATCCGCGCGTCGGAGGCTCTTCCGCGCGTCGGAAGCTGTTCCGCGCGTCGGAGGCTGTTCCGCGCGAAGGAGGACGATCTGCGCATGGAAGGCCATTCGTTCCGGCTGTCCATGCGCGGATCGTCCTCCGATCGCACGTGCGATGGGACGTTCCGCCCCCGGGATCAGTCGCGCGGTGCGATGTTCCAGGAGTCGATCACCGGGCGGCCGTGCTCGTAGCCGAGCGAGCTCACCGTGGCCGTGCCGAGCTTCAGCACGGCACCGTCCTGCGGCGCGAGGCGGATCCAGGCGGCACCGAGGGCGCGCAGGACGTGCCCGTGGGCGACCACGATCGCGTCGTCCCCCTCGGCGAGGACCGGGCGCACCCGGTTCAGCACGCGCTCGACGCGGACGCGGACCTCGGCGGCGTTCTCCCCCGGGGTGTCGCCTGCGGGGACGCCGTCGGTCCAGAGGTCCCAGGGTCCGTGCCGCTTGACCTTGATCTGCGGGGTGGTCAAGCCCTCGTACGCGCCGTAGTCCCACTCGTACAGGTCCTCGTCGAGCTCCGGGTCGACACCGACGAGCCGCGCGGTCTCGCGGGCGCGTTCGAGCGGGCTCGACAGCGCGAGCGCGAACGTCCGGTCCGCCAGGTAGCGTCCGGCGCGCTTCGCCTGCTCGATGCCGTTCTCGGTGAGCGGGATGTCGGTGCGGCCGGTGTGCTGACCGCTCTTCGACCACTCCGTCTCTCCGTGGCGGACGAGGACGAGTTCGCCGGGGCGTTCCGAGGTCATGTGTTCCTTCCGAGGTACAGGCCGAGCGCAGCCGCGCCGACCGAGACGACGAGCATCCCGAGGCCGTTGAGCACGGCGGGCCCGGGCTTCCCGGACCGGAACAGCTGCACGGTCTCGACACTCGCCGTCGAGAACGTCGTGTACCCGCCCATCATGCCCGTCCCGAGGACCGCGACCAGCGGCAGGCCGAGCGTGCCCGCCTCGCCGAGCCCGGTCACGACCCCGAGCACGAGCGATCCGGTGACGTTGATGAGCATCGTGCCGACCGGGAACCACCCCAGCGCGGCCCGTGCCACCCGCGCCTTCACGGTGCCGTCGAGTGCGAAGCGGAGCGCGGAGCCCAGGCCGCCGCCGAGCGAGACGACGAGGAGTTCGAGGGGGCTCACCGGGCGTCCTCCGTCCGGGCGCGGCGCGAGCGGCGGGCTCCGGCGAGCCACGCACCCGCGGCCGCGGCCACCACCCCGAGCGCGACCGACAGCAGCGCGTACCCGGTGCCCGCGCCCCACCGGCCGACGTCGAGGAGCTTCGCGGTGTCGTCGGCGAGCGTCGAGTACGTCGTGAAGCCGCCGAGGACACCCGTGCCGACGAACAGGCGGACGGTGCGGCGCGCACCGACGTCGGGGCCGCGGTGCGCGAGCGACTCGAGCAGCGCGCCCAGGCAGAGCGCCCCGACGACGTTGATCGCGAGGATCGTCCAGCTCAGGCCGTCGACCGCGGGCAGGGCCGCGGCGAGCGCCGCACGGGCACCGGTGCCGATCGCGCCGCCGAGGGCGACGAGCAAGAGGTACCGCCAGCGGCGGTGCGGGGGGCGGTCGGTCGCGGTCGTCATGGGTCTGGTCGTCACGGGTCTCCTGTCACCGAGCACGCGGCATCGCACACGTGCACTCATCTCGGAACAGGGACCGTTGGCGGCTCAGCCGCGGTTGGGTCCGGCAGGCCCCACTGCCGGGTCTGACGACATCCCGACGATACCGCTTCCGTCCCGGACCGCGGCGACGCCCTCGACCTCGACGAGCTGGTCGTCGTAGCCCAGGACGGTGACACCCATCAGGGTGCTCGGCACGTCGTGGTCGCCCATCGCCGCACGGACCACCTGCCACGCGGCGACGAGGTCCTCCTGCCGCGAGGACGCCACGAGCACCCGCGTGTGGAGCAGGTCACCGAGTCCCGCTCCCGCTGCGGCGAGCGCCGTCTCGAGGTTGGCCATGCACCGGGCGGCCTGGCCGCGGTGGTCCCCGACCGCCACGGTCCGACCCTGCTCGTCGAGCGGGCACGCCCCGGCCGCGAACACCAGGCGGGCGTCGGCGGGTGCGGTCGCCGCGTACGCGTACTCGGCGACGTCACTGAGTCGGTCGGATCGGACGAGCTGGACGACACCGGTCATGGCCCCAGCCTGGCAGAGCCGCGCCGGGCCGGCGCGACGGCACGACCCGGCGCAGCACGGCGCGGCCCGGCGCCGCCCGCGCTCAGCGCCCGATCGGGTTCGGCATCCGCCCCGCTCGGATGAGCGACTCCGTCTGCGCGGACAGGTCCACCATCTGCAGGGTGTTCCGCAGCTGGAGCCGGTTCAGGCACGAGTGCTCGAAGTCCGGCGCCCGCAGGTCGAGCGGTCGCGCACGGCCCACGACGGCGTCGTCCACGCACGCGCCGACCAACCGCCAGAACGTCGCACCGGGCAGGACCCCGTCCTCGTCGAGGATCGCGGCGAGGTACCGGAGCACCCCGTCGAACACGTCGGTGAACACGCCGAGGGCCGCCTCGGCGTCGTCGACCGGGTGCACGATCCGCTCGGTGCCGACCGGGACGGCGACGTCGCCGACGACCACCACCTCTTCCCCGACGTCCTTCATGAACACCCGGGAGACCACGCCGTCGCGCAGCACGAGCACGAGGTTCTCGCCGTGCGGCATGAAGAGCAGCTGGTGCTCGGTGAGGCAGTGCACGACGGGTCGGAGGTACGCGTCGAGGTACCGGCGCACCCAGTCCGCGGCGTCGAGGCCCGACTGTGCGACGAGGGCAGCCGCCACCGAGCGACCGCGCGCGTCCCGGTGCAGCAGGGCGGCCATGGTGATCGGCCGCTCCCCCGGCCCCAGCCGCGGCACGGGGCTCTCCCGCCAGAGCGCGGCGAGCATCTTCCGCTGTGGTGACGCCACGTCGACGCGGTGGTGCGCGTCCCCGGTGTACCCGATGGCGGCGTGCTCGCGGAGCACGCCGAAGCCGGCGTCGGCGAGCACGGGGTCGGCGTCGACGAGTCCGGCGACCCAGTCGTTCACGGCAGGGGTCGTCCGCATGTACGCGGGCGACATGCCGCGGAGGAACCCCATGTTCTGCACGGCGAGCGCCGTCTTGACGTACGAGCGCGCGGGACGGCTCCGGTTGAACGCCGTGCGGATCGACTGCTGCGGCTGGTGCTCGTCGGGTCCCTCGCCGAGGTCGACGAGGTCCTGCCGACCGAGGTCGGGCGCGAAGGTCACGGCGATCCGGTGCTGCCACTGCCACGGGTGCACCGGGAACCAGGTGTACCCGTCGGGGTCGAGGCCGCGGCGCTCGAGCGTCGCGTGGAAGTCTGCGACGGTCGCCGCGTCGAGCTCGGCGGCCCAGTGGTCGTGCTCGGTGCGGTCCGCGGCGAGCGCCAGGTGCGTGTGCTCCCGCCGTGCGGCGAGCCACCGGTAGCGGAAGCGGGCGCCCGCCTCCGGGGCGTGGGCGTGGTACTCGTCGAGCCCGAACCCGATCCGCCCGTTCGCGGCGACGAAGGCCGGGTGCCCCTCGGTCATCGCGGCCTCGGCGTCCTGGAACGACGCGACGACGTCGCCGTCCGTCCGCCCGCGCGCCAGCTGCGCCGCGGACGGCCCACCTCGCCGGTGCTTCGCCGACGCGCTCGCCAGCGTCGACGCGATCTCGTCCAGGTAGGTGCCGAGCATCGCGTCCGGGACCCCGAGCACGTCCCGCAGGTCGAGCACGAGCTCCTGCGCACTGAGCGGCGCGGGGACGCCGTCACGCGTCCGGGTCAGCGAGTCCTCGTCGAGCACCCAGTGCTCGAGCGTGTGCACCCGCGCCCGGAACCGGTAGGTCGAGTCCCCCGCGTCGAGCGCCCACCCGTCACCGTCCACACGCGGCGCGGTCAACCGCTCGTGGGTGAACTCGGCGATCGCCTTCGCGACGAGGTGCCGTTCCGCGGGCTCCAGGTGCTCTGGCCGCAGGTGCGCCGCCGGCCCGCCGTCGTCCGGCACCCCGATGCGCGCGGTGTCGAGCACCGAGAGGAGCGCCCGCTTGCCGTCGACGTCCACGACGCGGAGTGCTCGGAACCCGACCTCGGCGTTCTTCCGCTGCACGGCCGTGTTCCGCACGTCCGGCTCGACGACGACGCGGCGCGCGCCGAGCACGTCGCGGCAGTGCTCGACGACCGCCCGCATCACCGCGCTCGTCAGGCCGTGCACCCGTCCCTCGGCGGGCGGCGGCGCGACGAGCAGGTGCATGGCGACGTCGTCCGGTTCGGCGTCCCACACGTCGGTGAGCAGCACGACGGCCGGGTCGTACGTCTCGGCGTAGGCGATCGGCGCGCCGTCGCGGCGGAGCAGCCACCCCGCCTGCGCCGGGTCGTCGCGCACCGCCGTCAGGTACGTCCGGACCGCGTCCACGTCGCGGTCCGCCATCCCCCACCAGGACGACGCGGGGTCCGCCAGCCAGGATCGCAGCAGGGCGGCGTCCCGTCCCGGGTCCACGGGTTCGACGGACAGGAGGCCCGTGGCTGCGCGCGCCAGGTCGCGCTCGGCCGTGCGGGCGCTCACGCGCGCACCCCCGCGGCCTGCGGGAGGCGCGTGGTGGCGGCGCTCGCCGCCACCGGCGACGCTCCGGGAACCGGCCGCCCGCCGGGCAGGCCGAACTCCTGGAAGGCGATCCGATCCTCCAGGCCGTACACGGCGCGCCCCGTGACGGACCGGATGATCGACGCGTTCCGCCACGCGCCCATCCCGAGGTCGGGCGCGGTCAGGCCGTGCGTGTGCTCCTCGGCGTTCTGCACCCAGATGCGGCCGCCCAGGGTGTCGACGTGCAGGTCGCGGGCGACCGCGAACCGGCCGCGCTCGTCGCGGGCGACGAGGTGCTCGACAGGGGCGAGGAAGTGGGGCGTGCGGGGGCGGTACCCGGTCGCGAGGACGAGCCGGGCGACCTCGTGCGTCGCCTCGGTGCCGAGCTGCGCGTGCCGGAGCGTCAGGCGGAAGCGGTCGCGGTCGGGCAGCCACTCTGCCGCGACCACGCTCGTGTCCGTGCGGAGCGTCGTGGGGACGGGTCCGTGGGCGCTGATCCGGTAGAGCGTGTCGTAGATCGTGTCGACGAGGTCGGCGCTGATGCCCTTGTACAGCCCGCGCTGCTCGCGACCGAGGCGGTCGCGCTCGTCGGGCGGCAGCGCGTGGAAGTGGTCGGTGTACTCCGGGCTCGTCATCTCGAGGGTGAGCTTGGTGTCCTCCATCGGGAAGAACCGGGGCGAGCGGGTGATCCAGTCGAGGCGGTACCCGCCGTCGCGGATGCCCTCGAGCAGGTCGCGGTAGACCTCGGCGGCGGACTGCCCGCTGCCGACGACGGCGATCGAGTCGGCGCGGCGAAGGTCCTCGCGGGCGGGCAGGTACCCGGCGGAGTGCACGACGGGGCCGCCCAGGTCGCGGAGGGCTTCGGGAACCGCCGGCTCGGTGCCGATGCCCGTGACGACGTGGCGGGCGCGGTAGGTCTCGGGCCCGGTCGGGGTCTCGGCGTGCACCGTGAACAGGTCGGTCTCGGGGTCGTGCTCGACGGCGACGACCCGGCGGCCCCAGCGGAGGGTGTCGAGCTGGTCGGCGGCCCACCGGCAGTAGGCGTCGTACTCGCTGCGCAGGGGGTGGAAGTCCTCGCGGATGTAGAACGGGTAGAGCCGCCCGGTCCGTTTGAGCCAGGCGAGGAACGAGTACGGCGAGGTCGGGTCGGCCATCGTCACGAGGTCGGCGAGGAACGGCACCTGGATCGTGGCGTCGTCGAGCATCATGCCGTGGTGCCAGGCGAAGCCGTCGGCCCGGTCGAGGAACACGGCGTCGAGGTCGGCGATCGGGTCCGTCAGGCAGGCGAGGCCGAGGTTGAAGGGGCCGATGCCGACGCCGACGAGGTCGTGGACGGTGCCCGTGGTCGGGGTCGGGGTCGGGGTCATCGGTTCGCTCCCGTCGGCTCGGTGGTGCGGAGGTGGTTCGTCGTCGTCGCGGTGCGCTCCGCGTGCAGGCGCTCCGCGGTCGCGACCACGTGGTCGAGCGCCGCGACGACCTGCTCGGCGCTCGTCCCGGGGTCGAGCAGCGTGAGCTTGTTGCACGGCCGACCGTCGACCACGGTCTTCGCGACGAGCACCCGCCCCTCGGCGAGCAGTGCGGCGCGTAGGGGTGCGACGAGGACGTCCGCATCGGCGTCGACGACCCCGTCCGGCTGCCAGCGGAACAGCACCGTGCTCAGCTGGGTCGGCGCGACGAGCACCAGGTCCGGGTGCGCACCCACGTGCTCGTGCACCTGCTCGGTCACGTCGAGCACGGTGTCGAACGCCCGGCCGATCGCGGTCGCACCGCTCGCCCGCAGCGTCGCCCAGAGCTTGAGCGCGTCGAAGCGCCGGGTCGTCTGGAGCGACTTGTCGACCTGGTTCGGTTCGTCGGCGTCCGCGGGGTTCAGGTAGTCGGCGTGCCAGGCCGCACGGCCCAGGTCCGCCGGGTCCCGCACGAGCAGCGCGCTCGATGACACCGGCTGGAAGAACGACTTGTGGAAGTCCGCGGTGACGCTCCGCGCCCGTTCGATCCCGTCGAGCAGGTGCCGGCGCGTCGGGGACACGAGCAGTCCGCACCCGTACGCAGCGTCGACGTGCAGCCAGACGTCCTCGAGGTCGCACACGTCCGCGATCGGCTCGAGCGGGTCGATGCACCCGCGGTCGGTCGTCCCGGCGGTGGCGACGACGGCCATCGGCGTGCGGCCCTCGCGGCGGGCGTCCGCGACGGCGTGGGCCAGGGCGTCGGGGCGCATGCGGCCGGCGGCGTCGGCCGCGACGTCGACGACGGCGTGCTCGGTGAGCCCGAGGAGCATCGCCGACTTGCGGACGCTGAAGTGGCTCGACGCGGTGGCGAACACGACCAGGTCGTCGAGCGCCGGACGGCGACCGGCCCGGCCCGTCCGGCTCGTGGCGGCCTGCCGTGCGAGCAGCAGGGCGTGCAGGTTCGACTGGGTCCCGCCGGAGGTGAAGATCCCGTCCCCGTCCGCGAAGCCGATCGTCCCGGCGGCCCAGCGGACCACGCGCCGTTCGATGTCGGTGCCGATGCGCGACTGGTCCCAGGTGTCGACCGAGGGGTTCACGGCCGCGAGCACCGTCTCCGCGGCGACGGCGGGCACCGCGACCGGGCAGTTGAGGTGTGCGAGGGAGTCGGGGTGGTGGAACCAGACCGCCTCGGCGCAGAAGAGCGTGTCGACCTCCGCGACGGCGGCCTCGGCGGTCCCGAGCGGGCGGTCGAGGTCGATCGCGGCGATCCGGTCCCGGAGCACGGCGGCCGGGGTGTCGGTGGTCGGCGCGGTGACCGACGCGAAGCGGTCCGCGGTCCGGTCGACGGCGGTGTGGACGACGGCCCGGTAGCGGTCGGCCCGGGCGGTGTCGAGGATCTCGAGCTGTGGTTCGGAGGCGTTCACGTTAGGGAAGGCTATCCTTACCTGCGGCCCGCCGGTACCCGCGTTCGGGGGAAGAACGGTCGTTCTGGCGGGACTGTCCCCCGGAGCAGGCGACGCACCCGCCGGGTTATCGTCGGACCGTGCCCGCTGCCCCCGCCACCGCGTCGGTCGCCGTCGTCGGGGCCGGGCAGGCCGGACTGTCGGCAGCGCACCACCTCGTCCGACGCGGGTTCGTCCCGGACGGCGACCCGGCGGGACGGAGCGTCGTCGTGCTCGACGCGAACGCGCGGCCGGGCGGGGCGTGGCAGCACCGCTGGGAGTCGCTCCGGATGCGCACCGTGAACGGCATCTTCGACCTGCCCGGCATGCCCGTGCCACCGATCGACCCCGAGGAGCCGAGCCGCACGGCGGTCCCCCGGTACTTCGCGGCGTACGAGGAGCACGAGCACCTGCCGGTCCACCGCCCGGTGCACGTCCGCGCCGTCCGGTCCCTCGGGGCGACGACCACGGCGCCGCTGCTCGTCGAGACGGAACGCGGCGACTGGCAGGTCCGTGCGGTCGTGAACGCCACCGGCACCTGGGACACCCCGGTCGTCCCGGACGTGCCCGGTGCCGAGCGGTTCACCGGCGAGCAGCTGCACAGCCGGGACTACGTCGACGCCGAGCACTTCCGCGGCCGGCGCGTCGCGGTCGTCGGTGGCGGGATCTCGGCCGTGCAGCTCCTCGAGGAGGTCAGCCGGGTGACCGACACCGTCTGGTACACCCGCCGCGAGCCGGTGTTCCTGCCGGGCGACTTCGTCCACGAGCTCGACGGGGTCGACGTCGAGCGCCGGGTCGCGGCGGACGTCATGGCCGGTCGCACCCCGGGCAGCATCGTGTCCTACACGGGCCTGATCTGGACCGACTACGCCGTGGCTGCCCGGGAGCGCGGCGTGCTCGACCGGCGGCCGATGTTCACGCGGATGGGGCCGCACGGGGTCGTCGAGCAGGACGGGTCGTCCACCTCGGTCGACGTCGTCCTCTGGGCGACGGGCTACCGCGCCGACCTCGACCACCTCGCGCCGCTCGGGCTGCGCGGCCCGCTCGGCGGCATCCCGATGACCGGGACGCAGGTCACGGCGGACCCCCGTGTGCACCTGGTCGGCTACGGACCGTCGCAGTCCACGATCGGCGCGAACCGCGCGGGACGCGCGGCCGCCCGCGAGGTCGCGCGGTTCCTCGACGGCGCGCCGGTCCCGTCCGCGACGTGACCACAGGGCGGGCGGGCGCGGCACGCTCAGCGGTGACGCGCCAGCGGCACGCGGGCTGCGCCGACCGAGCCTGCGAGGGAGGACGGCGCCAGCCCGCCCCGCGCCTCCCGTCCGTCGCCTGGTCGGGTCGCGACGCCGGACGCACGTGCACCCGCTCCCGCTCCCGCGCCCTGCGCCTGCGAGACGCCCCGAGTCCGCGAGACGCCTCCAGCGCAGCGAGACGCCCTCGGATCCGGCGGAGGCTCGCGGGCTCGGCGGCGTCCGGCGCGCAGGAGGGCGCCTCAGGAGGCCACGGTGAGCGGTGGGAGCGGCCGGTCGGTGTCCGCGACCCGGGTCACCCGCGCGGCCAGCGAGCGGAGCGGCGTCGACAGGAGCAGCGCGTCGACGGCCCACCGTACCGCGAGTCCGACCCGGCTGCGCGGGTAGGCGAACCGCACGACGCCGCTCGGGATGCCCTGCACGTCGTCGACGAGCGGACGCATCCAGTCGTCGAAGGCCGCCAGCGCCCGCTCGACGGACGCGGACGACGTGTCGTCACGGGCTGCGGTGTCGTCGAAGAGCTGGGCGGCCAGGGACGCGGCGAGGACGTAGCCGCTCGTCAGGGCGAGTGACGCCCCGCCGCCGCCCATCGGCGTGACGCACCACGCGGCGTCGCCGACCAGGGCGACACGCCCGCGCCGCCAGGACGGCATCCGGATCTGGGTCAGGCGGTCGACGTACAGGTCGTCGGTGGTGGCGAAGCCCCCGAGGACACGGTCGGTCTCCCACCCGACACCCTCGTACCGACGGGCGAGGGCCGCGACGACGGCCGATCGGTCCCGGCTGTCCACGTCGCCCAGGTCGTCCTGGTCGCCCTCGGCTGCGTACGCGAGGATCGCCCTCGGATCCGGATGTCCGAAGTCTTCTGCTCAATCGACGAGCGACCGGAGACGCGCGACGCACGGGCAGCAGCGCGCAAGCAGCGCTCGGAGCTCGGAGCTCGGAGCCCGGCGGCGACACAGTCCGGGAACGACGGAACCCCCGCCGAGCCGGAGCTCGACGGGGGTTCGTGGTGTGTGACCCCAGCGGGATTCGAACCCGCGTTACCGCCGTGAGAGGGCGACGTACTAGGCCGCTGTACGATGGGGCCGTGGTCTCCGCGGACGGAGCACACGTGTTGTCGGACACGGAGGCAAGGCACCGAAGTGACCTGCTCTTGGTGACCCCAGCGGGATTCGAACCCGCGTTACCGCCGTGAGAGGGCGACGTACTAGGCCGCTGTACGATGGGGCCGTTCCGACAACCCGATAAGTATGGCACAGCAGCCGCGCACTGCCAAAACGAGGCGTGTCGCCCGGGTGTGCCGCGTCCGGAGCGGGCCGATCCGTGGGTGGTGGGGCGTGCCTCCAGGCCGGTGTCGGGTCAGACCTGCAGCACGTCGCCCGGCTGCAGCACCACGAGTTCCCCGTCGCCGAGCGCCTCGCGCTGGCGGCCTGTGTGCATCGCGAAGCCGACCGCGGAGAGCGTCGCCTCGTGGATCGGGTACGCACGGCGCGGTGCGACCGCGGCGATCCAGTCCATCATCTCGGCGACCTTGAGCCAGGGGGCGCCGACGGGTGCGGCGAGGACCTCGACCGGGACCCCCGGCACCGTGTAGGCGTCGCCCGGGTGGAACAGCCGGCCGTCCACGAGCACGCCGGTGTTGTCGACGACGGGGACGGACGCGTGGATCACGTTGTGCCGCGTGCCGTGGAAGTCGAGGGTGAAGGGGCCGACCTCGCGGTGGTCGCCGTCGGTGACCACGTCCACGGTGATCCCGGCGTCGGCGAGGTCCGTGGCGACCCCGGGCGGTCCGAGGACGACCGCGTCCGGGTTGCGTGCGAGGATCCGGCGGACCTGCTCGGCCGTGACGTGGTCGGGGTGCTGGTGCGTGGCGACGACGGCGACGACCCCGGTGACCTCGACCGGGCGGGTGAACTCGCCGGGGTCGAGCACCAGGCGGGCGTTCCCGGACCGGACGACCTGGCAGGCGTGCTCGAGCTTGGTGACCTCCACGCCGGCGACCCTACGCCCGGAGCGCCGAGCCGGTCGGGCCGGCGGGCCGGGTCGGGCGGGCCTCGGCACAACCAGAAGCACACCGTGCCACGGACTTCGACGGCGCGGCGTGCTTCCGGTTGTGCGGCAGCACGCCGCACCACGGACCGGCCCGCGCGCCACCCCGCGCCGCCGCCGCGCCCCGCGCCCTACCGCCGCGGGGCCGCCGTCGACGTGCGCACCACGAGCTCCGCCGGCGCCGCGGGCAACGGCCCCGCCGAACCGCCGTCGACCTCGGCGAGCACGGCCCGTGCGGCCGCGCGGCCCTGCGCCTCCGGGTCCTGCGCCACCGTGGTCAGCCCGACGACCGCGCCGTACTCGTGGCCGTCGATGCCCATCACGGACACGTCCCCCGGGACCGACAGCCCGGCCCGCGACGCCGCGAGCAGCACCCCGAGCGCCATCTCGTCCGAGGCGCAGAACACCGCCGTGGGACGGTCCGCCGGGTCTCGGTCGAACAGGTCCGCGCCGGCCGCCACTCCCCCGGCGAACGAGAACCGTCCGTCGAGCAGCCGGTCCGCGCGGACGTCGAGGCCCCGCGCGTGCATCGCGTCCGCGAACCCGTCCCGGCGCAGGTACGGCACGGCGACGTTCATGCCGTCCTCGTCCTGGCCGCCGAGGTACGCGACCTCGCGGTGGCCGAGCCCGGCGAGGTGCCCGATCGCGGTCTCGGTGACGGCGAGGTCGTCGACCCCGACGTTCCGGAGCCCGGGCGCGGGGCCCCCGATCACGATCATCGGGTGCCGGGTGAGCTCGAGCTCGGCGCGTTCGGTCTCGTCGAGCACGAGCGAGAGCAGCACGAGGCCGTCGACGCGGTGCCGGAGCATCGAGCGCCGGAACGCCCGACCACGGTCGCCGCCGGGACCGCCGAGGTTGTAGAGCACGAGGTCGTACCCGGCCCGCCGCAGCTCCGCGTCGACCCCGCCGAGGGCCCGCACGTAGAACCACCGGTCGATCACCGGGACCACCACCCCGACGGCCCGCTGCCGTCCGGTCGCGAGTCCGGCCGCCGCCGAGCTCGGCACGTACCCGAGCTCGTCGGCGACCCGCCGCACCTGGTCGATGGTGGCGTCCGCCACCGTCGGCATCCCCCGCAGCGCGCGGGACACGGTCGACTTGGACAGGCCCGTGACGGTCGCGATCTCCTGGATCCCCATGGGCATGCCGGGAGGCCCGTCAGCCGTCGGCGCCGTGCGTCGCGTCCGCGACGGGCCGGGTCCGGACCGCGGCCGGCGACGCCGGTGCGGAAGCCGACGCGGTCCGGTCCGACGCGGCCCGGTCGTCGCCGGTCCGGTCGACGCCGGTCCGGGAGGACCCGGGCCGACCGCCCGCCGGTCCCGCCCCACCGATCCCGTCGACGACACCGGTCGCCGCCGCGTGCCGCCGGAGGACGGAGGCCCGCCACCGGTCGAGCACCACCACGGCGAACACGCAGACGAGCAGGGTCATCGCCCAGCCGAGCGCGGGGCGTCCGGTGACCTCGCAGAACACCGTGACGCCGAGGAACAGGACGCCGAAGGTGCCGGCGAAGCCGATCGCCTCCTCGATCCGGGCGGTGGGACGGGTGGGTCCTCGCTGTGCCATGACTCCGTCAGCCCTTCACGCCACCGGCGGTGAGGCCGGCCACGATGCGTCGCTGGAACACGAGCACGAGGATGACGAGCGGGATCGTGACGATCGTGCCCGCCGCCATCACCGCGGTGTACGGCTCCTGGTGCGGCTGCGACCCGGCGAACGACGCGATCGCGACGGTGACCGGCTGGGTGGCGTCCGACGACAGTTGGGACGAGATGAGGTACTCGTTCCAGGACGAGATGAACGCCAGGATCGCGGTCGTGAACACGGCGGGCGCGGCGAGCGGCAGGATGATCCGCCGGAACGCCGAAACCCGGGTGCACCCGTCGATGCGGGCCGCCTCCTCGAGGTCCCACGGCATCTCGCGGAAGAACGACGCGAGCGTGTAGACGGTCAGCGGCAGCACGAACGAGATGCTCGGCAGGATGAGCGCCTGGTAGGTGCCCATCCAGCCGATGTCCGTGAACAGCTGGAACAGCGGCGAGATGAGCGCGACACCCGGGAACATCGACGCGGCGAGGATTGCGCCTGCGATGAGCGACTTCCCCTTGAACTCGAGCCGGGCCAGCGCGTACGCCGCACTCGTGCCGACGAGCAGCGCGATGATCGTGACCACGCCGCCGATGAGCAGGCTGTTCAGCAGCGCACGGCCGAGATGGTTGCCGAGCGCCGTCGAGAACGCCGTCGCGTAGTTGTCGAGCGTGACGTGGGTCGGCCACGGGGTGGCGTCGAACGTGAAGCCGACGTCCCGGAAGCTCGTGACGACCATCCAGTAGAACGGCAGCAGGCACCACACGGCGATGACCACGGCCTGGATGCCGGTGCGGAGCCGCGGGCCGGTGTGCCGCTTGACCCGCACCTGCGACCGGTCGGTGGCGTGGTCGCGGGAACGGGCGGCCGAGCGGGGTCGGTCTGCTGCGAGCGTCACTTGAGTTCACCCTTCTGCTGGGCGGCCTGGGTCTGCACGACGTTCGCGCCGAGGAACCGGACGAAGACGAACGCGACGAGGAAGATCACCAGGAACGTGATGGTGGAGAGTGCCGAGGCGGAGTTGAAGCCCTGCCGGATCTGGTCGACGACCAGGATCGACAGCGTGGTCGTCGCGTTGCCCGAGCCACCGCCGCCGCCCGTGAGGATCGCCGGCAGGTCGTACATGCGCAGCGCGTCGAGCACGCGGAACAGGACGGCGACCATGAGCGCGGGCTTGATGAGCGGCAGCGTGATGTTGACGAAGCGCTGCACGGTGGAGGCGCCGTCCATCTTCCCGGCCTCGTAGACCTCCTCCGGGATGAGCTGCAGCCCGGCGAGGATGAGGAGCGCCATGAACGGCGTCGTCTTCCAGGTGTCGGCGATGATGATCGCCCAGCGGGACGCCCACTCGCTCGACGTCCACAGGATCTGCTGCCCGAGCACGTGGTTGAGCACGCCGTTCGCGTCGAAGATGAAGTACCAGAGCTTCGCGGTGACGGCGGTCGGGATGGCCCACGGCACCAGGATCGCGGCACGGACGAAGGCGCGGCCCTTGAAGTTGCGGTTCATGATGATCGCCATCCACACGCCGATGACGGTCTCGAGCGCGACGGTCACCACGGTGAAGAAGACCGTGTTGCCCATCGACACCCAGAACTGCGAGCCGAGGTTGCCGGGCGGGCAGGTGGTGTTGCCGCACTGCTGTGCGAGCCAGTGCACGTAGTTCGTGACGCCGGCGAACCCGCCCTGCACGAACAGGCCGGTCGCCTTGTCGAGTCCGGCGTCGAGCTGGAACGACTGGATGACGGCGCTGACGACGGGGTAGCCGATGACGATCGCGAGGAGCACGATCGTCGGGCCGATCAGGTACACGGCCCACCGGCCGTGCTCGGCGTTCAGTCCGCCCTTCCGCCGCTTCGGCGGCTCCATCCCCTGTGGGTTCGGGATGGCGGCGGGGATCTCGGTTGCTGCGGACACGTGGCGGCCTCCTTGCCGGGTGTCGGGACGCATGTGGGGGCGGACGGGAGGATCGTGGCGGGACCGCCACGATCCTCCCGTCCGCTGCGGCGTCAGCCGCGGACCACGGTCAGTTGCTGTTGCCGCTCGTCGCGGTCTTGAGCGCGGCCTGCATGTCCTTGACGGCCTCGTCGACGCTCTTCGAGCCCTTGAGCGCGGCGTAGGAGTTGTCCTGGATCGCCTTCGTCACGGCCGGGTAGAACGGCGTCACCGGACGCGGCTCGGCCGACTCGATCGACTTCAGCAGGGTGGGCAGGTACGGCAGCTTCGACGTGAGCTCGGAGTCGGTGTACAGGTCACCGACGACCGGGGCCAGCGAGCCCTGCGTCGCGAAGAACTTCTGCGTCTCGTTCGACTCCAGGAACTCGAGGAAGTCGTGCGCGGTCGCCTTGTGCTTCGAGTACACGCTGATCGCGGCGTTGTGGCCGCCGAGCGTCGAGGCGCCCGTGCCGTCCTTGCCGGGGATCGGCGCGATGCCGAAGGTGTCCTTCACCGTGCTCGACCCGTCGGTCTTCGCGAGGTTGTAGACGTACGGCCAGTTGCGCAGGAACAGCAGTTTGCCGCTCTCGAACGCGGTGCGGCCCTGCTCCTCCTGGTAGGTGATCGCCTCGGCCGGGATGTTCCCGTCCTTGAACGCGTCGACCAGGTTCTGCAGACCGGCCTTCGCGTCGGCCGTGTCGACGTCGGGCGAGCCGCTCTTGTTCAGGACCGAACCGCCGGAGCCGTTGATCGCCTCGGAGGCGTTCACGGTCAGTCCCTCGTACTTCGCGAACTGACCGGCGTAGCAGCCGATGCCGGCCTGCTTGGCGATGTCGCAGTCCTTCATCATCTCGTCCCACGTGGTCGGGGGCGTCTTGACCAGGTCCTTGCGGTAGTAGAGCAGCGCACCGTCGGAGGTCTGCGGTGCGGCGTAGAGCGTGTCGTTGTACGTCGCGGTCTTGACCGTGGACGGCAGGAGCTTCGACGTGTCGATCTTCATCTTGCCGGTGAGCGGGGTCAGCCAGCCCTTCGCGGCGAACTCCGCGGTCCAGACGACGTCGACGTCGACCACGTCGTAGTTCGCGTCCTTGGCCTGGAAGTGCTGCACGAGGTCGTCGTGCTGCTGGTCGGCCTGGTCGGACTGCTCCTTGAACGTGACCTTCTCGTCCGGGTGGGCGGCGTTCCACTTCTCGATCAGCGGGCGGACCACGTTCGAGTTGTCCTTGCCCTGCACGTACGTGATCGGTCCGCGGCTGTCCTGGCCGTTCGAAGCGTCGTTCGAGCTGGCCGAGCCGCCGGACGAGCAACCGGTGAGCACGAGGCCGATGACGGCGACCCCGGCGACGGATGCGAGGCGCACCTTGGCGCGAGATTTCTGCACAGCGTTGTCTCCTCATCGAGATCACCAGGGGGCGTCGATCGGGTGCGACGACGCGGCCTGGAGCAGGCGGCGCTGCCTGCTGGAGGAGGAAGCTACGCCCATCCAGAAGATCTTCGCAACCGGTTGCAAAGAGATCGTGACCTGCCCGTGATCTCCACCCGGTGGACGGTTTTCCCTGGTGAGCGCTCACTTCCCCGGCAGCGCGGAATCTGAGACGTTCTGACTGCGGAACCACGCAGGAACCGCGTGGGAACCCCGCCACGGCGCTCGTCGGGCATTGTCCGTCTCCCGCACTGCTCGGTACCGTCCGGACATGGCCCTGCTCACGCCCGTGTCGACCCCCGGTCCCCGACGGGTGGTCCGTGTGGACCTGGACGCCCCGCTCCCGGACCTCGTCGCCGACGACCGCGGGGCGACCGCGCTCGTGGTCGGGTACCGCGACGGCCACCCCGTGACGACGCTCGACGTCGCACTGACCGACGACCCGGCCGATGCCGGGCGGGCGATCGCAGCCCTCGCCGCGGGTCCCGCCGATGCGCGCGCCGGCACATCGGACGGCCCGCACGCCGGCTCGTCCGTCGTGCCGACCGGCTGGACCGCCGGCACGTCCGCGGTACCGGACGCCGCGCTGCCGTCCGTCTCCGTCGTGGTCTCGACGATCGTGACGCGCCTGGCCGACATCGCGCGGCTGCTCGACCACCTCGCGGCACTCGACTACCCGTCCTACGAGGTCGTCGTCGTCGACAACCGTGTCGCGGTCCCCGCCGAGGACCCGCTGCCCGGACTGCTCGCGGGGCACGACGTGCGACTCGTCGTCGAGCGTCGCCCGGGCTGTTCCGCCGGACGGAACGCCGGTGTCGCGGCGGCCACGGGCGAGGTCGTCGCCTTCACGGACGACGACGTCCGCGTCGACCCGCGGTGGCTCCGGATGATCGGTACCCGGTTCGTCCAGGAACCCGAGCTGGACGCGGTCACGGGCATGATCCTGCCGGCCGAGCTCGAGACCCCCGCGCAGATCTGGTACGAGGCGTACTACGGCGGGTTCAGCGGCGAGCGCACCTTCGACCCGCTGACCCTGGTGCCCGAGGACGCTCCCGGGGCCCTGCGGCACGCACGGGTCTCCGCCGTGGCGGCCGACGGCTCGGTCCGTCGGCGGTTCCCGGTGTACGGCGTGGGCGGGTACGGTGCCGGTGCGAACTGGGCGGTGCGTCGGAGCGTGTTCGACCGCGTCGGCGGGTTCGACCCGGTGCTCGGTGCCGGCGTCCCCGCACGCGGCGGCGAGGACCTCGCGATGTTCATCGACGTCCTGTGGCGCGGTGGGCGGATCGGCGTCGAGCCGCGCGCGGTCGTGCACCACCGGCACCGGCCGGACCTGGCCGGACTGCACGCGCAGCTGCACGCGAACGGTGTGGGCTTCACGGCGCTGCTCTGCGCACTCGTGTCGGCGGACCGTCGGCACCTGGCAGCCCTGGTGCGGCTCGCTCCCCCGGCGGCCCGGGCGATGGCGGGCCGGGTGCTCGGCCGACTCGTCCGACGTGGGAGCACCCCGGCGGCGTCCGTGACCCCGTCGACCGTGCCGCCGACGCGTGTGCCGCGGTCTCTGGCGTTCCACGAGCTCCGGGGGTTCCCGGCGGGACCGGCCGCGTGGCTGCGCAGCCGTCGCGCCTGGCGCGAGGTCGAGCGGAGGCACACCGGCGCCTGACGCGCGCGGGGCGCCCCGCTGCCCGCGCCCGTCGCGCGCCGCCCGCCGCCCGCCGCGCCCGGCTGCGTCGAACCAGCGATGCGACGTCGAACCAGCGCCCCTCCCTGGTTCGACGTCGCATCCGTGGTTCGACCCGCGCCACGACGACCCGCGCCACGACGGCCCGCGGGAGGACGGCTCGCGCGCGCCGACCCCGCGCGCGAGCGCCCCGCGTCAGCGTCGTGCGCGCCGCGACACGAGGTACCGCCACGGGCCGCCGAGCGCCGCGGTCAGCTCGATCCGCCGCAACCCCGCCGTCGCCGCACGGAGCTCCTCGTCGGCCGCCCACGCGCCGGACCGTGCCGTCCCCGGTGCATCCGCACCCACCGCGCCAGGAGCACCGGCCGACCGCCCACCGTCGTCCTGCCCGAGCGACCCGAGCCGCCGCAGCGCCGGGACCGCACGCCGCACCACGGCGAGCGCCGTCCGCGGGTGGAGCACGAGCTTCGTGACCCACGCCCCGAGCCCGGCGCCGTAGCCGACCGCCTGCGCGCGCAGCGCCGCCGGCTCCGAGCGGTGCCGGTGCCACACCACGGCCGAGGGCTCGACCGCGAGCGCCGCACCCGAGGACAGCACCCGGACGAACACGTCCAGGTCCTCGCCGCCCTTCGTCGGCGTCCCCACGCCGAGGGCGTCGTCGAACCCGCCGAGCGCGACCGCGGCCGAGCGCCGGAGGGACACGTTCGCCCCGGTGCCGAACGCCCCGACCGAGAACGGGAAGAGCGGCAGGTCGGCGGGCGGCTCAGCGGCCCGGAAGACCCGGCGCCGGGTGTTCCGTGCCCAGGTCACGCGTTCGTCGAACCACCGCTGCGTGGGCGTCCGGAGCTCCGCGCTCGGCACGAGCCCCGTCACGCACGCGACGTCCGCGTCGCGCGCGAACGCGCCCGCGACGGCCGTCACCCAGTCGGGGTCGACGACGACGTCGTCGTCGGTGAACGCGACCACCTCGCCCGTGGCGACGGCGAGCCCGGCGTTCCGTGCCCGCGCGACGCCAGGCCGTGCCTCCAGGACGTAGGTGACACGAGGATCCGCGATCGAGGCGACCACGTCCCGCGTCGCCGACGTGGTCGGCGCGCTGTCCGCGACGACCACCTCGAGGTCGGGCCACGTCGACGCGAGGACGGACCGCAGGCAGGTCCGCAGGTCCTCCGGCCGGTCGCGGGTCCCGATCACGACGGAGACGCGCCCCACGGGTGCGGGGCCGGTGTCGGCCGGGAGGATCGTGGCCGGCAGCGCGCGCAGCGCCCGTCCCAGCTCGGCCGGGTCCAGGTCCCCGTCCGGGGTGACGGACACGTCGACGGAGCCGGCGATCTCGAGCCCGTCGCGGACGAGCAGGCGGGCGCGACGGAAGCCGTCGGCTCCTGCGAGCGCGACCGTCGTCGCGGCGAGCGCCGTCGGTCGGTCGACGGCGCCGACCCAGGCGGCTCCGGCCCACGTCGGTTCGTCGGCGCGCGGCAGCGCAGGGCGGAGCGTCAGGACGCTGCTGGCGATCGGGCTGGTCCGGCTCGGGGTCACGTCCCGATGCTCGGCAGCGGGCCGGGACGGGTCAAGCGACCCGGGCGACGGTTGCGGCGACGGTCGCCGAGCCGTGCGGTTTGCCGCGACCGGACCGCTCGCGCCCCGTAGGATCGCGGGTGACGCACCGGCCGACCCGAGCCGGGCACGAGGAGGACCCATGCCGGCCGGATCCGACACGGACCCCTGCGTCTGCGGGCACCCGCGTGCCGCGCACGAGCACTACCGCTCGGGCACGGACTGCGCGCTCTGCGACTGTCCGAGGTTCCGCCTGCGGCGCTGACCGGCGACTGCGGCTGCGCTGGCGCCGTGGCCGGCGCCTGCGTCGTGCGCCGTGCGCCTGTGTCGTGCGCCGTGCGCCTGTGTCGTCGTCTGCGGGAAACCGCCGCTTCCCCGCAGGGGGCCCGGGACCGGCTGCCCGCCGCGCTGCACCCGGGTTAGCGTCCCGGCATGGCCATCTCCCCCGCGGTCCCGGCGTGCGTCGTGCTCGCGCACCAGGACCCTGCGCACGTGCGCCGGCTCGTCGAGGCACTCGACCCGTTCGACGTGTTCCTGCACTGCGACGTGAGCACCCCGGAGTCCGTGTACCGCGCGATGGTCGACGGACTGCCCGACCGGGTCCGACTCCTGCCGCGCATCCGCACCGGGTGGGCCCGGTGGGAGAACGTCGTCGCCGAGGTCGCCGGCTACCGGGCCGCGCTCGACGGCACGGACGCGACCCACGTCGCCGTCCTCACCGGGAGCGACTACCCGCTGGCGGACGCCGCCGAGATCCGCGCGACCCTCGAGGCGCACCGCGAGGACTCCTTCGTCGCGACGTTCCCGCTGCCCGACCCGCTCTGGGGCCGTGACGGCGGGCTCGCCCGGCTCCGCTACCGGCACTGGGCCTGGCGCAAGCACATGCTGCGGCTGCCGATCCCCCGGCGGCTGCCCTCGGGCGTCGTCCTGACCGGCGGGTCGCAGCTCAAGGTCCTCGCCCGCCGGCACGCCACCGCGGTCGTGGACGCGTTCGACGGCCGCCCCGAGCTCGTCCGGACCTGGCGGCGCAGCTGGGTGGCCGACGAGACCTTCGTCCCGACGGTGCTGGCGACCCCGGCGCTCACCCCCGGGTTCGCGGACGAGCACGTGCAGCACTCGCTGTGGTGGATCGGCTGGGACGACTCGCGGCGGAAGAGCCCGCCGTGGCTCGGGACCGCCGACGCCGGACGGGTGCTCGAGCGCCGGACCGTCCCGGACGGCGGCCTGCCGCACCTGTTCGCGCGGAAGTTCTCGACCGAGCGGAGCACGGAGCTGCTCGACCTCATCGACGGGGCGTTCGCCCTGCGGCAGGACGTGGTCCGGTCGTGACCCAGCCCCTCACCCGGCGCGAGGCGCTCGGTCGGGCACGACGGGCCGCGTCCGACCGGATGTCGGACGCATCGGACGCGGCAGTCGACGACGTCGCCGAGGGGTCGTCCCGACTGTTCGGCCGCGGTCTGCTGTACGTCGTCGTCTGGTCGATGCAGCTCGTCGTCTCGTCGCTGATCTCCCCCGTCCTCGCGCACCTGCTGCCCGCGTCGGAGTTCGGCGTCCTCGCGTCCTCGATCGCCCTGTTCCAGGCGCTCTCCGTGCTCGCGGTCGCCGGGCTCGACCAGGCGACGGTCCTGCAGCGCGCCGAGGACGGCTCGGACCGTCGCGCCCGCGGGCTGCTCGCCGTCGGCGCGCTGACCGCCGCGGTCGTCACCGGGACGGCGCTCGCCACGATCCCGGTCTGGGCGGACGCCGCGGGCTTCGTCGGGGCGCACCCGCTGCTCCTCGTCGCCGTGCTCTGGACCGCGCCGGCCGCGGTCGTCCAGGTGGCGCTGGCGCTCCTCGTCGCGCAGGACCGCATCCGGGTCTTCGCGGTCACGAGCCTGCTGTCGTCGGTCGGCGGCTCCGTCATCGGTCTCGGGCTGCTCCTGTGGGTGCACGCCGACGCCACCACGTACGCATGGGGCGGTGTCGTCGCCCAGGGCGTCGCGATGGTGATCGGGATCGCGGCGACGCGGCCCCGCCTCCAGGGCCTGTTCGACCGGCGGACCACGGCCCGGGCGTTCCGACTCGGGGTCCCGGTCGCCCTCGGCAACCTGTCGTACTTCGTGCTCAACGCCGGCGACCGTGTCGTCGTGCAGAGCCTGCTCGGCCCGGCGGAGGTCGCCCGCTACCAGATCGCCTACGTCGTCGGGTCGGCCGTGGTCCTCCTCCTCACGTTCACGAACTCGGCGTGGGCACCGCACTTCGCCGCGCTCCGGGACGCCGGCGCCCGACTCCGGTTGGCCCTGCACGCGCGGGACGAGCTCTACCGGCTCGTGGCGCCCGTCGTCCTCGCCGTGACGCTCGCGGCACCCGTCGCGCTGCCGTTCCTCGCGCCCGCGTCGTACCGCGTCGACGAGCTCGGCGTCGTCGTCTTCGTCGTGGCCGTCACGGCCGTGCCCGTCGTGGCGAGCGGCGCGACCGGGCGGCTGCTCGTGGTCGAGCGCCGCGGAGTCGCCGTCGGCGTCATCGCGGCCGGCGCCGGGGCCGTGAACATCGCGGCGAACCTGGTCCTCGTCCCGTGGCTCGGCATCCTCGGCGCGGGCGTCGCGACCGTGCTCGCGTACACGCTCCTCGCGGCGGCCCAGCTGCTCGCGCTGCCCGACCGTCGGGCGTGGCGGGGACCGGGAGCCCGGGTGACCCTGCCCCTCGTGGCAGCCCTCGTGGTGGCCGGGGTGTCCCTGCTGCTGCCCCAGGACACCCCGTGGGACGTCGTGCGGGTCGTCGGCGTCGCGGCGTGCGTGCCGTGGTTCCTGCGACGGCTCGGGGCGGCGCGCGGCGGAGCCACCGCGGCCTGACGACGGAGCCGCGCGGACGCGTGCTCGTGCGCCCGGTCCGGCGCAAGCGGCGGGCGCGATGCCGTCCGTGCGTCGGGGCCGACGGTCTCAGCCCGCCGCGGGGACGTCGATCGTGACCCAGTCCACGAGCACCGAGCCCCGTGCGGCCCGCGGCGGCGTGCCACCGGTGGAACCCGCCTGCAGCACGAGGTGCATGCGCGCCGTCGGGACGTCCTCGGTGGTCGTGCCGACCGCGCGTCCGTCCACCAGGAAGGTCATCCGCTCGGGCGTCCACTCGATCGTGTAGGTGTGCCAGTCGCTGAGCCGGGCGTCCGTCTCGTGGTGCACGCACTGCCGCGCAGGGTCGTCCAGGCAGTGCACGTTGAGCCACGCACGCTGCCCCAGGCCACCCTCGGGGAAGTCGACCTCGCCGTCCGACCACCGGTTCGCGTCGCTCCACAGCAGGACGGCCACGCCGTAGCCGTCGACCCGGTCGCTCTTCATCCGGATGCTGTACCGTCCCGAGGTCTGCCCGCCCCAGCGCCCGTCGACGAGCGGCACGACGCCACCGGCCAGCGGGGTGCCGCCGTCGGTCGTCCGCAGCCCGACGTCGAGCAGCCCGTCGTGCGCAGTGACCGCGGACGCGCTGTACCGTCCGGTCCCGGCGGTGTCCGCGAACCCGTCGTAGGTGGTGAACCGGTCGGCGTACCGGGACGCGAACGTCCCGGTCGGCGCGTCGTCCGCGAAGTCCTCGGAGTACACGCGATGCCACGCACCGCCGTCCGAGGTCGGCATCGTCTCGCCGCTCGGGTCGTGCGCGCTCGAGCCGCCGGTCACCGTGAGCACCGCGGCGCCGACGGCGAGCGCGCCGACGACCGCGCCGACACCGAGCGCCGTCGCACGGTGACGGCCGCGGCCGGGCGGGCCGCCACGGTCCGTGGTGGCCCGCGCGGCCGTCGTCGTCATCGGTGGATCAGCTCGCGGCATGCCGCATCCCGGCCGTGGTCAGCTCGTACACGGCGGTGGTGCCGGACGACCAGACCCGGTGCCAGTACGGCGACGAGGCCATCGCGTCCGCGAGCCGCTCGTAGTCGGGGTACCGCTGGTAGCCGTAGCGCTCGTCGTACGCACCCATCGGCGCGGCCACGAGGGCGTAGTACTTCGTCGCGGTGGTCCGGGCGACGAACTGCCGCGTCAGGGTCGAGACGTCGGCGTCGGGGTCGTAGCCGGTACCGGACGGGTACGGGCCGAGCGCCTCACGCGACACGTAGTCGACGTCGAAGTACCGGGCGCCGGTGTTCCCCGGCACCGCGTTCCCCGAACCGGTGAGGAGCATGACCGAGCCCTTCGGCGCGGTCCGGTCGTACCACTGCGTCGCCGCCGACTCGCTCCGGGTCGTCACGCGGTTCCAGTCCAGGGCGGTCTGTCCGAAGGCACCGACCGCCACGAGGGCCGTGACGCCCGCCGCAGCGAGGACGTACCGGGCGGCTGCCGGCCGGAGCGCTGCCCGGACGGCCGTCCCGACGCGTGCCCACCGACCGGCGGGGAGCGGGAGCCCGGCGGCGAGGACCGCCAGCCACGGGGTCGCGAACAGGACCACGCGGAAGATGCCCTCCTGCCCGTAGTTCGTCGCGACGAGCAGCGAGATCGGACTCGCGGCCGCGGCGAGGAGCCCCCAGTGCAGTCGGTCGCGCCGGGCCAGCACGGTGACGACCGCGACGAGGCCGACGAGCACGAGCGTCGCCGCCGGCACGTCGAAGGCCAGCCCGGTGACGAGCGGCTTCGGGAGCACGGTCATGTCGTGCTCGGGCGGCTGCACGTTGTCGAACACCTTCCCGATCGCCGAGAGCGACAGGAACCGGCCGAGCACGTCGCCGTTCAGCGCGGCGAAGACCACCGCCGGCACGAGCACGACGACCGGCAGCCACCACGGACGCAGGAGCCGGAAGACCACGAGCACGCCGAGCGCCGCGACCGCGAGGTACGGCGAGATCTGGTGCGTGACGACGAGGACGACGCCGATCACGGCGATCGCGAGCACCTGCGGCAGCCGCACGGTGCGCGGCCGGAGGACCCGCTGCACGGATCCGTCGTCGGCGGGCACTGTGGTCTCCAGGAGCGGAGCGGTGGCGAGCACGAGCATCGCCACGACGAGCAGGACGCCGGTCGACTGCGGCGAGAAGTACGTCGTGTTGAGCGAACCGGTCATCGCGGTGAGGAACGCCGCGATCCACGGCCGGCGTCGACCGGGCAGCCAGTGCGCGGCGAGCACCCCGACGCCGAGCGTCGTGACGCCCGCGAGCAGCACGGGCACCCACGCTGCGATCGTCATCGCGTTCACGATGCCGCCGACGTCAGCGGCCCACGCACCCCCGGCGAACAGCCCCGACCAGGTCTGGAAGATGTCCGAGGCCGGATCGGTGCGGCCGAACTGCCGGATGTACTCCAGGACCCCGACGTGCCGCGCGGCAGCGGTCACGGTCGGCATCCCGTAGGTGATCGCCTGCGCGAGCTGCACGGCCAGGCCGAGCGCCACGACGGGCACGGCGACGGCTCGACCCCGGACGAACGCGACGACCGCCGCCGCGACGAGCACGGCGAGTCCGACCGGCAGCCCGATCCCGAGCCGGCCGAACAGTCCGGCGGGCATCGGGTCGCCGACGTGGGTCACCGCGGCGACCACCACCGTCGCGAGACCGAGCACGGTCCCCCCGATCACGATCCACCCGATCACGATCCGCCCGGACCCGGTCCGAACGGACTCCGTCAGGGGTGCCGGGGCCGGTCGGCGCTCCCGTCGACGCAGCTGTTGGAGGTCCCGCAGCACGGTGGACGCGAGCACCGCCGACGTCAGGACGACCACGACGGCGAAGGGCACCGCCGGGTGCCACCACCCGACGGTCGCCATCGTGTAGCCGATCCCGATCGTGCCGGTGATCGACCCGGCGACCGCGAGCAGCGCGAAGCGTGCCAGGGGCATCGGTCGGACGAGCAGCAGCGGCGTGACGCCGAGCAGGGCGAACAGGAAGACGACGGCCGCGCTCCCCCGCAGGACCGGCAGGTGCAGCCCGGCGCCGAGGGCCACGGCGACGAGCGTGACGACGACGACCCCGGCCGCGGCGAGCCGAGCACCGGGTCCCATGACGTCGTCCGCGTCCACACCATCGCGCCGTCGGGCCGACGTGGGTCCGGTGGCGACGTGGGCACCGACCGCGGGCGTGGCGGTCCCCCGGCTCATCGCGTGCCGACCGGGTCGGCGACGGGACGCGGTGCCGATGCGGCGACGACCACGCCGCCGAGCAGCCGGCCCACGGCGTAGCCCAGGACGGTCGTGGCGACCGACGCGACCACCGTGGCAGCGCGAGCGAGCCCGCCGCGACCGACGGCACGGAGCTCGCGGAGCACCGCCCGCGGGATCACCCGGGTCAGGTAGGTGGACTCGCTGGCGAGCGCATCACCGGTGCCGACGCGACGTGCCAGCACGGCCTTCGAGATGCCCTCGTAGTAGCTCCGGCGGAGCAGGTACCGCATGCCGACGCGGTCCGCCGACACCCGGTGCGACACGTTCGACCGCGGCTCGTGGCGGATCCGCGCCCCCGGCTGCACCGCGGCGATGCGGATGCACAGCTCGGTCTCCTCGCAGCCGAGCGGCTGGTTCCCGACGCGGCCGATGCCGGACCGGAAGCCGCCGGCGCGCAGGATCGATTCGCGACGGAACGCCATGCTCGACCCGATCACGTTGCGGACGTCGCCCGCGGTCTCCGGCAGGCCGGTGTAGCTGCAGCCGACGATCCACAGGAGCTCGTCGACGTACGGCCCGGAGCCCGTGGTCGAGGGCCAGGACGGCGTGGCGCGGCCGCCGACGCCGACGACCGCGGGGTCCTCGAGCGCGGCGAGCATGTGCCCGAGCCAGTCGGGGTCGGCGGTGGCGTCGTCGTCCAGGAACGCGACCACGTCGGCGTCCGTCGCCGCCACCCCGGTGTTGCGGGCGCCGGACAGGCCGCGGTCCTCGGCGTTCTCGAGGACGAGCAGCTCCGGCCAGCGCGCACGGGCCCGAGCGAGCAGCTCCGGCTCGTGGTCGATCACCAGCACGACCTCCGGGTGCTCCGGCTGCCGACGCGCCGACTCGACGCTGTCCTGCAGGTCGCCCCACCGGAGCTGCGTGTAGGCGCAGACGACGACGGCGACCCGTGTCACGCGGCGTCCCCCTCGAGCGCCCCGGCCGGCGACGCGTGCGCCGCCGCCGGCGCGTGCGCCGCCGGCAGCACCACCGGCGCAACCACCACCGGCGCAGCCGACACGGCTCGGCGCCCGGAGGCCCGCCGCCGCTCGTGCACGATCGACGTCAGGACGCGGATGCCGTCCGTGACGGCGTTGAGGTTGCTCGCCCCGTGCACGCGCAGCTTCTCGTGGCTCGGCACCTCGGCGATGCGCAGTCCGGCGGCCGACCACCGGCACGTCAGCACGGTCTCGATCTCGAACCCGTCGCCCCACAGCATCGAGCCGTCCAGCGGCTTCGGCAGCGTCGAGGACAGCAGCGCGATCGCCGGCAGCGTGTCGGCCCAGAAGGCGTTGTAGCCGTAGCAGAGGTCGCTGTACCGGGTGCCGAGGATGACGTTGCACAGCAGGTTCAGCCCGCGGTTGCCGAGGCTCCGGACGATGGTGATGTCGTCGCTGCCGCCGCCCAGGGCGTACCGGGTGCCCTTCGCGACGTCGGCACCGTCGCGGAGCGCCTGGACGAAGCGCGGGATCTCGTCCGGGTCCGCCGAGCAGTCGGCGTCGAACATCACGACGACGTCGCCGGTCACGGCCTCGAACCCGCATGCGAGGGCGTTGCCCTTGCCCTTCCGGGTCTGGTGCACGACACGGATGCCGGGCATGATCCGGCGGGCGGTCGCGACGGTGTCGTCGACCGAGTTGCCGTCCACGAGGATGACCTCGTGCACCGGCGGGAGCTTCGGGAGGATGATCTCGAGGTTGCGCGCTTCGTTGCGCGCCGGGATGACCACGGAGACGCGGGGGTCTGCCGGACGGACCGGGCTGACGGACATGCGGAGGTGCTCCTGTCGGGTTCAGGGTGCAGGGGACGGCTCCCAGCAGGGACGCGGGTACGACGCCGGGGGTCCTGGACGAGTGGGTACGCCTCGTCCGTGCTCCAACCCTCGTCGCGGCGCATGGGCGGGTCAATGCGCTCGGGTCCGCCTTGCGGCTCACCAGCGACCGCTACGGAAACCCGCAAGCGGCTCCGCCGCCGGCCTGGAGGATCGCCACCGCGCCCGCCCCGCGCGTCCCGCCGGGTGCTCCCCACCCTGGTGCGAGCCGCCGGCGCGACCAGTCCAGCGCGGACCATCCGACGTGAGCAGTCTGCTGCGCGCGACCCGGGCGGATCCGAGCCTCGCGGGCGATCCGGGCGTGTCCTCGGATCCGAGGCCGTCCGCGGACAACGCGAAAGGCCCCCGGGATTCCCGGGGGCCTTTCACTTGTCCTGTTGCTGGGGTACCTGGACTCGAACCAAGAACGACGGTACCAGAAACCGCTGTGTTGCCAATTACACCATACCCCAAAAGGCCGTTGGCCTTCTGTTCCCGGTTGCCCGGGGCACGATCAACTACTGTACAGCATCCCGAGCGTCTTCGAGACCACCCACCAGGTCACGGTGCACGGCAGCCGCCGTCGCCGCCCCGTGACCGGCCGCCACGATGAGCTGTTCCGGTCCGGGCGGCGTCACGTCACCGACCGCGTAGAGCCCTGCGACACCTGTCCGCCCGAGCCGGTCGACCCGGACGAGGCCCTCCCCGTCACGCTCGACCGGGGCGTCGAGCCAGTCGAGGTCCGCGTGCCACACCGGGCGCACGAAGACCCCCGTGTGCGGCGTCACGGTGCCGTCGACGAGCCGGACGCCCGTGAGGCCCGACCGGTCCCCATCGAGATCCGCCACCGGACGCTCGTCCACCCGCACCCCGGCGGCCGCCAGACGCGCACGTCCGGCGGGGTCGAGCGGCGCGACCCCGTTCGTGTACACGACGAGGTCGTCGGTCCAGGACGCCAACAGCAGCGCCCGGTCGACGACGTCCGGCGTCTCGCAGACCAGTCCGAGGGCCTGACCGGCGTGCTCGTACCCGTCGCACTCGACGCAGCTGTGCGCGGACGTGCCGTAGAACGCCCGGAGCGACGGCAGCGCGGGGAACTCCTCGCGGAGCCCGGTCGCGACGACCACGGCACGCACCCGCGCCGACGTCTCGGTGCCGCGCCACGAGCCGTGCACCGTCCACGCGTCCCCGTCCGGGGCCACGCGGTCGACGACGGCCTGCACGACCGTGGCCTCCGGGTAGCCGGCGACCTCCTCGCGCCCGAGACGCCGCAGTTCGAGCGGCGAGATGCCGTCACGCGTCACGAACCCGTGCGACCGCAGCGTGGCGGCGTTCCGCGGGCGGTTCGCATCGACGAGGAGCACCGTCCGCCGTGCACGCACGAGGTTGAGCGCCGCGCTGAGCCCGGCCGGTCCCGCCCCGATGACCGCGACGTCCACCTGCACGATCTCAGCCGGCACCGCGTCAGCCGGCACCGCGTCAGCCGGCACCGCGTCAGCCGGCACCGCGTCGTCAGCTCCCACGGTGTCGTCAGCGATCCGCGAGCCGACGCAGCCGCGTCAGGGTGGACTCCTTGCCGAGGATCTCCATCGACTCGAACAGCGGCGGGCTGATGCGACGGCCGGACACCGCGACGCGCAGAGGTCCGAACGCGACCCGCGGCTTCAGGCCCATCTCGTCGATCAGCGCCGTGCGGAGCGCAGCCTCGATCGAGGCGGTGTCCCAGTTCTGCAGGCCCTCGAGCGCCGCCGTGCCGGCACGGAGCACCTCGGCCGTGTCGCCCTTGAGCGAGGCCAGTGCGTCGTCCTCGACCACCAGGTCGTCGTCCGCCGTGAACAGGAACCCGAGCAGTGCCGGCGCCTCGCCGAGCAGCTGCATGCGCTCCTGCACGAGCGGGGCTGCGGCGGTGAGCACGCGCTCCTCCTCCGGCGTGGGCGGGTCGGCGACCATCCCGTCAAGGTACGGCAGCAGTCGCGCGCGGAAGTCGTCGGCGTCGAGCAGTCGGATGTGGTCGCCGTTGATCGCCTCGGCCTTCTTGTGGTCGAAGCGGGCCGGGTTCGGGTTCACGTCGACGACGTCGAACGCCGCGACCATCTCGTCCGAGGTGAAGACGTCCCGGTCCGGTGCGATCGACCAGCCGAGCAGCGCGAGGTAGTTGAGCAGGCCCTCGGGGACCATGCCCGCGGCACGGTGGTGGAACAGGTTCGACTCGGGGTCGCGCTTCGAGAGCTTCTTGTTGCCTTCCCCCATCACGTACGGCATGTGCCCGAAGCGCGGGATGAAGGACGTGATCCCCACCTCGTACAGCGCCTCGTACAGGGCGATCTGTCGCGGTGTCGACGACAGCAGGTCCTCGCCGCGGAGCACGTGGGTGATCCCCATCAGGGCGTCGTCCACCGGGTTCGTGAACGTGTAGAGCGGCTTGCCGTTCGGACGCACCACGACGAAGTCCGGGAACGTCCCCTGCTTGAAGGTGATCTCGCCGCGCACGAGGTCCTCGAAGCTCAGGTCACGGTCCGGCACGCGCAGCCGCAGTGCCGGCTGCCGGCCCTCGTCACGGAAGGCCTGACGCTCCGCCTCGGTCAGGTCGCGCTCGTGGTTGTCGTAGCCCTGCTTCGGGTCGCGACCGGCGGCCTTGTTGCGCGCCTCCATCTCCTCCGGGGTGACGTACGACTCGTAGACGTGCCCCGACGCGCGCAGCTTCGCGATGACGTCGTCGTACAGGTCCGAACGCTCCGACTGCCGGTAGGGGCCGTGCGGGCCGCCGACCTCGACACCCTCGTCCCAGTCCAACCGGAGCCACCGGAGTGCGTCGAGGATCTGCTCGTACGACTCCTCGCTGTCCCGGGCGGCGTCGGTGTCCTCGATGCGGAACACGAGCTTGCCGCCGTTGTGGCGGGCGTAGGCCCAGTTGAAGAGCGCCGTCCGGATGAGGCCCACGTGCGGGGTCCCCGTCGGGCTCGGGCAGAAACGGACGCGGATGTCGGAGCCGGTTGCGGCGGTGAACGGTGCAGTCATGACGGGTCGATCCTACCGGCAGCCCACCGCCCCGAGCAGGCGGCAGGAGACGCTGTGGAAGAGGGCCCGGAAACGCAGGGAACCCCTGACCAGTCATGGTCAGGGGTTCCCTGGTGTTACCAACGTTGAGTCCGGCGGCGTCCTACTCTCCCACAAGGTCCCCCTTGCAGTACCATCGGCGCTGAGAGGCTTAGCTTCCGGGTTCGGAATGTGACCGGGCGTTTCCCTCTCGCTATGACCACCGGAACACCTTCGACTTGACCCATCGGATCAAGAAAGCTGTCCCGCGCATGCGCGGTGTTCAGTTTCATGTTCCCGATCGTCTGTCGGGAACCACAAAGTGGACGCGAGCCCCGCACCAACGGTGTGGGTAAAAAGTGTGTTGTCAAGTCTTCGGCTTATTAGTACCGGTCAGCTCCACGGGTCGTTAGTCCCCGCTTCCACATCCGGCCTATCAACCCAGTAGTCTGCTGGGAGCCTCTCACACTCAAGGTGCATGGAAATCTCATCTCGAAGACGGCTTCCCGCTTAGATGCTTTCAGCGGTTATCCGGTCCGAACGTAGCTAATCAGCGGTGCCCTTGGCAGAACAACTGACACACCAGAGGTTCGTCCATCCCGGTCCTCTCGTACTAGGGATAGATCTTCTCAAATTTCCAACGCGCGCAGCGGATAGGGACCGAACTGTCTCACGACGTTCTAAACCCAGCTCGCGTACCGCTTTAATGGGCGAACAGCCCAACCCTTGGGACCTACTCCAGCCCCAGGATGCGACGAGCCGACATCGAGGTGCCAAACCATGCCGTCGATATGGACTCTTGGGCAAGATCAGCCTGTTATCCCCGAGGTACCTTTTATCCGTTGAGCGACAGCGCTTCCACAAGCCACTGCCGGATCACTAGTCCCGACTTTCGTCCCTGCTCGACCTGTCAGTCTCACAGTCAAGCTCCCTTGTGCACTTACACTCGCCACCTGATTGCCAACCAGGTTGAGGGAACCTTTGGGCGCCTCCGTTACTCTTTGGGAGGCAACCGCCCCAGTTAAACTACCCATCAGGCACTGTCCATGAACCCGATCAGGGTCCTACGTTAGACATCCAAAGTGACCAGAGTGGTATTTCAACAATGACTCCACGAACACTAGCGTGCCCGCTTCACAGTCTCCCACCTATCCTACACAAGCCACTCCGAACACCAATACCAAACTGTAGTAAAGGTCACGGGGTCTTTCCGTCCTGCTGCGCGTAACGAGCATCTTTACTCGTAGTGCAATTTCGCCGAGTTCGCGGTTGAGACAGCTGGGAAGTCGTTACGCCATTCGTGCAGGTCGGAACTTACCCGACAAGGAATTTCGCTACCTTAGGATGGTTATAGTTACCACCGCCGTTTACTGGGGCTTAAATTCAGAGCTTCGCCCGGAGGCTAACCCTTCCTCTTAACCTTCCAGCACCGGGCAGGCGTCAGTCCGTATACATCGTCTTGCGACTTCGCACGGACCTGTGTTTTTAGTAAACAGTCGCTTCCCACTGGTCTCTGCGGCCTTCAACGCTCAACAAAGCAAGTTCGTATCACGTGTCCGGCCCCCCTTCTCCCGAAGTTACGGGGGCATTTTGCCGAGTTCCTTAACCACGATTCTCTCGATCTCCTTGGTATTCTCTACCTGACCACCTGAGTCGGTTTCGGGTACGGGCGGCTGCAACCTCGCGTCGATGCTTTTCTCGGCAGCATAGGATCACTGATTTCCCCAAACGGGTACGCGTCGGATCTCAGGCACACAGACGACGGATTTGCCTATCGTCAGCCCTACATCCTTACACCAGGTTCACCTTACGGATACCATCGCCTGGCTCAGCTACCTTCCTGCGTCACACCTGTTCATACGCTAGCCGCACCAGCATGGGGTCGAGCGTTAGACCGGACACCATCACCCCGAAGGGATCCGGTGAATCCGGGTTAGGACTCTTAGCACCACTGGATTAGCTTGGGCGGTTGTTCGCCGGTACGGGAATATCAACCCGTTGTCCATCGACTACGCCTGTCGGCCTCGCCTTAGGTCCCGACTTACCCAGGGCGGATTAACCTGGCCCTGGAACCCTTGGTCTTTCGGAGGACGGGTTTCTCACCCGTCTTTCGCTACTCATGCCTGCATTCTCACTCGTGTGGCGTCCACGGCTGGATTCCTCCGCCGCTTCACTCGCCACACGACGCTCTCCTACCACTCCGCACGACTGAACCACGAAGGCTAATCGGTGTGCGAAATCTACAACTTCGGCGGTGTGCTTGAGCCCCGTTACATTGTCGGCGCGGAATCACTTGACCAGTGAGCTATTACGCACTCTTTCAAGGGTGGCTGCTTCTAAGCCAACCTCCTGGTTGTCTGTGCAACTCCACATCCTTTCCCACTTAGCACACGCTTAGGGGCCTTAGTTGGTAGTCTGGGTTGTTTCCCTCTCGACGATGAAGCTTATCCCCCACCGTCTCACTGCTGCGCTCTCACTCACCGGCATTCGGAGTTTGGCTGACGTCAGTAACCTGTTGAGGCCCATCGGCCATCCAGTAGCTCTACCTCCGGCGAGAAACACGCAACGCTGCACCTAAATGCATTTCGGAGAGAACCAGCTATCACGAAGTTTGATTGGCCTTTCACCCCTATCCACAGCTCATCCCCTCCATTTTCAACTGAAGTGGGTTCGGTCCTCCACGACGTCTTACCGTCGCTTCAACCTGGCCATGGATAGATCACTTCGCTTCGGGTCTAGGACATGCGACTGAATCGCCCTATTCAGACTCGCTTTCGCTACGGCTGCCCCACACGGGTTAACCTCGCCACATATCACTAACTCGCAGGCTCATTCTTCAAAAGGCACGCCGTCACCCCTACAAGGAGGCTCCGACGGTTTGTAAGCAAACGGTTTCAGGTACTATTTCACTCCCCTCCCGGGGTACTTTTCACCTTTCCCTCACGGTACTTGTCCGCTATCGGTCATCTGGGAGTATTTAGGCTTATCAGGTGGTCCTGACAGATTCACACGGGATTTCTCGGGCCCCGTGCTACTTGGGATACACATCCGGCCATAACACCATTTCGTCTACGGGGCTGGCACCCACTACGGCCCGGCTTTCAAACCGGTTCGACTATGATGCGCTGTAACCGCCCCAGTCCGGCAGAACTGAGCGACGTGTCCCACAACCCCGACCATGCAACGCCCGCCGGCTATCACACATGATCGGTTTAGCCTCATCCGCTTTCGCTCGCCACTACTCACGGAATCACATGTTGTTTTCTCTTCCTGTGGGTACTGAGATGTTTCACTTCCCCACGTTCCCTCTACCCGCCCTATATATTCAGGCGGGAGTCACCAGGTCACAAAAGCGCCTGGCGGGGTTTCCCCATTCGGAAATCCTCGGCTCACAGCTCGATTATCAGCTCCCCGAGGCTTATCGCAGATTTCTACGTCCTTCTTCGGCTCCAGATGCCAAGGCATCCACCGTTTGCTCTTAGAAACTTGACCACAAAGATTAAAAATTGCAATCCACTCACAACAAGCCGGTCAGACCCGAAGGCCCACCAACCATTGCAAGCGATTTCAAAGATGCTCGCGTCCACTGTGTAGTTCTCAACATACGATCGGCACCACACCCCACCGACACCAACGCATCAGCTTCATGTGGCCCACCGAAGAACCCTGACGGATCACTCCGCCGGCTCAACCCCCGGAAACCGTCCACCCTGGAACAGGGCAGCGACCGGGAAGCCTGGTCCCTCAGGACCCAACAACGTGCACCAGCCGACCCGCTCACCACCGACCCGTCCCAACCAGCAAGCTGGCGTACTAGGGCCGGAAGCTGCGCTCCCGACTGCACTGTCAATGTTCCACCCATGAGCTACCCGTCGGACACGTTCGGTCCGAACCAGGCGCCTGGACCCACCCCACACCTGCCTACTGCAGACGAGGGGACGAGCCAGATGCTCCTTAGAAAGGAGGTGATCCAGCCGCACCTTCCGGTACGGCTACCTTGTTACGACTTAGTCCTAATCACCGATCCCACCTTCGACGGCTCCTTCCACAAGGGTTAGGCCACCGGCTTCGGGTGTTACCGACTTTCATGACTTGACGGGCGGTGTGTACAAGGCCCGGGAACGTATTCACCGCAGCGTTGCTGATCTGCGATTACTAGCGACTCCGACTTCATGAGGTCGAGTTGCAGACCTCAATCCGAACTGAGACCGGCTTTTTGGGATTCGCTCCACCTTACGGTATCGCAGCCCTTTGTACCGGCCATTGTAGCATGCGTGAAGCCCAAGACATAAGGGGCATGATGATTTGACGTCATCCCCACCTTCCTCCGAGTTGACCCCGGCAGTCTCCTATGAGTCCCCGCCATAACGCGCTGGCAACATAGAACGAGGGTTGCGCTCGTTGCGGGACTTAACCCAACATCTCACGACACGAGCTGACGACAACCATGCACCACCTGTACACCGACCACAAGGGGGCAACCATCTCTGGCCGTTTCCGGTGTATGTCAAGCCTTGGTAAGGTTCTTCGCGTTGCATCGAATTAATCCGCATGCTCCGCCGCTTGTGCGGGCCCCCGTCAATTCCTTTGAGTTTTAGCCTTGCGGCCGTACTCCCCAGGCGGGGCGCTTAATGCGTTAGCTACGACACAGAAACCGTGGAAAGGTCCCTACATCTAGCGCCCAACGTTTACGGCGTGGACTACCAGGGTATCTAATCCTGTTCGCTCCCCACGCTTTCGCTCCTCAGCGTCAGTTACGGCCCAGAGATCTGCCTTCGCCATCGGTGTTCCTCCTGATATCTGCGCATTCCACCGCTACACCAGGAATTCCAATCTCCCCTACCGCACTCTAGTCTGCCCGTACCCACTGCAAGCCCGAGGTTGAGCCTCGGGATTTCACAGCAGACGCGACAAACCGCCTACGAGCTCTTTACGCCCAATAATTCCGGACAACGCTTGCACCCTACGTATTACCGCGGCTGCTGGCACGTAGTTAGCCGGTGCTTTTTCTGCAGGTACCGTCACTTACGCTTCTTCCCTACTAAAAGAGGTTTACAACCCGAAGGCCGTCATCCCTCACGCGGCGTTGCTGCATCAGGCTTTCGCCCATTGTGCAATATTCCCCACTGCTGCCTCCCGTAGGAGTCTGGGCCGTGTCTCAGTCCCAGTGTGGCCGGTCACCCTCTCAGGCCGGCTACCCGTCGTCGCCTTGGTGAGCCATTACCTCACCAACAAGCTGATAGGCCGCGAGTCCATCCCCAACCAAAAAATCTTTCCACCACCAGACCATGCGGCCGGCAGTCATATCCAGTATTAGACGTCGTTTCCAACGCTTATCCCAGAGTCAGGGGCAGGTTACTCACGTGTTACTCACCCGTTCGCCACTAATCCACCCAGCAAGCTGGGCATCATCGTTCGACTTGCATGTGTTAAGCACGCCGCCAGCGTTCGTCCTGAGCCAGGATCAAACTCTCCGTAAAAAAATACAACCAACACCCGAAAGCGTCAGCGAGTTGAAACTGACTGTAAAGACTGTCTACTGACAATCAATTCAATCCAAAAGGAATTGTCTCCGACAACCGCAACCCCCAAAAGAGCCACGATCGCACGGGGTCAAAATAATTGGCATTGACAATGTGCACGCTGTTGAGTTCTCAAGGACCAGACGCACCCACCAATCAGCCCGGTAACACCGGACCTCAACAGAGGGGCTTTCGATCTCGACACCCCGGAACGCCACCTTGCGGTGCGTGTTCGTTCGTGGGGTTGGTTGCCTGAGCGGGACCCCGTCCGGACTGCATCCTCCGGATCGATGACCCGGTGACCGTCTCGGCCGTTCCGTTCTCCGCCTCAGCGGCAACGAGTGATTACTCTACACACGCCCCAGGGACCTCGCCAACCAGCGCACCGCCCGGGCGTGTCGCCCACGCGAGCACGCCAGGAAGCAGGACGGCCCGCTCCCCCGGTGGGGAGCGGGCCGTTCGGCATCGCGGGCTCAGTGCCGGGCGATGACGGGGTTCTTCAGGGAGCCGATGCCCTCGATGAGGACCTCGACGACCTCGCCGTCGCGGATCTGCCCGACGCCGGCCGGGGTCCCGGTCAGGATGACGTCACCGGGCAGGAGCGTCCAGATCGACGACACGAACTCGACCAGGGTCGGGATGTCGTGGACCATCTCGGCGGTCGAGGCCGCCTGGCGCAGCTCCCCGTCGACACGGGTCTCCAGCCGGATGTCCGACGGGTCGATCTCGGTCTCGATCACCGGACCGAGCGGGCAGAACGTGTCGAAGCCCTTCGAGCGGGTCCACTGGCCGTCGCGGGCCTGCAGGTCTCGGGCGGTCACGTCGTTCGCGATCGTGTACCCGAGCACGACGCTTGCGAAGTCCTCGCGCCGGACGTTCTTGGCGAGCGACCCGATCACGATCGCGAGTTCGCCCTCGTGGTCGACCCGGCCGACGTCGGCCGGCAGACGGATGGGGTCGTCAGGACCGACCACCGCCGTGTTCGGCTTGAGGAAGACCACCGGGTCGTCCCCGGAGCGCTCGTCCATCTCGGACGCGTGCTCGGCGTAGTTCAGGCCCACGCCGATGACCTTCGACCGCGGGATCACCGGGGCGAGGAGCTTCGCGTCGGCGAGCGGCACCCGCTCCCCCGTCGTCTCGAACCCCTGGTACATCGGGTCCCCCGCGAGCACGACCAGGTCGCGTTCGTCGAGGATGCCGTACCGAGGGTCTTCACCCGTGCTGCTGAACCGTGCGATCTTCACCGTTCGACCCTACCGATCCCGCGCTCAGACCGGGTCGGTCAGCCGCGTCATCCACCCGTGCGGGTCGGGACGACGGCCGTACTGGATGTCGGTGAGCTCGTCGCGGAGGGACATCGTGAGCTCGCCGGCGCCGACCGTCGGCGAACCGATGGTGAACCCGTCGCCGCGGAGCTCGGCGATCGGCGTGACGACCGCTGCGGTCCCGCACGCGAACGCCTCGGTGATCGAGCCGTCGGCGACGCCGTCACGCCACTCGTCGAGGGCGACCCGGCGGCGCTCGACCCGGAGCCCGCGGTCCTCGGCGAGCTGCAGGATCGAGTCGCGCGTGATGCCCTCGAGGATCGACTCGGAGTCCGGCGTCACGAGCGTGCCGTCGGACTTCACGAGCACGACGTTCATGCCGCCGAGCTCCTCGAGGTACTTGCCCTCTTCCGAGTCGAGGAACATGACCTGCTGGCAGCCCTGCTCGTAGGCCTCCTGCTGGGGCAGCAGGGACGCCGCGTAGTTGCCGCCGGTCTTCGCCGCACCCGTGCCACCGCGGGCGGCGCGGGCGTACTGCGTGGAGAGCCAGATCGACACGGGCTTCGGGCCGGAGGTGAAGTACGCGCCGGCCGGGCTCGCGATGCAGTGGTACGCGACCGCCTGCGCGGCACGGACCCCGAGGAACGACTCCGTCGCGATCATGAACGGGCGCAGGTACAGGCTGGTCTCCGGAGCGGACGGCACCCAGTCGACGTCCGTGCGCACGAGCTGCCGGATGGACTCGACGAACACCTCGACCGGCAGTTCGGGCAGCGCCAGGCGACGGGCCGACCGCTGGAACCGGCGGGCGTTCGCGTCCGGCCGGAACGACCACACCGAGCCGTCCGCGTGCCGGTAGGCCTTGAGGCCCTCGAAGATCTCCTGCGCGTAGTGGAACACGCTCGCGCTCGGGTCGAGCGAGAGCGGCCCGTACGGGTGGACCGACGCGTCGTGCCACCCGCCGTCGAGCGTCCACTGCACGGTCGCCATGTGGTCCGTGAAGTGCTTGCCGAAGCCCGGGTCGGCCAGGATCTCCTCGCGCTCGGCCGCCGCACGGCGCTCGGGCGAGGGGACGCTCGCGAACGCGAGGTCGAAGGACGTGTCGGTGTCGGTGCTCATCGGGGTGACTCCTGTCAGGCGGTGGTGGTGCGTGCCGCTGCGGCGATCGCGTCGCCGATCTCGGCCGTGCGGCGGTGCGTGGTGCCCCGGCCGGCGAGGTCGGCCTCGACCGCCCGCGTCACGACCGCCGCGAGGTCACCGCGACCGATGTGGTCGAGGAGCAACGCGACGGACAGGATCGCGGCCGTCGGGTCGGCGAGCTGCTGGCCTGCGATGTCCGGCGCGGAACCGTGGACCGGCTCGAACATGCTGGGGAAGGTGCCGTCCGGGTTCAGGTTCCCCGAGGCCGCCAGACCGATGCCGCCGCTGATCGCGCCGGCGAGGTCGGTGATGATGTCGCCGAACAGGTTGTCGGTGACGATGACGTCGAACCTACCGGGTTCGCGGACCATGTGGATCGTCACGGCGTCGACGTGCTGGTAGTCGACCGTGACGTCGGGGTGCTCCTCGGCCACCGCGGCGACCGTGCGCTGCCAGAGCGATCCGGCGTGCACGAGGACGTTGCTCTTGTGCACGAGCGTCAGGTGCTTCCGCGGCCGACGCTCGGCCAGGTCGAACGCGTACCGGACCACGCGCTCGACACCGTGCGCGGTGTTGAGCGAGACCTCGGTCGCGATCTCGTGCGGCGTCCCGACCCGGATCGCGCCGCCGTTGCCGACGTAGGGGCCCTCGGTGCCCTCGCGGACCACCACGAAGTCGACCTCGCCCGGGTCGGCGAGCGGACTCGCGACCGAGGAGTACACCGTCGTCGGGCGCAGGTTGACGTAGTGGTCGAACGCGAACCGGAGCTTCAGGAGCAGGCCGCGTTCGATGATGCCGCCGGCGAGCCGCGGGTCGCGCGGGTCGCCGCCGACGGCGCCGAGCAGGATCGCGTCGTGCTCGGCGAGGGCGGACATGTCGTCGTCGGTCAGGACGTCGCCGGTCTCCAGGTACCGGGTCGCGCCGAGCGAGAACGCGGTCTCCGCGACGAGGAGGTCGTCCGGCAGCACCGCGTGCAGGACCTTCAGCGCCTCGTCGACGACCTCGGGACCGATCCCGTCGCCGCGGACGACCGCGAGCTTGAGCGACTGTGCCATGTCCGCCACTCCCCTACAGCGTGATGTCGATCTCGCGGAGCGAGGTCGCGTCGATGGTGGACCGGACGTGCTCGAGGATCTCGGCGGGCACCGGCGAGTCGACGGTCAGGACGCTGAGCGCCTGGCCACCGGCTTCGCGGCGGGAGATCTGCATCGCGGCGATGTTGATGCCCGCCTCGCCGAACTCCTTGCCGTAGACCGCGACGATGCCCGGGCGGTCGGTGTAGACCATCACGACGTGGTGCGACTCGAGGGCGACCTCGACGTCGTGGCCGTTGATCTCGACGAGCTTCTCGACCTGCTTCGGGCCGGTCAGGGTGCCGGAGACGCTGATCGCCGGGCCGTCGGACTGGGCGCCGCGGATCGTGAGCACGTTGCGGTACTCCGGGCTGTCCGCGTCGGTGATGAGCCGCACGGTGACCCCGCGCTGCTCCGCGATGAGCGGTGCGTTGACGTAGGACACCTGGTCGCTGACGACGTCCGTGAACACGCCCTTGAGCGCCGCGAGCTTGAGGACGCTGACGTCGTACTGCGCGAGCTCGCCGTGGACCTCGACGTCGATGCTCGTGACCGGCGAGGTCGCGAGGCCGGTGAAGACCTGGCCGAGCTTCTCCATCAGCGGGATGCCCGGGCGGACGTACGGGTCGATGACACCACCGGCGACGTTCACGGCGTCGGGGACGAGCTCGCCGCCGAGCGCCAGGCGCACGGACTTGGCGACCGAGACCCCCGCCTTCTCCTGCGCTTCGTCGGTCGAGGCGCCGAGGTGCGGCGTGACGACGACGTTCGGCAGCGCGAGGAGCGGCGAGTCCTTCGGCGGCTCGGAGACGAAGACGTCCAGGCCGGCGCCGGCGATCGTGCCCGCGGTGAGGGCGCGGTGCAGGGCGTCCTCGTCGATGAGCCCGCCGCGTGCGACGTTCACGACGAAGGCGCTCGGCTTCATGAGCGCGAACTGCTCGTCGGAGATCATGCCGACCGTCTCCGGGGTCTTCGGCATGTGGATCGTGGTGAAGTCCGCGCGGCGCAGGAGGTCCTCGAGCGACACGAGTTCGACGCCCAGCTGCTGCGCCCGGGCCGACGTGACGTAGGGGTCGTACGCGATGACCGAGACGCCGAACGCCTGCAGGCGCTGGGTGATGAGCGCGCCGATCCGGCCGAGGCCGATGATGCCGACGGTCTTCTCGTACAGCTCGACGCCCGTGTACGACGAGCGCTTCCAGGCCCCCGCGGCGAGCGACGCGTGCGCCGCCGGGATGTGCCGGGCCAGCGACAGGATGTGCCCGACGGTCAGCTCGGCCGCCGAGATGATGTTCGAGGTCGGCGCGTTGACGACCATCACACCGGCGGTCGTGGCCGCCTTGATGTCGACGTTGTCGAGGCCGACGCCGGCGCGGGCGACGACCTTGAGCTGCGGCGCGGCGGCGATCGCCTCGGCGTCGATCTTCGTGGCGGAGCGGACGAGCACGGCGTGCGCGTCGGCCAGGGAGGCCAGGAGGGCGGGTCGGTCGGTACCGTCCACGTTCCGGATCTCGAAGTCGGGCCCGAGGGCGTCGACGGTGGCGGGCGAGAGTTCTTCGGCGATCAGGACGACCGGCTTCGGCACAGCTGCAGTTCCTCACACGAGACGGGCGGTATCCCACCATCGTATCGACGCGAGCAGGCGGTTACGACCGTCCCGGTGGTCCGGTCCGGGACCACGCGGCGGACGGGAGGATCGTGGCGGGCGTGCCACGAGCCTCCTTTCCGTGGGGTGGTCGCGTCAGAAGTCGAGGAGCCGGGGCACGAAGAGCTGGAGGTCCAGCCAGAGCGCACCCGCGGCAGCGAAGGCGACCACGAAGACGCCGACCGTCACGGCGAGACGCGTGCGGCGCGTCACCCAGAGGGCGACCGCGAACGCGACCGGCGCGATCGCGATGTCCAGGACCAACCACACCCACGGGGTGCTGCGCTGCAGCGAACCGCCGCCGGACGCGGACTCGAGGAACGTGTTGAAGGCGCGGACCGACTGCGAGACGGTCACCAGGTTCCCGACGCTCTGGACGGTCATGTAGGCGAAGAGGACGCCGAAGACGGCCCAGACGACGATCCGACCGACGAGGGGCGATGACTGCCGGCGCGTCGCCGGCGTGGCCGCGGTCACCCGAAGCTCCTGGTCATGAGGAACGGCCACGGGAACAGGACGGCGGCGCCGAGCAGCATCCAGAGGAGCCGCGTGCGGGTGCGACGGCCACGGGCCGCCCAGAGGACGACCGTGAACCAGAGCGCTGGCGCGACGATGGACAGGAACCGGAGGACCTCGACGAACACCGTCAGCAGGGTGTCGACGTTCGCCACGTACGACGTCGACGCGGTGAGGAGCCACGCGACCGTGTAGAGCAGGTAGAGCCCGCCGAAGACGCCGAAGCCGATCAGGGCGCCGGAGGTCTCGGGCGTCTCGGGGTCGCGGCCGCCACGGTCCTTGACGGCGACCGGGTTGTGGGCCGCGTCGACGTGGGTCGCGTCGTCGGCGTCGCCCCAGCTGAGGGCTTCGTCGTCATCGCGGTCGACCGAGCCGTCGGGCGGGGAAGCTGCCGTGGTCATGGGGACGATTCTACGAGCCGTCGGCGACCGCGGCCGCACCGCGGGGTGGTCAGACGTCGGCGGGCTGGGTCGCGAGGACCTCGGCGACGACCTCGCGCACGGCCGGGAAGAGCGGGTGGCTCTCCATCAGACCCGTGAGGATCTCGGTGAGCGCGTGCGCGGTCGCGCCGGAGCGCAGGAGCGCGTGCAGCTCGATCGACTCGGGGTCGTTCTCGTCGTCGAACGCGAGCGCGGCGCGGACGGCACCGAGCAGGTGGTCGACCGGCAGGCCGCGCTCGGCGAGCTGCGACGCGGGGCCGACGAAGCGCTCGCGACGGCCGAGCTTCCGGAGCGGGTTCCGCCCGACCCGGACGGTGGTGTCCGGGAGCAGCGGGTTCGCGATGCGGGTCAGGTTCGCGGCCACGTAGCGGGCGTGCTCGGCCGGGTCGAACCCGTGCTTCACCACGAGCAGCGCGGTGGTCTCGGCGAGGACGCCGTCCACCTCGGCGCGGACGTCGCGGTCCTCGAGGGCCTCGCGGATGAGGCGGATCCCCCGGACGTAGCCGTGGTAGGCGGCCGTCGCGTGCGCGGTGTTGACCGTGTAGAGCTTGCGCTCGACGAACGGCTGCAGGTCGTCGACCCACGTCACGCCGTCGATCTGCGGCGGCTCGGAGTCCGAGTCGGCGAACGGCGTCCGCTCGATGACCCACTCGTAGAACGGCTCGAGCACGACGTCGAGCCCGCCGGACTGGCCGAGCACGCCGGACTGGTCGGGGACGATCCGGTCGATCGCGCAGTTGGCGAAGACGGCGGCGATGTCGCGGTCCTCGAGGATCGGCGCACGACGGATGCTGGCGTGCAGGGAGTCGGTCGCGTTGAACGCGTTCTCGCAGGCGACGATCGTGACGTCACCGCGGTCGAGCGGCCTGGCGGCCAGGCCCTCGGCGATGACCGGGGCGACGAGCGGCAGCGTGCGGGCCCCGACGGCCGTGGTGACGACGTCGGCCTCCGCGATCGCCTGCACGACGCGGTCGCGGTCGGTCTTGCTGCTCAGCGCGTGGAAGCCGTACACGAGGTGCTCGACGGGCATCTCGCCGACCTCGTGCACCACGAAGCGGCCGGCCTCGTTGAGAGCCGAGACGACCCGGGCGTCGACGTCGACGAACGTGAGCTCGTAGCCGCTCGCGACCAGGAACTGGCCCACGAATCCGCGCCCGATCTTGCCGGCGCCGATGTGGACCGCTCGCTTCGTCACCGCCATCCGTCGATCCTCGCACGTCGGGAGGACCGGTCGTGACCACTCCTCGTGGACGGCAGGGCCGTCGCGAGGGTGGTCACGGGGTCGGCGGGACCCGGCCGTCGGGCGGCGCGGGGACAGGTGGGGTACTGGTGCATGAGGTCCGTGTCACATCGCGAGGCGGCGGTGCAGTCGCACCGCCGCCTCGTCGTCGAGTGTGGTGTCCGCAGACTACCGCGCGGCCGAGCCGTCCACGTAGTCGGCGTCGTTCGACTTCCACGCGAACAGGGCGCGGAGCTCGCGGCCGGTCGCCTCGATCGGGTGGTTCTCACCCTTCTCGCGCAGGGCCGTGAACTCCGGCGCGCCGGCATCCTGGTCCGCGATGAAGCGCTTCGCGAAGGTGCCGTCCTGGATGTCCGCGAGGACGGCCTTCATGTTCTCCTTGACCTCGGGCGAGATCACGCGCGGGCCGGAGACGTAGTCGCCGAACTCGGCCGTGTCGGAGATCGACCAGCGCTGCTTCGTGAGACCGCCCTCCCAGATGAGGTCGACGATGAGCTTGAGCTCGTGCAGGACCTCGAAGTACGCGATCTGCGGCTGGTAGCCGGCCTCGGTCAGGGTCTCGAAGCCGTACTGGATGAGCTGCGAGGTGCCACCGCACAGGACGGCCTGCTCACCGAACAGGTCGGTCTCGGTCTCCTCGGTGAAGGTCGTCTTGATGCCGCCGGCGCGCAGGCCGCCGATCGCCTTCGAGTAGGACCACGCGAGGTCCCAGGCCGATCCGGACGCGTCGACCTCGACGGCCACGATCACGGGCACGCCGCGGCCGGCCTCGTACTCGCGGCGCACGGTGTGACCGGGGCCCTTCGGCGCGACGAGGGAGACGTCGACGCCCTCGGGGGCCTCGATGTAGCCGTAGCGGATGTTGAAGCCGTGGCCGAAGACGAGCGTGGCGCCCGGCTTGAGGTTCGGCTCGATGTCCTCGCGGTAGACGATGCGCTGGACCTGGTCCGGGGCGAGGATGACGACGACGTCGGCCCACTTCGTGACCTCGGCCGGGGTCTGCACGTCGAAGCCCGCCTCTTCGGCCTTCTGACGGCTCTTCGAGCCCTCCTTGAGGCCGATCTTGACCTCGACGCCCGAGTCACGGAGGTTGAGGGCGTGGGCGTGGCCCTGCGAGCCGTAGCCGATGACGGCGACCTTCTTGCCCTGGATGAGCGTCAGGTCGGCGTCGGCGTCGTACACGATGTCAGTCACGAGGGTGTGTCTCCTTGGTTCTGGTGGTCTGGTGCGCGTGCTGGAGCGGTGCTCAGCGGACGCGGTCGGTGATGCTCTTCGGGCCGCGGCCCATGCCGAGCAGGCCGGCACGGGCGAGTTCCTTGATGCCGTACGGCTCGAGGACGCGGAGGATGGCCTGGATCTTGCCGGGGTCGCCGGTCACCTCGACCACGAGCGAGTCGGTCGCCACGTCGACGACCTGCGCACGGAAGAGGGTCACGGCCTCGAGGACCGCCGACCGGGTCTGGTTGTCGACCCGGACCTTGACGAGCATGTGCTCGCGCTGCACCGACTGCGAGAAGTCGAGCTCGACGATCTTGATCACGTTGACGAGCTTGTTGAGCTGCTTCGTGACCTGCTCGAGCGGCAGGTCCTCGACGTCCACGACGACCGTGATCCGACTGAGGCCCTCGACCTCGGTGTTGCCCACCGCGAGCGACTCGATGTTGAAGCCGCGACGGGCGAACAGCCCGGCGACGCGCGTCAGCAGACCCGGCTTGTCCTCGACGAGCAGGGAGAGGACGTGGCTCATGCGGGGTCTCCGGTCATGTCGGCGTCCTCGACGTCCCAGCTGGGCGCGTGGTCGCGGGCGTACTCGATCGAGGAGTTGCCGACCCCCTGCGGGACCATCGGCCACACCATGGAGTCACGGCTCACCACGAAGTCGATGACGACGGGGCGGTCGTTCGTCTCGAGGGCGAGCTTGATCGCGTCGTCGACCTGGTCGGCGCGCTCGACGCGGATGCCGAGGGCACCGTACGCGTCGGCGAGCTTCACGAAGTCCGGCACGCGACGGCTCTCGTGGCCGGTCTCGAGGTCGGTGAAGGAGTGCCGACCGTCGTAGAACAGCGTCTGCCACTGCCGCACCATGCCGAGCGACGAGTTGTTGATGACCGCGACCTTGATCGGGATGTCGTTGATGACGCAGGTCGCGAGTTCCTGGTTCGTCATCTGGAAGCAGCCGTCGCCGTCGATCGCCCAGACCACGCGGTCCGGCTCGGCGACCTTCGCGCCCATCGCCGCAGGGACCGAGTAGCCCATCGTGCCCGCGCCGCCCGAGTTCAGCCACGCGTGCGGCCGCTCGTACTTGATGAACTGCGCCGACCACATCTGGTGCTGGCCGACCCCGGAGGCGTAGACGGCCTCGGGCCCGGTGAGCTCGCCGATGCGGCGGATGATCGCCTGCGGGGCGAGGAGTCCGTCGGTCGGCTCGGCGTACCCGAGCGGGAAGTCCGTCCGGAGCTGCTCGAGCTTGGTCCACCACGCGCTCGTGTCGGCACGGTCCGCGGCGACGTCGCCCCAGGCCTCGAGCAGGTCGACGAGGACCTCGCGGGCGTCGCCGACGATCGGCACGTCGGCGAACCGGATCTTCGAGATCTCGGCGGGGTCGATGTCGACGTGCACGACCTTGGCGTGCGGCGCGAACTCGTCGGCCTTGCCGGTCACGCGGTCGTCGAACCGTGCACCGAGGGCGATGATGAGGTCGCTGTCCTGCAGCCCGAGCACCGCGGGGACGGTGCCGTGCATGCCGGGCATGCCGAGGTGCTGCGGGTGCGAGTCGGGGAAGGCACCACGCGCCATGAGCGTCGTGACGACCGGCGCACCGGTGGCCTCGGCGAAGCGCAGCAGCTCGGCGGTCGCACCGGAGCGGACCACGCCGCCGCCGACGTACAGCACGGGACGCTCGGCCTCGGCGAGGAGCTGCGCCGCGGCGACGATCTGCTTGCCGTGCGCCTTCGTGACGGGGCGGTAGCCGGGCAGGTCGATCTTCGGCGGCCACACGTAGGGCGCCGACTTCTGCTGGGCGTCCTTCGTGATGTCGACGAGCACCGGGCCCGGACGACCGGTCGTGGCGATCTGGTGCGCGGCGGCGAGCGTCGCGGGGATGTCCGCCGGGTCGGTCACGAGGAACGAGTGCTTCGTGATCGGCATCGTGATCCCGACGATGTCGGCCTCCTGGAAGGCGTCCGTCCCCATCAGGGTCGAGAAGACCTGCCCGGTGATCGCGATGAACGGCACCGAGTCCATGTAGGCGTCGGCGATCGCGGTGACGAGGTTCGTCGCGCCGGGGCCGGACGTGGCGATCGCGACGCCGACCTTGCCGGAGGCCGAGGCGTAGCCCTCGGCCGCGTGGCCGGCGCCCTGTTCGTGCCGGACGAGGATGTGCCGGATCGTCGTGGACGCCATGAGCTCGTCGTAGAACGGGATGATGGCGCCGCCGGGCAGACCGAAGACGTCGGTGATCCCGAGGTGCTCGAGCGTCCGGAGGACGGCTCCCGAGCCGGTCAGGATCTCCGGCGACCGGCGTGCACCGGCGGCCGCGGACAGCGGAGTGGCTTCCGTGGGCATGAGGTGTTCCTTGCCTGGAGTGATGGCGGTGGTGCGGGTGTCGACGCTAGCCCGTGACCGCGCCCTTGGCGGCGGACTGGACGAGCTTCGCGAACTTCGCGAGGACTCCGCGGGTGTAGCGCGGGGGCAGCGGGGCCCAGCCTGCTCGGCGGGCCTCCAGCTCGGCGTCGTCGACCAGTAGGTCGAGCGAGCGAGCCGCGATGTCGACACGGATGCGGTCGCCATCGCGCACGAATGCCACTGGACCTGCGTCCACGGCTTCCGGTGCGATGTGGCCGATGCACAGGCCGGTTGTGCCGCCTGAGAATCGTCCGTCCGTCAACAGTAGTACATCCTTGCCGAGGCCCGCGCCCTTGATGGCGGCGGTGATCGCCAGCATCTCGCGCATGCCCGGGCCACCCTTCGGGCCCTCGTAGCGGATGACCACCACGTCGCCCTTCTGGATCTGCCCCTCGGTGAGGGCGTCCATCGCGGCACGCTCACGGTCGAACACCCGCGCGGGGCCCTCGAACACGGCGGCGTCGAACCCGGCGGTCTTCACGACGGCGCCGTCCGGGGCGAAGGAGCCCTTGAGGATGGTCAGGCCACCGGTCTCGTGGATCGGGTTGTCGAGCTTCCGGAACACCTCGCCGTCGAGCTCCGGCGGGTCGATCTCGGCCAGGTTCTCAGCGAGGGTCTTGCCGGTGACGGTCATGACGTCGCCGTGCAGCAGGCCGGCCTCGAGCAGCGCCTTCATGATCACCGGGATGCCGCCGTTGCGGTCGACGTCGACCATGACGTACTTGCCGAAGGGCTTCATGTCGGCCAGGTGCGGGACCTTCGAGCCGATGCGGTTGAAGTCGTCGAGGGTCAGTTCGACCTCGGCCTCGTGCGCGATCGCGAGCAGGTGCAGGACGACGTTGGTCGAGCCTCCCAGGGCCATGGCGACGGCGATGGCGTTCTCGAACGCCTCGCGCGTCAGGATCTGCCGGGCCGTCAGGCCGAGGCGGAGCATGTTGACGACGGCCTCGCCCGAGCGGCGCGCGTAGTAGTCACGCCGGCGGTCGGCGCTCGGCGGGGCGGCGGACCCCGGCAGCGACATGCCGAGGGCCTCGGCCACGCTCGCCATGGTGTTCGCCGTGTACATCCCGCCGCAGGCGCCCTCGCCCGGGACGATCGCGCACTCGATCTCCTTGAGCTCGGCCTCGGTCATGGTGCCGGCCTTGCACGCACCGACGCCCTCGAAGGAGTCGATGATCGTGACCTCCTTGAAGGAGCCGTCGGCCTGCTTCACGTAGCCCGGCATGACCGAGCCCGCGTAGAGGAAGACGCTCGCGAGGTCGAGGCGCGCGGCGGCCATGAGCATGCCGGGCAGCGACTTGTCGCAGCCGGCGAGGAGCACGGTGCCGTCGAGGCGCTCCGCGTTCACCACGGTCTCGACGCTGTCGGCGATGACCTCGCGCGAGACGAGCGAGAAGTGCATGCCCTCGTGGCCCATCGAGATCCCGTCGGAGACGGAGATGGTGCCGAACTGCAGCGGGTACCCGCCGCCGGAGTGCACGCCCTCCTTCGCGCCCTGCGCGAGGCGGTCGAGGGAGAGGTTGCAGGGGGTGATCTCGTTCCAGGAGGACGCGATCCCGATCTGCGGCTTGTCCCAGTCTGCGTCGCCCATGCCGACGGCCCGGAGCATGCCACGCGAGGTGGTCGCTTCGATCCCGTCGGTGACGACCCGGCTACGCGGCTTCACGTCGATGTCAGGCATGGTGCGAGTCTAGGACCGTTTGGGATACCAGCGGGACACGACCCGTCGGACGGGAGGCACGTGGCCGGGTCGTCAGCGCGTCGCGCGCAGACGCCCCAACTGCTTCAGGACGTCGGTGAGCGCGGCCGGGTCCGCCACGCGGTGGCCGGCGAGCGTGTCGCCCTCCCCCACCTTCACGCCCACGTCGCCGTCCCGGAGGACCCGGAAGGCGTCCTCGTCGGTGACGTCGTCGCCGGCGAAGAACACGGCGTCCGCGCCCCGCAGCTCGCGGAGCCGGTCGACGGCGTCGCCCTTGGTCACGTGCCGGACGGCGAACTCGAGGATGTCCTTGCCGCCGCGCTCGAGGACCTCCGGGTCGGCGCGGTGCGCGGCCTCGTGCGCGGCGGCGTTCGCCGCCGCGGCCACCTCGGCGCTCGCCCGGCGCGTGTGCACCCCGTGCCCGGCGGGCTTGTGCTCGACGACGACGTCCGGGAACCGTGCGCCCACCTCGTCGAGCGCCGCGCCGACACGGGCCACGCGGGCCTGCTCGTCCTCGGTCAGGGCGGCCTCGGCGTGCCCGTCGACCCGCCACTCGACGCCGTGCGACCCGACGAGCGCCATGTCCTCCGGCGCGTGCGACACCCGGGCGAGTCCCTCGAGCGGCCGTCCGGAGACGAGCACGACCTCGGTGTCGCGGGCGCGCTGCAGGGTCAGCACCGCCGCCCACGAGCCCGGGAGCGCACCGACCCTCGCGGGGTCGTCGGCGAACGGTGCGAGCGTGCCGTCGAAGTCGAGGGCGACGAGCAGTCGCGGCGCAGCCGCGAGCGTCTCGAGGGCCGACGACAGGGCGGTCGGGTCGGTCGACGGCTCAGGCACCACGTGCCTCCCGGGTGTCCTCGGCGGCGCGCGCGGTCTGCGCGTCCTGGTCGAAGATCGACGTCGTGTCCTGGAGTTGCTCGACGTGCTGGTCACCCGGGTCGGCGGCCGAGGGGTCGAGCTTGGCGCGGATCGGCGCGTGCCGGTCGAGCGCCTCGAGGAAGGAGCGCGACCAGCGGGCCACGTCGTTCTCGCGGACGCGCTTCCGGAGCGCGCGCATGCGCGTCGACCGCTCGCGGCGGGGCATCTCGATCGCGCGCTGGACCGCGTCCTTCAGGGCGCCGATGTCGTGCGGGTTGACGATGACCGCCTGCTTCAGCTCGTCGGCGGCCCCGGCGAACTCGGACAGGATGAGGACGCCGTCGTTGTCCGAGCGGGTCGCGACGTACTCCTTCGCGACGAGGTTCATGCCGTCGCGCAGTGCGGTCACGAGCATGATGTCCGCGGCGAGGTACAGCGCGACCATCTCCTCGCGCGGGTAGCCGTGGTGCAGGTACGAGATGGGTTGGTGCCCGATCACGCCGAGGTCGCCGTTGATCCGTCCGACGGTCAGCTCGATCTCGTCGCGGAGCGCCGCGTACGTGTCCACACGCTCGCGGCTCGGGCTGGCGACCTGGACGAGCGTCGCGTCCTCGACCGCGACCCGGCCGTCCTCGATCAGCTCGCCGAACGCCTTGATGCGGTGCCGGATCCCCTTGGTGTAGTCGAGCCGGTCGACACCGAGCAGGACCGTCTTCGGGTTGCCGAGGCTCGCGCGGATCTCCTTCGCTCGCTCCTGGACCTCGGGTCGGTGCGCGATCGCCTCGAAGCTCTCGGCGTCGATCGAGATCGGGAAGTGCCGGGCCTCGACGTGGCGCACGGTGATGCCCTTGCGGCTCCGCGGTGCCGCCGGGTCGTCGACCGGGACGTCGATGGTCGAGCCCTTGGTCGTGTAGCCCTTGATGTGGCGGACCGCGCGGAGGAAGTCGCTCGCGTCGTCGTGCCGCTGGAACCCGATGACGTCGGCGCCGAGCAGTCCGTCGAGGATCTGCGCGCGCCACGGCAGCTGCGCGTAGATGCCGACCGGCGGGAACGGGATGTGGTTGAAGAAGCCGATCGTCAGGTCCGGACGGCGCTCGCGGAGCAGGGCCGGCAGGAGCTGCAGCTGGTAGTCCTGCACCCAGACGACGCCGTCCTGCTCGACGATCTCGACGATCTGGTCGGCGAAGCGCTCGTTGACCCGCTTGTACGCGTTCCACCAGTCGCGGTGGTAGCTCGGGTGCTCGATCACGTCGTGGTAGAGCGGCCAGAGGGTGTCGTTGCTGAAGCCCTCGTAGTACTCCTCGACGTCGTCGGCGCTCAGCGGCACCGGGACGATGTGGATGCCCTCGTTGTCGAACGGCGCCACCTCGACGTCCGGCTGCCCGACCCAGCCGACCCACGCACCGTCGTTCGCCCGCATCACCGGCTCGAGAGCGGTCACGAGGCCGCCCGGGGAGTGCCGCCAGCCCTCGTTGCCGTCCTCGTCGACGACACGGTCGACGGGCAGGCGGTTCGAGGCGACGACGAACGCGTAGCGGTCTGGGTCGGTGTCGGTGGGTGCTGCCATGAGGTGCTGGTCTCTCCGTTCCGCCCGGAAGGTGCGCCGGGGTGCGGAGCCGACGGTACCAGCGCGGGGTCGGGCGGTCCCCGGCCGGACGCCCGGTCGCCGCTGGCTAGGCTTCGCACATGGTCGTGACACGGGCGTGGCGGAACGGGAGTGCGGCGGAGCGGGACTTCCCGGTGGACCGCGTCTCGGACCTGCTCGAGCGGGACGACGACACCTTCGTCTGGGTGGACCACACCGACCCCGGGCCGGAGGACCTGCGACACGTCGAGGACGAGCTCGGGATCCACGCGCTCGCGCTCGAGGACGCCCTCGAGCCGGGGCAGCGCCCGAAGCTCGACCGGTACCGGCAGAGCCTGTTCCTCGTGGTCTACGACGTCGACGGCATCGACGACGACGGCGAGCTCGTGACGCACGAGGTGAAGGCGTTCGTCACCCGGCGCGCCCTCGTCACGATGCACGGGCCCGACGTCGACATGGCCGCGGTCGAACGACGGCTCGACGCCAACGCCGACGTGTGCGACCACGGGGTGCCCTGGCTCGTGTGGGGGCTCCTCGACGCGGTCGTCGACCACGCCACGGTCACCGTCGAGGACATCGAGGCGCGGATCGAGGCGCTCGAGGACGACCTGTTCGAGCACGGCAACCCCCGCGAGCAGCAGATCCAGCGGCGGTCGTTCCGGCTCCGGAAGGCGCTCGGCGTCCTCCGGCGCCAGGTCGTCCCGACCCGGGACAGCGTCGCGTCCTTCCTGCACGGCGACGCCGAGTCGATCCAGGACGGCATCCGCCCGTACTTCCGGGACGTCGAGGACCACCTGGTCTCCGTCGCGGACTCCGTCGACCAACTGCGTGACGCCGTGTCGAGCGTCCTCGACACGAACCTCAACCTGGCGTCGAACCGGCAGAACACCGTGATGAAGAAGGTGACGAGCTGGGCGGCGATCATCGCGATCCCGACGGCGATCACGGGCTTCTTCGGGCAGAACGTGACGTTCCCGGGCGAGGGGCACTGGAGCGGGCTCGCCGCGTCCGTCTCGCTGATCCTGGCGACGTCGCTCGTGCTCTACCGGGTGTTCAAGACGAAGGACTGGCTGTAGCCCGGGTCAGATCTGCAGCGCGAGCACCCCGGCGACGACGGTGAGCGGTGCGACCACGCAGCCGAGCGCCATGTAGCGACCCCACGACAGGTGCACGCCCTCGGACGCGAGCCGGGCGTGCCACAGCAGCGTCGCGAGTGACGCCCACGGCGTGATGAGACAGCCGGCGTTCACCCCGACGAGCAGCGCCGCGTAGCGCAGGGCCTCGTGCCCCGCTGCCGGCTCGAGCACCAGGTACGCCGGCAGGTTGTCGATGGCGTTCGCCGCGACCGCACCGGCGCCGCCGAGCAGCAGGAGCGAGCCCGTCCCGGTGCCGCCGGACAGCGCGTGCACGACCGGGTCGGTCAGGCCCGTGGTGTGCAGCGTCTCCACGACGACGAACAGCCCCGCCGCGAACAGCAGCGTCGACCACGGCACACGGGACGGCCGGAGCTCGGACGGCGCACGGAAGGCCGCGACGACGACGAGCAGCACCGCCGCCGCGAGCGCCGCGATCCACACCGTGACGCCGGCGGTGAGCGCGACGACGAGGGCGACGAGCACGACGGACGCGGCCCAGAAGAACACCGGGTCCCGCGGGCGCCGGACCTCGACCGGGGTGTACCGGCCGAAGAGCTTGCCGCGGAACACGACGAGGAGCACGGCGCACGGCACGACGACCCCGGCGAGCGCCGCCCACACCATGAGGCCGGCGAACGGGATCGGTCCGTCGAGACCGATCTTGTCGACCGCGAGCAGGTTCGTCAGGTTCGACACCGGCAGCAGCATCGACGCGGTGTTCGCGAGCCAGACGGTCGTCAGGGCGAACGGCATCGGGGGCAGGCCGACCCGGCGGGCGAGCGCGATCACGATGGGCGTCAGGAGCACCGCGGTGGTGTCGATCGACAGGAACACGGTGCAGACGACGGCCAGCACGACCACGGACACCCACAGGCCGATCGTGCGGCCACCGCCGACGCGCGCGGCGAGGTCGGCGAGCCGGTCGAAGACGCCCGCGTCGGCTGCGAGCTCGGACACGACGGTCAGCCCGAGGACGAACGCGAGCACCGGGACGACACGCTCGGCGAGGGTCGCGAGGTCGGACAGGGGCAGGAGGCCGAGGACGACGCACACGGCGCCGACCACGAGCAGCACTCCCCCGATGACGGCCTGACGCACGGTGACTCCTCGACGCTCGGGCCGGGCAGGGCGACCGGCGGCGCTCCAATGTAGCGGCCGGTAGCGTGGCGGGGACGACCAGAGGAGGAACCGGTGCGGAAGTTCATGTTCAGCGGTGCGGTGTGGAGTTCGATCATCAGCGGCTACAGCGTGGTGCAGACGACGCGGCAGGGGCCGCGGGACTGGCGCCTCGCGCTCACGTGGATCGCGTGGCTCGCGACGACGATCGTCGCGCTCGGCACGGTCGTCGAGGACGACCGCGCGGTGAAGGCGCGTCAGCGCTAGGTCGCCAGCGCGACCACCCATCGGACGGGAGGCACGGTGTCGGCTGGCACCCCTCCCTCGCAGGCTCGGTCGGCGCGCCCCGCGTGACGCTGGCGCGTCACCGCTGAGCGGGGCGCGCCTGTCCGTCCTCCGGTCGCGTCCGTCAGCGAGCGGGCGGGACGTCCTCCGGGCGGATGCCGGACGTCTGGATCGGTCCGGTGAAGAGCGCGGAGCGCTCGTCGCCCTCGCGGAAGAGCGAGGCGTCCTGCTCCTCGGTGCGCGGTCGGGCCTTGCCGACCGCCTCCCGGCCCTGCGTGACCTGCACGCGCTGCCGCGGGAGCGCGTCCGGGTGCTCGCGCTGCACCCACTCGACCATCTCCTCGCGCACGTAGCAGCGCAGGTCGAACAGGCCGCCGGCGTCCCGGGCACTGACGAGGATGCGCACGCGCACCAGGCCGCCGACCGCCTCGGTGACCTGCAGCACCTTGGTGCGGCCGTCCCAGATCGTCGACGTGCCGAGGATCCGGTCGAGCTCGGTGCGCATCTCGGTCGGGCTGATCCGCCAGTCGAGGTCGAACTCGACGGCGCCGAGGAGCTCGCTCCCCGTACGGGTCCAGTTCTCGAAGGGCGTGCTCGTGAAGTACGTCGACGGCAGCACGAACCGTCGGTCGTCCCAGAGGTGCACGACGACGTAGGTGAGGGTGATCTCCTCGATGCGCCCCCACTGCTGCTCGACGACCACGACGTCGTCCACGCGGATGGAGCCCGAGAACGCGAGCTGCATGCCCGCGAAGACGTTGCCGAGGGTCGACTGCGCCGCGAGACCCGCGACGACGGAGATCAGCCCGGCCGATGCCAGGACGCTGGCGCCGGCGGCCTCGACACCGGGGAACGTGAGCAGGATCGCGCCGACGGCGATGATGACGAGCACGGCGACCGTGAGCCGTCGGATGATGAGGACCTGCGTGCGGATCCGCCGGGCGACGCGGTTGTCCGGGACGTCGACGCGGTAGCGGTGCAGGCCGAGGTCCTCGAGGAAGATCGCGATCTCGCAGGCGAGCCAGCAGCCCACCGCGATCGTGACGATGAGGAACGCGTGGGAGACCTCGTCGCGCCACCGGTACGCCTCGGCGTTCCGCGGCACGCTCGCCGCGAAGGCCGCCCAGGTCAGGGCCACGAGGAGCATCGATCGGAACGGGTGCTTCGTGCGTCGGGAGAGCACGGCGGCCCAGCGTTCCCGTCGGGCGATCGTCCGGAGCACGAGGTGCAGGACGAGCGCGGCGGCGGCCGTCACGAGCAGGGCGATCCCGATCGCGACCAGGAGTCGGAGGAGGGTGTCCATCGGTCCATGCTGTCCGATCCCCCACCGGTCGTGTTCAGCATCGCCTGACCTGTGGTGTCGTTCAGGTCGGCATTCCGTTCCACCCCGGCGCGGACACGCATGTAGGTTGGCGCGCATGACAGCGCAGAACGACACGGGTGTGTCCCGCACGCCCGCGAACGACTTCTCGCACGAGCAGGAGGGCTACCAGCACGGTCTGAAGCCCCGGCAACTGCAGATGATCGCGATCGGCGGGGCCATCGGCACCGGACTCTTCCTCGGCGCGGGCGGCCGCCTGAACACGGCGGGACCGGCCCTGGCGGTCACCTACCTGGTCGCGGGCATCTTCGCCTTCTTCATCCTCCGGGCCCTCGGCGAGCTCGTGCTGCACCGCCCGTCCTCCGGGTCCTTCATCTCGTACGCCCGCGAGTTCTACGGCGAGAAGTTCGCGTACGCCGCCGGGTGGATGTACTTCCTGAACTGGGCGATGACGTCGATCGTGGACACCACCGCGGTCGCCCTGTACCTCCACTACTGGAGCGCGTTCACCGCGGCGCCGCAGTGGCTCCTCGCGCTCATCGCCCTGGTCGTCGTGCTCGCCGCCAACATGGTCGCGGTCAAGGTGTTCGGCGAGCTGGAGTTCTGGTTCGCGCTCATCAAGGTCGCCGCGCTCGTCGTGTTCCTCGTCATCGCGCTCGTCTGGCTCGTCTTCGCGTTCCCGGTGGAGACCGGTGGCGAGGCGGTCCGCACGGGCTTCTCGATCTGGCAGGACAACGGCGGGCTCATCCCGAACGGCGTGCTGCCCGCGGTGCTCGTGGTCCAGGGCGTCGTGTTCGCCTACGCGGCCATCGAGCTGGTCGGCACCGCGTCCGGCGAGACCCAGGACACCGAGAAGGTCATCCCCCGCGCCATCAACTCCGTCGTCTTCCGCATCGCGGTCTTCTACGTCGGGTCGGTCGTCCTGCTGTCCCTGCTGCTGCCGTACACGTCGTACAAGGACGGGCAGAGCCCGTTCGTGACGTTCTTCTCGTCGCTCGGCAACCCGCAGGTGGGCGTCATCGCCGGCTCGATCATGAACTTCGTCGTGCTCACCGCCGCGCTGTCGTCGCTGAACGCCGGTCTGTACTCCACCGGCCGAGCCCTGCACTCGATGGGCATGAACGGCTCGGCGCCGAAGTGGACCACGAAGATGTCGAAGGGCGGCGTGCCCTACGCCGGCATCCTGCTCACCGCGGCCTTCACCGTCGCGGGCGTCGCGCTCAACTACTTCGTCCCGGCGCAGGCGTTCGAGATCGCGCTGAACGTCGCGAGCCTCGGGATCATCACGGCGTGGGGCACGATCATCCTCTGCCAGATGCGTCTGCGGCAGTGGGCGAAGCAGGGCCTGGCGAAGGAGCCGACGTTCCGGCTGCCCGGCGCTCCGGTGACGTCGTGGTTGACCCTGGCGTTCCTGGCGTCGGTCGTCGTGCTCATGGCGATCGACTACCCGGTCGGGACGTACACGATCGCGTCGCTCGTCGTCATCATCCCGCTGCTCGTCGTCGGGTGGTTCCTGCAGCGCGACCGGATCCTGCGCATCGCAGCGCTCCGCGAGGGCGTGACCGGGCCGTACCCGATCGGCGTCCGCGACCCGGCGAACCAGGTCCGTCGCAGCAAGGACGGTGACAGCAGGGGCGAATGATCCCGCACGGACGGTCCGCGCGTCCCCATGTCATCCGGAATGCGCGGGCGGTTCGCCCCGGAACCTTCCACGGGTCCGGCACGCGTCGGTACGATCGGCGTGTGCCGGACCCTTCTGTCTCCCCCGCCCCGACGTTCGACCTGCAGCTGACGTGGCGCGGGACCATCGGTCGGATCCGGGTGTACGACGAGCTCGTGCGGGCCGAGACGAGCTTCGAGCGCGACGCCCTGACGCAGGTCCCGATGGACGAGGTGCGGGGCTGGCGCATCGAGCCGTGCGACTTCGACGCGGTGTGCGTGGAGTTCGTCACCGCATCGGACACCTACCGGGTGCTGCTCGACACGTCCGACGAGCGGATCGCGGCGCTCGTGCTCGGTCGGGCGCTGGGCGACCCGCTGCCGTCCGAGTCCTGAGGCGCGGCGCTGCGGCGCGGCGCGGCGTCCGGACGTGGTCCCGACGCTGCGGCGCGGGTCAGGCCAGCAGCAGCAGGACGCCGGCGACGACCGCGGCGAGGGCGATCGCGAACGCGATGAGCAGCAGCACGAGGTGCACCGTGTAGAAGGTCGTCGGCTTCCCGGCGGCGTCCCGCGCCCGGGCGTCCTTCGCCACGCGCTGGAAGAACCGGGGCCACGTGACGACGTTGAAGACGGCGGCGACGAAGAGCACGATGGCGGCGAAGACGGTCACGCGACGAGTCTAGACACCGCACTCGTGCACCGCTGGAGGCGAGAGCGGCCGGTGCCGCGGGACCCGGGGGTGCTCGGCCGCCCCCAACGCGGCCGAGTCCGCCCCGGCGCACCACACGACGTGTAGCACGTGCTACAGACCCTACACGGCTGGTCCACAGGAGGTCGAGCCGTGCTCGGGAACGTGATCGTTCCGATGCAGAACGACGTCAGGCCGTGCCCGCCGCATCGTCGAGCGCCGACTCCGCGGCGGCCAGGACGGCACGGTCGTCGGGGTCGAGCGGACGGCGGGCTCGTCGCGCGCCGTCGTTGATCTCGACGATCAGGCGGCTCACCCGGGTGGCGGCGTCGGTGGACTCGGGGTAGGCGTTGTCCGTGCCGATGCGCTCGTGCAGCGGCTCCAGCGCGGCCAGGGCGGCGTCGAGACGCCGGCTCGTCCGACGACGCGCGACCTGGTGGCCGATGACGAGCAGGAGCATCCCGGACGCCGTGCACAGCACCGCGCCGGGGGTCGTGACGTCGTACGGCAGGGACAGGGCGTGGGTGACGTCGAGCCGACCGGCGACGTGCGCGAGGTCCATGACGACCACCACGACCATGCGGACGACACCGAGCACCCCGCCGAGGACGATGAACCACAGGCCGAGGCGGTCGGCGGCGGTGCGGGCCTCGCGCAGGTGGAGCGCGCAGATGACCGCCGTCGCGGCCAACGCCGTGCCGAGGTACGCGGTCTGCGCGATCGAGTACACGGCGGCGGCCGGCTGGTCCCCGGCGACGAGCATGAACGTCGTGGTCGTGGCGGGACGATCGAGCGCGACGAACGCCCCGACGACCACCACGACGACGACCACGCACGCGACGACGATCGTGGTCCGCAGCCACGGACGTGCGGCGCCGACCGCCTTCGCGACGCCCCAGAGCAGCGTGCTCGTCCCGGCGACCATCAGGCAGTCGCTCAGCACCGTGACGACGTTCTGCCCGCCCAGCAGGGGGTCGAGCCAGCGGTACAGCGGGTCGACGTTCGTGACGACCGTCGCCGCGAACAGCAGGAACGTCACCGCGAGGGTGCGGTCCTGTCCGCGCTGCAGTCGGAGGAGGACGACGCTCCCGACGACCAGGACGAGCGCCTGGGCGACGGCGAGGATCACCCGAAGACCCCGCGGAAGGCACTCGGCCGGCCGCGGTGCCGTCGGATGAGACCCGCGAGCTGGTCGGCGAAGAGCTCGGCCTGGTGTTCGTAGTCGTTCGTGAACATGCCGCGCGCGAGGGCCCGCTCGACCTTGTACTCCGGCACGTCGGGGATGACGTCGCGGACGTAGGCCGACTGCGGCGCGTGCTCCTGGTGGCGATGCAGCACGTGTCCGAGCTCGTGGCCGATGACGAACGCCCGGAAGGTCTCGGACGCGGTGGGCGAGATCATCACGAGGTGCTGGTGCTCGAGCGTCGCGACGAAGCCACAGACGGGCTCCTCGCTGAGGAACGACTCCTCACGCACGACGATCGGCTTGCCGACGTGGTCCGCGGCCGCGGCGACGGCCTGGTCGATGTCCGACCAGCCCTCGCGCTCACCCCGCGCCCAGAAGGCGTCGACAGAGGCGGACGCCTCGCCGTGGCCGGTCGGCTCGGTCATGCGACGCTCCCCCGCGCCGACTCCTCCTCGAGCACCCGGGCGATGCGCCGCAGGGCGTCCGGCGAGAGCTCCCCGGGGAACGTCCGCGCCGCGAAGCCGCTGACCCGAGCCGAGCGGAGTGCCCGCACGAGCTCGATCTGGGCACCGATCCGCTCCGGGACCGCACTGTCCTCGAGCAGGAAGCGCTCGTCCACCTCGAAGAAGCCGGCGAGCACGCGGAGCAGGTCCGTGTCGCGGTTGCGCCGACCGTCCCCGGAGATCATGTAGGTCCACTTCGCGCGGGAGAGCGACCCGCCACGTGCCGCGACGTAGTCCTCGACCGCGGAGAACGGCACCGGGGCACCGCGCTGCGACTCCTCGAAGTCGAGCAGCAGGTTGAGCCGGCGCGCGAGCTCGGCCGCGTCGAGCGCGCCACCCTTGGGATCGGTGGTCGTCATGTCGATCGGACTCCTCCCCAGTCGCCAGCGGTGCACGCAATGGTAGCGCGGTCCCGCCGTAGCCTGTCGGGATGTCCCGCGTCCTGCCCTCGACCGTCGCCGGCACCGTCGAGCACGAACGGACGGTCAACCGCTCCCGCTTCATCGCGACGGTCGCGCCGGTGGTGGACGTCCCCGACGCCGAGCGGGTGGTCGCCGAGGTCCGACGCCGGTACTGGGACGCGCGGCACCACTGCACGGCGATGGTCACGGGCGTCCTCGGGGACCAGGCACGGTCGTCCGACGACGGCGAACCGTCCGGCACCGCCGGCGTCCCGATGCTCGAGGTCCTGCGACGCCGCGACCTGACCGACCTGGTCGTCGTCGTGACGCGGTACTTCGGCGGCGTCAAGCTCGGCGCCGGTGGGCTCGTCCGGGCGTACTCGTCGGCGGTCTCCGAGGCGCTCGACCACGCGGCGCTCGTCCGACGAGCCGAGCGCACCCGGGCCACCGTGGACGTGCCGCACGCGGAGGCCGGCCGGATCGACAACCTGCTGCGCGAGTGGGTCGGACACCACGACGCGACGCTCGACGCCCCCGAGTACGCCGCCACGGCCACGTTCTCGCTCTGGGTGCCGGAGGACGCCCTCGACGCCCTGCGCGCCGACCTCGCTGCCGCCTCGGCCGGGACGCTCGTCCCCGAGTCGGGTCCGACCCGCGTGGTCGACCTGCCCGACCGAACGTCCGGCACCTGACCGATCGCGCCCGACGCGGACGGACCGCGGACGGCTCCAGATCCGGTCCGCCCGATCTCGTCGTCATTGACGCCCCGCGCGTGTCGCGCCGATCGACCCCGACAACACCCGCGTATGACGAAGCAGGCCCGGTCGGGATGATCCGACCGGGCCTGCTGTGTGTGGTGCGCCCCCTCGGACTTGAACCGAGAACCCACTGATTAAGAGTCAGTTGCTCTGCCAATTGAGCTAGAGGCGCATGGTGTTGAGTTGTCTGCTGCTCTTGCACTTGCGTGCTGCAACGGGAAACAACAATAGCATGGGTTCTGGGTGCTCACGACCACTCGGGCACCGGACACGAACAGGAGCACCATGACGGACCGTCTCGCGGTCGGCGACACCGCCCCCGACTTCACCCTCCCGGACCAGGACGGCACGGAGCACGCGCTCGCCGACCTGCGCGGTCGGAAGGTCATCGTGTACTTCTACCCGGCGGCCTCGACCCCCGGGTGCACCACCGAGGCGTGCGACTTCCGCGACAACATGACGTCGCTCCAGGCGGCCGGCTACGAGGTCCTCGGCGTCTCGAAGGACGAGCAGGCGAAGCTCAAGGAGTTCCAGCACGAGCAGGTCCTGACCTTCCCGCTGCTGAGCGACCCCGACCTCGCCGTGCACCGCGCCTACGGCGCCTGGGGCGAGAAGAACAACTACGGGAAGATCGTCACCGGCACGATCCGCTCGACGATCGTCGTCGACGAGGACGGCCGTGTGCAGCTGCCCCTCTACAACGTGAAGGCGACCGGTCACGTGGCCAGCCTCCGGAAGAAGCTCGGCCTGGTCTGAACCCAGCCACGGACGGACGGGAGGCGCGGTGCCAGCTGGCACACCTCCCTCGCAGGCTCGGTCGGCGCGCCCCGCGTGACGCTGGCGCGTCACCGCTGAGCGGGGCGCGCTCCCGTCCGTCTGCGCTCACGTCCCGAGACGCGACGTCAGTCGTCCCGCTGGCCGCGCGGGACGAGCGCGGCCGTGACCGGCCGCGAGAGCACGAGGGTGAGGCCGACCAGTGCCGGGATGAGGAGCACCCAGCCCACCCAGGCGACGCGAAAGACGCCCTGGAACGCGCCGATCGCGAGCGCGCCCTGGAGCACCTGCCAGACGATGATCCCGGAGCGGACCCACGAGCGGTGGTTCCGGAGCCCGAGGAACATCGCGACGAGCCAGGTCGCGGCGATCGCGGCGAGGACCACGAGCGCGATCGCGGAAGCGATGCTCGACGCCGGCGCGACGAGGAGTTCCACGAGGAGTGCGACCGTCACGAGGACGAGCGCGAGCGCCTCGAGGCCGACGACCACGAGCAGCGTCGTGAACGCCGGGGATCGACCGGCGACGGGGCCGGGGCCGTTCGGGGTGGTCTCGGACACAGCGATCCTCCAGATGGAACCCTTGATTTGGTACCACCAGTATGGAACGATATTCGAGGTCGTTTGGACGGCACGATGTGGTGTGCGTCTCCCGCGGTTCGACGCTCCTCCCCCGAGCGTTCAGCGGGCGTCAGACTCGCTCCCAGCGGATTCCTCCCCCACAGGTCTCCCCTCGTGCCCTGTGCATGCTCAGCGTTCCGATCCCCGAGCCGCGGCCCCGGCCTGCCGTTCGAGCATCGACATCAAGGAGCACCACACATGGACTGGCGTGACCAGGCAGCTTGCCTCACCGCGGACCCCGAGCTCTTCTTCCCGGTGGGCAACACCGGACCCGCCGTCGACCAGATCGAGAAGGCCAAGTCGGTCTGCGCTCGGTGCACGGTGACGGAGATGTGCCTGCAGTACGCCCTCGAGAACAACCAGGACTCGGGCGTCTGGGGCGGCCTCAGCGAGGACGAGCGTCGTGCGCTGAAGCGCCGCGCGGCCCGCGCCCGCCGCGCCTCCTGACGCAGCACCACCACCGACACGACGACGCCCGTCGCTCCCCCGGGAGCGACGGGCGTCGTCGTGTGTCCAGCCTGGGGCGGGCCCACGGCGCCGAGCGCTACGCGGCGCCGGCGGCGGTGAGCCAGCGGAACGGGATCGTGATGGTGACCTCGGTGCCACTGCCGGTGAGCGTGTGCCAGTCGATCGTCCCGCCGAGCTCGCCCTGGATGAGCGTGCGGACGATCTGCGTGCCGAGCCCCGAGCCGACCTTGCCCTCCGGCAGGCCTCGGCCGTTGTCGCGGACCTCGATGTCGAGGTGGTCGTCGGAGCGGTTCGCCACGATCTCGACCTCGCCGTCGCGGCCGTCCAGCCCGTGCTCGACGGCGTTCGTGACGAGCTCGGTGAGGCCGAGCGCGAGCGGGGTCGCCGCCTCCGAGGGCAGCACGCCGAACTCGCCGGTCTTCTTCGGGCGGACCGTCGTGTTGTGGGACGCCGCGACCTCGGTCACGAGCTTCAGCACGGAGTCGAACACCTCGTCGAAGTCGACGTTCTGGCTGAGGCCGGTCGACAGGGTGTCGTGCACGACGGCGATCGCCGCCACGCGACGCATGGCGTTCTGCAGTGACGTCCGGGCCTCGTCCGAGTGGGTCCGGCGCGCCTGGATGCGGAGCAGGGACGCGACCGTCTGCAGGTTGTTCTTGACGCGGTGGTGGATCTCGCGGATCGTCGCGTCCTTGGTGATGAGCTCGCGCTCCTGGTGCCGGAGCTCGGTGACGTCGCGGCAGAGCACGATCGCGCCGATGCGGTCGCCCTGGTCGCGGAGCGGGATGGAGCGCAACGAGACCGTCACGCCCTTCGCCTCGACGTCGGCGCGCCACGGAGCCCGCCCGGTCACGACGAGCGGCAGGGACTCGTCCACGTCGAGCTGCGAGCCGATCAGCTCGGTCGTGACCTCGGCGAGGGACTTCCGCTCGAGCTCACCCTCGAAGCCCATGCGGTTGAAGGCGCTCAGGCCGTTCGGGCTCGCGAAGGTGACGACGCCGTTCGTGTCGAGGCGGAGCAGCCCGTCGCTCGCACGGGGCGCGCCGCGACGGGGGCCGGCCGGGGCACCGAGGTCCGGGAAGTCGCCCGTGGCGATCATCCCGAACAGGTCGTTCGCGCTCGCGGTGAAGTTGAGCTCCTGGCGGCTCGGGGTCCGCATCTCGTCCTGGTTCGAGTGCCGCGTGACGACGGCGATCGGACGCTCGGTCGTCTCGGCGCTGTTCGCGTTCAGGCGACGGAGCACCGGGATCGCCCGGACGCGCGTCGGGGTGTCCTCGTACCAGTCCGGCTCGGCGGAGTCGACGACCCGGGCGGCGGCGAAGCACTCGGTGACCTGCTCGCGCCACTCCTCGCGGATCTCCTGCCCGACGATGTCGCGGTAGAAGAGCGTCGCGGCAGAGCTCGGCCGGGCGTGCGCGACGGCCACGAAGGAGCCGTCCTCGGCGGTCGGTACCCAGAGCACCATGTCGGCGAAGGACAGGTCGGCGAGGAGCTGCCAGTCCCCCACGAGCAGGTGGAGCCACTCCACGTCCGCTTCCGAGGATCGGCCTTGCGCAAGGACGAGGTCACTGAGGGTCGACACCACGTCAGTCTAGGTGCGGACCGTTGTGGACAATGGCACGCCTCCACAGCCCCGCTGCTTTCGTATTTCTCATGTCGTACACATTCGTACGTTCGCCACATGGGAGGGACCGGGGTGTCAGGACACGCGCATCGACTCGACAACGAGGACGACGACGAACGATCGGAGACGACGGTCCGAGCCGTCGCCGCGGTCCCGGCTCCGCGGCCCGCCGGAACACCGGCCCCGCCACCGGAACCCGGGACGCCGGACGCCGACGACCCGCCGGACCCGGCCGAGGTCGCCGCTGCCCTCGCCCGCTGCGTCGTGGAGGTCCTCGCCGGCGCCCGTGACGTCGACAGCATCGCGCGGTGGGTCAGCGAGGACGTGCACCGGCACCTGCTGCACCGCGCGGCCGTCGCCGGCCGTGCTCGAGCGCTGCGGCGTCGCGCCCGGACGCGGCCGCTCGTCCAGGTCGGCACCACCCGGGTCTGCCCGGTCGCGCCCGGCGTGGTCGAGGCGGCCGTCGTCGTGCACACCCGCAGCCACGCGCGCGCCGTCGCGCTCCGCCTCGAACGCCGGCAGGGCCGCTGGCGGGCCGTCGTCGTCGGCGTCCTCTGACGCGTCGTACCCGACAGACGGACGGGAGGCGCGGTGCCAGCCGGCACCGCGCCTCCCGTCCGTCGCGCACGCGCTCGCGCGCCGCTGCGGATCAGCCCTTCTTGGCCGCCTGCCGGCGCTCGGCCCGATTGTTCGCGGAGGCCTGACCGGAGGCCGTGGCCGCGTTGCCGAACGCGGACCCCTGCTCCGGACCAGCAGCGGCCTCGGCCTCGGCCTGCGCCTTCTGGGCACGGGCCGTCGCCGCCTGCTCGAGGCGACCCTGCTCGTCGCGGACCTCGACCTCGCCGTCGATCGACGGTGCCGAGTACTCGAGTCCGGTGGCCTCGCCCTCGCCGAGGCCCTTCGCCTCGATCACGGCGTTGTCGCCGTCGGACTGGACCTGCACCTCGAGGTTGAAGAGGTAGCCGACGGACTCTTCGCGGATCTGGCCCATCATGCTCTGGAAGAGCGCGTAGCCCTCGCGCTGGTACTCGACCAGCGGGTCGCGCTGGGCCATGGCGCGGAGGCCGATGCCGTCCTTCAGGTAGTCCATCTCGTACAGGTGGTCACGCCAGCGGCGGTCGATCACCGAGAGGACGACGCGGCGCTCGAGCTCGCGCATGGCCTCTTCGCCGAGGAGTTCCTCGCGCTTCTGGTAGGCGAGCTTGGCGTCGGAGAGGATCTCGCGCCCGAGGAAGTCGCGCGTCGCCTTGCCCTTCGAGCCGGCCTCCGTGATGACCTCGTCGATGGAGATCGAGATCGGGTACAGCGTCCCGAGCTCGGTCCACATCGCGTCGAGGTCCCAGTCGTCCGCGTTGCCCTCGGCGGTGTGGGTGTCGATCACGTCGTCGACAACGCTCTTGAGGAACGTCTGCGCCCGCTCGTGGATGTCGTCGCCCTCGAGGATGTGACGACGGTCGCTGTAGATCGCCTCGCGCTGGCGGTTCAGGACGTCGTCGTACTTCAGGACGTTCTTGCGGATCTCGGCATTGCGGCCCTCGACCTGCGCCTGGGCGGAGCGGATCGCGCGGCTGACGAGCTTGTTCTCGATCGCCATGTCGTCCGGCACGTTCGAGCGGCCCATGAGGCTCTCGGCGGCACCGGAGTTGAACAGGCGCATCAGGTCGTCGGTGAGCGACAGGTAGAAGCGGCTCTCGCCCGGGTCACCCTGGCGGCCGGAACGGCCGCGGAGCTGGTTGTCGATGCGGCGCGACTCGTGACGCTCGGTGCCGAGCACGTAGAGCCCGCCGGCGTCGCGGACCTTGTCGCCCTCGGACTCGACGGTCTTCTTGACCTCGGCGAAGACCTCGTCCCAGGCGGCCTCGTACTCCTCCGGCGTCTCCGTCGGGGACAGCCCCTTGGCGTGCATCTCCTGCACGGCGAGGAACTCGGAGTTGCCGCCGAGCATGATGTCCGTACCGCGACCGGCCATGTTCGTGGCGACGGTCACGGCGCCGAGTCGACCGGCCTGGGCCACGATCGCGGCTTCACGTGCGTGGTTCTTCGCGTTGAGGACCTCGTGCTTCACGCCCTTCTTGGCGAGGAGCTTCGACAGGTACTCGGACTTCTCGACGCTCGTCGTGCCCACCAGGACCGGCTGGCCCTTCTCGTGGCGCTCGGCGATGTCCTCGGCGACCTGCTCGAACTTCGCCTTCTCGTTCTTGTAGACGAGGTCGGTCTGGTCGATGCGCTGCATCGGCTTGTTCGTCGGGATCGGCACGACGCCGAGCTTGTAGGTCGACATGAACTCCGCCGCCTCGGTCTCGGCGGTGCCCGTCATGCCGGAGAGCTTCTGGTACAGGCGGAAGTAGTTCTGCAGCGTGACGGTCGCGAGGGTCTGGTTCTCGGCCTTGACCTCGACGCCCTCCTTCGCCTCGATCGCCTGGTGGATGCCCTCGTTGTAGCGGCGGCCCATCAGGATGCGGCCGGTGTGCTCGTCGACGATCAGGACCTCGCCGTTCATCACGACGTAGTCCTTGTCGCGCTTGAACAGGGCGACGGCCTTGATCGAGTTGTTCAGGAACGAGATGAGCGGGGTGTTCGCCGACTCGTACAGGTTGTCGATGCCGAGGTAGTCCTCGACCTTCTCGATGCCGGGCTCGAGCACGCCGACGGTGCGCTTCTTCTCGTCGACCTCGTAGTCCTCGCCCGGGATGAGCCGCGTGGCGATGGAGGCGAACTCGGTGAACCAGCGGTTGGCCTCACCCGAGGACGGACCGGAGATGATGAGCGGCGTGCGGGCCTCGTCGATGAGGATCGAGTCGACCTCGTCCACGATCGCGAAGAAGTGCCCGCGCTGCACCATGTCCGAGGCCTGCCACGCCATGTTGTCGCGCAGGTAGTCGAAGCCGAACTCGTTGTTCGTGCCGTACGTGATGTCCGCGGCGTACTGCTCGCGGCGCTCGGCGGGGGTCTGGTTCGCGATGATGCAGCCCGTGGTCATGCCGAGCGCGCGGAAGACCCGGCCCATGATCTCGGACTGGTACGACGCGAGGAAGTCGTTGACCGTGATGACGTGCACGCCGCGCGACGGGATCGCGTTGAGGTAGGCGGCGGTCGTCGCGACGAGGGTCTTGCCCTCACCGGTCTTCATCTCGGCGATGTTGCCGAGGTGCAGGGCCGCGCCGCCCATGAGCTGCACGTCGAAGTGCCGCATGCCGAGCGTGCGCTTCGCTGCCTCGCGCACCGCGGCGAAGGCCTCGGGGAGCAGGTCGTCGAGGGTCTCGCCGTTGGCGTACCGCTCGCGGAGCTCCTTCGTCTCGTCCTGGAGCTCCTCGTCCGTGAGGCTCGCGAAGTCGTCCTCGAGGTCGTTGATGGCCGAGGCGTACGCCTTCAGCCGACGGAGGGTGCGCCCTTCGCCGATGCGGAGGACCTTCTCCAGCACGTTTGCCACGTGAGCTCCTTACGGGGTCGTCGCGCGCGACCTGCGCGATCCGAACAGCCAGTCATGCTAGCAACCCGCCAGGTCCCTGCGCTGGGAGGGACGCGGGTGTGCGCGGCCCAGTCGCGGGCCGCGCACACCGTCGGTCGTCGGTGCGACTCAGACCGTGGCGGCCGTGCGGTCCGGTTCGGCGAGCTGGTCGGCGGAGTCGCCGCCGTCGATGCCGATCACGCCGTAGTCCCAGCCCTTCCGCCGGTAGACGACGCTCGGCCGGTGGGTCTCGGCGTCGACGAACAGGTAGAAGTCGTGCCCGACGAGCTCCATCCGGTAGAGCGCGTCGTCGACGGTCATCGGCGACTCCTGGAAGACCTTGTGCCGGATCACCACCGGCGAGTAGACCTCGGTGTCGTCGTCGTGTGGCTCCTCGACCACGGGGACGGCCCCGGTCGCGACGGTCTCGATGAGCTTGCCGTCGGCGGGCGTCACGCCCATGTGCTCGAACGCGGTGCCGGACGCCTCGGCCACGGAGGTCGGGCGGTGGCGTCCGCGGTGCACCTTCTTGCGGTCACGCGCCCGGCGGAGTCGCTCGGTGATGCGCGCGAACGCCAGGTCGAACGCGGCGTACTTGTCCGACGCCGCGGACTCCGCGCGGACCAGCGGGCCGGGGCCGATGAGGGTCAGTTCGACGCGGTCCTCGCCCCCGCTGCCGCCGGACTTCTCGTTGTGGCGGCTGAGGCGCACCTCGAAGGCGAGGGCGCGGTCGGCGAGCACGTCGATCTTCTCGGACTTCTGTTCGACGTAGGTGCGGAATCGATCGGTGACCCCGACGTTCCGTCCTGTGATCGTCACGTCCATGTGGCGGCTCCCATCCGTACTTCGGCGCGTCGCCTCCATCCGGCGATCCCGGACGCCTTGCCGCGAGGCTAGACCCCCGACCGAGCCGCCGTCACCACCCCTCGGCGGGTCGGTGCGGACACCCACCGGACACCCAGGCGTCACCGGGCGTCCACCTCGGCGAGCGCCACGCACCGCACGACCCGGCCGCCGGCGACGCGGACCGCCCGGATCGCCTCGGCCATGGTGACCCCGGTCGTCACGACGTCGTCGACGAGCACCACGTCCCGACCGGTCACGCCGGTGGCGCGCAGGGCGCCGACCGTCGCGACGACCCGTTCGACGGCCGTCCGCTCCTTCTGCCCGTGCCCCGCGGCGACCCGCTGCCCCGGGCCACCGACGCGGACGCGCACGAGCGCCCGCGGTCGTCGCAGCCGCGCGCGCCCCAGCATGAGGACCACCGGGTCGAACCCGCGACGTCGAGCTCCGCGGCGTGACGGCGGGACGCGCAGGAGCACCGCCTCGGGGTGGTCTGCGAGCGCGCGCCGGACGAGCACGCCGAACCGTCCGGCGAGCGGCCCGGCGAGGTCGACGCGGCTCCGGAGCTTGCACTCGAGCACCAGGGTGCGGACGAGGCCCTCGTAGGACCACGCGGCGTCGAGCCGGACGCCGGCCACCAGGCGGCGGCACGTGGGGAGCGCGTCGAGTTCGGCGCGACAGGACCGGCAGAGCGCCCGGTCCGGGGCGCCGCACCCGACGCATGCGACCGGCAGGACCAGACCGAGCACCGCGAGGGCGGCGTCCGCCCAGCGGTCACGAGGCGGGGGTGGGTCGGGCTGCGCTCGGGTCACGTCCCCATGCTCGGGGTGACAGGCCTGCGGACGCGCGCCGACGGGACGGACGGTGGGCGGGCCTCCTGTCCGGGCGGCCTGTGGAGGAGGAACGGGGTGGGCCGCCCGATCAGCGCTGGACGCCGAGGACGTCCGCGGTGACCCCGGTGGTGTCCCAGCCACCGCCGGTGGACCGGAGCACGGACCCGTCCGACATCCGCAGGAGCATCGATCCGCCGTCGCCCCCGACGACCGCGGTCGCCACGCCCTCGGCCTTCGGCAGGGTGCTCGACTGCCCACCGACCGTGGAGCGGACGACCTCGGGACCGGCGTCGGTCTGGGCGACGGACACGACGTCGCTGTCGTTCACCCAGGCCGCGCCGACGGCGTCGCCGCTCGCGGCCTGCACGCGCACCGGCGAGCCGAGGCTCGTCGGCGTCCGGTCGGCGCCGCGCACGACGGCCATCACGTACAGGGCCGGACCGTCCGCGGTCTCGATGAGTGCGAGCGCGCGCGTGGAGTCGCGGGACAGCTGGAACGACACGAGCTTGCCCTGTGGCAGCGTCGTCTTCACGGCGTGCGGGTCGCCGCCGAGGCCGTACGCCGTGACCTGGCCGGTGTCGTCGGACCGGCCGACCCACACGAAGTCGAGATCGTCGATCGACGGCGGGACGAGTCCCGGCGTCGCGTCGACGCGGAGGGCGTCCTTGCCGCGGGCGACCACGACGCCGCTGGCGTTGCCGACCGCGGCGACCGTGCCGGACGCGGACAGGGCGAGGGACCGCGGGTCGAGCCCGGCGACGTTGTCGGCGAGCCCGCCGCCGAGCGGTGCGACCTTGCCCCCGGCCGTCGCGAAGCCGACCTGGTCGTCCCGGACGACCAGGGGCCGCGGGTCGACGTCGGGGTTCACCTGCGCCGGGGTGCCGTCCTGCTCCGCGCCGGAGAAGGTGGCGCCCTCGAAGGTGATCGAGACCGAGGACACCGACGCGACCGAGGCGAGGGAGCGCGTGAGCTGCTCGCGCATCCGGGCCTTGTCGTCGTTGCTCGAGCTGAGGGCGTCGCTCGACAGGTCGACCAGCGCGGTGCCGTTGTCGATCGTGACCGCGTTCAGGGAGAGCTGCGTGCCCTCCGGGAACGCCGAGACGACGGCGCCCTTCAGCCAGTCAGCGGGTCCGGCGAGCAGGGCGCTCGCGATCCGGGTGCTGGTCGACGAGCGCGCGAGGAACCACCGCTCGTCCGGCACGAGGAACTGGTAGGTGGGGTCGAAGAAGTACAGCGCGTGCTCCTGGAACACGGACTCGAAGCTGACCGGCGTCAGGATGATGCCGTCGGGCGCGTAGGCGATGCGCCACTGGCCGTCCTGCCGGACGAACTGGAACGTCAGGGTGGACGTGGTCGGGCGCACGGCCTGGGTGTACTCGCCGTCCTGGTCGACGGTCGCACTCGCGGTGAGCGTGTAGGTCAGCTCGCGGTCAGCGACCCGCTCGACGGTGCCGCTGCCCTGCAGGATCGTCACGCCGCGACGCGGGTTCCACTTCTTCGCGAAGCCGTCCGCGAGGAACTCCCGGGCGATCGCGTAGTCGTCCTGGGCGCCCGTGCCCGCGGCGACGAAGCCGCGCAGGATCGCGGTCTGGTCGGATCCGTCGACGGGCTTGTCCGGACGGAAGTCCACCCCGGAGATCGACTCGTCCTTGACCGACTGGCCGGCACGCACGGGGCCGTCGGTGGGGATGGCCGCGCAGGCGGTGACCGCGACGACGGTCAGGGCCGCGAGCGCGGTCGCCACCGCGGCACGGAGGGTGTTCCTCATCGTTCCTCCCGGACGGCCCGGGGGCCGTCGTACGCCTCGTCGAGTTCGGGCAGCGGGATCGCGGACGTCGCCGTGCCGACCTGCTCGCCGCGCGGCAGCACGAGCACGAAGGTCGACCCCTCGCCCGGGCGGGACCACACGTCGATGCGACCGCCGTGCAGCCGCGCGTCGCCGAGGGAGATCGCGAGGCCGAGCCCGGTCCCCCCGATGGTGCGTTTCCGGCTCGGATCGGCCCGCCAGAACCGGTCGAACACGCGGGCGGTGTCCTCCGGCGGCATGCCGACGCCCTGGTCGCGGACGGCGATCGCGACGCTGCGCGAGTCGCTGTCGACCACGACCTGCACGGGCTTCGCATCACCGTGCTCGATCGCGTTGCCGACGAGGTTCCGCAGGATCCGCCGGACCCGCTTCGCGTCGAGCTGCATCGTGGTGTGGCCGCCGGGGGTGGCCAGCTGCAGGTCGACGCCGGCGCGCTCGGCGAGGGGTCGGAACTCCTCGACGATGTCGACCGCGAGGGACGCGGGCACGACGGGTTCGGTGTCGAGCTGCACGGCCTGCGCGTCGTAGCGGGAGATCTCGAGGAGGTCGGCGAGCAGGAGCTCGAAGCGCTCGACCTGGGCGTGCAGGAGCTCCGCCGACCGACCGACCGACGGCTCGAAGGCGTGCCGGGAGTCGAAGAGCATGTCGCCGGCGAGCCGGATCGTCGTGAGCGGGGTCCGGAGCTCGTGCGAGACGTCCGACACGAACCGCTGCTGCACGCGGGAGAGCTCGGCGAGCTGGGTGATCTGCCGGCTCACGGCGTCCGCCATGTCGTTGAAGCTCCGCGCGAGGATCGCGATGTCGTCGTGCCCGCGGACGGGGATGCGTTCGTCGAGGCGCCCCGCCGCGATCTTCCGACTGGTCTCCGCCGCACCCCGGATCGGCACCACCACGAGCCGCACGACGAGGGACGTCACGAGGGCGATCAGCACGATGAGCGCGACGCCGCCGATCGACAGGGTCTGCGAGACGAAGTCCAGGGTCTGCTGCGCGTCGGAGAGGTCGTAGACGATGTAGAGCTCGTACTGGCCCGCGCTCGGGATCTGCAGCACCGACCCGACGGCCAGCCCGGGTTCACGACGGCCGCCGTCGTCGAGCCGCACGGCCTGCAGACTCAGTCGACCGGTGTCCTTGGCGACCTCGCGCCGGAGTGCGTCGGTGATGACCTCGTCCGGGAAGTCCGAGCTCGCCAGGTTCTGCAGGGTCTGCGGGGTGGACTGGTCCGGGCTCCGCTCGATCGCGATGCTCGTGCCGCCGGGGCTCGTCGTGTTCGACAGGATCGCCTGCTGCGCCTCGCTCTGCAGCGTCTCGAGCTCGGTCTGGTTGTTGTCCTCGGCCGCCGTCGCCGCGTCGAAGATGCCCTGCGCCACGACGGTCGCCCGGGCCGACTCCGCCTCGATCTGGTCGCGGCGCTGGGCGTACACGTTGTTCGAGATGCTGATCATCACCGCGGTGCCGATCACGACGACGGCGAGCCCGGTGGTCAGGACGGTGATGGCGACCGACCGGACCAGCAGGGAGCGTCGCCAGAGCCATGCGACGGCGTACCAGCCGCGCCGGACCCACCGGCGGACCCGGCGACGCGTGCGCGCCGCCCACCCGCGGCCGAAGAGGTCGCGCGACGGTCCCGACGACACGGTGCTCAGGCTCCTCCGGCCCGGTACCCCACGCCGCGCACGGTGGTCACGATCCGGGGGTTGTCGGGGTCGTGCTCGATCTTCGCGCGGAGTCGCTGCACGTGGACGTTCACGAGCCGGGTGTCCGCCTTGTAGTGGTAGCCCCACACCTGGTCGAGGAGCATCTCGCGCGTGAACACCTGGTTCGGCTTCTCGGCGAGCGCCCGGAGCAGGTCGAACTCGAGCGGGGTGAGCGCGATGACGGTGTCGCCGCGACGGACCTCGTGCGCGGCGACGTCGACGGTCAGGTCGCCCGCGTGCAGCACGGTCGCGTCCGAGGCGGTCGGCCGGAGCCGCGTCTTGATGCGCGCGACGAGCTCCTTCGGGTTGAACGGCTTCACGACGTAGTCGTCGGCGCCGTTCTCGAGCCCCGCGACGACGTCGGCGGTGTCGCCCTTCGCGGTGAGCATGATGATCGGCGTCCCGCTCTCGGCGCGGATCCGCTTGCAGACCTCGATGCCGTCGATGCCCGGGAGCATGACGTCGAGCAGGACGAGGTCGGGCTTGGTGCTGTGGAACGCGTCGACGGCGTCGTTGCCGTCGCCGCTGAACTCGGGCTCGTAGCCCTCGGAGCGGAGGACGATGCCGATCATCTCGGCGAGGGCCTGGTCGTCGTCGACGACGAGGATGCGCGGTGTCATGGGCGTGGACTCCGGGTGGCGGGCGGTGGTGCCGGACCGGCACCCAGGGTCACGATAGCGCCGTCCCCCGCACGGCCGGGTTTTCCGACAGGATGGGAGTGTCCGCGCGCGACCGCAGCGCGGCCGACGGATGACGACGGGGGCGGGGATGTCCGACTGGCAGGTACCGGGAGCGTCCGGGTCGCGTGACGGGGCGGATCGGCCGGGAGGCACGCCACCGGCACCGGGGTCGCAGCCGTCCGGCGGGTGGTCCGGCGCGCAGCCGCCGTCCGGCGGGTGGTCCGGCGCGCAGCCGCCGTCCGGCGGGTGGTCCGGCGCGCAGCCGCCGTCCGGCGGGTGGTCCGGGAAGCCCGGGCCGCAGCAGGCCGGCTCGCGTCCCGTCCTGCCGCTGCGACCGCTCGGGCTGGGGGACGTCCTGTCCGGCGCGTTCACCGTCCTCCGGCGGAACGCGCGGGTCCTGCTGCTCTGGAGCCTGCTGCTGAGCGGTGTGCTCGGGTTGGTGTCGACCCTCGCCGGGACCCTCGGGCAGCAGGCCCTGCAGTCGCGGATGTTCGCCGCGGTCGACGCCGGTCGGGGTGCCGATGCGGTGACCGCGGGGTCGATCACGCTCTGGCTGCTCCTGTCCGTCGCCCTGCCGTTCATCGCCTCGCTCGGTCGGGGCTTCCTCGTCGCGCCGGTCGCCGTCGACACCGGGCAGCGGATCCTCGGCCGCCGTGCATCGTTCGGCGGCCTGTGGCGGCTGCTCGCCGGTCGCCGGTGGTCGGTCCTCGCCTGGATCCTGCTGCAGGCCGGCGCCGGTGTGGTCGCCGCCCTCGTGTTCGGCCTGGTGGCGTTCGCCGGCGTCGCCGCGATCGGTTCGGGCAGTCGCGCGGGCCTCGGCGGCGTCGTCCTGCTCTTCGTCGTGCTCGCGCTCGGCTTCGGTGTGCTCGCCGCCTGGCTCGGCACGCGGTTCGCCTTCACGGTCCCGACGATCGCGCTCGAGGGTCGGTCGGTGTTCGCCGGGGCCGCGCAGTCGTGGCGGCTCACCCGGCGTGCGTTCTGGCGGACCTTCGGCATCCTGCTGCTCGTGCAGGTCGTGTTCGGGTTCGCCGCGTCGATCGCCGCGACGCCGCTGTCCATCGGGGCGCTGCTGCTCGGCGGGACCTTCGACCCGCTCGGGCAGACGGGCGCACGGGCCGGAGTGGGCGTCGGTGCCGTCGTCGCCCTGGTCGTCGGGAGCCTGCTCGTGATCGCGGTCCAGTGCGTCGTCGACGTGCTGTCCGCCTCGATCACGACCTTCCTGGCGGTCGACCGCCGCATCCGCACCGAGGGCCTCGACCAGCGCATCGCGGCGCACCTGGAGACCGGGCAGCCGAGCGACCCGTTCGCGCCCGCCGACCCGCTCCTGCCCGCGCAGGGGCGGCCGTGGCCGCCGCAGCAGCAGTGGGCGCAGCAGCCGCAGTGGACCCCGCAGCAGCAGTGGTCGCAGCAGCCGCCGCAGTGGCCGGTCCCTCCCGCGCAGCAGCCGGAGCCGCCGACCTGGGGCGGGAAGCCGGACGGTCGCCCGTGACCCCCGGTCCGGACGAGGCCCGGGACCTGCTCGAGCGCGAACTGCAGCGCAGCGAGTACGCGGCCGTCGAGCCGACCTGGTGGGACCGGGCGTCGCGCGCGGTCCTCGACTGGCTGCAGTCGCTGCGTGCCGACGGGCTCGGGTCCCCCGCCGTCGCGCAGACGCTGCTCTGGACGGCCGTGGTCGTCCTCGTCGCGGTCGTCGTCCTCGTGGTCGTCGCCCGCGGACTCCCCCGCCGACGCGCCCGCACCGCCGCGGACTCGATCGGCGGGGTGTTCGACGCGGACGACCTGCGTCCGACGCGCGACGTCGCCGAGGCCGCTCGGGCAGCACTCCGCGCCGGGGACTGGGACGGCGCGGTCCTCGACGGCTACCGGGCGATCGCCAGGGGCCTCGGCGAACGGGACCTCGTCCCGGACGTGCCCGGCGCCACGGCCCGCGCGATCGCCGACCGTGCGGCGCCGTCCTTCCCGGACGCCGCCGTCGCCCTCGCCCGGGCCGCCGCGGCGTTCGACGCCGTGCGGTACCTCGGTCGTCCCGCGGACGAACTGACCGCCCGCGCGGTCCTGGACACCGAGGCGACCGTGCGGACCACCCGCCCCGTCCGACCCGACCAGCCGGCGGTGCCCGCGTGAGCGCGGCCGGTGCCACCCGCGAGCGCACCGCGACCCCCGAGCCGTCCACGACCCCGGTTCCCGCGGGCCCGGCTCCCGCGGGGACCGGTCGCGGCGGTCTCGCCCGCCGGGTCGCCCTATGGTCGGTCGTCGTCGCCGTCGCGCTGGTCCTCGCGGTGGCCACGGCCGTCGTGCAGGGGTCGGCGCCGACGGACCGGACCCCGCTCGACCCGACCTCGACGACGGCGAGCGGCTCCCGCGCACTCGTCCGGGTCCTGGAGCAGCAGGGGGTCGCCGTCGACGTGGTGCGGGACGCGGGCCGTCTCGGGGACGGCACGGTCCTGGTCGACGACTCCGCGGGGGTCCTCGACCCCGGTGTCGCACGACGCATCGTCGCCCGCGCCGCCCACGTCGTCCTGGTCACCGAGGACGCCCGCGTGCTCGACGCCGTCGGGCTGCCGCTGGAGCCCGCGTCCAGCGTGACCGAGCGCCGGACCGTGTCCACGACCACGTGCCCCGTGCCGGCGGTGGCCGCCGCCCGGTCGGTCACCACCGAGGGCACCGCCTACGTCGCGGCGCCGGACGCCGACACCGCGGGCGTCGAGCTCTGCGCGTCGACCGACCTCGGTGACGGCCGCGGGTGGGGAATCGCGCGGACCACCACGGCGGGTGGGGACGTCGTCCTCCTCGGCACCACCGGCGCCCTGCGGAACGACACGATCACGACCGCGGGCGACGCGGCGCTCGCCCTCGGGCTGCTCGGCCAGGGCGGCGGGAGCAGCGCGACCCCGATGCTGAGCTGGTACGTGCCGACCCCGGCCGGCGGGGACGCCGCGCCGACGCTCGGCTCACTCGCCCCGCCGTGGGTGCCGAGCGTCCTCGCCCTCCTCGGGCTCGTCGCGGTCGCGGCCGCCGTCTGGCGTGGTCGGCGCCTCGGACCGCTCGTCGTCGAGCGGCTGCCGGTCGTCGTCCGCGCGGCCGAGACCACCGAGGGACGGGCCCGCCTGTACGCGAGGACCCGCGACCGCACGCACGCGCTCGACACCCTGCGCGTCGCCGCCCTCCGACGGAGTGCCGGTCGGCTCGGCTTGGCCCGCAGCACGCACGTCGACGACGTCGTCCGGGCCGTCGCCCGTGCGACCGGACGCTCCGACTCCGAGGTCGGCGCGGTCCTGGTCGGCGGTCCCGTCCGCGACGACCGGACGTTGGTCACGGCGGTGGCCGAGCTCGACGCGCTCGAACGGGCGCTGCGCGCCGCGACGGGCGGCTCGGTGGACGACCGGCACCAGACCACCAGCGAGCGGCGCACAGAACACCGGCAGCCGCCGTCCGACCAGTACCCGCCGCCCGACCAGCACCCGCCGTCGAACCAGCACCCGCCGTCGAACAAGCACCGAGGAGCACGACCGTGACCGACCACACCAGCAGCGCGGCCACCGACGCAGGGCCCGACGCCCGGAACGGTGCTCGGCCCGACATCCGACGCGACGACCTGCGCGAGGCCTTCGGGCGGCTCCGCTCCGAGGTCGCGAAGGCCGTCGTCGGCCAGGAGGGCGCCGTCTCCGGCATGATCGTCGGCGTCCTGGCGCAGGGGCACGTCCTGCTCGAGGGCGTCCCGGGTGTCGCGAAGACCCTGCTCGTCCGGAGCCTGGCGGCAGCGATGTCGCTCGACACGAAGCGGATCCAGTTCACGCCGGACCTGATGCCCGGCGACGTGACCGGTTCGCTCGTGTACGACGCGTCGACGGGCACGTTCCCGTTCCGCGAGGGCCCCGTGTTCACGAACGTGCTGCTCGCCGACGAGGTGAACCGCACACCCCCGAAGACCCAGTCCGCCCTGCTCGAGGCGATGGAGGAACGCCAGGTGAGCGTCGACGGCGCGGCACACCCGCTGCCCGACCCGTTCTTCGTCGCGGCGACCATGAACCCGATCGAGTTCGAGGGCACCTACACGCTGCCGGAGGCCCAGCTCGACCGGTTCCTCCTGAAGCTCGTCCTCGACGTGCCGCCGCGCGACGTCGAGTGGCAGGTGCTCCGCCGGCACGCGGACGGCTTCGTGCCGCGGGACGTGCGCTCCGCCGGGATCACGCCCGTGCTCGGCGTCGACGAGGTCCGCGCCGCCCAGCGCGCCGTGCAGGCCGTCGCCGCGCGTGACGACGTGCTCGCCTACGTCGTGGACCTGGCCCGCGCGACCCGCCAGGCCCCGTCGGTCCGCGTCGGGGTGAGCCCGCGCGGCGCGACCGCACTGCTCGCCGCGGCGAAGGCCTGGGCGTGGCTGACCGGCTACGACGCGATCACGCCGGACCACGTGCAGGCGATGGCCGTGCCGGTCTGGCGCCACCGGCTGCGGGTGGCCGCGGACGCCGAGCTCGAGGGCGTCGGTGCCGACAGCGTCCTGCAGCAGGTGCTCGAGCAGGTCCGGGTGCCGATCTAGTGGCGGTCACCGGTCGGTTCGTCGTCCTGCTCGCCGTCGCCGTCGTCCCGACGGTGCTGCTCGGCAGCGGCTGGGCGGGGCTCGCCTGGGTGGCGGTCGTCGTGGTCGGCGCGGCACTCGACGTCGTCCTCGCCGCCGACCCGGGGCGACTCCGCGTCGAGCGGCGGATGCCCCGCGCCGCCCGGCGGGACGCCACCGCGGACGGCACGCTCGTCGTCGCGAACGACGGCACCCGTCGGCTCCGCGCCGAGCTCCGCGACATGTGGGAGCCGTCGGCCGGACAGCAGCCGCGCCGCTTCCGCCTCGACGTGCCGCCGGGGGAACGCCGGACCGCGCGGATGCGGTTCGCGCCGTTCCGTCGCGGCCGTCGCACCACGACCGGGGTCGCGGTGCGGGCGGTCGGGCCCCTCGGCCTCGCCGCCCGGCAGCGGGTCCTGGCAGCACCGGGGACGCTCGTCGTCACCCCGCCGTTCCGGTCCCGCCGACACCTGCCGTCCCGGCTCGCCCGACTGCGCGAGCTCGACGGTGAGACGACCCTGCAGCTCCGCGGTCACGGCACCGAGTTCGACTCGCTCCGCGACTACGTCCGGGGTGACGACGTCCGGTCGATCGACTGGCGGGCGACCGCGCGTCGGCAGGACCTGGTCGTCCGGACCTGGCGACCGGAGCGCGACCGCCGGGTCGTGGTGGTCGTCGACGCCGGGCGCTCCGGAGCCGGTCGGATCGAGGACGAACCGCGCCTCGACACGTTCATCGAGGCGGCGCTGCTGCTCGGCGCCCTCGCGGCCGCGGCCGGTGACCGCGTCGACCTCGTGGTCCTCGACGACGCCGTCCGCGACCGCGTCCGCGGCGCCACCCGGTCGGACGTCGTGCAGCGGTTCGGCGAGGTCCTCGCGACCGTCGAACCGGGCCTCCGTGCGACGGACTGGTCCGCCGTCCCCGGCGTGGTCGACGGTGTGACGACCGCCAGGGCCCTCGTCGTGCTGCTCACCGGACTGGACTCGGTCGGCTCGTCGGGCGACCTGCTCGCGGTCCTCCCCCGCCTCGCCCGTCGCCACACGGTCGTCGTCACCGGCGTCGAGGACCCCACCGTGCACCGCACCGCCGCCGGTGACCCGGACCCGGTTGCCGGGGGCGTGCCGGGCCGGACCCGGGGCGGACGCACGCGGTCCGCGCGACGGGCCGCGGGCCTCCCGTCCGGCGCGGAGCGCGACGTGTACCGGCGGGCCGCCGCGGAACGCTCCCTGCTCGACGCGGCCGGCGTCGCGGACGTGGCCCGACGCGCCGGGGCCGAGGTCGTCAGCGGACGACCCTCGGACGTGCCGCCGTTGGTCGCCGACGCGTACGTCCGTGCGAAGGCGGGTGGCCGGCTCTGACGGCCGGGAGGCGCGTGGCGGCTCCCCGGGATCAGCCCGCCACCAGCGCGGTCGCACCCCGCTCGAACTCCTCGACGTCGCCGCGCTGGCCGGCGCGGTACGCGCGGCCGCCGAGCACCCACTGGTACCAGAGCACCGCGGCGAGGGCGACGGTGCCGATCCCGATCTTGACCGGCCAGGGCCAGTCCTGGCGGGTCACGACGCCCTCGACGAGGCCGGAGAGCAGCAGCGTGCCGACCAGACCGAGGGCGACGGTGACGAGCGCGCGGCCGTCCTCGGCGAGTGCCTGGCCGCGCGTCCGCTCCCCCGGCGCGATCCATGACCAGGCGATCCGGAGTCCCGCGGCGCCGGCGAGGAAGATCGAGTAGAGCTCGAGCTGGCCGTGCGGCGCGATCCAGAGGAAGAAGTCGCCGAGGCGGCCCTCGGAGTGCATGATCGCCGCCGACACCCCGAGGTTGATGGCGTTCTGCCCGATCGAGTACGGCACGAAGAGCCCGGTGATGCCGAACGCCACCATGCTCGCGGCGATGTACGCGTTGTTCGTCCACACCTGGGCGGTGAAGGCCCCGAGGCCGTGGTCGGAGTAGTACGCCTGGAAGTCCTGCGTGGCGTACCGGCGGAGGGACTCCGGGGTCCCGAAGGTCTCGAGCGCGCCGGGTGTCGTGCTGATCCACACCGCGACGACGGCCGCGACGACCGCGGTGGCAGCGGCGACCCAGAGCGTCAGCCACCGGATGCGGTACAGCGCGGCGGGGAGCTGGAGCACGAGGAAGCCGGTCAGCGCCGTGAGCGGGTCGACCGGGGTGCCGGTGAGCCGGAGCCGGGCGCGGAAGAGCGTCAGCGACAGCCGGTCCCCGGTCGCCGTGCGAGGGGCCGCGGCGCGGATGCGGGCGAGGTCGGTGGCGGCCGCCTGGTACCCGGCGACGAGCCGGTCGGCCTCGGCCCCGGTGCGGGGACGCGCGCGAGCGAGCTGGTCGAGTTCCTGCCAGCGGTCGCGGTGCACGGCCTCGTAGGCGTCCAGGTCCACGTCGTCTCCCCCGTCGTCTCGCCGTCCGGTGCTGCGCCGTCGTCCGGGTGCAGTCCCGTTGCGTGCCGTCCCGCCGTCCGGTGCTGTCCCGCCGTCCGGTGCTGTCCCGCCGTCCGGTGCTGTCCCGCCGTCCGGTCCGTGCGACAGAATGATGCCATGCCGACGACGCGAGCGCCCCGCGACCTGGCCGACGCGCGGTACGTGCACGCGCTCGACGACACCGCGGACGAGCTCGTCGTCGGCGAGGCCGTGGCCCTCGACGTCCAGCCGGCCGGCATCGCGCTCCGCATCGCCGCGGGGCTGCTCGACGGGGTGTGCCTGGTCGTCCTCTACCTGATGCTGCTGCTCGGGATGTCCCGGCTGTGGCCGAGCGGCCTCGACCCCGCGTGGGGAGCCGCCCTGTCGATCGGGGTCCTCGTCGTGGTGCTCGTGCTCGTCCCGGCTGCGCTGGAGACCGTCACCCGCGGTCGGAGCGTCGGCCGGTTCGCCGCCGGCACCCGGGTCGTGCGGCTCGACGGCGGTGCGGTCGGCTTCCGGCACGCGATCACCCGCGCGCTCGTCGGCCTGCTGGAGCTGTGGGGCTCGTTCGGGTCGATCGCCCTGGTCGTCGCCCTGTTCGGCAGTCGGTCGCGGCGCCTCGGGGACCTGCTCGCGGGGACCGTCGTGCAGCACGAGCGGGCCGTCCGGCACCGTCCGGCCCATGTGCTCCTGCCCGTCGAGCTCACCGCGTGGGCCGGCACCGCCGACGTCTCGGCGCTGCCGCACCGGCTCGAGAACCGCCTGGGTGCGTTCTTCCGCGGGGCCGCCGACCTGGCGCCGGCGGCTCGGGTGGCGACGGCCGAGCGGCTCGCCGCCGAGGTCGTCCCGCACGTGCACCCGCTGCCGCCCGTACCCGCCGAGGTGTTCCTGGCCGGGGTCGTCGTGCTGCGGCGGGACCGGGACACCCGGGCGCTGCGTGCCCGGGCGGCCGTGCTCGACCGGGCCGCCGCGGCCGCGACGGGACGGCCGCCGGGCTTCCCGCGCTGACGCGCCGACGTGCCCGCGGCACGCCGCCGCGCCGGCTCAGTACCGGTAGCGGTCGGGCTTGTACGGCCCCTCGACCGGGACGCCGATGTAGTCGGCCTGCTCCGGCCGGAGTTCGGTGAGCCGGACGCCGAGGGCGTCGAGGTGCAGCCGCGCGACCTTCTCGTCGAGGTGCTTCGGCAGGACGTGCACGCCCGTCGGGTACGCGTCGCGCCGGGTGTGCAGCTCGATCTGGGCGAGCACCTGGTTCGTGAACGAGGTGCTCATCACGAACGACGGGTGACCCGTCGCGTTGCCGAGGTTCATCAGACGCCCCTCGCTGAGGACCAGGACCGAGCGACCGTTCGGCAGCCGCCACTCGTGCACCTGCGGCTTGATCTCGACGCGCTCGGCGCCGGCGAGTCCCTCGAGCCCGGCCATGTCGATCTCGTTGTCGAAATGCCCGACGTTCGCCACGACCGCGAGGTGCTTGAGCGCGAGCAGGTCCTCGACCCCGACGACCCCGAGGTTGCCGGTGCACGTCACGACGATGTCGACCTCGCCCGCGACGTCCGCGAGCCGGGCGACCTGGTAGCCGTCCATCGCGGCCTGCAGTGCGCAGATCGGGTCGACCTCGGACACGATGACCCGCGCACCCTGTCCGCGCAGCGCCTCGGCCGCGCCCTTGCCGACGTCGCCGTACCCGACCACGAAGGCGACCTTGCCGCCGATCAGGACGTCGGTCGCGCGGTTCAGGCCGTCCGGGAGCGAGTGCCGGATGCCGTACTTGTTGTCGAACTTCGACTTCGTCACCGAGTCGTTCACGTTGATCGCCGGGAAGCGGAGCTGTCCACGGCGTGCGAGGTCGTACAGGCGGTGCACGCCGGTCGTGGTCTCCTCGGTGACGCCCTGCACGTCCGCCGCGATCCGGGTCCAGCGGTCGCTCGACGCGCGCAGCGACTCCGCGACGGTGTCGAGCACGATCCGCCACTCGGCGCTCGCGTCCGCGGCGGGCTCCGGCGCGGACCCGGCTGCCTCGGCGTCGGCGCCGGTGTGCAGCAGCATGGTCGCGTCGCCGCCGTCGTCCAGGATCAGGTTCGGTCCGGCCCAGTCGGCACCGACCTCGGCAGCCTCGGCGCTCCAGTCGAAGATCCGGCTCGTGCACCACCAGTACTCCTCGAGCGTCTCGCCCTTCCAAGCGAACACCGGGACACCGTCGGGGGCGTCGACCGTGCCGTGCGGGCCGACCGCGACCGCTGCGGCCGCCTCGTCCTGCGTGGAGAAGATGTTGCAGCTCGCCCAGCGCACCTGCGCGCCGAGCGCCACGAGCGTCTCGATGAGCACCGCGGTCTGCACCGTCATGTGCAGCGACCCGGCGATGCGCGCGCCGGCGAGCGGCTGCGCGGCGCCGAACTCCTCGCGGAGCGACATCAGACCCGGCATCTCGTTCTCGGCGAGGCGGATCTGGTGGCGTCCGGCCGCTGCGAGCGACAGGTCGGCGACGCGGAACGGTGCTGCGGTGGAGGTCTCGGTGGCCATGTGGTCGAGTCTTCCACGCCGCGTCCCGTCGGTCACGGGTCGGCCAGCGGACGGACAGGAGGCGCGGTGTCAGTCCGTCGGCTGACGGAGCGGTCCGCGACGCACCACGTCCCACCCGCGCGGGACCCGGAGCCGCGCGGCGTGCCGCGCGCAGAGGTCGTAGCCGTGCGGCTCGACGCGCGTGGAGAGGGGTCCGACGACGACCATCGAGTCGGCGTAGTCGTACGTCAGGGTCGCCGAGGCGCTCGCGCCACAGGCGACCTTGCTGCAGATCCGTACGTCCATACCGGACTCGACCCTAGCGGAGCACGGCCGTGCCGGCCCTCCGGTCGCCGCCCGCGCCCGTCCCGCCGCGTACGATGACGGGATGCGTCGCAAGCCCCCGATCGTCACCCCCGTCGACCGCGGCCGAGGTCGCTCCCGACACGGGCGCGGCGGTCGGTCGAGCGTCACCGGACCGGAGCTCGCGCCCGTGATCACCCGTGCCGAGGCCTTCGACCGGATCGTCGGGGACACCGCGCACTACCTGCTCGGGCTCTGGCCGGAGGACCTGGCGGGCGTGGTGTTCCTCGTCGCGGACATGCCCACCGACGCCGCGCTGCCCGACCACATGCCGCGGTGGCGGGTCGACCGCGACGCCCGCCGTGTGACGCTCTTCCGGATCCCGGTGGAGCGTGTGACCCACAGCCCGGAGAAGGACGACACCGACCGGCGGGCCATCGTCGAGACGGCCGTCTTCCGGGCCGTGGGCGAACTCCTCGACAAGGACCCGTGGGACCTTGCCCCGGACCGCTACCGCCACTGGTGACCCCCAGGGCCCGTCGCAGGATCAGGGCCTGTGCATGATCACGGCCTGTGCTTGATCAGGGGTAGACGCGCAGCGGCGTGGACTCCTCGGTCGCGGGACGGATCGGGAAGCCCGAGATGCCGTCCGAGCCGGCGTAGGTGACCCCGGCGACCAGACCCTCGGTCCCCGTCATGACGAGCTGCTTCGAGACCGGCACCGTCACGGTCGCCATGCCGTCCGAGGCGACGGTCACGCGCTGACGGTCGTCGCCGGACCGGATGGTGACGGTGGCGTCGCTCCGCGTCGGGTTGACGAACGTCATCCGCTGGGCCGAACCGGGCGCGAGGGCCGTGATCGTGCTGTCGGTGAGCGGCTCCGCCGAGGCGAACCACCCGAGGTCGGTCCGCCCGTCGTCGGTCGGGCTCGTGCTCCGGACGCCCGTGACGACGGGCTCGGTCGACGAGATCGTGAACGCGTAGCGACCGTCCGGGAAGTCGTCGAGCGCGACGTCGGTCACCACTCCGGGCTCGGCCGTCGTGTTCACCGTGGAGCCGCCGCCGTCCGCGGTGCTGATGCCGAGCGTGACGCGCGCGGCACGCGACCCCGGGACGAACAGCCGGACGACGGGCGCGGCGTCCGCGGTGTCGTCACCGCGCTGCGCCTCCTGCGTCTTCTCGAGCACGACCGCGGGGACGACCTGCTTCGTCGAGGGTGCGGCTCCCCCGGACACGACGTCGTAGCCGCCGGGGGTGAGCGTCCGGACGACGCTCTCCTGCATGTGCGCGACGATCTGGCCGCCGGTCGAGGTGACGTGCACCACGGTCGACGCCTGGTCGGCGACGAAGCCCGACAGGGGCACGACCTTCTGGGTGTTCGGCGCCACGACGATGCCGTTCGTGCCGGGGGCGCTGACGGTGCCGTTCGCGTCGTAGACCGCCAGGTCGACCGTGGCGTTCACGTCGGTCGGGTTGGACAGCGTGACGAGTGTCGTCCGCCCGGTCTCCGTCGAGCCGCCCACGAGCCAGGTCGACTGGCTCGGGTCGTCACAGGACGCGGAGGCCGTGCCGACGAGGTCGCCGGAGGACACGGTCTGGCTGCTGCTGCCGGCGACCTGCGGGGTCGTGTCACCGGCCGGGGCGGTGAGGAGCTCCGGCTCGCTGCCGCCCGTGGTCGAGGAGCCGAGCGTCGAGCGGTCGACCGTCGAGCCGGTCGTCGCCGACGCGACCGTGGCGCTGCCGACGGTGCTCGCGCGGGTGGCGTCGTTCCCGGCGTCGTCGGACAGCCGGAGCGCGCTGCCGGCGCACACGCGCTCGGCCGCGGCGGGCACCGGGGTCACGGTCCGGCCGGCGGGGCGGACGGGCTCGGCGGACGTGCCGATCGCGTGCGCCGCGGTCACGGCCCCGGCGGCGACGACGACGGCCACGGCGGTTGCGGTGCCGCGGAGGACCCACCGGCGGACGGCGGCGTGGTCGGTGCTCATTCGTCGCGCTCCTCGTCGAAGGTGGTGGCGGGCTCCTCGGCCTCGATGACGTTGCTGGTCGCCCGACGGCGGCGCGGCGCGGTCGGCACGGCGAGCAGTGCGGCGGCGCCGAACACGATGCCGAGCACGACCAGGTACAGCACGTGCGTGGCCTGGGTCGCCGCCGATCCGCCGGTGACCCGGTCGACCTGGCCGTCGTAGTGGAACAGGCGGCCGGTGGCGGTCTCGCCGATGCTCGTGAACCGGGCGTCCTGGCCGATGGCGCCGGCGGCCCGGCCGTACACGGCCTGCGCGGCGTCGTCGGACGGCGCGTCCTGCAGGAGCACGAACGAGATGCCGAGCTCCCGGAGCGCGGGTTCGGGGTCGTAGCCGCTCCGGCTCGCGAGGTTGCCCGCGAGCGTGGTCAGTCGCGTACCGGCCGGGCTGAGGCGGAGCGCGGTCGCGTCGAGCGTCGACTGGTCGTCGAGCGTGGAGCCCTGCCCGCGTTCGAGCGCGACCGCGAGGGACCCGTCGGGCTGCGGGTCCACGACGAGCGTGCCGACGTCCGGGTTCGCCTGCGCCTCGGCGTTGACGTAGGCGCTGAGCACGCGGCCGGTCGTCGGCGCGACCACGGCGTTCCCGAGCGTGAACGCGGCGAACGCCGGGGCGACGGCGATCCCGACGAAGACGGTCGCGACGAGGCCCGTGGCCGGAGCGGTCCGCGGCAGGACGTCGATCCCGACGCACGCGGCGAGCACCAGGGCGAGCCAGTACACCGACAGCGCGCTGCCGGGCCAGACGATGGTGGTCGTCGAGCCGACCCCGGTCACGGTCAGGTGCGTGGCTCCGAAGGCGGTGGCGTACCCGACGAGGGCGAGGACGAGGGCGGCGCCCGCGACGTGCCAGCGGTGACCGAGGAGCGAGCCGATCGCCAGGAGCGCGACGGGCAGCGCGAGCACGGCCATCACGATCGGCAGCGCGACGAGCACCGCACCGGCGTCGATCGACCCGACGACCGGCAGCCAGCCGTTCCAGTCCGGCAGCGGCTGGCCGATCGCCAGCTGGAGCGCGGACGGCGCACGGGTGGCCGAGGGCACGCCCGGGTCGGCGAAGACCGCGAGCGGGTTGCCCCGTGCGATCTGCTCGAGCACGAGCGGCAGGAAGAGCACCACGGTCGGCACCGGGATGAACACGCGCCGGTGCGCCCGGCGCCAGCCGACGACCACCGAGACGAGCCAGCCGAGCAGGGGCACGGGCAGCAGCGACGGGGCCGACGCGGCGACGACCGCGAACAGCAGCGACGCCCCGGACGCCCAGGCCCACGAGCGGTGTGCCTCGAGGACCGCGAGCACGAGCCACGGGAGGGTCAGGTGGGCGATCACGGCACCGAGGTGCCCGGTCGTGACGGCACCGATCAAGGACGGCGCGATGGCGTACAGCGCCGCGCCGACCACGGGCACCCAGGATCGGGTGGTGACCTTGCGCACCGCGAACCACGCGCCGAGGGCGGAGACCGGCATCGCGAGCAGCATCACGAGCACGACCGAGGTCGAGGGCGACCAGGCGGTGATGCTCCCGAGGAGCGCGACGACGGCCGCGAACGGGTCGCTCGGGCCGGTGGATCCGGTCCCGATGGAGTGCCAGCCGTAGCCGACGTTCTGCCAGAGCCGTCCGACGTCGGTGCTCAGCGGCAGGAGACCCCCGCCGGTCAGCGCCGGGGTGCCGAGCAGCGGCCAGAGCGTCACGACGCTGAGCACGGCCGCGGCGAGCACCACCCAGACACCGCCGTCACCGAGGAACGACGCCCGCGCGATCGGGGCGTCCTCGACCCGGGCGAGCTCGACGTCGCGCGTGGTGGTGCGGTGCTCGTGGAGGCGTCGCCAGCTCACCCGGAGTGGTTCGACCGCCGCCCAGCCGACGCGGCGCGTGCGCTGCGCGTTGCGACGGGCACGGCGGACCCCGCTGCCGAAGGCGACCGAGAACGCCGCGGCGAGCTCGCCCGACACCGCGGCGGGGTGCTTCGCCACCAGGTGCCCGATCGCACGACCGATCGCGAACGGCACGAGCGTGAGCCAGTGCAGCCAGAGCAGCCCGGCGGGAGCGTAGGTCAGTCGACGGTGCAGCTGCGCCTGCCGGTGCGCCCGCACCCGGCGGGCCTCGGAGACGCGCTTGCGGCCGAACTCCTCGATCGGACCGGCGCTCGTGACACGGGCCTCCGGGACCACGGCCACGCGGTGCCCCGCGAGGCGCGCTCGGATGCAGAAGTCGAGGGCGGCGTCGACGTCGGGCAGCGCCGGGTCGAAGCCGCCGAGGTCGCGCCAGACCGAGCGACGCACGAGCATGCCGGCCGCAGCGACGCCGAGCACGTCGGTGTGCCGGTCGTGCTGCCCCTGGTCGAGTTCGTCCTGCACGAGCGTGAGCGAGCGACCGGCGCGCGTCGTGCTCTCGCCGAACGCGCGGATCAGCGACGGGTCGTCGACCGCGACGAGCTTGGGGCCGGCGACGACGACGGACGGTGCGATCTCGACGGCGGACAGCATCTCCGCGAGGGCGGTCGGTGCCGGCGCGTTGTCGTGGCCCAGGATCCAGAGCCACTCCTCGGCGGGCTCGTCGTCGGGCGCGACCGGCGCCTCGCGTTCGCCGCGTGCGACCGCCTCCCCGAAGGGACGTCCGGCCGGGAGCCGGACCAGCTCGGCGGATCCGCCGAGGGCGATGTCGGCCGTCGAGCCGTCGGTCGACCCGAGGTCGACGACGACGAGGTTCTCGGGGTGCCGGGTCTGCCCGACGAGACCGTCGATGGTCCGGTCGAGGTGCTCCCCGCCGTTCGCGGTGACGAGCACCGCCGTGACGCGGGGTCGGCCGGTCCGGGCCTGGTCCGGCCGGGACTCGTCGACCCGCGGCCGACCGTCGTCGGACCGGGACCGGTCGGACTCGGGACGGGGCAGGGACTGCGCGGGACTGGTCTGCATGACGCGCGTCACTCTACGGTCTGGAGGCGCGGTGCCGGTCCGCCGGGACGGCGTGCCGTGAACCTGTGGGTCCGGTCACGGTGCCGTGTGCGTCGGGCGCGCGCCGTGCCTCCAGGCCGGTCGCCGCGACGGACGCGAGCCGCTAGGCGCGACGGCGCAGCTTGCGGCGTTCGCGCTCGGACAGGCCGCCCCAGATCCCGAAGCGCTCGTCGTTCTCGAGGGCGTACTCGAGGCACTGCGACCGGACCTCGCACGAGGTGCAGATCTTCTTGGCCTCGCGCGTCGAGCCGCCCTTCTCGGGGAAGAAGGCCTCGGGGTCGGTCTGCGCGCACAGCGAGTCGACCTGCCACGAGAGCGGGTTCTCCTCGTCGGCGTCGGGACGGCGGACACCGGGCACCCCGAGGGACACGGGGTCGACGTGCCAGTCCTCCGGCACTCCGGCGTTGAAGTCGGCACCGTTCACCCTGATCACCCCTGACGTCTCGACTGCGGTCACCACGACCGAGGTCGCTTGCCTGTAATTACAGCGGTGTGATTCCCGAGAGTCAAGTCGCGGATCATAGAAGGCACTGAGCGCCGCGGCGTGTCATGTCCCCCGTACGGGCGTGTCGCGAGCGTTCTGTCCGGCCGTCGGGGGACAAGAACGCCCGCGGAGCGCGGTCAGCCGATGCGGCGGCGTGCTTCCCAGGCGCTCGTCACCATCTCGTCGAGCGAGTGCCGCATGGCCCACTCGAGGTCGCGCGCTGCGGCCTCGCCCGTCGCGACGATCCGCGCGGGGTCGCCCGGCCGGCGGGGTGCGACCTCCGGCTCGAACGCGATCCCGGTGCCGGAGGCCATCGCGTCCATGATCTGTCGCACGCTCACGCCGTCGCCGCTGCCGAGGTTGTAGGCGCGCTGCAGGGGCTCCCCCGCCTCGAGCTTCCGGGCCGCGACCGCGTGCGAGTGCGCGAGGTCGGCGACGTGGATGTAGTCGCGGACGCAGGTGCCGTCCGGGGTGGCGTAGTCGTCGCCGTTGATCCGGGGCGTCCGACCGGCGAGCAGGGCGTCGAAGACCAGCGGGAACAGGTTGTGGGGGCTCGCGTCGTACAGGTCCGGCTCCCCCGACCCGACGACGTTGAAGTAGCGGAGGGACGTCGTCGTGAAGCCGGCGGCGACCTCCATGTCCCGCAGCAGCCACTCGCCGATGAGCTTCGACTCGCCGTACGGGGACTCCGGCGCCTTCGGGGTGTCCTCGACCACGGTCTCGACGTCCGGCGTGCCGTACACGGCCGCGCTCGACGAGAAGACCGCCTTCGTGACGCCGTTCTCGGCCATCGCGCGCAGGAGCGTCGCGGTGCCGGTGACGTTCTGCTCGTAGGTGTGCAGCGGGCGCTCGACCGAGACGCCGGCGTACTTGAACCCGGCCACGTGCACGACACCGGTCACCGCGTGGTCACGGAGCGTCCGGGCGACGAGCTCGCCGTCCAGGATGGTGCCCTCGACGAACGGGACGTCCTCGGGGACGAACGCCCGGAAGCCGCTCGACAGGTCGTCGAGTGCGACCGTCTCGATGCCGGCGGCGCGCAGGGCGCGGACGACGTGGGACCCGATGTACCCGGCACCGCCGGTGACCAGCCAACTCATGCTCGTCACGCTAGCGGACCGGGCGACCCCGGCCGACCGACCCGGGCTGCGTGTCCGGGTCCGGCTGGGTCCGGGACAGGTCGGGTCCGGGCGCCGGTCGGTCCGGCTCGGGGGTCAGGCTCCCGTCGCGAAGAAGACCGTGGAGGTCAGGCCGGAGGCGACGTCCGCCTCGACCGTGACGTCGCCCTCGTCCGGGGTGACGAAGCAGGACTCGCCCTGGCGGAGCAGGGTCGCCGAGGTGGCGCCGACGAGCGTCACCACGCCCTCGGTGCAGATCGCGATCGACGGTCCGGTCAGCGGTGCGACCCCACCCGTCGCGAGGCCGACCGGGCGCCCCTCGCCGGTGACGCGGAGGAGCGCGAAGCCGACCCCCTCCGGTGCGAAGCGGTCCACGCCCGGTGCGAGCTGCTCCGGTTCGAGCACGGGTGCGGGGTGGGCCGTGAAGTCGAGGACGTGCAGGAGTTCCGGGACGTCGACGTGCTTCGGCGTCAGCCCGCCGCGCAGGACGTTGTCCGAGGGGGCCATGAGCTCGACCCCGAGCCCGTCCAGGTACGCGTGGATGTTCCCGGCGGCCAGGTACATCGCCTGACCAGCGGTGAGCGTCACGCGGTGCATGAGCAGCGACACGACGATCCCCGGGTCGCCCGGGTACGCGGTGGTGAGGTCGCGCACGGTCCGGGTGTTCGGGGTGGCGGCGTCGTCCGGCAGCGCGGCGGCGAGGTCGCTCGCCGCCTGGACCACGGCGAGCGCCGACGGATCGGCGGTCTCGAGCCAGCTGACGGTGTCCTCGAGCCCGTGGGCCAGGTGCACGCGGAGCGCGCCGAGCCGACCGGAACCGGCATCGAGCAGGTCGACGTCCGCCAGGGCCTCCTCGACGGGGCGGAACCCGCTGAGCGCCTCGAAGCGCTCGCTGAGCGCCACGACGAGCTCGGGCTTCGGGAACGGGTCCTTGTAGTTCCGGGCCGGGTCGTCGATCGGGACGCCGGCTGCTTCCTCGCGCGCGAAGCCCTCCTGCGCCTGCTCTGGCGTGGGGTGCGCCTGCAGGGACAGCGGTGCGGCGGCGGCGAGGATCTTGAGCAGGAACGGCAGTCCGGTGCGGTCCGGTCCGAGTGCTGCCTCGGGCTCTGCGGCGATCCACTCGAGGAGCGTGTCCGCGCCACCGACGGTCGCGGGGTTCACCACGACGCTCGGGCTGCCGGGGTGCGCACCGAGCCAGAGCTCGGCCTGCGGGGCGCCGGTGACGGTGCGGCCGAGGAGTTCGGGGATCGCGGTGACGGAACCCCACGCGTAGTCGCGCGGGGTGTTCGTGATGCCGAGGAACATGTGCCGAGCGTAGCGGGCGGTTAGCCTGTCCCCCGTGACGAACACCTGGCCGATCGCCCGTGGGACCGTGCCCGAGCGCGAGGCCTTCGCCCTCGGCGCCGCGGTCGTCGGCGTCCTGTTCGCGGGCGACGCCGTCCCGAACACGCTCACCTGGTACGGCGCCGCGGTCGTCTGGGCCGCGCTCGGCGGGTGGGGCGTCTCGGTCGTCGTGCGCGCCCGACCCTCCCTCGCCCGGACACCGCGCGCGCTCTGGGTGTTCCTGGGCTGGTGCCTGCTGACCGTCGCGTGGTCGCACTGGCGCACCGCGACGCTCGCGAGCATGGTCGCGCAGGTCCTGTGCGTCCTGGTGGCGTTCGCGATCGCGTCGACGCTGTCGTGGCGGCGGGTCCTCGACGCCGTCTCGCTCGCGATGCGGTGGGTGCTCGGCCTGTCGCTGCTGTTCGAGGCCGTCGTCGCCGTGGTCGTCCGGCACCCGATCGCACCGATCTGGACCGACTACGGCGACCGGAAGATCCCGGACGCCTTCTACTTCTCACGCGCGGAGCTCTTGACGGGCGGGCGGATCCAGGGCCTCCCCGGCAACGCCAACCTGCTCGCGATGGTCGCGCTCCTGGCCCTGGTGGCCGTCGCCGTGCAGCTCGCCGAGGGGCGCATCCGCCGCGACCGGGCCGTCGTGTGGCTCGTGCTCGGGGTCCTCGTGCTCGCCCTGACACGCTCGTCGACGGTGCTCGTCGCAGCCGCGGTCGTCGCGGTCGCGGCCGTCGTCGCGGTGTGGGTGCGGCGGGTGCCGAGCGGCCGTCGGGCGCCGCGGTACGCCGTGGTGGCGGTCGGCGCGGTGGTCCTCGCCGTGCTGGCGCTCGTCGGACGCGGCGCGCTCACCGCGGTCCTCGGCAAGTCGTCGGACCTGACCGGCCGCGGCGAGATCTGGACGGCGGTCCTCGGCCTGGTCGACCGACACCCGGTCGTCGGTTCGGGCTGGATCGGCTACTGGTGGCCGAACATCCCGGAGCTCGCCGACATCGCGCACCGGAACGGCGTGGTGTACCTGCAGGCGCACGACGCGTACCTGGACGTCTGGATGCAGACCGGGATCGTCGGCCTGGTGCTCTTCGGGCTGTACGTGCTGTCGACCCTCGTCCGGTCCTGGTGGTGCGCGACCCGGACCGGCTACGGCGCGGACCTGCGGCCCCGGGCGTTCGACCCCGTCACGCTCTTCCCGCTGCTCGTCGTCGTCGCCCTGCTCGTGCAGTCCGTCGCCGAGTCGCGCCTGCTCTACCAGGGGAACTGGGTGCTCTTCGCGCTCATCGCGATCAAGACCAGGAACGTGCTCGTCGGCGAGGAGCCACCCTCGGTCGGTGACGGCCCCCGCATCCCGGTCGCCGCCCGAGCCTTCCGCGGGTCGAACGCCACGGCCGCCGACCAGCGCTAGCGGTCCCGCAGCACCAGGGCGCAGGGCACCTGCGCCGCCCACGGGACCGTCCGCACGTCGAGCACCGCGGCGGGGTCGGCACGGCAGACGCCGACCGAGGACTCGACCTGCGGTGCCCACTCCGGTCCGTCGCTGCGGTTCGTCCGACCGGGGGCGGCGTTCGCGACGGCCGTCGTGACGACCAGCGCGACCAGGCACCATCCGAGGCCGACGCGGAGGACGCGCACCGCGCCTCCTGTCCGGGTCGGCCGTCGGCGGCGGGAGCCCGTCGGGTGGCCCTCACCCTGTCGGACCCACCGGTCGCCCGCGAGGGCCGCCGCTGCGACGACCACGGCGGACAGCAGCAGCATGCCCGCGGCGGCGGCGTAGCGGTTCGGTCCGATCGCGGCCAGGGCCGGGCCGGCGATCGAGCCCCACCGGCCGTTCGCCGAGCGGTTCGCGACGAGGGCCGCGGTCCAGACGCCAGCCGAACCGAGCACCAGCGCGACGAGGACCCAGCGGGTGCGCCAGCCGGCCACGAGGAACGCGGCGAGGACCGCGGCGGCGATCCCGACCGCCGGCAGCAGCACGACCCACCAGCCGTGGCGGGCCACGGCGGACCCGACGGCGGCGACGTCGCGGTCCCACAGCCCACCGAAGGGGACCAACAGGTAGCCGCGCACCACGTCGCCCACGGACGGGTCCCCCGGGCGGGAGAGGCGTTCCGTCGTCAGGGCGGCGACCACCTGCAGGGTGCACCCGAGCAGCGCCGCGACGGTCACGGGCAGCGCACGGAGACGGTCCCGTGCAACGGGTGTGGCCCGCCGGCCGGTGAGGCCGCGGGCGGGCCACCACGCCAGCGCGAGGAGCGGCAGGAACAGGAGCGTCTGGAGCTCCGTCAGGGTCGCCGCGAGGGTCAGCAGAGCGACGACGACGGCCCCCCACCAGGTGCGCGCCCGGTACGAGAACAGCCACGGGACGAGGGCCATCGCGTACGAGTGCAGGTTGGCGACGTTGCCGCTGATCTCGACCGGCGCGAGCGGCAGGACGACCGGGACCGCCGCCAGGACGAGTCGGAACGGCCAGGGGCGCACGACGTCGCGGGACAGCAGGAAGATCGACGCGGCGACGACGCCGACGACGGCGCACGCCGACGCGGACAGTGTCAGGGCGTACTGCTCGACCGGGCGGTGCACCGCGAGGTCCACGAGCAGGCGCGGGACGAGGTGGACGTAGCCGGCGTAGGGCCGCAGCAGCGTGTCGCCGGCGCCGTACGCGAGCTGCTCGCGGAGGAAGACCCCGCCGTCCTCGGCCCAGGTCGTCGCGCGGGTCACCGGGCCGAGGCGCCACCAGGCGAGCGCCGCCGCAGCCAGCGCGACGAGGACGGCTGCGAGCGCCCGGACGACCGCGCGGCGACCGGGACGGCCGGGCGCGGTGCGCTCGGGGGCGGCGTGCGCGTCTCCGGCGTGCTCCGGGTCCGCGTGCACCGGGGCGGCGTGCTCGTCCATCGGGGCGAGAACCTATCCGAGATATCGACGACCAGCCATATCGACGCTCCGCGATGCCCGCGGCGGACTCTCCACGAGGTGCGAGAGGATGGTCGGGTGACGGACCGGACGGTGAGCAGGCGTGCGCTCGCGCGCCGGTACCTGTCCGCCTGGATCGGGTTCTCGGCGGGCGGGCGCTTCAGCCAGGCCCTGGCGACCGCGGTCCTGCTCTTCGCGTTCGGGCAGCCGGCCGTGCACGCGATGGTCGGTACCGCCGGCTCGTGGGCGGCCCTCGCGACCCTCGTGGTCCTCGCCGGCCTGAGCCTGCTCGGACAGCGCTACCGCATCGAGTGGCACGGCGTGCTGCCGCTGTCGCTGTTGGCCTTCGTCGGGTTCTGCGCCCTCAGCGTGCTGTGGAGCCAGTACTCGTGGGTCGCCCTGCGCGGGTTCGCGTCCACCGTCTGCTTCGTCGGGCTCGGGCTCTACCTGGCGCTCGGCCGGGACCTCGTGCAGGTCATCCGCGCGGCCGGCGACGCGTTCCGCATCCTGCTCGTCGTCGCCCTCGGGCTCGAGGTGCTGTCCGGACTCGTGCTCGACGTGCCGTTCCCCGCGTTCGGCATCCGTGGGGACATCGCCTACGGCGGCCCGATCCAGGGCATCGGCGGCACCCGCAACTTCATGGGCTTCGTCGCCGCGGTCGCCCTCGTCACGTTCGTCGTCGAGTTCCTCACCCGGTCGGTCACCACCTGGCGGGCCGTCGCGTCGACCACCCTCGCCGTGATCGCCCTGATGCTCGTGCAGTCACCGATCACGGGCATCGCGATGATCGCGCTCGCCGTGACCGCGCTCGCGCTGTGGTCGCTGCGGCACGCCAGACCGGCCACCAGACCGGTGGTCAACGCGGTGCTCGGCGCGGTGGTGCTCGGCATGGTGACCCTCGGGCTGGCGCTCCGGCACCGGGTGCTCGCGGAGATCGGTGCGGCGGGCGGCACGGCGACGCGCCTGGAGCTGTGGGAGCAGATCCGGGTGCTCGGTGCGCAGTTCCCGATGCAGGGCTGGGGCTGGGTCGGTACGTGGCCGAGCGAGGCCGTGTTCCCGTTCACGACCCTGGTCGACCCCGCCGGCGCGCGGTTCACGTCCGGCCTCAACGCGTTCGTCGACGCCTACCTGCAGATCGGGCTCGCCGGAACACTCCTGCTCGCGGTCGCCGCGGGGCTCGCGTTCGCCCGCGCCTGGGTGACGGCGACGACCTTCCCCGGTGTCGCGTACGTCTGGCCCGCGGCCGTCCTGGTCCTGCTCGGCGTCACGAGCACGGCCGAGAGCTACCTGCTGCACGGGGCCGGGCTGATGCTGTTCACGGCCGTGATCGTCGTGGCGGCGCGGCGGCGGTCGTGGCGTCGGCACCTGCCCCGCGACCAGGGCTGACCCCCGCGGCTTGCTAGGGTCGCGGGGTGCGCCTCCCCCTGCTCGAACGCATCGCGGTGTGCCTCGTCGTCGCACTGTCCTGCGTCCTGAACCTCGGTCAGAAGCTGCTGTGCACGGTGCCCCAGCCGGCCGACGTCTCCCGCGCCGAGTACGTCAACCGCTTCGGCTGCTGGTCCGACGTCGCTGCGCTCTGGAACAACCGCGGCCTCGCGCAGCACGTCTTCCCGTACGTGCACGGCACCTGGCGTGGTGACCCGCCCGTCCTCGGCGGCGGGACGGTCGAGTACCCGACCGCGACCGGCGTCTGGGTCTGGCTGACCTCCCTGCCGGTCGACTCGGCGCGCGGCTTCCTGGTCGTCACGGCCGTGGTCGCCGCCGTGCTCGCGGTGCTCGTGACGCTCGCCCTGCAGCGCATCGCCGGACGTCGCGCCTGGGTCTTCGCGGCCACCCCGCCGCTCGCGCTGTACGCGGTCTACAACTGGGACGTCCTGCCGGTCGCCAGCACCGTCGCCGCCCTGCTCGTCGCGACCGCACCACCACGCTCGTGGTCGCCGCTGCTCCGGTGGGCCCTCGCCGGGGCGCTGCTCGGGCTCGGTGGCGCCTTCAAGCTCTACCCGCTGATGTTCCTCGGTGCCCTGGCGGTCGCCGCGCTCCTCGACCGCGATGCCCCGTGGTCCGAGCGGGTGCGGCGCACCGCGGTCACCGTCGGCTCGGGCGTCGGGGTCGTGCTCGTCGCCAACGTGCCGTTCGCCCTCGTCAACTACAAGGGGGGTCGTCGGTCTTCCGCTTCCAGGCGGAGCGTCCGATCGGTCCGTCCACGCTGACGATCTGGTACTACGGCCTGCTCCCCTGGTCCGCGGACCTCGACGGGCCGATGCAGGGGACGATGGCGACCCTCGCCACCGTGACGACGGCGGTCGGGGTCCTCGCGGTCCTGGCCGTCACGGTGCTCCGCGCACTCCGGACGGGTCGGACGCCGTGGATCCAGTCGTCGGCGGCCATGCTGTGCGTCTACATGGTGGCGAACAAGGTGGACTCGCCCCAGTACGTGCTCTGGCTGCTGCCGTTCTTCGTGGTGCTGCGCATCGGCGGCTGGTGGGTCACCGCGTACCTCGTCACCGACGTGTGCCTGACGGTCGGCTTCTTCCGGAACGGGTACTACGACGCGGTGGGGCAGACCGGGGAGACCTGGGCCGGGCAGATGCTGACGGCCGCGATCTGGATCCGCGCCGTGCTCCTCGTCGTGTTCGTCGTGCGGTTCCTGCGCGCCGAGGCGGTGCGGCGTGCCGCCGGAGGGCCACAGGACGACCGCACCGCCCCGGAGCCTGCCCAGGGAACGCGACGACGCGGCTCCCCGGTGGGGACCGCGTCGTCGTAGCGGAGGAAGGACCGACGCTGCGTCAGCGCGTGCCGGCGTCGCCGTGCTGCTCCTGCGGGGCGGGCTGCTGCTCGGGGTGGTCGACGGGCAGCCGACGCGTCGAGGTGCCCGGCGCGGAGTACGTCAGGTAGTTCAACCGGCTCGTCTCCCGGCGCAGGCGCGTGACGCCCTCGAGGATGAAGCCGAGGATCCAGGTCAGGAACGCGATCACCATGAGCGACGCGGCCAGGAACGCCGTCGGGAAGCGCGGCACGAGCCCGGTCCGTCCGAACTCGATGAAGAGCGGGATGGCCAGGACGACGGCGACGATCGCGAAGAGAGCGCCCATGATGCCGTGGAACAGCACGGGCCGCTCGAAGCGGATGAGGTGCGCGATGAGCGACAGGATCTTGAAGCCGTCACTGTAGGTGTTCAGCTTCGACTCGGTGCCCTCGGCGCGGTCCTTGAAGCCGACCGGGACCTCGGTGTGCGGGACGCGGAGGTTCATCACGTGCACGGTGAGCTCGGTCTCGGTCTCGAACTCGCGGGACAGGGCGGGGAACGACTTCACGAAGCGGCGGGACATCACCCGGTACCCGCTGAGCATGTCGGACACCGGCGTGCCGAACAGCTTGCCCACGACACGGTTGAACATCCGGTTCCCGGCCTCGTGGCCCGGGCGGTACGCGGTGGCGTCCGGGTCGTCCTGGCGCACGCCGAGGACGTGGTCGTACGGGCCGTCGAGCAGCGTGCGGATCATCTCCGGCGCGGCCGCGGTGTCGTACGTGTCGTCGCCGTCGATCATCAGGTAGACGTCGGCGTCGATGTCCCCGAAGGCACGACGGATGACGTTGCCCTTGCCCTTCGTGTGCTCGTACCGGACCTCGGCGCCGGCGCGGCGGGCGACCTCGTCCGTGCCGTCCGTGCTGTTGTTGTCGTAGACGTAGACGTGGATCCCGGGCACCGCTGCCTTGAGGTCGGTGACGACCTTGTGGATGGCCGGTGCCTCGTTGTGGCAGGGCACGATGGCGGCGATGACGAGGTCGTCGTGAGTCACGGGTAGGGTCCTTCAGTGGTCGTGGATCCGTCGAGCGGCGGGGATGCGAGCACGATTCCCCGTGCGAGAGGCTAACAGGTGCGCGAATCCGGCTGGAGCCGTCGCGCCCGAGGAGAGGACGACGTGTCGAACGCAACTGGATGGTTCCTCGGACACCTGCGCCGCGGGGGGTCGTTCCTCGTCGTCGGGGGTGTCGGGTTCGTCGTCGACGCGGCCGTCTACAACGCGCTCGTGTTCTGGGGAGGGCACGGTCCGCTGTTCTCGCTCCCCCTGGTCGGGAAGATCATCGCGATCGCCGTGGCGAGCGTCGTGACCTACTTCGGCAGCCGCCTCTGGACCTACCGCGACCGCGCGGACGCGCAGACCTTCAGGAGCTTCGCCGTCTTCGCGCTGCTCAACGTCGTCGCGATCCTCCTGCAGCTCGGGTGCCTCGGCTTCTCCCGCTACGTCCTGCACCTCGACTCACCGATCGCCGACAACGTCTCCGGGACCCTGATCGGCCAGGCGGTCGCGACGGTGTTCCGCTACTTCGCCTACGGCAGGTGGGTCTTCACGGCCCGGCGGGACAGCGCCGAGGAAGCCGTCGCGGACGTCGCCTGAGCCGACTCAGACCCGCACGGTCCTGCAGCCGAGGACCGCGTTCTCGCCCGGTCCGACCGTGATCGCGTAGGCGCACAGCTGGTGCTGTCCAGCCCCGAGGGCGATGGCCCTGGACCACCCCGTCTGCAGCGGTGCCCCCGGGACGGACCGCTGCACGTCGGCACGCGGGAGCGAGGTGGTCACCGCGCCGAGGTAGGCCGCGCCCTCGTACACGCGCACCGTGACCGGCGTTCCGTCCGGGTCGTACGCCCAGCCGCTCACGGTCGCCGTCCCGTCCCCTGCGACGACCGAGTCGAAGCTCCCCCGCGCGTCGTGCGAGGTGTCGGTCCGCACCGTCACCGATCGGCACCCGAGCACGGTGTTCGCCCCGGCACCCGTGTTGATCGCGTACGCGCACACCGAGTGTGTGCCGACCCCGAGCGACAGCGGTGCCCGGAACCCGCTCTGCAGCGGAGCGTCCGGGTGACCGCGCTGCACGTCCGTTCTCGGCACGGCGGTGACCGCCGAGCCGAGGTAGGTCGCACCCTCGTAGAACCGGACGGTCGTCGACGGAGCGTCCGGGTCGTACGCCCAACCGTCGACGGACGCGCCGGTGCCCGTCGCCGTGACGGAGTCGAAGCTCCCGAGCGGGTCGTGCCCCGCAGGCGCCGCGACCGTCGTGGTCCGGCACCCGAGGACCGTGTTCTGACCGGCCCCGGCGTTGATCGCGTAGGCGCAAACGGTGTGCTGGCCGGCCGGCATGGTGAGGGTGGCCCGGAAGCCGCTCGTCAGGGGTGCGGCAGGGTACCCGCGCTGCACGTCGCTCCGGGCCAGCGTCGTGGTCGTCTGCCCGAGGTACGTGGCGCCCTCGTAGAACCGGACGACCGTCGACGCCGCGTCCTGGTCTAACGACCAGCCGCCGACCGTGACGTTGCCCGCACCGCCGACGAGGCTCTCGTACGAGCCCTTCGGGTCGTGGGACGGATCACGCTGCACGTCGACCACGGACGAGGACAGGGCGGACTGCGAGCCGACGCCCGGGTGCTCGATCGTGACCCGGACCTCGTACTTCCCGGCGGCCATCGAGCCGAGCGCGAACGGCACGGTGTTCGTCCCCTGGGCCACCGGGACGTCGGAGGCGATCGGCGTCCAGCTCGTCGAACCGCCCGCCTGGACCGCCACCTCGGCGGTGGCGCCCGACACCCACGCAGCATCGTGGAAGCGCACGGTCGTCGCGCCGACTGCACGCGGGTCCGCGCGGAGGTGGATCGCACGCAGGTGCCAGACGAGGGCGCTCGGGTCCTCGTTCGGGTCGAACCGGAACTGGGAGACGGTCCGACCCGACCATCCGCGGCGTGGTGCCAGCGCGTCCTCGTCGAGTGAGTCCCGGGCCGTCAGGTCGATGTCGATCGTCCCTGCGTTCTGCCCGGAGTAGGTGAGGATGTCGTTCCCGATCTGCGGGACGGACGAGCCCTGCGCCGCCCAGATCACCCGCACGACCTTGCCGCCGCCGGGAGCCGCGGCGAGGGAGTACGAGCCGTCGTACGAGTAGTCGATGGAGAGGTTGTGGTACTCCGAGCCGCTGAACGGGGAGACCGGCATCTGGATCTGCGGGTCGCCGAGGTCCGGACCGGTGTTCCGAGCGACCATGCCGGTGTCGTCGTAGCGGAGCACCGAGGCACTCGCGATCGCGAAGCCGGAGGCCGCCGCCGGGTCGTTCGCGAACTCCCAGGGGCGTCTGCCCTGCGCGGTGGCGAGGTCCTCGCCCTCCGACGGGTTCGGCGAGTCGACGACCGGCTGCGGTCGAGCCGCCACGGAGAACGAACCGTGGTCTCCCGGCGGGTAGGCGGCGTGCGGCCCACCGGCGCCGTGCAGTCGCGTCCAGTCGATCGTCGCCGTCCCGGACCCGCCGGCGGGCACGACCACCGGGTCGAGCCGCAGCGCGACGACCTTCGCATCGGTCCACGGCACCTTGCCCTGGAGCGTGGAGGCGCGGTCGAGCGGAAGGTCGTACACCGTGGACCCGCTCGTCACGGGGAACGTGATCCCGCCGCCGCACGCCGCGGTCTGCGCGCGGCAGGTCCACCAGTAGACCGCGCCGATCCGGTTCGAGAACGGCTGGTCCATGCTGAACGAGAGACTGCGGTACCTCGACGTGTCCACGGGGTGCAGGGACCCGTCGCGGCCTGCCGGGAGGCTCCCGGCGACGCTCTGGACCAGGGTGACCTGGTCTCCCGGCACCAGCGAGACCCGCAGGTGCCCGCCGGTGACGGAGGTCGGGCTCCCGGTCTCGTCGGTGTTCTGGTCGGCGGCGTCGGAGTAGTCCCACGCGTCGCCGTAGGTGTCGGACGCGAAGTCCGGGGCCTCCGGCTCCGCGGTCGCGGCGTGCGCTGCCGGCGGCGCGGCCACGACCGCGGCCGCTGCTGCCCCGAAGGCGAGCGAAGCCGCCGCGGTCAGCGCGACGACGTGCCTGGTGAACCGTCTGGTCGACTGCATGCTGCCCCTGCCCCTCGCTGGCCGCGACACCGCGGCTGTCGTGATCCGCGTCGTTCCCGGCGCGCTCTGTCCCTCGCTGTGGCCCGTCCGCATGGAAGCCCCGGTGCGGCTCCGGGACCGCGTCAGCCCACCGTCACCGTCTTGCACCCGAGCACCGCGTTGTCGCCGCCCGAGGCGTTGATCGCGTACGCGCACACCGAGTGTCGGCCGGGCCCGGCGGAGATCGTCCGGTCGAACCCGTGCGCAGCGCCCCACGCCGGGTAGGCGCGGGCGATGTCGCTCCGGTTCGTGTTCGCGATGATCGGGACGCCGGCGCCGTCGACGTAGACGGCGACGACGATCGGGTCCTTCGTGTCGGGGTCGAGCGCCCACCCGTTCACCCGGACACCGCCGCTCACGGCGTTCGCACCGTCGAAGCTGCCGACCGGCAACGGATCCGACACCGTGACCCGCTTGCACCCGAGGGTCGCGTTCCCGTTCGGGCTGATGCCGTACACGCACACGTCGTACGTGCCGTTCGCCACCTTCGTCGTCGCGGAGAACCCGTGCCCGCCACCGTAGCCCGGGTAGACGCGCGCGATGTCCGACCGCTGCTGGTCGGCGACGATGCGGCGCCCGGAACCGTTGATGTAGACGTGCACGTCGGCCGGCCCGACCTTGCTGCCGTCGATCGCCCACCCGGAGACGGAGATGGTGTTCCCGAACGACGACACCGAGTCGAGGGACCCGATGGCCGCCTTGCCCGCCGAGGTCACCGTGGAGCACCCGAGGGCGGTGTCGACGCCGGTCTGCACGTTCTTCGCGGTGACGCACACCGCGTGGCTGCCGGCCGTGGCGGGGATGAGCGCGTCGAAGCCGTGCAGTGGACCGGAAGCCGGCCATCCCCTGGCGACGTCCGGACGCGAGACGTCGGCCCGGACCGTCGTCACGACGCCGTCGACGGCGACGGCGACCGAGATCGGGTCGGCCGTCTGCGGATCGATCGCCCAACCGGACACCTGGTAGCCGCCGGGCGCCTGCCGGACCGCGTCGAGCGAGCCGAACGGGGACGCGGACGCGACCGTGACCGTCTGGCACTGGAGCTCGCGGGACGGGTTGACGTTGTCGACGGCGTAGACGCACACCTGGTGCACACCGTCGGGCGCGTTGACGGACGCCGAGAACCCGTGCGCGGCACCCCGACCCGGGTACGCCTTGGCGACGTCGGGACGGTCGAGGTTCGCCTGCACGGCCGTGCCCTTGTCGTCGACGTAGACGTGGACCTGGATGGAGGCCGTCGTCGTCGTGCTGAACGCCCAGCCACCGACGTTCACGACCCCGACCCCGCCGGTGAGCCGCTCCAGGTTGCCGACCGGACGGTTGTCCACGGCGGACGACCCGAACCAGTCGTTGTACAGCCGCCAGAAGTTGCGGTTGCCGTACGCCGAGCAGGAGTCACCCGTGCCGTAGAGGTTGTTCAGCGCCGCCTGGTTCGGCGTGTACGGCGTGTAGTAGTACAGCGCGGCGGTGGCCTTGTTCTGGATGTACACGCTCTTCGTACCGCAGGCCGCGTTCGGGTTGTACTGCACGTTCCGGTTGCCGCCGGGCGCGAACCACGTGAAGTAGTTGCTCGTGCCGGCCGGGTTGCCGTACCGCTTCCACTGCCACGACGCCCAGTAGACCTGGTTGCCGACGCCGGAGTAGGCGGGATCGCAACCACCGTTGGCGCTGTCCGGGCAGGCGTAGCCCATCGCGCGGGCGAGGATGCCGGCGGACGGGTTCCGCGCGGTGCCGCCGTTGACGAGCGCCTGCTCCTTCTGCAGCGTGACGATGATGACCTTGGGGTTGATGCCGCACGCGGCACCGACGCGGGTGATGATCTGCGCGGCCGTCAGCGAGGACCCGCCGGTCACGGCGTTGCACATGGCGTCGGCACCGTGGCTGTTGAGCGAGTAGCGCCCGACGTTCAGGCAGGAGCTGCTCGAGCACGTGCCGATCTGCGCGTTGAGGAAGGTCTGGACCTGCGTCTCGTTCATCCCCCCGCCGTTGTAGAACTCGGAGTCCGGGATGATGTTGCCCGGGTCGAACTGCGAGCCGCTCAACGCGGACGCCCGGTCGTCCTCCGGCGCCCCCGCACCGGACAGCTGGACGCCGACGAGCACGCTCGCGACCGCGAGCACGCTCGCGAGCATGGCGATGACCTTCTTCACGACGGGGGCCTCCCTGTGGCGGCGACTCGGTGTCTGCCACGCGGTCGTCCCGACCGCGCGTGGCCGGGCCCTGATCCGGCGAGTCACGTCTGTCACATCAGGCTACCTGCACCACAGCGATCACACAGCCCCGGATTCGCGCCCCGAACGGGAGGCACGGTGCACGCCCGTCAGGTCGGCATCCGTGGCCGACCCGGTCGCCTGTGCATCCGTGCAGGCGACGGCTCATCCTGTCGGGTCGAGCAGCCGCTCCACGGCGCGTCGCGCCGCCTCGCCCACCGCGTCGCCACGGCGGAGGCGACGCGCGCGCCGGAGGGCGGCAGGGGCCTCCAGGACGATCCCCCGCCACGCGGCAGGCGTGAGCTGCGCGCCGGACGGTCGGACCAGGTCCAGGACCAGCCGCACCAGCGTGCGCAGCACGACGCGGGTGACGAGCCGGCGGGAGCCGTTGCGGACGACGACGAGCAGACGGTTCCGCATGCTCTGGGTCCGCACGAGCGGACCGTCGCTGGCCGAGCTCGCCGCGTGCCGGTGCACGACGACGGCGTCGGGTGCGGAGCGGACGTCGTACCCGGCGAGGCGGAGTCGCCACGCGACGTCGAGGTCCTCGTAGTACATGAACAGGGACTCGTCGAAGCCGCCGACCTCGTCGAGGGGTCCGCGGCGCAGGAACACGGCCCCGCCGGAGAAGCCGAAGAGCGGTGCGTGCTCGGGCGCGTCGTCCACGGGCCGCAACCAGTCGCGGTCCCGCCCGTTGCCGGACCGGTCGAGCACGACCCCCGTGCCGTTCACCAGGGTCTCGCCCACCTCGGCTCGGTGCCAGCGGGCGCCGTCCCGGGCGACGAGGTCCGTGGCCGAGCGCGGCGCGTCGGCCGGCGTCCGGACGAAGCGGCCCTCGAGCACGGCGGTCGCGGCGACCGCCGCGACGGTCGGACCACCGGCGGCGAGCACCGCGAGCCCGCGGTCGAGGAACCCGTGGTCGGCGACCGCGTCGTTGTTGAGGAGCACGACGGTCTCCCCCGACGCCGCCGCGATGCCGCGGGCGACCCCGCCGGCGAACCCGGCGTTGGTCCGTTCGGCGACGACCGTCACACCCGGCAGGTCGGCGCGGTACGCCGCGACGGTGTCGTCGTCGGCCTCGTTCACGACGAGGACCACCTCGACCGACGCCTCGACGCGCTGCGAGAGCACGGACCGGACGGCACGGCGGGTGAGTTCGGGCTGGTGCCAGTCGACGATGACCACGGAGACGTCCACGGGGCCAGTGTCCCAGGTCGCCGGAGGACCCGGACCACGTCCGGTACAGTGGTGCCGCCTTCCGGGGCAGTCCCACGAGCTCCCGGGCCGACCCCACCAGCCGACGTATGGAGATCCGTCCGTGTCCACATCAGCGCCTCGCGTGTCCGTCGTCGTCATCAACTTCCGCGGGACCGACGACACCCTCGAGTGCATCGCGCGCCTGACCGAGGTCGACTGGCCGGCGGACCGGCTCGAGATCGTCGTCGTCGAGAACGGCTCCGGGGACGACAGCGAGCAGCGCCTGCGCGCCGAGCTCGGCAGCCGGAAGAACGTGAAGATCGTGGTCTCCGCGGAGAACCTCGGTTTCACCGGCGGCAGCAACCTCGGCGCGCGCGAGGCGTCCGGCGACGTCGTGGCGTTCCTCAACAACGACGCGAAGCCCGACGTCAACTGGATCAAGGAGGGCATGGCGGGCTTCGCCCCGAGCCCCCGGGTCGCCGCGGTCGCGAGCAAGGTGCTCGACTGGGACGGCAAGGCGATCGACTTCGTCGAGTCCGGCCTGAGCTGGTTCGGCATGGGCTACAAGGCGCACGTCACCGAGATCGACGACGGCCGCTTCGACACCCCGCAGGACCTGCTGTTCGGCACCGGCTCCGCGCTGTTCGTCCGCCGTGAGGTCTTCCTCGAGGTCGGCGGCTTCGACGAGGGCCTGTTCATGTTCTACGACGACGTGGACCTGGGCTGGCGCCTCAACCTGCTCGGCTACCGCGTGCGGTTCGCCCCGCGCTCGGTCGTCTTCCACAAGCACCACGGCTCGATGAAGTCGTTCGGCGACCACCGCGAGATGTACCTGCTCGAGCGGAACGCCCTGCACCTGCTCTACAAGAACCTGTCGGACGAGAACCTCGGGACCTTCCTGCCCGCGGCCCTCGCGCTGCTCGCCCGTCGTGCCGTCGCGAAGAGCGGCCGCGACTCGGAGGAGTTCGACATCCGTCGCTTCACCGGTGCGCCGGACGAGTTCGACCCGACGACGCCGATGTCGAAGGAGGCCGTCGCCGGTCTCTACGCCCTCGACCAGTTCGTCGCGGACCTCCCCCGCCTCGGCGAGGAGCGCCGCCGGATCCAGTCGCAGCGCGTGCGCTCCGACAAGGAGGTCTTCCGCCTGTTCGGCGACGCCTTCAAGCCGCTGTTCGAGGACGGCTACTTCCTCGAGGGCTACCAGGCCATCATCGAGGCGTTCGACGTCGAGCAGCCGATGCACCGCACGAAGGTCCTCATCATCACCGGCGACGCGCTCGGCGAGAAGATGGCCGGTCCGGGCATGCGCGCGTGGAAGATCGCCGAGGCACTCGCCCCGCACAACGACGTCCGCCTGGTGACCTGGAACGTCGCGAACCGCAAGTCCGACGCCTTCGAGGTCTCCCGCGTGCCGCTCCAGCACGAGCGCACGATGCGCGAGCACGAGGAGTGGGCCGACGTCATCTTCTTCCAGGGCTACGCGCTGCACCACTTCCAGACGCTGCAGAACTCGAACAAGACCATGGTCGTCGACCTGTACGACCCGATGCACCTCGAGCAGCTCGAGCAGGCGCGCGACAACGGCGACGTCGGCTGGCGCAACCAGGTCACCTCGACCACCGAGGTCATCAACCGCCAGCTCGAGCGCGGCGACTTCTTCCTCTGCGCCTCGGAGCGTCAGCGCCTGTTCTGGCTCGGACAGCTGGCTGCCGTCGGTCGTGTCAACCCGGACAACTACCTGGCCGACGACAACCTCGAGAAGCTCATCGCGATCGCGCCGTTCGGCATGGACTCGACGCCGCCGAAGCACGAGCGCAAGGCGATCCGCGGCGTGACCCCCGGCATCGGCGAGGACGACAAGGTCGTCATCTGGGGCGGTGGCATCTACAACTGGTTCGACACCCCCTCGCTCGTCCGCGCGGTGGCCAAGGTCGCCGAGACGCACGACGACATCCGTCTGTTCTTCCTCGGCGTCGCGCACCCGAACCCCGACGTGCCGGAGATGGCGATCGTCGCCGAGACCCGCCGCATCAGCGACCACCTGGGCCTGACGAACAAGCACGTCTTCTTCAACGAGCAGTGGGTGGCGCTGGACGACCGGCAGAACTACCTGCTCGAGGCCGACGCCGGCGTCAGCACGCACTTCGCGCACATCGAGACGACGTTCTCGTTCCGCACCCGCATCCTCGACTACATGTGGGCGAACCTGCCGATCGTCACGACCGACGGTGACAGCTTCGGCGACCTGGTCGCGGCCGAGGGCATGGGCGTCGCCGTGAAGGAGCGCGACGTCGACGGACTCGCCGCCGCGCTCGAGTCGATGCTGTACGACCCCGAAGCCGCCGCTGCCGCCCGCGCCGCGGTGAGCCGGGTCCGCGAGGACTTCACGTGGGAGCGTGCTCTCGCTCCCCTGGTCGAGTTCTGCAAGGACCCGCACGTCGCCGCGGACCGCGCGCACGAGGCCGCCGTCCCGGCCGGTTCCGTCGCGGCAGCGGGCCGCCCGCGCGTGCAGCTCAGCCCCGCGCGGGCCCGTGAGCTGCAGTTCCACCAGATCGCGAACAGCCGGCACGGTCTCGTCCGCGACGCCCGGCTCGCGGCCTGGTACCTGCGCGAGAACGGCGTCTCCGGGCTGCGCGACAAGGTGCAGAACCGCGCCCGGCTGATGCGCGAGAGCAAGAACGGGCGCTGACGCCCGGCGGCCGCCCCTGGTCGCCGATGTACAGTTGTCCGTCGCCCGCGTCGAACGTAAGGACCCCCTTTGAGCAACATCGTCACCGAGCGGTTCGAGCGCCTCCGGCAGGAGCAGATGGTCCCGGCCGGTCGCCCGGCCACCGCCGTCATCGGGTCGCTGCGTGAGATCTTCGCGCACCGGCAGCTCCTCGACCTGCTGATCCGTCGCGACCTCAAGTCGCGGTACAAGGACAGCGCGCTCGGCTTCGCCTGGACCCTGATCCGCCCGCTCGTGCAGCTGGCGATCTACTTCTTCGTCCTCGGTGAGATCCTCGGCGCGTCCCGGAACATCCCGGAGTTCGCGATCTACGTGTTCTCCGGCTTGACGCTCTACGGCCTGTTCAGCGAGATCGTCGCCGCGGGGACGGCGTCGATCGTCGGCAACGCGGGCCTGATCAAGAAGATCTACCTGCCGCGCGAGATCTACCCGCTCGCGAGCGTCGGTGCCGCGCTGTTCAACTTCGGCGTGCAGCTCGTCGTCCTGATCGCCGCCGCGATCCTGCAGAGCGGCTTCGCCTGGGTCCGCCTCGACCTGCTCTACTTCCTGCCGTCGGTCGCGGTCATCCTGATCTGGGCGACCGCCCTCGCCCTGCTGCTCGCGGCGCTGAACGTCTACCTGCGTGACATGCAGTACCTCGTCGAGGTCCTCGTGCTCCTGCTCATGTGGGCGTCCCCGATCGTCTACAGCTGGCAGATGGTGGCCACCCGCGCGCCGGAGTGGCTGCTCTCGATCTACACGTCCAACCCGATCACCCTGGCCGTCCTCGGCATCCACCGTGCGTTCTGGACCGCCGGTGCCGACTCCGAGTACCCGTCGCACCTGCTGGTCCGGATGGCGGTCGCCGCCGCCGTCGGCCTGGTCGCGCTCCTCGTGTGCCAGCGTGTGTTCGCCAAGCTGCAGGGCAACTTCGCCCAGGAGATCTGATCCGATGAGCATCGACAACGAGATCGACCGGGAGACCCGCTCCCCCTTCGCCGACGCCCCCGACGTCGTGACCGTGCGGAACGTGTCGAAGCGGTTCACGATCCGCAAGGACAACTCGCTCAAGGAGCGCGTCGTCACGCTGGGACGTGCCGGACGTCGCCACAGCGAGGACTTCTGGGCACTCAAGGACATCAGCCTCGACATCCCCGCCGGCACCACGATCGGCCTGCTCGGCCCGAACGGCTCCGGGAAGTCGACGCTGCTCAAGACGATCGGCGGCATCCTCGAGCCCACCAGCGGCTCGGTGGAGCGCCGCGGTCGCCTCGCCGCCCTCATCGAGCTCGGCGCGGGCTTCCACCCGGACCTGACCGGGCGCGAGAACGTCTACCTGAACGCTGCGATCCTCGGCCAGACGCAGGAGGAGACCGAGGCCCGGTTCGCCGACATCCTGCAGTTCTCCGGGATCGGCGACTTCATCGACACCCAGGTGAAGTTCTACTCGTCGGGCATGTACGTCCGACTCGCGTTCGCGGTCGCGATCAACACCGACCCCGACGTGCTCCTCGTCGACGAGGTCCTGGCGGTCGGTGACGAGCAGTTCCAGAAGAAGTGCCTCGACAAGATCCGCGAGTTCCAGGAGCAGGGCCGCACGATCATCCTCGTGTCGCACTCGCTCGGCCAGGTCCAGGAACTCTGCGACTCGGCCGTCGTGCTGCACCACGGCGAGGTGAAGTTCCAGGGCTCCGCGCGTCTCGCGGTGAAGAACTTCCGCGAGATCCTCGAGGGCCGCCGCGTCGCCGAGGCCGAGGCCGCGCACCCGGAGGAGGACGCGAACCCCGCCAAGGTCGAGCGCGTCGAGCTCGAGATCCCCGGCCGCGCGCCCGGCGCCGAGCACCACCACGGCGACGACCTCGTCGTGCGTGCGACGTTCTCGCACAAGGACGTCCTGCCCGAGTGGCGCGCCGGGATCAAGATCGAGAACCACCTCGGTCACCCGGCGTTCGGCATCGACAGCCGCCAGACCCAGGTCCGGCACGACCCGCTCCGCGGCACGGCCACGGTCGAGTGGCGCCTCTCCGACCTGCGGATCGGCGGTGGCCAGTACTTCGTGCACGTGTTCCTGGCGAAGCCGAACGGCGAGCACATCGTCATCGAGCGCGAGGCCGCCCGCTTCGTGGTCCAGGACGAGGACACCCAGTCCGGCATCGCCTGGACGAAGACCACCGAACGCCAGATCGGGGCCTGACGTTGCAGCACCTGCCGGTGCTGATCGACGCGACGTCGATCCCGCCGAACCGCGGCGGGGTGGCGCGGTACATCTCCGGACTCCTCACCGGACTGCAGGAGGCCGGCAGCACGGTCGACGTCGTCGTCAAGGGCACCGACCTCGCGTGGCTCCGCGCCCTCGCGCCCGAGCACCGCTACCACGCGGCGCCGAGCTGGACGGCGCGCCGTCCGGCGCGGCTGGTCTGGGAGCAGACCGGCCTGCCGGCGCTACTCCCCCGGGTCGGGGCGACCACGCTGCACAGCCCGCACTACACGTTCCCGGTGATCCGTGCCTCCCGGACGGTCGTCACCCTGCACGACGCGACGTTCTTCAGCGACCCGGCCGCACACTCGCGGACCAAGGTCGCGTTCTTCCGGACCTGGACCCGACTCGCCCGCCGGTTCGCCCGTGCGACGGTCGCGCCGAGCGCCGCGACCGTCGCCGAACTCGACCGGTTCGCGGGGACCGTCCGACGGTCCACGGTCGTCGCACATCTCGGGGTCGACGCCACGGTGTTCCACGCGCCCTCACCCGCCGAGGTGACCGCATTCCGCGACGCGCACGGACTCGGTGACGGCGACGACTGGATCGCGTTCCTGGGCACGGTCGAGCCGCGCAAGCGGGTCCCCGAGCTCATCGCGGCCCACCGCGCGCTCGGCGACGCCGACGTGCCGCCGCTCCTCATCGCGGGCGGCCTCGGCTGGGACGACACCGCCGTGCGGGAACTCCGCACCGCGGGCGACCGCCCAGGCGCGGCGCTGCGGTACCTGGGCTACCTTCCGCTCGAGGAGCTCCGCGCGTTCCTCGGCGGCGCCCGCGTCGTCGTGTACCCGAGCACGGCCGAGGGCTTCGGGCTCCCGGTGCTCGAGGCGATGGCGTGCCGGGCAGACGTCCTCACCACCCGTCGGCTGGCGATCCCGGAGGTCGGCGGGGACGCGGTGACGTACACCGAGCCCGACGCCGGCCCGATCCGTGCGGACCTCGCCGCCCTGCTCGCCGACGACCCGGACGGCCCCGCCCGCACGGCCCGTCGTGACCGTGCCGCCGCCCGCGCCGCGGGCTTCACGTGGGCGGCTTGCGCCCGCGTGCACCTCGGCGTCTACACGACCGGGGTGGCCGCATGAACGCCGACGCCACAGCCGGCAGTGCCGGGCTTGGGCGGGCCGCGATCGTCACCGTCTCGTACAACTCGCACGACGTCCTGCCGCCCTTCCTGGCGTCGACCCCGGCCGCGAGCAGCGCTCCCGTCGAGGTCGTCGTCGCGGACAACGACTCCACCGACGCGGACGGCCTGCGCGCCGTGACCGAGGCCGCCGGCGCGCGCTTCCTGGAGCTCGGCGAGAACCGCGGGTACGGCGCCGCCGTGAACCGCGCGGTCGCGACCCTCGAGCCGGACGTCCGCTGGTTGCTCGTGTCGAACCCGGACGTCGTCCTCGGCGCCGGCGCGCTGGACCGGTTGATCGCGACCGCCGCCGCGGACCCGACGATCGGCGCGGTGGGGCCCAAGGTGCTCGAGCCGACGGGCGAGGTCTACCCCTCGGCCCGGCTCGTGCCGTCGCTCCGGACCGGCCTCGGCCACGCGCTCTTCGCGGACCTCTGGCCGGGCAACCCCTGGACCAAGCGCTACCGACAGGAGGGCGAGCAGGACCTGCGCCGTGACGCCGGGTGGCTCTCCGGGGCGTGCGTGCTCGTGCGCCGAGACGTCTTCGAGCGACTCGGCGGCTTCGACGAGGGCTACTTCATGTACTTCGAGGACGTCGACCTCGGCTGGCGCGTCGGCCACCTCGGGCTCCGCAACGTGTACGAGCCCGCCGCCACGGCCACCCACGTCGGCGGGACCGCCACGCAGGGGTCCTCGGAGCGCATGCGTCGGGCCCACCACGAGAGCGCCTACCGCTTCCTCGCGCGGAAGTACCGGGCCTGGTGGCTGTGGCCGCTGCGCCTGGCGCTCCGGGTCGCGCTGGCCCTGCGCGCCCACCTCACGCACACCCGCTGACGCGGTACAGTCGGCCGTCCTCCCGCACTCCTCCCCCGAACCGGAGTCCTCGCATGATCCTCGCCGTCACCCTGATGGTCCGCGACGAAGCGGACGTCCTCCCCGCATGGCTCGACCACCACGTCGCCCAGGGCTTCGACGTCTTCGTCATCACCGACAACGGGTCCGTCGACGGCACCGCGGAGCTCCTCGCCGCCTTCGCGGAGCGGGACGACGTCACCGTCGACCTGCGCCACGACCCCGTGCACCGGAAGCAGCAGGGCACCGTCGTCACCGGCATGGCGCGGGACGCGTCGGCGGTCCACCACGCGGACTGGGTCGTCAACGCCGACGCCGACGAGTTCGTGCTCCCCGTGGACCGGTCGCTGACCGTCCGGCAGGTGTTCGAGCAGCTCGACCCCGCGATCGGTGCCTTCACCGTACCGGTCGTCAACATGACGGGTCCGATGGCCACCTCAGGTGCCGGCGTCCGCCGGCTGCACTGGCGGGACGAGCGGTCGCTCGAGCAGCTGCACGCCGTCGGGCTCATCGCGCCGCCGTCGACCAACGCCGTGCACGTCGGGGACCCGGACGTGGTCGTCGTGCAGGGCAACCACCAGGTCAGCGTCGCGAACGGTGCACCGGTGCCCCCCGCCCTGCGCCTCGAGGTCCTGCACCTGCCGTGGCGCTCCTGGGCGCAGTACGAACACCGCGTCGACGTGTCCGGACGTGCCTACGAGGCGAACCCCGACCTCACCCCGAGTCCGCGCCACCACGGGATGCGCGACTACCGGCGACTGCAGGAGGGTGTCCTCGAGGCCACGTTCGCGCTCCGGTTCGTCTCCGACGACGACGCCCGCTCGGGCCCCTTCACCCGGGACGACGGCATCGCCGACGTCCTGCGCCGTGCCGGCTCCCCCGTGCTCGACGCTCCCGCGGACCCGCTCGTGCCCGCGGAGGCGTTGCGCAGCCTGCAGACCATCGGCGGCGCGATCGTCCGCCGCGATCAGCGCATCGAGTCACTCGAGGACACCGTCCGGGCGGGCGAGGACACGGCGAACGCGCTCCGCTCGGCCGTGCAGTTCGAGCGAGACCGCGCCGACCACGCGGTGCGCGAGGTGACGGCGCGCGACACCGAGCTCGCCGCGATGCACGCTCGTCGGGTCGTCCGGCTCGCGGACCGCGCCGGCGAGGTCGCCCGTCGCCTGCGGCGGCGGTAGCGCCACCGGCACCGGCACCACCGGCGGGAGCGGGGCGCTACGGCCTGCCGGCCACGCCCCGCTGCCGGCGCACGGCGTCGAGCAGGACGGCAGCCCGCGCCGCGAACGAGTGCTCGGCGCCGATCCGCGCGCCGCGTTCCGCACGCTCGGCCGCCGAGGTCGACTCCCCCTGCTGCGCCGTCCGACGGAGCTCGTCCACCGAGCGGTACGTCCGCACCGCGCCGTGGAAGAGCTCCTCGACGCCCGGCACCGCGTCGGTGACGACGAGCGCACCCGAGGCCGCCGCGTCGAACAGCCGGTTCGAGACGAACCCGTCCCGGGCCATGTCGTCCCAGTGGTCGTTGAGCACCACCCGGGCGCTGCGGTAGAGCGCGGGCAGCGCGTCGTTCGGTACGAACACCCCGCGGTGCACGCCGTCCGGCAGCAGCCCCTCCCAGCCCTCGCCCCACACCGCCAGGTCGAGACCGGCGTCCACCGCGTCCCGCACCACGGGTCGGAACACCGCGCGGGTCTTGCCCACGAACGCGACGTCGAGTCCGGCGTGCTCGGGGTCGACCGGCCCCGGGTGGAAGCGTGCCGGGTCGGTCGCCTGCAGCAGCGGCGCGACGGCGAGGCCCGTGGTCGCGGCCGTGCGCTCGGCCCAGACCGGACCGGCGGCGAAGCGGAGGTCGTAGCGGGCGAGCTCGGCCGGCGTGACGAGGTCCGGGTGCGAGATGATCCACAGGACGTTGGTCGCCGTCGGGTGTGCGGGGGTGTCGTCGAGCCCGCGCAGGGTCAGGGCGACGTCGTCGAGGTGCTCGGACGCGGGGCGGACGTGGGACTCGCGGTGGTCGACGACGACCTCCTGACCGAGCCCGCGGAGCGCCGCCGCGAGGTCGCGTGCGAAGAACGTGTCGCCCCAGTCGTCGCCCCGGGGTCCGGGGTGCGCGGCGATGCGGACGGACCAGCGCAGTCGTTCGCCCCGGTCGACGAGCGCGATCCGCTCCGGTCCGCGCTCCGCCCGCACGACGGGCTCGCGCAGGGCCACCGGCGCGCCGGCGACGTCGGCCGCCCCCGTGCACGGGACGAGGCCGAGCCGGGACAGGGCGGTCGTCGCGGAGTCGTCCCGCCGGCCGCGCCACACCGCCAGGGCGTCCGCCGCGTCGCCGTCGTAGCGCCGCTCCCGGAGCGCACCAGTGCGGTACACCCGACCCAGCGGCACCACGACGCAGTCGCCACCGGCGCCGTCCGCGGTGTCGCGCGTCAGCCGCGCGACGGCGGTCCGTGTGTCGACGGTCGGCACGGGCACAGCCAGGTCCGCGGTGCGGACCGCGAAGCACGGCTCGTCGGCCGCGAACACCGTGACTCCGGCGAGGGCCTCGGCGTCCTCCGCCGGGTGACCGCGCAGCAGCGCCGCGACGGGAGCCGTCCCTCGGACGAGCACCGCGCCCGCGCTCGCGCTCGCGACCACGTCGTCGGCGGTCCGGACGACGGCCACGGCGACCCGTGCCTCCCGGCCGTCGTCGGTGGGGGTCCCGACGGCCGCCACCAACCGCTGCCAGCCGTCCGCCGGCAGCGCGATCGACGCGTCCTGCACCACCGTGACGGCGCTCGTCAGGAGCGGCCGGGCGGCCGCGACCGCCCCGCCCCACGTCGCCGCGACCGTCGCGCGGGCTACCAGGTGGTCCGGACCGGCCTCGACCGGCGGGTAGGTGCTCGTCGGGCCGGCGTGCACGTCGTGGACGCTGACGACGACCGTGCGCGCGCCGGCTGCGGCCGCGCCGTCGACGGCCGGCCGGTGCGCGCCGGAGCGGAACGCGGACTCGGCGACGGTGACGACGACGTCGAAGCCGTCCGCGGTCGGTGCCGGCGCGGCGGTCGGGTCCGGGAACGTCGTGTCGACCGGGAGGCGCGGGGCGGCTCCGGCGTCCGGGTGCGGCCCGCTCGTGGTCGCGTCGGGAGCCGTGGTGCCGTCCGGCGCCGAGCTGCCGCCGCCGGGTCGCTGCGACGCTCCGGGCCGGCCGAACAGCCGGCCGAGCCCGGTGCGCGGCATCAGTCCTGCAGGAGGTTCTGCAGGTACACCCCGTAGCCGCCCTTGACGAGCGGCGCGGCGAGGTCGGCGAGCTGCGCGTCGTCGATCCAGCCGTTGCGCCAGGCGATCTCCTCGATGCAGCCGATCTTGAAGCCCTGACGGTCCTCGATCACCTTGACGTACTCGGAGGCCTGCATCATCGACTCGAACGTGCCGGTGTCGAGCCAGGCGGTGCCGCGGTCGAGGACCTGCACACCGAGCTTGCCGGCGTCGAGGTAGCGCTCGTTGACCGTCGAGATCTCGAGCTCGCCACGGGCGCTCGGCTCGATGGTCTTCGCGATCTCGATGACCGAGTTGTCGTAGAAGTACAGGCCGGGGACGGCGTAGTTCGACTTCGGGTGCTCGGGCTTCTCCTCGATGGAGACCGCCGTGAAGGAGTCGTCGAACTCGACCACGCCGTACGCCTTCGGGTCGGCGACGTGGTACGCGAAGATCGTCGCGCCGTCGACCTCGGTGTTCTTCCGGAGGTTCGTACCGAGACCCGTGCCGTGGAAGATGTTGTCGCCGAGGACGAGCGCGACGCTGTCGTCGCCGATGAACTCCTCGCCGATGACGAACGCCTGCGCCAGGCCGTCCGGGCTCGGCTGCACGGCGTACTGGATGTCCATGCCGAGGGACGACCCGTCGCCGAGCAGGGCGCGGAACTGGTCGTTGTACTCCGGGGTCGTGATGACGAGGACCTCGCGGATGCCCGCCATCATCAGGGTCGACAACGGGTAGTAGACCATCGGCTTGTCGTAGATCGGCATGAGCTGCTTGCTGATGCCCTTGGTGATCGGCCAGAGGCGCGTGCCGGAACCGCCGGCCAGGATGATGCCCTTCATCGAGCTCCCCTTACTTCTTCGTCCGGAGGGACTCGGTGTAGGCCACCGCTTCCTCGTAGGTCGGCAGCAGTCCCTGCTCGGCGGCCTGCTCGAGCGTCGGCGCGGTGGTGTCCTTCTCGGACAGGACCGGCTCGCCGATGCCGTCGGGCAGCTCGAGGCCGACCGTCGGGTCGAGGATGGTGATCCCCTTCTCGCGCTGCGGGTCGTAGTGCGCGCTGACCAGGTAGTTGACGGTCGAGCGGTCCTCGAGCGCGACGATCGCGTGGCCGAGGCCCTCGGACAGGTAGACGGCCTTGCGGTCGACGTCGTCGATCCGGACGGCGTCCCACTGCCCGAACGTCGGGGAACCGACGCGGATGTCGACGATGTAGTCGATGAACGCGCCGCGGACGGCCGTGACGTACTTCGCCTGGCTCGGGGCGACGAGGGCGTAGTGGATGCCCCGCGCGACACCCGCGGACGAGATGGACATGTTCACCTGGCGGAGGTCCAGCGGGTGACCGACGGTCTCCTCGAGGACGTCGGCACGGTACGACTCGAGGAACGCTCCTCGTGCGTCGCCGTGCTGGACGGGCGTGAACTCCCACGCGCCGGGGATCTTCAGTTCGCGGATCTGCACCTCGGTACCCTAGCGGATCGGCCCGTCGGCGACGGGGACGTCGGCCGGCACCACGCGATCCTCGTCCGCGGATCGTCCAGGCGTCGTCGCGACGACCGACGGACTCCCACCGCGGACGACCGGCACGATCAGACCGGTGTCGCGGACGATCGTCCGGCTGATCACGACGGACAGCACGCACATGCCGACGGTCCCGAGCGCGAAGACCGCCGTGGTCCCGACGAGTCCGCCCGGCGGCTGCCACTGCGTCGGTTCGAGCAGGTCTCGCCAGGAGCCGGGCAGACCCACGGCGTACCGCTTGTAGGTCGTCAGCCAGGCGCTGAACTGTGCGAGCACGGCAGCGCTGGTGAGGACGGTGACGATGGTGCGCGGGTCGATCCGCGACAGCGTGTACCGCTCGGCCACGAGTCCGGCGACGAGGACCATCGCCACGTAGACCGGCAGCGTGTACCGCCCCTGCCAGATGTACCCAAAGGTCGCGACGGAGGGAGCCTGCACGACGGCCGGTACGAAGAGCACCGCGATCATGAGCAGCAGCGCGCCGAGCGTCGCCCGTCGGAGACCGATGATCACCACCGCGACCACCAGGAAGCCGATGACGGCGGTCCAGCCGACGTAGACGACGCCGGGCAGCGGGGTGTCGAGCCAGCCGAGGCGACCGACCATCATCCGCCCGAAGTCGCTCGTGTTCCGCAGTGTCTGGATGAACGCACGCACGAAGCCGTCGCGCGGGGTGTTCGTCGGGATGAAGCCGGCCGGCCCGCTGATGAAGAGCGTCCACGCCGCAGCGACGGCGAGGCCGACCACCCCGGCTCCGAGCCCGACGTAGACCGAGGGTCGCCGGAGGAGGTCCGCTGAGCGACGCAACGGGAACGTGATGAGCACGGCGAGCAGGATGAGCACGACGTAGAGCGGGGAGAGCGCGCGGGTGTTGCCGACGACGATGCCGACGACGGCGAGCAAGGTCATCTTGAGCGGCAGGTTCGAGCGTGTCGTGTCCCAGACGATCGACCATGCGAGCGCCGCGAGCGCGGCCGCGCCCGTGATTTCGACGGAGTTGGGGTTCACCATGCCGGTCAGGTAGAGCGTCATCGGTGTCAGCGCGACGGCGACCCACCCGAGGAACGCCGGCGACCGGCGGAGCTGTGCTGCGACGAAGAAGAGGATGCCGATGAAGAAGCTGTTGACCAGGGCGCTCATCAAGCGCATGCCGAACCAGGCGGTGTTGCCCTCGGTGACCAGCGACGGGATCCCGACGATCGCGTAGTACAAGGGGTTGTAGTCACCGACGCCGGTGATCCGCTCGACCGGGTCGTCGTCGTTGCCGGTCTGCTGGGCGGGCACGCACGCGGCGGGCACGTCCCCGTGGAAGACGTAGCACGTGAACTGGCCACCGGGATCGGCGAGGTCCTCCGGCACCGTGACGGTCGTGCGGCCGGCGAGCTTGCTCGGTTCCCCGGTGAACTGGCCGCGGACTGTGGCCTCGGCCTTGAGGATGTGGCTCGGCTCGTCGGGCGACGAGGACATGGGACTGGCGACCGCCCAGGCCGCGGCGATCAGGAACGCGCACAGCCACCCTGCGAGCAACGCGCGGAGCGGCGTCAGCCAGGTCGAGGACCTCTTGCGGTCGGCGGTGGTCCTGCGTTCAGCGGAGGTCGTCGGCACCCGGCGAGGATAGCGCACCGGGTGTCAGTCCCAGTGCGCGCAGCCACACCGGGTCGGCCCCGAGCGACCGCTCACGCCGGACGTGGCGCTGCGCTGCGCGGACCCGGGCGTCGCCGTCGCGGGCGGCCTCAGCCAGGGCCGCGCGCCAGCGTTCGGGGTCGTCGCCGGCGAGGATGCCGCCGTGCGCGTCGACCCCGGCGTACGACGGTCGGTCGGACCCGACGAAGGGCAGCCCGAGCATCGAGTACTCGAGGAACTTCAGGTCGCTCTTGGCGTCGTTGAACCGGTCAGCGGTGAGCGGTCCGACCCCGGCCGACCATCGTGTCGCGTGCGACCGGAGGAACGCGACGAAGTCCGGGTAGTGCGAGGCGCCGTCGGGGAGTTCGAGCCGGTCGTACCAGTCCGCTCCGGATGCGGTGACACCGACGACCTCGAGGCGGACGGGTCGACCGGTCTCGTCGGTCAGGCCGTCGAACACCGGCTGCAGCAGGTCGAGGTCGTCGGCATGGGTGACGGAACCCATGTACAGCACGCGCCGCGGACCGGTCGGGTCAGGTACCACCGGACCGTCCCCCCACATCCCGAGCTGGACCGCGTTCGGCACCACCACGGCGTCGACACCCTGCGCGGCGAGCACCGCCCGGAGCGGCTCCGTGGAGGTGACCACCGCGTCCGCGCCGCGCACGAGGCGGTCGACGGCGGCGAGCCGCGCCGGGTCGTACTCGGCGCGCGCCAACCGGGCACGCGCCTCCTGACTGAAGAAGTCGTCGTCGACCTCCGCCACGATCCGCGTGCCCGCCCTGGCGGCACGGGCGGAGGCCGCGTCGAGCGCCTCGAGGGGGAACGCGTCGCGCTGGACGAGCAGCACGTCGAGGTGGGCCGTGTCCGATCCGTCCGCCCAGCGGACCGGGTCCACCTGCGCGACGCGGGCCGCGCCCGAGCGCGCGAGCTCCGACATGCGCCCCGTCACACGGATGTGCGCCGACGCAGGGTGCACGCCGCCCGCGCCGTGCACCACGAACCCGACCATGGGCGGCTCCGGCCGGTCCGAGGCGGCGACGGGCGGCACCGGGCCGGTCCGTCGGGGGAACAGCCGGGCGACTCGGGAGCGCAGGGAGGTCACCGCTCCATGCTGCCACTGCGCACGGGGTGCGCTCGGCTCGCATAGGGTGTTCGACAGCCGCGTCCCTGTGGGGTTGATCAGTCCCGGGGAGATCGACGCGGAGCATCCGCCGTCGTCCCGAGTGGGCGGCAGACCCGACGACCTTCCAGAGGAACGTGACAGCCACGCCGTGAAGCTCTTCATCCAGATCCCGTGCCTGAACGAGGAACAGACCCTGCCGGCCGTCCTCGAGACGATCCCGACGAGCATCGACGGCGTGGACGAGATCGAGGTCCTCGTCATCGACGACGGTTCGACCGACCGCACCGTGGAGGTGGCGCGGGCGCACGGGGTGCGGCACGTCGTCCGGCACACGCGGAACATGGGCCTCGCCCGCTCCTTCCGCGACGGGGTCGACTACGCCCTGCTCCACGGCGCCGACGTCGTCGTCAACACCGACGGCGACAACCAGTACCCGCAGGCGCAGATCGCCGAGCTCGTCGCGCCGATCGTCCGGAAGGAGGCGGAGATCGTCATCGGTGACCGGCAGACCCGGACGATCGAGCACTTCTCCGGGTTCAAGAAGCTCATGCAGCGGTTCGGGTCGTGGGTGGCCGGCCGCGCCGCAGGGCTGGACCTGCCAGACGCCGCGAGCGGCTTCCGCGCGTACTCGAAGTACGCCCTCATCCGCCTCAACATCGTGACGCGGTTCAGCTACTGCATGGAGACGATCGTGCAGGCGGGCTACAAGCGGATCGCGATCACGAGCGTCCCCATCACCACCAACCCGAAGACGCGCGAGTCGAGGCTCTTCAAGAACATCTGGCAGCACATGTTCCAGTCCGGGTCCGCGATCGCCCGGGTGTACCTCATGTACCGGCCCCTGGCCCTCTTCGCCTGGGTCAGCGCGCTGCTCGGCGCGGCGGGGCTCATCCCCTTCGTCCGGTACCTCGTCCTCCTGTGGACGGACCGCGGCGGCAACCACCTGCAGTCCCTGATCCTCGGCGTCACGCTGGTGATCGCCGCGCTCCTGTCGATCACGATCGGGGTCGTCGCCGACCTGACGCGACTCAACCGCACCCTGGCCGAGGAGCAGCTCGACCTCCAGAAGCTCGCCAGGTACGGCGACTGACCCCCTCCACGGTCGCCGGTAGACTCCTGGGCGACCGTCGTCGGCCCGGCCGACGTCCATCGGCCACGAAAAGGAAACCAGCGTGAAGATCCTCGTCACCGGAGGAGCCGGCTTCATCGGCTCGAACTTCGTCCGCAGAACCCTCGAGGACGCCTACCCCGGCCTCGAAGGAGCCGACGTCGTCGTGTACGACGCCCTGACCTACTCGGGGAACCTCGAGAACCTCGCCCCGGTCGCGGACTCCCCGCGGTACTCCTTCGTGCAGGGCGACATCAGGGACGCCGCGAAACTCGACGAGGTCGTCCCCGGCGTCGACGCGATCGTCCACTTCGCCGCTGAGTCCCACGTCGACCGCTCGGTCCGCGACTCCGGCATCTTCGTCGAGACGAACGTCGTGGGCACCCAGCGCCTGCTCGACGCCGCGCTCCGCCACGGCACCGAGCGCTTCGTGCACGTCTCGACGGACGAGGTCTACGGCTCGATCAGCGAGGGATCCTGGGACGAGGAGCGACCGCTCGAGCCGAACTCGCCGTACTCGGCGTCGAAGGCCGGCAGCGACCTGCTCGCGCGCAGCTACCACCGCACGCACGGCCTGAACCTCTCGATCACGCGGTGCTCGAACAACTACGGGCCGTACCACTTCCCCGAGAAGGTCATCCCGCTGTTCGTCACGAACCTGATCGACGGTAAGCACGTCCCGCTGTACGGCGAGGGCAACAACGTCCGCGACTGGCTGCACGTCGACGACCACACGCGCGGCATCGCGCTCGTGCTGGTCAAGGGTCGCGCCGGCGAGACGTACAACATCGGCGGCGGGACCGAGCTCACGAACAAGGAGCTCACGCAGCTGCTGCTCGACGCCACCGGCAACGACTGGTCGTCCGTCGACCGCGTGCAGGACCGTCTCGGCCACGACCTGCGCTACTCCGTCGACATCTCGAAGATCCGGTCGGAGCTCGGCTACGAACCGCAGGTGCCGTTCGAGCAGGGCCTGGCCGACGTCGTGCAGTGGTACCGGGACAACCGCTCCTGGTGGGAGCCACTGAAGGAGCGGGCGGCGCTCGCCTGAGCTCCGTCGACACCATGACCCGATACCTCATCACCGGCGCTGCCGGCATGCTCGGCCAGGACATGCAGCAGGCCCTGGCCGGGCGCGACGTGACCGCGCTCTCGCGAGCCGACCTGGACGTGACCGATGCCTCGGCCGTCTCGGCGGCCGTCGCCGGTCACGACGTCGTGATCAACAGCGCCGCCTACACCAAGGTCGACGACGCGGAGTCCCACGAGGACGACGCGTACGCCGTGAACGCCCGCGGACCGGCGGTGCTCGCCGCCGCTGCGGTCGAGGTCGGCGCCCGCATCGTGCACGTCTCGACGGACTACGTCTTCGACGGGACCGGGACGGCGCCGTACGCCGAGGACGCGCCCCTGGCCCCGATTGGGGCCTACGGTCGCACGAAGGCCGCAGGCGAGGAAGCGATCCGTCGCATCGCACCGGACTCGTCCTACATCGTCCGCGGTGCCTGGCTCTACGGGGAGCACGGACCGAACTTCGCGAAGACGATGCTCCGCCTCGCCGGGTCGCACGAGACCGTCAGCGTCGTCACCGACCAGGTCGGCCAGCCGACGTGGACCGCTGACCTCGCCCGGCAGATCGTGGCGATGCTCGACGCGGACGCCCCGGCGGGGACCTACCACGGCACCAACGCCGGATCGGCTTCGTGGTTCGACTTCACCAAGGCCATCTTCGCCGAGGTCGGTCTCGACCCGGACCGAGTCCTCCCGACCGACAGCTCGGCCTTCGTGCGACCTGCTCCGCGGCCGGCGTACAGCGTGCTCGGACACGATGCCTGGTCACGCGCAGGGCTGGACCCGATGCGCAACTGGCGGGAGGCCCTCGCGGCCGCCGTCCGTGTCGGTGCGTTGACGCAGTGAGGGCCGTCAGTACACCGCCATCCCGTCTGACCTACCTGCTGTACCGCGCCCCGTGGTCCGGACTGGTCGTCTGGAGTGCCGTGGTCTTCGTCGTCGCTGCCTCGGTGGCGCGGAGCTTCGTCGAGCCACTGCTCCGCTACGACGAACCCGGTCACCTCGACTACGTCCTCAGCGTCTGGAACGGCCACCTCCCGGTGTTCGAGGACGGCCTCACCCACCAGGCGCCGTTCGGATGGGACATGCCGGTGCAGTGGACGGCGCAGCACCCACCGCTCTACTACCTGCTGCTCGCCCCGGTGGTCGGTCCGCTCTTCGACGCCGACCACGCGCTCGTCGCGGTGATCGCCGGGCGGCTGGTCGGCGCGCTGATCACCGGCGGGGTGGTGCTCGGTTCTGCCTGGACCGCGGCGCGCTGTTTCCCTGCCGCCCGGCGGCTCCCGGGCGGGGTGGCGGTCGTCACGTCGCTCTGCGGGCAGCTGATCCAGCAGGGCGGCCAGATCTACAACGACGTCCTCTTCGTGTTCCTGCTCGTCCTCGCATGCGGGATCGCCGGCGCGGCCATCCGGTCCGGTGTCGGACCGGGGCTCCTCACCGCGGCCACGCTCGTCGGCGCCGCCGGCATGACGACCAGGCTCTCCTTCGGGCTCTGGTTGGTCGCGCTCGTCGTGTCGATCGCCCTCGCCCGGCGGGTGCAGCTCTGGCGCCTCGGAGGCATCTGGGCGCGCATCGTCGCAACCGTGCTGCCGCTCGCGGGCGCCGGGCTCGCCTCGGGGTGGTTCTACCTGCGGAACAAGGCGCTGAGCGGGAACATCAGCGGTCGCCACGTCCAGTGGGGCCTCGACAACCTCAACCGCACCGAGCGCCCGCACGTCGAGGTCGCCACGTCCTCCGGCTTCTGGTCGAGCCTGTTCGCGCTCTACCGTTCGCACCTCAACGGCAACGATCCGCTGCAGTGGGTCCTGCTGCTCGGACCGATCGTCCTCGGCATCGTGCTCGGGCTCATGCTCCTGCTCGTCCGCCGCGTGAACGCTGGTCGGGCGACCGCCGTCGCCGGCCGTCGTCCGCGCCGTGGGGACCGGATCGCTCCCGCGCTCGTGGTCGCGATGTTCGCGACGGTGTCCGTCCTGCTCATCGTGGTGGAGATCGACTACGTCCACGGCGGCGGAGCGCCCATCACGCGCTACGCACTGACGATGCTCCCCGTCGTCACGATCATGATGGCGGCGGGGCTGACGGCCTTCCGTCGGTCCTCGGGACCGCTCCTGACGGTGTGGACCGTCGCGGCCTTCGTGGCCTTCTTCTCGCAGGTCGAGCTGAGCGCCGACGTCGACCTGCGCGTCCCGCACGCCGCGCTCGTCTCCCGGACGATGCTGGTCGTCTGCGTCGTGGCCACGCTCGGCATCGTCGTCGGCGGGTTCCTCGACGCGCGCCGGCCACTCCGGGCCGGCGCACCCCGTGACCTGGGCGTGACCGGGTGACGGGCGGCGACGTGACACCGACGACGGGCGGCGCTGCCCGGCCCCGGTGGCGGCGGCACCTCGTCACCGGGATCAAGATCGCGTTCATGGCTGCGGTCGTGCTCGCGGGCGTGGTCTTCGTCTCCGGGCAGTGGGACGAGGTCTCCGAGGCCGTCGCCGCCATCGCGCCGTGGCTCCTCGTGCTCGCGCTGGTGTCCGTCGTGGCCGCGCTCCTCATGTCGATGGGGTCGTGGCTCGTCGTCTGGCCGGCCTTCGGGGTCCGGCTCCCGGCGCGCGGCGGTGCGCGGGTGTTCTTCGTGAGCCAACTGGGCAAGTACCTGCCCGGGTCGGTGTGGCCGATCGCAGCACAGGCGCAGATGGCCGGCGAGGTGGGCCTCGCGCCGGCAGCCTCCGTCGTGCTGAGCCTCATCGCGATGCTCGTCTCCATCGCCACCGGTCTCGGCGTCGGTGCGATCCTGCTGCCGTTCGTCGACGCCCAGCTCCTGGGGCAGTACTGGTGGCTCCCGGTCGTCGGTGTCGGGTTCCTCGCGTGCCTCGCCCCACCGGTGATGCGCTTCGGTGTGCGTCTCGCGCTCCGGCTGCTCCGCCGTGCGGACGCGCCGTTCGGCTACGGCTGGCGGGTCGCTGCCACCAGCTCGGGGCTGCAGGTCGCCAACTGGTTCTTCGGCGGCATGCAGCTGTGGCTCGTGCTCGTGGGCCTGGGAGTGGACCCGGCGCGCAGTCTCCTCCCCGCGATCGCCGGCTTCGCCCTGGCCTTCGCGCTCGGGGTCCTGCTCATCCCCTTCCCCGCCGGTCTCGGCGTCCGCGAGGTCGTCATCGCGCTGGTCCTCGCATCCGTCACGACGCCCGCGGTGGCCGCGACCGCGGCGATCCTGTCGCGGTTGCTGTACGCGATCGCCGACTTCGGTCTCGCCGGGGTCGCGCTCGCGGTGGACCGGCGGGGTCGGTCCTCCCGCTGACCAACTCGGCCCACGACGACGGCCGGTCCCGGCGTCGTCGATGGGCGCGGCCGTGGGCGACTCCGTCGCGTCGGTCGTGCTCGAGCGCTGCGGACGTCAGTCGCGCGCGAAGGACGCGACCGTGTCCGTGTAGTCCGACCACCGGCGATCTGCATCCGCGGTGTCCACACCGCGCTGGAGACGGCCGAGCACGCCCGGCTCCACCAATCGACGCAGCGCGGCGGCGAGCGCGTCGACGTCGCCGGCCGGGACCACGAGGCCGTCGACGCCGTCGCGGACGTCGAGCGGCAGCGTCCCCGCGTCGCTGACGACGACGGGGCGGCCGAAGCGGTGCGCGAGCGCGACGTTGATGCTCGACGACGCGGTCCGGTAGGGCAGCGCGACGACGTCGAAGCCGCTGATCAGCGAGGCGAGACCGGCCAGCGGCACGTAGCCGTCGACGAGGTGGACACGGTCCGCGACACCCAGGGCGCGCGCTTGCTCGCGGTACTCCTCGACCGGCTGCCAGAACTCGCCGCGGACGACGATCCGGACGCCGGGCACGAGCGCGGCGGCGGCGATGAGGACGTCGACACCCTTGTAGGCACGGATCATGCCGAAGGTGCCGACGACCACCGGGTCCGCATCGGTGCCCGCGGGCAGTGGCCGTTCCTGCTCGGCGGGCTCGCCGAGCAGCAGGTCGGCGAGGGGCAGCCTCGCGACGCGGACGTCGACGTCGGAGCCCGCCCCGAGGATGCCGCGCGCCAGCTCGGCCTGCTCCTCGCTGTGCACGAGCACGGCGCCGTACTGGCGTTGGAGCAGCCGGACCAGTGCCTCGTCGAACCGGCCGTGTTCGTGCGGGAGCACGTTGTGTGCGAGCACCACGGTCCGCGGGCGTCGACCGAGCGCCAGACGGAGGACCGCGTACGGGACCGCGTGGTACGGCGTGACCGCGGTGACGAGCACGACGTCGGCACGCCGGACGGACCAGCCGGCGCGCCACCAGCTCGTCGGGTCGTACCAGGCGAGGTGCGCCGTCGCGTGCTCGTCGGGACGGACCTCGGGTTCGGACTCCGGTACCCGTGTCGTCCCGCTGCGGAGGAAGCGCGGGTACTGGGCACGCCACGAGAGCAGCCGGACCCGGTGACCTGCCGCCCGCAGACGGTGCGCGAGCGAGGTCGTGTGGGTCGCGATGCCGCCGGAGTACGGGTGCGTCGGCCCGATGATCGCGATGCGGAGGGAGCGTGGCACCAGTCGATCCTAGCGACTGCGCTGCGCACGGCTCCGGCCCCCTCGCGACCCGGTGTTCCCCGACCCGTCCTGGTAGTGTCGGGGCGCCACGGACCCAGTCCGCGCCCGGTCCGCGACGGAAGGAACCACCCGAATGACGACCCTCCGCGTGATCGTGGACCAGGTGATCGCCCCGGTCCCCGGGGGCATCGGCCGCTACGCGGAGGAACTGACCCGGCAGCTCATCGCGACGGCCCCGTCCGGCTGCGACGTCGAGGGGATCGTCGCGGCGGCGCCCGCCGCCGACCTGCGTCGGATCGAGACACTCCTGCCCGGTCTGTCGACCCTGCACCGTCTGCCGCTCGGCCGCAGGGAGCTGGCGCTCGCGTGGCAGGCGGGGATCGTCGGCTCAGCGTCGCAGGGCCTGGTGCACGCGCCGAGTGTCCTCGCACCGCTGGTGCGGCACGACCGGACCACCGAGCCCGGCCGACAGGTGGTCGTCACCGTGCACGACACCGTCCCGTGGACCCACCCCGAGACGCTGACACCGCGAGGCGTGCACTTCCACAAGGCGATGGTCACCCGTGCCTGGCGCCACGCCGACGCGGTCGTCGTCCCCACCCACGCCGTCGCGGCCGCCCTCAACGAGATCCGCCGGTTCGACGACCGGCTCCGGGTGATCGGTGGCGCGCCCAGTCCTCGACTCCGGGTCCCGGTGGACGCAGACCTCCGGGCGGAACGGCTCGGGCTCCCCGAGCGGTACGTGCTCGCGGTGGGGACGCTCGAACCGCGGAAGGGCCTCCGGCACCTCATCGAGGCCATGGCACACCCGGACGCGCCGGTGGACGTGCCACTCGTCGTGGCGGGACCCGACGGATGGGGCGACGTCGACGTGTACGGCCTGGCCGAGGCGGCCGGACTCCCCCGCGAACGGCTGCTCGTGCTGGGGCGGCTCGACGACGTCGACCTCGCGGTGGCGTACGACCGCGCGACGGTCTTCGTCTTCCCGAGCCTCGCCGAGGGGTTCGGGCTCCCGGTGGTGGAGGCGATGCACTTCGGCACCCCCGTGGTGCACTCGGACGACCCCGCGGTGCGCGAGGTGGCGGCGGACGCCGGCGTCACGGTCGCCCGGGATCCGCGGGACTCCTACCCGGAGCGTCTCGCGCGGGCGATCTACCAGGTGGTCAACGACCGCGTGCTCGCCGACCGGATGTCCGTCGCGGGGCCCGACCGAGCGCGGATGTACGACTGGCAGGACGCCGCGGTCGAGACGTGGCAGCTGCACGCCGACCTGTAGGACGGTCCGTGCCAGCGCTCGCGTCCTGAGGAAGACCGACCTCAGCGCGCCTCGCGCAGACGCGCTGCCTTCTCCTCGACGAGTTCCTCGAGCCGTGCGGCGTGGGCCGCGAGGCGCTCGGCCAGCACCGGGTCCGCCGACCCGATGATCCGCGCTGCGAGCAGCCCGGCGTTCGCGGCACCGTTGATCGCGACGGTGGCGACCGGGATGCCCGCCGGCATCTGCACGATCGAGAGCAGCGAGTCCAGCCCGTCCAACCTGGCGAGCTGGACCGGCACGCCGATGACCGGCAGGGTCGTCATCGACGCGACCATCCCGGGCAGGTGCGCCGCACCACCGGCGCCCGCGATCACGACGCGGACCCCGCGGTCGGCGACGCCGCGAGCGAAGCGGACCATCTTGTCGGGCGTCCGGTGCGCCGACACGACGTCCACCTCGAAGGGGACCTGCAGTTCGTCGAGCGCGTCGGCGGCGGCACGCATCGTGGGCCAGTCCGAGTCGGAGCCCATGATGATCGAGACGAGGGGGGCAACGGTGGCGTCGGTCACGCGACGAGCCTAGCCGAGCGTCCGAGTCGTCTTCCGGATCGTCGGACGGTCCCCGGCGCCGCGGCCGCCCTCCGTGGATCAGCCGTCGAAGTGGGCGGACGCCGCGCGGGCGCGGTAGGCGACGTCGTCGATGTCCTCGCCCATGACCGTCACGTGCCCGATCTTGCGCCCCGGGCGCGGAGCCTTGCCGTAGAAGTGGTACTTCGCCTCGGGGAAGGCCCGGAGTGCCGCGGGGTACCGGGCAGCGAGGTCCCCGTCAGCCGGGCCGCCGAGCACGTTGATCATGACCGCTGCCGGCGCGAGCGAGCCCGTCGCACCGAGGGGCAGGTCCAGGACGGCGCGGAGATGCTGCTCGAACTGACTGGTCGTCGCGCCGTCGATCGTCCAGTGGCCGGTGTTGTGCGGACGCATGGCGAGCTCGTTCACGAGGATCCGCTCGTCGGCGGTCTGGAAGAGCTCGACGGCGAGGACGCCGGTCACGCCGAGCTCGGTCGCGATCCGGACCGCGGTCTCCTCGGCGACGTCCGCGAGCCGCCCGGCGCTCTCGGGTGCCGGGGCGATCACCTCGGCGCAGACACCGTCGCGCTGCACGGTCTCGACGAGCGGCCAGGCGACGACCTCGCCGGACGGCCGCCGGGCCACCGACTGCGCGAGTTCGCGGGTGAACGGCACGAGCTCCTCGACGAGCAGGGCCTGGTCACCGGCAGCCTCGGCGGCCGCGAGCAGCCAGTCCTCGACGTCCGCGGACCCGGAGACGACCCGGACGCCCTTGCCGTCGTAGCCACCGCGCGGGGTCTTCACGACCGCGCGACCGCCGTGCTCGGCCACGAAGCGGTCGAGCTCCGCCGCGTGGTGCACCGCGGCCCAGTCCGGCACGGCCACGCCGAGCGCGGTCAGCCGCTCGCGCATCACGATCTTGTCCTGCGCGACGGCGAGTGCCGCCGATCCGGGGCGCACTGCGACGCCGGCGTCCTCGAGCACGCGCAGGACCTCCTGCGGGACGTGCTCGTGGTCGAAGGTCACGACGTCGACGTCCTCCGCGAACGCGAACACGGTGGCGGCGTCGTGGTAGTCACCCTCTGCCGTCGCCGCGATCGCCGCCGACATGCCCGGCCCCTCCGCGAGGACCCGGATGTCGATCCCGAGCTCGATCGCCGCCGGCACCATCATCCGCGCCAGCTGTCCTCCACCGATGACCCCGACCCGCAACGTCATGCTGTGTGTTCCCTCCGTCGTTCCCACCGTGCCGCGAGCACGCCCTGTCTAGAATCAGTGTCCGCCGTTCGAAACCCTCGGGTGCGGACGGGACCGTGCTCGACACGGTCAGCGACAACTCTACGGATCCTGGAGACCCCGTGCGGCGACTCATTGCCCAGCTGGCGCGCTTCGGCGTCGTCGGTGCGATCGGCTTCGTGGTCGATTTCGGCATCTTCAACGTGCTGCGCGCAACGGTGCTGAACCCCGACGAGGTCCACTCCGGCCCGTTCTGGGCCAAGGTCGTCTCGACGGTCGTCGCGATCTTCGTGAACTGGATGGGCAACCGGTACTGGACCTTCCGCGACCAGCGGCGCTCGGTGGCCACCCGCGAAGGCGTCGAGTTCCTGGTCGTCTCGCTCGGCGGCATGGTGATCTCGCTCGGGTGCCTCGGCATCTCGCACTACGTCCTCGGCCTCACCTCGGCACTGGCCGACAACATCTCGAGCAACGTCATCGGCCTGGCGCTCGGCACCGCGTTCCGGTTCTGGCTCTACAAGGTCTGGGTGTACCATCCGGAACGCAGCGAGCGCGCCGCGACCGGAGCCGCCGAGACCGGTGCGGAGACGGACCCGGTCTCGACCGGGGCCTGACGTCCGGGGTCGGTCGTCCTGAGCTACCGTACGGACGTGACGTCGACGCGAGTCAGCCCAGCCCCGACGCCCGCGACGGGACCGCACCCGCCGGTCACGCGGCGGGAGGGAGTCGCGGTCGCCGTGCTGACCGCCACCTTCGCGCTCTGGTTGGTCGTCTGGGCGCTCGTCGTACCGGTCTGCCAGGCACCGGACGAACGCGCGCACGTCGACGCGACGGTGCAGGTCGCCCTGGGCAACGCGTGGGCACCTCCCGGTGACCTCCGCATCCTGAACGCGGTGATGGCTGCGCAGGCGCAACAGGCCGAACGGCCCGCCGCGACGTGGTCGACCGTCTCGGAGCTGCTGCAGGGCGCCCCGGGAACGTCGGACACGGTCGACCAGATGACCCAGCACCCGCCGACGGCGTACCTGGTCGGTGCCGCCGCCCTGCGTGTCGCGCACTACGGTGACCTGCGGTGGGACCGTGCGATCGAGGTGCTCCGGCTGGTCGACGTCGGATGGACGTTCCTGCTCCCGCTCCTGGCGTGGGCGACCGTCCGGCGCGTGACGCGGTCCCCGCGCGCCGCGCTCGTGGGCGGCGTCGCGCTCTTCGCGACCCCCCAGCTCGCGTCGATCGCCTCGTCGGTGTCGAACGACGCGCCCGTGATGCTGTTCGGCGCGGTCGTGACCTGGTTGGCCGCACGCATGCTCACCGGCGACCTCCGTCGGCGGACGCTCGTCGGACTCTCGCTCGCACTGGCCGCCATCGTCTGGTGCAAGGGCACCGGGCTGCCGGCGGTCCCCTTCGTCGCCGTGGTCGTGCTCGTCGCCGGCGCCGGGACCCTGCCCCTCGCGCGACGTGTCCTGCGGACCGTCGTCGCGATGGCGGTGTCAGGTGCCCTGGGCGCGTGGTGGTGGCTGCACAACCTCCTGTCCACAGGCCACCTGCAGCCCAACGGTTACGAGCAGTACCGGCCGCCGAAGCCGTTCCCCCCGGGCGAGGGCCCGAGCCTGCGGACCTTCCTCGACGTCAGCTGGGGCACGATCACCCGGACGTTCTGGGGCAGCCCGGGCGGCGGCGCCCAGGTGAGCATCGGCGCGGTGCTGACCGCCGCACTGACGGTCCTCGCACTCGGGGTCGTGCTCGGCTGGGCGTTCCGGCGAGGTCCTGGACGCGCAGCCGTGGCGGCCCTCGCCGTCTTTCCGGCGCTGCTCATCGCCGGCCAGACGTGGACGAGCGCACACGCGTACCTGGAGACCACGTTCGTCGCCGCGACCCAGGGGCGCTACTACTTCCCCGCCATCGTGTGCCTGGTCGCGCTCAGTGCGGTCGCCTGGCGGCGGGTCCCGCGGACCGGTCGGGCTCGGCGTGCCCTCGCCGTCACCCTGGCCACCGGGTCCTTCGTGCTCGCTTGGTACGGCCTCGGTGTCGTCGCCGCCTTCTTCTGGAACGCTGCACGCGGCCCGGTGACGCCGGCCGGTCTCGAACGGTACGCCGCATGGGGACCCGTGCCGGCGTCCGTCGTCGCCGTGTTGCTGGGCGTCGTCGCGCTCGGCTGCGTGTGGACCCTCGTGCAGGTCATCCGTGCAGCGAGCGGCCCGGCCCCGGGTCACGACCCGACACCGAGCGACCCCACCCCGGGTCACGACCCGGCACCGATGCGCCGACGCACCGCAGCCTGACCCGTCCGGACCGCTCCCGCACTGCGAGGATCGGCGCATGAGCCGTCTGCGCAGCGTCCCGGTCCTGACCACCTCGATCATCGTGGCCGTCGGCCTGGCCGTCGGCTTGACCGCGTGCTCCGGCGGCGGGGACCCGGCGCCGAGTCGGAGCGCCGGCGGGAGCGCCACGGCCACCGCCAGCCCCTCGGCGAGCGGCGAGTCGGAGACCACCCCGCTGCCCTCGAGCGCGAGCCGACCGACGGCCGAGCCCACGGGATCGGCGGACGACGGCACCGGGCCGGGGACCGGCAACGGCAGCGGGGTCGAGCAGCCGTCGAGCGTCGACTTCGGCAAGATCGCAGCGCAGGGCGTCGCCGCGGCCGGGGGCGGCACCGTGCTGTCGCTCGCGGGGTCCGGGGACTCGTGGACGGTCGTCGTCGCCGGGTCGGACGGTTCCCAGACCCAGTCCGTCGTGTCCGCCACCCTCGACCGGGTGACCTCCGGACCCTTCCCCAAGCAGGTCGACGCCGCGACGCAGACGACGACGAGTGCCCTGACGTCGGCGCTCCGGGTCGACGCGCCCACCGCGGCTGCCGACGCCGAGCGCGCAGCCTCCGGCGGCACCCTGCGCAGCCTCGTGCTCGGTGGGACGGGCTCGGCTCCGGTCTGGACCGCGACGGTCGACAGCGTCGGCTCCAGCCGCACCGTCACCGTCGACGGCCGGACGGGCGCCGCGACCGCGAGCTGAGCACCCGCGCGGTCGCGCAGGCCCGATCGACGGGCCCGCGCGGTCGAGTCAGCGCCCCATGCCCCGCACGGTGAAGCCCGCGGCCGTCCACGCGTCGCGCTCCAGGCAGTTCCGACCGTCGAGCACGACCGGGGCGGCCACGAGCTCGGCGACCGCCGTCGGGTCGAGCTCGCGGAACTCCGACCACTCGGTCAGGACGAGCACGAGCTCGGCGTCCCGCAGCGCCTCGACCGCGGAGTCGACGTAGGTCAGCTCCGGGTGCACCCGCGCGGCCGTGTGGTTCGCCGCCGGGTCGTACGCGGCCACGGTCGCGCCGAGTTCGGTGAGCCGGGCCGCGATGTCGAGCGCCGGCGAGTCGCGGACGTCGTCCGAGTTCGGCTTGAACGCGAGCCCGAGGACCGCGACGCGCCGCCCCGCGACGGACCCGCCGAGGAGCTCGCCCGCGAGCGTGACGACGTGCGCCCGACGACGGAGGTTGATCGCGTCGACGTCGGCGAGGAAGGCCAGCGACTCCCCCACGCCGAGCTCGTCGGCGCGGGCCTGGAACGCACGGATGTCCTTCGGCAGGCAGCCGCCGCCGAAGCCGAGCCCGGCGTTCAGGAACTTGCGACCGATCCGGTCGTCGTGGCCGATCGCGTCGGCGAGCGCGGTGACGTCGGCACCGGCGACCTCGGCGATCTCGGCCATCGCGTTGATGAACGAGATCTTCGTCGCGAGGAACGCGTTCGCGCTGATCTTCACGAGCTCGCTCGTCGGCATGTCGACCACGAGTCGCGGGGTCCCTGCGGCCAGCGCCTGGGCGTAGACCTCGTCGAGGACGGCGACGGCGCGCTCGCCCTCGGCACCGTCCGGGACGCCGTACACGAAGCGGTCGGGCGAGATGGTGTCCTGCACGGCGAAGCCCTCGCGCAGGAACTCGGGGTTCCACACCAGCGTGGCGCCCGGGACGGCGTCGGACACCTGCGCGGCGAGCCGCGCGGCGGTCCCCACCGGCACGGTCGACTTCCCGACGACCAGGTCGCCCGCGGACAGGTACGGCAGCAGCGCCTCGACCGCGGCGTCGACGTAGGTCAGGTCCGCCGCACCGGTCGGGCCCTGCGGCGTGCCCACGGCGAGGAAGTGCACCTGGGACCCCGCGACCGCCGCGGTGTCGGTCGTGAACTCGATGCGGCCGGAGGCCAGTGCCTCGCCCAGGACCTCGGGGAGTCCCGGCTCGAAGAACGGGGCGTCGCCGGCGGCGAGCCGTTCGATCTTGCCGGGGTCGACGTCGATCGCGACGACCTCGTGTCCGAGCTTGGCCATGGAAGCGGCGTGCACGGCACCGAGGTACCCGCAGCCGATGACGGAGATACGCACGGGTCGACGGTACCGGACGCCGAGACACGAGTGGCCCTCGACGAACGGGCGGTCAGTACCCGCCGACGATGTCGTCCCAGTCGGGCTCGCGGTGTCGGCGCCGTGCCTCGTGCGCCTCGACCAGGTCGTGCAGCACGGCGACGACCAGGTCCGCGTGCGGGACGTCCCCGAGCACGACGGGCGTGTCGTCGCCGGGGAACACCAGGACGTCGCCGGACCGCCAGACGCCCTGCAGTCCGCGCCGGCGCACCGTGACGTCGTACCCACGCGAGTGCAGGAGCTCCCGGCGGGTGCGCGTGCCGAGTCCGTGCACGACGACGAGCCGCCGGGTCGTGACGACGTACCGCTCGGACATCCACCGGAACAGCGGGACGAGCCCGCCGAGGACGACGAGCAGGACGGTGACGGCGGCGACCACGACGTTGACCCAGGCGAGCTGCGCGCGGAACACCCCGAACCCGAACCCACCGGCCGCGGCGACCAGGAGCACGAAGACCGCCGGGCGCACGAGCCGCCGTGCGTGCGGCCGGAGCCGCGCGACGACGCGTTCGGGCGGCGGCTCGGCGGTCATGCCGTCATGCATACCGCAGGTGGGTGAGGTCCCCCACCGCGACGCCCCTGGAGCGGCCGTCCCGATCCCGGATCGTGATCCGGCCGTCGTCGTCGATGCCGGTCGCCTCCGCCTCGACGACGGTGCCGTCGGGCAGTTCCAACCGGACGTGGCGACCGATCGTGCCGCACGCGGCCCGGACGCCGGACCGGACCGCCTGCGCGTCCGCAGCGCCGGCGACCAGGGCGTCCACCGCCTCCAGGACGGTCGTGTGGAAGACGGACAGGACGGCGTCGGCCAGCGCGGCCGCCCCGTCGGTCGCGCCCGCCACGGCGAGCGACGTCGCGGTCGGCGTCGGCATCGCGTCGGCGGGGATCGTCAGGTTGACGCCCGCGCCGACGACGACGCTGCCGTCGGACGCGACCTGGCAGAGGATGCCGCAGACCTTGCGGTCGTCGACGAGCACGTCGTTCGGCCACTTCACCGCGACCGTCGGGGCACCGGACGTGGGGACCCGGTCGGTCGGACGGGAGGCGCGCCCCGCGTCGTCCGCGCCCGGCAGCACCGCGGACACGGCGGTCCGCATCGCGGCCCCGGCGACGAGCGGCAACCAGCGGCGGTCACGGTCCGACAGGTCGGCGCGGACGAGCAGGCTCGCGGCGAGCGTCTGCCCGGCCGGCGCGGACCAGCTGCGGTCGAGCCGCCCCCGGCCGGCGGTCTGGTCGAGCGTCGCGACGACGCTGCCGTGCGGCCGGTCGGCGGCGACGGCGAGCAGGTCCGTGTTGGTGGAGCCGGTCCGCTCCGGCGCCGCGAACGTGCCACCCGAGCCCTCGACGGCGGCGCGGGAGCGCGGGAAGGCGGACGTCGCGGGTGTGGACATGCACGCAAATGTACGGGCAGGAACCGTGGGGGTCCTCCAACCGGGGCCGCTCGGCCCGCCGGTAGGGTGAGCGGGTGACCACAGGAGACACCCCCGACCTCTCGACGACGGCCGGTCGCCTCGCGGACCTGCGCGACCGCTACCACGAGGCCGTGACCGCCGCGGGCGAGGCCGCCATCGCGAAGCAGCACGCGAAGGGCAAGGGCACCGCCCGCGAGCGCATCGAGCAGCTCCTCGACGACAACTCGTTCGTCGAGTTCGACGAGTTCGTCCGCCACCGCACCACCGCGTTCGGCATGGACGCCAAGCGCCCCTACGGTGACGCCGTCGTCACCGGTGTCGGCACGATCCACGGCCGGAACGTCGCGGTGTACGCGCAGGACTTCACGGTCTTCGGCGGCTCCCTCGGCGAGGTCGCCGGCGAGAAGATCATCAAGGTGATGCAGCACGCGCTGAAGACCGGCGTGCCGATCATCGGCATCCTCGACTCGGGCGGCGCGCGCATCCAGGAGGGCGTCGTCGCGCTCGGCAAGTACGGCGAGATCTTCCGCCTGAACACCCAGGCGTCCGGGGTCATCCCGCAGATCTCGATCGTCATGGGCCCGGCGGCCGGCGGTGCGGTGTACTCCCCCGCCCTCACGGACTTCGTGATCATGGTCGACAAGACGAGCCACATGTTCGTCACCGGCCCGGACGTCATCAAGACCGTCACGGGCGAGGACGTCGGCTTCGAGGAGCTCGGCGGCGCGCAGACCCACAACGCGGTGTCCGGCGTCGCGCACTACCTGGCCGAGGACGAGACCGACGCGCTCGACTACGCCCGCTCGCTCATCGGGTTCCTGCCGGACAACAACCTCTCCGACGCCCCCGCGTACGACGTCCTGCCCGAGCTCGAGACCACCGACGCGGACCACGAGCTCGACACCGTCATCCCGGACTCCACGAACCAGCCGTACGACGTCACGACGATCATCGAGCACGTCGTCGACGACGGCGAGTTCCTCGAGGTGCAGCCGCTCTTCGCGCCGAACATCCTCGTCGGCTTCGGTCGGGTCGAGGGCCGCACGGTCGGCATCATCGCGAACCAGCCGCAGGCCATGGCCGGCACGCTGAACATCGACGCCGGCGAGAAGGCCGCCCGTTTCGTGCGGTTCTGCGACGCGTTCGGCATCCCGATCCTGACCCTCGTCGACGTCCCCGGGTACCTGCCCGGCACCGACCAGGAGTGGACCGGGGTGATCCGCCGCGGCGCGAAGCTGCTCTACGCCTACGCCGAGGCCACCGTCCCGCTCGTCACCGTCATCACCCGCAAGGCCTACGGCGGCGCGTACATCGTGATGGGCTCGAAGCAGCTCGGCGCCGACATCAACCTCGCTTGGCCGACCGCCGAGATCGCCGTGATGGGCGGTCAGGGCGCCGTGAACATCCTCTACCGCGCGGAGATCAAGCGCGCCGAGGAGTCCGGCGAGGACGTCGCCGCGGTGCGCGCGAAGCTCGCGAACGAGTACACCTACAACGTCGCGTCGCCGTACCTGGCGGCGGAGCGCGGTGAGCTCGACGGCATCATCCAGCCGCACGCCACCCGCGTGTCCGTCGTCAAGGCGCTGCGGGCGCTCCGGGGCAAGCGCGCGTCGCTGCCGCCGAAGAAGCACGGGAACATCCCGCTGTGAGCGGCAAGCACGCGGCGGCGGTCCCGACGGACGCCCCGGCGACCGTCGCGGACGTCCGTGTCGTGTCCGGCGACCCCTCGGCCGAGGAACTCGCCGCGGTCGTCGCGGTGCTGCAGCGTCAGGCCGACGAGGCCGCGGCGCTCGGTCGCGCCGAGGTCACCGTCTCCCCGCGCGCCGGGTGGGACGCCTCGGCCGCCGGTCTGCGGCAGCCGCTGCCGCACGGCCACGGGGCGTGGACGCGGTCCCTGCGCTGAGCATCACCGTCCGGACCACCCACAGACCCCCGCCGTTCACCGGCGGGGGTCTTGTGCCGACGGGGGTATCCGGGCGACGATGTACCCCTGTCCGTCCCCGGACACGCGGACACGCACCCCGCGGTGCGCTGGGCAGGTCGGGACGGTGTCGCGGCCGGTCTGCCCGCAGACGGGGGGCACGCAGCCCCGCCCGGGCCCGTCGTGGGCGAATTTGTCCCCCATAATGACGACTGACACGACGCTCGGCGACGGGCACACTAGTGCGTGTTCGGTGTCCTTCTACGAAGAACATCGCAGGTCGGTGGCCGACTAGGGTACGACGCCGCCGACCAGCTACGAGCCAGGGCGATATTCGGGTTGTCGCTCAGGCTCGGGTCGCGAACGGGCCGGTCCTCGGACCGGCCCGTTCCCCGTTTCCGTGATGCGGTCCTCACCGGCGGTGCCGGCCTCCGGCTTCAGCGCTGGTCAAGGGTCTCGTGCCGCGGGATCTCGAGCCAGACCACGACCGAGTCGTCGTCGTCCTCCTCGTCCTCGTCGTCCTCGTCGTCGAGCCCGGCACCGAGCGCGGCGGACTCGCTCGCGGCGGTGTCGAGCCGGAGGCCCACCACCGAGACCGCGGCGTCCGATCCCTCGGCGACCGTGCGCACGATCACGTTGTCGGCCTCACGTGCCTGCCGCAGGGCCTCGGCGATCCGGGCGTGCACGCGTCGCAGGTCGTCGATCTCCAGGTCGTCCAGACCGCCGTCGTCGTGCAGCTGCACCGTGGCGCCGCGGCGACGGAGGCGCATCACCTCGTCGCGGACGTCGTCGGAGAGGAGCGACCGGCCGCGGATCTCGTCCCGGATCGCCTGCTCGAGGTGCAGGCACTCGTCGCGTTCGTCCGGGGTGAGGTCGCCACCGGACTCGATGACCCGCTCGAGCATCGGCAGGGCCATCCGCGTCGTCTGGCTGAGCCGGAACTGCCGCTCGAACACGTGGGCGTCCTGCGCCGCCTGCCAGTCGGCGGTCTCCTGCTCCGCCCGGACGAAGTCGCGCGTCACGCGCGTCGCCCGGTCCATGGCGACCGCGAAGCCCGTGGCGATCGCCACCCACGACAGGCTCCCGACGACCCCGAGGCTGCTGAGCGCCGGTCCGGGACCCGCCCACGCGACGACGAACACGGCCAGGAACCCGACGCCGACCCACGCGAAGGCGCGGCGCCCACGGACGGACAGGACCGTCATGAGCGTGCCGACCGCCGCGACCCACCACGTGGTGGAGGTCGACGCGGACCCGAGGTCGATGACGGGCGCCTCGATCACGGGCATGACGAGCGCCGTCGCGAGCGAGAAGCACGCTGCCCAGACCGGGAGCGTCCGCCCGGGCAGGAAGATCGCGACGGCACTCGCGGCGGCGTAGAGCGCCATGCACGCGAGCACCGGGCCGATGTCGCTCACCCGTGGCAGCGACGCCAGTGCGAGGACGAGGTGGAACAGCGAGAAGAGCGCGGCGAGACCGATCGCGATCCCGGCGGGCAGCGAGACCCTCACGAGCGGCCTCCGGAGCTCCACGCGAGGCGGATGCGGGTGCCGGCGCCGGGGTTGCTCAGCACGAGTGCCGTGCCGTCGACGGCCTGCACGCGCTCGATGATCGAGCGGCGGACCCCGAGCCGAGCGGCCGGGACGGCGGCGAGGTCGAACCCGGCGCCGTCGTCACCGACCTCGACGTGCACCGACGCGCCCCGCTGCTCGATGCAGATCCAGCGCCGGACGTCCGGTCCGCCGGCGTGCTGCACGCTGTTCACCGCGGCCTGCAGTGCAGCCGAGGCGATCGCGTCCGCGGCGACGGCGGGCATCCGGAGCCCGCCGACGGGGGCGTCCCGCACGGTGACCGGCGCGCTGAGGGTGCCGAGGGCGTCGACGATGCGGTCCCGGAGCTCGAGGACGGACACAGGCGGTGCCTCGCCGGGCAGGTCCGCGGCCGCGGCGCCGAGGTGGTCGATCGCGTTCCGGGCCATCCGTGCCGCCAGGGCCTTGGCCTCGGGCGTCTCGGCACGCGCCGCGGACAGCAGGGTCGTGAGCACGCTGTCGTGCACGATCGCGTCGACCTGCACGCGCTCGACCTCGGTCGCGTGCTCCCGGATCGCGGACGAGTACCGCCGCACCGCGGTGGCCTGGGCGACGTCCACCGCCGCCGCCGCGCGCCGCAGCAGGACGGCGATCACGAGCACCGCGCCACTGAGGATCATGGTGAAGGCCCCGTCGAGCAGCGCTTGCGGGCCACCCGACCCGCCGAGGGGCGAGAAGGCGACCCAGGCGTACACGGCGGGGACGAGCGCGGTGTAGACGATCGCCCGCCACGGCGCGAAGCCCATCGCGGCCGCGGTCGAGCCGACGGTGCAGAACCACCACGGCCACGGCTTCTCGGCCCCCTCGAGCGGGTGCACGACCGTGAGCGGCCAGGTCACCAGCACGACGAGGAAGAGCAGGGCACACACGATCTGGGCGATCTGCGCCAGCCGCTGCGCGAACGCCGACACCCCGACGAACAGGAAGGACGCGCCGAGCAGCCCCGCCGCGAGCGGACCCCAGAACGGGTCGAGCGACGGGAGCTGCTGCAGCACGTTCGGGACGTTGATCGCCCCGAAGCCGATCGCGGCGACCGCGATGAGGATCGCGAACGCCCGCTCGACCGATGCCTGCGTGATCGACGGCCGGACGCCACGCGCCGGGTCGACCCCGAACGGCGCGGGTTCGGCGAGCGCCGGCGCGGGCTCGGCCGCGGTGGCCACGGGTCAGCGACCGTCCGCGTCGGGGTCGATGCCCGAGTCGAGGCCCGGCAGGATGCCGTCCTCGACCGCGCGACGGAGCAGGTCGACCTTGGTCGGCGCGGGCCGGCCGACCTCGACGTACTTCACGCGGATGCGGTCGAGGTACTCCCGCGCGGTCGAGTACCCGATGCCGAGCTGCTGGGCGGCGAGCTTGAGCGGCAGGCCGGACGCGTACAGGTGCAGGATCTCCCGCTCCCGGCGGCCGAGCTGGGCCTTCGCGAAGTCACGGTCGGCGTCGATGGCGCTCGCCCACTCGAGGTTGTTGAGGACGTCGCCGCGTGCCACGGTCGCGACGGCGGCCATCACGGTCTTCGTCGCCGAGGACTTCGGGATGACGCCGGCGGCCCCTGCCGCCAGTGCCTCGCGGACGCTCGCCACGCGGTCGGCGATGGAGTGCACGAGGACCGCGGAACCGGTGCCCTGCACACCCTTCACGTTCGCCGTGACGGTCGAGCCGTCGCCGAGCGACAGGTCGAGGACGACGACGTCGACCTCACGCCCGTCGAGGTGGTCGATGTACTCGCGGACGCTCGCGGCGGTGAGCACCACCTCGAAGCCCTCGTTCTGGCACGCCGCCTGGATCCCGAGTCGCACGGATTCGTGGTCGTCGACGATCGCGACGCGGACCGGTCTGGTCGCGAGTCCGGTCGCTCCGGTGCTGGTGTTCGTGTCTGCTGCCACGGTGGCCTCTCGTTCCGATGCGCGCCCAGCCCCTGATACTGGGAGCGATCACCGACCAAGGATACCCAGGATGCACCCAGCCACCGGGTTCCTGTGCACCGCGTCACGCAACCCGGCGTCACCCGACCTCAGGCGAGCGGCACCAGGCGCGCCACGGCCTCCAGGTGGTGCGTGTGCGGGAACAGGTCGAACGCCCGCAGCGCCCGAGCCGGTACCCCAGGTCCGCGAACGTCGCGACGTCGCGCGCCAACGCGACCGGGTCGCACGCGACGTAGACGACCTGCGCCGGCTGGAGCGCGGCGATCTGCACGACGACCTCGCGCCCGGCGCCCGAGCGCGGCGGGTCGAGCACGACCGTGCCGGCGCGGAAGCGCTCCAGCTCGGGCCGGGACGCACCGGCGGCGGTCCGCGCGAGCCACCGGTCGACCCGGCCGGTCTCGGCACGGGCGCCGATCCACTCGGCGAGGTTCTCCTGCGCGTGCTCCGTCGCGCGGGGCGCGCTCTCGACGCTCGTGATGCGCGCCTTGGGCCCGACGACGTCGCCGAGCGCGGCGGCGAGCAGGCCGACACCGCCGTACAGGTCCAGGTGCTGCCCCTCCGGGTCGACGCGGTCGCGGTCGACCAGGTCCTGAACAGCCGCGGTCAGCACCGCCGGGGCCTGACGGTGGACCTGCCAGAAGCCCGTGTCGTCGACGGCGAACGCACGCTCCCCGACGAGCTCGCGCACCACGGTCGGCGTCTGCGCGTCGATCACGAGGCGGGCACCCTCGGCACCGCTCGGGGCGAGGACGTCCACGACCGACGCGCCGGGCAGCGCCCCGCGGCCGAGCGGCGCACTCCCCTGCACGACGTCGGTGACGAGCGGCAGCGAGGCCACCGGCACGACCGTGTGCGAGCGGGACGCGTACGGGCCGGCGGTGCCGTCCTCGTCGACGTGCAGCCGGACACGTGTGCGCCAGCCGAGACCGTCCGCCGCGTCGTCGCCGGGGGCCGCCTCGACCACGACGTCGTGCCCGAGCGCCTCGACGAGGTCCGTCCGGGCGAAGCGCGCGAAGGCGTCGACGAGCACGTCGTGCTTCAGCGTGCGCTGGTGGGCGAGTGCGATGTGTCCGAACTCGGCACCGCCCGCACGCACGGCCGGGTCGCGGTCCAGCGCGGCCTCGGGCCAGACGTGCTCCACGCGGTGCTCGCTCGGCGTGACGACCGACACCGTGTCAGCGCGCCAGAACGACTTCTTGCGGTCCTCGGTCACGCGGGCGACGACGCGCTCGCCCGGGACGGCGTCCGAGACGAACACCACGCGCCCCTCGTGCCGTGCCACCGAGATCCCGCCGTGGGCGATCCCGGTGACGTCGAGTTCGAGCAGCCTGCCGACGGATTCACCCATGGTTCGATGTTCCCATGCGTCTGTACCTCGCGAGTACGTCCCCCGCCCGCCGCGCACTCCTGGCGCAGACCGGCATCGAGCCGGTCCTCGTCGCCCCGGGCGTCGACGAGGACGCCGCGGTCGCCGCCGCTGCGGCTGCGCTGGGCCGGAACCTCACCGGTCCCGAGCTCGTCGCGATGCTCGCCGTCGCCAAGGCCGGCGCGGTCGCCGACGCGCGGGTCGCCGGCTCCCCCGTCGACGGGTTCGTGTTCGGCGGCGACTCCGCCTTCGAGGTCGACGGCGTCCTGCACGGCAAGCCGCACGAGCCGGCCGTCGCCCGCGAACGCTGGCGGCAGATGCTCGCCGCCGGCGGCGGCACCCTGTGGAGCGGCCACTGCGTCGTGGACCGTCGCGCCGACCGGCCTGCGGACCCGGCCGCCGACCGGACGGGAGGCACGGGGCGGGCCGGCACCGTGCCTCCCGTCCGGCAGGTGGACCCGTCGGACGGCGGGCCGCTCGGACCGGCCGGCCACCTGGGTGCGGTCGCGCCCGGCGGGTCGGCGCTGGTCGCCGCCGGTGACCGCGTGGTCGCGGTCGACAGCGCGGTGCTCACGTTCGCCGACGACGTGTCGGTGGACGAGATCGACGCGTACGTCGCGACGGGCGAGCCGCTCGAGGTGGCGGGGGCCTTCACGATCGACGGGCGGGCCGCGGCGTACATCACCCGGATCGACGGTGCGCCGTCGGCCGTCGTGGGCCTGTCGCTGCCGGTGCTCCGGTCGATGCTGCTCCGCGGGTTCGGCATCGCGTGGCACGACCTGTGGTCGATGTAGACATCCACACTTGTTCGCCGCGGTTCTTTGTGGATGCCGGTCAATTCGGGCCGCCGTCGCACGAATACGCTGACTTACCATGCCCCGTATCAGCAAGGTCCTCATCGCGAACCGCGGCGAGATCGCCGTCCGCATCATCCGCGCGGCCCGCGACGCAGGCAAGGCATCGGTCGCGGTCTACGCCGACCAGGACCGTGACGCCCTCCACGCCCGCCTCGCCGACGAGGCGTACGCGCTGAACGGCACCACGAGTGCCGACACCTACCTCGTCATCGACAAGATCATCTCGGTCGCCCGACGGTCCGGCGCCGACGCCGTGCACCCGGGCTACGGGTTCCTCGCCGAGAACGCCGACTTCGCGCGCGCCGTGATCGACGCCGGGCTGACCTGGATCGGCCCGTCGCCCGAGTCCATCGAGCGCCTCGGTGACAAGGTCTCCGCGCGCCACGTGGCCGAGAAGGTCGGTGCGCCGCTCGCCCCCGGGACGATCGAGCCCGTGCAGGACGTGTCCGAGGTGTTCGACTTCGTCGACCAGGTCGGGCTGCCCGTCGCGATCAAGGCGGCGTTCGGCGGCGGCGGCCGAGGCCTGAAGGTCGTCCGCTCCCGCGAGTCGGTGGAGGAACTGTTCGAGTCCGCCACGCGCGAGGCCATCGCGGCGTTCGGCCGTGGCGAGTGCTTCGTCGAGAAGTACCTCGACAAGCCGCGCCACGTCGAGACCCAGTGCCTGGCCGACGAGCACGGCAACGTCGTGATCGTCTCCACGCGCGACTGCTCGCTGCAGCGTCGCCACCAGAAGCTCGTCGAAGAGGCCCCGGCGCCCTACCTGACGCCCGACCAGGAGACGCGGCTGTACGAGTCGTCGAAGGCGATCCTGCGCGAGGTCGGCTACGTCGGTGCCGGCACGTGCGAGTTCCTCATCGGCGCCGACGGCACGGTGTCCTTCCTCGAGGTGAACACCCGCCTGCAGGTCGAACACTGCGTCTCGGAAGAGGTGACGGGCATCGACCTCGTGCGCGAGCAGTTCCGCATCGCCGAGGGCGGCACGCTCGACTACGCCGACCCGGCGCCCCGCGGGCACTCGTTCGAGTTCCGCATCAACGGCGAGGACCCCGGGCGCAACTTCTTCCCGGCGCCCGGCCCAGTGCACGCCTTCACCGCCCCCTCGGGCCCCGGCGTCCGCGTCGACTCCGGTGTCGTGTCCGGCGACGTCGTGTCCGGCTCGTTCGACTCGATGCTCGCGAAGCTCATCGTCACGGGTGCCACCCGCGAGGAGGCGCTCGAGCGCTCCCGTCGTGCCCTCGCCGAGTTCGAGGTCACCGGCCTGCCGACCGTGCTGCCCTTCCACCGTGCGGTCGTGTCCGACCCGGCGTTCGCCACCGACGACGCGACGCCGTTCAGCGTCTACACGCAGTGGATCGAGACCGACTTCCAGAACGACATCCCGGCCTGGACCGGCGCGACCGAGGAGCTCCCCGCCCCCGCCGAGCGCGACACGGTCGTCGTCGAGGTCCAGGGCAAGCGCATCGAGGTCACCATGCCGTCGATCGTCGGCGGTGGCGCCGCAGGTGCCGCCGGACGTCGCCCCGCCGGTCCGTCCGCCCCGCCGAAGCGCCGGTCCTCCGGGGTCCGTGGGGGCCTGGCGTCCTCGGGCTCCGTCACGTCGCCGATGCAGGCCACCGTCGTGAAGCTCGCGGTCTCCGAGGGTGACACCGTGGTGAAGGGCGACCTGCTCGTCGTCCTCGAGGCCATGAAGATGGAGCAGCCCGTGCAGGCGCCGCGCGACGGCGTCGTCAAGGGGCTCAACGCCCCGGTCGGCCAGACGGTCTCGTCCGGCCACGTGCTGCTCGAGCTGGCGTAGCCCGCGGGCGCTCGCTCCGCACAACCGAAAGCACTCCGCACCGCCGAAAGGCCCGGTGCGGTGTGCTTTCCGTTGTGCACCAGCACGCGACACCACGGTCGTCATCGGACCGTCGTGAACCGGGGGCGCGTCGTCGGGACGCCCAATGAGCGGAGCACCTCGCGCAGCAGTTCGGTGTCCTTGGTCTCCGCGTGCCCGACCCGACCGAAACCGTTGACACCCGAGCACCGCCGGATCCGGTCCTCGCGGCGTTTCTCGGCCACGACGACGTCCGCCGCCGTCTGACCCGGCCGCCGGAGGGCCGGGTCGGTGTACTTGACCCGTCCGTCGTACTCGAGCACCACGCCCTGCTCAGGGAACCAGAAGTCGACGAAGCCGACCAGCCCCGCGTCGTCGTCGAACCGGTGCTGGAGCTCGGGTTGCGGGGCACCGACCTCGTCGAGCGCGACCCGAGCCACCGACTCGCCCGGAGACCCGGATCGTCCGTCTGCGATCGCGACTGCCCGCTCCGCCCGCGCACGGTGGCGCACCGGCCGCGCGGCGACGAGTGCCGCGATGAGTCGCTCGCGATCCGTCCCCCTCGCGAGCACCGCGTCCAGGGCAGGCACGCTCGTCCGGAGCGGGTACGCGATGGCCAGGTCGACCGCGGTGGTCGCCAGGTCCGTCAGGCGACGCCCCGTGGCCGTCATCTCGGCCAGGCGGAACTGTCGCCCGGCTCCGGGCCGCTTGTAGACGGAACGCAGCGTCTGTCCCGTCGACCGCAACGGATCGATCACCTCGACCAAGTCGGGGAACTCTCCAGGCCACGGCAGCCCGTGCAGCGCGGCGGCCGAGGCGTGTGACACGATCAGCCGAGGGGCGAGCCGGTCGTGCACGGCCTTGACCCGGGCGATGTGGCGCTCACCTGGTGTCGCTCGCCGCCACTCGTCGCCGAGGACGAACCGACCCGGGCCGACGCGGACGAGCTCCCCGCGCAGAGCTCGCTCGCGGTGTCCACGACCGCGACGCCCGCTCGGGTCCGCTTCCCCACCGACGACGATCTCGAGTCTGGCCATGCAGACGACGGTGGCACCGCGCCGATGTCCGCGGCGACGCACGGCACTCCCTTGTGGACTCCGGAACCGCAGACCTGGGCTGTGGAGGAGTCGCGAGGGAGCCTTCGTGCCGCCGCGGTGCGCGCGGGCAATGGTGCGGATTGCTCCTGCACAAGGGGAAGCACGCCACGCCATGCGATCGCGTGGCGCGGCGTGCTTTGCGTTGTGCGGACGACCCCGGCCGGCGACCTACCGACCGACCGCCCGCCCCCCGCCCCGCCCCCTACGACACCAGCGGGCGCACGTCGTCGGCGAGGGCCTCGACGAGCGCACGGGCCTCGGCGGGCGAGTCCGCGACCGTGTCGATGTAGACCTTGACCTTGGGTTCGGTGCCGCTCGGGCGAACGATCACCCGCGCGCCCCCGTCCAGGTCGTAGCGCAGGATGTCCGACGGCGGGAAGCCCTCGACCCCCGCGTCGTAGTCGGTCACGGTCTCGACGGCCCGTCCGCCGAGCGTCGTCGGCGGGGTGGACCGGAGCGCGGCCATGATCGTCCCGATGCGCGACAGGTCGTCGACGCGCGTGGCGACCTGCCCGGACGCGAACGCCCCGAACTCGGCCGCGAAGGCGTCGAGCTGGTCGACCACCGTCTGCCCGTCCGCAGCGAGCGACACGGCGAGGTCGAGCAGCGACAGCGCCGCCGAGATCCCGTCCTTGTCCCGCACGACGTCGGGGTCGACGAGGTAGCCCAAGGCTTCTTCGTAGCCGAACACCAGCGAAGGCACCCGCGAGACCCACTTGAAGCCCGTCAGGGTGTCCCGGTAGCCGAGCCCGTACCGTTCGGCCACGCGGGCGAGCGCCGGCGACGACACGATCGACGCGGCGAGCGTGCCCGTCCGCCCTTCGGCTGCCGCGCGGGAGGCCGCACGCCACCCGAGGAGCCACCCGACCTCGTTGCCGGACAGGCGTCGGAACGACCCGGCACCGTCCGGGATCGCGAGCGCGAGCCGGTCGGCGTCCGGGTCGTTCGCGATCACCAGGTCCGCGCCGACGGCGACGCCCTGCGCGATCGCCAGGTCCATCGCGCCCGGCTCCTCCGGGTTCGGGAACGCGACCGTCGGGAACGCCCCGTCCGGCTCGATCTGCTCCGGCACGACGACCGGCTCCGCGAAGCCCGCCGCGGCGAAGACCGCCCGCGCGGTCTCCCACCCGACCCCGTGCATGGCCGTGTAGACCACCGTCGGCTGGGCATCGGACGGGAGGATCGTGGCCGGCACCGTCGCGGCCGTCGCGGTCACGTACGCCGCGGCCAGCTCCGGACCCGCGACGGTGTAGTCGGTCGCGCGGACGAGGTCGCGGACGTCGCCCGCCGCGACGGCGTCGATCGCCGCGGCGATCTCCCCGTCGACCGGCGGCACGATCTGCGAGCCGTCGTCGTCCCCGCCGAGGTACACCTTGTAGCCGTTGTCCCGCGGAGGGTTGTGGCTCGCGGTGACCATCACGCCGGCGCCGACACCGAGGTGCCGGACCGCGAACGCGAGCACCGGGGTGGGCAGCGCGGAGGGCAGCAGCGTGACCTCGAGCCCGAGGCCGCGCATCACCTCGGCGGAGTCCCGCGCGAAGACGTCCGAGTTCACCCGGCCGTCGTAGCCGATCACGACGCTGCGGTCCCGGCCGGTGTCGACGAGGAACCGTGCCAGACCGGCCGCGGCCTGGGTGACGACCACGCGGTTCATCCGGAGCGGACCGGCACCGAGCTCGGCGCGGAGCCCGGCCGTGCCGAACGCCAGCCGTCCGGCGAAGCGCGCGGTCAGCTCGTCGGTGTCCCCGGCGTCCACGAGCCGCTGGAGCTCGGCGCGCGTCTCGTCGTCCGGGTCCTGCTCGATCCAGGCGCGGGCGGTGTCGACGACGCTCACAGGGCCGCCACCACGCGCGCGAGCAGGTCGGCGATGACCGGCTCGGCCTGCTTGCCGGCCTCGAGGACCTCGGCGTGCGACAGCGGGGTCTTCTGGATGCCGGCGGCGAGGTTCGTGATGAGCGAGAAGCCGAGCACCTCCATGCCCGCCTGGCGCGCGGCGATGGCCTCGAGCGCGGTCGACATGCCGACGATGTGCCCGCCGATCGTCTTCGCCATCTGCACCTCGGCCGGGGTCTCGTAGTGCGGACCGCGGAACTGCGTGTAGACGCCCTCGTCGAGCGAGGGGTCGATCGTCTTCGCGACGGCGCGGAGCCGTGCCGAGTACAGGTCGGTCAGGTCGACGAACGTGGCGCCCTCGAGCGGGCTGTCGGCGGTCAGGTTGATGTGGTCGCTGATGAGGACCGGGGTGCCGGGCGTCCAGTGCTCCTTGATGCCGCCGGCCCCGTTCGTCAGGACCATGATCGACGCACCCGTGGCCGCGGCCGTCCGGACGCTGTGAACGACCCGGCGGACGCCGTGGTTCTCGTAGTAGTGCGTCCGAGCGCCGATGACCAGCGCGTGCCGGCCGTCCTGCAGACGGATCGAGCGGACCGTGCCGGAGTGACCGGGCACCGCCGAGGCGCTGAAGCCGGGCACGTCGGCCGCGTCGATCGTGGACACCGTCTCGCCGAGGACGTCGGCGGCCTTGCCCCAGCCGGAGCCGAGGGTCAGGGCGATGTCGTGCCGCTCGATGCCGGACCGGTCGGCGATGACGGCGGCGGCGTCGCGGGCGACCTCGAACGGGTCGGCGGCGGGGTCGTTCAGCGGGTTCTCCGTGCTCATGCCCCAACTCTAGAGGGCGGGCACGGACCGGCTCAGTGCTCCCCGAGCGCCCGGTCCACGGCGGCGGTGATCTCGCCCTGGTCGAAGTGGTTGCGGATGACGATGACCTCGGCGTAGGTGTCGCCGATCGCCTCGACGAACTCCGCGCTCGTCAGGATCACGTTCGCGTCCTCGGCGACGTCCCGCACCGAGGCGACGTCGGCCGCCTCGACCGTGGCGGCGAGTCCGAGGGCGTCGAGGGCCTTCTCGGCGTTCACCTTGAGGATGCCGCTCGAGCCGATCCCGGCGCCGCAGATGGTCACGATCTTCACGCGGGTGCTCCCATGATCGCCCGGACCTCGGCCGCGGACGTCGCCGCCGCGATGCGCCCGGTGACGGTCGGGTCGTTGAACAGGTTCGCGATCTCGCCGATCGACTCGAGGTGCGTGCCGACCTCGGCCACCGCGAGCCCGAGCACGACCGAGACGGGGTCGTTGTGCGGGTGGCCGAACGCCACCGGCTCCCGCAGGGTCACGACGGCGAGCCCGTCACGGAGCACCGTCGGCCCCGGCCGGGCGTGCGCGAAGGCGAGTCCGGGCGAGATCACGATGTACGGACCGTGCTCGTCCACCAGGTCGGTCATCGCCTCGGTGTAGGCGTCGATGGCGGCACCGGAGGCGACGAGGGCGTCGCCGGCGAGCCGGAGCGCCGCGCGCCACGACGACGCGGACGCCCCGAGCACGACGGCGGGGTCCGGCAGCGGCGGCAACGGCATGTCCTAGGCCTCCTGGTGACCGGCCGTGATGGTCGCGATGATCTCCTCGCGGTCCTCCAGCGGCAGGAACGAGCCGAGCGCGGCGTTGATCTGGAACGCGGCGAGGTCGTCGAGGTCGTACCCGAAGGTCGCCGCCAGCAGGGCCAGCTCGCGCGTGAGCGTGGTGCCGCTCATCAGGCGGTTGTCGGTGTTCACCGTGACCCGGAAGCCGAGCTGGTAAAGCACGTCGAAGGGGTGGTCGGCGAGGTCGTCGCCCCACGCCGCGATCGCACCGGTCTGCAGGTTCGACGACGGCGAGACCTCGAGCGGGATCTCCCGGTCACGCACCCACGACGCGACCTCGCCGAGCGCGGCGAGGGTCGAGCCGTCCCCGGCGTCGGAGAGCGTGACGTCCTCGAAGATCCGGACGCCGTGGCCCAGGCGGAGCGCCCGGCCGTCGACGAGCGCCGAGCGGATCGAGGCGAGCCCGTCGGCCTCGCCGGCGTGCACCGTCACGGGGAAGAGCTCGGATGCCAGGTACTCGAACGCGGGACGGTGGTTCGACGCCGGGAACCCGGCCTCGGCCCCCGCGATGTCGAAGCCCACGACGCCGCGGTCGCGGTGCCGCACGGCGAGCTCCGCGATCTCGAGGGACCGGTCGGCGTGCCGCATCGCGGTGACGAGCTGTCCGACGCGGATCGACCCGCCGGCGGCGTCGACCGCCTCGGCGATGCCGGCCTGGACCGCCTCGACGGTCTCGTCGAGCGTCAGGCCGCCGCGCAGGTGCTGCTCCGGGGCCCACCGGACCTCGCCGTAGACCACGCCGTCGGCGACGAGGTCCTCGACGAACTCCTTCGCGACGCGGTGCAGCTGCGGCGCGGTCTGCATGACCGAGGTGGTCACGTCGAAGGTCTTCAGGTACTCGACGAGCGAGCCGGAGTTCGACTGCTCGGCGAACCAGGCCCCGAGCGCCGCGGGGTCGGTGGTCGGGAGCGTGACGCCCGCCGACTCCGCGAGCTCGACGATCGTGGCGGGCCGCAGCCCACCGTCGAGGTGGTCGTGCAGCGAGACCTTGGGCAGGTCGTCGATGACCGCCCCGGCGTCGGGCAGGCGGTAGGTCGGGGCGTCGGCGCTCATGCCCTCAGGCTATCGGTGCGCCCCGACCTTCCGCGCGCTCAACCGGTGATGCGCTCCCGCACGATCGGGCCCCGCTCGGGAGCGGTCTCCCCGATCGACCACGCGCCCTCCAGCGACTCCAGCGCCCGCTCGAACCGCGCCGGCTCGTCGGTGTGCAGCGTCCACAGCGGCTGCCCGGCCGTGACCGTGTCGCCCGGCTTGACGTGCAGCTCGATGCCCGCACCGGCCTGCACGGGGTCCTGCGCCCGGGCACGACCCGCGCCGAGGCGCCACGCGGCGACCCCGAACGGCAGCGCCTGCTGCTCGGTCAGGACCCCGGACGAGGACGCTGTGACGACGTGCTGCTCGCGGGCCACGGGCAGCGTCGCGGACGCGTCGCCGCCCTGGGCCTCGATCATCCGGCGCCAGGTGTCCATCGCCCGGCCGTCGGCCAGCGCGGCCGCCGGGTCGGCGTCCGGCAGGCCGGCGAGCCGCAGCATCTCCGACGCCAGTTCGACCGTCAGCGACACCACGTCGGCCGGGCCACCACCGGCCAGGACCTCGACGGACTCGCGGACCTCGAGCGCGTTGCCGATCGTCAGGCCGAGCGGCACCTCCATGTCGGTCAGGAGCGCCGAGGTCGCGACCCCGGCGTCGTTCCCGAGGTCGACCATCGTCTGCGCGAGCTCCTTCGACGCCTCGTACGTCGGCATGAACGCCCCGGAGCCGAACTTCACGTCGAGCACCAGCGCACCGGTGCCCTCGGCGATCTTCTTCGACATGATGCTCGACGCGATGAGCGGGATGCACTCGACGGTGCCGGTGATGTCCCGCAGCGCGTAGAGCTTCTTGTCCGCCGGGGCGAGCCCGGAACCGGCGGCGCAGATGACCGCACCGACGTCCGACAGCACCTGCATCATCCGCTCGTTCGAGATCGACGCCTGCCACCCGGGGATCGACTCGAGCTTGTCGAGCGTCCCGCCGGTGTGGCCGAGCCCCCGGCCGGACAGCTGCGGCACCGCGACGCCGAACGACGCCACGAGTGGTGCGAGCGGCAGCGTGATCTTGTCCCCGACGCCACCGGTGGAGTGCTTGTCGACCGTGGTCTTGCCGAGCGAGCCGAACGACATCCGCTCCCCCGACGCGATCATCGCGAGCGTCAGGTCCTTGATCTCCCGACGCTCCATCCCGTTCAGGAAGATCGCCATCGCGAGCGCCGCCATCTGCGGGTCCTCGACGTACCCACGCGTGTACGCGTCGACCAGCCAGTCGATCTCGGGCGTGCTGAGGGCGTCACCTGAACGCTTGGTGCGGATCAGGTCGACGGTGTCGAACGGCTCGACGGCCATGTCAGTGCTCTTCCTGGTAGGTGGCGAGGGTCCGGGGCCCGAAGGCGTCCGGCAGGACCTCGTCGATGGTGCGGATGCCGGAGACGGTCTCGAGCAGCATGCCCTCGGCGGAGTGCTCGAAGAGCAGCTGCCGGCAGCGACCGCACGGCATCAGGGTGGCGCCGTCGCCGTCCACGCACGTGAACGCGACGAGCTTGCCGCCGCCCGTCATGTGCAGCTGCGACACGAGCGAGCACTCGGCGCACAGGGTGACCCCGTACGACGCGTTCTCGACGTTGCAGCCGGACACGACCCGCCCGTCGTCGGTCAGGGCAGCGGCCCCCACCGGGAACGACGAGTAGGGCGCGTAGGCGCGCCGCATCGCGGCCGTGGCCGCGGTCCGGAGCACGCTCCAGTCGACCGCTCGGCCCGTGTCGTTCCCGGGGTCGGCGGCACCGGCCGGGAGGATCGGGGCGGCGTCCGCCCCGTCGGTCGCGGCGACCGCCTGGTCACCCGCAGCGTTCGTGTCGGTCATGACCCGTGCCTCCCGTCCGTCAGCTCTTGATGTACGGCTTGCCGGCGGCCGCCGGCCCGCGCGACTGTCCGACCAGGCCGGCGACCGCGAAGATCGTGACCACGTAGGGCAGCATGAGCAGGAACTCGCTCGGGACCGGCGAACCGACCGCCGCGAGCGTGTTCTGCAGGTTCGAGGCGAAGCCGAACAGCAGCGCCGCGAACGTCGCACGGATCGGGTCCCAACGACCGAAGATGACCGCCGCGAGCGCGATGTAGCCCGCGCCGGCCGTCATGTCCTTCGTGAAGCCGCCCGCGGCGTCGAGCGTGAAGTACGCACCGCCGAGACCGGCGACGGCGCCCGCGATCGAGACGTTCCAGAAGCGCGTCCTGGCGACGTTGATGCCGACCGTGTCGGCTGCCTGCGGGTGCTCGCCGACCGCACGGAGGCGCAGGCCCCAGCGGGTCTTGAACAGGCCGAAGGTGACCACCGCGACGGCGACGTACGCCAGGTAGACCACGACGGTCTGCTCGAAGAAGATCGGGCCGATGATCGGGATCTGGTGGAGCAGCGGGATCTCGATCTTGGGGAAGCGGATGCCGACGTTCAGCGTGCCCTGGTTCGGCGACAGGACCTGCGAGTACAGGAAGCCGGTCAGACCCGAGATGAACGCGTTGATGACGACACCGACGATGACCTGGTCGACGAGGTACTTGATGCTGAACGCCGCGAGGACGAAGGACACCAGGACACCGGCGACGAGCGCGCCGACGAGACCGACCCACGCCGAGCCGGTCAGCGAGGCGATCATCGCCGAGGTGAACGCGCCGGCGAGGAACTGGCCCTCGATGGCGATGTTCACGACGCCGACGCGCTCCGAGATGACACCGCCGAGGGCACCGAACACCAGCGGGACGCTGAGGCTCAGGGCGCCGACGAGCATGCCCGGGATGGTGATCGAGTCACCGGCGACGGCCCAGCTGAGGAAGCCGACGACGAAGACCAGCGCGAAGAGCGCGGTCACCCAGAGGGGCACCCGGCGGGCACCGCGCGTCTCGATGACCGCGTACACGGTGGCGAGGGCGAGCAGGACGATGACGACCACGCCGGTGGCGGCGGCCGGCAGCGGGACGTTCGGCAGCGCGAAGAAGTCGCCGGCCGAGGCCAGGCGGAACGTCGCGGTGCCGGGGCGTCGGGCGAAGCCGAAGAGGACGAGGGCGAGGAGCGTGAAGACGCCGAACGCGATCGGGGTCTTCCAGCTGCGCGTCGTCTCGACGGGACGGTCGGCGGGCAGGGCCGGGACCGCGGTGGGGGTCATGGTGCTCATGCGGCGACCGCCTTCTTGCTGTTCTTGCGGACACGGCGGCGGGCTCCCGGCTGCGGGATCCGGAAGATCGCGCGGACGAGCGGCGGCGCGGCGATGAAGAGGACGATGAGCGCCTGGATCACGCCGACGATGTCGATCGGGATGCCGTTCGCGGCCTGCATGGCGTAGCCGCCGTTCTTCAGGACACCGAACAGGATCGCCGCCCAGAACACGCCCCACGGCTTCGAGCGGCCGAGCAGTGCGACCGTGATCGCGTCGAAGCCGATGCCGGCGTCGATCCCGGACGTGAAGCCCGAGGTCACCGCACCCTGCACCTGGTACGCGCCGGCGATGCCGACGAGCGCGCCGGAGATCACGAGCACCCAGATCGTGAGCGCGGGGACGCTCATGCCGGCCACACGGGCCGCGCGGGGGTTCTCGCCGATCGTGCGGAAGCGGAAGCCGAGCGACGACTTGTTCACGAGCCACCAGACGACGACGACCGCGATGATCGCCACGACGAACCCGAGGTTGATCCCGTACCGCGGACCGAAGAGCGCCGGGAAGACCGCGCTGTCCTTCGTCGCGGGCGAGATCGGGTTCGCGCTCCCCGGGGCCTGCAGGAGACCCGGGGTGCGGAGCAGGAAGCTGACCAGGTAGAGCGCGACGTAGTTGAGCATGATCGTGACGACCACCTCGTTCGCACCCGTCCGGGCCTTGAGCACGCCGACGATGCCGCCCCAGACCGCACCGCCGACGATGCCGGCGAGGACGGTGAGCGGGATGTGCAGCGCGGCGGGGCCGTCGAACGAGAAGCCGACCCAGCCGGCCGCCGCGGCGCCCATCAGGATCTGCCCCTGGCCGCCGATGTTGAACAGGCCGGCGCGGAACGACAGCGCGATGCCGAGACCGGCGGCGATCAGCGGCACGGCGTAGTCGACCGAGCGCGTGATCGGCACGATGGCCTGCGCGAAGGACGGTGCCCCGAAGTTGATCACCGAGCCCTGGAAGAGTGACGCGTAGGCGCCGCCGACCGAGGTGCCGATCGCCTGCAGGGTGTCCGTCGGCCGGGCGAAGAAGTACCCGGCGGCGGTGCGGACGTTCTCGTCGGTGACCGCGATCAGGATGCCGCAGGCCACCAGGGCGAGGACGACGGCCAGGACCGTCACGAGCACGGAGCCGTTCACGATCTGCTGCGCCGCGGCCCGCCACCGGTCGCCGCCCGCGCGCCGCTCGGAGTCGGCGGCGGAGTCGGTCATCAGGTGCGGGGTGGCCTCGGTGTCCTGCAGACGGTCGTCGGTGGGCGCGGGGGCCGGGGTCGCCGGTCGCGTCGTGTCGTCCGACGCGGGGGCCGGGGTCGCCGGTCGCGTCGTGTCGTCCGGCGTGGGGGTGCTCACGCTGCCAGCTCCGTTCCTTCTGCTGTGGTTGCTGCGAGTTCGGCGGCCATCATGCGACCTGTTCCGTTCCTTCGGGGAGTTCCCCGGCCATCATGAGGCCGAGGACGTCGCGCGGGGTGTCCGCGGGGACGATGCCGACGATGCCGCCGCGGTACATGACCGCGATCCGGTCGGCGAGCGCCACGACCTCGTCGAGCTCCGTGGAGACGACGATGACCGGGACGCCGGTGTCGCGTGTGGCGACGATGCGCTTGTGGACGAACTCGATGGACCCGACGTCGATGCCGCGCGTGGGCTGCGCGGCGACGAAGAGCCGGAGCTCGCGGCTGAGCTCGCGGGCGAGGACGATCTTCTGCTGGTTGCCGCCGGACAGCCGGCCGGCCGCCGTCGTGCGGGACGGCGTGCGGATGTCGAACTCGGCGATCTTCTCGTCCGCGAACGCGTCGCGCTCGGCGGAGCGGATCGTGCCGGCGCGGACGAACTCGTCGTGGTCGGCGCGGTCGAGCATGAGGTTCTCCGCGATGGTGAACTCGCCGACCAGGCCGTCCTCCTTGCGGTCCTCGGGCACGAAGCCGACACCCGCGTCGAGCACCTGCTTGACGGTGCGCCCGGTGAGCTCCTTGCCGTCGAGGGTGACCCGACCGGCGTGCACGGGCTCGAGGCCGATGATCGCCTCGGTGAGCTCGGTCTGCCCGTTGCCCTGGACGCCCGCGATCGCGAGCACCTCGCCGCGGCGGACCGTGAACGAGACGTCGTCGACGAGGACCACGCCCGAGGGGTCGGTGACCGTCAGGTGCTCGACGACGAGCGCGTCGTCCCCGCCGGTCGCCGGTGCCTTGTCGACCACGAGCGACACGGCACGGCCGACCATCAGGGCGGCCAGCTCGTTGTTCGTCGCCGTCGGCGAGGCCTCTCCCACGACGGCGCCGAGGCGGATGACCGTGATGCGGTCGGCGACCTCGCGGACCTCGCGGAGCTTGTGCGTGATGAAGACGATCGCGGTGCCGGCCTCGCGGAGCTGGCGCATGATGCCCATCAGCTCGTCGGTCTCCTGCGGCGTGAGGACGGCCGTCGGCTCGTCGAACACCAGGACCTTGGCGTCGCGGGACAGCGCCTTGATGATCTCGACGCGCTGCTGCACGCCGACGGGCAGGTCCTCGACCCGGGCGTCGGGGTCGACGTCGAAGCCGAAGCGGTCGCTGATCTCCCGAACGCGGGCGCGGGCCCCGGCGAGGTCGAGTCGGCCGCCGAAGGAGGTCTGCTCCTGGCCGAGCATGACGTTCTCGGCGACGGTGAAGACGGGCACGAGCATGAAGTGCTGGTGCACCATGCCGATGCCGGCGCGCATCGCGTCGCCGGGTCCGTCGAAGTCCTGGACGACGTCGTCCAGGAGGATCTCGCCCTCGTCGGCCTGGTAGAGGCCGTAGAGGACGTTCATGAGCGTGGACTTGCCCGCGCCGTTCTCGCCGAGGAGGCAGTGGACCTCACCCGGCTCGACGGTGAGCGAGATGTGGTCGTTGGCGACGAGTGGTCCGAACCGCTTCGTGATGCCACGGAGTTCGAGCTTCATGTTCCGGGGTCTGTTCCTGTCGGTGGTGCTGTGGACACGTCGATGCGGGCGGAGGACTCGTCCCCCGCCCGCATCGGTCGTGCTACTTGACGGTCGCCTTGGTCTCGACCGTGATCGAGCCGTCGATGATGCCCGACTTGATCTTGTCCAGCTCGCCCTGCAGGCCGGAGTCGACCTTCGACGAGTAGTCGTGGAACGGCGCGATGCCGACACCGTCGTTCTTCAGGGTGCCGACGTACGGGGTGTTCGAGTACTTGCCGTCCGCGGCCTGCTCGACGACGTCCTTGACGGCCGGGCGCATGCCCTTCTCGACGGACGTGAACGCGATGTCCTTGTAGCGCGGGTCGGCCTCGTACAGGTCGCTGTCCGCACCGATCAGGACCGAACCGTTGTTCGCGTCCTTGATCGCCTCGGCAGCTGACTGGTAGATCGGGCCACCGACGGGCAGGATCACGTCGGCGTTCTGGTCGAGGAGCGTCTGCGCCACGGCCTTCGCCTGCGTGCCGGCGTCGAAGCCACCGGTGAAGGAGCCCTTCTGGCTGTCGACGTCCCAGCCGACGACCTTGACGTCCTTCTTCTTCTGCTCGTTGTAGTACTTCACGCCGTCCGCGAAGCCGTCCATGAAGATGGTGACGGTCGGGATCTGCATGCCGCCGAAGGTGCCGACGACGCCGGACTTCGAGTACGACGCGGCCGCGTAGCCGGCGAGGAACGCCGCCTGCGAGGTGTCGAACGTGATCGGCTTGACGTTCTTGGCGTCGATCGAGTTGTCGTCGATGATCGCGAAGTCGGTGTCGGGGTTCGCCGCGGCCTGCTTCTTCGTGGCGTCGGCGAGGTTGAAGCCGACCGTGACGATGAGGTTGCAGTTCTGGCCGACGAGCTGCTGGATGTTCGAGTCGTAGACCGTGGCGTCCTTCGACTCGGCCGACTTGTACGTCGCACCGAGGTCGGCCGCGGCGTCCTTCATGCCCTCGAAGCCGAGCTGGTTGAACGACTTGTCGTCGAAGCCACCGGCGTCGGAGACCATGCAGGGGCGGAAGTCGCTCTTCTTCGACGTCGCGGTTTCGGACGGGGCGGCCGAGCAGCCGGCGAGGACTGCCACGGTGCCGGCGAGGGCGAGGCCGCTGAGCAGGACCTGGCGGGTACGAGATGTCACGGGTTGGTTCCTCCGGGGAGCGGTGCCCGGACCACGTGCGTTCCGGGCGATCGTGGCGACAGTACACGACCGTCGGGCCGGTACAGAACGCCCCTGAGGGGCCGCTGGGATCAGTTACGGGATCGCGACCCCGTGGAAACAGGCCCGTAACCGGAGGCCACGCTGTCGACCCCACTTCGGGGGTCGCGGCGAGATTTCGTGGTGGAGCGCTACAGCCGACGCTGAGGATCGGGGGCCGTGCACGGAATCTTCATCCGCGGAGCGATCACTCGTCGGACAGCTGCTCCATGATCCGGTCGGCGTCGCCCGGGAAGCACCGCGAGAGGGCCTGAACTGTGTAGTTCCCCGAGTACGCGTACACGCTGATGCCGGCGATGTCGTCGCCGCCACTCCCGAACACCGCGGGGCCGTCCTCCGAGTCGCGGACGACGACCTCCATCCCCTGAGCCCGCCAGTGGTCCGCCATCCGGGCCCCGTCGGCCGTCGGGTCCCCCGCGAGCTCGCTGCCCGTCAGGTACCGCCAACGCGCGCCCTGCTCGCCGTCGGGCAACACACAGTCCTCGGCGTAGTCGGGGCCGGTGCGCGGCTTCCAATCTCCGCCGAGACGGGCTGTGGCGTCGTCCACCGCCTCGATCATGCGCTGCTTGGCGCTGTCGACGTCCACGGTGGGCTCCGTTCGTCGTGTCGTGCTCGTGTCCGGCGCTCCGAGGGTGCACCCAGCGAGCAGCCCGCTGAGCACGACGACGGTGGCGACGAGGACGGAGCGCCTCGGTCGTCCGCTACGGAGCATCAGCGTCTTCTTCAGCCATCCGGTCGGCGTCTCCCGGGAAGCACAACGACACGGCCTGGACGGTGTAGTTGCCGGAGGCTGCGGAGAAGCTGATCGAGGCGATCTCCCGTCCGCCACCTCCGAAGGCCACGGGCCCGGTGCTCGTGTCACGCTCGGTGACCTGCATGCCCTGATCGCGCCAGTGCTGGGCGACTGCCGGTCCGTCCTTGTCCGGCGTCCCTTCGATCGTGCTCCCCGTCAGGTACCGCCAGTGTGCTCCGCTCGATCCGTCGGGCAGCCTGCAGTTCTCGGGCGCGTCAGGGCCGGTGCGCGGCTTCCACTCTCCGCCGAGACGCTGGACCGTGTCGTCGACGGCGTCGATCATCTGCTGCTTCGCTGTCTGCGCGTCCACGGTGTGGTCCGTTCCTCGAGTCGTTCCGATGTCTGGTGTCGAGCGGACACATCCCGCGAGCAGTCCGATCACGACTGCCGCCATCAGGACGCTCACGACGCCACGGCGCTTCACATGGCGATCTTCGTTCGTCATCTGTCTCCGATCAGGTCGGTGAGTCGGTCCATGGTCACGGCAGCAGACGGTTCGGCGCGCCCATCGGGCGCGGACCGGGCAGTCACCTGCCTGACCTCAGGACCCGGTGCTCTGCTGCTCTTCGATCTCGTCGGCGCTCCCTGGGAAGCAGAGCGATTCGGCTTCCAAGGTGTACTTGCCCGGGAACGCGTACAGATCGATCAAGGCTGTGGAAGCTCCACCTCGTCCGACGACCACCGGGCCGTCAGCATCTGCGACTCGTTCGACCGTCATGCCCGCGGACTGCCACGCGCCCGTGACCGTCGCAGCGTCGTGGTCCAGATCGCCGCCTTCGTCCGTCCGGGTCACCAGGGAGACCCAGTTGGCTCCTTCTCCTCCGTCCGGGAGCGTGCAGCTGTCGACGTAGTCCGGCCCCTGTGTGGTGACCCACTCGCCCCCGAGCGCCGCAGCGGTCCGGTCGACGATCTCGGTCATCTTGCGCTGGGCAGTCTCGGGGTCCACCTTGGTCGCCCTTCCTTCCTCGGTCGGTGTCGCAGTCGTCGAAGGGTGCTGCGTGCAACCGCCGATGAGGATCATCAGGGCAAGGGGGGTCAGAACAACGCTCGTCCGGCGCCGCACGGTCAGCTCGTCAGACATTCGTCTCCGCTCGGTGCTCTCCGGCTTCTCATCCTGGTGTCGCCGGTGTGAGCTCGGCATCGCGGCCCGTGGTCGCGAGTCCCACGTTGCGCAGGCTCTCGGTTCCTCGATCGACGGAGCGGGGTGCGTGACCTTGTTCGCGGCCGAACTCGGCCCGCTCGTCACCCATGCCCTGTTTGCCGGTCGGCGCGTGCTGCGTAGATGTGGTCCGCGGGGACGTCGGACGTCGACCGCAGGTCTTCGGGAAGTTGGCCGAGCCCGATGCGACGAAACGGTCGACGGGGACTCCCTGCTCGGCGAGCGCGACGGGAGCAGTCATCGCGCCGTGTGAGTGCGCCACGATGTTCGTCTTCGGCATCCGCCCCGATGCCGGCGATGTCGTCTCCGCCGCTGCTCGGCGCTGTCGGCGTCGGACGCCGGGCAATCAGATGCCGTCCCCGTGTCCGAGGGGACGCGCAGCACGCATCCGGTCAGCAGTCCAACGACCGCGGACACGGCGACGAAGCTCGCGACGTTCCGCGCGCCGTTCCATCGTGGTCGAGACAGCGGTGACGCTGCAGGGCGCGTCATTCTTCGGCCTGCCGCTCCTCGATCTCGTCGGCGTCGCCAGCGAAACACATCGAGAGCGCCTGGATGCTGTAGTTGTCGGGGAAGGCGAAGAGGCGGATCGTCTCGACGCGATCGCCGCCGCGAGCAACCAGCGCTGGCCCCTTGGTGTCAGCAAGCCGGTCAACGGTCATACCGGCGGATGTCCAGATGTCGGAGGCAGCAGCAGCATCCGCATCATTGTCGCCGGACCCTGATCGAGCAACGCGGTACACCCACCGAGCTCCCTCTTCGTCACCCGACAGCTGGCAGCTTTCGACGTAGTCAGGAGACGTACGCGTCTCCCACTCCCCACCGAGCGCAGCGGTCGTCTGGTCGACGATGTCGATCATGGTTCGCTTTGCAGTGTCGGCGTCCACGGACTGGGTCCTCTCGCTCGGTCTGGTCGTGTCACGCTGCTGCACGGCACATCCGGCGACCCCGACGACGAGTGTCAGGAGCGCCGCCGTCGCCGCGAAGGTGCGACAGGCAAGGTTTCGTGAGTTCATGGGCTTCCTCGTTCGTCGGACGGGGTCATTGAGACCGCGTCCCGGTGAGCAACTCGTCCTGACCTGTGGTGGCGAGTGCGACGTTGTGGAGCGACTCGGTGCCACGGTCCAGGTAACCCCGTTGATCCTGGAACACCGGCGCGTGGTGTAGGACTGACGAGAGGGGCTGGCCGTCGCTTCCTGTTCCACCATCGGCACCGAACACGGTCGCTCCGAAGGTCGGCTCGGTCGGGTCCACGCGATGGGCGAAGCTCTTCTCGCGACCGAACGCTGCCCATTCGTCACCCTTCCCGGACTTGCCGGTCGGGCCGTCCTTCGCCTGAGCCGCGAAGACCTGGTCCGCGTGCAGCTGGTCCGCATCGTCGAGACCGTCGGGTAGTCCGGCGGATCCGAGCGCGACGAAGCGATCGACGTGGACGCCTCGCTCGGCCAGGGCCACAGCACCGGTGGTTGTGCCGTAGGAATGCGCCACGATGTTCGTCTTCACGGGATCGGTTCCACGGACGGCCGAGAATCCGCGGATCGAATCCGCGAGTCGCTGGCCACCCTTCTTCGCCTTGTCCATGAGGAGCACGTCCTCGGGCCCCGGTGTGGCGTACCCGACCCAGGCGACCACTGCTCGGTCCGGAGTGCTTGCGATGTCTGTGTTGTCAGCAACGTCGGTTTGCTCGTCTGCGATGTTCTGAGCCGCCCTCGCCCACGTCGTCATGTCCGCTGTCGTCGTGTCCATGCCCGGGACGGCCCAGGTCACCGACTCCGCGCGGTCGAGATCACCGATCGAGACGGCAGCCAGCGGCGGTCGATCATCGGTGAGCGCGATGAGGAAGCGCTTGCCGTCCGAACCCTTCTTCGTCAACGCCGCGTTGATGTTGCGCAGGGCCTTGCGGTCCGCGTACAGCGCCGTGAGTTCCCGGGCCAATGCCCGTGAGCCGTCCCCAGCCGCTGCCCCTGTCCCCTCCAGCTGCTCGATCTGGCGCTCCACGTCGACGAGCCGCTGGTTCAGCACGAGCGTGTTCGCAGTGCTCCGCGCCCAGTACGGGGCACCTTCGAGGTTGCCGAGTCGCGCGAGCACGTCCGTCGGCAGCGCGTCGAACACGCCGGTGTCGGCCGTCGTCAGCCCGAGCGCGCCCCACCGCTCTGCGACCTCTGCCGGCGTCAGGCCGTCGGCGAACAGCTGCCGGAGGGCAGGCGCCGCCTGTCCGGTCGCGGCGATGTCGAGGGCGACGTTCGACAGCGATCCACGGCCGCCGGCGACCTCGAAGGCGTCGGCGATCCTGCCGATCCAGCTCCGGTCTTCGTCGTTCTCCCGCACGTACCGCTCGAAGCCCGCCGGCATGCTCGCGCGGTCGACCGCGACCCAGGCGCAGGAAGACCGGAACGACGACCATGCCGATCGCACCCGCTCGGAGTCGGCCGACGCGCCGGTGTCCAGTCCGGAAACGGTCGTGACGAAGGCCCGGAGCGCGCTCGGGTCGGCAGAACTCCTGCCACGACTCACCCCGCCGCCGTAGCGCGCACGCTCGCGTCCCCGGAACTCGGCGTCGACTTCCGGCCTCGGTCCGGGTTCGGTCGACGGCTCGCGGTCGGTGACGTTCTCCCACGCGTCGACAAGCGATCGCCCTGCAGCGCCGGCGAAGGCCTCGGCCACGGACGCCGCCCGTTCCCGGTCAGCGGCACGTGCCTTCCACGCAGCGTGGTCACGCTGCCGCTCCCGTTCACGCTCAGCAGCGGCGACCGCGGCGTCGACCTGGTCGGCGAGGTCGACCAGCACCCCCGCCAACCGCGCCCGGTCCTCAGCCTCGACCACCGCGGCGCTCCGGAACCGCTCGGCGTACGACCCTTCGAAGTCGTCGAGTGCGGACGCGACGGCGTCCGACCGCGGACCCCCCTGCCCCCGCAACGCGTCGGCTGCTCGTCGCGCAACGCGTGCGAGCGCACGCGCATCCGCAGCGTCGAACCGGATGTCCCCCATCAGCACTCCCCCGAGTCGTCCCGGCCCCCGCGACCGGAACATCACCGTACACCAGGTCAGCGACGCCTCAGAGCACGTCGCCCCGGCCGCTGATCTTCAGCGCGTCGACGACGCCCTTGACCCGCTGCGCGTTCGCGCTCGTCGTGACGAGCAGCGCGTCCGGGGTGTCGACGACCACGATGTCCTCGACGCCGATCAGCGAGATGAGCCGCTGGCTGTGCGAGACGACGATGCCGCTCGAGGAGTCCGCGAGGATGCGCGCGCCGTCCCCGAGCACCGCGAGGTTGTTCGCCCGACCGCCGGACTGCAGCTTCGCGAGCGACGCGAAGTCGCCGACGTCGTCCCAGTCGAAGTCCCCGGGCACAACCGCCATCCGGCCGGCTGCCGCCGCGGGCTCGGCGACGGTGTAGTCGATCGCGATCTTCTCGAGCCCGGGCCAGATCGCGTCGACGACCGCACCGCGCGACGAGGTGTCCCAGGCGGCGGCGAGCTCCTCGATCCCGGCGAGCAGCTCGGGCTTGGTCCGACCGATCTCGGCGAGCAGGACGTCGGCGCGGGCGATGAACATGCCCGCGTTCCAGAGGTAGGTGCCCTGCTCGACGTACGAGCGGGCGGTGTCGAGGTCGGGCTTCTCGACGAACGACCGGACCGCGTGCACGGTCGGCGCACCCTCGATGCCGATCGGCTCGCCGTGCGCGTGGATGTAGCCGAACCCGATGGCGGGCTCGGTCGGGGTGATGCCGATCGTGGTCACGTACCCGGCTCGCGCCGCAGCGACCGCCTCGCGCACCGACCGACGGAAGCCGCGGGCGTCGCCGATGACGTGGTCGGCTGCGAAGGACCCGACGACGACGTCCGGTTCGCGGCGGTGCAGGATCGCCGCGGCGAGACCGATCGCCGCGGTGCTGTCCTTCGGCTCGCTCTCGAGCACGACGTTGTGGTCGGCGACCCCGGGCAGCTGCGCTTCGACCGCGGCACGGTGCGCCCGGCCGGTGACGACCATGATCCGCTGGTCGCCGGCGAGCGGCGCGAGCCGGTCCCAGGTCTGCCGGAGCAGCGAGGTGCCGGAGCCGGTCAGGTCGTGCAGGAACTTGGGTGCGTCGGCGCGCGACAGCGGCCACAGCCGGGAGCCGATGCCGCCGGCCGGGATGATCGCGTAGAAGTCCTCGAGTGCGTCTGCCACGCGCTCACCGTACCGGTCCCGCCGGACGCGACCTGGAAGCCGCCCGCACGGTGCCCGGACGCACCAGCGCGCGCCGGACCGGGCCCCGATCCTCCCGTCCGGGTGTTCACCACCTGCCTGCCGGGCGTTCACGCGGACCGCACCACCCGGTCACGCCGGCCGCGGAGCATGGGCCGCACCATGAGCGCACGCAGCGTGGAGCGCGGCACGTCCCAACGGACCGTGGCCGTCGTGACCGAGAGCTTCCTGCCCACCCTCAACGGCGTCACCACCAGCGTCCTGGCGGTCCTCGACCACCTGGAGCGCCGCGGGCACCGCGCGGTCGTGATCGCCCCGGACACCCCCGGACTCGCGCAGTTCCGCTCGAAGACGCAGGTGGAGCGCTACCGCTCCTTCGACGTCCACCGCATCCCGGCGGTGGCGTACCGCCAGTTCCCCGTGGCCCTCCCCCACCCCGTCCTCGACACGATCCTCGCCGCCTCCGGCGCCGACGTGCTCCACGCCGCCAGTCCGTTCCTGCTGGGTGGACGCGCCATCACGGCGGCCGGGAGGCTCGGCATCCCCTCCGTCGCCGTCTTCCAGACCGACGTGGCCGGGTTCGCACGCCGCAACGGCCTGACGGCGACCGTCCCGTTGGTGCGCAGGATCCTCGGGCGCATCCACGCCGGCGCGTCGCTGACGCTCGCGCCGTCGAGCGCGACCGCCGCGATGCTCGCCGAGGACGGCGTCCCGCGGGTGACGCGGTGGGGCCGGGGCGTCGACACGACGCTCTTCCACCCGGACCGTCGGCACAGCGCGTCGGTGCGTGCCGCGCGTCGGCGGATCGCGCCGGACGGCGAGACGATCGTCGGCTACGTCGGGCGGCTCGCGCCCGAGAAGGAGGTCGAGCGACTCGCCGAGCTCGGCGGCCTCCCCGGGATCCGGGTCGTCGTCGCCGGGGGCGGCCCGTCCCGCGCGTACCTGGAGCGTCGGCTCCGGCACCTCGACGTCACGTTCACCGGTCCGCTGCGGGGCGACGCGCTGGCCGACGCGTACGCGATGCTCGACGTCTTCGTGCACACGGGACCCGCGGAGACCTTCGGCCAGACCCTGCAGGAGGCGCACGCGACCGGGCTGCCCGTGGTCGCACCGGCCGCCGGCGGTCCGCTCGACCTCGTCGCGCCGGGCCTCGACGGCGAGCTGTACGACCCGGACGTCCCGCAGGCACTGCGCCGGGCGGTGCTCGGGCTCGTCGGCGACCCGGACGCCGCGGCGCGGATGGGCTCGGCCGGGCGGCTCCGCGTCGAAGGCACCACGTGGGAGGCCATCGGCGACCAGCTCCTCGCGCACCACGACACGGCGCGGACGATCGGCGCGCCGCCTGCCCTGACGCGCACCGCGCGGGCCGGTCGGGACGAGAAGGTCAGCGCAGGCGCATAGGATGGGTCGTGTTCCACACGAACACGAACGGCAAGGGCTCGCCGATCGGCGAGCCCGTCCTATGGGAGGACTTGCTCATGGCCGAGCAGACCGCAGGCGGGACGACGGTGGTCGAACCGCGCGTGACGATCGATGCGCCGCGCGCGTCCCGGAAGCTCGAGGGGACGCTGTACCGCGGGTCCACGGGGATGTGGTCGTGGGTGCTGCACCGGATCACCGGCGTCGCGATCTACTTCTTCCTGCTGGTGCACATCCTCGACACGGCCCTCGTGCGGCTCTCGCCCGAGGCCTACAACGCCGTCATCGGGACCTACAAGACGCCGATCATGAACCTCGGTGAGATCGCTCTCGTGATGGCGATCGTCTTCCACGCCCTGAACGGCCTGCGCATCATCCTGGTGGACTTCTGGTCGAAGGGCCCGAAGTACCAGCGCGCCATGTTCTGGATCGTGATCGTCGTGTGGGCAGTCCTCATCGCGGGCTTCCTCCCGCGCCAGCTCATGAACCTCGTCGCGGACTTCCAGTAGGCGAAGGGACCGGAGACGACCATGACCACACAGACCGTCGAGCCGCCTCGCTCGGCCAGCGCCGCACGCCGCACCACCAACTGGGAGAAGTGGGGGTGGATCTACATGCGCGCCTCGGGCGTCCTGCTCGTCGTGCTCATCTTCGGCCACCTCTTCGTCAACATGGTCGCGGGTGAAGGCGTCAAGCAGATCGACTTCGCCTTCGTCGCCGGCAAGTGGGCCAACCCGTTCTGGCAGGTGTGGGACTCGCTCATGCTGGTCCTCGCCCTGGTGCACGGCTCCAACGGCATGCGCACGATCATCAACGACTACGTCGCGAAGCCCGGGATCCGGAAGACCCTGCTGCTCGCCGTGCTCATCGCCTGCGTCGCACTCGTCGTGCTCGGGCTGCTCGTCTGCTGGACGTTCGACCCGTGCCCCGCCGGCGCCGCCGCTGCGGACCTGCCGTCGTTCTGCCCGGCGCGCTGACGATCCCCGACGACCGCTCCTCCTCCGAACGAAAGACCCCTGTGCCTGCGAACACCCCGACCGAGACCACGGTCCACCACCACCAGCACGACATCGTCATCATCGGCGCGGGCGGCGCCGGGATGCGCGCCGCGATCGAGGCCGGCCCGAAGGCCAAGACCGCCGTCATCTCGAAGCTCTACCCGACCCGCTCCCACACGGGCGCGGCGCAGGGCGGCATGGCCGCCGCACTCGCGAACGTCGAAGAGGACTCGTGGGAGTGGCACACCTTCGACACGATCAAGGGCGGCGACTACCTGGTCGACCAGGACGCCGCCGAGATCCTGGCGAAGGAGGCCATCGACGCGGTCATCGACCTCGAGAACATGGGCCTGCCCTTCAACCGCACCCCGGAGGGCAAGATCGACCAGCGTCGCTTCGGCGGCCACACCCGCGACCACGGCAAGGCCCCGGTCCGCCGGGCCTGCTACGCCGCGGACCGCACGGGCCACATGATCCTGCAGACGCTGTTCCAGAACTGCGTGAAGCTCGGCGTCGAGTTCCACAACGAGTTCTACGCGCTCGACCTCGTCATGGTGGACGTCACGGGCGACGACGGCGTCACGCGCAAGCAGCCGGCGGGCGTCGTCGCGTACGAGCTCGCCACGGGTGACCTGCACGTCTTCCACGCCAAGGCCGTGATCTTCGCGACCGGTGGCTTCGGCAAGATGTTCAAGACCACCTCGAACGCCCACACCCTGACCGGCGACGGCGTCGGCATCGTCTGGCGCACCGGCCTGCCGCTCGAGGACATGGAGTTCTTCCAGTTCCACCCGACCGGCCTCGCCGGCCTCGGCATCCTGCTCACCGAGGGCGCCCGCGGCGAAGGGGCGATCCTCCGCAACGCCTCCGGTGAACGCTTCATGGAGCGCTACGCCCCGACGATCAAGGACCTCGCCCCCCGCGACATCGTCGCCCGGTGCATGGTGCAGGAGGTCGCCGAGGGCCGCGGTGCCGGCCCGAACAAGGACTACGTCCTGCTCGACTGCACGCACCTCGGTGCCGAGGTCCTCGAGACGAAGCTGCCGGACATCACCGAGTTCGCGCGCACCTACCTCGGGGTCGACCCGGTCGTCGAGCCGGTGCCGGTCATGCCGACCGCGCACTACGCGATGGGCGGCATCCCGACGAACGTCAAGGCCGAGGTCCTGTACGACAACACCACCGTCGTCCCCGGTCTGTACGCCGCCGGCGAGTGCGCGTGCGTGTCCGTGCACGGCTCGAACCGCCTCGGCACGAACTCGCTGCTCGACATCAACGTGTTCGGCAAGCGCTCCGGCAACAACGCGGCCGAGTACGTCCAGACCGCGGAGTTCCTCCCCCTGCCGGAGGACCCGGCCGCCGGGATCCGCGACATGCTCGCGCAGCTGCGCTCCTCGACCGGCACCGAACGCATCGCCGTGCTGCGCAAAGAGCTGCAGGACGAGATGGACAAGAACGCACAGGTGTTCCGCACCGACGAGTCGCTCGGCAAGATGACCGAGACCATCCACGAGCTGCGCGACCGGTTCCGCAACGTCGCCGTGCAGGACAAGGGCAAGCGGTTCAACACCGACCTGCTCGAGGCGGTCGAGCTCGGCTTCCTGCTCGACCTGGCCGAGGTCGTCGTCTACTCCGCGCGCAACCGCAAGGAGAGCCGCGGCGGACACATGCGCGACGACTACCCGAAGCGCGACGACGAGAACTACATGCAGCACACCATGGCGTACCTGACGGGCGACCCGCACTCGTCACTCGCCGACGACCACATCACGCTCGACTGGAAGCCCGTCGTGGTGACGCGCTACGAGCCGATGGAGAGGAAGTACTGATGACCGACACCCTGGTCTCCGACGCCCCCCGCACCGACACCGTGCAGGACGCCCCTCCCGGATCGTTCCCCGTGACGGTGATCGTCCGGCGCTTCGACCCCGAGGTCGACGACGAGCCGCGCTGGCAGGACTTCGACGTCATGATGCTGCCGACCGACCGCATCCTCGACGCCCTGCACAAGATCAAGTGGGAGCAGGACGGGTCGCTGACGTTCCGCCGTTCCTGCGCGCACGGCGTGTGCGGGTCCGACGCGATGCGGATCAACGGGCGCAACCGTCTGGCGTGCAAGACGCTCATCAAGGACCTCGACGTGTCGAAGCCGATCTACGTCGAGGCGATCAAGGGCCTGCCGCTCGAGAAGGACCTCGTCGTCGACATGGAGCCCTTCTTCCAGTCCTTCCGCGAGGTCCAGCCGTTCCTGCAGGCGTCGAGCAAGCCGGAGAAGGGCAAGGAGCGCGTGCAGTCCGTCGCGGACCGCGCCCGCTTCGACGACACCACGAAGTGCATCCTCTGCGCCGCGTGCACGTCGTCCTGCCCGGTGTTCTGGACCGACGGCCAGTACTTCGGTCCGGCGGCCATCGTCAACGCCCACCGCTTCATCTTCGACTCCCGCGACGACGCCGCGAACGTGCGGCTCGACATCCTCAACGACAAGGAGGGCGTCTGGCGCTGCCGCACGACCTTCAACTGCTCCGAGGCCTGCCCGCGCGGGATCCAGGTGACGAAGGCCATCTCCGAGGTCAAGCAGGCGATCATGCGCGGCGGCGCGTGAAGCCGGTGTGCGCCGAGCACCCAGCGGGATCTCGGCGAACGGCATGTCGGCGCCCGGTAGGCTCGCGGCCATGACGTTCGCGGAGACCCGCCCCATCCTCGACCAGCTCGGCTACACCGTTCGGTACGTGCAGCTCCCCGGGGAGCAACTGCACGAGCCGCCGGTGGAGGGCGCGCTCCGCATCGTGCCGGCAGACCAGCCGGACGACTTCGCACTCGAGGTCGTCGACTACGGCACCGCGCGTCGGCTCGCGACCGCCCGTGGCGAGGCCGATGCGGTCGAGATGCTGCGGCGTTTCCTGAACCGCGCGTTCCCGGCGCCGCGGGACATCCCCCGCCACGAGCTCGACGGGCTCCGCGACCGTGCCGCCTCGACGTACCCGCAGCTCGCGCAGCAGGTCGCCCAGGCCGGCGAGCAGGGCCTACGCATCCAGATCCCCGCGGGCGTGCCCGTCGACCGCGCCGGCGGTCCGGACGGGTACCTGCTGCACCCGCTCGACACCCCGCTCCCCCAGCGCTCCCTGCCGCCCCACGTCGCGGCGGCGCCCGAGGTGCACCGGTACGTCGTCGACCGGCCGTTCCTGGTCGAGGTCTCGTTCGTGCAGCCCTGGTTCGACCAACCCGGCGGTGCGCTGCGCTTCCGGACCGCGGACCCGTCGGTCACGATCCGCGACCTCGTCGTCGACGGCTCGCTCGTCCGGCTCCGCGTGGTCTGACCAGCGGCGCCCGGCTCGAGCACGACCAAGCGGCCCACCCCTGACGGGGTGGGCCGCTTCGTCGTGGTGCGGATGTCGGCGCAGGAGCCGCCCGTCGCGCGGGTGACGGCTCAGGAGCCGCCCGGGGTGCGGGTGTCGGCTCAGTACCCGCCGGTGGTGCCCTGCATGTTCGCCGCTGCGGAGAACACGACGATCATCGACACGATGCTGAGCACGATCGACAGGGCGCTGATGATCACGCCGGCCAGCGCGAGTCCGCGGCCACGCTCGCCGGTACGCTTGAGCTGGACGAGCGCGATGATGCTCACGACGAGCCCGGCGATGTTCACGACGAAGGCCAGGACGAACCCGACGATCGCGAGGACGCTGAAGCGGTCGGACGCCGGCGCTGCGGGCTTGTACGGCTGGGCGGTGGTCATGGGGTCCCCCTCGGGAAGAGTGCTGCAGGACCAGACCGGGCGGCTGGTCGGCCCCAATGTACCGGTGGCGGGGCGTCCCGTCCGCGGTGCGACGTCAGGCGGTCGGCTGGCCGTCCGGGCGGTCGTACTGCGCGCCCGCGGGGTTCGACTCGAGCGCACCGAACACGATCGCCGCGATGCCGGTCACGAGCGAGATGAGCCAGAAGGGTCCGGCGAGGTTCGCGTCGTGCACCCGGCGCCACCCGAGCGCGAAGGTCGGCACGATGGTCGCCGCCCACCACACGAAGTACAGCACCAGGAACAGGATGCCGACGACCGGGATCGAGCCGTTCGACGAGGACTGCCCGTACTCGTCGACCGTCGTGGACGACGCCGCCCAGGCGATCATGCCGGCGATGTAGCCGCCGAACAGGATCGTCGAGATGATCGCGTTCGCGAGGAACCAGTACCAGAACTCGCTGCGGCTGGCGCGACCGTCGAACCGCGCGTACTTCTTCCAGAACCGGGTGAAGGCGTCGAGGAACCCGATGCCGTACCAAGGCGCCCAGAGGGGCGGGGCGCCGCTCGCGTCCCGCGGGATCGGGCCGGCGGGGACGTACTGCGGGTAGGGCTGGCCGGCCTGGGGCTGCCCGTACTGGGGCTGCTGCCCGTACGGCTGCTGCGGCTGCCCGTACTGCTGGGGCTGCTGCCCGTACTGCTGGGGCTGCCCGTACGGCTGCTGCGGCTGCGCGTACTGGGGCTGCTGCCCGTACGGCTGCGGCTGCCCGTACTGCGGCTGCTGGTCGCCGGGCTGGTCCGGCTTGCCCCACTGCGGGGTCTGGTCGTTCGTCATCGTCCTGCCTCCGGTCGGTCGTGTCGGGCGCCCTCGGGGTTCGACGGCAGGAGACCGAAGACGATCCCCACGATCCCCACGAACACCGCGATCAGGTACAGCGCGCCGGGCAGGTTCGCGTCGTGCAGACGCCGCCACCCGAGGGCGAGGGTCGGCACGATGGTCGCGAGCCACCACAGCGCGGGCAGGGCCAGGAGGAGCCAGAACACCGGCCCCGGCGGGGTCGTCGCCTGGTAGACCTGGCCGCCGCCGAGGTCGTAGGTCCGGTACTCGACCGTCGCGACCCGGTAGGCGATCGCGACCGCCACCAGGATGAACGACACCCCGGCGACCACCAGGTACGCCCACCAGAACTCGCTGCGGCTCGCACGACCGCTGAAGGTCGCGTACTTGCGGAAGAAGCGTCCGACCGCCTGCCCGAACGACGCTCCGTACCGGGGCGCCCAGATGGGCGGCTCACCCGCTGGGCCGCCGTACGCCGGCTCGGTCGCGGAACGGTACGGCGCTCCTGGTTGCGGCTGTGTCACGGTGTCCCCCTCGTGGTCGGTCCTGCGTTCCCCACGATCAAACCAGAACGACCGGCCTGCATGTCACACCTGATCGGGTCGGTCGAACCGCTGCCCCTGGGGATCGGTGCCGATCAGTCCGACGATCAGGGCGAAGAGCACGCCGATCGGCGGGATAATGAAGAAGAGGGCGAAGTACCCGGACAGGTTCACGTCGTGCAGGCGCCGCATGGTCAGCGCGACGAAGCCGATCGCGCACGCCAGCGACCACAGGGTGGTGACGCCGTCGTCCGCGTTCGAGACGAACGGCAGCCCGTCGAGCAGACCGCCGAGGATGCCCGCCACCACCGAACCGATCGCGTACCAGAGCGCCCAGAACCAGAACTCGCTGCGGCTTGCACGGCCGTCGAACCGGACGTACTTCTTCCAGAAGCGGGTGAACGCCTCGTGGAACGGGATGCCGTACCACGGCGCCCACAGCGGCGGGACCTGCCCCCGACCGGGCGCGGGCGGCCGCTGGCCGTACTGCGGCTGCGAGTACGGCGGCTGCTGCGAGTACGGCGGCTGCTGCCCGTACGGGGGCTGCTGCCCGTACGACGGCTGCTGCCCGTACGACGGCTGCTGCCCGTACGACGGCTGCTGACCGTACGACGGCTGCTGCCCGTACGACGGCTGCTGACCGTACGACGGCTGCTGACCGTACGAAGGCTGCTGCCCGTACGACGGCTGCTGACCGTAGGGGTCCTGGTTGCTCATGGGGTCCTCCCGGATCGCGGTGCCCTCCGAGTCTGGCAGCCCACCGGACCACCCCACGTCCCCCTGCAGGCGGATCCGCGCCGACCGACCAGCGTCAGGGCACCAGCGCCAGCTTGCCGCCGGGGTGCTGCGACTCGAGCACCTGGGCGGCCTCCTGCGCGTCGGTGAGCGGGAACGTCCGCGCCACGGGCACGACCAACCGTCCGTCCGCGGCCAGGTCGACGAGCCGCTGCCGCACGGAGTCCCGGAACGCCTTGCTCTCGGGCTGCGCGCCCCCGACGGCCTGGATGCCGTCCGCCTCCGCGCGGCCGAAGGCGGCGATCGTGACGATCCGGCTCCGGTCCGCGACCACCGCGAGCGAGACGTCCACGGCCTCGTCGCTCCCGACGCAGTCCAGTGCCACGTCGACACCGGACGGAGCGAGGGCACGGATGCGTGCCTCCAGGCCGTCGCCGTACGCGACCCACTCGCCACCGAAGCGGCGGACGGTGTCGGCGTTGCGCTCGGAGGCCGTGCCGATGACCCGTGCCCCGAGCAGCCGCAGCTGCTGGAGCAGGCTCACGCCGACGGCACCGGAGGCGCCGTGGACGACCACGGTGTCCGACCCCTCGGCGCGCGTGACGCGGAGCATGTCGGCCGCGGTCGTGCCGGCCAGGAGCAGGTTCGCCGCCTCGGGGAACCCGAGGGACGTGGGCTTGGCGAAGACGTCGGCGGCGGGCACCGTGATCCGTTCCGCCCAGCCACCCGAGATGCGGAAGGCCAGGACCGCGTCGCCGACGGCTCCCCCACCCGAGGCGATCGTGGTGTCCGGGCCGAGGGCGCTGATGATCCCGGCGACCTCGTACCCGATCGGGATCGGCAGGTCGGACGGGTCGCCCTGCCGGGTGTGCTTCGTGTCGGCGGGGTTCATGCCGGCCGCGCGGACGTCGATCGTGACCTCGCCCGGGCCGGGGCCGCGGACCTCGGTGTCGGCGTACTCCAGGACCTCGCTGCCGCCGAACCGCGGCGCCACCCAGTGCTTCGTCATGGCGTTGACGCTACGCCGGGACGCCCGGACGCCACCGAGACACCGCCCCGTCGCCGAGACACCGCCGGATCCGGCGGCGTCTCGCGGGCGACGCGGCGTCGCGCGGGCGAAGGGGCGTCTCGCGGAGAGCGCAGCGGCTCGCCCCGGGTGGCGGGCCGGACCCACCACGGACGGGCGCGCCCCGCTCACGGGCAACGTGAAGCGTTGCGCGGGGCGCGCCGACCGAGCCTGCGAGGGAGGACGGTGCCAGCCGGCACCGTGCGTCCCGTCCGTCCCGGGGTCGCGTCTCAGGCGCGCGCTGCGCGCACCCGCTCGGTGAACGCGGCGTGCAGCGGGTGCTGCGCGTCGAGCCCGGTGATCTCGGTCGCGACGTCCGCGTCCGCGCGGTCGGACTGGAGCAGCTCCTGCAGCTCGACGCTCTGCTCGTCGTCCGCGACGTCGAAGCGCAGTGCCGCACCCATCGCGTCGAGCAGCGCGGTCGGCTCGGTGCCGTCCTCGGCCAGGGCTGCGGCCGGTGAGACGAATCGCTCGTCGCGGGACAGCTTGCGGAGCGGCTGCCGGCCGACCCGGGTGACCGTGTCGGGCAGGTGCGGGTTCTCGAACCGGCCGATGATCGCCTCGACGTAGGAGCGGTGCACCTCGGGGTCGAGTTCGTGGCGGCGCACGAGCAGGTCGCTCGTCTCGGCGAGGACCGACTCGAGCTCGGAACGCACCGCGGGGATCGCGATCGCGTCGGAGATCTTGTCCGCCCCGGCGAGGAAGCCGTGGTAGGCGACGGTGGCGTGCCCCGTGTTGACCGTGAAGAGCTTGCGCTCGATCGACGCCGCGAGGCCGTCGACGTAGTGGGCGCCCGGGATCTCGGGCTCGGAGCCGCCGAACGGGGTGCGGTCGATGGCCCATTCGTGGTAGGTCTCCACCGTGACGTCGAGGCCGGCGCCCTCGGGCTGGGCGGGGACGATGCGGTCGACGGCGGTGTTCGCGAAGACGGCCTTCGCCAGCGCCTCGTCGCGCGACTCGGCAGGCAGCGCGTCGACGATGAACTCGCGCAGCCGGTCGGTGGCGTTGATCGCGTTCTCGCACGCCATCACGGCCAGCGGCGCCGCGTCGGCGTCGCGCTGCCGGAGCGCGGCGGCGATCACGGGGGCGATGAACTTCAGGACCGTCGGGCCCACGGCGCAGGTGACCACGTCGGCCGCGGCGACCTCGGCGATGACGCCGGCCTCGTCCTGGGCGCTGTTGACGGCCCGGAACCCGGTGACCTCGTGGTCCTGGGCGCCCTGGCCGACCTCGTGCACGGTGTAGGAGTCCGCGGCGGCGAGGGCGTCGATCAGCGGGGCGGCGACGTCGGCGAACACGACCTCGTAACCGGCCTCGTGGAGCAGGAGCCCGACGAAACCACGCCCGATGTTGCCGGCGCCGAAGTGGACCGCGGTGCGCGTGCCGGAGGTCACTCGTTGACCTCGCCGAGGATCGACAGGATCGCCGCGGTGTCCGGGGCGTCGGTGAGCTTCTGGACCTCGTCCTCGTCGGAGAACACGATCGCGATCTTGGACAGGATGTCGAGGTGCTCGTTGTTCACGCCGGCGATGCCGACGACGAAGCGCACGGGGTTGCCGTCCCAGTCGATCGGGGTGGCGTAGCGGATGAACGACAGCGCGGACGACTTGATCGCGTCCTTCGCGTCGTTGGTGCCGTGCGGGATCGCGAGGAAGTTGCCCATGTACGTCGAGACGCTCTTCTCACGCTCGAGCATCGCCGGGTAGTAGTCCGCCGTGACCGCGCCTGCAGCCTCCAGGATCTCGGCGGCCTCCTTCATCGCCTCCGACTTGGTCGGAGCGGTGTCCTCCGTGTGGATGCGGATCTGGCTCTCCTGCAGGACGGGCATGGGGTTCTCCTTGCTGTTCGAGGACGTGGTGGAGGGGGCGGACCTGAGCCCGCCCCCTCCGATACTGCACGCTGTTACTGGTTCTTGAGCTGGTCGACGACCTGGTCGTACTGCGGCGCGTTCATGAAGTTGCCGACCGACACGTGCTGTGCGTTCGGGTTCTTCTGCCGGGCGCGGTCCGTCAGCTCCTCCTGCGTGATGATGAGGTCCTCGGTGCCGTCGAGGTTCGCGATCGCCTTGTTGACGACCGTGACGCCCTCGATGCCCGCCTTCTTCACCTTGTTCCGCAGGACGCTGGCGCCCATCGCGCTCGAGCCCATGCCGGCGTCGCAGGCGAACACGACGTTCTCGACGCGGGTCGCCGTCGCGGTGCCGGAGCCGACGCCACCGAAGGCGGCCTCGGTCTCCTCCTCCGTGCGCGGCGCGTTGTTGCCGAGCAGGCCCGAGGTCGCGGCGTTGACGTCGCGGCCCTTGTTGGCCTGGAGCTTCGCCATCGCGGCGGTCATGTCGCCGCCGCCGTTGGCGAGGTCACGCTTCCGGCTCGCGAGCAGGAAGAACGAAGCCACCGCGAACGACACCGCCGCGGAGAGGACGACCGACAGGATGACGCCGACGTAGCTGTCCTTCGCCGTCGCCGTGAGCACCGCGATGATCGAACCGGGCGACGCCGGGGCGACGAGGCCGGACTGGAAGGCGACGTTCGTCGCGACACCGGTGGCACCGCCGAGGATGACCGCGAGGAACAGGACCGGCTTCTGCAGCACGTACGGGAAGTAGATCTCGTGGATGCCACCGAAGAACTGGATCAGGATGGCACCGGGAGCGGTCGAGCGGGCGATGCCGACGCCGAAGAAGGTGAAGGCGAGCAGGATGCCGAGACCGGGGCCGGGGTTGGCCTCGAGCAGGAACAGGATGCTCTTGCCGGACTGCTGGACCTGCTGCGCGCCGAGCTGGTCGAGGACGCCGTGGTTGATGGCGTTGTTGAGGAAGAAGACCTTGGCGGGCTCGATGATGACGCTGGCGAGCGGCAGGAGCGAGCTGTCGACGAGGAACTTCACCGCGGCGCCGAGGCCCTCTGCGATGAGCTTGAACAGCGGCGCGAGCCAGAAGAAGCCGATGAGCGCGAGCGCGAAGCCGAGGATGCCGGCCGCGTAGTTGTTCACGAGCATCTCGAAGCCCGGCTTGATCTTGCCGTCCCAGATCTTGTCGATCTGCTTGATGAGGTACGCGCCGAGCGGGCCGCAGATCATCGCGCCGAGGATCATGATCGTGCCGTTGGCGCCGATGATGACGCCCATCGCCATGATCGAGCCGACGACCGCGCCGCGGGTCTCGTAGATCATCCGGCCGCCCTGGAAGGCGATCGCGAGCGGGATCAGGTAGGTCAGGATCGGGCCGACGAGACCGATGTTCGCGACCCCGTTCGTCTCACCGAAGCCGCCGAGGACGCCGACGGGCGTCCAGCCAGTCTCGATGAAGAACGCGGTGATGAGGCCCCACGCGATGAAGATCGCGATGTTGGGCATGACCATGCCGGAGAGGAAGGTGCCGAACTTCTGCACGGCGACGCGTGCGCCGCCCCGCGACTTCGCGGGAGCGTCGGGCGCTGCAACGGACGACGTTGTCATGTGCCTGGCTTTCTGTGATGGGTGCTGCAGTGGTGGAGGGTGTGGGGTGCTGCTGTGCTGCGGTGGTGCTGCGGCTAGGCGGCGTGCGCTGCGGCCGCGGCGGACTTGGCAGCCGCCGCGGTGCTCGCGGCGAGTGCCGCCTTCGCCATCTCGCGGGCCTGGTCGAGCGTGTGCTTGCCGAGTTCGGCGCGCACGTCGGCCAGGGCCGCGGGGGTCATCGAGAGGGTGGTGGCGCCGAGGCCGACGAGCACGACGGCGAGGAGCGGGTCGGCCGCCGCCTCGCCGCAGATGCCGACCGCCTTGCCGGCGGTCTGCCCGGCCTGCCCGAGCTGCGCGACGAGGCGCAGGACGGCGGGGTGCCACGGGTCCTGGTAGGACGCGACGGTGCCGAGCATGCGGTCGGCGGCCATCGTGTACTGGGTCAGGTCGTTCGTGCCGATGGACACGAAGTCGGCGTGCGTCAGGACCTGCTCCGCCATCAGGGCGAGCGACGGCACCTCGGCCATCACTCCGGCGGTGCGGATCCCGAGGTCGCGGGCGAGGTCGACGAAGTACTCGGTCTCCTCGGCGTCGGCGACCATCGGGGCCATCACCCAGAGGTCGGCCTCGGTCGCCGCGTCGGCCTGCGCGAGGGCGGTGAGCTGGTCGCGCAGCACCTCCTCGTGGTTCCGGAGGGCGCGGAGGCCGCGACGGCCGAGCGCCGGGTTCTCCTCGTCCTTGTCGGTGAGGAACGGCAGGGGCTTGTCGGCGCCGGCGTCGAGCGCGCGGACGACGACCTTCTTGCCCGGGAACGCCTCGAGCAGCTGGCGGTAGGACGCCGTCTGCTGCTCGACGGTCGGGGCCGTCGGCGCGTCGAGGAAGAGGAACTCGGTGCGGAAGAGCCCCACGCCCTCCGCACCGAGAGCAACGGCACCGGCGGCGTCGGCGGGGCTGCCGAGGTTCGCCAGGAGCGGGACGGTGTGCCCGTCGGCGAGCGCACCGGCGGTGAGCGGCGCGGACGCCGCGGCGGCGCGCTCGGCGATGCGGCGCTCGACGTCGGCGACGAGCTCGTCCGACGGCTCGGTGACGACGGTGCCGGCGGCGGCGTCGACGACGACCTCGGTGCCGTCGGCCAGGGCGTCGGCCCCGGTGACGCCGACGATGGCCGTGATGCCCTTGGCGCGGGCGAGGATCGCGGTGTGCGAGGTCGGGCCGCCGTCACGGGTGACGAGCGCCTGCACCTTGTCGAGGTCGAGGAGTGCGGTGTCCGCCGGCGCGAGGTCGCGGGCGACGAGCACGAAGGGGGTGTCCGACTCGGGGACACCGGGGGCGGGGACGCCGCGGAGCTTCGCGACGATGCGCTGCGCCACGTCGTCGAGGTCGGCGGCACGCTCCCCCATGTAGCCGCCCATGCCGACGAGCAGGTCACGGAACTGGCCGAACGCCTCGAACACCGCACGCTCGGCGTTCGTGCCGCCGTCGATGCGGGCGTGCACGTCGTCGAGGAGCGTGGGGTCCTGCGCCATGAGCGCCTGCGCCTCGAGCACGGCCTGGGCGTCGCCGCCGGCGAGCTGCCCGCGCTTGTTGAGGTCCTCCGCGACCACGGCGAGCGCGTCGTGCACGGCCTGCTTCGCGTCGTCCGCGGAACCCTCGAGCGGGGCGGTCGACGGTTCGCCGAGCGGGTCCGCCATGCGGAGCACGGGGCCGTGGGCGACGCCACGGCCGACGCCGGTGCCGAGCAGTTCGGTCATTCGAGACTCCTTCATCTCACGCGGAGGTGCTTGGGGCTGCCGCGCGACGAACGATGGCTCGACCGCGGCGGCGTGACGTCACACTACCCCGATCCACGTTGACAAACAAACACATCCGGGGATAAAAATGCAGAAACAGATGCCCGTTTGCGTCTGACGGACGAACCGATCCGCGCTGATCCGTCGAGATCGTGCCCGGTCGTGTCCGTTCCGTTCCGAGCACGCCGATCGACCGAGACGACGAGGTCCATGTACGCACCAGAGCGCCACCAGCGCATCGTCGAGCAGGCGCGGGCGCACGGCCGGGTCGACGTGAAGGACCTCGCCGAGCTCCTCGCGGTCACGCCCGAGACCATCCGGCGCGACCTCACGAGCCTCGAGCGGCGTGGCCTCGTCCGCCGTGCGCACGGTGGCGCCATCCCGGTCGAGCGGATCACCCTGCACCCGGGGGTCGGTGACCGCGGCGGCATCAACCAGGCCGAGAAGATGGTCATCGCCGAGGCGGCCCTCGGCGAACTGCCCGAGAACGGCTCGGTGATGATCGACGCCGGGACCTCGACGATCTGCCTCGCCGAGATGCTCCCGACCGACCGCGGGCTGACCGTCGTCACGCACTCGCTCCCCGTCGCGATGGCCGTCGCGAACCGCCCCGGCATCGACCTGCACCTGCTCGGCGGCAACATCCGCAGCGACTCGCTCGCCGGCGTCGGGACGTGGACGCACCAGCTCATCGGCATGGTGAGCGTCGACGTCGCCTTCGTCAGCATCAACGGCATCACGCCCGAGCGCGGCCTGACCACGCACAACATGGCCGAGGCCGCCGTGAAGAGCGCGATGATCAAGTCCGCGCGCCGGAGCATCCTGCTCGCCGACCACACGAAGTTCGGACGCGAGGAGTTCGGCCGCGTCGCCCCGCTCGCCGCGATCGACACGATCATCACCGATCCCGCCGTCAACGCCGACCTCGTCCGCGAGGTCGAGGCGGCCGGCACCGAGGTCTTCTGGCCCGGCCGCGACTGACGTCCGGCCGCCAGGACCGTCCCACCCGGCGCTCGCTACCATGAGCGCCACCACCCCGTCGACAGGAGTTCATCGATGTCCGAAGCCACCCGCACCGTCACCGTCGCCAGCGCGTCCGGCCTGCACGCCCGCCCCGCCTCGCTGTTCGTCCAGACCGTCACTGCGTCCGGCCACCAGGTGACGATCGCCAAGGGCGACAAGTCCGGCAACGCCGGCAGCATCCTGGCCCTGCTCGGCCTGGGCATCGAGAACGGCGACGAGGTCACCCTGACGGTGTCCGGCGACGACGCCGAGGCGACCGCCGACAGCCTGGTCGAGTTCCTGCAGACGGACCACGACGCGGCCTGAGCGCGCAGGTCGCGGTCGCGACGCGACCGACGGACGGACGGGCGCGGCCCGCCCAGCGGTGACGCGCCAGCGTCACGCGGGCCGCGCCGACCGAGCCTGCGAGGGAGGGGTGGCTGCGCAGCCACGGGCCTCCCGTCCGTCCCGGGGTCGCGGTCACCCCGTCGGCGGACCGACGTCGGCTACGCGTACCAGCTGGCCAGGAATCCGCCGACGCCGAGGGCGCCGACCAGGGCGGTGCCGCCCACGGCAGCGGTCCAGCCGTCCGCCGCGGGCGGCGCGCCACATCCGGCGAGCACGAGCAGGAACCCGGCGGCCACGATCGTGACCGTCTGCAGCACCGGCAGGACGACGACGCCTCGGACGTGCCGCCGGACGAGCAGCACGAAGGGCGACCACCCCGTCCGGAGTGACCGACCGAGCCGACGGAGCACCGCCACCTCGGCCAGCACGATGCCGACCAGCACGGCGACGCACCACGTGCCCACGGCGAGGGGCGTGCCCACCGTCACGCCGATGAGCACCCCGATGGTCCCCGCGAGCACGAGACCGACCACGATCAGGGCCGTCCCGAAGGACGCCAGCCGGACGGCCGCTCGACGGAACGCGCTGAGTGGACCGGTCGCCCCCGGGTGTTCCGCCAGCACGACCGCCGCGTCCGCGAGCACCGCGATCGTGCCGCCCCGTCGCTCCCGGGCGCGGAGGAGCTGCCAGCGCGCCCAGGGGTCGGCGGGCGATGCGGCCACGGCGGCGGCGAGCGCACGCTCCGCCGTGCCCGGGTAGCCCTCGCGGTCGGCGAGCCACGCGAGGGCGAGGTGGACCTCGGTGTGCTGCGGGTGCCTCGCCGCCGCCCGGACCGCCGCCGCGTAGGTCGCGCCGTCGACGGCACCGGACCGGAGGTCGAGGACGAGCTGCGCCGCGGCGAGGTCGCCGTCCTCCGGACTGAGCGCCACGGCGGCCGACCAGGCAGCGCGAGCCTCGCGCAGGTCCCCAGCCGCCTCGGCGAGGTGCGCGGCGAGCCGGAACGCCTCGACGTCCTCGGGATCGGTCGCGACCGCGCGGCGGACCGCGGTCCGGGCTGCGTCGAGGTCTCCTGTCCACCAGAAGACGACGGCGAGGACGCGCAGGACCTCGGCGTCGTCTCCGTGCAGGGCGAGGGCCGCCGTGAGCGGTTCGACGGCGTCCTCCGGCCATCCGTACCGGAGGAGCTCGGCCGCGGCGACGAGCGCGCGGTCGACGTGCTCGTGACGCTCGGCGGGTGGGTCGACTGCTCCGGTCACGACGCTCATCGTGGCCGGGCCGAGCCTCGCTGTCGACCCCGCGCACGAGGGGTGTCCGGACGCGCCGATAAGGTGGTCGGCATGACACGCCTGCGCCTCGCATCCGTCAACGTGAACGGCGTCCGCGCCGCGTTCCGGAAGGGCATGGGCGACTGGCTCGCCACCCGCGACGTCGACGTCCTCGCCCTGCAGGAGGTCCGTGCGTCCACCGACGACCTGACCGGGCTGCTCGGCGACGAGTGGGACGTCGTGCACGACCCGGCGACGGCGAAGGGCCGCGCGGGCGTCGCCATCGCGTCACGGAAGCGCGCGCACCTGCACCGCGTCGAGCTCGGCGCCGCCGACTTCGACTCGGCCGGCCGCTGGATCGAGGCCGACTACGAGGTCGGCGACACCACGGTCACGGTCGTGTCGGCGTACGTGCACTCGGGCGAGGTCGACACCCCGAAGCAGGACGAGAAGTGGAAGTTCCTCGACGCGATGACCGAGCGGCTCCCGGCGCTCCGCGCGCACAACCCGCTCGCGGTCGTCGTCGGTGACCTCAACGTCGGCCACGACCAGCGCGACATCAAGAACTGGAAGGGCAACGTCAAGCGTGCCGGGTTCCTCCCGCGCGAGCGTGCCTACTTCTCGCGGTTCTTCGGCGCCGACGGCGAGCAGGTGGAGGGCGCGGACGGCTCGACCGGACCGGGGCTCGGCTGGGTCGACGTCGGTCGCGAGCAGGCCGGCGACGTCGACGGCCCGTACACGTGGTGGTCCTGGCGCGGCCAGGCGTTCGACAACGACAGTGGCTGGCGCATCGACTACCAGGTGGCGACCCCCGAACTCGCGGCGAAGGTCGCGCAGTACACGGTGGACCGCGCCGCGGCGTACGACCAGCGATGGTCCGACCACGCCCCCGTGGTCGTCGACTACGAGCTCTGATCCTCCTCCCACCCCCGCACCACCAGGACACCTCCATGACCACGACGCGCATCTTCTCCGGGATCCAGCCCTCCGCCGGGTCCCTCCACCTCGGCAACTACGTCGGGGCGCTCATGCAGTGGCGCGACCTGCAGGACGACCACGACGCGATCTACTGCGTGGTCGACATGCACGCGATCACCTCGCCGCAGGACCCGTCCGAGCTCCGCGCGAGCACCCGGGCGACCGCGGCGCAGTACATCGCCTCGGGCATCGACCCGACGAAGTCGACGCTGTTCGTGCAGTCGCACGTCCCCGCGCACGCCGAGCTCGCCTGGGTCCTCAACACCCTCACCGGCTTCGGCGAGGCCAGCCGGATGACCCAGTTCAAGGACAAGTCGGCACGTCAGGGCGCCGAGGCGGCGTCCGTCGGCCTGTTCACCTACCCGATCCTGATGGCCGCGGACATCCTGCTCTACGACACCGCCGTCGTCCCGGTCGGCGACGACCAGCGCCAGCACGTCGAGCTGACCCGGGACCTGGCGAACCGCTTCAACTCCCGGTTCGGGGACACGTTCGTCGTGCCGGAGGCCAAGATCGGCACCGAGACCGCGCGGATCTACGACCTGCAGGACCCGACGAGCAAGATGAGCAAGTCGGCCGCGTCCGACAACGGCCTCATCCGCCTGCTCGACGACCCGAAGCGCACCGCGAAGAAGATCCGGTCGGCGGTCACCGACACCGAGCGCGAGATCCGGGCGGACCGGCAGGCGAAGCCCGGCGTCACGAACCTGCTCGCTATCCTGTCCGCGTTCACGCGCACGCCCGTCGCGACGCTCGAGGAGCAGTTCGTCGGCAAGGGCTACGGCGACCTCAAGGGCGCGGTGGCCGACGCCGTCGTCGCCGAGCTCGAGCCGGTGCGGGCGCGCACGCTCGAGCTGCTCGACGACCCCGCCGAGCTCGACCGCCTGCTCGCGGTCGGCGCCGACCGCGCCGAGTCCATCGCGCAGGCGACGCTCGCCCGGGTGTACGACCGCATCGGCTTCGTGCCCCGCACCCGCGGCTGACGATGCTGCCCGTCACGCTGTCGTCGGACCGGGTCCGGCTCGACCTGCCGACCCGGTCCGACACGGCGGCGATCACCGCGGCGTGCCAGGACCCCGACGTCGTGCGGTGGACGACCGTGCCGACGCCCTACACCGAGCAGCACGCGCGGACCTTCCTGGACGCCCTCGTCGGCCCCGGGTGGGCGTCCGACCGCGAGTACACCTGGGCGATCCGCCGCACCGGGTCGACCTGGCTCGAGGGCGTCGTGTCCTTCCGCACCGAGCACCGTGACCTCGGCTTCTGGCTGGCGCCGTCCGCCCGGGGCGCCGGGCTCATGCACGAGGCCGTCGACCTGGTCGTCCGGTGGGCGTTCTCCCAGGGCGCCGCGGACGTGTACTGGGAGTGCTACGAGGGCAACACCGCGTCGGCGTCCGTCGCCCGCTCGGCCGGGTTCTCGTTCACCGGCACCGGTCCGGCCCGCATCCCCGCACGGGACGGTGCGCCGACGACGGCCTGGACCGGGCTCCGTCGCGCGGACGGCGTCCCGGCGTCGGCGCTCCCCTGGCCGGACGCGTCCTTCCGTGACGGCGGCGTCGTTCGCTGACAGGGGACAAGTCGGTGACGCGTCACCACGCTCCCGTCGGTAGTGTCGGAGCGTGACCACGTCCCCCCTCCCGCCGGCTCGTCCGGCCGAGGTCCGTGCGATGCAGCGAGCGCTCGACCTCGCGGCCCGCGGACCCGTCGTCGGCGACCACGCCCGCGTCGGCGCCGTGGTGCTCTCCCCCGCCGGTGACGTCCTCGCCGAGGGCTGGCACAAGGGCGCGGGGACCCCGCACGCCGAGGTCGACGCGATGGCCAAGCTGTCGCCGGAGCAGCTCCGCGGCGCCACGGCCGTCGTCACCCTCGAGCCGTGCAACCACACCGGACGCACCGGGCCCTGCGCCGTCGCGCTCATCGAGGCCGGCGTCGCACGGGTCGTCTACGCCGTCGACGACCCGGGCGTCCAGGCGCGCGGGGGCGCCGACCGCCTGCGCGCCGCCGGGGTCGAGGTGGTCTCCGGCGTCCTCGCGGACGAGGCCGAGGCGTTCCTCGAGCGCTGGCTGCTGTCGGTCCGCGCCGGGCGGCCGTGGGTCACCGTGAAGTGGGCGTCGAGCCTGGACGGTCGTGCCGCGGCTGCCGACGGCACGAGCAAGTGGATCACCGGCGCGGCCGCCCGCCAGCACGTGCACGAGCAGCGGGCCGCGCACGACGCCATCCTCGTCGGCACGGGCACCGTGCTCGCCGACGACCCGAGCCTGACCGCCCGCGGCGACGGCGGCGAGCTCCTCGCCGACCAGCCGCTCCCGGTCGTCCTGGGCGACCGCCCCGTGCCCGAGGACGCCGCCGTCCGTCGGCACCCCCGCGGCCTCGTGACCCTCCCCGGGCACGACCTCGACACCGCCCTGCGCAGCCTGCGCGACCACGGTGTCCACTCCGTCTTCGTCGAGGGGGGTCCGACGATCGCGTCCGCGCTGATCGCCGCGGGTCTCGTCGACGAGGTGCTCGTCTACCTCGCCCCGGTGCTGCTCGGAGGTCCCCGGACCGCCCTCGGCGACGTCGGGGTGGGAAGCATCGGCGAGCGTCACCAGTTGGACGTAACATCGACCACCAGCCTCGGCCCCGACCTGCTGGTCCGCGCACGACCCCACCGTTCCCGGCCCGGTACCGGACCGACGACGGCGGTCGACGAGCGCGGAGACGACGGGGCTCACGACGACCGGAGCACCCCATGACCGACGCACTCACCTCCCCCACCCCGGGCAGCCCGGTCCAGTTCGAGGTCGCGACGAACGTACCGACCACCCACGGCACCTTCCAGATGCGCGCCTACCGCGACCTCGTCACGGGCGCGGAGCACGTCGCGATCATCGCGACGGACGACGACGGTTCACTGCCCGGCCCCGGTGCGCTCGTGCGGGTGCACTCCGAGTGCCTGACCGGCGAGGCGTTCGGCTCGCTGAAGTGCGAGTGCGGACCGCAGCTCGACGCCGCGCTGGACACGATCGCCGCCGAGGGCGGTGTGGTCGTCTACCTGCGCGGGCAGGAGGGCCGGGGCATCGGCCTCATCAACAAGCTCAAGGCCTACCGCCTGCAGGAGGACGGCCTCGACACGCTCGACGCGAACCTGGCGCTCGGGCTCCCCGCCGACTCGCGGGAGTACGGCGGCGCGGCCGGCATCCTCGCCGACCTCGGGATCACGAGCGTCCGCCTGCTCTCGAACAACCCGGAGAAGCGCCGACAGCTCGAGGAGCACGGCATCACCGTCGAGTCCCTCGTCCCGCTCGTCGTCGGGGTCTCCGCGCAGAACGCCGGGTACCTCGACACGAAGCGCGACCGGATGGGGCACCAGCTCCCCGCGCACCTGCAGGCCGGCGCCGCGAGCTGACCACGAGCAGGGCTGCGCGGACGACCGCGCGGCGATGCGCGGCGCGGGCGACCCCCAGCGCCGCGCCAGCCGATCCTCGGTGGATTCGCAGCTGGGCGACATCTGTCGTACGCTGGGTGCTCCGTCACGAGCGGTCCCAACAACCGAACGCACCCGGCAACGCCCGCGCCACCCCGCGCGGACCAGCCGGTGTCCGCAGCTTCGGAACACCGCCGCGCTCGTCCGAGCGCTCCCCTCGGAGTCCCCCGCACCATGTCCGCCGCACCGGCACCCACGTCCACGACCACACCGGCCCCGGCCGCCGAGAACCCGCGCTCCCGCGTCGTCATCGCGAGCCTCGTCGGCACGTCGATCGAGTTCTACGACTTCTACGTCTACGCGACCGCCGCCGTCCTGGTCTTCCCGACGCTCTTCTTCCCGAACGAGGACCCGACGGCCTCGCAGCTGTCGTCGTTCGTCACGTTCGCCCTCGCCTTCTTCGCCCGGCCCGTCGGGTCGATCCTGTTCGGCCACTTCGGTGACCGCATCGGCCGCAAGGCGACGCTCGTCGCGTCCCTGCTCGTGATGGGCGCCGCGACGTTCCTGATCGGCTGCCTGCCGACCTTCGCGAGCGTCGGCATCTGGGCGCCGGTGCTCCTCGCCGTCCTGCGCTTCGCCCAGGGCGTCGGCCTCGGCGGCGAGTGGTCCGGCGCGGCCCTGCTCGCGACCGAGAACGCCCCGAAGGGCAAGCGTGGTGTCTTCGGCTCGATGCCGCAGCTCGGCGCCCCGATCGGCTTCCTGCTCGCGAACGGCCTGTTCATCGCGATCAACGCCGCCATGCCCGCCGCCGCCGACGGCACCCCGAACGCCGACTTCCAGGCGTGGGGCTGGCGCATCCCGTTCCTGCTGTCCGCGGTGCTCGTCATGGTGGGTCTCTACGTCCGCTTCAAGCTGGTCGAGTCGACCGTGTTCCGCGGTGTCCAGGAGAGCGGCTCGGTCGCGAAGCTCCCGCTCGGCCGGGTGTTCCGCACGTCGTGGAAGGCCGTCGTCGTCGGCACGTTCGGCATGGTCGCCACGTACGTCCTCTTCTACTTCATGACGACGTTCACGCTGAACTACGGCACGAACCCGTCCGAGCCGGCACCGCTGCAGAAGCTCGGGCTCGGCTACAGCCGTGGGGAGTTCCTCACCCTGCTCATGATCGGCGTGGTGTTCTTCGGCATCTTCACCCCGATCGCCGGCTGGCTCGCGGACAAGTACGGTCGCCGCCGCACCCTGATCCCGACCACGCTCGGCATCGCCCTGTTCGGCCTGACGTTCCAGCTCTGGTTCGCCGCCGCCACCGGGCCGATCACCGTCGTGACGTTCCTGATCGTCGGGCTGTCGCTCATGGGCCTGACGTTCGGGCCGATGGGGGCGCTCCTGCCGGAGCTCTTCCCGACGAACGTCCGGTACACGGGCTCCGCGCTGGCGTACAACATCGCGTCGATCATCGGGGCCTCGCTCGCGCCGACGATCGCGCTGAAGCTGTGGCAGCCGGACGGGAACATCTTCTTCGTCGGGCTGTACCTGACCGGGGCCGCCGTCGTGACGCTCGTCGCCCTCCTGCTCGCTCGCGAGACCAAGCAGGCCGGCCTCGCGGACGGGGACGCGACGACGACGCGTCGCTGACGCGACCCCGATCGGACTGGAGGCACGGTGCCAGCTGGCACCGTGCCTCCCGTCCGTCCTCGCGCAGCGCGCACCCACCGGTCGGTGCGAGACTGGACGACGGCCGCCAGCACCTCCCGCACGGGCGGCAGGAACCAGGAACGATGAGTCTCTTCGCACGTGCCAAGAAGTCCGACGGGCCCCGCGCCAGCTTCGGACGGCTGCTGACCTACCTGTTCGAGAACAAGCCCGCGATGGCCGTGATCATCGTGCTGAGCGTCCTCGGAGCCGCCGCATCGCTCGCGCAGCCGCTGCTGGTGAACCAGGTCGTGACGGCCGTGCAGCAGGGCGACACCCTGTCGGTCCTCGTCTGGGTGCTCGTGGCGCTCGTGCTCGTGTCCGGACTCCTGAACGGCGTCCAGCACTTCCTGCTCCAACGCGCGGGCGAGGGCGTGGTGCTCTCGACGCGCCGCAAGCTCATCGCGCGGATCCTCAACCTGCCGATCTCGGAGTTCGACACGCGGCGCACGGGTGACCTCGTCTCCCGCGTGGGGAGCGACACGACGCTCCTGCGCGCGGTGCTCACGCAGGGGCTCATCGAGTCGATCGGCGGCGCGCTCACGTTCATCGGCGCGATCATCGCGATGGCCGTGATCGACCCGCTCCTCCTCGGGATCACGGTCGTCATCGTCCTCGTCGCGATCGTCGTCGTCGGCGGGCTCAGCCGGCGCATCCGCATCGCGTCGAAGCGGGCGCAGGAGAAGGTCGGCGACCTCACGGCCGCGATCGAGCGCGGCATCGGGGCCGTGCGGACCATCCGCGCCGCCGGCGCCACCGACCGCGAGGTCCGCGAGGTCGACGACCACGCGACCGAGGCCTACCGTCGCGGCCTCGACATCGCGAAGATGTCGGCGTTCGTCGTGCCGGTCGCGAGCATCGTCATGCAGGTCGCGTTCATCGCCGTCCTCGGTGTCGGCGGGGCACAGGTCGCCGCCGGGCAGATCACCATCGCGACGCTCATCACGTTCATCCTGCTGCTCTTCATGATGGTGATGCCGCTCGGGCAGGCCCTGGGCGCGGCGGTGGCCGTCGCGCAGGCGCTCGGCGCGCTCGGCCGCATCGAGGAGATCCTGCACCTGCCGACCGAGGACCAGGACGACGGCGCCGTGCGGGTGGCCGCCGCGACGGAGACGGACGACGCGATCGCGTTCGAGCACGTCACGTTCCGGTACGCGCGGGGCGCCGATGCGTCCGGCGCGGACGGGGCTGCGGGTGCGGGTGCCGTTGGTGGCGGTGCTGGTGCTGGTGATGGCGCTCCTGGTGCGGACGACGTCGTGCTGGACGACGTGTCCTTCCGGGTGCCGCGCGGTGCCCGGGTCGCGCTCGTCGGGCCCTCGGGCGCCGGCAAGTCGACGACGCTCGCGCTCATCGAGCGGTTCTACGACCCGACCGCCGGTGTCATCCGGCTCGGCGGCGTCGACGTGCGCGGGCTCGACCGCGCGGAGCTCCGCGCGCAGATCGGCTACGTCGAGCAGGACGCCCCCGTGCTCGCCGGCACGATCCGGGCGAACCTGCTGCTCGGATCCCCCGACGCGTCCGAGGCCGAGTGCGTCCGCGTGCTCGAGGCCGTGAACCTCGGCGACGTGCTGCACCGCGACCCGCGTGGCCTCGACGCGCAGGTCGGTGAGGACGGCGTGATGCTCTCCGGCGGTGAGCGGCAGCGGCTCGCGATCGCCCGGGCGCTCCTGGCGGCGCCGCCGATCCTGCTGCTCGACGAGTCGACCTCGTCGCTCGACGGAGTGAACGAGCAGAAGATGCGGCTCGCGATCGACGCCGTGGCCGAGGACCGCACCCTGCTCGTCATCGCCCACCGGCTGTCGACCGTGGTGGACTCCGACGTCATCGTGGTGCTCGAGCACGGCCGGGTGGTGGGCACGGGCACGCACTCCGAGCTCGTGCAGTCCACCCCGCTGTACCGGGACCTGGCGAAGCACCAGCTCCTGGTCTGAACCGTCAGGCGGCGAAGGGGTCCGGCGTCAGGACGTACACCGACTCCAGGTACTCCTCGATGCCCTCGTGCGACCCCTCGCGCCCGAGTCCGGAGGACTTCACCCCGCCGAACGGGAACGCGGCGTTCGAGACGACGCCCGTGTTCAACCCGAGCATCCCCGTCTCCAGGCGCTCCGCCAGCCGCTGCCCCCGCCGGAAGTCACCGGTGAACGCGTAGGCGACCAGGCCGTACTCGGTGTCGTTCGCGAGCCGGATGCCCTCCTCCTCGGTGGCGAACCGGGTGATCGAGACGACCGGGCCGAAGATCTCGGTCGTCAGGATGTCGGACCCCGGCTGCACGTCGTCCAGGACGGTGGGCGCGTAGAAGGTCCCCGGCCGGTCGACCCGCTCCCCGCCGGTGACGAGCCGCGCCCCGCGCTGCACGGCGTCGTCGACCAGGGCCGCGGCCTTGTCCACCGCCCGGTCGTCGATGAGCGGCCCCATCGTCGTGCCGTCCTCGGTCCCGCGGCCGATGCGGAACGCGTCCACCTTCGCGGTGAGCGCCGCGGTGAAGGCGTCCGCGATGCCCTCCTGCACGAAGAAGCGGTTCGCGGCGGTGCAGGCCTCGCCGACGTTCCGGAACTTCGCCTGCATCGCGGCCTCGACGGCCTGGTCCAGGTCGGCGTCGTCGAAGACCAGGAGCGGGGCGTTGCCGCCGAGCTCCATGCTCGTCTTGAGGACGGTGTCCGCGGCCTGCTTGAGGAGCGCCGAGCCGACCGGGGTCGACCCCGTGAAGGTGAGCTTGCGGAGGCGACGGTCGGCGAGGATCGGCGCGGACAGGCCCTTCGCGTCGAGGGCCGGCACGACGTTGAGCACGCCGTCCGGGAGCCCCGCACGGCGGAACAGCTCGACGAGGAACAGCGTCGTGAGCGGGGTGAGCTCGGCGGGCTTGAGCACCACGGTGCAGCCGGCGGCCAGGGCGGGCCCGATCTTCCGGGTCGCCATCGCGAGCGGGAAGTTCCACGGGGTGATCGCGTACACCGGGCCGACCGGCCGACGCAGGACGATCCCGCGGCCGGTACCCTCCGGGTTCGTGCGGTAGTCGCCGTGGATCCGGACGGCCTCCTCCGAGAACCAGCGGAGGAACTCGGCACCGTAGGTCACCTCGCCCCGCGACTCGGCGAGGGGCTTGCCCATCTCGAGGGTCATGAGCGCGGCGAGGTCGTCCTCGTGCTCGAGCGCCAGGTCGAAGGCCCGGCGCAGGATGTCCGACCGCGTGCGGGGCGGCGTCGCGGCCCACGACTCCTGCGCGGCGGCAGCGGCGTCGAGGGCGGCCATGCCGTCCTCCGGTGTGGCGTCGGCGACCTCGGCGAGGACCTCCCCCGTCGAGGGGTCCCGGACGGCGAACGTCGCGCCACCGCTCGCGGCCCGCCACTGCCCGCCGATGAACAGGCCCGTCGGTACCCCCGTCACGCGGACGTGCTCGTCCGCCACGGTCGTGGTCGGACCGCCGTCGTGCTCGGTGCCGGCGCTGGTGGTGTCGGTGGTGCTGGTGGTGTCGGTCACAGTACTGCTCCTCCGGGGTTCGCGAGCCCCTCGTCCATGTCGCTGCGGTCGACGTGTCCGCCGACCGCTCGGATGTCGTCGAGCGCCGCAGCGCTCCGGTCCGGGTCGACGCCCGCCACCAGGTCCTCGTACACGGCGACGTCCAGGCCGGCTTCGCGGCCGTCGAGCGCCGAGGCCCGGACGCAGTGGTCCGTCGCGATGCCGACGATGTCGACCGTGGTCACGCGGCGCTCCGCCAGCAGGTCCGGCAGGGCGGTGCCGTCCTCGGTCACGGCCTGGAACGCCGAGTAGTCGGGACGGCCCTGCCCCTTGAACACGTGGACGTCCACGACCGAGGTGTCGAGGGCCGGGTGGTACTCGGCGCCCGCGGTCCCGCCGACGCAGTGCACGGGCCAGGTGTCGACGAAGTCCGGGCCCGCCGCGCCGGCGAAGTGGCCGCCGTTGTCGTCGTCGCCGTGGTGCCAGTCGCGGGACCCGACGATCAGGTCGTACTCGTCGGCGTGCCGACCGAGGAACGCCGTGATGCGCTCCGCGAGGGCGGCCCCGCCGGCGACGCCGAGCGCACCGCCCTCCGTGAAGTCGTTCTGGACGTCGACGACGAGCAGTGCCCTGGCCATGCCGTCCATCCTGCACCCGGCGCCTCCGAGCCCGGTCGGCCGCGAGGGCGACGCGCGCAGGACTCAGCGGAGCGCGAACAGGGCGGCGTCCGTCGCGGGATCAGGACCCGGTGAGCTGCCCACCGCACGAGTAGGTGGCCGCGGTCACGGCGTCGAGCGCGGGGAGCGCCGCCGCCCGCGACGAGCCGATCGCGTAGAACGCGAACGTCAACCGGGTGCCGTCCGCCGCGTCGATGTAGCCGCCGAGGGTGTTCGCGCTGTCGATCCACCCGGTCTTCGCGTGCACCTTGCCGCGCGCCACGGCGTTCGCCCCGGTGAACCGGCTCGCGAGCGTCCCCGACTGCCCGGCGACCGGCAGCGACTCCGCGAGGGTCCCGAGGCCCTTCGCGCCGGCCGCGACCTGGACCATGAGGTGGGCGACGAAGTCGGGCGACACCGCGTTCGACGCGCTCTCCCCCGAGCCGTCCTTGATCACGATGCCCGCCGGGTCGACCCCGTACGACGACAGTGCCTTCTGGTAGACCCCGGTGAGCGAGGCCGCGGAGCCGTCGGCGCCGGACTCCTTCGACGAGATCCGCGCGAGCATCTCGGCCAGGGTGTTGTCCGAGTTCGGGATCATCTGCCCGATCAGCGTCGAGACCGGCTGCGAGGAGACCGTCGCGATCGTGTCCGTGCTCGTCGTGGCCCGCTTGACGATCTGCGCGTTCCCCGCGCCGACCACGCCCGCGTTCGCCAGCGACGTCCGGAACGCCGCACCCGCGCGGCCGACCGGGTCGGTGGAGCGCGGCGAGGTCGCGGCCGCCGGGTTCGCCCGGTCGCCGTCCACCATGAGCGCCGTGACCTCGGGCTGGTACCCGATCGTCCGCTCGCTCACCGGCCACGTGGGATCCCACGCGTCGGCGTCGTTCCAGTAGGTGTCGTCGGTGACGATCGTCGTGACGGGGGCGTCACCGAGCGATGCCTTCACCTGCTGGGCGAGCTGCGCCAGGGTCGGCGCCCCGGGGTAGACCGTGCCGCCGCCGACCGAGAGCGTCGGGTCGCCGTGACCGACGATCGCGATCGTGCCGTCCGACTCCTTCGTCACCGTCGTCGGGATCCGGTGGTCGCCGCCGAGGACCGCGAGGGCCGTCGCCGTCGTGAGGGTCTTCATCACGCTGCCGGTCTGCGCGGCCTGGTCGCCCTTGCGGGAGAACAGGACCTCGCCGGTCGCCGCGTTCATCACGTACCCCTCGAAGTCGCCGAGGCCGGGCGCCGAGGCCGCGGCGTCGATCGTGCACGTCCGCAGGGCGGACGGGCCGGCGACGTCCTGCGGCACCGAGCGGCCGGCCGGCGTGGGCGTCGGGGTGGGGGTCGGGCTCGGCGTCCGGGACGTCGTCGCCGACGGCGCCGCGGCGGCGCTCGTCGACCGCGTGGTCGGTGCGGTCGCAGCGGCGATCGCGACGGCTCCCCCGGACCCGAGCACGAGGACGCCGGCCAGGGCGCCCGCGATCCACGGCACCGGCCGGCGGGTGACGGACCCGCGGACGGCGGCGACCGCGTGACGGAGGCGGTCGGCGACGGACTGCGACGAGGGCTGCTGGTCGAACATCCCGACCGATCCTACGGAACTGCGGGAGGAGCCTCCAGGCCGGATCCCGGAACGGACCGTGCACCGTCGGCCGGCGCACCCGAGGGAGCAGCGGTGTCGCCGTCGCCGTCGGCCGCGTAGCGGACGCCGACCTGGCGACGGGCCTCGTCCATCACGGCCATGATCGCGACGCTCTCCTCGGGGTCCATCGGACCGCCCTCGTGCATGCCGGAGGTGACCATCGCCTCGAAGGCGCGGGCCTCGTGCCCGTAGCCGGCGAGTTCCTCGCGCCCGTCGAACTCCTCCACCACGACGCCGTCCCGGTCCCGGATCCGCCAGGTCGTCGGGGTGTACCAGGTCGCGTCGAGGTCGATGCGGCCGTCCTCGCCGATGATCGACGCGGTGTTCGGGCTCCGCAGGTCCAGGCCGAAGTGGAGCATCGACTGCGCGCCGCCCTCGTGCGTGAGCACGACGCCCATCTGCGTGTCGACGCCCTGGTCGCTCAGCGTGCCCGCCGCGGTGACCGCCGTCGGGACGCCGAGCACGTCGACCGCGAACGAGATCGGGTAGACGCCGAGGTCCAGGATCGCGCCCCCGCCGAGCGCGGGGTCGTTGAGACGGTGCGTCGGGTCGGACGGCAGTGCCTGGTGGTGCGTGGCCTCGACCACTCGGGGGCGACCGATGCGCCCCTCGGCGATGACCTGGCGGAGCATCGCGGACTGCGGCAGGAAGCGCGTCCACATCGCCTCCATCACGGCGACGTCGGCGCGGCGGGCGGCGTCGACGACACGGCGGGCCTCGTCGGCGGTGATCGTGAAGGCTTTCTCGACGAGGACGTGCTTGCCGGCGGCGACGGCGAGGAGGGCGTCCTCGGCGTGCCGGGAGTGCGGGGTCGCGACGTACACCGCGTCGACGTCGTCCGCGGCGACGAGGTCCTCGTACGAGCCGTACGCCCGCGGGATGCCGTGCTCGGCGGCGAACGCCTCGGCGCGCTCCGGCGTGCGGCTGCCGACCGCGACGAACGCGACCCCGGCGGCGGTGCAGTCCCGCACGAACGAGTGGGCGATGCCGCCCGTGCCGATGACTCCCCAGCGAACCGTCATGCGACCTGTCTACCAGTCGGCGCCGGGACGGCCGGTCGTGTGACGGGGTGGGTGCGTCCGGCGGACGGGTCGTGTCGCGCACGGGCTCGGCGCGTCCGGCGGACGCGCCCGCGTGTGGCCGGCGCGTCCGGCGGGCGGGTCCCGGGCGTGCCCGGCGTTGCGGCCCGGAACGGCGAGAACCCCCGCCTCCTGCTGGAGGACGGGGGTTCTCGGTGGAGCCGCCTGTCGGAATCGAACCGACGACCTATTCATTACGAGTGAATCGCTCTGCCGACTGAGCTAAGGCGGCGGACACTCCGTTGCCGGAGTGGCACGGGTAAGGACTATACAGGTTCAGACGAGTGAACGCGAAACGAGCGCCCCGAGCTCGGCGAAGGACCGCTCCAGCTCGTCCACCAGGTGCGTCTCGGTCGCGCTGTCCGACCACTCCCACCAGGCGTGCCGCAGGGCCGCGAGCGCCACGATCGAGGCCAGTCTCGCCCGGCGCCGCAGCGCATCCGGGTCCGCGGCGTCCGCCAACGCGGGGTCCGTCGTCCGGAGTCGGGCGGCGACGGCGTCCTCGATCTGCGCCTGGAACTCCTTCATCGACGCCATCCGCCGACTGAACAGTTCGGGCGCGGCGCGCAGCACCTGCTGCCGCTCCTCGAGCAGGCCGCGCTCCTCGATGAGCTCCTCGGTCGCGTGCACCAGCAGGGTCCCCAGGTCGCCGAGCAGGTCCCCGCTCGGCCCGCCGGCGCGGAACGTCGCCAGGGCGTCGTCGTCCGGCAGCGTCGGGTCGTCGCCGAGGAGCGCCTGTTCCTTGCTCGGGAAGTAGTTGAAGAACGTGCGCGGCGACACGTCGGCGCGCCGCGAGACCTCGTCGACCGTCACGGCGGCGAGGCCGGACTCGATCGCGATCCGGAGGGCGGCCTGCTGGATGGCGAAGCGGGTGGCGCGGCGCTTGCGCTCGCGCAGGCCGGGAGCGGCGTCGGGCATGCGGTGATCTTCTCACGGGCGCCGGTCGCGCAGGTGGGGGCGGGGACGGACGGGAGGATCGGGGCGGGTCCGCCGTGCGGGCGGCGGCGGTCAGCGGGTCGCGCGGGCGATCGTTGCGGGGTCCGCCGTGCGGGCGATGCTGGTCAGCGGGTCGCGCGGGCGATCGTGACCAGGAGGGCTTCGAGCGCCAGGAGCGCGGCGACGTTGGCGGCGATCCGCTGCCGAGCGAGGGCGATCGCGTCGAGGACCTCGAGCGCGGCGGCGGGTGGCACCGCTCCGAGGGCTCGGTCGAGTTCGTCCCGCATCGTCTCGTTCACCGGTTCCGCCGGAGCACCGAGCCCGAGCAGGAGCAGGTCGCGGTACAGCGAGGAGACGTCGACCAGGATGCGGTCGAGACCGTCCCGCAGGCTCCGCGTCGCCCGGCGCTTCTGGTCCTCCTCGAGGGCACGCAGCTGCGAGCGGAGCGCGGGCGGGACCGTCCCGCCGGGCTCGATGCCGAGGGACCGCAGGGCGGCGTCCCGTTCCTCGGCGTCGCGCTGCTGGGTGATCGCCTTCGCGTCCTCGTCCGCGACCGCGAGCAGGTCCGCCGCCGCCATGACGGCGTCGCCCACGGAGCGCACACCGAGCACGGTGGTCAGGGTCCGCCGCCGGCGGTTCCGGGCGTCCTCGCTCGTGGCGAGCCGCTGGGCCATCCCGATGTGGCTCTGCGCCTGGCGCGCGGCATCCGTCGCGAGGGCACGGTCGACGCCGGTGCGCGCGACGATGAGCTCGGCGACCGAGGCGACGTCGGGCACCCGGAGGCGCACCGACCGGACGCGCGACCGGATGGTCGGCAGCAGGTCGGCCTCGCTCGGGGCGCAGAGGATCCACACCGTCCGCTCCGGGGGCTCCTCGAGCGCCTTGAGCAGCAGGTTCGAGGTCCGCTCGGTCATGCGGTCGGCGTCCTCGATGATGACGACGCGGTACCGGCCCACCGACGGCGAGTAGTACGACGACGTCACGAGCTGCCGGATCTCGTCGATCGTGATGATCACCCGCTGGGTGGTCAGCACGGACACGTCCGGGTGGGTGCGCGCGGCGATCTGCCGGAGCGCGTGGTCGTCGTCGGAGCCGGCACCGACCAGTGCGGCGGCGAAGGCCGCGGCGACGTTCGACCGACCGGACCCGGGCGGGCCGGTGATGAGCCACGAGTGCGTCATGCCACCGGTGCCCTCCGGCCCCTCGGCAGCGGACCGCAGCGCAGCCACCGCCTCGTCCTGACCCGTCAGGCCGTCCCACACGCTCACGAGGTCATCCTGTCAGCAGCCACCGTCACGCCGCGGGCACCAGGGCAGCGACGGCCGCACGGATGCGCTGCTGCACGGCGTCGGGGTCCTCGGCGGCGTCGACGACCAGGAACCGGTCCGGCTCGGCCGTCGCCATGGCGAGGAACGCCTGCCGGACCGACTCGTGGAACGCCTCGGCCTCGGACTCGAGCCGGTCGAACGTGTCGCCCCGGGCCGCTGCCACCCGCGCACGGCCGACCGTGACGTCGAGGTCGAGCAGGACGGTCAGGTCCGGGACGAGCCCGTCGGCGGCCCAGTCGGACACCGACCGGATGTGGTCCACGCCGAGGCCGCGCGCGACGCCCTGGTACGCCACCGACGAGTCGATGTAGCGGTCCTGCAGCACGACGTCACCGCGCGCGACGGCGGGCCGCACCACGGTCTCGACGTGGTGCGCCCGGTCGGCCGCGTACAACAGGGCCTCGGCGCGCGGGGCGACGTGGCCGCGTTCGTGCAGGACGATCTCGCGGATCCGCTGCCCGAGGTCGGTGCCCCCGGGCTCACGGGTCCGGACGACCGTGCGGCCGCGCGCCTCGAGCCACGCCGTCAGCAGGGCGGCCTGTGTCGTCTTGCCGACACCGTCCCCGCCCTCGAGCGTGATGAACCACCCGTGCGCCGGCGATCCGTCCGCCGCTGTGCGCGGCGCTGTCCCGTCGGTCACTGCTTCTTCGGGGCGGCCTTCTTCGGAGCGGCCTTCCGCGCCGGGGCCTTCTTCTTGACCGGACCCTTGGCACGCTTGTCCGCCAGGAGCTGCACGGCACGGGCGTGGTCGACGGACTCGACGTCCTCACCGCGCGGGATCGTGGCGTTCGTCTCCCCGTCGGTGACGTACGGACCGAAGCGGCCGTCCTTCACCTTGATCGGCTTGCCGGACACCGGGTCCGCCTCGAACTCCTTGAGCGCGGCGCTCGCGGTCCGACGGCCGCCGTACTTCGGCTGGGCGAACAGCTCGAGCGCGCCGGGCAGGTCGACCTCGAAGATCGCGTCCTCGCTCGGCAGGGTCCGGGTGTCCGTGCCCTTCTTGATGTACGGACCGTAGCGGCCGTTCTGCGCCGTGATGTCCTCGCCGGACTCCGGGTCCTTCCCGACGACACGGGGCAGGTCGAGGAGCTTCAGCGCGGTCTCCAGGTCGACGGTCTGCGGGTCCATCGACTTGAAGAGCGACGCGGTGCGCTCCTTCGGCGCGGCGGCCTTCTTCGCGGTCTTCTTCGCCGGCGCCTTCGTCGCGGTCGTCGCCGCTGCGGTCGTCGTCGCTGCTGCGGCCTCGGCCGGGGCGGGCTCCGTCACCTCGCCGGTCGCGGGGTCCACGGTGGGCTCGGGCTCGGGGCTCCGCTCGGTGACGTACGGGCCGAACCGACCGTCCTTCGCCAGGACCTCCTTCCCGGACTCCGGGTTGATGCCCACGACGCGGTCGCCGACGACCGGGGCGTCGACGAGCTCCTGTGCCTTCTCGGCGGTGAGCTCGTCCGGCGCCAGGTCCTCGGGGACGTTCACGCGTCGGGGCTTCTCGGGGTCCTCGCCCGGCACCTCGATGTAGGGGCCGTACCGACCGATGCGGAGCGTGAGCCCCGGCGCGAGCTCGACCGAGTTGATGTCCCGCGCGTCGATCTCGCCGAGGTTGTCGATGACCGTGCGCAGACCGCGCTGGTCGCCGCCGCCGAAGTAGAACTCCTTGAGCCAGTCGACCCGGTCCTCGTCGCCGCTGGCGATGCGGTCGAGGTCCTCTTCCATCCCGGCGGTGAAGTCGTACTGCACCAGGTCGGCGAAGTGGTCCTCGAGCAGCCGGACCACGCTGAACGCGATCCAGTTCGGCACGAGTGCGCTGCCGCGCTGGGTCACGTAGCCGCGGTCCATGATCGTCGAGATGATCGCGGCGTACGTCGAGGGTCGGCCGATGCCGAGCTCCTCGAGCGTCTTCACCAGGCTCGCCTCGGTGTACCGCGGCGGGGCCGAGGTGTCGTGCCCCTTGGCGTCGACCTCGCTGACGCCGAGGTGGTCCCCCTCGGCCATCTGCGGGAGCTTCGCGTCCGCGCCGTCGGCACCGCTGTGGCGCTCCTCGTCGCGACCTTCCTCGTACGCGTTGAGGAAGCCGCGGAAGGTGATCACGGTGCCGGACGCGGTGAACTCCGCGTCCGTGCCGTTCGCCGTCGACGCCAGGCCCGTGACGGGCTCGGTCGACGTGATCCCGAGGACGACCGACGCGGTCGAGCCCTTGGCGTCCGCCATCTGCGACGCGACCGTGCGCTTCCAGATGAGGTCGTAGAGCTTCCAGTCGTTGCCGCGCAGCACCCCCTCCATCTCGGACGGGGTCTTGAAGGTGTCGCCCGCGGGCCGGATGGCCTCGTGCGCCTCCTGCGCGTTCTTGCTCTTGCCGGCGTAGCTGCGCGGCTTGTCGGGGACGGTCTCCGGACCGTACAGCGACGACGCCTGCTTCCGGGCGGCGGTGATCGCCTGCTGCGACAGGGACGACGAGTCCGTTCGCATGTAGGTGATGTGGCCGTTCTCGTACAGCCCCTGCGCGACGCTCATCGTCTGCCGTGCCGAGAAACGGAGCTTCCGCGCGGCCTCCTGCTGGAGCGTCGAGGTGGTGAACGGCGCGGCCGGACGGCGCGTGTACGGCTTCGAGTCGACGCTGCGGACGACGGCGTCGCCGGCCTGCTCGAGCACGCGGGTCAGGGCAGCGGCGGACGCCTCGTCCAGCCGGACGGCCTCGCCCTTGAGCGCACCGCGGTCGTCGAAGTCGCGACCCGAGGCCACGCGGGTGCCCTGGAGACGAGCGAGCCGGGCGGTGAAGGCGGTGTCGCCGACCTTCTCGAAGCGCGCCGTCAGGTCCCAGTAGTTCGCCGAGACGAACGCCAGGCGCTCGCGCTCCCGGTCCACGACGAGACGGGTGGCGGCGGACTGCACGCGCCCGGCGGACAGCCCGGGGCCGACCTTGCGCCAGAGCACCGGCGAGACCTCGTACCCGTAGAGCCGGTCGAGGATGCGACGGGTCTCCTGGGCGTCGACGAGCGCGGTGTCGAGTTCGCGGGTGGCCTCCTGCGCGCGCTGGATGGCCTCCTTCGTGATCTCGTGGAACACCATGCGCTTCACGGGCACCTTGGGCTTGAGCACCTGCAGGAGGTGCCACGCGATGGCCTCGCCCTCGCGGTCTTCATCAGTTGCGAGGTAGAGCTCGTCGGCGTCCTTGAGCGCCCGCTTGAGCTCGGTCACCGTCTTCTTCTTCGCGTCGGAGACCACGTAGTAGGGCTCGAAGCCGTTGTCGACGTCGACGGAGAACTTGCCGAGCGACCCCTTCTTCAGCTCGGCCGGCAGGTTCTTGGGCTCGACGAGGTCGCGGATGTGTCCGACTGACGCCTGGACTTCGTATCCGTCACCGAGGTATTGCGCGATCGTCTTCGCCTTCGCGGGGCTCTCGACGATCACGAGCTTCTTCGTGCCTGGCACGTGACTCCTTGATCGATGGTGCACGCCGGCTCCGTCCCGCACAGGGACCATGGACGACCGGGACGACGGTGACCGGGGGCCGACGTGCACACCATACACACACTGTCGGCACGACCCGGTGGGCGGACCGGCCACCGCGAGCGCGCCCACGGCGAACGCTCCGGAACCGACCGTGACGCCGACCCGGGCGACGGAGCCCGCCGTCCGACAGTCGGTGAGCCGCGCGTCGTTCGCGTTGGCGACCCGACCGGCAGCGGCGCACGGCGCACCGGCCACGAGCCCGACGGCGGCCCCGGCAGCGGCGATCGCCGCCGAGTCCGCCGTGGCCGCCGCACGGGTCGACAGGACCCGGTCGCGCGCGGCGCCGAGCGCCACCGAGCCGACGAGCAGGACGAGGGCGACGACCCCGACCAGCACGATCGTCGCCGAACCGCGGTCCGACCCGAGCACCGGACTCCCCCGGCGCCCGCTCACCGACCAGCCTCCGCCGCGCACCCCGTCGCGGTCAGCGGGACGGCGGACAGCGGGCCGCCCGTCCGCCCCGCCAGGTCGACGCACACCGTGCCGTCGGCGTGCCGGACGGTCGCGACCGTGCCCGGCGCCCCCTCGCGCACCAGCCGGTCAGCCGCGGCCTGGTCACCCCGCCCGAGCGCCCGTGCGGCGGCGCCCGCCGCGGCCTGCATGCTCCCGACGCGGTCGACCAGGACGACCCCGGCCACCAGCGTCACGAGCACTAGGACCACGGCGGGCAGCGCCACGGCGAACTCCACGGTCACGCTCCCGCCGTCACGAGGTGAGCGCACCGCGGACGAGGTCGGTCAGGATCTGCTGGACCTCGCCCGACCGCATCACGGCCACGAGCACGCCGGCGAAGGCCACCGCGGCCAGGATGACGACCGCGTACTCGGCCGTGGCGGACCCGTCGTCAGCGCGGAGCCGCAGCCGGCGCCTCGTGCGGCGGTGGCCGCGGTGGCCCCTCGTGGTGTCGGTCATGTCGTTCCCCTTTCTCTGTGAGGCATCTCGCTCGTCGTGGGACCAGCCTCGCGACCGCGGCGGCCGCAGGACGGGCGAACCGTGCGGTCTGTGGATACGTCAGCCCGGACCCCCGACGGTGGAGGAGAGGACACCGACGACGACCGGCACGACGGCGACCAGCACGAACGCCGGGAGCACGCACACCCCCAGGGGCAGGACGAGTCGCACGCCGAGCCGTTCGGCCTCGGCGAGCGCGGCGGCAGCGGCGTCGTCCCGCACGTCCTCGGCCGCGGCACGGAGGAGCCCCGCCGCGGGCACACCGGCACGACGGCTGAGGGACAGGACCTCCCGGAGCCGGCGCTCGGCCGCCGCCGCCGGAGCCGGAGCCGGCCCCGGCGCCGGAGCCGGAGCCGGAGCACCACCGCCCTGCTCGGCGAGGACCTCCCGCACCGTCGTGGCGGCCGCGGCCCACGACCCTCCGCCGGACAGCGCGACCGCCCAGGCGTCGAGCAGGACCCCCGCGACCCGGCCGTCCGGCGTCGCTCGGCGGACGAGGCCGGCGCTCCACCGTCGACCGGCCAGGACGAGGATCGCGGCCGACACCGTGCAGCACCAGCCGACCGGGCCGGTCACGAGCACCTCGACTGCTCCGGCTCCCCACGCCGACGCGAGCGCGAGGCCGAACACCGGCAGTGTCAACACCACCCGGGCACTCGTCCGCGGTCCCGCGAGCGCGACCCGGACCGCTCGGTCCGAGGCCGCCGTCCGACGCATCGCCGCGGCGAGCGCCCGGAGCGCGTCGGCCACGGGCGCCCCGGTGCGCTCGGCGACCGCGATGACGGTCCGCACGTCGTGCCAGGCCGGGTCGTCCCCGTCGGGGAGTCCGCCGACCAGCGTCCATGCGCGCGGCGGTGGGACGCCTGCAGCCACCAGGACCGCGACCTGGTCGATCAGACGCGCGATCGCAGCACCGTCGGCCGGACGCCCGGCTGCGCCGCCGACCCACCGCGGAGCCGAGGCACCGGCGCCTCGGCGCCCGGCAGCGCCCCCACCGGTCACCGGCGCCGGCGTGCCGTGCCCTGGAGCGGTCGCGTCGCGAGCCGACCGCCCTCGTCCACGACGGGCGTCCCGACCGCTGCGACGATGCGTTCCCCGGCCCGCCGCTCGAGGTGCACGACGAGGTCCAGCGCGCTCACGACCTGCCGGGCGACGGCGGTGACCCCGAGTCCGGCGAGCGCTCCGAGGGCCTCGAGCCGGGCCGCGACGTCCGCCAGACCGTTCGCGTGCAGGGTCCCGGCGCCGCCGTCGTGCCCCGTGTTCAGCGCGGCGAGGAGCTCGCGCACCTCGGCTCCGCGGCACTCCCCCACCACCAGTCGGTCCGGCCGCATCCGCAGGGCCTCGCGGACGAGCCGCTCGAGACCGAGTGCTCCGGCCCCCTCGGCGTTCGCCTGACGTGCCTCGAGCGCGACGACGTGGGGATGGTCCACGCGGAGCTCGGCGACGTCCTCGACGGTCACGATCCGCTCGGTGTGCGGGACGGCGGCGAGCATCGCGGAGAGCATCGTCGTCTTGCCGCTGCCGGTCGCGCCGGTCACCAGGACGTTCCGCCGAGCGGCGACGGCGTCCTCGAGCACCGAACGTGGCACCGTCCGGAACGCGCCGAGCCCCTCGAGGTCGGCGAGGGTCGGACGACCGGGTCGCGGCAGGCGGACGGACAGCGCGGTCCCGTCGACCGCGACCGGCGCGAGCACGACGTGCACCCGGATGCCGTCCCCGATCCGGACGTCCGCACACGGTGTGCTCTCGTCGACGTGCCGGTCGCCGAGTGCGACGAGCTCGGTCGCCAGCGCCCGCACGCGCCGCTCGGGCAGGGCAGGCGGGACTCGTTCGAGTCCGCGCCCCCGGTCGACCCACGTGCCACGTCCGCCGACGACCAGGACGTCGGTCGTGTCCGCGTCGACCACGAGGGCGGCGAGCTCCTCGAAGACACCGGCGTCCACCCGACGCCGGTGCGCCGGCCGGTCGACGTGCGGCAGGAAGGGATCGGTCCCGGCTCGGTGTCGGTGCATGACGGTGACGGTAGGGCGACCAGCCGTGGTTCGTCGCGCGGACGAACGGCTCTGTGGACAACAGAGCCGATCCCGGCCAGCGGACTCTTTTGTACCCCGAACTACAAAGCCGTACCCCGTTCCGTGCCGCGAGTCCAGGGGTGGTGCAACACCGCACCGAGCCGCCCTGACCCGTCTCACCAGGGGTCACGGAGCCCCGACACCGATCGAACGCGTGTCGCGCCGGTATGGACAGGTCTGTCCACGGTTCGGCATCAGATCGGGGATCACCCGACGGGCCGCCGGACGGATGCGCGACACCCGTCGGGGAAAAAGAAGAGGCGGCACCGGTTGGGGGGAACTGGTGCCGCCGGACATCGGTGGATTGGGGGGAATCCGAACCGGTGCCACCGGGAACGAGCCCGGTAGGAACCACTGTACCCCATGAACGAGCCTGCTCGGCAACCCCCGGTCGTGATCCGGCTCGTGTCACGACGACCCTCCGGTCCGCGCCCGGCGGTAGTCTCCGTCTGCACCCACTCGACCGCCGACCGCACCAGCAACCGACGACCGCCACCCGGCGCCGACCGCACCAGCAACCGACGACCGAGCACCCCTGCCGCAACGACGCGAAAGGACACCGATGTCCACTCCGACCCAGGCCGACGAACGCCACGAGGACGGCCCGACCTTCGCTCCCCCCGCCGACTTCGTCGCCGACGCCGTCGCGCACGAGGACCTGCACGAGGCCGCCGCCGCCGACCGCGAGGCGTTCTGGGCGGACCAGGCGCGGAACCTGCTCGACTGGCGGACGCCGTTCACCCGGACGCTCGACTGGTCGGGCGCGCCGTTCGCCAAGTGGTTCGACGACGGCACGCTCAACGTCGCGGAGAACTGCCTGGACCGCCACGTCCGCGCGGGCAACGGCGACCGCGTGGCGATCCACTTCGAGGGCGCCCCCGGCGACACCCGCCGGATCACCTACGCCGAGCTCACCGCCGAGGTGCAGCGCGCCGCGAACATGCTCACCGACCTGGGCGTCGAGCAGGGCGACCGCGTCGTCGTCTACATGCCCCTCATCCCCGAGGCCGTGGTCACGATGCTCGCCGTCGCGCGCATCGGTGCCGTGCACTCGGTGGTCTTCGGCGGGTTCAGCGCCGAGAGCCTCCGCGCCCGCATCGAGGACGCCGGCGCGAAGCTCGTCGTCACCGCGGACGGCGGCTGGCGGCGCGGAGCGGTCTCGCCGCTCAAGCCCGCGGTCGACGAGGCCCTGGCCGGCGACGGCACGGACACCGTCGAGCACGTGCTGGTCGTGAAGCGCGGGGGCAACGAGGTCGGCTGGACCGACCGCGACCTGTGGTGGCACGACGAGATCGCGAAGGCCGCCGCCGAGCACGAACCGCAGGCCTTCCCCGCCGAGACGCCCCTGTTCATCCTCTACACGTCCGGCACGACGGGGAAGCCGAAGGGCATCGTGCACACGTCAGGTGGCTACCTGACGCAGGCGGCGTACACGCACCGCAACGTGTTCGACATGCACCCGGAGAAGGACGTCTACTGGTGCACGGCCGACATCGGCTGGATCACCGGGCACTCCTACGTCGTCTACGGCCCCCTGGCCAACGGCGTCACCCAGGTCCTGTACGAGGGCACCCCGGACGAGCCGAAGCCCGGCCGCTGGTGGGACATCGTCGACTCGTACGGCGTGACGGTCCTGTACACCGCCCCCACCGCGGTCCGCGCCGCGATGAAGGCCGGACGCCAGATCCCCGAGGCGCGCAGCCTGGCGTCCCTCCGCCTGCTCGGGAGCGTCGGCGAGCCGATCAACCCCGAGGCCTGGCAGTGGTACCGCCAGGTGATCGGCCACGACCGCACGCCCATCGTCGACACGTGGTGGCAGACCGAGACCGGCGCGATCATGATCTCCGCGCTCCCGGGGGTCACGAAGCTCAAGCCCGGCGCCGCCCAGACCCCGCTCCCGGGCATCACCGCGGAGATCGTCGACGAGGACGGCCAGCGCGTCGCGCCCGGTGGCAGCGGCTACCTCACGATCACCGACCCGTGGCCGTCGATGGCCCGCGGCATCTGGGGCGACCCGGACCGCTTCGTCGAGACCTACTGGTCGCGCTTCCCCGGCCGCTACTTCGCCGGCGACGGCGCGCGGCTCGACGGTCAGGGCGACATCTGGGTGCAGGGGCGGGTCGACGACGTCATGAACGTCTCCGGTCACCGCCTGTCCACCGCGGAGATCGAGTCGGCACTCGTCGGGCACGAGGGCGTCGCCGAGGCCGCGGTCGTCGGCGCCGCCGACGAGACGACCGGTCAGGCCGTGGTCGCGTTCGTGATCCTCACCGCCGAGGCGGCCGAGGGCGTCGACCGCGACGCGGTCGCGAAGGAACTCCGTGACTGGGTCGGCAAGCGCATCGGGGCGATCGCGAAGCCGCGCCAGGTGGTCGTGGTCCCGGAGCTCCCGAAGACCCGCTCCGGCAAGATCATGCGCCGCCTCCTCCGCGACGCGGCCGAGGGCCGCCGCATCGGCGACACGACGACGCTCGCCGACCCGACGATCATGGCGACCATCGCGGGACTGATGTAGCGCACGGAACGTGAGCGGGGCCTCCAGTCCGTCCTGACTGGAGGCCCCGCTCACGTGGGCGCACCGGCTGCGGTGCGCGGGTGGTTCAGTCCGTCAGCTCGACGACCAGCTCGACCTCGACCGGCGCGTCCAGCGGCAGCACCGCGACGCCCACCGCGCTCCGCGCGTGGACGCCGGCGTCCCCGAAGACCTCGCCGACCAGGGTCGACGCGCCGTTGGCGACGGCGGGCTGACCGGTGAAGGACGGGTCCGAGGCGACGAAGACCGTCACCTTGACGACCCGGGCCACCCGCTCGAGGGACCCGGCGACGGACTGGACGGCCGCGAGCGCGTTCAACGCGGCCACGCGCGCCTGCGCGGTGGCGGTCTCAGGGTCGACCGACGTCCCGACCTTGCCCGTGACGGGCAGTGCGCCGTCGACGAAGGGGAGCTGCCCCGCGGTGTACACGTACCGGCCGGTGACGACCGCGGGCACGTAGGCGGCGACCGGCGCCGCGACCGCGGGGATCGTCAGCCCGAGCTCGGCGAGGCGGTCCGCGACGCTCACGCGTCGGCCTTCGGGCGCTTCAGGTAGGCGACCAGTCCGCCCTCGGGTCCGGTGACGACCTGGACCAGCTCCCAGCCCTCGTCGCCGTGGGCGTTGAGGATGGCGGCGGTGTTGTGGATCATCAACGGCGTGGTGAAGTACTCCCAGCGAGTCATGCGGTTCCTTGCCAGCCTTTCAGTCGTGGGCGTCGTTTAGGCTGCATCCTATGTCTGCCCAGAAGTCTGCCTCGCGGACCAAGCCCGTCTCCGCGATCGGCGCCTTCGTCGGTTTCGTCGGCTTCAGCGCGCTCGCCGGCCTGCTGGTCACGATCGGCGTCACCCCGGCGATCGCGGTCGCCGGCGTCACGACGACCTCGACGATCGGCGTCTTCGAGTCGCTGCCGGAGTACATCGAGATCGGTGACCTGCCGCAGCGCAACGAGGTCCTGGCGTACTCGAACGGGCAGCCGGTGCACCTGGCGACGGTCTACGACCAGAACCGCCAGGAGCTGCAGTTCGACCAGATCAGCGACCAGCTGAAGAACGCGGCGATCGACGGCGAGGACAAGCGCTTCTACGACCACGGCGGTGTCGACATGACGTCCCTGGTGCGTGCGGGCGTGGGGTCCCTCGCCGGCGGCCTCGGCGAGTCCGGCGGTGGGTCGACGCTGACCATGCAGCTGGTGCGCAACATCAAGATGCAGCAGGCGCTCGAGCTCCCCACCCCGGAGGAGCGCGAGAAGGCCTACAACGACGCCGTCGAGCAGACCATCCCCCGCAAGCTCGAGGAGATGAAGCTCGCCATCGGCCTGGCGAAGAAGTACTCGCACAAGGAGATCCTGACCGGGTACCTCAACATCGCCTACTTCGGCGACCAGACGTACGGCGTGCAGGCCGCCGCGCAGCACTACTTCAACAAGAACGCCACGGACCTGACCCCGCAGGAGGCCGCCTCGATCCTCGCGATCGTGCAGTCGCCGAACTCGCGCAACCTGTCCGACCCCAAGTACTACGACGCGAACGTCGCCCGTCGTGACGTCATCCTCAAGTCGATGTACGCGCAGAAGCACCTGACCAAGGAGCAGTTCGACGCGGCCATCGCCTCGAAGCCCGCGGACTACGTGCACCTGACGCAGCCGAACCAGGGCTGCCAGTCGGCGGCCGGCAACGGCTCGCAGTTCTTCTGCGACTACGCGGTCAAGGTCGTCAAGCAGATGTCCCAGCTCGGCGCGACCGAGAAGGAGCGCGCGACCGCCTGGCGCAACGGCGGGTACACCGTGCAGACCACCCTCGACCTCGACCTGAACGGTCAGCAGAAGGACCTGCTCAACACGTACGACCCGAACACCGAGAGCCGCTTCAGCCTCGGTGGCGCCCTCAACTCCGTCGAGGCGTCGACCGGACGCATTCTGACGATGGCGCAGAACAAGGACTACGACCAGTCCCTGCAGACCCCGCCCACGGCGACCTCGATCAACTACTCGGTCGACAAGGAGTACGGCGGCTCGATCGGCTTCCAGGTCGGTTCGACGTACAAGGTGTTCACGCTCCTCGACTGGCTGAAGGCCGGGCACGGGCTGAACGAGAGCGTCAACGGCACCCCGCACAACACGTCGCGTTGGACGCAGTGCGGCTCGACCATCACGTCGAACTGGGCGCCGAAGAACGACTCCGCGGGTGAGAACGGCAACTTCACGGTCGCCCGCGCCACCGCGCTGTCCGTGAACGCGGCGTTCGCCTCCATGGCCGCGAAGCTCGACCTGTGCGACATCCGCCAGACCGCGCAGGACCTCGGCGTGCACTCCGCCGACGAGAAGACCGAGTTGAACGCCTACCCGTCGTCGATCCTCGGCACGAACAACATCGCGCCGCTCACCATGGCGTCCGCGTACGCGACCATCGCGAACAACGGCACCTACTGCTCCCCGATCGCGATCGACAACATCACGAACGCCGAGGGCAAGTCGCTCGGCGGCCAGCCGAAGCAGTGCAAGCAGGTGCTCGACCCGAGCGTCGCCGCGACCGCGGCCTTCGCCATGCGCGGCACGATCGCCTCGGGTACGGCCGTCGGCGCCCAGACCCCGGACGGCACGCAGCTGTTCGCGAAGACGGGCACCACGGACGACGCCGACCAGATCTGGCTCGTCGGTGCGAGCTCGAAGGTCGCGACGGCGTACTGGCAGGGCAACACGGACGGCGGCAAGAACAACCTCCGCCACTACCTGCCCGGCGCCGGGTGGGGCTCCTACGCCTCGCAGCGTGCGCACGTGTGGCAGCAGGCGATGATCCCGATCAACGCCAAGCACCCGGCCGACCCGTTCCCGACCCCGTCGCAGACCGCCCTCCGCGGCAACAGCGTCGCCGTCCCGGACGTGTCGGGCAAGACCGCCGACGAGGCCCGTTCGATCCTGTCGTCCGCCGGCTTCACGTACGTCGACGGTGGGGCGCAGCCGGGCGCCGGTACGGCGGGCACGGTCTCCTCGACCTCACCGGGCGCCGGTTCCCTGCTCTCCACCGGCTCCTCGGTGACCGTCTACACGACGGACGGCTCGCAGTCGACCGTGCCGGAGGTCGCGGGCAAGAGCCTGCAGGACGCCCGGAGCACGCTCGGTGACGCCGGGTTCGGCTCGGTGAACGTCTCCGACCAGTACGCCAAGGGCGGCAAGGAGTGCACCGTGGCCGCGGTCGACCCGGGTGCCGGGACCGCCACCGCGAAGAGCACGGCGCTGACGCTCCAGCTCTTCGGGGACAAGGACGGCAAGGCGCCGAAGGACTGCAAGTGAGTCGCGGTCGCGCCGCGCTGGGCGTCATCGCCGCGGGTGCGACCATCGGAGCGGCGACGGCGGCGTGGGGTTCCCTCGTCGAGCGTCGCCGCTTCGGCATCCGGTGGGAGACCGTGCCGGTGCTCGCGCCCGGCTCCCGCGACGTGACGGTGCTGCACCTGTCCGACATCCACATGGCGCCCTGGCAGGCCGACAAGCAGCAGTGGCTGCGCGACCTGTCGCTCGTCGAGCCGGACTTCGTCGTGAACACCGGCGACAACCTCGGGCACGCCACGGCGAACAGCGCGGTGGAGTACGCGCTCGAGCCGTTCCGCGGCGTCCCGGGTGCCTTCGCGCACGGGTCGAACGACTTCTACGGACCGTCGCCGCGCAACCCGCTCAAGTACTTCGGCGGTCCGAGCCGCATGCACGCCGACCGCCGGCCGGTGTCGCTCGACATCGACCGGCAGACGGCCTTCTTCGAGTCGCTCGGCTGGCTCGACGTCAACGACCAGGCGCACGCGATCGAGCTCCGCGGGTCGCGCTTCGAGCTGTTCGGCACGTCGGACGCGCACCGCGGCTGGGACCGGCTCGACCTGCTGCCGACGAACGTCGACGAGATGCGCAGCGACGTGCCGTGGACCGAGGACGAGGACGGCCCCTCCCCCGTCGCGATCGGGATCACGCACGCACCGTACCGCCGCGTGCTCGACGCCTTCGTCGACCAGGGTGCGGACATCGTCTTCGCCGGGCACACCCACGGCGGGCAGGTGCAGGTCCCCGGCATCGGCGCCCTCGTCACGAACTCCGACCTGCCGCGGCGGTACGTCAGCGGCCTGCACAAGTGGCAGCACCGCGCGCACTGGTCGTGGCTCGAGGTCTCCGCGGGCATCGGGACGTCGATCTACGCGCCCGTCCGCTTCTCCTGCCGCCCCGAGGCCGTCGTCGTGACCCTCACGGCACGCACCGACTGACCCCTGCCACGACGACGCGCCCGGGCGTCTCGCCGATGGTCGTGAGCACCCCCGAACATCGGATAGACTTCTGGGGTTGCTCCGGGAACGGAGTGATCACACCGCGGGGTGTGGCGCAGCTTGGTAGCGCGCCTCGTTCGGGACGAGGAGGTCGCAGGTTCAAATCCTGTCACCCCGACACTGTGTTGAGACAGTAACCGCAAGAGGCCCTGGTTCGAAGGAACCAGGGCCTCTTGCTCTGTCTGGCCTTCTGCTCTTTCTGGCCCCGTGCTCGGTCCCCGACGGCGTGTGTCCGTGGGTACAGGACCGGCCCGCGGCACGCTCCCGGCGCCGGACCCCCGCTACGCTCGCAGGCGTCATGACGATCCCTCCGCAACTCGCCGCCGTCCTCACCGAGATCGGGTCCCGGTTCCCGGAGCTCGCCGACGACCCCGTGCTGGCGCAGAGCCTGCTCGAGAACGTGACCTCGATGATCACCGACGCGCACGCCCGGTACGCCGCGGGCGACGGCACAGCGAGCATCGTCAGCGACCGCTACCTCGACCCGGAGCACCTCGCCACCGGGGCGCTGCACGCCGAGCACGCCCAGCACCCGGCCGGCGCCATGCTCGCCGCCGAGATGCTCTTCGACGCCTACCTGCCGGTCTTCGTCGCCGAGGTCGGTGCGAGCACCACCGACGAGGTTCTCCGCGCCACCCAAGCCCTGCACGCGGGCGTCTGGAGCCGGTTCCCGGCGGGGGCGATCGCGTACACCGAGGCGCTGCGGCAGCGGGTCACGACGACCAACCTCGACTCCCGCACCCAGATCGCCCGGGACCTGCACGACCGGGTCGCCCACGGCGTCCTCGCGGGGCTGCAGCGGCTCGACCTGGTCCTGCTGACCGATCCCCCGACCTCCGAGCGCACCGCGCAGCTCGAGGCGGCCGGACGGCTGCTCCGGACCGCGCTCGGGGACGTCCAGGACCTCGCGGTCTCGCTGCACGCCCGGGTCGGCGACGACCGCCTCGACGACGCCCTGCGACGGCACGTCGACGACCTGTTCCCCGGCGACGACCGGCTGACGATCACCACGACGGGCGTGCCCGGTGCCCTGCCGAACTGGAAGGCCGAGGAGACCCTGACGATCCTGCTCGAGGCCCTCACGAACCGGCGCAAGCACGCCCCGGGATCGACGGGGACGGTGACGTTCGCCTGGTCCGACACGACGGTCGTGGTGACCGTGCGGGACGACGGACCCGGGTTCACGCCGGGGACCGCGGCGGAGGGCCGGCTCGGGCAGCACACCATGCGCGAGCGCGCGGGCGTCCTCGGCGCACGACTCGACGTCGAGAGCGCCCCGGGCGCCGGGACCACCGTCCGGCTCGTCGTGCCCATGGGGTCACTGTGAGCGGGCCAAGGCCGGGCATCACGCACGTCGCGATCGTCGACGACCACCGGCTGTTCCGCGAGGGACTCGCCACGATCCTGTCCGCGGTGCCGACCATCCGCGTCGTCGCGCACGGCGAACGGCCGTCCGACGTGCTGGACTCCCCCGAGGTCGCGGCGATCGACGTGCTGCTCCTGGACGTGGAGCTCGACGGGCCACCGGCGCGGACGACCATCGCGACGGTGCGTCGCCGGCACCCGCACGTCCGGGTGGTCGTGCTGACCATGCACCGGGACGCGGTGCTGCGCCGGGCGCTCCTCGACGCCGGTGCCGTGGACTTCGTCACCAAGGACACCCCGAGCCGCGAGCTCGTCGACCGCATCGTCCGGGCGACGAGCACCGACGCCGCGCCGGTGACGTTCCCGATCGACCTCGTCACCGAGGCACGGGCGGGCACGCCGCTGAGCGACCGTGAACTCGAGGTCCTGCGGCTCGTCGCCGCCGCTCGCTCCAACGCCGAGATCGCGTCGGAGCTCGGCCTGGCGGTCGGCACGGTGAAGCGCCACGTCTACAACGTGTTCCGGAAGCTCGACGTGGGCACCCGCGTCGGCGCGATCGCCACCGCGAACCGCCTCGGCCTGCTCGCCTGAGCCAGCCAGCCAGCGATCGTTCGCGCCCAGCGACATCCCACGGCATCGCGAGCGCGTGAGGTGTCGCTGGGCGCGAAGAGTGGCCGCCAACGCCGCAGCAGCGGCACCGCAACAGCCGCAGCGGCACCGCAGCCCGGGCTACCGCGCCGCAGCCACCCCTGCGGGCACGAGCCGTCCCTCGGCCTGCAGCGACGCGACGACCTCGAGCGCCTGGTGCCGGTACCGCGCCTGGGCGGCCCCCGGCGCCACGATCACCCCGTCCGCGCCCGTGGACGCCACGAGCTCGTTGAGCTTCGCCGCGACCTGCTCACGTGAGCCGTACGCCTGGCGCTCCGTGCGTGCCGCGATGAACCGCCGCTCGAGGTCGGAGAACTCGTACGCGCGGGCCTCGTCCATCGACACCGGCTCGGGCTTGGCACCCTGCCGCATCCGGATGAACGAGATCATCCCCGGGGCGCTCTGCTCGTCGACGACCGCGGGGTCCTCGTCGGTGACGACCTGCACGCCGATCAGCGCGTTCGGCGTCTGCCGGAAGCGCGAGGGCCGGAACGAGTCCCGGTACAGCGCGAGCGCCGCCTCGGTGTTGTCCGACGCGAAGTGGTGCGCGAAGGCGAACGAGACGCCGAGCGCCCCCGCCACCTGGGCGCTGTACCCGGAGGACCCGAGCAGCCAGAACTCCGGCACGTCGCCGTACCCGGGGACGGCACGGATGCGCGACAGCGGGTTCTCGGCGTCCATCCCCGTGAAGAAGCCGATCAGGTCGGCGAGCTGCTGCGGGAAGTCGTCCACGTCGAGACGGTCCGTGCGGCGCAGCGCCATCGCGGTCGCACCGTCGGTGCCCGGCGCCCGGCCGATGCCGAGGTCCACCCGGTCGCCGTACAGCGCGCGCAGCGTGCCGAACTGCTCGGCGACGACGAGCGGCGCGTGGTTCGGCAGCATCACGCCACCGGAACCGATCCGGATCCGCGAGGTGGCGGCGCCGACGGCGCTCAGCAGCACCGCGGGTGCCGACGAGGTGATGCCCGGCATGCCGTGGTGCTCGGCGACCCAGATCCGCTCGTAGCCCAGCCGTTCGGCGTGCACCGCCGTGTCGATGGTGCCCTGCAGGGCCTCGGTGTTCGTCTGGCCGTACTCGCGGGTGGCCAGGTCCAGGACGGACAGGTGCACGGTGGCGTCGCTCATGTGGGCACCAACGGTCGCCGGCTCGCGTGCATTCCGGGCCACGGGACGGACTGGAGGCGCGTGGCGGGGCCCGCCACGCGCCTCCAGTCCGTCAGTCGCCGTCCAGGCGACCGCCCGACTCGGTGAGGTAGCAGTTGGCGCACAGCGCCTCGTAGGTGACGCCGGCGCCGTCGATGGCGACCTGCGAGCCGTCGAAGACGAAGCGTCCGTCCACCTTGCGGGGGTTGAACACCGCCTTGCGACCGCAGCGGCAGATGGTCTTGAGCTCCTCGAGGGAGTGCGCGATCTCGAGCAGCCGCGCGCTGCCGGGGAACGCCTCGGTGCGGAAGTCGGTACGGATGCCGTAGGCGAGCACCGGGACGTCGTCGAGGACGGCGATGCGGAGCAGGTCGTCGACCTGGCGGGGCGTCAGGAACTGCGCCTCGTCGACGAGGACGCAGCTGAGCGGCCGGACCATGCCGTCGAGCCGGTCGGACTCCGGGTCCACCGCGCCGGCAGCTGCGACGGCCGCGCGGACGTCGTCCTCGGGCGCGAAGACGACGTCGACGGACCGGGTGACGCCGAGGCGCGACACGATCTCGCGGTCACCCTTGGTGTCGACCGACGGCTTCGCGAGCAGCACGCGCTGCCCGCGCTCCTCGTAGTTGTAGGCGGCCTGCAGGAGCCCGGTGCTCTTGCCGCTGTTCATCGCGCCGTAGCGGAAGTAGAGCTTCGCCACTACGCGAGGAACCCGTCCTCTGCCGCACGACGGATCAGGTCGGACTTCTTCGACGCCGGACGACCGACCTTGCTGTACTTCTCGCGCACGCGGCGCAGGTAGGTCTTGGCCGTCTCGTACTGCACGTTCATCTGCGCGGCGACCTCGTTCGTCGAGTAGCCCGACACGTACAGGCGCAGCGCCTCTTCCTCGCCGTGGCTGAGCTTCGGCCGCTGGTGCGCGTTCGCGCCCGTGGGCAGCGGACGCCAGTCGCGCTGCGGCGGGGTCTCGCGCGAGACGCCCATGACCTCGCGCGCCACGTCCATGACCTCGCGCATCGGCAGCGACTTCGACAGGAACGCCGCGGCACCGGCGGCGAGGGCGCGGTCGCGGGACTCGCGGCTGTCGACGCTGGACAGCACGATGACCTTCGCCCCGGCCGCGCGGCAGGTGCGGACGCGTGCCTCGATCGACACCGGCTCCTTGAGCTGGAAGTCGAGGAAGACCAGGTCGGTCGGGAAGTTCTCGCTGTGCACCATCTCGAGCCAGGTGTGGGCCGTCAGCGCGAGGTCGAAGTCGAAGGCGTTCACGGCGATCCAGCTCGAGAGGCTGTCGAGCAGCACCTCGTGGTCGTCGAGGATCGCCAGCCGCACGCGTCGGGTGCCGGGCTGCGGGAGCGGGGGCACGCCCTCCGTGGTCCGGTTCGGGTCAGTGCTGGTCATAGGAGAACCTTAGTGCGAGGGACGACGGCCGGACGGCGACGTCGAGGTCGGGGAAGGTCACGCGGAGGACCGCGAGGTAGGGGTCGAAGGTGCGGTGGATGCCCACGTCGGAGTCGTCCACGGCCAGGTCGAGCGCGACGGAGACAGTCCCGGCTCCGGTGGCGCTCGGGGTCGTCGGAGGGTCGTCGTCCGCCGACCGCCGGACCCGGGCGCGGAACCCGGCCGGGTCGACCGTCGCCGCGCGGAGGGCCGCGCGCAGGAACGTCCGGACGACGGTGCGCTGGTCGGCGTCGAGCGTCGCGATCAGCCCGTCCGGGTCGTCGATCGCGCTGGCCGTCCCGCCGTCCACGACCACGGCGTGCTCGAACCACGTCCGGTCGGCGTCGGCGACCATGGCCCGCCGGATGCCGTCGGCGATCGCACGGGCCCGCGCACGGTCGGCGTCCGTGATGGCCGCTCTCGTGCGGAGCTCGGCGAAGAACGGAGCGACGTCACGGGCGAGGACCACCGAGCGGTCGTGCTGCACGCTCGCGGCGATGCCGTCCCGCTCCGCACGGGCGACGGAGTAGGACCCGGCCCGGATCTGGACGCGCTCGGCGAGCCCTGCGAAGGTCGCGGCGAACACCACGGACGCCGTGGTGAGCACGAGCGTCGGGGCGGCGGCGAGGAACGCCGCGACCGACGCCGGCACGCCGTACGGGAACACGGTCGCGGCAGCGCCCCACGCTCCGGCGTCGACGACGGCCAGCACCACACCGCCCACGGCGAGGTCCCGCCACGGTCGGTACGGCGCTGCCATCACGATGCCGGTCGCGGTGAGCAGGCTCATGAAGTCGTTCAGGGCGCTGCGGTCAGGGCCCCACTGCGCCGCGACGCTCGCGACGGTCGCTGCGGCGAGCAGGACGACGTGGAGCACGAACGCCCACCGCGGGAACGGGGCGCGGAACGGCGACGAGGCGACGAACACGACCGCGCCGGACGCAGCGAGGAGCAGGACGGTCAACGCGCTGAGCGTCGGGCTCCCGGGCACGTCCCGGTCGAACACGGACACGAGCAGCGCCCAGGCGACCCCACCGGCGCCGAGGACGATCGCGAGCGGACGCGACCCCATCGCGCCGAGCGGGTCGTACTGCTGCGCCGTGCGGCTGCCACGGGTGCGGGCCCGGACGTCGTCGACGCGGCTCACCGGCCGGTCCCCCACTCGTCGTCGAGCGTGGCAGCGACCGGGACCGCGGCGGCGGCGTGCGGCACCGTCATCATCACGCTGGTGCCGGACCCGGGCGACGACCAGACCTGCACGTCGCCACCGACGCGCGCGATGCGCTCGCGGACGGAGCCTCGCAGGCCCATCCGGTCCGGGCTGGTCTCCTGCTCGTCGAAGCCACGGCCGTCGTCGACGACCATGACCGTGCACGATGCACCGTCGTCGAAGACGCTGACCTCGGCTCGGTCGGTGCCGGCGTGCTTCCGGACGTTGGCGAGGCACTGGCCGACCGCGCGGAACAGCGCGGTCGAGGCGGTGTGGTCGAGGGCGCCGAGCACGGCGGTGTCACCCGTCACGTCGACCTGCAGGCCCTCGGCGCGGTGCTCGTCGACCATCGCCTCGAACGCGTCGACGGCGACGGCGGACGGCCGGTCCACGGTGGACCCGGACGGCGCGAGCCACTCCTTGCCGGTCAGCATCGCGACGTCGGACTCCACCGTGCGTGCGAGTTGCGGGTCCATCGGGCCGTCCGGTGCCAGGGCGATGGCGCCGAGGTGGTTGAGCACGGTGTCGTGGAGGATCGCCGCGGCCTCGGCCTCGACCCCGGCGCGGTACGCCGAGACGTGCTCCTCGCGCGCGGAGCGGAGCAGCTCGGGCTGGACCCGCTCGGACCGTGCGGTGTTCCGGCTGGTGAAGAGCACGAGCGCGACGACGAAGCCGAGGGTCACCCAGGCGAGCAGGAACGGCCGTGGCGGCCCGTCCACCTGCGCGACGGCGATCGAGGTCGCGAGGCGTCCGACCAGGAACCCGCCGACCGACCACAGCACGACCCGTCCGGCCACCGCGCCGGCACCACCGACGAGGACGAGCGGGATGACCACGAGCGACAGCAGGTAGCTCGTCACCCAGCCCGCCGGGACCTCGCGCTGCACGACGAGCGCGAACCACCACGCGGACACCCCGCCGACGAGCAGGAAGGCCACGGCCGACCGCCACGTGCCGAACTGCACGTGCACGCCGATCATCAGGGCCATCGGCACGAGGGCGAGCACGGCGCCGACGATCCGGACGTCCGGGTCGGCCAGCCGGTAGAGCAGCAGCACGACCGCCGCGGCCACCACGGACCCGACGGCGGCGGCGTGGAAGGCGCGCACGGTCGACCAGGCATTCACGCGGGGCGCGAGGTGCGTGGGGATGCCGAGCACGGGTCGAGGGTCCTTCCGGAGGGTCGTCGTGTCGCCGACGACGGCCATCGGGAGGCTGTCGTGTACCCCGAAACGAGCACCGTTCGGCGACCCGCCCGATGTTACCGCCGATCACCGACACTCGGTGTCCCCCGAACGCGGAAGCGCACTCGCGTCAGAACAGGGTCGGCCCGGACGCCGCACCGACGCTGGCCGTCCGATGCCCCCAGCCGGGGTCCGCGCGCTGCAGCGGCGACACCGACGGACGCGACTGCTCGTCGAGCGGCGAGGCCGTGGGTCCTGTCGGGATCGTGCGCAGCCGTTCCTCGCGGTCGCGGAACCCCATCGAGCCGGTCGCCGGGTCGACCCGACCGACCGCGACCCCGTGGGCGCGCAGGATGGGACGGACCCGCTCCGCGAGCCACCTGCGGTAGTCCTTCGGGGCGTACGTGTTGTCGAGGTACATCGACCGGTACCGCGCGACCAGGTCCGGGCGGGTCTGCTGCAGCCACGCGAACCACCACGGCTTGACCCCGGGCCGCAGGTGCAACGCCGAGTACATGACGCTCGTCGCACCGGCCGCGGCCGCCCGCCCGATCGCGTCGTCGAGGTGTGCCCGGGTGTCGGTGATGAACGGCAGCACGGGCATCAGGAACACCGAGCAGTCGAGGCCCGCGTCCCGGATCGCCCGGACGGTCGCCAACCGTGCCGCCGTCGTCGGGGTGCCCGGCTCGACCTGCTGCTGCAGCGCGTCGTCGTACACCGCGATCGACATCGCCAGGTCGATCGGTACCTGCCGTGCCGCCTCGGCCAGCAGAGGCAGGTCGCGTCGGAGCAGCGTGCCCTTCGTCAGGATGCTGAACGGCGTCCCGGACTCGGCGAGGGCACGGATCACGCCCGGCATCAGCCGGTACTTGCCCTCGGCGCGCTGGTACGGGTCGGTGTTCGTGCCGAGGGCGACCGGGTGCCCCTGCCAGCTCGGTCGGCGGAGTTCGCGGCGGAGCACGTCGGCGACGTTGGTCTTCACGACGATCTGCTGGTCGAAGTCCGCGCCCCCGTCGAACTCCAGGTAGGTGTGCGTCGGCCGGGCGAAGCAGTACACGCACGCGTGGCTGCACCCGCGGTACGGGTTGATCGTCCAGCCGTAGGTACCGGCACCGTCGGCACTGGGCACACGGTTCAGGGCACTCTTCGCCAGGACCTCGTGGAAGGTGACCCCCGCGAACTCCGGCGTCGTGACGCTCCGGACGAGCCCGCTGTTCGACGCGAGCCCCGGGAGCGCGTCGGTCCGCTCCGCGTCGATCGCCTGTCCACTCCACCGCATGCCGCCATTCGAACACACGTTCGAACGGCGGTCAAGCCGGGCGAGCCCGGGTCAGTGGTGCAGCCCGAGCACCTTCGCGGTCCGCGCGAGGGTCTCGTCCGCGAGCGCCGGGTCGGAGCCGAGGTCCGTGCCGTACGTCGGCACCATCTCGCGCACCCTCGGCTCCCAACCTGCCCAGCGGTCCGGGAAGCACCGCTGCAGCATGGACAGCATGATCGGCACCGCGGTGGACGCCCCGGGGCTCGCACCGAGCAGACCCGCGATCGACCCGTCGGCCGACGTGATGACCTCGGTCCCGAACTGCAGCACGCCACCCTTCTCGCGGTCGGGCTTGATCACCTGGACACGCTGCCCGGCGGTGATCCGGTGCCAGTTGTCCGGCTCGGCCGTCGGCATGAACTCGCGGAGGGCGTCGAACTTCGTCTGCTTCGACGCGAGCAGCTGCCCGACGAGGTAGCGGACGAGGTCGAAGTTGGAGAACGCGACGCTGAGCATCGGACGCAGGTTGTGCGGACGGATCGAGCGGAACAGGTCGAGCACGGAGCCCTGCTTGAGGAACTTCGGGCTGAACCCGGCGTACGGGCCGAACATGAGCGACGCCTTGCCGTCGACGATGCGGGTGTCGAGGTGCGGGACGGACATCGGCGGAGCGCCGACACTCGCCTTGCCGTACACCTTCGCCGCGTGCTTCTGCACGACCTCGGGCTCGTCGGTCCGGAGGAACTCGCCGGACACCGGGAACCCGCCGTACCCCCGGATCTCCGGGATGCCGGACTTCTGCAGCAGGTGGAGTGCTCCGCCGCCCGCGCCGACGAAGACGAACTTCGCCGCGATGCGCTGCGTGGAGCGACCGATCTCGTTGCGGACGTCGAGGACCCAGCCCTCGGACACCGTCGAGCGGGTGATCTTCCGGACCTGGTGCGACGGCTCGAACTCGACGCCGGCGATCTCGAGCTCGTCGAAGAGCTGGCGCGTCAGCGACCCGAAGTCGACGTCGGAGCCCGCGGCCGAGTACGTCGCCGCGATCGGCTGGTCCTTCTTGCGCCCCGGGATGAGCGCGGGTGCCCACTGCCGGATCTGCGCGGGGTCGTCCGAGAACTCGATGCCCGCGAAGAGCGGGTGGTCCTTGAGCGCCTCCCAGCGCTTCCGCATGTACTCGACGTTGTCAGCACCCCAGACGAACGAGATGTGCGGCGTCGGGTTGATGAAGTTCGAGGGCTCCGGCAGCGCACCGGTCTCGACGAGGTGGGCCCAGAACTGCCGTGACACCTGGAACTGCTCGTTGACAGTGACGGCCTTCGCGATCTCGACCCGTCCGTCGGGCAGCTCGGGCGTGTAGTTCAGCTCGCAGAGCGCCGAGTGCCCGGTGCCCGCGTTGTTCCACGGGTTCGAGGACTCCTGCGCGACCGATCCGAGCCGCTCGTACACGCGGATGCGCCACGTGGGCTCGAGCCGGTGGATGATCGCGCCGAGCGTGGCGCTCATGATCCCTCCCCCGACCAGGACGACGTCGATGGGGTCCACCTGCTTCACTGCCACCCGTCGATCCTACCGGCGTGCGGCCGGGTGCGAGCCGACCGACAGACGGACGGGAGGCACGTGGCGGACCCGCCACGTGCCTCCCGTCCGTCTTCTGGTCCCTACCCCGGCCGCTATACGGCGACGGTGCGGCTGGCGACGATCGTCTCGGCGATCTGCACCGCGTTGAGCGCGGCGCCCTTCCGCAGGTTGTCGTTGCTCACGAACAGCGCGAGGCCGTGACCGGCGGGCGCGGACTGGTCGGCCCGGATCCGGCCGACGAACGACGGGTCCTGCCCGGCGGCCTGCAGCGGCGTCGGCACGTCGGCGAGCTCGACGCCGGGCGCCTCGGCGAGGATCGCCGTCGCGCGCTCGGGCGAGAGCGGACGGTCGAACTCGGCGTGCACCGAGATCGAGTGCCCGGTGAAGACCGGGACGCGCACGCAGGTGCCGGCGACGAGCAGGTCGGGCAGCTCGAGGATCTTCCGGCTCTCGTTGCGGAGCTTCTTCTCCTCGTCGGTCTCGCCCTCGCCGTCCTCGACGATCGAGCCGGCGAGCGGCACGACGTCGAACGCGATGGGACGCACGTACTTGACCGGCTCCGGGAAGGTCACGGCCGAGCCGTCGTGGGTCAGCGCAGCGGCGTCCTGCTCCAGGGCGGCCTTGGCCTGGCCGAGCAGTTCCTCGACCCCGGCGAGCCCGGACCCGGACACGGCCTGGTACGTCGTGGCCACGAGTCGGCGGAGACCGGACTCGGTGTCCAGGACCTTGAGCACGGGCATGATCGCCATCGTCGTGCAGTTCGGGTTCGCGATGATGCCCTTCGGCGCCTGGTCGATGGCGTGCGGGTTCACCTCGCTCACCACGAGCGGGACGTCCGGGTCCATCCGCCAGGCGCTGGAGTTGTCGACGACGACGGCTCCCGCAGCGGCGAACTTCGGCGCGAGGGCGCGCGAGGCGGTGGCACCCGCCGAGAACAGCGCGATGTCGATGCCGGACGGGTCGGCGGTCTCGGAGTCCTCGACGACGATCTCCTCGCCGCGGAACGGCAGCGTGGTGCCGGCGGACCGGGCGCTCGCGAAGAACCGGACGCGGTCGGCCGGGAACGCGCGCTCCTCGAGGAGGCGACGCATCACGGCGCCGACCTGACCGGTGGCGCCGACGACGGCGACGGTGGTGCTCATGTGGTGCTCCTGCTCGTTCGCGGGACCGCGGTCAGCGGCCCGTGCCGGCGTAGACGACGGCTTCCTGGTCGGCGTCGAGGCCGAACGCCGCGTGCACGACGCGCATCGCCTCGTTCAGGGTGTCGGCACGGGTGACGACCGAGATGCGGATCTCCGAGGTCGAGATCATCTCGATGTTGATCGACGCCTCGTGCAGGGCGCGGAAGAGCGCGGCGGAGACGCCGGCGTTCGTGCGCATGCCCGCACCGACGAGGGCGAGCTTGCCGATCTGGTCGTCGTACTGGATGCCCTCGTAGCCGATGTCGGCCTTCGCGACCTCGAGCGCCGTGAGCACGCCCTGGCCCTGGTCCTTCGGCAGCGTGAAGGAGATGTCCGTGCGGCCGGTGACGGCCTCGGACACGTTCTGCACGATCATGTCGATGTTCGCGCCGGCACGGGCGACGATCGTGAAGATCTCGGCGGCCTTGCCCGGGGTGTCGGGCACGCCGACGACGGTGATCTTGCCCTCGGAGAGGTCTCCGGCGATCCCGGTGATGATCGGTTCTTCCACGGTTTCCCCCTCTGCAGGGTTGTAGACGATGGTTCCCTCGGCGTTGCTGAAGGAGGAGCGGACGTGCAGGGTGACGCCGTGCCGACGGGCGTACTCGACGGCACGGATGTACAGGACCTTGGCGCCGGAGGCCGCGAGCTCGAGCATCTCCTCGCTCGTGATCCGGTCGACCTTCTTGGCCTTCGGCACCACGCGCGGGTCGGCGGTGAAGATGCCGTCGACGTCGGTGTAGATCTCGCAGACGTCGGCGTCGAGCGCGGCGGCGAGGGCGACGGCCGTGGTGTCGGAGCCGCCGCGACCGAGCGTGGTGATCTCGCCGGTCGTGCGGTTGAAGCCCTGGAAGCCCGCGACGATCGCGACGTGGCCGGCGTCGAGCGCCTCGCGCACGCGCTTCGGGGTGACGTCGACGATGCGGGCCTTGCCGTGCTGGGCGTCGGTGAGCATGCCCGCCTGGCTACCGGTGTAGGACGAGGCTTCGACGCCCAGGCTCTTGATCGCCATCGCGAGCAGGGCCATCGAGATGCGCTCCCCCGCCGTGAGCAGCATGTCGAGCTCACGACCAGCCGGGATGGGCGTCACCGAGTGCGCGAGGTCGACGAGCTCGTCGGTGGTGTCGCCCATCGCCGAGACCGCGACGACGACGTCGTTGCCGGCCTTCTTCGTCTGGACGATCCGCTTCGCCACGCGCTTGATGCTCTCGGCGTCCGCGACGGACGATCCACCGAACTTCTGCACGATCAAGGCCACTGCTTGGTACTCCCGGGGACGACGGATCCGCGATGTGACGCGGTTCGACAATGGTAGAGGGTGTTCCGCGGATGTTGCGTCGGAACGGCGTGGGACGCAAGGATCCTGCGTGCTGCTGGGCGTGAGGAGCCGCGCGGCGGGTGCGTGCCGGCCGGTGGCGTCGTGCTCAGCCGCCGACCAGGCGACGCCCCTCGAAGGCCCGTCCGAGTGTGACCTCGTCGGCGTACTCCAGGTCGCCGCCCACGGGCAGACCGGACGCGAGTCGCGTCGTCCGGATGCCCATCGGGAGGAGCAGACGACTCAGGTACGTCGCCGTCGCCTCGCCCTCGAGGTTCGGGTCGGTCGCGATGATGACCTCGTCCACGGTGCCGTCGGCCAGGCGCGTCATGAGCTGCTGGATGCGCAGGTCGTCCGGACCGACACCGTCGATCGGGCTGATCGCACCGCCGAGCACGTGGTAGAGCCCGCGGAACTCGCGCGTCCGTTCGATCGCGGCGACGTCCTTCGCCTCTTCCACCACACAGATCACGGTCGGCGAACGACGGGGGTCGCGGCAGATGCTGCAGCGCTCGGACTCGGTCACGTTGCCGCAGACCTCGCAGAAGCGGACCTTCTCCTTGACGTCGGCCAGGAGCTCCGCCAGGCGGCTCGGGTCGAACGACTCGGTCTGCAGGATGTGGAACGCGATCCGCTGCGCGGACTTCGGGCCGATGCCGGGCAGGCGACCGAACTCGTCGATCAGGTCCTGGACGATGCCGTCGTACATCAGGCGCCTTCCTCGTGCAGGGCGGTCTCCTCGATGAACTGGGCACCGAGGATCTCACGGACGACGGCCTCGCCGTAGCGTCCCGCGACGGGGGCGCGACGGGCCGGGGGTGTGGTGGTCGGCTGCGGCCGGGCGGCCTGCTGTCGGGGTGCGGCCTGCTGCTGGGCGGCGCCCTGCTGTCGGGCAGCGCCCTGCTGCTGGCCGGACGCCGCTGCGGGCGGTGTCGGCGCCGCGGCCGGCACTCCGGTGCCCGGGTCGGGGAACGGGGCGCCGTCGTCGTACGGCTCGTCGTCGAGGGGGTAGTCGTCGACGGGCACGTCGGACCGGGTCGCCGTGGTGTCGGGCGCAGCGGGTGCGGACGCCGACGTCTCGGCTGCCGCCGGTGCGGCGGCCGGGGTGGACTCGGCACGCGGGCGCGGCGTCGCGGAGGCGCCTCCGCCGAGTGCCGAGGCCGGACGCAGCTGCGCAGCGAGCGCTGCGTCGGCGGCGGGGTCGCCGACGACCGGGACGGGGGTGACGGGCTCGCCGGTGTCCGTCGTGCCGAAGGGCGCCGACCAGCTCGGTTCCGCTCGTCCGGCCGGGGCGGCGGGTGCGGGCGTCGGGTCCGTCGCCGGGATGGTGGCGACGGCCCAGTCGGTGACCGGGCTGCTGGACGCCGGTGCCGGTGTCACCGCGGGCTGCGGTGCGGGAGTCGGTGCCGCGGGAGCCTGGGGCGCCTGCTGCTGCGCCGGAGCCTGCGGCGCCTGAGCCCGCGGCGCCGCGACCTCGGGCCCGGGCTGCGGTTCGGGGGCGCGACGCTCCGGCGCCGCCGCCTGCTGCGGGGCCTGCTGCGCCTGCTGCGGGGCCTGCTGCTGCTGCGGGAGCTGCTGCTGCGGAGCCCGCTGCTGACCGTTCGGCTGCTGCTGCTGGTGCTGCCCGGGCCCGCGGGCGACGAACTTCACCCGGAGTCCGAGGACGTCGATGATCGCCGAGCGGAGGAGCTCACTGACGCTCGTCGCGGGATCGGACATCTCCTTGAAGGACGCCACGTCCTGCTGGCTCGGGAACGTCAGGGTGAGCACGTCCTCACGCAGGGCCGTGACCTGCGCCGTGACGACCACGGACCACGCCGACCGACGGGCCTTCTGCACGTGCTCGACGACCTGCGGCCAGGCGTCGCGGAGCTGCTGGAAGCCCACGGCCGCGATGGGACGGACCACGGGCTCGTCGCCGACCGCCGTGCCCTGCCCGGTCGACGAGGCGTTGGCAGTGCCGGACGGAGCGGCCGGAGCGGACGGGGCGGCCGGGACATCCGTCGACGGGCGCTCGGCGTGCGGCTGCTGCGCGGGCTGCGGGGTGCTCGGTGCGACCGCTCCCCACGCTGCGGCGGCGTCACGCACGGCGTCCCCGGGGGCGGCCGGCCCGTTGCCGGACGACGGCTCACCGGTCGAGCGCGGGCTCGCTGCAGGAGCCGCCGACTGCGCGGGCGCAGCGGTCGACGCAGGCGAACCGGTCGACGCAGGCCTCGGAGCCGCAGTGCGCTGCGGAGCGGCAGGCGGCGCCGTCCGGGTCGGAGCGGCAGGAGCCGCGTCCGCCGTCGGATCGCCCTGGTGTCCGCCCGCGTCGCCGACACCGACGCGGCGCTCGAGCCGCTCCACACGGGCGAGGGCCCCGCGCTGGGTGTCGTCGGCCTCGGGCACGAGCATGCGCGCCGTCATCAGCTCGAGGTGCAGCCGCGGTGAGGTCGCACCGGTCATGTCCGTCAGGGCGCGGTTCGCGATGTCCGCCGCCCGGGACAGCGCCGTTGCCCCGAACACCCCGGCCTGGCGGGTCATGGTGTCGAGTTCCTCGGGCGAGATGCCGCGCAGGACCGCCGCCGCGCTCTCGTTCGTGGCGGCGACGACGATCAGGTCACGGAGCCGCTCGAGCAGGTCCTCGACGAAGCGTCGCGGGTCCTGACCGGTCTGCACGACGCGGTCGATGGCCGCGAACGCCGATGCCGGGTCCGCGACGGCGAGCGCGTCGACCACGTCGTCGAGCAGTGCCGCGTCGGTGTAGCCGAGCAGGGCGACGGCACGCTCGTACGCGATGGCGCCGTCCTCGCTCCCCGCCATGAGCTGGTCGAGCAGCGACAGGGTGTCACGCACCGATCCGCCACCGGCCCGGACCACCAGGGGCAGGACGCCCGGCGCGACCGACACGGACTCCTGCGCGCAGAGCTGCTCGACGTACTCGAGCATCGTGGCCGGCGGCACGAGACGGAACGGGTAGTGGTGGGTCCGCGACCGGATGGTGCCGATGACCTTCTCGGGCTCGGTCGTCGCGAAGATGAACTTGACGTGCTCCGGGGGCTCCTCGACCAGCTTGAGCAGCGCGTTGAAGCCCTGCGGCGTCACCATGTGCGCCTCGTCCAGGATGAAGATCTTGAAGCGGTCACGCGCCGGCGCGAAGACGGCGCGGTCGCGCAGGTCGCGGGCGTCGTCGACACCGTTGTGGCTCGCCGCGTCGATCTCGATCACGTCGAGGGAACCGCTGCCCCCGCGGGCGAGCTCGACGCAGCTCGGGCAGACACCGCACGGGGTGTCCGTCGGGCCCTCGGCGCAGTTGAGGCAGCGCGCGAGGATGCGGGCCGAGGTCGTCTTGCCGCAGCCGCGTGGCCCGCTGAACAGGTACGCGTGGTTGACACGGTTCGTCCGGAGCGCGGTCCGCAGCGGGTCGGTGACCTGCGACTGCCCGATCAGCTCGGCGAAGTTCTCGGGCCGGTAACGGCGATACAGGGCGGTGACCACGGACCAAGGGTAGCCGGGACGGCCGACACCACCAGCCGTCGCACCGAGGCTGTGGACGGGGCCGTCCGAGAGCCCTCCGGGAACGAAGAAGACTCCTCACGCACCCGCCAGAGCCCGGTTACCCTTGCTGCGTTTCCGCCCTGGGGGAGTTGGCCTGGATGGCGTCACGTGAGGAGCCTCCGGAAGTCTACCGGACGCGACGGGCAGTATCGGACACATGAAGATCGCCATCGCCGGAGGACACGGACAGATCGCCCTGCTCCTCGCCCGCCTCGTCACCGACGCCGGCCACGACGCCGTCGCCGTCATCAGGAACCCCGCGCACCGCGCCGACGTGGAGCAGCAGGGTGCCACCGCGCTGGTCGTGGACCTGGAGCAGGTCGACGACGACGAACTCGCCCTGCGCCTGCGCGGGGTCGACGCGGTGGTGTTCGCGGCCGGTGCCGGCCCGAACAGCGGTGCGGAGCGGAAGGAGACCGTCGACCGGGACGCAGCACTGCTCCTGGCCGACGCCGCCGAGCGGATGGGCATCGACCGCTACGTGATGATCTCGGCGATGGCGGCCGACTCGTACGACCCGGAGCGCGCGGTCGTGCCCGCCCGCTCCGAGGACGACGTCTTCCAGGTGTACCTGCGCGCGAAGTCCGAGGCGGACGCGAACATCCGCGCGCGGAACCTGCGCTGGACGATCGTCCGTCCGGGTGCGCTCCTCGACACACCGCCGCAGGGCACGATCGCCGTCGGGCGCACGGTGCCGCGCGGGTCGATCCCCCGTGCGGACGTCGCCGCGGTCGTGCTGCACGCGCTCCTCGACGACTCTGCGGTCGGCGTGCAGTTCGAGGTGACGAGCGGCAACACACCGATCCCCGCCGCCCTGCACGCCCTCGGCTGACCCGATCCGCACGAACGAGACGCCCCCGCGCTGCTTCGACGCCCCTGAACCGCCGAGACGCCCCCGGATCCGGAGGCGTCTCGCGCGTTCGGGGGCGTCTCGCGCGCGACCGCCGCGAGCTACAGCGCGACCGCAGCCGACTGCCGGGCGATCTCGAGCTCCTCGTTCGTCGGGATGACGAGCACCGCGACACGCGACGTGTCCGTGGAGATGCGCCGTGCCTCCCGTGAGACCAACTCGTTCCGGTCCGCGTCGACCTCGATGCCCAGGTGCTCGAGCCCCGCGAGCACGCGCCGGCGCAGCAGCGCGTTGTTCTCCCCGACGCCCGCGGTGAAGACCACGGCGTCCAGCCCACCGAGCTGCGCCGTGTAGGCCCCCACGTACCGGCGGATCCGGTGCCGGTACACGGCGAGCGCCGCCTCGGCGGTCTCGTCGCCGCGCGACGCCGCGTCCTGCACGTCCCGCATGTCCCCGTTGCCGGTGAGCCCGAGCAGGCCCGACTGCTTGTTGAGCATCGTGTCGAGCTCGTCGAAGTCGAGTCCGGCCTCGCGGTGCAGGTGCAGCAGGACGGCGGGGTCGAGGTCGCCGGAGCGGGTCCCCATCACCAGGCCCTCGAGCGGGGTCAGGCCCATCGAGGTCTCGATCGAGCGGCCGCCGTCGATCGCCGCGGCCGAGGCCCCGTTGCCGAGGTGCAGCACGATGGTCTTCAACTCGGACAGCGGGCGGTCGAGGAACGCGGCGGCCTGCTCGGAGACGTACTTGTGGCTCGTGCCGTGCATGCCGTAGCGCCGGACCTGGTGCTTCTCGGCGAGGTCGGCCGGGATCGCGTACGTGTACGCGTGCGGCGGCATCGTCTGGTGGAACGCGGTGTCGAACACGGCGACGTGCGGGACGTCGGCGAAGACCTGCTTCGCGGCCCGGATCCCCTCGAGGTTCGCCGGGTTGTGCAGCGGCGCGAGGCTGTTCAGCGCCTCGATCTGCTCCTCGACCTCGTCCGTCACGACCGTCGCCCGGTCGAACGTGGTCCCGCCGTGCACCACGCGGTGGCCGACGACCGCCGGCGGGTGCTCGTCGAACGAGGGTCCGACCTTTGCGAACGCGTCGAGCATGGCCTGGAAGCCCGCCGCGTGGTCCGGGACGTCGGCGGCGTCGTTCGAGGACGACTCCCCCGTCACCGCGTTCGTGTGCTTCCACGCGCCGGCGGACTCGCCGATGCGCTCCACCAGCCCGGAGGCGAGCGTGCGCTCGTCCTCGAGCTCGATGAGCTGGTACTTGAACGAACTCGAACCGGAGTTCACGACGAGGGCTGCGGTCACTGGGGTGGTGCCTTTCTCGGGACGGACTGGAGGCGCGGTGCGGGTCGGTCGGTCAGGCCGCGTCGGTCGCGGTACCGGCCTGGATCGCGGTGATCGCGACGGTGTTCACGATGTCGCCGACGAGGGCGCCCCGCGACAGGTCGTTGATCGGCTTGCGCAGGCCCTGGAGCACCGGACCGATGGCCACGGCACCCGCCGACCGCTGCACGGCCTTGTAGGTGTTGTTGCCGGTGTTCAGGTCCGGGAAGACGAACACCGTCGCCCGGCCGGCGACCGGCGAGTCCGGCATCTTCGTGCTCGCGACGGTCGGGTCGGCGGCGGCGTCGTACTGGATGGGGCCCTCGACGAGCAGGTCCGGGCGACGCTCCCGCACGAAGGCGGTTCCCGCGCGGACCTTGTCGACGTCCGCCCCGGTGCCGCTGTCCCCGGTCGAGTAGCTGAGCATCGCCACGCGCGGGTCGATCCCGAACTGCGCCGCGGTCTCGGCCGACGAGATCGCGATGTCGGCGAGCTGCTCGCTCGTCGGGTCCGGGATCACCGCGCAGTCGCCGTACACGAGCACGCGGTCGGCCAGCGCCATGAGGAAGACGCTCGACACGATCGACGTGTCCGGCCGGGTCTTGATGATCTCGAAGGACGGCCGGATGGTGTGCGCCGTGGTGTGCTTCGCGCCGGACACCATGCCGTCGGCCAACCCGAGCTGCACCATGAGCGTGCCGAAGTACGAGACGTCCGTGACGGTGTCGCGGGCGAGCTCGATCGACATGCCCTTGTGCGCCCGCAGCCGGGTGTACTCCTCGGCGAAGCGCTCGCGGAGCTCGGGGTCGAACGGACTGATGAGCTGCGCACCCTCGAGGTCGAGCCCGAGCTCGGTCGCGCGGGCACGGATCGCGGCGGGTTCGCCGAGGATCGTCAGTGAGCAGACCTGACGCTGCAGCAGCGTGGACGCGGCGTGCAGGATGCGGTCGTCGTCGCCCTCGGGCAGGACGATCCGCTTGCCGTAGCCGCGGGCCCGGTCGAGCAGGCCGTGCTCGAACATGAGCGGCGTCACGACGCCGGACGGCGTGAGCTGCAGCCGGTCGCGCAGGGCGTCGGCGTCGACGTGCTGCTCGAAGAGCGCGAGCGCGAGGTCGGCCTTCCGCGGTGAGTCCGCCGCGAGCCGCCCGCGGGTGTGGGTGATCCGGAGCGCGGTGTCGTACGTGCCGAGGTCGTTCCGGGCGATCGGCAGCGAGCTCGACAGGCCCTCGAGCAGGCGGGTGATCTGCGGCGAGGTCTCGAACCCGCCGTTCAGGATGACACCGGCCAGGCTCGGGAAGGTCTCGGACTGGTTCGCGAGCACCGTGGCGAGCAGCACGTCGCTGCGGTCCCCCGGCACGACCACGATCCCGCCCTCGATGAGCCGGGGCAGCACGTTCTCCATGCTCATGCCGGCGACGACGGTGCCCAGGGCCTCGCGGTCGAGCAGTGCCTCGTCCCCGCGGACGAGCGTCGCGCCGGTCGCCTGCAGCAGGGCCCGGACGGTCGGTGCGACGAGCACGCGGTCCTCGGGGATGGCCCAGACGGGCGTGTCCGGGTGGTCGTCGCGCACCGCGTGCTCGACGCTCGCGACGATCGCCGCGAGCGCGTCCGGGTCGGCACGGTTCACCACCACGCCGAGGAGCTGGGCGTGTGCCGCGCGGAGCTCGCTCGTCGTGACGTCGGCGACCTGCGCCATCGCCTCGGCCGTGCGCGCCCCCCGCTCGGCGGAGTCGCGGCCGCCGAGCACGAGCAGCACGGGCGCCCCGAGGTTCGCCGCGACCTTCGCGTTGAAGGACAGCTCCGTCGGGCTGCCCACGTCGGTGTAGTCGGACCCGAGGACCACGACCGCGTCGCACTGCCGCTCGACCTGCGCGAAGCGGGACAGGATCGTGCCGAGCGCGGCCTCGGGGTCCGCGTGGACGTCGTCGTAGGTGACGCCGACGGCCTCGTCGTAGGAGAGCCCGACGGCGGTGTGCTGCAGGAGCAGCTCGAGCACGTAGTCGGGCTCGGCGACCGACCGGGCGACGGGTCGGAACACGCCGACGCGACCGACGGATCGGGCGAGGGTCTCGAGGACACCGAGGGCCACGGTGCTCTTGCCGGTGTGCCCCTCTGCTGACGTGATGTAGATGCGGGTCGACACACCTCCAGGGTAGTCGCGCGCTCGACGGGCCCTCTGGGAGCCGGCGGGGCTGTGGAGGCTCGTGGTCATCCACACCCTCGGGAACCTGTACCATGGGGTGTCGTCATCGCGAGATGTCGCCTGGAGAATTCGCCTAGTGGCCTATGGCGCACGCTTGGAAAGCGTGTTGGGTGCAAGCCCTCGGGGGTTCGAATCCCCCATTCTCCGCCAGCAGCTCCGACCAGGTCCGTACCTGTCAGGAGCGCGAAGGGCACCCGCCGAGCGGGTGCCCTTCGTCGTTCCGGTGGCGCCCGTCGACGCCCGTGTCCCCCGTCAGGCCGACCATCGTGCCCCCCGTCCGCAACGAGGTGGCCGGAACACGCCGCTACGCAGTGGAACGCACTGTCCTCCGGCCCCGCCGAGGCCCTAGTCTGTGCTCACGGACGACCCCGGGACGGGTCGGACACGGTGCAACCGGGCGGCAGGGGCGTCGCTCGACGGGCGTGCGGTCGACGCTGCCCGCGCACCCGAGGGCGAGGAGACCCACGTGGGGGACGCGACGGTACCGGCGACGGGACGACTGCGCGCGCCGGTGTTCGACACGGTGCTCCGGCCCCGTCGCGCACTGGTCCGCTCCACCGCCCTGAGCGTCGTCTGCTCCGCCGTCCCACTCGTCGTCGCGCTCGTCTGGGTCACCCTCCCGATGCGCTGGTGGTCGCTCGTGGCCGGCTTCGTCCTGCTCCTCGCCGTCCTGGCCGGCGTGCTGTTCGTGCGGCTCGGCTCGGCGTTCCTCGGGATCGACGAGGACGACGTCGTGCTGCACGGCGTGGTCACCGCGAACCGACGCATCCCGCGGGCCCGGGTGCACCACCTCGTCCTCGTCACGACCCAGCGCGGGACGGCCGACCGCCCGGTCCGGACGCTCCTGGCGTTCGACGCCGACGGCGAGCACCTGTTCCGCATGCGCGGCGACGTCTGGGGCGACGCGGCGCTCGAGCGAGTGGTCGACGTGCTCGACGTCCGGGTGGACCGCGAAGGCCGCGTCCTGCCGGCGCGCGAGGTCGCCCGCCGCTGGCCGTCGAGCCGCGCCTGGTACGAGCGTCGTGCCGGCATCGCGGTCGCGGGTGGCGCAGCGGCCGCTCTCGTCGTCGGGGTACTCGCCGTCGAGACGATCGGACTCCTCGCACGCTGACCGACCGCGCCGCCCGAGCACGCTGACCGTCCGCGCCACCCGAGCTCGCTGACCGTCCGCGTCGCCGATGCTCGCCGACCGGCCGCGCCGTCCCTCAGCGCCGGCGTCGCAGGGTCGAGAAGATCCCCTTCACGACCTCCTTGGCGATGGTCCCGCCGAGCCCCGGACCGAGCAGGTCCGACAGCGGGTCCCCCGACCGCCGCGAGGTCGACGTCCGCGACGACCGTGACGAACGCCCGCTCCGCCGCGACTCGGCCGCCCGCTCCGCGCGCTCGAACTCCCGCTGCGTGCGCTCGTACTCCTGCTGCGCGGTCCGACGCTCCCGCTCGTCCTGCTTCGCCCGTGCCGCCGCCTCCTTCGCGGCTGCCGCGGCGGCCCGCGCCGCCTCCTTCTCGGCCTCGGCCTGCGCGGACGCGGCGTGCTCCGCCGCCTCAGCGGCGGCGGCCTCGGCGGCCGCGGCCTCCATCCGGCGCGCGAGGATCTCGTGCGCCGAGTCGGGGTCGACGCGGGTGCCGTACCGGGCGAGGAGCGGGGACGAGGTGACCCGGGCCTCCAGGTCGGCCCCCGGCAGGGGCTCCATGGAACCCTGCGGCGCGCGCAGGCGCGTCCACGCGACCGGCGTGGGCGCACCACGCTCGTTCATCACGGTCACGATCGCCTCACCCGTCGCCAGCGAGGTCAGGACCTCGCCGAGGTCGTACTCGCTCGTCGGGTAGGTCGACACCGTGGCGCGGAGAGCCTTCGCGTCGTCGGGCGTGTGCGCGCGGAGCTGGTGCTGGATGCGCGACCCCAGCTGCGCGAGTACGTCGTTCGGGACGTCCTTCGGCGTCTGCGTGACGAAGAACACGCCGACGCCCTTCGAACGGATCAGCCGGACGGTGCGGACGACCTGCTCGGTGAAGTCCTTCGACGCACCCGTGAACAGCAGGTGCGCCTCGTCGAGGAAGAACACGAGCTTCGGCTTGTCCTGGTCGCCGACCTCGGGCAGCTCGTTGAACAGGTCCGCGAGCATCCACATCAGGAACGTCGAGAACAGCTGCGGCTGGTCCTGCACGCCGGGGACCTCGAGCAGGCTCACGATCCCGCGGCCGTCCGGGGCCGTCCGGAGGAACTCGGCGGTGTCGATCTCCGGCTCCCCGAAGAACGCTTCTGCGCCCTGGTCGGCGAACGTGACGAGCTCCCGCAGGATGACCCCCACCGTCTGCTTCGACAGGCCACCGAGGTCCGCGAGCTCGCCCTTGCCCGCGTCGCTCGTCAGGTAGGTCAGGACGCTCCGCAGGTCGGACAGGTCGACGAGCGGCAGCCCGGCCTGCTCGGCGTAGTGGAAGACGAGCCCGAGCGACGACTCCTGCGTCTCGTTGAGACCGAGCACCTTCGCGAGCAGCAGCGGCCCGAACCCGGACACCGTCGCCCGGACCGGGACGCCCGTGCCGACGCCGCCGAGGGCGTAGAACTCGGCCTGGCTGCCGACACCCTGCCACTGCTGACCGATGCCCGCCGTGCGCGCGAGCAGCTTGTCGTTCGGCTGGCCGGGGGTCGCCAGGCCGGACAGGTCGCCCTTGACGTCCGCCGCGAACACCGGCACACCAGCCGCGGCGATCTGCTCGGCGAGGAGCTGCAGGGTGCGGGTCTTGCCCGTGCCGGTGGCACCCGCGACGAGCCCGTGCCGGTTGAGCATGCCGAGCGGGATGCGCACCTGGACGTCCGGCAGCGCCTCGCCGTTGACGAGCGCGCCGAGTTCGAGGGCGGTGCCGCCGACGGCGTACCCGGCACGGACGGCCGCCACGGCGTCCGTGCCGAGCGGTCCGGCGGGTGGCGCGGTGGGCGGCGGGCTCGCCTGGTCGCCGGGTCGGGTGTCGGGCCGGACGGGAGGCTCGGTGCCCGTGCTCGCCGTCGGCTCGGCTACCGGGGCGGCCGGGCCCGACGGCGCGGTGGTCGGCTCGGCAGTCGCCGCTGCCGGCTCGGCGAGCGCCGCTGCCGCGGTCCGGCTCAGCGCTGCGGCGAGCTCCTCGGCCCGCTGTGCGGCCTCGTCGGCGAGCCGACGCGCCTCCTCGGCGGCGGCCTGCGCCGCCGCCGCCGCTGCCCTCGCCTGCTCCACCGCGTCGTCGCTCATGGCCACAGCGTACGGACGCGGACCGACGCCGGTCCGGCCGCACGACGACGGGGAGTGACTAGTGCGTGAGGGCGGGGACCGTGCGGGGACGGACCACGGCCCAGAGCAGGACGATCGCCACCGCCGCCGTGCACGCCATCACGGCCGCCATCGGCGCCGCGGTCTCGATGCCGAGCCAGCCGACGATCGGCGAGATGAGCCCGGCGACACCGAAGTTCAGGGCGCCGAGGAGCGAGGCGGCGGTGCCGGCCTCCTTGCCGTGCGCGGCGAGGCCGATGACCTGGACGAGCGGGAACGAGAAGCCGCACGCCGCGATGAAGAACCAGAGCGGCACGAGCACGCCGACCAGTCCGGCACCGAGCGCGTCGAGCACGATGATCGCGACCGACGCCAGGAACAGGGTCGCGGTCGAGCAGGCGAGGATCCACTGCGGGCCGACACGCTGCGCGATCCGCGAGGAGATCTGCACGCCGACGACGACGCCGATGGAGTTCACCGCGAAGAGCAGTCCGTACTGCTGCGCGTTGAGCCCGTAGACGCCCTGGAACAGGAACGGCGACGAACTCAGGTACGAGAACAGGCCGCTGAACACCATCGCTCCGATGAGCGCGACGCCCACGAAGATCCGGTCGGAGAACAGCGCCTTGTACCGCTGGCCGACGGTGGAGTGGCCGGCCTCGTGCCGGCGCTCCTTCGGCAGCGTCTCGACGATGAGCAGGATCGACGCGATCACGACGGCCAGGCCGTAGCAGGCGAGGAACACGAAGATGCCGCGCCAGCTGGTGAAGCGGAGCATCTGCGAGCCGATGAGCGGCGCGAGGATCGGTGCGAGGCCGTTCACCATCGCCAGGCGAGACAGCATGCGCACGAGGGGCTTGCCGCCGAACAGGTCGCGGACGGTGGCCATCGCGACGACACCACCCGCCGCGGCACCCATGCCCTGCAGGACGCGGAACACGGCCAGCAGCTCGATGTCCGGCGCGGTGGCCGCTCCGATGGACGCCGCGATGTGCACCGTGGTGGCGATGATGAGCGGCAGGCGACGACCGACCTTGTCGCTCCACGGGCCGACCAGCAGCTGACCGACCGCGAACCCGAGCGTCGTCGCCGTGAGCGTGAGCTGCACGGCGCCGTCGGAGACCCCGAACTGCTCCTTGAGCGACGGGAACGCCGGCAGGTAGAGGTCGATGGTGAACGGCCCGAGCGCGGTGAGCGCGCCGAGCACGAAGACGTAGACGAGGCGCTGCCCCCGGGTGAGCGAGTCACCGGGGTGGAGCACGACGCGGAGCGAACCAGTGGTGGCGGGCGCGGTCACGAGCGAGCGGTCCTTCGACAGGAGAGACGGGAGAGGGAGGTGATCACGGGCGCCGTGGTTGCCCGGCGCCGGGAGAGCGGGGTCGCACCGGGCGGACCCGGCCGAGTCGAATCGAATCGATTCGCCCACGGAACCATCCTACGGGCTGCGTGAGCGCTCCCGGAACCTCCCGCACCACATCCGTCGCGTCACACCGCGCTCTCCGTCCCGTCCGGGCGGTCGCCGTACGGTAGCGTCGACCGTGCTCGTCGACACCCGGTCGGACCGGGCACCGGACTCGGCGAGAAGGGGGTGGGACCGTGGTCGACGCACGGATCCTGCACACCACCGCAGCCCTGCGCGAGGCGATCCTGCGGCTGGCCGCCGACCGCCCCGTGTCCACGATCACCGTCGCCGACGTCACGCGCGCGGCCGGGATCAACCGTGCGACCTTCTACTCGCACGCGGTCTCCCCGGGGTCGCTGCTCGCCGACGTGCTCACGCCCGAGCTCGACCGCATCCGCGAGGACGACGCCGAGGCCCGTCGGACGGCTGCCGCCCGTGGTGCGAGTGCCGACGAGCTCGCGGCGATCACCCGTCGCGGGATCGACGCGGTCGTCGAGCACGTGGTGTCCCACCGGGACATCTACGCGAAGGGGCTGCCGGACACCGAGGACGCCTCGCTCCACCGGCTCCTCGTCGAGCACTTCACCGTCTCGAGCGCGCAGCACATCCGCGAGCTCCCCACCGAGCGCCCGACCATGCTCGACGACGTCGCGGCCGGGTTCGTCGCGCAGGGGTTCGTCGGCGCGATCGAGGCCTGGCTCGCCGGGCCCCGGCGGTCGCGGAGGTCGCTCGTCGAGACGATCACGCTGTCGTTCCCGTCCTGGTGGCACTGACCACCACGGTCCCGGTCGTCGGTCGCTGACCGTCAGTCGCTGACCGTCGGCTTCTCGCCGCGCTGCAGCGACCGCACCACGTCGACCGTGGTGTCGACGAGCGCGTCCGCGTCGTCGTCGCCGGGCACCCGGTAGTCGGCGGACACCCCGTCGCCCCCGGTCCCGCTCGCGGGCAGGGAACCGCCGAGGGACACCACGACCACGCCTGCGTCGTGCGCGGTCTGGAGCACTCCGGCCAGGGCCGAGGCGTCGACCGCGCGGACGAGCACCGCCTTCGCGCCGCCCCGGACGAGCGCGTCGACCGCTTCGCGCTGGGCCGCCGCGCCGTCCTGCTCGGGCGCCACCCGGACGTCCGACCGGAACCCCGCCGCGTCGAGCCGGTCGCCCAGAGCCGTGCCGAGCGAGCCGTCCGCGGCGGGAAGGACCACCCCGACCACGGCGTGCCGGTCGAAGCCGCCGTCCGAGCTGGTCAGGTCCGAGCTCTGCACGGGCGTCGGCGCCGCGGTCGTGGGTCCCTGGCAACCGGTCAGGGCGACGAGGGCCGCCCCCACCACGACCGCCACGACGGCCCCGACCCCGATGCGCACGAGCGTCACGCTACCCGCTGGGCACCCGCCGGCGGCGGCACCGGGCCGAGCCGTCGGACCGCCGCGGTGGCGAGCAGCGCGATCACGATCATCGCGAGGAACACGAGCGGGAACGACCACGCGGCGTCCGCTCCCCCGCTGCCGACGAACAGCAACCCGGTGACCGCGAGCCCGACGACGCTGCCCGAGGCGTCCGCGATCGTCAGCGCCGAGCTCGCGAACCCGTCGTCGCCCTCGCCCGAGAAGCGCAGCGTCAGCATCGACGCCCGCGGGTACAGCCCGCCCATGCCGGCGCCGCCGACGAACCAGCCGACGACGAGCACCCACCACGGCAGGTCGAACCAGGCGACCGCGAGCGCCGTGACCAGGCTGACGAGCACCAGGGCGAGCCCGACACCGAACGTCCTGGCGGCCGTCAGGCGTTCCTCGCCGACGCGTCCGTGCACCCAGCTGGCGCCGGCCCAGCTCAGGGCGGCGACGGTCAGCGCGAGGCCCGCCGTCGACGCCGACAGACCGTGCCGCGACTGCAGCAGGAACGGCACGTAGGCCTCGCTCCCGAAGAACGCCGCCGCGACGAGTCCTCGCAGGAGCACCACGCTCGGCAGCCCGGGCGCCGCACGGAACGTCCCGGTCGGCAGCAGCGGACGGAGCGCCGCCCACGTGCCGACGACCCCGACGACGACCGCCGCGACGCGCGGCCACGGGCCGAGGTCCGGGGCGACGTTGAGGAGCAGGATCGCGACCGCCGCGCCGACGGACCAGCCGATCCTGGTGCGTTGCCACACCGGTCGGAGCGCGGCGGCCGGGGCGTGCAGCCTCCCGAGGGTCGGCACGAGCAGGGCGAACGACACCACGGCGATGCCGAGCGCTCCGGCGAACACCCAGTGCCAGCCCCACGTCTCGGTCACGATGCCCGCGACCGCCGGCCCGACGAGCGCGGGGACGACCCACGCCGCGGCGAACCCGGCGAACACCGGGCCGTGCAGCTCGGCAGGGAAGATCCGCGCGACGAGCACGTAGAGCACGACGTCGATCGCCCCGGCACCGAAGCCCTCGACGAGCCGCCCGACGAGGAACACCTCCATCGTGGGCGCCAGCATCACGACCGCGGTGCCGAGCGCGAAGAGCGCGGCCGAGACCCACGCGACGACGCGACCGCCGGACCGGTCCGTCCAGTTCCCCGCGAGCACCATCCCGGGGACACCCGCGGCGAGGGGTGCCGCGAAGGCGAGCGCGTACAGCGTCTCGCCGTCGAGGTCACGGCTGATCTCCGGCATGACCGTCGTCATCGCCAGGTTCTGGAACGCCGCGACGCCCACGATGGCGACCATGCCGATCGTCGCGAGCGCGTAGCGCCCGCTGAGGATCCCGGTCGTCGTCGCCACGCTGCTCACCCGGGTCACGCTACCGGTGACCACGGACGGACTGGAGGATCGTGGCGGCGCCGCCACGATCCTCCAGTCCGCCCTCAGCGCGCGTCAGCGCGCCGCGACGTCAGCGCGCCAGCGCCTGCAGGACGTCCGCCACCAGGTCGTCGGCGTCCTCGATGCCCACCGACAGGCGGACGACGTTCTCCGGCACCGCGAGCTCCGTGCCCTTGACGGACGCGTGCGTCATCTCGCTCGGGTACCCGATGAGCGACTCGACCCCGCCGAGCGACTCGGCGAGCGTGAACACCTCGGTCGACTCGACGAACCGCTTCGCCGCCTCGGGCCCCCCGGTCAGCGCGACCGAGAGCATGCCGCCGAAGCCGCGCATCTGCTTCGCGGCGACCTCGTGTCCGGGGTGGTCGGCGAGGCCAGGGTAGAAGACCCGCTCGACGCCCGGGGCGGACACGAGCGCCTCGGCGACGGCCTGCGCGTTCGTGGAGTGCCGCTCCATCCGCAGCGGCAGCGTCTTGATGCCGCGGGTGGTCAGGAAGGCGTCGAACGGCGAGGCGATCGCTCCCGCACCGAACTGCAGGAAGCCGACCTGCTCCGCGAACTCCCGGTCCCGGAGCACGACCGCACCGCCGACGACGTCGGAGTGGCCGCCGAGGTACTTCGTCGTGGAGTACGACACCGCGTCGGCGCCGAGCGCGAGCGGCTGCTGCAGGTACGGCGAGGCGAACGTGTTGTCCACGACGACGAGCGCACCGGCGGCGTGCCCGACCTCGGACAGCAGCGCGATGTCGGCGATCTTCATGAGCGGGTTCGTCGGGGTCTCGACCCACAGGACCGTCTTCGCGGGGGCGCCCTCGAGCGCGGCGCGGACCCGGTCGACGTCGCTCATGTCGACGACGACGAGCTCGACGCCCCACGGCACGTGCAGCCGGTTCACCAGGCGGTGCGTCCCGCCGTAGACGTCGTTGCCCATCACCACGCGGGCGCCGGGCTCCAGGTACGCGCGGAGCAGGGCGTCCTCGGCGGCCAGCCCGGACGCGAACGAGTACGCCGCGACCCCGCCGTCCAGGTCGGCGAGGAGCGTCTGCAGGGCGTCCCGCGTCGGGTTGCCGCCGCGCGAGTACTCGTAGCCGTTCCGCATGTTCCCCACCCCGTCCTGCACGTAGGTGCTCGTGACGTGGATGGGCGGGATCACCGCGCCGGTCGTGGCGTCGGGGTCCTGGCCGGCGTGGACGGCGCGGGTGTCGAACTCGGTCATGCGATCGGGGTTCCTTGCAGCTCGGGGTCGTGGTCGGGGCCGCGTCGGTGCGCGGCCCGGGTCACTCGGACAGGGAGGTCAGCAGGTCGTGCCGGGTCAGCACGGTCACCGGCTTGCCGTCGTCGACGACGAGCAGGGCGTCGACGGACTCGAGCGCCCGCCGGGCCGCGGACAGGGACTCCCCCGTGCCGATGAGCGGGAGCGGGTCCCCGACGAAGTCGGACACTGCGTCCGTCATCGCGGCAGCGCCGGTGAACACCTGCTCGAGCAGGTCCTTCTCGGCGACGGCACCGACGACCTCGCCGATCACGACGGGCGGCTCGGCGCTCAGGACCGGCATCTGCGAGACGCCGTACGTCGCCATGATCTCGACGACGTCCCGCACGGTGTCCGACGGGTGCGCGTGCACGAGGTCCGGCAGACGGCCGTCCTTGCCCGCGACGACGGACCCCACCGTGCGCGCGTCGTCGGTCTCGGCGAAGCCGTACGAGCGCATCCACCGGTCGTTGAAGATCTTGCCGAGGTAGCCCCGGCCGCCGTCCGGCAGGAGCACCACGACGACGTCGTCCTCGGTCAGGTCCTGCGCGGCCCGGAGCGCGGCGACCACGGCCATGCCGCTCGACCCGCCCACGAGCAGGCCCTCCTCGCGCGCCAGGCGGCGGGTCATCGCGAACGACTCGGCGTCCGTCACGGCGATGATCTCGTCCGGGATGCCGGCGTCGTACGCGGCTGGCCAGAAGTCCTCGCCGACGCCCTCCACCAGGTAGGGCCGCCCGGTGCCGCCCGAGTAGACCGAGCCCTCCGGGTCCGCACCGACGATCCGGACGCGACCGTCCGAGGCCTCCTTGAGGTACCGGCCGGTGCCGGAGATGGTGCCACCGGTGCCGACGCCGGCGACGAAGTGCGTGATCTGCCCCTCGGTGTCGCGCCAGATCTCGGGACCCGTGGACTCGTAGTGGCTCCGCGGGCCGTTCGGGTTCGCGTACTGGTTCGGCTTGTAGGCGCCGGGGATCTCCTGCACGAGCCGGTCCGACACGGAGTAGTACGACTCGGGGTGCTCCGGCGGGACCGCGGTGGGCGTGACGACGATCTCGGCGCCGTACGCGGTGAGGACGTTCCGCTTGTCCTCGCCGACCTTGTCCGGCAGGACGAACACGCACCGGTACCCGCGCTGCTGGGCGACGAGCGCCAGCCCGACCCCGGTGTTCCCCGAGGTCGGTTCGACGATCGTCCCGCCGGGCCGCAGGTCGCCGGAGGCCTCGGCCGCGTCGATGATCCGCGTCGCGATGCGGTCCTTCGACGAGCCGCCCGGGTTCAGGTACTCGACCTTGACCAGGACGGTCGCCCGGATGCCCTCGGTGACGCGGTTCAGACGGACGAGCGGGGTGTCGCCGACGAGGTCGACGACGGAGTTCGCGTAACGCACGCGGGCGAGTCTAGGCGGCACCCCCGGCGACCCGCTGGGATGCGACGCGGGATTGCAGGCGGACCTGGGCCTGGGCCTGCAGGACCTCCTGGACGGACCACGGTCACCAGGTGAGGGGTGTGGGATCGGCCGTCCGCTCGGCGCGGCGGGGCGGGCAGGTGGCGGGAGGTGGGCGGAGATCCGGCCTGGAGGCGCGGGATCACGTCCGGCGCGTGCCGCACGGTGCGGCGCGCGTGTTCCTCCGGTGAGCAGGAGACGTCGCCCGCGTCTCCGGCGCGCGACGACGTCTGCGCACTCGACGGCGCGGGGCCGCCTCGGGGGCGCCTCGGCGGGTGCCAGGGGCGGGTTTGCGGGCTGGAGGGAGCCGGGCGGTCAGCGATCCGCGTCGACCGGGGCGTTCTGCTGCCGGAAGAGCGCCGCGTACACGCCGTCACGGTCGAGCAGTTCGTCGTGCGTCCCGCGCTCGACGATCCGCCCGTGGTCGAGCACGAAGATCACGTCAGCGTCCCGGATCGTCGAGAGACGATGCGCGATCGAGATCGTCGTTCGCCCGGCCGCCGCCGTGTCGAGGGCGGTCTGGACGACGTGCTCGGAGATGGAGTCGAGCGCGCTCGTCGCCTCGTCGAGCACGAGCACCGGCGGGTCCTTGAGCAGCACCCGCGCGATCGCGATGCGCTGCTTCTCGCCGCCGGACAACCGGTAGCCGCGCTCCCCCACGACGGTGTCGTAGCCGTCGGGGAACGAGGCGATGGTCTCGTGGATGTTCGCCGCGCGTGCCGCACGCTCGAGCTCGACGTCGGTCGCGTCCGGCTTGGCGTACCGGAGGTTGTCGCCGATCGAGGCGTGGAACAGGTAGGTCTCCTGGCTGACGATGCCGACGTGCCGCATCAGGTCCTCGTGCTCCAGGTCCCGCACGTCCGCACCCGCGAAGCGCACCGAGCCCGAGGATGCTTCGTACAGTCGCGGGACCAGGTACGAGATCGTCGTCTTGCCGGCGCCCGACGGCCCGACGAACGCGGCGAACTGTCCGGGTTCGAGCTCGAACGAGACCTGGCGCAGGGTGGGCGCGTCGGCCTCGGCGTCCGGGTAGGCGAAGGTGACGTCCTCGAACGCGACGTGCCCGACGCGGCGCTCGTCCACCTTCTGCGCGGTCGGCGCGTCGGTGATGGCGGGACGCAGGTCCAGGTACTCGAAGATCCGGGCGAACAGGGCTCCGGAGGTCTGCAGGTCGAGGACCACGCGCAGCAGGCCCACCGTCGGGAAGAGCAGCCGCGACTGCACCGTGGTGAACGCGACGATGGTGCCGGCGGTGATCGGCACGTTCCCGATGATCAGGTACGCGGCCACCACGTAGATGACCGCGGGGATGATCGACAGGAAGACCTGGACGATGGCGAAGAACCACTGGCCGGACATCTGCTGGCGGACCTGCAGCCGGATCTGGTTGCGGTTCTCGTCCCCGTACCGCTGCGTCTCGCTGCGCTGCTGGTTGAACGACTTGGCGAGCAGGATGCCGGAGACGCTCAGCGCCTCCTGGGTGATCGCCGTCATGTCGGAAAGTGACTCCTGCGTCTGGGCCGCGATCCGCGCGCGGACCTGGCCGACCCGCCGCTGGGCGACGACCAGGAGCGGCAGGAGGACGACCGCGACGAGCGTCATCTGCCAGCTCAGCAGCAGCATCGCGACGATCGCGGCGATGACGGTGACGGTGTTGCCGAGGACGGACGAGATCGTGTTGTTGAGGACGCTCGCGACGCCACCGACGTCGTTCTGCAGCCGTGACTGGATGACGCCGGTCTTCGTGCGGGTGAAGAAGGCCAGCTCCATCCGCTGCAGGTGCCCGAAGAGCCGCATCCGCATGGCGCCCATGACCTTGTTGCCGACGGTCGCCGTCAGGTAGGTCTGCCAGATGCCGACGCCGGCGCTCGCGATCCAGAGGGCGATCATGCCGCCGACGAGCTCGAACAGCACCGGCAGGTCCGGGCGACCACCCGGTGGGAACAGTCCGCGGTCGAACGCCTGCTGGGTGAGCAGCGGCGGGATCACCGACAGGGCCGCCCCGACGAGCACGAGCACGACCGTCAGGACGATCGCGCGGCGGTGCGGCACGAAGAGCTCGGCGATCCGCCGGACGAGGTGCGGGATCCGCGGCGCCTCGGCGTTCGCGGCCTTCTGCGCCCGGACGTCGCCGCTCGAGATGCGCCCACCGCCGCGGGGTCCGCCCGCGGTACCCGGACGCATCCCGTGGCCCATGCTCATGGGGCAAACCTATCCCCGCGCGGTGACGGTGGCGGGGTGGCCCGTATTTGACCCCGTTCAGGGGCCGTGCGACCATCAGCAGTCCCCTTCCCCGGCTCCACAGAGGTCCCATGACGTCCGCGCCCACCCGCCCCACGTCGCTCCGCCAGCAGCTCGCTCGGCGCAAGCCCATCGAGCAGCTGCAGGCAGAGGCCGCGCGCGGCGTGGACGGTGCGCCGCTCCGTCGCTCCCTCGGCGTGTGGCACCTGACGATGATCAGCGTCGGCGCGACCCTCGGGACCGGCATCCTCGTCGTGCTCGGGACCGCGGTGCCCCTCGCCGGGCCGGCCGTGTGGATCTCGTTCGTGGTGGCCGGCGTCGCCGCGCTGCTCTCCGCGCTGTCCTACGCGGAGATGGCCGGCGCGGTGCCGACGTCCGGGTCCAGTTACTCGTACACGTACGCGACCATGGGCGAGGGCATCGCCTGGGTCTGCGGCTGGTGCCTCGTCCTCGAGTACGCGGTGTCCGTGGCCGCCGTGGCCGTGGGCGCGAGCGAGTACGTCGACGAGACCCTCCGCGTCTTCGGTCTGCACCTGCCGACGGCCCTCGCGGCTCCCCCCGGCGACGGCGGGGTCGTCAACCTGCCCGCGGCGCTCCTGGTCCTGCTCGCGACGGCGGTCCTGTTGCCCGGTGCCCGCGAGAGCGCCTGGGTGAACACGCTGATGGTCGTCGTGAAGATCGCCCTGCTGGTGTTCTTCGTCGTCGTCGCGTTCACCGCGTTCCGCGCGCAGAACTTCGAACCGCTCGCCCCCATGGGGGCCGCCGGCGTGACCGCTGCGGCCTCGCGCCTGTTCTTCTCGTACATCGGGTTCGACGCCGCGTCGACCGCCGGGGAAGAGGCGAAGGACCCCCGCCGCGACCTCCCCCGCGCGATCATCGGGTCGATCGCGCTCATCACCGCGCTGTACATCCTCGTGGCGATCGCCGCGATCGGAGCGCGCTCGTGGACGTCGTTCTCCGCCGACGAGGCCTCGCTCGTCCGCATCGTCGTCGACGTCACCGGCCAGCCCTGGGTCGCGCTCGTGTTCTCCGTCGGCGCCGTGGTCGCGATCGCGAGCGTCGTGCTCACCGTGCTCTACGGCCAGACCCGCATCCTGCTGACCATGGCGCGGGACGGACTCGTGCCGAAGCTCTTCGGCCGGGTCTCCCACCGCACCGGCACGCCCCTCATGGGCACCCTCGTGGTCGGCGTCGTCGTGACCGTCGTCGCGGCGCTCGTCCCGCTCGGGGAGCTCGCCGACGCCACGAGCATCGGCACCCTCGTCGCGTTCGCCCTGGTCAACGTGTCCGTGCTCGTCCTGCGCCGCAGCCGACCCGACCTGGAGCGCTCGTACCGCGTCCCGCTGTTCCCGGTCGTCCCGGTGCTCGGCACGCTCTGCTGCGTCCTGCTCGCCGTGTTCCTCGGAGCCGGCACGTGGATCGCCTTCGGGCTGTGGATGCTCGCCGGTGTGGTGCTCTACCTGGTCTACGGCCGCCGCCACAGCACCCTGCGTTGACCCGAGCGGCGGCCCGCGCCCTGCTGCGTCCTCACGCGCTCAGCAACACCTCACGCGCCGGTCAGCCCGTGACCTGTCGCTGAGCCCGTGACATCCGTCCTCCACACAGCCGGTCGCTGCGGAGGTCGTGCACCGGTCCCGCCGATCACACCCCGGACCCGCCCGGGCACGGCCACGATCGGCGCATGCACGAACAGCGGAAGCGCACACCGATCCTCCGGACGTCCCCCCGCCGACCCGGCGACCGCTCGGACCCTGCAGCGTCGGTACGCGGCGGGCAGTCTCGTGCGGCTGCTGCCCGGGGTGTTCATCGAGCGCGACGTCTGGGACGGCCTCGCCCTCCACGAACGACACCTCACCCGCGCCCGTGCCGTCGCGCCGCTGCTGCGTCCCGGTTCCGTCTTCTCGCACGGGACCGCCGCGATGATCCACGGCTGGCCCTGGATCGGGGACGTCGGCGATCGGGTCCACGTGCTCGATCCGAACGCAACGGTCATCCAGCACCGAGCTGGCGTCGTCCGTCACCCCGGCGTTCCGCGGACCGCCGTCGACCCCGCGGCGTTCGACGGCGTTCCCGTCACCTCGGCCCTCGACACGGCCGTGATGCTCGCGACGTCGTGCGCGCTGCACGTCGCAGCGGTCGCCGTCGATGCCGCCGTCCGCCGCAGGCAGGTCCGGATCGACGAGCTGCAACAGCACGTCCCCCGACGGCCAGCCCGTGGGTCCGTCCGCGCCGCCGCCGTGCTCGATGCGCTCGACCCGCTCCACGAGTCCGCCGGCGAGTCCTTCGCCGCCGCACGGTTCGTCGAGCTGGGCATGCCGCCGTGGGTGAGCCAGGCGCTGGTACGGCACGCCGACGGCACGATCGACCGGCTCGACTTCTGGTTCCCGTCCCTGGGGGTGGTCGTCGAGTTCGACGGGCGACAGAAGTACGTCGACCCGACGATGCTGGACGGACGCGACCCCGGCGACGTGCTCTGGGCGGAGAAGCGTCGCGAGGACCGGGTCCGAGCGTTGCCCGCCGTCCGCACGGTCGTCCGGGCGACGTGGTGGCACCTGGTCGAGCTCGACCGACTCCGAGCGCTCTTCCGCGCACACGGCGTCCCGGTGTGAACCGGAGCACCTCACGCGCTCAGCGACACTTCACGCGCGCCTGCCGCCGTGAAGTGTCGCTCAGCGCGTGAACTCCCGCCCGCCGCGCCCGCCGCCGCGCGCACCCCGCGCCCCGCACACGACGAAGGCCGCCACCCCGAGGGGCAGCGGCCTTCGTGACCAGAAGGTCGGAACTACGCGAGCTCGACCGTGGCGCCGGCGGCCTCGAGGGCCTCCTTCGCCTTGTCGGCCGTCTCCTTGTTGACACCCTCGAGGATCTTGGCGTCGGCGGTCTCGACGAGCGCCTTGGCCTCGCCCAGGCCGAGCGACGTGAGGCCACGGACCTCCTTGATGACCTGGATCTTCTTGTCACCGGCCGACTTGAGGACGACGTCGAACTCCGACTTCTCCTCGACCTCCTCGGCGGGGGCAGCAGCGCCACCGGCCGCGGCGACCGCGACGGGGGCAGCAGCGGTGACCTCGAAGACCTCCTCGAACTTCTTCACGAAGTCCGAGAGCTCGATGAGCGTGAGCTCCTTGAAGGCCTCGATGAGCTCGTCCTGCGAAAGCTTCGCCATGATTTTCTCCTACTACTAGCTAGTACGTGTGGTTGATGAACGCGTGCCTGGTCAGGCCGCGGACTCCTGCTTCTCGCGGAGGGCGTCCACGGTGCGGACGGCCTGCGAGAGGGGTGCCTGGAACAGGTACGCAGCACCGAACAGCGAGGCCTTGAAGGCGCCGGCGAGCTTGCCGAGCAGGACTTCACGGGACTCGAGGTCGGCGAGCTTGTCCACCTCGGTCGCGGTGAGCGGGTTACCGTCGAAGTAACCGCCCTTCACCACGAGCTGGGGGTTCGCCTTGGCGAATGCACGCAGCGACTTCGCGACGGCGACGGTGTCACCGTGGACGAAGGCGAGAGCGGACGGACCGGCGAGCTCGTCGTCGAACGACGTGATGCCGGCGTTGTTCGCCGCGATCTTGGTCAGCGTGTTCTTCACCACGGCGTACGTGGCGTGCTCACGGATCGAGTTGCGGAGCTCCTTGAGCTGCGCGACCGTGAGACCGCGGTACTCGGTGAGCAGAACGGCGTTCGAGCTCTGGAATGCATCCGTGAGCTCGGCGACCGCAGCTTCCTTGTTCGCCATGGTTCTCCTTGGGGTTTCTTGCCGGCTAGCCCCAGGACCCCGTACATGGAAAAAGCTCCGGCGCAGAGGCTCGGAGCTGCTCCCCCGTGAAGAGGAGAGGGTCTGAACACCTGCGCTGGCTGCCCCACGAGTGAGGACCTTCGGTCTGTGCGCGAGCGCACAGACGACCGGCGGTCTTTGGCTTCGAGAACGGTACCACAGGACGCGGGTGACGACCAACCCACGGACGGGAGGCACGGGGCGGGGCCCGCCCCGTGCCTCCCGTCCGTCAGGCGGTCGCCGCCACCACGTCGGCAGACGCGACCGGACGCGTGCTCGGCAGGTGCACCGTGAAAACGGTGTCCCCCGGCACACTCGCGACCGACACCGTCCCGCCGTGCGCCTGCACGACCGCGTCGACGATCGCGAGCCCGAGTCCGGTCGACCCCGCACTCCGCGACCGCGAACTGTCCGCCCGCGCGAACCGCTCGAACAGCTTCGGCAGGAACTCCGGGTCGATGCCCTGCCCGTCGTCCCGCACGGTCAGGTCCACACCGCCGGCAGCCGGGGACAACCCGACCGTGATCCGGGTGCCGTCCGGGGTGTGCGTCCGGGCATTCGTGACGAGGTTGACGATGACCTGGTGCAGCCGGGCCGCGTCACCTGGTACGACCACGGGCTCGTCCGGGACCTCGACGGCGATCTCGTGCGCCGGCGAGGCGGCGTGCGCGTCGTTCACGGCGTCGAACACCAGGCCGGTCAGGTCGACCTCGGCGAACTGGACCTCGCGGCCCTCGTCGAGACGGGCGAGCAGGAGCAGGTCCTCGACCATGCTCGTCATCCGGAGCGACTCGGACTCGATCCGGCCCATGGCGTAGACGACGTCCGGCGGCAGGTCGCCGCCCATCCGTCGGGTGAGCTCGGCGTACCCGCGCACCGACGCGAGCGGCGTGCGGAGCTCGTGCGAGGCGTCCGCGACGAACTGGCGGACCTTCTGCTCCGAGCGCTCGCGCGCCTGCATCGCGTTCCCGATGTGCCCGAGCATCCGGTTGAACGCGGTGCCGACCCGGCCGACCTCGGTCCGGGGGTCGGTGTCGGGGACGCGGACCCCGTCGAGCGCGTCGCTCCGCTCGAGGGGCATCCGGGCCACGGCCGAGGCGGTCTCCGCGACGCGCTCGAGCGGCCGCAGCGACCGGCGGACGACGACGGCCGCGACGAACGACGCGACGAGGAGCGCGACCACGGTGACGACGAGGACGACGCCGAGGAGCTTCCACACGCTCTCGTACACCGGGGCCATCGGCAGGCCGACGACCAGGACCGCGGTCCCGAGCGACACCGCGGTGACGCGGTAGCGCCCGAGGTCACCGCCGAGGTCGACGGTGTGCGGGAGTCCGTCGACGGTCACGCCGCCGAGCGGCCGGACGACGTCCGTGCCGATGCGGTCGACCGCCCCGTCGTTGTCGAGCACGGTCCCGACCGCCACGTCGCCGTTCAGGAAGTAGACGGTGAGCGTGCCGGCGGCCTGCCCGCTCGGACGGCCGATGTCGATCCCTGGGCTCCCGCCGCCCTGCTGCTGCTCGACGGACCGCTGCGCGCGACTCGTCGCGTACTGCAGCTGCTGGTCGATCGCCGAGCGCTGGATGGACGCGAGCGCGAGGATGCTGCCGGCACCGATCACCGCGCTCACGGCGACCACGAGCGCGACGATGCTCAGGACGAGCCGGCGGCGGAGCGTCACGACGTCGGCTTGATGACGTACCCGACGCCCCGGACGGTGTGGATCATCGGGGTCTCGCCGGCGTCGATCTTCTTGCGCAGGTACGAGATGTAGATCTCGACGACCGAGGACTTGCCGCCGAAGTCGTAGGACCAGACGCGGTCCAGGATCTGCGCCTTCGAGAGCACGCGGCGCGGGTTGCGCATGAGGAAGCGGAGCAGCTCGAACTCGGTGGCGGTCAGCTCGATCGGGCGTCCGGCGCGGGAGACCTCGTAGGACTCCTCGTCGAGCACGAGGTCGCCGACGACGATGCGGGAGTCCCCGGCCTCGGAGATCGAGATCTGCGACCGACGGATGAGCCCGCGGAGCCGCGCCACGACCTCCTCCAGCGAGAACGGCTTCGTGACGTAGTCGTCGCCGCCGGCAGTGAGCCCGGTCACCCGGTCCTCGACGGAGTCCTTCGCGGTGAGGAACAGCACCGGGGTGTCGTCGTTGTTCTGCCGGAGCCGACCGAGCACCTGCAGCCCGTCGAGGTCCGGCATCATCACGTCGAGCACCATCGCGTCGGGCTTCCACTCGCGGGCCGTGGCGAGGGCCTCCTGCCCGCCGTTCGCGCTCTTGACGTCCCAGCCCTCGTAGCGGAGCGCCATCGACAGCAGGTCGGTGAGGCTGGCCTCGTCGTCGACGACGAGGATGCGCAACGGGGATCCGTCGGCACGGGAGAGACGCGGGGCTGCTGCGGGCTGGGAGATGGTCACGTCTTCGAGTATCGAGCAATTCCTATGAGCCGTCTGTGCAGCGCCCCTCCGCGCTCTGTGGATCGCCGGGCAGGGTCCGAAGGGTCCGCTCCGTAGCGTCGGCGACATGCTCCAGTCCCCCGCATGGCCCGCTTCTGCGCGGGACGTCGCCACCGCGGACGTCGAGGCCACGGCCGGGAGGCACGGTGCGACCCCGGTCGATCGGCTCGCGGTCGCGCGGACCCTCGCGTCCACCACGCCGGTCATCACCGCCGGCACGGCGGGCGCCGTGTTCGCGACGCTCGCCGCGGTCGCCGCCGCTCGGACGATCAGTCGCTCAGGCCACCGGGTAGTCGCAGTACGCGAACCACGTCGAGTCGGGCGACCACGGCGGCACGTTGACCGTGCCCTGGCCGCCATCGAGCGCGACGAGGGTCTCCGGCACGACGGCCATCCGCGCGCCACGCACCAGGGCCCCGGGGAGCAGCCGGAGCTCGACGGGGTGGTCGGCCGGGTGCCCCTGCACGCCGGGTCCGTAGGACAGGTAGAGCAGGTGCTGCCCGTCCGGCGACAGGTGCGGGAACCAGTCCACCCGCTCGTCCGCGGTCAGGCGGACCGGGTCGCCGCCGTCGAGTCGGAGTGCCGCGAGCTGCGCGGTCCCCGGGGTGAAGCGCTCGGTGTTGAACAGGACCGTGCGGCCGTCCGGGGTGATCGCGCAGCCGTCGTCCGGGTGCTCGTCACGGGTCAGGAACGTCGTGGCGCCGGAGGCCGGGTCGACGAGCGCGACGTCCGTCGTCCAGACGCCGTCGACCGTGCGCTCCCCCACGATCGAGGCGAGGACGCTGCCGTCCGGGGCGATGCCGTGCAGGTAGTACTTCCGGACGACCGGCAGCACGGCCGCGGTGTCGGTCAGGCGCTCCGCCGAGCCGCCGTCCGGCAGGGGCACCCGGTACAGCTCCCCGTCGCGGGCGCTCACCACGACGGAGGTCCCGGAGGGGTCGAGCACGTGGTCGTTGTTGATCTCCGTGACCCCGGGCATCGGCACGCGGACGAGCGCGGACTCGTCGAGCACGACGTCGCTGCCGGGCTCGGGCAGGCGCAGCAGCCAGAGGTCACCGTCGCCGTTCAGCACGAGGGTGCGCTCGTCGAGCACGTTCGGCGCCTCGACGAGGACGGCCCGCGACGCGAACACGGGTCGGCTCGTCCGCGTCGCGAGGTCGTACACGTGCACACGGCTCGTCTGTCCGGGCAGCAGTTGCCGCCCGCGGGTGGTGTCGGTCATGCGTCCATCCTGTCGTCGTCGTGGAACGAGACTCGGCCCGGCGGTCGGTTCCGCGGTCCACTGACCACGAGACCGTCCGCCGAGCCGAGTCTCGGGCAGGCAGGCAGGCAGGCAGCCGCCCCCTACTTCACCGCACCCGCGGTCAGGCCGGCCACGAACTGGCGCTGCACGATGAGGAACGCCACCACGACCGGGATCGAGACGACGAGCGACGCCGCCATGATCTGGTTCCAGTACACGTTCGTCTGCGTCGAGTACTGCTGCAGACCGACCGCCAGGGTGGACCCGTTGCCGTTCGTCATGACCGAGGCGAACAGCACCTCACCCCACGCCGTCATGAACGAGTAGATGCCGACCGCGACCAGACCCGGACGGGCCGAGGGCAGGATCACCCGGAACAGGGCACCCATCGGACCGGAACCGTCGACCATCGCGGCCTCGTCGAGCTCCCGCGGGATGGTCTCGAAGTACCCCGCGAGCATCCAGATCGAGAACGGCAGCGTGAAGGTCAGGTACGTGATGATCAGGCCGGTCCACGACCCGACGAGCTGGATGCCGAGCGCGTTCCCGAGGTTCGTGAAGATCAGGAACAGCGGGAGCAGGAACAGCACGCCGGGGAACATCTGGGTGGAGAGCACCGCGGTGGTGAAGGTGCTCTTGCCCTTGAAGTTCCACCGGGACACCCCGTACGCGGCGAACGTCGCGATGATGAGCGAGAACACCGTCGCGACCGTGCAGACCACGAGCGAGTTGATGAAGTACTGCCCGAGCGGCACCGTCGTCCACATGTCGATGAACGGCTGCAGGGTGATGTTCGTCGGGATCCACGTGAAGTCGTTCTGGACGTCGCCGAGCGGCTTGATCGCCGTCGTGATCATCACGTAGAGCGGGACGACCGTGAACAGGGTCAGCAGGACGAGGGTGACGACCTTGAAGGACTTGGCGCCGAATGTCTCACGCACGGACGGACCTCCGGTTGGTCACGGCGAGGTAGATGCCCGTGACGATGAGCAGGAAGATGAGGAGCAGGACGCTCATCGCGGCACCGGAGCCGAAGTTCCAGGTGATGAACGACGCGTTGTAGATGTGGAAGCTGAGCAGGTCGGCGGCCGGCGGCTGCGCGGTCGAGCCGAACAGCACGAACGGCGTGTTGAAGTCGTTGAACGTCCAGAGGAACATCACGAGCACGAGCGTCACGTTGACCGGGCGGACCATCGGCAGCGTGATCGAGCGCCACTGCCGGAACGGCTTCGCGCCGTCGACCGAGGCGGCCTCGTAGACATCGTTCGGCACCGACTGCAGGCCGGCCATGAGCATGAGGAACGCGAACGGCCAGGTCTTCCAGATCGCCACGACGACGACCGAGATGAAGGCGTTCGACCCGATCAGCCAGAACGGCCCCTGCCCCATCAGGTGCAGCTGGTCGACCAGGATGTGGTTGATCGCGCCGGAGTCACGCTGGAACATGAACTTCCACGTGATGATGCCGGCGTACATCGGCAGCGCGTAGGGCACCAGGAACAGCGTGCGGAACAGGCCGCGGCCCTTGAAGGGCTTCTGCAGCGCGACCGCGGCGGCCATGCCGAACGTCCACGAGAGCCCGACCACCAGGACGGTGAACCCGCACGTGATCAGGAACGAGTTGAGGACGCCCTTGCCGATCGCCTGGTCGAAGTCGACGACGACCGAGTAGTTCCGGAAGCCCGCGAACGGTGCGGCGCCCCAGTTCGCGATGAAGTACTTGGTGAGCTGGATGAAGGAGATCCAGATGCCGACGAGCATCGGCACGATGTGGATGAGCAGCTCGAACAGGATCGCCGGTGCGACGAGCGCGTACGGCAGCCAGTGTCGCTTGGGCTTGCGGCCGGGCTGCGGCCCCGACAGGGTCGGCGCCTTCGTGTGCGTCAGGTCGATGCGCTCGGATTCGGGCAGGACCGAGGTGGTCATGGGTGGTGGCCTTCCGGCGAGGATGGGATCGGGTGCTTCGCGTCTCGTGACCGCGGTGGCGGTCGGGCCGTGGCAGCGGCCTGGAGGCGCGGCATGCGTGAGCCGATCGGCTCACCCCCGGCACGCGGCCGGGTGCGGAGGGGCGAGGCCCGGGACGCGTCCTGCGGACGCGCCCCGGGCCTCCAGGCCGACTAACCGGCCGCCTGCGAGACCTGGTCCTGCGCGGTCTGCAGCGCCGACTTGATGTCGCTGTCCGACACCGTCGAGCCGGTGGCGATCTTGGCGAACATGTCGTTCATCGCCTTGCCGACCGTCGACTCGAACTGGTCCTCGGCGGGCACCAGCGGGAGGGGCTTCGCCTTGTTGTTGTAGATGTCGAGGAAGGTCTTCGTCTGCTCGTCGGTGACCGAGTCCGCAGCCGAGGCCAGCACCGGCAGGGCCGCGTACGGCTTGTCCAGCGTGGTCTGGGTCTCCTCGCTCGTCATGTACTTGACGAACTTCAGGGCGCCGTCCTTGTTCTTCGTGTTCTTGAAGATCGACAGGTTGATGCCGGCCGGGAAGGACGCGATGTCCTTGCCGTCAGCGGTCGTCGGGAAGGGGACGACACCGAACTCGTCGGTGGTCATGCCCTGCGACGTGATGGTGGCGTTCGCGTTGTTCTGCGTCAGCATCATCGCGGCCTTCTTGTTCGCGAAGTCCGAGACCGCCTGCGTGCCGTTGTCGTACTGCGCGTTCGACGGGTTGACGACCTTGTCCGACTGCATCAGGTCGAGGTAGCGCTTGATGCCGTCGACGTTCGCCTTCTCGGTGAAGGTCGGCTTGCCGCTCTTGTCGAACCACTCGCCGCCGTTCTGCGCCGAGGTGATGAACGCGAAGTGCGAGTTCTCGGTGTACGAACCACCGGCGATGGTGAAGCCGTACTTGTCGCCCGAGGTGAGCTTCTTGGCGTCCGCCGTGAGGTCCTCCCACGTCGTCGGCGCCTCGAGGCCGGCGTCCTTGAACATCTGCTTGTTGTAGTACAGGCCGTAGGCGAGGCCGTAGAGCGGGACGCTCGTGACGGTCTTGCCGGGCGCACCACCGGTGGAGAGTGCGACCTTGCCGAACTTGTCGGCGCCGCCGATCGCCTTCATCTCCGAGTCACCGAACTCCTGGAAGGCGCCGGTGGCCTGGAGCGAGGTGGCCCAGGTGTTGCCGATGTTGACGACGTCCGGGCCCTGGCCCGAGGTGACGGCGGTCTGGATCTTGTTCTGCAGGTCGTTCCAGCCGATGACCTGGAGGTTCACCTTGATCCCGGTCTCCTTGGTGAACTTCTCGAGGACGGGGGTGAGCACCTCCTTGTCGTTCTGGAGCGACGTGCCCTGGTTCGACGCCCAGTACGTGAGCGTCTTCCCGTCGCCGGAGGAACCGGACGACCCGGATGAGCAGGCCGCCAGGCCGGTCACGGTGAGTGCCGCGGCCGCGGTGATGGCCAGTGCGCGGATGGCAGTGCGCATGACTCTCTACTTTCTCGTCGTTGAGATGGTGCTGAGGGTGGTGCGTGTCGGGTGCTGCTGTGTGGGTGCGAGCCGGCCGTGTGGCCGACCCGCGAGCAGGAGCGGGCCCGTCCTGGGGTCAGGACAGGGTCTGCTCCGCGGGGTCCCAACCCTCGGGGAGGGTCGGGGAGGGCTCGACCGTGCTCTCCACGAGCACGGTCTCACCACGTTCGGCCGCCTCGGCGATGGAGACCATCACGTCGAGGACGTGGAAGGCGAGGGCACCGGGGACCCGGTTGCCCTCCCCGGCGCGGAGCGAGCGGGCGAGGTCGACCACGCCCGTGCCGCGCGAGTAGGTGGAGCCGACCGCGGGGATCGTCTCGGGGCCGTCGGCACCGTGCGCGTACAGCTCGGTGTCGCCGTCGAAGTTGTTCGGGTCCGGGAACACGACCGTGCCGGTCTCCCCCGCGATCTCGACGAAGCCGGTGCGCCCGCGGTCCGACTCGAACGAGAAGACGCTCTGCGCGCTCCCGCCGTCCTCGAACTGGATGAGCGCGGAGTGGTTCGTCGGCACCTCGACCGGGAAGTCCGTGCCGGCCTTCGGGCCGGAGCCGATCGTCCGGGTGGCGCGGGACTTCGATGCCGTCGCGGTCACCTTGGCGACCGGGCCGAACGCCTGCACGAGCGTCGTGATGTAGTACGGGCCGATGTCGAACAGCGGACCGGCACCGTACGCGAACAGGAACTCGGGGCTCGGGTGCCACGACTCCGGTCCGGGGCTCTGGAAGAGCGTCAGGCCGTTGAGCGGGGTGCCGATGCGGCCCTCGCGGATCGTGCGGAGGGCGGTCTGCAGCCCGGCGCCGAGGAACGTGTCCGGGGCGACGCTCACGGTCCTGCCCGCGGCGGCCGCGGCGTCGCGGAGCTGCGCGGCGCTCTCCCGGTCGAGCGCGTAGGGCTTCTCGCCCCAGACGTGCTTGCCGGCGGCGAGGGCCTGCAGGGCGACCTCGACGTGCGCGGCCGGGATCGTCAGGTTGACGACGATCTCGACGTCGTCGTCCGCCAGGAGCTCGGCAACCGAGCCGGAGCCGGGCACGCCCCACTTCTCGGCCTGTGCGGCGGCGCGGGGCTCGTCGATGTCCGCGATGAACCGGACCTGCAGGTCGGGGAACGCGGTGAGGTTCGACAGGTACTGGTCGGAGATGACCCCGGCGCCGATGACGCCGACGCCGACGGGACCGGTGCGGCGGGCGCTGTCGGTCGACGCGGCTGCGGTCGTGGTGGTGTCGGTCATGCTCGGGCCCCCTGGAGGAACGTGTAGGAGTCGGCGACGGCCTGGAACACGTCGCCCTCGTGGTCGTCGAGCTCGACGACGTGCTGGGCGGCGGGAGCGGCGGCGACGATGTCACGGATCGGCATGATGCCGTTGCCGACCGCGACCTGCTGCTTGTCGTCGTGCGAGCCGTCGCCGTCCTTGACGTGCAGGAACTGCACCTTGTCGCCGTACTTGCCGAGTACCGCGACGGGGTCGTCGCCACCGACGGTCACCCAGTAGGTGTCGAGCTCGAGCACGACGTCGTCGGACAGCGCGTCGGCGAAGACCTCGTAGGCCGAGACGCCGTCGATGCGGTTCGAGAACTCGAACGCGTGGTTGTGGTAGCCGAGCGTCAGACCGTGGTCGGCCGCACGCGGGGCGAGGGCGCTGAGCTCGCGGGCGATCGCCTCGACGTCCTCGCGGGTCGTCCAGCGGGCCTCGTCGATGTGCGGGTCGATGAGCGTCCCGAGGCCGATCGTGGTGCTGGCGTGGAAGATGCGCTCGAGGTCCTGCTCACCGGCGTCCAGCAGTCGGGCGTGGCCGCTCGGGGAACGGAGGCCGGCCTCGCCGAGTGCGTCGCGCAGGGCTTCGGCGCGGTCCACGAAGCCGAAGGCCTCGACGTCCGTGTAGCCGATGCCCGCGATGCGCTGCAGCGTGCCGAGCAGGTCCGCCGAGAGCGCGTCGCGCACCGTGTAGAGCTGGACCGAGAGGGGTTGCGTCACCAGGGGTTCTCCTCGTCGAGATGGTGGATCGTCACTGATCGAGCGTCACACTATGACCGCTTCTGTCGGCGGTCAAGCAAAAGTTGTGACTTCGTCGACGATCTTCGTTGCGTGGCGCGATCGATGTGTGGTTCACTCCCGACATGGTCGACACGACACGGACGGCAGCGTCGCCTCCGGTCGGGACGAGCGAGCTGTTCCAGATCCTCCGCGACGGAGTGCCGCGGACCCGTGGGGAACTCGCCGCCCTGACGGGACTCGCACGCTCGACCATCGCCGTGCGCCTGGACGCCCTCATCGAGGTCGGACTCGTCGGCCCCGTCGAGACCGCCGCCTCCACGGGCGGCCGCCCACCCGCGCAGGTCGCACTCGTCCCCCGCGCCCGACTCGTCGTCGCCGCCGACCTCGGTGCCTCGCACGGCCGGGTCGCGGTGACCGACCTCGTCGCCACCCCGCTCGCCACGCGCGAGGCCGCGATCGACATCGCCGCCGGCCCCGTACCGACCCTGACCTGGCTCGTCGAGACCATCGACGAGCTCCTCGACGAGGTCGGCCGCGCCCGCGAGGACGTCATCGCGATCGGCATCGGCGTCCCCGGTCCCGTCGAGTTCTCCACGGGGCGTCCAGCCAACCCGCCGATCATGCCCGGGTGGGACGGCTTCGACGTCCCCGCGTGGCTCCGCGCGCACGTGCCCGCCCACGTCCTGGTCGACAACGACGTGAACATCGCCGCGCTCGGCGAACGCGGACACGGCTGGTCCGGCGTCGACCACCTGCTCTTCGTCAAGGTCGCGACCGGCATCGGCTCCGGCATCGTCTCCGACGGCGCACTGCAGCGCGGCGCGCAGGGCACCGCGGGCGACATCGGCCACGTGCGGGTGTCCCGTGCGGGCGACGTGCCGTGCCACTGCGGCAACACCGGGTGCCTCGAGGCCGTCGCCTCCGGACCCGCGATCGCCCGTGCCCTCCGGGCGAAGGGGCACGACGTGCACACGAGCGGCGACGTCATCGACCTGGTGAACCGCGCCGAGCTCGACGCGATCGGCGCCGTGCGCCAGGCCGGGCGCGACATCGGCGAGGTGCTCGCGACCTGCGTCTCCCTGATGAACCCGTCGGTGATCGTCCTCGGCGGGTCGATCACCCGCGCCGGGGAGCACCTGCTCGCCGGCGTCCGCGAGGTCGTCTACTCCCGCTCGATGCCCCTCGCCACCGAGCACCTCGTCATCGCCCAGTCGCACGCGGGGTCGCTCGCGGCACTCCAGGGCGCCGCGGCCCTGGCGATCGACTACGCCCTCTCCCCCGCCGGGGTCGACGAGCTCGTCGTCTTCGCGGAGCGCCGGGCCCTCGTCTCCTGACCGCGCGCGTCGCGCGCGTCGGTCACCGCGCTGCCGGCGGGCGTCGCACGCGTCGGTCGCCGCGCTGTCGGCGGGCGCCGCGCGCGTCGGTTACCGCGCTGTCGGCGCGCGGGGTGAGAATCGTCGGGTGACGATCGTGCAGCCCACCCTGTGGGGCGACCTGGACCCCGGCCTGGAGGATCGCCCCGCGTCCGCCACGCCGGTCGCCCCGGCCGCGTCGGCACGACACGACGCCTTCACCGCGCTCCGAGGGCACACCGAGCGGATCGTCGCGCACTCCTCCGACCGGGTCGCCTGGTTGCGGGCGCGCGCGATGGGCATCACCGCGACCGACGTCGCACGACTCGCGTCGCCCCGCGCGGTCGAGGCGGTCGTCACCGACAAGCGCTACGGCTCCCGGTTCTCCGGCAACGCCTTCACCGAGCACGGCAAGGACCGCGAACCCGTGATCGCCGCCTGGGTCGCCGCCACGCACGGCATCGAGCCCTCGGCACACCTGTTCCACGCGAGCACGAACCGCGCACACCTGGCCACCCCGGACGGTGTCGGGTTCGATGCGTCGGAGCGACTCGTCCTCGCCGAGATCAAGACCACGGGCAAGGCGTGGCGGAGCATCCCGCGGCACTACCTGCGGCAGGTCTGGTGGCAGCAGTACGTGCTCGGCGCCGACCGCACGCTGTTCGTCTGGGAGCGCCACGACGGGTTCGTCCCCGTCGCCGACGAGCCGGAGTGCCGGTGGATCGACCGCGACGACGACCAGATCCGCGGCCTCGTACAGCTCGCCGACCTGGTGCTGGACAAGCTGCGGGCGTTCCGCACCTGACCGGCGTCAGACCTTCACGATCCGCAACCTGCTCATCCCCACCACCAGGATGCCCATCAGCCCGATGAAGACGGCGACCCCGAGGCAGTACAGGCTCACCACCCCGTAGCCCTGTTCCGGGTTCAGGAACGGGTACGGCACCCACCCGTCGGTCGCGCCACGGATCAGGACGACCGCGAGCCACACGGCCGGGTAGACCAGGAACCACCAGACGTGCCGCAGCAGCAGGCGCGCCCGGTCCGAGAAGAGCAGCCAGTCGAGCACCGCGTACAGCGGGATCCACTTGTGCAGCAGGTCGTTGGACCACGGCACCGTGTTCTCGACAGCTGCCCCGACGAGCAGCGTGTTGTAGACGACGCCGGTCGTGGCGATGTAGACCGTCGCCGCACCGCGGAGCCCGCTGACGAGGACGTCGCCGCGCTTCCGGCGGGCAGCGGCGACGAGCGTCAGCGCGAGGGCGACCGCGATGAGGATGTTCGACTGGATCGTGAAGTACCCGAAGAAGTTCCAGAACAGGTAGTCCGGGGACTTCGAGCTGACGAGCCACTGGGCCAGCACTGCCGCCACGACGGCGATCACGGCGATCAGCCGGAGGGAGTTGACGAGGGTCCGCACGCTGCCACGTTATCCGGACCGCGGCGGGAACGCAGGAGACCCGCACCGGAACCGGTGCGGGTCTCCTGGTCGACCAGCCGATCGAGGAATCGGCTGTTCAGCAGATCAGTGTCAGATCGCGTTGACGTCCAGCGGGATGGCCTGAACCAGCCCTGTGCCGAAGGTCGTCAGATCGCGTTGACGTCCAGCGGGATGGCCTGAACCAACCCAGTGCCGAAGGTCGTCAGATCGCGTTGACGTCCAGCGGGATGGCCTGAACCAACCCAGTGCCGAAGGTCGTCAGATCGCGTTGACGTCCAGCGGGATGCCGGGGCCGAAGGTCGTCGAGACGGCGCCCTTCGTGATGTAACGGCCCTTCGAGGCGGACGGCTTGAGACGGACGATCTCCTCGAGCGCGGTCGAGATGTTCTCGTCGAGCTGCTCCGGCGTGAACGAGGCCTTGCCGACGACGAAGTGCACGTTGGCGTGCTTGTCGACGCGGAACTCGATCTTGCCGCCCTTGATGTCGTTCACGGCCTGGGCCACGTTCGGCGTCACGGTGCCGGTCTTCGGGTTCGGCATGAGGCCGCGCGGGCCGAGCACCTTGCCGAGTCGACCGACCTTGCCCATGAGGTCCGGGGTCGCGACGGCCGAGTCGAAGGCGGTGTAGCCCTCGGCGACCTTCGCGATGAGCTCGTCGCCACCGACCTCGTCGGCACCGGCGGCGATGGCGGCCTCGGCCGCAGCGCCCACGGCGAAGACGATGACGCGGGCGGTCTTGCCCGTGCCGTGCGGCAGGATGACCGTGCCGCGGACCATCTGGTCCGCCTTGCGCGGGTCGACGCCGAGCTTGAGCGCGACCTCGATGGTCGAGTCGGTCTTGGCCGACCCGGTCTCCTTCGCGAGGGCGACGGCCTCGGTCGGGGTGTAGAACTTGTCGGCCTCGATCTTCGCGGCCGCGGCCTGGTAGGCCTTGGACTTCTTCGCCATGGTGTTCTCCTCAGGAGCTACGTGGTTGACGAGCCGGCGAGGCTCTCCCACGGAAAGGTTGGGGTGTGTGTGGCGCTGAGGCTCAGGCCTCGACCGTGATGCCCATCGAACGCGCGGTGCCGGCGATGATCTTCGCGGCCTGCTCGATGTCGTTGGCGTTCAGGTCGGCCTGCTTCGTCTCGGCGATCTGACGGACCTGGTCCATCGAGATCTTCGCGACCTTGACCGTGTGCGGGGTCGAGGACCCCTTCTGCACACCCGCAGCCTTCTTGATGAGCTCCGCGGCCGGCGGGGTCTTGAGGACGAACGTGAACGAACGGTCCTCGTAGACGGTGATCTCGACCGGCACGACGTTCCCGCGCTGCGACTCGGTCGCGGCGTTGTACGCCTTGCAGAACTCCATGATGTTCACGCCGTGCTGACCGAGCGCCGGACCGATCGGCGGGGCCGGGTTGGCGGCGCCCGCGTTGATCTGCAGCTTGATCAGGCCCGTGACCTTCTTCTTCGGTGCCATTCTTCGCTTTCCTCCTGGAATCGAACGCACGGGGACCCGTGCACTCTCCCGCTGGTCCGGCGGATCCGGACCGCGGTGAAGCCCCGCACGCGTCAGCGCACGGGGCCAAACCTCAGTAGTCTACCCGATCTCGTGGATCGGACTAGAGCTTGGTGACCTGGTCGAAGCTGAGCTCGACCGGCGTCTCGCGCTCGAACAGCGAGACGAGGACGGTGAGCTTGCCGCTCTCGGGCTTGATCTCGGAGATCGACCCGGGCAGACCCGCGAACGAGCCCTCCTTGATGGTGATCGTCTCGCCGATCTCGAAGTCGACCTCGGCCTGCGGCTGGGCCTGAGCGAAGCCGCTGCCCTTGGCGCCGCCCTTGGTGGGGGCTGCCTCGGCGACCTGCACGAGGGACTTCAGCATGCCGAACGCCTCGTCGAAGCGGAGCGGCGTGGGGTTGTGCGCGTTGCCGACGAAGCCGGTGACGCCCGGGGTGTGCCGGACGACCGACCACGAGTCCTCGTTGAGGTCCATGCGGACGAGCACGTACGAGGGGATCCGGACGCGGGTGACCAGCTTGCGCTGCCCGTTCTTGATCTCGACGACGTCCTCCATGGGGACCTCGACCTGGTAGATCGAGTCCTCCATCGACATCGAGACCATGCGGTTCTCGATGTTCGACTTCACGCGGCGCTCGAAGCCCGCGTAGGAGTGGATGACGTACCACTTGCCCGGCTTCATGCGCAGCTCGGCCTTGAACGCCTCGTACGGGTCGACCTCGGTGTCGTCGTCGGCCTCGAGGGCCTCGTCCGCCGCGATCGTCTCGTTCGCCTCGTTCGCCTCGGCGGCGGTCTCCGCCTCGAGCTCGGTCTCTTCCTCGTCCTCGACTGCCTCGACGGCGGCCTCGGCCTCGTCCAGGGTGTCGACGTCGAGCGCGTCGTCCACGACGGCGTCCGCCTCGGGGTCGCGGGACTCCTGCAGCGCCGTGAGCGCCTCGTCGATGGAGGCGTCGACCGTGCCGTCGTCGGGCTCGTCGCTCAGACCGAGGGACTCGTCGTCCTCGTCCTCGACGGAGATCGCACGCTCCTCGGCGGACTCGACCGAGCGGCCCTCGCTCGTCTCGACGTCGCCTTCCTGGTTCTCCTCGACCTCCGAGGACTGCTCGGCAGCCGTGGCGAGGTCGATGTCGTCGCGGGAGTTGTCAGACACTGCGGTTCTTTCCGTTCGGTGGTGCGGATCGGGTGTGCGGTCGGAGCGGTGCGCGTCCGGTTCCGTCTCGGGCGACCGTACTCCTGTCGGACGACGCCCAGACCAGCCGGACGCCCGCAGGGGCCCCGTCGGATCAGACCGTCGGACCGTTGCCGAAGACGTAACCGACGCCGAGACCGAACACGAAGTCGAGGATCGACACGAGGATCATCATCACGATGACGAAGACCAGCACGACACCCGTGTAGCTGAAGAGCTCCTTACGGGTCGGTGTGACGACCTTGCGGAGTTCGCCGATGACCTGGCGGATGAAGAGGGCGATGGCGGCGAACGGACCACCGCGCTGGGCGCGATCGGCCTTGGCCTTCGCGACGACGTCGTCCGTCGTCGTCTCCATGTCCTTGCTCGCCAACTTCACACCTTCCAGACTTGCAGGGCGGACAGGACTCGAACCTGCAACCTGCGGTTTTGGAGACCGCTGCTCTACCAATTGAGCCACCGCCCTAGGGGGACTGCCCCGTGGCCACGTTCCGCAGAGCGTTCCGTGCGCCGGTGGTCGAGTGTACGGGAGTCCGTCACACGCTGTCCACTTGACGGATGCTCCGGCGTGCCGCGTCGGTAGGCTGGGGGCCGTGAGCACCGCAGCCCCTGGCCCCGAGTCCACCACCCCCGAGCCCGCCGTGCAGGCGGACCGACCGCGCATCGCGTCGCGCATCGCGGCGATCGCCGAGTCCGCCACGCTCAAGGTCGACGCGAAGGCCAAGGCGCTCAAGGCCGCCGGCCGCCCGGTCGTCTCCTTCGCCGCGGGCGAGCCCGACTTCGCGACGCCACAGCACGTCGTCGACGCCGCCGTCCAGGCCGCGCAGGACCCGAAGAACCACCGGTACACACCGGCCACCGGGCTGCCCGAGCTCAAGCAGGCCATCGCCGACAAGACCGCGCGCGAGTCCGGCGTGACCGTCGACCCCGCGCAGGTGATCGTCACGAACGGCGGCAAGCAGGCCGTCTACCAGGCGTTCCAGACGGTCGTCGACGCCGGCGACGAGGTCCTGCTGCCCGCCCCGTACTGGACCACCTACCCCGAGGCCATCCGGCTCGCCGGCGGTGTCCCGGTCGAGGTCTTCGCCGGCAGCGACCAGGACTACCTCGTCACCGTCGAGCAGCTCGAGGCCGCCAGGACCCCCGCGACGAAGGCGCTGCTGTTCTGCTCGCCGTCGAACCCGACCGGCTCGGTCTACACCGCCGAGCAGACGAAGGCCATCGGTGAGTGGGCCCTCGAGCACGGCATCTGGGTGATCAGCGACGAGATCTACCAGGACCTCGTCTACGACGGCGTCCGCTTCACCGGCATCCTCGAGGCGGTCCCGGCCCTCGCCGACACCACGATCCTGGTGAACGGCGTCGCGAAGACCTACGCCATGACCGGCTGGCGCGTCGGGTGGTTCATCGGCCCGGCCGACGCCGTCAAGGCCGCGTCGAACCTGCAGTCGCACCTGTCCTCGAACGTGTCGAACGTGTCCCAGCGCGCCGCGATCGCCGCACTGACCGGCCCGCAGGAGCCCGTCGCCGCGATGCGCGATGCGTTCGACCGCCGTCGCCGCTCGATCGTCGACGGCCTCAACGCCATCCCGGGCTTCGTCACGCCGACCCCGCAGGGTGCGTTCTACGTCTACCCCGACGTGACGGCGCTGCTCGGTCGCGAGTGGGCCGGTTCCACCCCCACGACGACGCTCGAGCTCGCCGACCTGATCCTCGAGCACGCCGAGGTCGCGGTCGTCCCCGGCGAGGCGTTCGGCCCTTCCGGCTACCTGCGACTGTCCTACGCCCTGGGAGACGACGACATCGCCGAGGGCGTCCGTCGCCTGGCGGCGTTCTTCTCCGCCTGATCGTCGCACCCCGTCGACGACGTCGCGCCCCGCAGCAGCGGGGCGCAACGTCGTTCCGGGGGTGCGGCCCGTCAGACCGACTGCTGGACGGCCGGGAGGATCGTGGCGATCAGGCGGTCAGGTCACCGACCACGACGGGCTCAGGCACGAGCGCGACCCCGAAGCGGTTCAGGACGGTCGCCTGCACGTAGCGCGCGAGCTCCGCGACCTGCGCCGCGGTCGCGTCGCCCCGGTTGGTCAGCGCGAGGGTGTGCTTGGAGGAGATCCCCGCGCGGGACCCCGGGACCGCGTACCCGCGGTGCACCCCGGCGTGCTCGATGAGCCAGGCGGCGCTGAGCTTGACGTCGTCGCCGGCGGGCCAGCGCGGCGCCTCCGGCGGGAGCGTCTCGGCGAAGGCGGCGGAGACGATCGGGTTCGTGAAGAACGACCCGGCGCTCCACGTGTCGGGGTCGGCGTCGTCCAGGACCATGCCCTTCGACGCACGGAGCCGCAGCACGGTCGCGCGGATCGTCGCCGGGTCGACCGGCGTGCCGAGGTCGACCCCCAACGAGCCCGCGAGCTGGGCGTACCGGACCGGCACCCCGGCCTCGGGAGCCGAGCCGAGACGGAACTCGACGGCGAGGACGACCCCGCGCCGGCCGTGCTTGAGCGTCGACGTGCGGTAGCCGAGCGCCAACTCGGCGGCCGGGACCCACGCGCGCTCCCCCGTCGACGCGTCGAGGAAGTCGATCGCGGTGAGCACGTCGGACAGCTCGACCCCGTAGGCGCCGATGTTCTGCACGGGGGCGGCGCCGACCGTGCCCGGGATGCCGCTCAGTGCCTCCAGTCCGGTCCATCCCTCGGCGACGGTGGTGGCGACGAACGCGTCCCACGGCTCACCGGCCGCGACGCGGACGGTGACGCCGTCCGCGTCGTGTTCGGCGGTGACGCCGCGGGTGCGGACCAGCACGACGGTGCCGTCGAAGCCGTCGTCGGCGACCAGCAGATTGCTGCCGCCGCCGACGACCAGCCACTCGTCGTCCGCCCAGGCCGTGTGCGCGTGCGCGACGAGCTCGTCGGTGGTCTCGGCGGTCAGGAGCGTCCTGGCGGGACCCCCGACGCGGAACGTCGTCAGGTCGGCGAGACGCGTCGACCCGGTCAGCGGAGCACCACCGTGACCTGCGCCTTGCCGAGCACGGTCTGCCCGCCGGCGGTCACGGTGAGGTCGATGCGCTGGGGGCGACCGTCCGCGTCGACCGTGCCGACCTTCGCGACGACGGTGACGTCGGCGCCCTGTTCCGGGTCGACGACGACGGGGCGGGTGAACCGCACACCGTAGCGCTGGACGGTCCCGCGGTCGCCGAGCCACTCGGAAACCGGCTGGACCGCGAGGCCCATCGTCAGCATGCCGTGCGCGAGGACACCGGGGAGACCGACCGAGGCGGCGACGTCGTCGCGGTAGTGGATCGGGTTGAAGTCCCCGGAGGCCCCGGCGTAGCGGACGAGCGAGTCGCGGGTGAGGTGGACCGTGCGCTCGGCGACGACGGTGCCGACCTCGACGGCGGTGAGCGGTGCGGCGGTCATGCGTCGTCTCCTCGGACCACGAGGGTGGAGGTCGCCGTGACGACGTGTTCCCCGGTGGCGTCCTGCATCGTGCTCTCGGCGGTGACCATGGCGTTGCCGCCGAGGGTCTTCACGCTCGTGACGGTCAGCGTCGCGGTGAGCTCGTCGCCCGCGACGATCGGCCGCTCGTACGTGAAGGACTGCTCGCCGTGCACGACGCGCGAGAAGTCGATCCCGGCGTCGGGCTCGGCGAGGAGCTGTGCGAGCGTGGCTTCCTGCACGACGACGGCGAAGGTCGGCGGTGCGACGACGTCGGCGTACCCGGCGTTCCGGGCTGCGTCGGGGTCGTGGTGGATCGGGTTCGTCGCGAAGACGGCCCGCGAGAACTCGCGCACCTTCTCGCGGCCGACCAGGTAGGGCTGGGCCGGCGGGAACGTCCTGCCGACGAGCTCGGGGTTCACTGACACGTCCGGGAGTCTACCGACGCTCCGCGACACATCGCCCGGAAGTGAGGTCGTTTCGGCTATGCTGCCGCGAACGGCTTCGGGGGAAGTCGTCGGGTCGCTGTGCCGATCCGGGGGGTGGGGAGGAACGATGGAGACGACGACCGAGTTCGCGGTGCACACGGGTGACCGCTGCACGGCCATGGAGGTCGCGGGCGCTGCCCTGCGCCAGGCCGGCCACCGCGTGGAGTCCACGGGCGGCACGCTCACCGCGACGTCGGGCAGCCGCGCGCTGACGATCCTGCTCGGGGCCCTGGTGCACCCGTCGCGGCAGTTCCGCCGGTACGAGCTGTCCTCCACCGTCACGGGGACCTCGACCACGATCACCCTGCGGCACGCCGTGCACGGCACCGCGGTGTCCGGCGGGAGCATCGGCGCCGGACGACGCCGCTCCGCGTGGCAGCAGGTGAACGCGACGCTCGAGCGCTCCCTGCGCGCGGCCGGTCTGCTCACCGCTCCCCCGCGCTGACCCGGCCGCCGTTCCGCGCGTCGGAGACCGTTCCGCGCATGGGATGCCGATCCGCGCATGGGAAGTCGTCCTTTCCTGCACCCCACGAGCGGATCGGCATCCCATGTCGAGCGAGATGGGCAGGAACGCGCGCCCGTACTCGGCGGCATCGGGCGTACCTCGTGGGATCGGACGTACCTGGTGCTCCGGGACGACCAGGGATGCCCGGAACGACCAGGCGCGCGCGGTGGGCAGCGCCGCAGCACGCGCAGCAGGACGAGCACAGCCCGAGACCAGCACAGCCCGAGACCAGCAGAGCCCGGGACGAGCACAGCCCGGGAACGACGAAAGCCCGGCGAGCGGATCGCCGGGCTTGTGGTAGCGAGGACGGGACTTGAACCCGTGACCCCACGATTATGAGTCGTGTGCTCTAACCAACTGAGCTACCCCGCCAGAGATCCGGAGCGCACAGCTCCGGGTCGGAGCCCCGAGTCAGGATTGAACTGACGACCCCTTCCTTACCATGGAAGTGCTCTACCACTGAGCTATCGGGGCGAGTGCCGCTCGGCGGCACCAGACGAGAGTAGCAGACCCGCGACGGTGGTCGGGAACCGGACGTGACGCCCGGGCGTGCCGCCGCTGGACCGCTAGTTCGCGTTCGCGCGGAGCCACGCCAGCGGGTCCACGGGGACTCCGTCGACGTGGATCTCGAGGTGCAGGTGCGGCCCGGTCGAGTTGCCCGTCGAGCCGACCTGGCCGAGGACCTGACCGACCTCGATCTGCTGGCCGCGGACGACCTCGAACGTGTTGTCCTTCATGTGGCCGTAGACGCTGACGAACTGCTTGCCGTCGACGTCGTGCTGCACCCAGACGTCGTTGCCGAAGCCGCCGTCGTGCGCCTGCACCTTGATGACCGTGCCGGCGGCGACCGAACGGATCGGGGTGCCCTCGCCCGGGGCGAAGTCGACGCCCATGTGGTTCGTCGAGCAGAAGGAGCAGCCCTCCACCTGGCGGCCGCCGAACCCGGACGTGATCGGGACACCGGTGAGGAACGGCCACTGGATCGTGCCGTTCGCGTCGTTGGTGAACGAGGACGCGTCGACGTTCTTGTACTGCGCAGCGCTCGACACCGAGTACTGGTCGCGCGTGGTCTCCGCGTCGGTCGCGCCGTCGCCGACCGCGAGGGTCTGGGCGGCGCCGCTGCCGGTACGCTCGGCCGTCGTGCTCGTCGGGACCCAGAGCGCCTGCGCCGGGAGCGACGTCGACACGACGAGTCCGGCGGCGAAGAGCAGGGCACCGACCGCGGTGATGCGCGAGGCGGTCCGGCGGAAGGACGAGCCGGTGGACGCGGTGGCCGCAGCCGGAGCAGCCGGAGCAGCCGGGACCGCGGGGATGTGCCGGGTCGCCCGGTCGGCCGTGGTGACGACGGGACGTGCGGCACGACCCGCCCGGCGGACGGCAGCCGGAGCGACCACCGGCGAGCTCGGGGCCGGCGGGGTGACCGCACCGGCGGAGGGCTCGGGACGCACAGGCGACGCGGGTGCCAGGTCGATCGGCGACGCCGGCGCGGGCGGGGTCACGGGCGTGGCGACCTCGGCACGGACCGGGGCTGCGACCGGATCGCCTGCTGCTGCCGCTCGTCGCTCGGCGGCGATGCGCTCGCGTCGGGTGAGGTGGACGACCGGCTCGGGGGCGGTGTCGACGTCGGCGGTGCGGGTGGGCGTCACGGGAGCGTGGGGCATGCGTTCGGGGCTGATCCTGGTTCGGCGGGAGTTCGGGGCACGGAGCGCTCGTGGGTCGGGAGCACGAGCGTGGGGCAGGGCTCCCGTTGGTAACGAGCAGGTAACGGGACTGGAGCACGCTAGCAGGACGTACAGCTCCTCGCCAGTCGCGTGCACGTCCGTGCAGGTCGCCCGGAGCGCTCAGCCGCCGAGCACCTCCCGCTCGAGCCGTCGGACGAGTGCCTCGAGTCCGTCGGCCACCGCTGGTGCGGCGAACAGGAAGGACCGGGTCCCGCCCGCCTCCCAGATGCGGACCGTGGCACCGGCCTCGGCCGCGACGACCGCGCCCCCGGCCATGTCCCACGGGTTGATCCCCCGCTCGTAGTACGCGTCGACGGTGCCGGCTCCCACCGCGCAGCAGTCGAGCGACGCCGCTCCCCCGCGTCGGACGTCCCGCACGTCGCCGACGAGCCCGGCGAGCACGGCGACCTGCTCCCGACGACGGTCCGCCGTGTACCCGAAGCCGGTGGCGACGAGCGTCTCGGCGAGCGACGCCGGCGTCGCCACACGGATCGGCACCCCGTCGCGGGTCGCCCCGGCGCCGACCGCGCCGCGGAAGACGGCGCCGGTCGCGGGCTGCACGACGACGCCGGCGACGGGCTCCCACGTCGTCGGGTCCGGCTCCCCGCGGACGACGCCGATGCTGACGCCGTACGCGTCGCTGCCGTAGAGGTAGTTGACGGTCCCGTCGATCGGGTCGACCACCCACGTGAAGCCGGAGCTGCCGGTCCCCGAGCCGGACTCCTCGCCGTGGAAGCCGTCGTCGGGACGGGCCTCGGCGATCCGGCGGCGGATCAGCGCCTCGACCTCGCGGTCGGCCGCGGTGACGACGTCGACGTTGCTCGACTTGCGGTCGGCGACCTCGACCCCCTCGGCACGACGACGGGCGGCGAGGGCGGCCCCTTCGCGTGCGATCGACTCGGCGAGGTCGGCGAACTGGACTGGGGTGAGCGCGTCGGACACGACCCCAGCATGCCGGAACGCGACGCGAGCCGGAACGCGGTGCATGCCGGAACGCGAACGGCCCCGTCCGAGGAGGACGGGGCCGGTTCATCGAGTGGCGAGTGAGGGATTCGAACCCCCGAAGGCTACGCCGGCTGATTTACAGTCAGATCCCTTTGGCCGCTTGGGTAACTCGCCATGTGCGCACCCGGCTCGTGTGATCACCAACCGAAGGCGCTCCAAGAGCATAGCGGATCACCAGGGGTGGTCGTGACCACCGCCCACCGCAGCCGGCGTGCCGGACCCGAACCGTGCCTCCCGTCCGCCGTTAGGCTGTCCGGCATGGCAGACAGTTCCTTCGACGTGGTGAGCAAGGTCGACAAGATGGAGGCGGAGAACGCCGTCAACCAGGCAGCCAAGGAGATCGAGCAGCGCTACGACTTCAAGGGCGCCGCGGCCTCGATCGCGTTCAGCGGCGAGGACGTCCTCATCAAGGCGAACTCCGAGGAGCGCGCGAAGGCCGTCCTCGACGTCCTGCAGACCAAGGCGATCAAGCGCAACATCAGCCTGAAGAGCCTGGACGCCGGCGACCCCTTCGCCTCGGGCAAGGAGTACCGCATCGAGGTGAAGTTCAAGAACGGCATCGAGCAGGACGTCGCGAAGAAGATCGGCGCGTTCCTCCGCGCGAACGCCCCGAAGAGCGTGAAGAACCAGATCCAGGGCGACGAGCTGCGCGTCTCCTCGAAGAGCCGTGACGATCTGCAGAACACGATCCAGCTCCTCAAGGGTGAAGAGTTCGACGTGCCGCTGCAGTTCATCAACTTCCGCTAGCGCCGCACCCCGTGGAGCACTGGCTCAGCGTCGCGATCACCGTCCTCCTGGTCCTGCTGGACCTGGCGATCCGTGTCTTCTCGATCATCTACGTCCCGTACAACCGGAAGCCGCAGACCGCGACCGCCTGGCTCCTCGCGATCTTCCTGATCCCCTACATCGGGTTCATCGTCTTCCTGGTGATCGGGTCGACGAAGCTGCCGAAGGCCCGGCGCGAGAAGCAGACGGAGATCAACGCGTACATCCTCGAGCAGACCGAGGGCATCGAGCGCGTGCGGCGGGACCATCCGTGGCCGCCGTGGCTCGAGAGCATCACGAAGCTCAACCGCGAGCTCGGCGCGATGCCCCTGGTCGGCGGCAACTCCGCGGAGCTCTACCCGGACTCGTACGAGTCGGTGCAGGAGATGACCCGCGCGATCGACCAGTCGCGTCGGTTCGTCCACGTCGAGTTCTACATCGCCACGATCGACGACACGACGCGGCCGTACTTCGAGGCCCTCGCCCGTGCGCAGGCCCGCGGTGTGACGGTGCGGTTCCTCCTGGACCACTGGGCGAGCCGCGGCTACCCGGGCTACAAGGACACGCTCGCGTTCCTCGACCAGGCCGGCATCGAGTGGCACCTCATGCTCCCCTTGCAGCCGCTGCAGGGGAAGTTCCAGCGCCCGGACCTCCGCAACCACCGGAAGATCATGGTCATCGACGGCTCGGTCGCGTTCACCGGGTCGCAGAACCTCATCGACCCGTCCTACGACCTGCCGTCGCACATCGAGAAGGGCATGGTCTACAAGGACCTGTTCGCCCGCTTCGAGGGTCCGGTCGTCGCCGGCCTCAACGCCCTGTTCGTCACCGACTGGTACAGCGAGACGGACGAGCTCCTGCTCCGCGAGAGCGACCCGGTGCAGCGCGCCGACCGCGGGGACGCCCTCGACTGCCAGGTGGTCCCCTCCGGCCCCGGTTTCGACGGCGAGAACAACCTGCGTCTGTTCAACGCGCTGCTCTACTCCGCGCAGGAGAAGGTGTCGATCACGTCCCCGTACTTCGTGCCGGACGACTCGATGCTCTACGCGATCACGACGACGGCGCAGCGCGGGGTCGAGGTCGAGCTGTTCGTCGGCGAGATGGGCGACCACGCGATGACGTGGCACGCGCAGCGCTCCTACTACGAGGAGCTCCTGCGCGCCGGCGTGAAGATCTGGCTGTACCGCGCCCCGACGATCCTGCACGCGAAGCACTTCACGATCGACGACGACGTGTCCGTCATCGGGTCGAGCAACATGGACATGCGGTCGTTCAGCCTGAACCTCGAGGTCTCGGTGATGGTCCGCGGGAGCCGGTTCGTGGACGCGCTGCGCGGTGTGCAGGCCGCCTACAAGGAGGCCTCGTTCGAGCTCACGTTGGACGCGTGGCTCGAACGTCCGCGCCGGTCCCAGGTGCTCGACAACGTCGCGCGGCTGACGGCAGCCCTGCAGTAGGGCCGGCCGGGAGGCACGGTGCGGGTCCGCCCCGCCGGGCCCCCAGACGTCGATGCGGTTCCGGCGCCCTGGGCTGGTCAGCGAGCGTCCGGCACCAGTCGGGTGAGCCGCGCCACGAGCCGCTCGAGCGGGCCGCGTCCCAGGAACGTCCGCCACGTCATCGCGAACAGCACCGAGCCGACGGCGAACCAGCCCCACGCGGTCGCGGACTCCGGGTACTCGGGCAGCGCCGCGATGACGACGAGGTGGCCGGCGTACACGGTCAGCGGCATCGACCCGACCGCCGCGAGCGGGAACGCGACCCGGGCGACCGTCCGACCGCGTCCGTCGAACACGAGCGTGCACAGGGCGACGACCGCGACGGCGATCCCGGCCGTCGCCACGACGTCCACGACCGAGGACGAGTGGTCCCGGGGCGACGCGAAGTACTGCGCGAGCACCTGCCCCGGTGTGCTGTCGTCCGGAGCGTACGGCAGCCCCGGGAACGCGTACTCGGCGTCCGCCGGGACCGGGGCGACCAGGTTCCCGACCACGTAGGCGGTGGCGGCGACCAGCGCGCCGGACGCGAGGAGCAGGACCTGCCGGACACGAACCTCCAGACCGCTCCTGGCGACCGCGAGTCCGACCAGGACGTACGCCAGGAACGTGACCACCGGGTAGACCAGCCCGAGCTGCACCCCGAACATGCCGGCGTCCGCGTAGAGCGGGACGACCGCGAGGGCAGCCACCGGCGACGCGAGCGCACACACCGCGGCGAGGACGAACAGCCACCGTGCGCGCAGCCGCAGGACCGGCACGACGAGCAGGAAGAGCGCCCCGTAGGTCGGCAGGATGACGTAGACGGGCGTGTCGAGCGCCATGAGCAGCAGCCCGATCGCGACCACGACGACCGCGCGGACCGCGAGCCGTGCGCGGACCCGGCCGATCGCCGGCGGCCCGGGCGGGGTGGTGCGGCCGCTGGTCAGCCCGATGGACACCCCGGCGAGGACCGCGAACAGCGTCGATGGCCGGCCGTTCGCGACGGCGGACCACGTCGCGCCGTCGGCCCAGTCGAACGCGTCCGCGACGCCGCCGACGTGCGCGGCCATCATGCCGAGCAGCGCGAGGGCCCGCGCCACGTCGACGCCCTGCAGCCGTCCGGGCGCGACGAGCACGCCCCGCATCGCGGCGGGCGGTGCGGGGCGGGCGGTGGTCATCGCGGTGCGGGGAGCGCGGTGGTCGTCGGGGCGGTCAGCTCGTCGGCTGGTCGACGCGACGGAGCGACACGTCGACCATCTCGTCGCGCGGGACGACCTTGATGCGCTCGCGACCCTCGGCGCCGCCGAGTGCCTGCTCGTGCTCGTCGAGCGCGTGCCAGCCGTCGAGGTCCGTGAACTCCACGCCGCGCTCGCGGAGCAGCGCCGGGACGGCCTCGGGCGACGGGTCGGCCGGGCTCCACCACGACGCCTGGTCGGTGACGATGTGCTGCACGGTCTCCATCGCGTCGGACTTGGTGTGTCCGATGAGCCCGACGGGTCCGCGCTTGATCCAGCCGGTGGCGTAGATGCCGGGGAGCTGGTGGCCGTCGGCGTCGAGGACCTGGCCCTCGTGGTTCGGGATGACACCGGTGCGCTCGTCGAACGGCACGCCCGGCAGAGGGGACCCGAAGTATCCGACCGCGCGGTACACGGCCTGCACCGGGAGCTCGCGGACCTCGCCGGTGCCCTCGACCCCGCCGAGACCGTCGGGGCGGGTGCGCTCGTAGCGGATCGCCGTGACGTGGCCGTCCTCGCCGACGAGCTCGAGGGGCTTCGCGTAGAAGTGCAGGTGCAGGCGGCGGCTGGCGGTGCCGGTCTCGCGCTGGCGCCACTGCTCGAGCACGCGGTTCATCACCATGACCTGCTTGTTCGTGGCGATGGCGGTCTTCGAGGCCTCGTCATGGTCGAAGTCCTCGTCGTACACGACCATGTCGACGTCGCGGAGCTCACCGAGCTCGCGGAGCTCGAGCGGCGTGAACTTCACCTGCGCCGGACCGCGGCGGCCGAAGACGTGCACGTCGGTGACGGGGCTGGCCTTGAGGCCGTCGTAGACGTTCGCGGGGATCTCGGTCGGCAGCAGGTCGTCGGCGTGCTTCGCGAGGATGCGGGAGACGTCGAGGGCGACGTTGCCGTTGCCGATCACCGCGACGCTCTCGGCCGTCAGCGGCCAGGTGCGCGGGACGTCCGGGTGGCCGTCGAACCAGCTGACGAAGTCCGCCGCGCCGTAGGAGCCCTCGAGCTCGACGCCGGGGATGTCCAGGTCGGCGTCCTTGATCGCGCCCGTCGAGAAGAGCACCGCGTGGTAGTGCTGCTGCAGGTCGTCGAGCGTGATGTCCTCGCCGAACCGCACGTTGCCGAACAGCCGGACGACACCGCGGTCGAGCACGTCTCGCAGCGCGTTCACGATGCCCTTGATGCGGGGGTGGTCCGGTGCGACGCCGTAGCGGACCAGGCCGTACGGCGCCGGCAGCTGCTCGAACAGGTCGATCGAGACGTCGAAGCCGCGGGCCTCCCGCAGCAGGATGTCCGCGGCGTAGATGCCGGCGGGACCGGCGCCGACGATGGCGAGTCGGAGGGTGGGCACTGGTGTCTCCAGTTCGTTCGTGCGGGGTGCTGCCGGGGGTGTCGGCTGGTGTGCCGGCGAGGTCATCGGCTCCGCTCGACGACCGACTCGGCGAAGCGGGTCAGTGCGCGCTTCACGGTGCCGTCGGGCAGCGGGGCGAGGGCCTCGACGGCTTCCTCTGCCCAGCGCACGGCGACGGCGCGCGTGGCGGTGGTCGCCTGGTGCGCCCGGAGCGCGGCGACCGCTGACTGGTACGGCGTGGAGTCGACGGCGTCGTCCGGGGCGTCCTTGACGTCGCGTTCGATGCGGCCGAGCAGCGCGGCGGCCTCAGGGTCGTCGCCCGCGAGTCGACGGAGCTGGAGCAGCGGCAGGGTGTCGACTCCGGCGCGGAGGTCGTTGCCGGCGATCTTGCCCGTCTTGTCCGTCGCGGGCGCGAGGTCGATCACGTCGTCGACGAGCTGGAACGCGACGCCGACCTTCTCGCCGAAGGTGCCGACGGCGTCGAGGTACGCCCGGTCGGCGCCGGAGAACATCACACCGGCGCGGGCCGCGGTGGCGATGAGCGAGCCGGTCTTGTCGCTGAGCACCTGGATGTAGTGCTCGACGGGGTCGTCCTCGGGCTGCGGGCCGGTGGTCTCGTGGAGCTGCCCCATGCAGAGACGCTGGAAGGTCTCGGCCTGCATCCGGATGCCCTCGGTGCCGAGGTCCGCGGTGATGAGGCTCGCACGGGCGAACAGCAGGTCGCCCGTCAGGATGGCGACGTTGTTGCCGTAGGTCACGTGTGCCGCGGGGACACCGCGGCGCACCGGGGCCTCGTCCATGACGTCGTCGTGGTAGAGCGACGCGAGGTGCGTGGTCTCGATGCTCACCGCGGCCTTGACCACGGCGTCCGTCACGCCCTGGCCGAGCTGCGCGATGAGGAGCGTCAGCGTCGGACGGATCCGCTTGCCACCGGCCGACAGCAGGTAGCGGCTCGTCGTGTCGGCGAGGGTGTCGGTGGACCGCATCGCGACCTCGAGCTGCTCCTCGACGAGCTCGAGACCGTCGTCGACGGCGGTGATGAAGCGGCGCTCCGACGGCGTGGCGAAGAGTCGCTCGCCGATGCCCAACGACGCGCGGAGACTCGGTGCGCGACGTGCGACCGGGACGCTCGGGTTCAAGTGCTGCTCCGTGTTCGGGGGTGGGGGCCGTCAGGCGTCCGTGCCGGGCTGCTCGGCGCCGGGGTCGACCACGCTGGGCTGCTCGCCCGTGTGCTGGTGCTCCCGACGGGCCTTGGCACGGCGGGCCGCCGACTCGCGGACGGTGCCGGCGACGGGCTTCCGGCCGCGGTGCAGCGCGACGATGCCGGCGGTCAGGTTGCGGTGCGCGACCATCGTGAAGCCGACGCCGCGCAGCCACTGGCTGAGGACCTGCTGGTCCGGCCAGGCCTCGATGGACTCGGCGAGGTAGCGGTAGGCGGCCGGGTTGCTGCTCGACAGCCGCGCGATGCCCGGGAGCACGCGCTTGAGGTAGGCGCCGTAGCCGAAGCGCAGCAGCGCCATCGGCGGGGTGGAGAACTCGCAGATCACGACGCGACCGCCGGGCTTGAGCACCCGGAGCATCTCGGTGATGGCCTGCATCGGATCGTTCACGTTGCGGAGGCCGAACGAGATCGTCACGGCGTCGAACGAGTCGTCGTCGAAGGGCAGGTGCTCGGCGTCGCCCTCGACGAAGGTGATCTCGGGGTGGCGCTCACGCCCGACGGCGATCATGCCCGCGGACAGGTCGAGCGCGGTGACCTCGGCACCCTTCTTGGCGAGTGCCGCAGCGCTCGTGCCCGTGCCGGCGGCGATGTCGAGGACGCGCTCCCCCGGCTGCGGGTCGACCGCACGGACCGTCGCGACGCGCCACAGCGGGGCGTTGCCCGCCGACAGGATGTCGTTCGTGAGGTCGTACTTCGCGGCGACGTCGTCGAACATGGCCGCCACTTCAGCCGGCTGCTTGCTCAGGTCCGCTCTGCTCACCGCACCATCCTAGAGGTCGCGCCCGAGGGTGTCCCCGACGCCGGGCCGGGGCCCGTGCACCCCGTCCGCGCGTACGATCGGTGCGTGACCCGAACCACCACGGCGGCTCCCACGCTCACGGTCTCGACCCGCATCCTCGACGATCCCGGCGACGTGCTGCGGCACACCCTGCGGGACGCTCCGCTCGCGTTCGTGCGGGGCGGCGACGGCATCGTCGGGATCGGCGAGGCCCTGCGCTTCGAGTTCTCCGGACCGGACCGGATGCGCGACGCCGCCGCGGTCTGGCGGGACGTCGTCGGCAGCGCCGTGGTCGACGACCCGGTGCAGCTCCGCGGGACCGGGCTCGTGGCGTTCGGCTCCTTCACCTTCGCGGACGTTTCCGCCGAGCGCAGCGTGCTGGTCGTCCCCCGGGTGGTCATCGGAAAGCGCCGCGGCAAGGCATGGCTCACCGCCGTCGACACGACCCCGGACCCGGCTCCGCTCGCGTTCACCCGGACCTCGGTCCCGGTGCCCGCGGTGGGTGGGCACGTCTCGGTCGCCTTCGGCCCCGGCCGGGTCGACGAGGACACCTACGCCGCGAACGTCGCCGAGGCCGTCCGCCGGATCATCGCGGGCCGCGCCGAGAAGGTCGTGCTCGCGCGCGACCTCGTCGGGACCCTGCCGGACGGCGCCGACCGCCGGGCGATCCTGCTCGACCTCGCCGCCGCCTACCCGCAGTGCGTCACCTTCGCCGTGGACGGGCTCGTCGGAGCCACGCCCGAGACGCTCGCCCGGACGGACGGCACCGAGCTGTCCGCGCGGGTGCTCGCCGGCAGCGCCGCACGCGGGACCGACCCGGTGTCCGACCGCGCCGCCGCCGAGGCCCTGGCGTCGAGTGGGAAGGACGTCGAGGAGCACGGCTTCGCGATCGCGAGCCTGCTGGCGGCGCTCCGACCGATCGCCACCGACCTGCGGGCCGACCCGGAGCCGTTCCGGCTGCAGCTGCCGAACCTCTGGCACCTCGCGACCGACGTGCGCGCGACGCTCCCCGCCGGGACGACCTCGCTCGACGTCGCCGACGCGTTGCACCCGACGGCCGCGGTCGCCGGGACGCCGACCGACGTGGCCGTGCGGCTCGTCGCCGAGCTCGAGGGCGTCGACCGGGGCCGCTACGCCGGACCCGTCGGCTGGCTCGGGGCGAACGGCGACGGCGAGTGGATGCTCGCGCTCCGCAGCGCCCGCATCGAGGACGACGGGACCGTGCGCGCCTGGGCCGGCGCCGGCATCGTCGCCGGCTCCGACCCGGCGCGCGAGGTCGCCGAGACGGCGCTCAAGTTCCGCCCGGTGCGCGACGCCCTGGCCTGAGCGCGGCGGCGGCAGCGGGGAGACCGATCCGCGCGTAGGGTGCCGATCCGCGCACGGGAGACCGATCCGCGCGTGGGCAGTCGTTCCTTCCGGCCTCCGACGCGCGGATCGGCTTCCCATGTCGGGTGCGATGGGCAGGAACGTCACCCGCGTGACCGCCCCCGGACGGGAGGATCGTGGCGGGCCCGCACCGTGCCTCCCGTCCGGCGCCACCCGGCCCCACGGCGGACGCGAGACGCCCGCGTCCGCGCGAGACGCACCGCCACACGCGAGACGCCCCCGGATCCGGCGGCGTCTCGACGCGACCGGTCCGTCTCGACGAGACGAGACGAGACGAGACGAAAGCGCACGAGCGGGTGCCAGCCCGTCAGCCCAGCGGCACCTCGACGACCAGCCGCTCCGCGGGGTCGGTGAGCACCGCCTCGAGGTCACCCCAGGTCGCCGCGCGCCGGTAGGACCACCCGAGCCCCGTCACCACGCGCTCGACGTCCACCTGCTGCGGCGTCGTCATCATCCGGCGCATGTCCTGCTCGGGCGTGGTCGCGGCGACCTCGAGCCCGCGGAAGATCGCGCCCCCGCCGTCGTTCCCGACCACGACCTGCACGCGGTGCCGCCGCTCCTCGGTCCCGGTGACGAACGCCCCGAGGTCGTGCAGGAACGTCAGGTCCCCCACGAGCACCCGCGTCGTGCCGATCGAGTCCGGTGACCGCTCCAGCGCCGCCGCGATCCCGAGCGCCGTCGACACCGTGCCGTCGATGCCCGCGAGCCCGCGGTTGGCGTGCACCCGGAGCTTCTTGCCGGCGACGTGCGCGTCCGCGACCCGGATGAGCTGCGAGGCGCCGAGCACGAGCCGGTCGTGCGGCCACGTCGCACCCCAGACCGCCTCGACGAGCATCTCGCGGTCGACCGCGCGGCGGCGCAGCGCGACCTCGTCGCGCAGGAATCGGTTGCGCTCGGTCCGGTCGGCGGACCGCTTGGCGTCCAGGTCCGGACCGGCGTCGCCGTCGCCGAGGAGCGCGCGGCTCGTCGCCACCCAGCGCCCCACCCACGCCCGGTGCGCCGGGGTGGTCCGGCCCGTCACGCGGACGTCGGACACGAAGGTGGTCGCGGCGGACGGCCGGGAGGCACGGGCCGGGTCGTACGGGTCGGCCCCCGGTCCGCGGACCACGACGGTCTCGACGTCGTCGCGCTGCAGGAGCGCGGGGACCTCGCGGCTGAGCGTGGGGTGGCCGAGCACGACCGCGCGACGGACCGCCCCGCCGAAGTCGGCGTCGCGGAGCAGGTCGCGGTAGGCGACGACGAGGTTCCGCCCGAAGCGCGCTCCGCTCGACACCTCGGCCAGCAGCGGCGCACCGAGCTCCCACGCGATCCGCTCGGCGTCCTCGCCGGCGTCGTGTCCTGCGACGACGACGGTCCCGGGGACCTCGTCGGGTGCGAGCTCCGCGACGGGCAGGTCCGTGTGCACCCGGCGCCGGGCGTGCTCGAGGTCGACCTCGTCGTCGGGGACGCCCTGGACGTCCTCGGCGCGGAGCCCCGCGGACAGCGGCTCGCGGAAGGCGACGTTGAGCTGCACCGGACCCGGCTGGCCGGTGTGGCCTGCGGCGACCGCGACGGCCTCGCGCGCGAGGGACCGGACGGCGTCCTGGTCGACCCCACCCGCGGTCGGCGCCTGCACGTCCCGCACGAAGGCGACCGCAGGGCCGAACAGCCCGGGCTGCACGGTCGTCTGGTTGCTGCCGATGCCGCGGAGCTCGTCCGGACGGTCGGCGCTGAGCACGACCATCGGTACACCGGAGTGGTGCGCCTCGAGCACGGCGGGGTGCAGGTTCGCGACGGCGGTGCCCGAGGTCGTCACGACCGCGGCGGGCCGGCCGCTCTCGACGGCGAGCCCGAGGGCGAAGAACCCGGCGGTGCGCTCGTCGAGCCGGACGTGCACCGTGACCCCGCCGGCCCGTTCGAGGGCGACGGCGGCGAGGGCGAGGGCCTGCGAGCGTGAACCCGGACTGACGACGACGTCGGTGACGCCGGCGCGCGCGAGGGCGCCGAGGAGCGCGAGGGCGAAGTCGGTCGCCGGGCTGCCGGATCCCGCAGGATCGTCAGCGATCGGCGGGGCCGTCGTCGTCACGCTCGTGGAACTGTTCTTCGAGGTCTCGGAGGGTCTCGTCGTCCTGGTCCTTGTCCGTGCGGTGGGGCTCGGGAGCGCGGGGGCCGCCGAGGAAGTCCGGGTCGTCTTCGGGTCCACGGTAGCGGGGGCCCGGGCCGCTGGCCGTCGGTGCCCGGCCGAGCAGGAACCACAGCACGGCACCGAGGACGGGCAGGACGAGCACGACGAGGATCCACCAGCCCTTGCGGAGCGACCGGATTCGCTGCCGGGGCATGGTCGCGCAGTCGATGACCGCGTAGACCGTGAAGGCCACGGCGGCGACGACGACGACCAACCACAGACGGACCATGGACGGAGTCTAGGTTCGGCGCCTGGGATGCGCCTGCCCGTCAGCCGCCGTGCGCCGTGGGGTCCGTAGACTCGTCGGGTGAAAGCGTGGCTCGTCTACACCCTGGCCCGGCTCGGCATCTTCGCCGTGGCCCTCGTCGTCCTGTTCGTGATCGGTCTGCCCTGGTACTGGGCGACGATCGGTGCGGCGCTCATCGGCCTGCTCGTCTCGTACATCGCGCTCCCGGGGCTGCGCGGCCAGGTCACCTCGAGCCTCGCGTCCCGTCGGCCCCGCAAGGAGCACGACGCGGACAGCGATTTCGAGGACGACTTCGTCGACGCCGCCGACTCCGACTCCCCCGCGCCGCGTCCGGTGTCCGATGCCGAGCGGCACGAGGTCCGTCGGGAGTCCGGCGAGGAGTGACTCGCCGCCACCGGCCGGGCCCGGCGTCGCTGGGGCCTGACCGCCGCAGCGGCCGCTACGGCTGGACGGCGAGCGTGACGCCGAGCACGACGCCGTAGGCCAGCGACGCGAAGGACGACAGCTGGAGCGCGGTGATGAGCTCCCGCGGCTTCCGCGACGACACCCCGATCGCCAGCGCCGGCAGGGCCAGCAGCAGCGAGAAGTAGGCGAAGCCGGTCCGGAAGTACAGCAGCGTGAACCAGAGCAGCGCGACGTAGGGCAGCAGCAGGAACAGCGCGAAGAGCACGCGGGCCACCGGACGGCCGACGACGACCGCGAGGGTGCGCTTGCCCGCCTGCTGGTCCTCGTCGATGTCGCGGATGTTGTTCACCATGAGGACCGCGCACGCGAACAGGCCCGCGGCGACGGCGGCCGCCCAGCCGCTCGTCGTGACGGCACGGATCTGCACGAACTCGGTACCGAGCACGGCGACGAGCCCGAAGAACACGAAGACGAACACCTCGCCGAGGGCGTTGTACCCGTAGGGCCGCTTGCCCCCGGTGTAGAACCAGGCGGCGACGATCGCGGCGGCGCCCACGAGCAGCAGCCACCACAGCCCGGTGAGCACGACGATGACGAGACCTGCGACCGCGGCCAGGCCGAAGAACGTCAGCGCGACGGTGAGCACCGTGCGCGGCTTCGCGAGCCCGGCCCCGGTCAGCCGTGCGGGTCCGACGCGGAACTCGTCGGTGCCCCGGACACCGTCCGAGTAGTCGTTGCTGTAGTTCACGCCGATCTGCAGGAACAGCGCGACCGCGAGGGCGAGCAGGGCCACGACGAGATGGTGGTCCTTCGCCAGGTACGCGCCGAAGTCGCCGGGTTCGCCGCTGTCGACGAACGCGACGCCCGTCCCCAGCACGACCGGGACGACGCCGAGCGTCAGGGTGCGCAGGCGCGCCCCGCCGATCCAGTCGCGTGCGGTCGCGCGCCGCTTCGTGCGCTGCGGCGCAGCGGCCTTCGCCGGGTTGCCGCTCCGGCGCTTCGCCGGGGTCGTGTTCCTCTTACGTGCCACGGCCGACCATCGTACCGACGTCGACCGGGAGGCACGGCGTACCTCCCCCACGCCGGTCCGGTCCGTCAGGTGGCCCGGCCCGTCAGGACGGGGGTCCGTCAGCTGGCGGGGTCGGCGATCGTGCGCACCGCCCGGCGGTCCGGCTTGCCCGACGCGAGCATCGGCAGGCGGTCCACGACGACCACGTCGGCGGGCCGGGCGGCCCGGCCGAGGGCGTCGCCGACGACGGCGCGCACGGTGTCCAGGTCGAGCGACCGCTCCGTCACGACGACGGGCACCTCGCCCCACTCCGCGGACGCGCGGCGCGTCACCACCGCGCCCTCCTGTCCGGCGATGCCGCGCACGATCCGTTCGACCGCACCGAGCGGGACCTTCTCGCCACCGGAGATCACGACGTCGTCGAGCCGCCCGAGCACGCGGACGCGGCCGTCCTCGACCTGCCCGGCATCGCCCGTCCGGTACCAGCGGAGGCCGTCGCGCTCCGTGAAGGTCCGCGCCGTCCGCTCGTCGTCGCCGAGGTACCCCTCGGCGAGCACCGGCCCGGCGAGCAGCAGCTCCCCGTCGTCGACCGCGGCCCGCACCGGCCCGAGGGGAACGCCGTCGTACACGCAGCCGCCGCTCGTCTCGCTCGCGCCGTAGGTCGTGACGACACGGACGCCGGCGGCACGGGCACGCTCGCGGAGGGGCACCGGGGTTGCCTGCCCGCCGACGAGCACCGCGTCGAGCGTCGCCGCGGCCGCGGTCGCCCGGGGGTCGTCGAGCACGCGCGCCAGCTGCACCGGGACGAGCGAGGTGTAGCGTCGCGGGGCGGCCGGACCGACGTCGAGCCGGTCCACCGCGTCCGCGAAGGCCGCGGGGGCGAAGTGGCCGACGGGCAGCACGACCGGGGTCGTCCCGGCGGTGATCGACCGCGTCAGGACGTTGAGGCCGGCGATGTAGTGCGTCGGCAACGCGAGGAGCCACGCGCCCGGTCCGCCGAGGGCCGCGTCCGCGGCCGCCGCACCCGCGAGGACGGCGTCGGACGACAGCGCCACCCGCTTGCCGGTCCCTGTCGAGCCGCTCGTCTCGACGACCAGGGCGACCCGCTGCTCGACGTGGGACGGTGGTGCGGTCGGCAGGGCCGGGGCGTCCTCCGCGACGGGGAGCAGCGCGGGGCCGCCGGCGAGCGCTGCCTCCAGGCCGCGCAGCACGGCCGACGGGTCGGACGCCCCCAGCGCGACCAGCGGACGGGCCATCAGAAGTGCCAGGGGAAGGCGGTCCAGTCGGGCTCGCGCTTCTGCAGGAACGAGTCGCGGCCCTCGACCGCCTCGTCCGTGCCGTAGGCGAGGCGCGTGGCCTCGCCCGCGAAGACCTGCTGGCCGACCATCCCGTCGTCCACCGCGTTGAAGGCGTACTTGAGCATCCGGATCGCGGTCGGCGACTTGCCCAGGATCGTCTCGCCCCACGCGATGGCCTCGCGCTCCAGGTCGGCGTGCGGCACCACCTTGTTCACCGCACCCATCTCGTAGGCGCGCTGGGCGGAGTACTCCTCGGCGAGGAAGAAGACCTCGCGCGCGAGCTTCTGGCCGATCTGGCGGGCGTAGTAGGCGCTGCCGTACCCGCCGTCGAACGAGCCGACGTCGGCGTCGGTCTGCTTGAACTTCCCGTGCTCGGCGCTCGCGATCGTCAGGTCGCAGATCGCGTGCAGCGAGTGCCCGCCGCCGGCCGCCCAGCCCGGGACGACCGCGATGACGACCTTCGGCATCATGCGGATGAGACGCTGCACCTCGAGGATGTGCAGGCGGCCCATCGACGCCTGCGCCGCGGCGGGGTCGACGCCCTCGGGCGGGGCACCCTCGTCGCCGACGTACTGGTAGCCGCTGCGTCCACGGATGCGCTGGTCGCCGCCGGAGCAGAACGCCCACCCGCCGTCCTTCGGGCTCGGGCCGTTGCCGGTGAGCAGGACGACGCCGACGCGGGGGTCCTGGCGGGCGTCGTCGAGGGCGCGGTACAGCTCGTCGACCGTGCGGGGACGGAAGGCGTTCCGAACCTCGGGGCGGTCGAAGGCGACGCGGACGATGCCCTGCGACACGTGCTTGTGGTACGTGATGTCGGTGAAGTGCTCCGCGACCGGAGCCGCGGTCCAGACGTCGGGGTCGAACAGGTCGCTGACGGGGGCGGGCATGCATCCACCGTATCGCCGGAGCCCGGGTGGGCGGTCGTGCTGGTGCCGGTTCGCGGCGGGGCGCGGCGTGCTCGTGGTGCGTCGTGCTCGTGGTGCGTCGTGCTCGTGGTGCGTCGGGCCGGTCACATGGTGGTGAGCGCTTCGGGCGCCACCACCACCAGCAGGACGATGAGGATCACCGGGTTCGCGAAGAACGCCAGGACGACCCCGATCGCGCCGTACCAGCGGCCGAACGAGCCGACCGCGGCGACGAAGCCGAGCACCGCGGCGATCAGCGTCAGGAACACCACGACGAAGCAGATGCCGAACGCGAAGGTGGTGTCGCCGCCCATGAACACCGCGAAGGCACTGGCGTCCACCGCAGCCGAGACGATCGCGAGGCCGAGGGCGATCTTGCCGGCCATCGGGTTCTTGCGCCGGCGGGCCCGCTGCGCGAGGGTCCGGGCGTCGACGGTGTTGCGCTGCATGAGGCGCTCGAAGTCGCTCGTGCCGCTCCCGGCCGGACGGGCGCCCACCCGCTGGTTCGTGGTCCCGCGGGCCTGCTTGCCGTGCGCGGCTCGGAGCTGCTTGTCCGGCGCCGTGCGGACCTGCTTTTCCTGCGTCGTGCGGACCTGCTTGTCCTGCGTCGTGCGGGTCGGTGCGGGGGCGGGTCGCCGCTGCGCGCTGGTCGCGGGCGCGGCTGCTCGCTGCGCGCGCTGCTGCGGTTCCGGCGGCACCGGCCCTCCATTCGTCACAGGGTGCGTCGCGGTCGTCGCCGCGACGTCGTCCACGTGCACGCGGTCGGTCACGTGGTGCACGTGCGTCGGCGCTGGCCGACCGTCGCATGCTAATGGCCGGCCCTGGCGGTCCGCTCCGAGGAACCGGCGGACGCGCTGGACGTGTCCGGACCGTGACCTGCGGCGGGGGCCGAGCGCGCTCGCAGTCCCTGCGGGAGGATGGACCGTGCTCCCCGACCTCGCCGACCTGACCGCCGACGCCCACGTCGTCGCCCTGCCGATGCGGGTGCGCTTCCGCGGCATCACCATCCGCGAGGCCCTCGTGCTCCGCGGCCCCGCCGGTTGGACGGAGTTCTCGCCGTTCGTCGAGTACGACGACGCCGAGGCCACCGCGTGGCTCCGCGCGGCGATCGACTTCGGTTGGACCGACCACGAACCGGCGGCCGACTCCGTCCCGGTGAACGCCACCGTCCCGGCCGTCCCCGCCGACCGCGTCGCCGAGGTCCTCGACCGCTACCCCGGCTGCACGACCGCGAAGGTGAAGGTCGCCGAACCCGGGACGACCTTGGAGGACGACGTCGACCGGGTCACCGCGGTCCGCCGTGTGATGGGTCCGGACGCCGCCGTCCGGGTCGACGCGAACGGCCTGTGGACCGTCGACCAGGCTGTCCGGGCGCTCGAGCACCTCGCACCCCTCGACCTGCAGTACGCCGAACAGCCGGTCCGGACCGTCCCCGAGCTCGCCGACCTCCGCCGCCGGACCTCCGGGTTGGGGGTCGCGATCGCCGCCGACGAGAGCGTCCGTCGCGCCGCCGATCCCCTCGCGGTGGCACGGGCCGGCGCTGCCGACGTCCTGGTCGTGAAGGCGCAGCCGCTCGGGGGCGTGACCGCTGCGCAGCGGGTCGTCGCGGAGGCCGGACTGCCCTGCGTGGTGTCCAGCGCGCTCGACACCTCGGTCGGGCTCGGGATGGGGGCGTTCCTCGCGGCTGCGGCGATGTCCCCGGGCTACGCCGCCGGCCTCGGCACGGCGGCGATGTTCGAGGCCGACGTGACCGCGACCCCGCTCCTGCCGGTCGGCGGGCGCGTCGACGTCCGGCGGGCCGAGGTGTCGGTCGAGCTGCTCGAGCGGCACGCCGCGGCCCCGGAGCGCCGGGCGTGGTGGCTCGACCGGCTCCGGCGGACGCACGCCCTGCTCGCCGCGGCCTGACCCGCGGGCGGCGGCGCGTGCGCTCTTGTGGCGCGCCGAGCGGGCGCCGAGTGGGCAGGACACGCCGCGCGCGTTCGCCGCGCGGGCGCATTCCGTCGCCGGGCGACGTCGAGCGGCCCAGATGTGGCCCGCTCGAGCGCACCCCAGCCCGAGCGAGCACACGACCGCCGGACCGCACCCGTGACGGACGGGAGGCGCGGTGCCAGCCGGCACCGCGCCTCCCGTCCGTCACGGATCCTGGTCCGTCACCGCATCCGACGGCTCACAGGCCGGAGTAGCTGTGCAGCCCCTTGAAGAACACGTTCACGACGGCGAAGTTGAACATCACCGCGGCGAACCCGATGAGCGCCAGCCAGGACGAGCGCGCCCCGCGCCAGCCGCGCGTCGCGCGGGCGTGGATGTACCCGGCGTAGAGGGTCCAGATGATGAAGGTCCAGACCTCCTTCGTGTCCCAGCCCCAGTAGCGGCCCCACGCACGCTCGGCCCAGATGGCACCGGCGATCAGCGTGAAGGTCCAGAGGACGAAGCCGACCAGGATGACCCGGTAGCTCAGGACCTCGAGCCGGTCGGCGTCCGGCAGGGTCTCCATGAACCGCAGCTTGGTCGCGAGACCGCGGCTCTGTCGGGACGTCTGCACGAGCTGCGCCACCGCGAGCCCGGCGCCGAGGGCGAAGAACCCGGTCCCGGCGATCGCCACGAACACGTGGATGACGAGCCAGTACGACTCGAGCGCCGGCACGAGCGGCCGGACGGGCACGTAGTAGTTCACCGTGGCGATGCCGAGCAGGATGATCGTCAGGCCGCTGATGAAGACACCGAGGAACTTCAGGTTCTGCCAGAACTGCACGAGCAGGAAGATCAGCGTGATGAGCGCCGTGCCCGTGAGCGAGAACTCGAACATGTTGCCCCACGGCACACGGTCGGCCGCGACGCCCCGGAGGACGACCGCCCCGACGTGCAGCACGAGCGCGAGGATCGTCACGGCCATGCCGACGCGCTCGAACTTCGTCCCGCGGTCCGACCGATCAGCCGACTCGGCGACCTTCTCGAGCACGACCGTGCCGCCCTGGACGATGGCGACCGTCCGCTCGGCCGCCGCGGTGGACGCCCCGGCAGCGGCGGCGGTGACCTCACCCGAGCGCTTCGCCATGTCCAGCGCGAACGCGATGAACGCGATGACGTACACGGCGATCGCCGAGTAGGTCAGCACGACCGAGTAGGTCGCGAGGTTGGTCGTCATGTCCGGGTTCACGCAGGGATCCTAACTCCGAGGTCCGACAGGTGGCGTCGAGCGATGTCCGCGACCGCTCGTTCGAGGTTGGGGTCCTCGCCGCGGGCGAGCCCGGCGTACTCCAGGTCGTACTCGCCGTGTTCCGCACCGCGACGCGGGACCGCCTTCACCCACACACGTCGGCGCGGGACGAACAGCGAGGTGAGCAGACCGAGCACGGCGAGGACCGCGAAGCCGGCGACGAAGAGCTGCGACGGGTCGTGGTGCACGTCGAGCGACACGTAGCGCTTGACGCCGTCGAACGTGATCGAGCCCGTGCCGTCGGGGAGCTCCTTCGACTGCCCGGGCTTCAGCTCGATGCTCGCCGCCTTCGACTGGCGTCCGGCGATCTGCTCGAGCCCGCTCGTGTCGAGCGAGTAGACGCTCTGCGGCACGCCGCTGTCGAGCCCGAGGTCGCCGCGGTAGACCTGCAGCGTCAGCAGCGGGTTCTGCGCGTCCGGGTAGGCGCTCGCGAACGCACCGGAGCCGAGCTTCGACGCCGTCGGGTAGAAGAACCCGACCATGCCGAGCTGCGACGGCTTCGCGTCCGGGACCTTGATGACGCCGGTGGACGTGTAGTTCGCGTCCTCGGGCAGGAACGGCACGACGTCCTTGAACGCCACGTTCCCGTCGCCGTCGCGCACCGTCACCTGCATCGCGTAGCCGTTGCCGAGCAGGTACACATTGGTGCCGCCGATGGACAGCGGCTCGTTGACGCCGAGGCGCTCCGTGCGCTCCTGGCCGTCCTTCTGACGTGCGGTGATCGTCGCCGAGTAGTCGAGCGCCTGGCCGAGGGCGTCGAGGTTGCGCTCCTCGTACGTCGTCGTGAACTTGTCGAGCGTCAGGTTGTAGCCCTGCAGGTCGGACTGGGTGAACCAGCGACCCGGGTTGAACGAGTCGTAGGAGCCGAGGACGTTCGAGAACGTCTGGCCCTCGACGAGCAGCCGCTGTCCGGTGTAGCTGAAGCCACCGCCGAGCCCGACGGCGACGAGCACACCGACGAGGGCCGCGTGGAACACGAGGTTGCCGGTCTCGCGCAGGTAGCCGCGCTCCGCGCTGACCGAGTCGCCGAAGCGCTCGACGCGGTAGCCGGACCGCTTCAGGAGCGCGGCGGCTCGCGTCACGGCGTGGTCGACGGACGGGAGGCTCGTGGCCGCGTTCGTCGCACCGCCCACGTCGGTCGTCCGGTCGCCCCGGAGCGCCGCTGCCTCGACCGGGACGGAGCGGTAGCCCGCCAGGCGACCGAGCCGCACCGGGGTCCGCGGCGGGCGGGTGCGGAGGGCCTGCCAGTGGTGCTTCGTCCGCGGCACGATGCAGCCGATGAGGGACACGAACAGCAGCAGGTAGATCGCCGAGAACCACACCGAGGTGTAGGTGTCGAAGACCTGGAGCGTGTCGAGCACCGGGAAGAGCTGCGGGTGGTCGGCCTTGTACTGCACGACGCCGTTCGGGTCCGCGGTCCGCTGCGGCACGAGGGAGCCGGGGATCGCCGCGAGCGCGAGGAGCATGAGCAGGAACAGTGCGGTCCGCATGCTGGTCAGCTGCCGCCAGAAGAAGCGCAGGTAGCCGACGAACCCGAGCTTCGGCTGCGTCACCCCGCCGTCGGCGTCGTCCGCGGCCGCGGCGGCGGTGCCGTCGACGTGGTCCGACGGTCGCATGGGGTCGCCGCCGGAGACGGTGTCGTCGGGTGCGGTGGCGTCGGTCGCGGTGGCGTCCGTAGGGGCGTCGGCGCGCGCGGTGTCGTCGGCGTCGCGGTCAGACTGCGGGGACAAAGCTCTGGATCACCGCCCCGAGACTCGACATGACGGCCGACCAGATGCCGGTGACCATGAGCAGACCGATGACGATCAGGATCGCTCCTCCGATGATGTTGACGACACGCATGTGGCGCTTGACGGCGCGGATCGCCCCGGTGGCCCAGCCGGCGCCGAGCGCCACGAGGACGAACGGGACGCCGAGGCCCAGGCAGTACGCGACGCCGAGCCACATGCCCTGCCAGGCGCTGCCCGACTGCACGCTGAGCAGGTTGATCGCGGCGAGCGTCGGGCCCAGGCAGGGGGTCCAGCCGAGGCCGAACACGATGCCGAGGAGCGGCGCGCCGACGAGACCCGTCGCGGGCGTCCACGACGGCTTGAGCGTGCGCTGCAGGAACGTGAACCGGCCGACGAAGACCAGCCCCATCGCGATGACCACGACGCCGAGCACCTGCGTGATGAGGTCGCGCCAGCGGACGAGCCAGAAGCCGAGCGCACCGAAGACGGTCGTGTACGCGACGAACACGGCGGTGAAGCCGAGGATGAACAGCAGCACCCCGAGCACCACACGGCCGCGACGCTGCCCGCCCTCGGCGACGCCGCCGACGTACCCGAGGTAGCCCGGGACGAGCGGCAGCACGCACGGCGACAGGAACGACACGAGCCCTGCGAGCGCGGCCACGGGCAGCGCGACGACCATCTGGCCGCTGAGGATCGCGTCGGCGAAGGGGTTGCCGGACACGGGTCAGGAGGCCTTGCCGTGCAGCTCGTCGCCGACCAGGGTCTGCAGGATGCTCGGACCGTCGACCGCGCCGAGCACACGGGCGGCGACGCGACCCTGCTTGTCGAGCACGATCGTCGCGGGCACGGCGTTCGGGGCGATCTGCCCGGAGAGCGCGAGCTGCATCGTGCCCGTCCCCGCGTCGAGCACGTTCGGGTAGTCGACCTTGAAGGTGCGCTCGAACGCGGCGGCGGTACCGGCCTCGTCGCGGACGTTGACACCCACGAAGGCGACGTCCTGGTCGGCGTACTGGTCGTGCACCTGGTTGAGGTACTTCGCCTCGGCACGGCACGGCGGGCAGCCGGCGTACCAGAAGTTCAGGACGACGACCTTGCCGCGGAGCGCCTTCGACGAGATGGTGTCGCCGTCGGAGTCCTTCGCGCTGAACTCGACCGGGTCGGTGCGCTTGTCGGCGGCGACCTCGGTCACCGCGCCGTCGCCGGAGATGTAGTTCTGCGTGGTCCCGCTGCCGTACTGCTTGGACAGCGAGTCGTTCGACGACGAGCACCCGGCGAGCGCCAGGGCGGCGATCACCGCCGTCGCCGCGAGGGTGGCGAACCGGGTTCGGGTGGACATCAGACAGCTCCTTCGTCGACGGCGGATCCGCGCAACGCGTGCGCCGGGTCCGCGTACCCGACCTCGGTGAAGCGGCCGGACGAGGTGGCGGGCACACGCTCGACGGTCGTGATGCTGGACAGGTCGCACCGGCGCTTGCGCGGGTCGTGCCACAGGGGCTCCCCCGCGAGCTTGCGGTGCACCGTCCAGATCGGCAGCTGGTGGCTCACGAGGACGACGTCGCCCTCGTCGACGCTCTCCCACGCCGTGGTGACGGCGGCGAGCATGCGGTTCGCGATGGACTCGTACGCCTCGCCCCAGCTCGGGCGGAACGGGTTCGCGATCCAGGGCCACTCCGTCGGGCGACCGAGCGACCGCTTCGTGAAGCCGGGACGCTGCCCCTCGTACCGGTTCGTCGGCTCGATGAGGCGCTCGTCGAGCGAGACGTCGAGGCCGTAGGCCTGGGCCCACGGCGCTGCGGACTCCTGCGTGCGCTGGAGCGGGGACGCCACGATCCGGCGAACATCGACGCCGGCTTCCTTCCACGCGTTCGCCGACGCCGCGGCCATCCGGGCGCCGAGGTCGCTCAGGCCGAAGCCGGGCAGACGGCCGTAGAGCACTCGCCCCGGGTTGTGGACCTCGCCGTGCCGGACGAGGTGGATCCGTGTCGCGGGCATGGGTTCCAGTCTAGGTCGCTCCGCGGTTCCCACCGGCCCCACAGCGGATTCACGGATGCGGGGACGTTCAGCCGAGGCGCCCCGTCAACCGTCCGTGCAGGGCGACCGACCCGGTGTTGAGGTTCACGACCTCGACCGTCGAGCCGTGCTTCGCGAACCGCTGCTCCACGCCGTCGAGCGCGGCGACGGTGCTCGCGTCGAACACGTGCGCGTCGCTCATGTCGACGATGACGTGCTCGGGGTCCTCGGCGTACGAGAACCTGGTGACGAGGTCGTTCGACGACGCGAAGAACAGCGCGCCGCGGACCCGGTAGCGGACGGTGCGCTCGTCCACCGGCTCCCGCACGACCGTGACGAGGTGCGCCGCCCGCCGCGCGAAGACGAGTGCGGCGACGACCACCCCGACGAGCACGCCGGTGGCGAGGTTGTCGGTCGCGACGACCACCACGACCGTGATCAGCATGACGGCGGTCTCGCCGAGCGGCATCCGCCCGAGGGTGCGCGGTCGGATGCTGTGCCAGTCGAAGGTCGCGACGCACACCATGAGCATCACGGCGGTGAGCGCCGCCATCGGGATCTGCGCGACCAGGTCGTGCAGCACGATCGTCAGCACGAGCACCGAGACGCCGGCCACGAACGTCGAGATCCGGGTGCGCGCGCCGGCGGTCTTCACGTTGATGACCGTCTGGCCGATCATCGCGCAGCCGCCCGTGCCGCCGAAGAACGCGGACGCGATGTTCGCGATGCCCTGCCCCCAGGACTCCCGCCAGGCGCTCGACCGGGTCTCGGTGATCGAATCGACGAGCTGTGCCGTGAGGAGTGTCTCGATGAGTCCGACGATCGCGACGCCGAACGCGTACGGCGCGACGATCTGCAGCGTCTCGAACGTGATCGGGACGGTGATCCCGCCGAAGCCGGGCAGTGCCGTCGGCAGGGCCCCCTCGTCGCCGACGGTCGGCACGGCGATGCCGAAGACGATCGTGATCGCCGTGACGACGACCACGGCGACGAGCGGCGCGGGGACGGCCTTCGTGAGGAACGGGAACCCGACGACGATGCCGACGCCGAGCGCGGTGAGCGGCCACACCACGACGGGCACGTCCCCGCCGAACAGGTTCGGCAGCTGCGCGGTGAAGATGAGGATGGCCAGCGCGTTCACGAACGCGACGTTGACGCTCCGCGGGATGAAGCGCATCAGCCGTGCGACCCCGAGGAACCCGAGGACGAGCTGGAACACGCCGCCGAGCACCACCGCGGGGACGAGGTAAGCGATCCCGTGGTCGCGCACGAGCGGAGCGATCACCAGGGCGACCGACCCCGCGGCGGCCGAGACCATCGCGGGGCGACCGCCGACGAACGCGATCACCACGGCGATGACGACGCTCGAGAACAGCCCGACGGCGGGGTCGACGCCGGCGACGACCGAGAACGAGATCGCCTCGGGGATCAGGGCGAGCGCGGTGACGACGCCGGCGAGGACCTCGCGCGTCAGCATCCGCGGCGATCGGAGGGCATTGAGGACGCGCGGCGGCGTGGCGGCATGGGTGAGCACGGTCATCGCGGGCAACCCTACCCTCACGTGAGGGTAGGGTTGGACCATGAGCGATGCCGGCCTCCCCACGACCATGCACATCGGCGAGCTGGCCGAGCGTGCGGGGATGTCCCTCCGGACGATCCGGCACTACGACGAGGTCGGGCTCCTCGTCCCGAGCGGCCGCACCACCGGGGGCTTCCGCGTCTACACGGGCGACGACCTCGAGCGCCTGCTCGTGATCCGACGGATGAAGCCCCTCGGGTTCACCCTCGACGAGATGGCCGAGCTGCTCCGGGTCGTCGACGGCCTGCGCGACGCCGACCCGGACGATGCCAGGACCCGCGCCGCCCGACTCGACGCGTTCCTCGACGACGCCCGGGCTCGCCACGCGAAGCTCGTCGAGCGTGCCGGCATGGCGGAGGAGTTCATCGGGACGCTGAGCACCCTCCGCGCATCACTCCCGTGATGCCGGGAGCAACCCCGCCGCCACGAGCCGCGCGCGCTCACGCCGCGCAGCCCGGGTCTCCTCGAGGTGCCGGATGAGCGTGTCGTGCCGCTCGAGCACGCGTCGGGCGCGCCACGGCCGCAGCCGGTACTGCCGCCGGACACGCTCCCGGAACTCCTCCCGCCGTCGCAGGATGAGTGCGTCGATCGGGTCCTCCACCGTCATCTGCCGTTCCTTCCCGTGATGATCTCGAGCACGATGCTGCCGACGGTCGCGTCGTCCTCGCGAAGAATCTGCATGTCGTACATCGCTTCGGCGCTCGCGCAACCGAGTTCCGCGCGCCCGACGTCCGCGGCGCAGGCCTGGTCGACGGTCCAGACGAAGCGTGACCACGCACGGTCGCGCTCTTCCCTCGCTACGTCCCGACGCCACCGCACGACCGCCCAGCACCCGCCGACGACCCCCACCAGCAGCGTCAGCGTCGTCGCGACGAGCGCCGCCACGACCGTCGCCACCGCGAGGGGCGGCCAGGCCGCGAGCCCCACTCCCCCTGCCGTCACCGGGGCCCCCTCTCGACTCGCGACCCGACCACGCACCCGACGCTACGGACCAGGCGGACCCGACCCGTGCCTCCCGTCCGGACCTGTGGAGGACCACCCGCGGAACCCTCCCTGTGGAGGAGGCCGTAGACTCGACGACCGTGATCGAACGCACCCGTATCGCCGACCTCGCCGCCCTCCCCGACGGCCCCGTTGCCGTCGCCGGATGGGTGGAGACCGTCCGTGACCAGAAGAAGGTCCAGTTCGTCGTCCTGCGCGACGAGACCGGCGCCGCGCAGCTGGTGAACCCGGCCACGCGCGAGGCAGAGGACGGCGACGACGCCGCCCAGGCCGCCCTCGGCATCACGAACGCGATCTCCGGTCTCGCCCACGGCACCTTCGTGCACGTGCGCGGCACCCTGAAGCACGACGAGCGCGTGAAGCTCGGCGGGCTCGAGGTCAAGGTCGGCTCGCTCGAGGTGGTGAGCGCCGCGATCCCGGAGACCCCGATCGCCGACGACTCGTCCCTGGACAAGCGTCTCGACTGGCGGTTCCTGGACCTGCGCAACCGCAAGCAGAACCTGATCTTCCGCATCCAGACGACGATGGAGCACGCGTTCCGCACGTACTGGGTCGAGCGCGACTACATCGAGATCCACACCCCGAAGCTGATGGCGTCGGCGTCGGAGTCCCGCGCCGAGCTCTTCCAGCTCGAGTACTTCGAGACGACGGCCTACCTGGCGCAGTCGCCGCAGAACTTCAAGCAGATGGCGCAGCCCGCCGGCTTCGGCGCCGTGTTCGAGATCGCCGACGCCTTCCGCGCGGACCCGTCGTTCACGAGTCGGCACGCCACCGAGTTCACGAGCGTCGACGCCGAGATCTCGTGGGTGGAGTCGCACGCCGACGTCATGGCCATGCACGAGGAGCTGCTCGTCGCCGGCTTCACCGCCGTCAAGGAGAAGTACGGCAAGGAGATCGAGGAGGTCTTCGGCTTCGAGTTCGTCGTGCCGACCGCCCCGTTCCCCCGCGTCACCCTCGCCGAGGCCCGGAAGATCGTCGCCGACAGCGGCTACGAGGTCGTGCGCGCCGACGGTGACCTGGACCCCGAGGGCGAGCGCCGCGTGAGCGCCTGGGCGAAGGAGACGCACGGCTCCGAGTTCGTGTTCGTCACCGACTACGACGCCACGATCCGGCCGTACTACCACATGCGTCACGAGGACGACCCGACGCTCACGAACAGCTACGACCTGCTGTTCAACGGCGCCGAGATCTCCACCGGCGCGCAGCGCGAGCACCGCGTCGAGCGCCTCGCGGCGCAGGCCGAGGAGAAGGGTCTCGACACCGCCGAGATCGACTGGTACCTCGACTTCTTCCGCTACGGCGTCCCGCCGCACGGCGGCTTCGGCATGGGCCTCGCCCGCGTGCTCATGCTCGCGCTGCACGAGCCGTCGATCCGCGAGGTCACGTACCTGTTCCGCGGCCCGACGCGCCTCACCCCGTAAGCACCGGCGACACGAGAACGGCCACCCTCCTGCAGGAGGGTGGCCGTTCTGGTGTCCAGGACCGGGGACGGTCCCGGCTGGTCGCGTGTCACGGACGGGAGGCGCGGATCACCGCTCCCAGTCGATGGCCGCCCGCGACCTGACGAGTCCTCGGATCTCCGCTGCCGCCGCCTGGTGGTCGGGGTGCACCTGGTACGCGTCCAGCCCGGCGAGGTCGTCGAACGTCGCGACGACCGCGACGTCCTGGTTCTTCCCCGGGTAGGCGACGTTCTCGACGACCTCGAGGGACCGGATCGTGTCGACGGTGCCGACCAGGCCGGTCAGCAGTTCGCGGATGCGGTCGATCGACGCCGAGCGGTCGAGGTCCTCCCGCAGGGTCCAGGAAACGACGTGGTGGATCATGCGCGGGCCTCGGCCTTCTCGAGGGCACGGTGGAGCCGGTCGGCGTCCACGTGCCAGTTGCTGTGGACCCGCCCGTCGACCAGGACGACCGGGATGTCCTCGGCGTACTGCTCGCGCAGCGCGTCGTCGTCCAGGATCGACCGCTCCTGCAGGGTGGTGCCGGGGTGGTCGGCCACGACCCGCTCGACGATGGGTCGGGCGTCGTCGCAGAGGTGGCAGCCGGGCTTCGTCAACAGGGTCACGGCGGGCATGTCATCACCCTAGCCCGCAGGGGAACCGGCGCGCGGACACACGAAAGCCCCGGCGGACCGGGGCTTCGGGTGCAAGTACTGGACTTACTTCTTGTTGCGACGCTGGTGGCGCGTCTTGCGAAGGAGCTTGCGGTGCTTCTTCTTCGCCATGCGCTTGCGACGCTTCTTGATGACAGAACCCATAGTGGACCTCGCTCGGAACGATGCTGATGTGTGGACACCGGGCCCGAAGAGACCGCGGAAAATCAACCCGGCCGAGTCTAGCGGAGCGCAGCGGTCCTGTCGAACGAGCGGCGTGGCCGGGCGGACGGGCGCTAGCCGACGTCGGCGACCCCGCCGCCGCGCAGGACGTCGGCGACCGCGGACTCCGGGACGCGGAACGACCGGCCGAAGCGGATCGCGGGCAGCTCACCGGCGTGCACCATCCGGTAGACCGTCATCTTGGAGACGCGCATCATCTCGGCGACCTCTGCGACGGTGAGGAAGCGCACGTCGTCGAAACTGCCGCTCATGGTGGTCCTTCGGGTGACCCGCGCTCCCGCGCGGGATGGGTGTGACCTGTGTGGTCTCTGGTAACTGTAGGGGCCGACGGGACGACGTGTCCAGGCACTTCCGAGGCTCGGGGCCGAACCGTGACGTCAGTCGTCCTCGCCCCGTCGGGTGAAGCGCTTCCGACTGCTCTCGACGACGCGCTCCCAGCCCTGCTGCGCCCCGCTGAACGCCGCGGTCGCGCGGTAGGACGCCTCGGCCATCACGCGGCCGAGCTCCGTGCCGACCTCGACCGTGGCCTTGCCGGCGGTGCCGTTGCGGCGGATCGAGACCGGCTGGCCGTCGAGCGTCCAGGCCGTCGTGGCGGGGGTGCCGTCGGCGTCCACCGCGCCGGTGAACGGGACGACCCACTCCTCGAGCCGGACGAGGGGCTCGGGGTCGAGACGGTAGAAGCGGTGCTGACCCTCCTCGCGCGTGGAGACGAGGCCGTTGTCCCGCAGGACCCGGAGGTGCTTCGACACGGTCGGCTGACTCACGCCGAGCTTCGTGACGAGCTGCCCGACGCTGAGTTCGCCGCCGGTGCTGTCCGACCCGTACGCGGCGAGCAGCGCACCGAGCAGTTCGCGCCGGGTCGGGTCCGCCACGACGGTGAAGATGTCGGCCATGCGGCAAGGCTAGTCGGGCGGGCACGGATGTACCATGACCGCTGTCCCGCCCATGTCCCCGGAGGCATACGATGCTCGACCGCACCGAGCCGCTCCCGCCCCAGGTGAGCGCCTCCCGGCGACAGGTGAGCCGGATCGCCGCGGTGCTGCGGTCCTCGCCCTCCCGACTGGCGATCCTCGTCTTCATCGCGCTGGTGTTCCTGTTCACGCTGCTGTTCATGACGCCGATGGCCTCGGCGGACGGCACGACGACGCACTTCTCGGACGCCCTGTTCACCGCCGCGTCGGTGGTCTGCGTCACCGGACTCGCCACGGTCGACATGGCCACGCACTGGTCGGTGTTCGGCAAGACCCTCGTGGTGATCGGCACGCAGATCGGCGCCGTCGGGGTCCTGACCTTCGCGTCGATCCTCGGGCTCGTGGTGACCCGTCGGCTCGGGCTCCGCGCGAAGCTCATCGCCGCGGGCGACTCGAACCCGCTCCGCACCCACCACGGCGCCGTCCCCGAGGGCCAGGCGGTCCGGCTCGGCGAGGTCGGCACGCTCCTGCTGACGGTGGCGGTGAGCACGCTGACGATCGAGATCGCCGTCGGGCTCCTGCTCCTGCCGTCCGTGCTCGTCGCCGGGTACCCGTTCTGGACGGCCGTGGGCGACTCCTTCTACTACGCGGCGATGGCGTTCACGAACACGGGGTTCGCACCGAACGCCGACGGCCTCGCGCCGTTCACCCACGACTACTGGTTCCTGTCGCTCCTCATGGTCGCCGTCGTCCTCGGGTCGATCGGCTTCCCGGTCATCCGGACGCTCACCAAGCAGCTCCGCTCCCCGCGGCGGTGGCCCATCCACGTCAAGCTCACGCTGACCACGAGTGCGGTCCTGCTGCTCCTCGGCGCCGTCGTCTACATCGCGCTCGAGGCCTCGAACCCCCGCACGCTCGGGTCCGAGGGCGCCGGGCACACGGCGTTCCAGGCCCTCTTCTTCTCGACGATGACCCGCTCGGGCGGCTTCGCGACGATCGACGTCGAGCAGATGCACGGCGCGAGCCTGCTCGTCACCGACATGCTCATGTTCATCGGCGGCGGCTCGGCCTCGACCGCCGGTGGCATCAAGGTGACGACCCTCGCCGTGCTGTTCCTCGCCGCCGTCGCCGAGGCCCGGGGCCGCCGCAGCATGGAGGCGTTCGGCCGCCGCATCCCGAGCGACGTCCTCCGCGTCGCCGTCGCCGTCGTGCTGTGGGGCGCGACGATCGTCGCCGTCGCCACCGTCGTGCTCCTGCAGATCACCGGCGACTCCCTGGACCGCGTGCTGTTCGAGGTCATCTCGGCCTTCGCCACGTGCGGCCTGTCCTCCGGGATCTCGGCCGAGCTGCCCGAGTCCGGCAAGTACGTGCTCGCCGCCACCATGTTCCTCGGCCGGGTCGGTACAGTGACGATCGCCGCAGCCCTGGCCGCCAGCCAGAGCCGGCAGCTGTTCCGCCGACCCGAAGAGAGGCCCATCGTTGGCTGACCGACGCGCCGACCGCCGTGCGCCCCACCCCGTCACCGGAGCCGTGAGCCACGACGCCCCCGTGCTCGTCCTCGGCCTCGGCCGCTTCGGCGCCGCGACCGCCGGGCAGCTCGAGCGCCAGAACCGCGAGGTCCTCGTCGTCGACACCGACGCCGCGCTGGTGCAGAAGTGGTCGGACCGCGTCACGCACGCGGTGCAGGCGGACGCCACCGACATCGACGCCCTGCGGCAGATCGGCGCGCAGGACTTCGCGATCGCCGTGGTCGCGGTCGGTTCGCACCTGGAGTCGAGTGTCCTCATCACCTCGAACCTCGTCGACCTCGGGATCCCGCAGATCTGGGCGAAGGCCGTCAGCCGGTCGCACGGCACGATCCTGTCCCGCATCGGCGCGAACCACGTCGTCTACCCGGAGCGCGAGGCCGGCGAGCGGACCGCCCACCTGGTCTCGGGACGCATGCTCGACTTCATCGAGTTCGACGACGACTTCGCGGTGGTCAAGATGCACCCGCCCCGCGCGGTGCGCGGCAAGGACCTCGCCACGACGGTCATCCGCACGCGGCACGGACTCACCGTGCTCGGCATCAAGTCGCCGGGGCGGGCGTTCGTGCCGGCGACGCCGGACAGCGTGATCGGCGAGGACGACGTGATCATCGTCTCCGGCACCGAGACGGACCTGGAACGCTTCGCGGCGCTCGAGTGACCCGCTGACGGCCTGGAGGCTCGTGGCGGGGCCCGCCACGAGCCTCCCGTCCGGTGCTCGTCGCCCCCGGCGACGCGTGGCTGGGACCGCGCCGTCAGGACCGCGCGATCTCCTCGGCCCGTGCGATCGCCGCGCGCGACGCGCGCTCCAGCGTGTCTGCGAGGTCCGCGTCCTGCAGGACGGCGACGGCGCGCTCGGTCGTGCCGGCCGGGCTGGTGACCGCCCGGCGGAGGTCCGCGGGCTCCCGCCCGGAGGCTGCCAGCAGCTCGACCGCGCCGCGGAGCGTCCCCTGCACCATCGCGGCGGCCTGGTCGTGGTCGAAGCCGAGGCGCTCGGCGGCCTCCTGCCACTGCTCGACGAGCAGGAAGACGTAGGCGGGTCCGGAACCGGAGACGGCGGACAGGGCGTCGAGGCGGTCCTCCGGCACGGTGAGCACGGTCCCGGAGACGCTGAACACGGACGACGCGAGCGCGACCGCGTCGTCGTCGGCGGTCACGCCGGCGCTGATGCCGGTGACGCCGTGCCCGACGCCGATCGGGGTGTTCGGCAGTGCACGGACGACGCGGACGCCGGCGGGCACGCGGGCTTCCATCGCGGCGGTGGTCGTACCGACGGCGACGCTGACGACCACGGCGCCCGGGTGCAGGGACGCAGCGACCTCGTCGAGCACGTCGGCCACCATGTACGGCTTGACCCCGAGCACCACGAGGTCGGCGCCGCGGACCGCGTGCCGGTTGGCGTCCGGGTCCGTGTCGGTGGCGAGGGCGTCGAGCCCGCGCCCCCGCAGTGCCGCAGCCGAGCCCTCGGACTTCGTCGTGAGCGTCACGGTGGCCGGGTCGAGCCCAGCGGCGAGCAGGCCGTCGAGGACCGCGCCGGACATGGAGCCGACGCCGAGCATGGCGGTGCGGGGCAGTTCGATCGTCATGCTCCCGACCCTATCCAGCGACCTGGCGCACCGGTCGCGCCTAGGATCGGGGCACGTCGGGAGAAGGGACACCTGTGAGCGCTTCGGGAGGCACGAGGGCGATCCTCGCCGCACTGGCCGCGAACGTCGGGATCGCGATCGTCAAGTTCGTCGCGGCGGCGATCAGCGGGTCCGCGGCGATGCTCGCGGAGGGCGTGCACTCCCTCGCCGACTCCGCGAACCAGCTCCTGCTGCTGCTCGGCGGACGGCGTGCGCGGAAGGCCGCCGACCAGGAGCACCCGTTCGGCCACGGGCGCGAACGGTACGTGTACGCGTTCGTCGTGTCGATCATCCTGTTCACCGTCGGCGGGGTCTTCTCGCTGTACGAGGGACTCGAGAAGCTCGCGGCACCGCACCCGCTCGAGAACTGGTGGCTGCCGGTCGCCGTGCTCGTCGTCGCGATCGGGCTCGAGGGCTTCTCGCTCCGCACGGCGCTCCGCGAGGCCCGCCCGCACAAGGGGTCGCAGTCGTGGGTGCAGTTCGTGCGCCGGGCGAAGGCGCCCGAGCTGCCCGTCGTCATGCTCGAGGACACGGCGGCCCTGACCGGCCTGGTGTTCGCGCTGCTCGGCGTCGGGCTGACGGTGGTCACCGGCAACGGGGTGTTCGACGCGGTCGGCACGATACTGATCGCCCTGCTCCTCACCGCGGTGGCGGTCGTGCTCGGCATCGAGACGAAGAGCCTGCTCGTGGGCGAGGGTGCGAACGACGCCGACGTCGAACGCATCCGGGCCGCGACGCTCGACGGGCCGGAGGTCGACTCGATCGTGCACCTCAAGACCCTGTACCTCGGCCCGGACGAGCTCATGGTCGGCATGAAGGTCGCCGTCGACGGCGACCGGCGGCTCGGCGACGTCGCGGCGGGCATCGACGCCGTGGAGCAGCGGATCCGCGCCGCGGTCCCGGCAGCGCGGGTGATCTACGTCGAGCCGGACGTGCTGCGCACCGGTCCGCGACCACCGACCGAGGCGATCGTCATCCGCGCCGCCGACTGAGGGCAGCCTTGCTGGCGGAGGGCCACCCGGTTCCGCCAGGCTCGTGTCCATGACGGCGCTCTCCTCGGTCCTGCTCATCCTGCACTTCCTCGGCCTCGCGGCCGTGATCGGCGCGTTCCTCGTGCAGGTGCGCCGCAAGGGCGGGTTCCAGACCGGTTGGATGATCACCGGGCTCGTCACGCAGCTCGTCACGGGCCTCGCGATGATGGGCATCCTCGACGCCACGACGGACGGCGGGGCGAACCACGCGAAGCTCGGCGTGAAGCTGGCCGTCGCGGTGGTCGCGCTCGTCCTGGCGCTCGTCGCCCGGGCGCGTCAGGCGCAGGCCGACGCCGGGAAGGCGAAGGCGAAGGCCGCGCTGCCGTTCTTCCACTCGGCCGGGGCGCTGGCGATCATCAACGTGCTCGTCGCGGTGCTCTGGAAGTAGGGCGCCCCGCGGTCTCAGCGTCGCTCGTGGAAGAACGCGTCGAGCAGTGCGGCGCACGCCGCCTCCTGCACGCCGCCGACGACCTCGGACCGGTGCGGCAGCCGGCGGTCCCGCGCGATGTCGTAGACGCTGCCCGACGCCCCGGCCTTCGGATCCCACGCCCCGAACACGATCCGCGGCACCCGGGCGGCCAGCGCGGCACCGGCGCACATGGGGCACGGCTCCAGCGTCACCACGAGCGTGTGCTCCGCGAGGTGCCAGTCCCCCGTGACCGCGGCCGCGGCCCGGAGCGCCAGGACCTCGGCGTGGGCTGTCGGGTCCTGCCGCGCCTCGCGCTCGTTGCGTCCGACCGCCACGACGGCGCCGTCGGCGTCGAGCACGACGGCCCCGACCGGGACGTCACCGGTGGCCAGGCACGCGCGTGCCTCGGCGAGGGCACGGTCCATGGCGGCGGTGAACGGGCGGCCGGCGGGGTCTTCCACGCGTCGATCCTGCCCCATCGGCACGGTACGCTCGACTCCATGCGAGTCCACGTCGCCGACCACCCGCTCATCACCCACAAGCTCTCGGTGCTCCGCGACCGGACCACACCGTCCCCCACGTTCCGCGCCCTGACCGAGGAGCTCGTCACGCTCCTCGCGTACGAGGCGACGCGCAACGTCCGCGTCACGGCCACGCCGATCGACACCCCGGTCGCGCACACCATGGGCGTCTCGATCGCGAAGCCCCGTCCGCTCGTCGTCCCGATCCTCCGCGCGGGCCTCGGCATGCTCGAGGGCATGGTCAAGCTCGTCCCCACGGCCGAGGTCGGCTTCCTCGGCATGGCACGCAACGAGACCACGCTCGAGCCCCAGACCTACGCCGAGCGCCTGCCCGACGACCTGTCCGGCCGCCAGTGCTTCGTGCTCGACCCGATGCTCGCGACGGGCGGCACCCTCGCGGCGGCGATCGACTTCCTGTTCGACCGCGGCGCGGAGGAGGTCACGTGCGTGTGCATCCTCGGCGCCCCGGAGGGCCTGGCCGCCGTCGAGCAGGCCGTCGGCGACCGCAACGTCACGATCGTGCTCGGCGCCCTCGACGAGAAGCTCGACGAGAACGGGTACATCGTCCCGGGCCTCGGCGACGCCGGCGACCGCCTGTACGGGCTGGCCGAGTAGCACCACCGACGCGACGCCCCCGATCGCGCGAGACCCTGCCGCCAGGCAGGAGGTCCCGCGTGGTCGGGGGCGTCCTGCATCCCGTGGGCCGGACCACGCACCGTCCGCACGGACGGTTGACACGGGGTTGGTATACCGCTGATACTCGTCCCATGACTGCGAACCCGTCCACCCGCGTCCTCGAGACGTGCTCCTCCCGAGGGGCAGTGGGGACCGTCGGCACGATGATGCCGACGACGGCGGTCATGCGTTGTCGAATGTGTGCCTGATCGGTACCCGTTCCAGCTGGATCCCCCGCGACACCACCCCGGTCGCGAGCGTGTGATCCCCGGGTGACACCGACTCGACGACGCACAGCGTCCGGCGACGGACAGCGACCGTGCTCGAGACGGTGCACCCGTACCCCCGGGAAGGCCCCGGTCCACCGCCGGACCGCAGGGCGACACGGCGATCCGCCGACCCCGGACCGACGCATTCGACACCGCCGCGCCGCACGCAGCGCAGCAACCCGCACGGAAGAACCGCCATGTCGCTCACCATCGCCCAGCCCCGCACCGCTCACCGCTCCCCCGCGTCCGTGTCGACGGACCTCGGCACCGTGACGCCCATCCGGTCCCGTCGCGCACCGGTCGCTCCGCCGGTCCCGAACGGCATCCCGACCAGCCCGGTCGTCGCGCCGCAGCGCAACCGGTCGCTGCCCGAGGGCACCGAAGCCCGCGGCTTCGCGCTGTACGTCGGCATCGACGAGGCGCAGGCCGCCGCCGCCGGCACCTCGCTCGCCGCGGTGGTCGAGCAGCTCAAGGCCCTCACCGCGCAGCTCGTGCCGACCTCGGAGACGTACGCCGCGGTGGCCGTCGCCGCCGAGGGCTCCGGCGGCCGTGACGTCGACGTCGTCCGGCTCGCCCTGCAGGACCGGTCCGCCGTCGCCGCGCGCAAGCAGGCCGAGAAGCCCGAGCCCGAGGAGACCGGGGTCGTCATCGACATCTCTCGGAAGCGGGTCACGCTCGACGGCGAGGTCGCTCCCCTGACCTACAAGGAGTTCGAACTCCTGCAGTTCCTCGTCCTCCGCGAGGGACAGACCGTCGACCGCGCGGCCATCATCGAGGGCCTGTGGTCGGACGGCGAGGACGAGACCCCGAACGAGCGCACGATCGACGTGCACGTTCGCCGGCTCCGCTCGAAGCTCGGCGCCTTCGAGGAGATCGTCCGCACCGTGCGGGGTGTCGGCTACCGGTTCGACCGGCACGCCGACGTCGCCGTGCGCTACGCCTCGACGCCCTCGCCCGACCTCTTCTGATCCGCTCGGCGTCCTCCCGGTGAACTCGCAGCGAACGACCTCGTCACACGCTGGCGCGCCGTTACCTCGCCGTTATACAGTCCTTCTTGCAGACAGTGTTTGCTGTGGCACTGGCTGCGGAATGTGATTGCAGGACACTCTTGGTGCAAGGGAGAGGGCCGGTCGCCCAGAAGGCGACCGGCCCTCGTTGCGTCTGCCGACCCGTCCGCGGGAGTGTCCCCCGTCTGCACGGCGCGCTCGTGCTCCGTCGCTAGTGTGGGTTGACCGCACGACCGAAGGGGCCGCACCGTGGACGAGTCACGCCGCAGCGACAAGGCGACCGCCGTCGCGGCCTGGGAAGCACTGTTCCGGGCGCAGGTGACGGTCATGCGGGCGCTCAACGCCGACTTCCCGAGCGCGGAGATCTCGTTCAACGAGTACGACGTGTGCTTCAACCTGTCGACGCAGCCCGGCCGTCGGTGCCGGATGCGCGAGCTCACCGGACACCTGCTGCTCACCCAGCCGAGCGTCAGCCGACTCGTCGAGCGCCTGGCGTCGAAGGGCATCGTCGAGAAACAGCCGGACCCGAGCGACGCCCGGGGGGTCATCGTCGCCCTCACGGCGCACGGGTTCGACGTCTACCGCTCGGTCGCCGTGCAGCACGCGCAGACCATCGCGGAGCAGGTCGGCGCCGGTCTCGACGACGACGAGCTCCGGACGCTCACCGCCCTGTGCACGAAGCTCCGGGTCGCGGCGGACGCACCGGGGCGGAGCACCACCCGCGTCCCGCGTGACCGGGCCACGGTGGACGCATGAGGGGCGCGGTCGTCTGGCTGCGGGAGGACCTGCGGCTCGCCGACAACCCCGCGCTCCGTGCCGCGATCGACCACGGCGGACCCGTCACGGTCGTGGTCGTCCTCGACGAGGAGACCGACGGCATCCGACCGGTCGGGGCCGCGAGCCGCTGGTGGCTGCACCACTCGCTCGCGGCGCTCGACGGCGAGCTGCGGGACCGGGGGTCACGACTCGTGCTCCGGAAGGGCGCTGCTGCCGACGTGGTGCCGGCCCTGGTCCGTGACGCCGGTGCGGACGCGGTCTACTGGAACCGTCGCTACGGCCGGGTCGAGCGCGACCTGGACGCCGGCATCAAGAGCGGCCTGACCGACGCCGGTACCGAGGCGCACAGCTTCGCGGCGAACCTGCTCTGGGAACCGTGGACCGTCCTGACCGGGCAGGGCGAGCCGTTCAAGGTCTTCACGCCGTTCTGGCGTGCGGCGCAGGCGATGCCTGAACCCCGGCACCCGCTGCCGAAGCCCCGTGACCTGCCGGCGCCGGCGGACGTGGACGGCGACGACCTGGACGACTGGGCCCTGCTGCCGACCGCTCCGGACTGGGCCGGCGGACTCCGCGACGCCTGGGAGCCGGGCGAGGCCGGGGCGCACCGGAAGCTCGAACGGTTCGTCCACGACGCGCTCGAGGACTACGACCAGCGCGACGAGCCCGCGATGGCCGCGACGAGTGACCTGTCCCCGCACCTGCGCTGGGGCGAGGTCAGCCCGTACCAGGTGTGGCACCGGCTGCACGGCGAACTCGAGCCCGAGCAGCGTCGGCAGGCCCCGGCCTTCCTCCGGCAGCTCGCGTGGCGCGAGTTCAACTGGAACGAGTACTTCCACTGCGACGACATCGCCACCGTGAACGTCCGCCGTGAGTTCGACGCCTTCCCGTGGCGCGACGCCGACCAGGACGAGATCGACCGCTGGCGGCACGGCCGCACGGGCTTCGACCTGGTCGACGCGGGGATGCGGGAGCTCTGGCACTCCGGCGCGATGCACAACCGTGTGCGGCTGGCGGCGGCGAGCTTCCTCGTGAAGAACCTGCTGGTCGACTGGCGGATCGGCGAGCAGTGGTTCTGGGACACCCTCGTCGACGCCGACCCGGCCAACAACGCGGGCAACTGGCAGTGGGTCGCCGGGTCCGGGTTCGACGCGGCGCCGTACTTCCGCGTCTTCAACCCCGACCGGCAGCTCGAGCGGTTCGACCCGCACCGTGAGTACGTGCACCGCTGGGTCCCCGCGGACGAGGACCGGCCGGAGCCGATGGTCGACCTCAAGGCGAGCCGGCAGCGCGCCCTCGACGCCTACGACCGGATGCGCCGCGGATGAGCCTGCCCGACGACCTGCTGGCCGAGGTCGACGCGCTGTTCCATGACCGCGTCGCGGCCCGGACGGCCCCGAGCAGCGTCTGGGGCGTGTTCGACCGTGACGGGCTCATCGCATCCGGCGGGCACGGCGACCGCGGGGACGGTCGGGCACCGGACGCCGACACCGTGTACCGCATCGCGTCGTGCACGAAGAGCGTCACCGCGGCGACCCTCCTCACGCTCGTCGCCGAGGGCCGCGCCGACCTGGACGCCCCGATCACCGACGCGGTCCCGGCGTTCGCCGAGGTCACGCTGCCGTCGCGGGACGCCCCGGTCCCGACCCTGCGCATGCTCCTCACCATGGCCGGCGGGTTCCCGACGGACGACCCGTGGGCCGACCGGCAGGAGTCGATCGCCGACGCGGAACTCGACGACGTGCTCCGGGGCGGGCTGCTGTTCGACTCGGTGCCCGGGACCCGGTTCGCCTACTCGAACACCGGGTACGCCCTGCTCGGTCGCGCGGTGGCCGTCGCAGCCGGGACGACGTTCCTCGAAGCCGCGACCAGCCGCGTGCTGGCACCCCTCGGCCTGGAGGACACGGTGTTCCGCGCCGAGGACGCCCGCGGGTACGTGGTGACCGGGCAGCGCGACGACGACGGGTCGTGGACCCCGCAGCCGATGACCGGCCCCGGGGCGTTCTCGTCGATCGGCGGACTGTTCTCGACCGTCCGCGACCTCGCCCGGTGGGCACGACACCTGGCCTCCGCGACGTCGACCACCCCGGAGCCCGGACCGCTCTCCCCCGCCGATCGACGGCTCATGCAGCAGGCGATGCGCGTCGTGCCGCCGTCGGTGGTCCCGACCTCGACCCGGGCGACCGCGTACGGCTTCGGGCTGTTCGTCGAGCAGGACCCGCGGTTCGGTGAGCTCGTCAGCCACTCTGGCGGCTACCCCGGCTTCTCCGCGCACATGCGCTGGTCCGTCGAGCACGGCCTCGGCGTGGTCGCGTTCGAGAACGCCACGCAGGCCAAGGTCTCCGCGGCCGCCGACCGGGCGCTCGACGTCGTGCTGGAACGAATCCCGGGCCAGCCGGCCCCGGTCGCACCGGGCGTCGAGCGGACCGCCGCCGCCGCCCGGGACGCCCAGCGCTCGGTCACCACCCTGCTCCAGCAGTGGGCCGACGCCCCGCAGGACCCCGCCGGCGACGCCCTCGCCGACCGCGTCTGCAGCCCGAACGTCGCGATGGACCAGCCGTACGAACGGCGACGGCGGGCACTCGCTGAGGCCGTCGCCCGCGTCGGTGTCGACCTGCACGCGGACCCCGTCGAGGAGCACGCGACCGTGCCCTCACAGCTGCGCTGGTGGCTGCCGGGGACGAACGGGCGCCTCCGCATCGAGATCAAGCTCGCGCCGCTCGCCGTCGGACTCGTGCAGACCCTGACGGTGACCGCGGAGCCCACCGAGCGCTAGGGCCCAGCTCAGACCGGCGGCCGTCCGCCCACGAAGCCCAGCGCACGCGACGCCACCCGGGTGCCCTCGCGCGCGGCGGCGCCGACCCGCACGGGGTCGGTCGCCCACGCACGCAGGAACCCGGCGGCGAAGGCGTCCCCGGCCCCGAGCGTGTCGACGACCGTCGCTGGGGTGGCCGGGACCCGCTGCGGGCTCCGGCCCGGACGTCCGAGCAGCGCCCCGTCGGACCCGGTCGTCACGACGACGAGCGGCACGACCGCGGTGAGCCGGCGGACGGCCTCGGCTGCGGTCGCCGCGCCGGTCAGCGCGCAGGCCTCGGCCTCGTCCGGGAAGAGCACGTCGACGCCGTCCAGGGCGGCGAGGAACGCCTCCGGGCCGACGGAGCGGACCACGGCCTCGGCGGACGGGTCGAGCGACACCCGCGCACCCGCGGACCCCGCTCGTGCGACGAGCCCTGCGATCCGCTCGGCACCACCACCACCGAGCATCGCCGCCCCGGTGAGGTGCACGATGTCCGCGCGCGCGACGAGGTCGCCCGGCACGTCCGCCGCGTCGAGGTCACCGCTCGCCGCGGGATCCGTCATCGCGGTCCGGCCGCGGCCGTCGCGTACGGAGACGATCGCCCCGGTCGCGGCGCGCGCGTCGTAGCGCACGTGCGCCCGGACGCCGGCGTCCGCCAGGGAGCGCTCGTGTCGGAGGACGTCGTCGACGCCGACGCGGGCGACGAGGTCGACCTCCGCCCCGAGCCAGCCGAGCCAGGTGGCGGTGTTGCCCGCGGCGCCGAGCGACCGGTGCTGGATGACGGCCGCCGGGTCGTGCGTCCCCACCGCCTCGGCGCTCGTCTGCACGAGGACCCCGTCGAGCACGTCGCCGACGACCAGGAAGCGCTTCCCGACGCCGCGACGACGACCCGTGACCTCTCGTCCGGCGCGTGTGGCTGCGGGCCGTGGGGGCACCACGACGGGCTCGGAGGACGATGACACGTCCGCCATCCTAGCCAGACCCGAGCATTCCTCTACTTCAGGGAAGCTGCGAGCAGATGTCGATCCTCGCAGGTGCGGGATGTCATGGTGATCGGCTAACATTTCAGGTGATCGGCTGCGTCGTGCGCGTCGACCGACCACCACGCGACCGCGACCCCCGGAGATCCCATGCCCAGGAAGCCCGACCCGACGCTCAAGCCCGCGATCGTCGAGAAGGTCGCGCAGCACCTGCTCGACACCAAGCTCGAGGACGTCTCCGTCCGCAGCCTCGGCCGGGTGCTCGGCACGAGCGCGTACCCGATCGTGTACCACTTCGGCTCGCGGGAGTCCCTGATCCAGGCGGTGGTCGACCACCTCGAGGCCGACGTGGTCGATCTCGTCCTCGATCCCGAGGGCGACACCGACGCACTGGGCCGGCACCTCGTCACGGTGTTCGGCGGACTGGACTCCCCCGAACGCGCACTCGCCGCGCGGCTGACGTTCGAGCTCGGCTGCGTGGAGTCCATCGACGGGCGGGATCGCGAACGGCGATCGTTCCGGCGTCGGATCGCGGAGATCGCTGCCTGGTGCACCGCGCACGGCGCCTGCCCGGACACCGCCGAGCGCACGGCACGCGCCGCCGTCGGTGCCGCACGTGGCGTGCAGTGGGGCGCCCTCGTCGACCCGGCCGGCACGGACGTCGACGGCGCACTCCGGGCGATCGCGCTCGAGGTGTCCGTCGGCTCCCTCGCCACCGCCTGACGGCGTCCGTCCGCCCGCCGGCAGGTCACACAGGATCGACGAACCGCCGGCAGACGCGTGCCGGTCAGCCCACCCACGGCCACCAGCCGACGCCTGCCACCCGACCGCGCGCGACCGCCGGACTGCGCGAGGCGACCAGACTGCGCACGGCGACCAGACTGCGCACGGCGACCAGACGACGGACGGGAGGCGCGGTGCCAGCTGGCACCGCGCCTCCCGTCCGTGGGCCGGTCACCGTGGTGACCGACGTCGCGTCACAGGGTGACGAACGACTGCGCCTTCGCGTTCGCGAAGCGGGCCGCCACGTTCTCCCAGTCGACGATGTTCCACACGGCCTTGACGTAGTCCGCCTTGACGTTGAGGTAGTCGAGGTAGAAGGCGTGCTCCCACATGTCGAGCATGAAGATCGGGACGACGCCGAGCGGGACGTTGGCCTGCTGGTCGAAGAGCTGGAACGTGACCAGCTTCTGGCCGACCTGGTCCCACGCGAGGACGGACCAGCCGGAGCCCTGGATGCCGTTCGCGACCGCAGCGAACTGCGCCTGGAACTGCTCGAAGGAGCCGAAGAACTCGTCGATCGCCGCGGCGAGCTCACCCTCGGGGACCTTCGTGTCCGGGCCGAGGTTGGTCCAGAAGATCGAGTGGTTGACGTGCCCGCCGAGGTGGAAGGCGAGGTCCTTCTCGAGCTTGTTGATCGCACCGAAGTTGCCCGACTCACGAGCCTCGCCGAGCTGCTGCAGCGCGGTGTTGGCACCGGTCACGTAGGCCTGGTGGTGCTTGTCGTGGTGCAGCTGCATGATCTTGCCGCTGATGTGCGGCTCGAGGGCGGCGTAGTCGTACGGCAGGTCGGGCAGGGTGTACTCAGCCATCGGAGGTCCTTTCGTTCGTGGTTGTCGGACGGTGCTCCGCGGCTCAGGAGAGCCGGGAACGTTCGGAGAGGGAGTGGAACTCCCGGTTGTGGTAGACCAGCGGCTCGCCGTGCTCGCGGCCGACGACGATGTCGAGGACCTCGGCGACGACCACGGTGGACGAACCGATCTCTGTCGTCGAGCGAGGCCGGCAGCGCAGGGCGGTGGCCGCGGCCGGCAGGTAGCGCTCACCCGTGGGCAGGGTGCCCCACATCGGGTCGTCCGCCGCCGGGCTGCCGGTCGCGGCGAAACGCTTGGCGAGTCCGACGCTCAGCGAGTCGACGAGGTGCACGACGAAGACGTCGGCGCCGAGCACGACCCCCGCGGAGCCGGACTTCGTGGAGAGCGAGAACACCAGGACGGGCGGGTCGACCGCGACGCTCGCGACGCTCGACGCGGTGAGACCGGTGGGCCCGTCGGATCCCTCGGCGGTGATGACCGCGACACCGGCGGGGTGTCCGCGGAAGGCGGCCTTGTACGCGTCGGCGGTCGTGGCCGGGGCTTCGTCGGGCATGGCAGTCGTGGGGTTCCTCCGGGGTGGGGTGGGCCGCGGCTGCGCGGCCACGTCCCAACGTAGGACCTCAACCGTGGTTCAGGTCAACGATTCCCAGGTTCGTCCGATCCCGGGCGCGCCGGAGGAGGCGCCGGAGGGGGCTCGGTCGCGCCGGAGCCTGCCCGGGGCCAACGATGGAGCAGAAGACGTCGGGTGGCGGTCACCGACCCGACGTCTTCTGCTCCACCGAGTGCACGGGTCCACCAAGCGGACGGGCGAGTGCGCGCGAGCGAGCACGGGACCACGCAGGACCGCCCGCGCCGGTCGCGCGCCGCCGGGTCAGTCGCGCTTGAGCATGACGACCGAGGCGGCCGCGGCGACGAGCATGAGCACCGCGGCGACGCCCGCCGTGATCGTCACGCCGGAGTCGAACGCCGCCCGGGCGCTCTCGAGCAGCGCCTGCCCGGCCGTGCCGCCGAGGTCCTGCGCCGCCGACACCGCGCCGCCGAGGGTCTCCTGCGCCGCCGTGTGCGCCGACCCGCTCAGACCGCCGGGCACCACGACGTGGGCCCGGTAGGCGGCCGCGAGGATGGTGCCGAGCACGGCCGTCCCGAGGACCGCGCCGATCTCGTACGCCGTCTCGGACACCGCCGACGCCGCACCGGCCTTGTCCGCGGGCGCCGTCGAGATGATGAGGTCGTTCGTGACCGTCTCGGACGCCCCGATCCCGATGCCGAGCAGCACGAACGCGAACGCCAGGGCGACCACGGACGCGTGGTGCCCGAGGACCGAGACCATCGCGTACGCCGCGGCCGAGAACGTCAGCGACACCGCGACGACCCACCGCGGGGCCACCCGGGCGACGATCGGCACGACGACGAGTCCGGCGACGATCGTGAGCACCGACCCGGGGATGAGCACCATCCCGGAGGCGAACGGGTCGAGCCCGGCGACGAGCTGCAGGTGCTGCGCGATGAAGAACAGGAAGCCGGTGAGCGAGAACATCGCCGCCATGTTCATGAGCACGCTGCCGCTGAAGGCCGTGCTCCGGAACAGCCGGAGGTCGAGCATGGGCGTGCGCGACCGGAGCTGCCGGCGGACGAACGCGATGCCGCAGAGCACGCCGACGGCGAGCATCGCGATCGCGAAGCCGCGCTCCTCGGGGTGCACGACCGACTTGATCGCCCAGGCGATCGGCGCGAGCGTCCCGAGCGAGAGCAGCATGCTCGGGACGTCGACGGGCCCCGGCGCGGGGTCGCGGGACTCCGGCACGAAGAACGGCACGCCGACGAGCATGAGCACGAGGATCGGGACGGCGACCAGGAAGACGCTGCCCCAGTGGAAGTGCGCCAGGAGCACACCGCCGACGAGCGGGCCGAGGGCGTTGCCGGCGGCGAACATCGTCGACCAGACGGCGAGCGCCATCCGCCGCTCCCCCGCGACGGTGAACACGTTGCGGATGATCGAGAGCGTGGCCGGCATGAGCATCGCGCCGAACACGCCCATCGCGATGCGGGCCGCGACGAGCATCCAGGCCTCGGTCGCGAAGGCGGCGGCGACGGAGAACAGCGCGAACCCGGTCGCGCCGACGACGAGGATCCGGCGGCGTCCGATCCGGTCGCCGATGCTGCCCATGACGACGAGCAGACCGGCGAGGACGAGCGGGTAGGCGTCGACGATCCAGAGCTGCGTGGTCGCGCTCGGGTCGAGGGCGCGGGCGATCGTCGGCAGCGCGAAGCTCAGGACGGTGTTGTCCACCGAGATGAGCAGGACGGGCAGCATCAGCACGGCGAGCGCGGCGAACCGTCGGGCGCGGCTGACGGTGACGGCGGTGGCGACGGGGCTGGTGAGCAGTGCGGACACGGTGACTCCCTGGGGGTTCGAGCCGGACCAGGTCGACGGCGGAGCAGACGAGACGGGGCGCGGTGTCGACACGCGCCCCGTCAGGACTCCGTAAGTGTACCGTCTGGACGGTGTTGGTTGCAAATGCAACCGAACGGCGGACGGGAGGCCCGTGGCGGCGCCGCCACGGGCCTCCCGTCCGCCTCGCGCGCACCCTGCGGACGCGGGTCGCTCAGGCGGACTCGCGCACCAGCAGGCGGTGGCGCACGGTGCGCTGCACCGACGTGCCGGAGCGCGGCAGCTCCCCCGCGAGCATGCCGAGGGCGAGGTCGAGCGCTTCGCGCGCGACCGCGCCGAGGTCGACCGCCAGGGTGGTCAGGGTGGGGGCGACGAGCGTGCCGACCGCGAGCCCGTCGACGCCGACGACACGGACGCGTCCGGGCACGTCGACACCGGCCCGACGGCACGCGGCGAGGACGCCGAGCGCCATGACGTCGTTGAACGCGAGCACCGCGTCGACCGCGGGGAACCGTTCGAGCGCCCGCGCGGCCATCGCGGCCCCGTGCTCGGACGTCGACGCCTCGGCGATCGCGATCTCCGGTCGGTGCCCACGGCGCCGGAGTGCGTCGATCACGAGGAGCCCGCGGCTGCTCGGGCGGCCGGTGTGCGAGGCGTCGACGATCACCGGGTGCCGCACCCCCGTGGCCGTCAGGTGATCGGCGAGGTCCTCGACGGCCGGCGCCGGGTCGATGCGGACGGCGCCGCGGAGGACCTCGCCGGCGGGGTCGAGCTCGACGACGGGGACCGTGCCGAGCCGCTCGATCCAGTCGGGCGCGCGGATGCCGAGGTAGCCGATCACCACGTCGGTCTGCGCCCCGAGGGCCTGCACCGCGCGGTCGGAGTCCCCCGCGAGCCCGACGTCGGCGAGCATGACGTTCCACCCGCGGGCCGCCGCCAGGCCGAGCACCGCGGCCGCGAGCTCGGGCGAGTAGGGGTTCCGGAGGTCGTTCACCACGAGGCCGAGCTGACGGTCACCGCCGGTGACGAGCCCGCGGCCGAAGCGCGACGGCCGGTAGTGCAGGGCCGACGCTGCGGCCAGGACGCGCTCCTTCGTCGCCGCGCTGATGCCGTACATGCCGTTCATCGCGCGGGTCACGGTCTGACGAGAGACCCCGGCGGCCGCGGCGACGTCGTGGATCGTGGCGCGGGTGGCCGACCGCCCCGCGGACGCGTCGGCGCCTGCTGCTCCGTCCGCTGCTGCTGCGTCCGCGGGGTGGGTGGTGTCGGTCGCGCCGTGGGGCGTGGTGTCGGTCACGTTCGGGTCGTGCTGTCGGCCGAGCGCCGCGGTCAGGCGCGGAGGTCCAGCCACGCGACCTGTTCGGGGCTCAGCTCGACGGACAGCCCGGTCATCGACGAACGGGCCTCCTCGATGGTGCGCGGGCCGAACAGCGGGAAGGTCGGGAACGGCTGGTGCAGCACGTACGCCAGGGCGATCGCGGTCGCGGGCACGCCGTGCTGCTCGCCGAGCTCGCGTGCGCGGCGGAGGCGCTCGAAGTTCTCGTCCGAGTAGTAGCAGCGCACGAGCTCCGGGTCGCTCGTGTCGCCGGGAGCGGCACGGCCGGTGAAGAACCCGCGGGCCTGGGACGACCACGGCAGGAGCGGGACCTGCCGTTCCTCGAGCCAGCGCTTCGACTCCGGGTCGGTCGCGTGGCGGCAGCCGGCCCACGGCACGTCGTACGCCTCGGCGAGACCGAAGTGGTTGCTGAGGACCTCGAACCCGTGCTTGCCGTTCGCACGGGCGTACTCGTTCGCCTCGTCGAACCGGGCGGTGCTCCAGTTCGAGCCGCCGAACACCCGGATCCGTCCGGCGCGGCGGTGCTCGTCGAGCACGTCGACGAACTCCCCGACCGGCACGTCCTCGTTGTCCCGGTGCATCATGTAGACGTCCGCGTGGTCCGTGCCCTGCCGCTCGAGGCTCTCGAGCAGCTGCCGGGTGAGCGACTCCGGGTCGCAGTACGGGGTGTGGGCGCCCTTGGTGATGACGACCACGTCGTCCCGGATGCCGCGGTTCTCGATCCACTTGCCGAGTCGACCCTCGAGGACGCCGCCGCCGTAGACGTAGCCGGTGTCGAAGACGTTGCCGCCCTGCTCGACGAACATGTCGAACAGCGCGCTCGCGTGGGCGAGGTCGGGCTGGTTGTCGACACCCATGACCAGCCGGGACATGCGCTTGCCGACGCCAGGGACCTCGCCGTACCGCATCGGGGCGTCGTCGCGGACGCGCAAGGGGGCACCGCTCACCGTGGGGATGTCGGCCGTCTCCGCCTCGAACGGGTAGCGCAGGCCGATCGCGGCGCGCCAGCGGTCGAGCGTTCGGGCGGTCGCGAGCGTCTCGTCCAGGGTCATCTGCGATGCCTCGACGGCTCCGGCGCGCAGGGCGTCGGTCGTCGCGTCTGCCTCGCGGGCGTAGGGGTGCTCGCCGGCGAAGGAGATCGTGCGCGGCTCCTCGTCGACGGTGCTGACCGTGATCGTCGGGTCGGCCGAGAGCGTCCACGGGTCGGTGAGGACGATGCGGCCGCGGCTGCCGTGGACGGTCACCGCGTTGTCGTCCTGCAGGTGCACGCCGGTCCGGACGCTCGCCGTGACGCCGCCGCGGTAGGTCAGCTGCGCGACCGTCCACTCGTCGACCCCGGTGGGGCCGAGGGTGCCGGTGGCCGTCAGGTCGACGGGCTCGGCGACGGCGACACCCGTCGCCGCCTGCACGATCGCGGCGGTCATCGTGACCGGGTACCCGCCGACGTCGAGGATGCCGCCGCCCGCCGTCGCCGGGTCGTACAGTCGACCGCTGCGCTCGCCCGTGCGGAACGCGAAGGACGCGTCCACGTGCAGGACGTCGCCGATCGCACCCTGTCGGACGAGGTCGAGGAGCGCCGCGGTCTGCGGGTGGAAGCGGTACATGTAGGCCTCGACGAGGGGCAGACCCGCCTGGCGTGCGGCGTCGACGAGCGCCATCGCGGTGCCGTGGTTCGGAGCGAGCGGCTTCTCGCAGAGCACGGCCTTGCCGGCGGCGAGGGCGCGGAGCACGAGGTCGGCGTGGCCGGTGTGCACCGTCGAGACGTAGACGGCGTCGACCCGGTCGTCCGCGAGCACCCCGGCGTGGTCGACCGCGGCGACGTCGGCGAACCCGTGCTCGGCGGCCTCGTCGGCGAAGGCCTGCGCGCGCTCCGGCGACGAGCTCCCGGCGGCCACGAGCGTGCCGGTGCTCGCCGGCAGCTGCGACAGGAAGCGGCGGGCGATGCTGCCGGGGCCGAGCACCGCCCATCGGGGCCGGTCGGCGCCCGTGGACGGCGTGGTCGAGGGGGTCGCGGTCTGCGCTGACATGCGGTTCCTGTTCGTGCGGTGGGCCGTGCGGTCGCTGCGACGCTACCCACCGCCGAGCGCGCGGACAAGGAGTTCGTGAACGTTCACGGAACCGGCCGTTCGTCGGCGTGCGGGCGGTTGCCTAGACTCGTGCGCATGGCAAGCGCCCGAGACCGTGTCCTGGACAGCTTCGTCGCCATCGTGTGCGAGGAAGGCGAGCGTCCGGCGACCCTCGACGCCGTCGCCGCGCGGGCGGGCGTCTCGAAGGGTGGACTGCTGTACCACTTCGGCTCGAAGGCAGCCCTGGTGGAGGGGCTGTGCGAGCGGCTGTCCGACCTCGGGGCGATCGACGTCGAGCGGATGCGCGAGGCCGAGGACGGCGCCGCGCGCTACTTCGTGCGGAACTGCCTGTTCGTCGGCAGCGAGCTCGACCTCGCCCTCCTGGCGGCCAGCCGGCTGCAGCAGGCCGGGTACGAGGAGGCCGGCCGGACGCTCGACGACACCGAGAACGCATGGCTCGAGACCCTCGTCGACGAGCTCGGCGACGCGCCGACCGCGCAGGCCGTGAAGCTCCTCGGCGACGGGCTGTACCACCAGGCCTCCCTCGGCGCGGTGACCGGGTCCGAGGTCCGGCCGAACCGAGGCACCGTCGACATGGACACGCTGCTCGCCGTCGTCGACCGTCTCATCGCCACCCGCCCCACTGCGTGAACCGGCGCCCCGTCGTCGGGGCGTGCACCGGCCCCGGCCGACCTGGGGATAGACTGGTCGGGATCCACCCGCTCGAACCGGAGGTACCACCGTGGGCCGCGTCATCGCCGCTTTCTTCTCGATCCTGCTGCTGCTGGTGTCGATGTACCTGTTCGGGTTCGCGTTCCAGGTGCAGTCCGGCCAGGCGTTCGTCTTCATGGGCGGCCTGCTGCTCATGTCGCTCTCGTTCTACCTGCCGATCCATGTCTTCGGCAAGCGCTGACTCCCGCGCCCCCGGCGCTCGTCAGGACGGCCCCGCACCGATCGGTGCGGGGCCGTCCTGCGTCTGCCCGGCTGTCGCGCTCCGCGTCCGCCGGTCGCGCTGCGCCCGACGGCCGGCGTCGAACCACGGAGCCGACGTCGAACCACCCCCCACAGCTGGTTCGACGTCGGTTCCCTGGTTCGACGCGGCGTCGCCCCTACCCCAGCGGCGTCGGCAACGACTCCACGGCCGGGACCGGGACCACGGCGGCGGTGCGGCGCAGCTGACCGATCCGGGCGAGGGCACCCGCGACCGCGGCCGCGATGCCGAACGGCACCGCGTAGACCAGCCCGAACAGGAGCGCGTCGGCACGGAACGGGGCCGTGTACGAGGTCGCCCCCGCGATCACCTCGATCATCACCGCGGCGGTGAGCCCGGCCGTCACGGCCGTCCATCCGACGTCTGCCGCGTCCGAGTCCACCCGCCGCAGGCACCGGCCGACCCCGTACGTCACCGGCAGGACGACGATCGCCGCCCCGAGCGCCGGCAGCGCCGAGGTGAGCGGGACGGCGACCGCCCACCACAGGACCGACCAGTCGAGGCCTCCGTTCCCGGGCCCGAGCACGACGACCTGCATCGCAGCGAGGGTGACGGCCGGCAGCGTCACGAGGACCAGCCAGCCGAACGCGCGGGCCTCGAGCTCGACGGACTCGGCGACGGTCCAGCCGCGATGCGGTCCGGCGGTCACGCGTCCCGCCCGGCGACGATGCCGACGATCTCGGTGACCGTGCGGCGGAAGGGCCGGACGCGGAGCATCGGCAGGGCGAAGCGGAGCACCCCGAGAGCCGTGTCGACGAGCCGGTCCGTCCGACGTTGGTCGGGCGAGGTGTCGTACACCCAGAACAGCGTGACGAGCAGGTAGGCGGTCCACAGCGCCCGCGGCAGGTCGTCGCCGAGCGGCGCCGGGAGCTTCGTGCGCGACCCGTCGACGGCCTGACGGAAGAGCCCGAGCACGACGTCGCGCGCCGGCGCGGACTCCGGCGACATCGGGTTGTTCGGGGACCCGGGCGCGATCGCGGTCGTCAGGAACTGCGGCGCGATCCCGTGCCAGGACCGGAGGTTCGCCAGGCCCGTCCGCACGACGACGCCCACGCGGTCGGGGAGCTCGTCGACGCCCTCGAGCTCCGGGGTGGCTCGGGCGACGTGCTCGTGCTGCACCTCGACGTAGAGCTCCTGGACCAGGTGGTCCTTCGTCGGGAAGTGGTAGTAGGCGTTGCCGACCGACAGCCCCGCCTCGTCCGCGATCCCCCGCATGGTCGTGCCGTCGTACCCGTGCTCGCGGAGGGACCGGATCGCCACCTCTCGGATCCTGGCGCGGGTGCGGTCGCGCTTCGTCATCGGCACCGCATCGTTTTCGAACATGTTCAAAAACTACACCCCGGACCACTCCGGGGCACAACGACGACGAGCACCCCGCACGAGGTGTGCGGAGTGCTCGTCGGGTGGGGCGGAGGTCAGCCGGCCATCTGGCGCAGGCTCCGGAGGGACACGGCCGTGGCGATCGCGGCGTGCGCGGCCTCGGCTCCCTTGTCCTCCTTCGACCCGGGCAGGCCGGCGCGGTCGAGGCCCTGCTGTTCGTCCTCGAGCGTCAGCACACCGAAGCCGACGGGCTTGCCGGTGTCGATCGCCACCCGGGTCAGGCCGCTCGTCGCCGCGTCCGAGACGAACTCGAAGTGCGGGGTCCCGCCGCGGATGATCACCCCGAGGGCGACGACCGCGTCGAAGCCGGACTCGAGCGCCGCCTTCGCGACGACCGGCAGCTCGAAGCTGCCCGGCACCGGGACGACCTGCGCCGTCGCGCCGAGCCGCTGCACCTCGCGCTGGGCACCGGCGAGCAACCCGCCAGCGATGGTCTCGTGCCACTGCCCGGCGACGATCGCCACCCGGACGCCCGTCCCGTCGACGTGGTCGCGCTCCGCGGCTCCTGCTCCGCTCATCGTGTGGTCCCTTCGGTGGGCGCGACGTCCGTCGCCGCCCGGTCGGCCGCGTCGAGCCAGTCGACGAGTGCGGCGATGGTGATGACGGGCACGCCCTCGCGTGCCCCGAGTTCGACGAGCTGCGGCAACCGCATCATCTCGCCGTCGTCTCCGACGATCTCGCAGATCGCCGCGGCGGGCCGGAGCCCTGCCGCGGTGACGAGCTCGATCGAGGCCTCGGTGTGCCCGGCGCGCTCCCGGACCCCGCCTGGTCGCGCGCGCAGCGGGACGACGTGCCCCGGACGGTGCAGGTCGTCGCGCACGGACGTCGGGTCCGCGAGCACCCGGAGCGTCCTGGCGCGGTCGTGCGCGCTGATGCCGGTCGTGACCCCGACCGCGGCGTCGACGGTGACCGTGTAGGCGGTGCCCCGGACGTCCTCGTTGTGCGCGACCATCGGCGGCAGGTCGAGCGCGTCCGCGATGTCGGCGCTGATCGGGGCGCAGATGAACCCGGACGAGTGCGCCACGGTCCAGGCGATCCACTCCGGCGTCGCGAGCTCCGCGGCGAGGACGACGTCGCCCTCGTTCTCACGGTGCTCGTCGTCCGCCACGATCACGGGCCGACCCGACGCGATGGCCGCGACGGCGTCCTCGACCGACGAGAGCCCGAGTGCTGCGGCCGGGCCGGAGCCTGCAGCGGCCGCGTCGGATCCGGCCGCGGAGTCGCCGGAGCTGACCGCGGGCACGACGTGGGCGGCGTCGAGGGCGCTCACCGTGCCTCCAGGGCGGGTTCCGCGGCGACCGCCGCGTCGAGCCGGAGCATGCGCCGGACGTGGCGGGCGAGGACGTCGGTCTCGATGTTCACGCGGTCGCCGGGGACGCGCTCCCCGAGGGTCGTCGCGGTGAGCGTCTCGGGGATCAGGCTGACCTCGAACCAGGCGGACTCCGGGTCGGTGGTCTCGTCGGAGACGGCGCTGACGGTGAGCGAGACGCCGTCGATCGCGACAGAGCCCTTGTCGACGACGAGCGGGCTGAGGTCCGGTGCGAGCGAGAACCGCACGCGCCGCCACCCGTCGCCGTCGCTCGTCGACAGGACGGTCGCAGTGCCGTCGACGTGTCCCTGCACGATGTGGCCGCCGAGCCGGTCGCCGACCGAGGCCGCGCGCTCCAGGTTCAGGCGGTCCCCGACGGCGAGCGAGCCGTGCGCGCTCATGTCGAGCGTCTGCGCCATGACGAAGGCCGTGAAGGTGTCGTCGGTCCGCTCGACCACGGTCAGGCAGACGCCGCTCGTGGCGATGGAGTCGCCGTGCCGGGCGTCCGCGACCACGATCGGCCCGCGGACGGTGAGCGCGACGGAGTCGCCGTGCTGCTCGACGGCGGTGACGGTGCCGAGTTCCTCGATGATGCCGGTGAACACTGGTGTCCTCTCAACGGGACTCCGGGTGTGCTCGACGGATGTCGGCATCGGCGGACGGGGACGACGGATCGCCCTGCCCGCCAGCGCTTCCTCCCATCCGGACTCTCACCGTCGGTCCCGGAGTCCCACCGGGTCAACCTCGGTCGGGCGTACCCGACGTCAGCTCGTGGACTGTCACCACCGGTTCGGAATTGCACCGACCCCGGAGCGCTTGCGTACCCCGAACCATACCCCACCCCACCGGCACGACGTCCGGCCGGTTGCGCGGTGTGACGCGTCGGGGGCGGGGTGGGCCGGGGAGCGCGGGCGCCAGACGGCTCGGAGTCACCGAGACGCCCCCGGATCCGGCGGCGTCTCGCGCACGAGGCGGCGTCTCGCGCACACGGCGGCGTCTCGCGCACACGGCGGCGTCTCGCGCACACGGCGGCGCCTCGACAGCTCGGCGGCGCCTCGACAGGGCGGGACCGTTCCGCCCGGGGGGGCGGACGGGAGGATCGAGGCGGGACCCGCCACGATCCTCCCGTGCGTCGTCGCGGACCGCCCGTCAGCCGCGGCCGCGCACCAGGGCGACCGCCTGCCGGAGCGACAGGTCGGGCAGGTAGGCCCGCACGACCGCGATGCCGATCGACGGCAGCGCGACCGGGTCCGGGTAGGCGAGCACGAGCGGGTGCAGGTCCGGACCGAACTTCGCCTTGAACCGCAGGAGCGACCGGAACCCGTAGACCGGCTCGAGCACCCCGCCGACCAGGTCGAGCAGGTTCTGCACGCCGTCGCTCGACGGCGGTGCGTCCCCCGACGACGCGAGCGGCGCCGCGGACAGGCTGAGCCGCTCGACGCCGTCCTCGCGCATCCGGTCCGCGGCGCTGGCGACCAGGAACTCCATCACGCCGTTCGGGGCCGCGGCGGTGCGACGCATCACGTCGAGGGTCCAGCCGACGACGCGTCCCTCGCGGAACGTGGGCAGCCAGCTCGTCACCGCGAGGACCGTGCCCGCTGCGTCGAGCGCGACGAGGGTGCGGACGGCCGGGTCGCGCATCTCGTCGATCCCGCCGAGCGTGAAGCCCATCTCCGGCAGCTCCCGCTCGGAGACCCACTCCTCGGAGATCGCCTCGATCTGCCGGGTGGTGGCCACGGGCAGGTCCTGCCACGACGACCACAGCGCGGTGATGCCCTCGCGCTTCGCCTTGTTCACCGAGGTGCGGACGTCCTGCTTCTTCTTGCCGGTGGTCGTCCACGTGCGGGGGTCGAAGTCGGCGTCCTCGGCGACGGGGAGCGTCGCCCAGCCCTGCCCCGTGAGGTGCTCGGCCGCGGTGGCTTCGATGCCGTAGAACACCGCCGTCCACCCGTTGTCGTCGCAGTACCGGGCGAACTCGGTCATCGCCCGGTCGCGGGCGTCCGGCCACCCGAACGGCCCGCCGACCGTCACCGCGACCCGGCCGTTGCGCCGGAACGCGACCCCGGCGCGGCCGTCGGCGGCGAACCAGTAGGCGTTGCCCTGCCACGTCGTCATCCACCCGAAGGTGTCGCCGCCCGCGGCCTCCAGGAGTGCGCGGGCGCGGGCGCGGTCCATGCCGACCTCGTCGGTGTCGAGCGCGTGCGGCGCGGCGCCGGTCGGCCGGATCGCGGCGAGCGCGATGACGGTCCACAGCAGGGGGCCGGAGACGCCGAGCACGAACCGGAGCGCGGGGTCCATCGCGGGCAGCCGGTCCCAGAACGTCACCGGGGACAGCGGGCCGAGCACGGCGATCACCAGGCGGAAGGGGTCGGGGACCCGCTGGGGCGACGAGGCCGCGGTGACGAGCACGACCACGACGATGACCGCGGCGGCCGCGAGCACGACGACCGCGAAGGTGGCGATGCGACGGCGGGACGGCAGCACCGTGAACGACCGGCGCAGGACGACGAGCACGAGCGCGGTCGCGAGCGGCACGACGATGGACGCGGCGATCGACAGGTCCACCACGACCAGGTTCTCCGATGCGTGCAGCTGCTGGACCCGACCGGGGACGGCACTGTAGGTGACCGCTGCGGCGATCGCGGTGACCAGGTCGACGGCGACGACGAGCCAGACCGCGAAGCGGCTCCCCCGGAACAGCCCGAGACCGCCCACGACCAGGACGAGCAGCGGTGCGACGGCGAGCAGGAGGGTCCAGGGGTCGGTCGCCCGGTAGTCGAGGAGCCCGCGGAGGCACGTGTCCACGGCGCCGTCGGCGTGGCAGCCGCGGACCGGGGTCACCGGACCGGCCCCGACGACCGCGGCGAGCGGCGCGAGGAGTCCGACGCGGGCACGCGACACGAGCGCGATGACCGGGCCGACCGCGGACACGAGCACGACGGTCCCGAGGAGCACACGGGTCTCGCGGTGCGAGCTGCGCACCCAGCCGATGCGGGCCGGACCGCTCCGGAGCATCGTCCCGAGGCCCCAGCCGACGAGGGCGGCGAACGCTGCGTACAGGTCCGAGACGTGCCCGGCGTAGAGCAGGAGCGCGGCGACGACCGCGAAGGCGTTGACCCGGATGCGGCGACGCCAGAGCGGCCCGGCGAACGCGCTCGCGGTGACGATCGTCCCGACCATCGCGGTCCACGGGTCGAAGCTCGTCGCCCGGCCGAGCAGGAGCGACCCGATCGGACGGCCGTCCGGGTCGAGGAACGCGGTGAGCGCGCCGAGCCCGGTGCCGACGACCGTCGTGACGACGAAGGCGGTGACCGTGCGCCACGGCCCCATCAGGCGTTCGGACGCGCCGAGCAGCACGACGACGCCGACGATCGTGGCGACGAGGGCGAGCAGGCCGGTCGACGCGGCGAAGACCCGGAGCGGGCCGAAGTGCGACGGCGTGGTGCCGTGGGAGACGCGGAGGACCACGCCGACCACCGAGGTCACGAGCACGAGCAGCACGACGACGGTGGTGACGGGGTACCGCCGGGCCGTCCGGCCGACGGTCCGGCCGGCCGCGACGACGGCCGCCCGGACCTTGCCGGGCGTGCGCGGCTCTCGTGGTCCGGGGGCGCTCTCGGGGGAAGCGCCCGGTCCGGTACCGGACTCCGACGGCGCCGTCGCCGTCTGGTCGTTCACAGGGTGCCTTCCGCTGCCGGGAGACCGAGGTGCGCCAGCACCGGGGGCAGTCCGTGCGCGAGCACGTACCGCACGGTGTTCCAGTCGTGGGCGGACCCGGGCGAGACGAAGGTCTGCGTCTGCATCCCGGCCCGCTCCGCGGCGGTCCGGAGCGTCTCGGTCGACGCCGTGTACGGGGCGTCGTCCTGACCGTAGCCGAAGACCGTGAGGTGGTCGCGGTACGGCGCGTGTGCCGCCATCAGGGCGACGGGCATCGCGGCGCGGTAGGCGGCGGCGTCCCCGCCGAACCCGAGCGCGATGGTCTGCTGCACGCTGCCGTTCTTCGGGCCGATCTCGCTCGAGATCGCCAGGGCGGTACCGAACACGTCCGGGTGCGCGGCGGAGAGCTGCATCGCACAGGTCGCGCCCTCGGAGAAGCCGGCGACGGCCCAGTGCGACGGGCCGCTCTCGACCGGCAGGTGCGACTGGATCCAGTCCACGGTGTCGGTCATGACGTACGTCTCGCTCCGGCCGAGTCGGCGCGAGTCCAGGCACATCGGGTTGCGGTTCGGCGCCCCGAGCTGGTCCGGCGACACGACGATCGGCCCGAGGCCCTGGTGTGCCGCGGCGTAGTGGTCGAGGTACTGCCCCATGTTGCCGGTCTGGAACAGGTCGGCGGGCTGTCCGGGCTGCCCCGAGAAGGCGATGATGACGGGGAGCTTCGGCGGGTTCGCGACCCGGGCCGCCGGCGGCAGCCACACCACGGCCTTGCGGGCGCGGAAGTGCGACACCGTGCCGGGGATCGCCACGCTGATGGTCTCGCCGGTCTTCGGCATGCCCGCCGGGGCCTGCCACCCGGAGAGGTCCGTCGCCGGCGTCGCGTTGCCGGAGCGCTCCGGCAGCTTCACGGTCTTGTACGGGCTCGTCGCGATGGCCTGCTGGACGTTCTTGTAGAAGCCGAAGTCGACGTTCACGCCGAGCCCGGCGGACAGGACGACCGCGGCCGCGGCGGCCACGGCCAGACCCCGGCGACGCCATCCACCCTGGACGAGGACGACCAGGAGCAGGGCGACCCCGGCGAAGGCGAACGCGACCCACATCCGGGTGATCGGCGTGAAGGCGACGCCGAACAGGTCCTGCACGTCGCCCGTCCACCACACCGCGACGAGGCCGACCACGGCACCGAGCACACCCGCTCCGACGCGGAACGCGAGCCGCCGTCCGCGGTGCCGTTCCCGCGCCGGTCCGACGAGGACCCAGGCCGCCAGGACGGCCGTGATGACGTAGACCGGGACGAGGACCGCCCGGCCGGTGATCGGGATGCGCAGGAGTTCGTGGAGCACGCTCTCATCGTGGCGCTCCCCTGCTGCCGTGGGGCCGCGCAAGCGCTTCTACTGCGCACAGGTTCGGTACCGAGTGCTCCCAGCGAACGTTCGGTGTCGTCCAAGCCGGCGCTTCGACGGCGCATGGGTCGGAGGGGCACCGCGGACGGTGCCCCTCCTCGCCGTGGTGGTGTCAGCCGAGCCGCTTGCGCAGGACCAGCGCCCCGGCTCCCGCCATCAGGAGCAGCAGCGCGACCGCCGCGGGCAGCGTCTGCGACGCGGCTCCGGTGTACGCGAGCTGCGGCTGTCCGGCCTGCGTCGTCGACGTGGTCGCGACGGTCGGACGGGAGGCGGTGGTCACCTCGGTCGCGGCGGCGACCGTGGTGGTCGTGGTCGCGACCGGCAGGGTGGTCACGACGGGCGTCGTGCCGTCGGTCCCGTTGCCGGGCGCACCCGGGGTGCCGGGCTCACCGGGCGTTCCCGGGGTGCCAGGCGTTCCCGGGGTGCCAGGCGTACCCGGGGTGCCAGGCGTACCCGGTGTGCCGGGCGTACCGGGGGTGCCGGGCGTACCGGGGGTGCCGGGCGTTCCGGGGGTGCCGGGCTCACCAGGAGTGCCCGGGGTGCCGGGCGTGCCGGGGGTACCCGGGTCGGTCCCGGTACCGGGGGTCGTGCTCGTGCCGTCGCCGACGATGCCGATGCCGTTCCCGCCGATGGTGACCGGGATGCTGATCACGGGGACGATCTGCGTCCCGGAGAGCAGGCCGCCGGCGCCGGAGGTCGTGCCACCGGCCGTCGGGGTCGTGGAACCCGTGCCCGAGCCGGTCCCACCGGTCGAGGTCGACGTGCCGTCACCGACGATGCCGATCCCGTTGCCACCGATCGTCACCGGCAGGCTCACCACCGGCGACACCTGCGTGCCCGAACCGATGCCGTCCTCACCCGAGGTCGTGCCACCCGCCGTCGGGGTCGCGGAGCCCGTGCCCGAGCCGGTGCCACCCGTGGAGGTCGACGTGCCGTCACCGACGACACCGATCCCGTTGCCACCGATCGTCACCGGCAGGCTCACCACCGGCGACACCTGCGTGCCCGAACCGATGCCGTCCTGACCCGAGGTCGTACCACCCGCCGACGGCGCCGCCGGACCGGCGGGAGCCGCCGGGCCCGTGGCGGTCGACGTGCCGTCCCCGAGGAGTCCGATCCCGTTGCCGGTCACGGTCACCGGGACCGAGACGACCGGGGCGACCTGCGTGCCCGAGGCGACGCCGTCCTGACCCGACGTCGTCGGCTCGGCAGCGGGCGCCGCGGGTGCGGCGGGCGTCGCCGGTGCTGCGGGTGCCGGGGTCGGCGCCGTCGCGGTGGCGTCCCCGAGGACACCGACCGCGTTGCCGCCGACCGTGACCGGAGCGGTGACGTCACCGACGACCTGGGTGCCGGAGCCGATGCCGTCCTCGCCGGACGTCACGGGTGCCGGAGCGGCCGGAGCGGGAGCCGGAGCCGGAGCAGCCGGGGCGGGAGCGGCGGCCGGGGCCGGCGTCCTCGTGGTGGCGTCGCCGCCGACTGCGACCGCGGTGCCGGAGACGGCGACCGGGGCGGTGACCACCGGGGCCACCTGGGTCCCCGAGGCCACGCCGTCCGCGCCCGACGTGACTGGCGCAGGAGCGGGGGCCGAAGCCGCAGGAGCGGGGGCCGGAGCCGCGGGAGCGGGCGCCGCCGGGGTCGGAGCGGGCGCTGCCGGAGCGGGTGCGGAGACGGCGTCGCCGAGCACCCCGAGGGCGTTCCCGGCGACGGACACCGGGGCGCTCACGGACGGCGCGACCTGGGTGCCGGACAGGATGCCGTCCGCGCCGGAGGTCGTCGCGGCGTTCGCGGCCGCTGCCCCTCCGAGCGTCAGGCCTCCGAGGCAGAGGGCGAACCACAGCCCCCTGGAGACGTGCTTGTTCATGGTCGTGTCACTTCCTGATCGAGATCGTCACCGACCGCAGGTGCGGTCGGGAGGTGCGTGCCTGCCGGGCTGGACAGGCGCACCGACCTCAGTCAGGAGCGACGTCGTGGTCGCCGACGACCGACGCGGGGACCACGTCGTCGTCGAGCGTGCCGCGTGACCCCGCGGCGAGGGAGACCTGGGTGCCGACGGTGCCGTCGACACCGACCGGTGCAGCCCCGGCGGAACCGGAACCACTGCCGGAGCCGGAGCCCGTCGATCCGCCACCGACCGGCAGCGGGACGACACGGTCGCCGTCCGCGGGCACGCGGAGTGCGGTGCCGTCGACCGTGACCGATCCCGCGGCGCCCGTCGTGGCGTGCTCGGCGGCGACCCCGCGAACGGTGACGATCGACGTCGTGCTCGCGACCAGCTGGTCGTCGCTCGCGGGTCCGGCGCTCGCGGACGGCGCGGCCGCCGCGAGGACGACCGGACCGGTCGGGTCCCCTGCGGACGCCGGTGCCGGCACCGCGACGGTGCTGCCGCCGGGGAGTGCCGGGGACGTCGGCACGGTCTGGCCGGGCACGGGGACGCCGGGCGTCGGCAGGGCCGGGACCGGGAGGGACGGCACGGGCAGCACCGGCGCGGGCAGGGGCAGGGGCAGGACGGCCTCGACCGGTCCGACGACCTCGCCGACGGTCTCGGGGAGCGTGCCGACCGTTCCGCCGACGACGCCGAGGGTGTCGTCGACCACACCGGTGACCGGACCGATGACCGTCCCCACGGTGTCGTCCCCGAGCAGCGTGCCCGTCAGCGGGAGCGCGCCGACGACGGTGTCGACGGCCTCGACGACCGCGGTCACCGGCCGGGCGTCGGTCACCGACTGCACGGTGCCGGTGACGGGCTCGAGGACGGACTCGAGCGTGCCGGAGAGCGGCCGGGAGGCGGTGCTCGTCCCGGTCGCGTCCGGTGCCCCCGTCGTCGTCCCGACTCCAGCAGCAGCGGGAGCGGGAGCGGGAGCGGGAGCGCCGGCCGCGGATGCGGGAGCGGGAGCGGCGGGTGTCGCTGGAACGGGCGCGGCGGGAGCGGGTGCGGCAGGAGCCGGGGCCGCAGCAGGCGGCGCGGCGGGGGCCGGCGCCGGCGCGGCAGGAACGGGAGCGGGAGCAGCGGGAACGGGTGCGGCAGGGACCGGAGCCGGGGCAGGTGCGGCCGGAGCGGGCGCCGGAGCCGGAGCCGGCACGGCCTTCCGGACGGGCGCGACGGCCTGGTCGACCACGGAGCCGACCTCGCCGGTGACGCCCTGGACGGTTCCACCGAGGTCCTGCATGAGTCCACCGACGATGCCCCGCTGCTGCGGCGCACCCTCGGCGGCGGCTGCCGGCCGGGCTCCGAGCACGAGCGAGAGCAGCACGAGGGCAGCGGCGACCCCGACGCCCGCGAGGACGATCCGGAGCAGCGCGCGCCAGGGGTCGCGCAACGGCTGGTCCATGCGCTCACCTCCTGATCTCGGCTGCGCACGTAGAGTGGTTGGCCGGTACGGTACGCCGTCCCGCTCCGGATCGGAACCCTTTCTGGAGCATTCTTCGAGAAAGGCCGGTCGTGACCTCGATCTTCCACGCCCCCACGCGCAACCTGGACGTCGTCACGCTGCACGAGCTGCTGCGCCTGCGGCAGGACGTCTTCGTCGTCGAGCAGGAGTGCGCCTACCCGGACATCGACGGCCGCGACCTCGAGCCGGGCACGCTGCAGTTCTGGGCCGGTCAGGGCTCGGTCGACGCCACCCTGCGCCTGCTCCGCGAGCCCGACGGCACGCAGCGGATCGGTCGCGTCGCCACCGCCCGGCACGCCCGCGGACAGGGCCTCGGTGCCCGGCTCATGGAGGCTGCGATCGCCGAGTCGCGCTCCGGCTCGATCGCGATCAACGCCCAGGCGCACCTCGAGCAGTGGTACGCACGGTTCGGTTTCGTGCGCTCCGGCGAGGACTTCCTCGAGGACGCCATCCCGCACGTCCCGATGACGCGGCAGCGCTGACCCGGCAGGGGCTGACCGGCAGCGCTCACCGGCAGGGGCTCCCCGCTCAGGCCCGCCAGCGCCGCAGCTCGTCGAACGACCGGCCCTGCTGCGCCCGGTCGGCCACGAGCCGCTCGAACACGATGTTCGTCTGCGTCGTCGCGACCGAGGGGTCCCCGCTCAACTCGTCGGCGACGAAGTCCCGCAGCTGCTCGGTGGACGTGCACGCGATGTGCACGAGGAAGTCCTTGTCGCCGGCGAGGAACGACACGTCCTGCACGACCGGCACCCGCAGCAGGCGCTTCGCGAACTCGCGCAGCTCGTGCCGGGCGGCGGCGTGCACGCGGACGGACACCATCGCCTCGATCGCGAACCCGAGCCCCGCGACGTCCACGTCCGCCCGGTAGCCCCGGATCAGCCCGGCGTCCTCGAGCGCCCGCACCCGGGCGAGGCACGTCGACGGTGCCACCCCCACGGCGGCCGCGAGCCGGTTGTTCGGGATCCGGGCGTCGGCGGCAAGGGTCCAGAGGATGCGCTCGTCGACCTCGTCGAGGCGCGGCGCGGGATCGGGGCGGCGTGCTGGTCGGTCGGACACGCCCCGACGCTACCGCGAGCCGGTCCGCCCGCGCACCGGAGCACGGGGCCGACCGCCGGACCCGGCGATCGGAACGGGGCGGGCCGACGGGCGGAGGCGGGTCGTGCCTCCAGGCCGGTGGGTCACATGGCGAGCGTCATGCCGATGACGGCGACCGTCATCGCGAAGACCTCGCCGCTGCGGACCGCGCGACGGTCCGCCCGGCCCCACTCGTACCGGAGCAGCCAGCCGCTGAACGCGCAGTAGCCGATCACCCCGGCGCCGAGCACGGCGGACAGGGCCACGCCGTGCCCAGCATGGTCGTCGGCCAGGCCGGTCGCGTGCCCCATCAGGAGCATGCCGGCCATCACGACCGACGACAGCGCCCGGTGCACGTCCATGGGCTCCGCCCGTCGCCCGTCGGGGCGGCGACGGCGCATCACCGGCAGCGGGGCGAGGAGGAGCAGCGCCGTGGCGGCCAGGAGCGTCCAGACGGAACCGACCTGCGCCACGGGCAGCACCATCGCGACGAGCATGACCGTCGCGGGCACGATCACGCCGGGCCGGGGACGGTAGCGGTCGCCGACGATGCAGCACACCGACGCGAACTGCGGCACGACGAGCATCGCGTCGGCGACGGTCTCGTGCGCGGCGGTCATGGCGTGCGGTGGTCGGGGTGGGGCCGGGTGGTCAGTCCTGGGCGGCGCGGGCCGCGGCCTTCTCGGCGCGCTGCTGCTTCACGCGGGCGTTCTCGGCGTGCACCTCGGCCTGGGTCGCGCGCTCACGGACGAGCCACTCGGGCATCTCCTGCAGCAACTCCTTGACCTGGGCGGTCGTGAGCGGCTCGTCGATGCCGGCACGGTTCAGGCCGGAGATCGAGACGCCGAGCTTCTGGGCGACGACGGGGCGCGGGTGCGGGCCGTCGCGACGGAGGTCCTCGAGCCACGCCGGCGGCTGCGTGCGGAGCTCGTCGAAGGCGGTCCGCGTGACGGGACCCTCGCGGAAGGACTCCGGGGCGGCCGCCAGCAGGATGCCGAGCTTCTTCGCAGCCGTCTCGGCCTTCATCGTCTGTTCCTGCGCCATGGGTCTAGGGTACGGCCCCTATGCTCGGTTGCATGACCGCGGCCCTCACCATCGCCTTCGTCCCGGGGGTCTCCCCCGCGAAGTGGGTCCGGGTCTGGCGGGAACGCTTCCCGGACGCCACCCTCGGCCTGCTCCCGATCGGCCACGACGGGGTCGACGAGGCCCTCGCCGGCGAGGCCGACATGGCCTTCGCGCGCATGCCCGTCGGCGTACACCTGAACGCCATCCCGCTCTGGACCGAGACGGCCGTCGTCGCGATGCCGAAGGACGCGCCCCTCGCCGCCTCCGACGTCGTCTCCGACACCGACCTGGCCGACGTGCACGTCGTCGACGCTGGCCCGGTCCCCGCCGACGTCGCCGCGGTGCTCGACCTGGTCGAGGCGAACGTCGGCGTCGCGGTGCTCCCGCAGTCGCTCTTCCGCGCTGCGAGCCGGAAGGACCTGGTCGCTCGCCCGCTGGCGGACGCCGCGGGGACCCGGATCGCGCTCGTCTGGCGGGACGCAGACGCGTCCGAGACGACGGAGGAGTTCATCGGCGTGGTGCGTGGGCGGACCGCCAACAGTTCGCGTGCTGCGCAGGACCGGCCAGGAGGCACTCCGGACGCCGACGACGACGGCTCGCGTGGGTCGCGGGGTGGCTCCGGCACGGGTCGGTCCGGCACGGGTGGGCGCGGCGGAGGGCGCGGCTCGGGCACCGGGAGCGGCGGCGGCAAGGCCACCGCGAAGCAGGCGTCCGGCGGCAAGGCCGGGGGCAAGGGCGCGCGGAAGCCCCGCGGGACCGGCCGACCGGGCACGCAGCGGCTCGGGAACGGCAAGCCGAAGCGCGGCTCCAAGGGGAACCGGTGACCGGGACGCAGCTCGTCCCGATGCCGCCGGACCGGATCCCGGGGTGGCTGGGCCGCACGATGGCCGAGTACGTCGCGTCCCGCATGCGTTCCGGCGAGACCCGCGAGCAGGCCGAGGCGAACAAGCAGAAGTCGCTCGACCAGTGGTTCCCGGGCGGCGCTCCCCTGCCGGAGCACTTCGTGTGGGACGTGGTCGACGACGCCGGGGACGTGGTCGGGTACCTCTGGATCGGACCGTTCTCGGTCGGCAGCGCGGAGTGGTGGGTGTTCGACGTCGAGGTCGACGAGGAGCACCGGCGGCGCGGGCACGCCCGACGGGCGCTCGAGGCCGGGCAGCGGGTCGCCCGTGAGCACGGCGCGACGTCGATCGGCCTGAACGTCTTCGGCTACAACACCGGGGCGCAGGACCTGTACGCGCAGCTCGGGTACCGCGTCACCGCGACGCAGATGCAGCTCCCGCTGGACTGAACCGTCAGGGCAGCACCGCTGCGGCAGCCTGCGCGACGCGGGCACCCCGACGTGCCTCGGTGTCGGCGCGGGCCGCGGTGACCACCAGGGCGTCCGCGCGGAGGGCCGATCCGGCGTCGAACGGCGGCTGCGGGTCGTACTCGAGCTGCAGCTGGATCCGCTCGGCGACGGGCTGCCCGGCGAGCTCCGCCGCGAGCCACAGCGCCATGTCGATCCCGGCGCTCACCCCGGCCGCGGTCACGACGGAGCCGTCGGTCACGACCCGCTCCGGCATCGGCTCGGCGCCGAACGCCTCGAGCAGGGGCGCCGACGCCCAGTGCGTCGTCGCCCGCTTCCCCGCGAGGAGCCCGGCGGCCCCGAGCACGAACGCTCCCGTGCACACCGAGACCACCCAGGTGGCACGCTCGGCCTGCCGTCGGACGAACGCCACCACCGCGGGGTCGAGCATCGCGTCGAAGGCGCCGTCCCCGCCCGGGACGACGAGCACGTCGGCGTCGGCGGCGGTCTCGAGGGTCCGGGTCGGGATGACGGCGAACCCGCAGTCGGTGGCGACCGGGTCGAGCGTCGCGGCGACGTACTCGGCCCGGGCACCCGGCACGCGCGTGAGGACCTGCGCCGGACCGGTCAGGTCGAGCTGCGTCACCGCGGGGAACAGCAGGAACGCGATCCGTACCTCGGCCGGGTCGTGCCCGCGCTCGGCGTCCGGTGTCGTGTCGGCGTCCATGCCGCGACCCTAGCCCCGGCGGGTCGGGTCGGGTCGGGTCGTTCCGCCCGGTACCGGTCTCGCTCAGGCCCAGACGCCCGAGGTCCCGCGGCGGTGGCTGCCGAGCAGGTGCGTGTCGACGATGCCGAGCGCCTCCATCAGGGCGTGCATCGTGGTCGGTCCGACGAACGCGAACCCGCGCTTCCGCAGGGCCTTCGACAGGGCGACGGACTCCGGGCTCGTGGTCGGCACCTCGGCGGCGGTCCGGGGCGCCGGGGTGGTGTCGGGGCGGAAGGACCACACGAGGTCCGCCAGACCGCCGTCCGCACGGAGGGCGACCGTGGCGTTCGCGTTGGTGATGGTCGCCCGGATCTTCGCCTGGTTCCGCACGATGCCGGCGTCGGCCATCAGTCGTGCGACGTCGTCCTCGTCGAAGCGCGCGACCGTGTCCGGGTCGAAGTCCGCGAAGGCTGCGCGGAACGCCGGACGCTTCGCCAGGATCGTGCGCCAGGAGAGCCCGGACTGGAACGCCTCGAGCGAGAGGCGCTCGAACACCCCGCGCTCGTCGTGCACGGGCATCCCCCACTCGGTGTCGTAGTAGTCGCGGAGCATCGCGTCGGTGGCGGCCCACACCGGGCGGGCGAGACCGTCCTCCCCCGTGACGAGGTCGGTCGTCGCGGTCGTGCGTTCGTCGGCGGGCGGGGCCACGGGTTCGTCGGTCACCCTGCCATCTTGGCGGCCGGCACCGACGACGTCGCGACTACTCGGCCGGCGGGCCGTCCGTCATCGCCTGCTCGTCCATCCAGACGTACTCCCAGCGGTGCCCGTCCGGGTCCGTGAAGCTCCGCTGGTACATGAAGCCCAGGTCCGTCTCCGCCCGGTCCTCGTTCCCGCCGCTCATCACGGCCGCGTCGACGATGCGGTGCACCTCGTCCTTCGACGCGGCGCTCAGGGAGTTGATCACCTCGATCGTCCCCGGGTCCGCGATCGTCTTGTCGGTGAACTCCTGGAACTTCGCGTGCGTGAGGAGCATCACGTACACGGTGTCGCTCACCACGACGCACGCGGCCGTCTCGTCCGTGAAGTCCGGGTTGATCGGGTAGCCGAGCGCCTCGTAGAACCCGGTCGCCCGGGCGAGGTCGGTCACGGGCAGGTTGATGAACACCATCGTGGGCATGGGGACTCCTTCGTCGAGGTCGAACCTCTCGCAGTCCCGGACCACGCGCAACCATCCTTCACGACCGGTACCAACGTGGAACGCAATATGCTACAGCGCGGGACTCGATCATGGGAGGCCGAGCGCGACCGTCGTCATCCCGTGAAGACCGATCTCGATGGCGGGATCCTGAACAGCGGGGATCCTGAACTGCGCAGCACCCGAACAGCGCCACACCCGAACAGCGCAGCCCCTGAACAGCGCAGATCCCCGGGCCCGCGCTGGCTGCAGGACATCCGGGGATCGCTTCCGGCCGAGAGCACCCGACCGACATGTCAATGTCAGGCGCGGAGCGCAGCGTGCGTCAATCGCGCGAAGCACGACGTGGCCCGCGCGCCGGAACCGCACCGTGCCTCCAGGCCGTCGCCGCAACCATCTCCGCGACGCGACGCAGTCCGACCCGCTGGACCGAGCGAGGACGGGCGTGCCCGGTCGGGTGATCCGACCGGGCACGCCCGTTCCTGCCTGGTGCGCCGTGGCGCCCCCATGGGTCAGACCGCGTCGCGGCCCTCGCCGGCGGCGCGCTGGTCCGCCTCGGACTCGGCCTGGCCGATGATGTCCTCCGCGGGCACCGGGTTGAGGCGGTCCCAGAGGAAGAACAGCAGGCCGCCGACGAGCAGCGACAGGCCCACCCACAGGTTGATGTGGATGCCGCCGGTCTTCTGCGGGTCGGTGTCCCAGTGCACGATCCCGACGATCGTGGTGATCACGCCGTAGAGCACGAACAGTCCGCCGAGGATGCGGCGCAGGTCGAGTCGACGGGTGGAGCGGACGAGGGCGACCTGCTCCTCGGTCAGCGTGGTGGTGTCGTCACGCATGGTGGTACTCCTTCGGGTCAGGGCCTAGAGGAACGGCAGGTAGAGGGCGACGCAGAGCACCAGGGCGACGGTGCCGAGCAGGGCGGGCGAGCGGTACCAGGCGGTGTCGGTCGCGACGGCCCCGGCGGTCATGTCGATCTTGCCGACGCCGTAGACCAGGCCGCCGAGCTCCGAGACGTCCTTCGGCTTCGTCGCGAGCGAGACGAGCACGCCGACGACGAGCACCGTGACGAACGAGATGATCGCGCCGTACATCGTCTCCGCGGTCGCGGTGGAGAACAGCTCCGGGTTCACCAGGTACGCGATCCAGGTGATGGTCGGCGTGACGATGCCGAGGACGTAGCCCCACAGTGCGCCCTGCGTGGTCATCCGCTTCCACAGCAGGCCGAGGATGAAGACGCCGAACAGCGGTGCGTTGAAGAACGAGAACAGCGTCTGCATGTACGTCATGATGTTGCCGGCCTGCGCTGCGAGGAACGCCGTGCCGATGCCGACGACCACGCCGACGACCGTGACCCAGCGGCCGGTCTGCAGGTAGTGCAGGTCGGGCATGTTCGGCTTGATGTAGCGCTGCCAGATGTCGTACGTGAAGACGGTGTTGAAGGACGACACGTTGGCCGCCATGCCCGCCATGAACGAGGCGAGGAGGCCCGTCACCGCGATGCCGAGCACGCCCGTCGGCAGGTACATCTGGATGAGCTTCGGGATCGCGTCGTTGTACGTCAGCTCCCCGGAGGCGAACTGGTTGCCGACGACCGCCGCGGCGATGAGGCCCGGGACGACGACGATGAACGGGATGAAGAGCTTCGGGATCGCGGCGATGAGCGGCGTCCGACGGGCGGCCGACATGTTCTTCGCCGAGAACGCGCGCTGCACCTCGGTGAAGTTCGTCGTCCAGTAGCCGAAGGACAGGACGAAGCCCAGGCCGAGCACGATCGCGAGCCAGTTCGCGCCGATCGGGTTGGTGACGTCGCCGATGCCGGTCCCGGCCCAGGTCTGCAGGTGCTGCACGCCCTGGGTCTGCTTGATGGCCTCGGTCAGGCCGCTCCACCCGCCGACGCGGTGCAGACCGACGATCGTCAGCGGCACGAGGCCGGCGATGATCACGAAGAACTGCATGACCTCGTTGTAGATGGCGCTGCTCAGGCCACCGAGGGTGATGTAGGCGAGCACGAACGCGGCGGACACCAGGATGGCGAGCCACTCCGGCCAGCCGAGCATCGCCTCGATGACGATGGCCATCGCGTAGAGGTTGATGCCGGCGATCAGGACGTTCGACACCGCGAAGGCGATGGCGTTGACGAGGTGCGGGGCCTTGCCGAAGCGGCGGAGCATGAACTCCGGGACGCTGCGGACCTTCGAGCCGTAGTAGAAGGGCATCATCACGAGGCCGAGGAACACCATCGCCGGCACCGCACCGATGAGGTAGTAGTGCAGCGTCGCCATGCCGATCTGGGCACCGTTCGCGGCCATGCCCAGGATCTCGGTCGCGCCGAGGTTCGCGGACACGAAGGCCAGACCGGTGATCCACGCGGGCATGGACCGTCCCGACAGGAAGAAGTCCATGCTCGTGCGCACCTGCCGCCTGGCGGTGAACCCGATGCCGATCACCACCGCGAAGTACACGATGATCATCAAGTAGTCGATCCAGCCCAGTTCGAGCCGGATCCCGTTGGTCGCCGCAGCGAGGACCATGCGATCTCCACATCCATGTGTTGCAGTCGGCAACTGCGCCGACCCGGACGGAGACGTTACACCGCGATGTGACCGTTCACACAGCCAGGGCATGCAAGGCCGTGTCGCCGTGCGTCCCGCTCGGTAGGCTCTCCCCCATGAGCGAGCCGGCCACCGACACCACGACACGCCCGCGGCGGATCCTCGTCCTGAACGGGCCGAACCTGGACATCCTCGGGCGACGGGACGCGACGCAGTACGGCACCGTGACACTCGCAGAGATCGAGGCGATCGTGCACACCGAGGCGTCCGTGCACGAGCTCGAGGCGGACTTCCGTCAGACCAACCGTGAGGGCGAGCTGGTCGAGTGGCTGCACGAGGCGCTCGACGACTTCGCCGGCGTCGTGATCAACCCCGCCGCCTACGCGCACACCTCCGTCGCACTGCACGACGCGGTCGAGGCGCTCGACGTCCCCGTCGTCGAGGTGCACCTGTCGAACACGTGGAAGCGCGAACCCTTCCGGCACGTCGACCACGTGGCCACCGCGGCGACGGCCGTGATCGCCGGCGCGGGCGCCGACGGCTACCGCCTCGCGGTCGCGCACGTCGCGTCCCTGCTCGGCTGAGCCGCACCGGACAGGAGGCTCGTGGCGGGCCCGCCACGTACCTCCCGTCCGCCCGCGCGCCGCGTGACGCGCGCGGCCTGCTTCCCCGAGGTGCCGAGATCTCGGCATCTCGACGGACGTTCCGGGATTCTGTGACACCTCGACGCCGCGTCAGCGGCGAGGTGCGGCACCTCGCCGAAGCCGAGCCGGGCAGGTCGGCGCGGTCGCGCCTCGCGCTGCGTGTCTAGAAGTCGGCGGGGCGGCGGACGTCGGCCAGGCCCGCCGTGGCGAAGCCGCCGCGGATGATCGGCAGCGCCCGCCGGACGGCCTGGTCGATGCGGAGCTCGAGGTCGACGCTGCTGATGTCGTAGCCACCCTCGCGCTTGGTGAAGTCGCGCTCGTTGCCGAACACGCCGAGCGGCAGGGTCGTGGACTGGAAGAAGCCGAACAGCGGCCGCATCTGGTGCTCGACGAGGAGCGCGTGCCGGTCGCTGCCGCCGGTGGCCGTGAGCAGCACCGGGGTGTCGACGAGGTCGTACTGCCCGACCCAGTCGAAGAAGAGCTTGAAGGCCCCGGAGTACGCCGCGCGGAACGCCGGGCTGCCGACCACGAGCACGTCCGCGGCCTCGACCGTCTCGAGCGCCCGACGCGTCCGGTCCGACATCGCCTCGCGCGAGGACGCTGCGCCGAGGTCGGCGAGCAGGGGCCCGATCTCCACCGTCTCGGTCCGGGCGTCCTCGATCTCCTCCCCGAGCCGTGCGACCGTGGCGGCCACCAGGGTGGACGTCCGGGACGGGTCGGAGGGGCTGCCACTGACGCCGACGACGAGTTCTCCGCTCATGCGGTCGATGCTCACACGCCCGCTCCGCGCCCGCCCGGGTGTGACGACTTGTGTCGCGCTCCAGCCCCCGCGCGTACCGTCGCGGGGATGCAGACGTTCCTGCCCTACGCCGACTTCCGGGCCTCCGCCGAGGTGCTCGACGACAAGCGACTCGGGAAGCAGCGGGTCGAGACGCTGCAGGTCATGCGCGCCCTGACGCTGCCGGACTACGGCTGGCAGCACCACCCCGTCGTCGCGATGTGGCGCGGGTACCGGCCGGCGCTGATGGCGTACCAGGACGCGACGTGCCGGGTGTGGCTCGAGCGTGGGCACGCCGACACGTGCCTGGGCAAGACGCTCGTCGACCTCGCCCGTGTCCCGGAGGACCTCGCGGCGTACGAGCGCGGCGACTTCCCGGTGCCCGCCTGGAACCACGACCCCGCGGTGCACGAGTCGCACCGGTCGAAGCTCGTGCAGAAGGCCCCGGAGCACTACCGCCCGCTGTTCCCCGACGTGCCGGACGACCTGGAGTACGTCTGGCCGGGGACGACGCCGCCCCCGTCCGCGGACTGACAGGGGGTGCGGCGCCGGTCAGGGTCCGGCGCCGCGTCCACGGCGGGGGCGGCGCTGCAGGGTCCGACGACAGGGGGGACGTCGTGCCCTGCTCCGGACGCGGTCAGGGGTCCTGCGTCCGGGGTTCGGGTGGTTCAGTGCTGTTCGGCATCCCCCTGGTCAGGGGTGGTGACGGCCGGCGTCAGCGCCGTGAGCGTGGCCGCGGCGTACCGGTCGGCCTCCCGCGGGACGGGCATCGACCGTCGGACCGCCGCGGGGCGGACCATCGGGAGCAGCGCGCTGCCGAGGGTCGCGAGCGCACCGACGGACGCGATCACGCCGAGCGGTGCGGTCCCGAGGTCGTGCTGCGCGGCGATGGCGAGCGCGACGACGGTGGCCGGAGCCGGGAGGAGCTGGACCACCCGGAAGCGGTCCTCCTGCCGGAGACGGGTCGTGATCGCGTTGGCCATGCCCCCATCGTGGCGGACCACGCCGGTCCGCAGAAGGGGGGACATCACCCCATTCATGGAGTAGAACGTCTAGTTCACTCCGAGTCGCCGCACGGTCGACACCGCATCGGCCACCGCCCGGACCACCGCGGCCGCGTCGTCCTCGGTCAGGGACGCGTCGAAGGTCAGGCGGAGCGCGGTCCTCGCGACGTCCTCGGACAGCCCGGTCGCGGTGAGGACGTGCGAGGCTTCGGTGCTGCCGGCCGCGCAGGCGCTGCCCGACGAGGACACCACGTCGTGCTGCTCGAGCTCGAGCAGCACGGTCTCCCCGTTGACGGGCTCTCCCGGGAAGCAGAACGACGCGTGCCCCGGCAGGCGCGAGCGCCGGGACCCCGTGACGACCGCCCCGGGGACCGCCGCGGTGACCCCGTCGAGCACGGCGTCCCGGGTCGCCGCCGCCATGGCCGCCGCGTCCACCCGCTCCCCCGCCGCGAGGGCGAGCGCGGTCGCCACGGCCACCGCTCCGGCGACGTCCTCGGTGCCGGATCGCCGACCACGTTCCTGCCCACCGCCGTGCAGGAGCGGCTCGAGCGGCACCCCGGCGCGGAGCACGAGGACGCCGGTGCCCTTCGGCGCGCCGAGCTTGTGACCAGAGAGCGAGAGCGCGTCCACGCCGAGCAGGTCGAGCCCGACCGCCAGCCACGGCGCGCTCTGCACGGCGTCGGTGTGGAACCGCGCGCCGACGGCGTGTGCGGCCGCGGCGAGCGCCGGCACGTCCTGCACGGTCCCGATCTCGTTGTCGGCGTGCGCGATCGAGACGAGCGTGGTGTCCGCCCGGAGGGCCGCGGTGAGCGCCTCGACCGTGACGACCCCGTCCGCGTCCACCGGCACGAGCGTGACCGTGAAGCCGTGGTGCCGCTCGAGGTACCGGCAGCTCTCGAGCACCGCCTCGTGCTCGATCGCGCTCGTGACGACGTGCCGACCGCGCGGTGCGGCGAGGGCGATGCCCTTGACCGCGGTGTTCGCGCCCTCGGTGCCGCCCGTGGTGAAGACGACCTCGCCCGGACGGCAGCCGAGCACCCGCGCCACCGTCGCCCGGGCGTCGGCGAGCCCGCGCGACGCCGCGTCCCCGACGCCGTGCGTGGAGGACGGGTTGCCGAAGACCCCGGTCAGGTACGGCCACATCGCCTCGAGCACCTCGCGGCGGACCGGGGTCGTCGCGGCGCGGTCCAGGTAGAACACGTCAGCCGCGACCCGGGGCGGCGAGCGACGCGGACGGCGACGGAACACCGACGGCGCCGTCGGACACCGCGATGTCGAGGCCCAGGTCGAGCGCCCTCGCCGAGTGCGTCAGCGCCCCGACCGACACGACGTCGACCCCGGTCGCCGCGATCGCCGCGACGGTCTCGAGCGACACCCCGCCGGAGGCCTCGACCACCGCGCGCCCGGCCACGGCCGCGACGCCGGCGACGAGCTGCTCCGGGCTGAAGTTGTCGAGCATGATCGTGTCCACGCCGGCGGCGACGACGGGCTCCACCTGGTCGAGCCGGTCCACCTCGACCTCGACGTGCACGGTGTGCCCGAGCCGCTCCCGGGCCGCGGTGATCGCGTCGCCGATCGGCACCCCGCGTGCGGCGAGGACGGCGAGGTGGTTGTCCTTCGCGAGCACCGCGTCGGACAGCGAGGTCCGGTGGTTGTGCCCGCCGCCGCAGCGCACGGCGTAGCGCTCGAGTGCCCGGAGGCCCGGGGTGGTCTTCCGGGTGTCGGCGATGCGGGCGCGCGTGCCCTCGACCGCGGCGACGTACCGGGCGGTGACGGTGGCGATGCCGGACATCCGCTGCGCCAGGTTGAGGGCGACGCGCTCGGCACGGAGCACCGAGCGTGCCGCCCCGTGCACGGTCGCGAGCACGTCACCGGCCGCGAACCGAGCACCGTCCCGCACGTGCAGGACGGTCTCGACGGACGGGTCGACCGCGACCATGACGGCGGCGAAGACGGTCCCGCCGGCGAACACGCCGGACTCGCGCGCCGCCAGGGTCGCCGTGGCGGTCGCGTCGGCGGGGATGAGCGCCTCGCTGGTCACGTCGCCCCAGGGCGCGTCCTCCTCGAGCGCCGTCTCGATCACGCGTCGCAGCGCGTGCGGCGGGATGGTGCCGGGATCGACGGGGACGGTGGTGGTCATGCGGGGACTCCCTGCTGGACGGGCGTGGTGACGGTGACGGGGGTCCGGACCCACGCGGTGCTGGCCGGCGCGGTCGGGTCGGTGTCGGGGTGGTCGGTCCGGGCGTGCGCGCCGCGGGACTCGCGCCGCGCCTCGGCGGCGCGGGCCGTGATGCGCGCCAGGTCGAGCAGCGCGCGGTCCTCGGCGGCCCGCACCCCGGTCGGGGCCGGGTCCGGCAGGGCGTCGAGCGTCCGCCGCGCCGCGGCGAGCCCGGCGGCGTCGCGCAGCAGCCCGACCCGCTCGGTCATCTCGGTCTGGACCGCCCGGCGGACGTCGGTGACGTCGCGGGGGTGGGTCGCGCCTCCAGGCCGGTCACCGTGCACCGGACGGGAGGCGCGGTGTGCGCCCGCCACGTCGGTCCCGTCGTTCCCATCGGTCACCACGGGCGGGACGGTCACGACGGGCAGGTCGGCGTCGCCGCGGAGCCGGAGGTGCGCGGGGCGCGGCGCGGCGACCGCGTCGGCGGCGCGGACCCCGAAGACGAGTCCCTCGAGCAGGGAGTTCGACGCGAGCCGGTTCGCACCGTGCACCCCTGTGCAGGCGGTCTCGCCGACGGCGAGGAGGCCGGGCAGGCTCGTGCGCCCCTCGGCGTCCGTGACCACACCGCCCATCGCGTAGTGCGCGGCGGGCGCGACCGGGACGCCCTCGCGGGTCCAGTCGAACCCGGCGGCCCGTGTCGCGCGGGTCAGGCCGGGGAAACGGCGGACGAGGTGGTCGGGGTCGAGGCCCGTCGCGTCGAGGAGGACGGGCGCACCACCCTGCTCGCGGACCGCGGCCGCGATGCCGCGGGCGACGACGTCCCGCGGGGCGAGCTCGGCGTCCGGGTGCACGGCGGTCATGAAGCGGCGACCGGCCGCGTCCCGCAGGACGGCACCCTCGCCGCGGACGGCCTCGGAGACCAGACCACCGTCCGGCACGGCGAGGCGGGTCGGGTGGAACTGGACGAACTCCAGGTCCGCGACCACCGCGCCGGCACGCCACGCCGCGGCGACCCCGTCGCCCGTCGCGACGAGCGGGTTCGTGGTCTCCCGGTACAGGTGTCCGGCCCCGCCGGCGGCGAGCACGACGGCGTCGGCGTCGATGCGTCGGGGCTCGCCGAGCAGGTCGAGGACGTCGACCCCGACCACGGCGCCGTCCCGCAGCACGAGGTCGGTCAGGCAGGTGCGCTCGAGGATCGTGACGTGGCAGCGGTGCAGCGCGTCGACCAGGGTCCGCTCGACGGCGGCTCCCGTCGCGTCGCCGTCCGCGTGCAGGACGCGCCAGCGGCCGTGGGCGGCCTCGCGTCCGCGGGCGAGGTCGTCGCCGTACCGGTCGAGGCTTGCGGGGTCGGTGGTCCGGTCGAACGGCACCCCGAGCGCGAGCAGGTCGCGGACGCGGGCGGGGCCGTCGGCGCAGAGCACCGCGACGGCGTGCTCGTCGGCGCTGCCGGCGGCCGCGGCACGGGTGTCCTGCTCGTGCAGGGCGACACGGTCGTCGGCGCCGAGCGCGACGGCGATGCCGCCCTGGGCGTACGCGGTCGCGCCGTCACGGAGCGCACCCTTCGTCACGAGGGTGACGTCGTGGTGGGCGCTCGCGCGGACGGCGGCGGTGAGTCCGGCGATCCCGGATCCGACGATGACGACGTGCACGGTGCGGAGCCGTCCGTCAGCCGCGCGGCTTCGCGGCGAGCATGCGCTCGAGGGCGACCCGGGCGTCGGCCTGGACGTCGGCGGGGACGACGATCTCGTTGAGGACCTCGCCGCGGACGAGCGCCTCGAGGACCCACGCGAGGTAGCCCGGGTGGATGCGGTACATCGTCGAGCACGGGCACACGACGGGGTCCAGGCAGAAGATCGTGTGCTGCGGGAACTCGGCGGCGAGCCGGTTCACCATGTTGATCTCGGTGCCGATCGCGAACGTCGTCGGCTCGGTCGCCGCGGCGACGGTCCGGCGGATCAGGTCGGTGCTGCCGGCGGCGTCGGCGGCGTCGACGACGGCCATCGGACACTCCGGGTGCACGATGACCTGCACGCCCGGGTGGTCCCGTCGTGCCTGCTCGATCTGGCCGACCGTGAAGCGACGGTGCACCGAGCAGAACCCGTGCCAGAGGACCACCTGCGCGTCCTGCAGCTCCTGGGCGGTGTTGCCGCCGAGGGGCTTGCGCGGGTTCCACATCGGCATGCGGTCGGTACTGACGCCCATGGCCTTCGCGGTGTTGCGGCCGAGGTGCTGGTCGGGGAAGAAGAGCACGCGCTGCCCGCGCTCGAACGCCCACTCGAGCACCGTCGCCGCGTTCGAGCTCGTGCAGACGATGCCGCCGTGCCGACCGCAGAACGCCTTGAGGTCCGCGGCGGAGTTCATGTACGTGACGGGGACGACCGGGACGCGGCCGTCGGCGTCCGGTTCGGTGCCGTAGACCTGCTCGAGCTCGGCCCAGGCCTGCTCGACGCTGTCGATGTCGGCCATGTCGGCCATCGAGCACCCGGCGGCGAGGTTCGGCAGGATCACGCGCTGGTCGTCGCGCGCCAGGATGTCCGCCGTCTCCGCCATGAAGTGCACACCGCAGAAGACGATCGCCTCGGCGTCGGGCTTGGTCAGGGCAGCGTTCGCGAGCTGGAACGAGTCGCCGAGGAAGTCGGCGTGCCGGACGACCTCGTCGCGCTGGTAGAAGTGCCCGAGCACCACGACGCGGTCCCCCAGGGTCGCCTTCGCGCGCTCGATGCGGGCGTGCAGCTCCTCGCCGCTGGCGGTCTTGTACTCCTCCGGGATCTGCCCCTGCCGCGGAGCACCCGTCGGGATGACGTCGGACATCGAGGAGCCCGGGCCGTAGCCGGGGCGCGCGTCGAAGTCCCACGTGGGCGCCGCGAGGTCGGGCGTGCACGTGCTGCCGTCGGCCCGGCCGTTGGAGATGAGCTCGATGGTGGTCGCGATGGACACGGTGCTTCCTTCGGTTCGGGGTGGCTAGTGGGTCGCGGCGGTGACGGTCGTCGCGGCGGCCGTCGCGGCCGTCGCGGCCGTCGCGGCGGTCGTCGCGGCCGTCGCGGCGGTTCTCGGCGTGAGGGGGCCGTTGTCGGCGTACGCGAGGTCGGGGTTCGAGCGGTAGAGCCGGGCCGGACGGTGCCGCCCGCCGCTCGTCGTCTCGTCGGTGGGGAGCACGGCGTCGCCCTGCGCCACCTGCCGACGGAAGTTCGCGGGGTCGAGCGCCCGGCCGAGCACGGCCTCGTACACACCGCGGAGCTCGGTCAGGGTGAAGCGGTCGCCGAGGAACGCCTGGGCGATCCGCGAGTACGACATCTTGGTGCGCAGGCGCCAGAGGGCGTACTCGACGATGCGGTCGTGGTCGAACGCGAGCGGCGGGTGCTCGTCGGCGAGGAACCACCGCACGTTCCAGTCGTCCGGCACCGAGCTCGCCTCGTCCGGGTGCACGAGGGCCCAGTACACGATCGACACGACCCGGCTCGGGGAGCGCTCGACGTCACCGAAGGCGTAGAGCTGCTCGAGGTACCGCGGCTGCACGTTCGTCGTCTCGCGGAGGCGGGCGGCGGCGGAGTCCTCGAGTCCCTCGTCCGGACCGACCCAGCCGCCCGGCAACGCCCACGACCCCTCGAACGGCTCGGCGACGCGGCGCACGAGCGGCATCCAGAGCGCCGGCGCCCCGGTGTCCGGGTGCGGGCGCAGCGCCACGATCACGGTGGAGACCGCGACGCGGATGGCGGTGGGTGCGGGTTCAGGAGATAGTGTCATGGCGACTCGAAGTGTTCGGGTTGCAGTGACACTATCACCGTTCACGCGATCGGAACACGGCGGAAATGCCGGAGGACGCATCGCGGCCTACGTTCGGGTCCATGACGACGGTGACGAGGATGCACGCCGTGGTGTCGGGCACGGTCCAGGGGGTCGGGTTCCGGTACTGGACCGCACGGAAGGCCGACGGGCTCGAGCTCGTCGGGTACGCCAGGAACCTGTTCGACGGGACGGTGGAGGTCGAGGCGGAGGGGCCGTCGGCCGCGGTGGACGCGCTCATGGCGTTCATCCGGACCGGGCCGCCGTCGGCCACGGTGACGGACGTGTCGTTGCGGACGGTGGTGCCGCACGGCGACGGGGACGGGTTCGCGATCCTGCACTGATCGGGAACGGTCCTGCACTGATCGGGAACGGTCCTGCACTGATCGGGAACGGTCCTGCACTGATCGGGAATGTGGACGTCCGCTCAGGATGTTGCCCCGTCTGCGCCCTCGGCGCCCCGCCCACGCCGTGACCCCGTCAGGAGCCCAGCATGACCCAGGCCGTCGATTCCGCACCCCGTACCGGGAGCGTCGCGCAGCCGTCCCCCGGCGAGACCCGACTCGTGATCGGGCTGCTGCTCGTCTCGGCGTTCGTGGTGATCCTCAACGAGACGATCATGGGCGTCGCCCTCCCCCGGCTCATGGACGACCTCGGCATCAGTGCGGCGACCGGCCAGTGGCTCACCACGGGCTTCCTGCTCACCATGGCCGTGGTGATCCCGGTCACGGGCTTCCTGCTCCAGCGGTTCCACACCCGGCCGGTCTTCACCTGGGCGATGAGCCTGTTCGCCGCCGGGACGCTGATCGCCCTCGTCGCGACGGGTTTCCCGATGCTGCTCGTCGGCCGCATCGTGCAGGCCAGCGGCACGGCGATCATGATGCCGCTCCTCATGACGACGGTCCTGAACCTCGTCGAGCCCGCGCACCGCGGCCGCATCATGGGCAACATCTCGATCGTCATCTCGGTGGCGCCCGCCGTCGGACCGACGATCTCCGGGCTCATCCTCAACGCCTTCTCGTGGCGCTGGCTGTTCGGCTTCGTCCTGCCGATCGCGATCGTCGCGCTCGTCCTCGGCGCCCTGAGGGTCCGGAACGTCTCGACGCCGCGGAAGGCGCCGCTCGACGTGCTCTCCGTGGTGCTGTCGGCCTTCGCGTTCGGCGGCATCGTGTTCGGCCTGTCGAGCCTCGGCGAGGCGGGGTCGACCGGTCCGCTCGTCCCCGTCGCGGCCCTGGTCGTCGGGGTCGTCGCCCTCGTGGTGTTCGTCCTGCGGCAGACCCGTCTGCAGCGCACCGACAGCGCCCTGCTCGACCTGCGGACCTTCCGGACGCGCGGCTTCACGATCCCGATCGTCGCGATGGGGCTGAGCTTCATGGCGATGTTCGGGACGCTCATCCTGCTGCCGATCTACCTCGAGCGCGTGCTCGGGCTCGAGGTCCTGCAGGTCGGGCTGCTCCTGCTCCCCGGCGGGCTGCTCATGGGCCTCCTGTCCCCCGTCGTCGGGCGCATCTACGACCGTCGCGGTCCGCGCGTTCTGCTGATCCCCGGCTCGATCATCATCAGCGCCGTGCTCTGGGCGCTCGCGACGGTCGGCGCGGACACGAGCGTGTGGTTCGTCCTCGGTGCGCACGTCGTGCTGAGCCTCGGCCTCGCCCTGACGTTCACGCCGCTGTTCACCGCGGCGCTCGGCGGGCTGCCGCAGCGCCTGTACTCGCACGGCAGCGCGGTGCTCGGCACCACGCAGCAGCTGGCCGGCGCAGCCGGGACGGCCCTGTTCGTGACGCTCCTGACGATCGGCGCCGCGTCGGCCGGTGCCGGGGCGGACGCCGAGGGCGTGCGCTCCGCGACGGCGTCCGGTGTCGCCACGGCGTTCCTCGTCGGGGCGGTGATCTCGCTCGCCGGGATCGCGACCTCGGCGCTCGTGCGCCGGCCGGACACCCCGGAGGGCGCACCCACGCCCGTCGTGCACTGAGGCCCGTCGGCGCGCACCGCGCCCCGGGTCGAACCACGTTCCCGACGTCGTGGTCCGCGGACACCGCTACCGCGCCGGGCACCCGCGTGGCATCGTGAGGGCATGCGGTCGACGGCGCGCGAGCTGAACTGGTCCGGCACGGTCACCTACTCGGCCCGGCGGGTGGAGCGGCCGCGCTCGATCGACGAGGCCGCCGAGATCGTCGCCCGGGAGTCCCGCGTCCACGGTCTCGGCACCCGGCACTCCTTCAACGACGTCGCCGACGCCCCCGGCGTGCTGCTCGACCTGTCGGACGTCCCCACCGACCTGGTCGTGGACACCGCCGCCGGCACCGCGACCATGGGCGCCGGCACCCGGTACGGCGTCGTCGCGCCCGAGCTCGACCGGGCCGGGGTCGCCCTGCACAACACCGGGTCACTCCCCCACATCTCCCTCGGCGGTGCCATCGCCACCGGGACGCACGGCTCCGGCACCGCCCTCGGCTCGCTGAGCACCGCAGTCCGGGCGTTCGAGCTGCTCGGTCCGGACGGGTCGCGGCGGACCCTGCGCCGTGGTGACCCCGACTTCGACGGCGCCGTGCTGCACCTCGGGCTCCTCGGCGTCGTCACCCGGCTCGAGGTCGACGTCGAACCGACCTACCGGATGCGCCAGGACTCCTACGGTCCGCTTCCGTGGGACGTCTACGTCGCGAACGTCGCCGCGGTCCACGCGAGTGCGTACTCGGTGTGCGCCTACACGGTCTTCGGTGACGAGGTCGGCGAGGTCCTGCTGAAGTCGCGCGTCCCCGACGGTGCGGACGACGTCCCGGTCCCGGACGACCTCGTCGGCGCCCCACGGCTGCCCGGTCGCCCCGCGGACGGCCACCACACCGCCCGGGACGGATCCGTCGGCCCGTGGTGGGACCGGCTGCCGCACTTCCCGATCGACACCGTCCCGTCCCACGGCTCCGAGGTGCAGAGCGAACACTTCGTGCCGCTGCGGCTCGCGGCGCCCGCGCTGGACGCCGTCCGCACGATGGCCGCCCGCATCCAGCCACACTTGCACGTGTGCGAGCTCCGGACGATGGCCGCCGACCCGTTCTGGCTCAGCCCGACCCAGGGCGAGGACGTGCTCTGCATCGCCTTCACCTGGCAGAAGCACCCGGAGGCGGTCGCGGCCCTGCTCCCGGACCTCGAGGCGCTCCTCGCCCCGTTCGACGGCCGACCGCACTGGGGCAAGATGAGTTCCCTGGACGCGGAGACCGTCGAGCGCCTCTGGCCGCGGCTGCCCGACTTCCGCCGGCTGGCGGCCGCGGCGGACCCGCAGCGGACGTTCGCGTCCGCCTTCGGCGAGCGAGTGCTGCGGACCTGAACCGTGCCTCCAGTCCGGCCGTCGATCCCGATCACGTGAGCCGGGTGACCGTCTTCGTCTCGCCGTCCCAGTGACGCACGCCCGCCACGCCCAGCGCGTCCGGCAGCGGTGCCGAGCGCAGCGCGGCGACCGCCGCCCCGAGGTCGACGTCCCGGACCCGACGCGCGAAGGTGACGTGCGGCGACCACGCCCCGGGTGCCGAGGTGTCGACCGTTTCCCGCGTGGCTCGGTGCACGGCCGCGTGGAACGCCGCGAGCGCCGGACCGACCACGACCGCCCGGGCGAGCACCGACCGCCCGGGCCCCGCGGGGAAGAGCAGAACGCCGCCGAGCCGCAGCTGCACGGGCGGGGTCGCGATCGCGTCCGGGACGGTGACGCCCTCGCCGGCGACGACCGTGACGTGCGGGTCGTTCGTGCCGGACCGTCCGAGGCTCGGGAGGTCGGCGAGGGCCAGGGCGTCCCACGCCGCTCGGACGGCTCGGTCGGCGTCGGGGGTGAGGACGAGTTCGATGCTGCGCACGGGACGAGTCAACCAACCGGGCACGTCCGACGGGCTCGTGGACGGCGTCCTGTGGAGAACCACGGGATGTAACACGACGGAACGGGATTGGCCCGGTGCCCCGACCGCCCGTCACACTCGATCGCACACCGCGGACCACCGCGACCCCACAGCACGGCCCACGAGGAGCACCCATGTCCGCAGCACCCGTCCTGCCCGAGAAGCCGAGGAGCAAGCGCCCGATCGGCTGGATCATCGCCGCCGCGGTGGTCGTCGTCGCGATCGTCGTCGCCGTCATCGTCGGTGCCGTCCGTTCCGGCGGTTCGGAAAGCACCGCCGCCGGCGGCGCGAAGAAGACCGTGACGATCGGTGTCGCCGACAAGTCGCTCGGCTACTGGAGCACGTACACGAAGCTGGCGAAGGACGAGCTCGGTGTCACGGTGAAGCTCACCAACTTCTCGGACTACTCGCTGCCGAACCCCGCGCTGAAGGACGGCCAGCTGGACATCAACCAGTTCCAGCACATCCAGTACCTGGCGGACTACAACGTCACGTCGGACGACGACCTGCAGCCGATCGGTTCGACCGCCGTGTACCCGCTGCCGCTCTACGCGACGGACTACACGAAGACGAGCGAGCTGCCGAAGGACGCCAAGGTCGCGATCCCGAACGACTCGATCAACCAGGCGCGGGCGCTCCTCATCCTGCAGTCCGCGAAGCTCCTCGAGCTGAAGGACGGCGGCTCCGCGTTCTCGACGACGACCGACATCACGTCGTCGAAGGTCGACGTCCAGCCGCTCGACGCCTCGCAGACCGCGAACGCCCTGCAGCAGGGCTCGGTCGCCGCGGCCGTCGTGAACAACAACTTCGCCACCGCGGCCAAGCTGCCGACGAGCGACATCATCTTCCAGGACGACCCCGCGAGCGCGAGCGCCGCCCCGTACGTCAACGTCTTCGCCGTGCGCGACGCCGACAAGGACAACAAGACCTACCTGGACCTGGCCAAGCTCTTCCAGGACTCGGCCGTGCAGAAGGCCTTCAAGCAGGACCTGCCCGAGGCGGTCGCCCGCGACGAGAGCGCCACGAAGCTGCAGGACGAGCTCGCGAAGGTCGAGCAGGACGCGAAGGCGGCCAAGCAGTAGTGCCGGTCCTCGTCGAACTCCGCGGCGTCTCGAAGCACTACCGCCGCGCCGACACCGGCGAGACCGTGGTGGCCGTCGAGGACGTCTCCCTGGACGTGCACCAGGGAGAGGTCCTCGGCGTCATCGGGTACTCCGGTGCCGGCAAGTCCACCCTGGTCCGGCTCGTCAACGCCCTGGAGCTGCCCTCGTCGGGCAGCGTCACGGTCGGCGGACAGGAGCTGACGGCGATCCCCGAGCGGGACCGCCGTCTGGCGCGTCGGAAGATCGGCATGATCTTCCAGCAGTTCAACCTGTTCCGGTCCCGCACGATCGCCGGCAACGTCGCGTACCCGCTCAAGGTCGCCGGCGTCGCGAAGGCCGAGCGGGACCGCCGCGTGGCCGAGCTGCTCGACTTCGTCGGGCTGCTCGAGCGTGCCCACGCCTACCCGGAGCAGCTCTCCGGCGGGCAGAAGCAGCGCGTCGGCATCGCCCGGGCGCTGGCCTCGAACCCCGAGCTGCTGCTCGCTGACGAGGCCACGAGTGCCCTCGACCCCGAGACCACGGCCGAGGTCCTCGCGCTCCTGCGCCGCGTCAACCGGGAACTCGGCGTGACGATCATCGTCATCACCCACGAGATGGACGCCGTCCGCCAGATCGCAGACCGGGTGGCCGTCATGGAGCAGGGCCGCGTGGTCGAGGTCGGCGACGTCTACGACGTGTTCGCGGACCCGCAGACCGGCGCCGCCCAGCGGTTCGTCCGGACCGCGCTGCACGACCGGCCCTCCGGCGAGCAGCTCGCCCGGCTCCGCGAGCACCACGGCGGTCGGCTCGTCACGGTGCGGATCACCGACGAGGTCGGCCTGCAGAACCGGATCGACGCCGCCTGGCGCGATGCCGGCGTCGGCGCCGAGCTCGTCTTCGGCGGCGTCGGTGAGATCCGGGAGCGCCGGATCGGGTCCCTGACCTACGAACTGACGGCGCCGGACCCGGCGGCCGTCGACCGGGCGGTCGGCGCTCTCCGCGCCGGGGGCATCACCGTGGACGAGGAGGTGGCAGCGTGAACGGCAACGGCTTCCAGAGCGTGATCGACACGTCCGACGTGTTCTTCGCCGCGATCCGCGACACCCTCGTGATGACGCTGGTGTCCCTCGTCGTCGCCGGGGTCATCGGCCTGGCACTCGGACTCGTCTTGTACGCCACCCGTCCGGGCAACCTGCTCGGCAACCGGACGATCCACACGATCGTCAACGTGGTCGTGAACATCGTCCGACCGATCCCGTTCGTGATCTTCCTCGCGGCGATCGCGCCCCTGTCCCGCGTCGCCGTGCAGACCACGATCGGGGTCCCCGCGGTGACCTTCGCGATCTCCCTCGCGGCGTCGTTCGCGGTCGCCCGGATCGTCGAGCAGAACCTGCTCGCTGTCGACCCGGGTGTCGTCGAGGCCGCACGGGCCTCGGGCGCACACCCGGTGTCGATCCTGCTGACCGTGCTCATCCCGGAGGGCATCGGGCCGCTCATCCTCGGGTACACGTTCATCTTCGTGGGCATCGTCGACATGACCGCGCAGGGGGCGCTCATCGGCGGCGGCGGTCTCGGCGAGTACGCGATCGTGTACGGGTCGCAGCGGTACGACTGGTGGATCGTCTACGTGTCCGTCGCGGCGATCGTGGTCATCGTCCAGCTCGGACAGTTGGTCGGCAACCGGTTGGCGCGCGCCACGCTGCGTCGCTGACGCGACGCGACCACCCCACGGACGGGAGGCACGGTGCCGGCTGGCACCGTGCCTCCCGTCCGTCGTCGGTGCGGCAGACCGCCGGGCCGCGCGCCGAGCGGGCCACATCTGTCGCGCTCGGCGCGACCTCCCGACGTTCCGTGCACGCTCGGCGCCCCGCACGCGGCGTGTCCTGCACGCTCGCGCGTCGATGCCCGAGCCGGGCGGCCGCGCGCCGAGCGGGCCACATCTGTCGCGCTCGGCGCGTCCACTCGGCGTCCGTGCACGCTCGGCGCCCCGCACGCGGCGAGTCCTGCACGCTCGGCGGCCCGCTGGCACCCGCTCCGGCGCTCCGCCGTGCGAGCGTCCCGTGCGAGCGGCCTGCCCGTCAGGCGGCGGGAGCCTCCGGTACGCGGACCGCGCCGGTCGCACCCGGGTGCTCGTAGTGCGCCCGGACCAGGATCGGCCGGTGGTCGGAGATGCCCGCGGGCAGGGTCTCCACGCCCGCGATGTGCAGGCCGACGCTCGTGGCGAAGTCGAAGTGGCCCGTGAACTTGCGGTAGCGCAGGTAGGTGGGCTGGTCGGACAGCGACAGCGCGAAGCCGTGCTCCTCGATCTTCCGGCGCAGGTTCGTCTGGAACCACGGGTAGTTGAAGTCGCCGACCATGATCGCCGGAGCCTCGTCCGACAGGTCGCGGACGAACTGGTGCGCGGCCTCGATCTGCTTGCGGCGCAGGGAGTTCGTGGCGGTGAGCGGCGAGGCGTGGAAGGAGGCGACGATGACCTCGGTGTCTGCCTCGGTGTCGCGGAGGCGCATCGCGATGAGGCGCTCGTGCGCGGGCGCGAGGACCCGGTCGTGCAGGGACTTCTGCAGTGAGTGGATGCTGAAGTCCTCGACCTCGAACCGGTCGTCCCGCTTGTAGATCGCCAGACCGAGTCGGTTCGCCTTGGTGGAGGCCGCGAGCGAGAGCCCACCGACCTGAGGCGCGAGGTCGTTGCTGTCGCACTCCTGGACGCAGATGACGTCGGCGTCGGACGCCTCTGCGAGGGCGGCGAGCTCGCCGTTGGCGGTGTGCTCGCGCAGGTTGTAGCTCACGACGCGCAGGGCCGTCGGCTCCACAGCCGCGTCGGCTGCGATCGATCCCTGCTGCTGTGGCCCGGCCATGCTGCCTTCCGTCCTGGGTGTCTCGGTCACCCTGCCGCGGTCACCGTACTCGGCTGTCGCGGACAGTTGCTGTGACCGTAGCGCACCCCGGGTTTCGCGCGTGTGACCGTGTCGGAAACGGATGACGGCGCGGCCCGGCCCCGCGCCGCGCCGCGCTCAGGCCCGCGCGCGCCGCACGGGCCGGACGGTCTCGCCGGCGGTCCGGCTCATGAGCACGCCCTCCAGGCAGGCCACCGCGAGCAGCGCCGCGACCACCCAGAACGCCACGTGGTACGGCCCGGACCCGCCGAGGCCGGCCGCTGCCCGGATCGCGACGGCGGCGACCGCGACGCCGAACCCGGCGGCGACCTGCTGCAGCGTCGACGACAGGGTGTTCGCCGGCGTCATGTCCGCCTGCTCGACGTCCGCGAACGCGATCGTGTTGTACGCGGTGAAGCCCACTGACCGTGCGGCGCCGCTCACCACGAGCAGGAGCGCGAGGAGCCAGAACGGGGTGTCCTCGGTCATGAACACCATCGCGACGACCGTCAGCGCGGCGACGGCACTCGACACGACGATGACCGGCCGGTACCCGAACCACCGCAGGAACGGCGTCGTCATGGGCTTGATCCCGAGGTTGCCGACGAAGACCCAGAGCACGGCCGAACCCGCGAGGACGGCGCTCCACCCCCACGCGTCCTGGAACAGCAGCGGCAGGACGAACGGCACCGCCGAGACGGCCAGGCGGAACAGGCTGCCGCCGGCGTGCGAGACCCGGAAGGTCTCGAGCCGGAAGGACTCCAGCCCCATGATCGGGTGCGGCGCGCGGCGGAAGTGCCGGACGGCCTGCCAGGAGCACACCGCGCCGACGATCCCGGACACGACGACCGCGACCACGGGGATGTCGTCGAGCGCGAGCAGCGAGGCCATCACGACGAGGGCACCGAGGCCGAAGCACGCCAGCAGCGACCCGAACCAGTCGAACGGCACCCGTTCCGGCGCGCGCTCCTGCGGGACCAGGACGAGCGCCGCGACGAACGCGACGACGCCGAGGGGGATGTTGACGAGGAAGATCCAGTGCCAGCTCAGGGTGTCGACGAGCACCCCGCCGACGAAGGGCGCGACGATCGGTGCCGCGAGTGCCGGCCAGGTCAGGATCGCGATGGCGCGGACGAGCTGGTCCCGCCCGGCGCTCCGCAGGACCACCAGGCGGCCGACCGGCACCATGAGCGCCCCACCGAGGCCCTGCACGATGCGCCAGATCGTCAGGTCGACGAGTCCCGTCGCCATCGCGCACAGCCCGGAGGCGACCGTGAAGAGCACGATCGCGCCCGCGAAGACCGTGCGGGAACCGATCCGGTCCGTGAGCCACCCGCTGACCGGGATGAACACCGCGAGGGTGACGAGGTACGCCGTGATCGCGACGCCGACGGCCGCGGAGTCGACCCCGAGGTCCCGTCCCATCGCCGGCGCAGCGGTCGCGAGGATCGTCCCGTCCAGGAGCTCCATGAAGTAGGTGCCGGCGACGAGCACCGCCACCGCCGTGCTCCCCCGCCGTCGGGTCGTCGTCATCGTCGTCATGTCGCCTCGAATGCTATGCCCGCTCGGTTTCCGCCACACCCGGGATGGTTCTGCACCGCACAATGGGGAGGACGACGACGTTGCCCGGCGGCGCCTCCCCCGTGGACGGTGGGACCACCGCGACCAGCAGGAGGACCGATGGCCACCACCCCCGACCGCCCGGCCGCACCGGAGCGCGAGGACGCCGCCGACCGCCCCGCCACCGTGACCGACAAGGGCGCACCCGATCCGGCGGCACCGGCACGCCCCCACGTGCTCGACCACGCGCACCTGCCCGTCATGACCCTCCGCGACTCCGCCCTGGCGCACAACACCGCCGTCATGCAGGCCTACGTCGACCGCCACGGCCTGCTGCTCGCCCCGCACATGAAGACCCACATGGCGCCAGCCCTGGTCGAGCGGCAGCTCCGCGCCGGCGCGTGGGGCGTCACGGTCGCCTCCGTCCAGCAGGCGATGGTGGCGTGGGCGCACGGCGTGCGCCGCGTCCTCGTCGCGAACGAGGTGCTCGACCCGGCGGGCCTCGACTGGCTCGCCACCCGCGGCGAGGCCACCGACGCGAGCACCGGCACGGACGCGAGCACCGAAGCACCGGCGGCGACCGCACCGACACCCGTCGACGTCCTCTGCAACGTCGACTCGCTCGCCGGCGTCGCCGCCGCCTCCGCCGCGCAGGCGCGCACCGGCGGCACGGTCCACGTCCTGGTCGAGGTCGGCTTCCCCGGTGGCCGCACCGGCGTGCGCTCCCCCGCCGAGGCCCGCACCGTCGCACAGGCGGCCGTCGACGCGGGCCTGGTCCTCCGGGGCGTCACCGGGTACGAGGGCGGCCTGCCCGACGTCGACACCGCCCGACGCTGGGTCGCCGGCGTCGCCGCCGTCGCAGCCGACCTCCGTCCGCTCGTCCCCGCTGACCGGATGCTCCTCAGCATGGGCGGCAGCGCCTGGTTCGACGGCGTGGTCGACGCGCTCGCGGACCGGCCCGCCGACGTCGACGTGCTGCTCCGCTCCGGCGCGTACCTGACCCACGACGACGGCTTCTACGCCGAGCGCACGCCCTTCGGCCGCCGCCCCGAAGAGGGCTCCCTCCGCCCGGCGATCGAGGTCTGGGGCCGCGTCACCTCGTGCCCGGAACCGGGTCGCGCCTTCGTCGCGATCGGCAAGCGCGACGTCTCCTTCGACGAGGGCCTGCCCGTCGTGCGGGGGATCCGGCCTGGAGGCACGGCGCACGACCCGCAGGTCGTCCCGCCACCCGGGGCGGTCACCGTGGTGCGCCTGGACGACCAGCACTGCTACCTCGCGCTGACGGACGACGCACCCCGGCTCACGCCGGGCGACGTCGTCGTGCTCGGGGTCTCGCACCCGTGCACGGTGTTCGACAAGTGGCGTCAGGTGCGGATCCTCGACGACGACGACACCGTCGTGCAGACGATCGGGACGTGGTTCTGATGACCGCGGAGGTGCCGGCCCGGAACGCCGCGCTGTCGCTCCGCCGCGGGCTGCGGCTGCTCGAGCACGTCGCGGACCGGACCCGGGGCGGCGCCGCGTCGGTGTCCCTGACCGAGCTCGCGGCGGAGCTCGGCACGGCGAAGTCGACCGTGCTGCGACTGACGGCCCCGATGCTCGAGACCGACCTGCTCCGCCGGACGCCCGAGGCCGGCTTCACGCTCGGGCTCGGCGCGCTGCTGCTCGGGCAGAGCTACCTGGAGGGCATCGACCTGCGCGCCGCCGCGGCACCGTTCCTCCGCCGGACGGCCGAGGCCACCGGGCTCACCTGCCACCTGGTCGTCCCGGACGGCACCGACATCGTCTACGTCGACAAGGTCGAGACCCGGGGCACCGTCCGGATGGGGTCGCGGATCGGGAACCGCCTGCCGATGCGGAACACGGCCTCGGGCAAGGCGATCGTGGCGTTCGGCGAGCCCGAGCTCCTGGCACAGGTCCTGGCCGTACCGGCCGTCGCGATGACCGACCAGACGATCACGGACGACGACCGCTGGCGGCAGGAGGTCGAGCGGACCCGCGCGCGCGGCTACGGCATCGACGACCGCGAGAACGAACCGGGCATCCGCTGCGTCGCCGCGCCCGTGCTCGACCACGCGAACCAGGTCGTCGGGGCGATGAGCATCTCCGGGCTGGCCTCCCGCTTCCCCGCCGCGGCCGTCCGGGAGCTCGGCGAGGGCGTCGTCCGGACCGCACTCGAGGTGTCGGTGGCGCTCGGGTCGTCCTCCGCCGGGCTGGCCCTCGCCCGCACCGCGAGCTCCGGCGGCGTCCGGTGACCGAGCCGACCGGCGCCGTGCTGACCGTCGGCGAGACGATGCTCCTGCTCAGCGGGACCGAGCCCGGCGAGGTCGCCGAGCTCGAACACCTCCGGGTCGACACCGGCGGCGCCGAGAGCAACGTCGCGATCGGGCTCGTCCGGGCCGGCGTCCCCGCGACGTGGGTCGGTCGGGTCGGCGCGGACCCGGCCGGCGACCGCGTGCTCCGCGACGTCCGCTCAGCCGGGGTCGACGTCGTCCCCGTGGTCGACCCCGACCGCTCGACGGGCCTCATGGTCAAGGAGCGCCTGCACGACGGCCGCACGCGGGTGACCTACCACCGACGGCACTCCGCGGCGTCGGCCCTCGTGCCGGAGGACGTCCCCGCCGGACTCGTCGAACGTGCGGCCGCGGTGCACCTGACCGGCATCACGCTCGCCCTGTCCGACACCGCGCGGGCGACCGTACAGGCCGTCCTCGACCGCGCCGACGCCGCCGGGGTGCCGGTGTCGTTCGACGTCAACCACCGGGCGAAGCTCGTCGACGCGGCGACCGCCCGGGGGGTCTACCGCGCGGTCGCCGAGCGCGCCGACGTCCTGTTCGCCGGTGACGACGAGGCCCGCCTGCTCCTGGGCCTCGGCGACGACGAGGGCACCGACGAGGACCTCGCCCACGCGCTCGCCGCCGTGTCGCGGGGCCCCGCGGTCGTGAAGGCCGGGTCGCGCGGGGCCGTCGCGGTCGTCGACGGACGGACCCTGCGGCGCCCGGCCACACCCGTGCGGGTCGTCGACCCGGTCGGTGCCGGGGACGCGTTCGTCGCCGCCTGGCTCGCCGCGACGCTGACCGGGGCACCGCCGGAGACCGCGTTGGACCGCGCCGCCGACGCCGGGGCGCTCGCGTGCACGGTCGCGGGCGACTGGCGCCGACCCGACCCCGCCGCACTGCACCGCCCGGACACGCCGGACACCGCCGACGTCCACGACCGCGTCGACCGCTGACACCGCACGACCGCACCACACGACCGCACCGCACCGCACCGCAGACCACGAGCCGCGACCACCAGGAGCCCGCATGACCGACACCGCCCCGCACCCCCGCCACCGGCACGCCGCGGGTCCCGCCGTCGCGATCCTCCGCGGCGGGACGGGCGAGCACGTCGAGGCCGTCGTCACGACCCTCGTCGAGGCCGGGGTCCGCGCGGTCGAGCTGACGACGAACACCCCGGGCTGGCGCGAGGGCATCGCCCGGACCGTCGAGCGCCACGGCAGCGGCGTCGCGGTCGGCGTCGGCACCGTGATGGAGCCCGGACAGGTCGACGAGGCGGCCGCCCTCGGCGCGACCTTCGCGGTCAGCCCGCACACCGACCCCGCGATCGGCGAGAGGGCCCACGCACTCGGACTCGGCTGGTACCCGGGCGCCGCGACGCCGAGCGAGATCGTCCGCGCGTGGCAGCTCGGCGCCCGTGCGGTGAAGGTCTTCCCCGCGGCGCAGCTCGGCGGCCCGGCGTTCCTGCGCCAGGTGCTCGCCCCGCTCGACTTCGTCGACGTCGTCCCGACGGGCGGCATCGGCATCGACGACGTCCGCGAATACCTGGCGGCGGGTGCGGTCGCCGTCGGGCTCGGGTCCCCGCTCGTCGGCGACGCGCTCGTCACCGGCGACCTGGCGTCGCTGCGGGAGCGCGCGACCCGGCTCGTCGCGGAGACGACACGGTGACCGCGGCACCCCAGGGCGCTTCCCCGGTGCTCCTCCGCGGTGGCGCCGTGGTCGGTCCGGACGGCCCGGCCCGCGCGGACGTGCTCGTCCGGGACGGCCGGATCGCGTCCGTCGGGCCGGCGGTGCGCCCACCGTCGGACGCCGTCACGGTGGACTGCGGCGAGCGCCTTGTCCTGCCCGGCTTCGTCGACGCGCACTCCCACGCCGGTTCACGCGTCTTCGACGAGGACGTCCAGGAGACCCTGCTGCGCCAGGGCGTCACGACGATCGTCACGGGCCAGGACGGCGTCGGCCCGGCACCGGGCGACGGGACGTGGGCGGACCGGTACTTCGCGGCGATCGACGGCCCGCACCCGCGGTACCGGGGCGGCGGGACGGCGGCGCTGCTGTCGACGTACGACGGCACCACCCCCGTGAACGTGGCGACGCTCGTGCCGGCCGGGACGGTCCGGCACGAGGTGATCGGCGACGAGGACCGCCCGGCGACCCCCGACGAGACCGCACGGATGCGGGCGCTCGTGCGCACCGGGCTCGCGGAGGGGGCGGTCGGGCTCGCGAGCGGGCTCGACTACGTGCCGGGGGTCTCCGCCGACGCCGACGAGCTCGCCGCGCTGTGCGCCGAAGTCGCGGCGGTGGACGGGCTCTACGTGACCCACATGCGCGGTGGGTACGAGGCGAACGTCCGGACCGGGCTCGACGAGGTCGCCGCGATCGTCCGGGCCTCCGGCGTCCGGGCGCACGTGTCGCACCTGCACGGGCCGGTGCCGACGGTCCTCGGGGCGCTCGACGACCTGGCGGCCGCGGGCGTGCCGTTGTCGTTCGACGCCTACCCGTACTCGCGCGGCTGCACGATCCTGTCGATGCTGCTCCTGCCGTCGGCCCTCGCCCGTCCCGGCAGCGAGGACCTCGCCCGCGCGGTCGCCGACCCCGAGGGCCGCGAGCGGGTGCGGGCCGCCGCACTCGAGCGGGTGACGGGTCGCGCCGACCTCGGCCCCGGGTGGGCGGGGCAGGTGACGCTGTCGCACGTGCCGTCCGCCGCGCACCACGGACTGCAGGGCCGGACGCTCGCGCAGGCCGCAGCGGACACCGGGACGGCCCCGGTCGACCTGGCGCTCGACGTGCTGCTCGCCTCCGCGCTGCAGGTGACCGTGGTGATGCGGGTCCCGGAGCCCCGCACGCCCGAGCAGCTCGCGCCGCTCTTCCGCCACCCGGGGCACACGGCCGGGTCGGACGGCATCCACGTCGGCACCCACCCGCACCCGCGCGCGGCCGGCACGTTCGCGCGGTACCTCGGCGACTTCGCCCGGCCCGGGCTGCTCACGTGGGACGAGGCGCAGCGGCACCTCGCGACGACGGCGGTCGGGCTGCACGGGCTCGGCGACCGCGGCGTGGTCCGCGCCGGCGCGGTCGCGGACCTCGTCGTGGTCGACCCCGAGCGGGTCACGTCCCGGGCGACCTACGCGGCGCCGACGCTGCGGGCCGAGGGCATCGACGACGTCCTCGTCGCCGGGGTCCCGGTGCTCGCCGCCGGTCGCACGACGCACGCGACCCCCGGCGTCGGGCTCCGTCGCGCACGCTGAGCGCGGGGAACGGACCGCCGCCGGGGATGGTGGGTGAGGACCTGCTCAGTCCTGGCGGTCGGGCAGCACGGCGACGACGTCGATCTCGACGAGGATCCCGGCGAGGTGCGACTGCACGGTGGTCCGCACCGGGTACGGCTCCGAGAAGTGCTTCGCGTACTCCTCGTTGAAGGCCGGGAAGTCCCGGTCCGAGTGCTCGAGGTGCACGGTGGACTTCACGACGTCGTCCAGGGTCGCGCCGTGCTCGGCGAGGACCGCGGCCACGTTCGCCAGCACCTGCGCGGTCTGCCCGGCGACGTCGTCGGCCATCGCCCCGGTGGCGGGGTCCTGCGGGCCGAAGCCCGCGGTGTACAGGAAGCCGTTCGCGACGATGCCCTGGCTGTACGGGCCGGCGGGCTCCGGGGCGTTGTCGGTCACGATGGCGGTCTTCGGCACGGGGCCTCCTCGGTTCGGTCCAGCGGGTCGCCACCAGGGTAGGGGTGCCGACGTCGCCGGGACCGGCCACGGGGCGGAGCCGTTCCGGTGCGCACAACGCGGGGCGTGCCTCCCGGCCGTGCCCGGCGACCGACCACCCGCGTGACGTGCGCGTGGCACGCAGGGGTCCAGGAACGGACGGCTACCCTCGGGACGTGCCCACCCTGATGCCCGGACATCGCGGAGCGGGCCGGTGAGCCGGTACGACGGCGTCGTCGCCGGCACCCTCGCGAACGGCCGACGTCGTCTCGTCGACCTCGCCACCGCGCTGCCCGCCTGGGCCGCGGTCCTGCTCGTGTGGACCGGTGGCCGGGTCGTCTCCACGTTCTGGCTCGCGCTCGCCTACCCGTTGATGGGGCGGGCGATGCCGGACAACGCGGTGTGGGGCAACGGGCACGGGTTCCTGGCGTTCCTGACCGCGTGGGACGGGCAGTACTACGAGCAGATCTCGGTGCACGGGTACCCGACGACGCTGCCGCTCGACGCCGGTGGGCACGTCGCGCAGAACTCGTGGGCGTTCCTGCCCGCGTTCCCGTTCGCGATCCGGGCGCTGACCGCCTCGACGGGGCTGCCGTTCGAGGTCGGGGCACCGCTCGTGGCCCTGCTCGCCGGGCTCGTCGCTGCGTTCCTGCTGCACCGGCTCGTCGCCGACCACGCCGGGCACGCCGCCGGGATGTGGGCCGTCTTCTTCTTCACGTGCGGGCCGCTGTCGTTCCTGCTGCAGGTCGGCTACGCCGAGAGCACGTTCCTCGCGCTGACCTTCGGGGCGCTGCTCGCGCTCGAGCGCCGGCGGTACGGGCTGCTCGCGCTGCTCGGGGTCGTCGCGGCGTTCACCCGGCCGGGGGCGTTGGCGATCCCGCTCGTGCTCGGGGTCGTCGCCCTGGTGCGGTGGATCCGCGCACGTCGGGCCGCCGCCGGCACCGGGGTGCGGTCGCTCGACGCGTTCCCCGTCGCGGAGCGGGTCCGGGTCGTCGCAGCGGGGGCCGTGACGGCCGCAGCCGGGGTCGCGTGGCCCGTGATCGCGTCGCACGTGACCGGTCGGCCGGACGCGTACCTCGAGACCGAGATGTCCTGGTGGGTGAACTTCATCGGGCGGGTCGACTTCGTGCCGATGACGCCGTGGTTCCTCATCGCCCTGCGCTGGATCGGCGTCGGCGGGGTGTTCATCGTCGTGTTCCTGCTCGTGGCGTACCCCGTGTGGCTCCTGCGTCGCTCGACCCGGAAGCTCGGGCAGACGACGGTGCTGTACTCGGCGGCGTACGCGCTGTACATCTTCGCGGTGTCGTTGCCGATGGCCTCGACGCCCCGGTTGCTCATGCCGCTCGCGCCGTTGTTCGGCTCGCCGGAGCTCGTCGCGCGCCCCTGGATGCGGTGGACCTTCGTGAGCTGCGCGCTCCTCGGGCAGCCGGTGCTCGTCGCCGTGCTGTGGTTGCTCGGCCCGCCCTGACCCGGGCCGGTCGGGCCGGGCCGGGCCGGGCCACCCCGACCGCGAAACGCAACGTGGGCGGTTCCTCGCAGTGACATTCCGCTGCGAGGAACCGCCCAGTTTGCGTTCCGCGAGCCCGCCAGCCCGCCCGCCTGCCTAGAGTTCGACCGTCCCGTGGTCACCCGTGTCCGGCTGGCTCTGCTTGCCGAGCGCGGCCTTCAGCGTCTGCACGAGGCTCCCCACGGGTCCGGTGTCCTGCGTCCAGTACTCGACCGAGTCCCCCTCGACGGTGAGCAGCCGGATCGTGGGGTCCTGCCGTCCCTCCGGGAACCAGGCCTCGGCGAAGGGCGACCACAGCTCGTCGATGACGCTCACGTCGCGGGTCACCGTGGCGCGTCCGGCGATCGAGAGGTACCCGCCCTGCGACTCGATCGCCACGTTGACGTGCGGGTTGCGGGCGATGTCGGTCACCTTCTCGCTGCCGTCCTGCACGAGGAACCGCAGCGTCCCGTTGAACGCCTTGTCCTGCACGGCGAGGGGCCGTGCGTGCAGCTGACCGTCGTCACTGACGGTCGTGAGCAGGGCGGTGCGTGCTCCGTGGACGATGTCCGAGATGGCGGCGCGCTGGTCTGCCTGCGTGTCGGTCATGATGCTCCTGTTCGTCGTGCGCCCCGTTGTGCTCGACGTCCGGCCGGGCAGTGCCGGGCGCGTTCCGTTCCGACCAGTCTGCCCCTCGACGCTGGACGCGTCCGACCCGGCCTGGAGGCACGTGGCAGCACCCGCCGCACACTCGCGTCCCCGGGCGCGCACCACCGCGACCGGCGGCAGCGCCGACGCTCAGACGGCGGGTTCGCGGATGGTCGTCTCGACGTCGACGACCTGCGGCACGCGGGGCATGGACGCGAAGCCGAACGCCACGGGCGGGTCGAGCGGGGCGAGCGTCCCGAGCGGCTCCCCCGCCCAGGTCCCCGACACCGCGGTCACGTCGTGGGCCCCGGTCACGCCGTAGTACTCGCGACGGCCGTTGCCCGCCGAGCCGGCCGTGCCGGACCCCGGCGAGACGAGCCGTGCGACGGGGTCGATCAGGGCGAGCCACCGGGGGTCGCGGGCGATCGGCTTCGGCACGATGCGCAGGACCCGTCCGAGCGGTGAGATCCCGCCGACGTCGATGGTCGCCTGCAGCGGTCCGGCGTCGAGCTCGAGGCCGCGCGCCGTCCGCCGGGCACGGACGTCGACGACCGAGACGGTGTCGAACCGGTAGGTGCCGGACACGTACGCGGCGACGATCTCGTCCGGCGCGAGCAGCACGCTCGACCCGTCGGCGAGCTCGAGGAACACGTCCGTGAACGACCCGAACGGCGAGCGGTCCCACATGCCGACCACGATCCGCACGCCGGAGGTCGTCCCGGCGCCGAGGATCCGGCCGCGGAAGCGTCGTTCGGTGGTCCCGTTCGGTCGCAGCATGGCGCCGACCGTACCCGCGCCGACCGTGAGCCGACGTGACGGACGTGCCCCGTGCCTCCAGGCCGGCGCAGCCGCGGTCCGCAGCCGGCGACCGCGTGCCTACGGGACCGGGACGGGCTCCGCCAGGAGCTCGCGCACCCGCGGGGCGACCCGCGTGCCGTAGAGCTCGATGGACCGCATCATGTCCTCGTGCGGCAGGCGACCCGTCGCGTACCGCATGTCGAAACGCGAGACGCCGAGGATCCGCATGTTCCGCGCGATCTTGCGCGCGACCGTCTCGGGCGACCCGACGTACAGCGACCCGCCGGCGGACAGCCCTGCCTGGTACTGCGCGAGGTCGAGGGGCGGCCAGCCGCGCTCCCGACCGAGGCGGTCGGTGACGGCCTTGTGGTACGGCCAGTAGCGCTCGGCGGCCTCCTCGTCGGTCGCGGCGACGAACCCGGGCGAGTGCATCGCGATCGGCTGCTGCGGGAGCTCGAGCTGCGTGAGCGCCTGGCGGTACAGGCGGGAGAACGGTGCGAACTGTGCGGGCTGCCCGCCGATGATCGCGAGGAACAGCGGCAGCCCGTACGAGGCCGCACGGATGACGGACTGCGGGGAGCCACCGACGCCGATCCACGTCGGGATCGGACCGTGCTCGAGCTTCGGGAAGACGTCCTGGTCGGTCAGGGGCGCACGCTTCGTGCCGCTCCAGGTGACCTTGTCGCCGCCGCGCAGGGCGTTCCAGAGCTGGAGCTTCTCCTCGAAGAGGACCTCGTAGTCGCTCAGCTCGTAGCCGAACAGCGGGAACGACTCGGTGAACGAGCCGCGGCCCAGGATTACCTCGGCGCGACCGTCCGAGATCGCGTCGACGGTGGCGAAGCGCTCGTAGACGCGCACCGGGTCGTCGCTCGACAGCACGGTCACGGCGCTGCCCATGCGGATGCGCTCGGTGCGCGCGGCGATCGCGGCGAGGACGACCTCGGGGGCGCTGACCGCGTAGTCCTCGCGGTGGTGCTCCCCGACGCCGATGAAGTCGATGCCGACCTGGTCGGCGAGGACGGCCTCGTCCACGACCTCGCGGAGGCTCTGCGCCTGGCTCCGGACGGTCCCGTCGAGCCGCTCGGTGACGTCGCCGAAGGTGTCGAGGCCGAGCTGCACCGGGCCGATGCGCTCGGGTGCGGGCGGCGGGACGTCCGAGGGACGGTCGGTTCCGAATGCGTTGCTCATGGCGCGCCTCCTGATCGATGCGTTTGCATGAATATAGCACAGCGCTCGGTCGTCGGCCAGACCCCGCGGGTACCGTCCCGCGCATGCCGAACATCCCCGACCAGACCGGCCGCCGCATCGTCGTGACCGGTGCGAACAGCGGCACCGGCAAGGAGACCGCGAAGCGCCTGGCCGCCGCCGGCGCCAGTGTCGTCCTGGCGGTGCGGACCCCCGCGAAGGGCGAGGACGCAGCAGCCGACATCCGCCGCGAGCACCCCGCGGCCGACCTCGAGGTGCGCGAGCTCGACCTGGCGGACCTGTCCAGCGTCCGCCGTTTCGCGGACGGGATCGCCGCGGACGAGCGGCCCCTCGACGTGCTCGTCAACAACGCCGGGGTGATGGCGCCGCCCGAGCGCTTCGAGACGTCGGACGGGTTCGAGCTGCAGTTCGGCACGAACTTCCTCGGCCCGTTCGCGCTCACGAACCTGCTCCTGCCGACCTTGCTGCGCGCGGGCGGCGGCGCAGGTGCAGGCGCAGGCGCAGGCGGTGCGAGCGACGCCGGCGGCGGTGTCCCCCGCGTCGCGACGATGTCGAGCCTCGCCGCGATCCCCGGCCGCATCCGCTTCGACGACCTGCAGTGGCACCGCGGCTACAACCCGTGGCGCGCCTACGCCCAGTCGAAGCTCGCCGACCTGCTCCTCGCGCTGCACCTGCACCGCCTGACGGTCGAGCGCGACTGGTCGCTCGTGAGCACCGCCGCCCACCCGGGCTACACGCGCACGAACCTGCAGTCCGCGGGACGGTCGCTCGGGCGCTCCCGGCCGGTGCGGTCGAGCGACCGTGCGCTGCCGTTCACGCAGGCCGTCGAGCAGGGCGCCGAGCCGCTGCTGTACGCCGCGGTCGGACCGGCAGCGGTGGGCGGGGCCTACTACGGGCCGAACGGACCGGCGGGCCTGACCGGTCCGACCACGACGGTCACCGTGCCGCGGAGCGCGCGGAGCGCGGACCTGGCGCGGTCCCTGTGGGCGGTCGCCGAGGACCTCACCGGGACGCAGGCGCCCGCCTGACCCCGGGCCGCCGGTCCGGCGGCTGGTCGAGCGGCCGGTCGTCGGTCCGGCGGGTGGTCGGGTCGCCGGCCTGGAGGCGCGGTGCCGCTTGCGTCCCGCCGGCGTCAGAACCGCAGGCGGTCGCGGGCGAACGACTCGATGACCGAGGCCTCGATCGCCCGCTGCCCGCGCGCCGTCGGGTGCACGTCGTCGGACTGCATCCAGTCGGCGTGCCCGCGGAGGGGATCGCCGATGTCGACGTAGGTCCCGCCGTCCTTCCGGGCGGCCCGGTGCATCGCGTGCGAGATCTTCGCGAGCTGCGCCGGCGGGGCCTGCTCGTTCCAGATCGCGCTGAGCCCGACGACCCGGGCGGCGGGCAGCAGCCGGTGCACCTCGGCCACGAGCTGGTCGGTCTGGCTCTTCACGACGGCGTCGTCCTCGCCGAGGTCGTTCGAGCTCGCCTGGATGAACACGACCTGCGGCCGCTCGTCCACGGCACGTCGGACGAGGGTCGGGTAGGCACTCGCGCACTCATCGGCGTCGCCCTCGGCCACGACCCCGGCGCCGTCGCACGAGAAGTTCGTCAGCTGCCACCGCTCGGTCCGGGCGAGGAGCGACGGCCACGCCTGCTCCGGCGTCAGGCCGTGCCCGGCGGTGATCGAGTCGCCGATCACGACGATGCGCTCCCCCGGCGCGTGGTCCCACGCCCGGGTGGTCGCACTCGGGTGCGGGGTGGCCGGGGCTGCCGCCGAGGTGCTCTCCGTGCACCCGGCGAGGAGGCCCGCGGCGACCACCGCGGTCAGCGCGACGAGCACCGTGCGGCGTCGTGCGGGAGCGGGGCGTGCGGATCGGGTCACGAGCCGTGACCGTACGCCGTCCCCGGGCGGCGGGACCGCCCCGGTCGCTGCCGGTCCCCACAGGGTTCGCGCTCTCGCCGGGTGCCCGTTCCGCGCGTGGGATGCCGTTCCGCGCGTCGAAGGCCGTTCCGCGCATGGGAGACCGCCCCTTCCGACACCCCACGCGCGGATCGGCTTCCCATGGCAAGCGCGATGGGCAGGAACGCGCGGGGCAGGCCGCCCCGGGTCAGGCGCGGTGCAGCTCCACCGAGCCGTCGAGCCGCCCCGGCCGCTCGAGCCGCGCGTGCTGCAGCACGGTCCGGTCCCGCCCGACGGCAGCGGCCACGATGGACAGCGTCGCGACGTGCCCGTCCGGCTCGACGGCGTCGCGGAGGATCGCGTCCGGGTCGTCCGACGGCAGCGCGGCCGACTCGGCGAGGAGCCCGAACCACCCGCTCCACCCGTCGCCGGCGTCCGTCCCGGCGTCGGCGGTGCGGAGTTCGTCGAACGGGCCGAGCACCGGCGGCGCGGTGGGTGCGGGTGCGGCGCGGAAGGCGTCGAGCCACCGGCCGATCCGGGGCGCGGCGGGGTCGTCCGGTGCTCCGTGGGTGACCATGTGCACGCCGGGGCCGAGGTCGGTCGTCCGGACCGCCTCGCCGTTCCAGGTCGACACCGTGACCCCGTCGGCCGTGGCACGGACGAGGTTGAACGCCCGGGTGGTCGGCAGCTGCCCGTCGGCGCCGGGCAGCACCCCGTCGACGGCGTCGAGCGGGACGACGCCCCGGGTCGTCCACGTGCCGTCGGTGCTCGGCACGGGCTCCGCACGGTTGAGCACGACCGCGAGCCCGGCGGTGTCGGACGCCGCGAGCCACGCGCCTCCGGCCGATCGGTCGCGCACGCCGCGTACCGAGGGGTCGCGCTCCGGCCACCACGCGGCCGGCGGGTCCCACGGCCGGTCGGGGGACTCGTCCCGCAGGGCGAGCACGGTGACGGGCCACTCGCCCGCGGGGTCGACGCGGACGACGACGGTGCACATGGGGTCGATCCTCGCACGACCGTCCGGGTAGCGTGACCGGCGTGGATGCTGCAGCAGCTCGCCGTCTGACCGTCGTCGTCGGGATCACGGGCGGGATCGCCGCCTACAAGGCCGTTGGGGTCGTGCGGGACCTCGTCAAGCGCGGGCACGACGTGCACGTCGTCCCGACCGAGGGCGCGCTCCGCTTCGTCGGCCTGCCCACCCTCGAGGCCCTGAGCCGCAACCCTGTGACCACGAGCGTGTGGGACGACGTGTCCGAGGTGCGCCACGTGGCCCTCGGCCGGCGCGCGGACCTCGTCGTCGTCGCACCGGCCACGGCGGACTCGATCGCCCGGATGGCCGCCGGGCTCGCCGGGGACCTGCTCGGCACGACCCTGCTCGCGACCGAGGCCCCCGTGGTCCTCGCCCCCGCGATGCACCCGCAGATGTGGGAGCACCCGGCGACCGTGGCGAACGTCCGGACCCTCGAGGGTCGCGGCGTGCACCTGGTCGGACCGGTCGTCGGGGCCCTCACGGGCGACGACGCCGGCATCGGCCGGATGGCGGAGCCCGACGAGATCGTCCGCGCGGCGCTCGCGGTCGTCGCCGAGCCCGGAACCGGGAGCGGAACCAGCACCGGAACCGGAGCCAGCAACGGAACCGGGAGCGGGACCGGAACCGGAGCCAGCAACGGAACCGGGAGCAGGACCGGAACCAGCACCGAGCCCGGCCACACGACCGACGCGAGCCGGCCCGCCGGGCGTGGGGCGAGCCTCCAGGCCGGTCCCGGCGCCCGCGGCGAGCAGGGCGACCTCGCCGGCGTCCGCGTGGTCGTGAGCGCCGGCGGCACGCGCGAGCCCTTCGACCCCGTCCGCTTCGTCGGGAACCGGTCGAGCGGCCGCCAGGGCGTCGTGATCGCAGCGGACGCGGCCCGCCGCGGCGCCGTCGTGACCCTCGTCGCCGCGAACGTGGACGGCGGGCTCACCGCCGGACTGGACGCGACGGTGGTGTCGGTCGGCTCCGCGCAGGAGCTCGCCGACGCCGTGCACGCGGCGGCGGCCGAGGCGGACGTCGTCGTGATGACGGCCGCGGTGGCGGACTACCGGCCGGCCGAGGTCCGCGAGGCGAAGCTCAAGAAGGACGACCAGGGCGACCGGTTGACGCTCGAGCTGGTGCGGAACCCGGACGTGTTGGCCGATCTGGTGGCCGCGCGGCGGACCGGCCAGATCATCGTCGGGTTCGCGGCCGAGACCGAGCCCGACCGCGAGGCCCGGCTCGCCCTGGGCCGCGCGAAGATCGCCAGGAAGCCCGCGGACCTGCTCGTCGTGAACCACGTCGGGTGGTCGTCGGGCTTCGAGCGCGAGGAGAACGCCATCGAGGTGCTCGTCCCGGGCGGCCACGTGGTGCGGGAGACCTCGGGGACGAAGGCCGAGGTGGCGGCGGCGGTGCTCGACCTCGTGGCGACCGCCCTCACCTGACCGACGCAGGCCGCACTCCGCAAGCGACGCCGGCCGCACGCCGCGGCCGACCGCACGTCCCGTGCACACGCAGGCCCGGGCGAGCACGATGGACGCATGCGACGACGTGAACGCACCCGGCGCGCCGACCGGACCGCCCGCGCCCTGGCCGTCCTGCTGGCCGGCGCCGGCGTGACCCACTTCCTCCGCCCGCGCACCTACGACCGGATCGTCCCGGACGGCCTGCCGCCCCGCCTGACGACCCTGGGCTCCGGCCTCGCCGAACTCGCCGTGGCCGTCGGACTCGCCGTCCCGGCCACCCGCCGCTCGGCCGGCTGGGCAGCAGCAGCCCTGTTCCTCGCGGTCTTCCCCGCGAACGTCACCATGGCACGCGACGCCCTCGACAGCCCGCGGGCGTCCCGCGCCGTGCGGCTCGTCTCGGTCCTGCGGCTCCCCCTGCAGGCACCCCTCGTCGCGTGGGCGGCCCGCGTCGGTCGGCACGCCACGCGCCGGTGACGGACACCCCGCGTGCTCGCGCGGCGGTGCCCCTGCTGCACCGGCCGGTGACGGTGCACGCCTGGGAGGACATCGTCTTCGCCCACTGGCGCCGCGACCCCGACGAGCTCGCCGGGCTCGTCCCGCGGGGCACCCGCCCGGACGTCGTCGACGGCAGCGCCTGGGTGGGGCTGACCGCGTACGTCTTCCGCGAGACGAGCGTGCCGCCGTTCCCGCCCTCCGGTCGGCTCGGCTCGATGACCGAGGTCACGATCGAGGTCCTGACCGTCGACGACCACGGCCGCCGCGGGGTCGCCTACCGCACGGTCGACACCGCGAACGTCCCGGCGATCGTCGCCGCCCACGCCCTGCTCGGCGTGCCGTACACGTTCGCGCACGCCAGGGCCCGACGGCGGGGCGACACGATCGCGCACCACTCGGTCCGGCACCCCTCGCGCGCCCGGCACCCGGTCCGGTGGGTGCGGCAGCTCCGGACCGCGGGTGGCGGACGGCCGGGAGGCACGCCCCGCCCCCGCCTCGACGCCACCGTCCGCGTCGTGGCCGGTGAGGCGGTGCAGGACCCGCTGGCCGCCGAGCTCACCACGCGCGCCGGCATCCACGCCCGGCACCTCGCGCAGACGCTCTTCTGGCAGCGGCAGCACCCGCCGTTGGCGATCCGGTCCGCCCGGCTCGAGCGGCTCGACGGGGACCTGCCGGCCGCGGTCGGCCTCCCCGGGCTGTTCGACCGTGCGCCGGACTCGCTCCTCGTCGTGGACGGCACGACGGTCCGCTACGCGTGGGGGGACGTGGTCCGGTGAGCGACGACCGGTTCGACCTCGAGCGCTTCGTGCGGGCGCAGGAGGGGGTGCACGAGCAGGCGCTCGCCGAGCTCCGGGCCGGTGCGAAGCGCTCGCACTGGATGTGGTTCGTGTTCCCGCAGCTCGTCGGCCTCGGCCGGAGTGCGACCGCGCAGCGGTACGGGATCGCGGGACTCGCCGAGGCCCGCGCGTACCTCGCGCACCCGGTGCTCGGCCCGCGGATCGTCGAGGCCGCCGCGGTGGCCGCAGCAGCACCCGCCCGGAGCGCCGACGCCCTGTTCGGCGGAGTCGACGCGATGAAGACCCGTTCGTCGGCGACCCTGTTCGCCCGCGCGGCCGACGACCCGACCCCGTTCCGCGCCGTCCTCGACCGCTGGTTCCACGGGACCGAGGACCCGCTCACGGTGCGGTTGCTCGAGGACGACTGACCGGAGCCGCCGCGTCCGGCCGTCGTCCGGTGGTACATCAGGTACCGTGGACGACGTGCCCGTGCGGCACGAGCCCGATCCGTCCTTCCCGAGAACCGAGGACACCGCATGCCGGTCCCCCGCACCGCCCCCACGGAACACCAGCTCCTCCGTGACACCGTCCGCCTCAAGATCCACGCCGCGATCATGGACGGCACGCTCGAGCCCGGTGAGCGGCTCAACGACGACGAACTCATCGCGTGGCTCGGCGTCTCCCGCACCCCCATCCGCGAAGCCCTGAGCCAGCTCACCCGCGCCGGCCTGATCGAGATGGCCCCGAACCGGTACACCCGGGTCACGACCCCGAAGCCGGACGAGGTGGTCGAGGCGATGCAGACCCTCGGCGTGCTGTTCGGCGGTGTCGTCCGGCTCGCGGTCCCGCGGCTCACGGCGGCGGCCCGGCGCCGGATCGTGGCGCAGCTCGACCGCACGATCGCCGAGCTGGAGTCCCACGACGTCGCATCGGTCAACCGGGACGCCCTCGACGTGTTCGGCCTGTACGTCGACGCGTGCGGCAACCCCGACCTGCAGCGCGTCTGCCGCGACACGATGGACGGCCTGGCCTTCCGGCTCCGCCTGCCGAACCTGGACGAGCTGATCGACTGGGACCGGATGACCGAGGACTTCCGACGCCTCCGGGCCGCCACCGAGTCCGGCGACAACATCGCCGCCGAGCTCGCGACCGAGGCCATCCACCTGCTGCCGGGCGAGAAGTCCTGAATCCACCTGTACGTCCGCACAGGAACACGCCCGTCCTGCCGTCGCGGGGCGGGCGTCCTGCGTCCGGAGCGCCGCGACGGACGCGCACGGGTGGCTCGCGGTCACACGCCTGCGGACCCCGGTAGCATCGCTCCGACCGAGCAGCCCCGCCCGACCCGTCGACCGAGAGCGCAGCATGACCGACCGCACGCCGGACCGCACCGAGATCGCCGCGCGCCTGGCCGCCGCCGTCGGTCGGATCAACCGCCGAGCCCGCTCGGACGCCGCCTCGCTCGGCTACGGGATCGTCTCCGCCCTGGCCACCGTGCAACGCGAGGGACCCCTGCGCCCCGGCGACCTGTCGCGGATCGAGGTCGTCACGAAGCCGACGATGACCCGCATCCTGACCGAGCTCGAACAGCGCGGCCTGATCGAGCGCGAGGCCGACCCGAGCGACGGTCGCGCCTTCATGGTGAGCATCACCCCGGCGGGCGTCGACGCCGTCGAACGCGCCCGCTCCGATCGCACCGGGATCGTCGCCGAGCTCATCGCCGACCTGCCCACCGCTGACGTCCAGGCCATCGCCGGCGCACTCGACGCCCTCGAGCGCGTGGCCCAGGGCGACCGCTCCCAGGAAGTGCACACCTCCGGCCACTGAGCCGGCTCCGAGCGGGCCGTTACCGAACCGTTACACAACGGTGGACGGACCGTTCTGCCAGTCTTCCTGGACGGGGTGTCCAGGGAGACACGTCATCGTGACGGCTTCGCCCGAGCAGGCGGCCGCCCCGGTCGCCCAGCGGCGGACGGACGGGCCCCACACCACCGTCCGGTCCTCCCCCGGCTCGCGGACCCCGGCACCGACCACCCGATGGTCGCGGGCGCACTCCCCCACACCCCGTGCGCCCACCCCCAGCCGTCGCGGACCGCACCAGCAGCCGGCCGACCACCGGAACCGATGACAGGACGCACCACCCCCTCCCTCCCCACGACCACCGCTACCACCCGCCGCCAGGCACTCGACACCCGCAGCCGCCGGGTCCGCCGGGCACTCCGCAGCCGCACCGCGCTCGTCGTCGGCGGCGCAGCGGCCCTCGCGCTCGTCGGCGGCGTCGCGACCATCGGCACGCAGCCCGCGATCGGCGACGCGTTCGGCATCGCCACCCCGAGCGCGAGCGCCAGTGCCGCACCGGCCCTCCGCGGCGCGTCGCTCGACAAGGCACAGGCGGCCGCGACCATCGTCACGGCGCAGACGGTCCTGGCCGACGCGAACGACAAGACCGACACCGCGGCCCTCGAGCAGCAGGTGCAGGCCCTCTCCGACTACCGGTCCATGTCGAGCGGCGCCATCACGTCGCACATCGCCTCGACGGTGGACGCCACGACCGAGGTCGCCGACGCCAGCGCCGCGCAGGACAAGGCTGACGCCGACGAGCAGGCCCGTGCCGCGGCAGCCGCCAAGGCCGCCGCCGAGCAGGCCGCAGCTGCCGCCGAGGCCGCCCGCGCCCAGGCCGCCGCGAACACCCCGGCCGGCGCCAAGGCCACGGCAGCACAGCTCGCGTCGTCCCAGTACGGCTGGGGCTCCGCGCAGTTCCAGTGCCTCGACAGCCTGTGGACCAAGGAGTCGGGCTGGAACTACCAGGCCGTCAACGCGAACGGCGGCGCGACCGGCATCCCGCAGGCGCTCCCCGGCTCGAAGATGGCGACGATCGCCGCCGACTGGCGCACGAACGCCACCACCCAGGTGAAGTGGGGCCTGCAGTACATCAGCTCCGCGTACGGCACGCCCTGCGCAGCGTGGGCCCACTCGCAGGCGAACAACTTCTACTGATCGCCCCCGCGACGCTCGGCCCCGGGTCTCCCACCCGGGGCCGAGCGTCGTGCAGGCTGGCCGGGTGACGACCCTCGGACTCCGGCGGATGACGCCCCGTGACCCCGACCAGCACCACCGCGCCGCGAGCCCGCTCGAGCTGCTGTTCGACCTGGTCTTCGTCGTCGCCGTCGGGTTCGCCGCGTCGAACCTGCACGAGATCGAGGCCGAGGGGCACATCACCTCGGCGGTGCTGTCCTACGCGCTCGTGTTCTTCGCCATCTGGTGGGCCTGGATCAACTTCAGCTGGTTCGCGACGTCCTTCGACACCGACGACTGGGCGTACCGCGTCACGACGTTCGTGCAGATGGCGGGCGTGCTCGTCCTGGCCGCTGGCGTCCGGGACGCCATGGTCGACGGCGTCTGGACGACCGCGGTCGCCGGCTACGTCGTGATGCGGCTCGCGCTCGTCGCGCAGTGGCTCCGCGCCGCCGGGTCGGCACCGGCGTACCGGCGCACCGCGCTCCGGTACGCCGGCGGGATCGTCGTCGTGCAGGCGCTCTGGGTCGGCATGCTCCTGCTCCCGCACGCCGCAGTCCCGTTCGTCGCCCCGGTGCTCGTGCTCCTCGAGGTGCTCGTGCCGCCGTTCGCCGAGTCGGGCACCCGCACGACGCCGTGGCACACCCGGCACATCGCGGAGCGGTACTCGCTCTTCACGCTGATCGTCCTCGGCGAGGGGCTCGTCGCCTCGGCGAGCGCGGTGATCGACGCCCTCCGCGACGCCGAGCACGTCGGGCCCCTGCTCGTGCTCGCCGGCTGCGGGCTCGTCGTCGTCGCCGGGCTCTGGTGGATCTACTTCTCCCGCGAGCAGCACGCCCACATCCGCTCGCTCGGCACCGCGCTCGTGTTCGGGTACGGTCACTACGTCGTCTTCGCCGCCGCCGGCGCGCTGCCCGCCGGGATCGAGGTCGCCGTCGGAGCGGCCACCGGTGACGCGGACCTGTCGCACACCACGGTCGCGGCGACCGTCACGGTCCCGGTCGCGCTGTTCGTCCTGGCGATCTGGGCCCTCGCCCTGCGCCCGTCCCTCGGTCGCGGCGGCAACGCCGCGGTCGTCCTGCTCGCCCTCGGCGTCCTCGCCGCGACCGCCGTCCCGGCGGCCGCGCTCGTGCTCACGGCCCTGTGCGTCGCGGCGACCGTCGTCGCCCTGGAGGTCGCGGACCGCGGGCGGTGACGACCGTCGGACGGGAGGCACGGGGCGGGCGCGCCACGAGCCTCCAGTCCGACGTGTGGCCGGGTCGCGCGGGCGGTCAGCCGATGCGTGCGATGCGGACGTCCACGCGCGACAGCGCGACCCCGTGGGCGGTCGCGGTCTCGAGGGCGGCGACGTGCGCGGCGCGGGCGGTGGCGGGCGCGGGACGGGAGCCGTCGGTCCCGATGACCACGCGCAGGACGTCGTCGTCGAGCACGACGCGGGCGACGGCGGTGCGCGAGGCGAGGCTGCGGGCCGAGGCGATCGCGCTCCCGAGCGTGGGCTTCGCGCGGTAGAGCTCGGCGACGCCGGGCACCGCGAGGACAGCGGCCTCGACGGCCGCGACGGTCTCGTCGTCCCAGGTCATGCGCGGTCCTCCTCGTGGTCGGCGTCGGCCGGCAGGGCTGGCAGCAGGTCGCGGACGTGTACGTCGACGGCGTCGACGACCAGGTCGGTCTGCTCGGCGAGGACCGTGGCGACGGCCTCGCGGACCTGCTCGGCGGCGGCGTGGATGGGCGCGCCGGTGCGGACGGCGAGTTCGACCAGCACCCGGACCGGGGCGCCGAGCGTGGTGACGTCGCCGTCGAGCGAGCACCGGGCGATCACGACGCCGGGGACGACGTCGCCGGCGCTGCGGATCAGCGAGCGGATCGCGCCCTCGGTCATCACGGGGCGTTCGGTCGGGGCCTCGGGGATCAGGGGGACGTCGCGGCCGGCACGAGCCTCGAGCGAGATGTTCGCGAGGACCCCGCCGATCCAGGACTCGTCCGCCGGCGGCTCCTCGGCGGCCGCTGCGTCGAGCGACCCCATCGAGGACTGGCGCAGCCGGATGATCGCGGCGAGGGCGTTCTGGCAGGCCGGGGAGTCGTCGATCGTCGGGTCCGCCGGCTGCATGCCGTCGTCGAGGTAGTCGGCGAGCTCGTCGATCGTGTGGCCGTCGAGGTCGTCCGGCTCGAGGGCGTCGAGCCGGAGGTCGTCCGGGTGCGGGGTCATCGCCATGCCTCCATGAGACGGATCATGTTCTTCCGGGCCCGGGACAGCAGGCCCCGGACGGTGGACACGGGCAGGTCGAGTTCCTCCGCGATGTCCTCGTACCGGTACTCGAGCACTTCCTTCATCACCCAGCACCGCCGCTGCGCCTCCGGGAGCTCGGCGAGCGCACGCTCCGCGGCCTCTTCGCGGGAGCGCGCCTCGGCGACCCGTTCCGGGGCGTCGTCCCGGGGTACGGCGACCTCGAGCTCGGTGACGTCGAGGTGCTCCCGACGGGCCCTGATGCGGTCGATGCACTTCCGGCTGAGGATGCGCATGAGCCAGGACTTGACCTTGGCTCCGTCCTCGAGCGCGTCGAGACGGCTCCAGGCCGTGATGAAGGTCTCCTGCACGACGTCGTCGAGCTCGTCGGTTGAACCGAGGGTGCGTCTGGCGTAGGCCCGGAGCAGCGGCGTGTACCGCCGGATGAGGACCTCGAACGCCCGGACGTCACCGTCGGAGGACCGGCCGGCGAGGACGGCGTCGTCGAGGTCCGTGAGGGGCTGGTGGGGCACGGGTTCCTTCTACCGGTCACAGGTGGGGGAAGTCTGGGCGGGCCGGGGACGCCGGGCGTGCCGGGACGGGCGCCGCGGTCGTCACGCGGAAGGGTCCGGTCGGCCGGGTGGCCAGCGCACGGACGCGGGCCTGGGCGAGCAGGTGCGTGTCGCCGCTGCGCAGCGTGCCGCGGTGGGTGTCGGTGCCGGTCATGTCGTCCTCCTGTGTGTTCCACCGGTGTGACGGGTCGGAGCGCCGGATCGTCACACCGCGGGCACGATCCGTACGGCAGGCTGGGGACATGTCCTCCGTCACCGCCGTCTGCCGCGTCGACCAGCTGCTCCGCGACTCCGGGACGATCGGCGTCACCGCCATCGACAAGCGTCCGGTCGACGGCCCCGTCCGGGTCCGGCCCCTCGGGCTGCACGCCGACGTGCAGGCCGACCGGAAGCACCACGGCGGCGAGGACCAGGCCGTGTACGCCTACGCCGACGAGGACGCCGCGTACTTCGCCGACCTGCTCGGACGCGACGTCCCGCCCGGGCTCTTCGGCGAGAACCTCCGGACGACCGGCGTCGACGTCACCGGGGCGGTGACGGGTGAGCGCTGGCGGATCGGCGACACCCTCGAACTCGAGGTCACGATCCCCCGGGTGCCCTGCGGGACCTTCGCCCGTCGGATGCGCATCGACGGGTGGGTGAAGCGGTTCGCGGCCGAGAACCGTCCGGGCGCGTACCTCCGCGTGGTGCGCTCCGGGCCGGTGGCGGCCGGGGACCCGGTGGTCGTCGTGCACCGACCGGCGCACGGCGTGACGATCGGGCAGATCTCGGCCGGGCTGCTCCCGGAACAGGCCCGCGCGGTGCTCGACTCCGGCGAGCGCCTGGCGCCGAAGGTCGTGCGGGACGTGTCGAAGGTGCTGGCACCGGGTCGGGTGCGCTGAGCCGGAGGGGGCGGCGCGCGATCGGGCCTGCGCCGCCGCGATCAGCCGTCCTCGGGGCGGGCGCGGCGTGCCGGGTCGAGCGGGCGGGCCGCACGCGGCAGCCCGGCGACGACGAGTTCGTAGGAGTTCGCGACGAGGTCCTCGACCATCGACTCGTCGATGCCGTCGCCCGGCGCGAGGGTGATCCAGTGCCGCTTGCTCATGTGCCAGCCGGGCGACACCTCGGCGTGGTCGCGGACGAGCGCGGCGCCGTGCGGGGGTGCGCACTTCAGGTTGACGATCGGGACGCCGCGGAGCTCGGTGAGGAGCACGAACATCTTCCCGACGACCTTGAAGACCACGGACTCCTCGCCGAAGGGCTGGGTCTCCCCGACCGCGGGCAGCGCCAGCGCGGTGCGGACCGTGACCTCGTGCAGTGCCGCCCCGTCCATGCCCCCAGCATGCCGCACCGGTCCCGGATCATCGCGTCAGAGCGGGGGCACGCCCTCGTGTCCGGACCGGGGACGCGCGGTCCCGGCGACGCCCGTGACGACCGACCCGGCCGGCACGTCCTTCGTGACGACGGTGTTCGCGCCGACCACCGAGTCCGACCCGATCGTGATCGCGCCGATCAGCGACGACCCGGCGCCGAGCACGACGCGGTCCCCGACCGCCGGGTGCCGGCGGACGCCCGGCCCGTGCTCGCCCCCGCGGCCGCCGAGCGTCACGCCGTGGAACACCACGACGTCGTCGCCGATCACGGCCGTCTCGCCGATCACGACGCCCATCCCGTGGTCGATGAAGAACCGTCGACCGATGCGGGCACCCGGGTGGATCTCGATCCCGGTCGCCGACCGCGCCAGCTGGGCGAGCACCCGCGCGGCGAACCGCGACCCGGGCAGGTCCTCGGCGGTCCACAGCCGGTGGGTCAGCCGGTACGTCCAGACGGCGTGCAGGCCGGAGTAGACCACCGCGTTCTCCAGGTCACCCCGGGCGGCGGGGTCGCCGCGGCGTGCTGCGGCCAGGTCCTCGCGGACCGTCCGCAGCACACCGCGTCGGGCGGTACGCGTCACGCAGTGAGCCCCTCGAACAGCGGCGTCGACAGGTAGCGCTCTCCGGTGTCGCACACGATCGCGACGACCCGCTTGCCGGCGTTCTCCGGGCGCGCGGCGATCTGCACGGCCGCGTGGATGATCGCGCCGGAGGAGATGCCCGCGAGGATGCCCTCCTCCGTCCCGAGCGCCCGGGCCACGCGCAGGGCGTCGTCGAGTTCGACGTCGAACACCTCGTCGATGACGGAGCGGTCGAGGACCTCGGGGACGAAGTTCGCGCCGATGCCCTGGATCTTGTGCGGCCCGGCCTTGCCCTCCGTCAGGAGCGGGGAGTCCTTCGGCTCGACGGCGACGATCTGCACGCCGGGGACGCGCTCCTTGAGGACCTGGCCGACGCCCGTGATGGTGCCGCCGGTCCCGACGCCCGCGACGAACACGTCGACGTGGCCCTCGGTGTCGCGGAGGATCTCCTCCGCCGTGGTCTTCCGGTGGATCGCGGCGTTCGCCGGGGTCTCGAACTGGTGGGCGAGGATCGCTCCCGGCGTCTCGGCGACGATCTGCTCGGCACGCGAGACAGCACCCTTCATGCCCTCCGGTCCCGGGGTGAGGACGATCTCGGCACCGAACGCACGGATCAGCGCGCGGCGCTCGACGCTCATCGTCTCGGGCATCGTGATGACGACCCGGTACCCGCGGGCGGCTCCGACCAGGGCGAGCGCGATGCCGGTGTTGCCGGACGACCCCTCGACGATGGTGCCGCCGGCCTGCAGCTCGCCGGACTCCTCGGCCGCGTCGATGATCGCGACGCCCAGCCGGTCCTTCACGCTCGACCCGGGGTTGTAGAACTCGAGCTTCGCGAGGACCTCGGCACCGCCCGGCTGCGGCAGCCGGTTCAGTCGCACGAGCGGGGTGTTCCCGAACGCCTGCGAGATGTTGTCGTAGATGGTGCCGCTCATCCGGTCCGTCCTCTGCGGGTCAGGTGCGCACCCCCTGCACTGGAGGCGCGTGGTGCGCTGCGATCCTAGCGACGGCACCCGGCGTTCCCCTGTCCTGTGACGTGCGCTGACGCGCGCTGACGCGCCGGGCGCGCGCCGCGCCTCCGGGCCGGGTGTCGGACCCGGCCACACGACGGTCCGACGCCAGCCCCGCCCCGTCAGCGCAACGCGCTCTGCGCGAACCGCTCGTCCGTCGCCTCGAGCACCCGCAGCACGTTGCCGCCGGCCAGCGCGCGCAGGTCCTCGTCGCCCCAGCCCCGGCGCCGCAGCTCCTCGGCGAGCACGGGGTAGCGCGACACGTCCCGCAGGTCCGGCGGCAGCACCGGGGTGCCGTCGTAGTCGCCGCCGAGCCCGAGGTGCCGGACCCCGGCGACCTGGCGGGCGTGGTCGACGTGGTCCGCGACGTCCGCGACGGTGACCAGGGGCGGCTCGCCCTCGGAGCCCGCCTCCTCCCAGTCCGCCCACGCACGCGAGACGAACTTCGGCACGAACGTGATCATGACCACGCCGCCGTTGTCCGCGAGCCGGCCGAGCACGTCGTCGGGGACGTTCCGCGGGTGGTCGTCGACCGCGACGGTCGACGAGTGGCTGAACACCACCGGCTGTGTCGCGACGTCGAGGGTGTCCCGCATGGTCGAGGGCGCGACGTGCGACAGGTCGACGAGCATGCCGGTGCGCTCCATCTCGGCGACGACCTCGCGGCCGCGGTCGGTCAGGCCGCCGTGCGCCCTGGCCCCGGTGGCGGAGTCGGCCCACGTGGTGTCGTCGTTGTGCGTCAGCGTCATGTACCGCACGCCGAGCCGCGCGAAGGTCCGGAGCACGGCCAGGTCGTCGCCGATCGAGTGGCCGCCCTCGGCCCCGAGGAACGACCCGATACGCCCGGCGTCCACCGCCCCACGGAGCTCGGCCGCGGTGCGCACGAAGGTCAGGTCCTGCGGGTACGCGGCGATGATCCGGTGTGCGGTGTCGATCTGCTGGAGCGTGGTCCGGACGGGGTCCGGGTCGTCGGACGGCACGAACACCGACCAGAACTGCCCGACGACGCCGCCGGCGCGGAGCTTCGGCAGGTCGGTGTGCAGCGTCCCCTGCTCGGTGTCGATGCCCTCGACGCCGGAGCCGTGCGACTCGCGGCGCTCCCACGGCAGGTCGTTGTGGCCGTCGATGACGGGGAAGGCGAGGGCGTCGAGGGTCATGCCGTCGACGCTACCGCCCGGTCAGTAGGCTCGCGGTGTGCAGCCCGTGACGCTCCGCACCGACCGCCTGGTGCTCTCCGTGCCGACGACCGCGGACGCCGAGGACGTGGTCGCGTACGCGAACGACCCGGACGTCATCGCCTCCACCCCGGTGCCCGTGCCGTACGGCCACGCCGAGGCCCGGCACTTCCTCGACGAGGTCGTCGCCGCCGGGTGGCGGGACGACGTCCGGTACGAGTTCGGCATCCGTCGCGCCGAGGACCTCCGCCTGCTCGGCACGGTCGGGCTGTTCGGCCTCGCCGACGGTGCGGCCGAGATCGGCTACGCGGTGCACCCCGACGGTCGCGGCCACGGCTTCGTCACCGAGGCCGCCGACCGCGTGCTCCGCTGGGCGTTCGCGGATGCGCCGGCGGGTCTCGGACTCGTCCGGGTGCAGTGGCGCGCGCTCGCCGGGAACGCCGCCTCGGCCGCGGTCGCGCAGCGGCTCGGCCTGACGTACGAGGGCCGCCGCCGGTCCGGCTCGCTGCACCGCGGGCAGCGGCACGACGAGCTCACCGCCGCGGTGCTGCGCTGGGACGACCGCACCACGGCCACCGGGTGGCCGGACCGGTGACGGTCAGGTTCCGCCTGGTCACCGACCTCGCCACGTCGCCCGAGCACGCCTTCGCGCTGTCGCTCGACGTCGGTGCGCACGAGCGCTCCATGGCCGCGTCCGGCGAGCGGGCGGTCGCGGGCACGACGACCGGCACGATCGGGCTCGGCGAGACCGTCACGTGGCGGGCACGGCACTTCGGGATCGTCTGGCGGATGACGAGTCGGATCACCGCCCTGGAGGCTCCTGGTCGCTTCGTCGACGAACAGGTGCGTGGGCCGTTCGCCCGCTTCCGGCACGAGCACCGGTTCACGGCGTCGGCCGACGGCACGCGGATGGTCGACGAGGTCACCCTGACGGCGCCCTTCGGGCCGCTCGGGCGGCTGGCGGAACGGCTCGTGCTCGGCCGGTACATGCGCCGGCTGATCGCGGACCGGAACGCGTCGCTCCGGTCCGAGCTCGAGCGCGGCGGTCAGGACCCGGCGAGCTCCCCCAGCGTGTCGTAGGCCGCGGCCACCGCGTCGACCCGGGCACGCCCGGCCGGCCCGGCCGCCTCGTACACGTCGTTCGCGATCGCCGCGACGACCGCGAACATCGCCGCCATCGAGTCGAACGCCGACGGGGAGTCCACCGGGCACAGCACCGCGGTCGACGCCGGCGCGGCGATCACGGCCGCGGTCGGGTCGCCGAGCACGACGACGTCCGCCCCGGTCGCGACGCAGTGCCGGACGAGCCCCTCGGCCCCGGCGGCGTGCCGGCGGACCGTGATGAGCACCACGAGGTCGCGGCGGTCGAGGTCGGCGACCTCCTCCCCGAGCCGCTGCCCGGGCGCCGGACCGAGCCGGACGTCCGGCCGGACCTGCGCGAGCTGCGACCGGAGCTGCATGGCGACGGGGTGCGCCGCCCGCTCCCCGAACACGAGCACGCGGTGCGCGCGGACGATCCGGCGGGCGAGCCGGACCCGGTCGGCCCGGGCGAGGGACGCGAAGGCGGCGTCGAGGTTCCGCGCCTCGACCGCGCGCTGGTCGACGTGCGCCGCGTCCTCGGCGGCCCACGGCAGACCGTTGCCCCGGGCCGACATGAGCTCCTGCCGCACCTGGGCCGCGTCCTGGAACCCGAGCGACCGCACCAGGCGGGACACGGTGGCCTTCGAGGTGCCGGACTCGGCGGCGAGCTCGGCCGAGGTCCCGACGAGCAGCAGCTCCGGGTCGTGCCGGACCATCGCGGCGACCCGGCGCTCGGCGGGCGACAGGCGGTCCCAGACGGCGTCGACCCGGGCGCGGACGTCGGTCACGGTGGCGCTCACGACCGCGCCGCCAGGTCGTCGGCGACGCGTTCGACCGCGACGGCGAGGGCGTCGAGTCCGAGGGCGACGTCGTCCTCGGACACGAACTCGTCCGGGTGGTGGCTGATGCCGTCCGGGTTGCGGAGGAACAGCATCGCGACGTCGGTCACGAGCCCGAGCGACATCGCGTCGTGGCCGGCGCGGGAGAACAGCTCCGTGGGGTCGGTCTCCCCCGTGGCGACGATCCCAGCCCGCACGGCGGCCGTCAGCCGGGGCGCGCAGAACACCGCCGGCGCCCGGTGCACCTCGGTCGGCGTGACGGTGACCCCGCGTCGGGCGGCGATCTCGTCGAAGGCCGCGACGATCGTCTCCCAGACCCGGTCCCGGCCCTCGTCGAACTCACCGCGCAGGTCGACGCTGAAGCGCGCGAGCCCGGGGACGACGTTGACGGCCCCGGGTTCGACCGTCATGGTGCCCACCGTCCCGACGTGCTGCTCGGCCCGGCAGATCCGCTCGACCGCGAGGGCGGCCTCGGCGGCGGCGAGCAGGGCGTCGTGCCGCCGCTCGTAGGGGGTGCCACCGGCGTGCCGGGCCTCGCCCACGGCCTCGACGGCGAACCGCCGGGCGCTGGCGATGCTCGTGACGACGCCGAGCGCCTGGCCGGCCCGTTCGAGCCACGGCCCCTGCTCGATGTGCGCCTCGAGGTACCCGACGAGCCGCTCGGGGCGCACGGCGGCCTCGCCGACCCGCTCGGGGTCGAGGCCGAAGGCGGTGAAGGCGTCGCGGAGCGTCACGCCGTCGCCGTCCTCGAGGTCCCACCAGCCCTCGTCCCAGACCCCGGCGACCGCCGAGGACCCGAGCAGGGCTTTGCCGAACCGGGTGCCCTCCTCGTCGGAGAACGCGACGACCTCGAGTGCGACGGGCAGCGGACCGGCGGCCGTCACGCGCGCCACGGTCCGGATCGCCATGAGCACCCCGACGACCCCGTCGTACCGGCCGGCGTCCACCACGGTGTCGAGGTGCGATCCGAGCAGCAGCACCGGGGCGTCCGGGGTGGCACCGGCGACCCGCCCGTGCAGGTTCCCGGCGGCGTCCTGCCACGTCTCGAGCCCGGCGTCGCGCATCCACCCGTCGACGACGGCGTTCGCGCGGGCGTGCTCCGGCGACAGGTACACCCGGGTGATCCGACCGTCGTCCTGCGACACGGCGGCGAGCTCGTCGCACCAGCGCACGACGGTCGCGGCGTCGGCGAGCGCCCGCCCGCTCGCGGCCGGCACGGTCGGGGCCGCCGCGGTCACGCCGACACCTCGACGAGCGACGGCGTCCCGACGGTCGACGACGCTCCCGCGTACACGTCGAGCGCCGCGTCGACCCCGCCGCCCTGCGGCACCGCGTGCCCGGCCCGGCGCAGCGCGTGCTCGAGCGCGGCGAGCGTCGTGACGACGGCGTCCTTGCGGGCGTTGTAGCCCATCGTCCCGAGGCGCCAGACGCGACCGTGCAGCGGGCCGAACGAGGTCCCGATCTCGATGCCGTGGTCCTCGAGCATCGCCGCACGCACGGCGTCCCCGACGACGTCGTCCGGGATCTCCACGGCGACGACGTTGTGCATCTTGTGCGCGAGGTCGCCGAACACCCGCAGCCCGAGTGCCTGCACGCCCTCGGTCATCGCGCGGCCGGCGGTGGCGTGCCGGGCGACCACGGCGTCGCGGCCCTCGTCGAGCAGGATCCGGGCGCACTCGTGTGCCGCGTAGAGCATCGACGCGGCCTCGGTGTGGTGGTTCAGCCGGCGGGGACCCCAGTAGTCGAGGATCATCGCGAGGTCGAGGTAGTTCGACCGGATCGGCTGCTCCGCCACGACGTCGTCGGCCTCGCGGATGCCGGCCTCGACGCTCCGGCGACCGTCGAGCACCTCGACCGCGCGCGGCGAGACCGTGAGGGGCGCGCTGCCGGACGGGCCGCCGAGGCACTTCTGCAGGCCGGCGGTCGCGGCGTCGATCCCCCACGCGTCGACCTCGAGCGGGTTGCCGCCGATCGTCGCGGTCGCGTCGGTGTAGAGCAGCGCCCCGTACCGGTCGCACACCGCGCCGAGCTCGTCGAGCGGCTGGTTCATCGTGGTCGAGGTGTCGCCCTGCACGACGGCGACGAGCTTCGGCCGCACACGCCGCACGGCCTCCTCGACGACCGAGACCGGGAACACCTGGCCCCACGCGGTCTCGACGGTGTGCACCTCGGCGCCGGCGCGGGTCGCGATCTCGACCAGCAGGTGCCCGAAGCGGCCGAACACCGGCACGAGCACGCGGTCACCGGGTGCCAGCAGGGAGACGAGCGCCGCCTCGATGCCGGCGCGCGAGGTCCCGTCGACGAGCACGGTCCCGTCGTTCCCGGTGCCGAACACCTGCCGGTACAGCTCCTGCGTCTCGGACATCGTCCGCGTCATCCACGGGTCGTACTGCCCGACGAGCGGGGTCGACAGCGCGCGGAGCACCCGGGGGTCGGCGTCGATGGGTCCCGGCCCCATGAGGAGTCGGGCGGGCGGGTTCACCGGGTGCGTCATGACAGGTCCGTTCGTGCGTCGGTCGTTCCGGTGAGCAGGCTACCGGAACGTTCGTTTCGAGCGTGTTGCGGAGCAACGCGTGCCGGTCGGTCGAGCAGTCGGCCCTGGAGGGCCGTCACCCCGCCGTCGGCGGTGGCGACCAGCTCGCCGCGCAACCAGGTCTCGGTGACCCGACCCCGTGCCTCCAGGCCGGCGAACGCGGAGACCCGGTTGCGGTGCGCGAGCCCGGCCACGTCGACCACCGACAGCGCGTCCGGGTCGAACACGGCGAGGTGCGCGACCGCACCCGGCGCGATCCGCCCGCGGTCGTCGAGTCCGACCAGGTCGGCCGGTCCGGTCGTGAACCACGGCAGCACCGTCTCGAGCGCGATGCCCCGCCGGACCGCCTCGGTCCAGACCGCCCGGAACCCCACCTGCAGCCCGGCGATCCCGCCCCAGGCGAGCCCCCAGTCGTCGGTCTTCAGGTCCGCGGTGGACGGCGAGTGGTCCGAAACGACGCAGTCGATCGTGCCGTCGAGGAGCCCCGCCCACAGCGCGTCGCGGTTCGCGTCGTCGCGGATCGGCGGGCAGCACTTGTACTCGGTGGCGCCGTCCGGGATCGACCCCGCCTCGAACGACAGGTAGTGCGGGCACGTCTCGACGGTGATCCGCACGCCGTCGTCCTTCGCGGCCCGGATCATCGGCAGCGCCCCGGCGTCGGACAGGTGCAGCACGTGGACGCGGGCACCGGTCGCCCGGGCCCCGTCGACGACCTGTCCGATCGCGGAGCGCTCGGCCACCGGCGGTCGGGTCGCCAGGAAGTCCTCGTACCGACCGCCGAGCGCGTCGTGCGCGACGAGGTGCGCGGGGTCCTCGGCGTGCACGATCAGGAGCGCGTCGATCGCGGCGACCTCGGCGATCGCGGCCTGCAGCTGCCCGGGGTCGAGGTGCGGGAACTCATCGACGCCCGACGGCGCCGTGAAGCACTTGAACCCGAACACCCCGGCGTCGTGCAGGTCCGCGAGCGCCCCGGCGTTCGCCGGGACCGCACCGCCCCAGAACCCGACGTCGACCGCGACGCGGCCGTCGGCGCTCGCCCGCTTGACCGCGAGCGCCTCGGCGTCCACGGTCGCGGGGATCGAGTTGAGCGGCATGTCGACGATGGTCGTCACGCCGCCGAGCGCGGCGGCGCGGGTGGCGGACGCGAAACCCTCCCACTCGGTCCGGCCGGGCTCGTTCACGTGCACGTGCGTGTCGACGAGGCCGGGCAGGAGCACCTGACCCGCCGGGACCGTCCGGTCCGCGGCGGCGGGCACGTCCGCGTCGACCGGCAGCACCTCGGTGACCAGGCCGTCACGGACGACGACCGCTGCGGGCCGGAACGCCCCGTCGACCCACGTCCGGTGGGCGCGCAGCACCAGGTCGGCCGGGAGGCGCGTCACGCCGCCGCCCCGATCGTCGCGTCCGCCGGCTGGTCACGTCGGAACCCCGCGAGGAGTCCCGTCACCGCCTTGGGCGGCGGCGGCGCGTACTCGCCGCGCTTGCCGGTACGGAGGCCGAGCCGGACGAGCGACTCGGCGAGGACCGTGGCCGCGGCGACCCCGTCGACCACGGGCACGCCGACGGCCCGCGAGACCTCGGCGCAGAGCCCGGCCATCCCGGCGCAGCCGAGCACGACCGCGTCCGCGCCGCCCGCGACGACCGCCCGGCACTCCTCGACGATCAGCTCCCGTGCTCCGGAGGCGGGGTCGTCGAGCGCGAGCACGGCGACCTCGCACGCCCGCACCTCGGTGACGAGCGACGCGAAGCCGTACCGCTCGGCGAGCTCGTGCGCCCGACCGGTCGTCCGCGCCAGGGTCGTCACGACGCCGAACCGCCGACCGAGCATCGCCGCGGCGTGGAACCCGGCCTCGGCGATGCCGATCACCGGACCCGTGGCGATCTCCCGCGCGGCGTCGAGTCCCGGGTCGCCGAAGCACGCCACGACGTACGCGTCGACGCCCTCCTGCTCGCCGAGCGCGACCTGCTCGAGGAGCCCGGGGACCGCTAGGGCCTCCTCGTAGTGGCTCTCGATCGACGCCGGGCCCATGGTGGGCGTGACGGCCTCGACGAGGGTCCCGGGGTCGGCGACCGCGGCGGCTGCGCGGCCGATCGTCTCGGTCATGGCGACGGTGGTGTTCGGGTTGACGACGCGGATGCGCATCGGGGTCCTTCCGGTGGTGCTGGGGCGGGTCGTGCTCGTCGTGCTCGTCGTGCTGGCTGTGCTCGTCGGGCTCGGGCCGGTGCGGTCAGTCGCGGCCGGGAGCGGCGCCGTGGTCGACCGTGGGGTCGTCGGCGGACAGCGCGGGCATCCGAGGCGACCGGTGCTCGAGGGCGCGGAAGAGCACGAGCCCGAGGCCGCAGCCGATGAACCAGCTGTAGTTCGACAGCCACGGCAGGACGCCGGTGGCGGGCGGCAGCACCGCGCTGGCGACCGACACGGCACCGGCGACGACGAGGGTCCAGATCGCGTTCGGGTTCCAGCCGTTGCGGTACCAGTAGCGCGCGGTCGGCTCCTTCGAGTACATGTCGTCGACCGCGACGCGCTGCTTCGCGACGAGGTAGTACCCGGCGATGAGGATGCCGAACAGCGGGCCGATGAGCGCACCGAGGATGCCGAGCGTGTACAGGATCGCCTGGTCGTTGCCGTACCAGTTCCACGGGGTCAGCAGGACCGAGCCGACGGCGGCGATCATGCCGCCTGCGCGCCAGCTGATCTTCCGCGGGGCGACGTTCGAGAAGTCGAACGCGGGGCTGATGAAGTTCGCGACGATGTTGATGCCGACCGTCGCGGTGACGAAGGTCAGTCCGCCGAGCAGCACCGCGAACGGCGCGTCGATCGCCTGCACGGTCTCGATCGGGTCGGTGATGAGCTTGCCGAACACCGGGACCGTGGCGCTCGCGCACAGCACGGTGAGGATCGAGAAGAACAGGAAGTTGACCGGCAGGCCCCAGAGATTCCCGCGCTTGACGGCTCGGAAGCTGCGGCCGTAGCGCGAGAAGTCACCGAAGTTGAGCATCGGGCCCGAGAAGTAGCTGACGACGATCGCGATCGCCGAGAGCATCACCGGGATCGACGCGCCGAAGGACATCGGTGCGCCGGTGTGCAGCGTCAGCGAGATGTTGCCGATGCCGGCCTTCGCGACGAGGTACACGGCGAGGGCGATCATCACGACGTACACCGCGGGGCCGGCCCAGTCGATGAAGCGCCGGATCGCCTCCATGCCCATCGAGAACAGCGCCGCCTGGGCGACCCAGAGGATCGCGTACGAGGTCCAGCCGAGCGCGGACAGGCCGAGGAACGAGTGGTCCAGGAGCGCAGCCGATCCGGGCACGAACTTCAGGAACACGATGTTGAGGGACTGCGCGGCGAGGAACGTCTGCACGCCGTACCAGGCCATCGCGATGAGCCCGCGGATGATCGCCGGGACGTTCGCGCCGACGACGCCGAACACCGCGCGGTTGATCACCGGGTACGGGACCCCGGTCCGCTGCGACGGCTTCGCGACGAGGTTCGCGAACACCTGCACGATCAGGATGCCGACGACCAGGGCGACGAGGACCTGCCAGCTCGCGATGCCCAGGGCGAAGAGCGACCCGGCGGTGACGTAGCCGCCGACCGAGTGCACGTCGGACATCCAGAACGCGAAGATGTTGTAGCTCGTCCAGCGCTGCTCGCGGAGCGGGGCGAGGTCCTCGTTGGTGAGCGCCGGGTCGTACCCGGGCTTGACGACACCGGCGCCCGCGCGGGCGGTCGACGGCGGGGTGGGGGCGTGGGGCGCGGCGACCGGGGTCGCGATCTCTGTGACCAAGGCGTCCTCCGTGGGAGTGGGAACGGGGGTGGGTCCCCGTGTTCCCCGACGCTAGGGAGCCTCTTCGCGCCGCCCGTTTCCCTCGTGTAACGGTCGTGTGACGCGACGACCGTCCTGGAACGCCTGTTCCGAGTGGGCCTTCCCGGCGGTCAGAACGCGTGCGTGCCGAGCAGCGCACCGGCCGCGTAGGTCGCGGCGAGGGCGAGCGCGCCGCCGACCACGACCCGGACCGTCGCACGCCCGCGGCGGGCACCGCCCAGGACCGCACCGGTCGTGCCGGTCGCCGCGAGGGCCACGAGCACCGCGACGACGGTGACGACGATGCGGGAGGACTCCGGCGCCAGCAGCATCGCGAGGAACGGCAGCAGCGCACCCGTCGTGAAGGTCGCCGCGGAGACCCACGCCGCGCGCCAGGGGCTGACGACCTCGTCCTCGGCGTCCCGGAGCGCGGCCGCGGCCCGACGACGACGGACCTCGGGGCGGACGAGCTGCCGGGCGACGGCCTCGGCGACGTCGTCGTCCACGCCGAGCGAGCGGTAGTGCGCAGCGAGGGTCGGCGCGTCCTCGGCGTCGGCCTCGAGCTGGGCCTGCTGCGCCGCCTGCCCGGTGCGCTGCGCGTCGCGGGCACCGCTCACCGAGATGTACTCGCCGAGGGCCATCGAGATCGCCCCGCCGACCAGGGCTGCGGTGCCCGCGGCGACGACGGGACCGGTGCCGGCTCCCGCACCCGCGACGCCGACGAGCACGGCGGCGACGGACACGATGCCGTCGTTCGCGCCGAGCAGGCCCGCTCGGAGCCAGTTGAGCCGGGCGGCGCTGGTGGCGTCGTCGTGCTCGGAGACGGGCAGGGCGAGGTCCGATGCGGTCGACATGTCGGCCATCGAACCACGGTCTCGGCCGGTCCGCCAGCAAGGGAAGGCTGCCCTGACCGGGGCTTTCCTGGTGAGGTGAGCCTCACCTGACCTGGGCGGAGACCGCGCTCCAGACCCGGGTCGGACGGCCGCTGAGGGCGTGCGGGAAGGCCTCCCCGAGCGGCGCGAACCCGGCACTCCGGTACAGCGCGAGGGCCGCGGTGTTGTCGTCGAGGGCGTGCAGCTCCGTGCGGTGGTGCCCGGCGTGGGCGGCCGCGGACACGGCGGCCGCGAGCAGGCGTCGGCCGAGCCCGTGCCCCTGCGCCGCGGGGTTCACGGCGAGCAGGCTGAGGTACGCGGCGTCGCTCGGGGTGCCGCCGCTACCGGGAGCGGTGACCAGGGCGAAGCCGACGGGGGTCCCGCCGTCGTCGGCCACCACCAGGGCGACCCGTTCCGCGGCGAACTTCTCGCGCGCACGTGCACGGACGGCGTCCGATGCCGGCACGCCGTCACGATCCGCCACGGCGGCGACCCAGAGCGCGACGCAGGCCGCCGCGGTCGACTCGTCCTCCGCGGTGCGCACGACGAAGGACGACCCGATCACCGGACCACCCTACGTCGCACCCGCCGGGGTCGGTCAGACGGTCGCCCGTGCGCCGACGCGGTACTGCGCGCCCCGGTGTTCCTCGGGCAGCCGGTCGCCGCGGCCGTGCAGCTTGTGGCGCAGCGACCCCTCGACGTAGGCCTCGGGGTAGGCACCGCGGGCGCGGAGCTCGGGGATGACGAACTCGATGACGTCCTCCCAGGTCCCCGGGGTCACGGCGTACGCCAGGTTGAACCCGTCGACGTCGGTCTCCCGCTGGATCTCGACGAGCCGGTCCGCGATGGTCGCTCCGCTGCCGACCTCGACCGGGCCGAGTCCGCCGATCGCGGTCTGGCGGGCGATGTCCCGGACGGTCCAGTTCGCGCCGTCCTCGCCCGTCGCGGCGGACAGGTTCGCGGCCGCCGACTGGATCGCGTTCGACTCGATGTTCCCGAGCGGCTCGTCGAGGTCGTACTGCGACAGGTCGACGCCCATCCACCCGGAGTTGAGCACGAGCGCGCCCTCCTCGGACGCGTAGGACAGGTAGTCGCGGTGCTTCGCCTGCGCGGCCTCGTCGGTCGCGTCGGTGATGACCGTCAGCAGCGTGTAGATCTTCGCGGCGTACCGGTCCCGCCCGGCGGCCTCGAGCGCGTCGCGGATCTTCCGGACGGTGGCGGCGAGCTGCGGGAGCGTGGGCGCGCCGACGAACACGGCCTCGGCGTTCTCCGCCGCGAAGCGCACGCCCCGCGGGGACGCCCCGGCCTGGTACACGACGGGGCTCCGCTGCACCGAGGGCTCGGAGAGGTGGATGCCCGGGACGTCGAAGTGCTGCCCGTGGTGCTCGATGGGGTGGACCTTCGCCGGGTCGGTGAACACCCCGGACGTGCGGTCCTCGACGACGGCGTCGTCCTCCCACGAGCCCTCCCAGAGCTTGTAGAGGACTTCGAGGTACTCGTCGGCGACGTCGTAGCGGTCGTCGTGCGACAGCTGGTCCGTCTGGCCCATGTTCCGCGCGGCGCTCGGCAGGTAGCCCGTCACGACGTTCCAGCCGATGCGGCCCTTCGTCAGGTGGTCGAGCGTCGAGATGCGGCGGGCGAACGGGTACGGGTGCTCGTACGCGGTACCGGCGGTGATGCCGAAGCCGAGGTGCTCGGTGACGGCGGCCATCGCGGACACGAGCAGGATCGGGTCGTTGACCGGGACCTGCGACCCGGTGCGGAGCGCGGCCTCGTTCGAGTCGCCGTACACGTCGTAGGTGCCGAGCACGTCCGCGATGAAGATGCCGTCGAACGTCCCGCGCTCGAGCGTCTTCGCGAGCTCGGTCCAGTACGACAGGTCGTTGTAGTGCCGCGAGCGGTCGCGCGGGTGCCGCCACAGTCCGGAGGACTGGTGCGCGACGCAGTTCATGTCGAACGCGTTGAAGCGGATCTGCCGGGTCGCGGTCTCACGGGGCTCGGTGTCGTTCGTCGAGGTCACGTCGAGAAGCTACGTCGCGCAGCGCCGTCCGTCACGGACGGTGACGTTGCGTGACGCTGCCGGCGGCTGCCGGTCCCGACGATCAGGCGGCGGTCGCCTCGCGCACGGCGGCCTCGGCGGCGACCCACGCGAGCATCCCGCACTTCACGCGCATCACGAACTTCGAGACGCCGTGGAACGCCACGAGGTCCTCGAGCACGTCCTCGTCGGGCTCCCCCGCCCCGCGCGAGCGCATCATCGCCCGGAACGCCTCGGTGAGCTCGAGCAGCTCGGGGACGGTCCGCCCGGGAGCCATGTCGGCGAGGACGGAGGCGGACGCCATCGAGATCGAGCACCCGTCCCCCTGCCACCCGATCGCCGCGATGCGATCCGTGCCGGGCTCGAGGCGGACGCTGACGGTGATCTCGTCGCCGCAGGTCGGGTTCCGCTCGAAGTGCGACGCATCGGCGTCGTCGAGCACGAGGTCGCCGTGCCGGGCCTTGGCGTGGTCGAGGATGACCTGCTGGTAGAGCGAGTCGAGGCCGCTCACGAGGATGCTCCGAAGTAGTCGCGGACCTCGGCGACGGCCGCGAGGAACCGGTCGACGTCCTCGTCGGTCGTGTACACGTACGTGCTGGCGCGGCTCGTGGCGGTCAGGCCGAGCCGGCGGTGCAGCGGCTGGGCGCAGTGGTGCCCGGAGCGGACCGCGATCCCCTGCGCGTCGAGGAACTGGGAGACGTCGTGGGCGTGCACCCCGTCGACGTCGAACGCCACGAGCCCGGAGCGCGGGACCCCGACGGGCGGTCCGACGACGCGGATGCCCGGGACGGCGGCAAGCCCCTCGAGCATGCGCTGCGCGAGCGTCTCCTCGTGGTCGCGCACCCGGTCCGTGCCGATCCGCTCGAGGTACCGGACGGCCTCGGCGAGTGCGACGGCCTGGGACACCGGCTGCGTCCCCGCCTCGAACCGCTCGGGCGCGGGCATGAAGTCGGACGACTCCATCGTGACGGTGGTGATCATCGAGCCGCCGGTGCGGAACGGCGGCAGGGCGTCGAGGAGCTCCTGGCGGCCCCAGAGCACGCCGACGCCGTTCGGTCCGAGCATCTTGTGCCCGGAGAACGCCGCGAAGTCGACGCCGAGCGCCCCGAGGTCGAGGGGCCGGTGCGGCGCGGACTGGCAGGCGTCCAGGACGACCAGGGCGCCGTGCTCGTACGCGGCGGCCACGACCTCGTCCACCGGCGCGATCATGCCCGTGACGTTCGAGACGTGCGCGAACGCGACCACCCGGGTGCGCGGCCCGATCAACGCGACCATGTCCGCCGCGGTCCAGGTGCCGTCGTCGGCGACCGGCACCCAGCGGAGCGTGGCACCGGTCAGGGCCGCGAGCTCCTGCCAGGGCACGAGGTTCGCGTGGTGCTCGGCCTCGGTCACGAGGACCTCGTCGCCAGGGCCGATGCGGAAGCGGTCCGCGGCGGCTCCCCCTCGACCGCGGCTCGCGTTGGCGATGCCGTACGCCACGAGGTTGAGGGCGTCGGTGGCGTTCGCCGTCCAGACGACCTCCGACGGCGACTCCGCCCCGACGAAGCGCGCGACGGTGGCCCGGGCGTCCTCGTAGGCGTCGGTGCTGAGCGCCGCGAGCGTGTGCGCGCCGCGGTGCACCGCCGCGTTGTCGGTCTCGAGGAACCGGCGCTCGGCGTCGAGGACCTGCACGGGTCGCTCGGCCGTCGCCCCGGAGTCCAGGTAGGCGAGCGGGTGGCCGTTGACCTGTTGCTGGAGGATCGGGAAGTCCCGCTTGATCGCGGCAACCTCGGCGTCGGTCAGCGGCTGGTTCGGGGCGGGGACGGTCACCCCACAATCGTGGTCCGTCTCCGCCGCCGCGTCCAATCGCTGCGAGCGGACGTGCCGGTCCTACTGGTTGCCGATGTGCTTGTCGGCCTGGTCCCGCGCGCCGTCGATCTTGTCGTCGTACTTGCCTCCAGTGGCCTTCTTCACCGCGTCCGCGACGCCGTCGAGGATCTTGTCGCTGACGTCCTCGGCCTTCTCGCTCTTCAGTGCGTCCTGCACCTTGCCGTCCTGCAGGAACTGCTGTGCCTTCTTCGTGATGTCGTCGAACCCGGCCATGGCGGTCTCCTCGTGGTCGTGCGGGACCCCTCGCCCCGCGGTGCCGCCGATGCTAATCCGGGCCAGCGGTCGGTGTCCGGGGCCGACGGACCAGGCGTCCGCAGCCCCGGTCGGGTCGTGCGGGTTCAGGCCATCTGGGCGCTGCGACGGCGTGCGAGCAGGTACCCGACGGCGACGGAGCCGGTGATCGCGAGGAGCGACGGGACGAGGATGTCCGTGCCCTGCTGGGTGAACTCGACGACGAGCACGAGCGCGGTGAACGGTGCCCGCATCGTCGTCGCGAGGAACGCCGCCGCGCCGACGAAGGCGAAGGCCGCCAGGCTCGGGCCGTCGGCGGGCCAGAGCAGGATCCACGCCCCGCCGAGCGCGCCGCCCACCGCCGAGCCGATCGCGATCGAGGGCGTCAGGGTGCCGCCGACCGCGCCGGCGCCGATCGTCGCCGAGGTGGTGATGGTGCGCAGGACCCCGAGGAGCAGCAGGAACAGGATGGGCGACAGTCCCGCGAAGTCCGGGGACGACGAGGTCGCGTTCATCGCCACGAGCCCTAGCGCCCGGCCGTTGCCGAGGATCTCGGGGAACGGCACCGCGATCAGGCCGACCATCGCGAACACGACCGGCAGCACGACGAGCAGGTGCCAGCCCTTCGGCGCGGTGGCCTGCAGCCGGTTCGTCAGCTTCACGAACCCGACGCCGGCGAACCCGAGGAGCGGACCCACCACGACCGCCCACACCAGGAGCGACGGCGTGAGGTGCATCGACGGCACGTGGTAGAGCACCTCGTCCGGGATCACGAGCCGTGCGGTGACCGCGGCGATGGCACTCGTCGCGAACGCCGGCAGCGCCGTCGCGAACGTGAGCTCCCCGAGCAGGACCTCGACCGCGAACAGCGCCCCGCCGAGCGGCACGTCGTAGACCGCGGCGAGACCGGCGGCCGCGCCGCAGGCGACGAGGATCTTCGTCTCGCGCGCGGTCAGGCCGGCCTTCGCGGTGACGAGCTGCGCGAGCCACGCCCCGATCTCGCGGGGCGCGACCTCCTTCCCGATGGAGGCGCCGAGCCCGACCGCGAGGATCTGCACGCCCGCGTTCGCGACGGTCGACAGGGCGGGCATCCGCTTGCCGCCGACGGCCGCCGGCACCGACACGACGGGCTTCGCCCACCGTCGGAGCGCCCACCACGCGACGCCGGTCAGCACACCGGCCGCGGCGAGCGCGGCGAACCGGTTCCAGCCGGAGGGCGCGTCGGCCGCCTCGAGGTGCCCGCCGAAGGGGTACCCGAAGGCGACGAACTGGATGAGCTGGAGCGCGAGCCACACGCTGATGCCCGCGACGCCGCCGGCGACGCCGACGAGCGCGGTGATCACCGCGAGCTTGACGGCCCAGCGTGCACTCCCGGCGACCGGCGTGGACGTTCGTGTCGCGTTCCCGGTCTGCGGCATGTCCGGAAGCCTAGCGGCCGCCGGAGCGGTCCACTGCCGGCCTGGAGGCGCGTGGCGGGGCCCGCCACGATCCTCCAGGCCGTCCCGTGTCGGGCCGGTGCGTCCCGGGTCAGACGGCCGTCACGCGGAACGGGACCACGCAGTCCGCGGGGAGCAGCGGGACCTCGAGGCCGACGGTGCCGAGGACGCGGCCGGGGAACCGGCGCTCCCCCGACCACCACGACGGCGGGTTCAGCAGGTGGTCCGGGCCGCGGAACACCGGGTCGACGCGGTAGGTGACGCCGGGGTCGAGGTCGCGGAAGCGCATCGGTCCGGTGCCCGACACCTCGGAGCGGCCCGTGCTGACGAGGAAGAACAGTGCGTCCCGACGGTCCGGCGCGACGACCCCGTACACGAGGCGCGTGGGGTCGACCTCGTCGTTCCGGACGAGGTCCCCGCCGTGCAGCAGGCCGCGCCACTCCTGGTGGAGCGCGATCCACTCGGCGAGCGTGGTCTCCTCCTCCGGGGTGGCCTGGGTGAGGTCCCACTCGATCCCGAAGTGCCCGATCATCGCCGTGCCCGCGCGGAACGACACGTCGTGGCGGCGTCCGGTGCTGTGGCTCGTGCCGCTCGCGACGTGCGCGCCGAGGAGCTCCGGCGGCAGCAGCTGCTGCGTCCACCGGTGCATCTGCTGCCGCTCGAGCGGGTCGATGTCGTCGGACACCCAGACGCGGTCGGTGTGCTCGAGGACGCCGAGGTCGACGCGTGCCCCACCGGAGGCGCAGGCCTCGATCTCGAGCGCGGGGAAGCGCTCCTTGAGCGTCGCCATGAGCCGGTAGGCAGCCAGGGTCTGCTCGTGCACGGCGGCCCCGCCCCCGCGGTGCCCGGCCTCGACCAGGTCGCGGTTGTGGTCCCACTTGACGTAGTCGATGCCGTACTCGCCGATGATCGCGGTCATCCGTTCGAGGACGTGTGCGAAGGCCTCGGGGATCGCGAGGTTGAGGACCTGCTGGTCGCGGGAGCGCACCGGCAGCCGCCCGTCGGCCTGCATGATCCACTCCGGGTGCGCGCGGGCGAGGTCGCTGTCCTCGTTCACCATCTCGGGCTCGAACCACAGGCCGAACTGCATGCCGAGGGCACGGACGCGGTCGACGATCGGGCCGAGGCCGTCCGGCCAGACGCCCTCGTCGACGTACCAATCGCCGAGTCCGGCGTGGTCGTCGCGGCGGTGGCGGAACCAGCCGTCGTCGAGCACGTACCGTTCGACGCCGAGGCGCGCGGCCCGCTCGGCGAGCTCGGTCAGCTTGGCGAGGTCGTGGTCGAAGTAGACCGCCTCCCACACGTTGATGGTGACCGGGCGCGGCGACGTCGGGTGCTGCGGCCGGCTGCGGAGCCAGCGGTGGAAGCGGCGCGCCTGGTCGTCGAGGCCGTCGCCGTACGCGGCGTAGACCCACGGTCCCTCGTACGTCTCCCCGGTGCCGAGGCGGACCTCGCCCGGCAGCAGGAGCTCCGAGCCGCCGGCCACCTGGCGACCGGTCGACAGGCGCTCGGCGTAGTGCCGGTGGTTGCCGCTCCAGGCCGTGTGCACGCCCCAGACCTCGCCCGACGCGAACCCGAACCCGGGGACGCCGACGCTCAGCACGGTCGCGGCGTCCGGACCGGTGCGCCCCTTGCGGCTGTCGCGCTCGTGCGTGCCGACGACGAGCTCCCGGCGCTGCGGGGTGCGCTCCTTGCCCCAGCGGCCGGCGAGGTCGAGGACCTCGCGGGCGCGGGACGGGACGGGGAAGGCGACGGTCAGGTCGTCGACGATGTAGGTCCCCGCTGCGGTGTTCGTGACGGCGGCCCGGGCGCGGACGAGTCCGGACGCGAGCATCTCGACGGTGACGCGGACGGCGAGTCCGGCGGTGCGATCCTCGGCGTCGGCCGTGACGGTGCCGCCCGTGCCCGCGTCCGTGCCCGCGTCCGTGCCAGCGCTCGTGCCCGTGCGCGTGTCCGTGCTCGTGCCCGTGCCTGTGCCTGTGCCTGTGCCTGTGCCTGTGCCTGTGCCTGTACCGTCGCTTCCGTCGTCCCCGTGCAGCCGCACGTCCAGGGCCGTCACGGTGAACGCGGGCGACCAGTCCCGGCCGTCACGGTGTCCGGCGAGTCCGGGGCGCCCGCTCCACCCGCGGTGCGGTTCGGGCAGGACCGCGAGCCGGACCGGCACGTCGGGTTCGTTCTGCGCCACCGGCGGCACCGAGGCGGCGGCCAGGGCGACGAGGGAGTCCTCGTCGAGGGCGCCGAGCGCGGCCCCCCAGTGCACGATCGCCGGCAGTGCGGCGTCGCGGCAGTCGAGCACGAGGGACACGCCTCCTGCGGTCAGGTGGACGATCCCCGGCGTCGGGGAGCTGGTGGTCGTGGTCGCTGCGGTCTGGGTCGGCATCGTTGCTCCGGTCGGCGTCGTCGGCAGGACGAGCCTTCCCGCCTGGGAGCGCTCCCGCAACTCGACGCGCGCGCTCGGGTCAGAACCAGCGCTTCACCTTGAACACGACGTACAGGACGGCGGCGAACAGCACCATCGCGACGATCGACAGCGGGTAGCCCCACGTCCACGACAGCTCGGGCATGTGCGTGAAGTTCATGCCGTAGATCGCGGCGATGAGCGTCGGGGCGAACAGGATCGCCGCCCAGCCGGAGATGCGCTTCGTGTCGTCGTTCTGCTTCTGCGCCGCCAGGGTCGAGTCGACCGTCAGGGCGTTCTGCAGCAGGGAGCGGAAGGTGTCCAGGCGCTCGACGGTCCGGATCGCGTGGTCGAGCACGTCCCGGAAGCGCCGCTGCATCTCGACCGGCAGGTGGTACTTGTCGGCGCCGCGGTGCAGGTTCTCGATCATGCCGATGAGCGGACGGGCGGCCCGCTGGAAGTCGACGACCTCGCCGAACAGCTCGTAGATGCGCTTCGAGACCCCGGGGACGCCGGAGAACAGCTGGTCCTCGATCTGGTTGATGTCCTCCTCGAGGCCGTCGATCACGGGCGCGTACCCGTCCACGATCGAGTCCATCAGCGCCCAGAGCTGCGCCTGCGGCCCCACCGTGACCAGACCGGGCTTGCCGCTCATCCGCTGCAGCGCGCGCGGGACGGCCTGGGGACCGCGGGGGTCGGCCGGCACGACCGCGAGGAAGAACGACTCCCCCACGAAGGCGTGCACCTCGCCGAACTCCACTTCCTCTCGGCCGTCGTGGTAGACGGCGGGCTTCAGCACGGCGAAGAGCGTCGACCCGTACCGCTCGAGCTTCGGGCGTTGGTGCCCCTCGGCGGCGTCCTCCACCGCGAGCTCGTGCAGCCCCAGTGCCACCGCGACGTCCCCGAGCTCCTCGGCGTCCGGGCGGTGCAGCACGATGCACGCGCTCGCACCCTGGTCGCCGATCATCCGGAAGGTCGTCTCGAGCGAGGGGCACACGATCGGGGCGATCCGGTCCACGTAGACGGTGTTGAGCTCGACGGTCACGAGGCAACCGTACGCACCACGCACGGCCGACGTACCGGACGCGGGGCGTGCCTCCAGGCCGTGGCCCGTCCCCCGCCCGCTGGACGCGCGCTGCGCGCGCGGGGTGACCACGCGCCTACCGTGCAGGTCATCAGCATGCTGACGAAGGGAGTGGTCATGGGCAAGGCCTGGAGGATCGTGGTCGCGGTGAGCGCGGTCGTCGCGGTGATCGGCGCGTTCGTCGGGTCCGGAGCGGTGGTGGGCACCCCGATCCAGGACGCGGCCGGCGGGGCGCTGTCGGCGTCCTCGACCGCCATCGCGCCGGACGGTCCGGCGTTCTCGATCTGGAGCGTCATCTACGTCGGGCTGCTCGCGTACGCGGTGCGGCAGTGCTTCCGGACCGCCGACGACGCGCGGCACGCACGGCTCGCGCTGCCGGCGACGCTGTCCCTGCTGCTCAACGCGGCGTGGATCCTGTCCGTGCAGTTCGGGGCGCTGTGGCTGAGCGAGCCGGTCATCGTCGCGCTGCTCGTCGTGCTCGTGTGGACGTTCGCGGTGCTCCGGCGGACCACGGCGTCGGGCGTCGTCGAGCAGGTGCTGACCGACGGGACGTTCGGGCTGTACCTCGGGTGGGTCTGCGTCGCGACGGCGGCCAACACCGCGGCGGTGCTCGCGGCGGCCGGGTTCGAGGGCTTCGGTCTCGGCCAAGACGTCTGGGGCGTGGTCGTGGCGCTCGTCGCCGGGCTCGTCGGGGTGCTCCTGGCGGTGTGGGGCGGCGGACGACTGGCCCCGACGGTGTCGCTCGCGTGGGGCCTGTCGTGGGTCGCGGTCGGGCGGCTCGACGGGCCGCTCGTGTCCGTGCCGACGGCCGTGGCGGCGGTGGTGTCGATCGCGGCGGTCGTGCTCGTCACACTCGTGGTGCGCACCCGCGTCGGGTGGGTCGGGGCGCGCCGCGGCGCGGGCGCCGCGCGGGTGGCGTAGGCGGGGGCGGCGGGGCCGCGGCGGCCGCGCCGGCCGCGGCGGCCGGCGGGCTGACCGGGCGTCGCGAAAGCGACAGTTCCCTGCCGAGGATCCGCAGGGAACTGTCGCTTCCGCGGTACGAACGGCGAAGCCCGCGCGACATCTGTCGCTTCGGGGAACCGGCCGCGGCGCGCTACCGCGCGGCCGCCAGCCCGTGCGCGGCGGCCACCGCGTCGTTCACGACGCGGCCCGCGTGCACGTTCAGCCCCTTCGCGAGCGCCGGGTCCGCCTCGGTCGCCCGCTCCCACCCCTGGTCGGCGACGGCGAGGGCGTAGGGCAGCGTCGCGTTCGTCAGCGAGATCGTGCTCGTGCGCGGCACCGCCCCGGGCATGTTCGCCACGCAGTAGTACACGGCGTCGTGCACCCGGAAGGTCGGGTCGTCGTGGGTGGTCGGCCGCGAGCCCTCGAAGCACCCGCCCTGGTCGATGGCGATGTCGACGAGCACCGAACCCTCGCGCATGCCGGCGACCATCGCGTCGGTCACGAGCTTCGGCGCCGAGGCCCCGGGGATGAGCACCGACCCGATCACCAGGTCCGCGTCCCGCAGCGCCTCGGCGATCGCGTGCGACGAGGACCGCAGCGTCGTGATGCGGCCGTCGAACCGGGCGTCGAGCGCACGGAGCCGCGGCAGGCTGATGTCGAACACGGTGACCTCGGCGCCCAGGCCGAGCGCCATCGTCGCCGCGTGCTCTCCCGCGACGCCACCGCCGATCACGACGACCCGGCCCTTCGGCGTCCCGGGGACTCCGCCGAGCAGCAGGCCGCGGCCGCCCGCGGTGCGCATGAGCTGCGCCGCGCCGACCTGCACCGACAGTCGTCCGGCGATCTCGGACATCGGCGAGAGCAGCGGCAGCGACCGGTCCGGCAGCTGCACGGTCTCGTAGGCGATCGCGGTCGCGCCGGACTCGACGAGCGCCGAGGTGAGGGGGCGGTCGGCGGCCAGGTGCAGGTACGTGAAGAGCACCTGTCCGGGGCGGATCGAGGCGTACTCCGACGCCACGGGCTCCTTCACCTTGAGCACGAGCTCGGCCCGGGCCCAGACCTCGGCCGAGGTGTCGACGACCGTGGCCCCGGCGGCGCGGTACTCGTCGTCACCGAAGGACGACCCGGTGCCGGCGCCGGACTGCACGAGGACCTCGTGGCCGTGCAGCGTCAGCTCACCGACCCCCGCCGGCGTCGCCGCGACGCGGTACTCGTTGTTCTTGACCTCTGTGGGGACGCCGATCAGCATCACGGACTCCTTCGTGGGCGGTGCAGGTACGACCACGATGCGCTCTGGTTCGTTTCAGACTCGTTTCCGCCGAACATCTGCGCGATGAGCGGTCGTTCGGTACGACGAGATTCGACGAACCGGTCAGATCGCCTTGCCCGGATTGAGGATCCCGAGCGGATCGAACACCGCCTTCACGCCCCGCTGCAGATCGAGGACGTCGTCACCGAGCTCGTCACCGAGCCACCGCCGCTTGAGCACCCCGACACCGTGCTCGCCCGTCAGCGTGCCGCCGAGGTCGATCGCGGCGCGGAACAACTCGTCGGCCGCGGCCCAGACGTGCGCGGGCACCTCGTCCCCCGCGAAGACGAAGTTCGGGTGCAGGTTGCCGTCTCCCGCGTGCGCCACAGTCGGGATCGCCACGCCGTGCCGGCGCCCGATCGCCTCGACCCGCTCGAACATCTCCGCGAGCCGGCTCCGCGGCACCGCGACGTCCTCGATCAGCACCCGGCCGCGCGCCTCCATGGCCGGGTGGAAGGACCGTCGGACGGTCAGCAGGCGCTCGCGTTCCACGGCGGACGTCGCGTGGTGCACGGTGCCGCCCTCGGCCTGGAGGCGCGGTGCGGCTCCCAGCGCGGCCTGCGCTGCGTCCGGCCCGTCGAACTCGACGAGCAGGAACGCCCCGTCCGCCGAGCTGCTCCCGAGCGTCTCGGTCAGCACCTGCGGTCCGAGGTGTGCGGCGATGCCCGCGAGGGCGGCCGCGTCGAGCAGCTCCACCGTCGACGGCCGGCTCGCGCCGGTGACGACGGCCGCGGCACCGCGGGCCGCGTCGGCGACGGTCGGGAACACCGCCCCGAGCGTCGCGGGCGCTCCGGCCGGCAGCGGCACGAGCCGGACGGTCGCTCCGACGACCACCCCGAGGGTGCCCTCCGAGCCGACGAACAGCGCCGTCAGGTCGAGGCCGGTGACGCCCTTCACCGTGCGGCGTCCGGTGGAGACGAGCCGGCCGTCCGCCAGGACCACGTCGAGTCCGAGCACAGCCTCGCGCGTCACGCCGTACTTGACGCAGCGCAGGCCGCCGGCGTTCGTCGCGATGTTGCCGCCGACGGTCGAGATCGCCGCGCTGGCCGGGTCCGGGGCGAAGCGCAGCCCGTGCTCGGCGACCGCGGCGTCGAGGGCGCCGTTCAGGACGCCCGGCTCGACGACGGCGTACTCGTCGGCGACCGAGATGTCGAGGATGCGGTCCATCCGGGCGACGCTGAGCACGACGGAGCCCTCGGTGCCGTTCGCCCCGCCGGCCAGCCCGGTGCCGGCGCCCCGTGGAACGACCGGCACCCGCGCCGCGGAGCAGGTCCGGAGGACGGCCTGGACGTCGGCGACCGACCGGGCCTCGACCACGGCGGTCGGCCCGTCGGGTGCGCTCCAGCCGGACTTGTCGGTCCGTGCGGCGTCGAGCACTGCCGGGTCGGTGCGGACGACGGCGCCGTCCGGGTCCGCGAGGGCGGAGCGGAGGGCGGTGACGACGGTGTCCATGCGCGCCACGCTACCGAGCCGCACGCCGCCGACCGAGCACGTGCCCGGTATCAGCGGGTGCGGAGCGACTCGCTCGGGAGCTCGCCGAACCGGGCCCGGTAGGTCGCCGAGAACCGTCCGAGGTGCCCGAAGCCCCACGCGCGGGCGATCTCCGCCACGTTCGTGGCGTCCCGGTCCGCGCGGAGCAGGTCCACCCGGGCACCGTCGAGCCGGACGCTCCGGAGCAGGTCGCCCGGCGTCTGGTCCAGGTGGCGCCGGAGCGACTGCTGCAGGCCACGGGGGCTGAGCCCGGCGGCCTCGGCGATCTCGGTCGTCCCGATGGGTTCGCGGGCGTGGGCGTGCACGTACTCGAGCGCGCGTCGCAGCCGGTCGTGCTCGGGCCCCGAGCCGGTGACGGACGATCGCCAGCGGTCCCGTCGCGGGAACGCCTGCACGGCGGCGGCGACGAACGACTCGGCGATGGACCGCTGCACGATCGGCGTCAGGTCGTGCTCGACGTCGAGCCAGGTGCCGGAGTGCGCACGGACGACGGACTGCCAGGCGCGCAGCCCCTCGGCCGTCGGGCGGCGCATCGGCTCGAACGCGAAGTCGTCCTCGCCGACCACCGACCGCACGAAGTCGCGGTCGAGGTGCACGAGGTTCAGCCCGATGTCCCGGTGGTGCAGCGCGTACGCCTCGGCGAAGGGCAGCACGACCGGGACGCCGGGCTCGAGCGCGTGCTCGCGTCCCTGGAACGTGATCGTGCTCGTGCCCGAGCGCATCCACGCGACGAGGAACTCGTCGTCGACCATGCTCTCGGTCTGCAGGTCGACCAGCAGCCGCGAGGACCGGAGCGACATCCGCGCGTCACCGACGCCCGCGAAGTCCCAGTGCTGCTGCGTGTGCGTCCGGCGGACGCGGGGCGCCCGGAAGTCGTAGTCGCCCGTGAAGAAGGCGAGGGCTTCGTCGATGTCGGTCCCGGCGAGGCGCCGGAAGTAGCGGGCGTCACGGCGCCGACCGTCGTCCTGTCGGCTGGCGTCGGAGACGTCCGGCGACGTCGGGACACCCGGAACGGGCGCCGTCGCCGGCTGGGTCGCACGAGAGAACACCATGCACCGGAGCCTAGGGCGCACCACCGACATCGAGTCGGTCAGGAACTGACCTAAGGCTGGAGGATCGCCTGCCCGACACTCTCGTCCAGGATCAGGTCGGTCACGAGCCCCGCGGCGAGGGCGCCCTTGAGCGACGCCGCCTTCCCCCGGCCCGCGACGACGCACACACGGCGGGGCGCCCGCTTGATCGTGTCGAGGTCGGGTCCGCCGGCGCGCGCGTTCACGCCGATGTCCTTCCACGACCCGTCCGCCCGGTAGAAGACCGTCGAGACGTCGCCGACGACCTCGGCCTGCGCGAGCTCGTCGCGGTCGGCCGGGTCGAGGTACCCGCCGGAGTACACGTGCGAGGGCACCGGGGCCTGCGGCGCGCCGACACCGAACACGACGAGGTCCATCCGCTCGTGCAGGTCGAGCACGCGGCGGATGGAGCGCTCGCGGAAGAGCATCTCCTTCGTCGCCGGGTCGTCGAAGAACGCCGGGACGGGGAACTGCTGCACGAACGCGCCGTACGCCTCGCCGAACCGCCGCAGGATCTCGGACGCGTAGACGATGCCGGTCGTCCGGGTGTTCGCCGCACCGTTGATCTGCACGACGGTCGAGCCGTGGGTCGTCTTCGGCACGAGGTACCGGCTCACCGCGCTCACGGTCGAGCCCCACGAGATGCCGACGACCATGTTCGACTCGACGTACTGCGTCAGGATGCGCGCGGCGGACAGGGCGACACGCTCGAGCCGGTCGACGTCGCTCGTGTGGTCCGGCACCGGCACGACGTGGGCGTGCACGCCGAACCGCGCCCGGATGTTCCGGCTGAGCGCTGCCGCCTGGTCGAGCGGCGAGCGGATCTGGATGTCCACGAGCCCGGTGTCCCTGGCGTACTTCAGCAACCGCGAGACCGACGACCGCGAGGTGCCGAGCTCGTCCGCGATGGCGTCCATCGTCAGGTCCTGCAGGTAGTACAGGTGTGCGGCGCGCAGCGCCTGCTGGGTCCGCATCGGCTGCGCAGCATCGCTCATGGGAACCGAGCATGCACGGACGTGCACGGCCTCTGCAACCCCTGTCGTGCCTCCCGTCCGCTCCCCGGCCCCGTGCCGGGCCGCAGCGACAGGTGTGCTGCACGTTCGTGCACGCAGGTTGCCCGACCTCCCACCGAGGCGCACGATCGGAGTCGACCCCACGGAACCGACCCAAGGAAGCGACGCACCATGTCGAAGAAGACGCAGCCCCGGAACACGGTGACCGCGCTCACCGAGCGCCCCAACGCCCAGGTCCTCATCGTCGGTGGCGGCATCAACGGCATCGCCACCTTCCGCGACCTCGCCCTGCAGGGCGTCGACGTCGTGCTCGTCGAGCGCGGCGACTACGCCGGCGGCGCCTCGGCCGCGTCCAGCCACATGATCCACGGCGGCATCCGCTACCTGGAGAACGGCGAGTTCCGCCTGGTGCGCGAGAGCGTGCAGGAGCGCAACGGCCTGATCCGCATCGCGCCGCACTACGTGAAGCCGCTGCAGACGACGATGCCGATCTTCTCGACCTTCTCCGGCATCATGAACGCCCCGCTGCGCATGCTCACGCACAAGCAGCGCTCGACCAAGGAGCGCGGCGCCGCGCTCATCAAGATCGGCATGACGATCTACGACTCCTTCTCGCGCGACGGCGGCTCGGTGCCGAAGCACCGCTTCCTCACGAAGAAGGCCGCGCTGGCCGACATGCCCGCGCTCAACAAGGACCTGAAGTACACGGGCACCTACTACGACGCGTCCGTGCACGAGCCGGAGCGCCTGGCGCTCGACGTGCTCAAGGACGGCCTCGCCGCGGCGAAGGGCTCCGGCAGCGCCGCGAGCGCCCGCTCCGTCAACTACGTCGAGGCAGCCGGCACCCGCGACGGCGGTGTCGTGCTCCGCGACCGCGAGACCGGCGAGGAGTTCGTCTTCTCGGCCGAGGTCGTCGTGAACGCCTCCGGCCCCTGGACCGACCTGACGAACCAGGCGTTCGGCGGCGAGACGAAGTTCATGGGCGGCACGAAGGGCTCGCACATCGTCGTCGACAACCCCGAGCTCCTCGAGGCGACGAAGGGCCGCGAGCTGTTCTTCGAGAACAACGACGGCCGCATCGTCCTCATCTACCCGCTGAAGGGCCGGGTGCTCATCGGCACGACGGACATCGACGCCGACCCGTCGCAGCCGGCGGTGTGCACCGAGGAGGAGGTCGACTACTTCTTCGGGCTCGTCAAGCACGTCTTCCCGCAGATCGCGCTCGACCGCGACCACATCGTGTACCGCTACTCCGGCATCCGCCCGCTCCCCCGCCACGAGGACACCGCACCCGGCTTCGTGTCCCGCGACTACCGGATCGTCGACACCCCGATCGCCGGCCTGCCCGGCACGACCGTGCTCTCGCTCGTCGGCGGGAAGTGGACCACGTTCCGCGCCCTCGCCGCGCACCTGTCCTCGGACGTCACGACGAAGCTCGGTGTGGACCGGAAGGTCGACACGACGGGCATGCCGATCGGCGGCGGCAAGGACTTCCCGACGACCGACGCCCAGCGCGCGCTGTGGATCAAGTCGCACCGGGACGGTCTCGACGAGCAGCTCGTCGACGGCCTGCTCGAGCGCTACGGCACCCGTGCGGCCGAGGTCGTGGACGTCCTGACCGACGGCCCGGTCGAGCCGCTCGAGTCCGACCCGTCGCTCACCCGCGCCGAGGTCGCGTACTTCGCCGAGCACGAGCAGGCGGTCCACCTGGTGGACGTGGTGCTCCGTCGCACGAACCTGGCGTTCGTCGGCGGCGTCACGATCGACCTGCTCGACGAGCTGGCCGACGTCCTCGCTGGTGCGCTCGGCTGGACGGCCGAGGAGCGCGCGGACGAGGTCCAGCGCACGCTCGACGTCCTGCGCGAGTCGCACGGTGTGATCGTGCCGCTGCACACGTCGGCGGCGCAGCCCGCGTAGTCGGTCGCGACCACCCCACGGACGGGAGGCACGGTGCCAGCTGGCACCGTGCCTCCCGTCCGTCGTGTGGTCACGTCTGCTGCAGCGCGACGCCGCGCCCGGCGCCGAGACGCCGCCTCGCCCGCGAGACGCCGCCGGATCCGGCGGCGTCTCGCAGCGACGAGTGCGCCTCGCCGCGCTAGAACCGCTCGCCGGTCGGGTCCTGCGCCGTGCGGTCGACGAGTTCGTCGCCGCCGACCGGCTCACCCTCCCAGTCGACGAGGCGCCACCCGTCGGCGGTCGAGCCCTCGAGCTCGACGATGCCGGTGTTCTCGAGGTTGCGCTTCGTCCCGAACTCGTCCGGGGTGTTCTGCGCGACGGCACTCGCCCACGTCCGGATCGCCGCGCCGTGGCTGACGACCGCGGCGACCGCGACGCCGGTGGCCTCGACCTGCCGGATCGCGCCCTCGTATCGGGCGAAGAACTCCTCGCCGCTCTCGCCGCCGGGCATCCGGCTGGCCCGGTCGCCCGCCGACCAGCCGTGCACGGTCGAGATGTACAGCTGCACCGAGACCCGGTCGCGCTTGCCCTGGGTGTCGCCGGCCTCGATCTCGCGCAGCCCGTCGAGCACGACCGGCTCGAGCCCGAGCGCGGCGGCGAGGGGCGCAGCCGTCTGCTGGGTGCGGACCAGGGTCGAGACGAAGAGCCGCTCGATCCCACGGTCGGCGAGGGCGCCCGGCAGCGCCGCGGCCTGCTGCTGCCCGAGGTCCGTCAACCCCGGACCGGGGACGGCGGCATCGAGCACGCCGTCCACGTTGGCGGGGGTCTGACCGTGACGGATGAGCAGGAGTCGCATGGACCCACCCTAGGGAGGGCCGCCGACGTCAGCCCTGCCGCGCCTTCCATCGCGGGTCCCGCTTGTTGATGACGTACACCCGCCCCCGTCGGCGCACGATCTGCGAGCCGGGGATCTTCTTCAGTGCCTTGAGCGAGTTGCGGACCTTCATGGCGCCTCCTGGTCGGGTTCTCTTGTTGAGAACGGTTGTCATGTAGGGTACCCGTCATGCGACCCGCCGCCATCACCCTCGTCACCGCGCTCCACGACGACGACCTCCGCCTCGTCGCCGACCGGCTCGTCACCGACCGCACCGTCGGCCACCGCGTGCACGTCGCGGGGAGCGCCTTCGCGGCCGCCCGGTCGATCGCCGCCAGGGCCGACCAGCTGGACCGGGTCTGTGGACCGTCGGCCGAGCACGGTCTCGTCGCCACCCTGGCGCCCGGGACCGACGTCCGCGCCGTCGGGATGCTGCTCGCGAACGCCGCCCGGTCCGAGACCGGCGACGACCGCGTCCTCCGTCACGTCGTCACGGTGCTCCGCGCGGACGACGTGGCGCACCTGCTCTGGTCGGAGGTCGACGACGCGTTCGTCGCCGCGGAACGGGTCGCGGACGCGGTGGAGTACGCGACCGTGATCGCCCTCGACCGGCTCGGCCCCCTGTCCGGCCGCCGCCGTCGAGCACTGGTCGCGCTCCTGCACCGGCTCGCACCGCACGCCGTCATCGTCGCCCTGCAGACGATCCGCTCGGCCGAGGACCTGCCCGCGTCGAACGGCGGCGCCGCACGGTTGCTCGCGGCCGGCGCGGGGTGGATGCGGGCACTCTCGAGCGACGCCGGACGCGCCGACACCGGACGGGGCCCGGGCGACGGACTCGTGACGCTGCGCTACCGGGAGCCGCTGCCGTTCCACCCGGGGCGGTTGGCCGAGGTGATCGCCGAGGACCTCGCGCCGGGGGTGAACGGGCGCGTGCTCCGGTCGCGGGGCTTCTTCCGGCTGGCGTCCCGTCCGGACCACGTCGGCTCGTGGTCGAGCTTCGGGGCGATGCTCGCGCTCGACCCGACCGCGAACCCGTCGTGGGACGTTGACGCCCCGGTCGGGCAGGCGATCTGGTTCGTCGGCGAACGACTGGACGTGCACGGGATCGAACGCGCCCTCGACGGGGCCCTGCTCACCCCCGAGGAGCTGCTCTCCGGCCCGGGGTCGTGGCGCTCCTGGGCCGACCCGTTCCCGATCTGGCCCGCGCTCGACGCGCACTCGCACGACTGACAGCGGCGCCCCGCGTCTGGCTCAGCCGCGGGGCGCGGGGCGGGGCGAACCGCCGCGCAGAGCTCAGCCGCGGCCCGCCGCCACCTCGTCGTGTGCGGCGAAGGGCAGGTCGCCCAGGTCCAGGTTCGGGTTGGTGTCCTGCGTCAGCACGAGCTCGCGCGCCTCGGCCTCGGACTCCACCGCGGGCATCGACCCGGGCAGGGGCCGCTGCGACGACTCCCGCATGCAGAGCACCCCCACGGCCCCGACGATGCTCATCGCCATGAGGAAGTACGCCGGCGCGAGCTGGTCCCCGGTCACGGTCAGGAGCGCCTGCACGATGAGCGGTGTCGTCCCGCCGAAGACCGCGATCGCGATGTTGTACGCGAAGCCCATGCCGCCGTACCGGGTCGCGGTCGGGAACAGCGCCGGGAGCGAGGCGGCCTGGTTCGACACCCACAGAGCGGTCATCAGCGCGAGCAGCCCGAGCCCGGCGAGCGTCGACCACTGCGCCCCGTGCCCGATGAGCAGGAACGCCGGCACCACGAGCACGACGGTCGTCCCGGCGCCGATCCACATCACGGTGCGGCGGCCGATCCGGTCGGACAGCCGCCCGGCCAGGGGCAGCATCACGGCGAGCAGGACGAGCACCGGGATCGTCAGGAGCGTCCCGTCGATCGCGGAGTACCCGAGCGAGTCGGTCAGGTAGGTCGGCATGTACGAGGTCAGCGCGTAGCCGACGGTGTTCGAGGCGCCGACGAGCATGATCGCGATGACGATGGGCCGCCAGTGGTCACGCACCATCGCCAGGACGCTCGTCGGACGCCCGCCCGCCGCGGCCTCGCGGGACGAGGCGGCGGCCTCCTGCGCGGCCTGCGTCGCCTGGAACACCGGCGACTCCTCGATGCGCAGGCGGAACCAGATCGCGACGACCCCGATGACCCCGGCGAGCAGGAACGGCACGCGCCAGCCCCACGCGGTCATGGTCGCCGAGCCCAGCGTGAGCTGCAGCACGGTGACGACTGAGGCGCCGAGCGCGAAGCCCATGTAGCTGCCGAAGTCGAGGATGCTCGCGAAGAACCCCCGGCGGCGGTCCGGGGCGTACTCCGTCACGAAGGTCGTGGCACCGGCGTACTCACCACCCGTCGAGAACCCCTGCGCGAGCTTGAGCACGACGAGCACCACGGGGGCGAGGGCACCGATCGTGGCGTAGGCGGGCAGCACCCCGATGAGGAACGTCGACGACGCCATCAAGATCAGCGTCGTGGCGAGCACCTTCTGCCGGCCGAGGCGGTCGCCGAGCCGACCGAACACGATGCCACCGAGCGGCCGCGCGACGTACGTCGCGGCGAAGACGCCGAGGCTGAACAGGATCTGCACCGACGACGCGGCGGTGGGCAGGAAGACCTGGCCCATCGTCACCGCGAGGTAGCCGTAGACCCCGACGTCGTACCACTCCATGGTGTTGCCGACGACCATGCCGCTGACGGCCCGCCGCATCATGCTCTTGTCGACCACGGTGACGTCGCTCACGCGCAGCCGTCGACGTGGTCGGGTGCTGGTACTGCTGGGGTCGGGACCCATCCTGGAACTCCTCGGGGATCGGGGTGTGCTGGCCGGGACCGGCGGCACCGGCCCGGAGGACAGCGGCCGACGTTACCGAGCGACCGACATGTCACTGTGCGGGGATTCCCAGCCAGCGGCGTGTCACCCGGACGGGGGTCACGCCCGATCGCCGCGCTCGTGCGGATGTGTCGGAAGGTCACGGGACGGTAACGTCGGGCTCGTGCCCATCGAACCCGAGCAGAAGAACTGGACGTGGGTCGTCGACGCCGCGTGCCCCGAGTGCGGCTTCGACGGCAGCACGGTCGCGTTCCGCGAGGTCCCGCGGATCCTCGCGGAGAACACCGCCGCCTGGCCGGCCGAGCTCGCCCGCGAGGACGTCCGCACCCGCCCCGACGACCGCACCTGGAGTCCCCTGGAGTACGGCGCGCACGTCCGCGACGTGCACCGGAGGATGACGGAGCGGCTCGGCCTGCTCCTCACCGAGGACGACCCCGCGTTCCCCGACTGGGACCAGGACGCGACGGCCGTCGCGGACCGATACGACCAGCAGGACCCGGCAGTGGTCGCCGCCGAGCTCGTCGCGGCGGGCGAGCGCGCCGCGAGCGCGTTCGCGGCCGTCCCGGAGACGGCGCTCGGCCGGACCGGTCGACGGTCGGACGGCAGCGTCTTCACGGTCGCGACGCTCGCCACGTACTTCGCGCACGACCCGGTGCACCACCTGTGGGACGTGCGGCGCGCGTCGCGGGACGCGGCCGTCTGACGGACGGGAGGCACGGTGCGGGCCCGCCCCGCGCCTCCCGTCCGGTGGTGGGTCGCGCCGGACACGACCGCGGCGGGCACGGTCAGGCGCGCGCGTCGAGCAGCGCCCGGGCGGTCGCCGCGTCGGTGACCAGCTCGTTGACCAGGCCGGCGCGCACGGCGCCGAGGATGCTCGGGACCTTCACCGCACCGACCGCGACGCCGACCGCGTGCGGGACGGCGGCGAGGACGGCGCGCGAGGTCCGCACCATGCGGTCGCTCCCGGGGAACACGATGCTGCTGCCGTCCGCCGCGTAGAAGTCGAGGCAGACGTCGCCGACGGCCCGGTCGAGCACCGCGTCGTCCACCGGGAGCCCGCGAGCCAGCGCGTGCCGCGTGACGACCGGTGCGCCGATGCCGAGCAGCGCGCCCTTCGCCCGTCCCCAGAGGCCGACGACGTGCTGGAAGGCGGGGTCCTCGTCGAGGGAGGCCCGGAGCGCCGGACCCGGGAGCGCCGGCGCGAACAGGAAGGCCGGGATCGCCCCGGACCGCTCGGCCGCGGCGCGGGTGATCTCGTTCGTCTGGAAGTGGCGGTTCGGGTCGGCCTGCCCGCCCACCGTCGGGACGAGCTGCACCCCGGGCATCGGCGGCATCCCGGTGTGCGCGATGTCGTGCACGGTACTGCCGGACGACACGAGCACGGCGTCACCGGGCTGCAGGGCCATCCGCTCGACGGCCGCGGCGACCGGGGCGGCGAGGTCGGCGCCGAGCGTCGCGGCGTGCGTGACCGGGGCGAGGTGCACGGCCTGCAGCCCCAGCGCGGTGCGGAGCCGCTCGCCGAGGGCCGCGGTGTCGTCGAGGAAGGGGTCGACGACCTCGATCTTGACGAGCCCGGCCTTCCGGGCCTCGGACACGAGCCGGCTGACGGTCGGGCGGGACACCCCGAGCCGGTCGGCGATCTCGGCCTGCGTGGCGTCCTCGAGGTAGTACATCCGGGCCGCCTGGTAGACGGTGTCGAGCGGGAAGCGGGTCCGGGTGCCCTCCGCGCCCGCGGTGCTCTCGGAGGACATGCGCGCTCGTTCCCTCGGTCGTGCCGGTGACGGCGGCCCGGCGAGTCGTCGAGCCGCCACGATCGTAGCCAGCCCGGATCAGCGGACGGTGTAGCCGCCGTCGACGCGCACGTCCGCTCCGTTCACCATGCCGGTGTCCCGCGCGAGGAAGAGCACGGTCGCCGCGATCTCCTCCGGTGTCGCGAAGCGGCCGGTCGGGATCTCGGCCTGGTGCCGGACACCGCGCTCGTTCGCCCAGGCAGCGCGACCGAGATCGGTGAGGACCACCGTCGGCGAGACCGTGTTGACCGTGACACCGCGCCCACCCCACTCGGCGGCGAGCACTCGGGTGAGGCCGAGGAGCCCGGCCTTCGAGGCGCAGTAGGCCGCGTGCTGGTCGAGCGCCACGTGGGCTGCCTGCGACGCGATCGACACGATGCGTCCGTGGCCGGCGACGAGCATGTGCCGGCCGACCGCCCGCGTCACCCGGAACACCCCGGTCAGGTTGACGGCCAGGGTGCGGTCCCAGTCCGTGGTCGTCAGGCACTCGGCCGGTGCGAGCGCGACGATCCCGGCGCAGTTCACGAGGACGTCGGGTGCGCCGAGCGTGGCCACCACCGCCTCGACCGCGGCGTCGACCGCAGCGTCGTCCGTGACGTCGCACGCGAGCCCGAGGTGCGCACCGTCCGACACCCGCGGCAGTCCAGCCGCAGCGGTCGACGCGGCGTCGTCCCGGACGTCGAGCACGGCCACCCTGGCTCCGCGACACGCCGCGGCCGTGGCGATCGCCGCGCCGATCCCCGAGGCGCCACCGGTGACGACGACGGACCGTCCGGAGAGGTCGTTCGTCAGGTCGACCTTGGTCGGACCGGGTCGCAGCGAGCTGAGGGCGTCGGGCGTGCGTGCGGTGTCGGCGGTCATGGTCGCTCCAGTGCGTCGTGTCCTCGGCCGGGTTCCCGACCGTCGAGGAACATACCAGAATCCAGAGTCGTAGATGTGGATACCAGTGGGTTACGGTCGGCGACGGCCCGCGGACCGTCGGGCTCCGGACGACGCGAGGAGTTCCCCGCACCATGACCGCCATCCACGACGCTCCTGACGACTTCGCCGAGGACCAACTCGCGGGGTGGACCGCGCTGTACGCAGACCGGGTCCGCCCGGTGCACGGCGGCGTGGTCGCGCTCCGCCCGGTCGACGCCCACCCACTGGTCGCGGTGGTCGTCGGCGGCGGCTCCGGCCACTACCCCGCCTTCTGCGGGCTGGTGGGTCCCGGCCTCGCCTCCGGCGCCGTGGTCGGCAACGTCTTCACGTCCCCGTCGGCCGCCCAGGTCTACTCGGTCGCGAAGGCCGCAGACCAGGGTCGCGGCGTCGTCCTGGCGTTCGGGAACTACGCCGGCGACACCATGAACTTCGGTCTGGCCGCAGAACGACTCCGTGCCGAGGGCATCGACACCCGGATCGTCGCGGTGACGGACGACGTGGCATCCGCATCGGACGTCCAGCGACGCCGGGGCATCGCGGGCGACTTCGCGGTGTTCAAGGCCCTCGGTGCGGCGGCGGCGGCCGGCTCGGACCTCGACGAGGTCGAACGCCTCGGCCGGCGCTGCAACGCGGCGACCCGGACCATCGGCGTCGCGTTCTCCGGGTGCACGCTGCCCGGCGCGCGGCACCCACTCTTCAGCCTCCCGGCGGGCCACCTCGCGCTCGGTCTGGGCATCCACGGCGAACCCGGCATCCGGGACGTCCCGCTGCTGCCCGCGTCCGAGCTCGCGTCGATGCTCGTCGACCGGCTGCTCGCGGAGCGTCCCGAGGGCGCAGGAGAGCGCGTCGCCCCGGTGCTCAACGGACTCGGCGACACCAAGTACGAGGAACTGTTCCTGCTCTGGGGCCGGGTGCTCCCGCTGCTCGAGCGCGCGGGGCTCCACGTCGTCGAGCCCGAGGTCGGCGAGCTCGTGACGAGCCTGGACATGGGCGGCTGCTCCCTCACCCTGCAGTGGCTCGACGACGAGCTCGAGCCGCTCTGGCGCGCCGACGCCTACACGCCGGCCTTCCGGAAGGTGCGTGCGGCGGTGGCCGGACTCGTGACGCACACCTCGGAGACCGAGACCCGCACCGACACGGTCGTCGTCCCCTGCGCGACCCCGGCCGCTCGTCGCGCGGGCGCGGTCGCCGCGACGGCGGTCCGGGCCATGGACGAGGTCCTGCGCGAGCACGAGGACGAGCTCGGCCGCATCGACGCCGTCGCGGGTGACGGCGACCACGGTCGCGGCATGGTGCGCGGCATCGGGGCCGCTCGTCGCGCAGCCGAGGCGTGCGGCCCGGAGGCCGGCGGCGCGTTCGTGCTCGGGTCCGCGGGCACGGCCTGGGCCGCAGCTGCCGGCGGCACGTCCGGCGTCCTGTGGGGTGCAGCGCTCGAGGCCTTCGGCCGGGCGCTCGGCGACGACACCGAGGTCGTCACACCGCCCGACGTCGTCGACGCGGTCCAGGCCTTCGCGGACGCGATCGTGCAGCTGGGCGGTGCCGCCGTCGGTGACAAGACCATGCTCGATGCACTGCTCCCGTTCGTCGAGCACCTCCGCACCGAGGTCACGGCCGGCGTTCCCCTCGCCAGTGCTTGGACGTCAGCCGCACAGACGGCGGTGGAGCGGGCGGCGGCGACGGCCGACCTGCAGCCGCGGGTCGGTCGTGCGCGGCCGCTCGCCGCGAAGAGTCTCGGGACGCCCGACGCCGGCGCGACCTCGATGGGCATGGTGCTCACCGCGGTCGGCGAGGTCCTCGCCGACCGCGTCCGACAGCAGGAGGTGGGCGCGTGACGCTCCGCATCGTGATCGGCTCGGACGACGCCGGCTTCGAGCACAAGGAGGTCCTCAAGCGGGACCTCGAGCAGGACGACCGCGTCGCCAGCGTCGTCGACGTCGGCGTCGACGCGGACGGGCACACCGCGTACCCGCACGTCGCGGTCGAGGCCGCTCGGCTCGTCGCGTCGGGTGCTGCTGACCGCGCGCTGCTCGTGTGCGGCACCGGCCTCGGTGTGGCGATCAGCGCGAACAAGGTCCCCGGGATCCGGGCGGTGACCGCGCACGACGGGTTCAGCGTCGAGCGGTCGGTGTGCTCGAACGACGCCCAGGTCCTGTGCCTCGGGCAGCGTGTGGTCGGCATCGAGCTGGCACGGCGGCTCGTGCGGGAGTGGCTCGGCCACCGCTTCGACCCGAGGTCGCCGAGCGCGGAGAAGGTCGCGGCGATCAGCGCCTACGAGCGGTCCTGATCGACGATCCCCCACCGCGGTCCTCGTGACCGACGGCCGGCTGACGATCCCCAGCCGGCTGTCGGTTGCCGGACGTACGGTACCCCCACGCTCCGAGCTCCACGGTGGTGGACTCGGCGCTCGTGCTCGCTCCCGAGGGGATCCCGATGAAGAAGTCAGCCTGGCTGCCCGCCGTCGTCGCGCCGGTCGTCGTCGCCGCCGCGGTCGCCGCCCCCGTGATCGCCAACGCCGCGAACGACCCGGTCGCGGGCACGGACCCGACCGCGGCGTCCGTGCTCGCGAGCGTGGCCGCCGCGAAGGACGCCCAGTACTCCGGCGCCCTGTCGCAGACGAGCGACCTCGGGCTGCCCGAGCTCCCCTCCGGCAGCGGCGGGTCCTCGCTGCAGGGCGACGCCTCGGACGTCCTCGGGCTGCTCACCGCCTCGCACACCGCGCGGGTGTACGTCGACGGCCCGGACAAGCAGCGCTTCCAGCTCACGCAGCAGCTCGCCGAGCAGGACGTCGTCCGCAACGGCTCGGACGTCTGGACGTGGGACTCGAAGGAGCGCACCGCGACGCACGTCGTCCTGCCGGAGCGGACCGCAGCCGCGGCGCCGACGGACGGCGCCACCACCCCGGCGGACGTGGCGCAGCGGGCGATCGACGCGATCACCCCGTCCACCACGGTGTCGAAGCCCACGGCCGTCCGGGTCGCCGGGCACGACGCCTGGCAGGTCACGCTCACGCCGAAGTCCTCGGACACGCTGGTCGGCAGCGTCCGGCTCGCCGTCGACCAGCAGACCGGGCTCCCCCTCCGCGCCACGGTCCTCGCCGCCGGGCAGCAGGACCCGGCGTTCCAGGTCGGGTTCACGAGCCTCGACTACGGTGCACCCGCGGCACGGCTGTTCGACTTCACCCCGCCGAGCGGCGTCGACGTCACCACGAAGGACCTCTCCGACGCGCCGCGGCACGGGGACGGGAAGCGGGACGGGTCTGGCGACCACCGCTCCGGGACGGCGCCGACCGTCACGGGCTCTGGGTGGGACGCCGTCGTCGAGCTGCCGGCCGGCACCGCCGACCGGACGAAGCTCGGCGCGGACGGCTCCGGGCTGCTCGACCAGCTGACGAAGCCGGTCGACGGTGGTCGTGCGCTGCAGACCTCGCTCGTGTCGGTGTACCTGACCGACGACGGCCGGGTCTACGCCGGCGCGGTGCCGGTGTCCGCCCTGGTGGCCGCGGCGAAGTGAGCCCGGGCCACGTGACCCCGGCCGACCTCGCGATCCGCACCGAGTCGCTCGTCAAGGTGTTCCGCCGCCAGCGCGCGGTGGACGGCATCGACCTCGCGGTGCCCCGCGGCGCCGTGTTCGGGTTCCTCGGGCCGAACGGCTCGGGCAAGACCACCACGATCCGGATGCTGCTCGGGCTGTCCTCGGCGACGAGCGGGCGCATCGAGGTGCTCGGGCAGCCGATGCCCGACGCCCGGGCCCAGGTACTCCCCCGGGTCGGCGCCCTGGTGGAGGGGCCGGCGTCCTACCCGTACCTCAGCGGCCGCGCCAACCTGGTGCGCTTCGACGCCGCCGACCCCACCACGGACCCGCGCACCCGGAAGGACCGCGTCGCCGCAGCACTCGACCGGGTCGGTCTGACGCACGCCGCGGACAAGAAGGCGCACGCGTACTCCCTCGGCATGAAGCAGCGCCTCGGACTCGCGAACGCCCTGCTCGCGCCGCGGGACCTGCTCGTGCTCGACGAGCCGACGAACGGTCTCGACCCCCAGGGCACGCGTGAGGTCCGGAACCTCATCCGCTCCCTCGCCGACGACGGCACCACCGTGTTCGTCTCGAGCCACCTGCTCGCCGAGATCGAGCAGGTCTGCACGCACGCGGCGGTGATGCGGACCGGGCACATCGTGGCGCAGGGCACCCTCGACGAGCTGCGGTCCGCGGGGGCACGCACCGTCACGGTCCGGACGCCGGACGTCGGGCAGGCCGGTACCGTCCTCACGCGCCTCGGGCTCGTGCCGCGGCGGGACACCGGCGCCGACGTGCTCGTCGCGGACCTGCCCGCCGAGGTCCTGCCCGAGACCATCGCCGCCGAGCTCGTCGGCGCGGACGTCCGGCTCCGCGGCCTGACGGTCGGCGGGGGCACGCTCGAGGACCTGTTCGTCGCACTCACCGGGGAGGGCTTCGATGTCGCTGCCTGACACCGCACCCGCCGACCACGCCACGACCGCGCCCGAGCCACCGGCGCCGGCACCGCGCGCCCGTCCCCGCACCTTCGCGCTGCTCGGGTCTGAGCTCGCCCTGCTGTTCCGTCGACGTCGGACGTGGGCGATGCTCGGCGCGCTCGCACTGGTGCCGGTACTCATCGCGATCGCCGTCCGGATGACCACGGACCCGAGCGACCGCGGCCCCGCGTTCCTCGGCGACATCACGAACAACGGGCTCTTCGTAGCCTTCACGGCCCTGACGGTGTCGATCCCGCTGTTCCTGCCGCTCACGGTCGGGGTGGTGTCCGGGGACACCGTCGCCGGCGAGGCGAACCACGGCACGATCCGCTACCTGCTCGTCGCACCGACCGGCCGGCTCCGGTTCATCGTCGTGAAGTACGTCGGGGCGGTCGCGTTCAGCCTGGCGGCGACGCTCCTCGTGGTGCTCGTCGGCGCGGCGATCGGCGCACTGCTGTTCCCGATCGGCCCGGTCACGCTGCTGTCCGGGACCCAGGTCGACGGCTGGTCGTACGCCGGCCGGGCCGTGCTCCTCGCGCTCTACGTGACCCTGTCGATGCTCGGCCTGTCCGCGATCGGCCTGTTCGCGTCGACGCTCACGACCGTCCCGGTCGGGGCGATGGCGGCGACGGTCGTGCTCGCCGGGGTGTCGCAGGTGCTCGACCAGCTCCCCCAGCTCGACTGGCTGCACCCGTTCCTGTTCTCGCACCTGTGGCTCGGGTTCGGAGACCTGCTCCGCGACCCGATCGCGTTCGACTCGTTCGGGCAGAACGCGCTGCTGCAGCTCGGGTACGTCGCGGTGTTCGGCGCGCTGGCGTACGGCCGGTTCGCGACGAAGGACGTCCTGAGCTAGCGACGGTCGAACGACGAGACGGTCCGACCCCGCGGGGCCGGACCGTCTCGTCGTCGTGGACGGACCTCGCTCAGGACGCGGGTGACGCGCTCCCGCCCGCCATCGTCTCGGTGTCGGCACCGCGCTGCTCGCCGTAGCGGTCGCGCAGGTCCCGGGCCTTCTCTGAGCGGTACCAGTCGAGGCGTGCACCGGTCTCGACGGTCTGCATGCCGATCACGACCTTGCCGCGGGAGCGCATCTCGGCCAGGTCCTCGTACGCGTCCACGATGAACTCGAACGGGTAGAAGCCGGAGATGAGCACCTGCACGCGCCGGTCCTGCACGGCCTTGGCGAGCATGACGAGCAGGTCGCGCGCTTCCTCGTCGTCCGCGGGGGCGCGGAGGAAGCGGAGCTCGACGTCGCGGCGGTGCTCGGAGGTCACGAGCCGCTCCGACGGCACGCCGAGACGCTTCGCGAGGTCCGCCGCACCGCCCCCGCCGTGGTTGTCGATGAACGCGGTGATCGGTCGGCCGGCCGCCATCTGGCGGATGCGGTCCTCCTCGCCCTCGCCGTAGGCCACGGGCAGCGTCCCGATCTGGCGCAGGTAGTCGTGGTTCCGCGGGCTGCCGAGCGCGATCACGGTCGCGCCGGCGTCGTGGGCGAGCTGGCACTCGATGTGCCCGACCCCACCCGCGGCGGCGCTGATCACGACGGTGTCCTCGGGGCCGAGGCGCAGGCCGCGGACGATCGTCGCGGCGGTCGCTCCGGCGAGGTACAGCCCACCGGCGACCTCCCAACCGACGTGTTCGGGCTTCTTGATGACCGCGCCGCGCGGCACGCGCACCCACGTGGCGTGCGCGCCGCCGTCCGGGGCGTGTCCCATGACCTCGTCGCCGACCTTGAGGTCCTTGACCTCGGCGCCGCGTGCGCTGACGATGCCGGCGAAGTCGACGCCTTGGTGGGCCGGGAACGCGAGGTCGATGTGGTCGCGGAGCTTCCCCTCGCGGAGGAACCGCTCGACGTGGTTCAGGCCGGCGGCGACGACCTCGACGACGACCTCGCCGGGTCCGGGTTCGGGACGTTCCTGCGGGACGAGGTCGACGACGTCGAACCCGCCGTACCGGTCGTACTGCACGGCACTACCGATGCGCATGAGGGACTCCTTCCGTCTGCATGACCCCCGGTGTACTCGCGCCGCCGGGACGGTGTCCGGGAGCGCGGGGTACTCGACGGGTCCCCTCCCGTGGGCGCGGTCGCCCCACGCGAGCACGGGACGGACGGGAGGCACGGCGCCGGTCCGGCACCGTGCCTCCCGTCCGGTCCGTGCCGGGCCGGTCCGCGTGGCCCGGACTGCGCGACTCGGCCTGCGCGACCCGGCCCGCGCAGCCCGGCCCGCGCGACCGAGCCTGCGTCAGCCCTGCGCGGACCGGCCCGTGCCGCGCGCTCAGCGCGGGCCGGCCTGCTCCGCGATCCGCGCGACCGTCTCGGCGTCCAGCGCGAACGCGAGCGGATCCGCGTCCGGCTGGGGGACGCGCACCGGGGTGGACCACACCGAGCCGTCCGGCGCGACGTCCACGATGAGTGCACCGGCGGCGACGTGGGCGGACTCCTCGTCGTACGGACCGACGACGTCGGTGTCGTTCGCCACCCCGGGGGCGACGAGCACGGGGATCCCGCCGAGCGACCCGACGGCGTGGTGGTGCTGGTGGCCGCCGAGGACGACCCGGACGTCCGAGCCGTCGAGCACCTCCGCGAGGTCCTCCGGGTTCTGCAGGCGGAGCGCCTCGTGCAGGAGCGTCGGCGACGGCACCGGCGGGTGGTGCAGCACGACGACCGTGCCGTGCTCCGTGGGCTCGCCGGTCAGCGCGGTCCGGAGCCGCTCGAGCGCCGTTTCGTCGAGGTGTCCGTAGCCGGCGCCGGGGACGCTCGTGTCGACGGTGACGATGCGGAAGCCGTGCACGGTGGACTGTCCGGAGACCGGGACCTCCGGCGGGGTGTGCTCCATCGTGTGCGCGAGCGGCCGGCCGCCCTCGCCGAGGACGTGCCCGTTCGCCAGGACCTGACGGAAGCCCTCGCGCAGGTCGTGGTTGCCCGGGACCGCGACGAACGCCGCGCCGTGCCGCTCCGCCCAGGCGCCGACGCGCTCCCGGACGGTCCGGTAGGACTCCGGGCTGCCGTCCTCGGACACGTCGCCGGACACGACGACGAGCCCGACGCCCGGGACGCCGTCCACGTGGGCGAGCACGGCGTCGAGCGCCGCGGTGGTGTCGACGGACCCCTGGTGGAGTGCACCGTCGCCGGTCAGGTGCGTGTCGGAGAGGTGGAGGATGCGGAGCGACCCCGCGGCTGGCTGCTGCATGGCGCCACGCTAGCGGCGTCGCGCATCGACGATCTGAACGGCGCGTTAGCGTTGCCTGGTGACCGACGCCCCGATCGACCTGCGCTCCGACACCGTCACCCGACCGACCCCGGCGATGCGCTCCGCGATGGCCGGCGCCGAGGTCGGCGACGACGTCTTCGGCGAGGACCCGGAGACGAACGCCCTCGAGCGCGAGGTCGCCGACCTGCTCGGGCACCAGGCCGGGCTCTTCACCCCGACCGGCTCCCTGGCGAACCAGCTCGGGCTGCGGTTGCACGTCGCCCCGGGCGAGGAGCTGCTCGCCGACGTCCGCGCCCACGTCGTGCGGGCCGAGCTCGGTGCCGCCGCGGTGTTCTCCGGCATCACGACGCGAACGTGGGCCTCGGAGCGCGGACGACTCGTGGCCGCGGCGGTCGAGGCGATCGCGGAGCCGGACGCCGGCGCCTACTCGGTGTCGACGACGGCCATCGCGGTCGAGAACACCCACAACTTCGGTGGCGGCACCGTGCAGCCCCTCGACCAGGTCCGGGCCGTGCAGGCGTACGCGCGGGAGCACGGCATCGCGGTGCACCTCGACGGCGCCCGGCTGTGGAACGCGCACGTGGCGTCGGGCACCCCGCTCCGCGAGCTCGCGGCCGGCTTCGACACGGTGTCGGTCTGCCTGTCGAAGGGCCTCGGTGCCCCGGTCGGCTCGGTGCTCGTCGGCTCCCGGGAGCACGTCGCAGCCGCGCGGGTCTGGCGGAAGCGGTACGGCGCGGGGATGCGGCAGACCGGGTTCCTCGCCGCCGCGGGCCGGTACGCCGTCCGGCACCACGTCGACCGGCTCGCCGAGGACCACGCGAACGCCCGGGCGCTGGCCGCGGCGCTCGACGTCGACCCGGCGACCGTCGACACGAACATCGTGTTCGCGGAGGTCGCCGACCCGGGGGCGTTCGTCGCCGGGGCCGCGGAGCGGGGCGTCCGGGTGATGCAGCTCGGACCGCGGGCCGTCCGGCTCGTGACGCACCTGGACGTCAGCGCCGAGGACGCCGCCCGCGCCGCCGAGGTCCTGGCCGCGCTCCCCCGCTGACCGGCGCTGGCGCTCGCGGGCTCCGGCGATCGCGAAACGCAACGTCGGCGGGTTCTCGCAGCGGTACTTCGCTGCGAGAACCCGCCGACGTTGCGTCTTGCGGGAGGGAGCTTGATCGGACGTCTCGCGACATCCCCGGCTCCGTCGACGCGTTGGCGCAGCGCACTCGTTGCCCGAGAGCGCGCCCCTGCAGCATCACCCTCGCCAACGATCCCACACAGACATAGGATGTCTGTATGACCTCGACCGACGACCAGCACCGCGTCGACCCGGCGACCGGGGCTCCGGCACCGACGCCGGGAACCCCGTCGACGAACCGGGTCCGGGTCCGGCGGCAGCTGCCGACCGTGCACGACCTGGCGCCGCTGATGCAGTTCAAGAAGCCCGCGCTGCCGGGTCGGCGGCAGCGGCTCGAGTCCGCGCTGACGATCTGGGACCTCCGCCGGATCGCCGCGCGCCGCACCCCGAAGGCGGCGTTCGACTACACCGAGGGCGCGGCGGAGGCGGAGATCTCGCTCGCCCGTGCCCGGCAGGCGTTCGAGGACATCGAGTTCACCCCGGCGATCCTGCGCGACGTCTCGAAGGTCGACACCTCCCGCGAGGTGCTCGGCGCGCCGACCGCCCTGCCGTTCGGGATCGCGCCGACGGGCTTCACGCGGATGATGCAGACCGAGGGTGAGCGTGCCGGCGCCCGGGCCGCGGGGCGGGCGGGGATCCCGTTCTCGCTGTCGACGATGGGCACCACGGCGATCGAGGACGTCCGTGACGCGAACCCGCACGGCCGGAACTGGTTCCAGCTCTACATGTGGAAGGACCGCGACAAGAGCATGGCGCTGGTCGACCGGGCCGCGAAGGCCGGGTTCGACACGCTGCTCGTCACGGTCGACGTCCCGGTCGCGGGCGCACGCCTCCGAGACAAGCGCAACGGGTTCTCGATCCCGCCACAGCTCGGCGTGAAGACCATCGTGAACGCGATCCCCCGGCCGTGGTGGTGGTTCGACTTCCTCACCACGGAACCCCTCGCGTTCGCGTCACTCGACCGGTGGTCGGGCACGGTCGGCGAGCTGCTGGACCACATGTTCGACCCGACGGTCACCTACGAGGACCTGGCGTGGATCCGGGACCAGTGGCCCGGCAAGGTCGTCGTGAAGGGCGTGCAGTCCCTCGCGGACGCGAAGCGCCTGGCGTCGATGGGGGTCGACGGCATCACCCTGTCGAACCACGGCGGTCGGCAGCTCGACCGCGCCCCTGTCCCGTTCCACCTGCTCCCGGAGGTCGTCAGGGAGGTGGGTGCGGACACCGAGGTGCACCTCGACACCGGCATCATGTCCGGCGCCGACATCGTCGCCGCGGTCGCGCTCGGCGCCCGGTTCACGATGGTCGGCCGCGCCTACCTCTACGGCCTCATGGCCGGCGGCGAGGCCGGTGTCGACCGGATGATCCAGATCCTCTCCGAGCAGATCGAGCGGACCATGCGCCTGCTCGGCGTCGCCACGCTCGACGAGCTCGAGCCGGGACACGTCACCCAGCTGCAGCGACTGGCGCCGGTCCGGCGCTGATCCGTCGCCGACGTGACCACCCCACGGACGGGAGGCACGGTGCCAGCTGGCACCGTGCCTCCCGTCCGGTCCGTGGTCGCGTCGCGCGTCCCGGTCCGTGGTCGCGTCAGCGGGTCCCGAAGGGCGCGCGCTCGCCCTCGCCCCAGGCCCACCGCAGCAGGGCGAGCCCGGACTCGTTCGTCACCGCGAGCTCCACGTGCGACCCGGCGCCCTGCAGTTCTTCGAGGCTGTAGGTGTCACCGGTGCGCAGCCCCGGCCAGTACACGGCGCCGAGGTGCCGCTTGCGGACGATCGTCGTGACCGTCTGCAGGAAGGCGACCGAGTTGTCCGCGTCGGCGTTGCCGGTCGTCGCGGAGCCGCGGTAGTCGATCCCGGTGGTCATCGGCACGCCGAACTCGTCGAGGACGGTGCGGGCGCTGCACGCCTGGTCGCCGAGTCGGCTCTCGAAATCGGCGGCCCAGCCCGCGGCGTCGTGCGTGCCCCAGAACCCGTAGAAGTGCTGCGACACGTAGGTCCCGGCGAGTGCCGGCGCGGCGCAGACCGCGTCGACGTGGTCGTTGTAGCCGGTGCCGCTGACGAACACGCGGTCGCGCGGGATCCCACGGGCCGTGTAGCGGTCGACCCAGTCGGTGGCCACCTGGATCCAGTCGGCGGGTGCGTAGCCGAACGGCTCGTTCATCGGCTCGAAGTACACGCCGGCGTCACCGCGGTAGGTGCTCGTCAGGGTGTCCCACATGACAGTCCAGGCGGCGGGGTCGTCGACCTTGCCGTCCTTGCTGGCGTCGCTGCCCTCCCAGTAGCCGAGGACCACCTTGACGCCCTGGTGCCGGGCAGCGTCGATCGCCCCCTTGTAGGACGTCCACCACGTCGTGCCGACCGAGTACGGGTTGACGGGCAGGCGGACGGTGTCGGCGCCGAGGTCCTTCCGGAACTCGCGGACGATCCGCTCCGAGGTCTTGTACACGGTGCGGTAGTCGTCCGACGTCGAGAGCCCCGAGGGGACGACGGGCCCGTTCACGTAGTTGTCCCGCGGGTCGGCCCAGTTGACGCCGTGGAACTGCGTCGGGTCGAGGGCGGGCGCCGGGTTCGGACGGCTGTGGGCCGGCGCCGCGGCGGTCGCGGCCGGGGCGGCGGTCGCGGTGCCGGGGACGGCGAGGGCGAGCGCGGTGGCGCCGGCGACGACGGCGAGCGTGCCGACGAGGCGGCGTCGGCGTGGGGTGGTCGAGGTGTGCATGGGTTCTCCCTGACTGCATCGTTGCAGCGGCACGACGACGTCGTCGTGCCGGTCGTCGGCGCTCCCGCGTGCCCCCTGGCACGCTCATGGCAACGTCAACACGCAAGCAGCGTGGCACTGCGCGGGCGCGGTGTCAACGGGTGCTCGGGCGGCGCGGCGGTCAGGCTGCGGGGACCGGCTGCGCGGCCGGCAGCGGGAACGCCATCGGGTCGGCGCGGACGGTGTCGAGCGCCAGCGCCAGCGCCCCGAGCACGACGACGTCGCCACCCAGCCGGGAGGCCACGACCTCCGGCGTCGGGTCGTACTCCCACGCCGCGAGGTGCGCCCGTGCCCGGTCGATCACCGGCTCGACCGCGTCCGCGATCGCCCCGGCGACGACCACGCGGTCGATGTCGAGCAGGCTCGCGAGCAGCACGCAGACCCGCGCCAGACGATCCCCCAGCGCGTCGACGATCCCGACCGCGACCGCGTCGCCGAGTGCGGCGGCGGTCAGGACGGCCGCGGCGTCGGGCTCCTCGTCGCCGCCGAGGAGCGAGGACGCGCCGACACGGCCCGCCGCCCGCGCCTGCCGGACGAGCGTGCGTGCGGTGCGACCGATGCCGTCGGAGGACGCCACACCGTCGACCAGGTCGAGCACCCGGAGCTCGCCGGCACCACCGCGCGCCCCGCGCAGCAGGACCCCGTCGACGACGAGCCCGGCGCCGAAGCGCTCACCGGACAGCAGCGCCGCGAACGAGGCGTCCCCGGAGGACGGCCGTTCGGCGAGGGCCGCCGCGTTCGCGTCGTTCTCGACGACCACGACACCGTGCGGCACGACGTCGGCGAAGCCCGGGTTCATCCGGTTCCAGAACCCGCCGTCGTCCGGCGACGCACCCGAGGCGTCGACGGGCGCGGGGATGCCGATGACGGTCACGAGCACGCGCGTCGGGTCGACCCCGGCGTCGGCGAGCGCCCTGGACACGGTGTCGGCCGTGACGCCGAGGCGCACCGGGACCTCGAGACCGGCGTCGCCGAGTGCGCCCTCGGCCCGTGCGAGCACCGTCCCGCGCAGGTCTGCGACGAGCGCCGTGACGCGGTGCTGCCCGGCGTCGACCCCGACGACCACCCCGGCTCCCGCGTCGAGTTCGTAGCGGCGGGCGGGTCGGCCCTTCCGGTACTCCTCCCCCGCAGCCCGGGCGTCGTCGAGGTCGCGGAGCCACCCGAGCCGGACGAGCTCGGCGCACGCGGCGAGGACGGTCGAGCGGGTCAGGCCGGTGGCGTCGATGGCTTCGGTCGCGGTGAACGCGGCGGCGTCGAACGCGGACGCCAGGACCGTCTCGGCGCTGGTCGCACGAGCGGGCTCACGGCGTCGGGACATGCGCTGACCCTACCGCGGGGAACATTGCTTGCGCGATTAGATTTTCTGAGTAGATTAAGTGTCGCGAGCCGGCACCGACGCCGGTTCGCTGACCGGGACGGCAGGGACGCCGGGTCCGGACGGACGGAGACGACGTGCGACCACACGCCACCACCAGGGACACCGCCGCACTCAGCCGCCGCGGGTTCCTCCTCGGGGCCGGCGGCATCGGCGCGGGCCTGGCACTCGCCGGGTGCGCCCGGCTCGGCGGTTCGAGCAGCCGACCCGAGACGATCACCTTCTACGTGTCGAAGCCCGAGGTCATCGGCTACTTCGACGACGTCATCGCGAAGTTCCACGACAGCCAGTCGAAGATCCGCGTGGTCCGCGACTCGACGTCGAACATGTCCGCGAACTTCGTCCGGAACCGGCCGCCGGACCTCGGGTGCCTGAACTACAACTACGCGATGGTCTCGTTCGTCGAGCACGGCGCCCTGACGGACCTGTCGGACCTGCCCGAGAAGGACACGATCAACCCGGACCTGTGGCCGCTCATGCAGCAGACGGCCGACTACCCGGGCCGCACCAGCGTGCTGCCCTACTCGGTGACGGCGGCGTCCGTGATCTACAACAAGCGGATCTTCGCCGACCAGGGGCTCGAGGTGCCGACCACGTGGTCGGCGTTCCGCGACGTGTGCGAGCGGCTCGTCCGCGCCGGCATCACCCCGATGTACGGCACGTACAAGGACAACTGGACGATCGCCCAGGGCATGTTCGACTACTCGGTCGGCGGCATGCTCGACCTGCAGCAGACCTTCGCCGCGCTCGACCGCGAGGGAACCCGGGTCGGCAAGGGCTCCCGTGTCTCGTTCGAGAAGGACTTCGCGGCGCCCGTGGACCGCATGGTGGACCTGCTCCAGTGGCACCAGAAGGGCGCCGCGAGCCGCGGGTACGGTGACGGGAACCTGGCGTTCGCGCAGGGGAAGGCCGCGATGTACCTGCAGGGACCGTGGGCGCTCGGCGAGATCGCGAAGTCGAACAAGGACGTCGCGCTCGGCACCTTCCCGTTCCCCGCGACCGACGACGCCGCGGACAACAAGGTGCGCGTGAACGTCGACCTGGGGCTCTGGATCCCGGAGGCGTCGCGCAAGCAAGAGGCCGCGCGCGAGTTCCTGTCGTTCCTGATGAGCCCGGCGGTCAGCGACCGGTACAACGCCGACAACAACGGCTTCGGCGTCCGCAAGGACTCCCCACCGGTGTCGAACCCCGCTCTCCGTGGCATGCAGGACTCGTACGACCGCGCCGCCTTCTCCCTCGGCGCCTCGCAGCTCATACCCGCCGAGATCCCGGTGGCGAACTACCTGCAGTCCATCGCCTTCGGCGGTGCCCCCGCTCCGCAACTCCGCACCCTCGACGGCGACTGGGCGCGGCTCGCGCTCCGCACGGCCGCGTAAGGAGACGACCTTGGCCACCACGACCACCGAAGCGATCACGACGGCGGACCGCCGCCGACGGGGCGGAGCCGCACCGCGCCTCCAGGCCGGCAGCCGCGGACGCCGGAAGCGCGTCGAACCGCTCTTCCTCGTCTTCCTCGTCCCGACACTGGTGCTCTTCACGCTCGCCATCACGCTGCCGGCGGTGATGGGCATCGTGCTGAGCTTCACGGACTCCGTCGGGTTCGGCGAGTTCCGGTTCACCGGGCTCACCAACTACGTCGCCGTGTTCTCCGACCCGGCGATCCTGCAGGCGTACCTGTTCACGATCGGGTTCTCGCTCGCCACCGTCCTCGTCGTGAACGCGATCGCGTTCCTGCTCGCCATCGCGCTGACGTCGAAGGTGCGCGGGAAGATCGCGCTCCGGGCGGTGTTCGTCCTGCCGATGGTGATCTCGGGCATCGTCATCGCCTACGTGTTCTCGTTCCTGTTCGCGAACTCGCTGCCGGCGCTCGCCACCGCACTGGGCTTCGCGCCGCTCGAGCAGAGCATCCTCGCGAACCCGGACCTGGCGTGGGTCGCGATCGTGGTCGTCACCGCGTGGCAGGCGATCCCGTCGACGCTCCTCATCTACATCGCCGGGGTCCTGTCGATCCCCGGCGAGGTGTACGAGGCCGCCGCCCTGGACGGCGCGAGCTCCTGGCGGCAGCTCGTGTCGATCACGGCCCCGCTGACGGCGGGCTACATCCTGATCAACCTGGTGATCGGGTTCAAGAACTTCCTCAACTCGTACGACATCATCGTCGGCCTGACCGACGGCGGCCCCGGTACCGCGACGACCAGCGTCGCGATGTCGATCTTCAAGGGCTTCAGCAGTGGCGACTACGCCTACCAGATGGCGAACGCGACGATCTTCTTCGTCATCGCGGTCGTGATCGCCGTGATCCAGCTGCGGGCGACCCGCGGGAAGGCAGCGCTCTGATGACCATGCAGGCACCCCTCCGACCGGGCACCACCGCGACCGGGTCGATCCGCTCCGTGGACGCCGACCGCACCGCCGGACGACGCGGCGGCGGCCGTGGCGACCGCGCCAACTGGCCGGTGACGATCGTCCTCGTGCTGTGCGCGCTCTCCGTCCTCGTCCCGCTGTACGTCACGGTGACGATGGCGTTCAAGACCACGAGCCAGGCCGTCGACGGCGACGCGTTCTCGCTGCCGGCGCCGTTCAGCGTCGACGGGTTCGTCCAGGCGTGGGAGCTCACCGACTTCCCGCGGGCGTTCGGCGTCTCGGTGCTCATCGCCGCGATCACCGTCGCCGGGACGATCCTGCTCGCGTCGTTCACCGCGTACGCCATCGCCCGGAACTGGGAGCGCCGGCTGTTCCGCTGGTCGTTCTTCTACCTGCTCGCCGCGATGTTCCTGCCGTTCCCGGTCCTCGCACTCTCGCAGGTGAAGCTCACCGGCCTGGCGCACCTGGACAACCCGCTCGGCGTCGCGATCCTGCACGTCATGTTCCAACTGTCCTTCAGCGTGCTGCTGTTCACCGCGTTCCTGCGGTCGATCCCGGCCGAACTGGAGGAGAGTGCACGCATCGACGGTGCGAGCACGGGACAGGTGTTCTGGCGACTGGTGTTCCCGCTCCTCGCACCGATGAGCGCCACCGTCGGCATCTTCGCGTTCCTCGCGTCCTGGAACGACTTCGTGATGCCGTCGCTGATCACCTCCGACCCGGCGCTGCAGACCCTGCCGGTGCTGCAGCAGATGTTCCAGACCCAGTTCAGCAACAACTACAACGTGTCCTTCGCCTCGTACCTGATGGCGATGGCCCCGGCGATCATCGTCTACCTCGTCACCCAGCGGTGGGTGATGGCCGGGGTGACGCAGGGCGCCATCAAGTGACCGAGCCGAAGACCGCCACGACCACGACCCCCACCCCCACTCCCACTCCCACTCCCACTCCCACGTACGACGGAAGGCCCGACGTGACCGACACCCTCGCCCAGCCCGCTGCGACCACCACCGACGAGACGTGGTGGCGTCAGGCGAGCGTCTACCAGGTCTACCCGCGCTCGTTCGCCGACGCGGACGGCGACGGCACCGGCGACCTGCCCGGTGTGACGAGCCGCGTGCCGTACCTGGCCTCGCTCGGCATCGAAGCGGTCTGGCTCAGCCCGTTCTACCCGTCCGCCCTCGCCGACGGCGGCTACGACGTCGACGACTACCGCGACGTCGACCCGCGGCTCGGCACGCTCGCCGACTTCGACGACATGGTCGCGGCGCTGCACGGCGCCGGCATCCGCGTGATCGTGGACATCGTGCCGAACCACACGAGCGACCGGCACGCCTGGTTCCGCGAGGCCCTCGCGGCACCGAAGGGCAGCCCGGAGCGGGACCGCTACGTCTTCCGCGACGGCACCGGCCCGGACGGGCAGGAGCCGCCGGCCGACTGGGTGTCGATCTTCGGCGGCCCGGCGTGGACCGCGGTGGGCGACGGCCAGTGGTACCTGCACAACTTCGCGAAGGAGCAGCCCGACCTGAACTGGGCGAACCGCGAGGTCCGCGACGACTTCCTGCACACCCTGCGCTTCTGGTCCGACCGCGGGGTCGACGGCTTCCGCATCGACGTCGCCCACGGTCTCGCGAAGGACCTGCCGGCCGGCGAGCTGCCCACGTGGGCCGAGGTGCTCGCGAGCCCGAAGGACGGCGCGCACATCCTCTGGGACCGCGACGACGTGCACGAGATCTACGCCGAGTGGCGCCGGGTCTTCGACGAGTACACCCCCGCCCGCACCGCGGTCGCCGAGGCCTGGGTCGCCGCCGACCGCCGCGCCCGGTACGCCTCCGCCGACGGGCTCGGGCAGGCCTTCAACTTCGACCTGCTCGAGGCCGACTTCGACGCGCAGCAGTTCCGGACGATCATCGAGTTCAACCTCGGGCTCGCCGAGCAGTCCGGCTCGTCGACGACGTGGGTGTTCTCGAACCACGACGTCGTCCGGCACGCCACCCGGTACGCGCTCCCCGCCCGCGACGGCGCCGAGGAGAAGCAGGGCGCCGCGTGGCTCCTCGCCGGCGGCGCGCAGGAGGACCTCGACCGCGCCCTCGGGCTCCGACGCGCGCAGGCGGCGACGCTCCTGGAGCTCGCGCTGCCCGGCTCGGCGTACCTGTACCAGGGCGAGGAGCTCGGCCTGCACGAGGTCGGCGACATCCCCGACGCCGAACGACAGGACCCGGCGTTCTTCCGGAACCCGGGCGTCGACGTCGGCCGCGACGGCTGCCGCGTGCCGATCCCGTGGACCCGCTCGGGGCCGTCCTTCGGCTTCGGCACGGGCGGTTCGCACCTGCCGCAGCCGGCCTGGTTCGCCGACTTCTCGGTCGAGGCCGAGGACGCCGACCCGGACTCGACGCTCAACCTGTACCGGAAGGCCCTCGGCCTGCGCGGCCAGCTCCGATCCGAGGAGCACCTCGAGTGGATCGAGACCGGCCGCGACGACGTACTCGCGTTCCGTCGCCCGAACGGGTGGACGAGCGTGACGGTGTTCGGCGACGAGCCGTTCGCACTCCCCACCGGCGAGCTCCTGCTCGCCTCCGCGCCGGTGGCAGACGGCGCCCTGTCGGGTGTGGGGACCGCCTGGTTGCGTTCCTGACGGGACCGCGCGTTCCTGACGGGACCAGCAGGCGGACGGGAGGCACGGTGCGGGCAGGCACCGTGCCTCCCGTCCGTCCCGGGTTCGCGTCCCGCACCCGGCGTGCCGTGCCGATCCGCGCGTGTGGTGTCGATCCGCGCGCAGGATGGCGATCCGCGCATGGGAGGTCGCCCCTTCCGACCCGCCATGCGCGGATCCGCCTCCCACGTCACCAGTGATGGGACAGATCGCTCAGGACGAGCCCACCGACCCCGCGATCTCCCGGAGCGCGGCGAGGTGCGCCTGCCACGCGAGACGACCCGCCCGCGTCAGGGACAGCGACGTCCGCGGGGTCCTGCCGACGTGCGCCTTGCCCACCGTGACGTACCCGGCCGCCTCGAGCGCGCTGGCCTGCTTGCTCAGCGCGGAGTCGGTGACCTCGAGCGCGTCCCGGACCTCGCGGAACGAGAGCGTCCCGGCCCGGTCGAGCGCTGCGACGACCGAGAACCGCACCGGGTTCTGCAGCAGGTCGTCGAGTCGGTGTCGCGGGTGCGAGCTGCTCATCCGCGGGACTCCCACGCGGCGCAGGCGAGCGACACGACGAGGACGAGACCGGACGTGACCGCCGACCACAGCACCGAGCCGTGCGCCCAGCCCACGACGGCGATCGCGGCGCAGTAGCTCAGCCCCCACGCGGCGACGTAGGTGATCCACCGCCGGCCGCGGGCGAAGGCGGCACGACCACGGATCGCGGCGCTGAACCACAGGACGAGCGCGAGCACGACGACGATCGTGCCGACGTACGCCGCCGCGAAGGCACGGCCCGCCGACATCCCCATCGCGAAGGTCCCGAGGGACGTCGTCGCGCCGAGGGCGACGATGAAGGCGACGTACGGCCACCGGACGGCGTCGTGCGTGCGACGGGCGAGACGGTCGGCGTGCGCGAGGAGCGCGCGAGCCTCGGACGGTTGCGGATCGGTCATGGTTCCCCCTCTGGTCCCTCCCCACCCCGGGAAGTGTTCCCATCATGGCAACTACTTTCCGATGTGGCAAGTGCCGGTACCCGGTGACCCCCGCCCCGCCGCCGGTAGGGTCAGCACCATGAGCGGGGCGGACATCAGCGTGCGGGACTTCGTGATGCGCTTCGGCGACCGGGACGTGGTCGACGGCCTGTCCTTCGACGTGGCACCCGGCGAGACGTTCGGTCTGCTCGGCAGCAACGGCTCGGGCAAGACCACCACGATCCGGGCCCTGCTCGGCATCACGACCCCGACCGCCGGCACCCTGACGGTCGACGGCGTCCCCTACCGTCCGGCGACCGGCGGCATCGGCTACCTGCCCGAGGAGCGCGGGCTCTACCGCAAGGAGTCCGTCATCGACGTGATGACGTACTTCGGCATGCTCCGGGGCCTGCGCCGTCCCGAGGCGACCGCGTGGAGCACCGCCTACCTGGAGCGCGTCAGGCTCGCGGACCGCGCGAAGCTCCGCGTGGACAAGCTCAGCGGTGGCCAGCAGCAGAAGGTGCAGCTCGGCATCACGATCATGGACCGCCCGCGCCTGCTCATCCTCGACGAGCCGACGAAGGGCCTCGACCCGGTCAACCGCCGGCTGCTCCTCGACCTGGTCGCCGAGCGGAAGGCCGACGGCGCCACGGTCGTGCTCGTGACGCACCACATGGACGAGGTCGAGCGGTTGTGCGACCGGATCCTCCTGCTCAAGGACGGGTGCGCCGCCGCGTACGGCAGCATCCCCGAGGTGCAGGACGCCTTCGGCGGTGCGGTCGCGCACGTGACGCTCGACGGGACCGTGCCGGAGTCGCCGCTGTACCGGGTGGTCCGGCACGAGGGGCACGTGGCGTACCTCGCCCTGACCGACGCCGCCGTGCCGGACGGGTCGGACGTCCTCGCCGCGCTCGTGTCCGCCGGGGTGCACGTGACCGGGTTCACGATGCGGCGGATCCCCCTCGACGAGATCTTCGTGCAGGTCTACGGCCACGACGCCGGACACGACGACGTGGCCGCCGCGAGCGATCACGAGAAGACCAGCACCGGCACCGGCACAAGAGGAGCAGCCGCGTGAGCCGCCTCGGGACGGTCGTCCGGTTCGAGTTCGTCCGCGCCGTCAAGAAGCCCGCGTTCTGGATCGGCACGCTCGCACTCCCCCTGGTCGTGGTCGTCGTGTCGCTGCTCGTCGGGGTCGGCCAGGCCGCCGGTGCGGACTCGGTCAGCTCGAGCTCCTCGGCCGCGAAGACCCCGTTCCACTACGTCGACCACTCCGGGCTCGTCGACCGCTCGGTCGCGGCGAAGTGGGGCGGCTCACCGTCCACCGACCCCGAGGCCGACCAGGCGGCTGTCCGTGCGGGGCGACTCGACCTGTTCGTCGTCTACCCCAGGACCCCGTCGAGCACCCCGATCCGCATCGAGGCCGCTGACCGCGGGCTCTTCGAGAACGGCGGCTACTCGACCCTGGCCGAGCGGGTCCTCGAGCAGAGCGTCGCCGCGTCGGTGGACGACCCGGAGTCGGTGTCGATCCTGCGCTCACCCCCCGACACCGACCTCCGCACCTGGTCCGACGGACACGTCGCGCCCGGCTGGCTGTCGATCGTGCCGCCCTTCCTGTACGTCGCGGCGTTCTTCGGCATCGTCGTGCTGCTCGCCACCCGGATGGTCACGGTGGTCGTCGAGGAGAAGGAGAACCGCATCTCCGAGATGATCCTGACGACGGTCACGGCGGGTGACCTGATCCGCGGCAAGGTCGTCGCGATGCTGCTCGTCGGCTTCGTGCAGGTCGGGGTGTTCGTCGTGCCGGGTCTCGCCGTCGCGCTCGTCGGGCTGCCGCTCGTGGCCGCTCGGCTCGGCGGCCTGACCGTGGACCCGTGGCGGATGGTCGTCGGCGCGCTGCTGCTCGTCGGCGGGGTCCTGCTCGCGTCCGGGCTGTTCGTGGCCGTCGGCGCCGCCGTCCCGTCGATCAAGGACGCCTCGACGCTGCAGTCCGCGGCGATCTTCGCGCTGATCATCCCGCTGTACGCGGCGTTCTTCGTGATGACCACCCCGGGGTCCCCGATCGCGGCGTTCTTCACGTACTTCCCGACCTTCACCCCGATCACCGCGATGGTCCGGAACGCCGTCGGGACGCTCACCGTCACCGAGTCCGTGGTGTGCGTCGTCGAGGTGTTCGCCACCGCGGCGCTCCTGCTCTGGTTCGCCGAGTACCTGTTCCGCCACTCGGTCGCCCAGTACGGCTCGAAGGTCACGCTGCGGCAGATCGCCGCCTGGCGGCGTCGCCGCGCCCCGCGCACCGGTCGCTGACCGTCCCGTGGCCGGGTCGACGTCGGCCTGGAGGCGCGGGGCGGGCCCGCCACGTGCCTCCAGGCCGTCGCCGGTCGCGCCCGTCTACCGGACCGCGACCTCGTCGAGGTCCCAGGCCGCGGTCTCCTGCTCCCGCCACCCGAGCCGCAGGGTGCGCACCGACCGGTCGTACTCGACCAGCACGTCCAGGTAGGGCCGCACGAGCATCTGGATCTGCAGCCCCTCGTAGACCGCCAGGAGCTGCGTCGCCGCCTGGTGCGCGGGGATCCCGAGTCGCTCGGTGCCCGCGCGCACGTCGGCCTCGAGGCCACGGGTGAGCTCCTCGACGAACTCCTCGAAGCGCTTGCGGAACAGCTCCGCGAAGTCCCCGTCCGCGGCCGCGATCGTCAGCACGCCCGCCATCAGCCGGACGAGACCCGGGTCGGCGACGTCCTCGGCCAGGGTCGTCCGGACGTGGTCGACCGTCGTCGCCGGGGTCGAGCGTCCGGTCCCCCGGAGCTGGATCCACCGGTCGTAGGTCACGAGCAGCAGGCCGTCCCACGACGGGAACAGGCGGTCGACGTCCTCGGGCCGGACCCCGCAGGTGTCCGCGACCACGACCGCGTCGACCATCTCGAAGGCGTACAGCCGGTAGGCGCGGATCGCGCCGCGCACGATGCGTTCGGCGAGTGCCTCCTCGTCGACGAGGTGCACGTCGGGGTCCGTCATCCGGACAGTCCACAGGAGACCGCTCGTTCCTGTCACATCCTCGTTCGGGGGGTACCGCGCTGCACGGTCATCCCGGCCGCCTGGCCGTCCTGCCCGCGGCCCGGTGGTGCCTCAGCCGACGGTGACCGGCGCTGCCGACGGCCGGACGCGCTGGCGCATCCAGACGAAGAAGCCGGTCAGCGTGAAGACGCCGTAGAAGACGTACATCAGGCCGGAGGCGTAGTACCCGGCGGAGAACAGCAACGGCACGCCGACCAGGTCCACCGCGACCCAGATCAGCCAGAACTCGACCCAACCCTTCGCCATGCCGTAGGTTGCCAGGAGCGAGCCGACGAAGATCCACGCGTCGCTCCACACCGGCTCGTACGAGCCGAGGGCGCGGAACACCGGGGTCAGGAGCGCGGTGCCGCCGACCATCGCCAGGACGAGCAGGCCGCGTGTCCGCCACGAGGCCCAGCGGGGCTCGACGACGGTGACGCTGTCGTCCGCGCGGTGCCTCCAGCGGTACCAGCCGTAGACGCTCACGGCGATGAACATCACCTGGCGGCCGGCCTGCCCGAGCAGGTTGACGGGGTTCGGGGTGTCGAACAGGGCGCCCATGAAGACGGTGAAGAGCAGGGCGTTCCCGACGATGCCGACCGGCCACGCCCAGACCCTGCGGCGCATCCCGCCGAGGGCGCTGAGGAGCCCGAACACGTTGCCGACCACCTCGCGCCAGAGCACGGTCTGGTCGCCGATGACGAGCTGCGCGTCGAACAGCCACCCCACGATGCCCATGGGCCCTCCTCGTTCCGGGACGGTGCAACGGTCGGGGCCAGGCGTGCATTCCGCGGGCGCCGGGCCGGGCTACGCTCGAGGACGTGGTGGACCAGGGCGGCACGGAGGGGGTGCGGCGCACGCGCGACCTGCTCGACGCCGCGGCCGATCGGCTCCGGGACGCCGGGGTGCGGGACGAGGCCCTCGCCGAGTACGTCGAGTCGCGCGCCGTGCTCGGGATCCGCCGCGACCCGACGATGCGCCCGCTCGGCCGCGTCTGGCGCGTCGGGGCCCTGCTGCTCGGTGCTTCGCCGGAGACGACGGGCCGGGTCTGGGCCACCGCGCGCATCACCCGCGTGACCGACCCCGGCCGGACGCAGTTCGTGTCGGTGTCCGCCGAGGTGCGCCGCGCCTACCGGGCCGCCGCGGCGAAGGGGCACTTCCGCGAGAACGACACCGTGAACCACGGTGCGGTGCCCATCCCCCTCGACGACACGCTGCTCGACGCCGACGGTGTGCTCGCGGTCGTCGACGGCGAGCCGGTCGTCCGGTGGTCGCCCACCGCCGGCACGGTGCCGCTCGAGGGGTACCTGCGCGACCGGGTGTCGCTGCTGGTCGATCCGCCGCGGGGTGCGACCGACTGACGACGCCCGGTCAGCCGCCGTACTGGGCCGTCGCCACGACGTTCGAGCCGGACTCGCGGCACGCGGTGGTGAGGAGCTTCTGCTGGAGCTCCCACTCCGGGCCGTCCTCGATCGCGGGGCCCGCTGCCGGCGCCGGGTGCGCGTCGAGGTACCGCTGGACGGAGTCGATCGCCCGGGTCATGCGCGTGTCCGACGACTGCAGGTGCTCGTACCCGAACCGGGCCGAGCGGACGAGGGCCAGCCGGTCGGACTCGCTGACCTCGCCCACCTGCTGCCCGGCGACCGCGTTCAGGAGGACGGTGCTCAGCGCGCTCACGGTCCCGCAGACGTGGGCCGCGGACAGGTCCTGCTGCATCGGGTCACTCGGTTGCTGCGTCTGCGCCGCGCTCGGCGTCGCCATCGTCTCCGTCGCGGGCGCAGCGCTGTCGGTGGAGCCGACGCTGCAGCCGGACAGCAGTCCCCCGACGAGCAGGACGACCACGGCGGCGAACGGACGGACGGTGTTCGGGTTCCCCATGAGTCGATCCTGTCGGACCGGCGCGACGGGATCGGTCGAGGTGACCGGTTCGAGACGTCGTCGATGCACGATCGTGACCCGGCTCGCCGTGCCGCCCGGAGCGCCGCCGCGAACCGAGTTGAGCCGAGCACTACAGGGCGGCCCATTCGTCGAAGGACGGCCCGACGATCTCGACGTCCGGCCCGGGCAGGAGCGCCCCGTCGCGGAACGCCCGCCCGAGCGCCCCCGGGATCCGCATCGGCACGACGTGCCGCGCGAGGGCGGGGAGCGCCTCGGTCATCGCCCGGAGCGTCGTGACCTGCGGGCCGGCGACCTCGAAGCGCGATCCTCGGCGCGTCCCCGTGACGACCTCGCCCACGACACCGGCGACCGAGTCCAGCGCGACCGGAGCCACCGCCATCCCGGGAACGAGGGCCATCCGCCCGAGCCGGAACCGCTCGGCGTTCTGCGCCGCGAACTCGTGCCACTGCGTCGAGCGCACGACGGTCAGCGCTGCCCCCGTCGCCGCGGCGGCCCGCTCCTGCGCCGCCTTCCCGGCGAAGTAGCCGTACCCCTGCACCTCCGACCGCTCGCACCCGACGATCGAGAGCAGGACGTGTCGTGCGCCGACTGCTGCCGCGGCGGACCCGATCGCGGTCGTCGACCGGACGAAGAATCCGGTCGCTCGTCTGCGGCTCGTCGTGAACCGCCCCGTGGCCTCGACCACGACGTCTGCGCCCTCGAGCGCGGCTGCCACGTCGTCGCGCAGGACGTCGAGGCCGGTCCGGCGGGATGACACCTGCACCGTCCATCCGCGCGCTGCGATCGCCGCCCCGATGGCTCGACCCGATGCTCCTCCGCCGACGACGACTGCGCGCACGACACCCTCCCGATCGTTCCTCTACAGATGTAGAGAACAGTACGATGTCGGAGCGGGGAAGGAAACCCATGGGACGACGCGAGGACCTCGCCGACGCGGCGGTCCGCCTCGTCGCGCGCAGCGGCGCACGGTCGCTCACGCATCGCGGCGTCGACGCCGAGGCCGGCGTCCCGCCCGGGTCGACGACGTACTACGCCTCCACCCGCCGTGCCCTGGTCGCGCTCGTCGCGGCACGGATCACCGAGCAGCTGGCCTCGGACGTCGCCGGGCTCCGACTTCCGGAGGCCCCGGACGACATGACGGTCGTGACCGTCGCCACCGGGTTCCTCGACACGCTCGCCGCCCGAAACGATGCGCAGGCCGCCCGGCTCGCACTCCTCGTCGAGCTGCGCGACGACGCCGAGCTCCGTGCACCCCTGACCGGGGCGGATCCGGTGCGCGACGAGCTCGTCCGCGCAGCTCGGACCCTGCTCGACGGCATCGGCGTGGTCGATCCGGATGCGGCCGCACCGGACCTGGTCGGGATTGTCGACGCCCTGCTGCTCTACCGCATCGGTGCAGTCGGCCCGGTCGACCCCACCGCGGTGCTCACGGCCTACGTCACCGGGCTCCCGCGCCGCTGACGCCCACCACGCTCACCCAGCGAGGAGGTCGACCACCGCTGCTCGCACCATCGCACTGCGGCCGTCGTCGAGCGCGCCGCGGCTGACGGACCACAGGGCCGACTCGACCAGCCGTGCCGTGCACCAGGCGGCGATCCGGTCGGCGGGCTCGCCGGTCGTGTCCGCGAGGACGGCGACCCGATGCCGCACAGCGTGTAGGGGATCCTCCGCGCGGAACGGGTCGTCGACCTGCACGAGCAGCGGGCACAGGTCGTAGGCGGGGTCGCCGACCATCGGCTTCGGGTCGATGACGAGCCATGGCTCCCGCCCCGCCGCGAGCACGTTGCCGGGGTTCGCGTCGCCGTGCACGACCACCGACGGCACGGCACCGCTCGGCAGCGTGCGGAGCAGGTCTGCGCCGCGGCGCACGAGTCCCGGGTCGAAGGGCGGCGTGAGCTCACGCATCCGGTCCTCGGCGAGCGACGCCCACCCGGTGGCGACGTCGGTGACGGACACGAAGGTGTCCTCGTCGGGGACCCCGGCGGCCCAGAGCCGGGTGAGCAGACCCCCGGCGGTGCGCAGGCGGTGTTCGACCGACAAGCCGTCGCGCTCCCCGAGCCGGGTGCCGGGGTCGCAGTGCTCGAGCAGCAGCACGAAGGGATCGTCCGGGTCGACGTCGAGCAGGCGGACCGCTCCGGCTCCGTCCCACCAGGCGAGTGCCGCGGCTTCTTGCTCGGCCTCGCGGTGCGGCAGGGACAGCTTGAGGACGGCATCGCCACCGTCGGGCAACCGCACGGGCACGACGTGCGAGACGCTCCCGCCGGCGTACGGCTCGCCGGGACGCAGGTCCCAGCGCTCGACCGCTCGTGCGAGCCTGCGCGGGACGGACGCACGCCAGTCCTGCTCGGTCGGCCACATGCGCGCATGGTACCCACCGCCGGACCGTGAGCGACCGGGCGGGCGCACCCCGCGCCTCCTGCCCGACCCCCGAACGGGGTACGTCCTTGTCCGCCGCAGCACCGACTGCCGCGGCGACCGGGCGGGTCTACCGTCTGTTGCGGGCGGCAACGGGGCCGCTCGACGACGAATCGAGCATCATGCAACGACGGATGAGCACGCTCCTCGCGACGATCACGGCGGTCAGCCTGGTCGGCGCCCTGGCGCCGGCCCTGCAGGCGCAGGCCGCTGTCCCGACCAGCGACGTCCCGGACTTCGGGGGCAACGTCAAGGTCTACGACCAGTCCACTCCCGCGTCGACGATCCAGGCCGACGTCGACGCGGCCTTCAACGCGCAGCTCCGCAGCAGCACGGCACAGTTCGGCTCGCAGCGGTACGCCTTCCTGTTCAAGCCCGGCAGCTACGGGCGGGTCTGGGCGAACCTGGGCTTCTACACCTCGGTGGCCGGTCTCGGGAAGAACCCCGACGACGTGACGATCTCCGGCGCGCTCAACGTCGACTCCGGTTGGAACGCCGGCGACGAGAAGAACGCCACACAGAACTTCTGGCGGTCGGCGGAGAACCTCTCCGTGGTGCCCGAGGGCGGGACCGACCGGTGGGCGGTGTCGCAGGCCGCTCCGATGCGGCGGGTGCACATCAAGGGCAACCTGACCATGGGGCCGTCGAACCAGGACGGCGGGCAGGGGTACTCGTCGGGCGGCTACATCGCCGACTCGAAGGTCGACGGCACCGTCACGAGCGGGTCGCAGCAGCAGTGGTACACGCGGAACTCGACACTCGGCAGCTGGCAGGGCGGCAACTGGAACATGGTGTTCTCGGGGGTGCAGGGCGCGCCGGCGAACAACTTCTCGAAGAGCTACACCACCCTCTCGAGCACCCCGGTCACGCGGGAGAAGCCGTACCTGTACGTCGACTCGTCGAACAAGTACCACGTGTTCGTCCCGTCGCTGCGGACGAACTCCGCCGGGGTGACGTGGCCGAACACGCCGGGGACGGACATCCCGATGCGCAACTTCTACGTCGCGCACCCCGGTGACAGCGCGGCGACGATCAACACCGCGCTGGCGCAGGGGCTGAACCTGTTCTTCACCCCGGGCACGTACCAGTTGAACGCCGCGCTGAACGTCACCCGTCCGGACACCGTCGTCACGGGCATCGGGTTCCCGACGCTCGTGCCGACCGCCGGCAACGCGGTGCTCACCACCGCTGACGTCTCCGGCGTGAACGTGTCGAACCTGGTCGTCGACGCAGGCACACAGAACAGCGCGCAGCTCGTCCGACTCGGCACCAGCGGCTCGCACGTCGACCATGCCTCGGACCCGCAGAGCATCCAGGACGTGTTCTTCCGCGTCGGGTCGAGCATCCAGGGCAAGGCGTCGACGACGCTGCAGGTCGACGCCGACGACACGCTCGTCGACCACATCTGGGCGTGGCGGGCCGACCACGGCGGCGCCGCGACGGGCTGGAACGTCAACACCGGCGCGACGGGCGTCGAGGTGAACGGGGACGACGTGCTCGCCACCGGGCTGTTCGTCGAGCACTACCAGAAATACGAGGTGCTCTGGAACGGCAACCGCGGTCGGACGATCTTCTTCCAGAACGAGATGCCGTACGACGTGCCGGACAACGCCTCGTGGCAGAGCCCGACCGGTGCCGGGTACGCGGCGTACAAGGTCGCGTCCGGGGTGACGAACCACGAGATCTGGGGCGGCGGCGTGTACTGCTTCTTCAACACGAACCCGTCCGTGCACGCCGACCGGGCGTTCGAGACCCCGACGGGCTCGGGCATCCGGGCGCACGGGCTCGTGACGGTGTCGCTCGGGGACACGGGCACGATCTCGAGCGTCATCAACGGCGTCGGCGGGGCGGTTCCGACGCCGGTGGGCAACACGGCGCCGAACCGGCTCGCGTCCTACAACTGAGCGGGCCATCCGACCGACCGGGGCCGTCGACGACACCGGTCGCCGGCAGCCCCGGTCGCCGGCGGCCCCGGTCGCGGGCAACGCCCGGCGGTCGGGGCACACGCGCCGTCAGGCGGTCGTCACGCACCGCCGGTAGCGTCCGGGCATGACGACCGAACGACGACGCCTGGTCCTCCCCGGGCAGTACGGGCCGCTGTTCGACGACGGCGGTCCGGTGCTCGTCATCGAGGCCCGCGAGTTCTTCGACGCGCGGCCGATGCACCGCGCGAAGGCGCACCTGTGGCTGAGCGCCCTGCGCCACCGCGTCCGGGAGCTCGGCGACCGCGCCGAGCACGTGCAGGTCGACCGGCTCAAGGACGCCCTCGTCGGTCGCGACGACCTCGAGGTGGTCGACCCGCCGTCCCGGACCCTCCGCGCGCAGGTCCGGCACTGGGGCAAGGGCACCGAGATCCTGCCGAGCCGCGGGTTCATCACCGACGAGGCCGAGTTCGCCGAGTGGGCAGCGCAGCGCACCGGCCGGTTCCGCATGGAGACCCACTACGAGCGGGTCCGCCGCCGCGAGGGCTGGCTGATGCGCTCGGAGAAGCCGATCGGCGGGAAGTTCAGCCTGGACGACCAGAACCGCGAGCCGCCACCGAAGGGTGCGACGACGCTCGGGCTGCCCGAACCGTGGTGGCCGACCGAGGACGAGATCGACGACGAGGTCCGTCGCGACCTGGACCGGTGGGAGCGCGACGGCACCGTGCGCTTCGTCGGCAGGGACGACACCCGGCGCTTCGCGGTCACGGCGGACGAGGCCCGGCAGGCGCTCGACGACTTCGTCCAGGTGCGCCTGGGCGACTTCGGCCCGTTCGAGGACGCCACGCTGACGAACGACTGGACGATGGCGCACTCGCTCCTCAGCGTGCCGATGAACCTCGGCGTGCTCGACCCGTTCGAGGTCGTCGAGGCCGCACTCGCCGCGCACCGCGACCACGACGCCCCGCTCGCCAGCGTCGAGGGGTTCGTGCGCCAGGTCGCCGGGTGGCGCGACTACGTCTGGCACCTCTACTGGTGGTTCGGCGACGACTACGGCGCCGAGGAGAACACCCTCGACGCGCACGAGCACCTCCCCCGCTGGTGGCGGGAGCTCGACGCGTCGGAGATCGACGCGGTCTGCCTGAGCACCGCGATCGAGGGCCTGCACGACCACGGCTGGCTGCACCACATCCAGCGCCTGATGGTCCTCGGCAACTGGGCGCTCCAGCGCGGGTACGACCCGGTGCACCTGACCGAGTGGTTCACGGACGTCTTCGTCGACGGCACCGACTGGGTGATGCCGGCGAACATCATCGGGATGTCGCAGCACGCCGACGGCGGCATGGTCGCGACGAAGCCCTACGCGTCGGGCGGCCGCTACATCGACCGGATGTCGGACCACTGCGGTGGCTGCCGGTACGACCCGACGAAACGGGTCGGCGAGGACGCCTGCCCCTTCACCGCGGGGTACTGGGCGTTCCTGTCGCGGACGGAACCCGCCCTCCGCAACAACAACCGGATGGCGCGTCCGCTCCAGCAGATGCGGAAGCTGGCGGACCTCGACCAGGTGGTGGCCCAGGAGGCGCGGCGCACCATCCCGTGAGGGTCACGATCCCAGCGTGGCCACACACCGGACGGGAGGCGCGTGGCGGGCCCGCCCCGCGCCTCCCGTCCGGTCCGGACCCGGCCCCGTCGTCGACGGAGCAGACGACGTCGGGTCCGGTGCTGCCACCCGACGGTTCCTGCTCCACCGACAGAGGGAGGCGGCCGCGCGAGCGGCGCCGGTAGGGTCGGGAACGTGAGCAACGAGGCATTCGACGACCGCTACGAGCTGCGCGAGTTCGCGCCGGGCACGGACGAGCAGGGGGCGCCGGACGCCGCGACCGACGCGTGGATGCACGCCGTCGGCCTCGGCTTCCACGAACCGCACCCGAACGCCGAGGTCGCCGCGCTGATGGCCGAGGCGTTCGTCGCCGACCGCGAGACCTGGCTGGGCGTGCACGTCCGTCATCCGCTCCCGGGGTCCGTCGACGAGACCTGGCCGGCCGGCACCTTCGCGTGGTTCCCGAAGTCCCTGAGCTGGGGCGACGGCCGGACCGTCGAGACCCAGGCGATCTCCGCCGTGACCGTCCGGCCGACCGAACGCCGACGGGGCATCCTGCGCCGGATGATGACCCACGCACTCGAGCGTGGCGTCGCCGAGGGCTACGCGGTGGCCTCGCTGACCGCGTCCGAGGGCACCATCTACCGGCGTTTCGGGTTCGGCTGCGCGATCCGCGAGCGGGCCGTCCGCGTCCGTCGCGCCCGGGCGCTGCCGTTCCTCGCGCCGACGACCGGCACCGTGACCGTCGTCACGCCCGAGTGGCTCGCGGACGGGAACGCCCGCGCCGTGTTCGACCGGTTCGACGCGCGCACGCCGGGCTCCATGAAGCGGAACACGAGCACCTGGCCGATCGTCACCGGGCTGCGGAACGGCGACGGCGAGCCGGCGAAGGACGTCCGCGCCGCCGTGCACCGCCCGGACGGCGCCACCGACGCGGACGCCGTCGACGGCTACGTGACCTGGCGCGTCAAGGAGGGCTCCGGCCGCGACCAGGACACCGTGCTCGAGGTCGTCGACCTGGTCTACGCGACCGACGAGGCGTACCTGTCGCTGTGGGAGTTCCTGCTCTCGATCGACCTGAACGACGTGGTCTCGTACAAGCGCTCGCGCCTCGACGACCCGATCGTCGCCGCGCTCGGGGACAACCGGGCGTACGACGTCGACCACGAGGAGGACCACGTCTGGCTGCGGGTGCTCGACGTGCCCGCGGTGCTGGCCTCGCGGCCGTACGCGGTCGACGGGTCGATCGTGCTCGCCGTCTCCGACGCGATGGGCTTCGCGGCGGGCACCTACCGGCTGGACGTCGTCGACGGCCGGGGCACCGTGACCCGCACGGCCGCGGACGACTCCGGCGACGCCGACGTGCGGCTCGACGTGGCCGACCTCGGCGCGCTGCTGATCGGCTCGGTGTCCCCGGTGACGCTCGCGGCCGCGGGGCTCGTGCGGGCGACGGACCCGGCGGCGACGGTGCTCCTGCGCGCGATGCTGACCCCGGCGCGGGCGCCGCACGGCATCACGTACTTCTAGGGGCGCGGCGGGGCGGCGCCCAGTCCGCGACGCCGACCGCGACGCCGTCCGCGACGCCGTCCGCAAGACGCAACGTGGGCGGGTCCCCGCAGCGAAGTACCGCTGCGAGAACCCGCCCACGTTGCGTTTTGAGAGAGGAACCGGGGCGACGGAGGCCGGGGACGAGACCCCGACCTCCCGGGCGTCACTGCGCCAGGATCGCGGGGCTGGTGCCCGGCTGCATCCCGACGCCGAACGACGTGGCCGCGTCGTCGTTCGTGACCGACCAGAGGTCGCTGCTGTTCGTCTGGACGGCCACGACGTACCCGCTTCCGACCGTGGCGATCGCCGGGCTCGTGCCCGCAGCCATCCCGATGTCGAACGCGGTCGCCGCCTTGCCGTCGGTGATCGTCCACAGCTTGCCCGTGTTCGTCTGCACCGCGATGACGTACCCACCGGACGGCTGCGCCAGGATCGACGGGCTCGTGCCGGCGAGCATGCCGACGGGGAACGCCGTCGCCGCCTTGGTGTTCGTGACGCTCCACAGCGCGCCGGTGTTCGTCTGCACCGCGATGACGTAGCCGCCGTTCGCGGTCGTCGTCACGGACGGGCTGGTGCCGGTCTTCATGCCCACGCCGAAGTCCGTCGCGGCCTTCGTGTCGGTGATGCTCCAGAGGTCCCCGGAGTTCGTCTGGACCGCCACCACGTAGTGCCCGCCCGCGGTCGCTGTGATCGACGGACTGGTGCCCGCGGCCATCCCGACCGGGAAGGCCGTCGCCGCCTTCGTGTTCGTGATGGTCCAGAGCGCGCCGGTGTTCGTCTGCACGGCGACCACGTAGCCGCCGCCCGACGTCGGGATGATCGACGGGCTCGTCCCGGCCTTCATGCCGACCGGGAAGGACGTCGCTGCGCCGTCGGACGTGATCGTCCAGAGCGCGCCACCGGCGGCCTGGAACGCGGTGACGTACTTGCCGCCGCCGAGCGTGGCGATCGCAGGGCTCGTCCCCGAGGCCACGCCGACCGGGTAGGCGGTCGCTGCCTTGCTCGCGGTGACGCTCCAGAGCTTGCCGGTGTTGACCTGCTCGGCCGTCACGTACGAGGTGGTGTGGACCGTGCCCGCCCCGGAACCGGAGCCGGACAGCGAACCGGTCGGCCGACCGACCACGTCCAGCAGCTGTTCCCCGGGCTCAGACCAGAGCGTCTGCTCCTTGACGCCCTCACCCGGAGCAGCCGCCGCGACCATGTACCCGTTGCCCAGGTAGATGCCGTCGTGCAGGAAGTTCCCCGACGTGGTGCCGGTCGACGTCCAGAACAGCACGTCACCGGGCTCGGCGTCCGCCCGGGACACGAGGTTCCCCTTGAGCGCGTCGAACTCGTCGCCGACGACGGGACGCGAGGCCCCGTTCGACAGGTCGACGCCCGCCTGGAGGTACGCCTTCCACACCAGCCCCGAGCAGTCCCACGCGCTCGGGCCGTTGCCACCGAGTTGGTAGTACGTGCTCGTGTTCGGTCCACCGTCGCCGGAACTCCACATGCTCTCCGCGTACGCGATGGCGCTGTTCGCCGCGGCGGAGGGCCCTCCCCCGGTGTTCAGGCCCGGTTGGCTCGCGAGGGCCGGAGCCGCGAGGCCGACCGTCCCAGCGATGGCGACCGCGGCAACCGCGATCCCGATGAACGTCTTCTTCGCCCGCGAGCGCACCGTCGTCGGTGTCACCGCGGGATCCCCTTGAGAGTTGATCACGACCGAATGCTCGACCCGCCCCCGTCGACCGACAAGTCCGGCGATGGGGGGACCGTCGGGGGACGTCTCCAGCACCTGCGCGGCCGGACCTGCGCGCACGTGTGGGGAGTCTCAGCGACACGCCCGAGATCCGCGCCCCGGGCGTGTGAGGGGGCTCAGGCTCGGCGTCGCACCCGGGGGTCGACGAACGCGTAGACCACGTCGACGACAAGGTTCGCCGTGACGATCAGCAGCGCCGAGAACACCGTGAAGCCGACGACGACCTGCAGGTCGAGCGTGTGCACGGCGTCGATCAGGAGCGCGCCGAGCCCCTGCATCGAGAACACCTTCTCGGTGATGACCGCACCGCCGAGCAGCGACCCGAGGTCGAGCCCGAACAGGGTCACCACGGGCAGGATCGCCGTGCGCAGGCCGTGCCGGACGACGACCTGGCGCTCGCGCAGACCCTTCGCACGGGCGGTCCGGACGAAGTCCTGCGACATCGACTCGAGCATCTCGCCCCGGGTCAGCCTGGCGTAGATCGCCGCGCTGATGAACGCGAGCACGCACCACGGCAGCACGAGGTGCGTGACCCACCCGACCGGGTCCTCGGCGAAGGGCACGTACCCGCTCGTCGGCAGCCATCCGAGGGTGAAGCCGAAGAGCAGGATCGCGAGCAGCCCGATGAGGTACGCGGGCGAGGACACCCCGGCGACCGCGACGGTCATGACCGCACGGTCGGCGATCGTCCCGCGGCGGAGCGCCGAGACGGTCCCGCCGGCGACCCCGGCGACGAGCCAGAGCACCGCGGCGCCGATCGCGATCGACGCGGTGACGGGCAGGCGCGACGTGATGAGGTTCGTCACCGAGTCGTGCAGCTGGAACGAGTACCCGAAGCACGGCGCCGCGCACGAGATCGTCGAGGCGCCGGAGCCGAACGTGCGGCCCGTGAAGATGCCGCCGAGGTACGCCGCGAACTGCGCGAACCACGGCTTGTCGGTGCCGAGGAACGCCTGCACGTCGGCCAGGCGCTCGGGTGTGCACGGCTTGTCGCAGATCGCCCGCGCGGGGTTCGTCGGCAGCAGCATGAAGAGCGCGTACGTGATCGCCGCGACGACGAGCAGCACGACGACCGCACCGAGGATCCGGACGGCCAGGAACCGGGCGGCGTTCACCGGGCACCCCCTCGGGGGTCGAGGGCGTCGCGCAGGGCGTCGCCGAGCACGTTGAAGGCCAGCGTGATGAGGAACAGTGCGGCTCCGGGGAAGACGAGGTACATCGGGTCGGTCTGCACCCAGCCGATCGCGTCACCGATGCTCCGGCCCCACGAGGGCGTCGGCGGCGTGACCCCGACGGCGAGGAACGACAGCGCGGCCTCGGCACCGATCATCGACGGGATCGAGATCGTGGCGTAGACGGTGATCGTGGCGGCGAGGTTCGGCAGCAGCTGCGTCCGGATGACGTGCCAGCGCCCGGCGCCCATCGCGGTCGACGCCACGACGTAGTCCCGGGTGACGAGCGAGAGCGTCTGCCCCCGGACCACGCGGGCGACGGCGGGCCAGCCGAAGAACCCGATCACGAGCACCACGAGCAGCGGCTTCGGGAACGAGGTGGGCACGACCGCGGTCAGCGCGATCATGAACACGAGCGACGGGAAGCCGAAGATGACGTCCACCACGCGGGACAGCACCCGGTCGTACCAACCGCCGAGGAACCCCGTGGTCACGCCGACGAGCACGCCGATCACGATCGACATCGCGGTCGCGGCGAGCCCGATGCCGAGCGACGTCCGCGCGCCGTAGGTGACGATCGCGAAGAGGTCGCGGCCGGTCAGCGGCTCGACACCGAACCAGTGCTCGCCGCTCACCCCGCCGAGGGCACCGCGGGGTGCGCCGAAGTCGTTCAGCGCGTCGACGTGGTACGCGTAGGGGTCCTGGCCGCTGACGAGCGCGATGAGCGGCGCCGCCAGGGCGACGACGACGAACACCACGATGACGACCGCTGCGCCGACGGCCCACCGGTCACGCCGGACGCGGCGGACGACGGCGCGGAACCCGGTCGAACGTCCGGCGGCCGCGGAGACCGGGCTGTCGACGACGTTCGCGGTCACGGTGCTGCTCCTTCCCACGCACGCCAGGCCTGCCGGCGCTCGGCCTGCCGCACGGGGTCGGCGACCGGCGCCGCCGCGAGCAGCATGCGCGTGTAGTCCTGCTGCGGGTCGTCGAGGACCCGTTCGGTGGTGCCCCGCTCGACGATCCGCCCCTCGTGCAGCACGACGACGTCGTCCGCGAGCTGCCGGACGACCGCGAGGTCGTGGCTGACGAGCAGCATGCCGAACCCGAACTCGCGCTGCAGTCGCGCGAGCAGGTCGAGCACGGCGGCCTGCACGGTGACGTCGAGGGCACTGGTCGGCTCGTCGGCGATCACGAGGGCCGGGCGCAGGGCGAGCGCGCGCGCGACGGCGACGCGCTGCCGCTGCCCGCCGGACAGCTGGTGCGGGAACCGTTCGGCCCACGTCGGGTCGAGCTGCACGGCGGCGAGCAGTTCGCCCACGCGCGCGGCACGGTCGGCGGCGGAGCCGGCCCCGTGCACGAGGAGCGGCTCGGCGATGCTCCACCCGACGGTCTGCCGCGGGTTGAGCGAGGACGCCGGGTCCTGGAACACGATGCCGACCCGGCTGCGGAGGTCGCGGAGCCGCCTCCCCCGCGCGGTGCGCAGGTCGGCGCCCTCGACCGCGACGCTGCCGTGCACGACGGGGACGAGCCCCGCGAGCGCACGACCGATCGTCGACTTCCCGGAGCCGGACTCCCCCACGAGCCCGAGCGTCCGCCCGGCGTGGAGCTCCAGGTCGATCCCGGAGACGGTCGGGTCGCCGCGGCGCGCGTAGCGCACCGCCACGTCGCGCAGCTGCGCGACCACCCCCTCGGGACGGGAGGCACGGGTCGTGTCCGTCCCGTCGCCAGCGTTCGCGAGACTCGCGCTCGGCGACGTGTCTCGCGGTCCGGAGCCCGAGACTTGTCGCTCAGGCCGAGACTCGGCCACTGCGCCTGTCGCAGCCGACGGGGCGGACGCGCCACGGGCCTCCCGGCCGGGGTCCGACTCGAGGGCCGGGACCGCGTCGAGGAGCTGCCGCGTGTACGCGGCGGCGGGGTGGGCGAAGACCTCCGCGACCGTGCCCGTCTCGACGGGGTCGCCCCGGCGCATGACGAGCACCTCGTCCGCGACGTCCGCGACCACGCCCATGTCGTGGGTGATGAGCAGGACGGCGAGCGAGCGCTCCCGGCCGAGCGTGCGGAGCAGGTCGAGGATGCCCGCCTGCACCGTGACGTCGAGCGCGGTCGTCGGCTCATCGGCGATGAGCGCGACCGGGTCGCCCGCGAGCGCCATCGCGATCATCGCGCGCTGCAGCTGCCCGCCCGAGAGCTCGTGCGGGTACGCCTTCCGGATCCGCCGCGGATCACGGAGCCCGGCTGACCGGAGCAGCTCGTCCACCCGGGCCGAGACGCCCGCGCGGTCGAGGTCGGTCGGGTGCGCCCGGACGGCCTCGGCGATCTGTGTGCCGATCGACAGCACCGGCGTGAACGAGTTCATCGGTTCCTGGAACACCACGCCGATGCCGGCACCGCGGACCGCCCGGAGCCGCTCCGCCGACGCACCGACGAGCTCGTCGCCGCGGAAGCGGACGCTGCCGGTCACCCGTGCCTCGGGCGGGAGCAGCCCGAGCACGCTCATCGCGCTCACGGACTTGCCCGACCCGGACTCGCCGACGAGCGCGAGGACCCGGCCGGGCGTCAGCGTGAAGGAGACGTCACGGACGACGGGCTCCGCGTCGCCGAACGCGACGCGGAGCCCCTCGACCTCGAGCAGCGGTGCACTCACTTGGCGAGCGAGACCCTGAGGTAGTTCGGGTACGCCGGGAAGTCCGCGATGCGGAAGTTCTCGACGTTCGAGCCGGCCAGGAAGGACTGCTTCGCGTAGATCAGCGGGACGACGGGGGCGTCCGCCATGATCTTCTGGTCGGCCTCGGCCCAGATCTTCTGGGCGTCGGACTGGTCGATCGTGCCGGTGGCCTTCGCGATGAGCGCGTCGACCTCGGGGTTCGAGTACTTCGAGACGTTGTAGCCGCCCCCGCCGATCTGCGACGAGTCGTACAGCGGCTGCAGGTTGGCGTTCGCGCTCGGGAAGTCCGGCTGCCAGCTCGACAGGGAGAGGTCGAAGTCGGTGCCGTTCGTGGTCGCCTGCGTGAAGGAGTCGTAGTCGAGCGGCTTCAGCGTCACCTGGATCCCGGCGCGCTTGAGCCCGGCCTGCAGTGCCTGCGCCTGGGCGAGGTAGGTCGGGTCGTTCTGCGACACGAGGGTGAGCTTCAGGTCCTCGGCGCCGGCCTCCTTGAGGAGCTCCTTCGCCTTGTCGACGTCACCCGTGGCGCTCGTCTTGTACAGGTCGTAGTCCTTGCGGCCGGCGATGCCCGGCGTGATGAGCGTCGAGGCGTACTCGCCCGCGAGCGCGCCACCCGCGGCGATCCGGAACGACTTGCGGTCCACTGCGTACTGCAGCGCCTGGCGCACCTTGAGGTCCTGGAGCTTGCCGCGCTGCGTGTTGATCGCCATGTAGGTGATCGGGCCGGCCTTGCTCGTCGCGAGGCGGTCCTGGGCCGACGGGTTCGCGCGGACCTGGTTGAGCTCGGCGGCGCCGAGGTAGATCGCGCCGAACGAGTCCTTCGCGTCACCGTTGTCGGCGATCAGGCTCTGCGTGGTGGTGGAGGCGTCCTGCGACTCCTTGAACACGATCTTCGACGGGCCCGCGGTGCGGATGCTGTCGGTCTTCGCGCTCCACTCCTTGTTGCGGACGAGCGTGACCTGCGAGCCCTGCGTGTTCGACTCGATCTGGTACGGGCCGGACGACACGGGCTTCGCGTCGTAGGCGCCGGTGTCCTTGCCGTCGCCCTCGGGGACCGGGGCGAACGCCGGCATCGACGCGAGCCACGGCCAGTCGCCGTACGCGCTGTCGAGCTTGAAGACGATGGTCTTGTCGTCCGGGGTCTCGATGCTGTCGAGGGTCTTGCCCTCGAACGGACCCTGGTACTGGCTGCCGCCGACCAGGAGCGACTTGTGGTAGCTCAGGCCACCGGTCAGGTTCGGGGCGAACGAGCGCTCGATCCCCCACTTGATGTCCTTGGTGGTGATCGGGGTGCCGTCCTGGAACTTCAGGCCGTCCTTGAGCGTGTACGTCCAGGTCTTGCCGCCGTCGCTCGACTCACCGGTCGTGGTGGCGAGGTCCGGGACGACCTTCGCGGTCTTGCCCGGCTCGACGTCCCACGTGGTGAGGCGGCGTGCAACGAGGCCCATCGACGTGATGCCGAGGCTCTGGCTCGTGGCCGGGTCGAAGTGCAGCGCGGTCTGGGGCGTGAGGATGTTCAGCGTGCCGCCCTTGGTGGTGCCGGACGATGCGTCGTCCGATGCCCCGCCACCCGAGCAGCCGGTCAGCACGAGGGCTGCGGCGGCGGCGACGGCCGCGGTGATGGTCAAGCGCTTGGGGCGGTGCATGGCGTCCTGCTCCTCGTCGGGGGGGGGTGGGGGTGTCGCTGCGCCCGCGCGGTGGGCCGGCGGGCGGTCCATCCTGGCACCGGGCCGGGTCGGGGTCCGAACCCTCGCGGGGTCCGGATGACACGCAACGCAACATTGCATGACGCAACACCACAACGCGTGTGGCCCGAGCGTATTCCCGGGTGGTCCGGCGCGCGCGGCGGGTGGTCGCGCCGGCTCGGTTGCGTCCGTCGCGCCGGCACGGTCCGTCGCGTTGTGCGGTTGCGTCCGTCGCGTTGCGCTGCACGGCCTGGAGGCTCGGCGCGACGCCGTCAGGCCGGTGCGGTCGTGCGCGCCACCCGCCCGGCGATCGCGGCCACACCGAGCGCCGCCGCCAGGAACACCACCGCGAGGATCGCCCACCCCGGCGTCCCGAGGTCGATCGCGGTCAGCGTCACCACGGCCGGTGCGACCATCGCGGCGACGGCGTAGCCGGTCCCGTACACGCCCTGGTACGCCCCGATGCGGTCGGCGGGTGCGAGCTCGAAGGACAGCGCCCACCCCGCTGCACTCGACGTGATCTCGGCGAGCGAGTGCGCGACCGCGGCCGCGACGAGCACGGCCGTGGCGGTCGCCGCGGGCACCCAGTCGTCCCCGCGGACCCACCCCGCGGCCGCCCAGAGCCCGCAGGCCAGCGCCATCACCCAGCCCGCGTGCCGCATCACCCGCGCGGCACCGGCCACGGTGTCGGTCCCCCGGCTCATCCGGACCTGGAGCAGGACCACGCACACGGTGTTCACGAGCAGGAGCGGCGAGACCAGGACGTCCGGCGCGACGGTGTGCTGCACGACCCACAGCGGCACGGCGACCTCGAACAGGCCGAACTGCATGCCGAAGACCCCGGTCAGCGCCGCGACCGCGAGGAACCGGACGTCCCGGTACGGACTGCGACCCGCGGGCTCCCGACGGACGATCGTGCCGGTGTCCGTCCGGTCGGCCGGGGTCGGGTCGACCCGCGCCGACGACAGCCCCGTGACGAGGAACGCCGAGGACACGAAGAGCAGCCCGGACACGACCATCGTCACGCGGTACGCCTCGCCCGTGCCGATCGCGAGCGGGATCGCGGCGAGCGCCGTCCCCACGCCGATCCCGACGTTCGTCACGGTGCGCATCGTCGCCCGGACCCGGACACGCTCCGACCCCGGGAAGGCCCGACCGATCGCGGCGCTCCGGACCGAGCCGCCGCCCTGCTGCGCGAGCGTGACCACCGACGCGGTGACGATGAGCGTCGCGACGTCGTGGACGAGCACGTAGGCGACGAGGGCACTCCCCTGGACGACGTGCAGCCAGATGAGCATCCGGCGGGCACTGAACCGGTCGGCGAGGTGTCCGAACGCCAGGGACGATGCCACCCCGACCGCGCCGGCGACGGTCAGTCCGAGGCCGACCGCCACGGCGGGGATGCCGACGATCGTGATCAGGTAGAGCGACGTCAGCGTGAAGAACGCGCCGCGGCCGAGGGTGTCGACGAGCGTGACCGTGAGCAGGCGTCGGAGCGTGGTGTCCCGACGGACGAGGGTGCGGATCGGGACCTGCTGCTCGGTGGTGCTCACCCCTCAGTTCTGGCAGGGCCGACGTCCTGCACGAACGGATGTAGGTTCGGGCTTCATGATCCGGTACCGACTCGAGCCGTCGGACGTGTCCGCCGTGCGGTTCGGCATCTCGCCGCTGTCCGAGCTCGGCCTGGGGCTGCGCGCCTTCCGTGCACCCGAGCGCTATCCGCTGCAGCGGCCGTGGACCGACCGGATCGCCGGGGTGCTGCCGCTGCTCGACCGCGAGGTCCTGTCCGGACTCGTCGATGAGCGACGCTGGGTGGCCGACTTCGTGAACCCGCGACCGGACTCGCCGCTGACGTCGTTCGACGACGAGCTCCGCGCGCTCGGGCGGATCCGGCCGGAGCGGCTCCGGAGTGACCTCGAGCGGGTGCACGGCACGGTCCCCGCGGTGTTCGCCGGGCGGCACGACCGCGTGGTCGAGCGACTGCAGCAGGCGCTCGCGACGACGTGGGAGCTGTGCTTCGCGCCGTACTGGCCGCGGATGCGACGGGTGCTGCAGGCCGACGTCGCCCACCGGGGGCGGGTCGCGGCGCACGAGGGCATCGGCGCGGTGCTCGCCGGGCTGTCCGAGAGCGTGCGGTTCGACGGCCGGCACGTCGACGTCCGCCTGAACAGCCCGATCGCACGGGACCGGCCGGTGCAGGGCGAGGGACTCACCCTCGTGCCGTCGGTGTTCGTCGTCCGGGCGTCGACCCCGATCGACGACGACCTGCCGCCGACGGTGATGTACCCGGCACGGGGGCAGGGCGCGATGTGGTCGACCGCGTCGCACCCCGATGCGGGCGCCGTGCGGGACCTGCTCGGGCGGACGCGGGCGGCGCTCCTCGACGCACTCGGTGAGCCGGCGTCGTCGACGGACCTGGCGATGCGGTTCGGGGTGTCGACGTCGGCGGTGAACCAGCACCTGCGCGTGATGGAGCGGGGCGGGCTGCTCAACCGCACCCGGTACGGACGGGCCGTCCTGTACTACCGGAGCACCGTCGGCGACGCGCTCGTCCGGAGGGAGTGAGCGCGTCGCCGACGACCAGGGTCAGCGGTCGAACAACCCGCCGAGGAAGTCGCCACCGAGGTTCGATGCCTGCTCACCGAGCCCGCTGGCCTGCTCACCCAGACCGCTCGCCTGCTCGCCGAGCCCCGACACCTGCTCCCCGAGGCCACCGGCCTGCTCACCGAGCCCGCCGAGGAACTCCTCGCCACCCGCGGCGATGCCTTCGAAGTCCACCCCGTGGTCCGCGGCACCGGCGAGCACCGGCCCCGCCGCGGCGCTCAGCACCGCGCCACCGGCGACCGCGACCGCGAGGCCGCCGACCGCCATCGCGCCGGCACCGACCGCGGCGCCGCCCGCGAACGACCCACCGCGGCCGCCGAGCGCCCGCCCGAGCAGGCCGGGTCGGGACATCTCGGCCCGGGTCGCCGCGCGGGCCATCCCGCCGGCGGAGTCGTCGCGCAGGTGCTCGTGCGGCGGGAGTTCGGAGTTCAGCCGGTCCCGGACCTGCTGGCGCTGCTCGGGCGTGAGCCGCGCGAAGGCGTCGTGGTGGACCTGCTCGAGGCGCTCCGGCGGGGCCGTGCGGAGCAGGTAGTCGTACTTCGCGAGGGCGACCGCGTCCGGGTCGCCCTGCCCGCGCTGTTGCGGCTGGCCGTGCGGCTGCTGGTCGTGCTGCTGCTGGCTCTGGTACCCGTACTGCTGAGGCGCCGGCTGCTGCGGCTGCGGCTGCTGCGGTCGCTGCCGGTCGTCGCCCGTCAGCTTGTCCGCCGCCGTGCGGACGATGTCCCGCCAGTCGGTCCCGCCCGACGACTGCCGGTTCGCGGCGTCCGGGCTCCCCTGCCCGCGCTGCTTCTGCATCTGCTTGTCGATGACCTTCGAGGCCATGCCGAGGATCCGGTTGAGGTTCGCCATGACACAACCTTTGTGATCACACATGTGAGCACTCAGCGATGCGCCCGTGCGGCACCCGACCAACGCCTGCGCATCTGCTGGGCCGGTCGCACGACGGCCTCGGGCTCCCGTCGTTCCGGCCCATCACAGCCGACATGGGAGGCCGGATCGCGCATCGGCAGTCGGAACGGACGACGCACCATGCGCAGATCGACCTCCCACGCGCGGTTCGGCCTCCCACGCGCGGATCGGTACCCCACGCGCGTCAGGCCAGCAGCCGCGCCAAGTACGCGTTGCGGAACCGTCCGGTCGGGTCGAGGTCCCGCGCGAGCGCCGCGAAGTCGTCGAGCCGCGGGTACGCCTCGTGCAGCCGCTCGACACCCGCCGCGGACACCTTGCCCCAGTGCGGCCTGGGGTCGAAGGGCGCGAGGACCTCCTCGATCCGCGCGACCGCCGCTGCCACGGCCTCGGCGTCCCGTCGGAAGGTGAAGTGCAAGCCGACCGACTGCCGTCCGGACGACGGCGCGAGCCAGGCGGTGTCGGCGGCGATCGTCCGGACCTCGGCCGCGATGAGCAGGGGCGCGAACACAGGCTCGAGCGGACGCAGGGCCTCGAGGGCGGCGACCGCGTGCGACGCGGGGATCAGGTACTCGGCCTGGATCTCGGCGCCGGTGGACGGCGTGAACGTCGACCGGAAGTGCGGCAGCCGCTCGGACCAGGGTCCCGGGACGCCGCCCTGCTCGGTGACGCCCGCGGTGTCGTTCTCGCCCGGGTGCACGGGGCCGTCGGCCGGCCGGGCGCCGAGCGCGACGAGGTCGACCGTCGGGGCCGGCTCGTCGGTCCGGCGCTTCGTCCAGACCTGGCGGGCACCGCGGTCGTCGAACGAGGTGAACAGCGACACCGAGTACGCGTCCGACACCACCGCGTCGAAGTGCTCGAGCACGGCGTCCCACGGCAGGTCGAGGTGCACCGTCGTGGCGACCTGGAACGTCGGCTCGATCGCGAGCTCGACCGCCGTCACGACCCCGAGCGCGCCGAGCGCCACCCGATGGGCGTCGAGGGCGTCGTCCGGCGTCGACGCGTCCACCCACGCGACGTCGCCAAAGGCGCGCACGACCTCCAGGCCGACCGCCGCATGCGCGAGGGACGGGTTGCGCACGCCGGAACCGTGCGTGCCGGTGGCGACCGCCCCGGCCACGGAGATGTGCGGCAGGGAGGCGAGGTTCGCGAGGGCCCAGCCACGAGCCTCCAGGCCGGCCGCGACCGCGGCGTGCGTCATGCCGGCGGCGACCCGGACGACCCGGCGGTCGGCGTCGACGTCGAGCACGGGCGGCAGCCCGGTGAGCGTCACCTGCACCGCGTCCGTGTCGGCGATCCGGTTGAAGGAGTGCGTGGAGCCGAGCGCCGTCAGGCGCGGCGTGGCCGCGACGACGCGGCGGACCTCGTCGACGGAGGTCGGCGAGAGCAGGTCGGACGCCCCGTAGGTGACGTTCCCGGCCCAGTTCGTGCGCGTCGTCGCAGCCACGGTCACGGTCCTAGAACCCCCGGTCGAGACGGTGCCACGCCTGCTGCAGGCGCAGCTCGTCGCGGAAGCCGCGGGCCGTGGTGTGCTCGTCGATGACCAGGAACTCGGTGCCGACCATCGTCGCGAGGTCCTCGACGACCTGCAGGCCGACGGCCGTCGTCATGACGGTGTGGTGCGCGGCGCCGGCGGTGAGCCAGGCCTCCGCTGCGACCGGGAACGACGGGCGCGGCTCCCACACGGCACGGCCCACGGGGAGCTTCGGCAGCGCCTCGGTCGGGGGCACCACGTCGACGACGTTCGCGGTGAGGCGGAAGCCGTCGCGGGTGTCGGAGAGCGCGACCACGACGGCCTCACCCGCGTCGGCGGTGAAGACCAGGCGGACCGGGTCGTCCTTGCCGCCGATGCCGAGCGGGTGGATCTCGAGCGTCGGCTTCGAGGTGGTGAGGGTCGGCGAGACCTCGAGCATGTGCGCGCCGAGGATCTTCTCCGCCCCCGGGGTGAGGTCGTACGTGTAGTCCTCCATCAGCGAGGCACCACCGGGCAGCCCCGCACCGGCGACGTTCATCGCACGGACCAGGACGGCCGTCTTCCAGTCGCCCTCGGCGCCGAAGCCGTACCCGTCGGCCATCAGCCGCTGGACGGCCAGGCCGGGCAGCTGCTTGAGCGTGCCGAGGTCCTCGAAGTTGGTGGTGAACGCGGCGGAGCCGTTCTGCTCGAGCAGGGCACGGAGGCCGAGCTCGATCGCGGCACCGTCGCGGAGCGCGGCGTGGCGGTCGCCGCCGTTCCGCAGCGCCGGGACCACGTCGTAGTCACGCTCGTACGTCGCGACGAGCGCGTCGACCGCCGCGGTGTCGGCCTCCGCTTCCGCGACGGCTGCCGCGAGCTCGTTGACGGCCCAGGTGTTCACCTGCACGCCGAGCTCGATCTCGGCCTCGGTCTTGTCGCCCTCGGTGACGGCGACGTAGCGCATGTTGTCGCCGAAGCGCGTCAGCTTGAGCTCCCGCACCGCGGCGGCACCGGCTGCCGCGCGCGTCCAGTTCGCGACCCGGTGCTGCACCCGCTCGTCGGACACGTGCCCGACCGCGGTCGCGTGCCGGACGCCCAGGCGCGCCAGGGCGTACCCGAACTCGCGGTCGCCGTGCGCGGCCTGGTTGAGGTTCATGAAGTCGAAGTCGATGTCGCCCCACGGCAGGGCGACGTTCGCCTGCGTGTGCAGGTGGAGCAGCGGCTTCGTCAGTGCCTGCAGGCCGCCGATCCACATCTTCGCCGGGCTGAACGTGTGCATCCACGTCGTGACGCCGATGACCTTGTCGTCCGCGCTCGCCTCGATGAGGGCGCGGCGGATGCCGTCGGCGTCCTTGAGGACGGGCTTCCAGACGAGCTTGACCGGGAGCGCGCCCTCGAGCTGCGCGTGCACGGCGCGGCTCTGCTCCTCGACCTGGCGGAGGGTCTCCTCGCCGTACAGGCCCTGCGACCCGGTGAGGAACCAGACCTCGTAGCTGTCGAGGGTGGCCTGGGGGTTCACCTGCGTCATCGCATGGCTCCTTCGGGGTTCTGTCCGTAGACGTTCTGGTAGCGATCGAAGAGTCGATCGACGTTCTCCTGGGCGATGGGGACGAGCTCCCCGCCCTGCTTCGCGATGTGCACGGTGCGGGCGACGTCCTCGCACATCACCGCGGCCTTGACGGCGTCCTTCGCGTCCTTGCCGATCGTGAACACGCCGTGGTTCTGCATGAGCACCGCGCGGCTCCGGTGACCCGCGAGGGTGTCGACGATGCCGCGGCCGATCGAGTCGTCGCCGATGATCGCGAACGGGCCGACCGGGATCGGGCCGCCGAACTCGTCCGCCATCGCCGTGATGACGCACGGGATCTCCTCGGCGCGGGCCGCCCACGCCGTCGCGTAGGTCGAGTGGGTGTGCACGACCCCGCCGACCTCGGGCATGTTCCGGTAGACGAAGGCGTGCGCGGCGGTGTCGGAGGACGGGCCGTGGGCGTTGCCCCAACCGTCGGCCGGCACACCGTCGAGCGTGCAGACGACCTGGTTCTCGGGGGTCAGGTCGTCGCTCGACACCCCGCTCGGCTTGATCACGAACAGGTCCGTGCCGGGGACGCGCTCGGACACGTTGCCGCCGGTCCAGATGACGAGGCCGTAGCGGACGAGCTCGCCGTGCAGGGTCGCGACGCGCTTGCGCGCGCGGGCGACGGCCGCCTCGGTCTCGTCGGTGGTCAGGTCCGTCATGCGGTCGGCTCCTTCTCGGTGTGCTGGGTGGGCGCTGCGTCGGCCGCGTCGGCCGCGTCGTCGTCGGCCGTGTCGGCCTGGAGGCGCGGATCGCCCCAGTCGGTCGGCTCGCCCTGGTCGGTGGTCGGGCTGGTGCGTGTCGCCGCTGCCGCCACGTCCTGCACCGGCAGCGCCGCGCGGTACCGGGCGAGGTAGTCCTGGAAGCCCTGGACGTCCCGTTCCTCGGGCTCGGCGACGTGCACCGAGTCACCCCCGAAGACCGTCTCGGCCAGGAAGTCCGCGAGCGACCGGTCGGTGTGCTCCAGGTAGGCCGCGAGGACCGCGATGCCCCAGGCGCCGCCCTCCCCCGCGGTCTCCTCGAGCGCGACCGGCACGCGGAGCGCCGCGGCGAGCAGGCGCTGCGGCGCACCCTCCGTCCGGAAGAGCCCACCGTGCGCGGTCATCCGGTCGACGGCGACGTGCTCGCCGTGCAGGACGTCCATGCCGATCGCGAGCGTGGCGAAGGCACCGTGCACCTCGGAACGGACCAGGTTGCCGAGCGTGAAGCGGGCGCCCGGCGTGCGGAGGAGCAGCGGCCGGCCGTCCTCGACGCCCGTGACCGGCTCGCCGGCCAGGTAGTTGAAGGACAGCAGCCCGCCGGCGTCGGGGTCGGCGTCGGCCGCCTCGGTCAGGAGCGTCGCGTAGACGTCGTCGACGGGCAGCGGTGAACCCGAGGCCTCGGCGAACCGCCCGAACACCCGGGCCCACGCGGCGATCTCGCTCGCGCCGTTGTTGCAGTGCACCATCGCGACGGCGTCGCCGGCCGGGGTCGTGACGACGTCGAGCTCCTCGTGCGGGGTGCCCAGCGGGCGCTCGAGCACGACCATCGCGAAGATGCTCGTGCCGACGCTGACGTTGCCGGTGCGGGGTGCGACGGCGTTCGTCGCGACCATGCCCGTGCCCGCGTCGCCCTCCGGCGGGCAGAACGCCACGCCCGGCTGCAGCGTGCCCGTCGGGTCGAGCCACGCGGCGCCCTCGGGGGTGAGCGCACCGGCGTCCTCGCCCGCGACGAGCACCTCGGGCAGGAGCGCGCGGAGGTCCGGCACCCGTCCGCCGAGCAGCTCCTGCGTCGTGGCGAGCATGGCGGCGTCGTAGTCGCGGCGGCCGGGCTCACCCGGTGCGCTGTCGACGGGGCCGGAGTCGATCGGGAACAGCCCGCTCGCGTCGCCGACGCCCAGGACGTCCCGGCCGGTGAGCACCCGGTGGACGTACCCGGCGAGGGTCGTGATCCCTGCGACCTGCGCCACGTGCGGTTCGTCGTCGAGGACGGCCTGCGCGAGGTGTGCGATCGACCAGCGCTGCGGGACGTTGAAGTCCAGCGCGGCGCTGAGCTGTTCGGCGGCCGGCCCCGTCGAGGTGTTGCGCCACGTGCGGAACGGGACGAGCAGCTCGCCGTCCGCGTCGAACGGCAGGTAGCCGTGCATCATCGCGGAGACCCCGGCGGCGCGGAAGGTCGTCGGGCGGACCCCGACCTGCCGCTCGACGTCGGCTACCAGGTCGGCGTACGCGGCGCGGACCCCGGTCTCGACGGACTCGAGGGAGTACGTCCAGCGTCCGTCGACGTACTCGTTCTCCCACTCGTGGGAGCCGCTCGCGATCGGGCGGAGGTCCTCGTCGACGAGCACCGCCTTGATGCGGGTCGAGCCCAGCTCGATGCCGAGTGTCGTCCGGCCCTGTTCGACCTGCTGTCGGCGGTCGTCGCGCATCTGTCCCTCCGAGACCTCGTCGTCCTGCGTGAGCGCTCACATCATGGCAGGTGAGCGCTCACACCCGCAACGCGACGGCGCGCCGGGCACGCTCGGTGCGGCACTCCACGCGCTGAGCGACACATCACGGGCGGCCACGCGCGTGAGGTGTCGCCCAGCCCGTGAGCTCCCGCGCGCCCGGCCGCGCGGGTGGCAGGCCATGCCCGCGGGACCGGCCACGGGTGTGGGAGCGACCAGCCTGGAGGCACGGCGCACGCCCGGCGGACCGGCACCGCGCCTCCAGGCCGGTCGCGACGCACGTTCCTGCCCATCGCACCCGACATGGGAAGTCGATCCGCGCGTACCTGGGCGGAACGAACGACCGACCATGCCCGAATCGACCAATCACGCGCGGAACGCCCCGCTCCCCGCGTCCCCAGCAGCCTCCGAGGGCAGCCCGTGCACGTTCTTTCCCATCGCACCCGACATGGGAAGTCGATCCGCGCGTACCTAGGCGGATCGAACGACCACCTATGCGCGGAACGACCAACCATGCGCGAAACGACCCACCACGCGCGCCCCGCCCCTACGCGCCGGCGGTGCTCTCGCGGACGACGAGCGTCGGCGTGACCGCGGTCGAGGCCGGCCGACCCCCGGCGACGAGCTCGAGCAGCGACCGCCCGGCGATCCTCCCGAGCTCGTCGAGGCGCATGTCCACCGTGGTCAGCGGCGGGCGGCTCGCGAGTGCCACCACGTCCCAGTCGTCGTACCCCGTCACCGCGACGTCCGCGGGTACCGACCGCCCGGTCTCCCGCAGGCGGTCGCACACCCCCCGGGCGATCTGGTCGTTCCCGCACACGACCGCGTCCACCCCGCCGTGCGTGCGGTCGAGCTGGTCGACGGCCCGGCGCCCCCAGCGCTCCGACCAGTCGCCGAACAGCGGCTCGCCGGTCATCCGGTCGCCGAGCACCGAGCGCGCCCCGGCGGCCCGGAGCTCGGCGGAGCGCGCGGTGACCGGCCCGGTGACGACCGCGACCCGTCGGCGCCCGAGCCCGAGGACGTGCCTCGCGGCGGCAGCGGCACCCGCGGCGTCGTCGAGGGTGACCGACACGTCGGCGTCCGACGTGGACGGCGTCAGGGCGTAGACGACGGGCACCGGGACCGGCACCTCGATCGGCGGCCGGGCGTCGGCGGAACGGCCGGTGACGATGATGCCGTCGACACCGCGGGAGACGAGCGAGCGCAGGTAGTGGGCCTCGCGCACGTGGTCGTCGCGGGTGTCGGCGACCAGGACCATGACCTCGCCGGCGGACAGGGCGTCCTCGGCGCCGAGCAGCACCGGCATCGTGAAGCGGCCGAACGAGTCGGTCGTCACCATCCCGACCGTGTACGAGCGACCGGACGACAGCGCCCGGGCCCGGGCGTCGCCGACGAACCCGAGCTGCTCGGCGGCGGCCTTGACCCGCTCCCGGGTCTCGGCACGGAGCTGCCCGGTGTCGTTCAACGCCTTCGAGGCGGTCCCGATCGACACCCCGGCGAGCGCCGCGACGTCCGCGATGCGAGCGGGACGCACGGCGTGCCCGGGATGCCCGGGACGTCTCGGGTGCCCGCGATGGCCTGGGTGACCGGAGGGGTCGTCCGACACGGCAACGTCCTTTCCGGGACCGTCGTCCCCCGTCGAAGCCTACGGGAACCGGCTCTTGCGCCCGGGACCGACCTGCCGTACGGTCGCCACGGAAAGCGCTTTCTGCCCGTCGGACGCGTCGGTCCCCGCCCCGGTCCCGACGCAGGAGCGCCCGAGCGCGAGGAGGCGCCGTGACGACCACGCTCCCCACCGACAGCCGAACACGGACCGCGACCCCGGTCCTCCCGACCGCCGGTGCGCACCTCGCGCTGCGGCCGCTCCCGACCGGCGACGCCCGGATCACCGGCGGCTTCTGGGCCCTGCGGCAGGACCGCAACGGCCGCGACGCGATCCGCAGCGGGTACGACCGGCTCGACGCCGCCGGGAACTTCCGGAACCTACGCATCGCCGCCGGGGACGAACAGGGCGAGGCGGTCGGCCCGGTCTTCATGGACTCGGACGTCACCAAGTGGCTCGAGGCGGTGGCGTGGGAGTACGGCCGCGCCCCCGCCGAGGACCTCCTCGCCCTGCAGCGCGAGGTCACCGCCCTGTACGCCAGGGCCCAGGCCGCGGACGGGTACGTCGACTCCGTGCAGCAGGTCCGCGGCAAGGGCGAGCGGTACGTCGACCTGAAGTGGAGCCACGAGCTGTACTGCGCCGGGCACCTGTACCAGGCGGCCGTCGCGCAGCACCGGGCGACGGGCGACACCGGGCTGCTCGAGGTCGCCGTGAAGAACGCCGACCACCTGGTCCGCACCTTCGGCGACGGGAAGACGGTCGACATCGACGGCCACCCGGTCGTCGAGATGGGACTCGTCGAGCTGTACCGCGAGACCGGCACCCGCGCCTACCTGGACCTGGCGCACTGGTTCGTCGACGCCCGCGGGCACGGCATCATCAAGCGCGCCGGCGGGGAACCCACGTACTTCTCCGACCGGGTGCCCGCCCGCGAGGCCACCACGGTGGAGGGACACGCCGTCCGTGCGGTCTACCTCGCGGCCGGAGCCGTCGACGTCGCGATCGAGACCGGCGACGCCGAGCTGCTGTCGGCGAGCGAGCGGCAGTTCGCCGACATGATGGCGACGAAGGCGTTCATCACCGGCGGCCTCGGCGCCCGCTGGGACTGGGAGGCGTTCGGCGACCCGTACGAGCTCCCGACCGACCGCGGCTACGCCGAGACCTGCGCTGCGATCGGCGGGATCCAGTGGGCCTGGCGCCTGCTGCTCGCGACCGGCGAGCCCGTGTACGCCGACGCGATCGAGCGGCTGCTGTACAACGCGTTCCTCGCCGGTGTGAGCCTGGCCGGCACCGAGTACTTCTACGTCAACCCGCTGCAGCACCGCGACCACGCCCACCAGGACGAGAACCGCTCCCCCGCCCACGGCCGTCGCGGCTGGTTCGACTGCGCCTGCTGCCCGCCGAACATCATGCGCACGTTCGCGAGCCTGGACGGCTACCTGGCCACCGCGACCGACGGCGGTCTGCAGGTGCACCAGTACGCCACCGCCGACCTCGGCCCGGTCCGTGTCGAGACCGGGTACCCGCACGACGGCCGCGTGGTCGTCACGGTCACGCAGGACGGGCCGCTCGCCCTCGGGCTGCGCATCCCCGCCTGGTCGGACATCACGACGGTCACCGGGCCGGACGGCACGGCACACCCCGCCCCGGGCACGCGGCACGTCCTGGACCGCACGTGGTCGGCGGGCGACACCGTCGAGCTCGTCCTCGACACGACACCGCACCGGTACGTCGCAGACCCCCGCATCGACGCCGCCCGAGGGCAGGTCGCGATCGAGCGCGGGCCGCTCGTCTACGCCGTCGAGCAGGCGGACCAGCAGGGCTTCACGGTCGACGACCTGACGGTCGACGCGTCGGCGCCGATCACCGAGGAGCGTCGCGACGACCTCCTCGACGGCGTCGTCACGCTGCGCGTGCCCGGGTCCGCCCCGTCCCGGCACGAGCAGGCAGCGTGGCCGTACCGGCGGCTCGACACGGACCGGACGGGAGGCACGGATCGCCCCGCGGACGCGACCAGCGTCGACGACGTGGCCGGGTCCGGCGACCGTGCCACGATCCTCCAGTCCGTCACGGCGACCGCCGTGCCGTACTACGCCTGGGCGAACCGCGGTCCCGAGCCGATGCGCGTCTGGATCCCGCTCGCGCGGTGACGCCGGCGGGCGCGCGACGCACGTTCCTGCCCATCGCACCTGACATCGCAAGCCGATCCGCGCGTACTCGGTCGGAACGGACGACCGACCATGCGCGGATCGGCACCCCGTGCGCGGATCGGCATCCCACGCGCGGATCGGCCTCCCACGCGCGGGACCGCTACGTGCTCCGCCGCACCACCAGCTCGGGCGCCAGGAGCGTCTCGTCGCGGGGCTCCCCCTCGACGAGCGCCCGCACCGTCTCGAGCACCCGCTGCCCCATCGCGACGAAGTCCTGCCGCACGGTGGTGAGCGGCGGCGTGAAGTGCGCGGCCTCGGGGACGTCGTCGAACCCGACCACGGCGATGTCGTCCGGCACGCGGAGCCCCTCGTCCGCGAAGGCGTGCAGCACCCCGAGCGCCATCTGGTCGTTCCCCGCGAAGACCGCGTCGACCACGGTCGCGTCGATGTGCCGGGCGGCGGCGAACCCGCTCGCCGGGGTCCAGTCGCCGTCGAGCACGACCGGTTCGAGCCCGGCCTCGCGCATGACCCGCTCGTAGGTGGCGCGGCGCACCTCGGACTCCTGCGACACCGACGGTCCGGCGATGTGCACGATCCGCCGGTACCCGTGCCCGAACAGGTGCTCCATGACCAGGGTCGTCCCGGCGGCCTGGTCGATGGCGACCGCGGCCACGCTCGGCGCCGCGGGGGTCCTGGCGTCGCGCTGCACGGCGTTCGCGACGACGACCGGCACCGAGACCGGGATCGTCAGCGACGCGAGCGCGTCGAGCACCCGGTTGTCCGCCGCCACCAGGACGATCGCGGCGACGTCCTGCGCGAGCAGGGTCGTGAGCGCGCCGGAGAGGTCGACGGGCCGCGGTTCGTCCGGCAGCGTGGACAGGAGCACGTGGTACCCGGCGGCCCGGGCGGCGCGCTCGAAGCCGATCGCCGTGCTCGACGGCCCGTACAGGGCGTCGCCGGCGGTGATGATGCCGAGCGCCCGGCTGCGGCCACCGGCCAGGGCCCTGGCGGCCGCGCGCGGTCGGTAGCCGAGCGCCGTGACGGCGTCGGTCACCTGCGAGCGGTACGCCTCGCGGACGGTGGGGTCGCCGTTGATGACGCGGGAGACGGTCTGGTGGGAGACGCCCGCGCGCTCGGCGACGTCGAAGATCGTCGGGGCCTTGCGGCGTCTGCCGCCGGCACCACCGAGCGCGGTCGTGGTCGTCACGGGGCTGAGCGTACCGCGCAGTCCGCCCGACGAGGCAAGGTCCCGAAACGGTCACGACGAGTTGACACCCCGTGACGGAACCCTCAGTATGTGAGCGCTCACCCGAGCAATCCCACGGGGCACAGCAGCCCCAGCACCTGAGCGCGTCGAGGACGACGCGAGAGGAACAGAGGTACTTCGATGATGAAGCGCAGGATCATCGCGGGCGTCGCAGCAGTCGGCATCGCGTTCTCCCTGGCGGCGTGCTCGGCCGGTGGCCGGGCGTCGACCGAGGGCGGCACCAGCAGCGGCGACAACAAGGGCGCGCTCGTGGGCGTCGCCATGCCCACCAAGGTCTCCGAGCGGTGGATCAAGGACGGCGACGCCGTCAAGAGCGACCTCGAGAAGGCCGGCTACAAGGTCGATCTCGAGTACGGCGACAACAAGGTCCAGCAGCAGGCCCAGCAGGTCAGCAACATGATCACCAAGGGCGCGAAGGTCCTGATCATCGCGTCGATCGACGGTGGGGCGCTCTCCGACCAGCTCGACGCCGCCGCCAAGGCCGGCATCAAGGTCATCTCCTACGACCGCCTGCTCACCGGCAACAAGAACGTCGACTACTACGTCTCGTTCGACAACTACAAGGTCGGCGTCGACCAAGCCACCTCGCTGCTGACGGGCCTCGGCCTCGTCGACGCGGACGGCAAGAAGACGGACAAGAAGGGTCCGTTCAACATCGAGGTCTTCGCCGGATCGCTCGACGACAACAACGCCGGCTTCTTCTTCAACGGCGCGATGGACACCCTCAAGCCGTACCTCGAGGACGGCACGCTGAAGATCCAGTCCGGCCAGGACCAGCTCTCCCAGGCCGCGACGCAGCAGTGGGACCCGGCGACCGCCAAGGCCCGCATGCAGAACCTGATCGCCAAGTCCTACTCCGGCGGCACCGAGCTGAACGGCGTCCTCTCGCCCTACGACGGCATGTCGATCGGCATCATCTCGGCCCTGCAGGGCGCCGGCTACGGCTCCTCGGACCGCCCGCTCCCGATCGTCACCGGCCAGGACGCCGAGCAGGCCTCGGTCAAGTCGATCATCGCCGGCCAGCAGTACTCGACGATCTACAAGGACACCCGCAAGCTCGCCAAGCAGTCGGTCACCATGGCCGAGGACCTGCTGACGGGCAAGAAGCCCGAGGTGAACGACACCAAGAGCTACGACAACAAGGTCAAGGTCGTCCCGACCTACCTGTTCCAGCCCACCGTCGTCACGAAGGACAACTACAAGTCCGTCCTGGTCGACAGCGGGTACTACACCGAGGCCGACCTCAAGTAGGACGCAACCATCCACAGGACTGGAGGCGCGGTGCACCCCCGCACCGCGCCTCCCGTCCGTCTCCACCCGCGCGACGCGCGGACGACGGAAAGGCGGTCCCACATGGCGGACACCATCCTCGAGATGCGGGACATCACCAAGACCTTCCCCGGTGTGAAGGCCCTGCAGGGCGTCTCCATCGAGGTCGAGCGCGGCCAGGTCCACGCGATCTGCGGCGAGAACGGCGCGGGCAAGTCGACCCTGATGAAGGTGCTGTCGGGCGTCTACCCGCACGGCTCCTTCGACGGCGAGATCCTGCTCGACGGCCAGCCGGTGAAGTTCGGCTCCATCAACGACTCCGAGGCCGCGGGCGTGGTCATCATCCACCAGGAGCTCGCCCTCAGCCCCTTCCTGTCGATCGCCGAGAACATCTTCCTCGGCAACGAGCGCGTCAAGGGCGGGCTCATCGACTGGAACCAGACGAACCTCGAGGCCGCCTCGCTCCTGCAGCGCGTCGGGCTCAAGGACAACCCCGTCACGAAGATCGTCGACATCGGCGTCGGGAAGCAGCAGCTCGTCGAGATCGCGAAGGCGCTCTCGAAGGACGTCAAGCTGCTCATCCTCGACGAGCCCACCGCGGCGCTGAACGACGACGACTCGGCCCACCTGCTCGAGCTCATCCGCTCGCTGCAGGCCGAGGGCATGACGGCGATCATCATCAGCCACAAGCTCAACGAGATCAAGGCGATCGCGGACAAGGTCACGATCATCCGCGACGGCAAGACGATCGAGACGCTCGACATGCACGCCGACGACGTCTCCGAGGACCGGATCATCCGCGGGATGGTCGGCCGCGACCTGTCGAGCCGCTACCCCGAGCGCGAGAACCCCGTCATCGGCGAGGAGCTCCTGCGCATCGAGGACTGGACCGTCCACCACCCGCTCGACGGCTCGCGCGAGATCATCCACCAGGCGAACCTCAACGTCCGGGCCGGCGAGGTCGTCGGCATCGCGGGCCTGATGGGCGCCGGGCGGACCGAGCTCGCGATGAGCGTGTTCGGGCACTCGTACGGCACCGGCATCAGCGGCACGGTCTACAAGCGCGGCGTCCCGATCAAGACGAACACGGTCACGCGGGCGATCGACAACGGCATCGCGTACGCGACCGAGGACCGGAAGCGCTACGGCCTGAACCTGATCGACGACATCAAGCGGAACATCTCCGGCTCGGCGCTCGGGAAGCTCGCCAACTGGGGCTTCGTGAACGGATCCCAGGAGACCACCGTCGCGGGCTCGTTCCTGAAGAGCATGAACATCAAGGCCCCGTCGGTGAACGCCGTCACGGGCAAGCTCTCCGGCGGCAACCAGCAGAAGGTCGTCCTGTCGAAGTGGATGTACGCCGACCCCGACGTGCTCATCCTCGACGAGCCGACCCGCGGCATCGACGTCGGCGCCAAGTACGAGATCTACACGCTCATCAACAGCCTGGCGGACCAGGGCAAGGGGGTCATCGTGATCTCCTCGGAGCTCCCGGAGCTCCTCGGCATCTGCGACCGCATCTACACGCTCTCCGAGGGCACGATCACCGCGGACGTGCCCCGCTCCGAGGCCACACCCGAGGTCCTCATGCAGTACATGACCCAGGAACGGGAGACCCCTGTCAATGAACGCGCTTAAGTCCGCCGCCGGCTACCTCACCGGGCAGCTCCGACAGATCGGCCTGTTCATCGCGCTGATCGTCATCGTCATCTTCTTCCAGGTGACGACGAGCGGCATCACCCTGGCCCCGATCAACGTCTCGAACCTGATCGTCCAGAACAGCTACATCCTCATCCTCGCCATCGGCATGGTGATGGTCATCATCGCCGGCCACATCGACCTGTCGGTCGGGTCGGTGGTCGCCTTCACGGGTGCCATGGCCGGCGTGATGATCACGCAGTGGGGCATCCCGTGGCCGATCGCGGTCGTCCTCTGCCTGGTGCTCGGCGGCCTGGTCGGCGCCTGGCAGGGCTTCTGGATCGCCTACTTCGGGATCCCGGCGTTCATCGTGACCCTGGCGGGCATGCTCGCCTTCCGCGGTGCCGCGCAGATCGTCCTGCAGAACCAGCAGATCTCGCCCTTCCCGGACGGCTTCCGCTCGCTCGGCTCGGGCTTCCTGCCCTCGTTCGGCACCTCGGGCTACGAGCCGCTGACGATGGTCCTCGGCTTCGCCGCCGCGGCGATCATGATCGTCGTCTCGCTCCGTGGCCGTGCCACCCGGCGCAAGTACCAGCTCGAGAGCGAGCCGCTCGTCTGGTTCCTCGTCAAGCTCGCCTTCGGCGTCGCGCTCGTCATCTACGTCGCGCTGCTGCTCGCCAGCTACAACGGCACGCCGATCGTCCTCGTCGTCCTCGGGCTGCTCGTGGTCGTCTACTCGGTGGTCATGCGGAGCGCGGTGTTCGGTCGCCACGTCTACGCGATCGGCGGCAACGCCCTCGCCGCGCAGCTGTCCGGCGTGAAGACGAAGCGTGTCACGTTCCTGCTGTTCGTGAACATGGGCGTCATCGCGGCGCTGGCGGGCGTGGTCTTCACCGGCCAGCTCAACCTCGCCGCCCCGGGTGCCGGCAACGGCTTCGAGCTCGACGCCATCGCGGCCGTGTTCATCGGTGGCGCAGCGGTCACCGGCGGCATCGGCACGGTGCCGGGCGCGATCATCGGTGGTCTCATCATCGGGATCCTGAACAACGGCATGTCGATCCTCGGTGTCGGCACCGAGTACCAGTCGCTCATCAAGGGCCTGGTGCTGCTCGCGGCCGTCGCGTTCGACGTGTTCAACAAGCGTCGGGCGGCGTCTGCGCGCAAGTAGGGGGTCCCACCCCCGTTCCCCTCACCCCTGTGGTGGAGCAGAAGACGTCGGGTCGCCGTGTGGCGCCCGACGTCTTCTGCTCCACCGCCTCGTTGTGCGGGTCGGGTCAGGCGGTCAGGACCGCCCACCCACCGGCCGGGAGGCGCAGGGTCCCGTCCCACAGGTCCCCACCGCCCGCCTCGACCCGCGTCGCGTCGGCTGCGGGCACCTCGACCGGGTCGTCTGCCAGGTTCAGGGCGGTCACCACGGCCGCGTCCGCGGTCGCCGTCCGCAGCACCAGCGCAGTGTTCGTCAGGTGCACGACGTCGGTGTGGGCGCGGTGCAGCCACGGCATCCGCCGGCGGAGGGCGACCAGGGCCTGGTACGTGCGGGTCAGGTCGGTCGGGCTCGGCGGCGCCGAGGGCAGCTCCGGACGCACGGCGTCGTCCCCGCCCAGACGCTCCTCCTTGACGGCGGTCCAGCCGTACTCGTCACAGGCGTAGACCACGGGGGTCCCGGCGACCGTGAACAGGACGGCGGCCGCGTGCCCGGCGAACCGCTCCCCCACCGCGCTGGCGATGCGGGTGACGTCGTGGTTGCCGACGAACGTGGTGGGGACGAACGTGCCGAGCAGGGCGTCGTGGCGCTCGACCGCGTGCGCCAGCTCGAAGCAGTTCCGGTCGGCGATCCCGTGCCAGGTGCCCTGCCAGAGCTCGTACTGCGTGGTCGAGTCCATCGTCGACGCCGTCACGATCGCGGCCGCGTCGCCGTGGATCACCTCGCCGCTGCACCACGCTTCCGGGAACCGCTCCCGCACGCGGGGCAGCACGGCCGCCCAGAAGGCCGGCGGCACCGCGTACGCCGCGTCGAGCCGCCAGCCGTCGATCCCCCGGGCGAGCCAGTGCGTCATCACCTCGACCACCAGGTCCTGCACCGCCGGGGAGTCGTGGTCGAGTGCGACGAGGATGTCGTGCCCCTCGAAGTCCCCCACCGGCACCGGGGCGCCCGGCTGCCAGCCCGTCCAGTCCACCGCGAACAGGTCGGCGGTCGGGGCGTCCGGTCCGTGCTCCTCGAGCGCGCGGAACGCGGGGTGGTCCCGTCCGACGTGGTTGAAGACCCCGTCGAACAGCACCCGCACGCCGCGGTCGTGCGCGGCCGCGAGCAGGGCGTCGAGGTCGGCGTCGTCGCCGAGGCGCGGGTCGACGCGGAAGTGGTCGACGACGTCGTAGCCGTGGGTGCTGCTCGCGGACACCGGACCGAGGAGCAGCCCGTTCAGCCCGAGGTCGACCACGTGGTCGAGCCACGGCACGAGCCGGGTCAGCCGGTGCTCGACCTGCCGCTCGTCGACCGGCGTCGTCGGACGGATCTCGGCCCCGACGGCTCCGAGCGGGTAGACGTGCCACCACATCGCGTGCTCGACCCACGCGGGCTCCTCCGGGCGGGCGGGGGCGGCTTCGTCGGCGGCGTTCACCGACCCGATGCTGCCAGCCCGAGCCTGGGCTGTGTGCGGGACCGGACAGCGGGACCAGGATGGTCGGCATGGGACGAGCGATCAGGACCGCTGCGGACGCGTCGGCATCGGCCGAGGCGCAGGCCGAGCGGACGTGCGCCTCGTGCGGCCGCCGGATGCCGTCGTCCGCCACCCCGGACGCGAAGTGGTGCTCCGCCGCGTGCCGGAAGCACGGCGTCGACGCCACCGACCGGGCGCTCGAGCAGCGGATCGACGAGCTGCTCGCCGCCCGTCCCCGCACGGCGAGCATCTGCCCGTCCGACGCCGCCCGCTCGCTCGAGCCGGACGACTGGCACCCCCTCATGGAGCCCGCACGTCGGGCCGCGCGCCGGATGGTGGCGCGGGGCGAGGTCGAGATCACCCAGCACGGCAGCGTCGTCGACCCGTCCACCGCCAAGGGACCGATCCGGATCCGACGTCCCCGGTAGGGAACACCTGTCGCCCGACCGCGTTGCACCCGGGGATGACGACCACCACCGAAGCGACCCCCGTCCGTCCCGAAGCCCTCGTCGTGGGCGCCAGCGGCATCACCGGCTCCGCCCTCGTCGACCACCTGCTCTCCCTGGGCTGGCGGGTCACCGCGCTGTCCCGCCGACCACTCGCCCGCGAGGGCGTCCGCACCGTCGCCGCCGACCTCCGCGAGCCGAATTCCCTCGCCGCGGCCCTCGCCGACGAACGACCGACCCACGTGTTCTTCACCGCGTGGCAGCGCCAGGAGACCGAGGCGGAGAACATCCGCGTCAACGGCGGCATGGTCCGCGACCTGCTCGCCGCCCTGTCGCACGCGCCGCTCGAGCACGTCGCGCTCGTCACCGGCCTGAAGCACTACCTCGGTCCGTTCGAGGCCTACGCCGCCGGGGTCGTGCCGGACACGCCCTTCCACGAGGAGGAGCCGCGGCTCGACGTCCCGAACTTCTACTACGCGCAGGAGGACGAGCTCTTCGCCGCCGCCGAGCGCCAGGGCTTCACGTGGTCGGTGCACCGTTCGCACACCGTGATCGGCCACGCCGTCGGCAACGCGATGAACATGGGCCTGACGCTCGCCGTGCAGGCCACGCTCGCCAAGGAGCTCGACCTGGACTTCGTGTTCCCGGGGAGCGCCGCGCAGTGGGACGGGCTCACGGACATGACCGACGCCGGGCTCCTCGCCGAGCACATGGTGTGGGCGGCGACGAGCCCCGAGGGTGCCGACGAGGCGTTCAACGTCGTGGACGGCGACGTCTTCCGCTGGCGGTGGATGTGGCCGCGACTCGCCGCACACCTGGGCGTCGACCCGGCGCGCGTCGTCGGGTTTGCCGACCGTCCGCGCCCGCTCGAGGAGCAGATGGCGCCGCACGAGCACGCGTGGGCCGGCATCGCCGAGCGGTACGGCCTGATCGAGCCCGACGTCACGCGGCTGGCCTCGTGGTGGCACACTGACGCCGACCTCGGCCGCGAGATGGAGGTCGTGACCGACATGGGGAAGAGCCGCGAGGCCGGGTTCACCGGGTACCGGCGCACCGACCGCGCGTTCGCCGAGCTGTTCGACCGCTACCGGGCGGACCGTCTGGTCCCGTAGTCGTACCCCGTCGGCGAGATCGGGGTACGTGAACCTCCGGCTGCGCCGCGAAGGGACGGGAGGCTCGTGGTTCAGTCGGGTGCACAGGCGCCGGGGACCCTCGGCGGGATCCCCGGAGGAAGGACGACACCATGTCGCTCGGAGACAAGGCGAAGGACGCCACCCAGAAGATCGTCGGCAAGGTCGAGGAGGCCGTCGGCAAGCACACGGACGACGCCGAACTGACGCACCAGGGCCAGAAGGACCAGGTCATGGGCGAGGCGCGTCTCGAGAAGGAGAAGGCGAAGGACCACCTCGAGGGCAAGTGAGCCTCGAGCACCGCTGACGCCCGCACCGCCCCCAGGCGGTGCGGGCGTCCTCCGTTCCGGGGCCCTGCCGCTCTGCCGCTAGAACGCGTAGCGGATGCGGCAGCTCGGCAGGTGCTCCGCCACGAGCTCCCGGAAGCGCTCGACGAGCTGCCCCTTCGTCGCCGCCCGGTAACGGACGTTGACGGCGCCGTTCTGCGACACCTTCTGCTCCTGCAGGTCCGGGCGCCAGAGTAGGTCCTCGGCCTTCGGGTGCCAGCCGAGGTTGACCTCGTGCAGGCCCTGGTTGTGGGTGAGGAAGATGACCTCGGCCGCGAGCTGTGCCTTGGCCGCGGGCGAGAGGACGTCGTCCACCTGCCGCAGGAGGTCGGCCCAGTCGGACTCCCACGTCGGCGTCAGGATCACCGGCGAGAAGTTCAGGTGGACCTCGTACCCAGCATCGACGAAGTCGTTCACCGCCGCGATCCGCTCCGCCATCGGCGAGGTCCGGATGTCCGTGACCTTCGCGGTCTCGTGCGGCATGAGCGAGAACCGGACGCGCGTGCGGCCCATCGGGTCCCAGTCGAGCAGGTCCCGGTTGACGTACTTCGTCGCGAAGGACGCCTTGGCGGTGGGACTCATCCGGAACAGGTCGCAGAGGTCGCGGACGTTCTCGCTGAGCTGCGCGTCGACCGAGCAGTCGCTGTTCTCGCCGATGTCGTAGACCCACGCGTCGGGGTCGCACTGGTTCGGTTCGGTCTTCGGCCCCTGCTTCGCGATGTTCCGCGCGACGTGCTTCGTGATCTGCTCGATGTTCGCGAACACGGTCACGGGGTTCGAGTAGCCCTTGCGTCGCGGCACGTAGCAGTACGCGCACGCCATCGCGCACCCGTTCGCGGTCGAGGGGGCGATGAAGTCGGCGGAGCGGCCGTTCGGCCGGGTGACGAGCGACTTCTTCACGCCGAGGACGAGCGCCTCGGTCTTGATCCGCACCCAGCGCCGGACGTTGCGTTCGTCGCCGTGGACCTCGGGGATGTTCCAGTGCGAGGCGACGGGCACGATCTCGGCGTCCGGCCACCGCGCGACGACGTCCTGCCCACGCGGGAGGTCGAGCGCGGCGGGCTCGGTGTAGATCCGTCGGACGTCGAGCAGGGGGTGGGCGCGGGGATCCGTCATCGATCCCTGTCTACCGCCGACCACCGACGGAGCAGACTCGGGGCATGAGCACGGAGCCCGACGACCACCACTTCGTCGTCGACGGCCGACGGTGGCGGCGCACCGACCCGGCGCTGCCCGAGGACCTCGCCGCCGCGCTCCGGTCGCACCTCGGTCGCGGGCGGAACGCCGTGCGCCGGGCGAAGCGCGACGGCGACGACGAGGCCCTGGCTGCCGCGCGGCGGCGGAACGGTCTGGCGAAGCACGGCCTCGGCGAGCGCGGCCCCGAGTGGTGGACCCGCCCGGAGGCCGACCGGGTCGCCGATGCCCGACGCGCGCTCGAGGAGCTCGACGCCCTCGACGCGTGACGCCGGGCGAGCGGTCCGTCCCATCGCGCGTGACATGGGATGCCGATCCGCGCGTCGGAGGTCGGAATCCCCGCCTTCCGACGCGCGGATCGGCATACCACGCGCGGATCGACACACCACGCGCGGATCGACACACCACGCGCGGATCGGCACGACGGGGGCGGGTCAGCCCTCGGTGTGGCCGAGGTCCGGCTCGACGAGCAGGCACACCCGGCGGGAGGCCGCGGCGTGCACCTCGAACACGACGACCTCGTTCCGGCCGGCCCGGAGCACCGGACCCGGCACGGCCAGGGTCCGCTGCGGCCCCCGCGACCAGTAGCGCCCCAGGCAGAAGCCGTTCACCCAGGCGACGCCCTTCCGGAAGCCGTCGAGCGACAGGTACCGGTCCCCCGGCTCGGTCAGGTCGAACGACCCCGCGGCGAACACCGGGCCGGCGAGCACGTCGCCGTCGGTGGGCGCGGTCCCGGCGAGCTGCGCCAGCGCTGCGGGCGCGATCGGGTCGAGGGCGAGCGGCGAGGCGCTCCACCGCGCGACCGGGACCCCGTCCACGGCGACCCCGCCGAGCAGGCCCTTCGGCTCGCCGATCCGGGGGCCGTAGTCGACCCGGCCCTGGTCCTCGACGAGCAGCTCGAGCGTGCCGGTGACCGGCGGGAGCGCGATCGCACGGTCGTGGTGCTCGCGTTCGAGCACGCCGACGACGACACCGTCCACGGTGACGACGGCGCGGTCGCGGACCTCGTCACCGACGGTCAGGACACCGCCGGTCGGCAGGTCGACCTCGGTCCGGTAGAGCACGAAGCCGCTGGCCACCCCGAGCGCGTCGAAGGTCGGCGGCTCGTCGTGGGTCGTCCACCCGGTCAGCGCGGGCAGCAGGGAGCGGAGCGACGCGACCCGGTCGAGCCGGACGGCGACGTCCCTGGCGGGCGCGGGGCGTGCCTCCAGGCCGGTGCCGTCGTCGTCGGTCAGGCGACCTGATCCACCGGGCTGCATCGAGGCGGGGAGCGGCGGGACGGGCGCGTAGCGCTCGATCACCGCGCGGAAGGCGTGGAACTTGTCGGTCGGGCGACCGGCCTCGTCGAGCGGGGCGTCGTAGTCGTACGACGTCGCGATCGGCCGGTACACGCCCTTGTCGTTCGCGCCGTTCGTGAAGCCGAAGTTCGTACCGCCGTGGAACATGTAGACGTTGACCGAGCCGCCGGCGGCGAGCAGGACGTCCAGGTCCGCCGCCGAGTCGGCCGCCGGGGTGGTGTGGTGGTGCTCGCCCCAGCTGTCGAACCAGCCGTCCCAGAACTCCGAGCACATCAGCGGACCGGTCGGCTGCGCCTGGCGGAGTCGCTCGAGCCGCGCGGCCGAGCGGGACCCGAACGAGCCGGTCTTGTGCAGCGACGGCAGTGAGCCGTCCTCGAGCATGGTGCCCATCGGTTGGTCGACGCTCGTGAACGGCACCGTCAGCCCGATGTCCCGGTGCATCTGCTCGAGCTTCGTCAGGTAGACCGGGTCGGAGCCGTACGCGCCGTACTCGTTCTCGACCTGCACGAGCACGATCGGCCCGCCGTGGTCGATCTGCCGCGGGACGAGCACGGGCGCGAGCTGCTCGAGGTAGTCCTGCACGGCGGCGAGGAACCCCGGCTCGTCGCGGCGGACGCCGACGGTGCCGTCGGTGAACAGCCAGTACGGCAGGCCGCCGTTCGTCCACTCGGCGCAGATGTACGGCCCGGGGCGGACGATGGCGTGCATGCCCTCGGCGGCGACCAGGTCGAGGAAGCGGCCGAGGTCGAGCCCGCCGGTCAGGTCGAACTCGCCCGGCCGGGGCGCGTGCGCGTTCCAGGCGACGTAGGTCTCGACGGTGTTGAGGCCCATGAGCTTGGCCTTGCGGATCCGGTCCTGCCACAGGTCCGGGTGCACGCGGAAGTAGTGGATCGCGCCGGACAGGACCCGGTGCGGCTCGCCGTCGAGCAGGAAGTCGGTGTCGCCGATGGCGAAGCGCATGGTGTGACCCTCTCAGGGATCGGGGCCGTGCGGAAGGATCCGCACGGCCCCGAGGTGGTGGTGGAACGGTGTTACTTCGAGGTGACCTTGAAGCCCTGCTCGTTGCCGTACTTCACGATCGCCTTCTGCCAGGCCTCGAGCCCGGCGTTCAGGTCGGACTTGTCCTGGTACGCCTGGCCGACGGTGTCCGCGTAGACGCTGTTCGCGTAGACCTGGAAGGGCAGGTACTGCCAGCCCTCGGCGACGCTGGAGGACGCCTTCGACAGGGTCTCGTTGATCGCCTCGCCACCGAAGTACTCCGGCTTCTCGGCGGTGAAGGTCGACGAGGTGAGCTGCGCCTTGGTCGACGGGAAGCCGCCCGACTTCAGGAACACGTCGATCGAGTCCTGCGAGGAGTTCAGCCACTTCAGGAAGCCGGCCGCGAGCGCCGGGTTCTTCGACTGCTTCATGACGACCTCGGCGGAGCCGCCGTTGTTCGCGGTGACGTCGGAGGAGCCGTCGTAGGTCGGGATCGGGGCGACGCGCCAGTTGCCGCTGCCGTCCTTCACGCTCGACTCGAGCACGCCGGGCATCCAGGCGCCGGTGACCATCGTGGCGATCTCACCGTTGCCGAGCTGCTTGTACCAGTCGTCGGTCCAGCCGGGCGTCTGCGAGAGCAGGCCCTTCTCGACGAGCTGGTTCCAGGTCGAGGTCCACTTCTTGGTACCCGCGTCCTGCAGGTTCACCGTGACGTCGGTGCCCTTGACCTCGAACGGACGGCCGCCGGCCTGCCAGATCATCGAGGTCGTGAAGCCCGCGTCACCGCTGTCCGCGGCGATGTAGGCGTTCGGGTTGGACGCGTGGATCTTCTCGGCGTCCGCGACGTACTCGTCCCAGGTCTTCGGCGGCGTGGTGATGCCGGCGTCGTCGAACGTCTTCTTGTTGTAGAACATCGCCATGGGGCCGGAGTCCTGCGGGAGGCCGTAGACCTTGCCGTCGAGGTCGACCGACTGCCAGGTGCCCGCACCGTACTTGTCCGCCAGCTTGTCGAAGCCGTACGACTTCAGGTCGACGAGCGAGTCGCTCAGGGCGAACTGCGGCAGCGCGAAGTACTCGATCTGCGCGACGTCGGGGGCGCCGGAGCCGGCCTTGATCGTGTTCTGCAGCTTGGTGTACTGGTCGTTGCCGGTGCCGGCGTTGACGAGCTTGACCTTGACCTTCGGGTACGCCTTCTCGAAGGCGGCGACCTGGGCCTGGGCGGAGGGGGTCCACGACCAGTAGGTCAGCGACCCACCCTTCTCGAGGGCCTTCGTGATGTCGTCGGCCGATCCACCGGAGGAGGACGAGCCGCCGGCGGCGCAGGCCGTCATGGCGACGGCTGCGGTGACGCCGATCGCGAGGGCGCTGAGCCCGCGACGGAGACGCTTGTGCATGAGGGTGCCTTTCACTTCATCGTGAAGCAGGTGCTTCGGGTGGTGCTGCTGGGTGGTGCGGGAGGTCAGGCCTTGACGGACCCGGCCGCGAGGCCGGACTGCCAGGAGCGCTGGAGGAAGAGGAACGCGACGACGATCGGGATGATCGTGAGGAGCGATCCGGTGACGACGAGGTTGTAGATCGGGTGTGCGGAGACGCCCTGCGCCTGCGCGCTCCACTGGTTGAGGCCGACCGTGAGCGGGTAGAGGTTCGGATCGCTCAGCATGATCAGGGGCAGGAAGTAGTTGTTCCAGGTCGCGACGACGGCGAACAGCAGGACCGTCACGACGCCGGGGGCGAGCAGGCGGAGGGCGATCGTGAAGAAGATCCGGAACTCGCCCGCGCCGTCCATCCGCGCCGCCTCGATGACCTCGGTCGGGACCGCGTCGATCGCGTAGGTCCAGATGAGGTACATGCCGAACGGGCTGATGAGCGACGGCAGGATGATCGCCCACGGGGTGTTCGTGAGGCCGACCGACGAGAACAGCAGGAACGTCGGGACGGCGAGCGCGGTGCCGGGGATCGCGATCGCGCCGAGCACGACGGCGAACACCGCACGGCGGCCCGGGAACCGGAACTTCGCCATGCCGTAGCCGGCGATCGTCGCGAGGAGCGTCGCCCCGCCGGCGCCGACCACCACGTAGAGCACGGTGTTCGCGAGCCAGCGCAGGTAGATGCCGCCGTTGTAGGTCAGCGTCTCGCCGATGTTCTGGAACAGCGAGAAGCCGTTGCCGAACCAGAGCCCGAAGGTGCTGAGCAGGTCGTCCTGCGACTTCGTCGCGTTGACGACGAGGTAGAAGAGCGGCAGCAGCGAGTAGACGGTGATGACGATCATCACCACGAGCAGGAGCGTCGACTTGCGGGCGCGGGGTCCACGGCCCTTCGGGCCGCTCGGACGGGAGGCACGGGTGCGGCCCGCCCCGCTGCGTCCGCGGGTGGTCACCGCCTCGGTCACGGTGGGCGGCGTCGTGCGGGTGTCCAGGGTGCTCATCGGTTCTCCGCTCGGGTCCCGCGCACCTGCACGACGTAGGCGATCACGGCGGTGATGACGCCCATGACGATCGCGACGGTGGCGGAGTAGTTGAACTGCTGGCCGCTGAAGGACAGCGAGTAGGCGTACATGTTCGGCGTGTACGAGGTGCCGATGACGTTCGGGGCGAGCGTCTTGAGCAGGTTCGGCTCGTTGAAGAGCTGGAAGCTGCCGATGATCGAGAAGATCGTGGCGATGACGATCGAGCCGCGGAGCGCCGGGATCTTGATCGACCAGATCGTGCGGATCGGGCCGGCACCGTCGATCTCGGCGGCCTCGTAGAGCTCACCGGGCACGACGCGCAGGGCCGCGTAGAAGATCAGCATGTTGTAGCCGACGAACTCCCACGTGACGATGTTGCCGATCGACGCGAGCATCCAGTCCGGGCTGAACGGCTGCAGCAGGTCGATGCCGAGCGCCGAGTTGATCGTGCCGGTGAGACCGAACTGGTTGCCGTAGATGAAGCCCCAGATGAGCGCCGCGACCACGCCGGGCACCGCGTAGGGCAGGAAGATCGCGATCCGGAAGAAGGACGCCGCCCACAGGCGGGCGCTGTCGAGCGCGAGCGCCGCGATCAGCGCGACGACGAGCATGATCGGCACCTGGACGACGAGGAACAGCACGACGCGGCCGAACCCGGTCCAGAACTTGGCGTCCTGGAACAGCTGCACGTAGTTGGCGAACCAGACGAACTGGTTGCCGCCGATCAGCTGGTCGCGGAACAGGCTGAGCCAGAGCGCGTAGCCGATCGGGACGACGAGCATGGCCACGAGGACCACGACGAACGGACCGACGAACATCCAGCCGGTCCAGCGGCCGCGCTGCCGGTTCCGGCGCCGCGGCGGCGTCGCCGGAGCTGCGGCTCCTGGCGCACGCGCTTCGAGCGTGGTCATGTGACTCCCTTGTCGTGCTGCGTTCGGGTGCGTCGATGTTGACGTCAACATCGAACTTGGGAACCGTAGCATGGCAACGTCAACATGCGCTACCGTTCGGGGACGGCACCACCGCGGGAGCCGCCCGAGGGGGAAGGAGCGCTCGTGTCGACCGAGATCGCCGCCACGCGCCGCGCGCCCTCGCTGGCCGCCGTGGCCGAGGCCGCCGGGGTCTCGATGCAGACCGTCTCCCGCGTGTCCCGCGGGTTCGACAACGTCAGCCCCGACACCCGCGAACGGGTCCAGCGCGCCATGGACGCCCTCGGCTACCGCCCCAACCGCGCCGCCCGGGCCCTGCGTTCCGGCCGCTTCCGCACGATCGGCGTGATCATGTTCACGCTCGCGTCCTTCGGCAACATGCGCACGCTCGAGGCGATCGCCGACGCGGCCGGCGCCGCGGACTTCACGATCACGCTGCTGCCGATGGCCTCCCGGACCGAGGAGGGCGTGCGGTCGGCGTTCTCCCGGCTGCACGAGCAGGCCGTCGACGGGGTCGTCATCATCATCGAGTCGCACATCATCGACACGGCCGAGGTCGCCCTGCCCGACGGCGTACCGATGGTCGTCGTCGACTCGACCGGCACGACCGAGCACCCCGCGATCGACACCGACCAGGCCGACGGTGCCCGCCAGGCGACGCAGCATCTGCTCGACCTCGGGCACGAGACCGTCTGGCACGTCGCCGGCCCGGAGTCGTCCTACTCCGCCGCCCGCCGGCTGGCCGCGTGGCAGGACACCCTCGAGCGCGCCGGACGGCCCGTCCCGCCCGTGTTCCACGGCGGGTGGACGACCGAGCACGGCTACTCCGCCGGGCTCGAGATCGCCGGCCGACCGGAGATCACGGCCGTGTTCGCCGCGAACGACCAGACCGCGCTCGGGGTCCTGCGCGCGGCGCACGAGTCCGGCCGGAGCGTCCCGGACTCGCTCAGCGTCGTGGGCTTCGACGACTCCCCCGAGTCCGACTCCTTCTGGCCGCCGTTGACGACCGTGCACCAGTCCTTCGACGAGGTCGGCCGCCGTGCGGTCGCGAACCTGCTCGCGCAGATCGAGGGCGACCCGGTCCACACCGCGACGGACCTGGTCCCCGTGCGGCTCGTCGAGCGGGCGAGCACGGCGGCACCACCGGCCTGACCACGCCGGACAGCGCTGCGCGCGCCGGCCGCCCGGCCGCCGGCCGCCCGGCAAGGCCCTAGGCTCCCGTGATGGAACTCGTCCCGCCGTCCCGCGCCTTCTTCCCCTCGTTCGTCCGCGCCCTCGCGGAGTGGGGCGACGCCCACCAGGACGGCGCGGGCGTCCGGGACGCCGCGGCACTGCGCGACCCGGAGGGCTTCGGCCGCTGGGTCGACCAGCTGCTCGCCGAGGAGACCACGGCCGCGGTCGAGCTCGGCCACGTGACCTGCACCTACCGCTGGGTCGTCGAGGGCGACGAGTACCTCGGCAGCATCGCTCTGCGGCACGAGCTGAACGACTGGCTCCGCGAGTACGGCGGCCACGTCGGGTACGGCATCCGCCCGTCCGCGCGCGGGCGCGGCCTGGCGTCGGCGGCCCTCGCGGCCACGCTCGACACGGCCGCCGAGCGCGGGATGCCCGAGGTGCTCCTGACCTGCGACGCGACGAACCCCGCGTCCCGCCGGGTCATCGAACGGAACGGCGGCCGGTACGAGCGGAGCGTCGTCACCCCGGACGGCCACACCCTGCTGCGCTTCTGGATCCGCACCGGCGCCCACCACGCCCCGGACGTCGACACGGTCGAGATCGTGGGCGGCCCCGAGGCGCTGACCGTCGGGCTGCACGAGCACGACCCCGCCTGGGCGGAGCGCTTCGCGGCGCACCGCGACCGGATCACGGCCGCGCTCGCCGGCCAGCACGTCGTGGTCGAGCACATCGGGTCGACGGCGGTGCCCGGGCTCGCCGCCAAACCGATCGTCGACGTCGCGGTCGCCGTACCGGACGTCACCGACGAGGCCGCGTACCTGGAGCCGCTCCTGGCAGCCGGCTACGAGCTGCGCGTCCGCGAGCCCGGGCACCGGCTCGTCCGGACCCCGGAGCGGGACGTGCACGTCCACGTGTACGAGCACGGCGCACCCGCCCTCGACGCGTACCTGCTGCTCCGGGACCACCTCCGCCGGGACGCCGCGGACCGCCAGCGGTACGAGGACGTCAAGCGGGCGCTGATGACCCGGAGCTGGGACGACATGAACGCGTACGCCGACGCCAAGACCGAGGTCATCGAGGCGGTCAAGGACCGCGCGCGCCGCGCAGCCGACTGATCCGGTCCGCACCGGCCGGGTCGGGACTGGCGGTGGTCGCGACCAACGGTCGCGACCACCGGGTGCCGGCGTGACCCGAACACGTTCCCCGGCACCTGAAGCGTCTCGGGGACCTGATCCTCCGCCGCGACGCTGCCTGCACCGAGGATGCTCCGGCGGACCCGTCGCGGTCAAGCCCGCGGGCGGGTCGTCGCGTCCAGCGGACCACCGGCGGTCGTTCCGGTGCCCACCGCCGGACGGGAGGATCGTGGCGGGCCCGCCACGATCCTCCCGTCCGATCCGCGCCGCGTCGCGAGCCGACCGGCGGACAGCGGGAGGGCGCCGACCCGCTCACGCGGACCGACGCCCTCCCGTGCTCACTCGACGCTCACCGTGGCGCTCGCCGAGGCGCTCGACCGCCGGCCGCAGCCGGCGGAGCTCAGCCGATCGAGACCGCGGTCCAGGAGACCGGCGGCAGCTCGATGCTGATCGTGTCGCCGTCGCGGCGGACCGTGTCGTTCGTCCGCAGCCCGACGCGCTCGCGGTTTCCGAGGTCGTTGACGGCGTGCACGTCGTCGTCCCAGACGCCCTCGGCACGGACGTCATCGTCGACCTGCAGGCCGGCCAGGTCGATCGTGACCGTGGTGGTCTCGGTCTGGTGGCGGTTCACGAGGAACACCGCCGCCTTGCCGTCCTCGACCGTGGCGGCCGAGTCGACGACCGGGACCTCGCCGTACTTGCCGCCGTCGACGGTGTCACCGGAGGCCTTGACCTGCAGCGACGTGCCGTTCGCCAGGCGCGACGTGAGCGAGAACGGGAAGAACGTGGTCTGGCGCCAGGCCGGCCCGCCGGGCTCGGTCATGATCGGGCCGATCACGTTGACGAGCTGCGCGAGGCTCGCCGACGCGACGCGGTCGGCGTGGCGGAGCAGCGTGATGAGGAGGCCACCGACGACGACCGCGTCCGCGACGGTGTAGACGTCCTCGAGGAGGCGCGGCGCGACCGGCCAGTCCTGCAGCTCGAACGTCTTCTGCTGCTCGTTCCACTTGCTGAGCGACCAGACGTTCCACTCGTCGAACGAGATGTCGATCCGCTTGTCGGACTTCTTGTGCGCCTTGACGTGGTCGGCCGCGGTCGTCACGGTGTCGATGAAGTGGTCCATGTTCACGCCGGAGGCCAGGAACGAGGACAGGTCGCCCTCTTCCTCGTAGTACGCGTGGGCGGAGATGTAGTCGACGTCGTCGTAGGCGTGTTCGAGGACCGTGCGCTCCCACTCGCCGAAGGTGGGCATCGACGCACCGGACGATCCGCAGGCCACGAGCTCGAGGTCGGGCTGGATCTGGCGCATCGCCTTGGCGGTCATCGCGGCGAGCTTGCCGTAGTCCTCGGCGTTCTTGTGGCCGAGCTGCCACGGTCCGTCCATCTCGTTGCCGAGGCACCACATCTTGATGGCGAAGGGCTCCTGGCGGCCGTTCGAGCGGCGGTACTCGCTGAGGGCGGTGCCGGCGTCGATGTTCGCGTACTCGAGGAGCTCGATGGCCTCCTGCGTGCCGCGGGTGCCGAGGTTCACGGCGAGCATGAGCTCGGAGCCGACGGCGTCGAGCCAGTGCTGGAACTCGTGCAGGCCGACCTCGTTCGTCTCGGTCGAGTGCCACGCCAGGTCGAGGCGGCGGGGGCGCTGCTCGACCGGGCCGACACCGTCCTCCCACTTGTAGCCCGAGACGAAGTTGCCGCCCGGGTAGCGGATGGCGGAGACACCGAGCTCCTTGACGAGCTCGACGACGTCCTTCCGGAAGCCGTGCTCGTCGGCGGTCTCGTGCGCGGGCTCGTGGATGCCGTCGTAGACGTGGCGTCCGAGGTGCTCGACGAACCCGCCGAACAGGCGACGGCGCACCGGCCCCACGGTGAACGCGCTGTCGAGGACGAGGTGTGTGCGGGGCATGGATCTCCTTCGATCTGCTGGCGGCGGCGGTGCCGTGTGCGGTTCGTGCGTGGTGCTGCGGGTGGACGTGCGCGGCCCGACACGAAAGTGAGCGCTCACGTCTCCATGAACGCTAGCGGGTTCCGGCCCCGTGCGGAAGCGGGGACGCGCCCTCGTCGTGACGTTCACGGAAGGGGTGGCGAGGTGACTCGCTCAGCACTAGTGTGAGCGCTCACGGAGCACCGACCCTGCTCCGCTCGGCCCGTCCCGATGGAGTGATGCCATGCCGATCCGATCCGTAGTCCCCAACCCGCCCCCGCGCGGCGGCGCCTTCACCCGGCGGAGCCTGCTCGCCGGTGCAGCCGCCGGAGCCGCGGTCCTGCCCCTCGCGGCGTGTTCCAGCCCGCTCGCCGCCGGTGTCGCCGGCGCTCCCCTCAACCCTGAGACGCTCGTCTTCTGGAACCTGTTCGGGGGCGGCGACGGCCTCCGCATGCAGGCGATGGAGGCGGGCTACGCCAAGCAGCACGGCGGCTCGTCGTCCCTGCAGGCGACCACGTTCGCGTGGGGCAACCCGTACTACTCGAAGCTCACACTGGCGACCGTCGGGAACAAGCCGCCGGACGTCGCGATCGCGCACCTGACCCGGGCGAAGCCGCTCTGGGACGGCGACCTGCTCGACCCGATCTCCGCGGACGACCTGGCCAGCGTCGGCCTGAGCGCGAGCGACTTCAACCAGAAGGCGTGGACGGCGCAGAAGACCGACGGCAAGAACATCTGCATCCCGCTCGACACGCACCCCTTCGTGCTCTTCTACAACGTTGACGTGTGCCAGAAGGCGGGTCTGATCGACTCGGACGGCAAGCTCAAGGACCTGAACGGGCTCGAGAACTTCGAGGCCGCGCTCGCCGCGGTCGCGAAGGTCACCGGCGGCACCGCGCTGAACGTCGCGAACGTCAGCGAGGTCGCGACCCCGTGGCGCTTCTTCTGGACGATGTACAACCAGATCAACGGGGCGACGCCGTTCATCAGCGACGGCGGCGCCAAGCTCACCGTCAACGAGGACGCCTACACGAAGGTCACCGACATGACCCAGAAGTGGGTGAAGAACGGCTGGCTGAACAAGGGCCTCGACTACGCCACCGCCCAGACACTGATGTTCACGGGCAAGGCGGGCTTCTTCATGCAGGGCGAGTGGGAGATCAGCACCGCCCAGTCGATCAAGGGCCTGAAGTTCGGCATGGTGCCCGTGCCGCAGCTGTACGACAAGCCGGCCACCCAGGCGGACTCGCACACGTTCGTCCTGCCGCGCAAGGCCCGGACGCCCGAGCAGCGCAAGGCCCACATGCTGTTCATCAAGCAGATGCTCGAGCAGAGCCTGACGTGGGCGCAGGGCGGGCACGTGCCGGCCTACATGCCGACGTTCGACAGCACGGCGTTCAAGGAGCTCACGCCGCAGTCGAACTACGCGTCGGCCGCCGAGACCGCCGTGTTCGACGACCCGGCCTGGTACGGCGGCTCCGGGTCCACCTTCGAGAACACCGTCGGGGCACAGCTCGCCCTGGTGCAGCAGGGCAGCAGTTCACCGGCCCAGGCGCTCTCGGCGATCAAGGACCAGCTCGCCACGTACCTCAACACCCCGAGCCCGCTGTGATCCGGCGCGCGACCCCTTCGATCCACGTGGACCCCGCACGAGAGGCACGATGACGTGACCGCTGCACCAGTTCTCACCCGACCCACGGACGCCAGGGCCGTCACCGGCCGCTCGCGTCCCCGCGTGAACGCCATGAGCCGGGGCCAGGGACGCTCCGGCTGGCTCTTCCTCGCCCCCTTCGGCCTGTTCTACCTGGCCTTCCTGCTCGGCCCGACGGTGTGGATGCTCGTCACGAGCTTCTTCAACACCTCGACCGTCCGCACCGGACTCGGCAGCTTCGCCGGGTTCGCGAACTACGCCGAGATGCTCGGACGCGCCGACTTCTGGTCGTCGCTCTGGCACACGCTGCAGTTCACCCTCTACACGACCCCACCGCTCGTGATCCTGGCGTTCGTGTTCGCCGTGCTGACCAACCGGATGAACCGCGGGCAGTGGTTCTTCCGCCTGGCGTTCTTCCTGCCGTTCATCCTGCCGTCGGCGACGATCTCGCTGATCTGGGTGTTCATCTTCACCCCGGCCACCGGTCTGTTCGCCTCGGTCCAGCAGGCGATCGGGCTGACCCCGGGCGCGGGCGTCCTGGCGAGCCCGAACACCGCCATGATCGGCGTCGCGATCGCCACGGTCTGGTGGACGCTCGGCTTCAACTTCGTGCTGTACCTGGCCGGCCTGCAGGAGATCCCCCGCGAGCTGTACGAGGCCGCGGCCGTCGACGGGGCGTCGAGCTGGCAGCAGATCAAGTCGATCACGCTGCCGCTGCTCGCCCGCACCACGACGCTCGTCATCCTGCTGCAGATCATCGCGAGCCTGAAGATCTTCGACCAGGTGTACCTGATGACGAACGGCGGCCCGGGCATCTCGACCCAGGTCTCGCTGCAGCTCATCACCGGCGTCGGCTTCACGGACAACCGCCTCGGTGCGGCGTCCGCGGCCTCGGTGCTCCTGTTCATCGTGATCGTCGCGATCGCGGTCATCCGGCAGCTCGTCGAGCGCGCTGCCGCCAAGCGAGAGATCGGTGCCTGACATGACCGCCACCGAGAGCATCACCACCGGCCGTCGGCGCGTCCGCACGGGCGTCTCGGCCGCCGCTCCCGCCAACGCCGCGAAGATCGGCGTCTCCGGCAAGGGCTTCAACATCACGGCCGCGATCATCCTGACCGTGTTCGCGATCATCTGGCTCATCCCGAGCCTGTTCGCCCTGAAGACGTCGCTGTCCGACAACGGCGTCGCCGCGCTCGGCGCGAACGCGATCCTGTCGAACTGGAACCCGACGCTGCACTCCTACGCGTCGCTGTTCCAGGCCGGCGACATCTGGAACTGGTACCTGGCGAGCGGCATCACGAGCCTGCTCACCACGGCCCTCACGGTGCTGTTCGCCTCGATGGCGGCGTTCGCACTGTCCCGGCTGGCCTTCCGCGGGCGGAACGTTGCATTCCTGCTCATCATCCTGGGCATCATGATCCCGACGCAGGTCCTGATCATCCCGATCTTCCAGGAGCTCAACGCCGTCAACCTGCTGAACACCTACTGGTCGGTGATCTTCCCGCAGGTGCCCGCCGTGATCGCGGTGTTCATCTTCAAGCAGTTCTTCGACGGCATCCCGAAGGAGCTCGAGGAGGCCGCGCGCATCGACGGAGCCGGCATGTGGAAGATCTACTGGTCGGTCATCCTGCCCCTGTCGCGTCCGGTCATCGCCGCGGTGGCGATCCTGACGTTCGTCGGGGTGTGGAACAACCTGCTGCTGCCCCTGTTCGTGCTGTCGAACCCGGACCTCATGACGATCCCGGTCGGGCTCGCCACGGTCCAGGGCAGCTTCGGCCAGCGGTACGCCGACATCCAGGCCGGGGCGATCCTGGCGGCCCTGCCGCTGATCATCCTTTACCTGGTCTTCCAGCGGCAGATCGTCGAGGGCGTGACCGGGTCCGGTCTCAAGGGCTGACGCCACCCCACGACGGACGGGAGGCGCGGTGCCGGCTGGCACCGCGCCTCCCGTTCGTACGGCGCGGCGCGGCGCCCACGCTCGCCGGTCGCCGGTTGCCGATCCGCGCGTCGGAGGCCGATCCGCGCGTCGGAGTCCGATCCGCGCGTCGGAGGCCGAATCGCGCATTGGAGGCCCGGTGGAACGACGTCCCATGCGCGGAACGTCTTCCGATTGCACGCGCGATGGGAAGGAACGTCCGCGTCGGGAGCGGCTCAGAGCGGGTCGAGGCGGGTCCGGAGGAGACAGAACTCGTTGCCCTCGGGGTCCTGGAGCACGTGCCACGACTCCTCCCCGGTCTGCCCGACGTCGGCCGGGCGCGCCCCGAGGGCCAGCAGTCGCTCGAGTTCGGCGTCCTGGTCCTGGTCGACCGGTGAGACGTCGAGGTGCAGGCGGAGCGGCTGGTGCTTCGGCTGCGGGTTCCTCGACAGGATGATCGTGGGGGTCGCCCCGCCGAAGCCGGACGCCGGGCCGATCTCGATGCCGTCCTCGTCCTTGCCGAGTTCGACGTAGTCCAGGACGGCGCACCAGAAGCGCGACAGCACCTCGGGGTCGTCGCAGTTCAGCACGAGTTCGCTCAGTCGGACGCTCATGCCCGCACGCTACCCGGGCGGGTCAGGCGGGGACGGCCCGGCTCACGCGGGGACGGCCTGCCGGGCGTCGTGCTTCCAGAACCCGGAGAAGGTGATCCGGGACTTCGGGACCCCCGCGCGGTGCAGGTGTCGGCGCCCCTCGGTGGCGAGCCGGGACTCCCCCACGACGAAGGCGTACACCCGGTCGTCGCACGGCACGTGCCGCTGGAGCTCGGCGAGCGCGGCACGACCGGGGACCTCGTGCGGGTCGACGTGCTCGCGGACGATCCAGGTGACCTCGACGCCGGCCGGGGCGTCGAGCACGCGGACGTCGGCGGCCGTCGGGACCTCCTGCACGATGCGGCCGACGGTGTCCCGCGGCAGGGACGCGGCGATGCCGACGACCGCGGGCAGCCCGGTCTCCTCGGCGGCGACCAGGACCTGGCTGACGTCGTCCGGGCAGTCGAAGATGCGCCCCTGGTCGAGCATCGCGAGTTCGTCACCGGGTCGGGCCGCGCACGCCCAGATCGCGGCACGCCCCTCGAGCGCGCCGTCGGCGTCGGCGTGCACGACGAAGTCGACGTCGAGCTCGGCGGTGCCGTCCGGCAGTCGTCGGAAGCCCGCGACGGTGTAGTTCGCCAGGTGCGGTCGGGTCTCCTGCGGGATGGCGAGGTACTGCGGGTACCAGCGGTTGCCGTCGATCTCGGGCAGCGTCAGGTGCTGCTGGTGCGGGAGCGGCAGGAACAGCCGGAACCAGTGGTCGTACCCGGCGAAGGGGAACTCGTGCAGGTCGTCCCCGGTGACCGTCACCCGGTGCATCGACGGCGTGACCCGGGCGGAGCGGAGCACGCGGGCACGGAAGAGCCGGGGGCTCTCGGGCATGAGCCGCGGGATCTTCGCCATGAGGCAAGGCTAACCTAAGATGGTCCGCGTGCCATCCCCCGATCTCGTCGTGACCCCCGCGCGACCGCCCGCTCCGCCGAGCGCCACGGGCGTCCACCGCACCGCGGTCCGCCGTCGGACGACCGTCGTCCTCGGCCTGGTCGTGGTCCTCGCACTCGCCGCCGTCGCCAGCATGCTGTTCGGCAGCAACCGCCTGGGCGTCGACCAGGTGCTCGCGGGCCTGACGCGCTCGGGGTCCGGGACGACCGAGGCCGTGGTGTGGGGCTCGCGCATCCCCCGGACGTTCATCGGCGCCGCGGTCGGCGCGGCCCTCGGCATCGCGGGCCTGCTCATGCAGGGGCACACGCGGAACCCCCTCGCCGACCCGGGCCTGTTCGGCGTCTCGTCGGGCGCCGGGCTCGCGGTCGTCCTCGGCGTCTACGTCTTCGGCGTCACGAGCACCGGCGCGACGGTCTGGTTCGCCCTGGCCGGCGCGGTGGTCGCGAGCGTCGTGGTGTTCTCGGTGACGATCGCCGGCAGCGGGACGGCCAGCCCGGTGCCCCTCGCCCTGGCCGGCGCCGCGGTCTCGGCGTTGCTCGGCGCGGTCACGTCCTTCATCGTCCTGACCGACCAGCAGTCGCTCGACGCGTACCGGCTCTGGGTGGTCGGTTCCCTGGCGGCACGGCAGCTCGACGTGCTGACGGCCGCGGCGCCGTTCCTGCTCGTCGGACTCGCGCTCGCGATCTGGAACGTCCGGCCGCTCGACGCGCTCGGCCTCGGCGCGGAGCTCGCGCGCGGCCTGGGCGAGAACGTCCTCGTCGCCCGGCTCGTGGGCCTCGGCGGCATCACCCTGCTCGCCGCCGGCGCGACCGCGGCCGCCGGTCCGATCGGGTTCGTCGGACTCACGGTGCCGCACGTCGCCCGCGCCCTCGTCGGGACCGCGCACCGGTGGACCCTGCCCGTCTCGGCGCTCGTCGGGGCGTCGCTCGTGCTCGTCGCGGACGTCGTCGGGCGACTCGTCGGCGGGTTCTCCGAGGTCGAGGTCGGCATCGTCCTCGCCGTCATCGGCGGCCCGGTGTTCGTCGCCGTCGCCCGCCGTCGATCGCTGGTGTCCCTGTGAGCGCCGCCGCACCGCGCAACGCCGCAGCACCGCGCAGCGCCGCAGCACCGCGCAGCGCCGCCGCCCCGGTCCGCCGCGGCGTCCGTGTCGGCCCCGTCGGCCTGGCCTGGCGCCCGCGGGTGCTCGGGTACACGGTCGCCGCGCTCGCCCTCGCCGTCGTGCTCGTCGTCCTCGGCGTCGCGGTCGGCAGCACCTGGATCGCTCCGGGCACCGTCGTCCGCGCCCTGGTCGGCGCCGAGGACGGCCCGGAGGGCTTCATCGTCACGACGCTCCGACTGCCCCGGGTGTTGACGGGCGCGCTCGTCGGGCTCGTCCTCGGCGTCGCGGGCGCCTTGACCCAGACCGTCACGCGCAACCCGCTCGGCACTCCGGACATCATCGGCGTCACCTCCGGCGCGAGCGTCGGTGCGGTGGCGGCCATCGTCCTCGGCGGCGGCTCGTACTCGGTGTCGAGCGTCGTCACCAGCGGTGGCATCCCGGTCGCCGCGACGATCGGCGCCCTCGTCGCGGCCGCCGCCGTGTACGGCTTCGGGTGGCGCGGCGGTGTGCAGAGCTACCGGCTCGTGCTCGTCGGCATCGGCGTCAGCGCGACCCTCGACGCGATGACGAGCTACCTGCTCGTCCGCGCGAAGATCACCGTGGCGACCGCCGCCTCGCAGTGGCTCGTGGGCAGCCTGTCGAGCACGTCCTGGTCGTCCGTGTGGCCCCTGCTCGTGGTGGCCGCCGTCGCCGTCCCGCTGGCCCTCGCGACGAGTGCGGCGCTCGGCATCGGGCAGCTCGGTGACGAGGTCGCGACGGGCGTCGGACTCGGGGTCCAGCGGCACCGGCTGCTCGTCGTCGCGCTGGCCGTGGTCCTGACCGCCGCCGCCGTCGCCGCCGCGGGACCCGTCGGGTTCGTCGCGTTCGTCGTGCCGCAGGTCGCGCTGCGGCTCGCCGGGACGAACCGGCCGCCGCTGCTGCTCGCCGGCGCCCTCGGGGCCGTGCTCGTGCTCGGCGCAGACCTGCTCGCCCGGTCCGCCTTCCCCTGGCAGGTCCCCGTCGGCATCGTCACGACCGTCGTCGGCGCCCCCTACCTGATCTGGCTCCTCGTCCGGCACCGCAAGGAGATGTCCCGATGACCGCACGCACCGCACCCGCGACCACCGCAGACACCACGGCAGCGACGGCCGCCACGTCCGCCACCACGGACGCAGCCGCGACCACCCCGACGACGCCGGCCGATGGACCGACCCGCACCGCGCCTCCAGTCGGAGTGCCCGTGCTGCAGGCCCGCGGCCTGTCCGTCGGCTACGACCGCGAACCGGTGCTCCGCGACCTGGACCTGCGCATCGAACGCGGCACCGTGACGACCTTCCTCGGAGCGAACGGCTGCGGGAAGTCGACCCTGCTGAAGGCCTTCGGCCGGGTGCTGCGGCCGCAGGCCGGCGAGATCCTGCTCGACGGCACCCCGATCCGGCGCGAGCCGAACCGTGCGGTCGCGCGGAAGCTCGCGATCCTGCCCCAGACCCCCGTGGCCCCGGCCGGCACGAGCGTGCTCGACCTCGTGATGCGGGGCCGGAACCCGCACCAGTCCTGGGCCCGCCCCTGGACCGCCGAGGACGCCGACGTCGCCGAGCAGGCCATCGCCGCGACCGGGCTGACCGAGGTGGCGCACCGCGACGTGGCGAGCCTGTCCGGCGGGCAGCGCCAGCGGGCGTGGATCGCGCTCGTGGTCGCGCAGCAGGCCGAGACGCTCCTGCTCGACGAACCGACGACGTACCTCGACCTCGCGCACCAGCTCGACGTCCTGCGGCTCGTGCGACGGCTCAACCGGGAGCAGGGCTCCACCGTCGTGATGGTCCTGCACGACCTGTCGCTCGCCGCGCGGTACTCCGACCGGCTCGTGGTGCTGCACGACGGCGGGGTCGTCGCGGACGGCACCCCGCACGAGGTCCTGACGCCCGAGGTGCTCGAGCGGGCCTTCGGCCTGCACGCCCGTGTCGTCCCCGACCCGGTGACCGGCGCCCCGATGATCGTTCCCGAGGCGGACGAGCAGGACTGAACCGGGCGAGCGGGACCGGCATGGCGGAGCAGGACCAGCCGGAGGAGCAGGGGCTGGCAGGCCATACAGACTTAGGTTAGGCTCTCCTAACGTGAAGATCCCCCGCCGCGGCTCCCTGCGCGCCGCCCTCGTGACCTCCGTGGCCCTCTCGGCCCTCCTGCTCGCCGGCTGCACCGGCGCGAACGGCTCCGGCCGCTCCGGCGACGGCAGCGCCGCCGGCTCCGGCTCGAGCGCCGCCGCGAAGGGACCCTGGTCGTACGAGGACGCCACCGGGAAGACCGTCAAGCTCGACAGCGCCCCGAAGCGCGTCGTGGTCCTCAACGACATCGCCATCTCGTTCATCGAGTACGGCCTCCGCCCGGTCGGCACCTTCGGGCAGCTCACCATGGCGAAGGACCAGCGCTTCGAGGGCCTGGACACCAAGGGCATCGCGCAGCTCGGCACCGGCTACGGCGACATCGACCTCGAGCAGCTCGCGGCACTCAAGCCGGACCTCGTCGTCACCTCGGTCTACCCCACCGACGACAAGGGCACGCTCGACACCACGCAGCCGGGCTACGGCTTCAAGGACAAGGAACAGCAGCAGCAGGTCGAGGCCATCGCGCCCGTCGTCCAGGTCGAGTGGGGCGGCAAGGGCGAGGACGTCATCGAGAAGATCGCCGACCTCGCCGAGTCGCTCGGCGCCCCGGAGTCGACGGTCGAGGCCGCCGAGGACCGCTTCGACAAGGCCGAGGACGAGCTCGAGAAGGCCGCGAAGGCGAGCGACGTCTCGGTCGTCTCGATGTACGCGGACGGCGACGGCGCGTACGTCACGCGTCCCTCCGACGAGCCCACGCTGCAGATGTACTCGTCGTTCGGCGTCGACTTCGTGACCCCGAAGCCGAAGGGCTTCTACTGGGGCATCTACTCGTGGGAGAACGCCGGCCAGATCTCCGGTGACGTGCTCCTGCTGTCGCAGCAGGGCTACCAGGTGTCCGACCTCGAGAAGCAGCCGACGTTCGCCGACAACGCCGCCCTGCGGGCCGGCCAGGTGCACAGCTGGACCTTCCCGGCGCTCGACTACGCGTCGCAGGCCGACTACATGACGAAGCTCGCGGGCTGGCTGGGCGAGAGCAAGAAGGTCTCGTAGACCCCACCACCCCACGGACGGGAGGCGCGGTGCCGGCTGGCACCGCGCCTCCCGTCCGTTCCCGGGTCGCGTCCGGACGCGACACGTCCCGATGTCGGACGGCGGGGGGGGTCAGCCGACGGGCAGGGCGGCGTTGACGGCCGTCTGCGCCTGCCGCCACACGGCTGCGCGGGACCCGGCGTACGTGCCGCCCTGCCCGTTCGCGTAGTGCCGCAGGTTCGCCTGGCCACCGTCGGTGTTGCCCTGCCAGTACGCCGTGACCGCCCGTTCGCTGCCCCCGACGAGCCAGATCTGGTCCGCCGAGTCGGTCGTGCCCGTCTTGCCGAACAGGGTCGTGCCGTCCGGCGTCTGCCCGCCGCTCGCGGTGCCGCCGCGGAAGGCGCCCTGCATCACCTGGAAAGCCGTCCGGGCGACCGAGGCGGAGACCGCCCGGGAGCACGCGGCGGGCTGTCCACCGATCTGCGTGCCGTCGCGACCGGTCACCTGGTCGATGACGACCGGCGCGCAGTACACGCCGCCGTTCGCGATCCCGGCGTACGCGGCCGCCATCGTCAGCGGCGCGATGCTCGTCGTCCCGAGCACCGAGGCCGGGTTCGCGGGGAGCTCGCCGCCCGTCGCGGGGTGCACGCCGAGGCGGGCGGCGGTGTCGCGGATGTCGCACAGGTCGAGCTTCGACGCCATGTCCGCGTAGGCGGCGTTCACCGACTGCGCCGTCGCCGCCCGCACCGAGTACGGCCCGGTCTGGCCCGCCGAGTCGTTCTTCGGGTTCCACGCCTTCGTCGTGACGCGTTGCCCGCACTGCGTCCAGACGCTGCGGGCCTTGCGGGTGCCGTCGACCACGGCGTCGGGGCTGCGGCCGGACTCGAGCCACTGCAGGAGCGTGAACATCTTGTACGTCGACCCGACCTGGAACCCCTTCGAGCCGCCGTTCGACTCGTCGGTCGCGTAGTTCAGCGAGGTCGCGGTCGGCGGTGCCGCGGACGACCGGTCGTAGTCGGTGTTCTGCGCCATGGTGAGCACGCGCCCGGTGCCGGCCTCGACGGTGTCGAGCGTCGCGCCGAGGGCGAACCGGGTCTCCCCCGCGCGGTCGTACCGGTCGAGCAGGTCCTTCTGCTGCGTGTTCAGGTCGAGGTCGAGCGTCGTCTGGACCCGGTAGCCGCCGGTGCGCCAGGCCTGCTCCCGCGCGGCGGTGTCGGCGCCGAGCTGCGGGAGGGACTGCGCCACCTGCACGGCGTACGCGCAGAAGAACTCCGCGCCGCGGACGGCCGACTCGCACCCCTGCCTCGGTGCCGTCAGGCGGACGTAGTCAGCGGGGGTGGATGCCAACGCGGCCTGCAGGTCGGCGTCGCTGAGGTGCCCCTGCTGGTGCATCGAGCGGAGGATGACGTCTCGGCGCGCCTGGTTGTCGGCGTAGTGCTCCGGCGAGGAGAGGTCGCGTGCGTCCGGCCACTGCACGATCGCGATGAGCGACGCCGCCTCGGCCGGGGACAGGTCGCCGGCGTCCTTGCCGTAGTACCGCTGCGAGGCCGCCTGCACGCCGTAGGTCTGGTCGCCGAAGTACGCGATGTTCAGGTAGGCGGCGAGGATCTCGTCCTTCGAGTACTCCTTCGCGAGCCCGATCGCGAGCTTCACCTCGGCGAGCTTCCGGTCGAGCGAGCGCTTCGTCGCCTCGGCGGTCGCGGCCTCGCGCTCCTGCTCGGTCGGCAGCTCGCTCGCCCGCTGGATCTTGATGTTCCGGACGAGCTGCATCGTCAGGGTCGACCCGCCCGTCCCGCCGTCCCCGCCCGACGCGACGACGCTGACGAGCGAGCGCACGAGACTCGTCGGGTCGACGCCGCCGGTCTCCCGGAAGCGCTTGTCCTCGCCGTCGATCGCGGCGTGCTCGAGCGTGTCGCTGATCTGGTCCAGCGCGAGCTCCTGGCGGTTCTGGTCCCACACGTCCGCGAGGTGCACCGGCTGCCCGCCCTGGTACGCCCAGACCTCGTTCCGGGTCGGCAGGTCACCGATCTCGATGTACTCCGGCATCGAGTCGAACAGGTCGATCGCCGAGGTCGTCCCCACACCCGCGACCGCCAGCACGGGCGTCACCCCGATCCCCACCAGCAGCCCGGCGAGCACGCTGCCGCCCACGAAGCCGGCAGCGGCCCCCGTCACCCGTCGTCCGGTCATGATTCCCCCTCGTCGATCGATGGCGTCCGGGGGCGACCCTCCCAGCGCTGTTCGGACGTCCGCCCGGGTTTCCCGGGGTGACACCGGCACGCGCGCTGGGAAAGGACCGAGTCGGTACGGATCGTTACCCCGCGGGGCCCGTCGTGACCCCGTCGTGACCGACGGCGGGAGTCAGCCGAGGTGCGCGATCGCGATCCGGGTGGCCTCGGCGACGAGCGCGTCCGAGGGCTCGGCGTCCGCCGTGCCGTGCGCCGTCATCACGACGAGCACGATCGGGTCCCGTCCCGGCGGGGTCACGACCGCGACGTCGTTCCGCACGCCGTAGGACGCGGTCCCGGTCTTGTCCGCCACGGTCCACGACGGGTCGACGCCGGCGCGGATCGTCGTCGCCCCGGTCGTCGTGCCGAGCATCGCGTCGCGGAGCAGCGATCGGTCGTCGGCGCCGAGCGCGTCCCCGAGCAGCACGGCGCGGAGGTCCGCGGCGGACTGCGCCGGGGTCGTGGTGTCACGACGGTCCCCCGGGAGGGCGGTGTTGAGGTCCGGTTCGGTGCGCGAGACGTCCGTCGTCGTGTCACCGAGGCCGCGCAGCCACCGCGTCACCCCGGCGACGCCGCCGACCCGCTCGACGAGCAGGTTCGCCGCGGTGTTGTCGCTCTGCCGGACGGCCGCGTCGACGAGCTGCCGCACGGTCAGGCCGGTGTCGACGGCCGGGGTCGTCACCGGAGCGTAGGACAGCAGGTCGCCGCGGTCGTAGTGCACGACCTCGTCGAGGTCCGCCGGGGACGAGGCGGCGAGCGCCGCGGCGGCGATCTGCACCTTGTTCGTCGAGGCGAAGGCGAACCGCTCGTCCGCGCGGTACCCGAGCGACCGGCCGGTGCCGGTGTCCACGGCGACGACCCCGACCCGGGCACCGTCCCGACGCTCGAGGTCCGCGAACGCCTGCCGGGTCGTGCCATCGATGATCGGCACAGTCGCGGTCGGCACGGCGGCGGTCGGCGTCGCGGTGGGTGCATCAGCGGACGTGGCGGATCCTGCCGACGCCGGCCCGCCCGGGCCGTCCCCCGCGGTGCACCCCGTCAGCAGCACCGCCGTCAGCGCCACCATCCCCACCGCCACCGTCCCGACCGCCACCGTCCGCACGCCGGCCTTCCGCACGCCCGTCGTCCGCGCGCCCGTCGTCCTCGTCGCTCCCACGCGTCGGAGCCTGCCGCACCCGACCGACGCAGTGCTGGGAACGGCGGGGCTGCGGCTCAGGCCGGCCGGCTGAACAGGTTGACGAGGTTCCCCTCCGGGTCCCGGAACAGGGTCGAGCGGTTGCCCCACGGCATCGTCGTCGGCGGCAGCACGACCTCGCCGAGCACGCCAGACCCCTGCAGCCGGTCGAAGGCCGCGTCGACGCCCGGGACCGAGAACTCCACGACGAGCCCCGGGTTCGGCCCGGGCACCGGCGCGCCCGCACCGAGCCCCGCGACGGTCTCCGGCGCCGCGAGCGCGAGCACGAGCCCGCCGGCACGGACCTCGGCGAAGACCGGCGCCGGTCGGTGTGCGGTGGTGCCGGTGACCGCCTCGTAGAAGGCGGTCGTGCCCGCCAGGTCGGCGGCGATGATCCTGATCGACGTGAACTCCACGCTGTCCTCTCCCTGCGGCCTGCGGTGGCCGCCCGGCACCAGGTTCACGCAGCCCCGCGACAGCGTCCTGTCGGTGTTCCCTGGATCCGTTCAGTCCGCGAGCACGGACCGGAGCACCCCGTGCGGGATGTCGAGCTCGTCGAACCGCACGGCCCGCCGCGGCACCCGCTCGTCCGTCGGCTCCACCCCGAGCACCCGGTCGCCGCGGAAGGCACGGACCCCGTCGCGCAGCCGACACCACGCGACGAGGTACCAGTCCTCGCCCTTGCCGACGTACCCGAGCGGCTCGACCGCCCGCTCGGTCTCGTTCCCCTGCGCGTCCCGGTACCGCAGCCGGACGACCCGGCCGCCGGCCAGAGCAGGCAGGAGCGCGGTCGGTCCCGGCACCCGGTCACCGGTCTCGAGCAGGTGCACCCGTCGGGCGAGCGAGGCGCTGCGCCGCGCGTCGTCCTCCGCCAGGACCGCCCGCACCTTCTGCGCGGCACCGCGCGCGGCGTCGCGGAACGGGCTCGTCGCGAGGGCGCCGAGTCCGACGGCGACGGCGAGCGCCTCCTCTGCGGTCAGCCCGAGCGGCGGCAGCGTCGCGCGGGGGTCGAGCGTGTAGCCGCCGGTCCGGCCGGGTTCCGCCCAGATCGGCACGCCCGCCTCCTGCAGCGAGCGCAGGTCGCGCTCGACGGTCCGGACGCTCACGCCGTACCGCGCGGCGAGCGTCCGCGCACTCCGCAGCGCGGGCGCGGCCGCGCGCAGCTCCTCGACGAGCGCGTAGAGACGATCAGTGCGGTTCACGACGCGACCACGGTACGGCCTGGAGGCGCGTGGCGGGCCCGCCCCGTGCCTCCCGTCCGACCGCCGGTCCGGCGCGCACCGCGCGCGACCCGCGCGCCGTCGTCCCGCTCGTCGTCTCAGGATCGGGGGACGAAACTGGGCAAGCCCTCGGAGTCGTTGCACCGAGTGCATCGATGCACCTAGTGTTCACAACCGTGACCATCTCGACCGACCGCCGTGCCGCCCTCAAGGCGAAGCACCGTGCGGCGATCCTGCAGGCCGCACGCGACCTGGTCGACGAGCAGGGTGGACGCGGGTTCAGCGTCGACGACCTCGCCGCCCGGGCCGACATCGCCCGGCGCACGGTGTTCAACCACTTCGCCTCCCTGGACGAGGTCCTGCTCGCGGTGTGCGAGCAGGAGCTGTCGGTGATCATCGACCGGTTCCTGGCGGACATGTCGCGCACGCCGATCGGCGACGGCAGCCGGGCCTCGATGTTCGACGAGCTCGAGTCCGCCGCGCGCGGCGCCGACCTCGCCCCCGCGATCGCCGGGATGTACAACATCCTGGGCGACCCCGGGAAAGAGGACCCGAAGGCCGCGGTGCTCACGCAGACCGCGTTCGGCCGGGTCACCGAACGCCTGCGCGACGAGGTCGCGAGGCGGCACCCCGGCGCGGACGTCCTGGACACCGCCCTGCTCGTCGACTCCCTGATGAGCGGCATCGTCGTGATCGCCGAGCACTGGCTCGACCACCACGGCCCCGAGCTCACCCCGGCGACCCTGCGCGCCTGGGACGAGCTGCTGAGCCGCCTCGTGCACAGCGTCCGCTCCGGCTACATGCCGGCGCACTGACACCTCCCTCCCCCGGGGTCCACCGGCGCACCCCGCACCGCAACAGCACCTGACACGAAAGGACGGGGCAGCCGCATGGCCGGTCTCCTCTACCGTCTCGGACGGTTCTCCGCACGACGGCACTGGCTGGTGATCATCGCCTGGATCGTCATCATGGGCATCGCCGGGCTCACCTTCAGCCTGTTCCAGGGGTCGATCTCGTCGTCGATCACGATCCCGAACACCAAGACCAGCCAGGTGCAGGACGAGCTCGCCGACAAGTTCCCGTCGGCGAACGGCGGCAACGGGACGATCGTGTTCCAGACCACCGACGGCAAGGCCTTCACGGACACCCAGAAGGCCGACGTGAAGTCGTTCCTGGACGGGTTGAAGGACCTCGACGGCGTCAAGGGCGTCCGCGACGGGTTCGCGACGCAGGACCAGCTCGACGAGCAGCGCCAGAAGATCACCGACGGCCGGAAGCAGATCGAGGACGGCCGCGCGCAGATCACGAGCGGACAGCAGCAGCTCGACCAGCAGAAGGCGCAGCTGGAGTCCGGCAAGCAGCAGATCGCGACCGCCCAGCAGGAGCTCGACGCGAAGAAGGCCCAGGCCGCCGCGGCCGGTGGTGCCGCAGCCACCGCGGCCCAGGCGCAGCTCACCCAGGCGCAGGCGCAGATCGACGCACAGCAGCAGCAGATCACCGCGGGCGAGCAGCAGATCACGCAGGCCCAGAAGCAGATCGACGAGAACACGAAGAAGCTCGACACGAGCGAGCAGGAGCTCGAGCAGGGCTCCGACCTGCTCGACCTGTCGAAGGACATCCGCTTCGTGTCGTCGAACGGTCAGGCGTCGATCGGCACCGTGCAGTTCACGAAGTCGACCTACGAGGTGCCGCAGGAGACCAAGCAGGCGATCTCGGACAAGGCCGAGTCGGCGAAGATCGACGGCGTCGCCGTGTACGTCTCGAACGACATCGCGCAGGGCGTGCCGTCCATCCTCGGCCCGGGTGAGATCGTCGGCGTCATCATCGCGGCGCTCGTGCTGTTCCTCATGCTCCGCACGATCATCGGCGCCGCGATCCCGCTGCTCTCCGCCGTGCTCGGCGTCGGCATCGCGTCGCTCGCCTCGCTGTCGTTCTCGAGCCTGGTCGAGTTCATCTCGGTCACGCCCGTGCTGGGGGTGATGCTGGGCCTGGCGGTCGGCATCGACTACTCGTTGTTCATCCTGAACCGGCACCGGACACAGCTGAAGGCCGGAATGGACGTCCACGAGTCCATCGGGCTCGCGAACGGCACCTCCGGCAACGCCGTGGTGTTCGCGGGCACGACGGTCATCGTCGCCCTGCTCGCGCTGAACATCACCGGGATCCCGTTCCTCGGCCTGATGGGCACCGTCGGCGCGGTCGCGGTCCTGTTCGCCATCCTCATCGCGACGTCGTTCACCCCGGCGCTGCTCTCGCTGCTCGGCATGCGGATCCTGCGCAAGAAGGAGCGGCAGCGGATCGGCGACACGGGCTCGATCCGGGTGCCGAACAAGCCGATGTCGACCTGGCGCGCGGTCGTCACGCTCGTCGCCGGCGTCCTCGTGCTCGGCGTGGTCGCGATCCCGGCGACGCAGATGCGCCTCGGCCTGCCCACGGGTGCGTCCGAGTCCGTCGACTCGAGCCAGTACAAGGCGTACAAGGCGCTCGACCGCGACTTCGGTGCCGGACAGAACGGCCCGCTGCTCGTCGTCGCCGACCTGCCGAAGTCCGTGTCGGAGGACGACGTCACCGCACGCGAGGTCACCATCGGCCAAGCGATGGCGAAGAACTCCGACGTGCAGGCCGTGCTGCCGATCGGCGCCTCGAAGGACCGCGACATCATCGCGTTCCAGGTGAAGCCCGCCGGCGGCCCGGACAGCATCTCGACCGAGCGGCTCGTCAACGATCTGCGCGAGCAGACGGTGTCGACCGACGACGGCAAGGTCACCCTCGGCGTCGCGGGCAACGCGAGCGCGAACATCGACGTGTCCGAGAAGCTCTCGAACGTGCTGCCGCTGTACCTGGCGGTCGTCGTCGGCCTGTCGCTGATCATCCTGATCGTGGTGTTCCGGTCGTTCCTCGTGCCGATCACCGCGACGGCCGGGTTCATCCTGTCCGTGCTCGCCTCCTTCGGTGGCCTCACCGCGATCTACCAGTTCGGCTGGCTCGGCTCCGTGTTCGGCGTGCACGACCCGGCGCCGATCCTGAGCTTCCTGCCCATCATCGAGATCGGCATCCTGTTCGGTCTGGCGATGGACTACCAGCTGTTCCTGGTGTCCGGCATGCGCGAGGCCTACGCCCACGGCGCCTCGGCGAAGGTCGCGGTCCAGCGCGGGCTGCACGCCGGCCGCGCGGTGGTCACGGCCGCGGCGATCATCATGATCTCGGTGTTCGCGGGCTTCATCTTCTCGGACTCCTCCACCATCAAGCCGATCGGCTTCGGGCTCGCGTTCGGCGTGCTGATCGACGCCTTCGTGGTCCGGATGCTCCTCATCCCGGCGGTGATGCACCTGCTCGGGAAGAGCGCCTGGTGGATCCCGAAGTGGCTCGACCGGATCCTGCCGGACGTCGACGTCGAGGGCGCGAGCCTGGAGCGCTCGCACCCCGCGGACGGCCGCGGACACGGCGACGCCGAGCACCGCGGGTCGCACGCGGCGGACGTCGCCCCGGACGCGAACCCGCACGAGGGGCACACGCCGACGCACCGCGCGTAGGGCGCCGCGATGCGCGTGGGTGACCGTTCCGCGCACGGGTAACCGATCCGCGCGTGGGTGACCGATCCGCGCGAGGGAGGCAGGGAGTTCCGGCCTCCCTCGCGCGGTTCGTCATCCCACGTCGGCTGCGATGGGCTCGAACCTCGCTGACCGTTCGCGCACGAAGTACCGTGGAGGCATGACCTCGACCGACGTCGACCCGCTCGCGCTCGACCGCCAGCTCTGCTTCGCCCTCGCGGCGACGAGCCGGAGCGTGATCGGGCTCTACCGCGACCTGCTCGACCCGATGGGCCTGACGCACCCGCAGTACCTCGTGATGCTCGCCCTGTGGGAGCACGACCCCCGCTCGGTGCGCGAGATCGCCGGGGAGCTCCGCCTCGACTCGGCCACCCTCAGCCCGTTGCTCAAGCGGCTCGAGGTCTCCGGGTACGTCCGCCGGGCCCGCAGCACCGCGGACGAACGACAGCTCGAGGTGTCGCTCACCACCGCCGGCCGTGCCCTCCGGGAGCAGGCGCGCACGGTCCCCCTCGCCGTGGCCGACCGGCTGGGCTGGCCGCTCGAACGGCTGGAACGCCTCAAGGACGACCTGACCGAGCTGCTCGGTCGGGTCGACACCCTCGACTGACGAACTCCTTCGTGCCACAATGGTTGGTGCACGAACGAAAGGACGGACCGTGGGTCGCTTCGGGAGCTGGTACGACCGCTGGAACCGCACGCTCATCGAGAAGATGGGCCCGTCGCAGATCGGCGCCGGGCACGCCGAGGGCGTCGACGACCGCTCGGTGGACCGTCCGTGCCCGATCTGCCACCAGCCGCTGTCACAGCACACGGTGATCCGCCCCGAGGGACAGGTCCGCTCGAGCACGCTCGTGTGCCCCGGTCGCTGAGCATCTGCCGTGCCCGGGGAATTGCACCCGGCAACACGTGGTTCAACGGAGCCGTGAAGCTCTTCGAACCCGCCGACCTCGGCGCACTCCACCTCCGCAACCGCATCGTCATGGCGCCCCTGACCCGGACGCGCGCCGGGGCCCATGGTGTCCCGAACGACCTGCTCGTCGAGCACTACGCCCAGCGCGCCTCGCTCGGCATGATCATCACCGAGGGCACCTGGCCCGTGCAGGAGGGCCGCTCCTACCCCGGCCAGCCCGGCATCGAGACCGACGAGCAGGTCGCCGGCTGGCGCCGCGTCGCCGACGCCGTCCACGAGCGCGGCGGCACCATCGTCATGCAGCTCATGCACGGTGGCCGTGTGTCGCACACCGACATCTCCGGCACCCCGCGCATCGTCGGCCCGTCCGCGATCGCCGCCCCGGGCCAGACGCACCTGGCCGACGGCTCGAAGGCCGACATGCCGGTCCCGCACGAGCTCACCACCGACGAGGTCCGCGAGGCCGTGCAGGGCTTCGTCCGCGCCGCCCGCAACGCGATCGCGGCGGGGCTCGACGGGGTCGAGGTGCACGGCGCGAACGGGTACCTGGTCCACGAGTTCCTCTCCCCCGTGTCGAACACCCGCACCGACGAGTATGGCGGCTCCCCGGAGAACCGCGCGCGTTTCGCCGTCGAGGTCACGGCGGCGGTCGCCGAGGCGATCGGCGCGGACCGCGTCGGCATCCGCCTGTCCCCGCAGCACAACATCCAGGGGGTGCTCGAGGAGGACGACGCCGACGCGCTGGCCACGTACACCGCGGTCGCCGAGGGCCTGGCGCCGCTCGGGCTCGCCTTCGTGGACGTCCTGAACGCGGAGCCGGGCAGCGAGCTCGTGCAGCACGTCCGCCGCACCGCGGGCGCGCCGTTCATCGCCAACTCGGGCTTCTCCTCCATGACCACCCGCGACGAGGCGATCACCCTGCTCGACGGCGGCCTCGCGGACGCCGTCGCCGTGGGCCGTGCCGCGATCGCGAACCCGGACCTCGCCGAGCGCTGGGAGCAGGACGCGGCGCTCAACGAGCCGCGCCCGGAGCTCTTCTACGGCGCGACCGCCGAGGGGTACACGGACTACCCGACGCTCGACCAGGTCCGCGAGCCCGTCGCGTAGTCGACGGGACCAGCGACGGACGGGAGGCGCGGAGCCAGCTGGCACCGCGCCTCCCGTCCGTCTCGCGGTCGCTTCCGCCGCCGGCCCTGCCGAACCGCGCGAAGGATGACGATCCGCGCATCGGGTGCCGATCCGCGCGTCGCAGGCCCGGAGGAACGACCGACCATGCGCGGTTCGGCTTCCTACGGCAGCTACGACGGGACGGAGCGCTCGGAACCATCACGATCGCGGTCCCGGTCCGTGCCGTCCCACAGGTCGGCGCAGTCGACGCCCGTCACGCCGGCCCGCTGCAGCCAGGCGCCCGCGCTCCGGTCCCCCGGGTCCGCCGTGACCGCGGCGAGCAGCGCCGCACGGTGTGCAGGACCGGCGAGCACCGGGTGACCCGGCCGCTCCCCGAACACCGCCCGCCGCAGGGCGTCGCGGTCCGACCCCGGCCCGAGCACGCGCCGGACGACCGCGGCGGGCAGCGTCGGCAGGTCGACGAGGGTGATGCAGGCCGTGTCCTCGTCGCCGAGGGCGCGCAGCCCCGCGGCGAGCGACGCCCCCGGCCCGGCTGCCCAGTCCTCGGCGACGACGACCCGCACGTCGGGAGCGGTCGGGACGTGCGGCCCTGCACGGTCGGCGGCGGCACCGAGAACCACGACCACCTCGGCGCAGCCGCCCGCGCGCAGGGTCTCCACCGCGAGCGTCGGCCAGGGCACACCGTCCGGGCGCCGCACGAGCGCCTTCGGCCTGCCCATCCGCGTGCCGGCGCCCGCGGCGAGGACGACCCCGACCACGCGGCGCCGCTCCGGCACGGGTTCGCCGGTCACACGAAGGCGGGCACCGACGCCCACGCGGCCGGGGCCTCGGCGACCCCGTCCCGCACGACCGTGCCGGAGATCAGGCCGTAGGGGCGGTCGGCGGCGAAGAACACCTCGCCCGGGTTCTCGAGGCCGAACGGCGCGAGGTCGACGAGGAAGTGGTGCTTGTTCGGCATCGAGAAGCGCACCTCGGCGATCTCGGGGAACGCCTCGATCGCGGTGCGGCCCATCGCGAACAGGGTCTGCTGGAGCGCGAGCGAGTGCAGGTCCGCGAAGGTCGCGAGCATCCGGTCGAGGACCCCGGCGTACAGGGCGTCGTAGTCGATGCCGGCGGCGACCGCCTCGGGTGTGTACCGCCAGCGGGCGGTCACCGAGGTCGCGAGGATCCGGTCGTCGGTCTCCGCCAGGGTCGTGTAGCCGTCGCGGGGGAAGCCGTGGAACTCACTGCCGGTCGACTTCAGGACGGTCAGGTCGGTGACACCGGCGAGCACGTGCACGTCGTCGCCGTCGACCTGCACCACGGCGGTGCGGGTGCCCCGACCCGAGCGGACGAAGGAGTGGTCGTGCTCACGGCCGTCGACCGCGATGCGCTCCCAGGCGTGCTGCTCGGCGGACAGCGTCGAGCCGTCGTACCAGTCGAACGCCGTGGCGAAGTGCCGACCGAGGCGGAGCAGGAAGTCCTCGGGGGCGCCGACGCCGTGCTCCTTCGCGAAGGCGTAGACGGTGTTCTTCTGCGTGTCCGTGGCGACGACCTTCGCGTTGTCGCCCTCGGTGTAGGACTCGGCGAGCGCCGCGCCCCGCAGCTGCGTCGTGACGGTGAGGTCCTCGATCTCGTGCCGGTCGGTGTCGCGGGTCACCCGGACGAGTCGGACCTCGGCCTTGCCGTACTGGTTCGCGCCGAGGCGGACGGAGGTCGTGACGGGGGCTGCGGTGGCGGTGGTGTCCATGCGGCGACGATGACACCCGGTTGTTTCGGGGGTGCGTCGATCAGGTCACGGGTTCCGGCACCGGACGTGACCCGGGCGTCGCTGGCCCGTAACGACGCTGAAACACCGGTTCCCTAGCGTTGCCGCCACGATCCGATCCGACCCGAGGAGGCCCCGTGGCGCGCACGTCCGCACCCCGAGCGGCGTCCCGGTCTGCCCGTGGGGCGTGGAACCGCGGCATGATCGCGCACGGTCGACGGCCGGCGACGACACCCGACCCGTCGACCGTCACCCCGATCGGAACCCCTCATGGACCTCGTCTCCGTCCGCACCGTGCGGACACCGTCGCACCGCGACGACCTCGCGCTCGCCCCCGGTGAGCAGCCCCTCGCGGGCGGCACCTGGCTGTACTCCGAGGAGCAGCCGGACACGACCGGCCTCGTCGACCTGACGGGCCTCGGCTGGCCGGACGCCGAGCGCACCCCGGACGGGCTGCGGCTCGGCGCGACGTGCACGCTCGCGGCGCTGCTGCGGCTGACCCCGGAGCCGGACTGGCGCGCCTGGCCGCTCGTCGACCGCTGCGTGAACGCCCTGCTCGCGTCCTTCAAGGTGTGGAACGCGGCGACCGTCGGCGGGAACGTCGCGACGGCGCTGCCGGCGGGGGCGGTGACGGCGCTGCTCGTCACGCTCGACGCGACGGCCGTGGTGTGGACGACGGACGGCGGGGAGCGCCGGGTGCCGGTCGCCGAGCTCGTGACGGGACCGCGAACGACCACGCTCGCCCCGGGCGAGGTCGTCCGTGCGTTCGACGTGCCGGCCGCGGCGCTGCGACAGGAGACCGGGTTCCGCCGGGTGTCGCTCAGCCCGCACGGCCGGACCGGAACGCTCGTCACCGCACGGTGGAGCAGCACCGACCGCGACACCGACACCGACACCGGCACCGGCACGGGCACGGCCCCCGGCACCGGCACGGGCACGGCCCCCGGCACCGGCACGGGCACCGGCACCGGCACCGACCCCGGCTTCGTCCTGGTCGTCACCGGCGGCGTCCCGCGCCCGCTCGTGCTGCGCTGGGACACCGTCCCGAGCGCAGACGCCGTGGACGCCGCCCTCGCCGACCACGACGACTGGTACGACGACCCGCACGGCTCCCCCACCTGGCGACGCGGGGTCTCGCGCCGCTTCGCCGCGGAGCTCGTCGCCGAGGCCGGCGCGACCGGACACAGCGGCAGCCGGTGGACCGGTGGTGTCCGATGAGGCTCACCGTCGACGGCACCGCCCTCGAGGCGACCCCGCAGCCCGGCCAGGTCCTCCGCACCCTGCTCCGCGAGCACGGCGTGACCGCGGTGAAGAAGGGCTGCGACGCGGGCGACTGCGGTGCCTGCTCGGTCCTGCTCGACGGCGTCCCGGTGCACTCCTGCATCACGCCCGCCCACCGGCTCGAGGGCCGCACGGTCACCACCGCCGCCGGCCTCGGCACGGCCACCGACCCGCACCCCGTGCAGCGCGCGTTCGCCGAGGCGCCCGGCTTCCAGTGCGGGTTCTGCACCGCCGGGTACGTCGTCACGGCGTCGACGCTCGACGACGACCAGCTGGCCGACCGGCACCGGGCGCTCAAGGGGAACCTGTGCCGGTGCACGGGGTACCGCGCGATCGAGGACGCCCTCGACGGGGTCCGCAACACCGCCTGCGCCACGGCCGGGGACGCCGTGGGGACCTCGGTCGCGGCACCCGCGGCGATGCGCATCGTCACCGGGGACGAGGAGTACACGCTCGACGTCCGCCGGACCGAGGCGCTCCTGCACCTCGCGGTCCTCGGCAGCCCGCACCCGCACGCCCGCGTCACCGCGATCGACACGAGCGCGGCCGAGGCGCTGCCGGGCGTGCACGCCGTGCTCACCCACCGGGACGACCCCGGTGTGCTGTTCTCCACCGGGCGGCACGACTCCCGGCTCGACGACCCCGACGACACCCGCGTGTTCGACCCCGTCCTGCGCTTCCGCGGACAGCGCGTCGCGGCCGTCGTCGCGGAGAGCGTCCGGATCGCGGAACAGGCCTGCGCCCTGCTCCGGGTCACGTACGAGGTGCTGCCGAGCGTGCACGACGTGGACGCCGCGCGGCTCCCCGGTGCACCGCTGCTGCACGGTGACAAGACCACCGCCGAACACCGCATCGCCGAGCCGGACCGGAACGTCGTCGCCGCCCTGCACGGTGGGACCGGGGACCTGGAGGGTGCCCTCGCCGCGTCCGCGGCGACGGTCGAGGGCACGTGGTCGACGGGTCGCGTCTCGCACGCCGCGCTCGAGACGCACGCGACCCGCGGATCGCTGGACCGGGACGGGAGGCTCGTGCTGCGGACCGCCACGCAGGTCCCGTTCCTGGTGCGGGACGAGATCGCGCACGTCTTCGGTCTCGACCCGGCCCGGGTGCGCGTGGTCGCCAAGCGGGTCGGCGGCGGGTTCGGCGGCAAGCAGGAGATGCTGACCGAGGACCTCGTGACGCTCGCGGTGCTCCGCACCGGACGGACCGTGCAGTACGAGTTCAGCCGACGCGACGAGTTCACGATCGCGCCGACCCGGCACCCGATGCGCGTACGGGTACGGCTGGGGGCCGACGCGTCCGGTCGGCTCACCGCGATGCACGTCGACCAGACGATGGACACGGGGGCGTACGGCAACCACGGCGTCGGCGTGATGTTCCACTCGGTCAGCGAGTCGGTCGCCGTGTACCGCTGCCCGGTCAAGCGGGTCGACGCCGAGTCCGTCTACACGAACAACCTGCCGTCCGGGGCGTTCCGCGGGTACGGCCTCGGGCAGGTCGTCTTCGCGATCGAGTCGGCGATGGACGAGCTCGCGCGCCGCCTCGACCTGGACCCGTTCGAGCTGCGCCGCCGGAACGTCGTGGTGCCGGGTGACCCGCTCGTCGTCACCGACCCCGACGAACAGGACGACCTGCGCTGGGAGGGCAGCTACGGCCTCGACCAGTGCCTGGACCTGGTCGAGGACGCCCTCCGCGCACCCCTGCCCGAGGTCCCCGCGATGGACGGGCCCGTGCTCGACGACTCCGGCGACTGGGCGCACGGCACCGGGATCGCCCTCGCCGCGATCGCCACGATGCCGCCCCGCGGGCACCACGCCCACGCGTCCGTCGAGGCCACCGCCGACGGCCGTTACCGGATCGGGGTCGGCACGGCGGAGTTCGGCAACGGGACCACGACCGTGCACACCCAGCTCGTCGCGACGGCGCTCGGCACCACGCCCGACCGGGTCGACGTGCACCAGTCCGACACCGACGCCGCCCGGTACGACACGGGTGCGTTCGGGTCGGCGGGGGTGGTCGTCGCGGGCAAGGCGCTGTACGCCGCCGCGCTCGACCTGCACGAGCAGATGACCGGCAGGGCGCTCACGCTCGTCGCGGCCCGGACGCCACGCGCCGCCGTCGGTCCGCTCGGCCCCGCGGTCGCCGTGCTGCCCGACGGGGTGCGGGTCGGCGACGAGTTCGTCGGGCACGCCGAACTGCTCGCCGAGGGACCGCTCGTCGCCCACGGCAGCCACGACGGCACCCCGCGGTCCCTGGCCTTCACGGTGCACGGCGCCCGGGTGGCGGTGCACCGGCCGACCGGTGAGGTCCGCGTGCTCCACAGCGTGCAGGCCGTCGACGCCGGCACGGTCCTGAACCCCGAGCAGCTGCGCGGACAGGTAGAGGGTGGTGCCGCGCAGGCCATCGGCTCGACGCTGTACGAGGAGGTCGTGCTCGACGACGACGGTCGGGTGACGACCGACGCGTTCCGCTCCTACCGGGTGCCGAAGATCTCCGACGTGCCGCGCACCGAGGTCCGGTTCGCCGTCACCTCGGACCCGCTCGGACCGCTCGGCGCGAAGTCCATGAGCGAGGCGCCGTACAACCCCGTCGCGCCGGCGGTCGCGAACGCCGTGCGGGACGCCGTCGGCGTCCGGCCGTACCGCCTGCCGATGACGCGTGACCGGGTCTGGGCGCTCCTCCAGGACGCGGCCGACGACGTGAACGACGCCGGGGGTGCGTGATGTTCGAACTGGCACCGCGCCTCCTGGCCGTGCTCGACGCCGGCGACCCCGTCGTCGTCGCGACGGCCGTCGCGATGTCCGGCAGCGCGCCCAGCGGGGTCGGGACGTCGATGGCCGTCCTGCCGGGCGGCCAGGTCGTCGGGACGATCTCCGGGGGCTGCGTCGAGGGGTCGCTGTTCGTGACGGCCGAGCAGGTGCTCGCGGACGGCGTGCCCGTGCTCGAGCGCTTCGGCTTCGACGACGACCCGGACGACCACGACGCTCTGTGGGCGCCGGCGCTCCGCTGCGGGGGCCGGGTCGAGGTCCTGGTGCGCCGGATCGTCCCCGGCGACCCCGTCGTGGACGTCCTGCGCCGGGTGGCGTCGGGCGTGCCGACGTCGCTCACGGTCTCGCTCGAGCCGGAGACGCTCGGTGCGGTCGTCACCGCGCCGGACGGGTGCCGCGGCCGGGTGTTCGTCGAGCGCGCCGACGCCCGGCCGCGGTGCATCGTCGTCGGGGCCGTGGAGTTCGCCGTCGCCGTGACGAACGCCGCGGCGGTGCTCGGGCACGCCGTGACCGTGGTCGACCCGCGGCCGGTGTTCCTGACCGACGAGCGCTTCCCCGCCGCGGACGAGCGCATCGTGGGGTGGCCGACGCGGGTGCTCGAGGGGCTGCCGATCGACGCGTCGACGGTGGTCGTCGTCCTGTCCCACGACGAGCGGTTCGACGCCGCGGTGATCGACCTCGCGCTCCGCCGCGGTGCCGGGTACGTGGGGGCGATGGGCTCCCGTGCGACGCACGAACGGCGGACGGCGGAGCTGCGCGCGCTCGGCACGCCGGACCTCGGGCGGCTGCGGTCCCCGATTGGGCTCGACATCGGCGCGGAGACCCCGGCCGAGATGGCGGTCGCGATCATGGCCGAGGTGATCGCCGTGCGTCGGGGTGCTCCGGGTGGCGCGCTCGCCGGCGGGGCGGGGCCGATCCACCGGCGGGCGGTGGCGGCGGCATCCGGCTGAGCGGGCGGGCGGGTTGCCGTTCTGAACCAGGAATCCGACGTCGAACCAGGCGCTGCTGCTGGTTCGACGTCGGGAACGTGGTTCGATCCGCACCCTCGACCTCGATCCGTGCTCCCGAGTTCGAACCCGGCCCGCCGCCGTCACACCGGCGTGCGCGCAAGCCGCTCCGTGAGCCGCGCCGCGATCTCGCGCTCGTCCCCCGTCACGAGCCGGTGGTCCCGGACGACCACGCGCCCGCCGACCACCACGTGCTTCGGCCGCCGCCCCGGGGACGCCCAGAGCAGCCCGGCGACCGGGTCGGCAACGCCCGCGTCGGCGACGCCCGAGACGTCCCACACGCACAGGTCGCCCGCGGATCCCGCACCGAGGTGTCCGAGCTCCGGGCGTCCGAGTCCCGCCGCCGACCCCTCGGTCATCATCCCGAGCACCTGCCGTGCCGGGAGCTGCGGCCCGACGAGCGCCGACACCTGCAGCGCCAGCCGGCCGTCGGCGAGCAGGTGCCCCGCGTCGTTGCTGCCGCCCCCGCTCGTCCCGAGGCCCACCGGGATCCCCGCGTCGGCGAGCGCCGCGACCGGGGCGATCCCCCACCCCATCGGCACGTCGCACCCCGGCGCGTGCGTCGCGCTCACCCCGGCTGCCGCGAGCCGGGCGACCTCGTCGACGGTGACGTCGCACAGGTGCGCGATCGTCACGTCCGGTGCGAGCCACCCCCACTCCTCGAGCAGGTCGAGCGGCCGCCGCCCGTACCGCTCGAGGGCGATGGCGGTGTCCACCTGCTCGTTCGCCTGTGTCCTCCGCCGCAGCCCGTGCTGGGCCGCGACCTCGCCGAGCGCCCGGAAGGTCGCCTCGCCGTCCGAGTGCACCCCGGCCGGCCCCACCGCGACCTGGAGCCGCCCGTCCGGGTCCACCCCGCCGACGGCGCGCTCGTGGAGCAGCCGCCCGGCGATCGCGTCCGCCGACGCGGCGGCGCGCTCCGGGTCGTCGCGCGCCGACCCCCGGACGAACACGAGCCGCCCGCCGAGCCCGCGGACGGCGTCGACCGTCGCGCCCGCGAGCTCCACGGTGTCGTCGGTGGTCGCGTCCAGGGGCCAGTTCAGGTGGTGGTCGGCGATCGTCGTGACGCCGGACAGGAGGCCCTCCGCAGCTCCGGCGGACGCGGCCAGTCCGTACAGCTCGGGATCGTGTCCCGCCCGGGCGTACGCCGCGGCCATCGTCGGGAGCCAGTCCGCCATCGGGACACCGCGCGTGCCCGGCAGCGTCCGGAACGCCGTCTGCAACAGGTGGTGGTGCGCGTTGACGAGCCCGGGCGTCACGACGCACCCGGACGCGTCGAGCGTGGTCTCGAGGTGGCTCCCGTCGTCGACGACGACGACGTCACCGTCCTGTTCGGTGCGGGGGTCGACGAGGACACGGCGGGCACCGGTGACGGTCAGCATGCGACGGTTCTAGCAGCCGCCTGTTTCCGGGGCGTGACGGCGGACGCCCCGGGCTCGTGACTGTGTACGCTCGCACCAGGTCGGAGGGGGACGACATGGCTGGTCTCGGGTCGGACGGTGTCGCCGCGCGGTCGGTGCACGGCCTCCGCCCGGAGCGCCTCGGCTCGGCGGTCGTGGCAGCTCTGGCCGTGTCCCTGTTGACCGCTTGCGCAGGGGAACCCGTGGAGTCCGGGGTGTCCCCGCACCGCGCCGTCTCGTCGGACGCCGCGAAGCAGTCGATCACCGACGTGGTCGACCGCACCGCGGCGATCGTCGACGGGGACTGGAAGGTCCTCAGCGGGCCGCGGCTCGGTCTGTGCAAGGGCTCGGACGGGTCCGGCGATGCCGAGGACCCGGGCGGTGTCACCTGGGTGTACGTCGAGCAGCGGCCCGGCGCGGATGACCCGAGGGACGATCTCCGCAAGGTCGAGTCGTTCTGGCAGAGCCTCGGGATCACGACGAAGCGGTACCGCAGCGGCGGCGACGACCCGGACCTCGGGGTGTCCGGACGGGGCGGTCCGGTCACCAGCATCGACTTCCTCGCGTCCACCGAGGGTGGCTACAGCATCGACGGCGAGTCAGCGTGCGCGGACGGCGACTTCGACGAACTCGCCACGAGCTCGCCCTCGCCGACCCCCTGATCCGGCCGACCGCTTCGTTACCCTGACCACGTGACAGCCTCCGTCCGCCTCGCGGAACAGCGCGACCTCGGGTGCATCGAGCGCATCGAGAACGACGCGGACCGACTGCTCGTCGACCGCCTCCACCCGACCTCGTGGGAGGCTGCACCCACCGGTGCGGATCGAGCAGCCGAACCGGGGTTCCTGCTCGTCGCCGAGCACGGGGGCACGGTCGTCGGGTTCGCCCACGTCCTCGAACCGGACGGCCTCTGCCACCTCGAACAGCTCTCGGTGGACCCGGACCACGGCCGCCGCGGCATCGGTCGGACGCTCCTCGAGGCCGCCCTCCTGCACGCCCGGACTCGGGGCCACGAGCGCATGTCGCTCCGGACGTACGCCGACGTCCCGTGGAACGCACCCTTCTACGCCTCCGCGGGTTTCGTCGAGGACACCCCCGCCAGCCCGTTCCACCGGTCGCTCGTGGCCACCGAGGCGCGGCTCGGGATCGACCGGTACGGCCGCCGCGTCCAGATGACCGCGGTGCTGCCGATCCGCACCGCGCCGGCCGACGTCCACGGCGGTCCCGGCTGGCACATCCGCGGTACCGATCTCCGTCCGGTGATCACCGACGTCGGAGCGTTCCGCGCCGGTCTCGGTGACGACCCGCTCGCCGTCGAACTCGAACTGCTCTGGACCGGGCAGCCCGAGGCAGCGCTGCTCCGGCTGGCCGCACGACCGCAGGACCCGCGGGTCCGAGCACTCAGCGCAGACTGCCACCGGGACCTCGGCGACACCGCGTCGGCCGTGCAGGAGTACGACCGGCTGGTCGACGAGCACCGCGGCACGCCCCGCGAGGCCGTGCTCCGACAGCACCGCGGCAAGGCCCTGCTCGCTCGGGGTGACGCTCCGCGAGCCGTCGCGGACTTCCTTCGGGTCGTCGCACTGCGGCGCGCGGGGGAGCCGACCCTCCTCGCGTCGGCGGAACAGGCGCTGGTCGTCGCCGAGCGCGCGGTGCCCGCCGTCGTCCGTCGTCGGAGCAGTCGGGACGTGCGTCGGATCCTCGAGGCGCTCCCGGACTGGTTCGGCGATCCGATCGCGATCGAGAACTACGCCGCCGCGGCCGCCGACCCGATGTACGACAGCTGGCTCGCCGTCGTGCGCGACGAGGTCGTCGGTGTCGCCCTGACCCACCGACACTTCGCCGAGTCGACGGAGCTGCACCTGCTCGCGGTCGACCCTGCGGTGCGCAGGAAGGGCGTCGGCCGTGCCCTGGTCGACCACGTCGCGGCGGAGCTGGCGGCGGACGACTGTTCGTTCCTGACCGTGCACACCGTCGGCCCGTCCTTCGAGCACGTGCCGTACGCCGAGACCCGCGCCTTCTACCGGAGCACGGGGTTCACGCCCCTGGAGGAGCACGACGGCCTCGACTGGTCCGGCCCGACCCTCATCCTCGTCCGGCCGCTCGTGCGGGAGCGGTCGGCAGATCAGGACTGACCGGCCCCACCGACGCGCGCCGTCCTGACCCCGGTCGCCCCGGTCCCCGGGCGACCTCGTTCCGACCGCCCGCTCCGCGCCCTCCGGGAAACCCCGCGGTGACACCCGCGAAACACGCGCACCCTAGGTTCGCCCCATGTCACAGACCCTGATCCGCGCCGGCTGGGTGCTGACCGCAGCACCGGACGACGCCGCTACCCCTGCCGCGATCCGCGACGGCGCCGTCCTGCTCGACGGAGACCGCATCGCCGCCGTGGGCACCTTCGCGGAGCTGTCCGCCGCCCACCCGGACGCCCCGGTCCGCGGCGGTGCGTACGACGTCGTGACCCCGGGCTTCGTGAACACGCACGGGCACTTCAGCGAGGGGCTCATCACGGGCATCGGCTCGCAGTACACCCTGTGGGAGTGGCTCACGGCTCTGATCGGCCGCGTCAACCCGGTGATGACCCGCGAGAAGGCCTACGCCGGCACCGTGCTGCAGGGCATCCAGCTGCTCCGGAGCGGTGTCACGACCGCGAACGACATGTTCTGCGCAGACCCGATGCCCGACGAGCCGGCGACCCCCGGGGTCGTCGCGGCGCTCGAGGACCTGGGCTTGCGCGGCGTGGTGTCGTTCGGCTCCGGGGACGTCGACCGGGACTTCGGCGCGACGCCGATCCTCGAGGAGTTCGAGGCCCTGCGCGAGGCCGCCGACGCCAGCCGGTACAGCACGTTCCGGGTCGGGGTGTCGTCGATCGGGCGGTACACCGACGACACCTGGCAGGAGCACGTCGACTACGCGGTCGCCGGTGGCCACGGCGTGCACGTGCACTTCCACGAGGTCCGCGAGGAGGTCACCGCCGCCCGGCAGCGCACCGGCCGCACGGCCATCGGGCACGCCGAGGCGACGGGCATGTTCCAGGTGCCGGTGATCGCGGCGCACAGCGTCTGGGTCGACCGGGAGGACCGCGAGCGCTACGCGTCGAACGGCGTCGGCGTCGCGCACAACCCGGTCGCGAACGGCATCATGGCGAGCGGCATCGCCCCGGTCGCGGAGCTCCGGGCCCTCGGCGTCCCGGTCGGCATCGGCGTGGACGGGCCGGCGTCGAACGACTCGCAGGACTTCCTGCAGGCGATGAAGACGGCGGCGCTCCTGGCGCGCGTCCGTGACCTGCAAGCCACGGCGATGAGTGCGCGCGAGGCGTTCGAGATGGGGACCATCGGCGGCGCCCGCGCGCTGCGGATGGACGCCGAGATCGGCTCGCTCGAGCCGGGCAAGCGCGCCGACCTGGTCGTGTTCGACGGCGACTCCCCCACGCTGGCGAACGTGCACGACCCGTACCAGGCGGTCGTCTTCGTCGCCGGCAGCCGTGAGGTCCGCGACGTCTGGGTCGACGGCGAGCTGAGCGTCGCCGACCACGACGTCACGCGGGTGGACGTGCGCGAGGCGGTCGCCCGCGCCCGCCCCCTCGCCCGTCAGCTGGTCGCCGAGGCGGGGCTGGAACGCCTCTCGGCGCTCACCGGCGGCGCACTCGACGACACCGAGCGTCCGTAGGGGCGGTCCCCGACCCGGGTCGGGGACGCGGACGGACGGGAGGCGGTACGCACGTCGTGTGCACCGCCTCCCGTCCGTCCGTCCCCGGCCCAGTCAGAGTTCCAGGACCAGGCGCGGACAGCCGCGCCGCGCGCGCGAGACGCAGACCATCATGCTGCGGTCGTCGGCCTGCTCCTCGGGACTGAGGACGGTGTCGCGGTGCTCCACCGCACCCTCGAGCACCGGGGTCTCGCACGTGCCGCACGTGCCCTCGCGGCAGGAGGACAGCACGAACGCGCCGGCCTCCTCGGCGACCTCGAGCAGGGTCCGGTCGGCGGGGACCGTGACGGTGACGCCGGTGACGGCGAGCTCGACCTCGAACGGCTCGCCGGGGGCGTCCACGTCGGCCGCCGGCTCGAAGCGCTCGACCCGGACGCTGCCGGCCGGCCAGTGCGCGGCCGCGGCCTCGACCGCGTCCATCAGGCCGCGCGGACCGCAGCAGTACACGACGGCGTCGCGCGGCTCGGCGAGGAGCCCGACCACGTCGAGCCGCGGGTGCTCGTCGGCGACGGCGAGGGCGACCCGGTCGGGGTGCGCCGCGACGAGGTCGTCGACGAAGGCCATCCGGTCGCGGGTGCGCCCGGCGTAGTGGAGCTCCCACGGCGTCCCGGCACGCTCCGCTGCGGCGATCATCGCGGCGATCGGGGTGATCCCGATGCCGCCGGCGACGAAGACCGCGGGGCGGGACGGATCGAAGCCGAAGTGGTTGCGGGGACCGGCGACCGCGACCTCGGTGCCGACCGCCAGGCCGTCGTGCACGGCCGCCGAGCCGCCGCGACCGTCCGGTTCCCGGAGCACCGCGATCCGCCAGTGCCCCTCGGGGGTCGTGCCGACCAGGGAGTACTGCCGCTCCGTGCCCGGCGCGACCTCGAGGTCGACGTGCGCGCCCGGCTCCCAGTCCGGCAGCGCGGGGTCGTCGAGGGGCGCGAGGTCGAGCGCGACGACGTCGGTCGCGACCGTCCGGCGGGCGGCGACGCGCAGCCGCCGGCGCTCGGGCGCCCCGGTCACGCGACCACTCCGGCGCGCGGGGTCTCCTTGACCACGATCATGTGGAAGCGGCTGCCGTCCGCGCTGCACCACCGGTGGCCGGTGCCGCCGCGGTAGTAGGCGGAGTCGCCCGGCCCCAGGCGGAGCGGCTCCTGTCCGCGGAGGTCGAGCAGGACGTCGCCGGCGAGCACGGTGAGGAACTCGTCCTCGCGGTGCTCGAAGTACTCGCCGAGGTCGGTGTTGTCCCCGGTCCACTCGAGCGGTTCGAAGGCGTGCGGGCCGGCGTGCACGAGCAGCCGCGCCTCGCCGCTCGAGAACGGCCCGCGGGCGCCCTCACCCGCCCGGATCACCTCGGGGGCGCGGTCGTCCTGCTCCGGGCGCTCGGGGGCGCCGGCGGCGAGCAGTTCGACCTGGGTGGTGCCGAGCGCGGCGGCGATCTTCTCGAGCGACACCATGCTCGCGCGGGAGTGCCCGCGTTCGACCTGGCTGAGGAACGGGTGGGACAGGCCGGTGGTCTCGGCCACCTGCACGAGCGTCAACCGGGCGGCGCGACGACGGGCGCGGATGTGCTCGCCGATGCGCTGCGTCTGCTCGTCGACGACGCGGTCGTTCTCGGTGGGGGTCGCGGTGCTCACGCGGACTCCTCTCGGTGTCGTTCCGGGTCTGAGCGGGTGTCACACACGGCAACCGCCGTGAAACGAGGGGGAAACACACCCGCCCTAGCATCGGAGATGTTGATGCGATCAACATTCTCACACAACCCGGGAGGCCGCCATGGACTCGTCAGCACCGCGTCCGGTCGACCTGCTGCGCGGGGCGCTGCTGCCCGACGGACGGCTCGTCGACGTCGCGATCTCGGGTGACACCGTGACCGAGGTCGCCCCGGCCGGCACGCTCCGCGGCTCGGTCGACGGCACACTCGACCTCGCCGGACGACTGCTCCTGACCGCCCCGGCGGAGCCGCACGCGCACCTCGACAAGGCCCTGAGCGCCGACGCGATCCGCCCGCCGCTCGGCGACCTCGGTGCCGCGATCGCGTCCTGGTCCGCCCACGCCACGACCATGACCGTCGACGAGATCGCCGACCGCGCCCGTACCGCAGCGCTGACCATGCTCGCCGCCGGCACCACCGCGGTCCGCAGCCACGTCGACGTCCTGAGCGGTCGCCGCAGTGCCGACGACGCCCCGGCCCCCGTCGAGTCCGCCGTGCGCGGTGCGCAGGCCCTCGTGCGGGTCCGTGACGAGCTCGCCGGGCTGATGGACCTCGAGCTCGTGGCCCTGGCCGGACCGCTCGCCCCCGACCACCACGTCGAGGCCGTGCTGGCGTGCGGCGTCGACCTGGTCGGCGGCGCCCCGCACCTGGCCGAGGACCCGCTCGCCGACGTCGACCGGCTGCTGGCCCTGGCCGACCGGCACGGGGTCGGCGTCGACCTGCACACCGACGAGAACCTCGACGGACCGGTCACGCTCGACCACTTCGCCCGCGCCGTCGGTGCTCGCCGTGATCCGGGCACGGACGGCCGGACCTGGACCGCCGGGCACTGCGTCCGACTCGGCACCCTCGGGCCCGAGCGCCGCGCAGAGGTCGTCGCCGACGTCGCCGCGGCGGACCTCGGCATCGTCACGCTGCCGATCACGAACCTGTACCTGCAGGGCTGGCAGCACCCGGTGTCCACGCCCCGGGGACTCACCGCGATCCAGGCGCTCACGGCGGCCGGCGTCCGCGTGGCCGCCGGCGCCGACAACGTCCGCGACCCGTTCAACCCGGTCGGCCGCAGCGACGCGCTCGAGACCGCGTCCCTGCTCGTGACGGCCGGCCACGTGACGCCGGACCAGGCGTACGCGATGGTGAGCGACACCGCCCGGAGCGTGATGGGCCTCCCGGCCGCCGGTCCCGTCCCCGGACGGCGAGCCGACCTGCTCGCGATCGCCGCGACCAGCGTCACCGACGCCGTCGCGAACGCCCCGGCCGACCGCATCGTCCTGTCCCGCGGGCGGCTCGTCGCCCGCACCGAGGTGCGCACCACCGTCGCCGCGACCGCGGCGCCCGTGCCCGCCTGACCCCGACACCCCCGACCCGATCCGCACACCCACCGAGGACCCGAGGTGACCGTGACCACCACCGCCCCACCGCCCGTCACCGCGACGGACACCCTGCTCGACTTCCGCGACGTCGAGATGACCTTCCCGAACGGGACCGTCGCCCTGCAGGGCGTCGACCTGACCGTCGACCGCGGACAGTTCGTGTCCGTCGTCGGCCCCTCCGGCTGCGGCAAGTCGACCCTGCTCCGCATCGCCTCCGGGCTCGAGTCCGCGTCGCACGGCACCGCCGGAGTCGCGACCGACCGGATCGGCTACGTGTTCCAGGACGCCACCCTGCTTCCATGGCGCTCGGTGCAGGGCAACGTCGAGCTGCTCGCCGAGCTCGGCCACGTCCCGAAGGCCGAGCGGGCCGCCGGGGCCGCGCGCGCCATCGACCTCGTCGGGCTGACCGGCTTCGAGACGAACCTGCCGAAGCAGCTCTCCGGCGGCATGCGGATGCGCGTCTCGCTCGCCCGGTCGCTGACGCTCGACCCGGAGCTGTTCCTGTTCGACGAGCCGTTCGGCGCCCTCGACGAGATCACCCGCGAGCGCCTCAACGACGAACTCCTGCGCCTGTTCGTCGAGCAGCGCTTCGCCGGCCTGTTCATCACGCACTCGGTGTCCGAGGCCGTGTACCTGTCCACCGAGGTCATCGTGATGTCCGGCCGTCCGGGCAGCATCGTCGGCCGGTTCGACGTGCCGTTCCCGATGCCCCGCGACCCCGACATCCGCTTCACCCCCGAGTTCGCCGAACTGGTCGGCGAGGTCTCGCACGCACTCCGGGAAGGACACCGCTGATGGTCACCCTGCAGGAGGTCTCCGAGGCCCGGGCCGTCCGGACCGCCGCGCGCCGCACCGCCGGCCGTCCCCGTCGTGCCGTCACGTGGTGGCCGCCGCTCGTCGTCCTCGCCGTGCTCGTCGGCATCTGGTACGCGGCGGCGGCGTACTACGACCACGTCCGCGGGCTCGCGTTCCTGGTGCCGTACCCGCACCTCGTGCTCAAGGCGATCGTCGCGCCGACGATGCCGGACGGGTCGCCCTCCACCTTCGGCACCGACCTGTGGTCCGCCCTCGGCCGCACCACCGTGGTGTCGCTCGTCGGACTCGCCTTCGCGATCGTGATCGGCGTCGCCTGGGCGATGGCGATGTCGCAGGCGAAGTGGCTCGAGCGCTCGCTCTACCCGTACGCCGTCGTGCTGCAGTGCGTGCCGATCCTGGCGCTCGTGCCGCTCATCGGCGCCCTGTTCGGCTACGAGTTCGCCAGCCGGGTCATCGTCACCGTGATGATCGCCCTGTTCCCGATGGTGTCGAACACCCTGTTCGGCCTGCAGTCCGCGGACCGGGCGCAGCGCGAACTGTTCCGGCTGCAGCGGGCGAGCCGGTTCGCCCGGCTCGTGAAGCTGCAGTTCCCCGCCGCCCTGCCGTCGATCTTCGTCGGCCTGCGCACCTCGGCCGGCCTGAGCGTCATCGGCGCGATCGTCGGCGACCAGTTCTTCCAGCGCGGCAACCCCGGCCTCGGCGTCCTCATCCAGGTCACCGCCTCGCGCCTGATGGGTCCGGAGCTCTACGCGACGATCATCATCGCCTCGCTCTACGGCGTCGCCGTCTTCCTCGTGTTCGGACTCGTCGGCCGCCTGGCCGTCGGGCGCTGGCACGACTTCAGCTGACCGGCCCGCCGGTCCCGCTCCACCCCCACAGCACACCCGTCCCCCACCACCCCTCCCCGCACCACCCCTTCCCGACAGCACCACGAGACCCGCACCACGAACGGAGCCTCCATGCGCACCATCACCCGACTCGGCGTCGCGACCGCCGCCCTCGCCGCGACCGCGCTCGCCCTCACCGGATGTGCCGCCGGCTCGTCCTCCGGATCGAGCACGACCGCCGCGACCGCGCAGTCCGCCTCCGGCCCGAAGGTCGACCTGTCCGGGGTCTGCCCCGCGACCGTCGTCGTCCAGACCGACTGGAACCCCGAGGGCGAGCACGGCCACCTGTACCAGATGCTCGGGCCGGACCCGCAGATCGACGCCTCGGGCAAGACCGTCACCGGCGACCTGTACGCGAACGGCAAGAGCACGGGCGTCAAGCTCGAGATCCGCGCCGGCGGCCCCGCGATCGGCTACTCGAAGGTCTCGTCGCAGATGTACCAGGACAAGTCGATCACCCTCGGTTACGTCTCCACCGACGAGGCCGTGCAGTTCTCCGGCAACCTGCCGACCACGTCCGTCTTCGCCGAGAACGACACGTCCCCGATGGCGATCATGTGGGACCCGAAGACCTACCCGAAGGTCGACAGCATCGCGAGCCTCGGCAAGGCCCTGGCGAAGGACGGCGGTGTCGTCCGCTACTTCAACGGCGCCGCGTACATGACCTACCTCGAGCAGTCCGGCACCCTGCCGAAGAGCGTCCTCGACGGCAGCTACGACGGCACCCCGTCGAAGTTCGTGTCGGCCGGCGGCAAGGACGCGCAGCAGGGCTTCGCGACCGCCGAGCCGTACATCTACCAGAACCAGGTCGCGGCCTGGGGCAAGAAGGTCGACTACGCGCTCATCTCGAGCACCGGGTGGAACCCCTACCCCGAGGCGATGTCCGTGCGCAGCGGCGACCTGACGAAGCTCACCCCGTGCCTGCAGAAGCTCGTCCCCGTGATGCAGCAGGCCGACGTCGACTACCTGAAGGCACCCCAGGCGACGAACGACCTGATCACGAAGCTCGTGCAGCAGTACAACAACGGCTGGACGTACGACTCGAAGGTCGGTGCGTTCGCCGCCGCGCAGATGGTGAAGCTCGGCATCGCGAAGGACACCGACGGGTACATCGGTTCCGTCGACGACCAGCGCATGCAGGACTTCATCGAGAAGGCGAAGCCCGTCTTCGCCGGCTCCGGCGACGTGAAGAGCGACCTCAAGGCCTCGGACCTGTACACGAACGAGTTCCTCGACAAGCAGATCGGGCTCGGCAAGTGACCCGGGTCGGCTGAGCCGACCGCACTGAGCCGACCCACCACCGGACGGGAGGCGCGGGGCACGCCCGCCCCGCGCCTCCCGTCCGCCGTTCCCGCACCACCCACCCCACAGGAGTGAGCATGACCACCGTCACCCCCGCCGCCACCACCGTCACCCCCGCCGCCCTGGCGGCGCTCCGCAGCGACCTCGTCACGCTCCTCGGCGAGCGCGGCGTGAGCGCCGACGAGCGCACCCGCGCCCGCGCCTCCGTCGACGAGGCGACCATGAGCCCCATCCTCAGCGCGCAGCTGCCCCTCGGCCTCGCCGACCTCGTCGCCTACCCCGCGTCGGCCGACGACGTCGCGGCCACCCTGCGCGCCGCCGTCCGGCACGGCGTCCCCGTCACCACGCGGGGGAAGGGCACCGGCAACTACGGCCAGGGCATCCCGCTGCACGGCGGACTCGTGCTCGACACCTCGCGGGCGCGCGCCGTCGTCGAGGTCGGCGAGGGCTGGCTCACGGCCGAGGCCGGCGCCTCGATGGTCGCGCTCGAGCAGGCCGCCGCCGCCACCGGCCAGCAGCTCTGGATGTACCCGTCCACCGCGCAGTCCACGATCGGCGGGTTCCTGTCCGGCGGGTCCGGGGGCACCGGATCCATCGCGCACGGGTCGAACTGGCAGGGCTTCGTCACGGCGCTCGACGTGGCGCTGCCCGGCGCCGACGGACTGCTGCACGTCGAGGGCGACGAGGCGCAGCCGTTCGTGCACACCTACGGCACCGCGGGGATCATCGCCCGCGCCACCGTCCGGCTCGAACCGCTGCAGGAGTGGCGCGCCGTGTACGCGTCGTTCCCGACGTTCGAGGAGGCCCTCGTCGCCGTGCGGACGCTCCGCGGACTCGACCCCGTGCCCCGGCTCGTCAGCGCCGATCGCGCCGAGGTCGCCGCGACGCTGCCCTCGGACGCCGCGATCCCGGACGACCGGGCCAGTCTGCGGGCGATCGTCGACGACGCCGTGCTCGACGAGGCACGGGCGCTGATCGAGCAGGCCGGCGGGAGCGTGCTGGACGTCCGCGAGGGCCTGCAGCAGACCACCAAGGTGTCGATGCTGTCCTACAACCACCCGATCTGGTGGCTCAAGCGGAACACCCCGGACACCGAGTGGTTCCACGTCGAGGTCGGCGGCGAGGCCCTGATCGACCGGATCGCCGAGGTCGAGGCCGTGTACCCGGGCGGGATGCTGCACATCGAGGCGGCGCACGTCGGCCCGATCGGGATGCTCACCGCGCCGTACACCGGGGCCGAGGACGTCTACGCCGGGTACCCGCTGCTCCGCGACCTGGGGGTCCGGGTGCACAGTCCGCACCAGTACTACGTCGACCACGGCGTCGAGGAGCTCGTGGCGCTCAAGCAGCGCACCGACCCCGAGGGGCTGCTCAACCCGGGGCACGTGATCGACCCGTCGCTCGTGGTCAGCGGTGGCTCGACGGCGTCGGCGCAGCCGGTCGTCCCGGGGTTCGGCAAGTGACCGCCGGCTCGCGGCTGCTCGCCGAGCTGTCCGGCCCGGCGGTGGCCGCGGGGCTCGGTCACGACTCGATCGTCGTGCAGCCGACCGGTGCCGTCGAGCACCACGGCCCGCACCTGCCGCTCGTCACCGACTTCCTGCTCGCCGACCGGATCGGGGGCGCCGCCGTCGAACGGGCCGCCGCCGAGGGCCTGGACGTCTGGCAGCTCCCCACCATCGCGTTCACGAAGTCCGACGAGCACAGCTGGGCGCCGGGGACCGTGTGGCTCGACGAGTCGACGATGTTCGACACCGCGGTCCAGGTCGGACGGGCGGTCGCGCTGATGGGCGCCGGCTCGCTCGTGTTCGCGAACGGACACGGCGGGAACGTCGCGCTCCTGCAGGTCGCGCTGCGGGAGATCCGGAAGCGCTACGGGCTGAAGACGTTCCTCATGCCGACGCTCGCGCGGGTCCCCGGCCCCTCGGGCGAGGACGCCGACGAGCGCGGCCTCGGGATCCACGGCGGTGCGGCCGAGACGTCGATGATCCTGCACCTGCGGCCGGACCTGGTCGACATGTCGCTCGCCGAGCGGTGGGTGCCCGACCACCTGGCCGAGTTCGAGCGGATCCGGTTCAACGGCGGGCCGGTGTCGTTCGGCTGGCTGTCGAACGACTTCGGGACGCCCGGGGTCGTCGGCGACGCGAGCCGGGCCACGGCGGCGTACGGGCAGGCGCTGTGGGACGTGTCGCTCGACGAGGCGGTGGCGTCGCTGCACGAGATCGCGCGCTTCGACCCGGCCGTGGCGCGGCCGGCGGCGGGCGCCGGCGCCGTCGCGGGTGGTGCCGGCGCGGGTGGTGCCGCCGGGGTCGGTGGTGCCGCCGGGGTCGGTGGTGCCGCCGTTCCCGCTGTGGTGGCGGTGTCGTGACCGTGCTGCCGGGGCAGGCGGCGGCCGCGACCGGCGAGGCCGCTGCCCCGGCCGACCCGGCCGCCCTGGTCGACCCGCTCGTCCTGGCGGCGGCCTGGCTGCCGTCGGCCGAGAACGGTCCGGGTCCGACGATGACGCTGTCGACGGTCGGGCTCGACGGCTACCCCGACGCCCGGACCGTGCTGCTGTCGCGGTTCGACGGGGAGCGCCTGCACTTCCACACCGACGCGAGGAGCCGGAAGGCCGCCGAGCTCGCGGCGCTCCCTCGTGCGGCGGTGACCCTCGTCTGGCCGGAGGCAGCTCGGCAGCTCGTCGTCGTCGGCGACGTCGCACCCGTGACGGACGCCGAGGCCCGAGCCGCCTACACCGCCCGCACGCGGTACCTGCAGGTGCTCGCGTGGGTGAACGACCGCGAGGCCGCGGAGCGTGACCCCGAGCACCGGCGACGGGTCTGGGCGGACTTCACGGCATCGCGCGGTGGTGCTGCGCTCGACCCGCCGTCGACGTGGGCCGGGTACGCGCTGACCCCGCGGCGGATGGTGTTCTGGCGCGGTGCCGTCGACGCCGCGAGCCACCGGACGGCCTACGAGCGGGGCCCGGACGGCTCGTGGTCGCAGGCGTCCTGGCCGGGCTGACCGGCGTGCTGTGCCCGCACTCGGCGGTGTCGAACCACGTCCCCGACGTCGAACCAGCGGCACGATGCGGTTCGACGTCGGGAACGTGGTTCGACCCGCGCACGCGACGCCGGGCGCCGCGCGCCGAGGGCGCCGCGCGCTACGCCCCGCCGAGCGCCCGCGTCGCCAGGTGCAGCGCGAGCCGGGTCTCCGGGTCGCCGAGGTCGACGCCGAGCAACCGCTGCACCCGGTCGATCCGGTCCGCCACGGTGTTCCGGTGCACCCCGAGCACGGCCGCGGTCTCGGCGACGGACGACTCCGCGTCGAGGTACGCCGCCAGGGTCGAGCGGAGCGCTCCCCCGCCGCGCTCGAGCGGGGCGAGGAGCTGCTCGGCCGCCGGCAGGAACGTGTCGGTCTGCGTCCACGCGAGCAGCAACTGCGCCAGCCCCAGGCGGTCGACGTGCACGAACCACCCCGACTCGGGCCGGGCGGCGGCCAGGCGGACGGCGTCGCCGGCCTCGCCGAGGGTCCGGACGAGTCCGGCGGGACCGGCGTGCACGCTCCCGACGCCGGCGTTCGTGTCGACGGCCGACCGCAGCGCGTTCTGGGCGGACCGGACGGAGGCGGCGAGGGCGGCCACGGCGGCCCGGTCCGGCTCGTGCGGCACGGAGCACCAGAGCGCCCAGCCGTCGGTCTGCTCGACCACGACGACGTCCAGGCCCTCGCCGTCGAAGGCCATCTCGACCTCGCGGCGCAGGGCGACGGCGTCGACGGGTCCGCGGGCGACCAGCCGGATGCCGACGTGCCACGCGTCGAGCTGCCACCCCGCGGCGATGGTGCGCTGTACGAGCGGCGGCGCGGGTGCCCCGTCGGCCGTGCGGAGGTCGTCGAGCATCGCCATCCGGTAGCGGGCGTCGCGTTCGTCGTCGAGCCGGGTGAGCACGAGGCGGTGCCCGGCCGCGACCGCCGCGACCCGCAGCGCCGCGGCGAGCGTGGCCCGCTCGGCGCGGAGCGGCGCGGTCAGCCCGACGGCCAGCCAGGCGCGCGGCCCGATGCCGGTCGGCACCGGCACGGCGACGACCGTCTCGGCAGCGCCGCCCGACGAGCCAGCACCACCGGACGACGCAGCGCCGCCCGACGACGCAGCGTCGCCCGACGAGCCAGCACCGCCGGACGAGGCGCCGTCGCCGGGGTCCGTCGCCCACACCGGCTCGCTCGTGCCGACCGTCCGGGCGAGCAGCGCGGCCGTCGACGGCGCGACCCCTGCCCCGCGGAGTGGTCGACCGGAGGCGTCGAGGAACCGCACCGGGTGCCCGAGGTCCGCCTCGAGCCGGGTGAACAGGTCCTCGAGCTCGGGGCCGGCGTCGAGCCCGGCGCGCGCGGCGACGACCGCGGCCCGTGCGGCCGGGGCATCGCCGGTGCCGATCAGCTCGTGCACCCGCACTGACGTCGTCCACGGGTCGGGCGTCGCGAGCACCCCGACCCCGAGCCGGTCGGCGAGCGCCGCGGTCCCCGGCCCGGGCAGCGGGGTGTCCTCGGCCACGACGACGACGAGGACCGCGACCCGGGCGGACGCGGCACGACGGAGCAGCACGTCGAACCGGGCGTCGAAGCGGGCCACGGGGGTGAGCAGCACGACCGCGTCGTCCTGCGGGGTGAGCGTCCGGCCGACCTGCTCCGGCGTGCCGACGACCCCGCGGACCGCTGCGACGGTGCCGGTCACCGGTCCCACGAGCACCTCGGTGCCGGTCGGCAGCAGCGGCAGGAACTCCGCGACGGGGATCACGCGGCGACCTCCGGCACGGGGTCGGCGTCGATGCCGAACGCCCGCGGCGACACCCGTTCCGTCCGGCGCGGGTCCGCCCACCACCACGGGGCCCCCGGGAGCACGAGCACGGCGAGCTCGTCGCCGACGCGGGCGCGGTCGGTCGCCACGGGCCGCAGGGACCGTGCGTCGACGACGACGATGCAGCTCGGGGTGGCCGCGACCGGCTCACCGTCGACCAGGCAGTGCACCCACTCGCTCCCGGCCTCGACCCGGACGACGGCCCCCGACCCGAGGTCCTGCAGTGCCATCGACCCGTGCACGAAGGCCACGGCGTCGCCCCCGCGCTGCACGTCGAGCACCCGACCGTGGGCGACCAGCCGACCACCGACCGCGGCCGCGAGCGCGCCGACGTCGCGCGCCCCGGCAGCGGCCCGTCCGGCACGGAGCGCGCGGCTGACACTGCCCACGACGGCGCGGTCCGCGAGCGTCGCGGCGTCGACGGGGCCGATCGCGAACGCCGCCCACCCGCCGCTGTGCGACACCGCCTCGCGCCACACCGTCTCGAGGTCGCTCGGGTCGGGGGCGTCGACGACGATGCGGAGCCCGCTCGACGTGACGGCGGCCGCGGTGACCGGGACCGGGTCGACGAACAGGGACAGCTGGTCGATCCGTGGCGTCACCCGACCGACCAGGTCGGCGTCGACGAGCGGCAGCCCGGCCGCCACGGCCGTCAGCGCGGCCGCGGGTCCGGTGACCCCGCCGATCTGCGCCGCGACGACGGCGTCCGCCCGCCGACCGGTCCAGCGCTCGACGGCCGCGAGCGCGTCCGGCAGCTCACGACCGCTCGGGGTCTTCTCCTCGAGCACGGTCGTGGACCCGATCAGCCCGACCGCCACCACCGACCCGAGGGCGCCGTCCAGCGGCACGACGGGCACCGCGGCCGCGCCGAGCGCGGTCCGCAGCGCGTGCAGCATGTGGTCGACCTGACCGCCGCCACCGCACCCCAGGAGCGCGGTACCGCGTCCGAGGTCGTCGACGTCGAGGGCCTGGAGGCTCGTCACGGCTCCGTCACGCTGCTCGCCCTGGTGCACACCGTCGATCCTCGCGCATCGGCGCGGCTCAGCGCGCCCCCACCGGCACCCGTTCGTGCAGGTCCTCGACGGGCACGAAGGCGTCGTCGAGCCCGAAGCACGAGGGTCCGAAGACGGCGAGTGCCTCCGGGGTGCGCATGAGGTCGGGGGTCGAGACCCCGACCACCCGGACGCGCTGCCCGTACCGGAGCCGCTCGGTCGTGATCGGCTCGGCGGTCTCCGCGTCGAGGACGCAGATCAGGTCCGGCACGACGGCGACGAGTCGGCCGTCGCGTCGCGCCACGAGGTTCTCGTTCTGGAAGGCGATCTCGAGCTCGGACCCGTCGGCGCCCTGCACGGTCGCGCGGCCCTTCGCGAACCCGTCCACCGTGCGGCGCTCGACGTCGACGACCTTGCCGTCGAACAGCTCGCGCAGGTGCGTGTAGATCGTCTGCGAGAACGCCTCGGCGAGGCCCTCGACGGGGTCGCGGTGCTCCTCGCGGGCGACCCGCACGGCACGACCGACGGCGAGCGCGAGGGACAGCGTGCGCGGCACGGCGGTCTCGCGGACCTGGCGTCCGGTCATGGCGTACTCGGCGATGTACGCGACGCCGCCGAGCCGGATCGTGACGCCGCGGGCGAGCCACTCCATCTGGCGGTTGTCGTGCCCGGTGTCGATGACGACGCCGTGACCGTTCTCGTCGCTGATCGCGAGCGGCGACCCGGGGACGCCGTACACCGAGAACGTCTCCATCTGCAGCTCCGGGAACGCGCGGCCCATGCCGTCCGCGTCGACCACCGGCAGTCCCCCGGTGGCCCCCACGAGGAGCGGGATCATCGAGTTGATGCCGCCGCACTCGATGGGCATGGTCGCGGTCGCGGTGCGGCCGAGGTGCTGCTCGAGCCGCCGGAGGGCACCGAGCGGCTCCGGGCCCGCCGGGAGTCGTTCGAGCACGACGGTCGGGGCACCCATCTGCGCCGTCGGGATGACGAGGGCGTCGTCGGGGACCTCGTCGGGGTCGAGGATCGTGACGGGGCCGTGCTCCGTGATCGCCGAGCGGACGAGCAGCATCCCCACCGTCGGGTCGCCGCCGCCGCCGGTGCCCAGGATCGCCGCGCCCCGGGCCAGGTCGGGCAGGTCGTCGACGTCGATCGTCCAGCTCATGCGTGCTCTCCCTCGCTGACGGTGCCGTCGTGGCGGACCGCCGGGGTGTCGTAGCCGAAGTACCTCGGGCCGGCGAGCGCGAGGCCCGCCGGGGTGTGCCAGCGCGGGTCGGCCGGCGCGGTGACGATCCGGACGCGCGCGCCGAACCGCAGGCCCTCGGTGGTGATCGGTTCGCCGGTGTCGGCGTCCAGGGTGACGATGAGGTCCGGTGCTGTGGTGCGCACCGACCCGGCCACCTCGACCAGCAGGTGCTCGTTCTGGAACCGGAGCAGTGCCTCCCGGCCGGTGTCGCTGCCCGACCCGGTCAGGTGGGCGGTCCCGCGGGCGAACCCCGTGACGGTCTTCCGCTCGACGTCCGTGACCTTGCCGGTGAAGACGACCCGACCACCCAGGACCGACGCGACCGCGTCGACGGGGTCCTCGTTCGCGGCGCGCGCGTCGACCAGGGCCTCCCCGAGCCGGACGCACAGCGACAGGCTGCCGCGGACGTACGAGTCGCGGACCTGTGCACCGCTCATGGCGTAGTTCGCGGTGATCGCGGAGCAGCCCATCTCGACGGTCGCGGTGCGGGCGAGCCGCTCCGCCCATCGGTTGTCGACGGTGTCGAACACGACCGAGTTGCCCTTCTCGTCCGCGAGCGCCATCGGCGTCGCACGGACCCCGGCGAGCGTCGGCAGGACCATCTGGACCTCGGGGAAGGCGCGGCCCATGGCGTCGCCGTCGACGAGCGGCAGGCCGAGCTCGGCCGCCGCGACGATCGGACTCGTCGAGTTGACCCCGCCGACCTCGATGCACGCGATGTGCGTCGGCGTGACCCCGAGGTGCGCGGCCAGGCTGCGGACCGCCTCGGCGAACTGCCCGGCGCACGGGGTCTTCTCGACCATCACGGTCGGTGCGCCGATCATCGCGACGTTGAGCACGACGGCGTCGTCGGGCAGGTCCTCGACCTGCACCACCGGCACCGGGCCGTGCGCACGGACGGCGGCCTCGGCGAGCAGCCGGCCGATGTACGGGTCGCCGCCGCCGCCGGTGCCGAGGATCGCGGCGCCCCGGGCGAGCGCGGAGCAGTCACCGTCGATCGTGGTGAGCGGCCGGGTGCCCGCGAGCGTCTCGATCGTGCTCATCGGACGAGGGCCCCGAGTGCGAGGTCCCCGACGGCCTTCGCGCGGATGCGGGTGGCGTTGCCGGGCAGGTACGGGATCGGGACCTCGTCGAAGTCGACGATCGCGACGCTCGACGGGTCCGCTCCGGCCGCGACGGCGCGGTCGACGGCCTCCTGCCGGGCCTCGTCGACGACCGCGGACCGCTTGCCGTCGCTGATCGCGTAGACCTTGTCGACCTCGCCGGACACCTGCGCGATGGCGGCGCCGATCGCGTTCGCGACCGAGTAGTGCTCCGGCCGGTGTACCGTCCCGAGCCCGGGCAGGGTGTCCGGCAGCAGCACCGATCCCCCGCCGACCGCGACCACGGGCAGCGGCGCGGACGAGGTGCGCATGCGCTCGACGACGTCGGCGACGCGTTCGGCGATCACCGCGAGGGCCCGCTCGGCGACCTCGGCGCTCACTCCGGCGACCCGTGCGGCGTCGCCCACCGTGCCCCGGCCGCCGCGGACCGCGACGTCGGTGGCGGTGAGGGTGTCCCCGCCGAAGACGAGTGCCTCGTCGACCAGTCGGTACCCGACCGAGTCCGGTCCGACGACCGCGCCGTCCTCGCGGATGCGGGAGCCGCCGCCGATGCCGATCGACAGCACGTCGGGCATCCGGAAGTTGGTGCGGATCCCGGCGACGGCGACCTCGCCGGTGGCCTCGCGCGGGAACCCGCCGGTCAGGACGCCGACGTCGCTCGTGGTCCCGCCGACGTCGACGACCGCGCACGTGTCGAAGCCGGACAGCACCGCGGCGCCGCGCATGGAGTTCGTCGGGCCGGAGGCGAACGTCGCGACCGGGTAGCGCCGGGCGTACTCGACGTCCATCAGGGTGCCGTCGTTCTGGCTGAGGAAGAGCGGCGCCTCGATGCCGCTCGACGCCACCGAGCCGGACAGCCCGTCGACGATGGTGTCGGCGAGCTCCCGGAGCGCGGCGTTGATGATCGTGGCGTTCTCCCGCTCGAGCAGGCCGATGCGGCCGATCTCGCTCGACAGCGAGAACGCGACGTCCGGCCCGAGCTCGGCGGCCAGGATCTCCTGCGCGCGCTGCTCGAACTCGTCGTTGATCGGCGAGAACACCGACGAGATCGCGACCGAACGGATGCCGGCGGCGGCGATCGCGGCGGCGTGCCGCTTGAGCTCCTCGGGGTCGAGCGGCGAGATCACCCGGCCGTCGAACTCGTGCCCGCCGTGCGCGAGGAACGCCCGGCCCTGCACGGCGCCGACGAGCCGCTCCGGCCAGTCGGTGTACGGCGGCAGCGAGGCGGTGGCCGGGAGCCCGAGCCGGACGGCTGCTGTCGGGGCGAGCCCGCGGGCCTCGATGAGCGCGTTGATGAAGTGCGTCGTGCCGATCATCACGCCGTCGACGTCGGCGGACCCGAAGTCTCGCTGCTCGCGGAGCCCGGCGAGCGCCGCGACGATGCCGGAGGTCACGTCCTGGCTCGTCGATCGCTTCACGGCCGCGGCGACCGTGCTGCCGTCCATCAGGACGGCGTCCGTGTTCGTGCCGCCGACGTCGATGCCGATGCGCATGGGGGTCCTCTCGGGGTGGTGCGGATGGTGGAGCGGGTGGCGTCGGCCGTGCCGCGGCCGGATCAGGAGGCCGCGGCACGGTCGACGTCGGCGACGGTCGACGTGGGGGGAACGCCGACCGTCGGTCTCAGGGCGCCGGGGCGGGCGCGGGCGTGGCCGGGGCCGCCGCCGCGACGGTGGGCGCCTGCTCGGTGCGGCTGACACCGACGCCGCGGACCCAGCCCGCCTTGCCGGCGACCACGTACAGGACGAAGGCGATCACGACCGAGTTGATCGACGGGATGCCCACGGTGACGAAGTAGCCGACGACCGAGGCGATCACCCAGATGACGAGCGTGGCGGGGACCCACGTCGGGCTCGTCGCCGGCAGCGACTCGCTGTCGCTGAGCTCACGACGCCAGCGCTTCACGACGAAGTACTCGGCGACCATGATGCCGGCGATCGGCGGGAAGACGACGCCCAGGACGATGAGGAACGGGGTGAACGCGCCGAGGAAGCCGACCGCGGCGAGCACGGAGCCGACGACACCGAGCACGAGGGTGACGACACCACGGTTGACCTGCTTGCCGAAGACGACGTCGATGAAGTTCGTGACGCCGAGGCTCGAGCTGTAGATGTTCCAGTCGTTGATCTTGAACGTGCCGAGCAGGATCACGAGGATGCCGACCCAGCCGACGCTCGACGTGATCACGCGGGTGATGTCGGACGAGCCGACCGCGTGGGCGAGCAGGACCCCCGCGAGCCCGATGACGTACTCGCCGAGGGTGACGCCGAGCGCGGTCTGCTTGACGACGTCGCCGACCGACCGGTTGAAGCGGGTCATGTCCGGGGTGATCACGGCGCCGACGATGAAGCCGCCCGCGACCAGCGTGGTGCCGGCGACGAAGCTCAGTTCGGGGCCGGCGGGGGCCTTGGCGGCGAGCTCGGCGATCGAGTGCTTGCTCAGCTCGACGACCACCGCCCACCCGACCAGGATGAGGAACAGCGGCACGGTGACGTTCGCGAGCCACTGCATCGAGTGGAACCCGCGGAGCACGATCGCCGTGACGAGCAGCCCGAAGACGAGCGACCACGCCCACGCCGGCAGCACGGGCAGGATCGCGACGAGCCCGGCGGCGGAGACACCGGACTGGATGCCGAACCAGCCGATCAGGCTCAGGCCGATCGCCAGGCCGACGAGGGCGGACCCGGCCTTGCCGAACCCGGTCCAGCGCGCGATGACCGAGGTGTTCAGTCCCTCGCGCATGCCGATGATGCCGACGAAGACCGACACGATCTCGAGGATCACGGCGCCGAGGGTGATCGCCCAGAACGCCTGCCAGAACCCCATCCCGAAGCCGAGCGTGGCGCCGAGGAGGAACTGGGACAGGGCGGAGATCTGGCCGAACCGCTGGACGGCCACCTGGAACCAGCCGTAGCGGGCGGTGGTGGGGACGCGGGACAGGGAGTAGTCGTCGACGACGACGGACGGGGCTGGTGGTGCTGACGCTGCACTGGCCATCGGGATGCTCCTGGGGAAGGGGTGCCGGTCGGGCGACCGGGTTGGGGCAACCGTAGTGACGGGGCAGGAGCGGCAGAACGTGCAGGTCGTCGTTACGGGCACGTGAATCCGTGCACACTGCACACCCCGCTGCGGAGCCGTCTCGGTGCGCGTGCGGCATCAGTGGAGCAGAAGGCGTCGGGTGGGCTCCCGGCGGGCGACATCGTCTGCTCCATCGAGGGCGTGCGCCCCCCCCGGCCCGACCCGACTCGACCCGACCCGCCCGACGCAGCGACGACGCCCGGGAACGACGAAGGCCCCGCCGCAGTGCGACGGGGCCTTCTCGTGTGGTGCGCTCGAAGGGACTCGAACCCCCAACCTTCTGATCCGTAGTCAGATGCTCTATCCATTGAGCTACGAGCGCATCCGGCTTTCCAGCCGAACCGGCCTTGCGGCCGTGGAAGACTCTACAACAGGTGCGGCGCGGAACGCGAATCGAGCCGCGCCGACCCGAGCTCTCGGCGTGTCGCAGGACTCACACGATGGTCGGCTCCTCGTCGAACACCTCGGCGAGGAACACCTGCAGCGCCTGCCACGACCGACGGTCCGCCCGCTCCTGGTACTGCGCGCCGTGGTCGGGGGCGTCGGTCCCCGGCACCGCGAACGCGTGCATCGCACCCGCGTACGTCACGACCTGCCAGTCGACCTCCGGGGCGCCCCGCATCTCGTCCTGCCACGCGGTGACCGCACTGTCCGGGACGACCGGGTCCGAGCCGCCGGTGAGCACGAGCAGCTTCGCCCGGATCGCGGCGGCGTCCGACGGGTCGTGCGCGATGAGTCCACCGTGGAAGGAGACGGCCCCGACCAGGTCAGCCCCGGTGCGGGCGAGTTCGAGCGCGCCGGACCCGCCGAAGCAGTAGCCCATCACGACGATGCGCGAGTGGTCGACGTCGGGGTCCTCGCGGAGCCGGTCGAGCCCCGCGGTCAGCCGGGCGCGGAAGAGCGGCAGGTCCTGGTAGAACGAGCCGGCGACCTCGGAGGCGGTGTCGTCGCCCGGGCGCACGCCCTCGCCGTAGACGTCGGCTCCGAACGCGACGTAGCCCAGGCGGGCGAGCATCGCGACGCGGGCCTCGACGTGCTCGTTCACCCCGTGCCAGTCGTGCACGACGAGGACGGCGGGGCGCGGGCCGGACTCGGCGTGGTCCTTCGCCAGGACGCCGAGGAGCGCGGTCCCCTCGTGGTCGTAGCGGACGGGCTCGACGCGGACGTCGGAGCCGGCGGGAGCGGGGACGGTGGACAGGACGTCGTCGGTGGTCTTCACGATCCGCGACGCTACGCCGCGCGACCAGGAGACGGACGGGAGGATCGTGGCGGGGCCCGCCACGATCCTCCCGTCCGTCCGCGCGCACCGCGTCAGCAGTCGATGTTGTCCCAGGAGTCGGGGCCGACGGATCCCGCCGCGTACTCGTCGAGCGGGGTGTCTCCCGCGCGCCAGGCCTGCAGGAACGGCTCGACGACCCTCCATCCCTGCACCGCGCTGTCGCCGCGCACCGACAGCGTGGCGTCGCCCTCGAGCACCCCGGCGAGGACCTCGCCGTAGGCGCTCAGCCGCCCAGGGTTGAACGTGGTCGTCAACGAGGTGTGGTCGATCGTGTACGGGTCGCCGGGGCCGTTCACGTTGAGCTCGAGCTGCATCTCGTCCGGCGCGATCCAGATCCGCAGCTTGTCTGGACGTTCGGCGCCGGTGAGCCCGTTCGGCACGTGCGGCGAGTCCTTGAACGTGATGACGATCTCGCGGCGCTGCTGTTCGAGCGCCTTGCCCGAGCGGAGCGTGAAGGGCACGCCGGCCCACCGCCAGTTCGCGACCTCGAGGGTGAGCTGCGCGAGCGTCTCGGTGCCGAGCGACGGGTCCACGCCGTCCTCGTCGACGTAGGACGGCAGCGACCGGTCCCCGATCGTGCCGGCCGTGTAGCGGGCCCGCCTGCCCGCGGCCACCACGTCCCCGCCCCACGGCCGGACGGCGCGCAGGACGAGCTCCTTCTGGGTGCGCAGGTCGTCCGCGTCGATCGACGCCGGGGCCTCCATCGCGACGACCGCCATCACCTGCAGCAGGTGGCTCTGGATCATGTCGACCAGGGCGCCCGCCTTGTCGTAGTAGCGCGCGCGACCCTCGAGCCCGAGGGTCTCGTCGTAGACGATGTCGACGCGGGCGACGTGCTGCGACGACAGCAGCGGCTCGACGATGCGGTTCGCGAAGCGCAGGCCGAGCAGGTTGAGCACGGTCGAGCGGCCGAGGAAGTGGTCGACGCGGTGGATCCGCTCCTCGGGCAGGAAGGAGTGCAGCAGGTCGTTGAGGTGCTCGGCGCTCGCGGCGTCGGTGCCGAAGGGCTTCTCGAGCGCCAGGCGCGTGCCCGACGGCAGGTCGAGGTCCTTCAGGACCGCGCAGCTCTTCTCGGTGACCGCCGGCGGCAGCGCGAAGTAGACCGCCGGGTCGTGGTCGCACGCGGCGAGGAGTGCCCGGAGGTCGTCGGCGTCGGTGACGTCGGCCTTGCGGTACGTCGAGGCGGCAACGACGTCGAGCAGCCGCTTGCTGAGCCGTTCCCCGCCGTCGTGGGCACCCTCGTCCTCCTCGTTCTTCGACGCCTGGGCGTTCTCGAACGAGGTCTTCACCTGCGCCTTCCAGTCGGCGTCGGAGAGGTCCTCGACGCCGGCGCCGACGAGCTGCACGTCCCAGTCCTCCTTCACCTCCAGCAGGGTCGCGAGGCCGGGCAGCAGCAGTCGCTTGGACAGGTCGCCGCTGGCTCCGAGGATGAGCAGGCTGGTCTGGAGGCTCGACATGCCCCAGACGGTACTCACGCGTTCCGGCGCGTGGCCGGGCTGCGTCGGTACGGTGGTCCCAGTCCGGCGCGAGGGAGCACCATGAGCAGTGGGTACGGAGGGCGACGCATCCGCGTCGCCGTGGTCGGGACCGGCATGATCGCCGGCGTCCACGCGCGGGCGGCGCGTGCCGCCGGGGCCGAGGTGGTCGGAGTGCTCGGCCGGACGCCGTCCCGCTCCGAGCAGGTCGCCGCGCAGCTCGACGTCCCTCGCGGGTACGCCTCGCTCGACGACGTGATCGCGGACGCGCCCGACGTCGTGCACGTCTGCACGCCGAACGACCAGCACCACCCTCAGGCCCTCGCGGTCATCCGCGCCGGGATCAACGTCGTGTGCGAGAAGCCACTCGCGATCAGTGCCGCGCAGGCCGCCGAGCTGGTCGACGCCGCGGACCGTGCGGGCGTCGTCGCCACCGTGCCGTTCGTGTACCGGTACCACCCCGTGGTCCGGGAGATCCGCGGTCGGATCGCGGCCGGCGAGCTCGGGCGGATGCTGGCCGTGCACGGGCACTACCTGCAGGACTGGATGCTCGACGAGGACGCCTCGTCGTGGCGGGTCGACGCAGGGGCCGGCGGGGTGTCGCGGGCCTTCGCCGACATCGGTTCGCACTGGTGCGACCTGGTCGAGTTCGTCACGGGTGAGCCGTTCGCGTCCGTCTCCGCCGCGACCGACATCGTCTACCCGACCCGACCGGCGGCCTCGGGTCCGTCGTTCTCCGGCTCCCCCGACCCCGACCCGGTCGCGGACGCCGGGCAGCGCGCCGAGGTGACCACCGAGGACACCGCGGTCGCGACCTTCCGCACCGCCTCCGGCCGCATCGGGAACGTCGTCATCTCGCAGGTCGCCGCCGGACGCAAGAACCGGCTGTGGTTCGAGGTCGACGGCACCCTCGGCTCGGCGGCGTTCGACCAGGAGCAGCCCGAGTCGGCGTGGTTCGGCAACGAGCGGGGCGCCCAGATCGTCGTCCGCGACCCGTCGCTCGGCTTCCCGGACCAACGGAGGCTGGCCGTCGTGCCGGCCGGCCACCCGCAGGGGTACCTCGACGCGTTCGGGGCCTTCGTCGCCGACACCTACGCGGCGGTCCGCAGCGAGGGCGACCGGTCGGCGTGGCCCGACGGGCTGCCGACGTTCGCGGACGGCGCCCGTGCGGCGTCGATCATCGAGGCGGTCATCGGCAGCGCGGCCGACGGATCGTGGCGGGGGATCCGGTGAAGCTCGGGATGCTCACGGCATGCCTGCCCGGGTGGTCGCTCGAGCGGATCGCGGCGTTCGCGGCCGAGCAGGGCTACGAGCGGCTCGAGGTCGCGGTGTGGCCGGACACCGGGTCGCGCGACTTCGAGGCGGCGCACCTGCCCGTCGCCACGTTCACCGAGTCCGACGCCGCCGCGACGCGGGAGGTGCTCGACCGGTACGGGCTCGAGATCTCCGCGCTGGCGTACTACGAGAACAACCTGCACCACGACACCGACCACCGGGCCGCGGTCAAGGAGCACCTGTTCCACGCGGTCGACGCCGCTGCGATGCTCGGCGTGCCGTCCGTCGGCACGTTCGTCGGTCGGGACAACACGCTGTCCGTCCGCGAGAACATGGCGCTCGGCGACCGCGTGCTCCCCGAGCTCGTCGAGTACGCCGGCGAGCGGGGCGTCCGGCTGATCGTCGAGAACTGCGTGATGGAGGGCTGGCACCCCGACGGGTACCCGGGCAACCTCGCGTACTCCCCCGAGCTCTGGCACTGGGTCACCGAACTCGGCTTCGGCCTGAACTGGGACCCGTCGCACCTGACCTGGATCGGCATCGACCCGGTCGGGACGATCCTGCCGTTCGCCGAGCACATCGTGCACGCGCAGGCGAAGGACGTCGAGCTGTTCCCCCGGAAGCGGGACCAGTACGGCTTCTTCGGGAAGGTCGACAAGGGCGACGACCCGTGGGACATGGGCTGGTGGCGCTTCCGCGTCCCGGGCCGCGGGGTCGTGGACTGGCCGCACGTGGTCGACCGACTGTACGAGGCGGGGTTCACCGGCACGCTGAGCGTCGAGCACGAGGACCCGCTGTGGGGCGGCACCGACGACAAGGTGCTCGAGGGCCTCCGGATCGCGCACCGCACCCTGCGCCCCCTGATCGCACGGGAGTCCTGAGCGCGTCCGCGTCGTTCGCAAGACGCAACGTCGGCGGTTTCTCGCAGCGACATCTCGCTGCGAGGAATCGCCCACGTTGCGTTTCGCGAGTGCCAGAGTCCTGAGCGCGTACAGGAAGCGGCGAGCACGGTGGAGCGCATGGGCCAGACCGTGAGCGACTTCGTCATCGACCGCATCAAGGCGTGGGGGGTCTCCCGCGTGTTCGGGTACCCCGGGGACGGCATCGGCGCGTTCGACGGTGCGCTCGGCAAGGCCGACGGCAGCGAGCGGACGCTCGAGTACGTCCGCCCGACGCACGAGGAGATCGCGGCCCTCATGGCGACCGCGCACGCGAAGTTCACCGGCGAGGTCGGCGTCTGCGTCGCGACGTCGAGCCCCGGGGCGTTCCACCTGCTCAACGGCCTGTACGACGCGCAGATGGACAACCAACCCGTCGTCGCGATCGTCGGCCAGCAGGGCCTGGCGTCGATCGGGTCGTTCACCCAGCAGGAGTCGAACCTCGAGCGCGTGTTCGCCGACGTCGCCTGCTACGTCGAGACCGTCGCGACGCCGGACGCGGTCGGGGTCGTCGTCGACACCGCCTTCCGCACCGCGATGCTCCGCAAGCAGCCCGCCGTGGTGGTCCTCCCCCACGACGTCCAGGCCATGGCGTACGAGGCCCCCGCCGCCGAGCACTGGGTGTCCCGGTCGAGCGACGTCGCGCCGTCGATCCGGATCACCCCGCCGCAGGACGAGATCGCCCGGTTCGCCGAGATCCTCAACGCCGGTGAACGGGTCACGTTCCTCGTCGGTGCCGGTGCCCGCGGTGCGACCGACCTGGTGCTCGCCGCCGCCGAGAAGACCGGCGCCGGGATCATCACGGCCCTCCGAGGCAAGGACGTCGTCCCCTCCGACGTGCCGTACCACACGCAGCAGGTCGGCCTGCTGGGGTCACGCCCGAGCCTCACGCAGATCAAGGAGTGCGACACCATCGTGCTCCTCGGCTCGAACTACCCGTACGGCGAGTACCTGCCGGCGAGCGGCCAGGCCCGCGGCGTGCAGGTGGACATCAAGCCGGAGCAGATGGGGCTGCGCTACCCGACCGAGCTCAACCTGTGGGGCGACGTCGGCGCGACGCTCGAGGCGGTGCTCCCGCTCCTGCACGACAAGCAGGACACCGCGTGGCAGGACAAGCTCGCCGGTGAGATGCGCGAGTGGGAGGCGGAGATGGACCGCCAGGCCGAGGTGCACTACGACGACGGTGTCAACCCGCGCCGGGTCATCCGCGCCGTCAACGAACGCCTGCCCGAGCGTGTCACCGTCACCTGCGACGCCGGGACCACCGCGGACTGGTACGGCCACCACATCCGTCTGCGACGCGGCATGCACGGCGACATGTCCGGACGCCTCGCGACGATGCTCGCGGCGATGCCGTACGCCGTGGCCGCGAAGTTCGCCTTCCCGGACGCCCCGGCGGTCTGCACGATCGGCGACGGTGCGTTCCAGATGCTCGGCATGAACGAGCTCATCACCGTCAAGAAGTACATGGCGCAGTGGCCGGACCAGCAGCTCGTCATCGTCGTGATGCACAACGACGACCTCGGCCAGGTCTCGTGGGAGATGCGCACCGAGGACGGCAACCCGATGTGGTCCGGCTCGCAGGACGTCGAGACCATGGACTACGCCGGGTACGCGCAGCTGCTCGGCTTCACGGGCATCGCGGTGCACCGGGACGACGAGGTCGAGGCGGCGGTGGATCGGGCCTTCGCGAACCCCGGCGTCACGCTCATCGACGCCTACGTCAGCCGCAACGTGCCGCCCCTGCCGCCGCACATCACCGCGGAGTACGCGATCAACACCGCGAAGAGCCTGCTCAAGGGCGACCCGGCCGAGCTCGGGGTGGTCAAGGACTCGGCGAAGGCCATGGCGGCCGAGGCCGTCGAGCGGGTGAAGGGGGCGTTCGGCCGGGACTGACCGCCGGACGGGGACGCCCGTCACGTGTTGCCGATGTGAACACCTCGTGACACATCGCGGCAACCCCTGGCGCGTCCCCTGTGGGTTCTCCTAGGTTCGTCGCCGATGAACACCACCTCCCACACCCGAACGCGTCGCGCCGCCGCCGGTGCGGCGCTCGCGACCGCCGGCGTCCTCGTGGCGCTGTCCGTCCCGTCCGCCGCCCTCGCCGCCGAGGGCGACGCGACGATCGACCTCTACAACGTGAACGACTTCCACGGGCGCATCGCCCAGTCGCTCTCCTCGCCGCCGCGCGACGGCGACGCTGCCGGTGCCGCCGTCCTCGCCGGTGCGCTCGAACAGCTCCGTGGCAGCGACCCGTCGACCTCCGCCTTCGTCAGCTCCGGTGACAACATCGGCGGATCGACGTTCGAGTCCTTCATCCAGGAGGACCAGCCGACGATCGACGTGCTCAACCAGATGGACCTGACGGTGAGCGCGATCGGCAACCACGAGCTCGACCGTGGACAGACCGACCTGCGAGACCGCGTGATCGGGGCCGACGGTGCCCGCAACGCGAAATGGGACTACGTCTCCGCGAACATCCTCGACTCGGCGACGGGCAAGCCCGCGTTCGACCCCTACGCGATCCAGGAGATCAGCGGCAAGCGCGTCGGGTTCATCGGCGCGACCGTCGACCTGGTCGGACAAGGGCTCGTCAGCCCCGACGGCATCGCGGGCCTCGAGATGGGCGACATCACCACCGAGGTGAACAAGGTCGCCGCGCAGCTCACCGACGGCGACGAGGGCAACGGCGAGGCCGACGTGCTCGTGCTGCTCGTGCACGACGGTGCGGAGTCCCCCACGCCGGTCACCGCCGACGGCGGGTCCGACTTCGCCCGCGCGGTCTACGGGGTCACCCCGAAGGTGTCCGCGATCCTCTCGGCGCACACGCACCAGACCTACACGTACTCGGTGGTCCCGAAGGGCGGCACGGTCCCCCGTCCGGTGATCCAGACCGGCTCGTACGGGTTCAACCTCGGGCACGTGCAGCTCACGGTCGCCGCGGACGGCACCGTGACCCCGACGAAGAACGAGAACATCCGGCTCGCCGGCAGCACCTTCCCGAAGGACGCCGCGGTCCAGGCCACGGTGGACACCGCGGTCGCCGAGGCGGACCGGCTCGGTGCCGTCGAGCTCGGTGCCGTCGACCGCGACCTCAAGCGCGCCGTGCAGTCGAACGGCTCCGAGAACCGCGGGGGCGAGTCCACGCTCGGCAACTTCGTGGCCGAGGTCCAGCGCTCGCAGACGCAGCGCCAGGGCGCCCAGATCGCGTTCATGAACCCGGGCGGGCTCCGTGCGGACATCGCGTCCGGCCCGGTGACCTACAAGGAGGCAGCGGTCGTCCAGCCGTTCGCGAACACGCTCGTCGTGCTCGACCTCACCGGTGACCAGGTCCGCCAGGCGCTCGAGCAGCAGTGGCAGCCCGCGAGCGCGAGCCGTCCGTTCCTCAAGCTCGGCACGTCCTCCGGGTTCTCGTACACCTACGACCCGCTCGCGGACGCCGGGTCCCGCATCACCTCGATGACCCTCGACGGCGCTCCGGTCGACGCGGACCGCACGTACAAGGTGACCGTGAACTCCTTCCTGGCGACCGGCGGCGACAACTTCGCCGCGTTCAAGCAGGCCGCGGCGAAGCAGGACAGCGGCATGGTCGACCTCGAAGCCCAGGTCGAGTACTTCAAGGCGAACCCGTCGGTCGCGGTGCAGGAGGACCAGCGCGCCGTCGGCGTCCGTGTCAGCGACGCTCCCGAGGGCGGCTTCGGCCCCGGCGACGAGGTCCGGATCGACCTGTCGTCGCTGACCTTCAGCAACGCGGCGGACCAGGCCGGTTCGGTGTCGGTGAGCGCCGGCGGCCAGGAGCTGGCCTCGTCGCCGATCGACACGTCGGTCGTGGACACCACCGACGAGCAGGGCCGCGCCACGCTGACCTTCACGGTGCCCGGGGTCGGCGGCGACCAGCCGACCGCCCGTGCGGCGGCGACGGGCACGGCGCTCCGCGCGGTCGCCCCGGCCGCGACCACCGACGAGCCCCTCGTCGTGACGCTGCCGAACGGCCAGACGATCACCCTCGCGGTGACCGTGCCGATCGAGGCCGCCGTCGACCCGACCGACCCGACCGATCCCACCGACCCCGGCACGCCGGGCACCGGTGACCCGAGCGCACCCGGCACGGGCGGCGGCTCGATCGGCGGCGGCAACGGAACGGGCACGGGCAACGGCGTCGCGGACGGAGCGCAGCGCCCCGGCACGGGCGCCCTCGCCTGGACCGGCGCCGAGCTCCTGCCTGCGGGCAGCGCGGCCGGTGCCCTGCTCCTCGCCGGGCTGGTGACGATGGTGCTCGTGCGTCGGAACCGGGCCCTGCGCGGCGCTACGGTCGAGACCGACTGACACCGCGCCTCCCGGCTGGATCCGAGGACGGGCCGTCTCACCCAGGTGAGACGGCCCGTCCGCCGTCCGGCGAACGAGGGGCGGCGGCCCGTCCGACTTCCGTTACGGCCCGCGCAACAACCGCGAGGAGGGGTACGCTCAGCCTGTCGCACAGCGATGCGCCGCGCCGGGTCGCCCCCCAGGGCCGGACGGTGGTTCCGTCCGCGGACTCCGCGGCGCGGGTGCTCTCCGTCTCCAGGGAAACGGCGGAGGGCACCCACCATCGACCACCGGGGTTCAGCGGAACAGCTGCTCCCCGATGTACGAGCCCTTCCGCGGTGCCGGCGGCACGGCGAACACCCCGGACCCGATGTGCGACACGTACTCGTTCAGCCGGTCGGACGCGCCGAGCTTCCGCTGCAACCGGGTGAAGTGGTCGGGGTCCGTCATGTACGCCGCGAAGAGCAACCCGGCGTCGAGCTGGCCGTACTGGTTCAGCCCGTCCGTGTAGTTGTACCCGCGACGCAGGATCTTCACGCCCCCGTTGGCCTCGTGCGCGGCGAGGGCGATGTGCGAGCGCGGGTCGATCGCCGTCGCACCGTCCGCGTGGGCGCCGTGCGCGGCCGCGTGGAAGTCCGGCGTGGTGTGCTCGCTGCCGCCGGACAGCGGCGCACCCTCGACCTTGGTGCGGCCGAACACCCGCTGCTGGTCGCTGACGACGTCGGCGTCCCACGTCTCCAGGTTCATCCGGATCTTCCGGACCACCTGGTAGGTGCCGCCGGCCATCCACCCGGCGTCGGAGTCGAGCCACACGAAGCGCTCGTACTCCTGGTCCGAGGTGACGTTCCGCGTGCCGTCCTTGAAGCCCATCAAGTTGCGCGGCGTCGACTGCGAGGGACCCGCGGACGCGCGGCCGAAGCCGATCACCGTCCACCGCACGGTCGCGGTGCCCCGCGCCATCCGCGCGAGGTCGCGGACGGCGTGGTACGCCACCTGCGGGTCGTCGGCGCAGGCCTGCAGCGACAGGTCGCCGCCGGTCAGGCCGTCCTCGAGCGCGTCGCTCGGCAGGGTGGGGATCGCCGCCAGGTGCGCCGGACGCTTCGCGGCGAGGCCGAAGCGCTCGTCGAAGACCCCGGGGCCGAGGCCCACCGTCACGGTCAGGGACGCGGGGCCGAGGTCGAGCGCCTCGCCGGTGTCCGCGCCGACGCCCTCGCCGTGGGCCGGCTCGACGCTGCCGATCGTCCGGCCGGCCTGCAGCTGCGCGATCGCCGCGGACCAGCGGGCGAGGAGCACCTGCAGCTCGGTCGCGGTCGAGGCGGTGAGGTCGAACACCATGAACACGCAGTGCCGCTGCGGGGTCGTGCGGATCCCGCCCTGGGGCTGCCGCGCGGCCGTCGCGTAGAACGGCACCTGCTGCGACAGGTCGATCGACTCGTCGGCGTTCGCGGCCGCCGCGAAGGGGTCGACGCCGGTCGCGGCCGTGGCCCCGGCGACGCCGGCGACCGCGCCGACCCCGGCACCGGCTGCGGCGAGCCCGGCGCCGAGCAGTCCGCGACGGGAGAAGCGGGACGCGGTCACGCCGTCGCGACCTTCTCGGCCAGGCGGGACAGCGGGTCCTGGAGCGCCTGGACCTGCTGCGAGATGCGGTTCGCGTCCTTCGCCTTCGCGGCGTCGTCCCACGTGCTGAACCCGCCGAGGGCGTTCGCGTCGCGGAAGCCGTCCATCATCGTGTTCGTCGCGTCGAACTGCGCGGCGATCTGCTTCGTCAGGGCCGGGTCGACCTTGGTCAGGCCTGGCTTGAGGTATGCGAAGGCCTGCCGGGCGCCCTCGACGTTCGCGGCCAGGTCGACGAGGTCGATGTGGCTGTACGCCTCCTCTTCCCCGGTGATCTTGTTCGACTGGACCTCCTCGAGGAGCCCGGCGGCGCCGTTCGCCAGGTCCTCGGGCTTGTACTCGAGCGTCGGCACGAGCTTCGCGAGGAGCTGCACGTTGCTCGTCAGGTCGGCCGCGGTCTGCTTCGTCGTCGCGGTGATCGCACCGGCCTGGAACAGGTCCTTCTCGACCGCGTGGAACCCGCTCCAGCCGACGGCGTCGTCGAGGTTCGACTGGCGCATGTCGACCAGGTAGTCGAGGTTGCCCTTGTTGTCCGTGGCCGAGAAGCCCTGCTTGACGAACCCGTCGACGTCGCTCTCGATGTGCTCGTAGAACGGGCGGGCGGCGGCGTAGTCCCGCTTCGCGGCGTCGAGGTCGCCGGCGTCGACGTCCTTCTGCAGCTGCTGCACGGCGCTCACCATGTCGTCGACCTGGCCGTCGACGTAGGTCGCGTAGCCGGTCGCTCCGTCCGCGAGCAGGGTCGCGGCGCTGCTGTTCGCGGTCGAGGCCGCCTTCCCCGTGACGGTGAAGTCGGTGAGCTCCTTCGTCGCACCGGGGCAGTAGACCTGGTAGCTGCCGCCGGTCAGCGTGGCGGTGAACGTCACCGGGGCGAGCCCGGGCGCGAGGTTCTCCTTCTCGCCGAGGATCCGCTGGTCCTGCAGCAGTTCGACCTCGGTGATCGCGGTCGACGACTCGTTCTGCACCCGGAAGGTGACGGGCCCTGCGGGGACCTTCGTGGTCGACACGGCGCAGGCGTCGGAGCCGTCGTTCGTCAGGGTGATGGTGACGCGGGAGACCTTCCCCGACCCGGACGACGCGTCGTCCGCGGGGGTGCCGGCGGAGCAGGCGGTCAGGGTGAGGGCGGCGACAGCGCCGAGGGCACCGAGGGCGATCAGGGGTCGGGCGGCCAGGGGGCGGGCGGCACTACCGAACGGCATGGTCGAGGCTCCTTGCAGGGACGTCGGCGGGCGGTCCGCGCGACGGGTCGGTTCCGGGGGTGGTGGTCGTGGGGACGGAGACGCGGCGCCGGTCGCGGACCGCGAGCGCGGCCTGGGCGGCCGCCGCGACGAGCAGCACGAGGGGCAGCCAGGCGTTCCAGAGTCGGAGCTCGGCGGCGCGCGTCTGCGCGGCGGCGACGGCGGTCGCCGCACGGTCCGCGTCGGCGGTCGGGACGGCCCAGACGTCGCGTCCCAGCGTGGTCGTCCGAGCGGCCGGGAGGCCCCCACCGCGCAGCGTGAGCACGTCGCGTTCCGAGCGGCTCGCCTCGAGGACGCCGCCGTCGACGGTCGTCAGGGTCACGGTGTCACGGACGGTCCAGTCCGCCGCGAACGGGCCGGGGTTCGTCGACGGGGACACGCCGACCGGGACGCGACCGAACAGCCCCACGAGCTGGTCGAGGGTCAGCGAGGTCGGTCGGTCGGCGGACGGGACGTCCTCGGTGACCTGCCACTGGTCGGCGATGGTGCCCGCCCGGGCGACGCGGCGGTGGGCCGACGCGGGCAGGGTGATCCGAGCCTCCCGGCCGCCGCTGGCCACGCGCAGGACCGCGCTGTCCCCGGCGACCGACGCCGTGACGGAGCGCGCGTCGCCGGAGACGGCGACCGTGCGGGGCAGGTCCGCGCCGCTGCCGGACGGCACGGCGACCGCGAGCACGACGGCCGTCGCGGCGAAGGCGGCGGCGAGGACGGCGCGCACCCGCGGGACGCGCTGCGGCGACGGCCGCCAGGCGCGCGGCCAGAGCGAGATCGCGAGGACCGGGACGACGTAGAGCACCCAGCCGAGGACCTCGACGACCCGGGGGTCGGCGGGGATGCCGAGCACGCCCGTGACGAGCGCACCGCGGAGCGAGCCGTTCGGGGCGAGCCAGCCGAGGTCGACGGTGCGCTGCTGACCGATCACGAGCCAGCCGGCCTCGTGCGCGTGGCGGAGGGCGGTCAGGACGAGTCCGCCGGCGACGAAGACCAGGAAGACGCCGGTGCCCGTGAAGAAGCGGCCGAGGTCGAGCTTCACGCCGCCGGTGTAGATCCCGTACCCGATGAGCACGGCCACGGCGATGCCGATCACGGCGCCGAGGGCGGCGGAGCCCGTGTCCGCGGACGCCTGGAAGGTGGCGAGCAGGAAGACCGAGGTCTCGAAGCCCTCCTTGAGGACCGCGAGGAACGCCATGCCGGCGAGGGCCCAGGCGGTGCCGCGGCCGAGGGCGGCGGTCGCACTGGCGACGAGGTCCTTCGAGAGCGTGCGGGCGTGGGTCCGCATCCACACGATCATGCCCGTGACGAACACCACCGCCACGGCACCGATGACGGTCTCCATGCCCTCCTGCTCGGCCTGCGGCAGGGCCTGCTCGACGAGCTGCAGCCCGAAGCCGACGGCGATGCTCAGGGCGACCGCGGCGCCGACGCCGATCCACATCGGGGTGAGCGGAGCGCGGTTGCGACGCAGGAACGCGGCGATGATGCCGACGATGAGCGTCGCTTCGAGGCCTTCGCGGAGGCCGATGACGAGGGTGGCGATCATGGCGAAGGTGAGGCTAACCTAACCCGACCTCGCACCGCCACTTCCGTGACGTGGGGTTTGATTGTTCTCATGAACCTGCTGTCCCCCGAGGGCCTGGCGTCGGTCACGAACGTGCTCGACCTCGCCGGCGTGCTCGCGTCCGCGCTGCTCGGTGGATCGCTCGCCCGGACGATGGACTTCGACCTGTTCGGGTTCCTGGTCGTCGGGTTCGTCTCCGGCCTGGGCGGCGGCATGCTCCGCGACACCCTGCTGCAGAACGGCCCCCCGGTCGCGCTCGTCGACCCGCTCTACGTGCCGGTCGCGATCGCCGGCGCGCTCATCGCCTTCTTCGTGTCGTTCTCCGAGCTCACCTGGGACCGGCTGTTCACCGTCCTGGACGCCGCCGTGATCGGGTTCTGGTCGGTGGTCGGGGTGCAGCGGACCTTCGACGCCGGGCTCGGCTGGCCCGCCGCGATCATCATGGGGACCATCACCGCGGTCGGGGGCGGGGCCATGCGCGACCTGCTGCTCCGCCGTGTGCCCGCGGTCTTCGGCGGCAACGCGCTCTACGCCACGGTCGCGGTCGCCGCCTCGGCCGTGATGGTCGTCGCGTCGTACCTCGGCTCCCCCACCATCGGGATCATCGCGGCCATCGTGCTGTCGCTCGGCCTGCGCTACGGCGCCGTCAAGCGTGGTTGGGGGCTGCCGAACGGCCGCGACTGGCAGCCGAAGTCGACCCTCGGCGCGCTGCTCCAGCGCGGCCGCCGACTCCGCCCGGACGCCGTCCGCCTGCTCCGCCGACCCGGTCGACGGTCCGGCGTCGGGAGCGTCCGGTCGGACACCGGCAGCGTCCGGACTGACCACGAACCGCACACCGACGACTGAGACTGGGCCGCGACGGACCCTGGCGCTAGCATCGGTACCGCCGGGTATCGACCCCGGCGACCACCCGCCGATCGAGGCACCGACACGACCCGAACGTGCCGGTTCGTCCGTCGACGACAGGAGGTCGGGGCCGGCCACGTGCCGCGCGGGGAACCGACGCGCGGCGCGGCAGGCTCCGACGGACCGCACGGCACCACCGTGCGGGGATCGGCACGTCCGCCCGCCGTACGCGGCACGTCGTGCCGGACCGCCACGATCAGGGACCAGGACCAGATGCGCGACGACGACGCCCCCACACCGAGGACCCCGCGAGCCGAGGTCCGGGAGCGCCTGCTCGTCGCGGCCGCGCAGGAGTTCGCCGAGTCCGGACTGCACGGGAGCCGGCTCGACACCGTCGCCGCCCGGGCCGGGTTCAGCAAGGGGGCCGTCTACTCGAACTTCGCGTCGAAGCAGGACCTGGTCGCCGAGGTCATGCAGCGCCAGACGAACCTGGTGCTCGCGTCCCTGCGGGAGCTCGTCGGGCCGGACCTGGCGGCGGAGGACATCGGCGACGTCCTGCGCGCCGCGTTCGGGCGGCACGACCAGACCGCGCAGTTCGCCCTGCTGTCCGAGTTCCGGGGATACGCGATGCGGCACGAGGCGTTCCTGCCCGAGTTCGTGCGTCAGCGACGGGCGCTCCAGGACGGGGTGCTCGAGCTCGTGCAGGAGTGGTTCGGGGCGCACCCGGAGGTCTCGCCCGGGATGCGGCTCGAGGACTTCGCGACGCTGCTCGTCGGGGCGAACGTGGGGATCGTGTTCGACGCGCCGGCGTTGCCCGGGGTGAACCCGGGCGACGTCATCGCGGCCGTGGTGGACGCGGTGGTGCGCCCGCGCTGAGGCGCGCGGCGCGCGGCGCGCGGCGCGCGGCGCGGCGCGCGGCGCCCGGCGGCGCGGTGTGGCGTGCCTGCGCACAACGGGAAGCACGCCGCGCCACGTGATCATGTGGCGCGGCGTGCTTCCCGTTGTGCGGACCGCGCGCGGCGCGGCGCGCGGCGCGGCGCGCGCGCGGCCGCCCACTACGCCGGCCGGCGCCGCCGGCCCTCGTGCGACCAGGCCGACGACGGCAGCAGGCTCGGCGGCAGCAGCCGCGACCGGACCACCCGCCCACGGGACACCGATGCGTCCAGGGCGACCCGTGCCTCCAGGACGGCCCGGAGCAGCGCGTCCCGGTCCACCGCAGCCGCACCGTCGGCGGCGAACCGCTCGACGTCGACCGCGTCGACCACCGTGGTCAGGTGCGGCAGCACCGTGACGGGCAGGCGACCCGAGAGCCGACCGAGCACCGCCCGGGCGGTCCGTGCGGCCGCCGCGGCGTCGTCCGGCGGCGCCGCGCCGGGTGCGAGCCCGTGGTCGGCGACGTCGTCGAGGACCTCGCGCCAGGCCTGCACCGCCGGCGACCGACCGCTGCGGACCGCGGCGAGCCGACGGCGGCGGCGGACTGCCCGGACGACCGAGGGCGAGGCGAGCAGGACGAGCGCGAGGGCCACCCCGACCGCGAGCCCGAGGGCGCCCGTGCCGGTGCTGCTGCCGGGCGCCGCGGCACCCGGGGCGGCGGACGCCGAGGGCGTGGGGGTCGGTGATGCCTCTGCCGGGGCGGTCTCGCCGGGTGCGGGCAGCGGGGTCTGCGGGTCGGCCGGGGCCGGCGTCGCCGAGGACTCGGTGGACGGCTGCACGGCGGCGTCGGAGTCCGGGGTCGGCTCGAACGAGACCCAGCCGGCACCACGGATGTACAGCTCCGGCCACGAGTGCAGCTGCCGGTTGGTGACCGTGTACTCGCCGTCGTCGGTCTGCTGCGGGTTCGCCCGGTAGCCGACCGCGATGCGCGAGGGGATCCCGAGCGTCCGGGCCATCACCGCCATCGACGAGGCGAAGTGCACGCAGTAGCCCTCGCGGACGCGCAGGAACGTGTCGATCACGCGCATGTTGTCGCCGTCGTAGCCCTGCTCGACGGGCGCGGTCTCGGAGTACGTGAACAGGTCGCTCCGGAACCACTGCTCGAGCGCCCGGGCCTCCTCGTAGTCGGTCGTCGCACCACCGGCCACGCGGCGGGCGGTCGACGCGATGTCCTTCGGCAGGTCGTCCGGCAGCGACAGGTCGGTGCGGAGCTGGGCGCGGCTCGGCGCCTGGAACCCCCGACCGTCGGCGCGACCGAGCAGCCCCGAGGACGCGATCGCATCGAGGTACTCCCCCGACGAGGTCGAGGCGCCGTAGACCTCGTACGTCGAGCCCCGCTGGGTCGTCGGCCCCGTCGACCGGATGGTGTTCGAGTCGCCCATCCAGCGCCAGTTCGCCAGGTCCAGGTTCGTCGACCGGGACTGCACCGACACCGCACCCGACGGCACCGGCAGGTAGTTGCTCGACAGCCCGGTCACCCGGATGGTCACGTCCCCCCGGTTCGCCAGGCGCGGGTTGACCCCGACCGCGAACTGCTGCTGGTCGGCGGTGTCCGAGGTGCTGGCGTCCGTGACGGTCGGCACCCAGTCCCCGGAGCCGAACTCGTCCAGGTCGGCGAGCTTGAGGTACTCCGGCCGGCCGTCGGCCGAGCGGTACTGCAGTACCTCGAGTTCGTTCGGTTGGCGCAGGTCCTGGCCGAGCTGCAGCAGGGTGCCCGGGCGGCCTGGTTGGATCGGCGACTGCAGTGCCCCGGTCACCCCCGACAGCCAGCTCGCGTTGAGCGGCACGACGACGGGGAGCCCGACGGCCACGACGAGTCCGATCGCCCCGACCACCGCGGCGGGGAACGCGCGTTGCACCGGCCGGACCGACAGCCACAGCAGGCCGAGGAACGCGATGCCGACTAGGACGACGAGCACGGGCGACGCCGGCTGGCCGGTGATGACGCCCGGGACGACGAGCACGACGAGCGCCGGCACGGCGGCGAGGGCGACGGTCGGGGCGATCGCGGCGAGGAAGAGCGACACCCCGGCGACCCAGCCGATCGCGACCGTCACGACGAGCCGGATCGCGTCGGTCTGCGGGAGCGGCGCCGGGTTCAGGCGGATGGCCGCCAGGGCCTCGCCGAGCGCACCGTCGCGGTCCAGCCACCCGAGCGGCGACAGGTCGTTCAGCACGGCCGCGGCGCACGAGCCGAGGACCAGCGTCGCGACGAGCGCGATGAACCGGACGCCGGGAGCCCGTCGCCGGACGACCAGCAGCACGGCGACGAGCACGGCGGTGAAGACCACACCGGACAGCCACCACTGCGTGCCCTGCACGAGCGGCCGCATGGCGAGCGCGGCGACGATCACGGGGACGGGGGCCAGCGCGACGATCCAGGCGCTCGGGGCATCGCTCCGTGTGGCGGGCTCGCGGCCGTCGGCAGCCCCGCCCCGGCCCGACCGGTCCGGCCGGTCGGCGACGGCGGTACCGCCCCCGTCCTGCGGTCGGCGAGCGTCGTCGCGGCGGCCGGCGCCCTGCCCCGTCCCGCTCACCGGATGCTCCCGGGAGCGTGCGCGCCCGTGACCGGCACGACGAGCGTCCGCCAGCCGCCACGGTCGAGGATGCCGCGCACCACCGGCTCCGGCGGCACGATCGTCGCGAGGATGCCCCGGCTCGACCCGCTCGTCCGCGACACGAGCTCGGCCGCCTGCTCCGCGGTGCAGTGGCCGGTGACCACGGCCGTCATGCCGTGCACGTCCCGGCCGCGGACGTCCGGCAGGACCTCGGTCACGTCGCGGGCATCGGAGCGGAGCCGGATGTCGGCGAGTCCGACGAGCACGTCGGTCAGGCTGCCGGCGTCCCCCGCGTGCCGGGTGTTCCCCGCGGCGCCGTCGCTCACGAGCAGCACGCGGGACGTCCGCGCGCTCAGGGCACGAGCGACACTGGCGGCCACGACGACGGCGTGCTCGAACGCCGCGTCGCCACCGAGGTCGGACAGTTCGGCGAGGTCGTCGCGGCCGAGCCGCTGGTACGACTCGCGGCGGACGTCGAGCGCGATGACGGCCTCCGGCGGCTGCGCCTGGGTCGTCTGCCGCACGTGCAGTTCGCCCCGTCGGGCGCTCTGCCCCCAGTGCACCCGGCGGATCGGGTCGCCCTGGCGGTAGGGCCGCAGCTCACTGTCGTCCGCCGATCCTCCCTGGCCGACCCGGCCCTCGTCGGCGGAGACCGCCCCGGCGAGGGCGCCGGTGTCGATCGCGGCGAGCGGGGTCGACGCCGGCACGACGACGATCTCCTCCGCCGGGACGACGGGCCGGTCGATGCGGAGCAGGCCGAACGGGTCCTCGACCCGGATCGTCACCGGGCCGACCAGCGTCCGGCCCCGGTGCATCGCGAGCGCCTCGACGTCGAGCACGGCCGGCGGCTCGTGCGGTCCGACGAGGGCGTAGGTCTCGGCCTCGGACACACTGGCGAAGGTGTCGTCGAGCTGTTCACGGACGAGCAGTCGTGTCCGCGGACCGATCGGCAGCGAGGTCCCGCGGAGCGTGATCCGCTCCCGGTAGACCTCGCCGACCTGGACGATCCCCCGCACGGTGCTGCGGGTCGCACGGAGCGGCGCCGCGACGACGAGGGCCATCACGACCCCGAGCACGAGCAGCACGAGCAGGAGCAGCCCCGCGGACACGGCGATGCTCGTCGTGGCGACGAGCCCGCCGACGGTCAGCCCGAGCCCGGACGCGAGCACCGTCCACCCCCGCGCGGTCGGCCGCGGGAACGGGGTGCGGCGGAGCAGTGCCGTCCCGCGGCGACCGTACCGGAGCGCCCACGACCGCACCGCGCCGGCGCGCAGCGCGAGCGGTGCGGGCCCGGGCATCAGGAGTGGACCGGCGCCGCGGTGAACGGCACGGCGGTGTCGGAGACGATCCGCACGACGATCTCACGGGCGGTGTCGTCTCCGGATCCGCCGAGGCCACGGGCGACCGGCACCAGGCGGTGCGCGAGCACCACCGGGGCGAGCCGCGCGACGTCGTCCGGTGTGACGAACGGCCGGCCGGCGAGGGCGGCGTGCGCGCGGGCGGCCTGCGCGAGGTGCAGCGTGGCACGCGGGCTCGCCCCGAGCACGAGGTCGGGGTGTGACCGGGTGGCCCGGACGATCGCCACGATGTACGCCTCGACGTCGGGCGCGACGTGCACCGCCCGCACGGCGTGCACCACCGCGCGGAGCGTCCCGACGTCGACGATCGGACGGAGCGACGAGAGCGGGTCGCGGACGCCGCGGTGCGCGAGCATGTCCCGCTCGGCGTCGGCGCTCGGGTAGCCCATCGCGATGCGCGCCATGAAGCGGTCGCGCTGGGCCTCCGGCAACGGGTACGTGCCCTCCATGTCGATGGGGTTCTGGGTCGCGACGATCATGAACGGCGACTCGAGCTGCCGCGTCACGCCGTCGACCGTCACCTGCGACTCCGCCATCGCCTCGAGCAGCGCCGACTGGGTCTTCGGGCTCGTGCGGTTGATCTCGTCGCCGATCACGACGTTCGCGAAGACGGGTCCGGGCGAGAACCGGAAGGTGCCGGACGACTGGTCGTAGATGTTCACGCCGGTGACGTCCGACGGCAGCATGTCCGAGGTGAACTGGATGCGGTTCACGGAGCCGCCGACCGACGCCCCGAGGGCCTTCGCGAGCACGGTCTTGCCGACGCCGGGGACGTCCTCGACGAGCAGGTGCCCCTCGGCGAGCATCACCGTGAGGGCGGTGCGGATCGCATCGACCTTGCCGTCGACGACGGTCGAGACGGCCGCGACGACGTCGTCGCCGACGGCGCGGACGTGCTCGATCGGGAAGGCGGGGTCGGTCGGGTCCGGCACGCGGGCCTCCTCGTCTCGGGACAGGTGTCGTGCATGCTACAACGGCGCGGTGACAGCCACCGGAGGATGCGTCACCGGTCATCCGGAGGACACATCGGGGCGTCCCGGCGGGCCGCCGTGGTCGCGTCCACCACCGGACGGGAGGCACGTGGCGGCGCCGCCACGTGCCTCCCGTCCGCCCTGTGGTCACGTCATCCGGTCTGCGCGACGCGGGCTGCCTCCCTGGCTCGCCGCGACCGCCACCCGTCAGTCCGGCAGGGGCTGCGTGCCGAGGGACCAGAGCGCGACGCCGTGCAGCCCGAGCTCTCGGGCGAGCGCGACCCGTGCCCGGTAGGACCGCGCGTCCGACCAGTGCAGCTCACGGCCGTCGGCGAGGGTCGCGGACCACTCCCCGGTCCGGTCCGACCACCGCGCCCGGTCCCCCGCGAGGGTCCGCGCGCGGGCGGGCGACACCTGCCCACCGTCGTCCCCACCCCAGACGTACCCGTAACCCGCGACCCCGAGGTCGATCCGGTCGGCCGGCAGCCCCTCGTGCTCGGCGGCGACCACCACCCGCTCCGCCCACGGCAGCGCCCCGACCGTTCCCGGGTCGCTCCACGGGCCGTGCTCGTCGTAGGTCATGAGGACGAACCGGTCGACGTGCCGGGCGAGGGCGCGGAGGTCGTACCCCGTGTCGTGGAACCCCGCAGCCGAGGTCGAGGCCATCACGGCCATCGAGACGTCCGCGTCGGGGCCGAGTTCGTCGTGCACGGCGTCGGTGAGGACCGCGGCGAACGCCACGAGGCCGTCGCGGTCACGGCTGCGCAGGGACTCGAGGTCGACCTGCACGCCGTCGGCGCCGATGCGCGACGCGGCCCGGGCGAGCTGCCGTGCGACGCGCTCGCGGTTCCCGGCGTCACCGAGGAGCGCCGTGCCGATCTCGGGCGAGAAGTCGCCGAGCGCCTCCGAGTAGTTGCTCACGAGGAGCTCCGACCGGGCACCACCGCGGTCGGCCGCGTGCGCGAGGTCCCGCACGCCGACGGGCACCGGCTGGAGTCCCGACCCGTCCGCGCTCAGCGTGACGCCGTCGACGCCGATCGTCGCCGCGTGTTCGGTGGCCGCGGTGACCCGGTCGACCGTGCCGGACCCGGGTTCGGCGTAGGCCTCGACGACCGGCGCGCTCGACCCGGCCGCGGTCGCGCACCCGGCGAGCACGACGCCCGACAGGACGAGGACGACCGCGAGACCTGACCGACGGAGCACGCGCTCACGGTAGCCGACCGCCGGACGCGGGGCGTGCCTCCCGTCCGGTGCCGACCGCAGGTGGGCGAGACGCCGCCAGGCGGGCGAGACTCCGCCCTGTTCGGCACCGTGTCGCCACATCGGGGGCGTCTCGGCAGATCGGAGCCGTCTCGTGGGACGGGGCACGACCCCGAGAACGACGAAACCCCCGCTGCATCAGCGGGGGTCTCGATCCGGTGCGGAGACGGAGGGATTTGAACCCTCGGTCCCCTAAGGGGGACTCCACCTTAGCAGGGTGGTGCACTCGGCCTGACTATGCGACGTCTCCACGCACTCTCGCGAGTGCTGCGACCACCATACAGGAGGACGAGCACCCCCACGAACGCGGCGCGAGACGGCGCGAACCTGCCGGTCCCCTGAAGTGGGGACACTCGGGGGTTGTCGGGACGTACCCCGGTCAATAGCATCATCGGGACGCGACGATCACATTCCGGGGTTCTCCCTCGCAGTCGCGACACAGCACCGGACGCCGTTCCCACTCGATCCGAGCCCGGCGCGCCCGATCGCGCGGCGCTCGGAGGGGAACGGACAGGGGGCGCGGACCAGGTCCGCGCCCCCGCTCTGGTTCTGCGACCCCTGCGACGCTGCGTCCGGCACCCCGGCGCCTGCGACGCTGCGTCCAGCACCCCGGCGCCTGCTACCGGGCCGTTCGCGAGTCCGGTCAGGAGCCGAACGCGCGCGAGCAGGTCTGCTGATCGGCGGACTGCCCCTGCAGGCCGTCGATCGTGTCGGCCGACGACGGCGCCGCGGGCGCTGGTGATGCGGGCGGAGCCGACGCGGACGGGGCCGGGGCCGACGGCGTGGACGGTGCCGCCGGGGCGGCGGGTGCCGCCGTCGCCGGCGCCTGCTCCGACCCGATGCCGGTGCTGTCCGCCCCGAGCGAGAACGACTGGTCCGCCTCGATCTTGGCGAACAGCTGGTCGGCGAGAGCGGTCGTCGGCTGGACCTTGCCCGCGTAGACACCGTTCCCGCCGGTGGTGCCCGGGTACTGCACGAAGTTCACCTGCGACAGCGGCAGGTCCTGGAGCGCCCGACCCATCTGCACCATCGTCCCGACGTCGTTCAGGCTCTGGGACAGCTGCATGTTCGAGGCGGCGGCCCGCGCGAGCTTGTAGAGCGTCGGGGGCGACGTCAGTGTGTCGTTCGACTGCACCGTCCGCAGCAACGAGGACAGGAACACCTGCTGGCTCGAGATCCGCCCGAGGTCGGAGCCGTCACCGACACCGTGCCGGGTCCGCAGGAAGGCCAGGGCCTGGTCCCCCTGCAACGTGTTCGTCCCGGCGGGCAGGTCGAGCCCGGTGTAGCGGTCGTGGATCGGCTGGGCGACGCACACCGGAACGCCGCCGATGGCGTTCGACATCTCGATGACGCCCTTGAACGACACGGCGGCGGAGTACTGGATCGGCAGACCGGTCAGCCCCTGCACGGTCTGAACGACGCAGTTCAGCCCCCCGTCACCCCACGCGGAGTTGATCGGCTGCGCCGCCATCGCGGGCGTCGATCCGCTGCCGTCCGGCTTCTGGCACGCCGGGATCGGCGTGACGAGGTCGCGCGGGATGCTGACCGCGGTCGCGTTCGAGTGGTCGGCCGAGACGTGCAGCAGGATGGTGACGTCGTTGAGTGTGGCGTCCCGTTCGCCGTAGTCGGTCCCCTGCGCTGGGTCGTTGTCCGTACCGACGACGAGCACGTTGAAGCCGCCCTCGTACGAGCTCAGCTCGGTGTCGTGCGCCTTCGCTGCCGGCTGCCCCTGGATCGCGACGCCGTCACCGAAGTCGTCGGTGACCTGCTTCGCGGCGATGGCGGCGACCGACGCGGTGCTCACGAGGGCCACGGCAGCGACACCTGACAGGACCTTCGTGACCGACCGCAGCGGGTGGCGTCGGCCGAGACGTCCGTGGCGTGCGATGCCGGTCGCTCGGTTCAGCCGGTGGGACCGGTCCCGGACGTCGTTCATCGTGCTCCCTGTCGTGCGCGGACATCACCGGCGAACCAGACTGCAACACCGATCCTGGCGATCCCGTGCGAAGCCCTCGTCGTCGGGCGACCGAGCGACGGGACCCCGTCACGCCGCCGAACGGAACCGCTCGGGGAGTGCGATGAGGTCGCGGGACAGGCCGACCAGCACCGCCGCACACTCGTCGACCTGGTCGCGTTCCGCCGCGGCGAGCGCCCGTTCGACCTGCCGCAGGCGCTCACGCCGCCCGACGACCGCGTCGATGCCGTTCGCTGCGGCGACGTCGTCCGTGAAGAACATGTCGAGCACGGCCCGCTGCGCGACCAGCCAGTCGGCACTGATGAGCGCCCCACGCCGTCGGAGGGTCCAGGACCCGAGCTCGACGAGTGCCCCGGCCTCGGTCGCGCAGTCGTCGAGCCACTCCGGACGGAAGCGTTCGACTGTCGCGGGCGCCGCCACCGGGGGTTCCCCGACCAGGCTGCGCGTGATCCGGAGCCGCTCGACCATCTGCCCCACCGTCCACTGGGCGACAACCACGCCGATGTACCGCTGCACGCTGACGAGCCGCAGTGCCTCGAGCGGGACGAGGGCTTCGCGCACCGGGGTCCGCGACACCTGCATGTCGTTCGCGATGTCGTCGAGCCGGAGCCGCTGCCCGCGCCGGTAGACCCCGCGCAGGACGTTCTCGAGCAGCTTGAGGAAGACCGCGTCCCGGAGCAGACTGCGGCGGATGGCAGACGGGTCCGGGACACCGCCGGCGGAGGCCGATGCGCGTTCCATCCAGTCATGGTCAGCCACGGCGACCGCCGGGTTCGCCGGTCGCCGTGGAACCGTGGATGGAGTCGGACGAGGACGCCGTGTGGAGGAGCATCCCACGAGGGTTGCAGCGCGACGATCGCCGCGCTAAACACTCCGGATACGAAATACTACTTCTTCGACGACTCCGTCAGGACGGACAGCGGTTGCGTGATGTCCTCGAGGCCCTTCCGCGCCGAGTCGACGCCGAAGACCAGTGCGACGACACCGCCGACGATCATCACCCCTGACCCGAGCAGGTAGCCCCAGAACAGCGGGTCGCGCGACGACCCGTCACCGATGAACGCACCGTAGATCGTCGGCGCGATCGCACCGAAGATCTGGGCCAGGGCGAAGAAGTACGAGATCGCCTGCGACCGCAGCTCGAGCGGGAAGATCTCGCTGACGGTCAGGTAGGCACTCGACGCACCGGCCGACGCGAAGAAGAACGACACGCACCAGAACACGACCTGCACGGTGGCGCTGATCGCGTCCGCCCGGAACAGGAAGGCCGACGTCGCGAGCACCAGGCCCGACACCAGGTAGGTCAGGAAGATCATCTGCCGACGACCCCAGGTGTCGAAGAACCGTCCGAGGATGATCGGGCCGAGCAGGTTGCCGATCGCGAACGGGAAGAAGTAGATCGACGTCTGCGAGGTCTTGAGCCCGAAGAAGTTCGTGAGGACGAGCGCGTAGGTGAAGAAGATCGCGTTGTAGAGGAACGCCTGCGTGATCATCATCGTCGCCCCGACGAGCGTGCGGGTCGGGTACTGCCGGAGCAGCACGCGCGCGATCGTGAGGAACCCGACCTTGTCGAGCGGCGTGACCGTGAGCGCCTTCGAGTCGTCGACGTCGGGCAGGCGCTGACCGGTCGACTTCTCGACCGAGTCCTCGATCTCCGAGACCGTCCGTTCGGCCTCATCCTCGCGGCCGTGCGTCATCAACCACCGCGGACTCTCCGGGATGTGCCGACGCAGGAAGATGATCGCGATGCCGAGCACCGGGCCGAGGAAGAAGCCGATCCGCCAGCCGATGTTCTCGGCGAAGATCGAGGTGTCGAGCAGGTAGATGTTCGCGAACGCACCGAGCGCCGCACCGCCCCAGTACGTGCCGTTGATGGCGATGTCGACGTGGCCGCGGTACTTCGACGGGATGAGCTCGTCGATCGCCGAGTTGATCGCCGCGTACTCGCCGCCGATGCCGAGCCCGGCGATGAACCGGAAGGCCGCGAGGAACCAGAAGTCCTGTGCGAGTCCCGCGATGCCGGAGCCGATCAGGTAGATCGCGAGCGTCAGGATGAAGAGCTTCCGCCGCCCGAGCCGGTCGGACATCCGGCCGAACACGAGCGCACCGATCACCTGTCCGAACAGGTAGATGGTGCCGAGGTACGTCACCTGCTGCGTGGAGAGGTGCAGGTCGGCCTGGAAGCCGGCGTTCGAGACGATCTGGATCTCGAGGCCGTCGAGGATCCAGGACACCCCCAACCCCACCACCACGCTCCAGTGGAACCGCGTCCACGGCAGCCGGTCCATCCTGGCGGGCACCAGGCTCTTGATCGCCCCGTTCGTCGTACTGCTCACGAGAGCGGACCGTACTCCGGAGATTCCAGGCTGGTTCCCAGTGGGAGTGCAGCTTTACGTCCTCACAGAATCAGGGAGGTGCGGTACTGCAGACGCGAGCCGTCACGTCCGACCAGCCCCGTGCCTCCCGTCGGTACGGTGGCGAGGTGCCGCTGCAGAACTCGACCGACCGCATCCTGACCACCCACACCGGGTCGCTGCCCCGGACGCCCGAGCTGACCGCGCTCCTGGTCGCCCGCGACCAGGGCGCCGCGTACGACGAGCGGGCGCTCCGCGAGGAGACCGCCGCCGTCCTGGCCCGGACCGTCGACGCCCAGCTCGACGTCGGCCTGGACGTCGTCAACGACGGCGAGGTGCCGCGCGTCGGCTTCTCCACCTACATCCGCGAGCGCCTGTCCGGCTTCGGCGGGACGGGGCACCGCAAGCCGACGCTCGACTCGGTCAAGTTCCCGGAGTACGCGGCGTTCCAGGCGCGCCAGATCGACGAGGGCGCGACGTTCGCGCGGGTCTGGGACACCCCGGTCGCGCAGGGGGTCCTGGAGTACGACCCGGCGCGCGCCGGCATCCGCGAGGACCTGGACGGATTCGCCCGCGAACTCGACCGCAACGCCGCGGCCGGCCGCACGCCAGCCGGCACCTTCCTGTCCGCGGCGACCCCCGGCATCGTCGCGACGACGCTCCTGCTCGACGAGCAGAACCCGCACTACCGGGACCACCGCGAGTACGTCTTCGCGCTCGCCGAGCAGCTCCGCGTCGAGTACGAGGAGATCGCCGCGCGCGGGCACGTCCTGCAGCTCGACGCGCCGGACCTGGCGATGGAGCGGGTGATCCACTTCGGCGACGCGTCGCTCGACGAGTTCCTGGCCGCCGTGGACCTGCACGTCGACGCGCTCAACCACGCGCTCCGCAACATCCCGAAGGAGCAGACCCGGCTGCACGTCTGCTACGGCAACTGGCAGGGGCCGCACCAGGACGACGTCCCCGTGGACGTGCTGCTCCCGCACCTGTACCGGGCCGAGGTCGGGGCGTTCAGCATCCCGTTCGGCAACCCGCGGCACGCGCACGAGTTCCCGGCGTTCCGTGACCTGCCGCTGCCCGAGGACGCGGTGCTCGTCCCCGGCGTGATCGACGTCACGACGAACTACCTCGAGCACCCGCAGCTCGTCGCGAACCGGATCGTCGAGGCCGCCGAGGCCGTCGGTGACCCGACGCGCGTCGTCGCCGGGACGGACTGTGGGCTCGCGACGTTCGCGAGCTACGAGTTCGTGGCGTCGGACGTGGCGTGGGCGAAGCTCCGCGCGCTCGTCGAGGGCGCCGAGATCGCGTCGCGCCGCCTGTTCGGCTGACGGCGGGCGGGACGGCGCACGTCCCACAGGTCGGGACGGGACGGCCGGGAGGATCGTGGCCGGGTCCGCCACGCGGCCACCGTCGACACTGTCGGTGCGCGGGCGTAGCGTCAGGAACGTGACCCGACCCACCATGAGAACGGTCGGCGAGCTCCGCGCTGCTGGGCACGTCCAGAAGTCGGTCCGCGCCGAGATCCGCGACAACCTCCTCCAGGCCCTCCGCGAGGGCCGCGACCCGTGGCCCGGCCTGCACGGCTTCGCCACCACCGTCGTTCCGCAGCTCGAACGCGCCCTCATCGCCGGGCACGACGTCGTGCTGCTCGGCGAGCGCGGGCAGGGCAAGACCCGCCTGCTCCGCACCCTGCAGGGCCTGCTCGACGAGTGGACCCCGGTGATCGCCGGCTCCGAGCTCGGCGAGCACCCGTTGGAGCCGATCACGACGGCGAGCATCCGCCGCGCCGCCGACCTCGGGGACGCGATGCCGATCGAGTGGCGGCACCGCGACGAGCGCTACGTCGAGAAGCTCGCGACGCCGGACACGAGCGTCGCGGACCTGATCGGCGACGTCGACCCGATGAAGGTGGCCGAGGGACGCAGCCTCGGCGACCCCGAGACGATCCACTTCGGCCTGATCCCCCGGGGGCACCGCGGCATCGTCGCGATCAACGAGCTCCCGGACCTCGCCGAGCGCATCCAGGTCGCGATGCTCAACGTGATGGAGGAACGCGACGTCCAGATCCGCGGCTACGTGCTGCGCCTGCCGCTCGACGTGCTCGTCGTCGCCAGCGCCAACCCCGAGGACTACACGAACCGCGGCCGGATCATCACGCCGCTCAAGGACCGCTTCGGCGCCGAGATCCGCACGCACTACCCGATCGAGCTCGACGACGAGATCGCCGTCATCCGACAAGAGGCGCACCTGACCGCCGACGTGCCGGACACCCTGATCGAGATCCTCGCGCGCTTCACCCGGGCGCTCCGACAGTCCAGCGCGGTCGACCAGCGCAGCGGCGTCAGCGCCCGCTTCGCGATCGCCGGCGCCGAGACGATCTCGGCCGCGGCCGTCCACCGCGCGGCACGCCAGGGCGAGGAGCACGCCGTGGCGCGGCCGATCGACCTCGAGACCGCGGTCGACGTGCTCGGCGGCAAGATCGAGTTCGAGAACGGAGAAGAGGACCGGGCGGACGAGGTCCTCGAGCACCTGCTCCGGACCGCGACCGCCGAGACCGTCCGGGCACGCTTCCGGGGCATCGACTTCGACGTCCTCATCGAGGCGCTCGACGGCGGGACGATGGTCACCACCGGCGAGCAGGTCAGCGCCCGGGCCTTCCTCGAGGGCCTGCCGTCGATCGGCGAGTCTGACCTGTACGACCAGGTGTGCGAGCGACTCGGCGCCACGGACGACGGCGAACGGGCCGGCGCGATCGAACTGGCGCTCGAGGGGCTCTTCCTCGCCCGCCGGATCAGCAAGGAGTCCGGGGGCGGCGAGGCCGTCTATGGCTAGGCAGAACCGCCGCCTGTCCCGCGACGCCCGCTACGGGAGATACGAGGGCGGACCCGATCCGCTCGCGCCGCCGGTCGACCTGTCCGAGGCGCTCGACGCCATCGGTGAGGACGTCATGGGCGGCACCTCGCCCGAGCGTGCCATCCGCGAGTTCCTCCGGCGCGGCGGCGAGACGCAACGGGGCCTCGACGACCTGATGCGCCGGGTCGCCGAGCGTCGGCGGGAGCTGACCAGCCGGAACAACCTCGACGGGACCCTGCAGCAGGTGCGGCAGCTCCTCGACGAGGCCGTGCTGTCCGAGCGGGGCGAACTCGCCCGCAACGTCGACCTCGACGACGGCGACCGGGCCCTGGCCGAGATGCAGCTCGACAGCCTGCCGCCGTCGCCCGCTGCCGCCGTGCAGGAACTGAACGGCTACGACTGGACGAGCCCGCAGGCACGCCAGAAGTACGAGCAGATCAAGGACCTGCTCGGGCGCGAGGTGCTCGACCAGCGGTTCGCCGGGATGAAGCAGGCGCTCGAGGACGCGACCGACGAGGACCGCGCCGCGGTCTCTGAGATGATGCGCGACCTCAACCAGCTGCTCGAGGACCACCGCGCGGGGACGGACACCCCGGAGCAGTTCGACGCGTTCATGGCGCAGCACGGGCAGTACTTCCCGTCGAACCCGGCGAACGTCGAGGAGCTCCTCGACGACCTGGCCGCCCGGGCCGCCGCTGCGCAGCGCATGCGCAACTCGATGACCCAGGAGCAGCGGGACGAGCTCGACGCCCTGGCGCAGCAGGCGTTCGGCTCCCCCGACCTGATGAGCCAGCTCGGTCAGCTCGACGACACCCTCCGATCCCTCCGCCCCGGCGAGGACTGGGGCGGCGCCGAGCGGATGGACGGCGAGCAGGGCCTCGGGCTCGGCGACGGCACCGGCGTGTTCCAGGACATCGCCGACCTCGACGCCCTGGCCGACCAACTCGCGCAGTCCGGGCCCGGTTCGGACCTCGCCGACCTCGACCTCGACGCCCTGCAGCGCCAGCTCGGCGAGCAGGCCGGCGTCGACGCGCGGACCCTGCAGCGGCTCGAGCAGGCCCTGCGGAACTCCGGTGCCGTGAAGCGCGGCGCGGACGGGCAGCTCCGGCTGACCCCGAAGGCCATGCGGCAGCTCGGCAAGAGCCTGCTCAAGGACGTCGCCGAGCGGATGTCCGGACGCCAGGGCGCGCGGGACCTCCGCCGCTCGGGGGCGTCCGGCGAGCCCTCGGGTGCGACGCGCCCCTGGGCCTTCGGCGACACGGAGCCGTGGGACCTCCCCCGGTCGATCACGAACGCCCTCGTGCGCACCGCGGCCGATGGTCGCGACGGAGCCGGCGTGCGGCTGACGATCGACGACGTCGAGGTGCAGGAGACCGAGGCGCGGACGCAGGCGTGCGTGGCGCTCCTCGTCGACACGTCGTTCTCGATGGCGATGGAGGACCGCTGGGTCCCGATGAAGCGCACCGCCCTCGCGCTGCACACCCTCGTCAGCACCCGGTTCCGCGGGGACGACCTGCAGCTCATCGCGTTCGGCCGCGAGGCCGAGGTGATGGACATCGAGCAGCTCGTCGGGCTCGACGCCCAGTGGGACAAGGGCACGAACCTGCAGCACGCGCTGCTGCTGGCGAACCGGCACTTCCGGAAGCACCCGACGGCGCAGCCCGTGCTGCTCATCGTCACGGACGGCGAGCCGACGTCGCACCTCGAGCCGAACGGGCAGGTGTGGTTCGGCTACCCGCCCGACCCGGTGACGATCGCGCTCTCCGTGCGGGAGCTCGAGAACGCCGGACGCCTCGGCGCGCAGACGACGTTCTTCCGACTCGGCGACGACCCGGGGCTCGCGCGCTTCATCGACGCGATGGCCCGACGCGTGGACGGGTCCGTGGTCGCGCCGGAGAACGACGACCTCGGGGTCGCGGTCGTCGGCTCGTACCTCGGTGCACGTCAGGGCGGCACGCCGCTGTTCGGCGGCTGGGGTCGCGACGAGTGGGGCGGCTGACCGGGGACCCGCGGTCCGTCGGACCACGACCGACCCTGACCCACGATCCGTCGAGCCTCGGCTGACCAGGTCCGGTCAGAACAGCGGCCAGGGCACCGCCGATCCGTGCCCCGGCGGCGGCGGGAACATCCCGACGGCGCGGAGCGCCGCGCACCGGGCCCGGGTGTTGTCGATCTCGGCCGGCGTCAGGTGCTCGGCGAGCGCCGCCCCGAGGTCCCCCCGCAGTGCCTCGGCCACCCGGTCGAGTCCCTCGAGCTCGTCCGGGTCGAGCGGCTCCCCGATCCATCCCCAGAGCACGGTGCGGAGCTTGTGCTCGACGTGGAAGGTCAGGCCGTGGTCGACGCCGTACCGGTGCCCGTCCGGCATCGCGAGCACGTGCCCGCCCTTGCGGTCGGCGTTGTTCACGACGACGTCGAACACCGCCATCCGCCGGAGTGCCGCGGTGTCCTCGTGCACGAGGGTCACGGGGCGGTCGCGCTCGTCGATCGCCTCGAGCACGGGGAGCCACGGCGACCCCTCGGCGTCGGCCTCTGCGGTCGGGACGAGGTCGACGGCGTCCTGCTCAGGGTCGACGTCCTGCCACCGCTGCACCATGCCGGGGCCGAACGGCCCGTCGTCCACGAGCCAGGTGGGCGGCACGACGTCCCAGCCGAACGCCTGGGACACGAGGTGCGCCGCGACCTCGCGCCCGGCGAGGGTGCCGTCCGGGAAGTCCCAGAGGGGGCGTTCGCCCTGCACGGGCTTGTAGACGACGGACTGCCCGTCGAGCTCGGCGAGGAACGTGGCGTTCGAGGCCTCGCGGATGCGCGCTCGGATCGCGAACGAGCCGTCGGCGGGGCACGGACCGTCCGGAGTGGGCGAGCCGTCGCTCATGCGTCGCCGGGCCGGCGTCCGGCGGCGACGACCTCGCGCGTGCGCTCGACGAAGGCGCGTGCGCTGCCGACGGGGATCTTGACCTGGAAGACCTCGGCGGGCTCGGGGATCTCGACGACGGCGTCGACCTCGTCGCCGTCCTCGTCCGTCTCGGTGACGATCTCGAGCTCCTCGTCGATCGGGTACGCCTCGATCACCACCTGCGCCGTCGCGGGGTCGAAGCCCAGGCTGAGCGCACCGGCGCGGAACTCGGGCTCGACGGGTTGGTCGAGCGGAGCCGCGTCGCGGAGTTCGGTCGGCGCGGACGCGGGGACGCTGAAGCGGTTGTCGTCGACGGTCGCGACCTCGTCCAGGAGTTCGGAGACCTTCTCGGCGAGGACCGCGGACTGCTCCTTCTCGAGCGCGACGCTGGTGACCCGGCGGCCGTCGCGTGCCTGCAGGTAGAAGGCGCGCTCGCCCGGGCGGCCGACCGTCCCGACGACGAGACGTTCCGGCCAGTCGAAGCCGTGCACGATGGTGGGCATGCCCCGATTGTAGGAGGGCCCGCCGACGCCCGTTCAGGCTCCGGCGGTCCCCGGACGGTCGTGGCCCGCTCCCCCGCCGACGGCTGCGTCACCGGAGGGCGCCGGGGCCGCGGCGAGCCACGACAGGTCCCCCGAGTCGGTGTTCGTCGCGACGACCTCGGGACGGTGCTCGCCGTAGCGCACGACGGACACCGATGCCGGTCCGACCGCGATGCGCTGGAACAGGTCGAGGTGCATGCCGAGGGCGTCGGCGAGGACGGACTTCACGATGTCGCCGTGGCTCACCGCGACCCAGACGGCGGTCGGGCCGTGCGCCGCCTCGACCTCGGCGTCGATGCGCCGGATCGCCGCGACCGCGCGGGACTGCATGGTCTGCATGGACTCCCCGCCGGGGAACACGACCGCGCTCGGGTTCGCCTGCACGGTGCGCCACAGCGGTTCCTTCGCCAGGTCGGCGAGCTTCCGCCCCTGCCACAGCCCGTAGTCCGCCTCGGTGATGGCGCGCTCGACGCGGACGTCCGGGCTGCCCTGCTGCTGGGCGAGGACCGCACGGGCGGTCTGCCGGCACCGTTCGAGCGGGCTCGTGACGAGGGCGGCGAGTGGGACGGGCGCGATGCGGGCGGCGGCGCGGTCGGCCTGCTCGCGGCCGACGCGGTCGAGCGCGACCCCGGCGGTCCGGCCGGCGAGCACGCCGGTCGCGTTCGCCGTGGTGCGCCCGTGCCGGAGGAGGAGGACGGTCGCCATGCGCTCGATCCTAGGCCGCGACCGACGCCGCCCCCGCGTCCGACGTCTCCGCGACCCGCCCGTCCACGACGGTCACCAGCGCGTCGAGCGCCCCACGGTGCACCAGGTCGTGCGTGACGAGCAGCGTCGCCGTCCCCCGCTCGTGCGTCAGCCGTGCGACGAGGTCCATCACGGCCCCGCCCCGCTCCTGGTCGAGCGCGCTGGTCGGTTCGTCGACGAGCAGGACCGCGGGGTCGTGCACGAGCGCCCGGGCGATCGCGACGCGCTGCCGCTGCCCGCCGGACATCTGCGCGGGCCGCTTGTCCGCGTGCCCGGCGAGCCCCACGGCGTCGAGCAGCCCGTCCGCGCGTTCCCTGGTGACCCGTCGGCCGCGCGCACCGCCGAGGTGCCCCATCACGAGCAGCTGCTCCCGGGCCGTCAGCGCTGGCAGCAGGTTCGACTGCTGGAACACGATCCCGATGCGCTCCCGGCGGAAGGCGGTGGCCGCGTCCCGCGAGAGCGCCGCGACGTCGACCGCGTCCGCTCCGCTCCCGACGAGCACCCGCCCGGCGTCCGGCCGGATCAGGGTCGCCGCGACCGCGAGCAGCGAGGACTTCCCGGAGCCGGACGGCCCGGTGACGCCGGTCACCGTCCCGGCCGGTGCGGTCAGGGTCACGTGGTCGACCGCGGTGACACGGCGGTCGCCGTCGGGGAAGGTCAGGGTGACGTCGTCGAGGGTGATCATCGGTTGCTCCCGAGTGCGGTGAGGGGGTCGGCTGCGGTGACGGAACGGAGGGCGACCGCGGCGCCCGCGAGCCCGAGCAGGGCCATCGCGACGCCGGGCACCAGGGTGGTGAGCGGACTGAGGAGGAACGGCAGCGTGCCACCGGCGACCGCCCCGAGCACCGCGACGAGGGCGGTGCCCGTGCCGATCCCGAGGACGAGCACGACGAGCGCCTGTCCGAGGGCGTCCCGGACGAGCGACGCCGTGCTCGCACCGAGGGCCTTGAGCACCGCGACGTCGCCGGCGCGCTGCATCGTCCACACGGTGAAGAACGCGCCGACGACCAGGGCGGAGACCCCGAACAGCATCGCGATCATGAGCGCGAGCGAGCCGACCTCGGACCGGAACGTCTCGAGTGCCGTCAGCGACCCGAACGGCGTCGCGGCCGAGGTGTGCGTGGCCGTGGCGACGGCGTCCCAGTCCGGCGACCCGCTCACGGCCAGGAGCGTCGGTGCCCCGCTGCCCCCGAGCCGGCGGTCGGCCGCGGCCCACGCGTCGGGCGTCATCGCGACGACCGGGGTGTGGCTGTACCAGGCGTCCCCGCCGACCGACGCGACGCGGTACGTCGTGCCGGTGACGCTGATGCTGTCGCCTACCCGCACGTCGAGCTGCTCGGCAGCGGCGGCCGACAGGCCGACCGCGTCGTCCCGGTCCGGTGCGAGCGCCGCGACGACGCCGTCGCCGCCGTGCGGTAGCCCGAACAGCGCCACCCCGACCGCAGCGGCGGCGGACTCGCCGGCCGGGCCGCCGCTCCCGGCGGCAGCCCGCCCCTGCACGATGCCCACCGGGACCACCCGGTCGACGCCGGCCGACGTCTGCCAACCGATCCGTGCCTCCCGTCCGATCTCGGACTCGCCGAAGGACGGCTGCCCGTCGGACGGTTGCTGCAGCACGAGTCGGTCGCCGGGCAGGCCGAGCACGGCGGAGACGTTCTGCGACGCCAACCCGCCGGTCAGCCCGGCGAGGAACCCCACGAGCAGGGTGATGAGGGCCACCACGGAGCCGATGAGCACGAAGCGTCCGCGGGCGAACCGGAGATCGCGCCAGGCGACGAACACGGTCGTTCCTTCCCGGTCGTGGACCCTCCACGACCTCCGCCCCAGCGTCGCGTCCGTGCTCCCGACGGTCATCGCCGGGTCGATCGGTCCCGGGATCGAACTTCCGGTTGATCCGCCGCGACCCGGCCGTCCGTACGCTGTCCGTGACATGGCCCACAGCACGCTCACCCCGGTCTTCGTCGGTCTCCGCACCGGCCTGCACGTGCTGTCCGCCGCGCTCCTGGCGCTCGTCGTCGTCCGGATCGTCGTCGTCGGCGGCCCGACCGCGCCGCTCGCGGGCGTGCTCGCCGGAGCGTTCGCGGTCGTCTACCTGCTCGGGGCGGTCGTCGCCCGCACGGCCGGGTCCCGCCGGGTCCTCGCCGGCGCGCTCTGGGTCGTCGGACTGAGCGTCGTCTGGGTCGGGCTGCTCGTCCTGGTCCCCGAGGCCGCGTACCTGGTCTTCCCGCTCTTCTTCCTGTACCTGCACGTCCTGCCCCGCGTCGTCGGCCCCGCAGCCGTGGTCGCCGCGACGCTCGTCGCGGTCGTGGCGCTCGGCCTGCACGGCGGCTTCACGGTCGGCGGGGTGGTCGGTCCGCTCGTCGGCGCGGGCGTCGCGCTCCTCATCGGCCTCGGGTACCGGGCGCTCGCCCGCGAGGCCGCCGAGCGCGAGGCCCTCGTCGCCGAGCTCCTCGCCACCCGGGACCGGCTCGCCGCGACCGAGCGGGAGCAGGGGGTGCTCGCCGAGCGCGCACGGCTCGCGCGGGAGATCCACGACACCGTCGCGCAGGGCCTGTCGAGCATCCAGATGCTGCTGCACGCAGCCGAGCGCGCGGACGGCGACCGTCCGGGGACCGAGCACATCCGGCTCGCGCGCGAGACCGCCGCGGACGGACTCGCCGACACCCGTCGCTTCATCCGGGAGCTCGCGCCCCCGACGCTCGACCAGGGGCTCGGCGCCGCGCTCCGCCGGCTCGCCGAGCAGCAGTGGACCCGCGACGGGCTCACGGTCGGCGTCACCGTCCCGGACGTCGCCCTGCCGATGGACGTCGAGACCGCGCTGCTCCGCCTGGCGCAGGGCGCGGTCGCGAACGCGGTGCAGCACGCGCGGGCGGCGCACGTCGACGTCGTGGTCGCCGTGGACGGCCGGGAGGCACGACTGACGGTCGTCGACGACGGCGTCGGGTTCGACCCGGTCACCACCGGCGACCGGGCGGCGGCGACGGACTCCTTCGGCCTCCGCGCGATGGCCGAGCGCGTCGAGCAGTTCGGCGGCCGGCTGACGGTCGAGAGTGCCCCCGGCCGCGGCACCACGATCACCGCCGTCCTGGAGGTCCCGTGATCCGCATCGTCATCGCCGACGACCACCCCGTCGTCCGCGCGGGACTCCGCGCGCTGCTCGACGCCGAGGACGACCTCGCGGTCGTCGGCGAGGCCGCCACCCCCGACGCGGCGACCGCGATGGCCGAGGAGCTCGCGCCCGAGCTCGTGCTGATGGACCTGCAGTTCGGGCAGGAGACCACGGGCGCCGACGCCACCCGCCGGATCCGGTCACTCGACGCGCCGCCGTACGTGCTCGTGCTGACGAACTACGACTCCGACGGCGACATCCTCGGCGCGGTCGAGGCCGGCGCGAGCGGGTACCTGCTCAAGGACGCCCCGCCCGAGGAGCTCGTGGCGGCCGTCCGCGCGGCGGCCTCGGGGCAGAGCGCCCTCGCGCCCGCGATCGCCGGCCGGTTGATGGCCCGGATGCGGGCCCCGCAGGTGAGCCTGTCGGCGCGGGAGATCGAGGTGCTGCGGCTCGTCGCCGACGGGGCGTCGAACGGCGAGGTCGCCCGACGACTGCACATCAGCGAGGCGACCGTGAAGTCGCACCTGGTGCATGTCTTCTCGAAGCTCGGGGTGGCCTCGCGCACCGCGGCGGTGTCCGAGGCCCGGGCGCTCGGCGTGCTGCGGTGAGCGCCGCGTGCGGCTCGCGGACAGTGGTCGGCGCACCCAGGACCATGCACCAGGATGGTCCGGTGCTCGTCTCCATCGTCTACATGAGCCGGTCCGTCACACCCTTCGACGACGACGCGCTCGCCGAGCTGCTCCGGGAGTCGCGGCTCCGCAACGAGGCGCTCGGCGTCTCCGGGCTGCTCGTGGCGAAGGGCGGCCGCTTCATGCAGCTGCTCGAGGGGCCGGCGTGGAGCGTCGACGACCGCTTCGCGGCGATCTCCCGCGACCGCCGGCACGACGAGGTGAAGTCGCTCATCCGTGAGGACATCGCGCGCCGACGGTTCGACGGCTGGTCGATGGCCTACCGGTCGCTCGACGAGCGGGACGTCCGCGAGGAGGAGGGCTTCAGCCCCTTCCTGTCCGGGACGATGGACTTCGCGCCCGAGTTCGACCGGACGAGCGCCGCGTGGCTGCTCAAGTGGTTCCGCGACCGCGAGCTCACCGACCGCTGACGAAGGTCTCGTCGACGACCGCGAGCAGCCGTGCCCGGTGCGCGGGCGCCGCGGTGGCCTGCACCACCACGCGCCACATGACCGCGACGGCGGGGTCGAGGTCCGCGCGGCCGCTCCGGACCTCCGCGACGAGCTGCACCCCCGTGAAGTACGGGACGACCGTGCCGCCGAGCTCTTCGGCGCTCAGGTCGGTCCGCAGCTCCCCGCTCGCGAGCGCCAGGCGGAACACGTCGACGATCCCGCCGATCCACTGCTCGTAGAAGGACGACGTCGCACCCGCGAACTCGCCGCGCTCGAGCGACAGCCGGATGCCGGCCCGGACGATCGGGTCGGTGCGGAGCAGGTCGGCGATCGCCTTCGAGGCCCGCACGAGCGCCGCGGTCGGCGAGGCGTCGGTGTGCTCGACGACGGCGAACGTCCTGGCGTTCTGCTCGTCGATCACGGCGAGGGCGAGCGCGAGCTTCGTCGGGAAGTGGAAGTGGAGCGTGCCCTGCGGGACACCGGCGCCGCGCGCGACGGCGGCGACCGCCGTGGCGGCGAAGCCGACGCGGTCGAACTCCTCGGCCGCCGCCACCAGGATCTGCTCGCGTCGTTCCACGGTGCCAGTCTCCCGGACGCCAGGCGCGTGGCGGAGCCGCACCGCGCCTCCCGTCCGGGTGTCGTCGCGGTGGTGCGCTCCTCGGCTACGCGGCGTGCCGTGCCAGGGTGATGCGCTCCTCCGGGACGTCCTGCAGGTCCCGCCCGCGGAACCAGCGCAGCAGCCAGTCGGCCGGCGTGCCGGCCAGACCGGCCGGCAGTCCGCTGCGCTCGGTGAGGAAGGTGTTGAACCCCGGCTCGTCGCGGACCTCGACGTCGCTCGGGTTGCCGAACGCCATCGACCAGCCGTCGAAGCGACGGGCGTCGATCGTCTCGCGGGACAGGGACTTCACGTCGTGGTGCCGCGGGTCGCGCTCGATCGCGGCGAAGCGGTCCTCGACACTCCACGCGGGGCCCTCGAGGACCTGCATGAACCGGCCGCCCTTCGCGAGCAGCAGGCCGGAGACCCCGAGCGCCTCGTTGCGCAGGCGGGCCTCCCGGAGCATGGCGACGAGCTGGCCGTCGGTGAGGTCGTCGACGGCGACGGACATGTACACGAGCGAGGTGAGGGTGGTCATCGGCGCCAGTCTGTGTCGTGCTCCTGCGGTCGGTCAACGCGGTCGTCCGCACACCGCATCGGAGTGCGGTGTGCGGACGGACACGCCGCTCACGTCAGCTGGAGGAGGGTGTTCACCTGGTCGTTGACGCTGGTCAGCGTCGAGACCGGCCTGCCGTTCGCGTAGATGTCGTCGAACGCCGGCTGCACGAGTGCCTGGACGTCGGCCGGGTTCCGCGTGACCGGGAACAGGAACGTGGTGCCGCCCGACACCTGCTCGGTGAACGCGGTCACGTCGAGCCCGCGCTCCGCGTAGGCGGCGACCGCGGCCTCCGTGCCGGACCGGCGCGCCGGGAACACGATGCCGGCACGACCGACGATCTCCTGCGCCGCCGCACTGCCCAGGAACGCGACCCACTTCGCCGCCGCCTCGGGGTGCTTCGCCTGCTTCGTGATCGAGTCGCCCAGGCCGTTGAACATCGACGCGCGGTGTCCGACCGGACCGGCGGGCGTCGGCGCGATGCCGACGTCGACCCCCTGCAGGTTCGCGTAGGTGCCGATCATCCACGACCCGTTGAACGACAGCGCGACCTTCTTCGCGCCGAGCTGCACGTCGGGTCCGGTCGTCGTCGAGAACACCCCGTACTTCGGCATGTAGCCCTTGTCCGCCAGCCCGAAGTACCACGAGATCGTCTTCTGGAACCCGGCATCGTCGTAGCGGAACCGGTCGCCCCACGGGTTCGTGTTCGTGTAGTACCAGTCGGTCGACCCGGTGAAGGGCGACCACTGCGTCTGGCCGAAGCCGTCGCCGCCGCTGCCGTTCGCGCTCATGCCGTAGACCGCGACGTCGGACTTGTCGAACCCCGGCTCGTCGCCGCGGCGACCCTTGCCGTCGATCGTCAGGTGCGCGACCGCCCGCTCGAACGTTCCGCCGTCGTCGGGGTTCCAGGACAGCGCAGCCAGCGACTCGGGCGAGTAGCCGGCCTTCGCGATGACGTCCTTGTCGTAGAACATCGCGATCGTGTCCCAGTCCTTCGGCGACCCGTAGCGGTGGCCGTCCCGTCCCTTCCAGAGCTGCGCGAGTCCGGACTGGTAGTCGTCGTCGCGGATGCCCTTCGTCGCCTCGAGCTCGTCCAGCCGGTACAGCACGTCGAGGTCGGCGAACTGCGGGAACTTCGACAGGTGGTCGGTGAACACGTCGGGCGCGGTGCCGGCGATGAAGCCCGCGGTGAGCTTCGTCCAGTAGTCGGCCCAGCCGAGTTGGGTGATCTTGATCTGGATGTCCGGGTTCTCGCGCTCGAACGCCTTCGCGACGGCCTGGTACGCGGGGAGCTGGTTCGCGTCCCAGAGCCAGTACGACACGGTGCCGGTCGCACCGCTCCTCGGGTTCGGCGTGCCCGGCGACGAGCAGGCTGCGAGCGCTCCGAGCGCCAGGGCCGAGGCGCCACCGTCGAAGAGGGAGCGGCGGGTGATGGAGTGCGTCATGGCGGGGTTCCCTACTTGATCCCGGAGAAGCCGATGGAGTTGACGATCCGCTTGGCGAAGACGCCGAAGAGCACGATCATCGGGAGTGCCGCGACGAGCGTCGCCGCCATGAGGCCCGCCCAGTCGGTCCCGGACTGCGGGGACTGCGACTTGAAGACGCCGAGCGCGACGGTGAGCACCCGGGAGCTGTCGGTGTACGAGACCATCAGCGGCCAGAAGTAGTCGTTCCACGCGGTGATGTACGTCAGCACGGCGAGCGTCGCGATCGGGGCGGAGGCCATCGGCAGGATGAGCCGGAAGAACACCCGGACCTTCCCGGCGCCGTCGATCAGCGCCGCTTCCTCGACCTCGCGCGAGATCCCGAGGAAGAACTGCCGCAGGAAGAACACCGCGAACGGGGTCATCAGCATCGAGGGCAGGGCGATCCCGAGCAGGGTGTCGACCAGGCCGAGCGACTTGATCAGGGTGAAGTTCGGCAGGAGCGTGAAGATCGTCGGGACCATCAGGCCGGCGAGGAACACCCCGAAGACCCGGTCGCGCCCGGGCCAGCGCAGTCGGGCGAAGGCGTAGGCAGCCGCGGCGGAGAAGAACACCTGGCCGACCGTGATCATCGTCGCCGTGATCACCGAGTTGGCGAGGTACTGCCAGAAGTTGATCGCCGCGCCGGAGCCGCCCTGCACCAGGGCCTCCTTCGTGGACTGCAGCCCGAAGACGCGCTCGAAGCCCCCCAGGCTGAAGCCGGTCGGCAGCAGCGAGGTCGGGTCGGCGGACAGCGCGCCGTTGGAGGACAGCGCGGTGCGGAGGATCCAGTAGAACGGGAACAGGGTCACGACGATGACGGCGATCATCGCGGTCCAGGCGATCACGCGCCCGACGGAGGGCTTCGGCCGCGGTGGCTTCGCGCCGCGCGTGGTGAGCGCGCGGGTGGTGGTCGGTTCGACCACGGGGGGCAGGGTGCTGGTCATCTTCGACTCGCTTCCGGGGGGTCCGTCAGTCCAGGTCCGTCTCGCTGGAACGCGAGAGCCGGTACTGGACGAACGTGATGATGCTCAGGACGATGAGGAGGGCCACCGAGACGGCGGACGCGTAGCCGAACTGGAACCGGCCGAAGGCCAGGTTGTAGATGTAGTTCTGCACGACGTTCGTGGCGTTCGCCGGTCCGCCCTGGGTGGCGATCGCGACGGTGTCGAACACCTGGAAGGACCCGATGATCGTGATGATGAGCACGAGCGACAGGATCGGGCGCAGGAGCGGGACGGTGATCCGCCAGAACATCTTCCACTCGCTCGCACCGTCGATGCGTCCGGCCTCGTAGACGCTCTCCGGCAGCGCCTGCAGGCCCGCGAAGATGAGCAGCGCGGTGTAGCCGACGTTCCGCCAGAGGTTGATGAACGCGATCGTCGGGATGCCCCAGAAGTCGCTCTGCAGGAACGGGATGCGACCGACGCCGATCGCGCTGAGGACCTCGTTGCCGATGCCGAGCTGCGTGTCGAGGATCCAGAGCCAGATGAGCGCGGCGACGACGTTCGACACCAGGTACGGCGCCAGGACGATCCCGCGGACGAAGGTCGACTTCGTCAACCGGTGCATCATCACCGCGATGAACAGCGCCAGGATCGTCTGGAACCCGATGTTCAGCAGCACGTACTCGACCGTGACCGCCATCGAGTGCCAGAAGATCGAGTCCTGCACCAGGCGCTCGTAGTTCTGCAGTCCGGTGAAGACGGGTGGGGTGAGCAGGTTGTAGGTGGTGAAGCTCAGATAGATGCCGCGGAGCGTCGGCCACAGCAGGAACACCGCGAACCCGATCGAGGCGGGGGCGATGAACGCCAGGGCGAGCCACAGGTCGTTCCGTGGTCGACGCCGTGGGGAGGACGTCCGGACAGCGGCGGCGTCGACCCGCCGAACGGTCCGGGGTGGTGCCGTCACCAGGGGTGACGACAAGGGGCTCTCGGTTGCCATCGCGACTCCTTCGTCTGCGGTGGACTGACGTCGGCAGTCCGTGGCGGGGAATCTACACGTGTGGACTTCCGCTGACAAGCGCTATTTCTTGGCGCGCTTAAGAGGGTTGTCACGTGTAGACACCTGTGTCAGGCTGGGACTCGATCGCGACGGAGCGACCTGCTCGGCGACACGTCCCCCACCTCGGAAGGTCACTGATGATCAGCATCGGAATGGTCGGAGCCGGCCAGTTCGCGCCCCAGTTCGCCAAGCTCTTCAAGGTCCACCCCGACGTCGACCGGGTGCTCGTCACCGACGTCGTCGCGGACCGCGCCGACGAGCTCGTCGCCGCGCAGCACCTCGACGGCACGCTCGCGGACTTCGACGCCGTGCTCGCGTCCGACGTCGACGCGGTCGCGATCTTCACACAGCGGTGGACCCACGGTCCGCTCGTCGTGCGCGCGCTCCGCGCCGGCAAGCACGTCTACTCCGCGGTGCCGATGGCGATCACCGAGGAGGAGATCGCGGCGATCATCGACGCCGTCCGCGAGACCGGGCTCACCTACATGATGGGCGAGACGAGCCACTACAACCCGGCGACGGTGTTCGCACGGCAAAAGGTGGCCGAGGGTTCGTTCGGCCGGGTCTTCTACGCCGAGGGCGACTACGTGCACGACATGGACCTCGGCTTCTACGCCGCCTACCAGTACAGCGGCGGCGAGCAGTGGAAGCGCACCGCCAGCTACCCGCCGATGCTCTACCCCACGCACTCGGTCGGCGGCGTGCTCGGGGCGATCCCGGGCCATGCGGTCAGCGTCAGCTGCATCGGCGTCAAGGACGACCGCGACGACGGCGTGTTCGACAAGGCGGTCAGCCAGTTCGACAACGACTTCTCGAACGCGACCGCCCTGTTCGAGCTCGACAACGGCGGCGTCGTGCGGATCAACGAGATGCGCCGCGTGGGCTACCCGTCGCACCTCCGCGAGTCCCGGTTCCGGTACTTCGGCACCGAGGCCAGCTTCGAGCAGCTCGCCACGGTCAGCGTCTGGCAGGACAAGGAGGCCGTGCACGACGTCAGCGACCAGATCGACACCCGCCCGACGATGGAGCTGGACGACCCCCGGCTCGCCGACGTCGACCCCGCGCTGCGTGACGCGTTCGTCTCCGGGTACGCGCCCGTGCACGACACCTCGCGCCTGCCGGCCGAGTACGACGGGGTCCCGACCGGGCACGAGGGCAGCCACCACTTCCTGGTCGACGACTTCGTCCGTGCGGTCGTCGACGGGACACTCCCCCCGGTGAACGCCTGGGTCGCGGCGCGGTACACGCTCCCGGGCATCGTCGCGCACCGCTCGGCGCTGCAGGGCGGCGTCCGCCTGCCCGTGCCGGACCACGGCGACGCGCCCGAGCCGGCCACCAGCACGGTCTCGTCTAGGATCGCGAGCGAGTAGCCCGCGCTCGGGGTCCGTCACCCACGGCTCCCGCCGCCCGCGACCTCCCCGCCCGTGCAACCCGTGCGGCCCGGCACCGTCACCCCGACGGCGCCGGGCCGCTCCGGTCGTCCCACCGGTCGACCGACCCGACGAAGGTGACCCCCGTGAGCGTGCCGACCACCCCGAAGGCGGTCACCCGCGCGGACGTCGCCCGGTACGCCGGGGTCAGCACCTCCGTCGTCAGCTACGTCGTGCACGACGGACCGCGACCGGTGGCCGCCGAGACCGCGGCCCGGGTGCGCGAGGCGATCCGGGTCCTCGGGTACCGGCCGAACGCCAGCGCGCAGGCCCTCCGGACCGGCTCGTCGAAGATGCTCGGCCTCATCGTGCCGGAGCTCGACAACCCGTTCTGGGCCGAGCTGGCGGTCGAGGTCACGCACGCCGCGGCGGCACGGGGCTACGACGTCCTGCTCGCGAACAGCGACGGCGACGCCCAGCTCGAGCGCGAACGCCTGCGCAGCCTGTCCGCCCGACAGGTCGACGGCATCATCGTGACGAGCATCATGACCCACCCCGACCTGTCCACCGTGACCGACCCCGGGATGCCGATGGTGCTCCTCAACACCTTCTTCGAGGTGCCCGAGTACGCGAGCATCGGTGTCGACGCCCTCCGCGGCGCGCGGGAGGGCACGCAGCACCTCGTCGAGCACGGCTACGACAGCATCGGGCTGATCATGGGCCACACCGGCTCGATGGAGCTCCGCGAGCAGGGGTGGATGCAGGCCCTGCGCGACGCGCGACTCCCCGACGGCCCGATCGTCCGCTGCTCGTTCGACCGCGCCGGCGGGTACGAGGCCGGCCTGCGGATGTTCGGCAGCAGCTCGGGCCCGCGCGCGGTGTTCGTCAGCTCGGACATGCAGGCGGTCGGTCTCCTCCGCGCCCTGTACGAACTCGGCCTCCGCGCACCGGACGACGTCGCGGTCGTGTCGTTCGACGGCGCCGCGGAGGCGGACTACACGAACCCGCAGCTCACGGTCGTCCGGCAGCCCATCGGGCGGATGGCGACGGCGGCCGTCGAGCGGGTGCTCACGCGCGACGCCGAGCACCGGCACCTCGACCTCGTCCCGGCCGACCTCGTCCTCGGCGCCAGCTGCGGCTGCGACGTCCGCCGGTAGCCGCGCCGGACTTTCTACATGTTGTAGAGTTCCCGGGTCGTCCGGCACGGTGCCGGACGCTCCGCCCGACAGGACCCGCGCCCCGATGCCCAGCACCGCTCCGCCGCCCTCCCGTGGCTGGCTCGCCCAGCTCCTCCTCCGCCTGCACTTCCTGGCGGCCCTGTTCGTGGGCCCGTTCGTCCTGGTCGCGGCGCTGTCCGGAGCGGTCTACGCCGTCGCCCCGTCGATCGAGCAGGTCGTGTACCGGCACGAGCTCACCGCGCCGTCCACCGCCGCGGCACGCCCCCTCGCCGACCAGGTCGCCGCAGCGCAGCGGTACGTCGCCGCCCACCACCCCGACGACACCGTCGTCGAGGTCCGTCCGGCGCCCGCGCCCGGCGACACCACCCGCGTGATGTTCACCGAGGCGGGACTGCTCGAGTCGCAGACCCGCGCCGTGTTCGTCGACCCGGGCGACGCGTCCGTCCGGGGCGACCTGCCCGTGTACGGCACCTCCGGCTCCCTGCCGTTCCGGACGTGGATCAGCACGGTGCACCGCAGCCTGTTCCTCGGCGACGTCGGTCGGCTCTACAGCGAGACCGCCGCGTCGTGGCTCGGGATCGTGTCGCTCGCCGGCATCGGGCTCTGGGCGTTCCGGCTCCGCACGGCCCGACGGAAGCGCGAGCTCGTCGTCCCGGCCACCCGCCTGCGTGGGTACCGCCGCACCTTCTCGTGGCACGCGGCGACCGGCGCGTGGGTGCTCCTCGGCGCGCTCTTCCTGTCGGCGACGGGCATCACGTGGTCGCACTTCGCGGGCGACAACGTGACCGCGCTCCGTTCGGCGCTCAGCTGGCAGGCGCCGACCGTGGACACCGCGCTCGGCGGCGCGGCGGCGATGGGCATGACGGCCGGCGAGCACGCCGGGCACCACGGGTCCGCCGCGGCACCGGTGGGCTCCCGCGCGACCGTCACACCCGAGCAGTTCGACGAGGTCCTGGCCGTCGCCCGGTCGGCCGACGTGCACGCCGCCGAGGTCCGCATCCGGCCCGCGGCGACGACCGACCAGGCGTGGACCGTCGAGGAGATCAAGCTCAGCTGGCCGGTCGCGATGAACGCCGTCGCGGTCGACCCGACGACGATGACCGCGGTGTCGCAGGTCACCTGGGACGACTACCCGCTCATGGCGAAGGCCGCGAAGCTCGGCATCAACACCCACATGGGCGCGCTGTTCGGGCTGCCGAACCAGCTCGTGCTGCTCGCGGCGGCGCTCGGCATCGCCGCGATGGTCGTCCTCGGCTACGTGATGTGGTGGCAGCGACGGACGCCCGGCACGCGCGTCGGCCGCGCGCCCGCCGACGGCGCGCTCGCACGCGCACCGTGGTGGGGTGCGATCGCCGTCGTCGCCGTCGCGATCGGGCTCGCGCTGCTGCTGCCCGTCGTCGGGGTCACCCTGCTCGGGTTCCTGCTGGTCGACGCGTTGGTCACCGCGTTCCGGTCACGTCCCGGGGCGACCCGGTGACGGACGGGAGGCTCGTGGCGACCCCGCCACGAGCCTCCCGTCCGTCAGGTGGTGCCGGTCAGGCGGCCGACTGCTCCGTGATCGCGTCGCGGAGCGCCTTCGCGGCAGCGGCCACGTCGTCGGCGCTGTAGATCGCGCTGCCGGCGACCGCGATGCGGGCGCCGGACGCCTGGACGGCAGCGATGGTGTCGGTCGTGATGCCACCGGCGACCGAGAACGGCACACCGGACGCCTCGCCGTCGTGCAGGAGCGTCTCGAACGTGAAGCCCTCCTCGGCCTGCTCGTCGAGGCCGGCGTGCATCTCTACGAAGGTGGCGCCGAGCGCGACGACCTCCTTCGCGCGGGCGGCCTTGTCCTCGACGCCGATCAGGTCGACGACGACGCCCTTGCCGTGCGCCTCGGCTGCCTTGACGGCGCCGGCGATGGTGCTGTCGCCCGCGACGCCGAGCACGGTGACGAGGTCGGCGCCGGCGTCGAACGCGATGCCCGCCTCGAGCTCACCGGCGTCCATCGTCTTGAGGTCCGCGAACACGGTCTTGTCGGGGTGCGCCTGCTTGATCGCGGTGATCGCCGACAGGCCCGCGCTCTTGATCAGGGGCGTGCCGAGCTCGATGACGTCGACGTACGGCGCGGCCTTGCCGGCGAGGTCGAGGGCGTCCTCGGTGGTCAGGGTGTCCATGGCGAACTGGAGCTGCATGGTGGTGTCCTTCCGGTGGTGGTTCGTGGGGGTCTCGGTGCCGGTCGCGCGCGCGGCGTCACTCGAGGTTCGCGTGGCGGGGCCACAGCTCGTCGGCGGAGCGGCCGCCGCGCTGCCAGAGCGCGTGGAACAGGGCGTCCCCGAGCAGGGCGACACCCTGCTCGAAAAGACTCCCGGCGTACTGCGCCGACGCGGTGCCGGAGCGGTCGGTCTTCGTCGCGGCGGGGAGCACGAGCGTGGCCTCGGCGACCGCGGCCAGCGGCGAGTCGTCGGTCGTGCTCACCGCGAGCACCCGGGCGCCGACGTCGGCCGCGGTCCGTGCGGCCTGCACGATGCCGCCGGTCGTGCCGGAGCCGCTCGCGACGAGGAGCACGTCGCTGCGTCCGATCGCCGGGGTCGTGACCTCGCCGACGACGTGCACGCGCAGTCCGAGGTGCATGAGTCGCATCGCGGTCATCCGGAGCGCGAGCCCCGAGCGGCCGGCACCGTGCACGAAGACGCGGTCGGCGTCGGTGAGCAGGGTCAGCGCGCGCTCGAACGGGGCCTGGTCGGCGGCGCGGACGGTGTCGACGAGGGCGCGGAGCTCGTCGGCGACGAGTCCGAGGGCGTCGGCGGTGCTGCTGTTGTGCATGGCCACGATGCTGCTCCGGTCATGGTGTGCGTGCCGCTGCCCGGCCGGGCGGTCACCCCGTCCGATCGGGTGGGCGTGTAGCGACCGGCAGGGTGGGGCGGGTAGGTTCAGTCGCCGTGACGGACACCCCTGCAAGTCGATCAGCCGCGTCGGAGCACGCCCGCACGGTCGCCGAGCAGGCCGACCGGCACGCCCTGACGCTCGAATCCGTCCTCGCGGTGCTCCGCTCCCCCCGGTTGTCCGACACCGCGGCCCGCGCCGAGGCCGTCGAGATCGCCTCGGCCGCGCTCGTCGACCTCCGGACCGTGACGGACCGGCAGCGCAGCACGTTGCTCGAGCCCGTCACGGGGGCGTTCTCCCGACTGCGGGCCGACCTGCGCCCGCTCGTCCGGTTCGGCGACCTCGACGTGCAGTTCGTCGAACCGCCCGCCACCGGTCGCGCGCTCCCCGGAGCCGTCGCGCACGGTGCCCGCGCGATCGTCCGGACGGCGGTGCTCGCGCTCGTCGACGACGGCGCCGCGCGGCGGGTGCGGATCCAGTGGGACTGCGACGGTCGGAACCTGCTCGTGCAGCTCCGCGACGACGGCGCCGGCACGCTCGACGTGCACGACGACGCCGTCCGACCGATCGCCGAGCGGGTCGTCGCCCTCGACGGAACCCTGCAGGTCGACTCGACGCCCGGATGGGGCTCGACGCTCGACATCACGCTCCCCCTCGACCCGGCGCCGGGCACGGTCGACCTGCCCACGGACACCGACCTGACCGCGCGGGAGCGCGACGTGCTCCGGCTCGTCGTCACCGGCGTGGGCAACCGCGAGATCGCCGACGGGCTCGGCATCAGCCCGAACACGGTGAAGTACCACGTGGCGAACCTGCTCCGGAAGCACGGCGCCCGGACCCGCGCGGAGCTCGCCGCCCTCGGCGCGCGGCCCTGATCCGCGACCTCTCGCGCTGAGCGACACCTCACGGGAGCGCGAGCGCGTGAGGTGTCGCTCAGCGCGTGAGGTCCGCGGCGTCGCCCGGCGCCAGCACCTGGAACATGACGTGGTCGCGCCACTCGCCCGCGATGCGGATGTACTGCGGCGCGAGCCCGTACCGGGTGAACCCGTTCCGCTCGAGCGCCCGCTGCGACGCGGTGTTCTCCGGCAGGGTCTCGGCCTGCACCCGGTGCAGCCCGAGCGCACCGAACGCGTGCGCCACCGCGAGCCCGACCGCCCGCGTCGCGTGCCCCTGCCGGACCCGGTCCGCACGCACCCAGTACCCGAGCGCGCACGACTGCAGGGCACCGCGGGTCACGCCGCTCAGGGTGATCCGGCCGAGCAGCTCGTCGTCGTCCCCGACGATCACGAAGGGCACCGACCCGCCGGTCCGCGCCGCCGCGAGCAGCCCGCCGATCGTCGCGCGCTGCCCGGCCTCGGTGAAGTAGCTCTCCGGTCGCGTCGGCTCGAACGGCCGCAGGTGGTCGGCGCTCGCGCTCACGATCGCGGCGAGCTCGGCGGCGTCGGCCAGCTCGACCGGTCGGAGGCGGGTCCCGGTGCTCATGTGCGGAGGGTGTGGGATTCGAACCCACGAGACATCACTGCCCACCTGTTTTCAAGACAGGCTCCATCGGCCGCTCGGACAACCCTCCAGCGACGCGACCACGTGGCGAGACGTGGTCGCGTCCCGAGGAGTCTAGCGGCCCCGCCGACCGTCAGCGCGGGAGCGTGTCGAGCGCCGCGGCCAGACCGTCGTCGGTGACCCCGCCGGTCAGCTCGTTGCCCGCGTCGACGACGTCGGACGGGGCCTGCCCCATGACGACCCCGCGCCCGGAGGTCGACGCCCACCGGAGCATGTCGATGTCGTTCCGCCCGTCGCCGGCCGCCATGACCCGGGAGCGCGGGATGTCGAGCCACTCGCGCACACGCTCCATCGCGGTGGCCTTCGTCACGCCTTCTGGTGCGATGTCGAGCCACGACGTCCAGCCGACCGAGTAGGACACCTTGTGCAGGCCCATCCGCTCGACGACCTGCAGGAAGTCCTCGGTGTCGTGTCCGGGCGAGATGACGACCACGCGCGTGGCCTCGACCCCGAGCAGCCGCTCGAAGGGGACGTGCTCGCCGGAGACCGTCATGGTGTCGTCGGGGAAGTTGCCGGACAGCAGGAAGTGGCCGGTCTCGTCCTCCACGCCGAACGCCGCGTTCTCGAGTGCGCCGTGGATGGTCTGCAACACCTCGGACGGGTCGAAGCGCTCGACGTGCACGCGATCGTAACCGCCGTCCTCGCGGCGCCCCAGGATCAGCGCCCCGTTCGCGCAGACGAGGTACTTCGGGCGGATGCCGAGCGTCTCGAGCAGCGGCACCGTCATGCCCTCGCTGCGACCGGTGGACAGCATGACCTCGTGCCCGGCGGCCTCGGCATCGCGCACGGCGGCCACGACGGCGTCGGTGATGACCCCGTCCTCGCGCATCGTCGTGCCGTCGACGTCGAGCGCCACGAGCCACCGCTTCGTCCGAGCCGGAGCACCAGCAGCGCCGGCCGCACCGGCGCCGAGTCCAGCAGCGCCGGCGCCGCCTGCGCCGCCGCCCTGCGCCGACGCGTCCACGAACCGCCCCGCGGTGCTCATCAGGGTGCGATCACCTCGACGCCGCCCAGGTACGGCCGGAGCACCTCGGGCACGACGACCGAACCGTCCTCTTGTTGGTGCGTCTCGAGGATCGCGACGATCCACCGGGTGGTGGCGAGGGTGCCGTTGAGCGTCGCGACCGGGGCGGTCTTGCCGCTCTCGGTGCGGTACCGGGTGTCCAGGCGACGGGCCTGGAACGTGGTGCAGTTCGAGGTCGAGGTCAGCTCGCGGAAGGTGCCCTGCGTCGGGACCCACGCCTCGATGTCGTACTTCCGCGCAGCACTCGTGCCGAGGTCGCCGCCGGCGACGTCGATGACGCGGTAGTGCAGTCCGAGGTCCTGCATCATCGACTCCTGCAGCGCGACCAGGCGCTGGTGCTCCGCCTCGGCGTGCTCGGGCAGGACGTACGAGAACATCTCGAGCTTGTTGAACTGGTGCACGCGGAGGATGCCGCGGTTGTCCTTGCCTGCCGACCCGGCCTCGCGCCGGTAGCAGGTCGACCAGCCGGCGTACCGGATGCCCTCGCCCGACTCAGGGAACGACAGGATCTCGTCGGCGTGGAACCCGGCGAGGGCGACCTCGCTCGTGCCGGTCAGGTACAGGTCGTCGGCCTCGAGCCGGTAGACCTCGGCCGCGTGCTCGCCGAGGAACCCGGTGCCCGCCATGGTCTCCGGGCGCACGAGCGTCGGGGTGATGAGCGGCTCGAACCCGTGCTGGACCGCGCGGTCGAGCCCGAGGTTCATGAGCGCGATCTCGAGGCGGGCGCCGAGGCCGCGCAGGAAGTAGAAGCGCGAACCCGAGACCTTGACGCCGCGCGGGATGTCGATGATGCCGAGGTGCTCGCCGAGGTCGGCGTGGTCCTTCGGCTCGAACGAGAACGTCGGCTTCGTGCCGACCGTGCGGAGCGTGACGAAGTCGTCCTCGCCACCCTTGGGCACGTCCGGCAGCACGACGTTCGGGATCGAACGGACGACGCGGTCGAACGACTCCTCGGCCGCGGTGACCTCGGCCTGCGCCTCCTTGACCTGCGCGGCGAGCGCCTGCGCCTGCTGCACGAGGGCGGCCTTCTCGTCCTTCGGGGCCTTCGCGACGGTCTTGCCGAAGGCGTTCTGCTCGGCGCGGAGCGCCTCGAACGCCGTGATCGCCGCGCGGCGCGCCGCATCCGCCGCCACCGCGTCGTCGACGACCGACACGGAGGCGCCGCGCGCCTCCTGCGAAGCCTTGATGACGTCCGGGTGGTCGCGCAGCAGCTGGAGATCGATCACCGGTTCATCCTAGGGGGACCCGGTGACGGACCGGAGGCCCGTGGCGGCGCTGCCACGGGCCTCCAGTCCGTCATCCGGTCGCGTCCGTCGACGGGTCGTCCCGCAGGGCGGCGACCATCCCGCGGAGCAGGCGGAAGGCCGCTGCGCGGCCCGCCTCGTCGAGGTCCCGGGTCATCCGGAGCTCGACCTCGCGGACGGCGGCGCTCGCACGCTCGCGCTGCCGTCGGCCCGCCGCCGTGAGGCGCGTCGGCAGCACCTTGCCCGCTGTCGGCGTCGCGGCCCGCTCGACGACGCCGTCCCGCTCGAGCTGCTGCAGGAGCGTGTTCATCGACTGCCGGGTGACGAAGGTGCCGCGCGCGAGCTCGGAGTTCGACATGCCGGGGCGCTGCGCGAGCAGTTCGAGGCACGAGTAGTGCGTGATCGTCATGCCGAACGGGCGGAGGGCGTCCTCCATGGCGGCGCGGAGGGCACTCGCGGCCTCCTTGAGGACGTAGCCGACGGAGGAGTCGAGGTCGATGCGTTCGTCGTGTCGATCGTCTTGACGCATGTCAGGAGTCTGACATAGTGTCTGCGTGTCAGACAACTGACACACAACGAAGGAGCACACCATGACCGCCACCGGGATCGACTTCACCTCGCTGCAGGTCCGCGACCTCGACGCCGCACAGGCGTTCTACGAGCGGTACCTCGGGCTCGTCCGCTCCCCCGCCGGCCCGCCGCACGCCGTCGTGTTCCAGACCGAGCCGATCGCGTTCGCACTGCGTGACGTGGTCCCCGGCACCGACCTGGACGCCGCCCACCAGCCGGGCCTCGGGGTGGCGCTGTGGTTCCACGCGACCGACGTCCAGGCGACCCACGACGCGCTCGTCGCCGACGGGCACACGATCATCACCGCACCGTTCGACGGCCCCTTCGGTCGGACCTTCACGTTCGCCGACCCCGACGGCTACCACGTGACGCTCCACGACGGACGCTGACGCCCGTCCGCTCGCAGGGCGCGGTCGGTAACGTCGTGGGCATGTCGACCCCATCGGAGACCGCGCCCGCGGACCAGGACGCCCTCCCGACCGAACAGAAGACGGCCGCCGTCGTCTACAACCCGGTCAAGGTGCACCTGGAGACCCTGAAGAGCACCGTCGCGAAGCACCAGCAGGAAGCGGGCTGGGCCGAGACCCTGTGGTTCGAGACCACCGAGGAGGACCCGGGCGGCGGCATGACGAAGGCCGCTCTCGAGGCCGGGGCCGACGTCGTCGCCGCGGCCGGTGGGGACGGCACCGTGCGCGCCGTCGCCGAGGTCGTCCACGGTTCCGGCGCGGCGCTCGCCCTGCTGCCGAGCGGGACGGGCAACCTGCTCGCGCGCAACATCCCCTCGCCGATCGACGACCTGGGCGCGAGCGTCCGGACGATCTTCCGCGGCGAGGACCGCCCGATCGACATCGGCGAGGTCCAGGTCGAACGCCCCGACGGCAGCCGCGAGCAGTTCGGGTTCGTCGTGATGGCCGGCCTCGGCCTGGACGCCCGCATGCTCGTGAACACGAAGCCCGAGCTCAAGAAGAAGGTCGGCTGGCTCGCCTACGTCGACTCGCTCTTCCGCTCGGTGCGCGACGCCGACGCGTTCGAGTTCCGGTACCGGCTGGACGGCGAGAGCAACCAGTCGGTGCGCGCGCACTCCCTGATCGTCGGCAACTGCGGCATGCTGCAGGCCGGCGCGACGCTGCTGCCGGACGCCGAGATCGACGACGGCGTCTTCGACATCGTGGTCATGCGTCCCCGCGGCTTCTTCGGCTGGGTGCGGATCGGCGCCCGGGTGTTCTGGGAGAACGCGATCCTGCGCTCGTTCCAGCGCTCGAAGATCGGGCAGACCCAGGTCGGCAAGCGCATCGCGACCGCGGCCCGCGAGGAGCGCCCGCTGCGCTACCTGCGCGGCGAGGAGTTCGTGGCACGCCTCGAGCGGCCGGACGAGTTCGAGATCGACGGCGATCCGGTGGGCGAGGTCGTCGCGTTCCGGGCGAAGATCGACGCCGGCGGGCTCCGGGTCCGGGTCGCCGGGCCGCAGGACCAGACGCGCAACACCCGGCGGGTCGAGGACGCGCACAGCTGACGTGGGCCGGGCGGCGGCCCCGCGCCGCCGTGGTCAGTCGGCGTCGGGCTCGCCGGAGACGATCGCGCGCAGCCAGTCCCGAGCCTCGACGAACGCCTCGTCGGAGTAGCGCGCCGACACCTCCGGCCGGAACCCGTCCGCCCGCGGGTACGACCCGAGGAACGTCACGCGCGGGCTGAACCGCCGCAGGCCGAGCAGCGCGTCCGCCACCCGCTCGTCGTGCACGTGGCCGTCCAGGTCGATGACGAACCGGTAGCGCCCGAGCTCGTCACCGATCGGCCGCGAGGACAGCAGCCCCATGTTGATGCCCCGCGTCGCGAACTGCTCGAGCATGTCGACGAGCGCACCGGGATGGTCCGCCGGCAGCTCCACGATGACGCTCGTCTTGTCGGCCCCGGTCCGCGGCGGGATCGCCAGCGTCCGCGACACGAGCACGAACCGGGTCACCGCCGACGCGTTGTCCCCGATGGACGACGCGAGCACCGCGAGGTCGTGGTGGTCGGTGATCCCGGGCGGGGCGACCGCGGCGTCCGCGACCGGGTGCTCGTCGAGCAGGGCGGTCGCGGCGGCGACGTTCGACGACGCCGGGATGTGCCCGTGCCCGCGCAGGTTCGCCTCGAGCCAGCGGTGGGTCTGGGCGTAGGCGACCGGGTGTGCGTTCACGGTACGGACGTCCGTCAGGGCCGTGCCGTGCCGTGCGACGAGCACGAAGTCGACCGGCACCAGGTACTCGCCGACGATGCGGACACCGGGGATGCGGGCGAGGGCGTCCTGCGTGGCGCTGACCCCGCCGTCGACGCTGTTCTCGATCGCGATCACGGCGCCGACGGACCGCCCGGTGACGACGTCGTCGAGCGCCTCGCCCACGTTGTTCACGCTGCGCCAGGGCTTGCCGGCGGCGGCGTCGACGAGCTTCAGGGCCGCCTCGGTGAAGGTGCCGGCGGGTCCGAGGTACGAGTAGGTGTCGGTCGGCTCGGCGCGCTCGGTCATGGCTCCGAGCCTACTGGTGTACCAGTCGCATCACGCCGACGCGAACCGAGACGTCACGCCGGCCCGGACCGTGCTCGTCACATCCGGACGAGCAGCGTGTCCGAGTCGCCGTTCCGCCCCACGGTCCGGAAGCCGGCCCGCTCGTACAGGATCCGCGCCCCGGTGTTCCCGTCCTCGACACTCAGGCTGATCCCGGGCCACCCCGCAGCCCGTCCGGCGTCGAGCAGCCGCGCGAGGAGCGCTCCCCCGACACCGCGTCCGCGAACCCGGACGTCGACGGCGATCGTCAGCTCGGGCACGTCCGCGGCGACGAACCCGTACCCGGGGTCGTCCTCCGGCAGGAACCGCGCCCACGCCACCCCGACCGGGCCGTCCCCGTCCACCGCGACGACGCCGCGGTCCCGGGCCGGGTCGAACCCGTCGAAGTAGTGCGCGAACTCGGGGCGGTCGAGGTCGGCGTCCGTGAACGTCTCGGTCCGCCAGTTCATCGCCCGGAGCGTCGCCCGGCGCAGGAGCGGTCCGTCGTCGGCGGTGGCGTCGCGGAACAGCACCCCGGGGACCTCGGGCAGACCGGCGTCGGCGTCCGCGCCGGTCAGCCGCGCCTCACAGAGCGCCTCTTCCCCCCGCGGGTACGTCAGCGCGGCGAACCGCCCCTCGGGGTCGAGCCGGCCGAGGAGCGCCCGGGTGATCCCGTCGAGCTGCGCGACCTGCTCGTCGGCGAGCGCGTCGATCACGTAGCGGCGCGCGGTCCGGACGTGCTCCGGCGCAGCCTGCACGATCGTGTCGTACCCGGCGGCGGTCAGTCGGACGTCGGTCGCCCGCCGGTCGTCGACCGACGGGCACCGGGACACGAGACCGCGCTTCTCGAGCCGGGACACGACGTGCGACAGGCGCGGGAGCGAGGCGTTGGTGGCCGCGGCGAGCGCCGACATCCGGAGCGTGCGCGACTCCGTCTCGGACAGCATGGCGACGACCATGTAGTCGAAGTGGGTCAGGTCAGCGTCCCGCTGCAGCTGCTGGTCGAGCGCCGCGGGCAGGAGCTCCATGACGGCGACGAGCTTCATCCAGGCGCGCAGCTGGTCGCGCGTCAGCCACGGGGTCTCGTCGGTCATTCCCTCATGCTACCGATTGGTTGTCGCTGCAACCAGTGGTCTGCGCCGGCGGGCCAGGACGAGCCCGACGACGAGGACCGCGATGACCACCGCGAGCAGGACCCCCTCGACGACGAGCAGCCGGGTCGTGTAGTCGAACGGCAGCACCGTCGGGTTCTTCTGCCCGTGCGCCTTCGCGGCGATCTCCGGCACCACGACGAGCGCGAGCACGCTCCCGAGCACGACGGCCGCCTGCACCGTGACGAGCACCCAGACGCGCAGCGACCGCCCGGCCCGGCGGAGCAGCAGCCCCGCGCCGACGACGAACGGCGACAGCAGGACGTCGTGCAGCAGGACGGCTGCGACGAGCCACGTCACGAGCCCCCAGATGCGCTCCGGCCGCACGGTCGTGACCATCGTCCACGCGCCGAACGCCATCACGAGCACGCCCACCAGGACGAGCACGGTCCTCGCGGCCCTCATCGGATCACCTCGATCTTCCCGATCCACTTCGTCTGCAGGACGCCGGGTCGCCCCGGCGCGATGACCCGGGCGGGGAACCCGTGGTCCAGGTCGAGCGTCGCGCCGTTCAGCTCGAGCGCGACGAGCGTCGTCGGGTCGGCGGCGTACTCGGGCCCCATCTCGGTCACGCGGTAGCCGCCGCTCCGCTCGAGGCTCGTGATCCGCAGCGGCGACGCCGGGTCGGCCTGCACGGTCTCGAGCAGGTCGCGCATCCGCACGCCCTTCCAGGTCGCCGTCTGGCTCCACCCCTCGACGCACGCGATCGGCAGCTCGGCCGTCGTGGTGCCGAGGGCGACGAGCTCGGCCCGCGAGAACGTCCGGCTCATCCCCGGCCCGACGACGGTCAGCGTCCAGTCCGCGGCGGTGGCGGTCGCCAGCACACCGGCGGCGCGCGCGGTGCGGTTCACCGGCAGGTCGTCCGGACCGAGGTGCCGCTGGCGCGCCCCGAACACGTTGAGCGGTTCGAGCAGTCGCGTGGACTGCCCGGCGGTGAGCGCGACGACGCCGACGGTCGCCGCCGTCACGCCCGCCACGAACCCGCGTCGGGCGATGCGCTCGCGCCCGCCGTCGGTCGCCGCCACGGCCGGACGGGAGGCACGCCCCGCCTCCGCCTCGTCGGCCGCGGCCGGCACGCCGTCCACCCACCGCAGCAGGCGGCCGGTCAGGCCGCGGGGGTACGGGGCGGACGCGCCACGATCCTCCACGCCGGTGTCGGGGAGCAGCTCGCTGCCCACCGTCGGGTCCGCGACGAACCGGCCGTCGGCGTCGTACGCGTCGCGTGCGCGCCAGTAGCGCGCGATGATCCGCAGCTTGACGCCGACGTGCACGACGAGCGACCCGATGATCACGTAGGCCAGCGCGTTGTGCACCTGCCGGAACGGGAACGGCCACGGGTACCACTGGTACGTGTTCACGAGCCCGGTCCCGACCTGGACGATCGCGGCCGACACGAGCACGGCGATCGACAGGCGTTCGAGCAGGTGCAGCACGCCGCGGACGGGCGGCGTCTGCGCGAGCGCGGGCATCACCGCGTTCAGCTTGGCGAGCAGGAGCGGGATGATCGCGATGCCTGCGGTGATGTGCAGGCCCTGCGTGAACTGGTACAGCTGCACGGGCCGGGTCGGGAAGCGCATCCCGGGTAGCGGGTCCTGCAGCAGGTGGCTGTACACGCCGGTGCCGAAGCACACCAGGAACGCGATGCCGAGCAGCCGGCCCCAGACGACGGCCGAGCGGGCGTTCCGGTTCGGCGACGCCATCGCGGATCGTGCGTCCAGCAGCAGCCGTCGCACGATCGGTAGCCTCGGGCCACGATGAACGAACGACTGCGCGCCGTCCCGCTGCCCACCAGGACCGGCGTCCTGCCGACCGTGGTCGCCGTCGTGGGCGTGCTGGCGCTGGCGGGTGTCATCGCCTTCGGCATCACGCATCTGGGGTTCCTCCGTGCCGGTCATCGTGCACCATTCGTTGCGTGGACGCTCATCGCTTGGGCGGTCTTCGCCGGAGCCGTCCTCGCGCTCCGCTGGGTACCCGGTGCCTGGGTGACCCGGATCGTCCTCGGCGGGGCGGTCGTGGTCGGGGTCGCGGCGCTCGTCGGTCCGCCGAACACCAGCACCGACTCTGCCCGGTACGCCTGGGACGGCATCGTGCAGCACGCGGGGATCTCCCCCTACGCGCACACGCCGCAGTCCGGCGCACTGGCCGGTCTGCGTCCCGACTGGCTGTTCCCGGACAAGATCGACGGCACGTGCAAGCCCCTCGAGCCGCGGATGCGCGGGCTCGGTGACGGCGCCGACGGGCACTGCGTGGCGATCAACCGGCCGGACGTCGTGACGATCTACCCGCCGATGGCGCAGCTGTGGTTCGCCGCGGTCCGCGCGTTCGTGCCCACGACCGCGCAGTACATGCCGTTCCAGGTCGCTGGGCTGCTCGTCTCCCTGGGCGTCACGGTCGGGCTCGTCGTGACCCTGCGCCGCCTCGGTCGGCCGACCTGGTGGGCCGCGCTCTGGGCGTGGTCGCCGCTCGTCGCGTCCGAGGCGGTCACGAACTCGCACGTCGACGTGCTCGGTGCCGCGCTCGCGACGGCCGGTGTGGTGCTCGTCGCCTTCGGACGGCCGGTCTGGGGCGGCATCGCGCTCGGGGCGGCGACCGCGACGAAGCTCATCCCGGCGATCGTGTACCCCCCGCTCCTCGGCCGGTGGCGGCACTGGTGGGCGATCCCGGTCGGGATCGTCGTCTTCGGACTGCTCTACGTGCCGTACGTCCTGAGCACCGGCGTCAAGGTCCTCGGCTACCTGCCCGGCTACCTGTCCGAGGAGGGCTACGAGGACGGCTCCCGCTTCGCCCTGGTCTCCCTGCTCGTCCCCGGCGACGGCGCCACGGTCGTCGTGGGGCTCGTCGTGCTGCTCGCGGCCGTCGTCGCCTGGCGCCTCGCGGACCCCGCCCGGCCGTGGTCCGGCGAGGTCCTGATGATCGGCGTGACGTTCCTCGCGGTGACCCCGCGCTACCCCTGGTACGCGCTGCTCCTCATCCCGTTCGTGGTGCTGTCCGGCCGATGGGAGTGGCTGTCCCTCGGGCTCGCGATCGCCCTCCGCGGGGTGTGGCCCTCGGCCGACGCCTTCCGCTGGTGGCTCGGCGCCGCGGTGCTCGTGATCGTGGTGGTCACGGTCGTCCGGACCGACCGTGACGAGTGGCGACGGTGGGGCCGACGGCTCGACCCGCGGCGGTGGCGGCAGACGGACAGCGGAACCGACGGCGGACCGGAGGGTCGGCGGCGCCCGGTAGCATCGGCCCGGTGACGGCGAGGATCCTGCCCGCGACGGGCGAACGGCCCACGACGGGTGCGCCTGCGGTGCTCCCTGCGGCGGGTGCAGCGGCGTCCGTACCGGTCGCCTCGCTCCTGCGCCGCGTGCGCAGCGGCTCGGCCGACCTGCCGCCCCGGCCGGCCGACGAACCGGCACTGCTCGACCGCTTCGGCCGCACCGCCGTCGACCTGCGCGTCTCGCTGACCGAGCGCTGCAACCTCCGCTGCACCTACTGCATGCCGGCCGAGGGGCTGCCCGTCATCCCCTCCGACGCCCTGATGACCGCGGACGAGATCGACCGGCTCGTGGGCCTCTCCGCCGCCCGGCTCGGCGTCCGCAAGGTCCGCTTCACGGGCGGCGAACCGCTCCTGCGCGCCGACCTCGTCGACATCGTCCGCCGGTGCGCCGCGCACGACGTCGAGCTCTCCCTGACCACCAACGCGATCGGCCTCGCGAACCGCGCGCAGGCCCTGGCGGACGCCGGGCTCCGACGCGTCAACGTCTCGCTCGACACCGTCGACCCGGACGTCTTCGCCGAGGTCACCCGCCGCCCGTTCCTGGACCGCGTGCTCGAGGGCATCGCGGCCGCGGCCGACGCCGGCCTCGGCGTGAAGGTCAACGCGGTGCTCCTCCGCGGCGTGAACGACCACCTCGCGGCGGACCTGCTCGCCTGGTGCCTCGAGCGCGGCCACGAGCTCCGGTTCATCGAGCAGATGCCCCTCGACCCCGGGCACGCCTGGGACGGCGCGACGATGGTCACCGCGACGGAGACCCGGGCGCTCCTCGGCGAGCGCTTCGTGCTCACCCCGGACGAGGCCCCGCGGGACGGCGCCCCGGCCGAGCGCTACCGCGTCTCCACCCACGACGGCGAACCGCTCGGGACCGTCGGCGTCATCGCGAGCATCACCGAGTCCTTCTGCGCCGACTGCACCCGCACCCGTCTGACCGCCGAGGGCCACGTCCGCTCGTGCCTGTTCTCCGACGACGAGGTCGACCTGCTCGGTCCGCTGCGCGCCGGTGCCGACGACGACACCCTGCTCGACACGTGGCGGCGCGCGATGTGGGCGAAGCCCCGCGACCACGGCGACGACGTGGACGGCATCGTGCACCCGTCCCGCGGCATGAGCGCGATCGGGGGCTGACCGTGACGACCCTCCGCTTCTTCGCCGCGGCCCGCGCCACGGTCGGCCAGGACGAGACCACCACGTCGGCCGCGACCCTCGACGACGCCCTGCGCGCCGTCACCGCCGCCGATGCCGAGCGCTGGACGGCGCTGCAGGAGCGCTGCTCCTACCTGGTCGACGGGGTCACCACCCGCGACCGCTCGACACCGCTCGCGGGCGTCGACACGGTCGACGTCATGCCGCCGTTCGCCGGCGGCTAGGCGTCCGGCTCGTAGACCGCGACCTCGTCCGGCGCGACCGACAGCCGGACCGTGACGCCCGGCGCCAGTCCGAGCCCCGCGGCCGTCGCGACCGTCACGTCCGCCACCAGGTCGGCGGTGCGCACGCGCACGAGTCCGTCGCGCGGCTCCAGCGCGGTCACGGTGCGCGCGGGTCCCGCCCCGTCCCGCGTCACGCGGACGGCCGTCGGGTGCAGGGCGGCGACGACGGGCCGGCCGGGAGGCACGGTGCCGGCCGTCGACGCCAGCGCACCGCCGCCGTCGAGTGCGATCCCGTCCGCGGTGGCGGTCCCGCGGACGAGCGCGAGTCCGGAGAAGGACGCCGCGAACGGCGTCCGGGGGTGTCGGAGCACCGCGTCGACGGGTCCCTGCTCGACGACGCGTCCGTCCTGCAGCACCACGACCCGGTCGGCGAGCGCGACGGCCTCGAGCGGGTCGTGCGTGACGAGCACCGTCGGCCGAGCGGCGCGCGCGGTGGTGAGGGCCTCACGGACGGCGGCGCGGGCGTCGACGTCGAGCGCCGAGGTGGGCTCGTCGAGGAGCAGGACCGCCGGGTCGGTCGCGAGCACCCGGGCGATCGCGACGCGTTGGGCCTGCCCGCCGGACAGCGCCCCGGGTGCCCGGTCGGCCAACCCGGCCACGCCGACCGCGGTGAGGGCCGCGACGGCCCGGTGTCGTGCCTCCCGGCCGCCCGTCCCGGCCGCGCGCGGACCGAAGGCGACGTTGTCGACGACGGACAGGTGTGGGAACAGGTCGGCGCGCTGGGCGACCAGCCCGACGCGCCGGCGGTGCGCCGGGAGCCGCGTCAGGTCGCGGTCGTCCAGCGCGACCGTGCTGTCCGGGGTGCGGAGGAGTCCCGCGACGGTCTCGACGACGGAGGACTTGCCGGCGCCGTTCGGCCCGACCAGGGCGACGCACTCCCCCGGCGCGACCGTGATCGCGACGTCGACGTCGCGGTCACGGTCGACGACGTGGACGCGCAGACCGGCGTCGGGGGCCGTCACGCGACGACCGCCCGGGTGCGCAGCGACGTGACCCCGATGACGACGACCGCGACGACCACGAGCACCAGGGCGAGGGCGACCGCCGTGTCCGGGTCGACCTCGCGCTGCAGGTAGACCTCGAGCGGGAGGGTCCGCGTGACGCCCTGCAGGCTGCCCGCGAAGGTCAGGGTGGCGCCGAACTCCCCGAGCGCCCGCGCGCCGCACAGCACGAGCCCGGAGACGATGCCGGGCAGGACCCGCGGGGTCGTGACGGTCAGGAAGGTGCGGGTCGGTCCGGCCCCGAGCGTGGCCGCGACCCGCTCGTACCGGTCGCCGCCGACCCGCAGGGCGCCCTCGACGCTCGACACCAGGAACGGCATCGAGACGAACACCTGCGCCATCACGACCGCCGTCGTGGTGAACGCGATGCGCAGGCCGTGCGCGTCGAGGAACGCGCCGAGCACGCCGAGTCGACCGAAGGCCGCGAGGAGGGCGAGGCCGCCGACCACGGGCGGCAGGACGAGCGGCAGCAGCACGAGGGCGCGGAGGACCCCCACCCACCGGGCGGTCGAGCGGGAGAACAGGACAGCCAGGGGGTAGCCGAGCACGAACGCGATGCCCGTGGTCGCGGCGGCGGTGCCGAGGCTCAGGGCGAGGGCGGTCGTCGACGCGGGCGAGGTGACGAGGGCGACGAAGGACCCCCAGTCGACGCGACCGACCATCGCGAGGACGGGCACGACGACGAACAGGCCGCCGAGGACCGCGGGGGCGGGGAGCCACCACGGGACGGGGGTGCGGTGCTCCCGCTGGCGTGTCATCCCCTGGGCCGGCCGAACCCGGCGCGCTCGAGCACCTGCTGCCCGGCGTCGGACCGGACGTAGGCGGCGAACGCGGCGGCGGTGGTCGGGTTCGTGGACTCCTGCAGGACGCCGATCGGGTACGTGTTGACGGCCTTCGCCGACTCGTCGAACGGGACGCCGTCGACCTTGCCCGCCGCCCCGCGGACGTCGGTGACGTAGACGAGCCCCGCGTCGGCCTGTCCGGACTCGACCTTGCCGAGCACGTCGGTGACGGACTGCTCCTCGCTGACCGGGTGGAGCTGCACGCCGGCGGCCCGCTCGACCTCCTGCGTCGCCGCACCGCACGGCACGGGGGACGCGCACGTGACGAGCTGCACGCCCGAGCGGTCGAGATCGGCCAGGCTCCGGATGCCCTTCGGGTTTCCCGGGGCGACCGCGATCTCGAGGACGTTCGTGGCGAAGTCGCGCGGCCAGCCGGTGGCGAGGTCCGACGACGAGAGCTTCGCCATGTTGGCCTGGTCGGCGGAGGCGAACACGTCGGCGGGGGCGCCGTTCTGCACCTGGCTGACGAGGTCGCTCGACCCCGCGAACGAGAACGTGACCGTGGTGCCGGGGTGGTCCGCCTCGAACTGCTCCCCGAGCGCGGTGAAGGTCTTCTGGAGGGAGGCGGCGGCGAACACGGTGATGCTGCCGGAGGGCGTCGCCGAGGCCGACGGGGTCCCGGTACCCGTGCCGCTGGTGGCGGGTTGCGCGGTGCACCCGGTCAGGGCGAGACCTGCGACGACGAGCAGGACAGCGGAACGCAGGAGCGGCTTCACGGTCCGATCCTAGCCGCAGCTGCGGGTGACGCGGCGTTCAGCTCGTCGGGTGACCCTCGGACCGCCACGCGGTGATGCCGCCGTCGAGGACGACCGCGTCCCGTCCCGCGGCGATCGCCGTCCGCGCCCACGCGGTCGCGCGGCGCCCCGAGGCGCAGACCACGACGACCGGACGGCGGTCGTCGTCCGCTATGTCGTCCGGCGTGACGGACCCGGCGATCGTCCCCGTCGCACGCTCCTCGGCGGTGCGGACGTCGACGAGCATCGGTGCCGCGTCACCGGCGAGCCGCTCGGCCAGGGCGCTCGGCGAGGTGCGCTCGGGCTCGACGTCGGTCGACCGCGCCGGACGACGGCTGCCCGGACCGCGCCGCAGCGGGCTCTCCGTCCACCGCCACCGTCGGGCGTCCACCGTGAGCACCCGACCGAGCAGGGGCGCACCGAGCAGGTGTCGCTCCGGTGCCGTCGATCCGGGTCGGGGTCCGGCCAGCAGGGCCGTCACCTGGGCGGCCATCACCGCCCCGACGGCACCGCACAGCGCGGGGAGCACGCCGTCGAGCGCGCAGGACCCCTCGTCCGGCAGGGCATCCGGGTGCAGGTCGTGGAAGTCGACCGGCTCGTCCGCGGCGTCGTGGAACACCGAGACCTGTCCGTCGAACCCGAGCACCGTGCCCCAGACGAACGGGATGCCCGCGGCGGCGCAGGCGTCCGACACCGCCCGGGTGACCTCGACCCTGTCGGCCGCGTCGACCACAACGTCGTGGTCGGCCACGTGCTCCGGGCGGAAGGGCTCCGCGAGCGCGACGACCTCGGCGACCGGGTCGACCGCCCGGACCCGCGCCGCGGCGACCTCGGCCTTGGGGAGTCCGACGTCGGCGAGGGCGAAGAGCGTCTGCCGGGCGAGGTTCGAGGCGTCGACGACGTCGTGGTCGACGACCGTGATCCGCGCGAGCCCGGCACCGGCCAGGTAGGTGAGGACGGGTGCGCCGAGCCCACCGGCCCCGACGACGAGCACCCGGCCCGTGGCCAGGGCGTCGATCGCGCGCTGCCCTGCCCCTTCGAGCGCCGCGGTGCGCGAGGTCATCCGCCGACGGACCGCCACCGGGTCGGAACGCATCGGCGTGCGCATCCCGGACGGGTCGCCGGTCACCGTGCGCCTTCCGGACGGTCGGGCACCTCGACCGTCACCATCGTCGCCTTGACCGACGCGACCGCGACGGACCCGACCTCGAGCCCGAGGTCGCGCACCGCCTCCGAGGTCATCAGGGACACCACCCGGTTCGGTCCGGCCTGCAGCTCGACCTGCGCCACGACCCCGTCGACGACCAGGTCCGTGACGATCCCCACGAAGCGGTTCCGCGCGGAACTCCGCACCCCAGAGGGGTCGTCGAGCCCCGTGTCGCGTCCGCGGACGTACGCCGCCAGGTCCTTGCCGAGCACCACCGTGCGCCCGGCGGCGTCCTCGGACCGGGGCAGGGTGCCGGCCTCGACCAGGCGTCGGACGGTGTCGTCGCTGACGCCGAGGTACCGTGCAGCATCACGGATGCGGAGTGTCGTCATGGTGGACGGCACCCTACGGCATCGCGAACTCTCACGGACGGCCGGGCCCGTGCGGGGCACCTGTCCAGACGGCCCGGATACCGTCGTGGGCGTGACTGCACCCCAGACCGGCACCATCCGTGTGCCCGCGACCGTCGGCGTCCCGCCGGTCCGATCGCGCCTGCGCTCCGCGTCCTCGGCGATCGGCCTGGCCGTCGTCCGGACGCCCGAGCTCACGGTCGGGGCGATCGGCGTCCTCACCGGTGCAGCCTTCGCCTGGGTGCCGTCGCTCTGGTACGACGAGGGCGCCACGGTCACGAGCGCGCAGCGCAGCTGGCCGCAGCTCTGGGCCGAACTGCACAACGTCGACGCGGTGCACGGCCTGTACTACGCACTCATCCACGCCTGGTTCTGGCTCGTCGGCTACACGCCCTTCACCCTCCGTTTCCCGAGCGCCCTCGCCATCGGTGTGGCCGCCGGACTCCTCGTGGCGCTCGGCCGCCGGCTCGGGGGTCGCCGGCTCGGCATCACGGCCGGACTGGTGTTCATCGCCCTGCCCCGGGTCCAGTGGGCCGGTTCCGAGGGCCGCCCCTACGCGACCATCACGACGCTCGCGGTGCTGCTCACCCTCGTGGGCCTGACCGCGGTCCGACGGACACGGACGACGCACCGCACCCGCTGGTGGGTGGCGTACGGCGTCGTGGCGCTCGTCTCGGTGACGTTCAACGTCTACCTGTCGCTCGCCGTGGTCGCGCACGCCGTCGCCCTCGCGTGGACGGTGGCCGCGCAGCGCCGGGCTGACCGGGTCGGCCGCGCCGCGACACCGCTCGTGAGCCGCCGGACGCTCGTCCGATGGGTCGTCGCAGCCGCCGGGGCCGCCCTGCTCGTCTCGCCCCTCGTGCTCGAGGTGATGGCCCAGTCGAAGCAGGTCGCGTGGATCTCCGGCATCGGGGAGCGCACGCTCCCGCAGGTGTTCTCCACCGCCTGGTTCGGCGGGATCACCCTGTACGCGGCCGTCGCCTGGGTCCTCCTGGCCCTCGGCACCGCCGTCCCGCTGATCGCCGCGCGTCGCCGTGTCCCCGACGTCCGCGACCTCGTCCGGGCGCAGGCGGTCCGCGTCGCGCTGCCCCTCGCGGTGCTGCCCACGAGCGTGCTGCTCATCGCGACCGCGCTCGGCAAGCACCTGTACTCCCCCAAGTACGCGTCGCTGAGCCTGCCGTTCGTGGCGCTCCTCATCGCCCTCGCCGTCACGCTCGTCCGTCCGCGGGCCCTGCTCGCCGCCGCCGTGGCCGTCTGCCTGGTCGGCGGCATCCCCTCCGCCGTGTACGTGAAGAGCCCGCAGTCCAAGCAGGACTCCACCTGGGCGAACGCCGCGTCGATCATCTCGAGCGAGCGTGCCGGTCGTGCCGGTGCGAACGAGGGCGTCGTGTTCGGCAGTGTCTACGGACACCCGGGGACCACCGCCGACATCATCCGGATCTCGTACCCGTGGGCGTTCACCGGCATGACCGACCTGGGCGCGACCAAGATCGGCGCCGAGAGCGGTGTGCTGTGGAACCAGAACGGTGACCTCGCGACCACCATCCCGGCCCGGCTCGGCGAGATCGACACCGTGTGGTTCGTCGGTGGCACCCCGAAGGCGCGGAACATCGAGCCGGAGACCGCCGCCGTCCTGGCCGAGCACGGCTTCCACGTCGAGCAGCAGTTCCGCTCCGGCCGCGTCGTGATGACGGAGTTCGTGAAGGGCTGACGCCCGGACGGTGCAGCGGCTGGAGCGCGCAGCACCGCAGACGGTCAGTGCACGACGCGTGCGCCGTGCACGGGGCCGGTCGCCCGGAGCGCCACGAGCCCGGCGGCGCTCAGCTCGACCTGCACCTCGAGCGCGGCGTCACGGTCGGCGACCAGGAACGCCACGGTCGGCCCGCTGCCGGACACGATGCCCGCGAGCGCACCCGCCTTCTCGCCGATCTCGAGCGTCGTCGCGAGCGCCGGCTGGAGCCGCATCGCCGGAGCCTGCAGGTCGTTGTGCAGGCAGTCCGCGAGCAGCCCCGGGTCCCCCGCGCGGAGTGCCTGGAGCACGTTCGCCTCGACCACGGGGGTGGTCGGCGCCGGCCGGATGTCGGCCCGGTAGCGCTCCCGGTGCGCGTCGAGCGCGCGGTACACGGCCGGGGTCGAGAGTCCGGCGTCGCTCAGCGCGAGCACCCAGTGGAACTCCCCCTTGGCGAGCGCCGGGCTGAGCTCGTCCCCGCGCCCGGTGCCGACGGCCGTGCCGCCGGCGAACGCGAACGGCACGTCCGCCCCGAGCCGTGCGGCCAGCGCCAGCAGCCCCTCACGGCCGAGCGCCGTGCCCCACAGCGTGTCCACCGCGAGCAGGGTCGCCGCGGCGTCCGCGGACCCCCCGCCCATGCCGCCGGCGACCGGGACCTGCTTGTCGATCGTCAGCCGGACCCCACCGCGGTGCCCGGCGGCGTCCGCGACCAGGCGGGCTGCGCGGATCGCGAGGTTCGACTCGTCGGTCGGCACCCCGCTCGTGTCGATCGGGCCGGTGAACCGCACCGAGAAGTCGTCGGCGGGTTCGGCGGTGACGTCCTCGTACAGCGACACCGCCTGGTACGCCGTCGCGACGTCGTGGTAGCCGTCGTCCTGCAGGGCCCCGACGGACAGGAACACGTTGATCTTGCCGGGAGCGCGCACCCGTACGCGGGTCGGAGCGGCCAGCGAGGTCATGGTTCCAACCTATCTCGCGCGCGCTGCGGTGAAACCACGCTCCAGGTCGGCCAGGACGTCGTCGACGTGTTCGAGCCCGATCGACAGTCGGATCAGCCCCTCCCCGACGCCCGCGGCCGCTCGCTCCGACGGGGTCATCTGCACGTGGGTCGTCGACGCGGGGTGCACGACGAGCGAGCGCACGTCGCCGATGTTCGAGACGTGGTCGAACAGCTCGAGGGCCGCGACGAACCGCCGACCCGCCTCGAGCCCGCCGACCAGGTCGAACGCCAGCACCGCCGACGGTCCCTTCGGCACGTAGCGCTGCTGCAGGTGGTGCCACGGCGACGACGGCAGGCCCGCGTAGTGCACGCCGCCGACCTGGTCGTGCGCGTCCAGCCAGCTCGCAACGGTCGCGGCGTTCGACACGTGCCGGTCCATCCGGAGCGAGAGCGTCTGGATGCCCTGCAGCACCAGGAACGCGTTGAACGGGGCGATCGCGGGGCCGAGGTCCGCGGACAGCTTCGACCGGGTGCGCTGGATGAAGGCCCGCCGACCGAACTTCTCGGTGAACGCCGTGCCGGCGAACCCGGACTGTTCGACCGTCGTGAGCTGCGGGTACTTCTCCGGATGTGCCGCCCAGTCGAAGTTCCCGCTGTCGACGATGATCCCGGCGATGGCGCTGCCGTGCCCGGCGAGGTACTTCGTCGCCGAGTGCACGACGATGTCCGCACCGTGCTCGATCGGCCGGACGAGGTACGGCGTCGCGATCGTGTTGTCGACGATGAGCGGGACCCCGGCCTCGTGCGCGACGCCGGCCACCCCGGCGAAGTCGAGCACGTCGCCGCGCGGGTTCGGGATGCTCTCGCCGAAGAACGCCCGCGTCTCCGGACGGACCGCGGCGGCCCACTCGGACAGGTCGGTGGGGTCCTGCACGAACGTGAAGGTGATGCCGAGGTCGCGGAGCGTCGACGCGAACAGCGTGTACGTCGCGCCGTAGAGCGAGGCGCTCGACACGACGTGGTCGCCGGCGCGGGCGACGCCGAGCACCGCGAGCGACGTCGCGGCCTGCCCGGACGCCAGGGCCAGCGCACCGATCCCGCCCTCGAGGTCGGCGATCCGCCGCTCGAGCGCGGCGGCCGAGGGGTTGTTCACCCGCGAGTACGTGTGCCCGGGCGCGTCGAGCAGGAACCGCGCCGCGGCGTCCTCGCCCGACGGGTACACGAACGCGGCGGTCTGCGCGATCGGCGGCACGTTCCCGCCGAAGCCCGGATCGGCCCTGAACCCGGCGCGGATCTGCCGGGTCTCGAACGCCCAGTCGTCCTCGACCGCCATCAGGCGACCGACCCGGCGGAGGCGGACGTGGACGCGGACGCGGACGGGGACGGGAAGACGGACGCACCGGTCGGACGGACGAGCGGGATGACCTGCTCGCCGAAGCGCTCCATCTCCTCGGCCTGTGGCGAGAACTGCAGCAGGAGCGTGTCGACCCCGGCGTCCTCGAACTCGAGGATCCGGTCCGCCACCTGCTGCGGCGTCCCGACGAACCCGGGGCGCAGGCCGCGGTTCGACACCGAGTAGTCCTCGAGCGACGGCACGTGCTCGAGCTGCGACTTCGAGATGAAGTCCTGGTACGACTCGTACGCCTTGCCGTGCTGCACGTCGGTGATGCGCGCGAGCTCGGCCTGGGCCTCCACCTCGGTCTCGCGCACGATGACGTACGCGGCCATGCCGAACGCCTCGAACGGCGCTGCTCCGGCGTCCTCGCGTCGGCGGCGCATCTCGGCGATCTTCGTCCGGAGCTCGTCGACCGTGCCGCCGTGTGTCAGGTACGCGTCGGCGAAGCGCGTGATCGAGCTCTTGCCCGCCTCGCTCTCGCCGCCGGCGTAGATCCGCGGCGTGACCCGGGGCTTCGGCTCGAGGTGCGCGTTCTGCACGTCGTAGTACTCGCCCGAGAACGAGTACGGCGTCTCCGACCACAGCCCCTTGAGGATCTGGACGAACTCCTCGGTGCGCGCGTACCGGTCGTCGTGCTCCGAGAAGATGCCGCCGTACTGGCGCGCCTCCTCCGCCCACCAGGCGCTCACCACGTTGAACGTGAACCGGCCGCACGAGATCTCGTCGATGGTCGCCGCCTGCTTCGCCGTCACGGCCGGCAGGTGGTAGCCCGGCCGCATCGCCGCCATGATCTCCAGGCGCTCGGTCGTCGCCGCGAGCGCGGCCGCGAGCGCCCACGCCTCGAGGCTCGGTGCCGCCGTCCCCTTGATGTCGTTGAGGTTGAGCTCCGGCACGAGCGTCAGGTCGAAGCCGATGCGCTCGGCTCGCTGCGCGAGCCGCTTCACGTAGTCGAAGGTGACGGGCATGTCCTCGTCCTCGACGTTGCGCAGCCAACCGCCGAAGAGCGGGGTCCAGTATCCGAATCGCACGAGTGGTTCCTTGCTGGTGGGGAGGGACGGACGGGAGGCACGGGGCGGGCCCGCACCGTGCCTCCAGTCCGGTGGGTGGTTCGTCTCAGACCGCGGCGACCGCGTGGTCGCGCTCGAGGAGCGCGCCCGTGAAGCGCGCGATGGCGCGCGGTCCGGAGACCGGCGCGACCGCCTCGACGGCGGGGTTGTAGTTCGTGTTGGTGTTGATGTCGTAGACGACGGTGCGACCGTCGGTGGTCTCCATGAACTCGACGCCCGCGATCTGGATGCCCTGGTCGGCCAGGAACGTGCGGAGGCGCTGGACGAGCGGGTGCTCGGCCGTGACCTCCTCGCGGAGGCTGAACGCCGCGGGAGCGCCGGGTGCCTCGACTCCGGGCACGTCGCAGACCGCCCCCGCGATGACCTGGGGGACCTCGCACGCGTCCGCCGGGCAGAGCTCGAAGCTGCCCGCGCTCGTGTCGACCCGCACCGCGTAGACGAACTCGCCGCCGACGAACTCAGCGCGCGTGATGAACGGCTCGCGTGCCGTCAGGTACTCCTGCAGCAGGGTGATGCCGTCGACCGGGGCCTCGAACTCGGGGCTGTCGACGTACGCGTCGAACTCGGCGAGCGAGTCGAACCGGCGGACGCCGAGGCCCTTGCCGCCCTGGTTGTGCTTCGTGATGAAGGGGACGTCCTGCCCGCCGGTGAAGGTGCGGGCGGCGTCCTTGAGCGGCGCCGTGCCGAAGACGGCGGTGGTGCGCGGAACGTCGAAGCCCGCGGCCTGCAGCAGTCCGTGCTGGGCGACCTTGGAGACCTCGAGCTCGAGCACGTGGCTGCCGCCGACGACCGTGCGACCGGCACGCTCCAACCAGCCGAGCACGGCGCGGGTGTACTCCTTGCTGTGCTCGTGCCCGCGGGTGTGGCTGCTGGCCGACATGCGGCTCCAGTACACGCCGGGCTCCGGCTCGGCCCCGAGGTCGATCTGCCCCTCGGTCAGCAGGATCTCCTGCACCGGGACGCCCTCGGCTGCGAAGGCGGCGGCGAGCGGCGGGAACCACTCGGGGTTCTCGTGGATGACGTACACGCGCGGAGTGCTCACCGCCCCACCCTAGGCACGGGTGGTCGGGAGGTGCCAGGAGTGTGACGCGGTGCTACCGCGCCGGGGTCCGGGGCGGGGTGGTCCCGCCGACGGACCGGGGCAGCACCACCCGGAACTCGGCGCCCGTCGTGCGCGGCACGGCCTCGATCGTCCCGCCCAGGCGCTCCGCGAGACGAGCGGCGATGGAGAGCCCGAGCCCGGTGCCGACCGGGCGGTCCGACCGGTGCCGGTCGCGCAGGGCGCCGCGCACGAACGCCCGGTGCAGGTCCCCGGCGTCGATGCCCGGGCCGTCGTCCAGCACGGTCAACGCGATCCCGTCGGGATGTTCTGCGACCCGGACCTCGACCGTCCCGTCCGCCTGGGCGACGCGCAGCGCGTTCTCGAGCAGGCCGTCGAGCAGCTGCCGGACGCGCTGCGGGTCCGACCGCAGCGGCGCCGCTGGGACCGATGACGTCACCCGGACCCTCACCCCGAGCGTCGTCGCGCGCCCGGACCACGCCGTGACCGCGTCGGTCGCGAGCACGACGGCGTCGGTGTCGACCGGGTGCACCGGGAAGTCGTCCGCCTCGGTGCGGGCGAGCGCGAGCAGGTCGGCCACGAAGGCGTCGAGTCGCTCGGTTTCGGCACGCAGGACACCGCCGACCCGGGCGACGTCGTCCGCCGGGACGAGGCCGTCGACGAGCGCGTCGGCGTAGCCCCGGACCGCGGCGAGGGGTGTGCGGAACTCGTGCGAGATCGAGAGCAGGAACTCCCGCTGGGCGGCCTCGGACCGGGCGAGTTCTGCGTCGAGCACGCCGAGCGCCTGCTCGATCTCCGCGACCTCGCGGACGGGTGCGGTCGCCCCGGGGAGTGCTCCGTGCACGCCCCGTTCCCCGCCCGCGAGACGGGTGGCGGCCGCGGCCGCGGACCGGAGCGGGCGGGTGACGAGCCGCGCGACCCCGATGCCGAGCACGACCGCGACGAGGACACCGACGAGCAGCGCGACGGCGGTCCGGCCCAGGACGGTGTCCTGGTGCAGCACCGAGACGTCCTCCACCGCGACCACCGAGCCGCCGCCGCGGGCCGGGACCGCCTCGACGAGCAGCGTGCGCCACCCGTCCGTCTGCCGGACGGACAGCCGCGTGGCGGTGGCGAGCCGTGCCTCCAGGCCGGCCGGCAGGGGCGTGGCGAGCTGCACGACCTCGCCGTCCCCGCCGAACCCCACGTCGATCCGGTGACCGCTGCGCCGCTCGATGCGGGCCGCGAAGGCGGCTCGCTCGTCCGACGGGGCGACCGCGACGGCCTGCGCCGACGAGCGCAGCACGAGCCGGGTCTGGCCGATGGACTCCTGCCGGAGGAGCTGGAAGGCGACGACGGCGACCGCGAGGGCGGCGATCACGGCGACCGCGACCGTCGTCGCGACCGTGCGGCCGGTCAGGCTGCCACGACGCCGTGGCGACCGGTGCGTCCGGGCTGCCGTGTCGGTCACGGTTGCGGGGTCGGTCACGGTTGCGGGGTCGGTCACGGTTGCCGGGTCGGTCACGGCTGCTGGATCGGTCACGGCTGCGCGTCCGGGTCGAAGGCGTAGCCGACGCCGCGGACGGTGCGCAGGCCCGCGGCGTCGCCGAGCTTCCCGCGCAGCTGCGCGACGTGCACGTCGACCGTGCGCGTCCCGCTGAAGTCCGCGACCCCCCACACGGCGCTGAGCAGCTGTGCCCGCTCGAACACCCGTCCGGGCTCGGCCGCGAGGTGCGCGAGGAGGTCGAACTCCGTCGCCGTCAGGGCGACCGGCGCGCCGTCGGCGGTCACCGTCCGGCGGTCGCGGTCGATCCGGAGCCGCCCCGCGTCGAGGACCGGCGCCGCCCGCACGGACGACCGACGCACGAGCCCGCGGACGCGTGCGGCGAGCTCCCGTCCGGAGAACGGCTTCGTGACGTAGTCGTCGGCGCCGAGCTCGATGCCGAGGACCCGGTCGACCTCGGCGTCGCGCGCCGTGACGAGGACGACCGGCGTCCAGTCGTCCGCCTCGCGGAGGGCGCGGACCACGGCGATGCCGTCGAGCCCGGGCAGCCCGATGTCCACGACGGCGGCCACGGGTGCGGCGCGGCGGATGAGCGCGAGCGCGTCCTGGCCGTCCCGGACCACCGTCACCGTGAACCCGGCGTCCTGCAGGTAGAGCCGCTCGACGTCGGCGATGGCGGGTTCGTCCTCGGCGACGACCACCAGTCCCTGCAGCGTTCCCATGCGGACGATGATCGCCCGCCGAGTCCGGAGATCGGCAGCGGCCGGACCGCGGTGCGTGCGGGTCCGTACAGGACCCGAACACGGGCCTGACCTCGGCCGTGCACGCGCGCCCGACCATCGACGTGTCGGATCGGGGAAGGCCCGGTCCGCAGGTCGAGGAAGGACCCACCATGCGCACCACCACCTCACGGGGCCGGAGCCTGCTCGTCGTCGCGGCGGCCGTCGGCGTCTGCGCCGCAGCGGTCGGCGGGGTCGAGATCGCGAACGCCGACACCGGCACCCCGTCGTCGTCGGCCTCTGCTGCTGCCCGGTCCGCCGCGCACCGGCTGACGACGGTCGAGCGAACCGACCTGCGGCGCATCGAGCACGCACTGCCGACGTCGCTCCGGACGGCGCTCCGTGCAGCCGAGCACCACCGGACGAAGGCCGAGCGGCACGACGCGCTCGCGACCGTCGAACGCGGTGTGATGGCGGGCACGTACGGCACGACGGCACAGACCCTGCTGCGGGACGTCCAGCAGGACGGCACGGGCGCCTGGCCCGCCGCGGTCGCGAAGCGGATCACGGCGGTCGAGGCCGGGAAGCGCGCGCCGGCGGACCGCGAGCTGCGCACGTTCCTGCGGCGCGCGATCGACGGACGGTACGGGAGCACGCTGCAGCAGCAGCTGGAGTCGCTCGGGTCGTCGCTGCCGGCGGTCACGCGCTCGGGGTCGGGGTCGGCGTCCGGCACGGCGTCCGGGTCGGCCTCCGTCAGCTAGCGAAGGTCTGCTGCCCGAGGACGCCCAGGAGCTCGAGCTTCTGGGCGTCCTCGCTCCCGGGGGGAGCGGTGAACAGCAGCAGGGCCTGCGCCTGGTCGTCCGTGTGCAGGACCTGGCAGTCGACCGTGATTCGTCCGAGTTCGGGCTGCACGATCGTCTTGTTGTCCGACCACCGCGTCGCGACCTCGTGCCGCTCCCAGACCTCGGCGAACGCGGGGCTCCGGCGCTGCAGCTCGGCGACGAGCTCGGTCGCGCGGCGATCCCCGGGCCCGGCGAGCCCGACGGCCGCCCGCAGCGACGCGACGACCACCCGGCCCAGGCGCTCGTGCTGCTCGGGTGCGTACTTCGCCGGCTCGGTGCCGGTGACGAACCACCGCCACGCCTGGTAGCGCTCGTTGCCGGGCAGGTCGACCGACCCGCCGAGCAACGCCTTGGCGAGCCGGTTCTCGACGAGGGTCTCGCCGAGGTCGCTCACCACGATCGCGGGGGTGTCCTCGAGCCGGTCGAGCACCCGGAGGATCGCGGGGTCGACGTGGTCGGCGCGGTGCATCCGGACCGGCGCGGTGTGGCCGGCGAGGTGGAACAGGTGGTCGCGCTCGTCGAGGCTGCACCGGAGCGCCCGCGCGATGGCCGCGACCATCTGCTCGGACGGCTGCGGCCCGCGCTGCTGTTCGAGCCGCGTGTAGTAGTCGACGCTCATGCCCGCGAGGGCGGCGACCTCCTCGCGCCGCAGGCCGGGCGTGCGGCGCCGGGCCCCCGCGCCGAGCCCGACGTCCTCGGGCCGGAGCAGCTCGCGGCGGCGACGCAGGAAGTCGGCGAGGGCGTGGCGGTCCATGCGCCCATGCTCCTCCGTCCCGCGGCCCGGAACCAGGGATCGCCCGTCCCCCGATGCGCGCGTCCTGGTGCCGGGCGGGCGGGGAGCGCATCGTGGTCGTCATGGACACCACGACCAGCACCGTCTTCATCCCCGGCGCGACCTCCGGCATCGGACTCGCGCTCGCCCAGCGTCTGCAGGCAGCGGGCAGCACCGTCGTCATCGGCGGGCGGCGCCGCTCCCTGCTCGACACCCTGGCCGCCGAGCACGGCTTCGACACCGTCGCGATCGACGTCGCCGACCCCGCCTCGATCCGCAGCGCGGCCGCCGAGGTCCTCGACCGTCACCCCGTGCTCGACGGCCTCGTCACGATGTCCGGCATCATGCGGAACGAGGACCTGCGCGATCCCCGGCACGTCGACGACGCCGTGGCGACCGTCGAGACGAACCTGCTCGGCACGATCCGGCTCATCGACGCGTTCCTGCCGCAGCTGCTCTCACGGCCGGCATCGACCCTGGTGACCGTCACCTCGGGGCTCGCGTACGTGCCGCTCACGGCGACGCCGACGTACAGCGCGACGAAGGCCGCCGTGCACTCCTACACGCAGGCCCTTCGGCAGCAGCTCGTCGGCAGCACGGTCGAGGTGCTCGAGCTGGCGCCCCCGGCCGTCCGGACCGACCTGATGGGCGGCGCGGACTTCGGCGGGATGCCCCTCGACGCCTTCGCCGACGAGGTCATGGACCTGCTGCGCTCCGGTGCGGCGCCCGAGGTCCTCGTCGAGAACGTCCTGCCGCTCCGATGGGCCGAGCGCGACGGGACGCACCAGCAGATCCTCGAGGCGATGGCCGGCCGCGGGCACTGAGCGCGTCCGGCGGCCCACCGGGGTCCCGCGCCCGGATGGTCTGCGTCCGGGCGGTCCGCGCCGGGGCGGACGGTGCGGGCTGCCGGTCAGTTGGTGTCGCCGGCGGCGCGTCGACGGCGGATCTGTGCGTCGAGGACGCGGTTCACCAGCCAGAGCGCGAGCGTGATCCCCGTGACGACGGACGCCTCGGCGGCCGTGCGGTCGAGGGTCCCTCGGAGCAACCAGTACGCGCCGCCCGCGATGATCCCGACGATCGCGACGGTGCCGATCCGGCCCGTGGCGGAGCGGTTCGGGGTCGCTTCGTCGGCAGCGTCCTCGGTCCCGAGCCGTCGGAACCACAGCCCCCACACGCCGAGTCCCAGGCCGAGCAGCACGGCTGCCCACGCGGCGTCGTCCCGGACGTCCCGCACGAGGGCGACGAGGGCGAGCACGATCACCGCCAGCCCCACCACGAGGAACCCGAGCGTGATCGCGTCGGCGGTCCGGGCGCGAGGAGGGTGCACGCCTCTGAGCCTGGGGCTCCGGTCCGCGCCGGGCTCCGGCCGCGCCAGGCGCCGAGCGTCAGGACGCGTCGAGGACCGTGCGCCCCAGGCGGACGAAGTCCTCCGGCGACAGGGCCTCGCCGCGCGCGGTCGGGTCGATCCCGGCGGCCGTGAGCAGTTCTGTCGCCCGGGCGCTGCTGCCGAGCTCCCCGGACAGGCTCTGGCGCAGCATCTTCCGCCGCTGCTGGAACGCACCGTCGACGAGCGCGAACACCTGCGCCCGCAGGGCCTCGTCGCCGGGCTGGTCGTGCCGGTCGAACCCGACGAGCACACTGTCGACGTTCGGCACCGGCCAGAAGACCTGCCGGCTGATCTGCCCCGCGGTCGACCACGAGCCGTACCAGGCGGCCTTGACGCTCGGCGCCCCGTAGACCTTGCTGCCCGGACCCGCGGCGATCCGGTACCCGACCTCGGCCTGCACCATCACGAGCACGCGCTCGATGGTCGGGAAGGTCGCGAGCAGGTGCAGGAGCACGGGGACGGACACGTTGTACGGCAGGTTCGCGACCACGTGGGTGGGCTGCTCGGGCACGTCGTCGACGGCGACGGTCAGGGCGTCCTGGTGCACGACCTGCAGGCGCGCGTCCGGCTGCATCGCGGCGACGGTGGCCGGCAGCTGCGCCGCGAGCCGGCCGTCGATCTCGACCGCCGTGACGGATGCGCCGGTCTCGGTCAGCCCGAGGGTGAGCGACCCCAGCCCTGGACCGATCTCGAGCACGCGGGAGTCCGCGGTGACCCGCCCGGCGGCGACGATCCGGCGGACGGTGTTGGCGTCGTGCACGAAGTTCTGGCCGAGCTTCTTCGTCGGGGTGACGTCGAGCTTGGCTGCGAGGTCCCGGATCTCCGCCGGGCCGAGCAGGGCACCCATCGTCACTCGTCCACCGTGACGGGCTCGGCGTCCCACGCGCCGTAGACGAGCTCCGTGGTCGACGCGATCTGCGCGGCGAGCATCGAGGCGTCGGTGCCGAGGGTCTCGGCCATCGACCGCAGGGTGAGCGGGATGAGGTACGGCGCGTTCGGCCGACCGCGGTACGGCGTCGGCGTCAGGAACGGCGCGTCGGTCTCGATCATCACGAGGTGGCGCGGCACCACCTGGAGCGCGTCGCGCAGGAGCTGGGCGTTCTTGAACGTGACCGTGCCGGCGAACGACATGTACCACCCGCGCTCGGCGCAGAGGCGCGCGAGGTCGGGGCCGCCGGAGAAGCAGTGGAAGACCGTCTTGGCGGGAGCGCCGACACGGTCGAGCACCTCGACCACGGCGTCGTGCGCGTCGCGGTCGTGGATGGTCAGCGCGAGGTCGTGCTCCTTCGCGATGCGGATGTGCTCCTCGAACGACCGGACCTGGGCGGCGCGGCCGTCCTCGCCGGTGCGGAAGAAGTCGAGCCCGGTCTCGCCGATCGCCCGGACCCGGGGCAGCGCCGCGAGCCGTTCGATCCCGGCGAGGTGCTCGTCGAGCAGCCCCTGTTCCGCCAGCGCGGGTGCTTCGTTCGGGTGCAGCGCGACGGCGGCGAGGACGCGGGGCTCGCGCGCGGCGATCTGCGCGGACCACTCCGAGGTGGCGAGGTCGGTGCCGACCTGCACGACACCGCGCACGCCGACGCTCGACGCACGGTCGAGGTGCTCCCGGTAGTCGAGCGGACCGTCACCGCCCTCGCCCACGCCGTCGGCGATCTCCATGTGCGTGTGGTTGTCGTAGACCGGCACCACGAGCGCCTGGGGCAGCGGCGGGTAGCTCAGGTCCCGCTTCGACCCGCCCGACGACCCGTCGCCACGCGCCCGGACGTGCGAGCCGTCCGCCGCGTCGGTCACGCGGCGCCCTGCTCGTGCTGCGGCTCGATGCGCGGGAAGAGCCCCGACTCGAGCGGCACGACGGTCTCGGCGCCCTGCCACTCGTACGCACGGTCGACGCGCTGCTCCGTCACGGAGCCGCCGGCGCCGATGGCCGACCAGAGCTTCTCGGTCGCCTTCGGCATCACCGGCGAGACGAGCACGTTCACGGTGCCGAGCCCGCGCAGCGCCGTCGCCAGCACCGTGCCGAGCCGCTCGCGCTGTGCCTCGTCCTTGGCGAGGGCCCACGGCTCCTGCTCGGTGATGTACCCGTTCAGGGCGTCGACGAGCTCCCACACGATCGCGATCGCGTCGTGCGGCGCGAAGGCCTGGACTGCCGCGTCGGCACGCTCGGTGACCGACACCGCGAGGGCGTCGATCGCCCGGTCCGAGTCGGTCAGCTCGCCCCGGGCGGGGACCGCACCGTCGAAGTACTTCTGGAGCATGGCGACCAGGCGCGACGCGAGGTTGCCGAACCCGTTGGCGAGGTCGGCGGCGTAGCGGGCGGAGATGTCCTCCCAGCTGAAGTTGCCGTCCTGCCCGAAGGTGATCGCGCGGAGGAAGTAGTAGCGGAACGCGTCCGAGCCGAACGTGTCGGTGATCTCCGACGGTGCGATGCCCGTCAGCTTCGACTTCGACATCTTCTCGCCGCCGACGAGCAGCCACCCGTGGCCGAACACGCGCTCCGGGACCGGCAGCCCCGCGGCCATGAGCATCGCGGGCCAGATCACCGCGTGGAACCGGGCGATGTCCTTGCCGACGACGTGCACGCTCGGCCAGAGGCGCCGGAACGCCTCGTCGTCGTCGGAGCCGTAGCCGAGCGCCGTGACGTAGTTGAGGAGGGCGTCGAACCACACGTACAGGACGTGGTCGTGGTCCCAGGGGATCTGGATGCCCCAGTCGAAGCTCGACCGCGAGATCGAGAGGTCACGGAGGCCCTGCTTGACGAACGAGACGATCTCGTTCCGGACGCTCTCCGGCTGGATGAACAGCGGGTTCGACTCGTACAGGTCGAGGAGCCGCTGCTCGAAGTCGCTCATGCGGAAGAAGTAGTTGCGCTCGGCCAGGACCTCGACCGGGATCGAGTGGATCGCGCAGACCTGCTGGCCCTCGTACGCCCCGGTACCGGGCACGAGGTCGCTCGGCTGCTTGTACTCCTCGCAGCCCACGCAGTAGAAGCCCTCGAACTCGCCGGCGTAGATGAAGCCGTCGTCGTACAGCTTCTGCAGGAACGCGGTCACGCCGCGCTCGTGCCGCTCGTCGGTGGTGCGGATGAAGTCGTCGTTCGCGACGTCGACCGTGTCGAGCAGCGGCTTCCACGCGTCGGTGACGAGCCGGTCCGCCCACTCCTTCGGCGACACGTCGTTCGCCGACGCCGTCCGGAGGATCTTCTGGCCGTGCTCGTCGGTGCCGGTCAGGAGCCAGGTGTCGTCACCCCGCTGCCGGTGCCAGCGCGCCATGAAGTCCGCGGCGACCTCGGTGTAGGCGTGCCCGATGTGGGGCACGTCGTTCACGTAGAAGATCGGCGTGGTGATGCTGAACGAGGACCCGTCGGACATGCGGACCATCCTACGGGCGGGCGCGGACCGGATGACGCGCCCCCGCGGGCCTGTGGAGAACCCGGCCGGGCACCGGACGGGAGGATCGTGGCGGGCCCGCCCCGATCCTCCAGGCCGTGGCCGGTCCCGTCAGCGCGCGGCGAGCGCGCCCTCGTACAGGTCGCGCTTCGACAGCCCCGTCGCGTCCGCGACGGCGGACGCCGCCTCCTTCATCCGGGCACCAGCGGCGACCCGCTCGAGCACGAGCCGGACGCCGTCCTCGATGCTCGTGACGTCCGACTCCCCCGCGGCGCCCTGGACGACGACGCAGATCTCGCCGCGCACCCCGTCCGCCGCCCAGGCAGCGAGCTCGGCGAGCGTCCCGCGGCGCACCTCCTCGTGGAGCTTCGTCAGCTCCCGGCACACCACCGCACGGCGGTCGTCCCCGAAGCCGGATGCCATGTCGGTGAGCGTGTCCGCCAGACGGTGCGGCGACTCGAAGAAGACCATCGTCCGCTGCTCCCCCGCGAGCGAGGCGAACAGCCGCCGCCGCTCACCGCCCTTCCGCGTCGGGAAGCCCTCGAACGTGAAGCGGTCGGTCGGCAGTCCGGAGACGGCGAGCGCCATGAGCACCGCGGACGGTCCGGGCAGCGCCGTCACGGTGACCCCGGCAGCCGCAGCGGCCTCGACGAGCGGGAACCCCGGGTCGCTGATCGCCGGCATGCCCGCGTCGGTGAGGACCACGACGTCCTCGTCCCGGGCGAACTCGACGACCTCGGCCGCCTTCGCCCGCTCGTTGTGCTCGTGCAGCGCGATGAGCCGAGGACGGTTCTCGATGCCGAGCGCCCGCATCAGGTGGATCGCGGTCCGGGTGTCCTCGGCGGCCACCACGCTCGCGTTCGAGAGGGTCTCGACCAGCCGGCGGGACGCGTCGCCGAGGTTGCCGATGGGGGTTGCTGCGAGGACGATCACCTCCCCATTGTGGTGGCAGGCCCGGCTCGAGGGCGATCCGTAGGATGACCTCTCGATGACCACGGAGCTGACCGACGACCCGACGACCACGCCCTCCGGGCCGGTCGGCTCCCGCCTGGACGACTGGTGGGGCCGGGTGCTCTCGACGTCGCGGCGGGTCGCCGTCTGGCGCTGGACGGGTCCGCTCGCCGTGACGCTCCTCGCCGCGGTGCTGCGGCTCGTCGGGCTCGGGCACCCGCACTCGCTCGTGTTCGACGAGACGTACTACGTGAAGGACAGCTGGTCGATCGTGCACCTCGGGTACGAGGGCACCTGGCCGGCCAACGCCACGGACGAGGGCGCTCCGACCACCGACCAGCGGTTCGCGAGCGGGCAGACCGACCTCTACTCGAGCGCCGCCGAGTTCATCGCGCACCCGCCGCTCGGGAAGTACCTGATCGGGCTCGGCATGCTGCTGTTCGGCGCCGACAGCTCGTTCGGCTGGCGCATCACGGTCGCCGTGCTCGGCACCGCGACCGTCCTGCTCACGGCCCTCATCGCCCGGGCCCTGTTCCGCTCCACCGCGATCGGCACACTCGCCGGCTTCCTGCTCGCGGTCGACGGCCAGGCGATCGTCCTGAGCCGGGTGTCCCTGCTCGACGGCGTCCTGACGTTCTTCGTCGTGCTCGGCGCCGGCGCACTGCTGCTCGACCGGCGGTGGGCGCAGCGGCGGCTCGACCGCTGGGTGGCCGCACGGACCGCGGCCGACCGGGACACGCTCTGGGGGCCGGTGCTGCTCTGGCGGCCCTGGCTGCTGGCGATGGGCCTGGCGCTCGGGGCCGCGTCGGCCGTGAAGTGGTCCGGGCTGTACTTCCTGGCGTTCTTCGCGCTGTACTCGGTGCTCGCCGACATGATGATGCGCCGCCGGGCGGGCGTGGCCTTCTGGTCGTCGAGCGCGTTCCTGCAGCAGGCACCCGTGACGTTCCTGCTCACCGTGCCGATCGCCGCCGCGACCTACCTGGCGTCGTGGACCGGCTGGTTCGTGTCGAAGGACGGCTGGGACCGGAACTGGATCGCGTCCGGCGGGGAGCGGTGGACGGGCCTGCTGGCGTGGGTGCCGGACAGTGTGCAGAACTGGTGGCATTACCAGTCCGAGATCTACGGCTTCAACATCGGCCTGCACACCCCGCACTCGTACCAGGCGAACCCGCTGCTCTGGCTGCTCATGCAACGGCCGACGTCGATGTACTACGTCGGCACGGACGCCGGGCAGGGCGGCTGCGGGTCATCCCGCTGCGGCGAGGCCATCACCGGCATCGCGAACCCGTTCGTCTGGTACGCGGCGGTGGTCGCGACCGTGGCACTCCTGGTGCTGTTCGTGCTGCGGCGCCGATGGGAGTACGGCTTCGTGCTCGTCGGGGTCGCGGCGGGGTACCTGCCGTGGCTGATGTACACCGACCGTACGGTGTTCCAGTTCTACACGGTGGCGTTCGAGCCCTTCATGGTGATGGCGCTCGCGGCGGCGATCGGGCTGGTGGTCGGGCGGCGCGACGATCCCCGGCACCGTCGGACGCTCGCGCTCACCTGGGTCGGGGTGTACCTGGGCGTCGTGGTGCTCGCATCGGCGTACTGGTACCCGATGTGGACCGGGATGCAGATGCCGTGGGACTTCATCCGGTCGCACTACTGGCTGCCCAGCTGGTTGTAGGCGGTCCCGCGCGTGGGGTGCCGATCCGCGCGTGGTCGACCGATCCGCGCATGGTTGACCGATCCGCGCGTGGAAGGGCGTTCCTTCCGTCCTCCGACGCGCGATCCGTCCTCCCATCACGCGTGCGATGGGCAGGAACGTCGCGACGCGACCGGTGGGACGGACGGGAGGCACGGGTCGGCCCCGCCACGCGCCTCCCGGCCGGTGGGCGGTCACCGGCCGGACGTGCGGCGCTGGTCCCCGATCGGCGCGCGGCAGGCCGCGTCCGTCAGGGGGACGCGTGCAGCGCGCGCTCGAGCGCCTCGCGGTCGAGCGGCGTACCGGGCAGCCCCGACACGGGCGTCTGCGGCAGCACCCCGTCGACGATCACCTGCGCGTACCGCCGCCACGCTTCCGGATCGGTCTCGCGTGTGGCGTCGGCGACCGCCCCGACCATCGTCGTGAGCATCGGCAGGTCGCGGTAGTCGAACCCGACCCGGACGACCCCGGCCTCCCGCGCACGCTCGATGATCCGACCGACCTGCTGCTCGAGGCGGTCGCGCTCCCGCACGATCGACGGCCGACCCCTGCCGGCACGCACGATGGTGTCCGCGAGTGCCCGGTCGCGGGCGCGGAACGCGAACACGCCCATCAGGTAGACACGCAGGGCCTCGCGCGGGTCGGGTTCGTCGGCGGCGAGCGCCGCGGCGTCGTTGAGCGCCTCGAACTTGGCGGCGAGGAGCGCCTCGATCAGGGAGTCCTTGTCGGCGAAGCGTCGGTAGACGGTGCCGACGCCGACCCCGGCCTCGTGCGCGATGTCGTTGAGGGTGACCGAGGTGCCGCGTTCTGCGAAGCAGCGACGCGCCGTCTGCAGGATCAGCTCACGGTTCCGCGCGGCGTCGGCGCGGAGTGGCCGCTCGACGTCGGCGGCGGACTCGGTGGTGCTCACGCCGACGAATGTAGTTGAACTTTCTGGGAACAAGTGGATGCGGCTGCTCCGTTTTGGGCTACAGTGGGTCGAACCGGATGCAGCGCATCCGTTTTCCCGGTCCATCAGACCACCTCTCCCCTCCACCTTCTCGAAGGAGGCTGCCGTGACGGCAGAACAGACCGCGGCACCCCGAACGGGCTCCGCTCCCACCATCGCGAGCGGCACCGGCGCAGCGCCCGACCGCCCGCAGCACCGGTGGATCGCCCTCGCGGTGATCGCACTGGCCCAGCTCATGGTCGTGCTCGACGCGACCATCGTGAACATCGCGCTCCCCTCGGCCCAGGCCGACCTCGGCTTCGCCACCGACCAGCGGCAGTGGATCGTCACCGCCTACTCCCTGGCGTTCGGCTCCCTGCTCCTCCTGGGCGGGCGGCTCGGCGACCTCTTCGGCCGCAAGAACACCTTCATCATCGGGCTCGTCGGCTTCGCGGCGGCGTCGGTCCTCGGCGGCCTGGCCGACTCCTTCGGACTCCTCGTCGCGGCCCGCGCGCTGCAGGGCGTCTTCGGCGCGCTCCTCGCCCCGTCCGCCCTCGGCATGCTCACGACGACCTTCCGCGACCCGAAGGAGCGCGGTCGCGCGTTCGGCATCTTCGGCTCCATCGCGGGCTCGGGTGCCGCGATCGGCCTGCTGCTCGGTGGTGTGCTGACCGAGTACGCCTCGTGGCGCTGGTGCCTCTACGTCAACGTCGTGTTCGCGGTGCTCGGTGTCATCGGTGCGCTCGTGTTCATGGCGCGCCCGCCGAAGGTCGACCGACCCCGCATCGACGTCGCCGGCGTCCTGACGATCACGGCCGGCCTGGTCGGCATCGTCTACGGCTTCTCCAACGCCGAGACGAACGGGTGGGACAGCCCGGTCACCATCGTGATGCTCGCCGCCGGTGTCGTCCTGGTCGCCGCCTTCGTGCTCATCGAGACCCGGGTCGCGCACCCGCTGCTCCCGCTCCGGGTCGTGCTCGACCGCGACCGTGGTGGCTCGTTCATCGCGATCGGCCTCGTGGCGATCGGCATGTTCGGCATCTTCCTGTTCCTGACCTACTACCTCGAGCAGACCCTCGGGTTCACCTCGCTGCAGACGGGTCTGGCGTTCCTGCCGATGCCGGCGTCGATCATGCTGTCCTCGACGCAGATCGGTGGCCGCCTGCTGCCGCGCGTCGGGCCGAAGGTGCTCGTCTTCGCGGGTGGACTCGTCGCTGCGACCGGACTCCTGCTGCTCCTGCGCACCGACGTCGACAGCACCTACGCGGGCACGGTCCTACCGGCGCTGATCGTCATCGGGCTCGGGATGGGCACGATCTTCTCCTCCGCCATGAACACCGCGACGACCGGGGTGGCCCGCGCCGACGCCGGTGTGGCCTCGGCGACGGTGAACACCGCGCAGCAGGTCGGCGGCTCGATCGGCACGGCGCTCCTCTCGACGATCTTCGCGGACGTCGTCGCGGACCGGCTCTCCGGGCTCGCCTCGGCGCCGACGAAGCTGCAGCAGGCGCAGGCGGTGCTCGACGGGTACCACGCGGCGTTCGCGATCTCGGCGGGCGTGCTCGTCCTGGTGGCGCTGGCGGGCGGGCTGCTCATCAACCGGCAGTCGGTGCGGCTCGCGAAGCTCGAGCACGCGGCGTCGACCGCGACGGGCAGCATCCCGGCCGCGGCGCACTAGCCGCACGCACCACCAGTCGCACACACCACGCGTCGCGACGACCACCGACGGCCCGGGCCTCGCAGAACTTCTGCGCGACCCGGGCCGTCCTGGTGATCGGAAGTTCGGGGAACCGCGCCTGCCGGACGACGGCGTTGCGCACTGTGTCGATCCTGCTGGGACCCGTCGGAGGCCCCGGATATCGTGAGCGCCATGGCCCCCGTCCTGACCTCGCCGCTCGTGTCGACGCAGTGGCTCGCCGACCACCTCGGTGCTGACGAACTCGTCGTCCTCGACGCGTCCGTGCACACCACGGGGGCCGGCCTGGACATGCGGTGGCAGGACGCCCGCGACGCGTACGAGCAGCACGGGCACGTCCCGGGTGCCCGCTACGCCGACCTCGTGCACGACCTGTCGGACGCCGGCGCCGACCTGCCGTTCACCCGACCGACGGTGGAGCAGTTCGAGTCCGCCGTCCAGGCACTCGGCGTGACGAACGAGTCGTGCGTCGTGGTCTACGACGACAGCGTCGGCGAGTGGGCCGCGCGGCTGTGGTGGATCTTCCGGGCGTTCGGACACGACCGCGTGGCGGTCCTGGACGGCGGGTTCACCAAGTGGCGGGACGAGGGCCGACCGGTCCGCGTCGGCGCCCTGCGCGACGGGACGGCCCCGACGATCGGTGCACCCTTCCTGGCGGGTGAGGAACGCCCGGTGTGGGTCGACCACGACCGTGTCCTGCGCGCGGTCCGCGGCGAGGAACCCGCGGCCCTCGTGCTCGCCGCTCCCCCGGCGTCGCTCGGCGACACCCACCCCGCGGTGGTCCCGGGAAGCGCGTCGATCACGACGGACGACGTCGTCGACCCCCGCACGAACACGTTCCTGCGCCGTCCGGCCCTGGCCGAGGTGTTCGCGCCGGTCCTCGACGCGTCGCAGATCGTCACCTACTGCGGGGTGGGCAACGCGGCCTGCGTCGACGCGCTCGCGCTGACGGTCCTCGGGCACGACGACGTCAAGGTCTACGACGGCTCCCTGCTCGACTGGTGGCGGCGGGAGCCGGAGCGACTGGCGTCCTGACCGCGGCGGCGGCACTACCGTTGCTGCCATGAGCACCAGGCGCGCCGTCGTCCTCGGCGGTACCGGCGGCATCGGCTCGGCCGTGGTCCGCGACCTCCTCGACGCGTCCGGCCGCGGGGGTGACGACTGGCAGGTCGACGTCGTCGCCCGGCACGGCGGCCCCGCCGCGGACGCGCTGACGGCCGGCGGAGCGACGTTCGCCGCCGGGGACCGTCGGGACACCGCCGTACTGCGGGAGCTCCTGCGCCCGGGTGCGGACCTGCTCGTGGACGCGGTCGGCGCCACCCGCGACGATGCCCTGCAGCTCCGTCCGTTCCTCGACGACGTCGGCTCCACGGTCTTCGTCTCGTCGAAGGCCGTCTACGCCGACGAGCAGGGGCGGCACGCGAACTCGGTCGACCGGCCGGTCTTCGGCGGTGCCGTGACCGAACTGCAGCCGACCGTGCCCGCCGGGGACGGCGACCCCACGAGCCGCGAGGGCTACGGCGCCGCCAAGATCGCCGCCGAGCAGGTGCTGCTCGACCACGGCGCCCCCGTCACGGTGCTGCGTCCCTCGAAGGTGTACGGCGTGGGCATCGGCCGCCCGCGCGAGTGGTTCGTGGTCCGTCGTGCGCTCGACGGTCGGGAGCGGATCCTGCTCGCCGACCGCGGCCGTGGCGTCGACCACACGACCGCGGCGTCCGGCATCGCGTCGCTCGTCCGGCTCGTCGCGGACGCCCCGGACCGCCGCATCCTCAACGTCGCCGACGAGACCGCCCCGAGCGTGCTCGAGATCGTCCGGACCGTCGCGGGTCTGGTCGACCACCGGTTCGACGAGGTCCTGCTCGACCAGGAGGCCCCGGCGTTCGTCGGGACGACCCCGTGGAGCTCGCCGACGCCGTTCGTGCTCGACACCACCGCAGCGCGCGCCCTCGGCTGGCAGCCGCCGCGGTACGCCGAGGCCGTCCGACCCGAGGTCGCGTGGCTGCTGGAGACCGCCCACGCGGTACCGTCGGGCGGCGACGTCCCGTGGGCGGAGGACCCGTTCTGGGAGCGGATGTTCGACTACGGCCCGGAGGACGCGGCGCTGCTGCTGCTGTCGCTCGGACGGGACTGAGCCGGTGCCGCGGTCCGAGGTGCTCTTCGTCGGCGGCCGCTCGGGCGTCGGGAAGACCACCGCGGCCGAGGCACTGCACGACCTGCTGGTCGCCGCGGACGTCCGGCACGCGGTCGTCGAGGGCGACTTCCTCGACCTCGCGCACCCCGCGCCGCACGTCGAGCACCCCGAGGCGCGTCTCGCGGAACGGAACCTCGCGGCACTCTGGGCGGCGTACCGGGAACTCGGGCACCACCGGCTCGTGTTCACGAACACGGTGTCCGTCCTCGAGTGGCCGGCCCTGGCCGCCGCGATGGGGGACGACCCGGTGGTCACGGCCGTCCTGCTGCGCGCCGCCGACGACACCACGGCCGGTCGCCTCGCCCGACGGGCAGGTGGCCGGGTCCCCGAGGCGCAGCTCGCACACAGCACGGCGACGGCCGGGAGGCTCGACGCGGCCACCGCGGACGGCGTCACCCGGGTGGACACCGACGACCTGACCCCGCAGCAGGTCGCGCGTCGACTCGCCACCCTGACCGGCTGGCTCGTGTGACCGCAGCTGTGCACGGCGCCGCTCGTCCACAGACCACCCGCCCCGCCCGGTGCGCCCAGCGGCGCCGGGGCAGGCTGGACCCATGAGCGACAACCGACTCGGCACCGCGGTCAGCCCCTACCTGCGGCAGCACGCCGCGAACCCGGTGGACTGGCGCGAGTGGGGCCCGGACGCCTTCGCCGAGGCACGGGAGCGGGACGTCCCGGTGCTGGTGTCGGTCGGGTACGCGACGTGCCACTGGTGCCACGTGATGGCGCGGGAGAGCTTCTCCGACCCGGAGATCGGCGAGCTCCTGCGCCGGGACTTCGTCGCCGTGAAGGTCGACCGCGAGGAACGGCCGGACGTCGACGCGAGCCTGATGGCCGCCGCGAGCGCGTTCACCCAGCAGCTGGGCTGGCCCCTGACGGTGTTCGCGACACCCGAGGGCCGGGTGTTCTTCGCCGGGACCTACTACCCGCCGGTCCCGGTCGGGCAGGTCGGCTCCTTCCGGCAGGTCCTGGCCGCGGTGCTCGACGCGTGGCGGGAGCGGCGGTCCGAGGTCGACGCGAACGCGACCGCCATCGCGGCGGCGATCCGGCAGGGCGCCGAGGCGGACGCGGCCGCCCAGGGGGGTGCCGCGAGCGACCAGGGCGAGCCGCGCCTCCCGTCCGTCGACGCGATCCGCTCGGTGACCGGACAGCTGGCGACGGCCGAGGACGCGACGTACGGCGGCTTCGGGGGCGCACCGAAGTTCCCCAGCGCACCCCTCCTCGAGTTCCTCGGCGACGTCGCGGCCGACGGCGACGACGACGCTGCCGCGCTCCTGGACCGCAGCCTGCGCGCGGTCCGGGACGCCGAGCTGACCGACGCCGACGGCGGCGTCTTCCGGTACGCGACCAAGCGCGACTGGAGCGTGCCGCACTACGAGCGGATGCTGTACGACAACGCCGGGCTGCTCGCCGTCGCCGAGCAGGGCCAAGCCCGAGGCATCACGGACTTCCTGCGCGACACCCTGCGGCGCGACGACGGCGCGTTCGTGGCGGCGCAGGACAGCGAGTCCACGATGGACGGCCAGCGGGTCGAGGGCGCGTGGTACCGGCTGCCCCTCGACGAGCGCGGACGATTCGACCCGCCGCCGCTCGACGACCAGGTGCTCACCGGGTGGAACGGCCTGGCGATCCGCGGCCTGGCGATCGCCGGCGCACGGCGCGGTGACGCCGAGATGATCGCGCTCGCCCGCGGCGCCGCGGACGCGATCGTCGCCGGGCACGTGCGCGACGGACACGTCACGGTCCGCTCGAGCACCCCGCGGGGAGCCTCGAGTGCGCCGCCGACGATCGAGGACGTGGGGCTCCTGGCCGAGGGGCTGCTCGAGCTCGCCCTGGTCACCGGCGACGTCGCGTTCGCCCAGGTCGCACGCTCCCTGGTGGACGACGGCCTCGCGGGACGCTTCGCCGTCGACCCGGTGCTCGCCGCGGCCGGGACCGTGACGGGGGAACAGCCGCAGACGGCGCTGCGGTCGGGCACGGTGGCACTCGCCGCTGCGGCGGCCGTGCTCGCGGCGCTGACCGGCGACGCCGGGTACCGCGAGGCCGCCGCGGTCCTGGTCGCGGACCGGGCACACACCGGCACGGAGCGTCCGCTGGGGCACGCGGACGCGCTCGGCGTCGCGCTCGCGCTCCAGCGCCCGTCGCGTGAGGTCGTCGTCGTGGCCCCGGTCGACTCTCCGATGCGCGCGGCCGCCCTCGCCGCGCGGCGGCCGGGCACCGTGGTCGCCACGGTGACCGGGGAGCAGGCCGCTGCCTGGACGGCGGCGGGCTTCGAACTGTTCGCGGGCCGCGACCTGCCGGGTGCCGCGGCGTACGTCTGCCACGACCGGGTGTGCGGCCTGCCGGCACGCTCCGCGACGGACCTCGCCGCGCAACTGGCCGCCGGAGCGACCGGCTGACCGAGGCCCGACGGCCCCGGCTGACCGGGACCCGACGGCGCCGACTGACCGGAGCCTGACGGCCCGCTATCCTGGAAGGCTCATGTCTGCCGCACCCGTCATCACGTACCCGCCGGAACTGCCCGTCTCGCAGCGGCGGGACGACATCGCCGCCGCGATCCGCGACCACCAGGTCGTCATCGTCGCGGGCGCCACGGGTTCCGGCAAGACGACGCAGCTGCCGAAGATCTGCCTGGAGCTCGGGCGCGAGTCGATCGGTCACACGCAGCCCCGTCGGATCGCGGCGCGGACGATCGCCGAGCGCGTGTCCGAGGAACTCGGCGGCGAGCTCGGCGACCTGGTCGGCTACCAGGTGCGCTTCACCGACAAGGTGTCGGCGAACACCCGCATCAAGCTGATGACCGACGGGATCCTGCTCAACGAGATCCACTTCGACCGCGACCTGAAGCGCTACGACACGATCATCATCGACGAGGCGCACGAGCGCTCGCTGACGATCGACTTCCTGCTCGGCTACCTCAAGCGACTGCTGCCCCGACGTCCCGACCTGAAGGTCGTCATCACGTCGGCGACGATCGACCCGGAGTCGTTCTCGCAGCACTTCGGCGGCGCGCCCATCATCGAGGTGTCCGGGCGGACGTACCCGGTCGAGGTCCGCTACCGCCCGCTCGTGGCGGACGACGCCACCGACGCGGACGACGACACCGACGCGCGAAACGACGACACCGACCCGCGGACCGACGACAGCGGCAGCCGCGGCGGTGCGGGCGCGGACGACCGCGACGTCCTGCAGGGCATCACCGACGCGCTCGACGAGCTGGCGCAGGAGGACCCGGGCGACGTCCTCGTGTTCCTGTCCGGCGAGAACGAGATCCGCGACGCGCAGGACGCGATCGAGGGGCGGAAGTACCCGGGCACCGAGGTCCTGCCCCTGTACGGCCGGCTGTCCGCAGCCGACCAGCACCGCGTCTTCGAACGGCGGAGCACCCCGGGCATCCGCCGCCGCGTGGTCCTCGCGACGAACGTGGCGGAGACGAGCCTCACGGTGCCGGGCATCAAGTACGTCGTCGACACCGGCACCGCGCGCATCTCCCGGTACTCCCCGCGCGCCAAGGTGCAGCGGCTCCCGATCGAGGCGATCTCGCAGGCCAGCGCGAACCAGCGCTCGGGTCGTGCCGGCCGGACGAGCGCCGGCATCGCGATCCGGCTGTACTCCGAGCCCGACTTCGACCGTCGCCCGGAGTTCACCGACCCCGAGATCCTCCGCACGAACCTCGCAGCCGTGATCCTGCAGATGATCTCGCTCGGCTTCGGTGACATCGAGTCGTTCCCCTTCCTGCAGCCGCCGGACTCCCGTGGTGTGAAGGACGGGCTCGACCTGCTCCGCGAGCTCCGGGCCGTGGACGGCGACGGGCGCATCACGAAGACCGGGCGGCAGCTGACCCGGCTCCCGATCGACCCGCGGCTCGGCCGGATGGTCCTCGAGGCGGGCCGGCAGGGCGTCGGGCGCGAGGTCATCGCGATCGTCAGCGCCCTGAGCATCCAGGACCCCCGCGAGCGTCCGCTCGAGAAGCGCGCGCACGCCGACCAGCTGCACGCGCGGTTCGCCGACCCGACAAGCGACTTCCTCACCCTGCTCAACCTCTGGAACCACATCGAGGACCAGCAGGAAGCCATGTCGTCGAGCGCGTTCCGGCGGCTCTGCAAGGCCGAGTTCCTCAACTACCTGCGCATCCGCGAATGGCAGGACCTGTACCGCCAGCTGGCCCGCGCGGCGAAGCAGGTCGACGTCCGCGTCGGGCAGTCCCGCAGCGAGGACGGCGACGCGGTGCACCGGTCGTTGCTCGCCGGGCTCCTCAGCCAGATCGGCCTGCGCGACAAGGAGAAGCGCGACTACCTCGGCTCCCGCAACACCCGCTTCGTGGTGTTCCCCGGCAGTGTCCTCGCGAAGAAGCAGCCCGACGCCGTGATGGCCGCCGAGCTCGTCGAGACGAGTCGCCTGTTCGCCCGGACCGTCGGGCGGATCGACCCCGCGTGGGTCGAGCCGCTGGCGGGGGACCTGTTGAAGCGCACCCACGGTGAACCGCACTGGGAGAAGAAGCAGGGCGCCGCCGTCGCGTACGAGCGGGTGACCCTGTTCGGCGTCCCCGTGGTGCAGCGGCGTCGCGTTCAGTACAAGCGCGTCGACCCGGAGCACTCGCGCGAGCTGTTCATCCGGCACGCCCTGGTCGAGGGCGAGTGGGACGCCCAGCAGGCCTTCGACCGCGACAACCGGAAGCTCCGCCGCGAGCTCGAACAGCTCGAGGAACGCACCCGTCGGCGGGACATCCTGTTCGACGACGAGCGCGTGTACGACTTCTACGACGCCCGCATCCCCGCGGACGTCGCCACGACGCGCGACTTCGAGGGGTGGTGGCGCCAGGCGCGGCGCGACCAGCCGGACCTCCTCACGATGCGCCGGTCGGACCTGCTCGACGAGGACGCGGCCGAGGCCGCCCAGGACCAGCAGGAGTACCCGACGCAGTGGCGCTCGGGCGACCAGCGCCTCGCGATCAAGTACCGCTTCGAGCCCGGCGCGCAGGACGACGGCGTGAGCGTGCAGGTGCCGCTCGCGCTGCTCCCCCGGATGCGCGAGGAAGGCTTCGACTGGCAGGTGCGCGGCCTCCGGAAGGAGCTCGTCACGGCGCTCATCAAGTCGCTGCCGAAGCAGATCCGCAAGAACGTCGTGCCCGCGGCGGACTGGGCCGAGAAAATCGTTGCGGAGCTGCCGGACGACGCCCCGACGGAGCCGACCGAGTCCTTCCGCGCGACGCTCGCCAAGGCGATCCAGCGGATGACCTACGTCACCGTCGACGAGTCCGACTTCGACCTCGCGCGGGTCCCGGCGCACCTGCTCCCGACCTGGGCCGTCGTCGACGAGCGCGGTCGGCGGGTCGAGTCCGGCAAGGACCTGTCGGCCCTGCAGACCAAGCTCAAGGACCGGACCCGGCAGAGCGTCGCGTCCGCCACGGCGAAGGCCGCGTCCCGGCCTGGAGGCGCGGCGCGCGTCGCCGGGGCGTCCTCCGGTGTGCAGCTGGAGCGGTCCGGCATGACGGCGTGGCCGCCGCAGGACCTGCCGCAGGTGCTCGACACGAAGCAGGCCGGCGGGGTGATCCGCGCCTACCCGTCCCTGGTCGAGGAGGGCGACGGGCCGAAGGCGACGGTCGGCGTCGAGCTGCTCGCGACCCCGGGCGACCGGGCCGTCCGGATGCCGGCCGGTGTCCGGCGTCTGGTGATGCACGCGGTGCCGTCACCCGTGTCGTACGTGCAGTCGCACCTCACCGCGCAGGAGAAGCTCGCGCTCGCCGCGAGCCCGTACCCCTCCACCGCGGCGCTCTTCGACGACGTGCTCGCCGCGGTCGTCGACGCGGGCATCCGTCGAGCGCACCCGGACGGACTGATCTTCACGAAGGCCGAGTTCGAGGCCGTGCGGGACGCCGTGTCCGCGACGGTCGTCGACACGATGTTCACGGCGGTGTCCGAGGTCGCCGCGGTCCTCACCGCGCAGCGCGCTGCCGACAAGGCCCTCAAGCAGGCGAACGCCATGGCGCTCCTGCCGGCGCTCAGCGACATGCGCCAGCAGTCGGAACGCCTGGTGTTCCCGGGCTTCGTCAGCGTCGCCGGCCTCGACCGCCTCCGGCGCATCCGCGTGTACCTGCAGGGCATCGACGCCCGCGTGCAGAAGCTCCTGCAGAACCCCGGCCGTGACGCCGGCTGGATGCGCGAGGTGTCCGTCGCGACGGACCGCTACACCGACGCCGGCGGGACCTTCCCGCCGTCGATCGGCGCGCACCCGGAGCTCGTCCACGCGCGGTGGATGCTCGAGGAGTTCCGGCTCAGCCTGTTCGCGCAGGAGCTCGGGACGGCCGAGACGGTCTCGCTGCAGCGCATCACGAAGGCCCTGGCCGCCGCCCGCTGACGGGGCCAGCGTGCGCCGCATGATCGGCACACTCGACGTCGTCGTCCTGGACTGCTCCGACCCCCGCGTGCTCGCGCCCTTCTACGCCGAGCTGCTCGGCGGCGGCTCGGTCGCGAGCCCCTCGACGACCGTGACGTTCGGCAGGGCTGCCAGGACGACCCCGGGCAGGAACACCTTCGCGCCGCGGAGACCGGCGCCCACGACGACCTCGGGTGCGTCGAGCACCCGCGCGTCCACGTACACCGGCCAGTCGGCCGGGAGCCCGATGGGGGTGATCCCGCCGTACTCCATCCCGGTCAGCTCGACCGCCTGGTCCATCGGCGCGAAGCTCGCCTTGCGCACGTCGAGCAGTCGCTTCACCACGCGGTTGACGTCGAGCTTCGTCGACGCGAGCACGACGCACGCCGCGTACCGGGTCTCGTCCCCGCGCCGGCCCGCCACGACGATGCAGTTCGCGCCGCCGTCGAGCGGGTACCCGTACGCCTCGGAGAACGCCGCCGTGTCCGCGAGCTCGGGGTCGATCGGTGCCGCCTCGATCCGCGCGAGCAGGTCGCTCGGCAGCCCGACGAGGGCCTGGGCGACGGGGATCGCCAGGAACCCGGTGGCGACGAGGGCAGGGGAACGGTCGAGCGTCGGCATGCCCCCACCGTAGGGAGTCCTCCCCCGACGGCGTCGGAGGTCCACACCCGCACGCGCGGCCGTCAGCGCTCCAGGCAGATCGTCCTGAGCACCACCGTCGGCCCCGGGCGCGCGTAGGACGACGACGCGAGCCAGTCCGCCCGCGGCTCGTACTGCTCCTCCGAACCGACGGCACTGCGCTCCGCACCGATGCCCTCGGCCTGCCATGCTGCTCGGACCGCCGCCAGGTCGGTCGCGCCGCCCGGCACGGTCGAGGCCCCCTCGGGCAGCAGGTCGGCGCCCGAGGCGTCGTGGAGTTCGGCTGCGATGAACCAGTACTCCCACTCCAGGCCCTCGTGCCGGTTGTCGAGCAGGCACGGTTCCGAGTACGCGCCGCCCTTCGGGGAGCCGTCGGACCGGAAGCCCTCGGACCGCCGGGAGCCGAGCATCTCCACGGTGCGGTCGCCGATCCGGTTCAGCGCGGCCTCGGCGCCGCCCTCGCTGTGCGCGAAGTGACGCTCGGCCGCGGTCGCCGGCTGCGCGCGGACCCGGGCGTCCTCGGCGACCGTCCCGACCTGCCCGGCGATCCCGAGCGTGTTCAGCGGGACCGCGACGACGAGCACGACGATCGCCGAGATCACCGCGGCGAGTGAGGTCCGCGGCTGCCGCCGGCGCTTCAGGACGTACACGACGATGACCACGACCGGCACCCCGACCGCGAGCAACGTCCCGACGAGCAACCCCGCGAGGACACCGCCTGGTCCCGGTCGGGTGTCGTCCGCCCCGAACGAGGCCTGCAGCAGCACGCCGAGCTGAACGAGCCAGCTCACGACGAGCAGGACCGGCAGCGCCACGGCGAGCCCGACGGCTCCCGCCCGCCCGACGACCGGATCGTCAGTCCCCACGTTGTCCCCCTCACCCCGGGCCCATCCTGACAGGCGAGCGCCCGGAGTGCTCGCCGCACCGCGGAGTGCTCAGGCGCGCTCGTGGACCGACCGTGCCCCCGGCACGGGCGGCGCCGGGTCGTCCGCGGCCTGGGGGTCGTCGGCCCGCGCCCACTTCACCGTCCACCGCACGAGCGGCTGCACCCGGTCCCACGCGGCGACGATCGCGTCGAGCGAGCTGTCGAGCGGCAGGTGCACGAGCGCGGCGTAGTGCTGCATCCGGAGCAGGTCGATCCGCGGGTGGTCGGCGTCGAACCCGCGCGGGGCGGTCTTCAGCGGCGGCCCGGCGAGCTCGTACCCGGCGTCGGTCAGGTCGTCGAGCTCCCGCTGCAGGGCGGCGGCGGCCTGCGGGTGCTCGTCGATGGTCGTCCGCGCCGCGTGCAGCTGCGCCCGCGACGGCTCGTAGAGGCCGCCGCCGACCTGGAGCCCGTCGGCTCCGGCGCTGAGGTACATCCCGCCCGCGGTCAGGCCGGTGTCCTCGCGGTACGGCCGCTTGTCCGGCGTGAAGCGCAGGTCGCGGTGCTGGCGGAGCACCCGGCCGGGCCCGTACCGCCGTTCGGCCTCGTGCAGCAGCGCGTCCATCGGGTCGCGGACGTGCCGCTCCCAGTCGTCGCGGTGGTCCTCGAACCAGGACTTCTCGTTGTGTGCGGCGAGCCCGCGGAAGAAGGTCGCCAGCGCGGGCGAGAACGGCGTCTCGGTCATCCTCGCAGTGAACCGCGGCCGGGTGCACGCTCGTCGGCAGCCCGGGGTACGAGACTGACCGGATGAGCGAACTCCGACCGATCGACCTCGAGACGTGGCCCCGTCGGGAGCACTTCGCGCACTACCGGCGAGAGCCGTGCGCCTGGGAGCTCACCGTCGACGTCGACGTCACGGCCTTCGTCGAGGCCGCCCGGACGGCGGGGGCGAAGACGTACCCGTCCCAGATCTGGGTGCTCGCGACGGTCGTGAACCGCCACGAGGAGTTCCGCATGCAGCTCACCGAGGACGGCCACCCGGCGGTGTGGGACGTGGTGCACCCGACCTTCACGGTGTTCCACCCCGACACCGAGACCTTCTCGGTGCTCGTGGTCGAGTACGACCCGGACGCCCGGACGTTCCACGACGCCGTGGTCGCGACGACGGAGCGGTACCGCGACGACCACCGGATGTTCCCGCAGGGTTCGGAGCGCACGGACACCTTCGACGTCTCGACGCTCCCCCGGACGTCCTTCACCGGGTTCGCGCTGCACCTCACCGGCGCCGAGGACCACCTGGCGCCCGTGATCACGCTCGGGCGGTACCGGCAGGTCGACGGGCGGACGGTCATGCCCCTGGCGCTCCGGATCAACCATTCGGCGGTGGACGGCTTCCACGCCTCACGCTTCGTCACCGAGGTCGAGGAGCTCTTCGCCGACCCATCCTGGCTCGCCTGACCGGCCCGTCCCCCGGTCGCACACCCGTCGGGAGCACCGTGGTCGGCATGAACGACGACGACCTCACCGCCCTGGCGGTCTCCCGTGCCCTCGACAACGTCCGGGACGGCGGCAAGCCGTTCGCCTGCCTGATCGTCCGGGGCGGCGAGGTCGTCGTCGAGGCGGTGAACCACGTCGCGCAGACCGGCGACCCCACGGCGCACGCCGAGATCCGCGCGATCCGGGCGGCAGCGGAGCGGGGGATCACCGACCTGACCGGGTACGAGGTCTTCGTCACGGCGTCCCCGTGCCCGATGTGCCTCGGCGCGCTCTACTACGCGCAGCCGGACCGCGTCGTCTTCGCCGCGACCCGTGAGCAGGAGGGCGAGCACTACGAGGACGGCAACCGCCTGATGACGCTCGCCACGTTCTACGACGAGTACGCGAAGCCCGTGGAGGACCGCACCCTGCGGATGGAGCAGGGACGGGTCGACGACCCGACGGCCCCGTTCCGCGAGTGGACCGCCCGCCACCCGGCCTGAGCCCGGCGCACCCACCACCGGCCGGGAGGATCGTGGCGGGCCCCGCCACGATCCTCCCGTCCGTCGCCACGCACCCGCGTGAGCCGGTCCTGTGGCGTCTCGCATCGACGGCGGCGGCCGGACGGACCAGGCTGGGTCCGTGACCGACGACCGCTTCGCCCGCTCCTTCGGATCCGCCGTCGACGCCTACGAGCGCGGCCGCCCGGGGTACCCGGACGCCGTCGCGGCGGCGCTGGTGCCGGACGGGACGGCGCTCGTGGTCGACGTCGGCGCGGGGACCGGCAAGTTCACGCGGTCCCTGCTCGGCCGCGCGGCCGAGGTCGTGGCGGTCGAACCGGACCCGGCCATGCGCGCCCGACTGGCCGACCTGCTGCCGACCGTCCGCGCGCTCGACGGTACCGGCGAGGCGGTCCCGCTGCCGGACGGCGCCGCGGACGTCGTGACGTTCGCGCAGTCCTGGCACTGGGTCGACCGAGCGGCGGGCGCTGCCGAGGCCTGGCGGGTGCTGCGACCGGGCGGGACCCTCGGGCTCGTCTGGAACGTCCGCGACGAGACGCGTCCGTGGGCCGCCCGGGTCGGCGCGATCGTCGCGCAGCCGGAGGCGCGCACGGGGCAGCAGGTGCAGCCGCTCGTCGGGCCGCCCTTCGACGCGGGCGTGCACGAGACCGTGCGGTGGACGCACGAGCAGGACCGCGGGGCGTTCCTCGACGCGATCGCCTCGCGCAGCTACGTCATCGTCCTGCCGGAGGACGAGCGGCGGGCGGTGCTCGACGCCGTCCGCCGGGTGGTCGACGAGGACCCGGAGACGGCGGGGCGTCCGACGATCCCCGTCGACTACGTCGCGCACGTGCACCGGTACGTCCGGTCCTGAGGACCCTGCGCGGGCGGTCGTCTCAGGGCGCCGGGGTCAGGCGGTAGAGCACCTGGGGGCGACCGCGGCGACCGTACCGGTGCGCGAGGTCGATCGCGCCCGTCGCGACGAGGTGGTCGAGGTAGCGCCGAGCGGTGGCGCGCGACGTCCCCGTCGTCGCCGCGACCTCGTCCGCCGAGCGGCCCACCACCGGGTCGAGTGCCGCGACGATCCGTTCGAGCGTGGTGGCGCTGACGCCCTTCGGCAAACCGTCCTGCGCGGCGTGCGTCGCGCCGTGGGCCGGCCCGACCACGCGGACCGAACCGGTCGTGAGCAGCCGGTCGACGTCGCCCTGCCCCATCGGCACGTCGCGCTGCGCGGTGTCGCGCGACCGACGCTCCGCGGCGTACGCGTGCAGTCGGTCCTGCAGCGCCTGGCGGTCGAACGGCTTGAGCAGGTAGCCGACGGGGTGCGCCGCGAGTGCCTGCCGGACGGTGACCTGGTCGCGGGACGAGCTGACGACGAGCACGTCCGTCCGGTCGACGCCGGCGACGTGCATGCGGTGCAGCACCTCGATCCCGCTGATGTCGGGCAGCCGCATGTCCAGGAGCACGAGGTCGACCCCGCGGTCCACGGAGGCCAGGGCGGCACCGCCGGAGGCGACCGCGCCGACGACCGTGAAGCCCTCGGTCGCGGCGACCCACCGGGTGTGCAGCGCGCGGGCACCGGCGTCGTCGTCGACCACGAGCACGCGCAGCGGCGGGGCTCCGGACGCGGTCACGACCCCGCCGCCATCTCGACGTCGAGACGGGCCCCTCCGAGCGCCGCCGAACGGCCGACGACCACCGACCCGTCCCGGTCGGTGGCCGTGCGTCGGACGACCGCCAGCCCGATGCCGCGGCCGAGGCCGGTCTCGTCGGACTTCGACGACCACCCGCGGGACAGCACACGGTGGGCGTCGGCCGGGTCGATGCCCGGTCCGTCGTCCTCGACCGTGACCGTGACGCGGCCGTCCCGTGCGCCGACGGTGGCGACGACCGTGCCCGCACCGGCCTCGGCGGCGTTCCGGCAGAGGTTGGTCAGGACGAGCAGCACGGCGTCGTCGAGCACGACGTCCTCGGCGACCCGCAGGTCGAGCGTGGCGCCGGCCACGGCGAGCTCGGAGCGCACCGCGGCGACGGAGGCCGTCGCGACGGCACCGCGGCGCGGCGAACCGGCGCCGCCGCCGCTCGTCAGCCCGGGTGCCACGGCGTCGATGTAGGCCATCGCGTCCTCGTCGTCCCCCTGCTCGACGAGCCCGCGGACCACGTGCAGTCGTGTGCCGAACTCGTGGGCCTGTTCGCGCAGCGCCTCGGTCGTCCACCGCACCTGCCGGCTCTCCGCGTCGACCGCGTCCGCTCGGCGCAGCCGACGGGCGATGACGAGCGACAGCAGCACGCTCGCCAGGGTCGCCGCGACCAGGGCGCCGGTGCTCCACGGCAGCAGGGTGCCGAGAGCGCGTTCCCGGTCGGCCGCGATGGTCGACTCGAGCACGCCGACCGCCACGGCGCCGACGACCTCGCCGTCCGCGGCGACGACCGGTACCTTCGCGCGCAGGGTCTCGCCGGACGGGCCGGTCTCGGTGCCGACGAACTCCGCACCCCGGAGCACGGGCGCGATGGTCGTCTCGACGGGCTGGCCACGTTCCGCGGGGTCCGGGTGGGTGATGCGCACGCCCTCGTCGTCGGTGACCACGGCGTACGAGACGCCGGACGCGCCCTCGACGAGCGTCGCGATCGGCTGGAGCGCCGCGGTCGCCAGGGCGAGGTCCTCGGCGTCGGCGAGCGCGCCGGGAGCGCCCTGGTCGACGACCGACGCCACCGCGTCCCGCACCTCGGGCAGGTCGGCCAGGCTCGAGGCGACGCCCGAGACCTGCTCGACGACGGACGTGCGGATGCTGCGCTCCTGCACCACCGCGGCGACCCCGGTCGTGACGCCCGTCGCCGCGAGCACGATCACGCTCGGCAGCGCGAGCACCGCGGTGCGCCGCAGGCGTCCGGGACGGGCGGCGCGCCGCAGCCGCCCGGAACGTGCCCTGGTCACCGTGGCGTCCCCCTTCGGCCGCGACGCCGTGAGCGTCAATGAGCACAACTCCGCCGCCGGGTGCTCGTCCGGTCGGCGGCTGCCATCGTACTTCTCGACCTGCGGCACGACGACGTGCGCAGGAGGGAGCCATCCATGACAGAGCAGTCAGTGTCCAGGGAGTCGGGGCCCGGGCAGTCGGTACCGTCGACGCCGGCCGGGCCTCGTGCACCTCGTCCCGTCGCCCGCGTGGTCGGGGCCGCCGTCGCGGCGGTCTCCATCGCGGTCGCCGCGTTCGGGTCGGTGACGTCGGCGGCGGCCGGCGGCGACCCCACCCGGTCCGTCACGCTCGTCGCGCCCGCGGCGGCCGGCGGCGGCTGGGACGGCGTCGCACGGTCCATGCAGCAGGCGCAGCGCGCGAACGGCATCGTGAACTCGGTCCAGGTCGTGAACATGCCGGGTGCCGGTGGCACCATCGCGCTCGGCAACGTGGCGCGGCTGTCGGGGCAGACGGACACGCTGCTCATCGGCGGCACCGGACTGCTCGCCGCCGAGATCCAGTTCGGCTCGGCGGTCACCCACGACGACGTCACGCCGCTCGCGGTCACCGTCGAGGAGTACGACGTCATCGTCGTCCCCGCCGACTCGCCGTACGAGACGCTCGACGACCTCGTCGCCGCGTGGCGCGAGCGGCCCGGCTCGGTGCCGTGGACGGGCGGCGGCTCGTTCGACCAGCTGGTCGTCACGGACCTCGCCGTGTCGGCCGGGATCGATCCGAAGCAGACGAACTACATCCCGTCGGACGGCGGCGGCGAGGCCATCCAGGCGCTGCTGAACGGCACGGCCGCCGCGGCCTCCGGGGGCTACCCGGACAACATCGACCAGATCGAGTCCGGCCGCCTGCGGGCACTCGCGCTCGTCGCCGCGGAACCGGTCGACGGCATCGACATCCCCACGGCCGTCGAGCAGGGACACGACGTGACGCTGACGAACTGGCGCGAGGTCGCGGCACCCGGCGGGCTCGACGACGAGCAACGGGCGAAGCTCACCGACATCGTGCTGGACACGCTCGACACCCCCGAGTGGGCCGATGCCGTCGAGCGCTACCACTGGACCGAACGGATCATCACCGGCGACGAGCTCGACGCGTTCATCGACGCCGAGCGCGAGCGCATCACCGCACTGTACGAGGAGCTGGGCCGATGACCCGTCCGAGCAACCCCACGTCGTCCTCCGCGGTCGTCGGGCAGCGGCTCACGCTGCGGGCCGACCCCGGCCGCGTCGCCGCGGTCGCCAGGGAGCTGACCACCCCGGCGCTCTTCACCGCGTTCGCGGTCTACCTCGTCGTCGGCATCGTCACGATGGAGGTCCCCGCGGGCACCGCGTTCCCCGGGCCGGCGGTCTTCCCCGGGCTCGTCGCCGCTGCACTCCTGCTGCTCGCCGCCCTGCTCGTCGTCCGGTCCGTCCGGACCGCGCGCGGGCGACGGGTCGGAGCGGAGCCGGTCGTCGCCACCGATGCCGACACGGCGGGTCCCGCCGTCGAGGTGCGCTCGGTCCGCGTCGACTGGCGCTCCCTGGCCTGGGTCGTGCTGTCCTTCGCCGGGTTCGCGCTGCTGCTCGGCGTGCTCGGCTGGATCGTCGGTGCCGGGCTGCTGTTCCTCGGTGTCGCGAAGGGACTCGGCGCCCCCGGTTGGCTGCGGCCGCTCGTCGTCGGACTGACGGTGAGCGCGATCAGCTACATCGCCTTCGACATGCTGCTCGACCTGTCGCTGCCCTCGGGCATCGTCGGATGGGAGTTCTGACGTGGACGTGCTCGGTCTGCTCGGGGACGGCTTCGCCGGTGCCCTCAGCCCCGCCAACCTGCTCTGGGTCGTCGTCGGGTGCCTGCTCGGCACCGCCGTCGGCGTGCTCCCCGGCCTCGGTTCCTCGATGGCGGTCGCGCTGCTGCTGCCGGTGACGTTCTCCCTCGACCCGACGGCGGCGTTCATCATGTTCGCCGGCGTCTACTTCGGCGGCCTGTTCGGCGACTCCACGATGGGCATCCTGATGAACACGCCGGGCCAGGCCTCGGCGATCGCGTCGACGTTCGAGGGCCACAAGATGGCGCTGAACGGACGCGCTGCCCAGGCGCTGGCGACGGCGGCGATCGGCGCGTTCGTCGGCGGGATGATCGCGTCCGTGCTGGTGGTCTTCCTCGCACCGGCGTTGGCGTCCTTCTCGTCGAGCTTCGGACCCGCCGAGTTCTTCGCCCTCGCGCTGTTCGCGTTCGTCACGACGTCGTCGGTCGTCACCGACGACGCGCTGAAGGGCCTCGGGTCGCTGTGTCTCGGCCTCGGCATCGCCGTGATCGGCGTCGACGGCATCTCCGGCGCACCGCGCTTCACGATGGGCGTCCCGGAGCTGTTCGACGGCATCTCGCTCGTCACGGTGACGGTCGCGGTGCTCGCACTCGGCGAGGTCATCTACGTCGCATGCCTCGCCCGGCACCTGAAGGACGGTCGGATGGTGCAGGCCACCGGGCGTCCGTGGCTGTCGAAGCGGGAGCTGCGCGAGGCGGCGCCCGCCTGGCTCCGCGGCACCGCGATCGGGTTGCCCTTCGGCGTCGTGCCCGCGGGTGGGTCCGAGATCCCGACCTTCCTGGCGTTCGGGCTCGAGAAGCGACTCGACGCCCGCCGGAAGGACCCGCAGTTCGGCCGCGGGGCGATCCGCGGTCTGGCCGCGCCGGAGGCAGCGGGCAACTCGACGACCGGCATGGCGATGGGCGCGCTGCTGTCGCTCGGCCTGCCGGTGTCGGCCACGGCGGCGATCATGCTCGCCGCCTTCCGCCAGTACGGCCTGCAGCCGGGACCGCTGCTGTTCGACCGCTCCCCCGACCTGGTCTGGGCGCTGCTCGCGTCGTTCTTCATCGCGATGGTGGTGCTGCTCGTCATCAACCTGCCGTTCGCGATGCTGTGGGCGAAGCTGCTGCGCATCCCGCGGGCGTACCTGTACGCGGGGATCGCGGTCTTCTGCGGGCTCGGCATCTACGCGACAAGCGGCTCGGTGTTCGACCTGCTCATGCTGCTCGGCATCGGGCTCGTCGGCTTCCTGATGCGGGCGCTCGACATCCCCCTCGCGCCGCTCATCATCGGCATGGTGCTCGGTCCGCTCGCCGAGACGAGCCTGCGGGACGCGGCGCTGAGCGCGGACGGGGACTTCTCGGTGCTGGTGGCCGGGCCGATCCCGATCGTGCTGTACGCCGTGCTGGCGGTCGTGGTCGCGGCCACCGTGACCAGCCGCATCCGGGCGCGACGCGCTGCGCGGCGCGATCTGGTCGACGCGTAGTCAGGTCGTCGGTCGTCAGGTCCGGGGCCCGTCCCCGCGACCGGACCTCCGGGCCACCAGACGTCCGGAGGTCCGCGCTACGCTCGTCGGATGCGCGCGACCGTGCGGGACGTGGCGGCCATGGCCGGGGTGTCGCCGAAGACCGTCTCCAACGTCATCAACGGTGGCGTCGCGGTGCGCCCGGCGACCCGGGAGCGCGTCGAACGTGCCCTCGCCGAGCTCGAATACGTCCCGAACCTGTCCGCCCGCGGGCTGCGCAACGGACGGTCCGGGGCGATCGCGCTGACGCTGCCCGAGCTCGGGAACGCCTACTCCGCTGAGCTCGCCCAGTGGTTCGTCGAGCTGGCGCGCGAGCGCGGCTGGACGGTGCAGCTCGACCAGACCGGCAACGACCCGGACCGCGAGCGCGAACTGGTCTCGCGGGCCCGCGCGCACCTGGTGGACGGGCTCGTGCTCAACCCGGTGTCCCTCAGCGCGAGCGTGCTCGCCGAGACCGAGGGGCTGCCGCCGACCGTGGTGATCGGCGAGGTCGAGCCGGAGCACGTCGACCAGGTGCACGTCGACAGCCGGCTCGCCGCACGCGAGGTCACGACCCACCTGCTCGACCGCGGGCACCGGCGGATCGCCGTCGTCGGGGCAGCGCGCCCGACGGACGCCACCGCCACGAGCGAACTCCGCGACCAGGGCCACGCGGACGCGCTCGGCAGTGCCGGCCTCGTGGTCGACCCCGCGCTGCGCGTGCCGCTGCCGGCGTGGACGACGAGTGCGGCGGCGACGGCGTTCGCCGCATGGCTGGACACGAACCCGCTGCCGGACGCGGTGTTCGCCTACACGGACTCCATCGCCTTCGGCGTGCTGCACGTGCTCGCGGCGCGGGGCGTCCGGGTCCCGGGGCAGGTGAGCGTCGTCGGGTTCGACGACGTCGACGCGGCGGCCTACGCGATCCCCGCGCTGACCACCGTGTCGTTCGACCGTCGGGCCTTCGCGACCGCTGCGCTCGATCTCCTCACCCGGCGGATCGCGGACCCGTCGGCAGCACCGGAGACGGTCGTGGTGCCGCACCGAATCGTCGAGCGCGCGAGCGTCCGGGAACGCTGACCGGACGCACCGCCCGGGCGCGCTGGACGAGTGGTGCGACGGCCGGGGGTACCGTCCGCGCCATGAGCGCCGACGACCCCGCGATGCCCGTCCTGACCGCGACCGTGCTGCAGTCCCCGGAGCCGGTCGCCCTCGCCCGCTTCTACGGCGCGCTGACCGGGTGGACCGTGCACGAGGACGGACCGACGTGGCTCCGGGTCCGCCCGGCCGACGGCGGTCCCGGTCTGTCGGTGCAGTACGACGACGCCTACGTCCCGCCGGTGTGGCCGCCCGAGTCCGGACGCCAGGGCATGCAGCTGCACCTCGACTTCCAGGTGGAGGACCTGCCCGCGGCGACCGCCCGCGCCCTCGAGCTCGGGGCGACCGAGCACGCGTTCCAGCCCCAGGACGACGTCCGGGTGCTCCTCGACCCGGACGGCCACCCGTTCTGCCTGTTCCTGCCGGGCGCCTGACCCGGCGACCAGGGCAGCACGCCCGACCGGGCCGACGCGCCGGGCGCACCACGTGCCTCCAGGCCGGGTCGCGCCGCGACGGCGGACCGCAGCGAGACCCGGTTCCGCGGACGAGACTCGGGCCTCCGAGGCACGGATCTGTCCGTCAGGCCGAGTCTCGGGCCTGCCCCGGCCCCGCGGCGGCGGCCAGCACCGCCTCGCGCGTCTGCCGCGCGGCCAGGATCCGGAAGTGCCCGCCCACCGGGACGCGCACGTTCGTCGCACCCGCGAGCTCGCTCCCGGCCGGGATGAGCGTGTCGAAGACCCCCCATACCGACGTGATCCGCGCGTTCACCGCGAGGTCCCGCCCGAGCGCCGCGAGCACCGGGTCCGCGGCACGGAACACCCGCAGGTGCCGCACCGGCGCGAGCCGCGCGTAGGCCGACCCGGCGAACGGCGTCGACACGGCGACCATCCGGTCGATGCGGTCCCCCTCGGGCAGGGTCATCGCGTACTTCCCGATCAGCCCGCCCTTGCTGTGCGCCACGACGAGGACGTCGCGCAGGCCCTCCGCCTCGAGGTACGCGAGCACCTCGCGCGCGGACTCCGGCACCGGCCGGATGTTGTGCCGCAGCACGGGCAGCACGTGGACGGGGTGCCCGGCGTCGTGCAGCGCGTCCATCAGGGGACGCATGAAGTGCCAGGTCTCGTAGACGCCCGGCACGACGACGACCGGCTGGCCCTCGCCGGTCCGGTAGTCCTCGGCGGTCGTCGGGCCGGCACTCCGCAGCTGCCACCGCGCCGCGTACCACCAGTCGAGGACGGCCCACCACGCGCGCCGCAGCACCGGCACGCGGTCCACCGGCAGACGGCCTGGAGGCACGGCTCGCGTCGGTCCCGCCGCCGCGGCCGAGCGGGCGGTCGGGTCCGTCACCGTGCGTCCTCCAGGGTCTGCACGCGGCGGAACTCCTCGACGAGTCGTCCGAACGCCTCCGGGTGCCGCTCCTGCACGTGGTGCCCGCCGGGCAGCTCGACGAGCGCCCCGCGCGGGGCCGCGTGCGCGAGGGACTCCGACCACTCCCGCCGCGCAATCGGGTCGCGGTCGCCGCGCACGACGAGCACGGGTTGGGTGAGCCGGGGCAGCACGTCCTCGAGCCGGTACCGGAGCATCGGGCCGAGTTCGCGGACGTACTGCCGGATGCTCCGCAGGTAGTCGGTCGTGACGACGGCGTTCATGCGCGGGGTCTCGACGACGGTGTCCCGAGCCAGGTCGAGCGCCTGCCGGAGCAGGGTGCGCCGGGACCGGTCGCACACGGGGCCGACCAGGACGACGGCCCGGACGACGTCGGGGTGACGGAGCGCGGCCTCCGCGACGACCTGCGTCCCCATCGACTGCCCGATCGCGACGACGGTCTCCGCGCCGCCGTCCCGGACCGCCGCGACGACGAGGTCCGCGAGCTCCTCGACCTGCAGCCGGCGGCAGGCCGGCGGGAGGCCGCCGAACCCCGGCAGGTCGACGGCGACCGTGCGGTGGGTCCGGGCGAGGACCCGCTGCGTGCGGGCGAAGGACCGGTGCGACATCCCGATGCCGTGCACCAGGACGACGGTCGGGGCCAGGGAGTCGTGCAGACGGCCGGCCGGCGCCAGGGTCCGGAGGCGCACGCGGAGGTCCCCGACCTGGAACGACCCGACCCGTGCGCGCACGACCCGAACCTACCCGCGGGTTCGCAGCGCCGGGTCAGGGTCGTCATCGGTTCCTCTTGGCCGAGCAGAGTGCACTGGCGCGCATGAGCGACCACTCCCCGAACACCGCACCGAGCCACGCGCCCGTCCCGCCGCACGGCTGGGGCGCGGCGCCCGCCGCCGGTCCGACCGCCACGCTCGACGGGCCGCCCGCCGCAACCGGCCAGCCCTCGTGGGCCGCGGCCCCGGTCGGTCCCGCCGCCTGGACCGGACAGCCGTCGGGGACCGCGGGGCGCACGCGTCCGAAGCCGCCGTGGTTCTGGCCCGTGGTGGCCGTGGCGGTCGGGCTCGGAGCCCTGCTCGCGGGCGGTGGCGTCGGGTACGCCGTCGGCCACGCCATCGGCGCGTCGCACTCGGGCTCCGTGACCGTCCCGGGCGGCGGGCGCGGCGGGTTCCCCGGGCAGGACGGGCAGAGCGGGCAGGGCGGGCAGAACGGTCAGGGCGGACAGCTGCCCGGTGGCGTGCAGGGCGGCGGGAGCGGCACGGGGAGTTGACCCTCGACGCAGGACGCCCAGGCCCCTAGGCTCCGGGGCATGCGCAAGGTCACCTCGGGGCTCTTCACGTCGGTCGACGGTGTCGTGCAGGACCCGTACACGTTCCAGTACGACTCCTTCGACGCCGAGCTCGGCACGGCGATGACGGCGTGGATGGACCGCACCGACACGGTCCTGCTCGGCAAGCAGAGCTACCTCGAGTGGTCCGAGTGGTGGCCGTCGCACGCCGACGACCCGTTCGGCCGCTGGATCAACCCGATCGAGAAGCACGTCGCCTCGACCACGCTCGACCCGGACCTGACGTGGGAGAACGCGCACCTGATCCAGGGTGACGTCGACGCGTTCGTGCGCGAGCTCAAGGCCGGCGACGGCGGCGACGTCGCGGTGACGGGGAGCGTCACGCTCGTGCGGCACCTGCTGTTCGCGGGGCTGCTCGACGAGCTGCAGCTCATGACGCACCCGGCGATCGCGGGCGCCGGCCGGAAGCTGTTCGAGCCGACCGATCCGCCCACGCGGCTGCGCCTGGTGCAGAGCGTCGTGACGAGCAAGGGCAACGTGCTGAGCACGTACGCGCCGTTCGAGGCCTGACGCAGGCCGCGCCTGACGCAGGCCGCAGGGCCGCAGGGCCGGCGGGACCGCTCCATCGGCACGGTGACGGGCGGGTGGACGGACACGGCTCCCGATCGGCGTACCCTTCTGGGTGGCCGTCGACCGCACCACCCTGGAGATCAGCATGTCCGAGGACACCCGCCCGCACGTCGTCATCGTCGGCGGAGGCTTCGCCGGCATCGCGGCGATGCGTGAACTCGCGGACGCACCGGTCCGGGTGACCCTGGTCGACCGCCACGTCTACAACATGTTCCAGCCGCTCATGTACCAGGTGGCGACGGGCGGCCTCAACGCCGGCGACGTGACGTACTTCCTGCGGAGCCTGCGCGCGAAGCAGTCGAACGCCGACTTCCGCCACGGGCTGCTCACCGGCATCGACGCCGAGCACCGCGTCGCCGAGATGTCCGACGGCGAGCACCTGCACTACGACTGGCTCATCCTGGCGAACGGCGTCAACACGAGCTACTTCGGCACCCCCGGCGCGTACGAGTACGCGTACTCGATGTACTCCCGCTCGCAGGCGCTGCGGATCCGCGACGAGCTGTTCACCCGGCTCGAGGAGGCCGCGGCGAACCAGGGCCCCGACGAGATCCGCGTGGTCATCGTCGGCGGCGGTGCGACGGGCGTCGAGATGGCCGGTGCCCTCGCGGAGCTCCGCGACCAGGCCCTCGAGGGCGCGTACCCCGAGCTCGACGAGGGCGCGATCACGATCACGCTCGTGCACCGCAGCGGCGAACTCCTCAAGCCGTTCGCCCCGCGCCTGCGCCGGTACGCGGCCAAGGTCCTGCGGAAGCGCGGCGTCGTGCTGCGGCTGAACACCGGGGTCGCCGAGGTCAAGCCCGACGGCGTCGTCACGGCCGACGGCGAGTTCATCCCCGCGTCCCAGGTGATCTGGGCGACCGGGGTCGCGGCCCACAAGGAGGTCTCGGGCTGGGGTCTGCCGCAGACCCACGGCGGGCGGATCCAGGTGAACGACGACCTCAGCGTGAAGGGCGTCGAGCGGATCTTCTCCGCCGGCGACATCGCCGCCCAGGACGACGCCCTCGCCCAGCTCGCCCAGCCGGCGCTGCAGGGTGGTCGGCACGTCGCCCGGCAGGTCGTCCGCCTGCTCGAGGGCAAGCAGACCGAGCACTTCAAGTACTTCGACAAGGGCACCATGGCGACGATCGGCACGAACGCCGCGGTCGCCCAGCTCCGCGGTGGCATCACGATGGTCGGCCCCGTCGCGTGGGCCGCCTGGGTGGCCGTGCACATCGCGTCGCTGCTCGGCAACGGCAACCGGCTGTCGACCCTGTCGCACTTCTTCGTCCGCTACCTGTGGTTCATGCGGAAGCGTTCCATCCCGATCGTCGGAGACGTCCGTCCGGTGCGCCCGAACGGGGACCGCGAGCCCGAGCCCTGGCAGATGCAGAAGGCCGAGTAGCCTCCCCCAGCCAGGGCGCCGGGCCCGCGAGCGGGTCAGCGCGCGACGTGCGCGTACGCCCCGGCGGCGATGTCCTCGAGCAGGGTCGGCCCGGTCGGGGTCCAGCCGAAGCGCCCCCGCGTGGCATCGGCCGTCGCGGACATCTCGAGCGCGAAGAACCGGCCGATGAACCCGAAGTGCTGCTCGGCGTCCGCGGGTTCGATGCTCGTGACCGGGAGCCCGAGGGCGTCGCCGATCGCCTGCGCGATGTCCCGGGTCGGGACACCCGTCTCGGCGACGGCGTGCAACCGCGTTCCAGCCGGGGCGTCCTCGAGCCCGAGGCGCACGAGCCGCGCGGCGTCGTCCACGTGCACGGCGGCCCACCGGTTCGTGCCCTCCCCCAGGTAGCCGGACACCCCGGTCCGGACGGCTGCGGCGACGATCGCGGCGATGAACCCGTGGTCGCCGACGCCGTGCGTGGTCGGGCTGAAGCGCGCGCTGACGGCCCGGACACCGTCCGCCGTGAAGTCGAACGCGCGGTTCTCGCTGCCGCCGCGCATGCTGTCCGGGCCGACGAACGGCGAGGGGTCCTGTTCGGTGGCAGGTCGGCCCGGGGCCAGGCCGGCCACCCCGGAGGCCACCACGAGCGGACGGTCGGAACCGGCCAGGGCGCTCCCGAGCGTCTCGACGGCGGCCCGCTCGCTCGCGTTCGTGGCCGCCGGGTTGCCCCAGTCGTGCTTGTTCGCGAGGTGCAGGACGCCCTCGGCGCCCTCCGCCCCGCGGCGCAGGACGTCGAGGTCGTCCAGGTCGCCGCGCAGGACGGCGGCACCGCGGGACTCGAGTGCGGCGGCGGACGCATCGGACCGGGCGAGCCCGGTGACGGTGTGCCCGGTGGCGAGGAGCTCGTCGACGGTGTGGGAGCCGATCCAGCCGGAGGCCCCGGTGACGAACACGTGCATGAGTGTCTCCCTTCACAGGGTCCGTGGCGCGATGTCACGGACTGACATCACCGTAGCACTCGATGTCAGCCACTGTCATCAGTAGACTGCGTCCATGGCTCGTTGGCAACCCGGCACCCGCGAACGCCTGCAGTCGACCGCACTCCGGCTCTTCGCCGAGCAGGGCTACGACGAGACGACCGTCGCGCAGATCGCCGCGGCCGCCGACGTCACCGAGCGCACCTTCTTCCGGCACTTCGCGGACAAGCCCGAGGTCCTGTTCGCCGGCCAGACCGACTTCACCGCGATGTTCACGACCCCGGTCGAGCAGGCCCCGGACGGCACGCCCGCGTTCGACCTGGTCCGGCGGGCGCTCGACTCGGCCGCCGACTTCTTCCCCGAGGACCGCCGCTCGTGGTCCCGGTCACGCCAGGCCGTGATCGACGCCGTCCCCGCCCTCGAGGAGCGCGAACTCGGCAAGCTCGCGAACCTGAAGGTCCGTCTGGGCGACACCCTGCGGGCGCACGGGATCGACGAGCCCCTCGCCACGATCGCCGCCGAGACGGCGGTCACCGTGTTCCACCTGGCGTTCGCGCAGTGGATCGCCGAACCCGAGGACCGCGACTTCCGGACCCTGGTCGAGGAGCGGCTCGCAGCGCTGACCGCGCTCGTGCACCCCGATCACTGAGGGTCCTCTTACCTGGGTGGAGCACGCTGGTCGTCACCCGGAAGACCGATCCTCGCAGGGAGGACCCGTGACGACGAACACGCTCGCCCCCGAGCGCTCCAGCACGACCCGCCGCGCCACCGCGGTCGGTCGAGGGATCGGTGCTGCCCGGACGACGCCACCACCGCCCCTGACGAACCGGGCTCCGGCACTCGACGGCCTCCGCACGATCGCGATCCTCGCGGTGATCCTGTACCACCTGCACGTCCCGCAGTTCGAGGGCGGCTTCATCGGCGTCACCGTGTTCTTCGCCCTGTCCGGGTTCCTCATCACGACGCTGCTGCTCGGCGAGCACCGGAAGACCGGCCGCATCCGCCTCGGCTCGTTCTGGTGGAAGCGCCTGCTCCGGCTGTACCCGGCACTCCTCGCCCTCGTGGCGGTCGGACTGCTGCTGTGGAACTGGGTCGGCGACTACAAGGGCGCGTCGTTCGGTCCGGGCGAGGCCGCGTTCATCGCCCTCACCTACACGGGCAACCTGTTCCGCTCGTTCTGGGACACCACGCAGGGCGTCTTCGCGCACACGTGGAGCCTGTCCATGGAGGAGCAGTTCTACCTGGTGTGGCCGCCCGTGCTCGTGCTGCTCTTCATGGTGCGCGCTCGACGTCGGTGGCTGATGGCCGGCCTCGGTGCGGTCATCGTGGGCTGCTCGATCGCCGCCGGACTCGTCTACCAGACACCCAACGGCGGGTCGACGCCGGACGTGTACTTCTCCCCCGTGCTCGGCGTCGTGCCGCTCGCGACGGGCTGCCTGCTCGCCCTGCTCCTCGACGACGCGCGCGTCCGCACGTGGGCGGCCGGGGTCGCCGGGCACGTCGCGAGCTGGGCGGGCCTGGCGCTCCTCGTCGGCATCCTGCTCTGGATCGGCGACGACTGGACGCAGCACGCGTGGACCTTCGGCGTCGTCCTGCCCCTGACCGGGGTCGTGTCGTCGGTGCTCATCGCCGGGCTCGTCTCGGTCCGGTCACCGCTCTCCGCCGCGCTCGCCTGGACACCGGTGTCGTGGTTCGGCCGCCGCGTCTCGTACTCGGCGTACCTCTGGCACCCGCTCGTGATCGCCCTGCTCGACCCCTTCGCGATCGGGCCGTGGGGCACGGTGTGGCTCATCGCCGTCGCGCTGCTCGTGGCCGTCGGCGCCGCCTACGCGGTCGAGGTCCCGGTCGAGAAGGCCCGCAAGCGCGTCCGCGAAGCACGGTCCCTCGTCGCCGCCGACCGGGCCGAGCGCGCGAGCGTCACGAACTGACCGCTGCGTGGCTGGCAGCCACCGGACCGCCCCTCCGTAGGCTCGGCGCGTGACCTCCGACCCGACCGACGTCCTCGTGGTGGGCGGCGGCCCGGTCGGCCTCCTCGCCGCCGTGCTGCTCGCCGCCGAGGGCGTCGACGTGCGCGTCTGGGAACGCCGAGACTCGGCGCCGACGGGCTCGCGGGCGATCGGCATCCACCCGCCCTCGCTCGCCGTGTTCGACCGGGTCGGGGTCGCCGGTCCCGTCCTGGCCGAGGCGGTCCCCGTCCGCCGCGGTGTGGCCACGAGCCGCGGTCGCGCCCTCGGGACGCTGTCGTTCGACCATGTGTCCGACCCGTTCCCGTTCGTCGCCGCGCTCGACCAGCACCGCACCGAGACGCTCCTGCGGGACCGTCTCGCGGCCCTCGCACCGGACGCCCTCCGCACCGGCACGACGGTCACCGCGCTCGACCCGGAACGCGGGCACGTCGCCGTGTCCGGCGCCGGTCCGGACGACGAGCGGGTGCGGGTCCGCGCGCGGTTCGTCGTCGGCGCGGACGGTGCCAGGAGCACCGTGCGCGACCTGCTCGGCATCCGCACCACCGGCCGGACCTACCGCGAGCAGTACGTGATGGGCGACTTCGCGGACACCGGCGTCGCCCCGGCGGACACCGCGGTCGTCGACGTCGGCCCCGGCGGCGTCCTCGAGTCCTTCCCGCTGCCCGGCGGTCGCCGCCGCTCCGTCGCGCTCGTCACCGGCCCGGCCACGCGACCGTCCGGCACCGACGGGACCGAGGCGGGGCGTGCCTCCCGGCTGGCCACGCTCGTCCGCGAGCGCACCGGCACGGCTCCCGACCCGGCGACCTGCTCGATGGTGAGCGCGTTCCGGACCCGGCGGCGCACCGCCGAGCGGGTGGGCGTCGGGCGCGTCGTCCTGGTCGGCGACGCAGCGCACGAGATCAGCCCGATCGGCGGGCAGGGCATGAACCTCGGGTGGCTGGACGTCGCGGCGCTCGCGCCGCTCCTGGCCGACGCGGTCCGCTCCGGTGACGCGGGTCCGTGGCCCGCCTACGCGGCGACCCGGCAGGCGGCCGCGGCGCGCGCCGCGCGGCAGGCGGAGGCGAACGCGGCACTCGGTCGCCCGGCTCGCGGTGCGCTGCTGGTCGGACGGGAGGCACTGCTCCGGTCCGTCCTGGCACTCCCGTCCGCCAGGTGGCTCGCTGCGACCTACGCGATGGGGTGGGCCTGAGCGGATCGGCTCAGGCGACGAGTCGGGCACCGGCGACGCCGAGCTCGACCACGAGGACGAGGGACGACGCGATCACGAGCCGGAACAGGGCGCGGGTCGGTCGCCCCACCAGGACGAGCCGGACCCCGACCACCGCGAGCACCACCACCACGAGCGCCCCGACGACCGCGAGGACCGCCGCCGCGCCGCGAGCCGGGTCAGCCCCGGCCAGCTGCCCGCCGAGCACGAGCCCCGCCGCGACGACGAGCGACCCGAACGCGAGGACACCGGCACCGCGCAGGCCGAGGCGGTGCGGGAAGCCCCGGACACCCGTGGCCGCGTCGTCGAGCAGGTCCGGGAGGACGTTCGTGCAGTGGATCGCGATGCCGAACACCGCCCCGGTCGCGACCGCCCACCAGGCCGGCCAGGCGCCACCGCCGGCGGCGACCGCGACGACGGGCAGCAGTCCGAAGGCCACCAGGAACGGTGCGACGGACCAGGCCGTGCGCTTGAGCCCCGCGTCGTAGGCCCACCCCGCGGCGACGAGCAGGAGGTGCGCGACGGCCGCGACCGGACCGAGGAACACGCTCGCGAGCACCGCGACCGCGGCCGTGACGAACGCGGCGGTCCGGACGGTCGAGGCTGCGACGAGGCCCCGTGCGACGGGCTTGTCGGAGCGGCCGACGGCCCGGTCGCGGTCCGCGTCGATCCAGTCGTTCGCCAGGCCGATCGACAGCTGCCCCGCCACCACGGCGAGCGCCACGAGCAGCACGGTGCCGAACGGGTGCCCGACCGCGACGGCGATCACCGTGGCGAGGACCGTGACGGTGACGGTCGGCCCGGGGTGCGAGGACGCGAACAGCAGCCGCAGGGTCGACGGTCGGCTGGCCCGGGGTCGGTGCGGTGCGTCCACACGGGCGAGCGTACGGACGGACGGCTGCACGCGGTCGGGCCCGGATGACGGACGGCCCCTGCGCCGCCGGGTGTCGACGGTGCAGGGGCCGGTGGGACCGCCGGGTCAGGCCGCGGGGATGAGGCCGTTCGGGTTGAGGACGTACTTCGTCGCCGCGCCCTTGTCGAACTCCTCGTAGCCACGCGGGGCCTCGTCGAGGCCGATCGGCTTCGCGTTCACGTTCTTCGCGATGCTCGTGCGGTCGTGCAGGATCGCCATCATCAGCTGCCGGTTGTACTTCATGACCGGGCACTGCCCCGTCGTGAAGGACAGCGACTTCGCCCAGCCGGTGCCGAGGCTGAGCGACAGGGCACCCTTCTTGGCGGCCTCGTCGACGCCGCCCGGGTCACCCGTGACGTAGAGCCCGGGGATGCCCAGGGCGCCACCGGCTGCCGTGATGTCCATGAGCGAGTTGAGGACCGTCGCCGGTGCCTCTTCCCCGGATCCGGCGCCGTGGCCCTTGGCCTCGAAGCCGACGGCGTCGATGCCGCAGTCGACGAGCGGTTCGCCGAGGATCTGGTCGATCTGGTCGGCGGGGTCGCCCTTCGTCAGGTCGACGGTCTCGCAGCCGAAGCTGCGCGCCTGGGCCAGGCGGTCGGCGTTCATGTCGCCGACGATCACCACGCTGGCGCCGAGCAGCATCGCCCCGGTCGCAGCCGCGAGGCCGACCGGCCCCGCACCGGCGACGTACACGGTCGAACCGACCTCGACGCCGGCCGTGACCGCGCCGTGGAACCCGGTCGGGAAGATGTCGGAGAGCATCGCGAGGTCGAGGATCTTCTCGAGCGCCTGGTCGCGGTCCGGGAACTTCAGCAGGTTCCAGTCGGCGTACGGCACGAGGACGTACTCGGCCTGACCGCCGACCCAGCCGCCCATGTCGACGTAGCCGTACGCGCTGCCCGGTCGGTCCGGGTTGACGTTGAGGCAGATGCCGGTCTTCCGCTCCTTGCAGTTCCGACAGCGACCGCACGCGATGTTGAACGGGACGGAGACGATGTCGCCGACCTTGATGAACTCGACGTCCGAGCCCACCTCGACGACCTCGCCGGTGATCTCGTGACCGAGGACGAGGTCGCTCGGCGCGGTGGTGCGGCCGCGGACCATGTGCTGGTCGCTGCCGCAGATGTTCGTCGCCACCGTGCGGAGGATCGCCCCGTGGTTGACCTTGCGTCCGACGTTCGCCGGGTTCACACCGGGTCCGTCCTTGAGTTCGAACGTCGGGTAGTCGGTCTCGATGACCTCGACCTTCCCCGGCCCCTTGTACGCGACTGCGTGGTTGCTCGCCATGTGATCCTCCTCGATCGTCGGCGTCGGGACGCCCGCGGTCGCGGGCGTCCTGGTGTGGGAGCCGTCGACGGGCGGGCTGGTGCGCGCCGACGGGTGGTCCGTCAGAACGTGCGGATCGGGATCTCGGCGGGGGCGGCGAGGAGCTCCTTGACCTCGTCGTCGAGCTTCACGAGCGTGATCGAGGCGCCGGCCATGTCGAGCGAGGTGCAGTACTCGCCGACGTAGCTCCGGACGGGTGTGATGCCCTGCGCGACGAGCTTCTCGTGCGCGATCCCGTAGAGCAGGTAGAGCTCGCTGATCGGGGTGCCGCCGAGTCCGTTCACCATGAGCGCGACCTCGTCGCCGTCGGAGAAGGGCAGGTCGGACACGATCGGGTCGAGCAGGATGTCGACGATCTCGTCCGCCGGGACGATCTTCTGCCGAGCGCGTCCGGGTTCACCGTGGATGCCGACGCCGACCTCGATCTCGTCGTCGCCGAGCTCGAACAGCGGCGAGCCCTTGGCGGGCGGGGTGCACGCCGTGAGGGCGACGCCCATGGTCCGGGTCACCGAGTTGACCTTCTTCCCGACCCGGACGACCTCGTCGAGGTCGGCGCCGGCCTCGGCCGCGGCGCCGACCGCCTTGATCACGAAGAAGTTCCCGGCGACGCCACGACGGCCGATCGTGTACGTGGAGTCCTTCACGGCGACGTCGTCGTCGATGAACAGGGTCGCGACCTTGATGCCCTCGGCCTCGGCGAACTCCTCCGCCATCTCGAAGGCCATCTTGTCGCCCGTGTAGTTGTTGACCAGCAGGAGCACGCCCTTGGGGCTGTTCACCCGGCGGGCGGCCTCGATGACGTAGTCGGTCGGCGGCGCGGCGAACACGTCCCCGGGGCAGGCCGCGTCGAGCATGCCCTTGCCGACGACCATGACGTGCGCGGGCTCGTGCCCGGAGCCGGACCCCTGGACGATCGAGACCTTGTCGTCGCGCGGGGCGTCGGTGCGGACGATCAGGTTCGCCTTCGGGTCGTAGGTCAGGGTGTCGGGGTTGGCGAGGGCCAGACCCTTCAGCATGTCCGGGACGAACTGCTTCGGGTCGTTGACGAACTTCTTCACTGCGGTTGCCTCACTTCATCGTGGTGGTCGGGTACTGCGAAGGGTCGTGCTGGTGGGGGCGGATCGGATCTGGTCGGCTCGCGTCACCACTCGTCGGCGATGCGCTCCGCGAGCACCGCGACGGCGACCGCGCCGGGGTCGGGCGAGCCGATGCTGCGCTCCCCCGTGTACGACGCGCGCCCACGGCGGGCCTCGAGCGTCGAGGTGGCGTCCGCTGCCTGGCGTGCGACCTCGGCGGCGTGTCGGGCGATCGCGGCGCCGTCCCGGCCGTCCGCCGCGTCGGACTCGATCGCGTCGGTCATCGGGACGATCGCGTCGAGGAGCGTCTTGTCGCCGAGGTCGGCGCCACCGCGCTTCTTGATCCCCTCGACCGCGGCGCGGAGCATCGCCACGACGTCCTCTGCGGTCAGGTCGTCCTTGCCCTTGACGACCCCGGCCGCCCGCAGGAACGCGGTGCCCCAGATCGGACCGGACGTCCCGCCGATGCGGCTGCTCATCGTCATCGCGACCTGCTGCAGGAAGGTCCCGGGGTCCGACCGGTCGTAGTCGTCGAACCCGGCGAGCACGTTCTCGAACCCGCGGGCGAGGGAGTAGCCGAAGTCGCCGTCGCCGGCCACCGCGTCGAGGTCGCAGAAGTACCGCTCGTTCTCGACGCAGGTGCTCGCGATGAGCCGCACGGTGGACTCGAGGTGGGTGGTGGCTTCGGTGGTCATCGTCGTCCTCCGGTCGGGAGCTGGGTGAGGGTGTCGAGGGTCACCCGTCCGGGCACCTCGACGTGGTGGGGGTCCGCGAGCACGTGTGCCGGCTCGTCGGGCAGGTCGCCGAGCCGGTCGACGACGAGCGCCGCGCCGGTGAAGTCCTCGTCGGCCGTGTAGCTGCTGACGGTCACGACGGTGGTGAGTCCGGCGCCGAGCGCTGCCCGGAGCCCGTTCGCGCTGTCCTCGACGACGACCGCGTCCGCCGCGGTGACGCCGAGCTCCCGGAGCGCCAGCTCGTACACGTCGGGCGCGGGCTTCTTGCGCGGGACGACGTCGCCCGCGAAGACCGCGAACCAGCCGGCGGCTTCCTCGCCCACGGCGTGCTCGAGCACCGCGCGGACCGACGCCTCGGCCGAGGTCGAGGCCACCGCGAGCAGCCAGCCCGCGTCGTGTGCCTCGTGCACGATCCTGGCGATGCCGGGCCGACCGGGCATCACCCCGTCGCGGACCATCGCGGTGTACCGCCGGGTCTTCTCGGCGTGCCACTCGGCCACCAGGGCCCGCTGTTCCTCGGGATCGGTCGGCAGGCCGGCGCGCTCGACGAACTCCGGCGTCAGCAGCGACGCCAGCCGCTCCTTCCCGCCGCCGATCCGGAGCACCTCGGCGTAGTCGTCCTGGCTCCACCGGACCGGCAGGTCGAAGTGCTCGAACGTCTGGTTGAACGCCGGCAGGTGCCCGTCGCGCTCGGTGTCGGCGAGCACGCCGTCGCAGTCGAAGACGAGCGCGCGGGTCACGACCGACCGGCCTTGCCGTCCGCGCCGAACCACGTGACGTGCTCGGCGATCACGTCGGTGACGGCGGACTCGATCGCGGTGACGAGCTTCGGCGGGTCCCAGCTGTCCGTCGCCCGTGCCTGTTCGAGGTGCTCGAGCGACGCGCGCATGTACGCGTGCTTCACCGCGGTCGAGATGTTGATCTTCGACACCCCGGCGTCGATGAACGACCGGAAGTCGTCGCGGCTCAGCCCCGTGCCGCCGTGGAGCACGATCGGCCGGTCGGTCAGGGCGGCGAGCTCGGCGGCGCGCTCGGGCAGCAGCACCGGGTCCGCCTTGTACAGTCCGTGGCTCGTGCCCAGCTGCGGCGCGAGCAGGTCGCTGTCGGTCCGCTCGGCGACCTCCGCCAGTTGCTCGACCGAGTACGCGTGCCGGGACTCGTCGCTGCCCACGCCGTCCTCGACCCCGAGGATGTTCTCGATCTCCGACTCGACGTCGAGCCCGGCGGCGTGCGCCGCGGCGGTGACCTCGGCGGTCTCGCGGACCGCGTCGTCGAACCCGCGGTCGGACGCGTCGAACAGCACGCTGGACCACCCCGCGGCGATGACGTCGTCGAGCACCGCCCGGTCCGGACAGTGGTCGAGGTGCAGCGCGACCGGCACCGGGACGTCCCGGGTGAGCGCGCGGAACAGGTCGGTGGTGAAGGCGGTCCCGGAGGCCTTCACGGTCTTCACGGAGATCTGCACGACGAGCGGCGCCCGGGTCCGGACCGCCGCGGCGATCACCGCCCGCATGCTCAGCTCGTCGAACACGTTCACGGCCGGTACGGCGTACCCGCCGTCCCGTGCGGTCCTGGTCAACGTCCTGGTGGACACGTCCATGCCTGGGTCCCCTCTTGCGTCGCTGCGTCGTGGGATGTCGCCGTCAGCGTCGACGACTGCTCGGACTGTACCTGTCTAGACCGGACTCGACAAGTATCATGAGCGGCTATCGGACGACCGTCCGGCCGACAGGAGGTGGACCGTGGTCGACGAGGTGGACCGCGACTCCGCCGTGCCCATCTACCAGCAGCTCGAGGACATCTTCACGGCGAAGATCGCGAGCGGCGAGTGGGCGCCGAGCCAACGGATCCCGTCCGAGAACGAGCTGAACCGGCACTACGGGACCAGCCGGATGACGGTGCGCGGCGTCCTGACGAAGCTGACCACCGACGGCTTGCTCCACCGGGTCCCCGGCAAGGGCACGTTCGTCGCGCCCGAGAAGATCAGCGCGGTCTCCCCGGCGTACCGCGGCATCCGCGAGCAGCTCGAGGTGCTCGGCTACGACATCACCACGACGCTCGTGTCGATCGACCGGGCCCCGGCGCCAGCCCGCATCCGGGACCGCCTGGGCCTCGGCCGCACCGACGACGTCTTCGCGATCGTCCGGCTGCGGTCCGTCGACGGCAAGCCCCTCAGCGTGCACCGGTCGTTCGTCCCGGCGGCCCTCGCGCCCACCCTCGACGCGCTGGACGTCGTCGAGGAGCAGCTCTGCGTCGTGCTCGAGGACGCCTTCGGCCTGGCGATGCACGACGTCGCGGAGGGGCTCGAGGCCGTCGCCGTGGCCGAGGCCGACGCCGGGCTGCTCGGCCTGCGTCGGGGCGACCCGGCGCTGCAGCTCACCGACGTCATCGCCGACCGGGCCGGGACGACGTTCGAGTACTCGACGATCGTGTTCCGTGGCGACCGGATGCGGCTGCAGTTCGACTACACGCGCCCCTGACCGGCACCGGCCGGGGCCACGGCGGACACCCGGCGCCTCCGGAAGGCCAGCCGTCCCGACGCCAGCGCGATCCCGGCGAGCACGACGACTCCGCCGACGGGCTCGTTCCACCGCAGCGGCTCACCGAGCACGAGCACGCCGAGCGCGACCCCGACCACCGGGGTCAGGTACGTCACGGTCGACGCCCGACCGGCACCCCACGCGCCGACCAGGCGCGTGTTCCACGCGTAGGCCAACCCTGTGCCGACCGCACCGAGCGCGACCATCGCGGCCACGATCCTCCAGTCCAGCTGCACCGGACCCGTCGCGACGACGGGCGCGACCAGCAGCATGAGCAACGCCGCCAGGGTGAGCTGCACCGTCGCGACGGTCGTCGGGTCCTGCCCGCTGCCGACGCCGAAGCGGCGGAGCCACGCCAGGCCGACGCCGTAGGACGCGGTCATCCCGAGCAGGGCGACCTGTCCCGGGACGGTCGCGAGCACCGCGGGGTCCCCCACCAGGCTCCACGGGCCGACCAGGACGAGCACGCCGACGATCCCGAGCACGACGCCGCCGACCTGCCGACGCGACAGGCGTTCGCTCGGCACCAGGACGGCGAGCGCCAGCAGGGTCATGATCGGCGTCGTCGCGTTGTAGATGCTCGCGAGCCCCGACGGCACGGTCTGCTCCGCCCAGGCCATCAGCGACGACGGCACCGCGTTGAGGAACACCGCGACGACGAGCAGGTGCCCCCACACCCGGCGTTCCCGCGGCCACCGACGCCGCGTGACGAGCAGCACGACCACGAGCGTCAGGGCGCCGAGCACGGTCCGCACGGTCGCGACCTGCTGCGGGGCGAGCCCCTCGAGCCCGATCTTCGCGAAGAAGAAGCTGGACCCCCAGGTGAGGGCGACGAGCACGTAGAGGAGGGCGTTCACGAGGGTTAGCATCGAGCACCGCGGCGCATGTGTCGAACGAATGTGCTGCATGGGTCCATGAAGGAAGCGCATGACCGTCTCGATCCCGCAGCTCCGTGCGTTCGTCGCGACCGTCGACGCCGGGTCGTTCACCGGTGCCGCGACCGCGCTCGGCGTCGGGCAGTCCGCCGTCTCGCACGCCGTCGCGGGACTCGAGCGCGAGGTCGGCGGGAGCGTGCTGCGCCGCGGCGCGGCGACCGCGCCCACCCCGCTCGGGGACCGGCTGCTGGCCCACGCCCGCAGCGTGCTCGCCTCCGTCGACGCCCTGGAGGCGGTGGTCCGGCCCGCCACGGACCGCGGCACGGTCCGGTTGGCCGCCGTGCCGACGGTCTGCCAGGGGCTGCTCCCGCGGCTCCGCGAACTGTGGGCGGTGACGCTGCCGGGCGTCGACGTGCAGGTCTACGAGGGCGACGACGACGAGATGCCCGAGTGGCTCGAGGGCGGGACGGTGGACGCCGCGGTGCTCGTCGACCCGTCCCCGGTGCCGGCCGGCGGCGTGGTGGTCGCGCGGGACGAGATGGCCGCCGTCGTGCGCCGTGACCACCCGCTCGCCGGGACCGAGCAGCTGACGCTCGACGACCTGCACGACGACGGACTGGTCGCGGGCGGCGGCGGGTGCGAGCACCAGATCCAGCGGATGCACGAACTGGCCGGGCAGCCGTTCCGCTGGGCGCACCGGGTCCGCGAGATGAGCACGATGTTCGGGATGATCCAGCGCGGCGAGGGGGTGTCGATCGTGCCGTCGCTCGGGCGCGTGATGCTGCCCGCCGACCTCGTGATGCTGCCGGTCGAGCCGCGGTACGTGCGGACGCTGGTGCTGAGCGGGCCGTCGTCGCGGCCGTGGCACCCGTTGGCGCAGGCGCTGGTGGACTCGGTGTGACGCCCAGCCGCCGTCGGCAGGATGGACACGTGCCCGACACCCACGTGAAGACCTTCACCGACCCGGACGAGGCGACCGCCGAGGCCGCCGGCCTGCGCTGGCTCGCCGAGGCCGAGGACACCGGCGGCACCCGCACCGCCCGGGTCCTCGCGCACCCGTCTCCCACGGTCCTGCACCTCGAGCGCATCAGCGACGGCGCCCCGACCCGGGCCCAGGCCGAGCGCTTCGGCCGGTCGCTCGCGCACACCCACGCCGCCGGTGCCGCGCACTGGGGCGCGCCGTCCCCCGGGTTCCCCGCGAGCGCGGGGCTGCGGATGGGGCGCTCGCGCACGCCGTTCACCGCCGCGGCGGACGCACCGGCGACGTGGGGCGCGTTCTTCGCCGAGTACCGGATCCGCGACTTCGTGCAGCGGATCGTCGACCGGGGCGGGTTCGACGGTGCCGAGGCCGCGGTGTTCGACCGGGTCGCCGACCGGCTGGAGGACGGTTCGCTCGGGTCGCCGCAGCCCACGCTCGTCGGGGACGGACCCGCCCGGGTGCACGGGGACCTGTGGGCCGGGAACGTCCTCTGGCCGACGGACAGCTCGGAGCCGACCGGCGCGGTGCTCATCGACGCGACGCCGCACGGCGGGCACGCGGAGACCGACCTCGCGCTGCTGGGGCTGTTCGGGCTCGCGCGGCTCGAGACGGTGCTGGCCGCGTACGACGAGGAGTCCCGGCTCGCCGACGGCTGGCAGGAGCGGGTCGAGCTGCACCAGCTCGCACCGCTGCTGCTCCACGTGTACCTGTTCGGCGGGTCGTACACGGCCGCAGCCCTGCGCGTCGCCCGCCGCTACGCCTGAACCCCACCCCACCCCACCGACGGTCTTAGGGAGCGCCAAGGCAGCGCATCGGGTCGCACGGGGAACGCCGTGGAGGCTCACCGGCATGACCACGTACCCGACCCCCGTGACCGACCGTCCGGGCCACGCACGTCCCGGCGGGACCACCGCCGCGCGGGACCGGCGTCGGCCGCCGCTCGTCCGCCTGTTCGCCGGCGAGCGCGAGGACGCCCGCTGGCTCCGGCCGGCCTTCTGGGCCCTCCTCGCCCTGACCGCCGTCGTGTACTGCTGGGACCTCAGCGTCTCCGGGTACGCGAACAGCTTCTACGCCGCCGCCGTGCAGGCCGGTACGAAGTCGTGGGAGGCGTTCTTCTTCGGCTCGCTCGACTCGTCGAACTTCATCACCGTCGACAAGCCCCCGGCCTCGCTCTGGGTGATGGTGCTGTCCGCGCGGCTCTTCGGCTTCTCGTCGACGAGCCTGCTGCTGCCCCAAGCGCTCATGGCCGTCGCCTCGGTCGCCCTCGTGTGGGGAACCGTCCGACGGACCCTCGCCCGCCTCGGCACGACCACCGCGAACGTCGGTGCGCTCCTCGCCGGGTTCGTCGTCGCGGCGACCCCGGCGGCGGCGCTGATGTTCCGCTTCGACAACCCGGACGCGCTGCTCGTCCTGCTCATGACCGCGGGTGCGTACTGCACGGTCCGCGCCCTGCCCCGGGGCAGCTGGCGGTGGATCGCCCTCGCGGGGGTCGCCCTCGGCTTCGCGTTCCTGACGAAGATGCTGCAGGGCCTGCTCGTCCTGCCGGCCTTCGGGCTCGTGTACCTGGTCGCCGCCCGCACGTCGTGGGGGAAGCGCGCGATCGGCCTCGGCATCGCGGCGGTGTCCCTCGTCGTGTCCGCCGGCTGGTGGGTCGTCGCCGTGGCACTCTGGCCCGCGGAGTCCCGTCCGTACATCGGCGGGTCGACGAACAACACCGTCCTCGACCTCGTCTTCGGGTACAACGGCCTCGGCCGGATCTTCGGCGGCTCGGGCAACGGCGGCGGCGGCGGCATGGGCGGCGGCACCGCGGGTTCGTCGTTCGGCGGCTCGACCGGCCTGGACCGCCTGTTCTCGTCCGAGATGGGGCTCGAGATCTCCTGGCTCCTGCCCGCCGCACTCGTCGCGCTCGTCCTCGGCCTGGTGGTCGTCGGCCGTCGGCACCTCGCCGATCCCGCCCGCGCCGGCCTGGTGCTGTGGGGCGGCTGGCTGCTCGTCACCGGGCTCGTCTTCTCGTTCATGTCCGGCACGATCCACCCGTACTACACGGTGGCCCTCGCCCCGGCGATCGCCGGCCTCCTCGGCACCGGCGGCGCCCTGCTCTGGCACGCCCGCGAGCGCGTCACCGGCCGCCTCGGCCTCGCCGCGATGGTCGGCGGGACCGCGTTCTGGAGCTGGTGCCTGCTGAACGAGGACCCCACCTGGCTCCCCTGGCTGCGCTGGGTGGTGCTGTTCGGCGGACTCCTCGCCGCGGCCGCGATCGTGGTCGGCAGCGTGCCGACCCTCCGCCGCCTGGTCGCCGTGGGCGTCCTCGCCGGCACGCTGTTCGGCCTGACCGGCACCACCGCCTACGCCCTCGTCACGACCACCGTCGCGCACTCCGGGTCGATCCCGAGCGTCGGTCCGGCGGGCAGCAGCTCCGGTGGGTTCGGTGGCGGTCCCGGGGGCGGCGGCATGCCGGGAGGCACGGCAGGCCCCGGCGGGTCGGCCGCCGGTTCCGAGACCGACGGCTCCGACGGCTCCGACGGCACCCAACAGGGTCCCGGCGGCCAGCCGCCGACCGGCTCGATGCCGACGATGCCCGGCGGCACCACCGGCGAGGGCACGACCGGCGTGGATGGCCGGACGGGTGGCGGCGCTGGCGTCGAGGGTGCGACGACCTCCGCGGCGCTCACGAAGCTCCTCGCGGCGACGGACACGACGTGGTCCGCCGCGGTGAACGGTTCCCAGTCGGCCGCACAGCTCGAACTCGACTCCGACACCGCGGTGATGGCGATCGGCGGCTGGTCGAGCGACCCGACGCCGACCCTCGCCGAGTTCAAGGCGCTGGTCGCCGAGGGCAAGATCGGCTACTACATCAGCTCCGGCAGCGGCCGCGGGATGGGCGGCGGCTCGTCCACCGCCTCGGCGATCCAGGAGTGGGTGGCAGCGAACTACGACAGCACCACCGTCGGCGGGTCGACGGTCTACGACCTGACCACCGCGAAGTGATGCACGACGAGGGCCCGGATAGGCTCGCCGACATGGCCGACCGAGCACTGCGGCGGACCGACGGCACGCCCGTCCGGGTCCTCGTCGTCGACGACGAGCACGCGCTCGCCGAGGCCGTCGCCCTCGCGTTCACGGGCGACGGCTGGGCCGTGCGCACCGTGCACCGGGGCCGAGACGTGCTCTTCGCCGCGCGGGAGTTCCTGCCGGACGTGGTCGTGCTCGACGTGATGCTGCCGGACATCGACGGGTTCGAGGTCCTCGAGCGCCTCCGTGACGCCCGGGACCCGGTCCGCGTGCTGTTCCTCACCGCGCGGGACGCCCCCGAGGACCGGCTCGCCGGGCTCACTGGCGGCGGTGACGACTACCTGACCAAGCCCTTCGGCATCGACGAGCTGCTGGTCCGGGCGCGCATCCTCGCCCGCACCGCACCCCAGGTCGTCGCGGCGCCCGGCTCGTCGGCGGTCGTCGTCGGCGACCTCCGGCTCGACGAGGAGGACCGCTCCGTCCGCCGCGGGGACGAGCCGGTCGACCTCACGCCGACCGAGTACGAGCTGCTCCGGCACCTCGCCCGCAACGCGAACCGGGTGCTCTCCCGCGAGCAGATCCTGGCGAGCGTCTGGGGCATGGACTTCGGCACGTCCTCGAACCTGGTCGACATGTACGTCTCGTACCTGCGGAAGAAGCTCGACGCCGGACGCGAGCCGATGCTCCAGACGGTCCGCGGGGCCGGCTACGTGCTGCGGCCGACGACGTGACCGGTCCCGCGGAGCCGACCCGTGCCTCCCGGCCGGTCCGCACCCCGTCGCTGCGGTGGCGGATCGTGGGGGCCGTGGCGCTCCTGCTCGTCGTGACGAACGTCGTCGTCGGCGCGGTCACCGTCGTCGCCTACCGGGAGTACCTGGTCGGGCGGCTCGACGCCGAGCTGGCGACGGCCGCGGGGCGGACACCAGGCGGCCGCGACGGCGAGCGGCCGAGCGGACCGCCGCCGGGGTCGGACGGGACGTCGTCGGCACGGCCCGACCCGGACAACACCTTCATCGGCGCCCCCGGGCAGGCGGCCGACACGGTGGTGGCGATCTTCCGGGACGGCGACGCCGTGCTGGCGGGGTACACCGACGACGAGGGGCGGCAGCACGCGCTGACCGCCGCGCAGCGACGGCAGCTCGGCACCGTGGCGGCCGACGGCGAGCCCGTGACGGTGACGCTCGGGTCGCTCGGCTCGTACCGGGCGCAGGCGGTCGGCGACGACGGCGACGTGTTCGTGACCGCCCTGCCGCTCGGCGACCTCGACGCCGGCATCGTGCGACTGGTCGTCGTGGTCGGGAGCGTCACGCTCCTCGCGCTGGTCGTCGCCGCGTGGGCGCTGACCCTGACGGTGCGTCGGTCGCTGCGTCCGCTCGAGCGCGTGGCGTCGGTCGCGTCGAGCGTCACCGACCTGGACCTCGAGCGCGGTGACCCGGACATCGCGGCCCGGGTCGCGCCGGCGGACCTCGTCGTGAACCGCGAGGTCGGCCAGGTCGGCTCGGCCCTGAACCGGCTGCTCGGGCACGTCGCCCGGGCACTGACCGTCCGACGGGACGCCGAGCGCGGGATGCGGACCTTCGTCGCCGACGCCTCGCACGAGCTGCGCACGCCGATCGCCACCGTCCGGGCCTACGCCGAGCTGTCCCGGACCACCGACGACGTCGACGACCTGCACCGCAACGTCGACCGGATCGGCCGCGAGGCCCGGCGCATGGGCGACCTCGTCGAGGAGCTCCTGCTGCTCGCCCGGCTGGACGCGACCGCGCTGGCCGCCGGACCTGACCCCGTGCGCGAGGTCGTCGACCTGACCGCGACGGTCGTCGAGGCCACCGTGGACGCCCGGGCCACGGCGCCGGGACACCGGTGGACGCTGCAACTCGCGGACGACCACCCGGTCGCGGTGTCCGGCGACCCCGGGCAGCTGCGGCGCGTGGTGACGAACCTGCTGTCGAACGCGCGGACGCACACCCCCGAGGGCACGACGGTCGTGGTCTCACTCCAGCAGGTCGCGCTGCAGCAGGACTCGCTGCAGCACGAATCCGGCGGCGTTCCGCTCGTGCGGCTCGTGGTCGCGAACGACGGGCCGCCGATCGACGCGGACGTCCTGCCGACGCTGTTCGACCGGTTCACCAGGGGGTCGGCGTCCCGGACGCGGGAGCACGGGACGAGCGGCCTCGGGCTCGCGATCGTGCGCGCGGTCGTCGAGGCGCACGGCGGCACGGTGCGGGTCGTCTCCGAGCCGGGGCGCACGGCGTTCACGGTGGAGCTGCCGGTCCGCCCCGCGTCCTGACCGATCCGGTCGTCCGTCGTCCTGACCGATCCGGTCGTCCGTCGTCCTGACCGTTCCGGTCCGCCGCTCCGGCGGGTACGCTGCGGGCACGAGCGGAGGGCGGACGCGATGGAGAACCGGTACGGCCACCTGCCGGAGCACCCCCGGCCGGAGGACCTCGTGGTCGAGGTCCCGGCGTTCGAGGACGACCGCCCGCAGCCCGAGCCGGAGCCGCCCGCCGGCGCTCCCGAGCTCGTCGCGGCGACGCGCTTCGCGCAGGCCTCGCACGAGCCACCGACCATCCGCAGGACCCAGATGCGCGCGGGCGCCTGGATCGCGGGCGTCCCGATCGCGGCGCTCGCGGTCGTCGCGGTGGTGCAGGTGCTGCTCGGCCTCGGCGACTGAGCCGGGCGCCGCTTCTTACGCGCGGCACAGGGTGCTGCTGCGGTCCGCATCGGAGCGCTGCCGAGCCTGATCGGCATGACGGACTCGGACCAGACCCTCGACATCGACATCGTGGTGCCCTGCCACAACGAGCAGGACACGCTCGCCGCACACGTCCGGCGCCTGCACCAGTTCTGCCGGACCTCGTTGCAGCACTCGTGGCGGATCACGATCGCGGACAACGCCTCGACCGACGACACCGCGCGCATCGCCGACGACCTCGCGGCCATGCTGCCCGAGGTGCACGCGGTGCACCTGGCGCGCAAGGGACGTGGGCGCGCGCTCAAGGCGGTGTGGGGTGACTCCCCCGCCGCGGTGCTCGTGTACGTGGACGAGGACCTGTCGACGGACCTCGCGGCACTCGAGCCCCTCGTCGCGCCGCTGCTGTCCGGCCACTCCGACGTGGCGATCGGCACGCGGCTGGTCGGGTCCTCGCGCGTGGTCCGGGGCAGCAAGCGCGAGTTCATCTCCCGCTCGTACAACCTGCTCCTCCGCAGCACCATGGGGGTCTCGTTCTCCGACGCGCAGTGCGGGTTCAAGGCCGTCACCCGCGAGGCCGCGGAGCACCTGCTGCCGCTCTGCGAGGACGACGCCTGGTTCTTCGACACCGAGCTGCTCGTGCTGGCGGAGCACGCGGGACTGCGCATCCACGAGGTCCCGGTCGACTGGGTCGACGACGTGAACTCCTCGGTGCACATCGCCTCGACCGCGACCGAGGACCTCAAGGGCATGTGGCGGGTCTCGCGTGGCCTGGCCACCGGACGGATCCCGATCGCCCCGGTGTACGACGCGATCGGCCGGCGTCCGTTCAGCACGCCGCACGTCGGGATCCTCGGACAGGTGCTGCGGTTCGGCACGATCGGGGTCCTCTCCACGCTGGCCTTCGCGCTGCTCTACGCGCTCTTCCGCCCGGCGATCGGCGCGCAGACCGCGGACTTCCTGGCGCTCCTGGTGACGGCGATCGGCAACACCGCCCTCAACCGACGGTTCACGTTCGGTGTGCGCGGCCGTGCCGGTGCCGGCCGACACCACGTGCAGGGGCTCGTCGTGTTCGGGATCGCCTGGGCGATCACGTCCGGGTCGCTCGTGGTGCTGCACGCGACGACGCCCGGGGCGTCGCACGGGGCCGAGGTGCTCGTGCTCACGGGGGCGAACCTCGTCGCGACCGGGGTCCGGTTCGTGCTCTTCAAGGCGTGGGTGTTCCGCACGCGGCGTCGCCCCGTGCTCGTGCGGCCGGGCGACGCACCCGCGCCCGCGCCCGCAGCCGCTCCCGCAACCGGGGGCGAGCGGCAGGTCGTGGAGGAACGCACGAACTGACCGCCCCGCCCCGCGGAACGCGACGTCGGCGGCTGCTCGCAGCGGTATGTCGCTGCGAGCAGCGGCCGACGTTGCGTCCTGCGGAACTGGGACCCGAACCAGAACCGGACCCGCACCGGGACCGCCGCCCGCCCGCCGGACCCGACCCGTGCCTCCCGTCCGGTCGGTCTGTTGCGTGCGCGGTATACCAACCCGTAGCATCGCCCTACCGCACCACCCCCACAGGGCCCGGCCACCACCCGACGGTCTGCCCGCGGCGAGCGCTCCACCGATGCAGCCTGGCCGACCGCTGCCGGCACTCGCTCCACTGGACCCGCTCGTGAACCCCTCCCCCTTCGGCCTGTACGACCCTGCTCGCGAATCGAGCGACTGTGGCGTCGGCTTCATCACCCGTCTCGACGGGACCCCGAGCCACGACGTCCTGGTGAAGGGCGACGAGGCGCTGTGCGCGATCCCCCACCGCGGCGGGAAGTCCGCCGAGGGCGTCGGTGATGGCGCGGGCGTGAGCATCGACCTGTCGGTGGAGTTCTTCAGCGCGATCACCGGCCAGACCCTGCGCGCCGGGCACTTCGGCGTCGCGAACTGCTTCGTGCCGTCCGACCGCGACGAGCGCGCCGACGCCGAACGCCTCGTGACGGCGGAGCTGACGGAGCAGGGCTTCGAGCTGCTCCTGGTCCGTGACGTCCCGGTCGACCACGGCGTCGCCCGCCCGGAGGCCGAGCAGTACCAGCTGCCGATCGTGCAGTGGGTCTTCCGCGCCCCGGAGTCCTGGTCCCGCGCCGACGTCGACGCCGCGGCGAACCGCGCGCTCCTCGCGATCGAGGCGGTGTCCTACGCCCGCGCCGCCGAGGAGCACGCACCGCACGCGGCCCTGTACCCGCTGTCGCTCAGCGCCCGGACCCAGGTGCTGAAGGGCCGGCTGAACTCGGGCGAGGTGATCGGCTACTTCACCGACCTGCGCGACCCGCGGCACTCGGTCCGGACGCTGTACTTCCACACCCGGTTCTCGACGAACACCGAGCCGCACCCGACGATGGCGCAGCCGTTCCGCCTGATGGCGCACAACGGCGAGCTGAACACCGACCGCAAGAACCGGCTGTCCGACGAGGCCTCGGCGCGCGCCCGCACGCGCAGCATCGTCCGGCCGCCAGGGCAGTCGGACTCGAGCCGGCTCGACCAGACCCTGCAGAGCCGGGTGTTCGACGACGGCCTGGACCTGGTCGAGGCCGTCGTGACGCTCATGCCCCCGGCGTGGGAGAACGACCGCACGCTCACCCCGGCGGTGCGCGACATGCTTGAGTACCACTCGCTGTACGAGGAGAAGAACGACGGTCCCGCCGCCGTGATCTTCAGCGACGGCGACGTGGTCGGCGCCCGCCTCGACCGGCTCGGCCTCCGGCCGCTCCGCACGGTGCAGACCGCCGAGTACCTGATGGTCGCGTCGGAGTCCGGCCAGGTGGCGTTCGCCGCGGACGAGGTCGTGCACCGCGGCCGGATCGAGGCCGGCGGCATGCTCGTCGTCGACCACCGCACGGGTTCGGTGCTGCGCACGCGCGAGGCCCTCGAGCTGCTCGCCGCCCGCAGGCCCTTCGGCGCGCTGCTCGACGCCGCCCGGGTGGAGCTCGACGCCCTGCCCGCGCCCGCGTACGAGCGCGGCACGAGCACGCTCGGCTACGACGGGGACCTGTCGCTCGCCGGGCGCTACGTCGCGTACTCGCTGAACCAGGAGAGCTTCCGGTTCATGCTCGACCCGATGCTCGCGAACGGCTCGGAGCGCATCTCGGCGATGGGCTACGGCAACGCGATCAACGCCCTGAGCGACACCGAGGGCGGCATGGCGAAGTACTTCTCGCAGCGCTTCGCCCAGGTGACGAACCCGCCGCTCGACTCGATCCGCGAGGCGGACGGCATGTCGATGCGCGTGGCCCTCGGCGCCAAGCTCGACGCCCACACGCAGGCGGCTGCTGGTGGACACACCAGCGCGCAGGCCGACACCGGCACGGCCGCCGTCCCGACCCGCCAGATCGTCGTGCGGTCCCCCGTGCTCGGCCACCTCGACATGGTCCGCCTGCGCGACCAGGACGTCGTCCCGCTCGAGCGCTTCGACATGCTCTACGTGCCCGTCGTCGACGACGAGCACGCCAACGCCGACGCCGTCCGCTCCGCCGTCGAGGCCCTGTGCGACCGGGTCGAGGCGTTCGCCCGCAGCACGGGCGGCATCGCGGTCCTGACCGACCGCGCGGTGTCCTCGACCCGCGCACCGCTCCCGGTGATCCTGGCGGTCGCGGCCGTGAACCAGCGGCTCATCGAGACCGGCCTGCGCCTGCGCCTGTCGATCGTCGCCGAGTCCGGGCAGCTCCCGTCCTCGCACCACGTGGCCACGGCGCTCGGCTTCGGTGCGTCGGCGGTCTACAGTCTGTCGGCCCGGCTCCGCGCCGAGGAGCAGTACCCCGCCGAGGCCGCCCCCGCCGGCGAGGTCACCGCGACCGACCTGGCCCTGCGGCGCTTCCGGAAGGCGGCCGAGAAGGCCCTCGCCAAGACGATGGGCCGCGTCGGCCTGTGCACCGCGGAGAGCTACATCGGCGGCGCGTTCTTCGAGCCGAACTACCTGGACACCGGGGACGACCTGTTCGCCCGGGTGTTCCCGTACATGCAGGCCCCGGTCGGCGGTGTCGGCTTCACCCGCATCGCGCAGGCCGCGACGGAGTGGCACGAGCGCGCCCGCTCGGTCGCGACCGAGGCCCAGGTCCCGCTGCTCGGCCTGTTCAAGGAGCGCTCCGACGGCGCCGGGCACTCGTTCGGCGTCGCGAGCGTCCGCGGCTTCGGCGGGATGACCGAGGAGCGCCCGGCCTTCGAGCGTGCCGGCGACTCCGAGGCGCTCCGCCTGCTGACCCTCGGCCAGCTCGACGACGCCTTCGGCATCACCGACAGCGCGTACCGGAGCACCGGCTACGACCGGCTGAGCGACGCCGAGGTCGACGCGCACCGCATCACGCCCGGCTACGTGTCGTTCCTGCAGACCACCCACGACGAGCGGTCCCGCCGTCCCGCCGCGCTCCGCGACGTGCTCGCGCTGCCCGCGGACGTCACGGGCATCGACGAGGCCGAGGACTTCGCACGCGAGCTCGGCCGGTTCTCGACGACCGGCAACGCCAGCATCACGGTGCGCGGCCTGTCCGGCTCGCGGCCCGCCTCGACCGACGGACTGCCGGGAGGCACGACCCGCTTCCGCCTGCAGCTCACGTCGACGGGGCCCACGGGTTCCGCACGCCACCGGGCCCTCGCGGACGGGCTCGCCCTGCTGCACCCGGGCCAGGTCGACGTCGACGCCGTCGACGACGACCAGGTGACGCTCCGCGCCACCGGCGCCGCCGCCGCGCTCCTCGCGCTGCTGCAGGCGGCCCCGGCGAGCGTGGACCTCGACCGGGTGCAGCCCGCGCACGAGATCACCCGCACGCTCGCGTCCGGGGCGATGAGCCACGGCGCCCTCGTCGCCACGGCGCACGAGGCCGTCGCGCACGGCACGAACATGGTCGGCGGCATGTCGAACTCGGGCGAGGGCGGCGAGCACCACTCCCGCTACGGGACGATCCGCGGCTCGAAGATCAAGCAGTTCGCCTCGGGGCGGTTCGGCATCTGGGCGGGCTACCTGGCCGACCCGATGCTCGAGGAGCTCGAGATCAAGATCGGCCAGGGCGCCAAGCCCGGCGAGGGCGGTCAGCTGCCCGCGCCGAAGGTCACGGTGGACATCGCCGCCGCACGCGGAGGCACGCCCGGCGTCGAGCTCATCTCGCCGCCGCCGCACCACGACACGTACTCGATCGAGGACCTCGCGCAGCTCATCCACGACTGCAAGGCCGCCCGCGTCCGGGTCGTCGTGAAGCTCGTGTCCTCCGAGGGCATCGGGACGATCGCCGTCGGCGTGGCGAAGGCCGGCGCGGACGTCATCAACGTCGCGGGGAACACCGGCGGGACGGGTGCCGCGGCGGTCACGAGCCTGAAGTACGCGGGCCGCTCCGCGGAGATCGGCGTCGCCGAGGTGCACCAGGCCCTCGTCGCGAACGGCCTGCGGCAGAAGGTCACGCTCCGCTGCTCCGGCGCCCACCAGACCGGATCGGACGTCGTCACGAGCGCGCTGCTCGGCGGCGACTCGTTCGAGTTCGGCACGACCGCGCTCATGATGCTCGGCTGCGTGATGGCGAAGAACTGCAACGTGAAGTGCCCCGCCGGCCTGACCACGAACGCCGAGGCGTTCGAGGGCGACCCGCGTGCGCTCGCGCAGTACCTGCTCAACATCGCGCACGACGTTCGGCAGATCCTCGCGCGCCTCGGGCTGCGGTCGCTCCGCGAGGCGCGCGGGCGCACCGACCTGCTGCAGCTGCTCGACCACCCGGCGAGCGTCGGCCGGCTCGACGTGCGGGACCTCCTGGCGCAGGTGCCGGAGAAGGTCGTCGCGGACCCGGAGTACCTCGAGAAGGACTACCGGACCGACGACGCGCTCATCGACCAGGCGCGTGCGGCGCTCGTCGACGGACACGAGCACGCGCTCGTGGTCGACGGCGTCGTCCTCGGCAACGCGGACAAGTCCGTCGGCGGCCAGCTCGGCATCGACCTCGAGCGGATCCTGAACCACGAGCTCCGCGGGGTCGACCTGTCCGGGCACCCGGCGATCGCCGACGACGACCGCGGTCGCCGTCGGCTGGTCGACGGCGCCCTGACGATCCGCACGCGCGGGTCCGCGGGGCAGTCCTACGGGGTCTTCACGAACGACGGCACGACGCTCGACCACACCGGCACCGCGAACGACGGCGTCGGCAAGAGCCAGTCCGGCGGCCGGATCGTCGTCCGCGCGCCGGGCGGCGGCAGTGCCGAGCGCGGCGGCAACGTCCTCGTCGGCAACTTCGCGCTGTTCGGGGCCACGGGCGGCCGGACGTTCGTCGAGGGCGAGGCCGGCGACCGCTTCGCCGTGCGCAACTCCGGGGCGACCGCGGTCGTCGAGGGCCTCGGCGACTTCGGCTGCGAGTACATGACCGGCGGTGCCGTGCTCAACCTCGGCGGCTTCGGCAAGGGGCTCGGGAACGGCATGTCCGGCGGCTTCCTGTACCAGTACGACCCCTCGGGGCAGGTGACCGAGCGCGCGAGCACCGACTCGCTCCTGGTGTTCCCCGTCACGGAGACCGGGCGCGGGGCGTTCCACGAGGCGGCCGCGAAGCTCCTGCTCGAGTGGCACCTCGAGGCGACGGGCTCGGCGCTCGCCGAGCGGCTGCTCGCGGCGTGGGAGACCACCCGCGACCACGTGTACGTCGGCATGCCGCGCGCGCTCCTGCTCAGCCAGGACGCCGACGAGATCCTCGCCGCCGCGACCCGGAACGAGCTGCTCGACGAGCTCGCGGGCTCCGTCGCGACGGACAAGCTCCGGTCGTTCAAGGTCGACTACCGCGACCGCCGGACCGTGCTCGACGGCCGTGCCCCGGCGCTCGGGGACCAGGGCGACGACACGTTCTCGCTGCTGTCGTCGTACACCGTGCTCGGAGTCGCCCAGGACGTGGCGCAGGAGCGGGTGCCGGGGGCCGCGCCGAACGACCCCCGGGTCACCGAGGCGGTCCGCAACCTCGTCCTGACCGAGGACTTCCAGGTCAAGCAGCGGGTCGTGAAGTACCTGCGCCGCACGCTCGAGTCCTTCGCGGACGACGAGCTCGCGACGCTCATCGCGACGAAGCGGCTCGACGACGCCAAGCGTGCGCTCGCGCAGCGGAACAACCGCAGCGCGGACATGCCGGGAACCACGGGGTGGATCATGCACCAGACCGCCAAGAACGCCGGCCGACGCCGAGCCGCACGGTTCGACGAGCTGCTCGCCACAGCGGCGCTCGAGGACATCGCCCGCCGCGCGCCGCTCGCCCCGGTCGAGGCGGTGACGGCATGACGACCATGCCCCCGACCGGGTCGCTCATCCCCGTCGACGCCCCGTTCTCGGCCGCGCAGGAGTCCTGGCTCGCCGGGTTCATCGCGGGCATCGCCGCCGCGGGGAAGAAGGCCGCCCCGGCAGCGCCGACCACGACGATCGACGTGCTGTTCGGCACGCAGACCGGCAACGCGGAACTCCTCGCCGAGGACCTCGTCGCCGGCGCGACCGCCAGGGGCCTCGGCGGTCGGGCGACCCCGCTCGACGCCGTGTCGCCGGAGCAGCTCGCCGGCATGTCGCACGTGCTCGTCGTCACCTCGACGTACGGCGAGGGCGAGATGCCCGACAACGCCGGCCTGTTCTGGGAGGCGCTGCAGTCCCCCGCGGTCCCCCGTCTCGAGGGCGTGCAGTACGCGGTGCTCGGGCTCGGCGACACGAGCTACGACGAGTTCTGCCAGGCCGGGAAGCTCCTGGACCTGCGGTTCGAGCAGCTCGGTGCGACGCGCGTGCACGACCGGGTGGACTGCGACGTCGACTACGAGGACCCGGCAGCCCTGTGGAGCGCCGCCGTCCTCGACCGGATCGCCGCCCAGGCCGGCGTCGCCGCGACGGGCGGGACCGCCGCTGCCGGGGCCGCGCCGACCGCGACCGCAGCCGGCGGGGCGGGCGCGGGTCGTGCCTCCCGGCCGGGTGCGCAGTGGACCAAGCGCACCCCGTACCGGGCGCCGCTCGTCGTGAACCGGGTGCTCAGTGCGCCGCAGAGCGCGAAGGAGATCCGGCACCTGGAGTTCGACCTCGGTGACTCCGGGATCACGTACGCGGCCGGCGACGCGCTGGCCGTGGTGCCGCACAACGACCCGGCGCTCGTCGACCAGCTGCTCGACCACCTCGGCGCGGACGGTGCGGCGGACGTCGACGGCCGACCGCTCGCCGAGGTCCTGCGCGTCGAGCGCGAGATCCGGACGCCGTCGAAGGACCTCGTCGCCGACCTGGTGCAGCGTGCGCCCGCGTCGGAGCTCGCCGCGGTCGTGGCGCACGGCGACAAGCAGGAGCTCGACCGGTGGCTGTGGGGGCGGGACGTCCTCGACCTGCTCGTGGACGCCGGACCCGCGGCGCCGTCGCTCGACGAGCTGCTGCCGAACCTCCGCGGACTGCAGGCGCGGCAGTACTCGATCTCGTCGAGCCCGCTCGCCCATCCCGGCCGCGTGCACCTGACCGTCGCGAGCGTCCGGTACGGGGACACCCGACGCACCCACCACGGCGTCGCGTCGACGTACCTGGCGGACCGGGTGCAGGCGGACGGCGAGGTCGGCGTGTACCTGCAGCCGAACGCCGCGTTCGGGGTGCCGGCGGACGGCGACGCCCCGATGGTGATGATCGGCCCCGGGACCGGGATCGCGCCGTTCCGCGGGTTCCTGCACGAGCGGGCCGCCGCCGGGGCGACCGGGCGCAACTGGCTGTTCTTCGGCGACCAGCACCGCGACACGGACTTCGTCTACGAGGACGAGCTCACCGCGTTCCGGGAGTCCGGCGTGCTCGACCGGCTCGACCTGGCGTTCTCACGCGACCAGGCCGAGAAGGTCTACGTGCAGACCCGGATGCGGGAGCAGGCCGTCGAGCTGTACCGGTGGCTCGAGGACGGCGCGTTCGTGTACGTGTGCGGCGACGCCTCGCGGATGGCGAAGGACGTCGAGCAGGCGCTGCTCGACGTCGTCGCCGAGCAGCGGGGCCGGGGCGCCGACGACGCGCTCGGGTACCTGGCCGACCTGCGGCGCGCGAAGCGGTACGTCCGCGACGTCTACTGACCCGCGCGCGGGGCGCCGATCCGCGCGTGGGGTGCCCCTCAGCGCGCCGGCAGCCCTGCGATCCACCCGGCGACCTGCGCGTCGAACCACGCCGCGTCGAGGTTCCGCTCCCACGCGTGCTCGGCCGACCCGCTGACCGCCAGGGTCACCCGGTCGGGCTCCCCCGCGGCGAACTGCTGGCTCACGGCGAACGGCACGGTGCGGTCCCCGTCGGAGTGCACGAGCAGCGTCGGCGGCAGGGGCGGCGGGACCCGGAGCCACGACAGCGCCCGGACGTCGACGGGCGCCCGGAGCCCGACCACGCGGTGCAGCAGCGGCGTGCGCATCGCCGCGAGGGCCGCGGAGACGACGAACCCGGGCACCGGGGTGCGGGCCGCCTGGAAGCGGACGGCCGCCTCCCAGTCGAGCGCCGGCGCCACGAGCAGCACGCCCGTGACCAGGTCGCGGTGGGCCGAGCGCAGCAGCAGCTCGTGGGTGATCGTGGCGCCCATCGACCAGCCGACCAGCACGATCCGCCGCGCACCGTTCGCGACCGCGTGGTCGAGGGCTGCCTCGACGTCGACCCACTCCCGGGCACCGAGGTGCGACGCGCGTCCCTCCCACGGCGCCTCACCGTCTCCGCGGAACGACGGCACGATCGAGGTCCAGCCGGCCTCGAGCGCCGCCGGGACGGTACGGAGCGCGGTCACCCGGGTCGTCCGGATGCCGTGCACGTGGACGGCCCACGTGGCCGCGGCGTCGTCGTCGGGGCGGGCGGGGCGCACCACCCACGCGGGTGCCGCGCCGAGCGGTGTCGGGATCGACACCTCGGACCAGTCGACCTCCATCGCGGCGGGGTCGGGGTGCACGTGACCGCTCCACCGGATGCGGGCGGACACCGCGCCGGTCGTCCGCACCACGGCGCGGCGGACGGTGCCGGCGGCCTCGTCGACCTCGAGCACCGGCCCGACCGTGGTGTGACCGTCGCCCTCGTGCCACAGGCCGTACTCCCCCGGCCGCAGCGTGTCGGCGGTCAGGGGCAGCTGCACCGAGTCGGCGTCCGCGTCGAGCACCGGCGTCCACCGGTGCCGCCCGGGCAGGACGATCTTGCCGACCACCGCACGGACGGCCAGCAGCCCGCCGACCACCACGAGCACCACCAGGGCGACGAGCACCCACTCCACGACCGTCATGCCGTCATCCTCCGAGGTTCCGAGCGAGCAGCCGCTCCGCCGACCGCACGTGCGCGAGCTCGCCCGGGTCGATCGTCCGTCCCTGCACCTCGGCGTCGCGGATCGCGATGACGAGGTCGTACGTCCGCACCCGCAGGTCGGCACGGCGCTCGACGGGCCGCAGACCGTGGTGTCGGACGACGCGGGCGAGCCGACGGTGGTGCCGACCGAGCCGCAGGTCGCGGACCCACCGGCGCACCGTGAACGAGGCCATCCCGACGACGACGAGCACGATGCCGAGGTAGAAGGGCGGGTCGAACGCGAACCGCAACGCGTCGCGGACGCCGGGGGTGGCCAGGCCGAGGTGGTCGGCCGTCAGCGACACGATCTCCTCGACGCTGGCCAGGGTGACGAGCACGAGTCCGACCCGGAAGACCCCGAGTGCCCCGCGCCCGGTCGGCATCCCGCGCACGAGCGTGGTCACCGTGATCGCGGCCACGCAGGCCATGTAGACCGAGGCGTAGAGCCACATCGCGGTCTGGTCGATGCCGAGCACGATGAAGTGGAACGCGGTCGTGCCCCGGTCGGTGATGCAGGCGAACGGGATCGTGAACGCGGTGACCATGGCGAGCAGCGCGAGGGGGTGCGCCAGGACCGGTCGGCGCGGCAGGTCGCCCGTGGACGCGCGGAGCATGAGCCAGAAGGCGGTGGTCGCGCAGACGTTCTGCACGAGGTTGACGAGGTTCGTGCCGCCGAGCCACCCGTCGAGCACGGGCTGCGGCACGACGCTGCCGAGGGTGAGGAGCCCGAGGGCGCCCACCCCGGTCGCCGCCCAGGCCGCACGACCGCGCGGGTTCCGCCGCACCGACGGCGTCCGCGCCACGAAGATGAGGGCCGCGCACCAGAAGGTGGCGGCGTGCAGGGCACCCATCAGCCGTAGGCCCGCTCGTCCGACGACCCCGCGCCGAGCAGGACGGTGGCGACCTCGTACGCGAAGCGCTCCGCGAAGTGCTCGTCGTCGCCGGACACGCGCGCGAGCCCGTGCCCGGCGGCCTGCGTCGGGTCGTCCGCGTGCGCCGCGCTCCGGCCGTCGACGTCCCGCTGGCACACGTTCGTTCCCGCGGCGAGCGACGCGACCGATGCGGGCGTCGGCGCCCCGGCGTCGCCGTGCAGCAGGTGCCCGAGCTCGTGCAGCACGCAGTGCATGCGGTACAGGGGCGGCACGGCGGCGGGGACGAGCACGAGGTTCTCGTGGGGCGCCTGCGAGACGAGTGCGGTGAGGCTGCCCCACGACGGGCCGTCCACGTCGACGACGCGGGTCGGCGTGCCGACGGAGCGGGCGACCGCGGCGACGACGTCGTCGAGACGCGGGTCGGTCGGCAGCGTGCGCACGAGGTCGGCGACCACCGTCGTCACGTTCCGCCCTGCCATCGGACCCCCCTCGTCCCGTGGACAGCCTACCGGCGCCGGTCCACGCGGCGGGCGGTGCGGTCCCGACGTCGGCGCGGGCGGTCGCGGGGTGCCCGGACGACGAACGGGAGGATCGTGGCGGGCCCGCCACGATCCTCCCGTCCGCGTCCTGGTGGGCCGGACCCGCTCAGTCCTGCGCGACCGCCTCGTAGTGGCGCGCGCCACCGCGCACCCCGGCGAACCGGTACGGACCGGCGGTGACCCGGGGACGCTCGACGTCCTCGCTGGTGGCGGCGCCGCCGGCGTGCAGCGCGCGGTACTCGTCGACGGTCAGCCGGACGCGCGCGTCGAGCACCGCGCGCACGCGACCCTCGCGGCGGTGCGACCGGTAGTCGGGCTGCACGATGCCCGTCATGAGCTCGCCGACGCTGCCGGAGCCGTAGCTGAACATCGCGATGCGCTGCCCGCCGAGCTCGTCGTCCAGATCGAGGAGTGCCGCGAGGCCGATCCAGATCGACGCCGTGTAGGTGTTGCCGGTCTGCCGGTTGTAGGTGAAGCCGATCGCGAGCTCGGACTCGTCGAAGGGCTCCCCGACGTGCTGCGTCAGCTTCCGGTGCGCCTTGAGGGCCATCTTCGTGAACGGCTGGTGGTGCACGAAGCGGGTGATGTCGGCGTACGCGGGACCGCCCTGCGCGGCGAGGTCGTCCCAGGCACCGACGAAGGCGTCGACGTACGCGCTCACCGAGAGCCGCCCGTCGACGAGCGCCGTGGAGCGGTCGTTCGGACGCCAGAAGTCGTCGACGTCGGCGGTGAAGACACCGGCGGCCGGCTCGAGCTCGACGAGGTCCGGGTCCGCGGACACCAGGATCGCGGCGGCACCGGCGCCCTGCGTGGGCTCGGCCGCGGTGTCGACGTCGTAGCGCGCGACGTCGGCGGCGATCACGAGCACCCGCTCGTGCGGGGCGCGCGCGACGATGCCGAGCGCGAGCTGCACGGCCGCGGTCCCGCCGTAGCAGGCCTGCTTGAGCTCGACGACGCGCACCGACTGCGGCAGGCCGAGCAGCCCGTGCACGAAGACGCCGGCGGCCTTGGACTGGTCGACGCCGGACTCGGTGGCGAACAGCACGGTGCGGATGCCCTCGACGCCGTGGCGGTCGATGACCTCCTTCGCGGCGGCGGCCCCCATCGTGACGATGTCCTCGTCGGGCGCGGGCACGCTGAAGGCGTCCTGGCCGATGCCGACGTGGTACTTCGCGGGGTCGACACCCAGGCGCTCGGCGAGGTCGTCGAGCTCGAGCACGTGGTGGCCGGTGGCGATCGCGATGTCGTGGATGCCGATGCTCAGCGGCTGCTGCGCGGTCATGCTGCACCTCCTGCAGGCCGGGAGCCCCGGCGTTCCATGGCGACGTGGGCCGCCATCAGTTCTCCGGGGTTCGTCTGGGCGGCGAGCAGGGAGAGCTCACCGCAGAGGACCGTGGCGGCGCACAGGGCCGCCAGGCGTCGGGCGTTCGCGCCGGGTTCGCGTTCCTCGCGGCAGCCGAGCCGCACGAGCGCGTCCTCGACGACCGGCAGGTCGCCGCCCTTGCCGTTGCCGACCGTGCCGACGATCAGGTGCGGCAGCGCGGTCGAGAAGTACAGGTCGTCGCCGCGGGCCTCGGCGTAGGTGATGCCCTGCGAGCCTTCGACGATGTTCGCGGCGTCCTGCCCGGTGGCCAGGTAGAAGCCGAGGAGCATGTTCGCGTAGTGAGCGTTCGCGGAGCGCAGGGCTCCGGCGATCGTCGACCCGACGAGGTTCTTCGCGACGTTGAGCTCGGCGATCCGCGCGGCACTCGACCGGAGCCGCTTCTCGACGACCTCGCCCGGGATGACGATCTCGGCGATGGTGTTCCGGCCGCGTCCGCGGATCCCGTTCACCGCCGTGGCCTTCTTGTCGGTGCAGAAGTTGCCCGAGACGCTGACGTACCGCAGGCCCGGCTCCCACGCGAGGATCGCCGGCAGCAGCTTGTCCGCCGCCTGCGTGACCATGTTGTGGCCGGAGGCGTCGCCCGTGGTGAACGCGAAGCGCAGGAACAGCAGGTCGCCGACGATCTCCGGGTGCACCTCGATCAGCTTCGCGAACCGGCTCTGCCCGGCGACGAGCTGCTCGAGCTCGTCCTGGCGCGCCAGGATCCGCCCCGCGGCGATGTGCGCGGCGGCGGCACTGTCGGCCTTCACGACGACGGAGCGGGTCATGCGCTCGTCGACGACGGTCGCGACGATCCCGCCCTCGACCATCCGCGAGACACGGGCACCGCGGCCGACGGACGGCCAGAGCGGCGACTCGTACGTCGCGAGCGGCACCTCGTGCTCGCCCTCGACGGCGTTGCCGCTCACGCGGATCGGCCCCACCCACTTCGTGGGGATCGGGGTCAGCAGGTCGGTCATTCGACGCTCCCTTCGGGCGCTTGCACCGCGACGCTGAGGTGTCTGATGTCGTGCGCCTCCCAGGCGCGGTGGATGCCGGCGAGGTCGGTGTCCGCCGGGACGAGCGCGATGCCGCAGTCGCCGCCGCCGGCGCCGGACGGCTTCGCCGCCCCACCGGCCGCCTCGACCACGTCGCACAGGGTCGCGAGCCGCTCGGTCTCGATCTGCGACCCGACCGAGGCGCCGAGCCCCTGCAGGAGCGTGCGGGCGCGTCGCAGGGCGTCGAGCGTCTGCGCCGCGTCGCCGGAGCGGAGGCCCGTGGTCAGGTCGTCGACGCAGGTCCGGCTCTCGTCGAGGAACGCCGGGTAGCCACCGTTGCGGTGGCGCCGCACGACGTCGACGAGCTTCGTCGTGGACGCGGGCGAACCGGTCCAGCCGACCAGCAGTTCGAGGTCCTTCGGCGCCGGCAGCCGTTCGACGTCGAACCCGGTCCACGCGTCCGCGTCGGCCAGGACCTCGGACACCGTCCGGCCGCCGAGCATCCCCGCGAGGCGCTCCCGGTCGGGCGCGCTGTACCGCAGCCACCCGCCGAACGTGCTCGCCGCGAGGTCGCCGCCGGACGCCCGGGGGTTCACCCGGATGGTGGCGAGCAGGGCGACCCGGAAGCGGTCGCGCTGGGACAGCCCGATGCCGTAGAAGCGGTCGAGCGCACCGACGGTCGCGACGGTCACGGCGGCGGAGGACCCGAGCCCGAACTTCCGACCGCTGGCGTCGTCGAGCTGGCTCTCGATCCGCAGGTCGTGGAACCGCGGGGCGATCCCCCGCTCGGCGCGGAGCTTCTCGACGAGGTCGATCGTCGCCATCACGTAGTCGTACGGGTGGTGCTCGCGGTCGAGTGCGAGCCCGTCGTCCGCGCGGGTCCAGGTGAGCGGCAGGTGGCCGTACTCCTCGGAGTGCACGCTGCCCGAGCCGTGGCCCTCGGCGACCCGGGCCGTGATGGCGCGGTCGAGGGCGATGAGCACGGACGGCTGCCCGGGCTCGACGACGGCGTACTCGCCCGCGACGAACAGCTTGCCGTGGGCGCGGAACTCGATCACTCGGCGGTCTCCTCCGGTCGGACGGCACCCGCTCCAGGTGCCTCCGTTCCTTCGGAGCGGAGCAGGTGCGCGCCTGGTCCGGTACCGGACTCGATGACGTCTCCCAGGTCGGCGAGCGCGGCAGCGACGGCGCCGCGGTCCTCGGGCGTGGTGAGCACGACGACGTTCGGCCCGGCGTCGGCCGTGGCGTACGCGGTCAGCCCGTCGGCACGGAGCCCGGCGACGGCGTCGAACACGGCGACGCTCCGGGCGTTCAGGTAGCGGATCGGCGGGAACGCGCCCTCGATGGTGGCGTGCATGCGGAGCGCGTTGCTCTCGGTGAGCTCGCCGATGCGGGCGAAGTCCCCGGCGGCGCAGGCGGCGAGCATGTCGTCGACGGTGGCCGTGGTCGACTCGACCCACGCCGGGTAGAACGGCGAGGTCGCGATCGTGCGGCGCATCGCCTCGCGCGACCCGATCGCCTTCTCGCCGGCCGAGATCGTGACGACGACCATCGCCATCGGCGGCGCGGGGACGCGCTCGGCGAACGAGGCCTGGTCGTCGCCCGCGTGCCACACCGCGACGCCGCCGGGGATCGACCGGGTGGCGGAGCCGGAGCCGCGACGGGCGAGCCGGGACAGGTCGCGCTCGGACAGGTCGAGCCCGTACGCGGCGGCCGCGGCCGTCGCGAGCGCCGCGAACCCGGACGCGCTCGACGCCAGCCCGGCGCCGGTCGGCACGGTGTTCTCCGACACCACCGCGGCGTGCACGGACGACCCCGCTGCCTGGCGCACGAGGTCGAGGAACTGCTGCACGCGGAGCAGGGCGCCGTCCGGGGCCGCGCCGCCGTTCAGCACGAGCGAGTCCGCCGCCGCGGCACCGTCGAGCGTGACGGTGGTGGTCGTCGGGAACACGTCGAGGCCCATGGACACGCTGCCCGTCGCCGGGAGGGCGAGCTGCGCGTCGGCCTTGCCCCAGTACTTCACGAGCGCGATGTTGGGGTGCGCGACGGCGGTGGCGGTCATAGGGCGCGGGCTCCGATCGTGGTGGTCCAGGTCTCCGTCGCGCCGGCGGCACGGAGGGCCGTCGCGACGCGGTCGGCGTGCGCGGCGTCGGCGACGAGCGCGAGGACGCATCCGCCGCGCCCACCGCCGGTGAGCTTCGCGCCGAGGGCGTCCGCACGGCGTGCGGCGTCGACGAGCCGGTCGAGGTCCGCGCTCGACACGTCGAGTTCGGTGAGCAGTCCGTGCGCGGCGTCCATCGTGGCACCGAGGCCCTGTGCGTCGCCGTCCACGAGTGTCCCCCGTGCGCGACGGGCCAGGTCGCCGATCGCCGCGACCACGGCGTCGACGGCCTGCGGGTCGCGGTCGTGCCGCTCCCGCACGGCGGCGACGGCCTCGCGCGTGTGCCCGGGGACGCCGGTGTCGGCGACGACGAACGTGAACGAGGCACCGAGCGGGACGGGTTCGACGACGCCGGCCTCGAACCACACCGGGACGTCGGCGACGACGCCGCGGGCGTCGAGCCCGGACGGTCGGCCGTGGGCGACCCGCTCGCACTCCTGCACGAGCTCGTGGTGCTCCTGCGCTTCCAGGGTCCGGTCGAAGACGTCGGCGACGGCGGCCGTGACGGCGGCGGCAACCGCGGCGCTCGACCCCATGCCGCGGGCGGTCGGCACGGCGCTGTCGACGCGGACGTGCAGGTGCTGCTCGGGGGCGCCGAGGTGCAGCAGCGTGGCCGTGACCGCCGTGACGGTCGGCAGCACGGCGGCGGGCGCGGTGTCGAGCGGACCGGTGTGCACGGTGGACTCGAGCGCGCTGCCCGAGGTCGACGGTACCGGGGTCGCGGTCGCGGTCACGCGGACGTCCAGGACGGGCAGCACGAGTGCGGGTACGCCGTACACCACGGCGTGCTCGCCGATCAGGATCGTCTTGCCGTGGGAGGACCCGATCCCGGTGCGGAGGCTGGTGCCCGGGTGCGGGGTCGCGGTGCGGTCGGTGTCGTGGTTGGTCATCGTGGCTCAGGTCAGCCTAACCGGACGCGGGCGGTACGGGACGTGTGCGCCGGCCGGACGCGTCCCCGGACACATCGTTCCCGGACGCGCACGGGCCGCAGGCGTACAGTGTCGTCAGCATGCTGACGATCTCCGTCGGCCGACCACCAGGAGGGCTCGTGCACACCCCGTCCGTCCCCGACCGCCGCCGCTGGGCAGGACTCGTCGTCATCAGCGTCGCGGTCTCCCTGATCATCGTCGACTCGACGATCGTGAACGTCGCGATCCCGAGCATCGTCGCCGACCTGGACATCGGCTCGACGCTCGTGCAGTGGGTCCAGGAGAGCTACACCCTGGTGTTCGCCGCACTGCTGCTCGTGTTCGGGTCGCTCGCCGACCGCTACGGACGCCGGCGCCTGCTGACGATCGGCGTCTCGGTCTTCGTGGTGGCCTCGGTGCTCGCGGCGATCGCGCCGACGGGAGACCTGCTCGTCGCGGCCCGCATCCTGCAGGGCCTGGGCGGCGCGATGGTGCTCCCGACCACGCTGTCGCTCGTCAACGCGACCTTCACCGGGCGCGAGCGTGGCATCGCCTTCGCGGTCTGGGGATCGACCATCGGCGGCATGGTCGCGGTCGGCCCGCTGCTCGGCGGCTGGCTGACGACGGACTTCTCGTGGCGCTGGGCCTTCGGGATCAACGTGCCGCTCGGCATCGCGATCGTCGTCGGTGCGTTCCTCACCGTCCGGGAGTCCCGGGACGCCGCACACGCCGGCGGGACCGACGTGGTCGGTGCCGTGCTCAGCGTGCTGACGAGCGCGTCGCTCGTGTTCGGCTTGATCGAGGGGCGGACGTACGGGTGGTGGACGCCCGCGGAGCGCTTCCGCGTCGGCGACTGGGCGTGGCCGGCGGACACCTCCCCGATCCCGTTCGCCTTCGCGCTGACGATCGTCGCCGGGATCGCCTTCGTCGCCTGGTCCCGACGCCGGCAGCGCTCGGGACGCTCGACCCTGATCGCGCTCGACCTGTTCCGCATCGGCTCGTTCCGGAAAGGGTCGATCGCAGCCCTGATCGTGTCGCTCGGCGAGTTCGGGATCGTCCTGTCACTGCCGCTCTGGCTGCAGAACGTGCTCGGCTACTCGGCACTGCAGACCGGCTTCGTCCTGCTCGCACTGGCGATCGGCTCGTTCGTGGCGAGCGGGTTCGCGGCCACCGCCGGCCAGCGGATCGGCCCCCTCCCCATCGTCCGCATCGGCATCGCCGCGGAGATCGTCGGGGTCGCGGCGATCGGGTTCGTCGTCTCCGCGGACACGCCGTGGTGGGCGGTCGTGCCGTGCCTGTTCGTCTACGGGTTCGGCGTCGGGCTCGCGACCGCACAGCTGACCGGGGTCGTGCTGCAGGACATCCCGGTGGAGCGCAGCGGCGAGGCGTCCGGCGCCCAGAGCACCGCGCGGCAGATCGGGTCGGCGCTCGGCATCGCGGTGCTCGGGACGGTGCTCTTCACCAGCACGGGCGGACTCCTCCAGCAGCGGCTCGAGGACGCCGGGACCCCGTCCGGCGTCGCGTCCCGGGTGTCCGACGCAGTCGTGACGTCCTCGGGCGGGGCGATCGCCGGCCTCCGGGAGCGCGACGCAGCGACCGCCGACGTCGCCGCCACGGCCTTCAGCGACGGGACCCGTGCCGCAGCGTGGTCCGCCGCCGGGTTCCTCGTGCTCGGCCTGGCCGCGACGCTCCGGCTCCGTCGCCCCGACCCGACCCGGGACGACCAGCCGACCGCCCGTTCGGCCGCCTCCCCCGTCTGACCCCGCCCTCCCCCGCGAAACGCAACCTCGGCGGTTCCTCGCAGCGGAACGTCGCTGCGAGGAACCGCCCACGTTGCGTCTTGCGGAAGCGCAACCCGCCACAGCTCAGCACTGCGCGCAACCGGGTTGTGCACAACTGGGTTGCGTGGCACACTGGGGGCATGCCGGTGACCGACGAGATGGTGTGCTTCTCGCTGTACGCGGCGTCCCGGGCCACCACCCAGGCGTACCGCGCGCTGCTCGAGCCCTGGGGCCTGACCTACCCGCAGTACCTCGTCCTCGTGACCCTGTGGATCGAGGGCGACCAGACCGTGTCGAGCCTCGGCGAGCACCTGCAGCTCGACTCGGGCACGCTCTCGCCGCTGCTCCGCCGCATGGAGCAGTCCGACCTGGTCCGCCGCGAACGCCGCAGCACCGACGAGCGCGTCGTCACCGTGACCCTCGGCGACCGGGGCCGCTCGATCCGGCCCGAACTCGCACACGTCCCCGCGCGCATCGCCGCCGGGATGGGCCTGCCGGACGAGCGGGCCGCGCTCGAGCTCATCGCGAACCTGCAGCGCCTGACGGCCACCATGCACGCCGCCGCCGACGCGCCCGCCGCCGCGCCCACGCCCGGCCCCGGGCCTGCGTCGCCGGCCCACTGACCCCCACGAAGGAAGGAAGGACCCACATGGACGTCCTCTACACCGCCGAGGCCCTCGCCACGGGCGAAGGCCGCAACGGCCACGTCGCCACCAGCGACGGCCGCGTCGAGCACGACCTGGCCATCCCGAAGGAGATGGGCGGCTCCGGCAACGGTGCGAACCCCGAGCAGCTCTTCGCCGCCGGCTACGCCGCGTGCTTCCACTCCGCGCTGCAGGGCGTCGCCCGCGCGCAGAAGGTGAAGATCACCGACTCGACCGTCGGCGGCCGCGTGTCCATCGGCCCGAACGGCCAGGGCGGCTACCAGCTCGCCGTCATGCTCGAGGTCGTCATCCCGGACGTCGAGCACGACGTCGCGCAGGCCCTCGCGGACGCCGCACACCAGGTCTGCCCCTACTCGAACGCGACCCGCGGCAACATCGACGTCACCATCGTCGTCTCGGAGGACTGACCCATGACCGACACCACCCCCACCACCATGCGCGCCGTCGTGCACGAGACCTTCGGTGAGCCCGCCGACGTCCTGACCGTCGCCGAGCGCCCGGTCCCGCAGCCCGGCCCCGGCCAGGTGCTCGTCCGCACCGTCCTCTCCCCGATCCACAACCACGACCTGTGGACCATCCGCGGCACCTACGGCTTCAAGCCCGAGCTGCCCGCAGCCAGCGGCACCGAGGCGCTCGGCGTCGTCGAGGCCCTGGGCGAGGGCGTCGACCGCCTGCAGGTCGGCCAGCGCGTCGCCGGCGGCACCTTCGGCGTCTGGGCCGAGTACTACGTGGCCGACGCCGCCGGGCTCGTCCCGGTCCCCGAGGCGATGGACGACGAGTCCGCCGCGCAGCTCGTCTCGATGCCGTTCAGCGCGATCAGCCTGCTGCACTCGCTCGACCTGCACGAGGGTGACTGGATCATCCAGAACGCCGCGAACGGCGCCGTCGGCCGCATGGTCGCACAGCTCGGCAAGGCCCGCGGCATCAACGTGATCGGCCTGGTCCGTCGCGCCGAGGGCGTCGAGGAACTCCGCGCCCAGGGCATCGACCGGATCGTCGCCACCGACGCGGACGACTGGAAGGACCAGGTCGCGGCCATCACCGGCGGCGCCCCGATCGTCGCGGGCGTCGAGTCCGTCGGCGGCAAGGCCGCCGGCGACATCGCCTCGGTGTTGGGCGAGAACGGCACGCTCGTCGTGTTCGGTGCGATGGCCTCCCCCACGCTCGAGATCCCGTCGGGCAAGGTCATCTTCGGCCAGCTCACCGTCAAGGGCTTCTGGGGTGCGGTCGTCAGCAAGACGATGCCCGCCGAGCTCAAGGGCCAGCTCTTCGGCGAGCTCATCACGCGCGTGCTCGACGGCTCGCTGACGCTCCCCGTCTCCGAGACCTTCGTCTTCGAGGACGCCCGTGACGCCGCCCGCGCCAGCGACACCGCCGGTCGCGTCGGCAAGGTCCTCCTGCGCCCGTAGCGGGTCCGGACCACAGACGGACTGGAGGCCCGTGGCGACACCGCCACGGGCCTCCAGTCCGTCACGGGGTCGGGACCAGGGCCCGCAGCGCGTCCGTGGTGCCCAGCCACCCGACCGGCCGACCGTCGCCGTCCACGACCGGCAGTCCGGTCCCGCCGTCGGCGTCGACGACCCGCTCGACGACGTCGGCGAGCCGCGCGTCGGCCGGGACGGCCTCGACGTCCGCCAGGACGTCCCCGACCACGCGGGTGCCGAAGCCCTCGTCGGCGAGCAGCGCGTCACCGACCGACCGCGCCGTCACCACCCCGGTCAGGCGACCGTCCGCGTCCACGACGACCAGCGCCCCCACGTCCGCCGCACCGAGCCGGGCGAGTGCCTCGTCCGCGGTCGCCGTGGCGGGCAGCACCGGTCCGAGCGGCCGGACCGCCGCACCGACGGGCACGTCCGACCTGGCACCCTCGGTCGGCAGCGGTGCCGAGTCGGTCAGGTCCACCCCGCGGCGGCTGAGCTTGAGCGTGTAGATCGTGTCTCGGGACAGCACCCGCGAGACCGCGGTGGCGACGACGATCGCGACGAACAGCGGGAGCACGAGGGCGTAGTCACCCGTCAGCTCGAACAACATGATCCCCGCCGTGATCGGCGCCCGCGTCGACCCGGCGAACACCGCACCCATCCCGACGACCGCGAACGCGCCGACCTGGCCGTGCATCCCGGGCGCCACCGACGCCACGACCTCGCCGAAGGCCGCGCCCGTCATCGCGCCGACGAACAGCGACGGCGCGAACACCCCGCCGGAGCCGCCGATGCCGAGCGTCAACGAGGTCGCGAGCACCTTGCCGACCACGAGCACCGCGAGGAAGCCGAGCTCGTACCGACCGGCGACCCCGTCCTCGAGCACCGGGTAGCCGACGCCGTACATCTGCGGCAGCACCAGGAGCAGCGCGCCGAGCAGCAGCCCGCCGACCACGGGCCGCAGCCACTCCGGGCCCCGGGTCGCCCGCCAGGCCACGTCGCAGAGGTCCTCGACCAGGTACAGCACGCGCGTGAAGCCGATGCCGACCGCGCCCGCGAGCAACCCGAGCAGGGCGAACAGCAGGTACTCCGGCGGGGTCACGGCGCCGATCGTCGGCAGGTGCAGGAAGGCCGTGTCCCCGAAGGCCGCGCGACCGATCAGGGCCGCCGTGACGCTCGCGACGGCGACCGCCCCGAACGACGTCGGGGTGAAGTCGCGGAGCAGGAGCTCGAGCGCGAAGAACACCCCGGCGACCGGGGCGTTGAACGTCGCCGAGATGCCCCCGGCCGCGCCGCAGGCCACGAGCGTGCGGAGCCGACCCTCGGGCATCCGCATCCACCGGCCGATCGTCGAGCCGAGCGCCGAACCGATCTGGATGATCGGCCCCTCGCGGCCGACCGAGCCGCCCGACCCGATGCAGATCGCACTCGCGAGGGCCTTGACCACGGCGACGCCGCCACGGATCCGGCCGCCGTTCCGGGCGATGGCGAACATCACCTCGGGAACGCCGTGGCCGCGGGCCTCCCGGGCGAAACGCTGGATGAGTGGTCCGTACAGGAGTCCACCGACGGCCGGGGCGAGGACGACGAACCCGGCGCCGAGCCACGGGACCCAGGGGTTCGGCGGGTGCCCGGTCGTCGCTGCGTAGTCGGCGTGGCCGCTGAACAGGAGCGTCGCGTGCTCGATCAGCCAGCGGAAGACCACGGCGGCGGCTCCGGCACCGGCGCCGACGACGAGTGCGGGGAGTGCGAGGCGGAGCGCCGCGGACCCGAAGCGGGTCCCGGCGAGCCGGACGTGGGCGTGGACGGTGGGGAAGCGGGCGGGCACGGTCCTCCGATCAGTTGCATACAAGCAATGATTGTACGCATGCAACTGTCGCTCCCCACAAGAGCGGTCGGCGTCAGCCCCCGAAGGCGGAGACCTCCTCGGGCGCCGGCTCCCCCATCGCCCGGCGGAACGCCGCCATGCCCGCGACCGCGACCGCCCGGTCCTGCTCGGGCATCCCCGCGACGATCGCCTCGAGTTCACGACGGCGGCGCTCGGTCACCTCGTCCACCAGGGCGCGCCCGCGGTCGGTGGCGGCGATGCGGACCTCGCGCCGGTTGTCGGCGCCGGGACGCCGCTCGACCCAGCCGCCCGCGACGAGCCGGTCGACGTTCCGGGTCAGGGTCGAGGGGCCGACCGCGAGCCGGTCGGCCAGGTCGCCGGAGCGCGTCGGCCCGAGGGAGACGACGAGGACGATGAGCCGGAACTGCGGCACGGTGACGTCCTCGAGCGCGGGGGCCAGGGACCGGGCGACGACCCCGAGGAGCCCCCGGGAGGCGGCGAGGACCTCGTCGATCCCCTGGACAGCGTGCTCCGACATGCCCTCATCCTGGCAGGCGGTCACATCGCCTCCTTGAGCCCCCACCGCACCAGGAGCGCGTTCACCGGGTAGGAGCACACGAAGCCCGCGACCATGGCCAGCTGCATCGCGACCCAGAACTCGGGCGTCGTCACCGCGAGCCGACCGCCCAGGACCGCCGGCAGCACCGCGAACTGCAGCAGCGCCATCACGCCGTACATCCCGACCTGCCACGCCGTGATGCTCAGCGTGTCGGCCTTGAGCGCGGCGACCAGCCCGTCCCGCCACCCGAGCCCGCGCATCGGGGCGATGGCCGCGTACTGGAACGCGATCCCCACCACGAAGGCGATCACGAAGTCGATGATCCAGCCCGCGAAGATCGGGTCCCGGTACAGCGAGCCGAGCCCGACGAGGGTACCGAGTGCCGGGAACGCGACGAGCCCGAACTCCCCCACCAGGTCGCCGAGCGCACACCCGGCACCGCAGTGGCTCGTGTCGATCGCGGTACCCGCCCAGCGGCCGTGTCCGTCGACGGTCGCCCGGCCGCGGCGCAGGTAGAAGACGAGCCACACGACGCTGCCGAACAGCATCGTGAGCGGCCAGACGAGCGCCATCACCCGCATGTGCGGTGGGTGGCGGACGACGTCGACGGCCACGAACGCGGCGCAGCCGACCGCCACGACGAGCAGGACGGCGCAGACGGCCGTGAGCGCGGGCGGGAGGTCCGCCACCTGCAGTCCGGTCACCCTGTCCACCCTCCGCGCATGGTTGTACCCGTACAACCGCCGAGCGTACCGACGCCACCGACGTCGGTTCCCGGGCTCGCGTCCCCCGGGTGACCGGCAGACGGACGGGAGGCGCGGTGCCCGCTGGCACCGCGCCTCCCGTCCGTCCCGTGCGCGCGTCCGTCAGCCGCGCACCTGCTTCTTGTCGACCACGAAGATGTTGCCGGTGGTGACGCCCTCCTCGACCTCCTCGAGGGTGCGCCCGCGGCTCTCCGGGACGAACTTCCAGATGAAGAACAGCGCCAGCAGGCCGACGACGCCGAAGCCGAAGAACGTCCCCGTGATCCCGGTGGCGGCGACGATCGTCGGGAAGTACAGCCCGAGGAACGCGTTCGCGATCCAGAGGCAGAACACCGCGATGCCCATGCCGAGCGCCCGGATCTGCGTCGGGAAGATCTCGGACAGGACCACCCAGACGGCGATGTTCAGGAAGGTCTGCATCGAGCCGACGAACGCGACGACGAGGAACAGGATCACCCAGGGGCGTGCCGGGTTGCCCCCGGGCAGCGCGACCGAGGCGATGCCGATCAGGAAGTGGCAGACCGTCGTCAGCGTGAAGCCGATGATGAGCGTGGTGCGACGGTTGATCCGCTCCATGTTCGCGAGGGCGATCACGCCACCGACGACGGCGATCACGCCGGGTGCGATGTTGGCGATGAGCGCCGCCGACGCCTGGAAGCCCGACTCGATCAGCACGGTCTGCCCGTAGTACATGATCGAGTTGATGCCGGTCAGCTGCTGGGCGACACCGAGGCCGGCGCCGATGAGCACGATGCGGATGAGCCACTTGTTGCCGAGCAGCACGCGCCAGCCGCTCTCGCGCTGGACCGTCGCCTCGAACTCGTTCGTCCGCTTGATGTCCTCGAGCTCGGCGACCGCGCGCTCCTCGGAGCGGATCTGCGACAGGACGGCGAGCGCCTCGTCGTTGCGGCCCTTCGACGCCAGCCAGCGGGGCGACTCGGGGACGCGGAGCATGCCGACGAACAGGGCGATCGCGGGGAGCGCGCAGACGGCGAGCATGATGCGCCAGACGCCGTTGCCCTCGCCCCACAGGTTGCCGATGACGGCGTTGACCAGGAAGGCCGCGAGCTGGCCGATCACGATCATCAACTCGTTGCGACCCGACAGCGATCCGCGGATCTCGTACGGGGCGAGTTCGGCCAGGAACACCGGCACCACGGTCGAGGCGCCGCCCACCGCGAGACCGAGCAGCACACGGCCGACGACGATCACGCCGAAGGTCGGGGCGGCGACGCAGATGAGCGTGCCGAGGAAGAACGTGACGGCCAGGGCGATGATCGTCCCGCGACGCCCCCACCCGTCGGCGATCCGGCCGCCGAGCATCGCGCCGATCGCGGCGCCGAACAGCAGGGAGCTGGTGACGACACCCTCGGTGAGGTTCGTCAGCCCGAGCTCCTGCTTCATGGGCAGCAGAGCACCGTTGATCACGCCGGTGTCGTAGCCGAACAGCAGGCCGCCGAACGTGGCGACGAGGGCCAGGACGCCGAGGCGGCGACGGTGCGGGCCGGTGCCCACCGGGGGCAGTGCGACCTTCGGTGCTGTCGGCTTGATGTCGACCATGCGGTGACTCCTTCGTCGGGTGATCGCGCGTCTTCGCGTGGGACCGATGGTAGCCCCGTTTCATGTCCTGTCAATCACACATTAAGCCAATCTGACGTTTGGATCGCTCCACGAAAGCCCCGATCAGCGCGGGAGCGGTCCATTCACCCGGGCGCGCGCCACGGCCGGCGGGTGGTCGGTAGATCGGTCGGCGGCCGACCGACCCGGCCGGGACGTTCGGCACAACCGGAAGCACGTCGCGCCACGGAAGCCCGTGGCGCGAGCTGCTTCCGGTTGTGCGGAGTCACAACGCACCTCGGTCCAGTCGAGACGCACGGCACCGCACAGCCGTGACCGTCACCGCGCCACGGCGCGCTACTCGGCTGCCGTCGCCCCGTCGCCCAGGACGTCCCCGAGCGAGGCCATGCCCGCTCCGTGGTCCGTGTACCGCCGCACCGTCCGACGGGCCGCGGCACTCGCAGCCCCCGCGAGCGCCGGGTTCCGCCGCGCGGCGTCCGCCACCCGTCCCGCGTGCCCGGCGGTGGACAGCAGGACGTTCGCGAGTGCCCGGGCGTCGCCGGACTCCGGGACGCCGGTGACGGCCCACGCGCTCCGGAGCTGGTCGTCCGGTGTGACCCCGCGGCGGGTGCCCATCCGGTGCCAGTCGGACAGGGCGCCCTCGGTCCGCGAGGCCGCGCGCTCGACCTCTCCCGCGCGACGGCGCTCGACCGACCGGGCAGCGTCGGCGGCGTCCGACCCGGGCTCCCGACCGGCGACCGCCTCGGCACGCTGTCGGGCGTCGGTGGCGTCCCCGCCGGCGGCCGCGATCCGTGCGGCGTGGGCGGCTGCGGCGGCGGCGAGGATCTCGTGGCGGTCCATGCCCTCGACGGTAGCCGCTCCGACCGACAGCATGGGTCCGGCGACACATCCGTGCACCTCGGACTCGTGCAGTCGCGAGCGGCTCGGTACGCTCGGACCCGAGGGGGAATCATGAACCGAACGGCCGCGATCAGCGTCGCTGCACTGACCCTGGTCGCACTGTCCGGCTGCTCGCTGTTGCGCGGGTCCGACGGAGCGCTCCCGGTGCCCTCGGACCCGGCGACGGCGTCGGCCACCGCGACCCCCACGCCGTCCGCGACCGCCGACGGCACGTCCGACGCCGAGCGACTGGCCGCCTCCGCCACCCCGCGCGTGCCGACCCCCGCCCCGACCGAGGCCGCGGCGCCCGACCCCGAGCTCACGCCGATCCCGGCCGGGACCGTGCTCACCGAGGCCGACGTCGCATCGCCCAAGGGCAGCATCCACTTCCACCTCCGGGTCGTGGCCGACGGCGACGACACCTTCACGGCGCAGTACACGGGCTTCACCTCGACGCTGCCGGTGCCCGTGGGGGTCGGGTTCTTCGAGAAGGCCCGTCAGGTCGGTGACGCCCTGACGTACCACGGCGTCGGGGACCACGTCCTCGGCGGACCGACGTCCGGGCCGCAGTCGGTCGACGTCCCGCTGGACGGCTCCGGCGTCGACCCGTCCGGGCTCACCGAGCTCGTCGTCGCCTCGGCCGCCGCGCAGGGGCAGGACGTCCCCGTCGAGATCGCGCTCGACAAGGTGCTCGCCGTCTCGACGGTGCGGTGGTCCGTGCCCGCACGGCAGACGAACGTGCACCCGGTGGACGGCGGCGTGCGGGCGAACGCCTCGGGTCCGGTCACGGCGACGACGGCGTCCGGAGCGCCGAAGGCCTACACGGTGCGGTCCGGGGACCTCATCGCGGACGTCGCGCTCCGGTTCGGGATCACCGTGAAGGACCTCGTCTGGCTGAACCAGGGGCTGCAGGTCTTCGGTGACGACCAGGAGCTCTACCAGGACACGTCGCTGAACCTCGACCCGCTCGGTCGCTGACCTCGGCAGACGGACGGGAGGCGCGTGGCGGACCCGCCACGCGCCCTCGCAGGCTCGGTCGGCGCGCCCCGCACGACGCTTCGCGTCGTCACTGAGCGGGGCGCGCCAGTCCGTCTCGGGGTGACGCGGTCTAGCCGCGCAGCTCCAGGTACTTCGCGATGAGCGCCTTGGTCGACGAGTCCTGCGCGTCGAGCGCGGACTGGTCGCCGTCGACCGCCGGGGCGATCTGCAGCGCGAGCTGCTTGCCGAGCTCCACGCCCCACTGGTCGAACGAGTCGATGCCCCAGATGGTGCCCTCGGTGAACACGATGTGCTCGTAGAGCGCGATGAGCTGGCCGAGGACGCTCGGGGTGAGCTCCGGCGCGAGGATCGACGTCGACGGCTTGTTGCCGGTGAAGGTGCGGGCCGCGACGATCCCCTCGTCCGTGGTGCCCTCGGCGCGGACCTCGTCGGCGGTCTTGCCGAACGCGAGCGCCTTCGTCTGCGCGAAGAAGTTCGCGAGGAACAGGGCGTGCACGTCCTGGCCCGGCTGCACGGCCTTCCCGTCGCCGGACTCGTCCTTGAGCGGACGGGCCGGCTTCGCGACCGTGATGAAGTCCGCCGGGATCAGGCGCGTGCCCTGGTGGATGAGCTGGTAGAACGCGTGCTGACCGTTCGTGCCGGGCTCGCCCCAGAAGACCTCGCCGGTGTCCGTCGTGACCGGGCTGCCGTCCCAGCGGACGCGCTTGCCGTTCGACTCCATCGTGAGCTGCTGCAGGTACGCGGCGAAGCGGTGCAGGTACTGCGTGTACGGCAGGACCGCGTGGCTCTGGGCGCCGAGGAAGTTCGTGTACCAGACGTTGAGCAGGCCCATCAGGACGGGGACGTTCTGCTCGAGCGGGGTGGTGCGGACGTGCTCGTCGATGGCGTGGAAGCCGGCGAGGAACTGCTCCCAGTTCTCCTTGCCGATGGCGATCACGACCGAGGTCCCGATGGCGGAGTCGACCGAGTAGCGGCCGCCCACCCAGTCCCAGAAGCCGAAGGCGTTCTCCGGGTCGATGCCGAACGCGGCGACCTTGTCGAGCGCGGTCGACACGGCGACGAAGTGCTTCGCGACGGCGTTCGACTTCTCGTCCTCGGACGCGTCGGTCAGGCCGAGCCGCTCCCAGAGCCACTGGCGCGCCAGGCGGGCGTTCGTCAGGGTCTCGAGGGTGCCGAAGGTCTTCGACGCGACGATGAAGAGCGTGGTCTCGGGGTCGAGGTCCGCGGTCTTCTCGTAGATGTCGGCGGGGTCGATGTTCGAGACGAAGCGCGCCTCGAGCCCGGGCTGCACGTACGGCTTCAGGGCCTCGTAGACCATGACCGGCCCGAGGTCCGAGCCGCCGATGCCGATGTTCACGACGGTCTCGATGCGCTTGCCCGAGACGCCGGTCCAGGCGCCGGAGCGGACCTGCTCGGCGAACGCGTAGACCTTGTCGAGGGTGGCGTGCACATCGGCGTCGACGTCCTGGCCGTCCACGACGAGCGCCGGCTCGATGCCCTTCGGACGACGGAGCGCGGTGTGCAGGACGGCGCGGTCCTCGGTCACGTTGATGTGCTCGCCGGCGAGCATCGCACGGAAACGCTCGGCGACCTTCGTGTCCTTCGCGACCTCGAGCAGCGCGTCGAGGATCTCGGGCGTCACGAGGCCCTTGGACAGGTCGACGGTCAGGTCGGCGGCCTGGAACGTGTACTGCTCGGCACGACCGGGGTCGCTGTCGAACCAACCGCGCAGGTCGGGGGTGAAGCCGTCGGCGATGCCGGCGAGCTTCTTCCAGCCGTCGGTCGACGTGGGGTCGACGGGAGCAGATTCGGTCACTTCGGTCCTCCTGGGATCGCGTTCGATCAATCGAGCCCGCGGGTCACCGCAGCGCTGCGTCGCGGACCACTCCCGAGCGTAGTGCCGTCGGTACAGGCGCGCGCACAGCGGCCGTTCCGCTCGTGGCGGACCGTTCCGCGCACGGGTGACCGTTCCGCGCATCGGGTGCCGGACCTTCCGTCCTCCGACGCGCGGTCCTGCATCCCACGTCACGTGCGATGGGCAGGAACCGCCGGACGGGAGGCACGACCTGCGTCCGCCACGCGCGTCCCGCGAGCAGCGCCTCCAGGACGTCCGCGACCGGTCCCGCGGGAGCCGACCGCCAGGCGCGACCGGCCCGCAGGTGGAGCCGCGCACCGCGCGCGACCGCCCACACCGGGAGTCGCTGCGGTCAGGACCGAGCGGCGAACCGGCGGAGCCGCAGGCTGTTCGTCACGACGAAGACCGACGAGAACGCCATCGCCGCACCGGCCAGCACCGGGTTGAGCAGCCCCGCCATCGCGAGCGGGATCGCCGCGACGTTGTACGCGAACGCCCAGAACAGGTTGCCCCGGATCGTCCGCAGCGTCGCCCGCGCGAGCCGGACCGCGTCGGCGACGACGTTCAGTCGGCCGCTCACCACCGTGATGTCGCTCGCCGCGATCGCCGCGTCGGTGCCGGCGCCCATCGCGATCCCGAGGTCGGCCGCCGCCAGGGCCGCCGCGTCGTTCACGCCGTCGCCGACCATCGCCACGGTCCGTCCCTCGGCCTGCAACCGCCGGACGGTCTCGAGCTTCGACGCCGGTGTGGCCCGGGCGTGCACCTCGTCGATGCCGACCTGTTCGGCGACCGCACGGGCGGCACCCGCGTTGTCGCCGGTCAGCAGGACCGGGCGGAGCCCGAGCTCCCGGAAGCGCCGGACCGCGTCGGCGGCCTCGGGCTTGACGGTGTCGCCGACCACGACGACTCCGAGGGCGGCGCCACCGCGGGCGACCACGACCGCGGTGCCGCCGGCGGTCTCGGCTGCGGACACGGCGGCAGCGAGGTCGTCGGGGAGCGCGACCGCCCAGTCCGACACCAGCCAGGACGCGGTGCCGACGAGCACGACCTCGGCGGCGTCCCCGGTCTCGACGAGCGCCTGCACGCCGGCACCGGGGACCGCGCGGAAGTCCGCCGCGCGGGGCGCGTCGAGCCCCCGGACGCGTGCCGCCTCGACCACGGCGCGGCCGACGGGGTGCTCGGAGCCGTCCTCGACGGACGCCGCGAGCGCGAGCACCGTGGCGGCCTCGGCCGACGCGACGGCCCGCACGTCCCGGACCGTCATCTCGCCGGTCGTCACGGTGCCGGTCTTGTCGAGCACGATCGTGTCGACCGTCCGGGTCCGCTCGAGTGCCTGCGGTCCACCGATCAGGATGCCGAGCTGCGATCCCCGACCGGTCCCGACGAGCAGTGCCGTCGGGGTCGCCAGGCCGAGGGCGCACGGGCAGGCGATGATGAGCGTCGCGACGGCCGCGGTGAAGGCGGCCGTCACCGAGCCGCCCGCGACGAGCCACCCGACGAACGCGACGACGGCGAGTCCGATGACGACGGGCACGAACACGGCGGAGACCCGGTCGGCCAGGCGCTGCACCGCGGCCTTGCCGGTCTGCGCGTCCTCGACGAGCTTGCCCATCCGCGCGAGCTCGGTGTCGGCGCCGACCGCGGTGACCTCGACCACGAGCCGACCGCCCACGTTGACGGTCGCCCCGGTCACACGGCCGCCCGGCCGGACCTCGACGGGGACGGACTCGCCGGTGAGCATGCCGAGGTCGACCGCCGAGGAGCCGTCCCGGACGACGCCGTCGCTCGGGATCCGCTCCCCCGGTCGGACGACCACGACGTCACCGACGACGAGCGAGGCGGTCGGGACCCGCTGCTCGACCGGGCCACCGGGACCGTCGCGGAGCACCGAGGCGTCCTTCGCTCCGAGGGCGAGCAGCGCACGCAGCGCCTCGCCCGAGCGCTGCTTGGCGCGGGCCTCCATGTACCGCCCGGCGAGGATGAAGACGGTCACGGCCGCCGCGACCTCGAGGTAAAGGTCGCTCGCCTCGGGGTCGGTCGCGAACCACGAGAACGCCATGTGCATCCCCGGCCGCCCGGCGTCGCCGAGGAACAGCGCGTACAGCGACCAGAGGAACGCCGCGCCCACCCCGACGCTGACCAGGGTGTCCATGGTCGCCGCACCGTGGCGCGCGTTCGTCCACGCCGCACGGTGGAAGGGCAGGGCACCCCACACCGCGACGGGGGCCGCGAGGGCGAGCGCTGCCCACTGCCAGTTCGGGAACTGCAGCACGGGCACCATCGAGAGCAGCACGACGGGCACCGCGAGCGCCGCGGACACCAGGAGTCGCTGCCGCAGGGCCGCGGTCGGATCAGCGGGCGGGGCCTCGCCGTCCGACTCGGGTGCCGCCTGCGCGTGCACGGTCGCGCCGTACCCGGCGGCCTCGACCGCGGCGATGAGGGCGGCGGTGTCCGCCGCGTCCGGGCCGGCGACCTCGACCTGCGCCTGTTCCGTGGCGTAGTTCACCGTCGCCGTGACCCCCGGGAGCTTGCCGAGCTTGCGCTCGATCCGGTTCACGCACGAGGCGCAGGTCATGCCGGTGATGTCGAGCTCGACGACCCCGTCGCTCACCGCGCCACGACCTCGTAGCCCGCCTCGGCGACGGCGGCGCGCACGGCCGCGGGGTCGAGCGGACGGTCGGAGGTGACGGTCACGGCCGAGGAGCCGCCCGGCACGAGCTCGACCGCGACGTCGGTGACGCCCTCGAGTTCGGACACCTCCTCGGTGACGCTCGCCACGCAGTGCTCGCAGGTCATGCCGGTGACGGCGAGGGTCTCGGTGCTCATGGGGTTCCTTCCGGTCGGTGCATCAGTGATCGTCAGCAGGGGTGGTCAGGAGCGCACGAGGCGGGCGATCGCGTCGCTCGCCTCGCGCACCTTGGCGTCGGCGGCGTCGCCGCCCTCGGCGACCGCCTCGGCGACGCAGTGCCGCAGGTGGTCCTCGAGCAGCGACAGCGCCACGCGCTCGAGCGCGCGGTTGGCCGCGGAGATCTGGGTGAGGACGTCGATGCAGTACGTCTCGTCCTCGACCATGCGCGCGATGCCGCGCACCTGCCCCTCGGCGCGGCGGAGCCGCTTGAGCAGGTCGTCCTTGTCGTCGATGTACCCGACGTGCGCGTGGTCGTGCATGCTGTCCTCCGGCATGGGCAACATGGTACCCCCCTGGGGTATTCCGCGTGCGGTTTGCGCAGGTGCTGCGGATCGGCCGGGAGGCACGTGGCGGGCCCGCCACGTGCCTCCCGGCCGGGGGTGTCCGGGCCTGTCTGCGGTCCGCGATCCGTAGTCGTCAGCGCGGTTCCCGGACAGTGCTGTCATGATGCGCGGGTGAGCACCTCGTCGACGAACGGATTCCGCCGACTGCGGTTCACCGACGGCGACGGCACCTCGTACGAGCGGATCTTCTCCGCGGAGTACAACGGTCGTGACCTCGGGACGGACACCTTCGTGACCGAGGGGACCCACTACGAGTACACGATCGTGGGCGACGACGACCTCACGCTGCGGACCATGCGCTCCGAGGGCGGGCGGCGGGGCGGCGTCATCGGGCCGCGCGACGACCACGTGGTCTTCTGGCTCACCAAGGGCCTGCTCGAGATGCACTTCGCGGACCGGTCCCGGGTCATCGAGCCGGGCAGCGCCTACATCGCCTCGGCGTCCGAGGCCTACCGGTTCGAGTCGGCGGACACCGTCTACAACGGCCTGCACCTGTCCGACGCCTTCCTGCGGTCCGTCGGCGACGAGCTCGGCTACCGGCTGCCGTCCGGGCCGCTCCTGTTCGACCAGCAGGACGAGGCCGTCGCCCAGCGTGAACCACTGCGGCGGCTCGTGCAGGACCTCGCGCCGGCGCTCCTCGACGACCGCGTGGTCGGCCCGATGCGCACGGCGCTCAACCGACGGCTGGCGACCGTCGTCCTCGACACCTTCCCGGTGCGGAACCGCGGGGACGACGTCCCCGTCGCGAACCGGCTGCGGGACGCGATCCGGTACGTCGAGGCCCACGCGGCCGACCGCCCCTCGGTGCCCGAGATCGCCGCCGCGTGCGGCCTGAGCCAGCGCGGGCTGCAGGACGTCTTCGCGCGCACCCTCGGGACGACGCCGAACCGGTTCCTCCGCGACCACCGCCTGGACTGCGTCCGCCGGGCACTCCTGCACGCCGCCGGCGACGACGGCGTGACCCCGATCGCGCGGCAGTGGGGCTTCACGAACCCGGGGCGCTTCGCTGCGGCGTACCGGGAGCGCTTCGGCGAGGACCCGGCCGCGACCCTGCGGGCGTCGCGCGCGGCGCAGCCCGAGACGGGCCGGTCGTCCTGGCGGGTGCGACGGGCCGTGGCGCACATCGAACGGCACGTCGACGCCGAGTTGACGGTCGAGCAGATCGCCGAGGCCGCCGGTGTGCGACCGCGCCGGCTGCAGCAGCTCTTCCAGGAGGAGTGCGGGCAGTCCCCCATGGCGTACGTGCGCGCCCTCCGCTCCGCTGCACGGCGCAACACCCGGGCCGGAATCGGCGGCCGGGCCTGAGCCTCCGCTCACGGGGTACATCGAGAACCGCCGTTCTGGCGTCCTGGCTGGAAGTTCTCTGGAACCGCTGAACCGAGCGTGACGAACCTCGGTGGCAGTCCGTCCCACTCGTGAACAGCATCCGCTGGGATCGCCCGGCGGACACCTCGGAAGGAGCAACCAATGGCTGACACCACGAACACCACCCCCGCCACCACCGCCGCCCGCGCGACCGGCTCGCACGCCTCGGGTTCGACCTCGGGCAAGACCACGATCGACGACACCGTCGTCTCGAAGGTCGCCGGCATCGCCGCCCGCGAGGTCAACGGGGTCCACTCCCTCGGCAACGGCGCGGCCCGTGCGATCGGCGCCCTGCGCGACGCGATCGGCCAGCGCGACTACGGCCAGGGCGTCAAGGTCGAGGTCGGCGAGAAGCAGGTCGCCGCCGACGTGGTGATCGTCGCCGAGTACCCCGTGTCGCTGCAGCAGGTCGCCGACGGCGTCCGCTCCTCGGTCGCCCGTGCCCTCACGCAGATCGTCGGCATGGAGGTCGCGGAGGTCAACGTGACCGTCCAGGACGTCCACATCCCGGGTGACGACGACGACAACGAGGACAAGAAGGAGTCGCGCGTTGAGTAACACACTCGTCGGCGCCCTGATCGGCGCCATCCTGGCCGTCGTGGCCCTGCAGTTCGGTTTCTGGGGCTTCGTCCTGGTGATCGTGTTCGGTGCGATCGGTGCCCTCGTGGCCGCGATCAGCTCGGGCAAGATCGACCGCGGTGCCCTGACCGACGTGCTGACCGGACGCCGGAGCTCCCGGTGAACGCCGGCCCGGAGGGCCTCGCCCAGAGCTCCGTCCCGGGCCGCGTCGAGATCACCGCTCGTGCACTGACCGCCCTCGCCCGGGCAGTCGCAGCCGAACGGCTCGGCGCTCCCGCGAAGCGAGTCCGTGTCGGACTCGGTGACCACGCCGGCGCCCTGGCGCTGGACGTCACCGGCCCCATCCGCGCCCAGGCGGACGTCCTCGGAGCGGCTTCGGCCGCCGCCGAGCGGGTCCGCTCGCGGGTGTCGGAGTTGTCGGGGCGGCAGGTGGGCAGTGCCCACATCGAACTGACCGGGATCGTGCGTGAGCACGAGGACCGGGTCCGGTAAAGGGGAGACACTGATGAGCAGCACTTCTTCGCTCGAGCGGCGCCTGCGCCGTCGGAGCGTGCACCGGTCCCGGTCCACCGCGGTCGCGATCACCCTGATCGTCACCGCCCTGGTCGCGGCGTGGATCGGCGTCGAAGCGGTCCTGAAGGCCATCGGCCAGCCCCCGCTGCTGGCCGACCCGCAGACCATCGTCGACGCCGCCCTCAAGCCCGACGCCGCGTTCACGACCATCGCCGAGGTGATCGCCGGAGTCCTCGTGATCGTCGGGATCATCCTGATCGTCCTCGCGGTGGGGCCCGGCCGGCAGCCCCGCTCGGTCGTGGACCACGACCGCGGCGCGGTCGTGATCGACACCAGGATCCTGGCTTCCACCGCCGCGAACGCAGCAGCCCTCGCCGCGGGCGTCCCCGAGTCCAACACCAGCGCCTCCGCGAGGGGGCACCGCACCGAGGTGCGGGTGGTGCCCCTGTCCGGCATCCCCGTCGACACCCACGTCGTCCAGCAAGCCGTCCAGGACCGTCTCGGTCGGCTCGGCGGCAAGCACGGCACCCACGTGAAGGTGCACGTGGAGCAGAAGGGAACGCTGGCATGACCACCACCAACCGCACCCTGAACCGCATCATCCTGCTCCTGCTGGGCCTGGTCGCGGTCATCGTCGGGGTCACCATCGGCGCCGGGGTCCTCACCCCCGTCCGCGACGCCCTCCAGCCATACCTCACCCTGCCCGACAAGGTCACCGTCCCCGCGGCATCGCTGTGGATCATCGCCGCCGTGTGCGCGGTCGTGATCATCCTGGCGCTGATCGTGGTCTTCACCCGCGGCGGCGGCGGCACGTCCGTCGCTGCCCGCACGAAGACCGGCGACGACCAGGTCACCGTGAACGTCGCCCTCGTGCGGGACGTCATCGACCACGAACTCGACGGCGTCCACGACGTCGTCGCCGCGAAGGTCGACACGTACACCGTCAAGCAGCAGCGCGCCGCCCGGATCCGGGTCCACGTCCGCCGCGGCGGTGACGCCGTCACCGTCCTCGACGCCGTCGACCACGCCGTCACCACCCTGGACACCACCCTCGGCCAGCAACTCCCGGTCCTGGTCCACCTCACCGGCGGCACCCGCACCGCACTGGCCAAGACCACCCGCGTCCACTAGGACCATCCACTCAGCGCACCACCACCACCGGGGCGTCCGGAAGGCGCACCCGCCCACACAGGAAGGAACCCACCATGGGACTCGACGACAAGATCAAGAACGCCGCTCAGGACATCGCCGGCAAGGCGAAGGAGGCCTTCGGCAACGCCACCAACGACGACTCCAAGGTCGCCGAGGGCAAGAAGGACCAGGCCGCCGCGAGCACGAAGCAGACCGGCGAGGACATCAAGGACGTCTTCAAGAAGTAAGCAGCCGACGGCCGTCGCTCCCGTCACGGGAGCGACGGCCGTCCTGTTCGAGGAGGAAGCCATGCAGCACGATCCGAACGCCCGGACGCAGATCACCGAGGTCGACCTGCCGTCCGGACTCACCACTCCGCTCCCCGAGGACGCCGGCCCCCTCGCGGTCGCCGCGCGGACCGCCGCGGAGACGGCGCTCGGCGTGCCGGGCGTCCACCACCTGGGCGGACTCGTCGCCCGCGCAGCCGACCGCGTGCGCTCCCAGCTCGGGCGCTCCGCCGGGGCGCCTGGGGTGCAGGTCGACGAGGTCGACGGGACGCTCGACGTCACCGTGTCGCTCGTCGTGACGTACCCGCAGCCAGTCCGCGAGGTCGCCGAGGAGGTCCGCCGCCAGGTGACCGCCGCGGTCTCGCAGCTCGGCGCCGGGCAGACCGCCACGGTCGACGTCCGCGTGCTCGACGTGCACGGGCCCTTCGACGACGAGCCCACCGCCATCGACAAGGCCAAGGACGCCGTCGGCGACGCCGTGGACCGCACGAAGGACGCCGTCACCGGGGCCGCGGAGAACGTCCGCGAGGGCGCTGCCGAGGTCGCCGAGCGGGCGAAGGACGTCGCACAGGACGCCGCCGACGCCACGCGCGAGGCCGCCGGCAAGGCGAAGGACGCCGCAGGCGACGTCGCCGACCGCGCCCGTGATGCCGCCGCCGACGCTGGTGACCGCATCGCCGACGCCGCGGACACGGCACGGGAGCGTACCGCCGACGCCGTGGATGCAGCCCGGTCGACCGCGTCGGACGCCGCAGAGCGTGCGGCCGAGAAGTCGTCCGAGGCCGGCGACGCCGCGAAGGACGCGGTGCGTGCCGCGAAGGACGCCGCCGTCTCCGCCTCCGAGGAGGTCCGTGACCGGGCCTCCGGCGCCGCAGCCGCCGCGACCGACGCAGCGGCCGACGCCGGCGCCGCCGCGTCCGACGCCGCCGACTCCGCCGCCGACGCGGTCCGTGGTCGTGATGCCGGGGACGGCGACGCCGCCGGTGCGAGCACCGACGAGCGTGTCGCCGACGCCCTCGACGAAGCCGCCGACCGCATCGAGCACGCCGCCGACGTCGTCCGTGACGAGGCCGACACCCGCCGTGACCACGACGCCGACACGGGCGGAGCCGAGGCCGGACGATGAGCGCCGTGTGGTCGGGTCGGCGGGGCCGTGTGTCCCGTCCGCCCCGGCCCCGGCCGCGGGGCGTCTGGATCACCTCCGGGATCGGCATCGTCCTGGTGCTCGCGATCGCCCTCGGCGCGTACCTGCCGCTCGTCGGGTTCCTCGGCGGCGTGACCGCGACGACCGCGGGCCTCGTCCCCTTCCCGTTCCTGCGGGTCACCCTCGTGACCCTGCTCGGCGCGGTGGTCGTCCTCGCCCTGGTCGTCCTCGGGCTCACCCGTCGGCACACCGTCACGACCGTGTTCGCCGTCGTGCTCGCCGTGCTGGTGAGCCTGGCGGTGACGGCGTACCCGGTCGTCACCGTGGCGATCGCCTCGGCCGACCGTGCCGGTGACGTGTGGCCGATCGTCACCGAGCTCTGGCAGCGCTTCACCGGCTGACCGCCCTCAGACCGCCGCGGCGACCCCGTGACCCGAACACGGGTTCGCCGCGGCTCACTCACGCCGGCGGGCGCGGCCCGGCCGCCCGCCACTCCACGGCCTCAGCGACACCTCACGCGCGTCGACGCGCGTGAGGTGTCGCTGAGCGCGTGGACACGCCCGCGGCTCAACGACCGGCGAGCCGCCGGAGCCCCTCGTCGATCGACACCGTCGGCGCCCACTGCAGGTCCGCTCGGGTCCGCCGCTGGTCGAACCAGTGCGCGGTCGACAGCTGCTCTGCGAGGAACCGCGTCATCGGCGGCTCGTCCGCCCCCGGTCGGACCCGCCACACGGCCTCGACGACGGAACCTGCGACCCGTGCGAGCCCGGCGGGCACGTGCCACCGCGGTGCCGGGACGCTCGACGCCGTGCAGATCCCGGCGAGCAGCTCCCCCACCGGCCGCGGTTCGCCGTTCGTCACGACGTAGGCGTTGCCGTGCACGTCCGGGTCGGCCGCGTGCTCGAGCGCCGCGACCATCGCCGAGGCCGCGTTGTCGACGTAGAGCGTGTCGATGAGCGCCGCCCCGGAGTCGAGGAGCGGCAGCCGACCGGCTCGGGCCCGCTCGACGATCCGTCCGACGAGCTGGGTGTCCCCCGGCCCCCAGACCAGGTGCGGGCGGACCGCGACGACCGCGAACCCGGGGCCGTCCGCCGCGAGCGCGAGGAGCTCGGCCGCGGCCTTCGTCCGGGCGTAGTCGCCGCGCGCGGCCTCGGGCTCGGCCGGACCCGCGCCGACGCCGGCGAGCGACGACCCCGTGTGCGCCACGGACGGGGACGACACGGCGACGAAGCGCTGCACCCCCGAGGCGCGTGCCGCGTCGAGCAGGATCTGCGTCCCCGTGACGTTGACGCGTGCGAAGTCCGCGCGGTCACCGGCGAGCGACACCTTCGCCGCGAGGTGCACGACGGCGTCGACGTCGGCCACGGCCGCGCGGACGGTGTCGGCGTCGGTCACGGAGCCGAGCACGTCGGTCACGCCCTCGACCCCGGACGGTCGGCGCTGCAGCGTGCGCACGGTGTGTCCGGCGTCCCGCACGGCGGTCGCGGTCGCGGCGCCGAGGAACCCGCTCGCGCCGGTGACCAGGACCCTCACGAGCGGGTCCGTCGCGGGTCGCGCACCCGCCCGCCGCCGAGCACGCCCGTGGCCCAGCGCGCCAGCCGGGCACGGTCGACCTTCGAGTTGTGCCGGACGTCCGTCGGCAGCACCGGGACGACGAGCACCGCGGCGACGGGCACCCCGGCGGCCGCACGGACGGCGGCGGACAGGTCGGCGGACGCGGGTCCCGGTCGGCGGACCGGCGGCACGGTCTCGACGACGGCGACGACCTGCTGCGTGCCGGCGGGTCCGATGCCGGCGATCCCGGCACGGCCGACCCCGTCGACGCCCTCGATCCGCTGCTCGGGTCCGACCGGTGTGACGACCCCGGCGGGCGTGGTCACGACGTGCTGCAGGCGCCCCTCGATCCACAGGCGGCCCTCGGCGTCCAGGTGCCCGACGTCCCCGGTGCGGTGGCCGCGCGGGTCGTCGACACCGTCGCGGGAGACCCGGTCGGTGCGCCAGAGCCGGTCGTAGCGGTCGCGCACGTGCGGCGCCGCGACGACGACCTCGCCCGTCACCCCGGGCTCGTCCGTCGGCGCGCCGGTCGGCGCCCCGTGCTCGTCGAGCGGCGCGACCCGGACGCGGACGCCCGGCGCGGGGACGCCGACGCAGATCCCGGACGCGGCGCCGGACCCGCCCGTGCCGCCCGACCCGGACCCGGCGGCGGCACCGCGCACCCCGTCGAGGTCGACGTCGGTCATGAGCAGGCCCTCGGTCATGCCGTAGGGCGTGTGCGCCGAGGCGTTCGGCATCAGGCGCGCGGCGGCCTCCAGCAGCGCCGCGGAGACCGGCGCCCCGGCGGACAGGAACAGGCGGACCCCGGCGAGCACCGTCCGGTCGGCGTCGGTCAGCGCACCGGCGGTGGCGACCACGTTCGCGAGCGCCGCCGGAGACAGGAACACGACCGTCGCGTCGACCGCGGCCACGGCGTCCGCGACCGCCCGCGCCGTGAGCGTCCGAGGCGCGGTGACGTCCATGTCCGGCGCCACCGAGCGCGCGCCGAGCGCCGGCCCGAGGAGCGCGAACGGCGCGAACCCGGCGACGAGTCCGGTCCCGACGCCCACGTCGTACTGCGCCGCGAGCACGTCCCGGACCGCGCCGAGCTGACGGTGCGTGTAGACGACGCCCTTCGCCGGACCGGTCGAACCGGACGTGAAGAGCACGGCGGCCCGGTCGTCGGCGGACGGTGCAGCCGGCAGGGCTCGACCCGACGCGAGCAGGCGGGCGCCGCGGCGGGCGACCTCCGCCAGCGAGTGCTCGACACGGAGCGCCCGACGGGCGGGTGCGGGGAGCGCGAGGGTCGCGATCCGACGGCCGGGCCAGCCGAGTGCGCGCGATGCAGCGAGACCGGGCAGCGCGCCGACGATCCAGTCCGGTCGCGCGCCGCGGACCGCACGGGTGAGACCGCGCAGGCCGAGTCCGGCGTCCGCGACCACGACGACGGCACCGGTCCGGACGCACGCGTACAGGACCGCGGTCAGGTCGGCCCCCGGGGTGACGAGGAGCGAGACGCGGTCGCCGTGTCGGACGCCGAGGTCGACGAGCCCCACCGCGATCTCGTCGACGCGGCGGGCGAGCAGGCGCCAGGAGACCGTGCGCGGGCCGCCGGGTGCGGCCATCTCGACGAGCGCGGGGCCGTCCGACGCACGCAGGTCGTCGAGTGCGGCCCACAGCGGGCGGCCCGCCTCCGCCGCGGGGTCGGCAAGGACGGACGGGAGGCCCGGGTGGGCGCCGTCCCGCGGCCCTCCGTCGGGCAGGTGGTCGCCGAGCCAGTCGGTGACCGCCCCCGCGACGTCGGCGTCGTCGGGCAGCAGGTGCCCGGCGCCCTCGAAGCGGTGGACGTCGGCGTGCGGCAGCCGTGCGGTGAGGTCGTCGAGGTACCGCTCCAGGAACACCGGGTCACGAGGGCCCCAGAGCACCAGGGCCGGGACGTCGAGGGCGGCGACCCCGGCGGCGATGCGGTCGAGCTCGGCCGCGCTCGGGTGCGCCGCGTCGACCGGGATGTCGGCGACGAAGCCACCGATGCCGCCGCGCCGTGCGGCACCGCGGTAGGGCGCCCGGTAGGCGTCCGCCGTCGCACGGTCGAGCCGCGGGTGGGCGATCGCGAGGGTGGTCTCGAGGAACGCGGGCGTCAGGACGGTGCCGCGGCCGAGCACCTGTGGCCGGAGCGCGAGCCGGAGCGGCGCGGGGATCGGGGCGTCGTCCGGCTGGTGCACCGCGGTGTTGCACGTCATGACGCCGACGACGGTGCCGGGGTGGTCGACCGCCCAGCCGAGGGACACCACGCCGCCCCAGTCGTGTCCGAGGGTGACGACGGGACCGGTCAGGGCGAGCGTGTCGGTGAGGGCGCCGAGGTCCCGGACGCGGTCGGCGAGCCGGTGCAGCGTGCCGGTGCGCTCCGAGAAGCCCATGTCGAGCTGGTCCACGGCGACCACGCGCCAGGCTGGGCCGCCGGCGCGGGCGACCTCGAGGGTCCGCGCGGCCACGGAGCGCCACAGGTAGGACCACGTCGGGTTCCCGTGGACGCAGAGGACGGTGCCGACCGGGGTGACGCCGAGGGCGTCGAGGGAGCCGGCCGTGTCGAGGAGGTGCCAGGTCCGCGCGGGGCGATCCGATCCTCCAGGCCGGTCCGTGTCACCGCGCCGGTCGAAGCCACTGGGCACGGTGACCAGTCGCGACCAGGCCGGGTCGAGTCCGGGCAGGGGCGGCGGGAGCGTCGCCGGAGCCGTTGCGGCGGCGACGCGCGGGAGGCCGGACCTCACCAGCGCAGTTCCATCATCGCCGTGTTGATGCCGGAGCCCACACCGCCCAGGAACACCCGGTCGCCGCGGGTGATGCCGCCACGGGCGACCTCGTCGGCGAGGGTGATCGGGATGGACGCCGGGCCGACGTTGCCGTACCGCTGGTACGTCGTCGGGACCTTCGCACGCGGGATGCCGATCGCCTCGACGAAGGCGTTCGTGTGCACGTCGGACACCTGGTGCAGCACGTACCGGTCCATGTCGGCCCAGTCGAAGTGCGCACGCGCCTCGTTCCAGGCGGCGACGACGAGCTCCATGCCGCCCTTGAGCAGCATCTTCGCGTCGGTGAACATGCCGTCCACGCTGCCGACGCACAGGTCGTACCACTGGGTCGCCGCGCGGGTGACGCCGCCGACGATCCGGTGCCCCTCGGGGTGCACGTCGGACGGGCCGAGCACGGCGGCCGCGGCACCGGACCCGAGGGTCAGGCTCGCGAACTCGCTCATGAAGTCCTTGCGGTTCCGACCGCCCTGGTTGAGGCGGTCGATCGTGTTGAGCTGCACCTGGTCGGCGTCCTCGCCGTCGACGACCAGCGCGTACTTGATCTGCCCGGAGTCGATCATGCCGGCGGCGACGCTCATGGCGTTGACGAAGCCCAGGCAGGCGTTCGCGATGTCGAAGTTGATCGCGGACGACGGCAGTCCGAGCCCGTGGTGCAGGCGGACGGCGACGCTCGGCTCCAGGTGCGGGCGCGTCACCGAGGTGTTGATGAGCAGCCCGACGTCCTCGGGGCGGATGCCCGCCTCGGCCATGGCACGGCGGCCGGCGTCGATCGCGGCGTCCTGGAACGTCTGGCCCTCGCCCCAGTTGCGGCGCTCGGTGACCCCGGCGACGCGCTCGAGCAGGCCCATCGGCAGCCGCAGGCGGCGCAGGGCACCACGGAGGCGTGCCTCGATGTCGGCGGAGGTCGTGACGCGCTCCGCCGTCGTGGTCGCCACCGACAGCAGCGACACGTTGTGGTGCTTGGCGGTGGCGTTGCCCGGGCGCTCCACGTCGTCGTTCGGGGTGGGGTCGACGGGGCGGTCAGCGAGTATCGTCACCGGCTCATACTTCCGCATCATGGCTGGGTGTGGGGTCCGTCTCCGCGGAACGCAGGGTCAGGCGTCCTTGGGGAGCTTGCGCACCTTGCTCCGACGGCGGCGGCGGTCGGGGATCATCGAGCGCATCTCCTCGAGCTTGCCGAAGCACAGCAGACGGTCGCTCGCCTGCAGTTCGACGCCGCTGCGGGGGTTCGGGATGACGGTCGCGCCGCGGTGCAGCGTCAGCACGGTGATGTCCCGGTCCCACAGCCCGGACTCCTTGATCGTCTTGCCGACCAGGTCCGCGTTCGTGTGCACGAGCAGCTCGGCGACGCCGTACCCGGTCGAGACGCTGAGGCGCTGGCGGACGTCGATCTCCGGGAACGCGACCTGGTTGCCGATGAAGTCGATGATCGCCCCGGCGACGTCGAGGCCGGTGGCGCGCTCGATGCCCTCGAGGCCCGGCGACGAGTTGACCTCCATCACCAGCGGTCCCTCGTTGCCCTCGAGCATGTCGACGCCGGCGACCCGGAGTCCCATGATCTGGGCCGAGCGGACCGCGGCTTCCTCGTACTCCGGCGACAGCGTGACCTTCTCGACGGTCCCGCCCCGGTGCACGTTCGAGCGGAACTCGTCCCCGCTCGCGCTCCGGCGCATCGCGGCCACCACGCGGTCGCCGACGACGAGCGCGCGGATGTCCCGGCCGCGGCTCTCCGAGATGAACGACTGGATGAGGACGTTCTGCTTCGTGGAGTGCAGCGTCTCGACGATCGACTCGGCGACCTTGGCCTCCGGCGCCAGGATCACGCCGATGCCCTGCGTGCCCTCGAGCAGCTTGATCACCACGGGCGCGCCGCCGACCCGGTCGATGGCGCCGCGGACGTCCGCGCGGCTGTTCACGAACGTCGTCGCGGGCATGCCGATGTGGTGCCGCGACAGGATCTGGTTCGCCCGGAGCTTGTCACGCGAGTTCGTGATGCCCGTCGCGGTGTTCGGCGTGTACACGTCCATCTGCTCGAACTGCCGCACGACCGCGGTGCCGTAGTAGGTGATCGAGTTCCCGATCCGGGGCAGCACGGCGTCGTAGTCACTGAGGAGCCGGCCGCGGTAGAGCAGGTCGGGCTCGTCGGCGGTCAGGTCGATCGCGAACCGCAGGGTGTTCAGCACCTTGACGTCGTGCCCGCGGTCGATCGCCGCGGCACGCAGGCGCTGCGTCGAGTACGCGTGCGGGGCGCGCGACAGGATGGCGAGTTTCATCGGGGTGCTCCACGGGGGTTCGAGGACGTCGACGGCGACGCTCAATCAAAGCATGCGACAGGATGGGCGCATGGCCCGGAACCCGACGATCGCAGGATGGCGTGAGTGGGCTGCCCTGCCCGCCCTGGAGCTGCCCTGGATCAAGGTGAAGCTCGACACCGGAGCCCGCAGCTCGGCGCTGCACGCGTTCGACCTCGAGGAACTCCCCGGGGACCGCGTGCGCTTCTCGGTGCACCCGTGGCAGGACTCCGACGCCGATGCCGTCACCTACGAGTGCGCCGTGCACGACCGCCGCATCGTCCGCAGCTCGACGGGCCACACCCAGGAGCGCATCGTCGTGCTCACGCCGATCACCCTCGCCGGGGTCACGGTCGACGCCGAGGTCACGCTGAGCAACCGCGACCAGATGGGCTTCCGGATGCTCGTGGGGCGGCAGGCGCTCCGGCAGGCGTTCCTCGTCGACCCCGCGCGGTCGTTCACCGCCGGGCGCGCCCCGAAGGAGATCCGGCGCCGCAACCGCGGTCGCGCCTGAGGCGCGCGGCGCGGAATGGGTGCGGCGTGCTTCCGCACAACCGGAAGCACGTCGCACCGCGTCGACCCATGGTGCGGCGTGCGCGGCGCTGTGCGGAGCGCACCAGCGTGCGCCGCTGACGGACGGGAGGCACGGGTCGGGCCCGCCCCGTGCCTCCCGTCCGGAATGAACATGTTTGGTTCACGCTCCCTTGAAATGCTACGTTCCACACATTGCCGAATGGTGATGGGGGTGGGCGATGGGGATCGAGTTCGACGAGGCCGCGGCAGCGCGGCTCGTCGCGTGCGCGACGGAGGCCGCGCTGGCGCTCCGCGGGAGCGCGCTGCCGCGCCGAGGAGCGGCGGAAGCCGCGCTCCGCGACTTCGCGGGCGGGTACGCGAGGTGTTTCGAGGCTGCTCGGGTGATCGAGTCCGGCGACCGGGTGCGGCTCGCCGCGGCCCTCGACGACCTGGCCGACCAGGTGCGGATCGTGCGGCACCAGGCGGACCAGGAACGGCGCCGGCTCGCTGATCATGCTGCCTGGCGCGCGCGGACGGCGGACCGCGAACGCGCATTGGTGGGCGTCGGCGCCGTGTGGGAGCCCGTGCTCGACGCAGGTGCCGCGGTGCTCGACCCCGAGCCGTCCGACGCGCCGGTCCGTCCGACGCCGGTGTCCGCCGCGTTCCGTCCCCGGCGTCGACCCCGGACCGCGGGGCACTCGGGCGGTCGGAGCAGTGCCGACCCGGAGCACCTCCGACGGTTCGCCGCCACCACCCGGGCGCTCGACGGCGCGATGGAGCAGGACCTCGTGCGCCTGCGGAACGCCTGGTCGGGGTTCACGAGCCGGTGCGGGTGGGTCCCGATCGACGTCGCGACCCTGCCGCTCGGGTTCGGCGAGCTCCTGGCGGAGAACGAGGAGGACGCGGCCTGGGCCGAGCGGATCGCGGACGCGTTCGCGGCGGCGGGGGGTGAGACGCTCGCGGACACCGTGCTCGATGCCGCGGGGAGCTCGGTCCTGCCACCCGCGGTGGAGCGGCTGCTCGATGCGTCGCTGACCCCGGCGCAGGTCGCCGAGCGGTGGCGGGAGCTCGGCCTGACCGCCGACGACCTCCGAGCCCTCCCGCTGACGACCCAGGTCCGGGTGGCGGCCCTCGACGGGATCCCTGCGGCCGCGCGGGACGTCGTCTCGCGCGCGGTCCTCGCGGCGGCGCTGCGGGACCCCGCACGGCTGTACCGCGTGTTCGGGCTGGCGTACACGTACGGCGCGGTGAGCCTCGAGGAGTTCACCGAGCAGGTGCAGGCTCTGGCGGCGGGGTTGCGGCAGGCCGACCAACTCGCGGCGGACCTGGACACACCATCGGACACCGTCGCCCAGCTCGTCGGCTTCGGCGTGGCGAACGGTGCGCTGGTCGCAGCGATCTCGATCGGCAACCTCGACACCGCGACGAACCTGACGGTCAACGTGCCCGGCGCCACCACGACCCTCGACAGCAGCGGCCAGAAGGTCCGGGCGGCGTCCGCGCTCCTGAGGGCGGCTGCCAGAAAGAGCGGAACGGACTCCTTCGCAGTCGTCTCCTGGTTCGGGTACCGCGCGCCGGCCTTCGCCGAAGTGCCCGCCCAGCAGCGCGCCGCGGCCGGCGGCGCGACGCTCGCGTCCTTCCTGGACGGGATCCACGACAGTCGGGTGACCACACCACGTTCTCTGTCGGTCCTCGGCCACTCGTACGGCTCGACCACCGCGGCCGAGGCGCTCGAGCAGGTGCGGTACCCGGTCGACAACTTCGTCACGTACGGGTCGGTGGGCTTCACGGAGGCGACCGAGCCAGAACACCTGCACGCTCGCCACGTGTTCGCGACGGAGGGCGCGGCCGACCACACCGCGATCTGGGGGCGTATCGGCCGGACCGATCCTCGGGACATCGCGGGCGTCGAGGTCTTCAGCGCCGAGGCGGCACCGGGCACGGATGCGGTCACCGGGCACGACATGTTCCCCGAGGGCGACGGCCAGGTCGGGTACCTGAGTCCGGACGCGACCGCGCAGCACACCATCGCCTCGATCATCGCCACGGGAGCGCTTCGATGAACCGCGCCAGACGACTGCACGCCCTGCTGACCGCCGCCCTGCTCGTCGGGACCCTGACGGGCTGCTCGCTCCGAGGAGGACCAATGCCCACCGACGCCGCCGGCCTGACCCAGGAGGACGTCGCCGCGATGTCCCTCCACGAGGAGTTCGACGCCTACCGCCAGCACTACCACCACATGCAGGAGCTGCTGGCGGGCGCACAACGCGCGGTCAACGACGGCCCGTGGGACTGGATCGGTGGGGACCGTGTGCCGGGCATCGGTGGCGACGGCCTCGAGCCGCTCCCGGGCGCAGACACGCTCAACAGCTACGACCTGCGGACCGATCGGATCTGGGAGCCCCCGGGAGCCACGGGTGATGCTCGGGACCTGCAGCCGATGGTCGACTACTTCGACGAACAGGGCTGGCGACACCGCGAGGGCCACCCCGGCCGCGACCACGACACCTGGGCCAAGACCGACGACGGCTGGCAGATCGAGTACGTCGTCCAACCCAACGGCAGGTACTCCCTGACCGTGTACAGCGAACTCTTCTGGACCAACGACGACCTCGCGCTCATGGAAGCGGTCGGCGGCCGCAGCGACGGCGTCTACCCGGAGGAATCCCTGCCGGGCGAGTACCCGCCGTTCCCGGACTGGGAGGACCCGATCATCAACCCCCCGAAGATCTGATGCGCCGGCCGAACCGGCTCTCGCTCGTCGGCACTGCCCTCGTGGTGTCGATGCTGTTCACCGGGTGCTCGACACGAAGAGGATCCATGCCCGTCGACGCCGCCGGCCTGACCCAGGAAGACGTCGCGGCGATGTCCCTGCACGAGGAGTTCGACGCCTACCGGCAGCGCTACCACCACATGCAGGAGCTGCTGGCGGGCGCACAACGCGCGGTCAACGACGGCCCGTGGGACTGGACCGGCAGCGATCGTGGCACAGAGGTCGGTGGCGACGGCGTCGCCCCGCTCGCGGGCTCGGACGCCGTGAACAGCTACTTCCTCCGCACCGACCGGATCTGGGCGCCCCCGGGAGCGACCGGGGACCCTCGGGATCTGCAGCCGATGGTCGACTACTTCGACGAACAGGGCTGGCGCCACCGTGAGGGGCACCCCGCCGGGACCCACGACACCTGGGCCAAGACGGACGACGGCTGGCAGATCGAGTACGTCGTCCAGCCCAACGGCCGATACGTCCTCACCGTGTACAGCGAACCCTTCTGGACCAACGACGGCGACGCACTCTCCGAGGCGGTCGGTGGCCGCAACGACGGCGTCCACCCGGAGGAGTCCCTGCCGGGCGAGTACCCGCCGTTCCCGGACTGGGACGACCCGATAATCAACCCCCCGAAGATCTGAGCCCGGCACGCTCCGTGACCTCCCGTGACGCAGTCGGTGCCGGCGACGACCGTCCGTGCCTACGCTCCACGCACCGGCACCGACGCCGCAGTTCCGCCCCGCCCGACCCGAGGAGCCGACCGTGACCGACCAGACCATCGCCCGCCAGGTGGACGAGTTCAACAAGGGCTTCACGGCCCAGATCGGCCCGGAGCTGTCCGCGGTCTTCGACGGAGAGCAGCGCGACCTGCGGAGCGCCGGTGTGCCCGGCGGTGTCGTCGCGGTGGGTGACGCTGCGCCCGACGGGCCGCTCGTCACCTCGACCGGCGAGACGACCTCGCTGCAGGCGGTGCGTGGGGACGCCCCGACCGTCCTCGTCTTCTACCGGGGCGCCTGGTGCCCGTACTGCAACATCACGCTCCGGACGTACCAGCAGGAGCTCCTGCCGGCGCTGCAGGAGCGCGGCGTGCAGCTCGTCGCCGTCTCGCCGCAGACGCCGGAGGCCGCGGAGCAGTCCATCGCGAACGGCGAGCTCGCGTTCCCGGTGCTCACGGACCCGGAGAACGTCCTCGCGGGGCGGTTCGGCATCGTCACCGAACCGAGCGCCGCCGCGCGGGCGGCGCACACGCAGCTCGGCTTCGACGTGGCCGACAGCAACGCGGACGACACGGCGGCCGTCCCGTTCCCCTCGGTCTTCGTCCTCGACGACTCGGGGGTCGTCCGCTTCGCGGACGTGCACGTCGACTACACGACGCGCACCGAGGTCGCCGAGGTGCTCGCCGCCGTCGACGCGCTCAGCGTCGCGACGCGCTGATCCGACGACCGGTCCCGCCGTCGACGCGGCGGTGACGGACTGGAGGCGCGTGGCGGGTGACCAGCGCGCGTCACCCGCACCGTGCCTCCAGTCCGGTCTGCGCGTCCGCGCGTCCGCGCGCCGGGCCGGCGTCACTGCCGGGCCCGCGTCAGGGCAGGAGTGCGTCGGCGACCGCGCGGGCCGTCACCGTCCCGGCCGCCGGGTCCCGGAGGCGCATGGCCAGGGACCCGGACACCACGAGCAGGAGCTGCTCGGCGAGCGCCGACGCCCGTCCGCCCACGAGCGGGCGGGCCGCCTCGGCCAACCGTCGACGCAGCGTGTCGGTCTCGCGGTCGAGGACGGCGCGCACGTCGGCCGGGGCGTCCACGTACTCGGCGGCCGTGCCGAGGAACGCGCACCAGCGTGACCCAGCCGGCGTCGCGCGGTAGTCGTCGAGGGCGTCGAAGACCGCGAGGAGCCGCCCGCGGTCGTCCCGCGCCCGGTCGACCGCACGGTCCCAGGTGGCGACCCAGTCGTCGTGACGGCGGTCGAGGGCGGCGGCGACCAGGGCTTCCTTGCTCGACCACCCGCGGTACAGGGTCGCGGACGACACGTGCGCGCGCTCGAGGACCACGTCGATCGGGGTCGCGGCGATGCCCCGCGAGAAGAAGAGCTCCTCGGCGGCGTCGAGCACGCGCTGCTCGGTACCTGGACGCATGACCACGGAGCCAGCCTACGATCGCAGAAGTGAAACGATCGTTTTCGTCGTCCGACCGGATCCTGGTGGCGACCGGACTGGGGACCATCGCCGCGACGTACGGCCTCGTCCGCCTGGCCCTCGGGCTGTTCCTGCCGGACGTGCAGCGCGACCTCGGGTTCGGTGCGGCGGTCGGCGGCGCCGTGTCCTCCGGTGCGTCCGTCCTCTACTGCGTCGGTGCCCTCGTCGGGTTCGTGTCCGCCGGACGCTCCGCGCGCCGACTCGTCGCCGCGGCCACCCTGGCCGCTGGTCTCGGCGCGGTCGTGATGGCGGCAGCGCCGACCGCGATCGTGTTCGGCTCCGCCGCGGTCGTGGCGTCGACCGGCGCTGGGTTGGCCTCCCCCGCGCTCGTGCAGCTCGTGCGCGAACGGGTCGCGGCCGAGGGCCGGTCGCGGGCGCAGGCGGTGGTGAACGCCGGGACCGGTCCGGGACTCGTGGTCGCGGGTCTGCTCGCGCTGCTGCTGCCGGAGTGGCGGGCCGCATGGACGGCGGCCGGGGCCGTGACCCTGCTGGTCGGCGCGGCGACGCTGCTCGCGGCGGGGCGTCCCAGCGGACGACCGGCGACGGAGAACCCGAGCAGCGGGACGTCCGCCGGCCGGTGGCCCGGTCGACGCTGGGTCGTCGCGCACCGCGTCCCGGTCGTCGCCGCCCTGGCCTTCGGCGCCGGGTCCGCGGTCGTCTGGACCTTCGGTCGGGCAGCCCTCGTCGACGCCGGTCTGCCGATGGCGGTGACGATCGTCGCCTGGGTCGCGATCGGGCTCGGCGGCGCCGCGGTCACCGTCACCGCGCGGTGGACGTCCGGGCTGACCGCCGGGCGGCAGTGGGCGATCACCGCCGTGGCCGCCGCCGCCGCGGTGCTCGCGATCGGCTCGGCACCCGGCGTCGCGCCCGTGGTGCTGGTCGCCTGCGCGGTGTTCGGGTGGGGCTACACCGCGGCGACCGGGGCACTCATCGCCTGGACCACCGAGGTCGACGCCGCACACGCGGCGGCCGGCACCTCCATGCTCTTCGTGCTGCTCGTCGCCGGGCAGGCGGTCGGCGCCGCCGTGGCGGGCTCGTTCGTCGGGCCGCTCGGCACCGGCGCGACGTGCACGGCCGCCGCGGTGGTCGTGCTCCTGGCCGCCGTCCTGCCCCTGGCGCGGCGGCGGCGTCCGGCGCGGACCGCCTGACCGCGGGTCAGAGGATCGGTCGGAGTTCGATCCGTCGGTTGCACGCCGCGGACGCCTCGGTCGCGGTGCGCAACGCGGTCTCGGCGTCCGCCAGCTCCAGCACCCAGAAGCCCGCGACGTAGCCGGGGGTGTTCGACGCCGGACCGGAGGTGCGCGACTCCTGCCCGCCGCGGCCGTCAACGACGGTGGCGTCAGCGGGCGCGGACACCCCGGCGGCGAACACCACGGCGTCGCCGAGTCCCGCGTTGAACCGGTCGACGGCGTCGGACTCGGTCTGCGTGGCGGACTCGGTGCGTCCGGCGACCTGGGACTGTCCGTCGTCGATGACGTTGAGAAGGAACTGCACGGCGTACTCCCCTGCTCGGTGCGGCGCCGTCCTCGTCGACCACGCCGTCGTCCGGGACGGTACGCCTGCACCCGCGGGGACGCCAGCACGTCGTCACCTGAGCCGCCGAGACCGGATGATGGTCGCGTGCACGTCGCCCCGATCACTGAGGACGCCGATCGGCTCTGGGCCGACGGAGACCGCCGGGGTGCGCTCCTGCTGCTCCGTCGGATGGTCGAGGCGGCGCCGGAGGACACCGCGCGGCGCCTCGCGCTCGTCGAGCGGTACCGGTCGATGGGACACCCGGACCAGGCCGGGCGCTGGGCGATCGGCCTCCCGGGGGTCGCGACACTCGTCGAGCGGGACCGGGCAGCGCGCCTGCTGGCGTCGTCGGGCGTCGCGCGGCAGGACCTGCGGGCGTTCCTGGTGCTCCCCGGCGACGGTGACCTGCCGTCCGAGCTCGTCGAGCTGCTGCCCGACGTCGACCGGTACCGCACGCTCATGGACGTTCCCGCGCGTGCTCGGAAATCGCCCGACCTGGCCGAGTCGCTGTTCCTCGTGGCCGGTGGGCTGACCGCCCTCGCCTTCGTCCTGCGGGTGGTGGGTGACCTCCTCCCGTCGCTCGTGGTCGCCGCGCACTGGGCGGGCTTCGCCGCGACCCTGGGTATCGCAACGGCGTCGGCGGTGCAGGTACGATCGCGGCTCGTCGAGCGGCAGTGGGGCTCCGCCGCCGCCTGGGTGGTGATCGCGGTCGCCGTGCTGGCCCTCGCTGCACTGCTCGTGGGGCAGACGCTCGGCGACTGGTGAGCGGCGAGTCCGTGCCGCTACCGTGGTCCGCATGGGGCGGGTGACGGCGGACTGGGCACGGCTGCCGGTCGGTCCGCGCGAGCAACGGAGGGACGCCCTGCTCGCGGTGGTCCTGGCCGCAGGGATGGTCGTGACGACGACGCTGTACAGCGCGTCCGGCTTCTACGAGGACGACCAGGCCGCGTGGTGGGTCTCCGGGCTGATGATCCTCGCCAACTCGGTCCCGATCGCGTTCCGCCGCCGCTGGCCGATGACCGTCGCGGTCTGGTCGGCCCTGGCGTTCGCCGGGACGCAGCTGCTCCACGTGCCCGAGGTCTTCCTCGTCAACTTCACGCTGTTCATCGCGCTCTACACGGTCGGGGCGTGGTGCTCGGACCGGGTGCGCGCCGAGGTCGTGCGGTGGGTCGTCATCGTCGGCATGTTCGTGTGGCTGTTCCTCGCGATCTCGTTCGGGTGGGCGGTCCCGAACGCGCTGCCGAACGACCGGGACGCGATCATCGCGCCGTACGTGGCGTACTCGTTGCTCAACATCCTGATCAACGTCGTCTACTTCGGCGGCGCCTGGTACGCCGGCAACCGGGCCTGGGCCTCGGCCGTCGCGAAGCACGAGCTCGACGAGCGCACCGCGGAGCTCGCGGCCGAGCGGGAGCGGACGGCGGCGCAGGCGGTCACGCTCGAGCGCGTGCGGATCGCCCGCGAACTGCACGACGTCGTCGCCCACCACGTCTCGCTCATGGGCGTGCAGGCGGGTGCGGCACGGCGCGTGATCGACCGCGACCCGGCCCAGGCGACGGCGTCGCTCGGGGTCGTCGAGGACAGCGCGCGCACGGCGGTCGAGGAACTCCGTCGGATGCTCGGTACCCTGCGCGCCGACGACACCGGCGGCCCGGCGGACGGACCGGACACCGCACCGAGCACCGCCGGACTCGGGCGACTGCCCGAGCTGGTCGACGCGGTCCGGACGGCCGGGCACGCCGCGGACCTGGTCGTGGTCGGCGACGAACGTCCCGTCCCGCCGACCGTGGGCGCCGTCGCGTTCCGCATCGCACAGGAGGCCGTGACGAACGTCCTCAAGCACGCGGGGCCGACGGCACGTGCGGACGTGCGGCTCCGGTACCTCGACGACGGCATCGAGGTCGAGGTGGCCGACGACGGACACGGTGAGCGCGCGGTCCGCCGGGCGTCGGGGAGCGGCCTGGGACACGTCGGGATGCGCGAGCGCGTCGCGGCGGTCGGCGGCCGCATGGAGATCGGGCCGCGGGCCCGGGGAGGGTACCTGGTGCGGGCATGGCTGCCGACGACCTGACGATCGTGCTCGCGGACGACCAGGACCTGGTCCGCGCCGGCTTCCGCGTCATCCTGGAGTCCGAGCCGGGCTTCCGCGTGGTCGGCGAGGCCCCGGACGGAGCGGCCGCGGTCGACGCCGTCGTCGCGCTGCGGCCGGACGTCGTGTGCCTGGACGTGCAGATGCCGGGCGTCGACGGGCTCGAGGCGGCCCGGCGGATCGCCGCGCTCCCGGACCCGCCGGCGGTCCTCGTCCTGACGACCTTCGACGACGACGGGGCGCTGTTCGCGGCACTCGAGGCCGGGGCGAGCGGGTTCCTGCTCAAGAACGCCTCCCCCGAACGGCTGATCGACGCCGTCCGCACGGTGGCAGCCGGGGACGCACTCCTCGACCCCGACGTCACCCGCCGGGTGATCAGCCGGGCAACCGCGACGACCGCGGCTGCCGCCCACGCCCCCGACCCAGTACGAACGCCGGCCACCGGCACCGGGAGCGATCCAGCGACCAACACCGGCGCCGCCGCGATCGCCGCGGTCGGCCTGACCGAGCGCGAGACCGAGGTGCTGCGCCTGCTCGCCCGTGGCCTGAGCAACGCCGAGATCGCCCGGACGCTCTACGTCGGCGAGGCCACCGTGAAGACCCACGTGTCGAACGTGCTCCAGAAGACCGGCGTCCGCGACCGGATCCAGGCGGTCGTGTGGGCGTTCGAGCGCGGCATCACCGCCTCGAGCTGACGGCCCCTGCTCCCCCGTGCGGTGGAGCCGCCGCGTCGGGAAGTCCCGCCTCCCGCCGGAGGCGTCCCGTGCCTCCCGGCCCGTAGCGTCGAGCCGTCGGCGAGGACCGTCGACGGAAGGGGACGACGATGCTCACCATCGCAGGCGTCACGAAGCACTTCGGCGACCGCCGGGTGCTCCACGACGTGGGGTTCACGGTCGGCAGCGGCCGACTGACGGGGTTCGTCGGCGGCAACGGCGCCGGCAAGACGACGACCATGCGGATCCTGCTCGGCGTGCTCCAGGCGGACGCCGGCACGGTGTCGATCGACGGCACGACCGTCGGTCCGGCCGACCGGCGCCGCTTCGGGTACATGCCCGAGGAACGTGGGCTCTACCCGAAGATGCCGGTGGCCGAGCAGGTCACGTACCTGGCGCGGCTGCACGGGGTCGACAAGCGCACCGCGGCGGAGCGCACGGCCGCGCTGCTCGAGCGGCTCGACCTGACCCAGCACGCCGACGACGCCGTCGAGAAGCTCTCGCTCGGCAACCAGCAGCGGGTCCAGGTCGCCGCGGCGCTCGCGCACGACCCGGAGGTCCTCGTGCTCGACGAGCCGTTCTCCGGCCTCGACCCGATGGCCGTCGACACCGTCCTCGGGGTGCTCCGCGAGACCGCTGCCCGCGGCGTGCCGGTGCTGTTCTCGAGCCACCAGCTCGACGTCGTCGAGCGCCTGTGCGACGACGTCGTCGTGATCGCCGACGGCACCATCCGCGCAGCAGGACCGCAGGAGGACCTGCGCCGTGCGGCCGGCCCCGCGGCATGGGAGCTCCTGGTCGACGGGGACCTGGCGTGGCTCCGCATCGAGCCCGGCGTCACGGTCCGCGAGTTCGACGGCGGCTACGCCGTGTTCGAGGCCGACGACGCCACCGCGCAGGCCGTGCTCCAGCGGGCCGTGCAGCACGGCACCGTCGGGTCGTTCGCGCCGCGGGTCCCCCGCCTCAGCGAGGTCTTCCGCGAGGTGGTCCGGTGAACGGCTCCTTCCTCGGCGCGGTGCAGCTCGTCACCGTCCGCGAGATCCAGGCACGCATCCGCAGCAAGGCGTTCATCGTCTCCGCCGCGATCCTGCTCGTGGCGGTCGTCGCCTCGATCGTGATCGGCGGCGTCGTCGGCAAGGCCACCGCCGACGACACCACCCCGGTGGCCGTGGTCGACGGTGTCTCGCTGCAGTCCACGGCGGGCCTCGACGTCACGCCGACCAGCTCCGTCGCCCAGGCCGAGCGGCTGGTTCGCAGCGGCGACGTCGACGCGGCGATCGTGCCCGCGGACGACGCGCTCGGCTACTCGGTGGTCGCCCTCGACGACGCCCCGACCGGTGTCGTGACCGCGCTGAGCGAGACGCCACGGGTGGAGCTGCTCGACCCGGCCGCACTGCCCGCCGGGCTCGTCTCGCTCATCGGGATCATGTTCGGCGTGGTGTTCTTCGCCTCGGCGGTGACGTTCGGCTCGTCGATCGCGCAGAGCGTGGTCGAGGAGAAGTCGACCCGCGTGGTCGAGATCCTGATGGCGGCGATCCCGGCGCGGGCCCTGCTGGCCGGCAAGGTGCTCGGCAACAGCGTGATGGCCCTCGCGCAGATCGTCGCGGTGGCGATCGCCGCGGCCGTCGCCCTCGCGGTCACCGGCCAGGACAACATGTTCTCGATGCTCGGACCGAGCGTGCTGTGGTTCGTCGCCTTCTTCGCGGTCGGCTTCGTGCTCATCGCCGCGATGTTCGCCGCCTCGGCCGTGCTGGTCTCCCGGCAGGAGGACGTGGGCAGCGTCACCATGCCGGTGATGATGCTCGTGATGATCCCGTACATCCTGATCGTGGTGGCCGCGGACGACCCCACCGTCGTCGGGATCATGTCCTACGTGCCGTTCAGTGCACCGATCGGCATGCCCATGCGGATCTTCCTCGGGACGGCCGAGTGGTGGGAGCCGGTCCTGTCGCTGCTCGTGGTCGCCGTCTCGGTGGTGGTGGTCGTCCTCGTGGGAGCCCGCGTCTACGAGAACGCGCTGCTCCGCACGGGCGGTCGCGTGAAGCTCACGGAGGCGCTGCGCGGCTGACGCCGCCGGTCGGACGGGCGCGCCCCGCTCAGGGGCGAGGCGGAGCCCCGCGCGGGGCGCGTCCATGGAGCAGACGACGTCGGGTTGCCTCGCGCCACTCGACGTTTCCTGCTCCACCGATGGCGGCGCGGACGCGCCTGCGCCAGCTCAGAGCTGACCGAGGGCGGCCTGGGTCGCGAGGCTCGTGCCGGCGACGAGCACCCACAGCGCGATCCCGAGCAGCATCGGCCGGAACCCGGCGCGACGGAGTGCGCCGAAGTCCGTCGAGACCCCGATCGCGCCGAGCGCCACCGTGATGAGGAACGTCGCGACGGTGCTGAACCCCGGGGCGGCCGCGGCCGGGAGCACCCCGACGGTGCGCAGGAGCACGACCACGAGGAACCCGACCAGGAACCACGGCACCAGCCGCAGCACGCGGACGCCCCCGGCCCGGCCCGGCCCCGAGGCGGGGGCGAGGTCGGTGCGGGCGGTGCGGCGTGCCTCCAGACCGGCCAGCCCGACCACGATCGGGATGATCATGAGCGTCCGGACCAGCTTCACGACGACCGCCGTGTCGGTCGCCTGGCGACCGTAGATGGTCGCCGTCGCGACGACCGACGACGTGTCGTTCACCGCGGTCCCGGCGAAGACCCCGAACGCGTGCTGCGAGAGTCCGAGGGCGTGCCCGACGACGGGGAAGACGAAGACGGCCGCGATGTTGCAGAGGAAGATCGTCGAGACGGCGTAGGCGACCTCGGCGCTGGCGGCACCGATGACGGGCGTGACGGCGGCGATCGCCGAGGCCCCGCAGATGCCGGTCCCGACGCCGATGAGCGTGCGGAGCGCGCTCGAGACCCGGAGCAACCGACCGAGGCCCCACGCGGCCGCCAGGCAGACGACCAGGGTGGTGACCATCACGGGGAGGGTCTCGCCGCCGATGCGGACGACCTCGCCGATCGAGAGCTGCGCGCCGAGCAGGACGACGGCGGCCTGCAGGACCCGGCTCGAGGCGAACTTCACGCCGGGCTGCACGGGGCCGAGGTCACCCGCACCGCGTCGTCGTCGCAGGACGGCACCGACCAGCGCACCGAGGACGACCGCGGGGACCGGACCACCGACGACCGGGACGAGCCGGCCGACCAGGGTGGCGACGATGCCGATCACCAGGGCGAGGGCGAGACCGGGCAGGGCGGCGGCGACCGCCGAGCGGGACAGGGGCATGCGGACCAGCATCCCACCACCCGGGGGCGCGCCGCGGTGCGGCGCGGTGGGGCCGAGTCTCGCGGTGGCCGACGCGACTCGGCCGCGGGGACCCGAGACTCGTCGCCCAGGCCGAGACCCGGACCGCTGTACCCCGCGTTGTGCGGCTCGACCGGCTGTGCATCGGTGCAGGGGCGTACCATCGATACCGGAAGCAACGGCGGTTCCAGTCATCCAGCAGCGCCCTCGCTCGCCGTTCCCGCAGACGCCGTGCCCCGACACCCAGGGGTCGTGCGAACGGGTCCCGCGAGTCGAGCAGACCGAAGAGCACGCCGTGACCGAACACCTCATCGAGTACGTCGCCCGCGACAAGACGGGCATCACCGCCGTCGTCACCACGACCGGTGTCATCGACGTCGACACCGTCATCGACCACATCCACGCCGGCCACGCCGGGTACTACGTGCGCGCCGACTCCTGGAAGCGCACCCCGGTCCGGAGCATGTCGTTCATCGGCGGCTCGTACCTGTTCGCGAACTGGGACGGGTCGAAGCGCAACATGCTGCACGACCTGGCGTTCCGCACGCCGACGCGTGCCGTGCAGGTCGTCGCGCCGCAGGTGCGGCCGGGCCTGCTGGCGCGCGTCCTGCAGGCGCTGTTCCCGCGTCGGTCCTGACCGCGGGAGTGGTCGCGTCCGACGCGACCACGGTACGGACGGGAGGCGCGGTGCCAGCGGGCACCGCGCCTCCAGTCCGTCTCGTGGTCGCGTCTCAGACGTCGCGTGACTTGGTGACCGACACCGCGACGGCACCGACGGCGACGACCCACGCCGCGAGGATCCCGAAGCCGCCCCAGCCGTTCAGGACGAGGCCCTCGGTCGTCGTGCCGGGCGCCGCGGTCGTCGCGCCGGACGACTCGTAGGCGTACAGCTGTCGACCGGCCTGCTCGGGCAGGAACTGCATGGAGTCGAGCACCCACTGCACGCCGAGCAGTCCGCCGACGAGCTGCAGGATGATCGGCACGACGAGCATGAGCCCGAGCGTGATCGCGATGCCGCCGGCGCTCGACCGGACGATCAGCCCGATGCCGAACGCGAGGACGGCCAGGAGCGTCACGTAGACCGAGGACCCGAGGATCGGCAGGAACACCGCCGGATCCGCCAGGTCGGCCTGCACGCCCTTCGCCGCCTGGAGCGGGACCGAGATCGCGACGCCGATCCACGTCGCGACGGCGCTCACCAGGAACGTGGCAACGGCGAGCACCGCGACCTTCGCGAAGACCGCGCCGAGTCGCCCCGGGTCGGCCGTGAACGTCGAGCGGATCTGCCCGGTCGTGTACTCGCCGGTGATGATGAGCACACCGAGCACCGCGACCACGAGGGCGGAGAACCCGACCCCGACGGTGTTGATCATGACGATCTGCGCGTTCGCCGCGGCCTGCGGGACCGTCCCGGCGCCCTCGGGCTTCTCGACGAGCGCCCCGAGGAGCGCGGCGAGACCGATCGTCAGGGCGACGAGGATCGCGAAGCACCAGATCGTCGACCGGATGCTGCGGAACTTGATCCACTCGCTGCGGACCAGGCGCGGGAAGCCGAGGCCGACCTTGCCCGGCGCCGTCGTCGTCGCGGCGCTCATCGGGTGGCCTCCGCCCGGTACTCGACGTCGTCCCTCGTGAGGGCCATGTACGCCTCCTCGAGGCTCGCACCCATCGGGGTGAGTTCGTGGAGCACCGAACCGGTCTGCGCCGCGACGGTGCCGATGTGCTGCGCGTCCGGGCCGACGACCTCGAAGGCGCCGTCCTCACGCTGCGTGATCCCGGACGCGGCGGAGCCGAGCGCGCGGAAGAGCTGGTCGGGCTGCGGGGTGCGCACGAGCGTCCGTGCGGCGCCGCCGGCGGATCCCCCGGCGACGAACTCGGCGATCGGGGCGTCGGCGAGCACGCGGCCGCGGCCGAGCACGACCACGCGGTCGGCGGTCTGCGCCATCTCGCTCATGAGGTGGCTCGACAGGAAGACCGTGCGACCGTCGGCGGCGAGGCGCCGGGCGAGCTGGCGGACCCACACCACGCCGTCCGGGTCGAGGCCGTTGACCGGCTCGTCCAGGATGAGGGTCTTCGGGTCGCCGATGAGTGCCGCCGCGATGCCGAGGCGCTGCCCCATGCCGAGCGAGAACCCGCCGACGCGCTTCTTCGCGACGGACTCGAGACCGGTGAGCTCGATGACCTCGTGCACCCGGGACTTCGGGATGCCGTGCGTCGCAGCCAGGGACAGCAGGTGGTTGTACGCGCTGCGACCGGAGTGCACGGCCTTCGCCTCGAGCAGGGCCCCGACCTGCCGGAGCGGGTCACGGAACGAGGTGTACGGGCGACCGTTCACCGTTGCGCGTCCCGCCGTGGGCTGGTCGAGGCCCATGATCATCCGCATCGTCGTGGACTTGCCGGCGCCGTTCGGGCCGAGGAAGCCCGTCACGCTGCCGGGCCGCACGACGAACGAGATGTCGTCGACGGCGAGCTTGGCGCCGTACCGCTTGGAAAGATGCTCGATCTCGATCACGTCGTCACGCTATTGCCGCGCCGGTGGCCAACGCGTCCCCCGCAGGGGGGAGACCGGGCATCATCCCCTGGGATGACCCGTCCCGCCTCCCCCAGCTCGGGGGCGATCGGTCGCGATGTGCAGCGCAGGATGGACAATCGCTGGCAAGTCGACCCAAACCGTCTACACAGGGACTCCGAAACCCCTGTACGACGGTGCGCCTTCCCCGAACGGAAGGGACCGGGCACCGACGAACACCTCCGGAAGGACTCATCATGACCAGCAATGCAGCAACGCGGAACACCGGCTACGGCTCGACGCTGACGCAGAAGGGCGCCCTGCTGTTCGGGGTCGTGTTCCTGATCGTCGGCATCGCCGGCTTCATCCCCGGCCTCACCATGGACATGGGCACGATGTCGGTGGCCGGCCACGGCTCGATGGCGATGCTCCTCGGCCTGTTCCAGGTCTCGGTGCTCCACAACATCGTGCACCTGCTCTTCGGCGTCGTCGGCCTGCTCGCCGCGCGCACCGCCGGCGGGGCTCGCTCCTACCTGCTCATCGGCGGCATCGTCTACGCCGTCCTCTTCGTCTACGGCCTGTTCACCGCCGGCATGGCCGGTGGCGCGAACTTCGTGCCGCTGAACGTCGCGGACAACGCCCTGCACGCGGTCCTCGCCGTCGCGATGATCGTGCTCGGTGTGCTCCTGCCGCGCGCCGGTCGCGCCACCCGCTGACCCGCTGACCCCGCGGGGGCCGTCCGGTGCAGGACGCCCCCGCGCGAGCGGTGGCCGGGGATCAGGGGCCACCGGGACGCCTTCGTCGTGGACGCGACGGGGGCGTCGTCGCGTCCGGGCGCGACGTCGCGGACGCGATCGTGGCCGGTGTCGGCGTCGACGGTCGGCGGCGCGCTGCCGCAGCGGCGGTCAGAGCCGCAGGGCCAGGGCGTTCGCGGTCAGGCCCGCGGCGGTCCCGCACAGCAGCACGGTGTCCCCGCGCCGCAGCCGTCCGTCGTCCAGGCACCGGGCGAGCGTGTACGGCACCGATGACGACACCATGTTCCCGTACTCGGCCACCGCGTCGACGTACTTCCCATCCGGGATGCCGATCCGGCGCATCGCGATGCCGAGTGCGCCGCTCGCCTGGTGCGGCACCACGAGGTCGACGTCGTCGAGCGTCAGGCCGCTGCGCGCGAAGAACCGCTCGAAGAACCCCGGCAGGACGCGGAGCATCCCCATGAGCGCCCGCCGCCCGTGCATGTCGAACAGGTAGTCCGCCGGGTCACCGTCCGCGAAGGCCTGCGCCGGGAACCGCGACAGCCCACCCCGGAGCTCGGTGTCGTGGGCGTGCTCGGGCCAGGTCTGCTGCAGCGCCGACAGGACCCCCTGCGTGCCGTCGCCGCGGGTGAGGACGACGGCGGCCGCGGCGTCCGAGAACAGCTCGGCGGACTCGCGCTGCGCCGGGTCGAGGAACCGCGAGCCGACGTCGCCCGAGACCACGAGCACACGCTCGTGGTCGCCGTCCTCCAGGTAGCGCGAGGCGACGTCGAGCGCCGTGACGAAGCTCGTGCACGTCGAGTTCACGTCGAACGCGGCCGCCCGGGCCCCCGGTGCGACGCGCTCCTGCACGAGTGCCGCGGTGCACGGGATCGGCTGGACCCCGGCGGCGCACGCGGCGACGACCAGGTCGAGGTCGTCGGCGGCGATCCCGGCGTGGGTGATCGCCCGCTCGGCGGCCCCGACGAGCATGTCGAGGTGCGAGACGTCGTCCGCGATCCGGTGCCGGGTGACCGTGCGGTCCCCGCTGCCGAACGTCACGGTCCGCTCCGGCAGGACGGTCCCCCAGCCGGCGATGGCGCAGTGCTTCATGATCCCCCTCGGTCGTCCTCGGCGAGCAGGTCCACCCCGGTCGGATGCTCGTCGTGGCTGAAGAGCAGTCTGACACCCGCGCGCTCGAGCGCCAGGAGCCGCTGCGCGGTGTCGCGCTGGGCTCCGGCGTCGTGGGCGACGGCGCGGGGCAGGGCACGGATGCGGTCCTCGTGTCCGAGCAGGTCCCGGGACCACGCGGCGTCGGCGGCGAGCAGCACCCGGCCGTCGACGAGGGCGCCGAGCTGTCCGTCGGTGTGCCCGGGGAGCCGCACGAGCCGGAAGTGCCCGTCGCCGAACGGGTCGGCGAGCCCGAGTCCGGCCAGCGCGGCGGGCCCCGGGTGGAACGCGGCGTCCGGGACGACCACGAGGCGGTCCGCCAGGTCGTCGGGCAGCAGGCCGCGCAGGACCCCGTCCCGGACCCTCGGCCGTGCGAGCAGGCTGCGGGTCCCCTCGCTGACGAGCACCCGCGCGTGCGGCACCGCCGCGAGGCCGCCGACGTGGTCCGGGTGCGGGTGCGAGAGCACGACGTCCGTCACGGCAGCGGTGTCGACGACGTCGGCGAGGGTCGCCCCCGCCGGTACCACGGGCGGCAGGAGGCGTCGGTACAGGCGTCCGGCGATCCCGGTCCGCCACGGCAGCGGTGCGTACCCGGTGTCGAACAGCACCTGCCGGTCCCCCGTGCGGAACAGGAACACGGTCGCCGGGAACACCCGACGCTGCCGCGGGGCCCCGCGGAGCAGCTGCCCGATGTCGTGCGTCGTGGACCCGCACGCGAACGCGTGGAGCGTCGCCTCAGCCACGGGCACCGGCGTAGCACGCGAGGGCGTCGTCGAGGGACACCTGCGGCGCGTACCCGAGGACCCTGCGGGCCCGGGTGATGTCGAGCGTCTGCGAGTGCGTGATCGTGGACACCGTGTACCGCGTGACCGGCGGCTCGGGGTGGCCGGGCAGCACGGCGCAGACCGCCTCGAGCGCCCCGGCGAGCGCGGCCACGGGACGGGCAGGCAGGGACCGGTGGCGTGGGTCGAGCCCGAGTCCGGCGAGCAGCTGGTCGAGCAGGTCGACGAAGGGCCGGGGATCGCCGTTCGTGACGTTGAACGCCAGGCCCGCCGCCCCGGGCACCTCGACCGCGAGCCGGACGGCGTGCGCGACGTTCTCGACGGCGGTCAGGTCGACGAGCCCGCGACCGCCGCGCAACAGGGGCACCCCGACGCGCTCGTGCACCCGGAGCAGCCGTGGGACGAGCCCGGTGTCGCCGGCGCCGATCACCCCGCGGGGCCGCAGCACCACGACCTCCGGCCCGTCGGGGTCGCCGACCGCGGCGCGCAGGAGCGCCTCGGCGTGCAGCTTCGAGCGGATGTAGTGGTTCATCGGGCGGCTCGGGTCGACCTGGTCCTCGCGGATGGCGAGCCGGTCGCGGGGTGCTGCGTAGATCCCGGGCGACGAGACGTGCACGATCCTCCGCGCCCCGACCCGGCGGGCGTACCGCAGGACCTGCGCGGTGCCGGTGACGTTGGCGTGCTCGAACTCCGCCCACCGCCCCCACGGCGACGACAGGGCAGCGCAGTGCACGACGACGTCCGCCGGCACCTCGGCACGACCGAGGTCGTCGAGGTCCCCGACGAACACGTCGCCCTCGGGGAGTGCGGCGGCCCGTCGGCCGGCGGCGGTGACCCGGTAGCCGTGCTCGCGGAGCGTCCGGACGACGTGCCCGCCGACGAACCCGCTCGCACCGGTGACCAGGACACGTTCCGACGACCCTGGCCTCATGCCGACCGATCCTAGGGGCACCCGGCTGCCCTGCCGCCCGGCCCCTAGGCTCGGCACGTGCGGATCGCCCTCGTCACCGACTACTACCTGCCGACGCTCGGTGGCGTCCAGACGGCGGTGCGCTCCCTCGCCGAGGCGCTCACCACCGCCGGGCACGAGGTCACCGTCTACTGCCCGGACGACCCCGCGGTCCCGCGGCACGAGGGCGCCCACGAGGTCGTCGGTCTGCCCGTCTCCCGGGTGTTCCGGCCGGACGGCTACCCGTTCGCCTGGCCGCCCCGCCGGGTCCGTGCCGTGCTGCGCCGCGAGCTCACCGCCCGGCGCACCGAGGTCGTGCACACCCACTCCGAGATGTTCGCGGCCCTCGCCGGCATCCGCGCCGCGCAGGACCTGGACCTGCCGGTGGTGCACACGATGCACGGCCGCATCGACGTCTACACGCGGAACGTGCTGCCCGTCCCGGCCGTGACCACCGCGCTGCTCGCGTTCCTGCACCGCACCCAGGTCGACCACCGTGGGATCCGCGTCGCCCCGGACCGGCCGTTCACCCGGACGCGCACGGCCCGGCGGATGTGGCGGGTCATGCTCGCGCAGTCCCGGGCGAGCGCGCACGTGGTCGTCCCGTCGCAGCACTTCGCGGACAAGCTCGTGGACCGCGGCGTTCGCACGTCCGTGTCGGTGCTGTCGAACGGCATCGAGCCGACGGTCCTCGACGCGATCGGGCCGGCCCGGGTCCGCACGCGCGCACCCGGCGAGCCGCTGCGGGTGCTGTGGGTCGGTCGGCTGTCGCCGGAGAAGCGACCGGAGGTCCTCGTCGCGGCCGCCCGCTCCTTCCCCGCGGGCACGGTCGTCGACGTGCTCGGCGACGGGGTCGCGCGCACCGCGGTCGCCCGTGCGGCGTCCGAGACCCCGGTGACGCTGCACGGCTCGACCCCGCACGACCGGGTGCTCGCGGCCATGCGCGACGCGCACGTGCTCGTCTCGAGCTCCCTGGACTTCGACAACCAGCCGATGGTGATGCTCGAGGCGGTCGCGACCGGGCTGCCGGTCGTGCACTGCGACCCCGACCTGGCCGAGGTCGTCCCCGCGGGCGGCGGGTGGACCACCCCCACCCCGGACGCTGCGGGCATCGCCGCGGTGGTCCGCACGCTGCACGACGAGCCGGAGCGGCTCGAGCGGGCGAGTGCCGCGCTCGTCGCGGCGCGTGGCCGCGTCGAGCAGCGGGTCGACGACCTGGTGGCGGTCTACGAGACCGTCCTCCGTCCGCAGCGGACCACCTGACGGACGGGAGGCACGGTGCCGGCCGACACCGTGCCTCCCGTCCGTCACCGCTCACCTACACCGCGGCGGGCGCGCCTTCCAGGGTCGCGGCGAGCGGGTCGAAGTCCTCGGGCAGCGACGCGATCGGCGCGACCGTCGACGCGACCGGGACGAACGCGCGGCGCGCGATCGACTCCTCGACGGCGACCATCGTGTCGAGGACGTGGTACCCGACCTCGCCGGTGGCGACGTGCGAGCCGCCACCGCGGATCGCACGGGCCATGTCGAGCACACCGAGGCCGCGACCGACCGTCGGCTCCTCGTCCGAGAGCGTCTCCCAGTCCTGCTCGAACGGGAACGAGACGTCCTTCCCGAGCGGGCGGGCGATGCGGATCGGGTGACCGCCACCGAACGTGTTCGGGTCCGGCAGGACGATCGTGCCCTCGGTCCCGTTCACCTCGAACACTCCGTGCCGGAACAGCGGCGTGTCGAACGACAGCAGCGACTGCGCGTTCCCGCCCTGCTCGAACGACGTCAGGACCGACACGTGCGTCGGGACCTCGACCGGGAACTCCTGCCCGGCGTTCGGCCCGACGACCAGCTGCCGGGTCTCCCGCGACCGCGACCCGGTCGCGACGACCGATTCGACGGGGCCGAGCAGGTGCACGAGCGCGGTGAAGTAGTACGGGCCGATGTCGAAGAGCGGACCGGCGCCCTTCGCGTACAGGAACGACGCGTTCGGGTGGAAGACGTCCGGACCCTGCCACTGCATGCTCGTGACGGCGGTGAGCGGGGTGCCGATCACGCCCGCCTCGATCGCACGCTTGGCAGTCTGCCAACCGGTGCCGAGGACGGTGTCGGGGGCGATGCCGAGGCGGAGGCCGAGCTCGTCGGCGAGGGCGACCAGGCCGGCGGCGCTCTCGCGGTCGACACCGATCGGCTTCTCGCTCCACACGTGCTTGCCCGCGCGCAGGGCCGCGGTCGAGACCTCGACGTGGGTGGCCGGCAGCGTGAGGTTCACGACGATCTCGACGTCCGGGTCGGCGAGGACGTCCTCGCCGGTGCCCGACGCGGGGACGCCCCACTTCGCGGCGGACTCGGCGGCGCGGGCCGTGTCGATGTCGCCGATCCGGACGACCTCGACGTCGGGGAACGTCGTGAGGTTCGTCAGGTACTGCTCGCTGATCATGCCGGCGCCGATGAAGCCGACGCCGACGCGGCCGGTGCGGGTCATGCGTGCACCTCGTCCTTGCTCGGGGTGTCCGCCGCGCTGAGCGTCTCCGTCAGCCACCGGTGGGACTGCGCGACACCGTCGAAGATCTCCCCGTCGAAGCCGTCGAACTCGATGACGGCGTACTCGAGCGCGGTCGCAGCGGCCAGGGCCTCGGCGAGCCGGACGTCGCCCTGGCCGGCCGGGGTCTGGTCGGTCGGGACCGACGCGGTCGAGATGCCCTCGCGCATCGGGCCGTCCTTCACGTGCACGGCGACGACGCGGTCCCCGAGCTCGGCGACGAAGGCGGGGACGTCGATGCCGGCGGCGGACGCCCAGTACAGGTCGAGCTCGAGCACGACGCGCGGGTCGAGCAGCTCGGCGAGCACCTGGAGCGCGGGCTTGCCGTCGATGCGCGGACGGAGCTCGTGGTCGTGGTTGTGGTAGCCGACGCGCATGCCCTGCGCCGCTGCCTCCTCGGCGGCGGCGTTCAGCCGGGCGGCGACGCGCTCGACGCCCTCGCGGGTCGTCCAGGCGTCCGGACCGACGAAGGGGTCGATGACGATCTCGATGCCGAGCACCGCCGCCGCGGCGAACGTTTCCATGTGCGACGGGGCGGTCATCACGGAACCGTCCGGCAGCGGGACGGACTCCTCGACGAGGAAGGCGTGGCCGGTCTTCGCGCTGATGCCGTGCGCGTCGAACGCCTGCTTGAGCTGCGGGGCCCGGTCGACGAAGGCGAACGCCTCGACGGTGTCGAAGCCGATCGCGGCGAGCCGGGCGACGCCGGCGTCGAGGTCGGGCTCCAGGGCGGCGTTCACCGTGTAGAGCTGCAGGGAGACGGTGGGGATCACGGGTGTCACCGGACCTTCTTGATCGGGAGGATGACGAGGGCGCCGAGGAGCACGGCGACACCGGCACCCCAGAGCATGAGCGTGTAGTTCTGCCCACCGCCGATGCCGAGCAGGAACAGGCCGACCGCGGGTGCGAGCGACTGGGGCAGGGCGTTGGCGATGTTGATGACGCCGAGGTCCTTGCCCGGGCGCTCCGGGTCCGGCAGCACGTCGACGACGAGCGCCGTGTCGATCGCGGCGTAGATGCCGAACGCGAAGCCGAGCACGATCTCGGCGAAGTAGAACCCGCCGACGGAGTCGACGTGGGCGAGGATCACCAGGCCGACCGCGGTCAGCGCCGTGGAGCCCCAGACGAAGACCTTGCGGCGACGGACGCGGTCCGACACCCAGCCCGATACGGCGGCGCTGACGAGGAGGGCGATCGTGTAGAGCAGCACGCCGAAGGCGACGGTCGCGGTGGCCTCCGCCAGGCTCTTGATGCCGAGGTGCTCCTGCATGTACAGCACGCGGTACGTCGTGAACATGAACGTGCCGAAGGTGATGAGGAAGCGGCCCCACCAGGCGAGCCCGAAGTCCGGGTGCTTGATCGGGTTCGTCCAGAACGACGAGATGAGGTTGACCCAGCTGAACGGCTTGATCGCGCGGGTCGGCAGCTCGTCACGGGCGACGAACGCGTAGACGAGGATGACCACGATCGCGAGCACGCCCGGCGCGATGAAGAGCACCGGCAGGTTCCCGGTCAGGTACACCGCGAGGTAGAGGCCCGCGAGGATCGCGATGTTCTGCGCGAGGGCGATGACGCTCGACGCCTTGCCGCGCTGGAACTCGGGCACGTTGTCCGCGAAGCTCGCGGTCAGGGTGGCGAGGACCGCGTTCGCGGCGACCTGCGCCAGGACCCACGCGAAGGTCAGCTGCAGCACGTTCGGCGAGAAGGCGAGCCAGGCGAGCGCGACGACGAAGACGACGACGCCGATGACCATCCACGGCCGGCGACGACCCCAGCGGGTCCTGGTGCGGTCGGACAGCGCACCGGCGAGCGGGTTCGCGAGCAGGGCACCGAGCGCACCGAACGGCAGGACCGAGCCGACGATCGTCTCGGGGCTGGTCGGGTTGAGCACCGTCGCCTTGATCGACATGCTCACGAAGACCGGGGTGAGCAGTGCGGCGAAGAGGCCGAACTGCGCGAGGCTGAGCGCCCACATGTACCCGGCGCCGACGCGCATGGTGCTGACGGACTGCGTGATGCCCTCGACCGAGAACGCGCGGGACGCGGCTGCGGGGTCGGTGCTCGTCGCCCCGGCGGCCGCGGTGACCGGCGGGTTGGCGGTTCCGGCGAGCCCGGTCTGGGGCTCTTCCTTCGACGTCGGTGTCGACATGACTCCTCCTCGAGTCATCGGGGGCGCGAGGCCCTCTGAATACCTAGTGCTACTAGGTGAAGCAGAAGCTAGCACCGAAAACCTTGCAACGGAAGGATTTTGTGTCCGGACGTCCTGGCAGACCGCGAAACGCAACGTGGGCGGTTCCTCGCAGCGGGATGTCGCTGCGAGGAACCGCCCACGTTGCGTGTTGCGAGGAGGAGGGACCGGGGCGCCTCAGTTGCGGATGACGGCGGCGGGGTCGTCGCGCATCCGCAGGAGTCGAGTGCGCCAGAGCGCGCGGGACTCGGGTGTCAGGGGCGTCCAGTCGTCGACCTCGCGGAGGACCCGGAGCGGCTCGGTCGAGCGGTAGGAGCGGGTCGGGTTGCCGGGGAACTTCTGGTCGGTGACGTTCGGGTCGTCCTCGAGCGCCCCCAGGGGCTCGACCTCGTAGACATGGGGAGCGACCGTGGATGCGTCGCCGCCGGCGATCTCCACCAGGAGCACGGCGACCTCGGCCGCGAGTCCGGCGCCGTCCGGCAGTGCGGTGCAGTACACGTGCCGCATCACCACCTCGGGCCGGTAGTTCGACGGCCGTCCGGGCACGAGCAGGTCCCCCGGGCGGAGCTCAGCACGGGTGCCGTGGAAGAAGGGGCCGGTCTCGTCCGCAGCGGTCACGGCGGCAGCGTACGCCGACGTGGAACACCGCGGAGCACCGTGCGGTTGGCTCGACGGGTGGCCGAGCGCCGGCCGCCCGCAGACGAAAGGTGCACCCGTGACCCAGACGGTCTTCCTCGAGGTTCAGTTCCGCGACGACGTCGACCACGACACCATCGCCTCGGCAGTCCGCGAGACCCTCGCACAGACGGCGGGCTTCCCCGGCAACGAGTCCCTCGAGGTGCTCGTCGACGACGCCGACGCCCACCGCGTGGTCGTGCTCGAGCGCTGGACGACGGCCGCCGACCATGACGCCTACGTCGCCTGGCGCGCCACCCCGGAGGGGGCCGCGAACGCCCTCGCCCAGGTCCTCGCCGGACCGCCGGTGACCCGGACCTTCGAGCGGACGCTCGACCTCAGCTGAGGTCGAACAGCCGGCGGGCGTTCCCCGAGGCGAATGCCCGCCGGCCGTCGTCGTCCGGGAAGGCGTCGAGGAACGCCGCGATCTCCGTCGCGGACGGGTCCTGGAACGGGTGGTCGGTCGAGAACAGCAGTCGGTCGGCCGAGGTGACCGCGAGCGCGTGGTGCAGCAGCGCCGGGTCGAGCATGCCGGACGCCGTGATCCACACGTTCTGCCGGAGGTACTCGGTCACCGTGCGGTCGAGGCCCGCCATCCGGGCCACGCCGTCCGCCCGGCCGTGCCAGAACAGCAGGAGCTCGCCCCAGTGTCCGAGCACGAGCTGCAGGTCGGGGTGCCGGTCGAGCGCACCGCTCGCCATCAAGCGGAGCGCGGCGGTGCCGGCCTCGAGGTGCCACCCCCACCCGAACGTCGCGAGCGCCAGGTCGACCGGTTCCCCGAGTCCGCCGTAGACCGCGTCCCGCACAGCTCGTGGCGGGACCTGCGGGTGGATGAACACCGGCTGCCGGAGTCGCTCGGCCACGGCCCAGAGGTCGTCGTACCGCGGGTCGTCGAGCATGATGTCGCCGACGCGGCCGTAGACCATCACGCCGGTCAGGCCCGACGCGACCGCGCGCTCGAGCTCGGCCGCTGCCGCTGCCGGGTCGACGAGCGGCAGCGTCGCCATCGCCCGGAACCGGTCGGGGTGCGCCCGGACCGCATCGGCCGCGCGGTCGTTCGCGTCACGGCTGAGCGCGACCGCGTCGGCCGCCGAGGGCACCTGCGCCCCGGGCGGCGCGAGCGAGAGCACCTGCACGTCGACGCCCTGGCGGTCCATCGCCTCGAGCCGCAGCCCGCCCAGGTCGGCCAGCCGTCGAGCGACGTCCCCGTGGTCGTTGAGCACGAGGCTCGCGTCGGCGGCGTCCCCGGACAGCGCCCGCAGCGCCCGGTCGACCGGCTCCGACGTCCAGTGTTCCTCGATCCCGATCAGCGTCTCGTCCACGGAGCGGACGGTACGCCCACCTTCGGCGACCGGGCGGACCGCCGTCCCGCATGCCCGCCCGGTCCGGTCGCGACGATCCGGTCGCGACGTTCCGGGTCAGACCGCGATCCGGCCTCCGTCCGCAGGGAGCACGGCTCCGTGGACGAACGAGGCCGCGTCCGAGGCGAGGAACGCGATCGCCTCCGCGACTTCGTGTGCCGTCCCCGGTCGTCCGGCGGGACCCGCCGCCGCCAGCTGGTCCAAGGCCTCGCCCATCGCGGCGGTCCCCTCGGTCCGCGTCGGCCCGGGGCTGACCGCGTTCACGCGCACACCAGCGGGCCCGAACTCGGCTGCCCACGACTTCGTCAGCAGGACGAGCGCTGCCTTCGTCGAGCCGTACAGCCCCATGCCCGCGGCACCGAACTCGGCGACCATGGTCGTCACGTTGACGATCGACCCGGCGCCTCGCTCGGCCATGCCGGGAGCGAGCGCGGCGACCAAGAAGTAGGGCGCCTTGACGTTGAGGGCGTAGACGGTGTCGAAGCCATCCTCCGTGGTGTCGGCGGTGGGTCCGAACGGGAAGATCCCGGCGCTGTTGACGAGGACGTCGACCGCCCCGCCGCCGAGACGGAGCGCCTCGGTCGCGAGGCCGGTCGCACTGGCCGCGTCGCGGAGGTCCGCTCGCACGAAGTCGGACTGTCCACCTGCGGCGCGGATCTCGGCCACGACGGCTTCTCCGCGCGTGGCATCTCTGCCCGACACGATCACGTGCATCCCCCGCGTGGCGAGGATCTCTGCAGTGGCGCGACCGATGCCGCTCGTGGATCCGGTGATGAGGGCGGTCTTGCTCATGTGCTGCTCCTGACTTTGGCTGAACAGATCTGTTCAGGTTGATCGCAACTGTACAGATCGGTGCAGTATTGTCAAACCATGACCGCAACCACGTCGAAGCGTCGCCGCCCCGCGTACGAACGGGCGGTGGCGACCGCCGACCGTCTCTTCTACGAGCAGGGCATCCACGCCGTCGGGGTCGATCAGGTCGCGGCGGAGGCGGGCATCTCGAAGGCCAGCCTCTACACGCACTTCCGCACGAAGGACGACCTCGTCCTGGGCTACCTCCGCGGACGCAGCGACGCATGGCAGGCGCACGTCGCCGCCGAGCTCCCTGGTCGCGGCGCCGACGCTCGGGAGCGGGTCCTCGCTGTCTTCGACCTGCTCGGCGAGTGGTTCGCGGAGCCCGGCTACCGTGGCTGCCCGTTCATCAACGTGGAGGCGGAGTACGGGGTCGGCCATCCGACCCACGCGGTGACACTCGATCACCGGGAGTGGGTCCGCGGCCTCTTCGTCCGGCTCCTCACAGAAGCCGGCATCGCGAGCCCGGAAAGCGTCGCCCTCCAGCTCTGCCTGCTCTACGACGGAGCGATGGCGAGCGCGCAGGCCGATCCCGCCCGCCCCTGGGCCTCCGCAGCACGGGACCTCGCACACACGGCGATCGCCGCCGCGGACGGCGACCGCTGAGGATCGGGAGTCGTCTGCACCGTCGACCATGGCGCACCTCGGGACGGACGGGAGGCACGTGGCGGGCCTGCCACGTGCCTCCCGTCCGTCATCCGGTCACGTCGTGAGCGTGACCTCCGTCGACTGCCGACCGATCCAGAAGTCCGTCGCCGTCCCGCGGACGGTCGCCCGGTACTCGCCGCGGAACCCGGTGGCCTGCACCTGCCCGCGGTCGTCCGTGCGCAGCACGGTCGGCGGCGTCCACCACTCGTCCTTGACGAGACGACGGAGCGCCTCGTACGACGGCTTCGGCGTCCCGTCCGCCCGCACCAGGCCGATCGGTGCCCCGAGCCAGGCCCCGGCGTCGGTGATGCCCCAGTAGGTCATCGCCTCGACCGCGGGGTGCCCGACCAGGCTGCGGTAGTGCCGCTCGAGCTCGTCGGCCTGTCGTGCCTCGCCCTCCGGGGTGGACGGCCACGAGTCGACGCGGTGGTCGTTCAGGTCGACGACGTCCGCGGGCATGAGCTCGCCGGAGACGAGGGACGTCTCGGTCAGGTGCAGCGGCAGGTCGTACCGGGCGAAGCGGTCGACCATCGCGAGCATCGTCTCCTCGCCCCAGTAGCCCTGGTGCATGTGGGTCTGGAGACCGATCGCGTCGAGCTGCACCCCGGCCTCGAGCACGCCCTCGATCAGGCACTCGTACGCGCTGGACAGGTCGAAGTCGTTGAGCAGGAGCGTCGCCCGGGGGTTCGCCGCGCGGGCCTCCTCGAACGCCAACCGGATCATCGGGATGCGGCCCTTCGCCCGGGCGAGCGGGGTGATCGCGTTCGGCCCGTTGTCGAACACGGGCATGATGACGACCTCGTTGATCGCGTCCCACGTGTCGACGAGCTCGTCGAAGGTGCCGACCTCGCGGCGGATGCGCTCGCGGAGGAGTCGTTCGACCTCGTCGAGGGGCCGGCCGAGCAGCCAGTCCGGCTGCACGGTGTGCCAGACGAGCGGGTGGCCCTTGACGTCGAGACCGCGGTCGCGGAACCACGCCGCGGTGCGACGCAGGCGGTCGGTCGCGGGACGGCCGGGCTCCGGCTCGAAGGTGCCCCAGTAGAGCGGCAGCGTCGCCGTGGTGAACACGTCGGTGAACAGGTCCGCGAGGTGGTCGGGGTCGGCCGTGCCGATCGGGTCCCGCTCGCCGTTCGCCAGGCCGATGAAGTCGAACCCGATGTTGCCGAACGTGAAGGCGTGCCGGGTCTGCTCGACGGTGACCTCGGCGTCGCGGAGCGGCTCGCCGTGGTGGTCGACGACGGTCAGGACCGCCGTGCCCGTGCGGTGCGCGACCGCGTGCTGCGGTGCTCCCTCAGAACCGACCACTCCGTGCATCCCGACCACTCCCCGACACCCGTCGACACCGGCGTCGGGCGGGATTTGTTGCGCACCCAAACATAGCAGCGGATCGGCGCGCCGTCAGGAGCGCGCTGCCCCGTCTGTCCGCCGAGCGATGCTGGCGACCGCACCCGCCACCACCGCGGCCAGCGACAGCACCACGGCGAGCGCCGACGACCCCCACGCCACCACCTGGGCGACGTGCGCGACGGCCTCGCCCCGCCGGCCCGCGACGTACGAGTACGACCCGCTGTGTGCCCACGGGAACGCCGGCGCGACCGGCCAGGCCAGGTGCTCGGCGGCCGCGGCGACCACGACCGACCCGGCAGCGAGGCCGGCGAGCAGGAGCGCGGCACGACGAGCGGAGTGACGAGGACGCATCCGGGAACCCTACCGTCCGGCATCCTGGTACCGCTCCTGAACGAACCGGAGTCCTGCGGACCGGTGACCCCAGGCTCCTTCATCGACTCCGGCGCGATGTTCGGCGCATGGACCCGAACCACCCCGCCCCGACGTCGGGCGCCCCCGCCGCCGCGCGCCCCGCACGGTGGTGGCACCAGACCGTCCCCCAGCGCACGACACTGGCCGCGATCGTCGTGCTCGGCGCGGTCCTGACGAGCTGGAACCTCGCCCGCGGCGGCGACATGTCCTTCTACGCCGCAGCCGCGCGGTCGATGTCCGAGTCGCTGCCCGCGTTCCTGTCCGGCTCGTTCGACCCCGGCGCGACCGTGACCCTCGACAAGCTCGCCGGCTTCGCGGTGCCGCAGGCGATCAGCATCCACCTGTTCGGGATGTCCACCGCGTCGCTCGCCCTGCCGCAGGTGGTCGAGGGCGCGGTCACGACGCTCGCCGTCGCCGTGGTCGCCCTCCGCTGGCTCGGCGCCCGGGCCGGCCTGGTCGCCGCGGCACTGGCCGCGAGCACCCCGATCTTCGTGTCGATGTTCGGCCACCCGATGGAGGACGGCCTCCTCACGATGTCGCTCGCCGTCGCGCTGGTGTGGTGGCAGCGGGCCGCGCTGACCCGGACGTGGTGGCCGATGCTGCTCGCCGGGCTGTTCGTCGGGGTCGGCTTCCAGGCGAAGATGCTGCAGGCCTGGATGGTGCTGCCCGCCCTGGTGCTCGCCACCGTGGTCGCCACCGCGGGCCCGGGATCGCGGTGGCGCCGGGCCACCGGTCACGTCGCCGCGCTGCTCGGCGCCGCGGTCGTCGCGAGCCTCGCGTGGTCGGTCGTGCTCGGCCTGCTGCCGACCGGTGACCACCCGTACTTCGACGGGTCGACCGACGACAGCGTGTTCGCGATGGTGTTCGGCTACAACGGTGTCGACCGTTTCCTGCCCGGGCTGTGGCCGGGAGCCGTCGGCGCACTGGGTGCCGCCGTCGGGCACGCCGGGACGCACGTCGCGGATGCGTGGCGCACGGCGACCGCCGGCCGCGGCGGCGGACACTCGCTGCTGCAGCTCTTCTCGCCGCGCTACGCGTCGCAGGTCGGTTGGTCGTGGCCCGCAGCGCTCACCGGCATCGGGATCGGTGCGGCCCGGTGGTGGCGCCGGACCGCCGGACGGGAGGCACGGGTGGCCGCCGCCACGCTCGTCGCCCTGGTCGTGTGGCTGGTCACGGCGGTCGCGGTGCTGTCCGTCCTGCGGCTCCCGCACACCGCCTACGTCGCCGGGATCGGCGTGCAGCTCGCGGCGCTCGGCGCGCTCGGCTGGTGGGGTGCCGCGAGCCTCGTCGACGCGACCGACCGCCGGCTGCGGCTCGTGCCCGTCGGCCTGCTCGTGGTCCAGGGCGCGTGGTGGGCGTGGCTGGCTCGAGCATCGTCCGAGCCGGCGCTCCTCGGCACGGTCGCCGTCGGGGTGACCGTGGTGGCGCTCGTGCTGCTCGTCGTCCGCTGGCGTCGGAGCGACCCGACCGTGGCGTCGACCCGCGGGCGGCGGACGGCGGCGGGGCTGCTCGTCGCCGCGGTGGTGCTCGGACCGGCGTGCTTCTCGCTGCAGGTCCTCGACGCCGCACGGGACGGCAGCGGCGGCGACGCGTCGGTCGGTGTCGGGCAGGGCGCCTTCGCCCGCGGCGGCACCCCGGAGCGGGCGTTCGCGCTCGGCCGCGGCGGCGGCTCGTCCGCCGGCGGTCGGTCCGCCGGCACCGCGGCGTTCACGGTCTCCGCTCCGGACGTGGTCGGCGGCCACACCCGGCTGCCCGCCGACGAGGCCGCCCTCGTCGCCGCGGCCCGGCGTGCCGGTGGTGGTCAGGACGGGGCGCCGCTGTTCCTCACCGACTCGTGGCGGATCGCCGCCGACGTCATCGGCGACACCGGCGACGAGGTCCTGACCGACGGCGGGTTCTCCGGCCGGGTCCCGGTCTTCACCGCAGCGCAGGTGGAGTCGATCGTCCGGTCGGGTCGGACCCACCTGCTCGTCGTCGCGTCGAGCGCCGCCGCCACCGATCCCGTCCGTCGCGCCGCCGACGACCTCGGCTGCCGGGTCGTGCAGCGCTGGGGCTCGACCTTCGCCGACGCGGCCCCCGGTCGGTCCTTCGGCGGGCGCGGCACGTCCTTCGCGCTCGAGCGCTGCTCCTGACGCGTCGTGCGGTACGGCAGGATCGGACGATGGAGATCCGCGTGGCCGAACTCGACGACGCCGAGGCCGTCGCGGCCTTCCAGGTCCGGGCGTGGGAGCAGACGTACCGAGGGCTCGTCCCCGACACGTTCCTCGACGCCCCGAGCTCGCAGGACCGCCGCGCGCGCTGGGCTGGACGGATCCGCCGTGGCGAGCGTCGCGTCCTGCTCGCCAGCGCCCGCGACGTCGTCCTCGGGGTGTCGAGCACAGCACGGACGAGCGAGCCCGGCCTGCCCGCGATGGAACTCTGCACGCTCTACGTCGATGCAGCCGCACAGGGCACCGGGATGTCGGACCAGCTGCTCGATGCTGCGCTCGGGCGAGCTGCAGCCCATCTGCTCGTCTTCTCGGTGAACGAGCGAGCCAAGCGCTTCTACGCTCGCCACGGCTTCTCGCGGCGTGGGGAGCCCCGGACCGACCCCGGCACGGGGCTCGACGAGGAGCGCTGGGTGCGCCTCGTCAGCCGAGCGGTGTGAACTGCACGCGGTCGTGCCGCTCGACCGCGTGCTGCTGCCCCGGGTACCGGAGACCGCTGAAGTACATGTTCGTGTGCGCGACGATCTGTTCGCCGCTGATGCGGACCCCGTCGTGCTCGGCGTCCGTCGTCGTGTGCGCGTCGGAGACCAGGGTCACGTCGAAGCCGCGGACGGCAGCGGCCTGGGTCGTCGTCCGGACGCAGTAGTCGCTCTGCGCTCCCGCCACCACGAGGTGGTGCACACCCAGTGACCGGAGGACATCGCCGAGATCGGTGTCCGAGAACGAGTCGCGGTACTCCTTCCGAACGAGGGGTTCGTCCGTCAGACGGTGCAACGGCGCTGCCAGTTCCCAGTCCGCGGAGCCCTCGGCGAAGTCGCCGTGGTCCTGCACCCAGACCACCGGCGCACCGCTCGCCCGAGCGCGGTCGACGAGGATCGCCGTGCGGGCGAGGACTCCGTCCGCGTCGAAGCAGTCCCGCACGACCCCGCGCTGGAGATCGATGACCAGGAGCGCGCTCGTGTCCGACACAGCGACATCATGGCACCCGCCGACGCACGACGGGAGGTACGGGGCGGACGCGCCCCGTGCCTCCCGTCCGTCAGTCCGGCAGCGTCACTTGCCGGCGGCCGCGTTGTACGACGCGATCTGCGACTTCGCCTGCGTCTCCGCAGCCCGCATCGTGGACCGCACGTCCGCGCCCTCGACCACCTTGTCGAACGCGCCGATCACGGTCGAGCGCACGGTCGGGAAGGCGCCGGTGACGCAGCCCGCGCTCGCGGTGCTCGTCGGGTCGTCGCTGAGCTGGCGGTACATCGTCGCGACGTTCGGGTCGGCGAGCGACTGCTTGCCGACCGCGGTGTCCTTCGAGGCCGTGTTCACCGCGAGGTAGCCGGTCGCCTTCGCCCACTCGGCCTGCACCTCGGGGGTCTCGAGCCACGCGGCGAAGTCGTAGGAGGCGCGCTGCTCGGCGGACGAGTGGCCCTTGCCGGAGATCCACAGGGCGTTGCCACCGATGACCGCGCCGGCGTCCTTCGCGCCGGAGGTGGTCGGGAAGGTGGACACGACGGACTTCGTACCGGTCGGGTCGAGGGTCGTGTAGGCGCCGGACGAGGTGAGGACCATGCCGACCTTGCCGCTCGAGAACGCCGAGTTCTGCGCCGCCGAGTCGGTGCCCGGGTTGAGCGCGGCACCGTCCTGGTACAGCCCCTGCAGCGTCGTCATGAAGGCGACCTGCGTGTCCGAGGTGAGCGAGACGCCGGTGACGGCCTTGCCCGTGCGGCCGTTCGACGGGGTGCAGAACGGCTGGCCGCCCGAGGCGCTGAGCTCCTCGAGCATCCACGAGTCGGCCATGTTCATGCTCATGCCGTACAGGCCGGTCGTGCGGTGGATCTGATCGGCCCACTGCGCGACCTGGTCGAGGGTCGTCGGCGGCTTCGTCACGTCGAGTCCGGCGCGCTGGACGATCGCCTTGTCGAGGTACAGCACGGGCATCGAGACCGAGAACGGCATCGCGGCGAGGCCGTCGCCGGCGCTGTAGTACGCCTTCGCGGCGGGGACGATGCTCCCGCCCGTGGTGGTCTCCTTCGCGAAGGTCGACGGTGCGACGGTCTGCCCGGAGTCGACCATGAAGCCGGTCGAGACGTCGTTCATCATGAGCAGGTCCGGGGTCGAACCGGACTGCACCGCGGCGGTGTACTTCGTCTGGACGTCGGCGTACTGGCCCTGGAACGTGGCCTTCACCGTCACGCCCTGCTCGTTCGAGCCGTTGTACTGGCTGACGAGCTTGTCCAGCTCGGTCGCGGCGGGGCCGGTCATGGCGTGCCAGAAGTCGACGGTGACCGGTCCCGAGGACGCGACGGGGGTGGCGGAGCCGGAGGCGGAGCAGCCGGTGAGGGCGAGCAGTGCCGCGGCGGACACGGCGGCGACCGCGAGCACGGAGGAGCGACGAGCGGGCATGGGAGGGCCTTCCTGTGGGGACGGAGTCGGGATGGGGCGGGAGTGGTGGGCGTCGTGCGGGCGGGCCAGGTCGTGCGCGCGGGGTCGTGCGGCCGGGGCTACTTGAGGGCGCCGGCGGTGATCCCGCCGGCGAGGAAGCGCTGGGCCACCAGGACCAGCAGCAGCACGGGGAGCGTGACCATCGCCGCGCCGGCGAGCACGACGCCGACGTCCGAGGCCTCGGCGTTGGACAGCTGCGCGATGCCGACCTGCACGGTCCGGTTCTCGGGCGAGTTCGTCACGAGGAGCGGCCAGAAGAACCCGTTCCAGGCGGCGGTCGCGCTGACGAGCGTCACGGAGACGAGCGTCGGACGGGTGACGGGCAGGAGCATCGACCGGATGAACCGGAAGTGCCCGGCGCCGTCGAGCACGGCGGCCTCGTGCAGTTCGGCGGGGAAGGACAGGAACGCCTGCCGGAACAGGAAGATCGTCAGCGCCGAGGCGACGAACGGCAGGAACACGACGAGCAGGGTGTCGATGAGGTGCCAGGACGCGACCGTGAGGTAGTTCGCGATCAGGGTCGTCTCGCCGGGGATCATCATGCTCGCGAGCAGCACGAGGAAGATCGCCCGGGTCCCGCGGAGCCGGCAGAACACCAGGGCGTACGCGGTGACGATGCCGATGACGACCTGCAGCGTCGTCTGTGCGAGCGTGACGACGATGCTGTTGAGGAACTGCCGACCGAGCGGCGCGACCTGCAGGGCGCGCTCGACGTTCCCGAGGTCGAGGTGGATCGGAACGAGTCCGGGAAGCCCCTGGTGCAGGTACTCGGACGGGGTGAGCGCCCCCTCGAAGACGTAGTACAGCGGGAAGCAGACGACCACGACGGCGGCGATCAGCCACAGGTGCAGCAGGGTGCTGCGGACGCGACGTGCGGTGCGCGGGCCCATCAGTAGTGCACCCGCTTCTCGAGCACGCCGAACTGTACGAGCGACAGCGCGAGGACGAGCAGGAAGAGCACGATCCCGAGCGCCGCGGCGAGCCCGAAGTTCGCACTCGCCGACCCGAACGCCTGCTGGTAGATCGCGTAGACGAGGGTCTTCGACGAGTCCGCCGGTCCCCCGCCGGTCAGGATCTGGATCTGCCCGAACGTCGTCAGGGCCTCGACCGTGCCGGTGACGACGACGAAGAACAGCGTCGGCGTGACGAGCGGCAGCGACACCGACCAGAACGCCCGGAGGGGTCCGGCACCGTCGAGCTGTGCCGCCTCGACGACCTCGGGGTCGATCGCCCCGAACGCCCCGAGGAGCAGCAGGACGGTGAAGCCGAGCGACCCCCACGCGGTGACGACGATCACGCTGAACAGCGCCCAGTGCGTGCTCGTCAGCCACGGCACCGGGGTCCCGCCGAACTGCTGCACCACGGTGTCGACGAGACCGGTCCCGGGCGCGAGCATCGCGGCGAAGGCGACGGACGCGGCCGACACCGAGACGACCATCGGGGACGTCAGGAGCGCCCGGTAGACCGGCATGCCGCGGAGCTTCGCGGTGAGCGGCACCACGATGAGCAGCCCGAACACCACCCGGGCGGCGACGACCCCGGCGCAGAACACCGCGGTGTTGAGCATCGTCCGACCGAACGCCGGGTCGGTGAAGGTCCTGACGTAGTTCTGCAGGCCGACCGAGCCGGCAGGCTGCCCGAAGATGTCGGTGCCCTGCGTGCTGAGGAGGAGCACGCGGCCGAGCGGCCAGAAGACGAAGACCGCGAAGACGAGCAGCGCTGGCAGGAGCAGCACGACGCCGACGCGTCGGTCGGCTCGGTGCCAGGAGCGGGTGGCCGGGGCGGACCGCTGGCGACCGGCGACGAGGCCGGGCCGGACGGAGACCGTCATGGTGGGGACTCCTCGGGTTAGGGAACGTTCCCGATCTGGGGACGACACCACTGTGGAGGCGCGGCCGCGGCGGTCGCAAGCGAGGTCGACGTCCCGCCGCCCGCCGTTCACGCAGTGTTCGACACCGGGCCCGGACGGGGCACCGTGGACCCCGGAGCACCGCCGGAGTTCACCCGTGGGACGGCCGCGCGACGCCGAGGGTTCCGCGTCCAGCGCAGCGGACGTCGTACACCGGGGACATGACCGAACCCACGCCGACCGTGCCCCCTCGCGCCGGGCGCCTCCGCACCGAACTCCCCCGCACCGACCCGCCGGCACCCGCCGTCCTCCGCCGCGCCGCCGAGGACGCCGCACGCGCCGTCGCCCCGTCGCTCCTGGGTGCCTTCCGCTCCGACGTCGTCGTGCACACGAAACGCGACGCCCACGACGCCGTGACCGAGCACGACCGGGCCGCCGAGCGCGCCCTGACCGGACTCCTGACCACGGCCGTCCCCGGGTCGACGGTCCTGGGCGAGGAGGGCACGGCCGGTCCCGCTCCCGACGGCGCCCGCGTGCGCTGGATCGTCGACCCGATCGACGGCACCGCCAACTTCGCCCGGGGCCTGGCGTACTGGTGCGTCTCGATCGCGGCCGAGGTGGACGGGACGGTCGTCGCCGGCGTGGTGCTCGACCCCGTCGCGGACCACGCGTTCGGTGCGGACGACACCGGCGCGTTCCTGGACGGCCGACCGATGCGGTCCGTCTCCGCACCGCCGCGGGACGCCACGGTGCTCACGAGCTTCCCGGTGCAGCAGGACCTCGAGCTGCTCGGCGAGACCGCCGCGTTCGGCCTGCTCCGGGACCTGACCCTGGACTTCCGGCACCACCACAGCACCGGGAGCGGCGCGCTCAACCTGGTGCACGTCGCCGCCGGTTGGTCGGACGTCACGCTGGGCTTCGCGACGCACCCCTGGGACGTCGCCGCCGGCGCGCTGGTGCTCGAGCGCGCCGGCGGCCGGTTCCGCGGCTTCCGCCACGGCGTCCCGACGGACCGGGCGGTCGACGCCGAGGACTACGTCGCGGTCGGGGCCGGCGACCCCCACGAGCGACTCGCCGCCCGGGTCGCGGCCCTCTCCGCCACCGTCACCCGCGCGGGCTGAGGAGGAGCGGGGCCGCACGGACGGACCCCCGCTGCTCGAGCCGGGTCGGGAGCACCTCGTGCCGCTCGACCCGGCGCCCGCGGAGCCGCTCGACGACGAGCTCCACCACGCGGGCACCCATCCGGGCACGCGGTTGGTCGACGGTCGTCAGGTCGAGCCGCCCGGCGAGGGCGGTCCCGTCGAACCCCGTCACCGAGGCGATGCCCGGCAACCGGAGGCCGACGCCGGCGGCCGCGGAGACGAGCCGCGCGGCCGTGGCGTCGTTGGCGGTCACGAACGCCGTCACGCCGTCGCCGAGCAGTCGGGCGATCCGCGCCGGGTCGGCGACGAGCGACCCGACGTCCTCAGTGCGGCCGTCGGTCGGCAGCAGCGCCACGGCCGCGGCGTACGCACGCCCGCGCCGGGTGGTCGACGGGTGGTCGCTCTCGCCGACGAAGCACGTGCGCACGTGGCCCGCCGCCGCCAGGTGCAGCACGAGCTCCCGCATGCCGGACTCCTCGTCCGAGCGGACCGTGTCCACCCCGCGGCCGGCGAGCGCCTCGCCGGCTGAGCCGAGGACCGCGACCGGCAGGTCCGCCGCGGCCGCGGCGAGCGCGGCCGGCGGGAGCCGGCTGCTGACCACCGCGACCCCGAGCACCCCGTCGGCCGACCCTGTGGACGTGTGCAGTGCCTCCAGGCCGGATGCCAGGCGGTCGTCGTCACGGAACGCGTCGACGACCCGGAGCGCGAACCCCAGGGTGTCCGCGGTGGCCTGCGCGCTGCGCAGGACCTCCGCGTGGAACGGGTTCGCGCGCTCGGTCAGCAGGATGCCCAGCACGAGCGGTGCGCCGGCTGCACGACGTCGCGCCAGCGACCCGACCGGGAGGCCCAGCTCGTCCGCGGCGCGCACGGCCAGTTCCCGACGTGGTGCGGACACGCCGTCGTCGCCCCGCAGGGCGAGCGACACCAGCGAGCGGGACATGCCGGTCCGGCGCGCGACGTCGCGCAGCGTCGCGGTCACGGCGTGCGGAGCTTCCAGGTCCGGACGTGCTCCCACGTCATCGTCTGCCACCAGCGACCCGTCCAGTCGGGGCTCGCGGTGCGGTAGAGGACGACGGTGTCGCCGGCGAAGTCCGACGGCACCGGGACGTCGAGGCCGCGGATGAACTCGCCGACCTCGTCGTGCAGGTCCGGCCGGACGTACAGGTCGTGCGATGCGAGCGACAGGTGCGGGCGGTAGTGCTCCGGGTCGTGGTCGTTCGGCAGCGGCGCGTTCATCGGCCGGCGGAACGGTGCCACGGCCGCGTCGACGTCGATCGCGAGCTGGTCGAACGCGGTGTTCCGCGAACCGTCCGGGTTCGTGGCGACGTCGTACACGTAGCCGATGCCCTGCTCGCGGACCCCGGCGTTGTGCACCGGGAAGCCGGGTCGCCCGTCGAGCAGCGCGGTCAGGGCGTCGATCACCTCGGACTCGGCGGACCCGAACGGCTGGCTGCCGACCAGGGTGGCGTGGGGCGGGAACGCGCCGGAGGACACCAGGCCGTACTGGGCGCGGAGCTGGTCGGTGACGACGGTGACCGCGCGGCAGGTCCGGGGGTCCGGGCGCAGGTAGACGCCGTAGCGGTAGGGGTCGCTGTCGTCGCGGGCGCCCTTGGCGGTGACGGCGGGGGCGGTCGTCGCGAGGGCGTCGAGGGTGGTGGGGGTCGGCATGCTCTTCCTGTTCGTGGCGGATTAGGGAACGTTCCCCATCGTGGTGGGGATCGTTCCCGAGCGCACCCCTCCCCGCGGTGACGAAGCGGTGAACGACCGGTGTCAGGCGCTGGCGAGCGTGCGGCCGGGGACGAACTCCCCGTCGACGGCGACGTGCGCGGCGTTCGCCCGGCTGGCGTCGACCTGGTCGACGACGGCGTCGACCGCCATCGTGCCGATCACGTCGAGCGGCTGCCGCCACGAGGTGATCCCGAACAGCTCCGTGTCGTACGGCCGGATGCCGTCGTAGCCCGTGACCGAGAAGTCCTGCGGCGCCGAGAGCCCGCGGCGCCGCAGCGCCTCGAGGACCCCGACGGCGTAGTGGTCGCTCGGCGCCATGATCGCCGACACCCCGCCCGCCGAGATCACGGCCGCGACGAAGGAGTCGAGCGCGCGGGGGTCGTTGCCGTGGTCCTCGGCACGGATCCGCAGGACGTCGACCCCGCGGGACCGGAGCCGTCGGGCCATCGCGTCCGTCCGGGCCGACTGGGTGAGGGACCCCACGGCGCTGATCGTGAGCACCGCGACGCGCACGTGCCCGGCGTCGGCCACGTGGTCCGCCAGGGCCCGGCCGCCGCCGCGCTCGTCGCAGTAGACGCTGCTGACCGACGGGTCGCGCTCCGGACGCCCGGCGATCACCGTGGGGATGCGTCGGGCGAACGGCAGGACGTCCTCGACCGGCAGGGCGCCGCTGCAGACGATGAGCCCCTCGACCCGGAGCGACACGAGGGTCTCGAGCGCGCGGCGTTCCTCGGCGAGCGGGAACGACCCGGCGCCCGTCGCCGTCACCGCCCGGTAGCCGCGGGCCGCCGCCTGCAGCTGGAACGCCGTGAGCAGGTGCCCGTAGAACGGCGTCGCGGCGTCGCGGACGAACACCCCGACCGTGTGCGTGCGGTGGGCGGACATCCCGCGGGCGTTCGCGTTCGCGACGTACCCGAGCTCGACCGCGGCGCGCTTGACCCGCTCGACGGTCGCCGGCGCCACCCCGTACGCCCCGGCGAGCGCCCGGGACACCACGGACTTCGACACCCCGGCGAGCGCCGCCACGTCGTGGATCGTCGGCACGGCGTGCAGGCCGCTCACGTCGCACGCCGTCGGGTTCGGAGGGTCACACCCGTCACGCTAGTGGCGATCCCCGGTCGAGCGGGGCGGGGAGTGGTGAACGTAGGGTGCAGGGATGGTCGAGCCCGCGAGCGTGGAACACGACGCCGTCCTGCTCGCCGGGGGTCGGGCGTCGCGGATGAGCGGCATCGACAAGACGGCCCTGGTCGCCGACGGCCTGGCGCTGTCGGACCACGCGGTCGCCGCGGCAGCCAGGGCCCGCAGCGTCGTGCTCGTCGGGCTCCGGGACGGCCGGTCCGCACCGGACGGGATCGTCGTCACGCGCGAGGACCCGCCGTTCGGCGGACCGGTGGCCGGGATCGCCGCGGGGCTCGAGGCGATCGCAGAGCCCGCGCCGTGGACGCTCGTGCTCGCGTGCGACCTCGTGCGGCCCGAGCGGGCGGTCGACGCGCTGCTGTGGGCGGCGGACGACACCGCCGACGCCGACGGCTTCGTCGCCGTGGACGAGGACGGGCGCCGGCAGCCACTCCTCGCCCTCTACCGGTCGTCCGCCCTGCGTGAGGCCGTCCGGGCGCTCGGTGACCCGACCGACGCTGCTGTGCGACGGCTGACCGCGGGACTCCGGCTCGTCGAGGTGCCGCTGTCGGACGGTCTCTGTGCGGACGTGGACGAACCGGCGGACGCCGCCCGGGTCACGGGAACGAGCGGGATGCTTGACTGACCGCATGACCACAGACGACGTCCTCGCCGCATGGACCGCGGAGCTCGCCGAGGCGCTCGGGTTCCCCGAGGACTTCACGCTCGACCGCGACGTCGTGCTCGACCTCGCCCGGGACGCCGCGCACGGGGTCGCCCGGCCCGCAGCACCGCTCACGACGTTCCTGGTCGGCTACGCCGCGGGGCTCCGGGGCGGCTCACCGGCGGACGTCCAGGCCGCCGCGGCGACCGCGACCCGCTCCGCCCTCGCCCGCGGCACCGACAGCAGCGGCGCGGGCAGCGACACGAGCACCACCCCCGGCACCGACGCCGGCGCCCGGTGACGGCGGTCCTGCTCCCCTGGCAGGCCGCGCGCACCGAGGCGCACCGGCAGGGCGTCCGACTGACGGCGGACCTCGCGGCGTCCGGCCCCGGGTTCGGGTCGGATCCCCTGCGACTCGACCTCGCAGCGGCGATCGGCCGGACGCTCGTCGGGGACCTCGTCGCCCCGGGGGACGTCCCCGGCCACGACGGGGCCGCGATGGACGGGTGGGCGGTCGCGGGCGACGGGCCGTGGACGCTCGGCGCGGGCATCGTCGCGGGGGCCGTGCCGTCGACGGAACCCCTGGCCGCCGGGCACGCACGCCCGATCACAACCGGTGCACCGGTGCCGCCCGGGACGACCGCCGTGGTGCGCTCGGAGGACGCCGCGGTCGACGCCGACGGCCGTCTCGTCCGGCACACCCCCTCGGACCGCCGCCACGTCCGCCCCGCCGGCGAGGAGGTCGCCCGGCACAGCACGCTGTTCCCCGCGGGCACGGTGCTGACCCCGCCGCGGGCGGCCCTCGCGGCGGCGTCCGGCGTCGACGACGTGCTCGTCGCCCCGGCCCCGACGGCCCGGGTCGCGGTGCTCGGCGACGAGATCGTCGGCGCGGGGGTCCCACGCCCCGGCCAGGTCCGCGACGTGTTCACCCACACGCTGCCGACCGTGCTCCGGGCCTTCGGGGCCGACCCGATCGCGGCCGAGCGCGTGTCCGACGACGCCGACGCCACCGCCACCGTGCTCGACGCCGCGCAGGAGCGGATCGTCGTCACGACCGGCGGCACGGCGGGGTCCTCGACGGACCACGTCCGCGGCGCGCTCGCCCGGATCGGCGCCGAGCTGCTGATCGACCGGGTCGCCGTCCGCCCCGGTCGGCCGATGCTCCTCGCCCGTCGCGGGGCGACCGTCTACCTGTGCCTGCCGGGCAACCCGATGGCGGCGATGGTCGGGGCGGTGCTGCTCGGCGGCCCGCTCGTCGCCGGTGTGCTCGGACGCGCGCCGGAGCCGACGGGGTCCGTCCGACTGGCCGTCGACGTCCCGAACGAACGTCCGGGTGACCTCGTCCTCGCCTACCGGGACACCCCCGGGGGAGCCGTGCCGGCCGCGCACCAGACGTCGGCGATGCTCCGGGGCCTGGCCGACGCCGACGGACTGATGGTCGTCGGGTCCGGGGGCCGCGTGGCGGGCGAGGCCGTGCCTCCCGTCCGGCTGCCGTGGACGCGGTGACCGCAGCTCGGTGAGAACGGCCCTGTGGAGAACCGCGCGTTCCCACCGCGAACCGCACCACGCTGGCGGGGTCACCGACGCGGGTGGTAGACCCGGAGTATGAGCCGGATCACGGCGCGGAAGCGCGTCACCCGCATCACCGTCGCGACGTCCCGGTCGGTGCGTGACGACCTGCTCGCCGTCGAGGAACCTCTGGAGATCCGCGTCGGCGGGAACTCGCTCGCGATCACGATGCGGACGCCGGGCAACGACGTCGACCTGGCGGCGGGGTTCCTGGTGTCCGAGGGGGTCATCGCCCGAAGCGAGGACTTCGCCGCCGCGCGGTACTGCGCGGGTGCCACGGACGAGGGCCTGAACACCTACAACGTGCTCGACGTCACGCTCGCGGCGGGCGTCCCCGCCCCGGACCCCAGCCTGGAGCGGGCGTTCTACACGACGAGCTCCTGCGGGCTGTGCGGCAAGGCGAGCATCGATGCGGTGCGGACGACCTCGCAGCACGCGGTGCACCACGACGACCTGGTGCTCGACCCGGCGCTCCTCGCGACGTTCCCCGACCGGCTCCGGGCGGCGCAGGAAGTGTTCGAGAAGACCGGTGGGCTGCACGCCGCGGCGCTGTTCGACGGGCGGAGCGGCGAGATGCTCGTGCTCCGCGAGGACGTCGGGCGCCACAACGCGGTCGACAAGGTCGTCGGGTGGGCTGTCAAGGAAGGCAGACTGCCCCTGAGCGGCACCGTCCTGATGGTGTCGGGCCGAGCGAGCTTCGAGTTGACACAGAAGGCGTCGATGGCGGGGATCCCGGTCCTGGCGGCGGTGTCGGCGCCCTCGTCGCTCGCCGTCGACCTGGCGAAGGAGGTCGGCATCACGATCGTCGGCTTCCTGCGCGGCCAGAGCATGGTCGTCTACAGCCGACCCGAGCGGATCGTCGAACCGGCGCTCGCGCCGGCCGACGCCGCGACCGCGGGAGCAGCAGCGCCCGCCACCCAGCAGTCCCAGCCTTCCGAACAGTCCGAGCAGTCCCGAGAGACAGTGAGCGCCCAGTGACCGAGCAGCCCCCGAAGGACGACGTGACCGACGCCGAGATGACGGTCGGCGAGCCCAAGGACTGGGCGGCCGGCGTCCCCGGCGTCCTGCACTCGATGGGCCCCGCGATCGAGCAGCTCGGGCTCGCGCGCACCGCCAAGCTCATGCTCTCCCTGAACCAGAAGGGCGGCTTCGACTGCATGAGCTGCGCCTGGCCGGACCCGGACAAGCGCAAGACGGCCGAGTTCTGCGAGAACGGCGGCAAGGCCGTGGTCTGGGAGGCGACGCCCGTGCTCGTCCCGCGGGAGTTCTGGGCCGAGCACTCCGTCGACGACCTCGCCGACAAGACCGAGTACTGGCTCGGCATGCAGGGCCGGCTGACCGAACCGGTGTGGAAGCCCGCCGGGAAGGACCACTACGAACCGGTCAGCTGGGAGCGGGCGTTCCGGATCATCGCCGACAAGCTCAACGGGCTCGACTCCCCCGACCAGGCGTCGTTCTACACCTCCGGGCGCACCTCGAACGAGGCGGCGTTCGTCTACCAGCTGTTCGTCCGGGCCTTCGGCACGAACAACCTGCCCGACTGCTCGAACATGTGCCACGAGTCCACCAGCCTGGCGATGGCCGAGACCGTCGGCATCGGGAAGTCGACCATCGCGTACGACGACTTCGAGCACACCGAGCTCATCATCGTGATGGGCCAGAACCCCGGCACGAACCACCCCCGCATGCTCACCGCACTCGAGGACGCCAAGCGCAACGGCGCCGAGATCGTCGCGGTGAACCCCCTGCCCGAGGCCGGCCTGCGCCGCTACAAGAACCCGCAGCGCGTCCGCGGCGTCGTCGGGCACGGCACCGAGATCGCCGACCAGTTCCTGCAGATCCGGCTCGGCGGCGACATGGCGCTGCTGCAGGCGATCGCGAAGCGCGTGGTCCTCGCCGAGCAGCGCACGCCCGGGTCCGTCGTGGACCACGCGTTCATCGAGAAGCACACGAGTGGGTACGACGCGTTCGTCGAGCACATCCTGCAGGTCGACGACGACGAGGTCGTCCGCGCCACCGGCCTGAGGATCGAGGAGATCGACGAGCTCGCGGAGCGGTACCTGCGGTCCGAGCGCACGATCATCACGTGGGCGATGGGCATCACGCAGCACACCAAGGCCGTCGACACGATCAAGGAGATCATCAACCTCCTGCTCCTCCGCGGGAACATCGGCCGACCCGGCGCCGGCGCCTCGCCGATCCGCGGGCACAGCAACGTGCAGGGCGACCGGACGATGGGCATCTGGGAGCAGATGCCGGACTCGTTCCTCGACGCCCTGGCGAAGGAGTTCCACTTCGAGCCGCCCCGCGAGCACGGGGTCGACGCCCTCAAGGGCATCCACGCGATGCAGCGCGGCGACATCCGGTTCTGGATGGGCATGGGCGGCAACCTCGTCGCCGCGATCTCGGACAGCCAGCTCGCCGAGCAGGCGTTCCGCGGCACCGAGATGACCGTCCAGGTGTCCACGAAGCTCAACCGCTCGCACGCCGTCGTCGGGCGGGAGGCCCTGATCCTGCCGACGATGGGCCGCACCGAGATCGACGTCCAGGCTGCCGGCCCGCAGTTCGTCTCGGTCGAGGACACCGTCTGCTCCGTGCACGGCAGCCACGGGCAGGTCCCGCCGGTCGCCCCCGGCCTGCTCTCCGAGGTCGCGATCGTGTGCGAGCTCGCGAAGGCCACCCTCGGCGACCGCGTGTCGATCGACTGGCAGGCCATGCGGGACGACTACGACGTGATCCGCGACCACATCAGCCACGTCGTCCCCGGCTTCGAGGACTACTCCCGCCGCGCCGGCAGCAAGGAGGGCTTCGTGCTGCCGAACGGCCCGCGTGACTCACGGACGTTCGCGACGAAGACCGGCAAGGCGATGATCACGGTGAACGAGCTCGAGCACGTCGAGCGCCCCGAGGGCACGCTGCTGCTGCAGACCCTGCGCTCGCACGACCAGTACAACACGACGATCTACAGCCTGAACGACCGCTACCGCGGCATCAAGAAGGGCCGGCACGTCGTCTTCGTCAACCCCGACGACCTGGCCGAGCTCGGGCTGACCGACGGCGACCACGTCGACGTCGAGACGGTCTGGGACGACGACGTCGAGCGCGTGCTGCGGGACTACCGGGTCGTCGCGTACCCGAGTGCGCGCGGCTGCGCCGCCGCCTACTTCCCCGAGGCGAACGTGCTCGTGCCGTTGGACAGCGCGGCGAAGGGCAGCAACACCCCGGTGTCGAAGGCCGTCCCGGTGCGTCTGACGCGGGTGGCGGTGCCCGCCGGCGTCTGACGCGCGCGGATCTGGTGGCGACCAGGACCGGACGGGAGGCGCGTGGCGGGGCAGCCACGATCCTCCCGTCCGTCCGCTGGTCGCGTCCGGGCCGTCAGCGACCGTCCCGCAGGTCCGGCAGGGTGCGTTCGGCGTAGGCGATCTCGTCGAAGACGGCCGTGCAACCGTCGCCGGTGGGTGCCTGCGCGAGGAAGCCGACCGACAGGGGCGCCGAGCCGGTCCCCAGGCGGAACGTGCGGACGAAGTCCCACGTCCGACCGTCCGACGAGGCGTGGAAGGCGAAGGCGCTGCCCACCCGTGCGACCCGGAGGTGGACGGCCGGTGCGTCGAGCAGCCTGCTGTTGCAGTCGTCCGACCAGTCGTTCGTGACGACGCTGACGACCATGTCATCACCCTGCGGAGCGTGCTCGTCGCAGAGCTTCGCCCAGTGGTCCGGATCCGCCCAGAGCGCGAGCGCGCCGGCGTCGAAGGTCGTCCGCTCGCCGGGCACGCGGACATGGGCCGACAGCACGAAGTCGCCGTCCGGAGCCGCGAACGCGAGCGCGGTGGCGCCGTGCTGCTGCGGGCCGCCGCCCGCGTCGTTCGTCCAGTCGACGCCGGGCGCGGACTCGAGCGTCAGCGCGCCGGTGCGGTCGTCGTACATGGCGACACCGTCGACGCCCGTCCAGGACAACGGCGGGAGGCCGGGCAGGTCCGGCGCAGCGGGGCTCATGGTCGCACGCTACCGGGCCGGACCGTCAGCGGTCGGTGACGGAGCGTCGCGCCAGGTCCGAGGCGAGCATCACGTCGGCGGCGTCGTCGACGAGCCGCTCGCCCTGCGCACGCGGGATCCGCCCGGACACCACGAGTGCGGCGAGGCCCTGCATCGTGGCGGCGAAGAGCATCTTGAACGATTCGCGGGCGGCCTCGTCGGTGTCGGCGCCCCGGGGCCCCGCCGCCTGGTCGAGCAGGCCGAACAGCGCCCCGGCGGCCTCCCCCACGGCACCGGTTCGGGGGCTCGACTTCGCCTGGAACATCAGGTCCATCAGGGCGGCGTCGTCGATGGCGAAGTCGACGTAGGCGTGCGCGACGCGGCGGAAGCGGTCGGGCAGGTCCGTCGACGCCGTCATCGCCCGCTCGACCGCGGTCCGGAGGCGTTCGAAGCCGACCACCGCGAGGGCGTCGAGCAGGGCCTGGCGGTCGACGAAGTGGCTCCGCGGCGCACCGTGACTGACCCCGGCGCGGCGTGCGAGGTCCCGGAGCGACAGCCCCTCGACGCCCGAGTCGCGCAGGACGGCGACGGCCTCGTCCAGGAGCACCGCGCGGAGGTTCCCGTGGTGGAACGGCCGCTCGGTCATGCCGTCATCGTACCCAAACCAGGCATTGACTAGATAGTAGTCAGTGTCTAGATTGTGGGCATGACCAGCGGACGATCCCTCCTCGTGCTCGGCGCCACCGGGCAGACCGGGCAACACCTCACCCGCCTCGCGCTCGAGCAGGGCCACCACGTGCGCGCCCTCGCCCGCACGCCCACCAAGCTCGCGGTCCGGCACGAGCGGCTCGAGGTGGTCGCCGGCTCGATCACCGACGACCAACTCGACCTCGACCGGCTGCTCGACGGGGTCGACGGGGTCGTCGCGATGCTCGGGGACCGGGCGACACAGCAGGACCGCCTGGTGAACACCGAGTTCGTGCAGCGCCTCGTGCCCGCGATGCGCCGCAGCGGCACACGGCGGTTCCTGTACCAGGCGGGCGGACTCAGCGCGGTGCCCGGGCGACATCTGGCCCTGCCGCTCCGGATCGTCCGCCGCACGATCGCGAAGTCCTACGACGGGCAGCACCGGGACAACGAGGCCGTGATGCGGTACCTCGACGAGCAGGCCCGGGACCTGGAGTGGATGGTGCACCGGGCCGGCATCGGTTCGGACGGGCCGTCGCGCGGCGAGCTCCGCCGGTCGCGGCACTGGATCAGCATCGGGACGTTCGTCGACTGCGCCGCGTACGACCTCCGGATGCTCTGGGACGACGACGCCGTGCACACGTGGGACGGCAGCGCGTACGCCCGGGGGCGCTGAACCCGCGGGCGGTGCATCCGCGGGCACGGGATCAGCGCAGGAGCAGCATCGTCACGAGCAGGGCGGACACCGCAGCGGCGCCGCACACCGTCCAGGCGATCGCGACCCGGCGGTGCCGGTCGATCGGGAGCGTCTCCCAGACGAGCACGCCGACCGCGGCGACGGCGAGGACCAGGACGAGGACTCCCGCGAACCAGTGCACGGCGCCTCCTGCTCGCTCGGGACCGGTCGTGGCAGTGCCCCGGCCACCGCGTCGGTGCGCGCGACGGGCGACCGGGGCACCGGTGCGCGGACGCGTCGGCCCGGTGCGACGAGGTGCCCACGGCGGCACGACGACGGCGGAGAAGGGCGACGCGGGACCCGCGGCGGGACCGGACCCGAACCGGTCCCACCGCGGGGCGCTTCCGCAAGACGATCGTATGGCGAACGACCCGTCGCGGTCCATGAGGGCTCCGACAGCTCCGGGCCCGCCGTGCTCAGTCGACGGCGGTCGCGGTGGCCTGCGACCCGGCGCCGGTCTCGGCGGCGGGAGCAGCGGGGGCGAGGTCGTACGTCACCCACGGCGTCGCGGTGGCCACGGCGTCGTACACCCGTCGTGCCGCCGCGTTGTCCTGCGCCGTGATCCACCGCACCACGCTCGCCCCCTCGGCAGCGGCGACGGCGGCCGCCTCGTGCAGGAGCGCGGTCGCGATGCCGGCTCCCCGGGCGGTCGGTGCGGTGAACAGGTCGTCGAGGTACAGCCCGATCGTGGCGGTCGACGGACGCGCGAAGCGCCGCAGGTTCGCCAGTCCGACCGGGCGGTCGTCGTCGTCCACGGCGACGAGCCCGAGCAGGCCGTGCTCGCCGCCGGACACCCATCGCCACGTCGCAGCGGCGGCGTCGGGGTCGTCGGGCAGTCGGTAGAAGGCGCGGTACCCGGCGTACAGTTTCGCCCACGCCTGCTCGTCGGACGGTCGGACGGGTCGGACGCGCGGTGCCATCCCGTCAGCGTAGGGGTGGCGGTGTCGGGACGCTTGGATGTCGTCCTCCCGGTTGACGACCCGGGCCCGAGCGCCGACCTACCGTGGACCCGTCGCGCGACCGTGCGAGGAGGGGAGGCAGCCGTGCTGCAGAACATGAGTGGGGCGCACCTGCTGGTGATCGTCGTGATCCTGGCGCTCGACGTGGTGGCGCTCGTGCAGATGTGGCGTGATCGTCGTCGGAGCGACGTCGTCAAGGCCGTGTGGACGGTCGTCATCCTGGCGGTGCCGGTGATCGGCGTCGTCGGCTGGGCGGTGAACTGGCTGCTCGGACGCGCCGCCGCCGCGCTCGACCGGTCCCGGTAGCGCGGTCGGTGGCGGTCGCCGTCGCCCGACCTCACGCGCCCAGCGACACCTCACGGGCAGCGGCGCTTGACCTGTCGCTCAGCGCGAAAGGTCACCGCGGCAGCAGACCAGCCGAGCGCCGACCAGCCGACCAGCCGAGCGCCGAGCGCCGAGCGCCGAGCGACGAAGCCGCCGCCCCGCCTCACACCGACGCCTGCGTCCCCCGCACCCGCCCCACGACGACGTCCACGATCCCGGCCAACAGCGCCGCCCCCACGAACGCGAGCGACACCCCGAGTCCGAGCGGCAGCCCCTGCGCGTAGTCGCCCTTCGAGCTGGCGAGCGCCGAGTAGAACACACTGCCCACGGCCGCGATCCCGATGGCCGACCCGACCCGGGCACCGACCTGGATGAGCCCACCGGCCGAGCCGCCCTGCTGGACGGGGACCTCGGACAGCGTCAGGGTCTGGTTCGGCGAGATCGTCAGGCCGGAGCCGACGCCGGCGACGAGCAGCGGCACCACGAGCCACCAGCCGAGCGACGGCCCGTAGTGGTTCGCGACCACCCAGATCACGCCGCCGAGCCCGAGCAGCACCAGGATCGTGCCGAACACGATGAGCTGCCGTCCGAACCGGGACACGACCCGACCGCCGATCGTCGACGCGACGCCGGACCCGATCGCGAACGGCACCGAGGACGCCCCCGCCAGCAGCGCCGAGTAGTGCAGGCCGGACTGCAGCGCGAGCGTCAGCACGAAGAACAGCGGGGTGAAGCCCGCGAAGTACACGGTCGCGAGCCCGACACCGAGCGAGAACGACCGGCGGCGGAACAGCCCGAGGTCGATCACGGGCTCCTTCGTCCGCGCGTACCGCCGTTCCCAGAGCACGAACAGCACGGCGAACACGACCGCAGCGACGACGAGCCACCACTTCGCGTTGCTCTTCCACTCCTCGGACTGCACGAACGGCAGCAGCAGCGCGACGACCGCGGCGCCGAGCAGGACGATCCCCACGGGGTCGAAGTCGTGCTTCCGCCCGCGCTCGGCCTTCGCGGTGGCGGGCAGGTAGCGGAAGGACAGGAGGATCGTGACGAGTCCGACGGGCAGGTTCACGAAGAAGACGAACCGCCAGCCGTTCTCGGTCCCGAACGCCGTGATGAGCAGCCCACCGACGAGCGGGCCGATCGCGGTGGCGATGCCGACCGTCGCTCCGAACAGGCCGAACGCGGTGCCGCGCTCCTTCCCGCGGAACAGCTGCTGGATGAGCGCGGTGACCTGCGGCGTGAGCAGACCACCAGCGAAGCCCTGCACCAGGCGGGCGATCACGAGCACGAGGCCGTTCGGCGCGAAGCCGCAGAGGGCACTCGCGAGCGTGAAGAGCGCGACGCCGACGATGAACATCCGTCGCCGGCCGGAGGCGTCCCCGAGCCGGCCTCCGGGCACGAGCAGCAGGCCGAACGCGAGCGCGTAGCCGGACAGGATCCACTGCACGGCCTCGGGCGAGGCACCGGGCAGGCCGCTCGAGATGGACTCCAGCGCGACGTTGACGATCGACACGTCGAGCAGCACGATCCCGCCGCCGAGCAGGCAGATGACGAGCGCCTTCCAGCGGTTCGGGTCCGGCTCGTATTCGTCGCCACCGCCGCCACCGCCCGACGGGCGGGCGCGGTCCGGGGTGGTGTCCTTCGGGGCTTCCGGTGGGGTCGCCGTGGGGGCGGCGGTGGCGACGTGGTGCGCGCCGTGGTGTGCGACGGAGGGAGCCCCATCGGGCTCGACGGGTTTGCGGTGTTCGGCTGCCATGACACGTCCACGCTAGGCTCCGGCCCCTGCGGGGTCCGGAGCGTGCGGTCCGCGGCTTGTCCCCCGTCCACGCGACCAGGCGACGGACTGGAGGCACGTGGCGGGCCCGCCACGTGCCTCCAGGCCGTCAGCGGGTCGCGTCCGCCAGCTCGGGGACGCGCACCGTCACGTGCGTGTCGACCGCGATCGCCAGCGCGGTGATCATCATCGACAACCCGACCGACGCGAGCGTGTCCGTCAGCCAGTGGTAGCCCAGGTACAGCCGGGTGACGACCTGCGCCGTGATCATCAGCGCCGCGAGCGCGAACAGCAGGACCGTGACCCACCGACGGTGCGTGCGCGAGGCGACGAGGAACGCCCCGATCAGGAAGAAGTCACTCGCCCCGAGCACGTGTCCGGACGGGAACGAGAACGTGTGGTCGGGGGCGAGCAGCATGAGCCCGACGGGCGGCCTCGGGTGCCGCACGATCGGTGCGAGCAGTTGCGCGGTGGCGACGCCGAGCACCATCCCGCACGCCAGCAGCAGCGGCCGCCACGCGTGCTGCGAAACGAGCGCCCACACCACGGTGACCACGAGCACGATGATCGGCATCCCGACCGGCCCGAACACGGTCGCGAAGAACGCCGACACCCCGGTCAGGTCCCGGTCGCGGTGCGCGTCGAACCACTGCTCGACCGGTCGGTCCAGGTGCTGCACGCCGCCGTGGCCGAGCACCCCGACGAGCATCGCCGAGAAGACGGCGGACCCGACGACGGCGAGCACGACGGCCCCGCGGAGCAGGACGGCCCGCTCGGTGCGCCCGACGGTCCGGCGCTCCGGGGTGAACTTCCTGCGCCACCAGCCGGGTGCCTGCGTCACGGCGGTCACCGTTCGACCCGGGCCGTGCGACGGCGGCGGACGAGGGCGCCCACGACCAGCGGAAGCACCGAGACGACGACCACGACGACCATCACCGCGTCGATGTGGTCCGCCACGAGCGGGACACCACCGAGCAGGACCCCGGCGGTGACGAGCACCCCGACCCAGGCCACGGCACCGACGACGTTCCAGGTGGCGAAGCTCCCGAGCGGCATGCGCGCGGTGCCCGCGGCGAGCGGGACGTAGGTGCGGACCACCGGGACGAACCGGCCGAGCACGAGCGACGCGGCACCCCACCGGGCGAAGAACGCCTCGGACTCGTGCAGCCGCGCGGGGGTGAGCAGCCGCGCGCCGGGGCGGAACAGCCGCCGGCCGACACGCGCGCCGAGGGCGTACCCGACGAAGTCGCCCACGACGGCGGCGGTCACGGCGACGAGCGCGACCTCGCCGGGTGTGACGCCGACGGTGGCACTGAGGATCGCGGCGGTGACGAGCAGCGAGTCCCCGGGCAGGAACGGGAACAGGACGCCGGACTCCACGACGACGAGGAGTGCGATCCCGGCCAGGACCCACGGCCCGAAGGCGTGCAGGACCGAGGCGGCGTCGAACAGGTGCAGGGCGGCAGGGGTCACTGGGCGGTCCTCCAGGCGGGGTCGGTGGATCGGTCGGACGGGGCTCGACGGGCGCTCCGTCCGAGCACGCTGCGCACGGCGTCACCGAGGCTGCGGTGGTGCCGCCACTCGCGCACGGTGAGCACGACGATGACGACGTCGAACAGGGTCAGGAGTGCGAGCCCGACGCCGGGGTGCTGCACGAACTCGACGCCCTGCCAGACCACGAAGCCGCCGAGTGCCGCGATCGCCCACGGGTACAGCCGTCGTGACCCGCGGAAGATCGCCGCGACGATGCCGAGCTTCACCAGGCCGTGCACGACCAGGTACACCGCGGCGAACAGCGTCGCGTCCGCGCTCAGCGCCGCGACCCCGTGGCGGACGAGGTGCGCGACCGGGTCGCCCGGGTCCTCGCGGAGCTCGCCGGCGGTCAGGAGCCGCGCGACCGCCTCGACCTGCGCCGGCCGGAGCACGAGCAGCGGCAGGCCGACGAGGAGCTCGACGAGCCCGTCGACCGCCTTGAGCGCGAAGCCGACCAGGAAGACCAGGTCGAACCAGCGCTCGCGGGTCCGTGGTGTGGTGCGCATGGCACCAGCGTCGGACCGGGTCTCCCAGGAACGACCAAGGCTGACGATCCGTGCAGCCTTGCTGCTTTCTGGGGCGATCCGCTCCACGCTGTCGGACGAGGAGGCGTCATGGGCGTGTGGATCGGTGTGGCAGCGGCGGGGATCGCGGTACTCGGTGTGGTGAGTGCGGGGGCCGCCCTGCTCGCGGTGGCGGTCGAGGCGGAGCGCGAGGGGCTGCTCGACCCCGAGTGACGAGGGTGCCGGGCACCGAGCGCAGGGCTCCGCGGACGCGCGGGCGCCGTCCGCTCCGCGTCAGGCCGGGGTGCCGAGCCGGTAGCCCTTGCCCCGCACGGTCGCGATGAGGTCCCGCTCGGTCTTCTTCCGGAGGTAGTGCACGTACGTGTCGACCGTCCCGAGCTGCTCGCCGTGCTCGAACACCGCGGACAGCAGCTGCTCGCGCGAGAACACCCGGTCCGGCTCAGCGGCGAGCACCGCGAGCAGGTCGGACTCCCGGTCGGTCAGGGCCACCCGGCCGCTGTAGGGCGAGTGCACGGTGTGGTCGTCCGGCCGGAACGACCAGCCGCCGATCTCGAACGCGGGCCCGAGGTCCACCGGCGCGCGGGTGAGCGCCCGGAGCCGGGCGTTCAGCTCGTCGAAGTCGAACGGCTTCACCAGGTAGTCGTTCGCGCCGGCGTCGAGCCCGGACACCCGGTCGTGCACCTCGCCGAGCGCGGTGAGCACGAGCGCCGGGGTGGCGACCCGGAAGCGCCGGAGCTCCCGGACCACGTCCAAGCCGTCGCCGTCCGGCAGGCGACGGTCGACCACGAGCACGTCGAACAGCCGGTGCAGCGCGGCCTCGAGCGCGTCCACCCGCGTGGTGACGAGTTCGACCTCCCACGACGCCGACAGCACGTCCCGCACGATCGGCCCGAGGCGCGGGTCGTCCTCCACGAGCAGGACCCGTCCGCCGCTCATCCGCGCCGCCGCCGTCCGCTCACGCCGGCGAGCGGCAGGGTCAGCGCGAACACGGTGCCGGACGGACCGGTGCGCTCCACCCGCACGTCGCCGCCCGCGCGGACGGCGACGTCCTTCACCAGCGCGAGTCCGATGCCGTTGCTCGTCCGGGTCGGCCCGCCGGTGGCCGGGGCGTCGCCGTGGGCGAACCGATCGAACACCCGCCGCGGCGCGATCCCGGTGATGCCCTGCCCCTCGTCGCGGACCCGGATCACCACGCGGTCGCCGACGACCTCGTTCTCCACCCACACCGCGCCGCCCGTCGGACTGTGCCCGACCGCGTTGTCGACGAGCGCGACGAGGCACCGCCGGAGCTGCGTCGGCGTGACGGCCAGGACGCCCTCGCCCGGGGTGACCACGAGGTGCACCTGCCGGTCGCGGGCCAGGACCGCCATGTCGTTCGCCGCCGCCGCGAGACCGGCGTCGAGTTCCGCCACGGCGGCTTCGTCGGTCCGGCCGGCCGCGGTGGCGAGCAGGTCCTCGACGACCTCGGCCAGGGCGCGGGTGTCCGTGCGGAGCTCGTCCGCGACCGCGCGCTCGGTGCTCGTCGCGGGGAGCATCGCCTGGAGCTGCTGCACCCGGGCGCTCAGCACCGTCAGCGGCGTCCGCAGCTCGTGGCTCGCGTCCGCGACGAACGTCCGCTGCAGCCGGTACGCCTCGGCGAGCGGCCGGACCGCCCGCGCGGCGATGAGCCAGGTCGCCACCCCTGCGAGCACGACGGCCGCACCGCCGACGACCAGGACCGCGATGAGCAGGTCGACGGTGTCCAGGTAGACGTGGACGTCCTCGGCCCCGTGCCGCTCGAGCTGCTGCGCGGGGGTGAGCTGCCACGCCACGTAGGCCACGACGAGCGCGACGACGGACACCACGAGCGCCGCGGAGACGACCGCGACCCGCAGGCCGATGCGCACGGCGGACCGTCGGTACTCGCGGCGGTCGGGGTCCTGGTCGGAGCCGAGGCCGACCGCTGTGCCGATCCGGGTCAGCCAGGGCTTCACGAAGCGTCCTCCTCGTCCGCGCGGTGGCGCCCAGTCTGCTCCCCCACGACCGCCGCGCGCTCGTCCGGCGTCCGGAAGCGCTCGACGCGGGCCGCTCCGCGCTGCACCACCCGCGTCAGCACCAGGTCGACCCAGACGATCCGGGCGACCGGCGCCACCGCGAGCGCCCACACCACCGACGCGACGACGTCCGTCGGCCAGTGCACCCCGTCCACGGCGAGCGCCGTCGCCACGACCAGCACGACGACCCCGCCGAGCACCGCGAGCACCCGGCGGCGGGGACCTGCCGGCACGAGCATCAGTCCGGCGAGCACGAGCGCCACCACGAAGACGGTGTGCCCGCTCGGGAACGACGCGTCGGGCTGCACGGGGACGAACGGGTGCGGCAGCACGGACCCGTCGGGTCGCGGCCGCCCGACGACCACCTTGAGCAGGTCGGACGGGATCCACGTCAGCGCGACGACGCCGGCGAACGCCGCCGCCGTCACCAGGCGGCGGGTCCGCGCCCACACCAGCCCGGTCAGGACCATGGTCAGGAGCACCGCCGGCACCGGCTCGAACACGGTGTACACCGCTGAGCCGACGGCGCCGAGGACCCCGACGTGCAGGCTGTTGAGCGCCCGGGCGAGGCCGGCGTCCACCGGGTGCGCACGGAGGACGAAGCCGACGACCACGAGGAGCACGACGCCGACCACCGCCCGCTCGACGGCGCGACGCCGGGTCGGACGGGCTGGGGACACGGGCAGTGGGCTGGTCACTCGGACATCCGACGGCAGGTTCCCCAAGAAACGTCGAAGAAGCGTGACGATCCGGGCGTTCGACTCGTCCCAGCAGTGTCATGAGTGCGATCAGGACCTCACGCGACTCCCGGACCGACCGGACCGACCGGACCACAGGACCGTGCCAGAGCACCTTCGACCGCTGGCGGTGTCAGCGTGAGGCCGGTCACGACGGCCTGCACTGCGCGGGCGGCGGTGGCGACACCGCGACGTGGAGCGACGCCCTGTCGGGCCGCGACCTGCGGGCCCTCCGGGGCGCGCGTCAGGGCCGTTAGTCGCGCCTCCGCTGGTGGTCGCTCTCGTTGGCCGCGAGCCAGCTCGCCGCGTTCGGCGGCACACCCGGTCCCGCCCCGTTGCTCGCGTCCACGCCGCGCGCGACCACACCCAACACCCCGACCAGCCAGTTGATGAAGCGCATCGCGACCCCCTTGCACCGAACGTACCGGCCATCTGCACCCACCGCACGCGTCGGCCGGCGGTGATCCGTGCCTCCCAGGCGGCCTGGAGGCGCGGTGCGCGCCCGACGCGCACGTCACGCAGGCGGCCTGGTCGCGTCAGCCGACCCAGTGGACGTCGGCCTGGTCGCGCGGCGCGAAGCGCGCGACGAAGTCGCGTTCGTTCGGCACCCAGACCTCGCGCCAGAGCGTGTCATGACTGCGGCCGAGGGCCGCGTCGCGGGCAGTACCACGCGCGACGGCGAGCTCCAGGTCGACGTCGCACCAGACAGCAAGGTCGATGGACGACAGCGCCTCTGGGTGGAAGAGCCCGATCAGGTCGACCACGATCACCTCCGCCCGAGGCAGCGCCTCCTCGGGACCGAGCGCCCGCGTCGACCAGTCGAAGCGTCGGAAGACCCCGGGACGGGCGGATCGGTGCGGCTCCAGGACCGTCTCGACGAGTCGTCGGCGCTCCACACCGTCCCAATCGATCGAACGTCGGTGAGACCGCGCCGGATCGAGGAAGTCGTCCCCGCGGATCCGGACCGCGCCGGGCAGCGCCGAGACCACGGAGCGAGCCAAGGTGGACTTGCCTGCGCCGCAGAACCCGGAGATGCCGATGACGATCGGGTGCCCGGCCTCGTCCCGCGCCTGGCGCGCTCGATCGACCAACGCTGCGAGATCCACCGGGTCAGCATAGGGAGACGGGGCAGCGCACGGTGGCGCTCGTCGCCCGCGCGCTGCCCTACGCTGCTCGCATGGGGGCACGGACGGCACGGCGCGCGGGACCGCGGAACGGGGTGCTGCGGTTCCTCCGGGACGTGGTGGTGATCCTGCTCGCAGCCCTGCTCGCGTCGTTCCTGGTCAAGACCTTCGTCATCCGCAGCTTCTCGATCCCCTCCGGTTCGATGACGAACACCCTGCAGGTGGGCGATCACGTCGTCGTGAACGAGCTCGCCGGTCTGCATCGGGGCGACGTCGTCGTCTTCCGGGACGCCGACGGGTGGCTCGACGCCCCGGGTTCCCCCGAGCGGGCCGCCGTGCGGACGCCGACGCTCCTCGGTCGGACGCTCAGCACGGTCGGCTTCGGGCCGGACACCGACGGCCACCTGATCAAACGGCTCATCGGACTGCCGGGCGACCACGTCGAGTGCTGCGACGCGCAGGGGCGGATGTCGGTGAACGGCGTCCCGCTCGTCGAGCCGTACGTCCTCGCACCCGAGGGCGACCCCGCGTCGGGTGTCCCCTTCGACGTCACGGTCCCCGCCGGACGGCTGTGGGTGATGGGCGACAACCGGTACGGCTCGGCCGACTCGCGCTTCCACCAGGACCTGCCCTCGAAGGGGTTCGTCCGGGAGTCCGACGTCGTCGGGCGGGCCGTGGCCGTGACGTGGCCGGTCGCCCGGTGGTCGTGGCTCGACGACCACCCCGAGGTGTTCGCCGGCGTCGGGCGCGAGGAGCAGGGCGGGTAGACACCCTGGCCACGGGGCTCGTCAGCCGGCGGCCTCCCACAGCTCGAGCGGCAGCCCCTCCGGGTCGTGGATCCGTACGAAGCGCCCGTACTCGGTGTCCCACTCCGGTCGACGCTCCACCGCGGTGCCCGAGGCCTCGAGCCGCGCCACCAGGTCGTCGAGCCCGGTCACGCGCAGGTTCAGCATGAAGGGGCTGTCGGCGGGGAAGTACCCGCTGTCGGCCGGGAACGGCGCGAACACGGTCGCACCCGCCTCCTGCTGCCACACCGTGTCCGACCCCGCGTCGATCCCGAGGTGCTCGCGGTACCACGCGGCGCGACCCTCCGGGTCGCGACTGCGGAAGAAGAGCCCACCGATCCCGGTCACCGTCATGGTCCGCACCGTACCCGCCGACACGAGCGGACGGGAGGCACGTGGCGGGTCCGCCACGTGCCTCCCGTCCGGTCGTGGGTCACGGCTCCAGCACCTTGCGGTACCACCGGTCCGCGTAGGGGTCTGCGTTGAAGGGCGCGACCCGTTCGAATCCCGAGCGCTCGTAGAGTGCGCATGCCTCAGCCAGCGCGGCGCGGGTGTCGAGGCGGAGCACCGCGACGCCCTGTTCTCGGCAGGCGGCCTCGACAGCGCGCAGCAGTGCGGCGCCCAGGCCCGTCCCGCGGCGCGTCGGCGACACGAAGACCTTCGTGAGCTCCGCGACGTTCCCGAGGAACCGCGCGCCCGCGCACCCGACGGCCTGGCCTCCGTCCGACGCGACCAGCAGCACGCCGCTGGGCTCGACCAGGTCGTCGAACGGTTCGTCGGTGAGCGCTCGGTCGACCTCGTCCTCGCGGACTGACCGGAGCGACGGCAGACTGGGCCGATGGACCCGTGCCCGTTCTGCCGCATCATCGAGGGCTCCGCACCCGCCGTCTGGGTCGAACGCGAGGAGCACGCCGTCGCCTTCGCTCCCCTGCCCGACTCGTCGCTCGCACCCGGGCACACCCTCGTCGTCCCGGTCGAGCACACCCGGGACCTGCTCAGCGCCGGGCCGGTCGCCCTCGCCGCGACGACGGCGCTCGCGCAGCGGGTCGCCCGGGCGATGCGCGGCGCCCTCGGGGCCACGGGTACGGTGCTGCTGCAGGCCTCCGGAGCGGATGCCGGCCAGAGCGTCGAGCACCTCCACGTCCACGTGGTCCCCTGCTGGGCGGACGACGGCACGACCCACTGGCCCTCGCCACCGTCGGCCCACCGGTTCGACGGGGACCCGCACGCGGCCCTCGCCGAGATGTTCGAGTAGCCGGGGGTCCGCGTCCCGGGGCTTCGCTGCCCAGGGCCGTCGAGTGAGCAGACGAAGTCGGGTGCGCTCGGGCGACCCGACGTCTGCTGCTCCATCGACGGCCGCTCGGCGCCCGCGCGGCCGTACGATCGGTCCGTGTCCCGCTCCGGCAAGCCCTTCGCGCAGTTCGCCACGCGGCTGCCCGACGGCCGCACCGTGGTGGAGGTGACCGTGTTCGACCCGTTCATCGTCTCCGTCGTGCTCGTCGCGGACGGCAAGCGGGACGCGCTGGACCGTGTCCGGGCGCTCGGCGGCCGCGACGTCCACGTGTCGAAGAGCTTCCACCCGAGCGGCCGCGCCGTCGAGGCACTCCTGCGCAGCGGGGACGGCGGGGTGTTCGCCCCGCAGCCGGTCGACGGCACGTGGCTGCCCCTGTCGGAGCTCCCGGCGTTCCTCGACGGGACCAGCCCCTGGCTCGTCCGGTACGACACGAGCGCGTTCAACCGCTCGTTCGTGGTTCCTCCGCCCGTCGAGTGAGCAGACGACGTCGGGTGTGCTCGGGCGACCCGACGTCTTCTGCTCCATCGACGGGCCCCGGCCCCGGCCCCGGCGCCCGGCCCCGGCCCGGCCCGGGCGCCCCAGACCACCCGCCCACCCTGCGCGAGACCTCAGCACATCCGCCGGACGCCGCCAGCCACTCCGGAGCACCGTGGGCGACACACCCGACCCCCGCCCCACCAGGAGGACCCATGCTGCTCGAGGGCAAGACCATCGTCGTCACCGGCGGCAACAGCGGCATCGGCGAGCAGATCTGCCTCGCCGCCGCAGCCGAGGGCGCGAACATCGTCATCGACTACGTCGCCCACCCCGAGGAGACCGAGTCCCTGATCGACCGCATCGAGCACGCGGGCGGCCACGCGGTCGGCGTCGACGCGGACATCACCCGCGCCGACGGCCTGCACCGGATGGTCCAGAAGGCCGTCGACGCCTTCGGCTCGCTCGACGTCCTCGTGAACAACGCCGGGATCGAGGACCGCAAGTCGCTGCTCGAGGAGACCGAGGACGGCTACGACAAGGTCATGGCCGTGAACATGAAGAGTGCGTTCTTCGGCACCCAGGCGGCCGCGAAGCAGTTCATCGCGCAGGGCCACGGCGGCCTCGTCCTGAACATCTCGAGCGTCCACGAGGACTGGCCGATGCCCGGCAACCTGGCGTACTGCGTCGCCAAGGGCGGCATGCGCATGCTCGCCCGGAGCGGCGGCGTCGAACTCGGCCCGCACGGCGTCCGGATCGTGAACATCGCCCCCGGCGCCGTCGACACCCCGATCAACACGGCGACGACGTCCGACCCCGACAAGCTGCGGAAGCTCGACGACGCCATCCCGCTCGGTCGACCCGCGAAGCCGCACGAGATCGCCGAGGTGGTCGTCTTCCTCGCCTCCGGCAAGGCCGCCTACATGACGAGCACCACCGTCACGATCGACGGCGGCATCTCGCAGGGCAGCGTCGGTCTGTAGACGGGACCGCACGACGGACGGGAGGATCGTGGCGGCGCCGCCACGATCCTCCCGTCCGTCCCGTGGCGCGTCAGCGCCGGTGTCGGGTCAGCGCAACCAGCGGTACTCGTACTCGGGCCGACCCGGCCCGCTGTGCCGCACGTCCTTGTCGACCTGGCCGGCGGCGATCAGGTGCTCGAGGTACCGCCGCGCGGTGACGCGCGAGGTCCCCGTGGCCTGCGCGACCTCGGTGGCGGACGCGCCTCCGTCCGCGCCGATCAGCACGGACCGGACCGTCTCGAGCGTCTCCGGGGCGATGCCCTTCTCAGACTCGGCCGGCGCAGCCGGTCGCAGTGTCCCGAGCCGCGCGTCGATGTCCGCCTGCGTGAGCGACCGCCGGTCCTCGAAGCCCCGGCGGTACTCCCGGTACGTCGTGAGCCGGTCCGCGAAGGTGCGGAAGCTGAACGGCTTGACGAGGTACTGCACGATCCCGAGCGCGATCGCGTTCCGCACGCCCCGGACGTCGTTCGCGGCGGTCACGGCGATGACGTCGACGGCGGATCCGGCGGTGCGCAGCGCGCGGACGAGCTGGAGTCCGTGCGCGTCGGGCAGGTTGAAGTCGAGCAGCACCAGGTCCGGCTTCTCCGCAGCGACCGCGGCGAGCATCTCCCGACCGGTGGCGGCGGACGCGACGACGGTGAAGCCGTCGACGCGGCCGACGTACGCGGCGTGGGCCTCGGCGGTGAACGGCTCGTCCTCGACGATCAGGACGCGGATCACGTCCGTCACGCGGGCACCTGCCGTGGCTCGACGTCGACCACGAAGGTGCTGCCGGTCGGGCCGGTGTCGACGGTCATCGTCCCGCCGATGTCGGCGAGCGCGGAGCGGACGAGGTCGAGTCCGAGGCCGCGCCCCTCCGGCCCGGACGGCTTCGTCGACCAGCCCCGCTCGGCGGCCGCGGCGACGTCGGCGATCCCGGGGCCGTTGTCCGCGACGACGATCCGGGTGCGTCCGTCGTCCTGCGTCGTGACGGTGACGGCAACCCGCGGCCCACCCGGACCGCCGGGGTGCTCGGCCACCGCGTCGACGGCGTTGTCGACGAGGTTCCCGAGCACCGTGATGACGTCGCTCGCCGGCGCGGCCACCGGAGCGTGCAGGCCGTCGGTGTCGGCCACGAGCACGACCCCGCGCTCGTGGGCCTGCGCGCGCTTGGCGTGCAGGACGGCGGCCAGCACCTCCGGGGTCACGACCAGGGGGCCGTCGTCGTCGGCGTGCCATGCCGGATCAGGTGCTTGCACCGCCTGCCGGTCGACCTGGTGCCGGTCGATCTCGTCGGACGCGAACCGGATCGCCTCGTCGACCCGCCCGAGCTCCAGCAGGGCCACGACGGTGTGCAGCCGGTTCGCGAACTCGTGCGTCTGCGACCGGAGCGCCCCGGTGAGCGTCCGGGTCGCCGCGAGCTCGCCGGACAGGTGCAGCAGCTCGGTCTGGTCGCGGATCGTCGCGACCGTGCCGATCGGCTTCGCGGAGCCCCGCGGGAACGCCAGCTCCTGGTTCACGACGAGCACCCGGTCCGCGGTCACGTGGGTCTCGTCGACGGCGCGGTCCCCCGACGCCAGCAGCGTGCGGAGTCCGTCCGGGACGTCGAGCGCGGCGAGCGGGAACGGCTCCTGACGCTCGGCGGGCGGGGGCAGGTGCAGGAGCTCGGCGGCGCGGTCGTTGTGCAGGACGACGGCCCCGCTCCGGTCGATCACGACGAGTCCCTCGTGCACCGAGTGGAGCACGCCCTCGTACGAGGCGAAGACCCGCGCGAGCTCCTCGGGCCCGCGGCCGGCGGTCACCCGGCCGAGGTACCGGCTGAGCAGCCACGAGAACATCGCGGACACGGCCACCACGGCCATGGCAAGCACCACGACGGACCCGAGCCGCGGGACGAGCGCGGTGGAGATGTTCGCGACGGTGACGCCCGCGGCGACGAGCCCGACGACCTTCCCGTCCTGGTCGGTGATCGGCGTGACGGCCCGGACGGAGGGGCCGAGCGTCCCGGCGAACGTCTCCGTGAAGGTCTGCCCGTCCAGCGCCGGCGCGATCGTCCCGCGGAACGGCCGACCGATCTCGGCACGGTCCGGGTGCGTCCACCTGGTGCGGTCCGGCGCCATGATCGTGATGAAGTCCGTGTGCGTGCGGCGCATCAGGTCGAGCGCGTAGGGCTCGAGCCGCGCCGAGGGATCGGCGGTGGCCGCCTGCTCGACCACGAAGGGGTTCCGGGCGATCGACACGGCGAGCGCGGTGCTCTTCTCGGCGGCGTCGGCCTGCAGGTCCGACCGAGCCGAGGCCCAGCTCCACGCGCCGCCCACCGCGACGCCGACCACGACGAACAGCAGCTGCAGCGCGAAGAGCCGTCTGGCGATGCTCCACCGTCTCGGTGCCACGGTCCGACCCTCCTCGCCTCGTCGCGGGACCACCATTCTGCGACACCGCACGGCGGTGTGGGGGGCATCCGTGAACGCAATGAACGCAAGTCACGCCCGGCCCACGGTCCGCGGCAGGGTGGGCCCGTCCCCCCGGGGAACGAGCCGACCGAGGTGACGACGCCCCGGTCCTGACGACAAGGAAGTCTCATGGCATCGACGCACTCGTCCACCGCACGCCCCGTCCGGCGGCGCGGGCTGGACCGTTCGCACTGGCTCTACATCGCGGTCATCGTGGCCGTGCTCGCCGGCATCGTGGTCGGGCTCACCGCCCCGACGTTCGCGGTCGGCCTCAAGCCCATCGGGGACGGCTTCATCGCCCTCATCAAGATGATGATCGCCCCCGTCATCTTCTGCACGATCGTCCTCGGCGTCGGCTCGATCGCCAAGGCGGCGACGGTCGGCAAGGTCGGTGGGCTCGCGCTCGGGTACTTCATCGCGATGTCCACGTTCGCCCTCGCGATCGGCCTCGTGGTCGGCAACCTGATCCACCCCGGCGACCACCTCGACATGTCCACCGCGAAGTACGACCCGCCGTCGGGCTCGACAGAGGACGCGTCGTCGACGTCCGGGTTCCTGCTCGGGATCATCCCCGCGACCCTGGTGTCGTCGCTCACGAGCGGCAGCATCCTGCAGACGCTCTTCGTCGCCCTGCTCGTCGGCTTCGCGCTCCAGGCGATGGGCGAGAAGGGTGCGCCGATCCTGACCGGCATCCGGCACCTGCAGGCCCTGGTGTTCCGCATCCTCGCGATGGTGATGTGGGTCGCCCCGGTCGGCGCCTTCGGAGCGATCGCGGCGGTCGTCGGTGCCACCGGTGTCGCGGCGCTCGTCGCCCTCGGCACGCTCATGGTCGCCTTCTACATCACCTGCATCGTCTTCGTCGTCGGGGTGCTCGGGCTCCTGCTCCGGCTCGTCACCGGCGTCAACATCTTCCGGCTCATGAAGTACCTCGGCCGCGAGTACCTGCTCATCGTGTCGACGTCCTCGAGCGAGGTCAGCCTGCCCCGCCTCATCGCCAAGATGGAGCACCTCGGCGTCTCGAAGCCCGTCGTCGGCGTCACCGTGCCGACCGGCTACTCGTTCAACCTCGACGGCACGGCCATCTACCTGACGATGTCGTCGCTGTTCATCGCGAACGCCCTCGGGACCCCGCTGAACATCCCGGAGCAGATCTCGCTCTTGGTCTTCATGATCATCGCTTCGAAGGGCGCGGCGGGCGTCACCGGCGCCGGCCTCGCGACCCTCGCCGGCGGTCTCCAGGCGCACCGTCCCGACCTGGTGAACGGCGTCGGGCTGATCGTCGGCATCGACCGGTTCATGTCCGAGGCCCGCGCCCTGACGAACTTCACCGGCAACGCCGTCGCGACCGTCCTGGTCGGCACCTGGACGCGCCAGATCGACAAGGAGCAGGTCGAGCGGGTGCTGTCCGGTGCCGCGCCGTTCGACGAGCGGACGATGTCCGCCGACGAGCACGGCGCACCGGCCGCGTCGGCGTCGGCGTCGGCGGCGGACCAGCAGGAGCGCATCTCGACCGAGGCCGTCCGCACCATCGTCCAGCCCGAGCGCCAGGCCGCCACCCGCCGGTAGTCCCCCCGACACGAGGAGATCGACGATGATCACGAACCCCAACCACACGACGCCCGCCCCCGCCACCGTCCCCGGCTCACCCCGTGTCGCCCTGGAGGCGTGGGTCGCCCGGGTCGCGTCCCTCACCTGCCCCGACGCCGTCGTCTGGTGCGACGGGTCACCGGACGAGACCGCTCGCCTCACGCAGCAGCTCGTCGACGAGGGCAAGCTGATCGCCCTCGACCCGGAGCGCCGACCGAACAGCTACCTCGCCCGCTCGGCGCCCGACGACGTCGCACGGGTCGAGGGTCGGACCTTCACGTGCTCCCGCACCCCGGAGGACGCCGGCCCGACCAACCTCTGGCGGGACCCGGACGCCATGCGTGCGGAGCTGGACGGTCTGTTCGCCGGGAGCATGCGCGGCCGGACGATGTACGTCGTGCCGTTCTCGATGGGTCCGGTGGGCGGTCCCATCTCGCAGCTCGGGGTCGAGGTCACCGACTCGGCGTACGTCGTGCTCAGCATGGGCAAGACCACGCGCCTCGGGCCGGAGGTGCTCCGCGCGATCGGGGCCGGCGTGCCGTGGGTCGCGACCGTGCACAGCGTCGGGATGCCCCTGCGCGACGCGGCCGGCACCGAGCGGTCGGACGTGGCGTGGCCCTGCGCCGAGACGAAGTACATCGTGCAGTTCCCCGAGACGCGGGAGGTCTGGTCGTACGGCTCGGGCTACGGCGGCAACGCGCTGCTCGCGAAGAAGTGCTTCGCGCTCCGGATCGCGTCGGTGATGGGCCGCGACGAGGGCTGGCTCGCCGAGCACATGCTCCTCATCCGGTTGACCTCGCCGGAGGGCCGGGCGTTCCACGTCGCAGCGGCGTTCCCGTCGGCCTGCGGCAAGACGAACCTCGCGATGCTCCAGCCCGCGCTGCCCGGGTGGTCCGTCGAGACCATCGGCGACGACATCGCCTGGCTGCGGCCGGGTTCCGACGGCCGGCTCCACGCGATCAACCCCGAGGCGGGACTGTTCGGCGTCGCACCCGGTACCGGCGCCGACACGAACCCGGTCGCCGTCGAGACGATCGCCGCCGACACGATCTTCACGAACGTCGCCCTGACCGACGACGGCGACGTCTGGTGGGAGGGTCTGACGCCGGAGCCGCCCGCGCACCTCGTCGACTGGACGGGTGCGGACTGGACCCCGGCCAGCGGGACCCCGGCCGCGCACCCGAACGCCCGGTTCACCGTCGCGCTCGACCGCTGCCCGTCGCTCGCGGTCGACGTCGAGACGAGCGTGCCGATCGACGCCGTCGTGTTCGGCGGCCGACGCTCGACGAACGTGCCGCTCGTGGCCCAGGCACCGACGTGGGCCGAGGGCGTGTTCATGGGCGCGACCGTGTCGTCCGAGCGCACCGCCGCGGCCGAGGGGACGGTCGGCGAGCTCCGCCGCGACCCGTTCGCGATGCTGCCGTTCTGCGGCTACGACATGGCCGAGCACTGGTCGCACTGGCTCGACATCGGCGAGCATCTCGGCGCCGGTGCCCCCGCGGTCTTCCAGGTGAACTGGTTCCGCAAGGACCAGGACGGCAGCTTCCTGTGGCCGGGCTTCCGCGAGAACGCCCGCGTGCTGGAGTGGATCGCCCGCCGGGTCGAGGGCGCCGTCCCCGCGGTCGAGAGCCCGGTCGGCCTGCTCCCCGACGTCGCGGACCTCGACGTGCAGGGGCTCGCGATCTCGGACGCCCAGCTCGACGCCCTGTTCGCCGTCGACCCGGACTCGTGGCTCGAGGAGTGCCGCCGCACCGAGGAGTTCCTCGACGAGTTCGACGGCCGCTCCCCCGCGGTCTTCACCGCCGTCCTCGACGAGCGGCGGGCAGCCCTGCACGCCGCCGCGGCCGCCCGTGCCCGCACCCCACAGGTCGCCTGATGGCCAACCCGCCCAGCGCGACGCCCTCCGCGGCGGACCGCGCACGACTGCAGCGCGCCTGGACCGACAAGCTCGCCGCCGCCGAGGCGATGGTCCCCCTCATCGGACGCCTGTACCGCCGGGACGACATCGTCACCTCGGTGTACGGCCGGCCCCTCGTCGGCGAGTCCCCGATCGGGATCGTCAAGGCTCACCGCTCCACGCGCCGGGTCGACGAGACCGAGCTCCCCGTGACCGAGAGCCTGGCGATCCTCACCGAGCTCGACGCCATGACCCTGTCCTCGGCGTCCGTCGACCTCGCCGACCTCGCCGCCCGCCACCGTGCCGACCCGCTCGGCACGCCGCTCCGCGAGTTCCTCGATGACGAACTCTTCCTCGCCCGCGGCGCCGCACCGCACGACGGCCCCGACGGTCCCCGCCCCGCCCCGCGCGACGTCGTCCTGTACGGCTTCGGGCGTATCGGCCGGATGCTCGCCCGGATCCTGCTCGAACGCGCCGGCGAGCACGCGCCCCTCGCGCTCCGCGCCGTCGTCGTCCGTCGCCGTGGTCCCGACGACCTGGTCAAGCGCGCGAGCCTGCTCCGCCGCGACTCGATCCACGGCCCGTTCGCCGGCACCGTCACGGTGGACCCCGAGCACGACACGATCACCGCGAACGGCACGCTGATCCAGTTCCTCTCGGCGGACGCCCCGAGCGCGGTCGACTACCGCGCCCACGGCATCGAGGACGCGATCGTCGTCGACACCACCGGCCGCTGGCGGGACGCCGAGGGCCTCGAGCAGCACCTGCTCGCCCCCGGAGCCGCCCGGGTGCTCCTCACCGCCCCGGGCACGGGCGGCGTGCCGAACGTCGTGCACGGCATCAACCACGACCAGGTCGGTGACGCCCCGGTCGTCAGCGCGGCCTCGTGCACGACGAACGCGATCGTCCCCGTCCTCAAGGCGGTGTCCGACGCGTACGGCGTCGTGCACGGCCACGTCGAGACCGTGCACTCGGCGACGAACGACCAGAACCTCGTCGACAACTACCACCCCGCCGACCGGCGCGGTCGGGCGGCGGGATTGAACATGGTCATCACCGCCACCGGTGCGGCGCGCGCCGCCGAGAAGGCCCTGCCCGAGCTGCGGGGTCGACTCACCGGCAACGCCGTCCGCGTCCCGACGCCGAACGTGTCGCTCGCGGTCCTGCACCTGACCCTCGCCCGGCCCGTCACGCGCGACGCCCTGAACGGGCTGCTCCGCGACGCGTCGCTCACCTCGTCGCTCCGCCGCCAGATCGACTACGTCGAGTCCCCCGAGGTCGTCTCGACGGACTTTCTCGGCAGCCGCCGCGCGGGCGTCGTCGACGGGCTCGCGACGATCGCGGACGGCTCCGAGCACGTGGTCCTGTACGTCTGGTACGACAACGAGTCCGGCTACAGCCGGCAGGTCCACCGGATCCTGCAGGAGATGGCGGGTGGCCGTCCGACGGCACTCCCCGCCACCCCGGCCGGGAGGCGCGCAGCAGCCCGCCTCGCCGGCGGTAGCCTGCAGACGTGCGGCACCTCCGAGCGGTCCTGTTCGACCTCGACGGGACGCTCTTCGACCATCGAGGCGCGTCCAGGCGCGGTGCAGCGGAGTTCCTGACGAGCCTCGCGCTGCGTCCCAGCGAGTCGGCGCTGCGACGGTGGGCAGCTGCCGAGGACGAGCACTTCGAACGGTGGCGGTCGGGCGAGATCGGGTTCGCCGAGCAGCGCCGGGAGCGCCTCCGCACGGTGCTCCCGGCTTTGGGACACCCGCTCGACCTCGACGACGTCGCGGTGCTCGACGAGCTGTTCGCGGACTACCTCCGGCGGTACCGGGCTGCGTGGCGAGCGTTCCCCGAGAGCCGTGACCTGCTCGACGATCTCCGGTCCCGCGGATACCGTCTGGGGCTCCTGACCAACGGCGACGCGGAACAACAGCTCGACAAGCTCGCACGGACCGGGCTCGGCGATGCGTTCGACGTCGTCCACGCGTCGGGGCGGACGGGGCTGCAGAAGCCGGACGAGCGGGCCTTCACCGGCATCGCGCACGCACTCGGGGTCGCCCCGTCCGCGTGCCTGTTCGTCGGTGACGACCCCGAGCGAGACGTCGCCGGGGCCCGTCGAGCCGGGATGCGTGGGCTGCTCGTGGACCGCGAGACCACCCGGCCGGACGCCGTGCGTGTGGCCGTCCTCCGCGCCCTGGAGCCGGGCAGCCCCGTACTGTTCGAGGCGTGACCGAACCGTTGCTGCACACGCTCGTCGGCGTGCTGCTGCTCGTCGCAGTCGCCACGGCCGTCCTGCTCGCGACCCGGGCCGAGGCCCCGTGGGCACCCGCGATCGCGATCCTGCGCGGCGCAGCGCAGCTCGCGGTGATCAGCCTCGTGCTGTCCGGGATCATCCGCTCACCCGTCCTGATCGCCGTCGCGCTCGTGGTGATGTTCTCCGTCGCGGTGGTCACGGCTGCCCGACGGCTCGGAACACTGCGCGAGTCCGCGCTCCCGGTCGCGGTGTCGATGGCCCTCGGCATCGTCGTCACGGGTGCGGTGGTGTTCGGCACCGGGGCGATCGAGCTGAGCCCGCGGTACGCGCTGGCCGTCGGCGGGATCGTGATCGGCAACGCGATGACCATCGCGACGATCAGCGGACGCCGGTTCCGCGAGTTGCTCGTCGACCAGTGGGACACCGTCGAGGGATGGCTCGCGCTCGGCGCTCCCCCGCGTCGAGCGACCGAGGCGCTGGTGCGCCGTGCCGTCAGCGCGGCCCTCGTCCCCACGGTCGACCAGACGAAGACGACGGGGCTGGTGACCCTGCCGGGCGCCTTCGTCGGGGCAGTGTTCGGCGGGCTCTCCCCGCTCGAGGCCGGCCGCTTCCAGATCGTCGTGCTCGCCGCGATCGCGACCGCGGGCGCCTGCACCGCGGTGTGCCTGACGCGGTGGCTCGCCCCGGTGACCGTGCGCCCGACGGACGAGCGTCGCTGACGCACCACGATCCTCCAGGCCGGTGCGGCCCCGGGCTCACGCTCCCGGCAACTCCACCTCGCCGCCCCACCCGTCGTACGTGCCGCCGTTCCGTTCGACGACCTCGAACACCTCCGTCACGAACCGGACCGGCTCGTCCCCGTCGAGTCGTTCGGACTTGTGCGCCTCGATCGTCGAACTGAAGAGCTTCGCGCGGACGTCCACCGTGTAGCCCAGCGCACGCAGTGCCTCGGCAGCCGACGCCGCAGCGCCCTTCGAACGGAAGAGCGCGACGTGGTCGACGATGCGCGGCACCTCGAGCCGGTCGCCCATCTGCCGACGCGCATCGAGCTGCTGTCCGGTGTCGGCGAGCGTGACGGCGAGCGAGGATCGGGCCATGCCTGCAGGGTAGCGGCCGGGTCGGCCCCGTGGACGATCCGCGACCGACGTGCGACCCTGGTGCCGAGGCACGCCGTCGTGTCGGCCGAGGGGGACACCATGACGACATCCGAGCGCACACACGGAGGACTCCGCCTGCAGCGCCCGTCCCGGATCGCCGCACGGCTCGGTACCGGGGTCCTCGTCGGCCTCGTCAGCGAGTACCTGATCGCGGTGATCGCCACGGCCCCGCTCGGCGGCGACTCGACGACGAACCCACTGGTGCTCGCGGGACTCGCCGTCGTCGGCGTCGCGGCCGTGGTCGTCGGTACCCACTGGCCGACGATCGGCGCCACCGCCGGGGTCGTCGTGCTCCTCGTCACCGTGTTCGCGGTCACGCAGCGGATCTCCTGGACGACCGGGACCACGCAGTGGTGGAGCCCGACGGACGCCGTCGGGTACGCGGCGGTCAGCGCGTACCCCGCTCTCGTCGGCGCGGTGCTCGTGGCGGCGTCGGTCGTGCCCGGGCGTCAGCGCCGCACGACACCGGACCTGTGACCCACCTCACCTCCCGGTAACCCCACCGCCCCGACCCGTTCACGGACGGGACCGGCGACGTCGGCACGCTGCTCCGCGGGTCGCCCGGACGACCGGGTGACCGACATCCCTGCCCCGTCCCCGAGGAGACCCGTGTCCCGCCGTCCCGCCCGCTCGTCCGCGTTCCTCCGCGCGAGTTCCACCGCCGTCGCCGCTGCCGCCGTCCTCGGCGCAGTCGCCTTCCCGTCCGCCGCCGCCCACGCCGACGCCGGCGCCCAGCCGGCCCTGACTGCGCAGGACCACGCGATCACCGACGTCCCCGGGATGGTGAACGGCCGCGAGCTCGGCGCCTTCACGGGTCTCGGCGGGCAGCGGGTGGACGCCTCCCGCCTCATCCGCTCGGAGTCGCTCGACAAGATCACGGCCGCCGGCGCGCAGACGCTCGCGAGCAAGTACCACGTCGACCTCGTCATCGACCTGCGCACGCCGACCCAGGTGGCCGCGAAGCCGGACGTCGCCATCCCGGGCGCGAAGGACGTCGACATCTCGATGTTCGGCGCCGACGGCAACTACAGCGACGACACCGCGATGTACCACGACCTCGTCGACAAGGGCTACGTCGACGCCTCGGACCGCGGACCGATGATCAGCGCCTACGCGCAGGTCCTGCAGATCCTCGCGACCCACACCAGCGGCACCGTGCTCATCCACTGCTCGCACGGCATGGACCGCACGGGCACCGTGGTCGACCTGCTCGACCGCGTCCTCGGCGTCGACAGCGCGGACATCCTGCACGACTACCTCCTCTCGAACACGCAGCTCGGTGTGACGTGGGCGACGCCCGCGCTGCTGCAGGGCACCTTCGAGAGCGACATCGCGACCAAGTACGCCGGTATGGACTCCTACCTGTCGAAGACGATCGGCGTGACACCGGCCGAGGCGGCAGCCCTGCGGAGTCGCTTCCTCGTCTCGAACGACGCCTCCGCGTCGGCGATCACCGTCGACGGTGTCACCGTCCCGCTCGCCGCCGCGTCCTCCCCCGGGGGCGCGACCGTCACCGCTCCGGTCGCGACGCTCACGAGTGGCGACGTGCACGTCACGACGACGAACGCGGCAGCCCGCTCGACCGTCGACGTGCAGGGCGACACCGCCGTCGTCACGGTCACGGCCGAGGACGGCACCACCACCGGGACCTACCGGGTGACCGTCGCCCGCCCGACGCTGACGCTCGCGGCGCACGGCACGCTCACGCCCGGGTCGACCGTCACCGTCGACGCCGGTGGCATGACGCCCGGCGCCGTGTACGAGGTCGTCGTGCACTCGACGCCGCAGGTCCTCGGCCACGTGACCGCGGCCCAGGACGGCACCGTCCGCGCCTCGGTGACGCTGCCCGCCGACCTCGCGCCCGGCGCACACACGCTGTTCCTCGCCGACGCAGCGGGCGACGCGGTCAGCGACCCGCTCGCCCTCACCGTCGCCGCCACCACCACGGCGTCGACCACGACGGTTTCGACGTCGACCGGCGCGACGACCACGGCAGCGGTCGGGCCGTCGGTCGCGACGGGCGGCACGGTCGTCGGCGGTCGGGACGACGCCCCGTGGCTGGCCCTCGGCGGTCTCGGCGCCCTCGTCCTCGGCGGCCTCGGCGCGTTCCGGCTCCGCGCGCGCCTCCGGACGGGGCGCTGAGTGCCGAGCACAGCGCAGCGACGGCGGTGGGGCGTGGGCCTCACCGCCGTCGCGGCGGCCGCGGCGGCCGCGATGATCGCCGTCGCGGGCGTCGAGCTCCTCACGCCGCAACCGCGCGGTGCCGGCACGACGACGAGCGTCGACCTCGCCGGCAACGCCGTGCAGCTCGACGGTCCGCCGCCGCCGGCAGCGGCCTCGGCGACGCCGTCCGGGCACGGCCGGTTCGTGGTGCCCTCGGTCGGGCTCGACGTCCCGCTCGGGGCGTTGGACGTCGCCGACGGGGTCATCGAACCGCCCGGGTCCACGTCCGCGTACTGGGTCCGCAACCTCGGCGTCGAGCCGTCCTCGGCTGCACGCGGCACGGTCTTCGTCGCGATGCACTCCCTGCGCGGCGGGGGCGTCGGTCCGGGCAACGGGCTGATCGACGTCGCCGACGGTCGGGCCCGGGTCGCCGCCGGTGCCGCGATCACGGTCGACGACGTCACCTACCGCGTGACGCGGACCGAGACCGTCCGGAAGGGCGACATCGCCGCGGACGCGCCGGTCTGGGCGGACACTCCGGACCGCCTCGTCGTCGTCACCTGCCTGCAGCGGCCGGACGGTCGACCCTCGGTCGACAACCTGGTGATCGAGGCGACGCGCGTCTGAGGCGGCACGCGACCGCAGACCGGACGGGAGGCGCGGTGCCAGCTGGCACCGCGCCTCCCGTCCGTCCCGTGGTCGCGTCTACCGGACGGCCACCACCCGCACGTCCCAGGCCCCGAGCGACAGCTCGGACCCCGCCGCGAGCGCCCCGCCGTCGAGGACGTCCTGGGCGTCGACCGGCACGGTGAAGGTACTCGGCGTCCACGACCAGTTGTGCACGACGTGCACGGTCTCCCCGCGCTGGTTCACCGCGCTCGCGACCGACTGCGTGTCGGTCTGCGGCCGCCACGCGGTCGCCCCGTTCCCCTGCGCGACCGCCCAGTCCACGACGGCGGCGGCGAGCGCCGGGTCCGGCACCGTGCCGACGTACGTGACCCGCCCGGCGCCGTGGGCCCGCGTCGTGACGGCGGCGAAGCGGCCGTGGTGCGGGTGGTCGTAGCCGGCGAGGACGTCGGCGTCGTCCACGAGCAGCCCGTCCGCCCACCGTGTCGCGGTGGCACCGGTCGGCACCGCGAAGCCGAGGGCGTCGGCTGCGGCTCCGGCGGTCACCGGGATGCGGTGCCCGAGATTGCTGAACTCGTCGTAGTGCACGCCCGCGGCGGTGTCGAGGAACGCGGGCTTGCGCTCGAGCCGTGCGCGGGCCTCGTGGTCCTCGTAGCCGGTGCGGATGCCGACGACCAGGTGCCCGCCGGCCTCGGCGTACGCGGCCAGCCACCGCAGCTGCGCGTCGGTCGCGATCGTGAACGCGGCGGCGACGAGGACCGGACGCTCCCGGGCGAAGGACGCGGGGTCCCGGTCGAACACCTGCGACGGGTGCACCGTGTTCGCCTGCAGCCCGGCGTCGAACACGCCCCGGGCGAAGGCGTCGTACACGGTCTGCCACGAACGGCGGTCGGGCTCCGGTCCGTCGCCGAGGGCCGGGTGCTCGTTCAGCGCCCACTTCGACTCGTTCGAGAACAGCAGGGCGACGTCGGCGTGCGGCCGGAGCCCGGCGACCCGGTCCCCCGCGTGCCGGAGCTCCGCACCGATTCGGGCGATCTCCTCGTACGTGCGGCCGGGCTGCTGCGAGTGCGGGAGCACGCCACCCCAGTAGGTCTCGACCCCGAAGTGGAGCGTGTGCCAGTGCCAGTACTCGATCATCGACGCGCCGCGGGACACCAGCGCCCATGCCGCCTGACGCCACTGCCCCTCGTACGCGGGCTCGTTCGTCCACGAGAAGCCGATCGCCTGCGCGTTCGTCTCGGTGACCAGGAACGGCGCCTGCTTCGAGCCGTACATCCGGTCGCCGGTCGCGACGATCGTCCACGCACCCGACGACGTCCAGTACTGCGGCGCCTCGTCGGTGTTCGGCAGCGCGAGGGCGTCCTGCATCCGGTAGTAGGGGTTCCCGGCGGTGACGTCGAGGGCACGGGTCAGGGCGTCGTCCTCGACGGTGGGGCGCTCGTACGAGATGCACGTCGTGACGAACTGGTCCTCGCGGGCGTACTCGCGGACGATCGACGCCTGCCAGCCGATGAAGTCGGTCGTCAGGGAGGCCTGGAACCGCCGCCAGGCCAGGTCGTACTGGGGCTGGACGTTGCCGTCGGGGGTCCACAGGTCCGCCCAGGTGGACAGACGGTGCGACCAGTAGGTCAGGCCCCACTCCTCGTTGAGGCGTTCGACCGTGCCGTAGGTGTGGCGCAGGTGGTCGATGAAGCGTTGGAACACCTCGGGGTTCGCGATCAGCTCGTTGCCCGGCTCGTTGTCGACCTGGTACCCGATCACCGCCGGGTGGTCGGCGTACCGGGCCACGATCTTCCGGATCACGCGCTCGGCGTGGAACAGGAACGCCGGGTGGGCGTGGTCGATCTCCTGCCGGGCGCCCCAGCCCATCGCCTCGCCGCCGGTCCGGCGGCGGACGTTGATCTCCGGCACGATCCGCGCGAGCCACATCGGCACCGCGTACGTCGGCGTGCCGAGGACCACCCGGATGCCGTGCTCGTGCGCGGCGTCGAGCACGGGTGCGAGCCACTCCAGGTCGAACCGGCCGTTCTCCGGCTCCCAGGTGCTCCAGACGGACTCGCCGACGCGGACGACCGAGAAGCCGGCCTCCTGCATGAGGCGCATGTCCTCGTCGAGCCGGGGGGTGGGCTGGTACTCGTGGTAGTACGCGGCGCCGAAGAGGACGCGGTCGTGCTGCATGGTGCGGGGTGCTCCGTTCGAAGGGGGTCGGTGGTCGGGGGCGGGAGAGGTCATCCCTTGACCGCTCCCGCGGTCAGGCCGTCGAGCAACTGCTTCCGGAGGAGCAGGAACACGAGGATCGTCGGCACGCTCGCCAGGACGGCACCGGCCAGCACGAGGTCGTACGAGCGGTTCTCGGACGCGAAGATCGCGTTGAGGCCGAGCGGCAGCGTGTACTGGTCGGAGTTCGACACGAGCACGAGCGGCCAGAGGAACGAGTTGTAGCTCTGCAGGAAGCTCCACACGGCGAGCGCCCCGAGGGACGGGCGGAGCAGCGGGAGCACGACGCGGCGGAACGTGCCGAACTCCGAGTTGCCGTCGATGCGGGCGGCCTCGATGATCTCGTCCGGGATCGACTGGGTGATGAACTGCTGCATCATGAAGATGCCGAACGCGGGCGCCACCCACGGCACGATGAGCGAGAACCACGGGTTCGCGAGCCCCGACTTCACGACGAGGATGAACAGCGGCACGAGGATCACCGCGAACGGCACCGACAGCGACGAGAACATCACCGCGAACAGGACCCGCTTCCCCCGGAACCGGAACTTCGCGAACCCGTACCCGGCCATCGCGCAGACGAAGACGGACACGACGGTGGCGATCACCGCGGTGCCGACGCTGATGCCGAACCACGCCCAGAACGGCTGCGTGGTGAGCAGGTTCACGTAGTTCTCGCCGGTCGCCGGACTCGGGATGAGCGTCGGCGGCGTCGAGAAGATGTCGCCGCGGCGCTTGAACGACCCGGACAGCGCCCACAGCAGCGGGAACACGAACACGAGCAGCAGCACGATCAACGTGGCGTAGAGGAGGCCGCGGCGGGCGACCCAGCCCGGGGTGCGTGCCGGACCGGAACGGGGTCGTCGGCCGGCGCCCCTGGTGGTCACGGCCTCGGTGACGGTGGTGGCGGTCATGCGTCGTCCCTCCCGATGGCGAGCGCGCGGTTGAGGATCTGACTGACGCCGAACACGACGACGAACAGCACGACACCGGCTGCCGCCGCGTACCCGAACTGCTGCCGTTCGAACGCGGCGCGGTAGATGAACATGGCGACGGACAGGGTCGCTTCACCCGGTCCGCCCTTGGTGAGCAGGTAGGGCTCGTCGAACAGCTGGGCCGCACTGATGAAGGACGTCACGACGACGAACGCGGTCACCGGACGGATCGCCGGCAGCGTCACGTTCGTGAACTTCCGGAACGTCCCGGCGCCGTCGAGCGACGCGGCTTCGTACTGCTCCGGCGACACGTTCTGCAGGGCCGCCAGGAAGAAGATCGTCAGGTACCCGACCGTGCGCCAGAGCAGGACGAACCCGATGGCGACCTTCGCGAGCGTCGGGTCGCCGAGCCAGTCGGTGTTCGGCAGCCCGAACAGTGCCTTGAGCGTGGCGTTCAGCAGCCCGTAGTTCGTGTCGAACACCAGGCTGTAGATGAGCGCGATCACGATCGGCGACAGCACCATCGGGATGAAGAACGTCACGCGGAACAGGTCACGGGCGCGCAGGCCCTTCGCGTTGAGCGCCTGCGCGACCAGGAGCGACACCGGCACGATGACGAACACCGCGATGAGCGTGTAGATCAGCGAGTTGACCAGCGCCGTGCCGAAGCTCGTGTCCCGGAACAGGTTCGTGTAGTTCCGGAGCCCCACCCAGTCCGGCGTACCGAGCCCGACCCACTCGGTGAGCGACAGGTACACGGCGGCGAGCACCGGCACGATCATGAACAGGGCGTACAGGACGTAGAACGGCGCGATGAACAGGTACGGCGCACTGCCGCCGTTCGTGTTGAGCCGGCGACGACGGCCGGCGGGCGGATCCGTGGCGGCGGTCGTGGCGGACACCGGGATGCCGGTGGCGGTGGATGTGGACAACGTCGTCCTCCTCAGGCGCGGGTCTGACCGCGGAAGTCGGCCGCAGCGGCGTCGAGCGCCTGCTTCGGGGAGATCTGGCCCTTGTAGGCCTTGATGAGGTACCCGCTCAGGACGGTCTGCAGGATCGCGGCGTTCGCGCTCTGGTGCTGCGAGGGCACCTCGTCGACGACCGACTTGTAGACACCGAACAGCTGCTGTCCGCCGAAGTACGGGTCGCTCATCGCCGCGAGACGCGGGTCGTCGTACACCGAGCGCAGGGTCGGCAGGTAGCCGAGGTCCTGGTACCGCTTGACCTGCTGGTCGGGGTCCAGGTACGCGGCGAGCACGAGGTCGATGCCGGCCTGCGTGAGCGGCTTGTCGCGGAGCACCGCGAACCCGGTCCCGCCGCCGACGCTCGTGGTGCTGCCGCCGCCGGCGAACCGCGGCAGGTTGCGGACCCGCCACTTCCCCTGCTGCTCGGGCACGTTGGGCTTGATGCCGTAGCTCGCGTACCAGGACGGCATGTCGACCGCGAGGATCGTGCCGCCCTTCAGTCCGGACTGCAGACTGGGTCCGTACATGTCGGCGACCGTGGCGATCGCGCCGGACTGCACGCCGTCGACCAGGAACTGCAGGGTGCGCTCGGCCTCGGGCGTCTGGATCGCGATGTCGCCGGACTCGTCGTACAGGTCGCCACCGCGCTGGAGCAGCAGGATCTGGTAGCTCTGCAGCGTTCCGCCCGGGTCGGTCACCGCGACGGCGTGCAGCGAGACGCCCTTGCTCTCGTTGAGCTTCGCGCCGACCGCCATCGTCTCCTCCCACGTCGCCAGGTCGTCCGGGATTCCGAGCGCCCGGAACTGGTCGGCGCGGTGGTAGTAGACGCACAGCGGGGTGTCCGAGTCGAGCGCGTAGAGCCGCCCGTCCTTCGAGAACGGTGTCAGGCGCGCACCGATCAAGTCGTCCTTCCGCGAGGCGACCGACGGTGACAGGTCGCTCAGGAGCTCCTTCGCGATGTCGCCGCGGAGCATCCGGCAGAACGCGCCGATCTCGAGACCCGCGACGTCCGGCGTCCCGGTGCCCGCGACGGCCTGCGCGATGAGCTTCGTCGGGATGTCGGCCGCCGCGATGGTCGTGATGTCGAGTGCGTAGTCGAACCGCGACTTCCGGTCCGCGACGGGCAGCGCCTGGGTGAAGAACTTCTCGTAGCCGGGGTCGTGCGTCCAGAAGGACAGGTCGGCCCGGCCGGAGCGGACGGCGGCGGAGGACTGCGGTGAGCACGCGGCGAGCAGGCCGCTCAGGGCGGCGGCTCCGCCGGCCGCGGCACCCCAGCGGAGCAGGTCGCGTCGGCTGGGTGCACGGCGGTCGGACCGGCCTGGAGGATCGGGTTCGGTCCGATCCGTGGGTCGCGTCGGTACTGGGGTCACGAACGAACTCCTGACGTCGTCGTCGGGTGGGTGTCGGGGTGGTTGTCGGGGTGGACGCGGGCGCGAGTGAGCGCTCACGTGCGGGACGGACGCGAGCCGCGCCTCCCGTCCGGGGGTTCAGTCGGCGGGGCGGAGGTGACGGCGCTCGTCGGAGGGCGGTGCGCTGGTGGCGCGCGTGACGAGCTGTCCCGGGAGCATCCGGTGCCGCTCGGCGGGCGGGTGGCCCTCGAGGGTGCGGAAGAGGCGGTGCATCGCGAGGCGGGTGGCCTCGTCGAAGTCCTGGCGGATGGTCGTGAGCGGCGTGGGCAGGAACGCGGCGATCGGCATGTCGTCGAAGCCGACGATGCTGATGTCCCGCGGGACGGACAGACCGGCGTTCTGGATGGCGGACATCGCACCGATCGCCATCTGGTCGTTGGCGACGAACACGGCCGTGACGTCGGGACGCGTGAGCAGCGAGCGCATGGCGTCGTGGCCGCTCTGCGGCGACCAGTCCCCCTCCACCGGCGCGTGCTCCGCGACGCCCGCGTCCTGGAGCGCCGCACGCCACCCGGTGGTGCGGCGCTGGCTCGAGGTCCAGTTCGCCGGACCCGCGATGTGCCACACCGTCTCGTGGCCGAGCGCGAGCAGGTGGTCGGTCGCTGCGAAGGCGGCGCCGGTCTCGTCGAGACCGACCGCCAGGGTGTTCGCGCGGTCGGCGACGTCCGGCGGGCCGAGGGTCAGGATCGTGACGCCGTCGGGCATCCGGAGCTGGTCCATCTGGTTCTCGACCGGCTCGGACAGGACGATCGCCTCGACCCCCTGCTCGACGAGGGAGTCGACCGCGGGCTGCAGTTCGTCGGCGAGGGCCGTCACGGTGCGGACGACGGCGAGCGCGTAGCCGTTCGTGCGACAGGCCTGCTCGACGCCGGTGAGCATCGCGGTCGGGCCGTAAAGGTTCGTGCCGATCGTGATGAGCCCGACGCGGCGGGAGCGCTGGGACTTCAGGGACCGGGCGGCGGCGTTGGGGCGGAAGCCGAGCTCGGCGATGGCGGCTTCCACCTTCGCGCGGACGGTCTCGGTCACGTGCGGCTCGTCGTTGACCACGCGGGAGACGGTCTTCTGCGAGACCCCGGCGAGCGCGGCGACGTCGGTCATCGACGCCGGGCGGAGGCGGCGTACGGGGGCGTCGTCGCGCATGCTGCCAGCTCCTTCGCTGCGTCGAGAGGGCCGCAGGGAGCGGCCGTGCAGCAAGACAACCACGCCGTTGTCTACGTAGTCAAGCCTGAGTCGGGAAGTCGGGGCCGAGACTGAGGTTGCACATTTCACCGAGTGCGACGAAGATCGTCGACACGCTGGACCGAGTACGTTCCAGTCAGGGCGGGGGGCTCATGGTGGGGATCGACTACGACAACGGATCAGCCGCGCGACTCGAACGAGCCGCGACGACGGCTGCGCAACGGCTCCGCGCGCAGGCAGCCGCGCGGCGGACCGCGGCAGAGTCTGCGCGAGAGGACTTCGACGGCGCGTACGCGAAGCGCTTCGACGAATCGGCACGGATCGAGTCCGAGGACCGGGCCAAACTCGCCCGTGTCCTCGACGAACTGACCGAGCAGGTGCACCGAGCAACAGCCGCCGCCGACCAGGAGCGCACGCGGCGGGCGGAACTCGCGGCGTGGCAGCAGCGGCAACAGGCGCGGGACGACGCTGCTGCCGCCTCACCGCTGGGCATCTTCGGCGTCCCGGGTGTGCAACCGCTCGACATCCGACCTTCCGAGACGCCGGTGTCACCGCCGGAGGTGTCAGCGGCGTTCGCACCCCGGGCCCGGACGCGCACCGGCGGCGGGACATCGGAGGGACGGAGCGCCGCGGATCCCACCGCCCTCCGCGGCTTCGCTTCGACGACTCGTGGGCTCGACCGCTCCGCCGGCGCTGAGCGCACGGCGGTCCGGAACGCTTGGACGGCCTTCACCTCGACGTGCGGGTGGGCCCGGATCGGGAGCGCGTCGTTCCTCGGCGGCTTCGATCGTCTGCTCGACGAGAACGCCGAGGACGCCGCTTGGCTCGACCGGATCGCTGACGCCTTCGACCGTGCCGGAGGTCAGGGGACGTTGTCGAACGGCGTCCTCGACATCGCCGCGGCGGCCGAACTCCCCGCAGGGATGACCGCGCTCCTCGCCCCCGGCCTCACCGCCACCCAGGTCGCGGCGCTGTGGGCCGAGCTCGGGTTGACCCCGGCCGACCGGCGCGACGTCCAGGCACTCCCGCTCCCGGTGCTCCGCCAGCTCGGCAACCTCGAGGGAGTCGCCTACTGGGCTCGGGACGCTGCGAACCGGGACGTGCTGGACGACTTGATCAGCACGGCTGAGCAGCGCCTTCGTGACCTGGAGCGATCGACCACCTACGACCCCGGCGGCGCCGCCTACGCCACGGCCTACGAGAACCTGACGGCCCTCAAGAACATCCGGATCGCCACTGACGACACGACGAACGAGGGGGCGCGCTTCCTGATCTCGCTGGATGACGACGTCGTCCCTCCCTTGGCCGCGATCTCGATCGGTGACCTCGACACCGCGAAGAACGTGACCTGGACCGTTCCGGGCATGGCCACGGACACGAAGGGCATGACCGGCTGGACCATGGCAGCACAGAACCTGTACTCCGAACAGGGTTCGAGTGGGCCCGAGGAACGCGCCGTCGTGTCCTGGGTCGGCTACTCCACCCCGCCGCAACCGGTCATCCAGGGGCAACTCGACTTCGGCGTCCTCGGCACGAAGTACGCGAAGGACGGCAGCGAGAAGCTCGCGACCGCGCTCCGCGGTCTGAACGCCGCGCGCGGGGACGACTCGTTCTCGAACAACATCGTCGCCCACTCGTACGGTTCGACCACCGCGGCCTACACACTGACGAAGCCGGACATCCACGTCGACACCTTCACCACGATCGGCTCGGCAGGCCTCCCCGACACGGTCGACAACGCATCGGACCTGCACGCGGACCACGTGTACGCAGGACAGGCCCAGAACATCTGGGTCTTCGAGCCAGGACGAGGCGACCGATGGGCACAAACCGGAAGGCTGAGCTGGTCACACGGCCAAGATCCCACCGACCCCGACTTCGACGCGACCGCCTTCGGGACGGACGGCGTCCCCGGTGACGACGAGAAGCTCTCCGTGGACGACCACAACGTCCTCACCGATGACCACCGGGGATACCTCGACAACGACACCGAGTCGCTCTACAACATCGGGCAGGCCACGACAGGCCATCCTGAAGCGATGACCAAGCACGAGCCCAAAGGACTGACGTGGTACGAGAAAACCGTCCTCGAGCAGATGCAGCAAGTCCCGTGAGCGCCAGGCGTGCCCACAACGAACGGTCGATCACGACCGCGGCGTTGCTCTGCGCCACCATCTTCGCCCTGACAGCATGCAGCAACGATCCAGGAGAACCCACAGTGAAGCCCTCCCAAGCGGAGCAGTCCGTCGTCGAGTTCGTCGAGCAGTCGTCCGCAGCAGCGGGCGGCGAGTGGGAGCACGTCAGCGGACCGGGCGTCCGGGAGTGCGCGCAGGAGAATGGGGCTCCGGGAACGATGTTCGTGTACATCGTCAAGCGTGCCGATTCGACCGATGCCGACGCGCGCGCCGACGTGCGGGCGGTCGGTGAACGCTGGAAGGACCTCGGCGTCGACGTCGAGTGGTACGAGAGCGGCGGGGCGGATCCCGTACCCGGAGTCCGAGGGCGAGGTGGTCCGGTGATCTCGGCGAGCTTCAACGCGAAGCCCGGCAACTACCGACTCTCCGCGACGTCACAGTGCTCCGACGGCTCGCCGGACGAGCTCTCACGAGAGGGCTGACGGCACGCCGTCGTCGTACACGCACCGGAGCGTCGGTTCGCATGATGTCCAGATGGCCACGAGCCCTCGTCCAGTCGGCCCTGCTCGTCGGCACGCTGCTCGTGCTGTCCGCCTGCAGCGACGACACGACGGAGCCCTCGGTACAGCCCTCGGAAGCGAAGCAGTCCGTGATCGAATTCGTCGAGCAGTCGACGACCGCCGCCGGCGGCACCTGGGAGCACCTCAGCGGTCCGGGCGTCCGAGAGTGCGAGCAAGACTCCGGTGCACCCGGCACGATGTTCGTCTACGTCATGAAGCGGACTGACACCTCTGGCGCTGATGCCCGAGTCGACGTGCAAGCGGTGAGCAAGCACTGGCGGGACGCCGGAGTCGACGTCGACGAGTACCAGAGCGGTGGGCCCGACCCGGCACCGGGAGTCCGCGGGCGCGGTGGGCCGGTCGTGTCGGCGAGCTTCGACGCCTACCCGGGGAACTACCAGATGTCGGCGACGTCGAAGTGCTCCGACGGGATGCCCGACCAGCAGCGACTCGAGAACTGACAGCGGCCGCCGCGGTGCGGGGCAGGAGCGGTCACCGACCGTCCACGATCGCGTCCGCGTGCTCGACGATCCAGTCCATCAGGGGCACGAGCCGCTCGGCCAGCTCCTGCCCGGCACCCGTCAGCGAGTAGTCGACCCGCGGCGGCACCGTCGGCTGCACGTCCCGGTGCACGATGCCGTCGTGCTCCAACGTCCGGAGCGTCGAGGCGAGCATCTTCTCGCTCACGCCCTCGATCGTCCGGCGCAGCGCACCCCACCGCACCGGCCCGTCCCGCAGTGCGAGCAGGACGAGGACGCCCCACCGGCTCGTGACGTGGCTGAGCACCACTCGCGTCGGACACGCCGTGGGGAACCGGACCGGTCCGTCCGCAGGGGTGTCCTGAGTTCCGTCCGGGACCGCGATTCCGACGTCCATGTCAGTACCGTACGGAGAAGTGCCTCCTTCCGGCCAGTGCACGCCCGACCTACCGTCGTCGCCATGCAGCCCACGACGAAGCACCCGCTGACGAAGCACCGCACCCGCCACCGCGCCGCCCTCGTGGGCGGCGCCGCCCTGGTCACCGGCGCCGCCCTGCTCGCCGGACTCGGCGTCCCCGCGACCGCCAGCGCCGCACCGGACGTGACCCGCGCCTCCCGGTCGGCCACGATCGCCGACGGCGGGACCACCGCCTCCCGTCTCGACACCGCGACCGAACGCCGGAACCGCTGCGCGGTCGTCACGCTCCTGACCCGGACGTTCGTGGACCCGACCAGCCCGGCGGCCCGCCGCCTGGCGCAGACGCTCGTCGCCCCGGAGGCCGTGACGCACACGAACGGGGCGAGCGCCGGCCCCGCCGGGGTCCTGGCCGAGTTCGCCGCCGACCGCGCCCGCGTCCCCGGCGCCCACGCGGTCGTGAAGCACGTCGCGGCGGACGGTGACCTGGTGGCCGTGCACTGGCAGGTCGCACCCGACATCCACGACGAGCGCCGTGGGGACGCGGCAGTGGACCTGTTCCGGCTGCGGGACGGCCGGGTCGTGGAGCACTGGTCCCTCGACCAGGCCATCGCGACGGGGAAGCCCGCCAGCGGCAACACGAACACGATGTTCAGCGACCTGTACCGCCCGGCGCGACCGACGCCGCCCCCGAGCGAACGCCAGGAGGAGCGCAACCGGACCTTCGCGGTGTCCGCCTACGACACCCTGTTCCGGGACCACGACGTGTCCGTCCTCGACCGCGACTTCGACCCCGCGTACCTGCAGCACAACCCCGTCGCGCCGAACGGGACGGCCGCCCTCAAGCAGCTGTTCGGCAGCGGCGCGCAGTTCCCCGCCCAGCAGTCGGTCATCTCGCTCGCGGACGGCGACCTGGTGTGGACGTTCTCGCAGCCGGTCGGGGCGGCACCGGACGCGCCGCTGCTCGCGGCCGACCTGTTCCGCGTCGACGGCGGGCTGATCCGCGAGCACTGGGACGTCGTGCCGACGAGCTGAGCGCCGGGAACGGGCGGGCGGTCGCGACGAGCGTGGTCCCGGGTGCGCGCACCGCGCCCGGGACCGCGCTCGGGTGACGGTGGGAGGATGGCGACGATGCACACCAAGTTCGCGGTGATCGGCGACAGCTTCGCCGAGGGGGTCGGCGACGAGTGGCCCGACGGCTCGCCCCGGGGGTGGGCCGACCTCGTGGCCGATGGCCTCGCCGCTGCCTCCGACCGCACGTTCACCTACGCCAACCTCGCGATCCGCGGCAAGCTGCTCGCGCCGATCCTCGACGACCAGCTCCCCGCCGCCCTGCGCCTCGGGCCGGACCTGCTGAGCATCAGCGGCGGCAACAACGACATCCTGCGCCCGCGGGTGTCGATCGCCGCCAACGCCCGACGCATCACGGCCGGGCTCGACGCCGCCGTGCGCACCGGCACCGACGTGCTCTTCGTCACCGTCGCGGACATGACCCGGCACCTGCCGCTCGGCCGGCTCATCCGCCGACGCGGGGACGAGTACGCGGACCACATCCGGTCATGGGCGGACCGGCCGAACGTCACCGTGGTCGACAACTGGACGGACGCGGGGTTCCAGGACCTCGCACTCTGGGCGCCGGACCGGCTCCACCTCAACACCCTCGGCCACCGGCGGGTCGCGGCGAACGTCCTGACCGCCCTGGGCGTCCCCCTGCCGACCTGGGACGGGGCCGTCCGGCTCGCGGAGCGCGCGTCCACGATCGAGCACCTTCGCGTCCACGTCCTGCCGTGGGTCGGCAGACGCCTCACCGGACGGTCGTCCGGGGACGGGCGGACCCCCAAGAGCGCGACGCTGGGTCCGGTCCGCGAGTAGGGAATCGGCCTGGAGGCGCGACCCAGGTGACGGACGCAGGTCGCGCCTCCAGGCCGGCCACCACCCACACGGGCGACGCGAGCCCGCCTGCCGGGCCGCCGCCCGCCGGGCTCAGCCCAGCGGCTCGACCCCGTAGCTGACGACCACCGCACGCAGCTCGTCCAGGTACGCCTGCGCCTGCACCGTGAGCGGCACCGACGCGTGCGCGATCCACCCGATCTCGATGCGCTCGTCGACGTCGAGCGGGATGGCGACGATCTCCGGGTCCAGGTCGTCGCTGATCAGCCCCGTCGAGATCGTGTAGCCGCCGAGACCGATCATCAGGTTGAAGATCGTCGCCCGGTCCGACACCCGGATCTCCCGCTTGCTCGACATCGTCGACAGGATCTCCTCGGCCAGGTAGAAGGAGTTGTTCGCGCCCTGGTCGAACGTCAGTCGGGGCAGGTCGGCCAGGTCCTCGAGCGTCGCCCGCTCCCGCGACGCCAGCGGGTTCCGTCTGGCCACGAAGATGTGCGGCTGCGCGACGAACAGCGGCGTGAACACCACCCCGGCGTCGCGCATGAGCTTCCCGAGCACCTGCCGGTTGAAGTCGTTGCGGTACAGGATGCCGACCTCGCTGCGCAGGGTGCGGACGTCCTCGATGATGTCCCACGTGCGGGTCTCCCGGAGCGAGAACTCGTACTCGTCCGCGGCCGCCGCCTCGACCATGCGGACGAAGGCCTCCACCGCGAAGGAGTAGTGCTGCGCGGAGACGCCGAGCAGCCGCCGCGAGGCCTGCCGCCCGACGTAGCGCTGCTCGAGCAGGGAGACCTGCTCGACGACCTGGCGGGCGTACCCGAGGAACTCGACCCCGTCGACGGTGAGCACGACCCCTCGGGCCGACCGGGTGAAGAGCGGGCGGCCGATCCGGGTCTCCAGGTCCTTCATCGCCGCGGACATCGTCGGCTGCGAGACGTAGAGCAGGTCGGCCGCGGCGGTGATCGACCCCTCCGTCGCGACCTCGATGAAGTACCGGAGCTGCTGCAGGGTGATGTCGTTCGACACGCGGGCCATAGGCAGAGGCTATACCGCCGCATAGCAACTGCGGATTACCTGATGACCCGCGCCCGCGGTCATGATCGGGGGATGGCGAACGACCTGACCTTCCGGATCACCCGGACCCGCTTCGACGAGGACTACTCCCCCGCCGACAGCTCCCGGCTGACCACGAACTTCGCCAACCTGGCGCGCGGTGAGCACCGCCAGCAGAACCTCCGGAACGCGCTCGGCATGATCGACGAGCGGGCGAACGACCTGGCCGCGCCGTCGGCGTCGGCGGCGGCGGCGGCGACGTCGGCTTCGCACGCGTCGTCGGCGTCGCCTGCTGGCGACTCGCGCCGCTACGCGGTCGAGCTCGACATCGTCTCGGTCACCGCCGAGTTCGACGACGGGGCGACCGACGTCGCGTTCCCGCTGCTCGAGATGCTCGACGTCACGATCGTCGACCAGCACACCGGCGAGCGCCACCACGGCATCCTCGGCAACAACTTCTCGTCGTACCTGCGCGACTACGACTTCTCGGTGCTGCTGCCCACGCTCGACAGGTCCGCCGGGATCCCCGCCGACTTCGGGCTGCTGCACGGCCGACTGTTCCAGCACTTCCTGGAGTCCGACGCCTTCCGGTCCGAGTTCGACCAGGAGCCCGTCGTCTGCATCAGCGTCTCCACGAGCCAGACCTACCGCCAGACCGCGACGGTCCACCCCGTGCTCGGCGCCGAGTACGCGCACGAGCACTCCTCGCTGACCGACGACTACTTCGGCCGGATGGGCATGCAGGTCCGCTACTTCATGCCCCCGGGTGGCAAGGCCCCGCTCGCGTTCTACACGCGCGGCGACCTGCTGCACGACTACTCGGACCTGCAGCTCATCGGCACGATCGCGACGATGGAGACGTTCCAGAAGATCTACCGCCCGGAGATCTACAACGCGGACGTCGTCGCCCCGGCCACCTACCGCCCGACCCTCGAGCACACCGACTTCACCGTGCCGCCCGTCACCTACGACCGCGAGGAACGGAGCCGCCTCGGCGTCACCCAGGGCCGCTGGACCGAGGAGCACCTGGTCAAGCCGCACCGAGCACTCCTGGCACGTCTCGCCGCCGACACCGCCGTCCCGACCCGTTGAACGACTGGAACCCCGCCCGCATGAGCACCCTCCTCCCCACCGCCATCGTCGGCAGCCTGCCGAAGCCGTCCTGGCTCGCCGAGCCCGAGCGACTCTGGTCCCCCTGGCAGCTCGAGGGCGACGCGCTGACCGAGGGCAAGCAGGACGCCCTCCGCTCCGCCGTCCACGAGCAGGAGCGCCGCGGCATCGACATCGTCAGCGACGGTGAGCAGACCCGCCAGCACTTCGTCACCACGTTCATCGAGCACCTGGACGGCATCGACCAGGAGCGCAAGGAGACCGTCCGTATCCGCGACCGGTACGACGCCGCCGTCCCGACCGTCGTCGGCGCGGTCAGCCGTCCGGAGTCGGTCTTCGTCGAGGACGCGAAGTTCCTGCGCGCGCAGACCGACCGGCCGATCAAGTGGGCGCTCCCCGGCCCGATGACCATGATCGACACCCTGTCGGACCAGCACTACAAGAGCCGCGAGAAGCTCGCGTGGGAGTTCGCCACGATCCTCAACCAGGAGGCCCGCGAGCTCCAGGACGCCGGCGTCGACGTCATCCAGTTCGACGAGCCCGCCTTCACCGTCTTCCACGACGAGGTGCAGGACTGGGGCGTCGCCGCACTCGAGCGCGCTGCCGAGGGGCTGCACGCCGAGACCGCCGTGCACATCTGCTACGGCTACGGCATCGAGGCGAACAACCGGTGGAAGGAGACCCTCGGCGCCGAGTGGCGGCAGTACGAGCAGTCCTTCCCGCTCCTGCAGCAGTCGTCGATCGACATCGTCTCGCTCGAGTGCATCCACTCCCACGTCCCGCTCGAACTCGTCGAGCTCATCCGCGGCAAGAAGGTCATGCTCGGCGCGGTCGACGTCGCCACCGAGACCGTCGAGACCCCGGACGAGGTCGCCGAGGTGCTCCGCCGGGCGCTCGATTACGTCGACGCGGACAAGCTCATCCCGAGCTCGAACTGCGGGATGGCGCCGCTGGCGCGGGGTGCGGCGCTCGGGAAGCTCGGTGCGCTGTCCGCTGGTGCGGACATCGTGCGCGCGGAACTGGCGAACGTCGCGGTGCCGGCTGGGCGGTAGCGGCGCGGCTCCAAATTGGCCTGGAGGCACGGCTCGGCCCCGACAGGCGGGTCACGTCCGTCATTCCTGGCCGTCCAGGCTCATCCGGTCGAAGTCGCCCACGAAGCACTGCGAGCTGGCATCGATCGTGTAGCCGCGGGGGTCGGCGCGGAAGTCCGACGAGCTCACCGGGCCACCCCGGCCCCGGACGCCCAGGATCGGGTCCTCGCCACCCGTCTGGTAGCGCTCGGTGGTGACCCCGAGGTCCTTCCAGTGCTGCTCCACCGCCTCGACGTCGGCCTTCGGGTCGGCGCTCGCGGACCGGACCACGGCGTAGACGTACCGGACGCCACCGACCCCGGGGGCGAGGCCGCACTTCCCGAGTCCGGGCCCCTCACTCGGTTCCCACCCGTCGCCGACGACGTCGGTGGAGTCCTCGACGAACGTGACGACGGACTGCTTCGCCTGCTCGGGAGTCTTCCCGATGCCGGCACTGCAGCCGGTGAGCACGACCCCGGCGAGCAGCGCCACTGCGGTGGCTCGGCGACCAGTGGCGGCTCTCCGCTGGGCGGGTCCCACACGGGAGTTCCTCGCAGACCGGTCGGCGTCTGCGAGGCGCACCCTCGTCCGGAGATCAGCGCTGCCGGACACGGTCGCTCCACTTCGGGAACGGCTCCGAGACACCCGGTTCGGATGCATCGGGGAAGTCGGCGGGGTCCCGCAGTGCGATCGCCTTGATGAGCTCCGGAGCATCGTGTGCCCAGAACGCCTCGCTGTACACGCCGAGCGAGCACTGCCCGTTCGGTCGCACGTTCCAGGTCACCCACCATCCGTCGCCGGTGTCGGCCCGGACCTCGTGATCCGTACCGACCTTCGCGCTGCTCCAGCGCCACCCTTCTTCGTCGAAGTAGCGCTGCATCGGCTCGAGGTCCTGCACCGCGCCGGTAGCACCCTCCGGTTCGATGATCCGCACGGCTCGGAACGCGTAGGAGTTCTCCTTGGTCGCACCCTCCGGCGCCTCGCCGAACGCGTCGTCGCCTGCGGGCAGAGGACGGACGTCGCCGCCGTTCCGGTACCACTTGCCGTCCCAGATCTGTCGTTGTGCGGCTACGAGCACGGCCTGCCCGTGCTCGTACCGCTCGCCAGCCAGCTCGAACTCGTCCTGCAACGAGAGACCGGCTCCCTGCTCTTGCGTCGTGCCTGCTGCGTCTCGCGCGCCCCGTCCGCCTCCGCTGTCCGAGGCACACCCGGTCGTCGCGAGCACCGCGGCCGCGAGCGCAGTCACGATCGCGCCGCGCGGTCGTAGACGGGAGCGATGCATTCGCGGGTCCCTGGAAGCGCCGTCTGCAACAGCGACGCGGGCATCGGCTGCCCCGTCATCGAACGCCATCGTCACGCACACCCCCGTGTGGCTCGCAAGTTGGTTCCCGACACTACCCAACGACCGGCCGTCCCGTCCGTCCAGCTGCCTCGACCTCGACGGGTCGGTCGTGTCGATCGGGATCAAGCGTCTCTCGCGCGCAGCGCTTCCCGTTCGACGAGCGCCGCCGCGATCGCATTGGCTGCGTACGGCGCCTTCGCGAGCGTGTGCACCACGGCGGTCACTCCCGCTGCCCGGGCGATCACCGCACCCGCGGCCCGGACTTCGCCGTTGATCCAGCGAGAGCCCTCGTCGCGCTGCCAGCTGACCGTGCGGGTGGGCGGTGCACCCGGTTCCAGCGCCCACTCGCCGTAGCGGCAGAGGTCGTCGAAGGTCGACCAGACCCCGCCGGCCGATGCGAACGAGGATTCACCGAGCGCCCACGGTCGGATGGCGCGACCGAGGAACCTCGGCATGATGCGCTCCGATGCAGCCGGCACCAGTGTCGCGGAACCGATGCCCGCCGGGCGCAGGACCTGCTCCTCCACGGCGTCGAACCAGCTCCCGCGCACCGCGTCGAGGACCGCCCCGAGGAGCGCGTACCCGAGGTTCGAGTACACGTACTGCCCCCTGGGCGTCACCGGCGTCGCGGTCGTCAGGTCCAGCGGCACCCCGACGGCCGGTCGGTACGGGTCACGGAAGAGGCTGTCACGGATCGTCGGTGGTACCCGGGCCAGCCCAGAGGTATGGCGGACGAGATCACCGACCGTCATCTCGCCGTCGGGCACGCCGGGCAGGTACGACGCGACCGGCCGTCCGAGCTCGAGCGTGACCGCGGCCGTCGTCCCGACGAGCCCCTTCGTGATGCTCCCCCACTCGAGCAAGGATGCCTCGGCGTACCGTCCGGCGGGCTCGCGGACGGACTGCCAGCCGTCGGTCGTCCGAAGGCTCGCCCGCCATTGACCACGTGGAACATTGCCGTTCATGTACCAGCACGCTAGCGTCGTCACCATGCCTGGAGCAATGGTGTCCGCACTCGTCGTCGAGATCGGTGGAGCGGTCCTCGTGATGTGGTTGACGTGGCGGGCTGCGAACGGACAGCTCGGTCGGAACGACCTCGCCGGCATCCGGACGCGGGTGACGATGTCCAGCGACGAAGCCTGGCGGACCGGGCACCGAGCGGCGCTGCCTCCGACGCTGATCTCGGGCGCGATCACGATCCTCTGCTGCGCAGTGTGCATCGTCGCGCCCGCGCTCCGCACACCCGCGTCGGTGATCGTCGTGTCGGTCGTCCTCCTGGGCGGCGCACTCCTCTCCATCCCTGTTGCCCACCGCGCGGTAGACCGAGCGGAGCTCGGGGATCGGACCGGTCTCGAGGACGCGCAGACTGACACGCCCGCAGCAGGCCGAGGGCGTTGACTACACGCATGATCACCAAGGCCCAGATCCACGAGGTGGAGCACGCGACCGTCCGAGACCGCGACGGCGCATCCGTCGGCAAGGTCGCACAGGTGTTCCCCTCCGACGAGGACGGCAGCGCCGCCTTCATCAGCGTCGCCACCGGACTCCTCGGCAGCCACGCCGTGCTCGTCCCGGTCGAGGACGCCACGTTCGACGGCTCGGACCTGCACGTCGGGTACACGAAGCGCGCGATCAAGGACGCACCCTCCACCGGCGCCGGGAACACCCTGTCCCTCGCCGACGAGAACGCCGCCCGCAAGCACTTCGGACTGTCCCCCGTCGGCAAGGCCACCGGCGACATGGGCGACCCGCACGAGAACCTCGACCAGGCAGGCACCGGCCCGGCCGGGGCAGACGACACCGAGGGCGCGGGCACGACGCCACCGGCCTGAAGCGCACCGTCACGAGGACGACATGGTGGACGAGCAGGACCTCCAGGCAGGTCTGCCGCGCGGAGCAGACGCCGCCCAGCAGGCGCAAGAACAGCGAACCATCGCCGAGCTCAACAGCCGCCGGAAGGCCTTCCGCGTCGTGGCCACGACCGGGTTCCTCCTCCCGCCGGCGATGTTCTTCCTCCCGCTCGCGCTCTCGGTGCTCAGCGGAGGCGACCACCCCGGCGCGATCGTCACCATGACCGCGGCGTGGGCGGTGCTGGTGTCCGCGACCTCGTTCGCGGTGATGGCCTCCACGAAGCCGGGCGGCCATCCGTGGGTGCACCAGATCTGGGCGGTCCCCGCCGCGATCATCGCGATGCTCCCCGGCGCCATGACCGCACTCGTGGCGTACGGGTTGCTCGTCGGAGCGTCGTAGGAGGCGCCCACACGACGGACGTGCGCCGTCGCGCCCGCGGGATGCGTGCCTCCAGGCCGGACTGGAGGCACGGCAGCCGTCCGCCCCGCCGCTCGCGTCCCAGCCGTGTCACCCCGGCACACGGCTCCCCCGGCGCCGGCAGGCGCAGGATGGCGAGGTGACCACGCCCACCCGAGCAGCCGGCCTCGACGCCCTGCGCGCGTTCGTCCCGCACGCCGGCGCCGACTACCGGCGCGACCGCAACCACGACACCGGTCCCGCGCGGACGAACGTGTCCGGTCTGTCGCCGTACATCCGGCACCGGCTCGTCACCGAGCAGGAGGTCGTCGACGCCGTGCTCGAGCGACACAGCCTGCACACCGCGGAGAAGTTCGTGCAGGAGGTCTTCTGGCGCACCTACTGGAAGGGGTGGCTCGAGCAGCGTCCCGAGGTCTGGCGCCGCTACCGCGAAGAGGTCCGTGACCTGCTCGCCGGCGACCTGCCCGCGCACTACGAGGACGTGGTCGCCGGGCGGTCCGGGATCGAGGCGATGGACGCGTGGGTGCGTGAGCTCGTCGAGACCGGGTACCTGCACAACCACACGCGGATGTGGTTCGCGAGCATCTGGGTCTTCACCCTCGAGCTGCCCTGGCAGCTCGGTGCCGACTTCTTCTCCCGACACCTGCTCGACGGTGACGCCGCCTCCAACACCCTGTCGTGGCGCTGGGTCGCCGGTCTGCAGACCAGGGGGAAGACGTACCTGGCGACGACGGAGAACATCGCGCGGTACACCGACGGCCGTTTCGCGCCGACCGGCCTCGCGACCGAGGCCCGAGCGCTCGACGAGGAGCCCTTCCCGGCCGCGGTCCCGGTGCCGTCCGACGACGTCGACGGCCGCATCGGCGAGCGCGTCGGGCTGCTGTTGCACGAGGAGGACCTGGAGCCCGAGAGCCTGCTCGCGGAGCACCCGTCCCTTGCTTCGTCGATCCGCGCAGTCGCCGTGGCCGCGGACCCCGGGCAGCGCTCCCCCGCCGAGGTGTCGACCGCGGTCACGGCCTTCACCGCCGGTGCGGTCGCGGACGCTGCGTCGCGGACGACCGATGCGACGGTGCTCAGCTCGATCGAGCCGTCCGCCGTCCTCGACTGGGTGGGCGCTGCGGACCTGGACACGGTGGTCGTCCCGTACGCGCCCATCGGCCCCGTCCGGGAGCGCCTGGACCTGTTGCGCACACGGCTCGGCGCGGAGGGCGTCGCGCTCGTGACCGTCCGCCGGCAGTGGGACGGGCGAGCGTGGCCGTACGCGTCGCGGGGGTTCTTCCCGTTCCGGGAGCGGATCCCGGGGTTGGTGCGGGGGCGGTAGTCGACGCCGGTTCGGCGAGCCGCATGGCCGGCTCTGTCACGGCCTGGAGCCTCGGGGCGAGTCCGCCCCGCAAGCTCGCATGACAGGTCGGACGGTTCAGGACGACCGGGAGCAGCCGGCCGAGTTCGCGCCCGGTGCGCAGTCTTCGAGGTGTCATCGACCGCGGGCGGAGCGGGACGCGCGTCGCACCCTTCCCCGCCAGATCGGATGCGCCGCGGCCGAGCCAGCTCAGCCGCGATCGCGATCGCGATCGCGAACTCGAGCACGGCCGATCAGTGCATCGATCCACAGACCCACGCCGCCAGCGAGAAGGATGATGCCGAGGATCCAGGTCGGGAACCCTCGTGCCGTGCTCACGGTCCGCATCGGCGTTAGGAGGGACACCAAGCCCAGCACGAGGAAAGCCGTGGCGACGATCGCCGGGCGCCAGAACGTGGACTTCCTCATAAGTCGAACGTAGCCAGCGTCGCATGGTGAGGTCCCGAGTTCAGCCTGTACGACGGCCGATCGATCACCGGACAGCTCTGGCGCCGGTTGGAGAGGGCTGGGCGAATCGCTGTCAGCGATGATCGTCTCCGATCTGGGCGACGACGTGGAGATCAACACGGTTGCGGCCGGCCCACTGCTGGACGTTGTCTGGTCGTCGGGCGACCAGGAGCTCCTGTACGTGCACGTCGTGAGCTGCGAGGTCGCGCCGGACCCGCGCACCGAATCGGCCGAAGCGCACGATCGTCGCGACCGTCACTGCGCCCGACCCGATGATCAGGACCGGGAAGATCCAGGTCGGATCGATGTGCATGAGCCCGAGGGCCCAAGCCAGCGCCCAGATCGTGAGTTGCGCGGGGAACGCGATGGCGAAAGAGAGCTTCCTGCGCGCGATCTCGACGGCGTAGCGATTGCCGAGCAGCGGACGCCACGGTGCGGCGAGACGCTGGATTGCGCCCTTTGGTTGCTGGTATGACACGATGCTCACGCGCGCGGTGTGGCCGGTGGCTTATCGGCCGCCACGATCCGGCGCTCGGAGAGCGCGCATGCTGCGGAACACCCAGATGTACGCAACGACGATGACTGCCGACAGGAGCACGATCACCACCGTCCAGATGAGCCAGTCGGAACGGTCCGGGTCGCCGAGCGCCCCGAAGACGAGCGTGCTGATCGCCATCGCGGGAAACAGCAGGCTGACCCAGATGAAGACCCAGCCCTTGGCGCGCTTCGACATCGTTGCCACACAGCTACAGTCCCATTCGCCTCGGTAGTTGTCGATTCGACGGTACTCAGGGTGATGCTGGCGGTCCCGATGAACCATCGGTGAATGAGACGATCCGCTACTCACAGACGGCCCTCGCCGCTGCCCTCTCCGACGTCCGCTTGCCGACCGGCGAACGGACACGCTCCACGTCGTGGCGGCACGGAAGTGGCTGCACGGCGGAGCGGTGGTTGCGTGCACGGCCGGCGGAGAGGCGTCACTGCAACAGGGACTGCAGCGCGTCCCACAGATCGAAGTGCTTGCCGCCCGCCGTACACGTGATCGACCTTCGCGGCTCCCCGAACGTAATGGACCGACGTGACCTCGACGAGACGTTCTTCGCGAACGCTTTGCGCTCAGCGCTTCGTGTTGAGAGTGTCACGGAGTGGACGATCGAATCACCGCTGCCGCGTTTCGTCGGGCCTTCCAGGAAGCCGATGATCTCGCGCCGTTGGTCCTGCCTGACGGGGAGGTCGTCAGTTCCTCCGACGCCGACATTGCTCCCCTGCGCGACGCTCTCGGGAGTGCTGCGTGGACCCGCACAGTCGGACCCGGAGCGAGCGGCGTGGGACAGACCCTTTCTGTGTGGCCGAGCGACGGGGTGCAGGTGAACTTTTTCCTCGGTTGGGGCGCACCGATCGAGTTCGACTTCGACCTCCGGGAGATGGGCGATGACGAGGCCGTCGACAGTCTCATCCGTCTTCTTCGGCTGGTGAGTTCGGTGGTCAGGAAGGACGTCATCATCCGTCCCGAGGGGCAGAACAATGCCCGTCCGGTCCTGCATATCGACGCCACCACCGGCGGCACATCGCTCAGCCCAAGGTCATGAGCGAAGACCGTCCGCTCACCGATCGGCTACCGGTCTGTCGAACGCTGCTCGCCCTCGGGCAGAAGATGCCCGATGGCTCGTAGGACGTCGCCCAGCCAAACGAGTTCCCAGTTCAACGTCCGATCGGCGGCCGGCGCTGACGTCAGGTTGTCCCACGACTCGGTCAGCTGCCCGATCGTGGCCTCGGGTGGATCGCTCGACACGTCGTACAGTCCCGGAGCGGGCAACGAGTAGAAGTAGTCCTCACGCAGCACGACCGACTCCCCGTTCGCATGTTCGACGTGCTGAAGGATCCGATCGAACACAAGACGGAGATCAGTCACCGGGATCTGAAGACCGTTCCACTCAGGCATCCCACGAACATGGCTCAGAGGGGCTGTCTCGTCAACCGATCCCCATCCGGGGTACTACTCGAACCCTGGGACAGCTTCAACGGCACACCCGTAGAGTCCGCGGATGGAAGCCTCGTTTGCGATCTTCATCAACGGCTCCTACGGCGCTGGCAAGACAACCGTTCTCGATCACATCGGCAACCTGCTCGCAGCCGAGGGGCGCCCTTTCAGTCTGATCGACGTCGACTGGTTTCATCGGTCCTCTCCCGTTGCCGCCTCCGACCCGCAGAACCAGGTCATCGAGGCGAGGAACATCGCTGCCGTGTGGGCGAACTACAAGACCGCCGGACCGCGCCAGCTCGTCATGAGCGGCGTGATCGCCAACGAAGCCGACAAGCATCGATACTCAGAAGCCGTCGCGCTGCCGCTTCGATCTGTCCGCCTGACCGCGCAGCGATCAACTGCCGAGGCACGCCTGCGGGCACGCTACGACTCCTCCCGACAGACCGAGCTACGCTGGCACGTTGACCGCTGGGAGGACCTCACCCAGCGTCTCACCGCAGCTGACTTGGATGAAGTCGCGATCGCCACGGACAGGTTAGATGCGCTGTCAGTAGCTCGCCGCATCGCGCAGTACTTCGATCTCGTCAACGTGTCTCGATAGCCGGTCCTTCACCGGACGCACGACCACTTCTCCTCCGTGAACAACAGCATCTGTCTCAGATGACCCGTCCGCGATCGGTCTCAATGCGGGCACGCCAGACGGACGCCGCCGAAGCGCAAGAACGCCCCGCCGGCCGAAGCCAGCGGGGCGTCCCCACACGAGTCAGACCAGGATCAGAAGTCCCAGTCCTCGTCCTCCGTCACGACGGCCTTGCCGATGACGTACGACGAGCCGGACCCCGAGAAGAAGTCGTGGTTCTCGTCCGCGTTCGGCGACAGGGCCGAAAGGATCGCCGGGTTCACGTCCGTCGTCTCCTTCGGGAACATCGGCTCGTAGCCCAGGTTCATCAGCGCCTTGTTGGCGTTGTAGTGCAGGAACTTCTTGACGTCCTCGGTCAGCCCGACACCGTCGTACAGGTCCTGCGTGTACTGCACCTCGTTCTCGTAGAGCTCGAACAGCAGGTTGAACGTGTAGTCCTTGATCTCCTGCTTGCGCTCCTCGGAAGCGCCCTCCAGGCCCTTCTGGAACTTGTAGCCGATGTAGTACCCGTGGACGGCTTCGTCGCGGATGATCAGGCGGATCAGGTCGGCGGTGTTGGTGAGCTTCGCCCGCGAGGACCAGTACATCGGCAGGTAGAAGCCGGAGTAGAACAGGAACGACTCGAGTAGCGTCGACGCGACCTTGCGCTTCAGGGGGTCGTCACCGGTGTAGTAGTCGAGGACGATCTGCGCCTTCTTCTGCAGGTTCGGGTTCTCCGTGGACCAGCGGAATGCGTCGTCGATCTCGGGCGTCGAGGCGAGCGTCGAGAAGATCGACGAGTAGCTCTTCGCGTGCACCGACTCCATGAACGCGATGTTCGTGTAGACGGCTTCTTCGTGCGGGGTGATCGCGTCGGGGATCAGGCTGATCGCGCCGACGGTGCCCTGGATGGTGTCGAGCAGCGTCAGGCCGGTGAACACCCGCATGGTCAGCTGCTGCTCCTCGGGCGTGAGCGTGTTCCACGACTGCACGTCGTTCGACAGCGGCACCTTCTCGGGCAGCCAGAAGTTGTTGACCAGCCGGTTCCAGACCTCGACGTCCTTGTCGTCCTGGATGCGGTTCCAGTTGATGGCACTGACCGCGCTGATCAGCGGGATGGACTTGCCCGTTGCGTGGACCGGGTCGGTGAGGGTCATGGGATCGTCTTCCGGATTCGAGATGGTGATCTGGTGTCGGACTGGAGGCACGGGGCGGGGCCCGCCCTGTGCCTCCAGGATGTGGGCAGTCGCGTCAGCGACCGACCGCTACAGCATGCAGCTGACGCAGCCCTCGACCTCGGTGCCCTCGAGGGCGAGCTGGCGCAGACGGATGTAGTAGATCGTCTTGATGCCCTTGCGCCATGCGTAGATCTGGGCCTTGTTGATGTCGCGGGTGGTGGCGGTGTCCTTGAAGAACAGCGTCAGCGACAGGCCCTGGTCGACGTGCTGCGTCGCCGCGGCGTACGTGTCGATGATCTTCTCGGCACCGATCTCGTACGCGTCCTGGTAGTAGTCCAGGTTGTCGTTCGTCATGAACGGCGCCGGGTAGTAGACGCGGCCGAGCTTGCCTTCCTTGCGGATCTCGATCTTCGACGCGATCGGGTGGATCGACGACGTCGAGTGGTTGATGTACGAGATCGAACCGGTCGGCGGGACGGCCTGCAGGTTCTGGTTGTAGATGCCGTGCTCCTGGACGGACGCCTTCAGCGCCTTCCAGTCGTCCTGCGTCGGGATCGTCACGTTCGCGTTCGCGAAGAGCTCGCGGACACGCTCGGTCGCCGGCGTCCACTCCTGGTCGGTGTACTTGTCGAAGAACTCGCCCGACGCGTACTTCGAGTCACGGAAGCCGTCGAAGGTCTCCCCCGTCTCGATCGCGATGTTGTTCGAGGCGCGCAGGGCGTGGAACAGCACCGTGTAGAAGTAGATGTTCGTGAAGTCGATGCCCTCTTCGGAGCCGTAGAAGACGCGCTCACGAGCCAGGTAGCCGTGCAGGTTCATCTGGCCGAGGCCGATGGCGTGCGACTTGTCGTTGCCGTCCTCGACCGAGCGGACCGACGAGATGTGCGACATCTGCGAGACCGAGGTCAGGCCGCGGATCGCGGTCTCGATGGTCTTGCCGAAGTCCGGCGAGTCCATCGTCAGCGCGATGTTCAGCGAGCCGAGGTTGCAGGAGATGTCCTTGCCGATCTCCTTGTACGACAGGTCCTCGTTGAAGGTGGTCGGCGTGTTGACCTGCAGGATCTCCGAGCACAGGTTGGACATGTTGATCCGACCCTTGATCGGGTTGGCCTTGTTCACCGTGTCCTCGAACACGATGTACGGGTAACCCGACTCGAACTGGATCTCGGCGATGGTCGTGAAGAAGTCACGCGCCTTGATCTTCGTCTTCTTGATGCGCGAGTCGTCGACCATCGCGCGGTAGTTCTCGGAGATCGGGACGTCGCCGAAGGGCATCCCGTAGACCTTCTCGACGTCGTACGGCGAGAACAGGTACATGTCCTCGTTGTTCTTCGCGAGCTCGAACGTGATGTCCGGCACGACGACGCCGAGCGACAGCGTCTTGATGCGGATCTTCTCGTCGGCGTTCTCGCGCTTGGTGTCGAGGAACTTCATGATGTCGGGGTGGTGGGCCGACAGGTAGACGGCACCGGCACCCTGACGCGCACCGAGCTGGTTCGCGTACGAGAAGGAGTCTTCCAGCAGCTTCATCACGGGGATGATGCCCGAGGACTGGTTCTCGATCTGCTTGATCGGGGCGCCGGCTTCGCGGATGTTGGAGAGCAGCAGTGCCACGCCGCCGCCGCGCTTCGAGAGCTGCAGCGAGGAGTTGATGCCGCGCGAGATCGACTCCATGTTGTCCTCGATGCGGAGGAGGAAGCAGGACACGAGCTCGCCGCGCTGCGCCTTCGCGGTGTTGAGGAACGTCGGGGTCGCGGGCTGGAAGCGGCCGGCGATGATCTCCTCGACGAGGTCGATCGCGAGCTGCTCGTTGCCCTGCGCCAGGCCGAGGGCCGTCATCACGACGCGGTCCTCGAAGCGCTCCAGGTAGCGCTTGCCGTCGAACGTCTTGAGCGTGTAGCTCGTGTAGTACTTGAACGCACCGAGGAACGTCTGGAACCGGAACTTCTTGGAGTACGCCAGGTCGTTGAGCTTCTGGATGAACTCGAGCGAGTACTGCTCGATCGTCGCCGCTTCGTAGTACTCGTTCTCGACCAGGTAGTCCAGCCGCTCCTTCAGGTTGTGGAAGAAGACGGTGTTCTGGTTGACGTGCTGCAGGAAGAACTGCTTCGCGGCCTCACGGTCCTTGTCGAACTGGATGTTCCCGTCCGCGTCGTAGAGGTTGAGCATCGCGTTGAGGGAGTGGTAGTCCATCCCCGTCTGCGGCGACGTCAGATCGACGTCTGCAACTGCTGCGTCCAAAATGCATCCAATCCTGAGTTGACCGCGCGGACGTCGTCCGGCGTTCCGAAGAGTTCGAACCTGTAGAGGAGAGGGACGCCGCACTTCTGTGCGATGACGTCCCCGGCCAGGCCGTAGGCCTCGCCGAAGTTCGTGTTGCCCCCGACGACCACTCCGCGGATGAGCGAGCGGTTCTGTTCGTCGTTGAGGAACTTGATGACCTGCTTGGGCACCGCGCCCTGCCCGTTGCCGCCGCCGTACGTCGGCAGGACGAGCACGTACGGCTCGTCCACGCGCAGGAACGGTTCGTTCGGGTAGAGCGGGATGCGGTCCGCGTCACGGCCGAGCTTCTCGACGAAGCGTGCGGTGTACCCGGACACGCTCGAGAAGTAGACGAGGCGACTCATGTGCGCGCTCCTTGTGAGAGGTGCGGACAGCAGATCAGGAGTGGCCTGTCGGAGGCGCTGCGTGCCTCCAGGCCGGCGGAGGTGCGGGTCCCGGGACGGGACCCGCACGGCTCACGCGAGTTCGGCGCTGAGCGTCGCGATCTTGTCGGGACGGAAGCCCGACCAGTGGTCGTCGTCGGTGACGACGACGGGGGCCTGCATGTAGCCGAGGCTCTTGACGTGCTCGAGTGCGGCTTCGTCGGCGGAGACGTCGAGCACCTCGTACTGGATGCCCTTGTTGTCGAGCGCGCGGTACGTCGCGGTGCACTGGACGCAGGACGGCTTGGTGTAGACGGTGACGGCCATGATCTCCCCTGGTTCTTGCTGGTTGTTCGTGCTGTGGAGTGGTGCTGGTGTCGGGTGCCGCTTGCACCTGCCCGCTGGCACCTGCGCAGACGTGTCCGGGAAGGGGCCGCTGCGGTGGCTCCACACTACATCTAGTGGCTGGCCGAGGAACCGACCACAAGAGGAAGTGTTACAGCCGTGTAGTTCTCCACAACGCCCTCCACAGTCTGTGGATTCCCGGGAGGCCCGGAATCACGCCAGTCTGCGGCCCACCACCGACACTTCCCCACACCGGTGGACAGCCTCGATCCACATGTGTGGAATCAGCGCGTCGGCGTGTCGCGGACGGTCCTCCACACGGGCCTCCGGAGGCCGCTCGTCCACAGCACCCCCGGACGGGTGACGGCCCCGTCCGTCCGGTCCGTACACTCGTCTCGTGAGTGCCTACGGACCCCTGCTGAAGACCCCCGGAGTCGGTCGCGTCATCGCAGCGCAGCTCACCGCGCGGTTCCCGTTCGGCATGCTCTCGCTCGCGTACCTGCTGCACGTCGAGCACGTCTTCCACTCGTACGGCGCCGCCGGGCTCGTGCTCGCGACGACGAGCATCGGCCAGGCCATCGCCGGTCCGCTCACCAGCCGGTGGATGGGCAGCTGGGGCATGCGGCCGGTCCTGGTGCTGACGAGCATCGTCGCGCTGCTCAGCATGGGCGTCGTCGCGTTCGCCACCATGCCGCTCTGGGCGTACGTGGTCGTCGGGTTCCTCGGCGGCCTCGCGGTCCCGCCCGTGCAGCCGGCGGTGCGCACCATCTACCCCAAGATGGTGACCTCGTCGCAGCTCACGCCCCTGTTCTCCCTGGACGCCAGCGCGCAGGAGCTCATCTGGGTCGCCGGCCCGGTCATCACGACGTTCGTCGCGACGCAGGTCGGCACCGTGCAGGCGATCGTCGTGGCGATGGTGTTCCTGGTCGTCGGCGGCGTGTGGTTCATCGCCTCCCCCGAGCTCGGCCGCGTCCGCATCCCCCGCTCGAAGCGTGCGTTCGGCGTCGTGCTGCGCCGCCCCTCGGTCGTCGTGGCGACCCTGACCGGCCTGCTGCTCATCGGTGCGTGCGCCGCGGTCGAGGCCAGTGTCACGAGCGTCTTCGGCGAGGGCAGCCCGAACGCCGGCATCGTCCTCGCGGTGTTCGCCGTCGGGTCGCTCGCGGGCGGGCTCGCGCTCGGGCACCGTCCGATCTCCCCGAACACCCTGTGGGCGCGCATGTGCATCGTGTTCGTCGGACTCGCGCTGGCCGTGGGCGGCACGAACTTCTGGTGGCTCTGCCTGGCGCTCGTGATCGCCGGCGCCGGCATCGCCCCGGCCCTCGCGGTGATGTTCGGCTCGGTGTCCGCGACCGTGAAGTTCTCCGACACGGCAGAGGCCTACGGCTGGATGGGCACCGGGCAGCTCATCGGCGCCGCGGGCGGATCGGCGGTGGCCGGGTTCCTCATCGACGCGAACGGTCCCTCGGGCGGCATGACCGTCGGCGCGGTGATGGCGGCGGCCGGCGTGGTCCTGCCGCTCGTCGCGAAGCGGTGGCTGCCCGACCTGCGCGGCCGCGACGCGAGCCCCATTCCCGACACGGAGCCGGTGACGCTGCCGAGCTGACGAGAGCGACGGCAGACGGCGGAAGGGGCGGAGCCGTGCGGCTCCGCCCCTTCCGTCGTCGGGACAGGGTCTCGGTCAGACCTCCTGGAGGATGAACCGGTAGGCCGCTGACTGCTGCCCGCCGTCCTCGACCACGAGCGTGTACTCGGCGAACGAGGCTCCGTCGGGCAGGGTCAGCTGCAGGGCCGTCCGGCTGCCGGCGGCCACTTCCTGCGAGCTGACCTCGCGGGTCTCGGAGCCGTCGAACGCGGAGACGTGCAGGGTGCCGGCAGCGCGCGAGAAGACGTCCGCCGTGCGCGTGGCGTGACCGGAGAACACCCAGATGTCCTCCGGGTCCCCCTGCTCGTCCTCGGTCTGGTCCGCGTACTGGCCGTCGACCGTGAACACCGTCGGACGCGACGGCTCGGCGACGCTGGACCGGGCAGAGGCCGTCGTGACGGTGTCGGCGGGCGCCTGCACTGCGTACCACTGGATCTGCGAGCCGGTCGGCACGAACAGCGTCGGCGTGAGCTGCTTGCCGAACCGCAGGACGTACTCCGCCTGTGCGGAGGGGGTGGACACGGTGAAGGAACCGTCCGCGCCGACGGTCGCAGAGCCCTGCCAGCCGGCACCCGCTGCGATCTGGACGGTCTTGTTCGCGTACGACGCGTCGTGGACGGTGCCCGAGACCGTGACGACCCCGTCACGAGCGGTACTCGAGGTCACCTCCACCGCACCGAAGGTGTGGGCACCCGCGTCGGCGGAGGTCGCCGAGCTGACGGCGGTCGGGGTGATCGTCGCGGCACCGGCCGGGACGGCACCGAGGACGGCGGCGCCGAGCGTGAGGGCGAGGCCGGTGGTGGCGCAGAGCACGCGGGACATCTTCATGGGAGTTCCTTTCATCGGGGACCAGGAAATACTGCATACTGGACGCTGATCCACTCCCGAGTGCGATGTGAACATCCAAGGCCAGCGGGCGGCGGCACACCGACCGCGCCCGGCAGGATGGGTGCATGGTCACCTCGATCCCCCTCCGCGACGGCCGCAGCATCCCCGCGATCGGCTTCGGCGTCTACAAGGTCGACGACGCCCAGGCCGAGACGGCGGTCGGTCTCGCGCTCGACGCCGGCTACCGGCACGTCGACACCGCCGAGATGTACGGCAACGAAGCCGGTGTCGGCAAGGCGATCCATGCCTCCGGGCTCGACCGTGACGACGTCTTCGTGACCACCAAGGTGTGGAACGACCACCAGGGGCGCGACGCGACGCTGCGGGCGTTCGACGCGAGTCTCGAGCGGCTGGGGACCGACACGGTCGACCTGTACCTCATCCACTGGCCGGCCGCTGCGAACGACCGCTACGTCGAGACCTGGCGGACGCTGGTCGAACTGCGAGAGCAGGGCCGTGCGCGGAGCGTCGGCGTCTCGAACTTCCAGGTGCCGCACCTGCAGCGGCTGATCGACGAGACCGGCGAGGTCCCCGCGCTCAACCAGGTCGAACGGCACCCGTGGCTGCCCCAGCGCGAGCTCATCGCGTTCCACGAGCAGCACGACATCGCCACGGGGGCGTGGTCACCGCTCGGCCGCGGTCGGCTCGTCGACGAACCGGTGCTCACGGGCATCGCGGACGCGCACGGGGTCAGCGTCGCGCAGGTGCTCGTCCGGTGGAACGTGCAGCAGGGCGTGGTGGTGCTGCCGAAGTCGGTCACGCCCGCGCGGATCTGGTCGAACCTCGACGTCGACGGGTTCGTGCTGACCGAGGACGACCTCGCGGCGATCGACACGCTCGAGTCCGGGCAGCGCACCGGCTCCCACCCGGACACCGTCTCCTAGCGGGCCCGGCCGGGCCCGGCCTCGCTCAGCCCTCGCGGTCCTCCTCGGACTGCCAGGGCAGGTGCAGGTCGCCCGGCTCGGGCTCGACGTCGCCGGCGTCGTCGGCCCCACCGGTGCCGGGCGCGGCCACGACGCGGGACGGATCGATGCCGTCCGCCTCCAGGTCCTCGCGGCTGCGCTGGTCCGTCTGCGCCGCCACGGTCTCCCGCTCGCTCGACGGACTGTAGGACGTGTCCGCGGCCTCCTGCTCGGACGCGCTCACGCCGTCGGCGCCCTCGTGGTGCGCGGCGTCGCGGAGCGCGTCGCTCCGTGCACGGTCGTCGGAGGCTTCGGGGCCGGGTGCGTCCGGGATGCTGTCGCTCATGGGCTGCACAGTAGGCCGGTGACCTCCGGTACCGGTTCGGTCACGGCGCTCGTGATCCGCTTCCCGCTCCACTACGGTCGTCGCGAGGGGGTCCGACATGGGACGCAGGACGGTCACAGCATCGATCGCGATCGCGGGGGTGACGGCGCTGGTGCTCACCGGTTGCTCGGTGTTCGGCGGGGACGACCCGCTGCCGAAGCCCACCGGGCACGCGGCACCGAGCGCATCGGCGCGCCCGGACAGCGGCACGGACGGCAGCGGCACCGGAACTGACGGCACCGCTCAGCAGGTCGTGACGAAGCAGGCGGTCCCCGCGGGCACCGGCGTCGCCGAGACGGACCTCGTCTCGAAGTCCGGCGACACCGCCGTGCACGTGCGCGTCGTGGCGGACGACGCCGGCACCTTCGACGCGCAGCTCTCCGGCTACCGCACGACGAACCCCCAGCCGATGACGGTCGAGTTCCGCCGGTCGGTTGCCTCGCCCGGTGACGGGTTCGACTGGGAGTCGGTCGCCTCGACGACCTGGCAGGCGGACGCCCCGGCGCCCACGTCGATCAGCCTCTCCGACGCCGGGTCCTTCCCCGACTGGCTGCACAGCGTCGTCCTCGTGCCCGCGGCGACCACGCAGGTAGCCGACACCGACGACTCGGACACTCCGATCGACGCGGACCGTCCGTGGGTCGGGAGCGTCCTGGCGGCGGCGACCCTGCAGTGGCACATCCCGAGTCCGTACCCGGACCTGCACGTCCAGGTCGGCGCCGCCCGTGCCGGCGCCTACGGGTGGGTCTTCGACGCGGCGGGCGACAAGCTCACCTCGCCCGGCAGCGGTGTGCCGACGTCGTACCGGGTGTCCCACGGCGACGACCAGACCACGGTCGCGAAGCGCTTCGGCCTGACCCTGGCGCAGCTCCGGTGGTTGAACCCCACGATGCGGGTGCACGGCAACGGCTGGTTGTACGAGGACACCGACCTGAACCTCGACCCCGCCGGACGCTGACCACGGCGGCACCGCCCGGTCCGTTACGCTCGACCCCGCACCCGCGCCATCCTGGAGGTCACCCCGTGACGATCGTCGCCGCCGCAGACGGATCCGCCCTCGGCAACCCCGGTCCGGCCGGCTGGGCATGGTACGTCGACGACGACCGCTGGGCCGCCGGCGGTTGGCCTCGTGCCACGAACAACATCGGTGAGCTCACCGCCGTCCTGCAGCTGCTCCGCGCGACGAAGGACACCGGCGAGCCGCTCCACATCCTGTGCGACAGCCAGTACGCGATCAAGGCGTGCACCGAGTGGCTCGCCGGGTGGAAGCGGAAGGGCTGGCGGAAGGCCGACGGCAAGCCCGTCCTGAACGTCGAGATCATCAAGGAGCTCGACGCCGAGCTGCAGGGCCGCAAGGTCACGTTCGAGTGGGTCCGCGGGCACGTCGGCCACGAGATGAACGAGGCCGCGGACGTCCGTGCCCGCGGTGCCGCGACCGCGTACCAGAACCACACCGAGGTCCCGACGGGCCCGGGATGGCCGGGCAAGCAGGTCGACCCGGCACCCGAGCCGGTGCAGGTCGAACCGCCCGCGACCCTGTTCTAGAACCGGACCGAGGCGACCACCGGACCGACACGACCGGCGAACCGGTCGCAGCGCGGTCAGTACGTCCCGTCGCGCCGGTCCTGGCGGGTGATCTGCTCCCCCGACGCCGGGTCGATCCCGGACCGCGTCGTGGTGGTCGTCCGGCGACCGCCGAACCCGACGGCCAGGCTGATGATGAGCAGCACGACGCCCGCGGCCATCAGGATGTACCCGATCAGGCGCAGGTCGACCCCGGCGAGCTGGATGTTCAGGGCGAACGCCACGATGGCGCCGATGACGATCAGGGCGATGCTCGATCCGATGCGCATGGGAGTTCCTCTCGACGGACCCGGCTGTCCGGGCTGCCGTCGAACGTACCCGTCCGTCAGAGTGGACGTTCCCACAGGGCGACGGTGCTCTCCAGGCGGTCGTACCGGTACGGCTTCGTCTCCCCGGTGGGCGTGTAGCCGAGCGCCCGCCAGAACGGCTCCGCGACGGCAGCGTTCGTCGCGACGATCCCGAGCCGCAGCCGGCCGACCCCCGGCACCGAGCGCACCCGGTCGACGACGGCCTCGTGCAGCGCGCGGCCGAGTCCCTGCCCCTGCCGGTCCCCGCGGACGAGCAGCAGTCCGACGAAGGCCGCCCCCGGGTCCGGGTAGCCGAGCAGCACGTCCGCGAACGCCACGAGCCGGTCCCCGTCGAACAGCCCCCAACCGTGCTTGCCCACCGGGTCGAAGCCCTCGGGCACGCTGATCAGCGCGCTCAGGGCGTCCGACGGCCCGGGCGGGTACCCGGTGATCCGCTCGGTGTAGTCCGGCGCGGACTCGAGCAGGTCCTGCAGCGCGGCGACGTCAGCGTCGCCGTCGAGCGACCGGAAGACCGGATCGGTGACCGCGCACATCAGTCGACGTCCACGTCCGTCCAGCCGTCGAACCGGCCGATCTCGGTGACCCGGACGACGGCCTCGCCCGCGGCGTCCGACGCGTCGAGGTCGATCGTCGCCGAGAACCCGAAGTCCTTGTCACCCGCCGGGTCGGCGAAGATCTGCCGTGCGCGCCACGTCCGTCCCTCCTCGGACAGCACCAGGTACTGCATCGACCGCGCGTCCGCGTCCGTGCCGATCGTGTCGTGCGCGTCGTAGTACTCCTCGAGCACCGCGTCCCACTCGTCCCGCCCGAACCCGGCGGCACCGTCGAGCACCCCGAGTCCCGCCGGGTCGTCCGCCGCCGCGAGCAGCACCCGCTGGAACAGCGCGTTCCGCACGAGCACCCGGAACGCCCGCGGGTTCCCGGTCAGGCGCGCGGGCTGCGGCGGGACGATCTCGCCCGTGGAGGACGAGCCGGCTTCTGCCTCGGCACGAGCGACGTCGCCGTTGACGAGCGCCTCCCACTCGTCGACGAGCGAGGAGTCCGTCTGCCGCACGACCTCGCCGAGCCACTCGATCAGGGCCTCGAGCTCGGGCGTTCGCTGCTCCTCGGCGATGGTCTGCCGCATGGTCCGGTACGCGTCGGACAGGTACCGGAGCACGAGCCCCTCGGAGCGGGTGAGGTCGTAGAACCGTACGAAGTCCCCGAACGTCATCGCCCGCTCGTACAGGTCACGGACGACGGCCTTCGGCGACAGCGCGAAGTCGAGCACCCACGGCTGCTCGGCGGCGTAGGCCTCGTATGCAGCTTCCAACAGCGAAGCGAGCGGCTTCGGCCAGGTGACCTCCTCGAGCAGCTCCATCCGCTCCTCGTACTCGATCCCCTCCTGCTTCATCCGGGCGACGGCCTCGCCGCGCTCCTTGAACTGCTGCTGCGACAGGATCGCCCGCGGGTCGTCGAGGGTCGCCTCGACGATCGAGACCATGTCCAGCGCGTACGTGGGCGACTCGGGGTCGAGCAACTCGAACGCGGCCAGCGCGAACGGCGACAGCGGCTGGTTGAGCGCGAAGTTCTGCTGCAGGTCGACCGCCAGCCGGTACACGCCGTCCACCCGCTCGATGACCCGCGCGTTGACCAGCGTCCGCGCGATGGTGAGCGCGCGCCGGGCCAGCGCGTACTGGCGTGCCCGCGGCTCGTGGTTCTCGAACACGAGCGCGCGGACCTCGTCGAACGGTGAGCCCCCGCGCGCGACGACGGCGAGCACCATCGCGTGCGTGATCCGCATCCGCGACACCATCGGCTCGGGCTCCGCCGCGATGAGCCGCTCGAAGGACGCCTGTCCCCACGAGACGAACCCCTCCGGCGCCTTCTTCTTCTTGACCTTGTTCTTCTTCTTCGGGTCGTCCCCGGCCTTGGCGACGGCGCGGGCGTTCTCGATCTCGTGCTCGGGGGCCTCGGCGACGACGTCGCCCTCGGTGTCGTAGCCCGCGCGACCGGCGCGTCCGGCGACCTGGTGGAACTCGCGCGCGGACAACTGTCGCATCTTCGTGCCGTCGAACTTCGTCAGCCCGGTCAGCAGCACCGACCGGATCGGCACGTTGATCCCGACGCCCAGGGTGTCGGTGCCGCAGATCACCGGCAGCAGGCCGCGCTGGGCGAGCTGCTCGACGAGCCGCCGGTACTTCGGCAGCATGCCCGCGTGGTGCACACCGATGCCGGCGCGGATGAGGCGGGACAGCGTCTGCCCGAACCCGGCGCTGAACCGGAACTGCGCGATCGCGTCGGCGATCTCGTCCCGACGAGCACGATCGGCGACGCGCACGGACATCAGGGCCTGCGCCCGCTCGAGCGCCGCCGCCTGCGAGAAGTGCACGATGTAGACCGGCGCCTTGCCCTCCTCGAGCAGCCGTTCGACGGTCTCCTGCACGGGCGTCATGACGTACTCGTAGGACAGCGGCACCGGCCGCGAGACACCGGTCACCCGTGCGGTCGGGCGTCCGGTCCGCCGGGACAGGTCGTCGGCGATGGTCGTCACGTCGCCGAGGGTCGCCGACATGAGCAGGAACTGCGCCCGCTCGAGCACGAGCAGCGGCACCTGCCACGCCCACCCGCGGTCAAGGTCCCCGTAGAAGTGGAACTCGTCCATCACGACGACGTCGACCTCGGCGTCCGGACCCTGTCGCAGAGCGAGGTTCGCGAGGATCTCGGCCGTGCAGCACACGATCGGGGCGTCGGCGTTGACGCTCGAGTCGCCGGTGACCATCCCGACGTTCTGCGCGCCGAACAGGTCGACGAGCTGGAAGAACTTCTCGGACACGAGCGCCTTGATCGGGGCGGTGTAGTAGCTCCGCTTCCCCTCGGCGAGCGCCGCGAAGTGCGCGCCGGCCGCGACGAGCGACTTCCCGGTGCCGGTCGGCGTGCTGAGCACGACGTTCGCGCCGGAGACGAGCTCGATGACCGCCTCGTCCTGCGCCGGGTAGAGCGGGCGGCCGCCCGAGGCGGCCCAGTCGGCGAAGGCCTCGTAGACCGCGTCCGGGTCGACGGCGCCGTCGACCGCCGCCGGCAGGGCGGCGACGAGCGGCGGGACGGTGGTGACGTCGGTCATGCGTCCATCCTCCCAGGTGGGTGGTGACCAGCAGACGGACTGAAGGATCGGGGCCGGCCCCGCCACGATCCTCCCGGCCGGCGTGTGGATGCGCATGCATACACTCGAGACGTGCGCGAACTCGGATTCCTCTCCTTCGTCCCGAACCACGGCGGACCGGCCGGCGCTGCCGGCGCCCTCGAGGACGGCCTGCGGCTCTTCGAGACCGCCGAGTCCCTCGGCTACGGCACCGGCTGGGTGCGCGGCCGACACTTCGAGCCGTTCCTCACCAGCCCCATGACCTTCTTCGCCGCCGCGGCCCAGCGCACGAGCTCGATCAGCTTCGGCACGGCCGTGCTCGGCATGCGCTACGAGGACCCGGTGCGCCTGGCCGAGGACGCCAGCACGGTCGACCTGCTGAGCGGCGGCCGCGTGCAGCTCGGCATCAGCACGGGCATCGCCGGGTACGGGCCGATCCTGGACCCGGTGTTCGGCAGTACCGAACGGAGCTTCCGCGACGAGGCCGAGGCCCGGGCCGCTCGGCTGCTCGAGGTGTTGCGTGGCGAGCCGCTCGGGACCTCGGGCAAGGGCTACGAGAGCATCCCTGCCGACACCGAGCTGACGCTGCAGCCGCAGAGCCACGGCCTGCTCGACCGCGTCTGGTGGGGCGGGGGCAGCCTCGGGACGGCCGAGCGCACGGCGGACAAGGGCCTGCTGCTGCACTGCTCGACCCTGAACACCGAGGACACGGGCGAGCCGTTCGCCGTCGCTCAGGCGGCGCAGATCGCGGCGTACCGGGAGCGCTTCGCGGCGCAGCACCCGGACCGGACCGCGAAGGTCGCCGTCGGCCGCATCGTGGTCCCGCTCCTCGACGACCACGACCGCGCGGTGCACGAGGAGTTCCTGACCGGGTACGCGAGCGGCATGGACGACGAGGGCCGACCGCGCTCCGGGCCGCCGTTCCGCTTCAGCAAGGTGGTCGCGGGCGGGGTCGCGGAGATCGTCGACGCCCTCGCCGCGGATCCCGCCGTGACCGCGACGGACGAGCTCGTCGTCACCCTGCCGGCGAACGGCGACGCGGTCGCACACGAGCGGATCCTGCGCGTCGTCGCCGAGGAGGTCCTGCCGCAGCTGCGGTGATCCCCGACCCGCGCTGCCGCAGATCGCGCTGCGGGAGACGCATCCGGCCGGGCTGCGACAGGGTCGGTGAAGCCCCGGAGCCCTGGCCGGATGACCATCTCATCCCTGATCCGGAGGGGATGGTGCGCCGAGTCTTTCACTTCTCGAAGGATTTGTCATCATCGCTACGCGGACAAAGTGACGGTTCGTCATGCGTTGCGCTCAGCGGTCAATGATCCCCTTTGAGACCATTCCCCCGGGACGACGAATGCGCCTCCGCGCGGACGCGGAGGCGCATTCTGACGCACCGGGATCGCAGGGGCTCCGACGGCCGGATCAGGAGACCGCGTCGCTCACACAGCGACCCCGTCTCGGTGCGCGCGCCGACGGTAACCAGCCGTCAGGCGCGGATCGATGCTACTGAATGCAACAACGAGATGCACGCAAACCGGATCACTCCAGTTCGAGGGTCGTCGTCCCGACCTCGGCGGCCACGGACTCCGCGACGTGCAGCGTGAACGTGCCGGGCTCGTACCGCCAGGCACCGTCCCAGTGTGCGAACGCGCGGGCCGGCACCTCGATCGAGACCTCGGTCGACTCGCCCGCTCCGATCCGCACGGGTGCGAAGCCGACGAGCCACCGCACCGGACGGTCGACGGTCGACTCCTCGCGCGAGGCGTAGACCTGCACGACGTGCTTGCCCGCACGGTCGCCGGTGTTCGCGACGGTCGCGGTGACGATGACCGCGTCCCCCTCGGACACCGTGGGCGTCGCGCTGATGCCGTCGATCGACCACGTCGTGTAGCCGAGGCCGTGGCCGAACGGGTACGCGGGCTCGGTGCCGGCGCGGAGCCAGGCACGGTAGCCGACGTGCACCCCTTCGTCGTACGCGACCTCGCCGTCGACGGGCGTGACGTTCGCGACCGGGACGTCCTCGAGCGTCGCCGGCCAGGTGGTGGGCAGGCGCCCGCCGGGCTCGGCCGCGCCGGTCAGGACGTCGGCCAGGGCGTTGCCGTACTCCTGGCCGCCGAACCAGGTCAGGAGCACCGCGGCGACGTCGTCCCGCCAGGGCATCTCGACCGGGGACCCGGAGTTGACCACCACGACGGTGTTCGGGTTGGCGGCGGCGACGGCCCGGACCAGGTCGTCCTGGTGTCCGGGGAGCACGAGCGACGAGCGGTCGTAGCCCTCGGACTCCACCTTGCTGTTCGTGCCGACGACGACGATCGCGACGTCCGCGCCGGTGGCGGTCGCGACGGCGGCGTCGATCAGCGCGGCGGGGTCGGCGTCGCTCGGCTCGGTGCCGAACTGGTAGGCGAGCACCCCACCGAGCGCCTCGTCCTGCACGATGTCGTACTCGATGCGGATCGCGACCTGCTGCCCCTCCTGCACCTGCACGGGCACCGAGCGCGCCGGCGGGTTGAGGAACGCGGCGCCGAGCTGGTCGCCCTCGTACGGCACGGTCTCGTCGAGCAGGAGCTCGCCGTCGATCCACAGGCGCGAGTGCCCGGCGGCGCCGATGCCGATCCGGACGGCGCCGGTCGACTCGGCGGTGTAGGTCGTGGTGATGTCGAGCCGGTCGGCCTCGCGCGTCGGGGCGTCGCCGCCGAACCAGAACAGCGCGGTGGCGCGGCGGTCCTCGACGTACAGCTCCTCGCCGTCCTTGACGAAGGCGACGCGGGCGCCGGGCTCGCCGGTGCCCGGGTTCGTGATGCTCGCGAGCGGGAACTCGGCGATGCCCTCCTGCACCACGGCACCGATGGCGTAGTCCACCGTCGCGCCGGGGAACGCGGCGCGGATGCCCTCGATCGGCGTGACGACCCGCTCCGGGACGACCGTCGCGGAGCCGCCGCCCTGGCTGCGGGCCTGGTCGGCGTTGTGTCCGACGAGCGCGATGCGGGACACCGCGGCGGCGTCGAGCGGCAGCACGCCCTCGTTGCGGACGAGCACGGTGCCCTCGGCCTCGGCGGCGCGGACGAAGGCGACCCCGTCCTCGACGTGCACGGGGCGCTCGGCGACGGGCTCGAAGCCCTCGAGCGCACCGACCCGGGCGGCGAGCGTCAGGATGCGGTGGACCTTCCGGTCGATCGCGGCCATCGGCACCTCGCCCGACTCGACCGCCTGCAGCAGGGGCCCCTCGCTCCACCACGGGTTCGGTCCGGGCATCGCGACGTCCTGGGAGGCCTTGGCGGACTCGACCGAGCGGACGCCCGTCCAGTCCGACACGACGATGCCGTCGAAGCCCCACTCCGAGTTCAACGGCGTCTCGAGCAGGTCGTTCTCCGACGCGGTGACGCCGTTGATCGCGTTGTACGACGACATGACCGCCCACGCGTGCGCCTCGGTCACGGCCTTCTCGAACGCGAGCAGGTACAGCTCACGCAGCGCCCGGTCCGACACCTCGGTCGACGCGGTGAAGCGGTCGGTCTCGTAGTCGTTCGCGATGTAGTGCTTCGGGGTCGCGGCGACGCCGTTCTCCTGGACGCCGGCGACGTAGCTCGCGGCGAGGTCGCCGGTCAGCACGGGGTCCTCGCTGAACGCCTCGAAGTGCCGTCCGCCGAGCGGGGAGCGGTGCAGGTTGATGGTCGGGCCGAGGACGACGTCGACGCCCTTGCGCCGGGCCTCCACCGCGGCGGCGGCGCCGTAGCGCTTCGCGATCGCGCGGTCCCAGCTCGCCGACAGGGCGGTCGCGGACGGCAGGTTGAGCGACGGGTCACGCTCGTCCCACACCTCGCCTCGGACGCCGGAGGGGCCGTCGGACATCAGGATCCGGCGCAGACCGATCTTCTCGATCGGCCAGGTGGTCCAGAAGTCGCGTCCGGTCAGCAGCTGGACCTTCTCCTCGGTGGTCAGCTGTCCGACGAGCGCGTCGATGCGCTCGGTCAGCGGCGACGCACTGGAGGCGCGCGGCGTTTCTTCCACGGTGGTCACGATGGTCGGTCCCTTCGTTGTGCGACGGGCGACGGGGGCACGACCTCCGCGCGCCATCGTCGGCGGCTGGCGTCAGCGTAGCACCCAAAACCTTTCTGTACTCGGTTTTGCCGTCCGTCCGTGGGCGGTACGCTCGCGCCATGGCACGACGGGGTTCGTACGCGAAGGGCATCGCCAAGCGCGAGGAGATCCTCACCGTCGCGCTCGAACTCGTCGCCCAGCAGGGGTTCCGCCGCACGAGCATCAAGGACATCGCCGACGCGGTGGGGCTCACGCAGGCCGGGCTGCTGCACTACTTCGACTCGAAGGACGAGCTCTGGGTCGAGATCCTCCGCCGCCGCGACGAGCACGACAACGCCCAGGACTGGAACGCCTCGAACCCGGCCGAGCTCCTCGCCGCCGTGGTCCGGCACAACGCCGAGGTCCCGGGGCTGGTGCAGATGTTCGTGAACCTGTCCGCCGCGGCCGCCACGGACCCGGAGCACCCGGCGCACGAGTACTTCCGGCAGCGCTACGACTTCACCCGGGCGGACATGACCCGGCAGTTCCGCGACATGCAGCAGGACGGGCGGCTGCGCGCCGACGTCGACGCCGAGCGGCTCACCAGCGTGATGCTCGCGGTGTCGGACGGCATGCAGATCCAGTGGCTGTACGACCCGTCGCGCGACATGGCCGAGCACGTGGAGCTCGTCGCACAGCTCGCCATCACCCAGGCAGCCGCCCCGGCCCGCTGACACGCCGGTTCGGCGATCCACCGGAGGGCTGCGTCGCCGGGACAGGTACCGCCAGTGCCTGGTCCCGCCCAGCACCCGCGCGGCAGGATGGGACCCGGCCGACCAGGCCGTCCGACGACGATGTGGAGTGACGCGATGACGCGTGTTGTGGTGACCGGAGGCAGCGGCAAGCTCGGACGGGCGGTCGTCCGCGACCTCGACGAGCACGGGTACGACGTGGTCCTGCTCGACCGGGTCCCCTCCCCCGACAAGCCCGAGCGGGTGCCGTTCGTCCGCATCGACCTGAGCGACTACGGCCAGGTGCTCGGCGCCCTCACCGGCATCGACGACCGCTACGACTCGGTCGACGCCGTGGTGCACCTGGCGGCCGTACCTGCCCCCGGCCAGGTGCCCGACGTGGCCCTCATCACGAACAACGTGACCGCGTCGATCAACGTCTTCCACGCCGCCCGGGTCGCGAAGGTCAAGAACCTGGTGTGGGCGTCGAGCGAGACCCTGCTCGGGATCCCGATGGGCGAGCACCACCCGCCGTACCTGCCCGTCGACGAGGAGTTCGCGGTCCGCCCGCAGTCCTCGTACTCGCTCGGCAAGGCGGTGGAGGAGGAGATGGCCCGCCACTTCACCCGCTGGGACCCGGAGCTGAAGATGATCGGTCTGCGGTTCTCGAACGTGATGGACGAGACCGACTACCCGGCGTTCCCGTGGGACGCCTCCCCCGAGGCGAAGACGTTCAACCTGTGGTCGTACATCGACTCCCGCGACGGCGCCCAGGCGGTGCGGAAGTCGCTCGAGGCCGACCTGACCGGGTTCGAGGCGTTCGTCATCGCGAGCCCCGACACCGTGATGGACACCCCGACCATCGAGCTCGTCGAGCGCTTCGTGCCGGACATCGAGCGCCGGGCGGACATCGACGGCACGAGCTCGCTCCTGTCGTCCGACAAGGCCCGCGAGCTCCTCGGCTACGCCCCCGAGCACACCTGGCGCAACCACCGCACGAGCTGACCCCCTCTCCCGCCCTCCCCCTTCCGCAAAACGCAACGGGAGCGGTTTCTCGCAGCGGAATGTCGCTGCGAGAAACCGCTCTCCTTGCGTTTTGCGAGACGCGACGGGCCGGGGCCGGGCCGGGCAGGGTCAGGCGGGCAGCAGCATGCCGTCGAGCACCAGGTCCCGCGCCCGCGGCAGCAGGTCCGCGCGCAGGGCGTCCTCGTCCACGCCGGTGATCTGCGCGATCGCCCCGACGATGGCGGCGACGGACAGCTCGCCGTCGCAGGCCCCGACGAACGCGGCGAGCGCCGTGTCGGCGTCCACCCGTCGGCCGAAGCCGCCGCCCTGCACGAGCGTGATCACGGTCGGGTCGTCGTTCCCGGGCCAGTAGTGCCGCTCCTCGGTGACGTCGCCGGCGACCCGGAGGTGCGCGGCGGCGAGCGCCTCGTCGTCGTGCACTCCGAGCCACGCCGCGGCGTCGAGCACCCGCGCGACCGTCGCACCGAGCCCCGCGGGGTTGGAGCCGAGCGTCTCGGGGACGCGCTCGAACCGACGGAGGCGACCCGTGCCTCCCGGCTGGGCGCGCCGCACCACGACGTACCCGAAACCGACCCCGGTGACCCGCCGTGCCGCGAAGTCGTCGAGCCAGGCGTCCACGAGCACGTCGTACTCCGGCGTCCCGGGCTTCGTGCCGCCGTCCCGGATCCACGTCTCGGCGTAGGCGGGCGGGTCCTCGCGCTCCCGCTCGACCACCCACGTGTCGAGCTCCGACGCGGCGGGGGCGTCAGCGAACCACGAGCGCACGCGGTCGAGGCCGTCGACACCCCAGTGGTACTCCCAGTTGCCGAGCAGCTGAGCGGTCCCGCCGGGTTCCAGGTGGTCGACGAGCCCGCGGAGCACGGTCTCGACGAGCGCGTCGCCGACCATGCCGCCGTCGCGGTACTCGTACGACGGGACCCCCTCGCGCCGCGGGGTGATCACGAACGGCGGGTTCGACACGATGCGGTCGAAACGCTCACCGGCGACGGGCTCGAAGAGCGAGCCGAGCCGGAGCTCGATCCCGTCGACACCGTTCAGCGCGGCGTTGAACCGTGCGATGTCGAGGGCTCGCTGCGAGATGTCGGTCGCGACCACCTGGTCGGCGAAGCGGCGGGCGTGCAGTGCCTGGATGCCGCACCCGGTGCCGAGGTCGAGCACCCGCCGCACCCGCACGGGCACCTGCAGCCCGGACAGCGTCGTGGACGCGCCACCGATGCCGAGCACGTGCTCCTCGCCGAGGGCCGTGCCGAGCGCGAGCTCACCGAGGTCCGAGACGACCCACCAGCTGCCGGCACCGAGGTCGTCCACGAACGCGTACGGGCGCAGGTCGACGGTCGGGAAGACCCGGCCGTCGTCGCCCGTCCGCAGCAGCCCCGCGGCGAGCACACCGTCGAGACCCGCGGTCGGGAAGGACCGCTCGGCGTCCGACCGCGCGACCGGCAGGCCGAGCACGAACAGCGTCGCGAGTGTCGTCAGCGGCGAGGTCTCCCGCGCGGCCAGGGCCCGGAGCGCGGCGACCCGGGTGCCGCGGTGCAGCGACGCCGCTGCCTCGGCTCCCCAGAGCGCGTCGACCCGCTCGACCGTGAACCCGGCGGCGTCGAGGTCCGCGGCGATCGCGGCGACGACGACGGGGTCGGTCGTGACGGTCGGCAGGACGTGGTGCGGCTGCCCGGTCGCCGCGGCGGCGCTCACGCGGGGACCTCGTCGAGCAGGAGCGCAGCGGGGACCTGCCAGTCGGTGACCAGGTCGAGCAGCCCGGGGAACCGCTGCTGCACGTCCTCGACCCGGACGCGGCTCGACCGCACGAGCCCCTCCTGGTGCTGCTCGAGGAGCCCGGCCTCGCGCAGGACGCGGAAGTGGTGCGTCAGCGTGGACTTCGGTCGGTCGAGCCCGACCCACCCGCAGCTGCGCACCCCGCCGGCCGCGTCGACCAGGTAGCGGTGCAGGATCGCGAGGCGGATCGGGTCGCTCATCGCGTCGAGGACCGTCGGCAGGTCCATCTCGGCGACGGTCGGTTGGGGCAGCCGTTCCGGGGCATCCACGTTCGCGGGCATGACCGCGACGGTAGCACCGTTCGGTTCCAGTACGACTTGCGTCGTACAGCGAGCGTGCTGTACGAATACAGTCGTACAAGCAGGAGTGACGTCGACACGGAGGAACGCATGCAGTCAGCACGATCGGTCGCGGGGTTCTGGATCCTCGCCGCCATGCTCCTCGTCGCGATGGCCTCGTCCGCGGTGCCGTCGCCGATCTACCCCGTCTACGCGGCCGAGTGGCACCTCACCCCGCTCGCCCTGACCGCCGTGTTCGCGATCTACGTCGCGGGGCTCCTCGTCACGATGCTCGTCGCCGGGCGCCTGTCCGACCACGTCGGCCGGAAGCCCGTGCTCGTCGCCGGTGGGCTGCTCCTCGTGCTCTCCCTCGTGCTGTTCGCCGGCGCGGACGGCCCCGTCGCCCTCGTGGTGGACCGCATCGTGCAGGGCGTCGCCGTCGGGCTGCTCATCGGCGCGCTCGGTGCGGCCCTCATCGACAACTCGCTCGAGCGCTTCCCGTCCCTCGCCGGGGTCCTGAACGGTGCTGTGCCGCCGTTCGCCCTCGCCACCGGCGCCCTCACGAGCGGTGCCCTGGTGGAGTGGGGTCCCGCGCCCGAACAGCTCGTCTACGTGGTGTTCGGCGCGCTCCTCCTGCTGCTCGTCGTGGCGCTCGTCGTCGTCCCCGAGCGCGTCACCCGACGTCCGGGAGCGCTGCGCTCCCTGCGCCCCACCGTCTCGGTCCCCCGTGCCTCCCGCGCCCTGTTCCGCGGCGTCGCGGGCGCCCTCGTCGCCAGCTGGGCCCTCGGCGGGCTGTTCCTGTCGCTCGTGCCCTCCGCGCTCCGCGCCGTGTTCGGCATCGAGGACCACTTCGCCGCCGGTGCCCTGATCGCCGTCGTCACCGGCGTGGGCGGGCTCACCGGCCTGGCGATCCAGCGGCTCGACACCCGCCGCAGCCTGCTCATCGGCCTGATCGCACTCGTCGCCGGACCGGTCGTCACCGTGTCGTTCGTGTTCGCGCCCTCGCTGCCCGGCCTGGTCGTCGGCAGCGCGATCGCCGGCGTGGGCTTCGGGGCCGGGTTCCAGGCGCCGCTGCGGATGCTCCTCGCGACCGCCGCACCGACGCACCGCGCCGGACTGCTGTCGTCGGTCTACGTCGTGAGCTACCTGGCGTTCGGCGTCCCCGCGGTCGTGGCCGGCCTCCTCGAGCCGACGTTCGGCTTCGTGCCCGTCCTCGCCGGTTACGGCGCGTTCATCGTCCTCGCGGCAACGGTCGCCCTCGTCCTCCAGCTGGTCTCACGGAGTGCCGCCGACGCCGAGGAACGTGCCGTGACCGGTCCCGTGCGGACCTGCCCCGTGCCCACCGCCGACTGACGCCGACGCGGGTCCGAGGTCAGTGCCCCGGGCGCGCCTGGTTCGGCCGCTGGTATGCGCGGACCCCCGTGCTCCGGTGCGCGTCGGCGTGTGCGGCGTCGACGTCGGCCTTGCCGCGGTCGGCCGCGCGACGGAGCCACCGCGGTCCGTGCGCCTTCGCCCAGTCCCAGAAGCGGTGCAGCTGGGCGCGGAGCCACGTGATGATCCGGTGGAAGAAGTGGAACTCGCTCGCCAGGATCGTCAGACCGATGAACACCACGAGCCAACCAGGCCCCGGGAGCGGCACGAGGATGAGCCCGATCACCACGACCAGCCCGCCGACGATGCCGACGAGCACCTTGTAGAACAGGTGCAGCCCCGGCCGCGCGTGGATCCACGCGCGCAGGTCGCGGAACCACCGGAAGCGGTGGGACCCTTCGTCGGTCTGCTGGGCCTCGGCACGCACGACCGCGTCGGGTCGCTCGTGGGTGTCGCCGTCCATGTCGGCACCGTAGGGCGCGCGGCTGGGAAACGGCGGCGCAACCGGTCCACGTGCCGTGAGCGGCGGGACGGACGCACCACGTGCCTCCCGGCCCGGCCCACGTCCGCCCCGTGGCGGCTCCCACCCGGCCTGGAGGCGCGTCACGCGTGGGCGACGCACGTCGCCGCCCACGGGACGGCGGCCAGGCGGGCCTCCGGGACGGGTTCGCCGCCGACTGCGCACCGTCCGTAGGTGCCGGCGTCGAGCCGCGCGAGCGCGGCGTCGACCAGGCGGATCCGCTCCCGCGCGGCGTCGCGGACCGCGCCGAGCGACCCGCGCTCCCACGCGAGGGTCGCGCCCTCGGGGTCGTGCTCGTCGTCGGAGTTCGCGTCGAGCCGGGCGTCGCTGACGTCCCGCATGCTCCGCTCCACATCGGCGAGCAGCCGCTCGTTGCGCTGCCGTTCCGTCGTGAGCGCCGTGCGGGGATCGTCCATGGCGGCCAAGGTAGTCGGGGCGGAATGGAGCCCGCGCACCATGCGTTCGCATCGGCATGACGAAGATCGGGTTCCTGTCCTTCGGGCACTGGCGTGACGTGCCGGGCTCGCGCGTGCGGAGCGGCCGCGAGGCGCTCGTGCAGGCGATCGACCTCGCCGTCGCCGCCGAGGAGGCCGGGGTGGACGGCGCGTACTTCCGCGTGCACCACTTCGCACCGCAGCAGGCTGCACCGTTCCCGCTCCTCGCCGCGATCGCCGCCCGGACCAGCCGCATCGAGATCGGCACCGGTGTGATCGACATGCGCTACGAGAACCCGCTCTACATGGCCGAGGAGGCGGCGGCGACCGACCTCATCGCCGGCGGCCGACTGCAGCTCGGCGTCTCGCGGGGGTCACCCGAGACCGCCCTGGCCGGGTACCAGCAGTTCGGCTACGTGCCCGAGGCACACGACACCAACGGCGGCGACATGGCGCGGGCCCACACCGACGTCTTCCGTCGCGCGATCGCCGGCGAGCCGATGGCACACGCGAACCCGCAGATGACCGGTTCGGCCGGATCGCTCGCGGTGTCCCCGTTGTCGGAGACCCTGCCGGAGCGCATCTGGTGGGGCGCCGGCACCCGGGCCACCGCCGAGTGGACCGCCGAGCAGGGGCTCAACCTGATGTCGTCGACGCTCCTCACCGAGGACACCGGCGTGCCGTTCGACCAGCTCCAGGCCGAGCAGATCGCCCGCTTCCGGTCGACCTGGGCCGAGATGGGCTGGGAGCGCGAACCGCGGGTGTCCGTGTCGCGGAGCATCATCCCGATCACCGACGACGAGTCGCGGCACTACTTCGGCGTCCGTGCGCAGGTCGAGGGGCAGGACCAGGTTGGCCACCTCGACGGCGGACTGGCCCGCTTCGGCCGCTCGTACATCGGCGAACCGGAGCAGCTCGTCGCGGAGCTCGCGGCCGACGCGGCCGTCCGCGCCGCCGACACCGTGCTCGTGACGGTGCCGAACCAGCTCGGCGTCGACTTCAACGCCCGGCTGCTCGCGGCCACCCGCGCCGTGATGGACGAGGTCGACGCGGCGGTCGTGCCCGCCTAGGTCACGACCCGGCGGGCGCTCCCGGCCACAGCAGGCGGAAGCGCTCGCACAGCACCGGCATGTCCGGCTCCCAGCCACGCGGGTTCTCGGAGTGCTCGCGCCAGTACCGCTCGTGCACCGCGCGCCAGTGCTCGAGCGTCCGGTCGCCCTCGCCCTCGGCCCGGGCGTGCTCGGCGCCGACCTGGTCGAAGGGGACGACGGCGAGCGCCGTGGTCTCGATCACGGCGCGCGGCGCTCCGCGGCCGTCCAGGATCACGCTGAGCTCGCCGACCTCGGGCAGCGGGTCGCCCGTGGCCTCGTAGTCCCACATCGACGACGCGGTGCCGTCCTTCGTCCCGCTGAGCACGAGCTCGAGCAGGCCGTCGGCGTGCTCGGGCGTCGCGCCGAACGCCCACGCCTCCGGCACGGTCTCGGGCAGGGAGGGTTCCTCGGCCCGTCGGGCGGCCCAGAAGTCGGTCAGCGTCTCGTCGGCGGTGATCACCCGCCGACCGTAGCGCACCCGCTGGTCCCCCTTCCTGCCGACACCCGCCTTGGGGCCGCGGCCGTGCCTCCCGAGCGCGTAGCGTCGAAGCGCACCGTCCACCGCACCCTCCAGGAGCACCCCGTGACACTGCCGGCCGCCGGCTGGTTCCCCGACCCGCAGGACGCGAACCGCCTGCGCTGGTGGGACGGGCACGCCTGGGGCACCGCGACGCACGCGATGCCGACGCGGACGGGGCCCGTCGTCCCGGTCGTCGTCGCCCCGGTCGGCCCCTCGTTCTCCGTGCAGGGCGGCGCCCTGCGGACGGGCTCCTGGGCGTCGGGCAGCGCCGCGCCGCGGATCGGGCTCACCGCGTTCGTGGCCGTCGTGCTCGCGGTCGTGTCGGTGGCCTGGAACCCGTTCGGTGCCGTCAGCGTCGTCGCGATCGTCCTCGGTGTCGTCGGGGTCGTGCGACCGGGGGCCTCCGGCGCGCGCCGCGTGGTGGCACGGAGCGCTGCGGCGAGCGCCCTCGTGGTCGCGGTCGCGACGGCCGCCGTGGCCGTGGCTGCCCAGCTCGCGTCCTGAGGCCCGGCCTGCGCCCGCTCGCCCTACCGCCGCGCCCGCGGGTGCGCCGTCTGGTACACGTCCCGCAGCATGTCGGCCGTCACGAGCGTGTAGATCTGCGTCGTCGCGACGCTCGCGTGCCCGAGCAGCTCCTGCACCACGCGGACGTCGGCCCCGCCCTCGAGCAGGTGCGTCGCGAACGAGTGCCGGAACGTGTGCGGCGACACGTGCTCGGCCAATCCCGCGCGCTCCGCTGCCGCCTGGATGACGAGCCAGGCGCTCTGCCGGGACAGCCGGGCGCCCCGGGCACCGAGGAACAGCGCCGGCGTCGACGGCCCTCGCGCCGCGAACACCGGACGCGCCCGCACCAGGTAGGCCTCGACCGCGGCACGGGCGTAGCTCCCGAGCGGCACGATGCGCTGCTTGTTCCCCTTGCCCGTGACCTTCACGACCGCGACACCGTCGGCGCGCCCGGCGCCGGACGCGCCTGCGCCGTCGTCGGCGTCTGAGTCGAGATCGGACAGCGTCGTGACGTCGTCCACCGACAGCCCCACGGCCTCCGAGACCCGCGCCCCCGTGGCGTACAGCAGCTCCAGGAGCGCCCGGTCCCGCAGCCCCACGGGATCGTCGTCCGCACCACCCGCCGCCTCGAGCAGCCGCTCCACGTCGTGCACCGAGATCGCCTTCGGTAGCCGGCTCGGTGCCTTCGGTGGACGGACCGCGGTGGCGGGATCGAGCGGCACCCACCCCTCGGCGGCGGCGAACGCGGTGAACGACCGGACCGAGCTGAGCATCCGGGCGACCGAACGCGGCGCGAGCGGACCCTCCGGCCGGGACGCCAGGTGCGCCACGAACCCGGCGACGTCGGCGCGTGCCAGCCGTCCGACGTCCGCCGTGGCCGACGCACCGCCGGCCCGGTCGGCGCCCTCGGAGTGGACCTCGGGCGTGGTCGCGAGCCACTCGGCGAACACCGTCAGGTCGCGCCGGTAGGCCGACACCGTGTGCCGCGACAGCCCCCGCTCCACGGCGACGTGCCGCAGGTACGTGTCGACGGCGCGGTCGAGCGTGGTCATCCCGTCAGGCGCATCCGGTGTCAGGCGGAGCGCCGCGACCGTGCGTCGACCGCGAGCGTCGCGACGACCAACGCCGAGTTCTGCAACCGGCCGGCCAGGATCGCCGCCACGAGTTCCTCGCGCGGGACCCACCGGGTGACGATGTCGGCTTCCTCGGCCTCGCGTTCGAAGGCGCTGTCGGTGGCGCTGACGCCGCTCGCGTGGAAGATCTCGATGAACTCGTCGCTGCCGCCGGACGAGGTGTTGTACCGGATCAGCGGCTCCCAGTGCTCCGCCTGCAGGTCGGCCTCTTCGCCGAGCTCGCGCTTCGCCGCCTCGAGGTGGTCCTCCCCCTCGTGGTCGAGCAGCCCCGCCGGCAGCTCCCAGTCGCGCAGGCCCACCGGGTGCCGGTACTGCTGGATGACGAGCACGCGTCCCTCGTCGTCCTCCGCGAACACGGCGACGGCTCCGGTGTGGTCGATGTACTCCCGCACCATGTCCTGCCCGTGGTGGTCGACGGTGTCCCGGCGCACATCCCAGACCATCCCCTCGTACACGACGGTCGAGTCGGTGACGGGGAACGAGGTCGGTTCGTCGGCGATGGGGGCGGCAGCGTCAGTCACGTCTGCCATCCAAGCACGCGGGTCCGACGGACCCGCACCGGTCCGCCGGACCGGGCCAGGACGGACTGGAGGCGCGGTGCCAGCTGGCACCGCGCCTCCCGTCCGAACGTGGGTCGCGTTACGCGACGACCTCCGCCTGCTCGTCCGCCGGGTCGAACAGGCTCGACGCCTCGTGGCGCGCGATCGCTGCGTCGACCAGCCCCGCGAACAGCGGGTGGGCGTCCGTCGGCCGCGAGCGCAGCTCGGGGTGCGCCTGCGTCGCGATGTAGAACGGGTGCACGTCGCGGGGCAGCTCGACGTACTCGACGAGCGTGCCGTCGGGCGAGGTGCCCGAGAACACCAGGCCGGCGTCCGCGATCTGCTGACGGTAGGCGTTGTTCACCTCGTAGCGGTGACGGTGCCGCTCCGACGCCTCGGACGCGCCGTACAGCTCCGCGGCGAGCGAGCCGTCGGAGAAGTGCGCCGGGTACAGGCCCAGACGCATCGTGCCGCCGAGGTCGCCACCGGCGATGATGTCCACCTGCTCCGCCATGGTCGCGATGACCGGCGTCGAGGTCTCCGGATCGAACTCGGTGCTCGACGCGTCGGTCAGGCCGGCCTCGTGGCGGGCGTACTCGATGACCATGCACTGCAGGCCGAGGCACAGCCCGAGCGTCGGGATGCCCTGCTCACGCGCGAAGCGGAGCGCACCGAGCTTGCCCTCGATGCCGCGTACGCCGAACCCGCCGGGCACGCAGATGCCGTCGACGTCCCCGAGGTGCTTCGCAGCCCCCTCGGGCGTGGTGCAGTCGTCCGAGACGACCCACTTGAGCCGGACCTTGGCGCTGTGCGCGAAGCCGCCGGCGCGCAGGGCCTCGGTCACCGACAGGTAGGCGTCGGGGAGGTCGATGTACTTGCCGACGAGGGCGATCGTGACCTCCTTCTTCGGCTCGTGCACGGCGTCGAGGACGGGCTTCCACGCGGACCAGTCGACGTCGTGCGCGTCGAGCTTCAGCGCGTCGATGATCACCTGGTCGAGGCCCTGGTCGTGGAGCAGCGTCGGGAGGTCGTAGATCGACGGGACGTCGACGGCGTTCACCACGGCGTCCTCGTCCACGTCGCACATCAGCGCGATCTTGCGCTTGTTCGAGTCCGACACGGGGCGGTCGCTCCGGAGCACGAGGGCGTCCGGCTGGATGCCGATCGAGCGGAGCGCGGCGACGCTGTGCTGCGTCGGCTTCGTCTTCTGCTCGCCCGAGGCGCTCATGAACGGCACCAGCGAGACGTGCACGAAGAACACGTTGTTGCGGCCGAGCTCGTGGCGGACCTGGCGGGCCGACTCGATGAACGGCTGGGACTCGATGTCGCCGACCGTGCCGCCGACCTCGGTGATGATGACGTCGGGCTGCGGGTCGTTGTCGGCCTGCTCGCGCATCCGACGCTTGATCTCGTCGGTGATGTGCGGGATGACCTGGACCGTGTCGCCGAGGTACTCGCCGCGACGCTCCTTGGCGATGACCGTCGAGTAGACCTGGCCGGTCGTGACGTTCGCCGACTGCGACAGGTTGATGTCGAGGAAGCGCTCGTAGTGCCCGATGTCGAGGTCCGTCTCGGCGCCGTCGTCGGTCACGAAGACCTCGCCGTGCTGGAACGGGTTCATGGTGCCCGGGTCCACGTTGAGGTACGGGTCGAGCTTCTGCATGACGACCTTGAGGCCGCGCGCCGTGAGCAGGTTGCCGAGGCTGGCCGCCGTCAGGCCCTTGCCCAGGGACGAGACGACCCCGCCGGTCACGAAGATCTGCTTCGTCACCTTCGGGGTCGTGTTCGAAGAATTGGTTCCGCCGCTTGAAGTGTCCGCCACGGGATTCCATCGTACGTCAGAACTGCCGGGAGGCGCGACCCGCGTTCGCCGCGGGCGTTGCGCCCGGTGGGCCGCCGGGTCCGCAGCGCACGGCCCGCTCGGTCGAGCCGGTCCGACTCGGTCAGGCCTGCTGGCCGGCGACGTCGAGGAGTTCCCGCGCGTGCTCCATGCCGCTCGCGCTGTCGCCGAGCCCGGAGAGCAGCCGAGCCATCTCCTGCAGCCGCTCCTCGCCCTCGAGCCGTCGCACGCTCGACGAGGTCACCGCACCGCTGGCGTCCTTCACGACGTTGAGGTGGTTGTTCGCGAACGCGGCCACCTGCGCCAGGTGCGTGACGACGATGACCTGCGTGCGCTCCGCGAGCTTGGCGAGGCGCCGACCGATCTCGATCGCCGCGGCACCGCCGACGCCCGCGTCGACCTCGTCGAAGACGAACGTCGGGACCGTCGTGCTGCCGGCCATGACGACCTCGATCGCGAGCATCACGCGGGAGAGCTCACCACCGGAGGCGCCCTTGCCGATCGGCCGCGGGTCCGTGCCGGAGTGCGGCTGCAGCAGGATCGCGACCTGGTCGCGCCCGTGCCGGCGGTACTCGCCGCCGTCGGTGACCTCGACGACCAGGGTGGCGCCGGCCATCGCGAGGGTCTTGAGCTCGGCGGTGACCCGCTTCGCGAGGTCCGCCGCCGCCTTCGTCCGCGCGGCCGTGAGGGTCGCCGCGGCCTGCTCCAGCGCCCGCTCGTCGTGTTCGACGGCCTGCTGCAGCGCGACGATGCGGTCGTCGTCACCGTCGAGCTCGAGCAGCCGGTCGCTCGCTCGCTGCCCGTACGCGATGACGTCGTCGACGGTGTCGCCGTACTTGCGCGTGAGTCCCGCGAGGAGCGCCCGTCGCTCGTTGATGAGCTCGAGGTCGTGCCCGGCGTCCGGTTCGAGCGAACCGAGGTAGCTCGACAGCGATGCCGACGCCTCGGCCGCCTGGATGCCGAGCTCGGTGAGCTGCTCGAGCACCGGCTGCAGGGCCGCGTCGGAGCCGGCCACCCGCTCGATCGCGCGGCGGGCCGACTCGACCAGGCCGACGACGTCCGGGCTGTCGTCGAGGGACTCGCTCGACAGCGCCTCGTGCGCGAGACCGGCGGACAGCCGCAGTTCCTCGAGGTTCCCGAGGCGCTCGGCACGCTCGGCGAGCTCGGCGTCCTCGCCCGGCTGCGGGTCGGCGGCCTCGATCTCGTCCGAGGCCGCGCGGATCCGCTCGGCCTCGGCGACGCGGTCGTCACGGTCGCGCACGAGGGTCTCGAGCTCGCCGGTGTGGGTCTGCCACGTGTCGTACGCCGCGACGTAGGCGTCGAGGGCGCGCTGCACGGCCCGACCGCCGAAGCCGTCGAGCGCGGCGCGTTGGGCGCTCGACGAGGTCAGGCGGATCTGGTCGGACTGCCCGTGCACCGTGACGAGCTGGTCGGCGAGTTCACCGAGCACCGCGACCGGGGCGCTGCGGCCACCGACCGTGGCACGGCTGCGGCCCTCCGCGGACACCGTGCGGGTGAGGATGAGCTCGCCGTCCTCGACGGTCCCGCCGGCGTCCTCGACGCGTTCGGCCACGGCGTCGTGCTCAGGCACGTGCCAGCGCCCCTCGACCACGGCACTGGGGGCACCGCGACGGACCGAGCCCGCGTCCGCACGCGCGCCGAGCAGGAGTCCGAGCGCGGTGACGATCATCGTCTTGCCCGCGCCGGTCTCGCCCGTGACGACCGTGAAGCCGGGACCGAGCTCGAGCGTGGTCTCGCCGATCACGCCGAGGTCGGAGATGACGATCTCCTCGATCATGCGTCGTCCTCGGTCGCCGGCCCGCGCCACCCGGCGACGGGCAGCTGGAACTTCGCCACGAGGCGGTCGGTGAACGGGGCGTCCTTGAGCCGTGCGACGCGCACCGGGTCGGGCGAGCGACGGACCTCGACCCGGGCGCCGGGCGGCAGGTCGTGGGTGCGGCGGCCGTCGCACCAGAGCACGCCGACGCCGCTCGTGCGGCGCAGGACCTCGACCGCGAGCACGCGATCGGGGCCGACGACGATCGGCCGCGAGAACAGGGCGTGGGCGCTGAGCGGCACCATCAGGAGCGCGTCGACGTCCGGCCAGACGACCGGGCCGCCGCCGGAGAACGAGTACGCGGTCGAACCGGTCGGGGTCGAGACGACCACCCCGTCGCAGCCGAACGAGGACAGCGGGCGGCCGTCGACCTCCGTCACGACCTCGAGCATGCGCTCACGCGATGCCTTCTCGATGGTTGCCTCGTTCAGGGCCCAGGACGAGTACACGACCTCGTGTCCGACGACGACGTCGACCTGCAGGGTGACGCGTTCCTCGACCTTGTAGTCGCCCGACAGCGCCCGCTCGACCGTGGCGTGCAGCCCGTCGCGCTCGCTCTCGGCCAGGAACCCGACGTGCCCGAGGTTGACGCCCACGATCGGCGCCCCCGTCCCACGGACGAGTTCGGCCGCACGGAGGATCGTGCCGTCCCCGCCGAGCACGATGACGATCTCGAGCTGGTCGGCCTGCACGTCGACGTTCAGGATGTCGACCTGCCCGACGGACGCCTCCGCGCGCCGGACGTCGGCGTACTCGTCGAAGGGCATCACCGGGACGAGCCCTGCCGCGTGGAGGAGGTCGCAGACCTCGACGGCGGCGTCGATGGAGTCCTGGCGACCCGTGTGGGAGACGAGCAGGATGTGCCGGTCGCTCATGCAGCCCCTTCGGTCAGTTCGGTCGCCCGACCGATCCACGCTGTCGGGTTCCCCCATTCTGTCGGATCGCCACCGACACGACGCTGGAAGCGCGCGAGGTACTCGTGGTTCCCGTGCGTCCCGACGATGGGTGAGGCGGCGAGGCCGGTGGTCCCGAGGCCCGCGTCCCACGCCGACCAGAGGACGTTCATGAGCGCGTCGTTCCGCAGCCCGGCGTCCCGCACGATGCCCTCGCGGACACCGCCGCGGCCGACCTCGAACTGCGGCTTCACGAGCAGCACGAAGTCGTCGGCCGGCACCGCCTCGGCGAGCACGGGGAGCACCAGGCGCAGCGAGATGAAGGACAGGTCCCCCACGATCAGGCTCGTGTCGGCGGCTTCGGGGTCGAGCGCCGTGTAGTCCTCGGCGGTGAGTTCCCGCGCGTTCGTCCCCTCCACCACGCGCACGCGCTCGTCGAGGGCCAGGACCGGGTCCAGCTGTCCGTGTCCGACGTCGAGCGCCACGACCCGGCGGGCGCCCCGGTGCAGGAGGACCTGCGTGAAGCCGCCCGTACTCGCGCCGACGTCGAGCACGACCCGGCCAGCGGGGTCGACCGCGAACTCGTCGAGCGCGCCGACGAGCTTGACGGCCGCACGCGAGACCCACTCGTCCTCGGTGTCCACCACGATCTCCGCGTCCGGGTCGGCCGGCGTCGAGGGCTTCACGACCGCGGCGCCCGCCACCGTCACCCGGCCGGCCTGGATGAGCTTCGCGGCGGCCGTGCGGGAGCGGGCCAGACCGCGGGCTGCCAGGAGTGCGTCGAGTCTGACCGGAGCGGTCTCAGGCACGCGGCACCTGCTGCCCGCTCTCGAGACGGGTGCGGAGTTCGTCGTGCAGGGCCGCGAAGGCGTCGGCGCGTTCCTCGAGCGGCAGCGACTCTGCCCGGGCGGTCCGCGCCGCGACGTCGTCCGGCTCGGCAGCCTGCGGGACAGTGCCCGGCCCCGGGATCGGCTGGGCGGCGCCCGGCTCGGGTCCCGGCTCGTGGTTCGACACGTCGGTCAGGCTACTCGCCGCCGTACAGCTTCGGGTCCACGTCGAGGCCGTAGATGGCCAGTCCGGACTCCCAGATCAGGGCGGCACCGGCACGCAGTCGGTCGATGGCGGTCCCACCGTCCAGGACACGGACACGGTGCCCGTGCATGGCCACCGTCGCGTCGCCGACCGTCACGTACCGGGTGCCGTCGGCGTCCTCGCGCCGGAGCGTCACCGGGTAGGGCTCCGACAGTCCGCGGAGGTCCTCGAGCAGGAACGTCGGCCGCGACCGGACGTCCGCCGCGAGCACCTGCTTCGCCTGGTCGATGCCGGTCAGGACGAGCACGCTCGGGATGCCGGCGTCGTTCGCGCCCTTGATGTCGGTGTCGAGCCGGTCCCCGATGAACAGCGGGTGCTCCCCGCCGAAGCGGGCCAGGGCAGCATCGAAGATCGGACGCTCGGGCTTCCCCGCCACGACCGGCATCCGACCGACGGCCTGGTGCACGGCGGACACGAGCGTGCCGTTGCCGGGCGCGATCCCGCGCTCGACCGGGATCGACCAGTCCATGTTCGTCGCGACCCACGGCACGTCGGGGTCAGCGAGCGCGAAGGCGGCCTCGGCCAGGTGCGTCCACCCGAGGTCCGGCGAGAACCCCTGGATGACCGCGGCCGGCGCGTCCTCGGCGCTCGACGTCACCGTGAAGCCGGCGGCCTCGACGATGCTCGTCAGACCGAGCCCGCCGGTCACGAGGACCGTGGACCCGGCCGGCACGAGCGTCTCGAGCAGTCGGACGCCAGCCTGCGACGAGGTGACGACGTCGTCGGCACCGACCTCGAGCCCGAAGCGCTCGAGGTGCTCCGCCACGTCGACCGGGCGACGTGACGCGTTGTTCGTGATGTAGCCGACGCGTGCCGAGAGCGACGCCCGCGTCAGGGCCTCCACCGCGTGCGGGATCGCGTTGCGTCCGCGGTAGACGACGCCGTCGAGGTCGGTGAGGACGACGTCCACACCCTCCGTCGGCGGCGTCGGCCGCGCCTCAGTCGGCTGCGGAGCCCTCGACGTCGCGGGGGTTGTCGTCGTCGATCTCGCCGAGGTCGTCGTCGGGCTCGTCGAGCTCGTCGGTGTCGCCGCCGAGCTGGTCGGGGTCGTCGCGCTCGTCGGTGTCGTCCCCGAGCTGCTCGGTGTCGTCGATCCCGTCGGCGCCGTGCTCGTCGTGTCCTTCGACTTCTTCCTCGACCACATCAACCGTCTCCCATGCGTTGTCGTCGGCGGCTTCCTCGAGCGCAGCGGCGGCGCGGTCGACCCGCGCCCACCACTCGTCGGCCTCGTCCTGGCGGCCGAGCTCCTCGAGCGTGGCCGCGTAAGCACTGTAGAGCGCCGGTGACCAGCTGTAGGCCGTGCTCGGGTCGAGCTGTGGAATCTCCAGCTCGCCGAGCGCGGCTGTGGGGTTCCCGAGGTCGAGTCGTGCACCCGACATCGCGATCGCGAGCTCCACCTGCACCGGAGTCTCCAGTGCCGCGCGGTCCACCGAACGCCCGAGTTCGAGCGCGCGCTCCGGACGGCCGAGTCCCCGCTCGCAGTCGACCATCATCGGCAGCTGGTCGCTCCGGCCCGAGATGCGGCGGTAGGTCCGCAGCTCACGGAGGGCCGTCGCGAAGTCACCGGTCCGGTAGGCCGTGATCGCAGCGGTCTCGCGGACGACCGCGACACGTCCGGCTCGACGTGCGGCACTCAACGCGTGGAGGTTGGCCGTCTCCGGATCCTCGTCCACGAGCAGCGCCGCCATGACGAGGTGCTTCGCGACCCACTCGGCGTTGTCCTTGCTGAGCGTCTTGAGCTCGGCACGCGCCGCGGGGTCGAGGTCGCGTGCGCTGACGCTCTCGTCGATCTCCGGGTCGTCGTGCCGCGGGCGGATCGAGCGCGTGCCGTACGGGTCCCGGTCTTCCCAGTCGTCACGGGCGGCCTCGCCGAACCTGGCGCCGGCGTGACGGCTGCCGTCCCCGAAGCGCGGACGGTCGCCGCCGCGGTCGTCGCGACGGGGGCGGTCGTCACCACCACGGAACGGACGACGGTCGCCATCGCGCTGCGGACGACGGTCGTCACCACCACGGAACGGACGACGGTCGCCATCGCGCTGCGGACGACGGTCATCGCCACCACGGAACGGCCGGTCACCATCACGCTGCGGACGACGGTCATCGCCACCACGGAACGGCCGGTCACCACCACGGAACGCTCGGTCGCCATCACGCTGCGGGCGACGATCGTCACCACCGCGGAACGGACGACGCTCGCCGTCACGCTGCGGACGACGCTCATCACCTCCACGGAACGGCCGGTCACCATCACGCTGCGGACGACGGTCATCGTTCCCCCGGAACGGCCGGTCACCACCACGGAACGGACGGTCGCCCTCACGCTGCGGGCGACGATCGTCACCACCGCGGAACGGCCGACGCTCACCGTCTCGCTGCGGACGACGGTCATGCCCGCCACGGAACGGAAGGTCACCATCCCGGCGCGGTCGATCGGTGCGGTCGCCGCGGGGCCCGTCCCCACGGGGCGGACGCGCCACATCACGGTCGCCGCGCCACGCGGGGCGCCGCCCACCGTCACGGAACGAACGGTCGCCGTCGCGGGAGGACCGACCGCCCGAGCCGCCGGCCGGACGATCGCCGCCGCGAGACCCACGGTCACCCTCACGCCGCTCGAAGTCACGCGGGCCCGAAGCCCAGCGATCTCCGGAGCCACGGGGTCCGTTGTCCCGACGAGGACCACGGCCACGACCGTTGTCGGGACGGCCCGCACGATCCCCGTCGTTGCGTCGCTGCTCGTCGTCGTTCGCCACCGTTGCTCCTCGTTGCGTGCCCGGGCCCGAGGCCCTGGCGATCGTCCGCTGTGTCGTTGTGTGTACAGGCGCTGCCGGTCGGACAGCCGCACCGTCCCAGTCCATCACGAACCGGCCAGTGAGTCGAGCGACCTGCAGCAGAAACAGATGTGGCCACCGGCCTCCCGAGAACGAGGGTCTCCCCTACGAGTTCTCGATGGAGGGCCGATGGCCACATCACTTACGTTGAGTCCGGCGGCGTCCTACTCTCCCACAAGGTCCCCCTTGCAGTACCATCGGCGCTGAGAGGCTTAGCTTCCGGGTTCGGAATGTGACCGGGCGTTTCCCTCTCGCTATGACCACCGGAACACCTTCGACTTGACCCATCGGATCAAGAAAGCTGTCCCGCGCATGCGCGGTGTTCAGTTTCATGTTCCCGATCGTCTGTCGGGAACCACAAAGTGGACGCGAGCCCCACACCAACGGTGTGGGTAAAAAGTGTGTTGTCAAGTCTTCGGCTTATTAGTACCGGTCAGCTCCACGGGTCGTTAGTCCCCGCTTCCACATCCGGCCTATCAACCCAGTAGTCTGCTGGGAGCCTCTCACACTCAAGGTGCATGGAAATCTCATCTCGAAGACGGCTTCCCGCTTAGATGCTTTCAGCGGTTATCCGGTCCGAACGTAGCTAATCAGCGGTGCCCTTGGCAGAACAACTGACACACCAGAGGTTCGTCCATCCCGGTCCTCTCGTACTAGGGATAGATCTTCTCAAATTTCCAACGCGCGCAGCGGATAGGGACCGAACTGTCTCACGACGTTCTAAACCCAGCTCGCGTACCGCTTTAATGGGCGAACAGCCCAACCCTTGGGACCTACTCCAGCCCCAGGATGCGACGAGCCGACATCGAGGTGCCAAACCATGCCGTCGATATGGACTCTTGGGCAAGATCAGCCTGTTATCCCCGAGGTACCTTTTATCCGTTGAGCGACAGCGCTTCCACAAGCCACTGCCGGATCACTAGTCCCGACTTTCGTCCCTGCTCGACCTGTCAGTCTCACAGTCAAGCTCCCTTGTGCACTTACACTCGCCACCTGATTGCCAACCAGGTTGAGGGAACCTTTGGGCGCCTCCGTTACTCTTTGGGAGGCAACCGCCCCAGTTAAACTACCCATCAGGCACTGTCCATGAACCCGATCAGGGTCCTACGTTAGACATCCAAAGTGACCAGAGTGGTATTTCAACAATGACTCCACGAACACTAGCGTGCCCGCTTCACAGTCTCCCACCTATCCTACACAAGCCACTCCGAACACCAATACCAAACTGTAGTAAAGGTCACGGGGTCTTTCCGTCCTGCTGCGCGTAACGAGCATCTTTACTCGTAGTGCAATTTCGCCGAGTTCGCGGTTGAGACAGCTGGGAAGTCGTTACGCCATTCGTGCAGGTCGGAACTTACCCGACAAGGAATTTCGCTACCTTAGGATGGTTATAGTTACCACCGCCGTTTACTGGGGCTTAAATTCAGAGCTTCGCCCGGAGGCTAACCCTTCCTCTTAACCTTCCAGCACCGGGCAGGCGTCAGTCCGTATACATCGTCTTGCGACTTCGCACGGACCTGTGTTTTTAGTAAACAGTCGCTTCCCACTGGTCTCTGCGGCCTTCAACGCTCAACAAAGCAAGTTCGTATCACGTGTCCGGCCCCCCTTCTCCCGAAGTTACGGGGGCATTTTGCCGAGTTCCTTAACCACGATTCTCTCGATCTCCTTGGTATTCTCTACCTGACCACCTGAGTCGGTTTCGGGTACGGGCGGCTGCAACCTCGCGTCGATGCTTTTCTCGGCAGCATAGGATCACTGATTTCCCCAAACGGGTACGCGTCGGATCTCAGGCACACAGACGACGGATTTGCCTATCGTCAGCCCTACATCCTTACACCAGGTTCACCTTACGGATACCATCGCCTGGCTCAGCTACCTTCCTGCGTCACACCTGTTCATACGCTAGCCGCACCAGCATGGGGTCGAGCGTTAGACCGGACACCATCACCCCGAAGGGATCCGGTGAATCCGGGTTAGGACTCTTAGCACCACTGGATTAGCTTGGGCGGTTGTTCGCCGGTACGGGAATATCAACCCGTTGTCCATCGACTACGCCTGTCGGCCTCGCCTTAGGTCCCGACTTACCCAGGGCGGATTAACCTGGCCCTGGAACCCTTGGTCTTTCGGAGGACGGGTTTCTCACCCGTCTTTCGCTACTCATGCCTGCATTCTCACTCGTGTGGCGTCCACGGCTGGATTCCTCCGCCGCTTCACTCGCCACACGACGCTCTCCTACCACTCCGCACGACTGAACCACGAAGGCTAATCGGTGTGCGAAATCTACAACTTCGGCGGTGTGCTTGAGCCCCGTTACATTGTCGGCGCGGAATCACTTGACCAGTGAGCTATTACGCACTCTTTCAAGGGTGGCTGCTTCTAAGCCAACCTCCTGGTTGTCTGTGCAACTCCACATCCTTTCCCACTTAGCACACGCTTAGGGGCCTTAGTTGGTAGTCTGGGTTGTTTCCCTCTCGACGATGAAGCTTATCCCCCACCGTCTCACTGCTGCGCTCTCACTCACCGGCATTCGGAGTTTGGCTGACGTCAGTAACCTGTTGAGGCCCATCGGCCATCCAGTAGCTCTACCTCCGGCGAGAAACACGCAACGCTGCACCTAAATGCATTTCGGAGAGAACCAGCTATCACGAAGTTTGATTGGCCTTTCACCCCTATCCACAGCTCATCCCCTCCATTTTCAACTGAAGTGGGTTCGGTCCTCCACGACGTCTTACCGTCGCTTCAACCTGGCCATGGATAGATCACTTCGCTTCGGGTCTAGGACATGCGACTGAATCGCCCTATTCAGACTCGCTTTCGCTACGGCTGCCCCACACGGGTTAACCTCGCCACATATCACTAACTCGCAGGCTCATTCTTCAAAAGGCACGCCGTCACCCCTACAAGGAGGCTCCGACGGTTTGTAAGCAAACGGTTTCAGGTACTATTTCACTCCCCTCCCGGGGTACTTTTCACCTTTCCCTCACGGTACTTGTCCGCTATCGGTCATCTGGGAGTATTTAGGCTTATCAGGTGGTCCTGACAGATTCACACGGGATTTCTCGGGCCCCGTGCTACTTGGGATACACATCCGGCCATAACACCATTTCGTCTACGGGGCTGGCACCCACTACGGCCCGGCTTTCAAACCGGTTCGACTATGATGCGCTGTAACCGCCCCAGTCCGGCAGAACTGAGCGACGTGTCCCACAACCCCGACCATGCAACGCCCGCCGGCTATCACACATGATCGGTTTAGCCTCATCCGCTTTCGCTCGCCACTACTCACGGAATCACATGTTGTTTTCTCTTCCTGTGGGTACTGAGATGTTTCACTTCCCCACGTTCCCTCTACCCGCCCTATATATTCAGGCGGGAGTCACCAGGTCACAAAAGCGCCTGGCGGGGTTTCCCCATTCGGAAATCCTCGGCTCACAGCTCGATTATCAGCTCCCCGAGGCTTATCGCAGATTTCTACGTCCTTCTTCGGCTCCAGATGCCAAGGCATCCACCGTTTGCTCTTAGAAACTTGACCACAAAGATTAAAAATTGCAATCCACTCACAACAAGCCGGTCAGACCCGAAGGCCCACCAACCATTGCAAGCGATTTCAAAGATGCTCGCGTCCACTGTGTAGTTCTCAACATACGATCGGCACCACACCCCACCGACACCAACGCATCAGCTTCATGTGGCCCACCGAAGAACCCTGACGGATCACTCCGCCGGCTCAACCCCCGGAAACCGTCCACCCTGGAACAGGGCAGCGACCGGGAAGCCTGGTCCCTCAGGACCCAACAACGTGCACCAGCCGACCCGCTCACCACCGACCCGTCCCAACCAGCAAGCTGGCGTACTAGGGCCGGAAGCTGCGCTCCCGACTGCACTGTCAATGTTCCACCCATGAGCTACCCGTCGGACACGTTCGGTCCGAACCAGGCGCCTGGACCCACCCCACACCTGCCTACTGCAGACGAGGGGACGAGCCAGATGCTCCTTAGAAAGGAGGTGATCCAGCCGCACCTTCCGGTACGGCTACCTTGTTACGACTTAGTCCTAATCACCGATCCCACCTTCGACGGCTCCTTCCACAAGGGTTAGGCCACCGGCTTCGGGTGTTACCGACTTTCATGACTTGACGGGCGGTGTGTACAAGGCCCGGGAACGTATTCACCGCAGCGTTGCTGATCTGCGATTACTAGCGACTCCGACTTCATGAGGTCGAGTTGCAGACCTCAATCCGAACTGAGACCGGCTTTTTGGGATTCGCTCCACCTTACGGTATCGCAGCCCTTTGTACCGGCCATTGTAGCATGCGTGAAGCCCAAGACATAAGGGGCATGATGATTTGACGTCATCCCCACCTTCCTCCGAGTTGACCCCGGCAGTCTCCTATGAGTCCCCGCCATAACGCGCTGGCAACATAGAACGAGGGTTGCGCTCGTTGCGGGACTTAACCCAACATCTCACGACACGAGCTGACGACAACCATGCACCACCTGTACACCGACCACAAGGGGGCAACCATCTCTGGCCGTTTCCGGTGTATGTCAAGCCTTGGTAAGGTTCTTCGCGTTGCATCGAATTAATCCGCATGCTCCGCCGCTTGTGCGGGCCCCCGTCAATTCCTTTGAGTTTTAGCCTTGCGGCCGTACTCCCCAGGCGGGGCGCTTAATGCGTTAGCTACGACACAGAAACCGTGGAAAGGTCCCTACATCTAGCGCCCAACGTTTACGGCGTGGACTACCAGGGTATCTAATCCTGTTCGCTCCCCACGCTTTCGCTCCTCAGCGTCAGTTACGGCCCAGAGATCTGCCTTCGCCATCGGTGTTCCTCCTGATATCTGCGCATTCCACCGCTACACCAGGAATTCCAATCTCCCCTACCGCACTCTAGTCTGCCCGTACCCACTGCAAGCCCGAGGTTGAGCCTCGGGATTTCACAGCAGACGCGACAAACCGCCTACGAGCTCTTTACGCCCAATAATTCCGGACAACGCTTGCACCCTACGTATTACCGCGGCTGCTGGCACGTAGTTAGCCGGTGCTTTTTCTGCAGGTACCGTCACTTACGCTTCTTCCCTACTAAAAGAGGTTTACAACCCGAAGGCCGTCATCCCTCACGCGGCGTTGCTGCATCAGGCTTTCGCCCATTGTGCAATATTCCCCACTGCTGCCTCCCGTAGGAGTCTGGGCCGTGTCTCAGTCCCAGTGTGGCCGGTCACCCTCTCAGGCCGGCTACCCGTCGTCGCCTTGGTGAGCCATTACCTCACCAACAAGCTGATAGGCCGCGAGTCCATCCCCAACCAAAAAATCTTTCCACCACCAGACCATGCGGCCGGCAGTCATATCCAGTATTAGACGTCGTTTCCAACGCTTATCCCAGAGTCAGGGGCAGGTTACTCACGTGTTACTCACCCGTTCGCCACTAATCCACCCAGCAAGCTGGGCATCATCGTTCGACTTGCATGTGTTAAGCACGCCGCCAGCGTTCGTCCTGAGCCAGGATCAAACTCTCCGTAAAAAATACAACCAACACCCGAAAGCGTCAGCGAGTTGAAACTGACTGTAAAGACTGTCTACTGACAATCAATTCAATCCAAAAGGAATTGTCTCCGACAACCGAAGCCCCCAAAAGGAGCCACGATCGCACGGGGTCAAAATAATTGGCATTGACAATGTGCACGCTGTTGAGTTCTCAAGGACCAGACGCACCCACCAATCAGCCCGGTAACACCGGACCTCAACAGAGGGGCTGGAAGTTCGCTGCCCGGGCGAGACTCGGAACCGAACCAACCGGCCGTTCCGTTCTCCGCCTCAGCGGCAACGAGGTACAACCTTACGCGGCACATCCCGCCACCGCCAACCGTGCTCACTCCCGGGCGTGTCGTGCCCCGACCTCCCTGCTGATCTCCGGGGAACGGGGTACCGAGCGGGAGCCGCACGACCTCGGCCTTCACCGCTGGTCAGGACCACCGGCGCATCAGCCGACCTCCGTACTGATTGCACGGAACACTCGCAGCACCGCGCCGCAGCGCACAGGCGGCCCGGGCGTGCGCTCCGGTCGCTGCCGACGCCGACTCAGACCGCGGTCCCCCGGACCATCTCGAGCTGCTCCCCGGAGAACGCGTCCTGCAGCGGTCGCCGAGCCCCGGACGCGTGGAACCCGTTGCGCGCGTAGAAGGATCTGGCAGGGGTGCCACCGCGGCCGGCATCGACCCACAGGCGCATCCGGTCGCCGTGCATCGATGCCCAAGTGAGGACCTCGCCGAGGAGTTCGTCCGCGACGCCCAGTACTGGTCCTCGGGCATCCGGTTCGACGTACACCCCCGTGAGCAGCACATCGCCCTCGGCCGCGGAATGGCAGGCCATCATCCCGAGCCAGCGCCCGTCCTCAGCGACCGCGACGACGCTCGTGCTGTCCGCTGCGGTCCCACGTCGTGCGCGGAGCCGCCAGTCGTCCTCCGTCATCCCGAGCGTCGTCTCGAACGTCGCACCGTACGCGATCGGGTTCTCAGCGGCATTGCGGAGCCGCAGGTCGCGCACCGCGACCCAGTCGTGCTCGTGCGTGACCCGCAAGCGGACGGCGTCGCCTGAGAAGCCCGCCCGCTCGAGCAAGACCGGCAGCCCCGTGTCCCGCCACCACGCCAGCGACACCATCCCGGACGACATCCCGCCGTGGGCGAACCGCTCGACGAACACCGAGTCTTGGTTCGGCGACGTCAGCGGCGCCCCGATCGCATCAGCGGCGGCACGTCGGATCGCAGCGGCCAGCGACCCCCGACGCGCGGGCAACTCGACGCCGGCGAACCGATCGCCGAGCTCCCGCCACAGCCACGGATCGCCACGGCTCCCCCAGGCGGTGGGCTCGTCGATGAACAGGTCCCCCAGGTGCGTCATGCATCGATGATGACGGTGTAGCTGCCGAGGGACAACTTGCCCGGAAACGCAGGGAACCCCTGACCAGTCATGGTCAGGGGTTCCCTGGTGTTACCAACGTTGAGTCCGGCGGCGTCCTACTCTCCCACAAGGTCCCCCTTGCAGTACCATCGGCGCTGAGAGGCTTAGCTTCCGGGTTCGGAATGTGACCGGGCGTTTCCCTCTCGCTATGACCACCGGAACACCTTCGACTTGACCCATCGGATCAAGAAAGCTGTCCCGCGCATGCGCGGTGTTCAGTTTCATGTTCCCGATCGTCTGTCGGGAACCACAAAGTGGACGCGAGCCCCACACCAACGGTGTGGGTAAAAAGTGTGTTGTCAAGTCTTCGGCTTATTAGTACCGGTCAGCTCCAGGGGTCGTTAGTCCCCGCTTCCACATCCGGCCTATCAACCCAGTAGTCTGCTGGGAGCCTCTCACACTCAAGGTGCATGGAAATCTCATCTCGAAGACGGCTTCCCGCTTAGATGCTTTCAGCGGTTATCCGGTCCGAACGTAGCTAATCAGCGGTGCCCTTGGCAGAACAACTGACACACCAGAGGTTCGTCCATCCCGGTCCTCTCGTACTAGGGATAGATCTTCTCAAATTTCCAACGCGCGCAGCGGATAGGGACCGAACTGTCTCACGACGTTCTAAACCCAGCTCGCGTACCGCTTTAATGGGCGAACAGCCCAACCCTTGGGACCTACTCCAGCCCCAGGATGCGACGAGCCGACATCGAGGTGCCAAACCATGCCGTCGATATGGACTCTTGGGCAAGATCAGCCTGTTATCCCCGAGGTACCTTTTATCCGTTGAGCGACAGCGCTTCCACAAGCCACTGCCGGATCACTAGTCCCGACTTTCGTCCCTGCTCGACCTGTCAGTCTCACAGTCAAGCTCCCTTGTGCACTTACACTCGCCACCTGATTGCCAACCAGGTTGAGGGAACCTTTGGGCGCCTCCGTTACTCTTTGGGAGGCAACCGCCCCAGTTAAACTACCCATCAGGCACTGTCCATGAACCCGATCAGGGTCCTACGTTAGACATCCAAAGTGACCAGAGTGGTATTTCAACAATGACTCCACGAACACTAGCGTGCCCGCTTCACAGTCTCCCACCTATCCTACACAAGCCACTCCGAACACCAATACCAAACTGTAGTAAAGGTCACGGGGTCTTTCCGTCCTGCTGCGCGTAACGAGCATCTTTACTCGTAGTGCAATTTCGCCGAGTTCGCGGTTGAGACAGCTGGGAAGTCGTTACGCCATTCGTGCAGGTCGGAACTTACCCGACAAGGAATTTCGCTACCTTAGGATGGTTATAGTTACCACCGCCGTTTACTGGGGCTTAAATTCAGAGCTTCGCCCGGAGGCTAACCCTTCCTCTTAACCTTCCAGCACCGGGCAGGCGTCAGTCCGTATACATCGTCTTGCGACTTCGCACGGACCTGTGTTTTTAGTAAACAGTCGCTTCCCACTGGTCTCTGCGGCCTTCAACGCTCAACAAAGCAAGTTCGTATCACGTGTCCGGCCCCCCTTCTCCCGAAGTTACGGGGGCATTTTGCCGAGTTCCTTAACCACGATTCTCTCGATCTCCTTGGTATTCTCTACCTGACCACCTGAGTCGGTTTCGGGTACGGGCGGCTGCAACCTCGCGTCGATGCTTTTCTCGGCAGCATAGGATCACTGATTTCCCCAAACGGGTACGCGTCGGATCTCAGGCACACAGACGACGGATTTGCCTATCGTCAGCCCTACATCCTTACACCAGGTTCACCTTACGGATACCATCGCCTGGCTCAGCTACCTTCCTGCGTCACACCTGTTCATACGCTAGCCGCACCAGCATGGGGTCGAGCGTTAGACCGGACACCATCACCCCGAAGGGATCCGGTGAATCCGGGTTAGGACTCTTAGCACCACTGGATTAGCTTGGGCGGTTGTTCGCCGGTACGGGAATATCAACCCGTTGTCCATCGACTACGCCTGTCGGCCTCGCCTTAGGTCCCGACTTACCCAGGGCGGATTAACCTGGCCCTGGAACCCTTGGTCTTTCGGAGGACGGGTTTCTCACCCGTCTTTCGCTACTCATGCCTGCATTCTCACTCGTGTGGCGTCCACGGCTGGATTCCTCCGCCGCTTCACTCGCCACACGACGCTCTCCTACCACTCCGCACGACTGAACCACGAAGGCTAATCGGTGTGCGAAATCTACAACTTCGGCGGTGTGCTTGAGCCCCGTTACATTGTCGGCGCGGAATCACTTGACCAGTGAGCTATTACGCACTCTTTCAAGGGTGGCTGCTTCTAAGCCAACCTCCTGGTTGTCTGTGCAACTCCACATCCTTTCCCACTTAGCACACGCTTAGGGGCCTTAGTTGGTAGTCTGGGTTGTTTCCCTCTCGACGATGAAGCTTATCCCCCACCGTCTCACTGCTGCGCTCTCACTCACCGGCATTCGGAGTTTGGCTGACGTCAGTAACCTGTTGAGGCCCATCGGCCATCCAGTAGCTCTACCTCCGGCGAGAAACACGCAACGCTGCACCTAAATGCATTTCGGAGAGAACCAGCTATCACGAAGTTTGATTGGCCTTTCACCCCTATCCACAGCTCATCCCCTCCATTTTCAACTGAAGTGGGTTCGGTCCTCCACGACGTCTTACCGTCGCTTCAACCTGGCCATGGATAGATCACTTCGCTTCGGGTCTAGGACATGCGACTGAATCGCCCTATTCAGACTCGCTTTCGCTACGGCTGCCCCACACGGGTTAACCTCGCCACATATCACTAACTCGCAGGCTCATTCTTCAAAAGGCACGCCGTCACCCCTACAAGGAGGCTCCGACGGTTTGTAAGCAAACGGTTTCAGGTACTATTTCACTCCCCTCCCGGGGTACTTTTCACCTTTCCCTCACGGTACTTGTCCGCTATCGGTCATCTGGGAGTATTTAGGCTTATCAGGTGGTCCTGACAGATTCACACGGGATTTCTCGGGCCCCGTGCTACTTGGGATACACATCCGGCCATAACACCATTTCGTCTACGGGGCTGGCACCCACTACGGCCCGGCTTTCAAACCGGTTCGACTATGATGCGCTGTAACCGCCCCAGTCCGGCAGAACTGAGCGACGTGTCCCACAACCCCGACCATGCAACGCCCGCCGGCTATCACACATGATCGGTTTAGCCTCATCCGCTTTCGCTCGCCACTACTCACGGAATCACATGTTGTTTTCTCTTCCTGTGGGTACTGAGATGTTTCACTTCCCCACGTTCCCTCTACCCGCCCTATATATTCAGGCGGGAGTCACCAGGTCACAAAAGCGCCTGGCGGGGTTTCCCCATTCGGAAATCCTCGGCTCACAGCTCGATTATCAGCTCCCCGAGGCTTATCGCAGATTTCTACGTCCTTCTTCGGCTCCAGATGCCAAGGCATCCACCGTTTGCTCTTAGAAACTTGACCACAAAGATTAAAAATTGCAATCCACTCACAACAAGCCGGTCAGACCCGAAGGCCCACCAACCATTGCAAGCGATTTCAAAGATGCTCGCGTCCACTGTGTAGTTCTCAACATACGATCGGCACCACACCCCACCGACACCAACGCATCAGCTTCATGTGGCCCACCGAAGAACCCTGACGGATCACTCCGCCGGCTCAACCCCCGGAAACCGTCCACCCTGGAACAGGGCAGCGACCGGGAAGCCTGGTCCCTCAGGACCCAACAACGTGCACCAGCCGACCCGCTCACCACCGACCCGTCCCAACCAGCAAGCTGGCGTACTAGGGCCGGAAGCTGCGCTCCCGACTGCACTGTCAATGTTCCACCCATGAGCTACCCGTCGGACACGTTCGGTCCGAACCAGGCGCCTGGACCCACCCCACACCTGCCTACTGCAGACGAGGGGACGAGCCAGATGCTCCTTAGAAAGGAGGTGATCCAGCCGCACCTTCCGGTACGGCTACCTTGTTACGACTTAGTCCTAATCACCGATCCCACCTTCGACGGCTCCTTCCACAAGGGTTAGGCCACCGGCTTCGGGTGTTACCGACTTTCATGACTTGACGGGCGGTGTGTACAAGGCCCGGGAACGTATTCACCGCAGCGTTGCTGATCTGCGATTACTAGCGACTCCGACTTCATGAGGTCGAGTTGCAGACCTCAATCCGAACTGAGACCGGCTTTTTGGGATTCGCTCCACCTTACGGTATCGCAGCCCTTTGTACCGGCCATTGTAGCATGCGTGAAGCCCAAGACATAAGGGGCATGATGATTTGACGTCATCCCCACCTTCCTCCGAGTTGACCCCGGCAGTCTCCTATGAGTCCCCGCCATAACGCGCTGGCAACATAGAACGAGGGTTGCGCTCGTTGCGGGACTTAACCCAACATCTCACGACACGAGCTGACGACAACCATGCACCACCTGTACACCGACCACAAGGGGGCAACCATCTCTGGCCGTTTCCGGTGTATGTCAAGCCTTGGTAAGGTTCTTCGCGTTGCATCGAATTAATCCGCATGCTCCGCCGCTTGTGCGGGCCCCCGTCAATTCCTTTGAGTTTTAGCCTTGCGGCCGTACTCCCCAGGCGGGGCGCTTAATGCGTTAGCTACGACACAGAAACCGTGGAAAGGTCCCTACATCTAGCGCCCAACGTTTACGGCGTGGACTACCAGGGTATCTAATCCTGTTCGCTCCCCACGCTTTCGCTCCTCAGCGTCAGTTACGGCCCAGAGATCTGCCTTCGCCATCGGTGTTCCTCCTGATATCTGCGCATTCCACCGCTACACCAGGAATTCCAATCTCCCCTACCGCACTCTAGTCTGCCCGTACCCACTGCAAGCCCGAGGTTGAGCCTCGGGATTTCACAGCAGACGCGACAAACCGCCTACGAGCTCTTTACGCCCAATAATTCCGGACAACGCTTGCACCCTACGTATTACCGCGGCTGCTGGCACGTAGTTAGCCGGTGCTTTTTCTGCAGGTACCGTCACTTACGCTTCTTCCCTACTAAAAGAGGTTTACAACCCGAAGGCCGTCATCCCTCACGCGGCGTTGCTGCATCAGGCTTTCGCCCATTGTGCAATATTCCCCACTGCTGCCTCCCGTAGGAGTCTGGGCCGTGTCTCAGTCCCAGTGTGGCCGGTCACCCTCTCAGGCCGGCTACCCGTCGTCGCCTTGGTGAGCCATTACCTCACCAACAAGCTGATAGGCCGCGAGTCCATCCCCAACCAAAAAATCTTTCCACCACCAGACCATGCGGCCGGCAGTCATATCCAGTATTAGACGTCGTTTCCAACGCTTGTCCCAGAGTCAGGGGCAGGTTACTCACGTGTTACTCACCCGTTCGCCACTAATCCACCCAGCAAGCTGGGCATCATCGTTCGACTTGCATGTGTTAAGCACGCCGCCAGCGTTCGTCCTGAGCCAGGATCAAACTCTCCGTAAAAAAAATACAACCAACACCCGAAAGCGTCAGCGAGTTGAAACTGACTGTAAAGACTGTCTACTGACAATCAATTCAATCCAAAAGGAATTGCCTCCGACAACCGAAGCCCCCAAAAGAGCCACGATCGCACGGGGTCAAAATAATTGGCATTGACAATGTGCACGCTGTTGAGTTCTCAAGGACCAGACGCACCCACCAATCAGCCCGGTAACACCGGACCACAACAGAGGGGCTTTCGATCTTGGTTGTCACCGGCAACGCGTCGGACCGAGGTCCTGTGGCTCATCCCGTGGGAGAGGGCCGGTGAAGTGTTCATCCTAAGCGTCGAAGCGACCGAGCACAAGACCCGGGTCGAACTTCGGTGGAGGATGGCCCCCGCTTGAGGCCGGCAGGCTCTGGGCTCTCGCTCCAGCCGCTCCGCCGCACCTTTGGGGTGACGAGTAAGAACTCTACGCAGGGATCCCGGTGAGCGCCAACCCTGACCGCTCCCGGGCGTGTCGCGTTCTGCAACACGCGCCGGGAGCCGGTCAGGACAAGGTCACGCCGGCGAGGGTCTTCTTCCCCCGGCGCAGGACGACGACGCCCCCGGGGAGCGCGAGCCCCGACAGCGGTGCGGTCGCGTCCTCGGCACGTGCGTTGTTCACGTACACACCGCCCTGGTCGATCGCGCGCCGCGCCTCGCCCAGGGACTTGACGAGTCCGGTCTCCACGAGGGCGCGCGCCACGTCGGCATCGCCCTCCAGCGTCGCCGAACCAGGCAGCTCGGCGACCGCGGACCGCAGGGTCTCCGCGTCCAGCGCCGCGAGGTCGCCGTTGCCGAACAGCGCGGCCGAGGCATCGATCGCGGCCTGGGTGGCGTCGTGCCCGTGCACGGTCGCGGTGACGTCGTACGCCAGCGTCCGCTGGGCCTCACGTCGGAAGGGCTCGTCGGCGACGGCACGCTCGAGCCGCTCGATCTCCTCGCGGGACAGGAAGGTGAACTCCCGCAGCCGGGCGATCACGTCTGCGTCCGCGGTGTTGAGCCAGAACTGGTAGAAGGCGTACGGCGACGTCATCTCCGGGTCGAGCCAGATCGCGTTGCCCTCGCTCTTGCCGAACTTCGTGCCGTCGGAGTTCGTGATGAGCGGCGTCCCGATGGCGTGCACCGAGGCACCCTCGGACCGCCGGATCAGCTCCGTGCCCGACGTCAGGTTGCCCCACTGGTCGGAGCCGCCCGTCTGGAGCGTGCACCCGTACTGCCGGTACAGCTCGCGGTAGTCGAGTCCCTGCAGGATCTGGTAGCTGAACTCCGTGTAGCTGATGCCCGCATCGGAGTTCAGGCGCGCCGCGACGGCGTCCTTCTTGAGCATGCTGTTGACGCGGAAGTACTTGCCGACCTCGCGCAGGAAGTCGATCGCCGTCAGCGGCGACGTCCAGTCGAGGTTGTTCACGAGCCGGACGCCGTTGTCGCCGTCCGCGCTGAGGAACCGCGACACCTGCGCCTGCAGCCGCGACACCCAGTCGGCGACGGTCTCACGGGTGTTCAGCGTGCGCTCTGCCGTCGGGCGCGGGTCGCCGATGAGTCCGGTCGACCCGCCGACGAGCGCGAGGGGCCGGTGCCCGGCGAGCTGCAGCCGCCGCATGGTCAGCAGCTGGAGCAGGTTGCCGCAGTGCAGCGACGGGGCGGTCGGGTCGAAGCCGCAGTAGTAGGTGACCGGCTCGCCGTCGAGGGCCTCCTTGAGTGCCGTCTCGTCCGTGGAGACGTGCACCAGACCACGCCAGCGCAGTTCGTCCCACACCGAGGCGAAGGTGGGGTCGTTCCGCTGACGTGTCAGGACATCGTGATCGGTTGCGCTGGACACACGACGATCGTAGCGGCGCGCGGGCGCGCACCGGGATCCGGACTGGAGGCGCGGGGCGGCTCCGTCAGTCGAGGGCACCCTTGTGTCGTCGGTACGCGGACACCGTGGGGTCGCCCGCGAGCCAGAAGCGCCAGGGGAAGGCGGCGCCGCCGGCGACGCCGCCGACGCCCGTCCGCGGCCCGCGCGCGATGCGCGGTCCGGCCGCGCCGGATCCTGCGGACAGGAGCGCGTCGACGACCGCAGCGGGCCCGTCGGCGGTGATCCGCGCCTCCAGGCCGGGTGCCAGGGCGAGCACGTAGGGGCCGGAGCCGTCGAGCAGTGACGTGCCGTCGTCCGTCCCGAGGACCGCGCCGAGCGCGGTGCCGAGGTTGCCGGGGCCACGGGCCAACGCGGTGTCCGCCGGGCGGTCACCGCGGCGGCCACGCGCCACCGGCACGCCGTCCACGACCTCGGCGGCCCGCAGGAGCGACCCCGAGGAGGTGCCCTCGGGACCGCTCACGACGTTGACGCACGTGTGGATGCCGTACGAGCGGTAGGCGTAGAGGGTCCCCGGGGAGCCGAACAGGTGGCGGTTGCGCTCGGTCATGCCGCGGTGCCCGTGCGAGCCCGGGTCGGTCGGACCCCAGTACGCCTCGACCTCGGTGATGCGGAGGACGACGCCCTTGCCCGTGATCGTCGCGCCGAGGAGCGCCGGCGCCGAGGTCGGCGCCGGCAGCTCGAGGAGGGCGTGGAGCGGCGAGGTCATCGCGCGAACGGCGCCCCCGCGGCGAGGTCGTGGACGCGCCGGGTCAGCGACGCGAGCTGCTCGGCGACCCGGTCGGGCGCGGTGCCGCCGACGCCGGACCGCGACGCGACGCTGCCCTCGATCGTCAGGACGCCGCGGACCTCGGGCGTGAGGTGCGCGGACACCGCGCGGTACTCGTCGTCGGTCGGCTCGTCGAGCTCGATGCCGCGCTCCTCGCAGTGCCGCACGAGCGCGCCGGAGACCTCGTGCGCGTCGCGGAACGGCACCCCCTGGCGGACGAGCCACTCGGCGACGTCGGTCGCGAGCGAGAAGCCCTGCGGCGCGAGGGCGGCCATGCGGTCGGTGTCGAAGGTCAGCGTCGCGATCATGCCGGTGAACGCGGGGAGCAGGACCTCGAGCTGCGCGACCGAGTCGAACACGGGCTCCTTGTCCTCCTGCAGGTCGCGGTTGTACGCGAGCGGCAGGCCCTTCAGCGTCGCGAGCAGCCCGGTGAGGTTGCCGACGAGGCGCCCGGACTTGCCGCGTGCGAGCTCGGCGATGTCCGGGTTCTTCTTCTGCGGCATGATGCTCGACCCGGTCGAGAACGCGTCGTGCAGCCGGACGAAGCCGAACTCCTTCGTGTTCCAGAGGATGACCTCTTCCGCCAGGCGGGAGACGTCGATGCCGATCTGCGCGAGCACGAACGCGAACTCGGCGACGACGTCGCGAGCGGCCGTGGCGTCGATCGAGTTGTCCGCCGGGCGGGCGAAGCCGAGCTCGTGCGCGATGGCCGTCGGGTCGAGCCCGAGCGAACTCCCGGCGAGGGCCCCGGCGCCGTACGGGCTGACGCTCGCACGGTCGGCCCAGTCGTGGAGCCGCTCGAGGTCGCGGACGAGCGGCCATGCGTGCGCGAGCAGGTGGTGCGCGAGGAGCACGGGCTGCGCGTGCTGCAGGTGGGTCCGGCCCGGCATGATCGCCCCGGGGTGCTCGTTGGCCTGCTGGCTGAGTGCGTCGACCAGGTCGATCACGAGGTGCCCGATCCGGCGCGCGTGGTCGAGCATGTGCATGCGTCCGAGCGTCGCGATCTGGTCGTTCCGGCTGCGGCCGGCGCGGAGCTTGCCGCCGAGCTCCGGACCGAGGTCGGCGATGAGCAGACGTTCGAGGGCGCCGTGCACGTCCTCGTCGCCGTCCGCGGGCTGCAGGGAGCCGTCGGCGTGGGCGGTCTCGAGGCGGTCCAGTCCCGCGAGCATCCGCTCGAGTTCGTCAGCGGTCAGGTACCCCGCGGTGTGCAGGGCACGGGCGTGGGCCCGGGACCCGGCGATGTCGTACGGGGCGAGCTGCCAGTCGAACTGCGTCGATCGGGACAGCGCGGCGAGCTCGGCGCTCGGCCCGTCGGCGAAGCGGGCACCCCAGAGGGCGCCCGTGTTGGTGGCGTCGGTCTTGGTCGGCTGGTTCGCGTCGCTCATGTCGTCCTGCGTCGTTCGGTGGTGCGGGGTCTGGGGTGGTCGTGTCGTGTCGGGCTGTGGTCGGGCTCTGGTCGGGCGCCGGTCGGGCGCCGGTCGGGCGGGTCAGTTGGCCCGGTTGCGACGGGCGGCGGTCCGGCCGGGGCGGGCCCAGGCGTCGGCGAGGCTCGTCGCACCGGGGGCCGCGGCGAGCTCGAAGTCGTACAGGCTCTGCTCCGAGCGGCGTCCGGTGACCACCGCTCCGCCGCCGTGCAGCCGGAGCCGGACCTCGCCGGAGACGTGCTGCTGGGTCTGCTCCAGGAACGCGTCGAGGCCCTGGCGGAGCCCCGAGTTCCATGCGCCGTCGACGACGAGCCGTGCCCACTCGGCTTCGACACCGCGAGAGAACACGGCGACGTCCCGCTCGAGCGTGAGCCGTTCGAGGTCCCGGTGCGCGACCGTCAGGGCCGTCGCGGCCGGGGTCTCGGCGACGTGCCGGGCCTTGCGGCCGTCACGCAGGTCCACGACCACGTCGTGCCGGCCGATCCCGTGCCGTCCCGCGAGGGCGTCGAGTTCCTGCAGGAGCCGGACGATCCCGAAGCGCTGACCGTCCAGGGCGACGGGGACACCGTGCTCGAACGTCACGGTGACCTCGTCGGGGTCCGGGACGGTGACGGGGTCCTGCGTGCGCAGCCACCCGGCGTCGGCCGGAGCGGCCCAGGGATCGTCCGCGGGGTCGGTCGCCGTGCCGGCCGCCGGGCCGGTCGGCGGTCCTGCCGCCAGACCGGTCGTGCCGGTCGCCGGGACGAGTCGGCCCCACAGGTCCTGCTCCGCCCCGGTCGGGACCGCGTCCAGCGGCACCGGCACGACCCCGAGGTCCGGGTCCACGCCGCCGACCAGGGCGGCGAGGGCCGGCTCGTCCGGGGCCGCCGTCGCGTGTGCGACCAGCCCGGCGCCGAGCTGCCGGGCGGTCGTCACCAGGTGCGCCGCGACGAGGGGTCGTCGGAGCGCGGGGACGAGCGAGCGTCCCGTGTCGAGGGCGTTCGCGCGCAGGGCGGGAACCACGTACCGCTCGGCGTACTCCGTCTTCGCGTCGACGACGATCGCGTCGACGGCTCCGGCCGCACGGGCGCGGTCCCGCACCTGCTCGACGTCGCGGCCCCGCCCGCCGACGTCGACGACGAGCGCGATGACCTCGCGGTCGGCCGGGCCGAGCGCAGCGTGGTCGTCCGCGGGGCCGCTGTGGGCGACCCGGGCGACGGCCTCGGCGGGATCGACGCCGGCTGAGGCCGCCACGACGATGCGGTCGGTCACGGGGCTCCTTCCGGACGGGCGGGACGGGGTCTGCGGTGCTGGCTCCGCGTGGCTGGTGCCGCGGGGCGGATCAGGCGGCGGCGAGCAGCCAGGCGAGCAGGGCCTTCTGGGCGTGCAGCCGGTTCTCCGCCTCGTCCCAGATGATGCTGCGCGGACCGTCGATGACCTCGGCGGTCACCTCGTACCCACGGTCCGCCGGCAGGCAGTGCATGAACACGGCGTCGTCCGCGGCGTGCGCGAGCAGTTCGTCGTCCACGCGGTAGCCCGCGAAGGTGTCGAGGCGCGACTGCTTCTCGTCCTCCTTGCCCATCGAGACCCAGGTGTCGGTCACGACGACGTCCGCACCGGCGACCGCGGCGACCGGGTCCGTCACGACGAGGACCGACCCGCCCGTCTCGGCGGCTCGGCGCTCGGCGTCGCTGACGACCACGGCGTCCGGGCTGAAGGCCGCGGGGGCGGCGACGCGGACGTGCATGCCGGCGGTGGCACCCGCGAGCAGGTACGACTGCGCCATGTTGCTCGCGCCGTCGCCGACGAAGGCGACCGTCTGTCCGGCCAGGGCACCGCGGTGCTCGCGGATGGTGAGCAGGTCGGCGAGGAGCTGGCACGGGTGGAAGTCGTCGGACAGCGCGTTGACGACGGGCACGCGGGTACCCTCGGCCATCTCCTCGAGCCCGGACTGGGCGTAGGTGCGCCACACGATCGCCGACACCATGCGCTCGAGCACGCGAGCCGTGTCCGACGGGGTCTCCTTGCCGCCGAGCTGGCTGTTCGCCGTGGTGATCACGAGCGGGCTGCCGCCGAGGTCGGAGATCCCGACGTGGAAGGACACCCGGGTGCGGGTGGACGACTTGTCGAAGATCACCGCGACCGACTGCGGGCCGGCGAGCGGCTTCTCGCCCCAGCGGTCGGCCTTCATGCGCGCGGCGAGGTCGAGGATCGCGGACTGCTCGGCCTGGGTGAGGTCGTCGTCCCGGAGGAAGTGGCGGGTCATGCTGAGGTCTCCTGGGCGGCGACGGCCGCGAGGCTCTGGCCGAGGATCGACACGAACTCGTCGATCTCGGCGTCGGACACGATGAGCGGCGGCGCGATGCGCAGGCTCGACTCGTTCGGGGCGTTGATGATGAGACCGCGCTCGAGCGCGGCGGCGTTGACGGCGGCGGCGACCGGGGCCGCTAGCCCGACGCCGATGAGCAGACCCGTCCCGCGGACCTCGTCCACCAGCGGCGAACCGAGGCTCGCGATGCCGGCGCGGATGCGCTCGCCCTTCGTGACGGCACCGGCGACCAGGTCGGCCCGCTCGATCTCCGCGAGGACCGCGTTCGCGACCCGCGTGCCGAGCGGGTTCCCGCCGAAGGTCGACCCGTGCTGCCCGGCGGAGAAGAGCTCCGAGGCCCAGCCGAAGGTGACGAGGGCGCCGATCGGGAAGCCCCCTGCGATGCCCTTGGCGATCGTGACCGCGTCCGGCGTGAACCCGTGGCCCTGGAAGGTGAACCAGTTGCCGGTCCGGCCGACCCCGGTCTGGATCTCGTCGAGGATGAACAGCGCGCCGTGCTCCTCGGTCAGGCGACGGGCCGCCAGCAGGAAGCCCTCGGGCAGGTCCACCACCCCGGCTTCGCCCTTGATCGGCTCGACGATGAGGGCCGCCACGGTGTCGTCGATCGCGGCCTCGAGTGCCTCGACCGTGGAGTCGATGTGGTCCACGCCGGCCACCATCGGCAGGAAGTCCTGCTGCAGCGCGGGCTTGCCGGTCAGCGCGAGGGCGCCCATGGTGCGGCCGTGGAAGCCCTGCTTGAGCGCGAGGATGCGGGTCTTGCGACCGTCGGCGCCCTTGTTCAGGCGCGCGAGCTTGAAGGCGGCCTCGTTCGCCTCGGCCCCGGAGTTGCCGAAGTACACGCGTCCGGCGTCCCCGGCGCCGGTGATGCGCTTCAGGCGCTCGGCGAGCTCGAGCTGCGGCGGAGTCGCGAAGTAGTTGGAGACGTGCACGAGCTTGGCGGCCTGGTCGGCGACCGCCTCGACGAGCGCCGGGTGCGCGTGGCCGAGGGAGTTCACCGCGATGCCGGCGAGGAAGTCCAGGTACTCGTTGCCGTCGACGTCCCAGACACGGCAGCCCTTCCCACGCTCGAGCATGATCTTCGGGGCGGGCAGGGATCGCATGAGCGACGCCCCGAACCGGTCGTTCCAGGTCTGGGTCTGCGTCTCGGTGCTCACTGCTCGTTCCCCTTCTGCGTGGTGTCGGCGTCGGCTGCGTGCCGGCCCGGGTCCGCTGCGGACTCGGGGACCCGTCGGCCGACCTCGGCGTGGGTGTTCTGGTTCTCGGTGCGACGGCTCGGGTCCGGGATGACCTCGGTCCCCGCGCCGCGGAGGGTGAAGACCTCGAGCAGGATCGAGTGCGGGATGCGACCGTCGATGATCGTCGCACCGCCGACACCGCCGACCACGGCGTCCAGGCACGCGGTCATCTTCGGGATCATGCCGGACTCGAGGCTCGGCAGGAGCTCCCGGAGTTCCTCGACCGCGATGAGGTCGATGATCGAGTCCCGGTCCGGCCAGTTGCGGTAGAGGCCGGGCACGTCGGTCAGCATGAGCAGCTTCGCGGCGCCGAGGGCGATCGCGAGTGCGCCGGCCGCGGCGTCGGCGTTCACGTTGAGGGCCTGGTCCGGGTGGGCGTCGTCGATCGCGATGCTCGACACGACCGGGATGCGGCCGGCTTCGATCGCGGCCAGGACGCCGGACGGGTCGACGTGCGTGATGTCGCCGACGTGGCCGAGGTCGAAGTGCTCGCCGTCCACGACGACGCCCTTCTTCTCGCCGGTGAACAGCGAACCGCCGTCACCGAACACCCCGACCGCCAGGCCGTCGCCGTGCTCGTTCATCAGGTCGACGATCTCGCGGTTCACCTCGCCGGCCAGGACCTCGCGGACGACCGTGATCGCCTCGGTCGTCGTGACCCGGTAGCCGCCCCGGAACTCGGACTCGATGCCCTGTTCCTTGAGTGCGGCGGAGATCTGCGGGCCGCCGCCGTGCACCACGACCGGGTGCAGACCGGCGTACCGGAGGTAGACCATGTCCTCCGCGAACGCGCGCTTCAGGTCGTCGTTCACCATGGCGTTGCCGCCGAACTTCACGACGACCGTCTTGCCGGAGAACCGCTTCAGCCACGGCAGGGACTCGATGAGCGTCGCGGCCTTGACGGCGGCGAGCTCGTGCTCTTCTTCCTTGGTGAGGTCGCTCATCAGCTGGAGTACGCGCTGTTCTCGTGGACGTAGTCGTGCGTCAGGTCGTTCGTCAGGATCGTCGCGGCGTGCGGACCGACCCCGAGCTCGATGAGCACGTGCGTCTCGCGCGGGCTGAGGTCGACCTCGTCGACGGGTCGGTCGGGCGCGCCCGCGTGGCACACCCGGACGCCGTTCATGCTCACGTCGACGGCGTACGGGTCGAACTCGGCGTCGGTCGTGCCGATCGCGGCGAGCACACGCCCCCAGTTGGGGTCGTTGCCGAACACCGCGGCCTTGAACAGGTTGTTCCGGGCGACGCTCCGGCCGACCTCGACCGCGTCGTCCTCGGACACCGCGCCCGTCACCGCGATCGTGATGTCGTGGCTCGCACCCTCGGCGTCCTGCTGGAGCTGTCGGGCGAGGTCCGCGCAGACGGCCGTCAGTGCTTCTTGGAAGTCACCGACCTCCGGGGTGACTCCGCTCGCGCCGGACGACAGCAGCACGACGGTGTCGTTCGTCGACATGCAGCCGTCGGAGTCCACGCGGTCGAAGGTGACGCGGGTCGCGGCGCGCAGGGCGTCGTCGAGCTGGGCCGGGGTCTGCACGGCGTCCGTGGTGATCACCACGAGCATCGTCGCGAGCCCCGGCGCGAGCATCCCCGCGCCCTTGGCCATGCCGCCGACGGTCCAGCCGTCCTCGGTCACGACCGACTGCTTCGCACGGGTGTCGGTCGTCATGATCGCCGCGGCGGCGTCCGGCCCGCCGTCCGCGGACAGCGCGGCAGCTGCGAGGTCGACCCCGCGGAGCACACCGTCGCGGAAGGTCTGGTCGCCACGGCCGATGAGGCCGGTCGAGCAGACGACGACGTCGCCCGCACCGACGCCGAGGGCGTCGCCGACGGCCTCGGCCGTCAGGTGGGTGGTCTGGAAGCCGAACGGGCCGGTGAAGCAGTTCGCACCGCCGGAGTTCAGCACGACGGCGCGGGCGGTCCCGTCGCCGACGACCTGGCGGGACCAGATCACGGGGTGCGCCTGCGCACGGTTCGTGGTGAACACCGCGGCCACCGCGGCGTCCGGTCCGTCGTTGACGACGAGCGCGACGTCGGGCTTGCCGCTCTCCTTGAGACCGGCGGTCACGCCCGCGGCGCGGAACCCCGCTGCCGCGGTCACGCCCTGGAGGCTCGTGCCTGCGTCGTCCGTCTCGGTCACGTCGGTCACGGTGCGACTCCGTCCACGTTGAGGCCCAGGGTCTCGGGGAAGCCGAGGGCGATGTTCGCGGACTGGACCGCGGCACCGGCGGTCCCCTTCGCGAGGTTGTCGAGGGCCGAGACCGCGACGACGCGGCCCGCGGCCTCGTCGACGGCGAGTCCGACCAGGCAGGTGTTCGCGCCGACGGTGTCGGCCGTCCGCGGGAACTCGCCCTGCGGCAGGAGGTGCACGAACGGCTCGTCCGCGTACGCCTGCTCCCACGCCAGCCGGACGTCCCGGGCGCTCACGCCGGGCGCGAGCCGGGCCGTCGTCGTCGCGAGGATCCCCCGCGACATCGGGACGAGCACGGGGGTGAACGAGATCGTCACGTCGCCGGCCCCTGCGGCCACCAGGTTCTGCTGGATCTCCGGGATGTGCCGGTGGGTCCCACCGACGGCGTACGCGCTCGCGGAGCCCATGATCTCGGAGGCCAGGTACGTGGTCGCGAGCTTCTTGCCCGCTCCGCTCGGCCCGACGCTGAGCACGGCGACGATGTCGTCCGACTCGACGAGCCCGGCCTGGATGCCCGGCTGGATGCCCAGGGTGACGGCCGTCACGTTGCACCCGGGGACCGCGATGCGCTTCGTCGCCGCGAGCTCGGTGCGCTGGCGCCCGGTGCCGGCGATGTCGTCGACGTCGCGCCACTCCTCCGCCGAACCCGGCGTCGGCGCCGCGTGCAGCAGCTCCGGCAGCCCGTACGTCCACGCGCCGTGGTAGTCGCCGCCGTAGAACGCGTCCCACGCCGCGGGGTCGGTCAGCCGGTGGTCCGCACCGCAGTCCACCACGAGGGTGTCCTCGTCCAGCTCCGCCGTGATCGCCCCGGACTGCCCGTGCGGCAGCGCGAGGAAGACCACGTCGTGCCCGCGCAGGTGCTCCGCGGTCGTCTCGACGAGCGTCAGGTGGGCCAGCGATCGCAGGTGCGGCTGGGTCGCGATGAGCGGCTGACCGGCGTTGGAGTACGCGGTCACCGTCCTGACGTCGAACTCCGGATGGGCGGCGAGCACGCGCAGGAGCTCACCACCCGCGTAGCCGGAGGCTCCCGCCACGGCAACGGATACGGACATGGGTTCCACCTTTGGTCGGACTGGTCGTCGAGGGAGTCGGAGGCGGCGGCCCCGCGCGGTGCTGATCCGTCGGGATCAGTCGCGGAGGGTCGCCCCGAATCGCTCGCCGGCACGTCGGACGGCGCCGTCACGGGCCTCGGAGGCCTCGGCAGCGGTCAGCGTGCGGTCCGTGGCGCGGAAGCGCAGCGCGAACGTCAGGGACTTCTGTCCCTCGTCCACGCCGGTGCCCCGGTAGTCGTCCACGAGCCGAGCATACTCCAGCAGCTCGCCGGCGCCCGAGCGGACCTCGGCGAGGACGTCACCGGCAGGGACGTCCGCGTCGACGACCAGGGAGAGGTCCTGGGTGGCCGCCGGGTACGACACGATCGGTCCGACCGACGCCAGGTCCGGCGCCGCGGCGACGAGGGCGTCGAGGTCGAGCTCGACGACGGCGACGACCCGCGGCAGCACCGCGGCCTCGGTCAGCGCGGGCAGCAGCTCGCCGGCCACGCCGACCACGGTGTCACCGACGAGCAGGGATGCCGCCCGTCCCGGGTGCAGGGACGGGTGCGACGTCTGTGCGACCGAGAGCTCCACACCGCCGACCGCCCAGGCGACCGTGCGGGCGACGTCGAGGGCGTCCGCGATGCCGTACGGCTCGGGCTGCACGCCGGGCTGCTTCACGACGCGGTTGCCCGTGAGCAGGGCCGCGACGTGGAAGGGCTGCGCGGGCAGCGCGGCGTCGAGGGCGGCGAGCACGTCCGCGTCGGGACGGACGGCCCCGGCCGGGACCGTGTCCGTGCCGAGCACCGTGTCGGCCGCCGGCAGGAAGACGCGGGAGGTCTCGTAGAGCGCGACGTCGACGAGCCCGCGGGAGACGTTCCGACGTGCCGCGTCGACGAGGGCGGGGACGGCGCTGCGGCGGAGCAGGTCCTGCTCGCTGTCGAGCGCGTTCGCGAGCACGACGCTCGGACCGCCCGTGCCGTCGATGCCCGGGTACGCGTCCTGCGTGGCACGGGACACGAACGGCGCGGTCACGACCTCGAACAGGCCGGCCGAGGCGAGGGCCGCGGCGACGCGACGACGGGCGCGCTGGTGCGCGGTGAGGCCACGTCCGGGCGGCGCCACCGGGAGCACGCTCGGGATGCGGTCGTACCCGACGATCCGGGCGACCTCCTCGACCAGGGTCGTGTCGTCGGTCAGGTCGGGCCGCCAGCTCGGGGCGGTGACCGCGAGCTGCTCGCCGTCCACCTCGACCGTGGCGCCGATCGCGCGGAGGGTGTCGATGACCTCGGCGTCGGTGTAGTCCACGCCGATGAGCTCGGCGGGGCGACGCAGCCGCATCGTGACGAGCGGGCGCGGGGTGGTGTCGACGAGCGTCGAGCCCAGGGCGTCCGGGGTGCCGCCGGCGAGCTCGACGAGGAGCTCGACCGCGCGGTTCGCGGCGGCCTCGGCCACGAGCGGGTCGACGCCGCGCTCGAAGCGCTTCGAGGCCTCGCTCGGCAGCTTGTGGCGACGGGCCGTGCGCGCGATCGACACCTGGTCGAAGCCGGCGGCCTCGATCAGGACGTCGGTCGTGGTGTCGGAGATCTCGGTCCGCGCGCCGCCCATCACACCGGCGAGACCGACCGGCCCCTGGTCGTCGGTGATGACGAGGTCCTCGGCGTCGAGCGTACGGGTGGTGTCGTCGAGCGTGACGAGCTGCTCCCCCGCGGTCGCACGCCGGACACCGAGTCCGCCCTGCACCTTCGCGAGGTCGTAGCCGTGCAGCGGCTGCCCGAGCTCGAACATGACGTAGTTCGTGATGTCGACCGGCAGCGAGATCGACCGCACACCGGCGAGGGCCAGGCGGGACACCATCCACGCCGGTGTCGTCCGCGCCGGGTCGATACCCCGGACGACGCGCGTCACGAAGGTGTGCGCACCGACGCGGCCGCGGATCGGCGCCCGGTCGTCGATCGTGACCCGGAAACCCTCGCCGGAACGGGGCGTCACGCGCTCTGCTGGGTCGTGGAAGCTCGCGCCGGTCGCGTGGGCGTACTCGCGGGCGACGCCGCGCAGGCTCATGGCGTAGCCGCGGTCCGGCGTGACGTTGATCTCGACCGCCGCGTCGTCGAGCCCGAGCAGGCCGATCGCGTCCGAACCGACCTCGGGCTCCATGCCGAGGTCGGCGAAGCGCAGGATGCCGTCGTGCTCGTCACCGAGCCCGAGTTCGCGGGCCGAGGCGATCATGCCGTCCGACACGTGGCCGTAGGTCTTGCGGGCGGCGATCGGGAACGGTCCGGGCAGGACGGCTCCGGGCAGCGTGACCACGACGAGGTCACCGACGTCGAAGTTGTGCGCGCCGCAGACGATGCCGCGGGGCTCGGGCTCGCCGACGTCCACCTGGCACCAGTTGATGGTCTTGCCGTTCTTCTGCGGCTCCGGCTCGCGCGACAGCACCCGGCCGACCACGACCGGGCCGGTGAGGTCGAAGGTGTGGACCGCTTCTTCCTCGAAGCCGACCGACACCAGCGCGGCGTGGACGTGCTCGAGGCTGACGTCGTCGGGGAGGTCGACGCTCTCGCCGAGCCAACGGACTGGGACGCGCATCAGACCACCGTTCCGAACTGCTGCGAGAAGCGGATGTCGCCCTCGAGGAAGTCACGCATGTCGTTCAGGCCGTTGCGGAACTGCAGCGTCCGCTCGATGCCCATCCCGAACGCGAAGCCCTGGTACTCGTCCGGGTCGATCCCGGCGGCACGCAGGACGTTGGGGTTCACCATGCCGCAGCCGCCCCACTCGACCCAGCGGGCACCGCCCTTGGCGTTCGGCTGCCAGACGTCCATCTCGGCGCTCGGCTCGGTGAACGGGAAGTAGTTCGGGCGCAGGCGGATCTGCGCTTCGTCGCCGAAGACCTGGCGGGCGAAGTGCTCGAGCGTGCCACGGAGGTGCGCCATCGTCAGGCCCCTGTCGATCGCGATGCCCTCGACCTGGGTGAAGACCGGCAGGTGCGTCGCGTCGAGCTCGTCGGCGCGGTAGACGCGTCCGGGGGCGATCACGTACAGCGGCAGCTCGCGGGAGAGCAGCGACCGGACCTGGACAGGCGACGTGTGCGTGCGCATCACGAGGTGCCGGTCGACCGGCTCGACGAAGACGGTGTCCGCCATCGCCCGAGCCGGGTGGTCCTGGTCGAAGTTCAGTGCGTCGAAGTTGAACCACTCGTGCTCGAGCTCGGGACCCTCCGCCACCTCCCACCCCATGCCGACGAAGATGTCGGCGACGGTCTCGTTCAGGAGCGACAGCGGGTGGCGCGAGCCCGGCGTGCGTCGGCTCGGCAGGGCGGTGACGTCGACGCGCTCGGCCTCGAGCCGCGCGTGCTCCTCGGCCTGGGCCAGGACGCTCTCCTGCGCGGCGATCGCCTGGTTCACCTGCCCACGGGCCTGCCCGACGAGCTTGCCGGCCGCGGCCTTCTGCTCCTTCGGGACGCTGCGCATCGCCGCGTTCATCCGTGCGAGCGGGGACTGCTCGCCGGTGTGCTCGGCCCGGGCCTGCTTCAGCTCCGCCACGGTCGTCGCGGCACGGACGGCGGCGAGGGCCTCGTCCACGGCGGCGGCGACGGCCGGTTCGCTGATCTCGAGGTGTTCTGACACGAGGCCCAAGCCTACCGGCCGATGGGATACCGCCGTCCTGTACCGCCCGGACCGTGGACGGACCCCGCGGTCAGGCGCCTGTGGAGGAAGAAGCCGCGGTGCGCTGGACGAACGCGCTCTCGTACAGGCACACCGACGCGGCGGTCGCCAGGTTCATCGACTCCGCCTTGCCGTAGATCGGGACCTTCACGGCCCGGTCGACCAGGGCCAGGTCCTCGCTGGTCAGCCCGCGGGCCTCGTTCCCGAAGACCCACGCCGTCGGCCCGTCGAGCATCCCGTCCGCCCGGACGTCGGGCAGGTCGTCGCCCGACACGTCCGCCGCCAGGACCGTGTAGCCGAGGGCCTTCGCGCGGGCGACCGCGTCCGGCAGCGAGACCCCGACCGACACCGGGACGTGGAAGAGCGACCCGGTGGTCGACCGGACGACCTTGGGGTTGTACGGATCGACGGAGCGCCCGGTCAGCACCACGGCGTCGGCACCAGCGGCGTCCGCGGCGCGGATGATCGTGCCGGCGTTGCCGGGGTCGCGCACCTGCTCCAGGATCGCGACGATCCCCGGGAGCCCGCCACGATCCTCCCGTCCGACCGTGCCGGGGTCCGGGAAGACCTCGCGCACCGACGTCGGGAACTGCTGGCAGACCGCGACGACGCCCTGCGGCGTCACGGTGTCCGCCATCGTGTCGAGCACCTGCTCGGTGACGAACCAGGTGTCGACCGGCGCGTCGTCGAGCGCGTAGCGCGCGGCGGCCGTCGGCGTGACGTACAGCTCGCGGAGGAGCTCGGGACGGTACTCGATCGCCTCGCGCACGGCCTGCGGACCCTCGAGCAGGAACAGCCCGGTGTCGGCTCGGACGTCCTTCTTCGACAGGGCGGCCACGGCCCGGACGCGGCCGGCCTTCGGGTTCTCGAGGAGATCGCTCACGGACCCAGTGTCGCAGCATGCACGAAGCCCCCGCTCCGTGGACGGAGCGGGGGCTTCGGGAGCTGGCGTGACTACGCGGCCTTCGGGGCCGAGGTGTCGGCCGGCAGGGCCTTCTTGGCGGTCTCGACGAGCGCCGCGAACGTCTCGGGGTTGTTCACCGCGAGGTCCGCGAGGATGCGACGGTCGACCTCGACGCCGGCCAGGCCGAGGCCCTGGATGAGGCGGTTGTAGGTCAGGCCGTTCGCACGCGACGCGGCGTTGATGCGCTGGATCCAGAGGCGACGGAACTCGCCCTTCTTCGCGTGACGGTCCCGGTACGCGTAGACGAGGGAGTGGGTGACCTGCTCCTTGGCCTTGCGGTACAGGCGCGAACGCTGGCCGCGGTAGCCCTCGGCGCGCTCGAGGATGACGCGGCGCTTCTTGGCGGCGTTGACCGCTCTCTTTACACGTGCCATGTTTTCGTTCCTTTACGATTCCGCCGGCTCAGTGGCCGAGAAGCTTCTTGACGTTCTTCGCGTCGGCCTTGGCGAGGACCTGGTCCTCGTTGAGGCGGGCCTTGCGCTTGGCGCTCTTGACCTCGAGGTTGTGACGCATACCGGCCTGCTGCTTCATGATCTTGCCGCTGCCGGTGAGCTTGAAGCGCTTCTTCGACCCGGAGTGGGTCTTCTGCTTGGGCATCGTGGTGCCTTTCCGTGGGGTGGATGGGTGGGCCGCGTCATCGCGGTTCGGGGAGCGCCGCGGGGGCGATCACCAGGACCTACTCGGCGGGAGCCTCGGCCGGCTCGGACTCGGAGGACCCGGAGGTCTCCTTGCCCTTCGCAGCGTGCTCCGTCGCGCGACGTTCGGCCTTCTGCGCAGCACGCTTGGCGTTCTGCTCGCCCTTGACGTCGGACTTGTTCTTGAGGGGGGCGATGATCATCGTCATGTTGCGGCCGTCCTGGGTCGGACGCGACTCGACGACACCGAACTCGGCGATCTCCTCGGCGAACTTCTGGAGGAGACGGACGCCCTGCTCCGGACGCGACTGCTCGCGGCCGCGGAAGAGGATCATGGCCTTCACCTTGTCGCCACCGAGGAGGAACCCCTCGGCACGCTTGCGCTTCGTCTCGTAGTCGTGCACGTCGATCTTCAGGCGGAACCGGACCTCCTTCAGGTCCGTGTTCACCTGGTTGCGACGGGCTTCCTTGGCCTTCTGCGCAGCCTCGTACTTGAACTTGCCGTAGTCCATGATCTTGGCCACGGGCGGCTTCGAGTTCGGGGCGACCTCGACCAGATCCAGTTCGGCTTCCTGCGCGAGACGCAGGGCCATGGCGATCGGGACAACGCCGACCTGCTCACCCTGGGGGCCGACGAGTCGGACCTCGGGAACGCGGATTCGGTCGTTGGTGCGGGGATCGGTGATGCGGAGCTCCTTCAATCAGGTGGTGGCCGTCCGGGGCTGTTGCCCTGGACGACGGCACGAGAGAGGAGATCTGACGCACGGATCGGAACCCGTTCGGCAGCCGCCCGACGCCGTCCCCTGCGGGACGGCCTGCCAGCGAAGGGCCGGCGGAGCGGTGGGACCCGGTAGCCTTGGTGCACGGCCGCGGGTGGGAGAGACTCCTCTTCTACGACGCCGTTCGACCACCTTGGAACAGGTTCCAGGGCACACGGACAGCATCTGCCGCCGACGAGTCTAGCAGAGGAGCACCGTGACCGACACCCCGCCGAACGAGCCCACCGGGGCCGACGAGGCACGCGACATCGCCGAGGTCCCCGCGGTCGAGCTCATCAACACCGTCGCGGTGCACCTGCTGAGCGCCGCCGCCGTCAAGGTCGGGCTCGCGGACGACCCGCAGGAGCAGACCGACCTGGACGAGGCTCGGAAGCTCATCACCGCCCTGGCCGGCCTCGTCACGGCGGCCGCGACGGAGATCGGCGACCACCACGCCCGTCCGCTGCGCGACGGGCTGCGGTCGCTGCAGCTCGCCTTCCGCGAGGCGTCGGCGATCCCGGACCCGGTCGGCAAGGGCCCCGGCGAGAAGTACACGGGCCCGGTGAACTGACCGGACCACACGACGGACGGGAGGCACGGTGCTGGCTGGCACCGTGCCTCCCGTCCGTCGGCGGGTCGGCCTGGCAGGCAGCGCTGCGCGCGCTCTGCTCCTGTCAAGCAGCGCTGCGCGCTGCGAGCCGCGCGACTGCCGCGAGCGGGATCCCGGCCCAGTCCGGGCGGTTGCGGGTCTCGTAGACGACCTCGTACACGGCCTTGTCGAGCTCGAAGGCGTCGAGCAGCTCCCGGTGCTCCCGCAGGTCCGTCCCGGTCCCCCGCTGGTAGCCGTCGAGGAACGCGGCCCGGGCGGCGTGCGCCCACGCGCCGGCGTCCACGAACGTGGCGTCGTGCGCGAGCGAGCCCGCGACGTAGTCGAACGAGCGGAGCATCCCGGCGACGTCGCGGAGCGTCACGTCGGGCAGGGACCGCTCGGTCAGCGGGCGGAGCGGCTCGCCCTCGAAGTCCAGGAACACCCAGCCGCGGGGCTCCGGCGCGGCGAGGACCTGCCCGAGGTGCAGGTCGCCGTGGATGCGCTGCAGGTCCGGCCACCGCACGGCCGCGGCACGCTCGTAGACCGAGCGGACGGCGTCGACATGGGGTTCCACGGTCGGGGCCTCGCGGACGGCGGCGTCCAGGCGCGCGTGCATCGTCGCGACGGCCGCGGCACGGCGGGCGTCGTCCGCGGGTTCCGTCGGCAGGGCCTGGGCGAGGGTGCGGTGCACCTCGGCGAGGGCCTCCCCCAGCCGCTGCGCGTGGTCGTCCCACGGGGTGCCCTCGCGGGCGTCGGTCAGGGCCACGCGCCAGGCGTCGTCGAGCCCGGGGAGGAACTCCTGCGCGAACGCCAGGTGCCCGGTCGCGGTGCCGTCCGGACGACCGGTGTCCGGCCAGCTCGCCCGGAGCGCGCCGTACACGGTCGGGACGCGCGCGCTGCCGGCCGCCGAGAGCGCGAGCTGCGTCGTCACGTCGGGGTTGTCGCCGTGGTGCAGGACGCGGAAGACCTTGACGATCACCCGGGCGCCGTCGGCGGTGTCGCAGATGACCGAGGTGTTCGACTGCTCGCCGGACAGCACGCGCGATGCCGTGATGCGGCCGATCTGGCGGAGGCTCGCGGGGTCGGCGTCGATGCGCGCGGCGAGCTGCTGCACCCACGCGGTGTCGGTGGTGGCGTCGACCGGGTCGGCGTCCGGTCCGCCGCCGGAGACGGGCACCTGGTACAGGACGGGGCCCGTCGGGGCGTCGTCGAGGACGAGCCGGGTGCCGTCGGTCTGCGCGATGGTGTGCAGCGCCGGGGTGCTGCCCTTCGCGGTGTACCAGCGCTGCCGGGCGATCCAGCCCTCGAGCGTACGGTCGCTGACCTGGTCGGGTGCCTCGGCGCTCATGGGATGGACGGTACGCGGCGGTCGCCGTGAAGGCACCCGCAGTGCTCAACAACGATGCACATTGCTTTACAACGATGTACGTCGGCGGCAGCATGGACCCATGAGCACGCTCGACGGCACCGTCGCCGCACCTGACCTCCCGCTCGCGTCCCGCCAGGACGGCGAGTACCCCCGCCCCCAGCTCCTCCGCGGCGCGTGGGCCGACCTCGACGGGACGTGGTCGTTCCGGAACACCGGCGACGACCCCGCCTGGCGGAACGGCTTCCCCGACGCGCGGGAGATCACCGTGCCGTTCCCGCCCGAGTCCGCGGCGTCCGGCATCGACGAACCCGGCTTCCACCCCGTCGTCTGGTACGCCAGGACGATCGGTCGCGAGGAGCTCACGGCCGCCGGACTCGGCGCCGACCGGGACCGACTCCTGCTGCACTTCGGCGCCGTCGACCACCGCGCGCGGGTGTGGATCGACGGGCAGTTCATCGGGGAGCACGAGGGTGGCCACACCCCGTTCGTGCTCGACGTGACCGAGGCGCTCGGCAGCACTCCGGACGACGGCACCCCGGACGGCGGGCACCTGCTCGTGGTCCGAGCGGAGGACGACCCGCACGACGTGACGCAGCCCCGCGGCAAGCAGGACTGGCACGAGCACCCGCACGCCATCTGGTACCGCCGGACGACCGGGATCTGGCAGACGGTGTGGCTCGAGGCGGTCCCGTCCCGCTCCGTCGCGGCCCTGCGGTGGACGAACGTCGACCACGCCACCGTGCGCCTGACCGTGCGGCTCCGCGGCGAGCGCCGGACGGACGAGCGGGTCCGGGTCGAGGCCTGGTGGGAGGAGCAGGGCGAGCGGATCGCGCGCGTCGAGACCGGCGTCCCGGCCACCGCGGACGAGGTCGACGTGACCGTGCCGGTCACCCGGCAGACGAACGGGCAGGCGGCGGACGAGCTGACGTGGAGCCCGGAGACCCCGCGGCTCGTGGACGCCACCGTCACGCTGCTGCAGGACGGGGTCACCCCCGTCGACGCCGTGGCGAGCTACTTCGGTGTCCGGACGGTCGGGTTGGACGGCGGCGCGTTCCTGCTCAACGGGCGCGCGTACGACGTCCGGAGCGTCCTGAACCAGGGCTACTGGCCGGAGTCGCACCTCGCCGCACCGTCCCGCGCGGCACTCCGGCGCGAGGTCGAGCTCATCAAGGAGCTCGGCTTCACCGCGGCCCGGAACCACCAGAAGATCGAGGACCCGCGGTTCCTGTACTGGGCGGACCGGCTCGGGCTGCTCGTCTGGGGTGAGGCACCCGGGGCGTACGCGTTCTCCCCGCTCGCGGTGCAGCGCCTGGTGCGGGAGTGGATGGACGCCGTCGAGCGCGACGCGTCGCACCCGTCGATCGTCACGTGGGTGCCCGCGAACGAGAGCTGGGGCGTGCAGCAGATCGCGACCGACCCGGCGCAGCAGGCGTACGCCCGGGCGCTCGCCGACGTCACCCGGGCCCTCGACGCGACCCGGCCGGTCGTCTCGAACGACGGGTGGGAGCACCCCGACTCGGACATCGTCACGGTCCACGACTACGAGGGCGACGGCTCGCGACTCGCGGCGACCTACGCCGACGACGCCGCCCGGACGGCCCTGCTCGGCGGACGGGGGCCCGCGGACCGGCGGATCCTGGTCGGTGGCGCGGTGGATCGTGGGCAGCCCGTGATGCTGACCGAGTTCGGCGGGGTGGACTACCAGCCGGGGGCGCAGCGGGAGGACGGGTGGGGGTACACCTCGGCCGTCGACGGCGACGACTGGATCGCGCGCATCACGGCGCTCTACGACGGCGTCCGGGCGAGTTCGTTCCTCGCGGGGTCGTGCTGGACGCAGCTCACCGACACCCTGCAGGAGACGAACGGCCTGCTGAACGCCGACCGGACCCCGAAGGTGCCGATCGAGCGCATCCGACGGGCGGTCACCGGCGCCTGACCCCGCAGAACGCAACGTGGGCGGCTCCTCGCAGCGGAATGTCGCTGCGGGAAACCGCCCACGTTGCGTCTTGCGAGCCGGGGGTGCCTCAGGAAGCGAGGAAGCGCAGGACCGCCTCGTTCCACTCGTCCCTGTGGGACGCGAGCACCCCGTGCGGGCCGCCCTCGATCACGTGCGTCTGCGCGTCCGGGATCGCCTCGGCGGTGCGCTTCCCAGAGGCCTCGAACGGCACGATGCCGTCCGAGTCGCCGTGGATGACGAGCGTCGGGACGTCGATCTTCGTCAGGTCGTCGCGGAAGTCGGTCGTCGCGAACGCCACGGTGCAGTCGAGCGTGCCCTTCGGCGACGCGAGTTCGGCGATCGCCAGGTCGTAGGCGCGCTGGTCGGCGGAGACCACGGGCTCCCCGGACTCCCCCGGCGTGTAGAACATGTCGACGAACTGGTGCAGGAACGCCGGGCGGTCCCCGGTGATGCCGTTCGCGAACCAGTCCGCGAGGTCCTGGTCGACGGCCCCGTCCGGGTTGTCGTCCGACTTCCACAGGTACGGCGGCACGGCGCTCGCGAACACGAGCTTCTTCACCTTCGACGTCCCGTACGTCGAGACGTAGCGCGCGAGCTCGCCGCCGCCCATCGAGAAGCCGATGAGCGTGACGTCCGACAGGCCGAGCTCGGTGATGAGCTTGTCGAGGTCGGCCGCGAAGGTGTCGTAGTCGTAGCCGCCCCACGGCTGCGACGACTGGCCGAAGCCTCGTCGGTCGTAGGCGATGACGCGGTGGCCGGCCTCGACGAGTGCGGGGACCTGGCCCTCCCACGAGCGGCCGGAGAGCGGCCAGCCGTGGATCAGGACCACGGGGTCGCCCGTGCCGAGGTCGTCGTAGTGCAGGTCGATGTCGTGGCCGTTCTCGGCGCCGACGGTGATGAAGGGCATGGTGCCTCCTGTCGCTGGTTTCCGTGGAACGTGCCCGATGCAACGCCCGCTCCGCTGACGGGACCTGACCGCGTGCGGGGACCGGACAGCGCGCCGACGCGCGCGGAGGTGGGAGGATCGGCCGGTGACCGACCTGGCGGAGCCGACCCGTGCCTCCCGGCCGGGTCTGCCGACCCGCGTCCGACGCGTGGTGACGGACGGACTGGAGGCGCGGCACAGCGGGTGGACAGCTCCCCTGCTCCTGTGGCTGGCCTCGCGCGTGCTCAGCACCGTCCTGCTGCTCGGCGTCTGGCTGACCGCCACCGTGCACGGCTGGACGTTCGCGTCCCACCGCCGGGAGGGCACCTTCTGGTCGTTCCTCGGCTCGTGGGACGCGTCGTTCTACCGGACCATCGCGGAACGCGGCTACCCGACCACGCTGCCGCTCGACCAGGCGGGCCACGTGCTCCCGAACGCCTGGGCCTTCCTGCCCGTGTTCCCGACGCTCGCGCGGGCGGTGCAGCCGCTCGTCGGCGGGTCCTTCTGGGTGGCCGGGGTGCTCGTCGCGACGCTCGCGGGGGCGGGCGCGTGCGTGGTGCTGTACCGGCTCGTCGTGGCGGTCACCGACGTCCGGCGCGCGCGGTGGGCGACCACACTCTTCGCGTTCGGACCCACCGGGTTCCTGCTCCAGGTGGCCTACGCGGAGAGCACCTTCCTGCTGCTGCTCTTCGGGGCGCTCCTCGCGCTCGTGCGGCGGCGGTACTGGCTCGTGCTGCCGCTCGGGCTGGTGGCGGCGTTCACGAAGCCGGGGGTCCTCGCGCTCGCGGTCGCGCTCGCGGTGCACCTGGTCGTGCGGTGGACACGCGAGCGTCGGACGCTGCCGGCGCGGGACGCGGTGGCGATCGTCGTCGCGGGGCTCGGGATCGCGGTGGCCGGTCTGGCGTGGCCCGTGGTCGCCTCGGCGGTGACCGGACGACCGGACGCGTACCTGGACACCGAGCTGTCGTGGTGGGTGGGGTTCGTCGGTCGGCAGCACTTCGCGCCGCTGACGCCGTGGTTCACGATGGCGGGGACCTGGCTCGGGCCGGTCGGGATCGTCCTGGTGGTCGTCGTGCTCGCCGGGGCCGTCTGGTTCTGGACCCGGCGGGGCGTCCGTGCCCTGGGGGTCGACGTGGTGTCGTTCACGGCGGCGTACGCGCTGTACCTCGTCGCGGTGTTCCTGCCGCAGCAGAGCCTGCCGCGGCTGCTCATGCCGACGGCGCCGCTGCTCGGGGCGGACGCGTTCACGGCGACGCGGCGGCGGGCGGTGGGGTGGCTCGTGGTTGGGGTGTGCCTGCAGCCGGTGGCCGTGGTGCTGCTGTGGTTCCTCGGGTACCCGTGAGCCGCGGCGGCGCGGGGCGCGTGTCGCGGCGCGCGTGCGGGGCGGGCCGCGGCTTGTTCGGCGTGTCTGCGCACAACGGGAAGCACGCCGAACAACTGAGTTCCGTGGCGCGGCGTGCTTCCGGTTGTGCGGGCGCCCGCGGCGGCCCGGCGGCCCGCCCGAACGCGCGCGCGGCGGCGGCTACGCGTCGAACGTGTGGAACCAGGCGGTGCCGCCCGGGTGCTGCACGGTGATCATCTCGTCGAGGTCCCGGTAGGGCCCGTCCTGGTTGTGGCTCGCCGACTTGATGCGGACGGTGCCGTCCGGCTCGGTGAACACCTCGGACACGATCGTCACGTGGTCGGGTGACTGGTTCGCGTTCCAGTCGTAGAAGACGATGTCGCCGACCTTGACCTTGCTGCGCTCGTCGAGGGACCGGCGGGTGAGGCCGAACGTCGATGCGTTCGCGCTGAGCCACGGGTCCATCGACGGGCAGTAGGTCCACGTCGCGCTGTGCTGCGCGCCGCCGTCCCGGTTGTACCAGTCGCTCCGCTGCTGCCACCCGCGCGCGATCAGCGTCTGGCTGACGTAGTTCGCGCAGTCGCCGCCGATCGGGTTCATGGTGCCGTACTCGGCGGTGTTGTAGTCCTCCCAGTGCGCCATCGCGTACTCGAGCTGCCGGTCCACGTCGGTCAGGGCCGCGTACGTCAGCGAGCTCGTCGCGACGGCGGTCGACGCGTCCGGCACGGGTGCGGCGGTCGGCGTCGGCGTCGCGGTGACGTCGTCCTGCGTCGCCCCCGCCTGGCCGTCGTTCGCGGCGCTGCCGTTGCCGTCGGACGAGCGGTTCGCGGACGGTGACGGCTCGATCGCGGTGGTGAAGAGGGCGACGTCCGCGGCTCCGGCGGTGTACATCGCCTGGTGCGGGGCCGTGAAGGTCACCTTGGTCGCCGAGGCCTGCACGTCCCGCGCGGCGACCCCACCGACCGTGACCCCCCGGACGGCACCGAGGCCGGTCCCCGCGATCGTGACCGTGACCCCGCCGGCGAGCGGCACCTGCGCCGGCTCGAGCGAGGAGGCCGCGGGTGTCGCCGTGCCGGCCGCGCTGCCGGACCCGCCGGACGCACGGCCCGAGGCGGCGCTGGTGGGGCCAGATGCGACGTCGCCACCGCCGTCCCCACCACGGGAGCAGGCGGCCACGGCGAGGCCGATGCCGGCGACACCGGCGAGCGAGAGCAGCGAACGACGCGTGAACGAGGAAGACATGACCTGTCCAGGGTAGGCGACGGTACGGCAGGATCACCGGTAGCAAGCCGACCAGCACCGGAAGGATCAGACCATGCCCGAGAGCCACGACTTCTTCGTCGCCGCCGACCCCGAGTCCACCCGAGCCCGCGTCCGCGAGGCGCTCGTCCGCGAGGGCTACGCCGTCGTCGACGGTGAGCAGGGTGCCCTGCAGGCCACCCGCGGCAGCCTCGGCCTCACCCTGCTCATCGGCGGCCTCGCGAACGACCGCACGTTCCACACCCGGCTCGACGTGCAGGTGATGGTCACGCCCGACGGACGCACCGTCGCGCGACTGCTCCGCGGTTCCGGCAAGTCCGCGCTGAAGGGCGGCGCGATCGGGATCTCCCGCGGCAACCGCGCGTTCGAGCAGGCAGCGAACGCGATCCACGCCGAGCTCACCCAGGCAGGCATCCTGACGGACAGCATCGCGAGCTGAGCCGGCGGCCCGGGAAGCACAGCCCGGGAAACACAGAAGGCCACCCCGCGGGGTGGCCTTCTGCACTCGAGTGGAGCTAAGGGGATTCGAACCCCTGACCTTCTCATTGCGAACGAGACGCGCTACCAACTGCGCCATAGCCCCGAGTGCTCGACCACACTAGCACCACGTCGTCGACGATCCGAAATCGGTCCGACCCGCTCGGGCGTGCCGCGGAGTGGACGCTGGTCAGACCGCGCGACGGCGACGCATGATCGCGTCGAGGTCGGCCTGCTGGAAGCCGTCCTCGTCGAGCACGCCCATGCCCGCCCAGCGGCTCGGCGGAGCCGGTTCCGCCACGGGCTCGGCGGTCGGGGCAGCGGCGGTCTCCTGCCCGCGCGGCTCCGGCGCGGGCGCCCGCAGTCCGAGCCGCTCGGCGAGCCGGCCCTGGTCGTGCGCGGAGAGCGAGGCGACCGCTTCCTCGACGTCCGGCCGCATCCGCGACACCCGGGCGAGCGAGGGGTCCGTCTCAGCGGCGCGGATCGCCGCGGCCTCGGCGTCCGCCTCGGCCTTCGCCGCGGCGACGCGCTCCCGCAGCCGTGCGGCGAGCTCCGCGGACGACTCCGGCGAGGGGGTCGGTGCGGCGGGGCGCTCGACGTAGAGCGGCTTCGGGACGGCGGCCGGCGGAGTCCAGGTGCGGTCGCGCGTGGGCTCCGTCTGCTGTTCCGTGGGCAGCGGCGGCGCCGGGTCCGTCCACGTGGTCGACGGCCGGGAGGCACGGCTCGCGTCGGCAGCGCCGGCTGCGGCACGCGCCTTCCGCGCCTGGGCGACCTGGTGCAGCTGGGCGAGGACCGCGGCGGACGCTCCGGCCGCGACGAGTCCGGCGACCGCGACGAGCCACGCGGACGGTGCGGCGACGAGGACGACGAGCGCGACGACGAGGCCGATCGCGCCGAAGGTCGTCGCGCCGAGCCGGGACCGTCGCATCCGACGGGCGGTCAGTGCGGGGACGGCCGACACGCGCTCGAGCTGGGGCTGCTGCTCGGCGAGTCGCCGGGTGATCTCACGCTGCCGAGCAGCCTCGTGGGCGCGGACGATCGCGGCGCGCTTCGCTTCCTCGGACCGCGCGACGCGCTGCGCCTCGGCCAGCGACCGGGCGTTCATCTCGACGCGGACCTCGTCCGGCAGCTCAGCGGTCTGGGCGAGGATGCGGAGGGTCTGCTGCAGCCGGATGGCGTTGCGCTCGGTGGCGAGGTACTGGCGTCGGGCGGCCCACGAGGGCATCAGGTAGACGACCCAGAGCACGGCCGCGATGAGCAGGACGATGCCGCCGCCCCAGGAGCCGATACCTGCCATGGGGCAACGGTAGGGGTGCGGGTTCCCCTGGCGGGTGATTGCCGGTCGCGTGTTGCGCGGGTCGCGACGGATCCGGTGGAGGCGGGGCGTGCATCCCGGCCGTCACTGGATGCGCGCGGTCACTGGATGCGGGGACGGGTGTCGAGCGGCATGGCGGCCTCGTCGCGGGCCGCCAGCGGCACGCTGCCGACGCCGGCCGGGACGCGACCCGCGACCCAGCGGTCGAGGACGCCCTCGCGGACCTCTTCTGCGACCAGGGCGAAGCAGAAGTGGTCGCGCCAGTCGCCGTTGATGTGGATGTAGCGGCGGCGGAGTCCCTCGTACCGGAAGCCGAGCTTCTCGACGACCCGCAGGCTCGGGGCGTTCTCCGGACGGATGCAGATCTCGATGCGGTGGATGCCGACGACCCGGAAGCAGTGGTCGACGGCCATCGCGACGGCGATCGGGGTCACGTTGTGTCCGGCGGCGTCCTCGACGACCCAGTAGCCGATCGACGCGCTCGCGAGGGAGCCGTAGGAGATGCCGGACACGTTGAGCTGGCCGACGAAGCGACCGTCGAGCTCCATCGCGAACGGGAGCCCGAGCCCGGCGCGGGCGTTGGCCTGCAGCGCGCGGATGCTGCCGCGGACGTCCGTCGACACGTGGCCGGACGGGTTCGTGGCCTCCCACGTCCGGAGCCAGCTGCGGTTCGAGGCCAGGGCGACGTCGAGGTCGCGCGTGTCCCGGAGGCGGAGGGGCCGGATGGTGACCCGCCTGTGGGACAGGGTCGGGATCGTCGTCATCGCTGTGGTTCCTCCGGTACCCGGTGGTCGGCCGGGTGGATGCACGAACGGGCCCGGGGAGGACCCCCGGACCCGTTCGCACGGGGTCGGCTATTCGCCCGCGTTGAACTCCTTGAGCCACGACTTGAGGTCGGGGCCGAGGTCATCGCGGTCCGAGGCGAGCTGCACGATCGCCTTGATGTAGTCGAGTTTGTCACCGGTGTCGTACCGACGTCCACGGAACACGACGCCGTACACGCCGCCGGTCCACTCCTCGGCGCCGGCCATCTTCATGAGGGCGTCGGTGAGCTGGATCTCGCCGCCCTTGCCCGGCTCCTGCTTCTCGAGGACGTCGAAGACCTCGGGGCGGATGACGTAGCGGCCGATGATGGCGAGGTTCGAGGGGGCTTCGCCCTGCGGGGGCTTCTCGACCAGGCCGGTGATCTTCACGACGTCGTCGGTGTCGGTCTCCTCGACCGTCGCGATGCCGTACATGTGGGTCTGCGAGGCCGGGACCTCGAGGAGCGCGACCACGGTCGCGTTCTTCTCGCCCTGGACCTCGATCATGCGCTTGAGCAGCGGGTCGCGGGCGTCGATGATGTCGTCACCGAGCAGGACCGCGAACGGCTCGCGCCCGACGTGCATCTTGGCCCGGAGCACCGCGTGGCCGAGGCCGAGCGGGTCGCCCTGGCGGACGTAGTGCATGTCGGCGAGGTCGGTCGACTGGTTGACCTTCTGGAGCTTCTCGTGGTCGCCCTTCTTCTTCAGGGTCTCCTCGAGCTCGGACACGTGGTCGAAGTGGTTCTCGAGCGCGTTCTTGTTGCGCCCGGTGATCATCAGGACGTCGGTGAGTCCGGCGCCGACGGCCTCTTCCACCACGTACTGGATCGCCGGCTTGTCGACGACCGGGAGCATCTCCTTCGGCATCGCCTTGGTCGCGGGGAGGAAGCGCGTGCCCAGGCCTGCGGCCGGGATCACCGCCTTCGAAATCTGGAAGCCCATGCCGTCGAACGTATCGGATGACCCCTGCACGGGGCATGTCGTCACTGCTGGGGACACGGCTTCCCGCGCCGAGCGGCGGGAAGCCGCATCGTGCCCGCTCGCTAGACTCCTCGCCATGACCGCCGACCTCGGGAACGAGAAGCGAGCCCTGCGGGCCGAGCTCCGGCAGCGCCGGCGCACCCGGACCGCGACCGAACGGGACGGCGACAGCCGCGCCCTGACCACGACCCTGCAGCGCTTCGTCGAAGAACGGCAGGTCCGGTCCCTCGCGCTGTACCTGTCGGCGCCGGACGAGCCCGACGTGCGACCGTTCCTGAACTGGGCGCACGAGCACGGCGTGCGGGTGCTCCTGCCGGTGACCCGCGAGGACGGCTTGCTCGACTGGGCCGTCGGCGACGGCGAGTCCGAGCGCGAGGGCCTGTCCGGCATGCCCGAGGTCGTCGGCGAGGTGCTCTCCCCGCTCGCGCTCGGCGACGTCGACGCGATCCTGACCCCCGCGGCCGCCGTCGGGAAGGACGGCTGCCGGATGGGCTGGGGCCGCGGCTACTACGACAAGACGCTCGGGTCCATGGCGAACCGTCCGCCCGTCTATGCTGTGATCTTCGACGCGGAGTACCTCGACGAGGTCCCGCGCGAGGCCCACGACGAACCCGTCGACGGCATCATCACGCCGTCGCGCATCATCACCTTCCGGAGCTAGGGTGCCCACCTACTCGTACCGCTGCACCGCGTGCGACAACGCCTTCGACGTCAAGCAGTCGTTCTCCGACGCCGCACTCACCGAGTGCCCGGTGTGCGGGGGCGTCCTGCGCAAGGTCTTCTCCCCCGTCGGCGTGACGTTCAACGGCGGCGGCTTCTACCGCACCGACTCGCGGTCGACGCCCTCGTCCGGTGGCTCGTCGTCGGGTGGCTCGTCGTCCGGCGGCTCGTCGTCCGGCGGCTCGTCGTCCGGTGACTCCTCGTCGAGCACGTCGAAGGCCGCACCGAAGAAGACCGAGTCGAAGCCGGCCGCGCCCAGCGCCTCCTGACGAGGACTCGTCTCCGTCGGTACGGTGGGGTCTCCTCGACACGGAAGGAGGCCCGCGTGAAGGGCTTCAAGGAGTTCCTGCTCCGCGGGAACGTCATCGACCTGGCCGTCGCGGTCGTCATCGGTGCGGCGTTCACCGCCATCGTGACCGCGATCGTCAACGCCGTCATCAACCCGGCGATCGGCGCGGTCTTCAACGCGTCGAGCCTGGACAAGGCGCTGCCCGTCGCGATCCCGACCGTCTCGGGCGGCGAGGCGGTGATGTACTTCGGCGCGGTGATCGGCGCGGTCATCAACTTCGTCATCGTCGCGGCGGTCGTGTACTTCGCACTCGTGCTCCCGGTGAACCACCTCAAGAAGCTCGCCTTCGAGCGGGTGCAGAAGAACCAGGAGCAGACGCCGCAGGACGTCCCGCCCACGGACGTCGAGGTGCTGCTCGAGATCCGCGACCTGCTGCGCACGCAGAACGGCGCCGCGGTCGGCACGGGTGGCGGTGCGCACGTGGCCCCGTCGACCGCGCCCGAGGGTCCGGGGATCGCCGGCACGACCAAGCTGTAGCGCGCTGGGCCGCCGCGGTCGCCCCGCTCCGAACCACGGAACCGACGTCGAACCATGCACGTGTGCTGGTTCCACGTCGGTTTCGTGGTTCGATCCGCCCGCGATGGCGGGCGGCGCGTCAGCGCGCGCGGGACTCCGCGCGGTGCTTCGCGGCGAGGGCCCTGGCGTACTGCACGCCCGCGACGACGTGTCCGATCGTCCCCGCCCAGACGAACACGAGCGCGGTGACCCGCACCCAGTCGTGACCGGCCGCGAACGACGTCGACGAGAACAGCAGCAGCGGCAGGCCGACGAACAGCAGGGCCGAGCGCACCTTGCCGGTCCAGGTGACGTCGAGGTCGGGGTCGCCCCGGAACCACAGCCCGGACAGCAGCGCCAGCACCGCGTCGACGAGCACGATGATCGCGACGCTCGGCCACGGCAGCAGTCCGACGAGCACGAGCGACAGCACGATCGCGATGATGGCGAGCCGGTCGGCGATCGGGTCGAGGGCCTTGCCGAGCTTCGAGCCCTGGTCGAACCTCCGCGCGATGAACCCGTCCGCCCAGTCGCTCACGCCGAGGACGACGAGGGTCACCAGGGCCCAGCCCGAGTGGTGTGCGACGACGAGCCCGATGAACACCGGGATCAGCAGGAAGCGGACCACCGTGATCAGGTTCGGCCACGTCTGCCAGTCGGGGCGCTGCCGCACGGTGTCAGTCATCGCGTCCCAGGCTACCCGTCACCAGTGCGGGGGGACGTCGCGGCGGAGCTGGTCGTCGTTCTCCCCCGTGCGGTGCCGCGGCGGTTCCGGTGCGGGAGCGGGGTCGCTGCCCGGCACCGGCTGGGTGGTGACGCGCCTGCGGGGTCGCGCCGTGCCTCCCGTCCGGTCCGCCGTCTCCGGTCCGTCAGTCGCTGGTCGGACGGGAGGCACGGCGTCCGCCGCGTCGTCGGCCCGCGTCCACGTGCCCACCAGCTGGTCCGTGTCGGGCGTCACCGGCCCCGCGGGCCGGTGCGCCCTGCGGCTCATCGGCGGGCCGGGATCGGCGGGATGCTGATCTCCTGGGTGGCCCCGCGGTCGACGCCGAGCACCGACGCGACCGTGTCCGCGACGCGGTCCGGGTCGGAGAACAGCTGGAAGGCGTGCACGCGCACGTAGTGCCAGCCGAGTCGACGGAGCACCTCGGGACGGAGCCGCAGGCTCTCGCGGAGCGACCCGCGGACGAGCGAGGCGTCGGTCTCGATCGTGACGCAGACCCCGCCGTGCGCGGCCACCAGGCCGAGCTTCCCGCGGTGCCCGAGTGCCACCGGGATGCCGCGCATCTCGAGGCGTCGGGCCAGGTCGACGAGCAGCGGGTCGGAGTCGTCCGGCACGTACTCGGCGGTCGTGCGGGCGCGGACCTCTGCCAGGATCTCGGCCAGGGCGACGGTGCCGTGGCCCATCCGCTCGGCCTCGATGTCGGACGGCTGGAAGCACGTGACGATGACCATCGAGCGGCGCGCACGGGTCATCGCGACGGCGAGCAGGCGCTCCCCGCCCGGCTTGCCGAGCGCCCCGAAGTCGCGGAGGACCCGGCCGTGCGGCGTCCGGCCGTAGCCGATGGAGAACACGACGCGGTCGCGGCTCTGCGCGACCGACTGCTCGAGGGTCGCGACGATGAACGGCTCGGCCCGGTCGCCGATGACGAACTCGGTGAGGTCCTTGTGTCCCTGCGCGGCCGTCAGGACCGCCTGCTCGACGCGGACGGCGTGCTTCGCGGAGGCCGTGATGACCATGAGCGACTCGGACGGCCGGGTGCGGGCGTGCTCCATGACGAGCCGGACGACGCGGTCCACCTCGGCATCGACGCTCTCGACCGCGCCGGACTCCGGGTCCGGGACCGCCTTACCGTCGCTGACGTAGTCGATCGCGATCGACCCGTGCCCGAGGAACGACCCGGCCCACGGCAGCGACTCGATGCGGCCGCCGTAGAAGCGCCGGTTCACGAGCTCGGCGAGGTCCTCGCCGCCGGCGCGGTACGACCGCGTGAGTGACAGGGTCGGCAGCAGCGTGGAGAGCTTCGCGAGCGCGGAGTCGGCGTGCAGGGCGTCGAGCGTGCCCTCGTCCACCTGCAGGGCGCGGTGGTCGGGGTCGACGGCGATGCGGAACGGCGACGGCGTCTGCGTCACCGGGTCGCCGAACGCGACCGTCTGCCGGGCGCGACGGATCGCGCCGACGGTCTCGGCGATCGTGACGGCGCCGGCGTCGACCAGGATGACCGTGTCGAACGGCATCGTGTCGGCGATCTGCGCGACCTCGTACGGCGATGCGAGCCACACGGGCGCGATCGACCGGGACAGGTGCGGCGCGGAGTCCTGGAGCAGGCGCGAGGTGATCGCGCCCTCCTTGAGCTGGGTGCGGAGTGCGGTCGCCTCTTCCGGCCAGTCGACGAGACCGACCTTCCAGTTCTCGGCGAGCTGCCACGCCAGACCCTGGGACACCCCGGCGGCGTGCGCGTCGTCGACGAGCCGGAAGTCCGCCTCGACGCGGTCGAGCATGTCGGTGTTGCCACCGAGCAGCGCCCGGTCGGACTCGAGCATGGTCTCGAGGGCGGACTGCCACCACGCGAGCTCGAGCTCGGCGGGCACCTGGGTGTCCGGGACGTGGCGGTTCGCCAGGTCGGTGATGAGCGGCTCGAGCTGCAGGTCGCGCAGGGTCTGCATGAGCTCGGTGCGCTCCTGCAGGTTGTGCAGGACGTCGGACTCCTCGGCCAGGCGCGCGATCGTGGGGACGAGCTCGTCGATGGGCAGGTTGGCCAGCTGGGTCTCGCGCGACGTGCGGCCGAGCGGCTCGTCCAGGCGCGCGAGGTCCTGCACGACGTTCGAGAAGAGCACCTGGACGTCCCCGATGCCCGTGGGCACCTCGGGGTTCACGCCGGCGGCGACGTAGCGCTGCCAGAGCACGCGCTGCTGCTGCACGCGGGTCAGGGCCTCGTGCAGGTCGGACACGTGCACACCCGGGCGGACGTACTCGCGCGCGAGCTTCTTCAGCCGGCGCCGGTTCGTGGACGACATCGGGGCGCCCTCGCCGCGCGGGGCGGTGGCGGCGACGAGCTCGGCGACCGAGCGGTCGAACACGACGGGCAGGAAGCGGTCGAGCGTGTCCCGGATCTCGGTGAGCAGGCGGAGGTAGATGCCGAGCTCGTTGATGGTCGTGAACTGCCGCATGTGCGTCGAGGCCACGAGGTCCTGCGCGCGCCGGAGCAGCGTCGGCAGCCCGTCGGCGTCGAGGTCCTGCGCGGTGCGGTGCGCCCGCTGCGCCCCGTCGCTCGAGCCGAACTTCGCGCCGTACCAGGGCGAGTCGTCGGGACCGTAGCGGAACTCACCGAGGTTCGCGGCGCTGACCATGGTCTCGGCGACGCGCGAACGGCCCTCGACCATGCTCGTCACCGAGGTGGACGACAGGCGCGCGGTCGTCGACGGCGGCACCGGCAGGAGCGAGAGCCGCGAGAGCTCGACCAGGCAGTCGAGCACGGAGACGCGGAAGTGCGGGTCGACCCGGGTCAGCGAGCCGCGGTAGTCCGTGAGGACCTTGCGGAGCCGGACCAGGGCGTCGTCGACCTCGCGGAGGTTCGGCCTGGACGCCTTCTCGTTCCGGGCGATCGCGCGGACGACGTCGCGTCGGAGCGTGGACGGTGTGACGGCGACCCCGGGGAGCTGCACCTCGGCGAAGCGCGCGGCGATCCCCCGCAGGGTCGCGCGACGCGGGCTGACCACGAGGACGCGCTTGTTCGCCGCGACGAGCCCGCCGAGGGCGTTCACGATGGTCTGCGTGCCACCGGTGCCGGGGAGGGTCTTCACGACGATCGAGTTGCCGGCCGTGATCTGCGCGATCACGTTCTCCTGCTCGTCGTCGGCGTCGAGCAGGAGCGTGTCCGTCTCGGGGCTGCGCTCGTCGGACGGCGTCTGCTCGACCGGGTGGTACGACTGCTCGACCTGCCACTTGGCGCTCGGGTTGCCGGCGAGGGCGTCGAGGACCGGGTGCGACAGGTCCTCGGTGTCCTCGACCAGGCCGCTCGCGACCTCGGCGAAGGTCGACACGACCAGGCGCGCGTGCACCGAGAAGCCGGGGATGTGCGCGGTCAGGCCGCGCAGCCGGTCGATGACCGGGTTCGGCGTGAACGAGCCGTCCTGCTGCGCGAGCGCGACGAAGGACTGCGCGTCGAGGATCACGCCGTACTGCTCGTGCAGGGCGTCGGCGAGGCCCGGGTTGAGGACGGGTTCGCCGAGCAGGCGGACCTCGAAGTCGCGGCCGTGGCGTCGGATGGCCAGCGGGCGGAGCAGCACGGGGCCGCGGAAGTGCTCGTCGGCGTGCGTCCAGTCGGCCATGCCGATGCCGAGTTCGACCGCGTCGATGCCGCGGACCGTGGCGAGCTCGGTGCCCTTCTCCTCGACCCGGGCGGCGGCGACGCGGGCGGCGCGGAGCGCCACCTCGTCGCGGATCAGGCTGGAGAGCAGGGTGGTCTTGCCGGTGATGAACTGCGCGAGGCCACCCGGGTGGGTGGTCGAGAGCTCGATGCGGGTGCGCGGGTGGTCGCTGAAGTGCGTGAGCGGGCTGACGCCGCCGACCCCGGTCAGCTGCTTCCGCCACGCGTCCCACGCGGGTTCCGCGGCGTTGCCGGCCTGGAGGCGCGGATCACCCAGGCTGATCGCCTGCGGACTCGTGAGCTGCAGCTCCGGCCGCAGGGTCCGGTCCGGTTCGTCCGTCACGACGTTCGCTCCCTGCTCCACCTGCTGGTCGTCCTGCTCCCCCCGGCCGTCGGCGGGCACGGCGCGACCGCGCGCGGGGACGTCGCCGTTCGCGTCGCCCTCGTCGTCGGTCACCCTGTCCGCTCGCCACACATCGGACACTGTAGGCGGAAGCGACCGCCCTCTCTGGCAATGAACCGAGGTTTCCGGGATTCCGGGCCGCCCCGGGACGGTCGGGCTCCCCGGCCACCCGCGTGTGGTACCAACGTGGACATGGCCATCGACGACCGCACCACCACGTCCACCCCTGCGCCGGATCGGCGTCGATCGGTCCCCGCCGAGATCTCCCGTTCGTGGCTCCTCGTCCCCGGCACCGCCGCCGACCGGTTCGAGCGGGCGCAGCGGTCCCGGGCCGACCAGATCATCCTCGACGTCGAGGACGCGGTCGACCCCGCCGCCAAGCCGGGCGCCCGCCAGACGGTGGCCTCGTGGCTCGCCGGCGGCGGTGAGGCCTGGGTGCGGATCAACGACGTCACGACGGACTTCTGGGCGGACGACGTCGAGGAGCTCCGCGGCCTGCCCGGCCTGCAGGGCGTCATGCTCGCGAAGACCGAGTCGCCCGCACAGGTCACCGACACGTGGCACCGGCTCGGCGGCCACACGCCCGTGATCGCGCTCGTCGAGTCGGCGCTCGGCATCGAGGAGGCGACGTCGATCGCCCGCGCGCAGGGCGCCTTCCGACTGGCGTTCGGCTCCGGCGACTACCGCCGTGACACCGGCACCTCCGCCGACACGATGGCGATGGCGTACCCGCGCTCCCGGCTCGTCGTGGCGTCCCGCGTCGGCGACCTGCCCGGGCCGATCGACGGCCCGACGGTCGGGTCGGCGCACGCGATCCTGCGCGAGCAGTCGCAGGTGGCGGTGTCCCTCGGCCTGACCGGCAAGCTCTGCCTGGACACCGAGCAGCTCCCGGTCATCAACGAGGTCATCTCCCCCACGCCGACCGACGTGGCCTGGGCGCAGGACTTCCTCGACGACTTCGAGGCCCGGGGCCGGGTGATCCGCGACGGCTCCGACCTGCCGCGACTCGGCCGAGCGCAGAAGATCCAGCGACTCGCCCAGGCGTTCGGGGTCGAGGCGCGGTAGACCGGTCCCCATGACCTGGTCGAACGTGCCCGGCGGTCCGCCGCAGTCCTCGCCCACCGGCGGTCCCCACGACCGCGACGCCCAGCAGCGGGCCGAGTGGGCGCGCGGCGGGACGACGCTGTTCCCCGCCGGGCGCATCGCCGACCGGGTGTCGACCGTGCTCCTGCTCGTGTTCGGCGCCGTGGTGACGCTCGTCACGGCGGTCGTCGGCATCATCGCGCTCGTCTCCGCCACCGCCGGGTGCGACGCCGCGACCGGGTGCTCGCCCGGCGGCTACCTCGGCGGGACGGCCATCGCGGTCGGCGGCGCCTTCGTCGTCGGCGTCGCGACCGTGGTGCTGACGATCGGCGCCTGGCTCCGGCGGCGCTCGTCGTGGTGGATCGCCGCGATCGGCTTCGTCCTGGCGATCGCCGTGATCACCTGGGGCGGCGTGGTGTTCGCCGACGCGGCGGACGGTGTCGGGACGGCAGGGACCGCGACCGCAGCACCGTGAGGGTCTCGCGGACGTCGGTCGCCGTCGTCGGGGGCGGCCCCGCCGGTGTGATGCTCGGGCTGCTCGTCGCCCGGGCCGGCGTCGACGTGCGGGTCGTCGAGTCGCATCACGACTTCAACCGCGACTTCCGCGGCGACACCGTGCACGCCTCGACCATCCGACTGCTCGACGAGCTCGGGCTCGGCGACCGGTTCCGGGCGCTCCCACAGTCGCGCCTCGACGACTTCTCGCTGCCCCGGCCGGACGGGTCACGGCTCGTGCTCGGCGAGTTCTCGCGGCTCCGTCCGCCGTACGACCACGTTGCGATGGTGCCGCAGTGGGACCTGCTCGACCTGCTCACCACCGCGGCGCGCCAGGAGCCCTCGTTCTCGATCACCATGGGCACCGCGGCCTCCGACCTGATCGTGGAGGACGGGCTGGTCACCGGCGTGCACCTGACGCCGCGCGGCGGCGGCGAGCCCGAGGAACTGCGCGCCGACGTGGTCATCGCGTGCGACGGCCGGAACTCGGTGTTGCGGGCCGCGGCGGGACTGCGACCGCGACGCTTCCCGGTCGGGTTCGACACGTGGTGGTTCCGGCTGCCCCGCAACGAGGACGACGACGCGACCGCGCTCGTGCCGGCCTTCACCGGTCGGGACGTCCTGCTCGCCTTCCCGCGGCAGGGGTACCACCAGGTCGCGTACTTCGCACCGAAGGGGTCGGACGCCGCCCTGCGCGCCGCGGGCGTCGAGGCCTTCCGGGCGCGGATCGCGCGGCTGCGACCGGACTTCGCCGACCGGGTGGAGGGCCTCCGGTCGATGGACGACGTGCACGTGCTCGACGTCCGGACCGACCGGCTCCGTCGCTGGTGGCGTCCCGGGCTGCTCTGCATCGGCGACGCCGCGCACGCGATGTCCCCGGCCGGCGGGGTCGGCATTAACCTGGCGGTGCAGGACGCGGTCGCGACGGCCACCGCCCTGGTCCCCGCACTCCGGCAGGGGCTGCGCGGCCGGGCCCTCGACCCGGTGCTCCGGGCCGTGCAACGCCGCCGGACGCCTCCGACCGTCCTGGTGCAGACGGCGCAGCGGTTCCTGCACCGGGTGGTGTTCGAGCGCGCCTTCGCCGGGCAATTGCAGGACGGGCCACCGCTCCTGCCCGTGCTCCTCGCCCGCTGGGTGCCCCCGGCGCGGGGCCTCTACGCACGGGCGGTGGCGTTCGGGCCGCTGCCGGAGCACGCCCCCGCCTGGGCACGGCGCTGACGGTCGGAGGGCTCAGGCGGGCAGGGGCTTCTGCCAGCGGTCGATCCGCACCGTGATGCGCTGCGTGGTCTGCCCGTCCCAGTCGGCGTCGAGCCCGTGGTCGACGAGGGCCGCCACGACCGCCGAGGCCGCACTCACGCGGCTGTGCCGGCCCAGGACGGCCCGCCCGTCGGCGGACTGCTCCGCGAGCGCGACGTGGTCCGGCTCGAGGTCGGGCGACGGTCGGAAGGCGCCGTAGGCCAGGTACAGCAGCGCAGTCGGCTCGGCCAGCCGCTCGGCGTCCTGCTGGTGGAAGAACACGTAGGCCCACTCCCGGTGCCTGTCCGGCGCGGTCGGGTCCGGCGTCCGGGCGTCCGCGCACTCGGCGACGCCGTCGGCCTGGTCGACGCCGACCGCCATGCCGGTCACGAAGCCCTGCTCGCGGAGCGTGGCGAAGGCGTCCCGGAGCCGCTCGTACTGTCCGGATCCCGGCTCCCACGCGTGCTGCTCGGTCAGGCGCGCGGCCCAGCGGTCGCGGACGGCCCGCTCGACCACCGGCCGGAGGGTCTCCGGGTCGTCGACCTCGTCCTCGTGCACCTCGACGACCGTCTCGACGACGTCCTCGAACGGGGTGAAGCCGGGCAGGACGAGTGCGTCGATCGTCTCGGCGAGCGCCACGGGGTCGATCGCGACGGGTGCCGGCGCCGGTGCCGGTACCGGAGTGGTCGTGTCGGGGGTCGCCTCGGAACGCCGTCGTCGCCACCACCGGAACGCCACGCGCCGATGCTACCGAGCGGCCCCGTGCCCCGGACCCGACCAGACCGGACCGGGCGGCGGACGCGAGCCGACCCGCGGGACGGGCACCGTGCCTCCAGGCCGTGCGCACACTGGGCACCCACCGGACGGACGGGCGCATGCTGGCCACATGAAGCAACGAGTCATCGGAGACGTGTCGGTCAGCGCGATCGGACTGGGCGGCATGCCCATGTCCATCGAGGGCCGACCCGACGAACGGCGGTCCATCGCGACCATCCACGCGGCGCTCGAGGCGGGCGTCACGCTCATCGACACCGCGGATGCCTACCACCTGGCCGGCCACGACGAGGTGGGGCACAACGAGACGCTCATCGCCAAGGCGGTGCGCGAGTTCCACGGCGACACGGACGCCGTGCTCATCGCCACGAAGGGCGGGCACCTGCGCCCCGAGGCGGGGCCGTGGGCGCAGGACGGTCGGCCGGAGTACCTCAAGGAGGCGGCGAAGGCCTCGGCGAAGCGACTCGGCGTCGACGCCGTCGGGCTGTACCAGTTCCACCGGCCGGACCCCGCGGTCCCGTACGCCGACTCGGTCGGCGCGCTCGCCGAACTGCTCGACGAGGGGGTCATCCGGATGGCGGGCATCTCGAACGCCGACCCGGACCAGATCCGCACGGCGAACGAGGTCCTCGGCGGGCGACTGGCGTCGGTGCAGAACCAGTTCTCGCCCGCGTTCCGGTCGAGTGAGCCCGAGCTGGAGCTGTGCGACGAGCTCGGCATCGCGTTCCTGCCCTGGAGCCCGCTCGGCGGCATCGCGAAGGCCGCGGACCTGGGCACCGCGTACGAGGACTTCGCGGTCATCGCCCGGGAGCGCGGGGTGTCCCCGCAGGTCGTCGCGCTCGCGTGGGAGCTGCGGAAGAGCGACGTCGTCGTACCGATCCCCGGGGCGTCCCGGCCGCAGTCGATCCTGGACTCGGTCGTCGCGGCGACCGTGAAGCTCCGCGACGAGGACGTCGCCCGGCTCGACGCCGCACGGCCTGCGGCCTGAGACTCGGGCGCAGCGGCGCGCGCGGCGCGGGGTCCTGCGCGGCGCGTCTGCCGCGTCCCCGCTCCCCCGGCGCAGCGACGCCCCGTCCGGCAGTGGTGCCGGGCGGGGCGTCGTCGTGCGGCCCGGGGTCAGGCCGTGCAGACCTTCTGGAACTCGGTGCCCGCGTCCTGGACCTTCTGCGTCGTCGCGGTGAAGGCGGAGAGGTCGGCGGACTTCGGGTCCTTCGCGATCGACTCGATCTGGGTGAGCATCTCGTCGTAGGCGGAGCGGAACGCCTCGGCCTTCGGCTTCACGTCCGTGTTCTGCACGGCGTCGACGCCGTCGGAGAGCGACTGGTCGAACTCCTTGAGCTTCGCGACGGCGGCGTTCGGGTCGGACTGCAGCGCGGAGACCTGGGACTGCAGGCCCTTCGCGGCGTCCTCGACCTTCGATTGGAAGGCGGAGCAGGCCTCGGCCTTCGACTGGGACGACGCCTGCGACGACGCCTTCGGTGCGCTGCTCTGTCCCGTGCTGCCGCTGCCGCTCCCGCTGCTGTTGCCGTCGCCGTTGCCGCCCGATCCGCCGGCCGAGCAGCCGGCGAGCAGTGCGACGGCGAGTGCGGCGGTCGCGAGTGCGGTGGTCTTCCTGGCCATGTCGGTCCCCCTGGAGTCCGTGCCCGCGCCTCGGTCGTGCGCGGGTCGCCGTCGACGGTACATGGCGGACGCACAGGTGGTCGCGGGTCCCGGGGCTAGCGTCGAGGGCATGCAGGCGATCACGGCACACGACGGCGCACCCCGACTCGACGAGCTCCCGGACCCGGTGGCCGGTCCCGGCGAGGTCCTGGTCGAGGTCGCCGCGGCCGGGGTGAACAACGCGGACCTGCAGCAGGTCGCCGGGAACTACCCGCCGCCGCCCGGCGCTTCGGACGTGCTCGGCCTCGAGGTCTCCGGTACCGTCCGTGCCCTGGGCGACGGGGTGACCGGGTTCGCGGTCGGCGACCGGGTCTGCGCCCTGCTGTCCGGCGGCGGGTACGCCTCGCTCGTGGCGGTCCCGGCGGCGCAGGTGCTCCCGGTCCCGGACGGCGTCGACCTGGTCGAGGCCGCGGCGCTGCCCGAGGCGGCGTGCACGGTCTGGTCGAACCTCGGGATGATCGCGGGTCTGCGTGCCGGGCAGACACTCCTGGTGCACGGCGGCACCGGCGGGATGGGCTCGCACGCCGTGCTGCTGGCGAAGGCCATGGGTGTCCGGGTGATCGCGACGAGCGGCGGCGAGCGGAAGGTCCGGGCGTCGCAGGAGCTCGGCGCGGACCTGGTCGTCGACCACCGCACCGAGGACTTCGTCGAGCGGGCCCTGGCGTTCACGGACGGCCGCGGGGTCGACGTCGTGCTCGACGTCGTCGGCGCGGACTACCTGGCGAAGCACCTCGCCGTCCTGGCGCCGAACGGGCACATCGCGGTCATCGCGGCGGGCAGCGGCAGGACGGGCGAGCTCGACTTCGGCGCGATGATGCGGAAGCGCGCGACGATCAGCGCCACGACCCTGCGCGCCCGGCCCCTCGACGAGAAGGCCGCGATCGTCGCCGCGGTCCGGGAGCACGTCTGGCCGCTCGTCGCCGACGGCAGCGTCCGACCCGTCGTGGACAGCGTGCTGCCGCTCGCCGACGCCGCCGAGGCGCACCGCCGGGTGCGCGACGGCGCGGTGGTCGGGAAGGTGCTGCTGCGCCCGTAGCAGGGCCCCCGCAAGACGCAACGTCGACGGTTGCTCGCAGCGACATACCGCTGCGAGAAACCGCCACCGTTGCGTTTCGCGAAACGCCAGACGCCGGAACGCGGGACGCGGGACGCCGGGTCAGGCGTGGACGCGCGCCAGGAACTCGACGAGGGCGGGGTGCTGCGGGCGGTCGAGCACGTCGGCCGGGGCGCCCTGCTCGACGACCTCGCCGCGGTGCAGGAACACGATCCGGTCGGCGACCTTCCGGGCGAACTGCATCTCGTGCGTGGTCATCAGGATCGTCGAACCCTGCTCCTTGAGCTCGCGCACCAGGTCGAGCACCTCGCCCACGAGCTGCGGGTCGAGCGCGCTCGTCACCTCGTCGAGCAGGAGCAGCTCCGGCGAGGTCGCCACCGCACGCACGATCGCGACGCGCTGCTGCTGCCCGCCGGAGAGCCGGTCCGGGTACGCGTCCGCGAAGTCCGACAGTCCGATCCGCTCGAGCAGCCGCCGGGCCGTCGCCTCGGCCTCGGCCCGCGGGACGCCGTGCACCCGACGGGACGCGAGCGTCACGTTGTCGAGGACGCGCATGTGCGGGAACAGGTTGAACTGCTGGAAGACGACGCCGATGCGCGCCCGGGTGGCGTCGACGTCGATGCGCGGGTCGGCGATGTCGATGCCCTGCAGCAGCACCTCGCCGTCGTCGATGCCCTCGAGCAGGTTCACGGTCTTGAGGAGCGTCGACTTCCCGGAGCCGGACGCCCCGATGACGCAGATCACCTCGTGCCGGTGCACGGTCAGGTCGATGCCGCGCAGGACCTCGTGCCCACCGAAGGCCTTGCGCAGGCCGCGCAGTTCCAGGACGGGGACCGACGCGTCGGACGCACCACGTGCCTCCAGGCCGGTGATCGGACGGGAGGCGCGGCCCGCCCCCGCAGCGGATGCCTCGGTCACACGGTCCCTCCGATCTGCTCACGGCGCTGCTGGCGCCGCGCGACCGCGTCCGTGACGCGGATCAGCGGCAGGCTGATCACGACGAACAGGAGTCCGGCGACCAGGTACGGCGTGAAGTTGTAGGCCTCGGCCTGGGCGATCTGCGCGCTGCGGACCGCGTCCACGGCGCCCAGGATCGACACGAGCCCGACGTCCTTCTGCATCGACACGAAGTCGTTCATGAGCGCGGGCGTGACCTTGCGGATCGCCTGCGGCAGCACGACGAGCCGGAGCGTCCCGGCGTGCGACAGCCCGAGCGACCGGGCCGCGAGCCGCTGCGAGGGGTGCACGGCCTCCATGCCGGCGCGCAGGACCTCTGCGACGTACGACGAGTAGGTGAGCACGATCGCGATGGTGCCCCAGACCTCCGGGGGCTGGCGCGGGAAGATGCCGAGCCCGGGGATGCCGAAGCCGACCAGGTACAGCACGATGATGAGCGGCAGGCCGCGGAACAGGTCGGTGTACGCCGTCGCGAGCATCCGCAGCGGGAAGACCACCGGGCTCCGCAGGCCCCGGACGACCGCGAGCAGCGTCCCGAGCACCGCGACGCCGATGCTCGCGAAGAACAGGATCCGGATGTTCAGCCAGAGGCCGAGCAGGACCTGTGGGAAGACGTCGACGGCCGTCTGCGGGTCGAAGAACGACTGCTGGACGGCGGCCCACCCGGGGGTGTTCACCACGCCGAGCCAGAGCACCACCACGACGACGAGCGTCGAGACGACCGACACCACGACCGAGCGGCGGCCGCGCTGCCGACGGTACAGCCGGCGCTCGGCCTCCACCGGGCTCGGCGCTGGTGTGGCGACCGGGGTGCCGGCGCCTGAGGGGACGGTCACCGGGCTACTTCAGGACGGGGGTGTTCGTCGCCGAGGAGAGCCAGGTCGTCTGCAGCCGCTCGAGCGTGCCGTCGGACTTCAGGGCGGCCAGCGCCTCGTCGACCTTGCTCGTCAGCGCGGAGCCCTTCGGCAGCACGAAGCCGAACTGGTCGCCCGTGCCGTCCTGCGGGAACTGCGCCGAGACCGTGCCGTCGTCGAGCTGGGCGCCCGACATGTAGAACGCAGTCGGCAGGTCGGTGACGATGGCGTCGATCTGCCCGGACTTCAGGGCGAGGACCGCGTCGTCGTTCGAGTTGAACACCTGCGGGGTGACGCCGAGGACGTCCTTGACGCTCTGGATGCTCGTCGACCCGGCGGCGACGCCGATCGTGTCGCCCTTGAGCGCGGCGACCGTGGTGTCCTTCGCGGCCTTCGACTTCGTCGTGGTCACGACGGCCTGGGTGGTCGTGTAGTACGCCGTGGACATGTCGACGGCCTTCTTGCGCTTGGCGTCGATCGAGAACTGCTGGACGTTGAGGTCCCAGTCCTTCGGGCCGGGGGCGATCGCGCTGTCGAAGGTGCTGCGCTTCCAGACCACGTCGCTCTTGCCGTAGCCCATCTCCTTCGCGACGGCGTACGCCACGGCGGCCTCGAAGCCCTTCCCGGACTGCGGCTCGTTGTCCTCGACCCAGGGCGAGTACGCCGGGTCGCCGGTGGCGATCGTGAGCTTGCCCGCGGTGACGTTGCCGTCGGCGGAGCTGCTGCCCCCGGCGGAGCAGGCGGCGAGCGCGAGGGCGGCGACCGCGGCGGTGGCGACGGCGAGGGAGAGACGGCGGGTGCGGGTCACGGGCGGGCCTTCGTCAGGAGGGTCGGGGGCAGGACGCAGTGTACCGGCGGGTGGGATACCAGCGCGACGCCGGCGACTGCCCGTGACACGCGGGGCGGTCGGGACGGGCCGGGCAGGCGGGCGCGGGTCCGCTCAGGCGGGGTCCGCCATCGTGAAGTCGTCGAACGAGAAGCCGGGCGAGACCATGCAGCTCAGGAGCACCTCGCCGTCACTCGGCAGGGTCCGCTGCCAGACCCCGCCGCGGACGAACGCCTGCGCGTCGTGCAGCCGGTGCCGGCCGGCGTCCGGGCCGAGCGTGATGCGGTCGCCGGGCTCGGGCTGGTCCCCGCTGCCGCCGAGCTCGAGCACGACGGTGTCGGGACCGTGCCACATCCAGATCTCGTCGCTCGTCACCCGGTGCCAGGCGGACGCCTCACCCGGGGGCAGCAGGAAGTGGATGAGCGTCGCCGCGGGACGCTGCCCGGCGGGGGTGGCGACCTCGGAGGGCGAGGTCCACGTCCGGACGTACCAGCCGCCCTCGGGGTGCGGGTCCATGCCGAGCGCCGCGGCACGCTGGGGCACGTCGAGCCACTCGAGCACGCGGCCGTCGACGGTGCGACGGGGGACCATGCCGGGACGGGGTGCGGTGTCGGTCATCGGGACTCCTCGGGGACGGGGACGGGGACGGGGACGGAGACGGAGGACGAGCGCGCGGGCGCGGTCGGTCACGGGACGGGCACGGGGGTGCCGGCGTCGAACGGGTGCAGGACACCGTCGCTCGCACGGACCACCCCGCGGACGACGGTGGCGACGGCGCGACCGGCACCGTCCTCGACGAGCTCGGCGAGCGCGTCCGGCACGGTGCGTGCGTCGACGTCGAACACGGCCAGGTCGGCCCGCGCCCCGACGGCCAGGTGCCCGGCGCGGTCCGGCCCGACGGCCAGGCCCATCGCGTGCGCGCCGCCGAGGGTCGCGGCGGCGAGGAGCCGTTCGTGCAGGTCGCGGTGGCCGTAGCCCTGCGCGCGGGCGATGCGGTGCAGGGCCGTGACGTCGGCCATCGGGTCGAGCGAGGGCGACGACGAGAGCGAGTCGGTGCCGATCGCGATCGGACTGCCCTCGCGCAGGTAGTCCGCGACCGGGGGCGGGTCGAGCCCGATGACGGCGTTCGAGCGCGGGCAGAGCGCGACCGCGGTGCCGCGTGCCCGGAGCAGGGCCCGGTCGGCGGCGGTCACGTACACGCCGTGCGCGATGTGGCAGTCCGGCCCGAGGACCCCGAGCCGGTCGACGAACGCGGTGGCGCTCGCACCGAACCCGAGCGCGCGCATCGCCCGGAAGGACGGGACGTTCGCCAGGTGCCAGTCTGCGCTGTGTCCACCCCCGGCCGGTCCGACACCGTCGACGCCCTCGAGCCCGGGGACCGGGCCGAGCGCGGTCCGCTCGCCCTCGAACGCGGCCTCGCCGAGGTGCAGGTGCAGGCGGAGTCCGCGCTGCCGCACGATGTCGGGGAGCTCGAGCAGGGGCGCGACGTCGAGCGAGTACGGCGCGTGCGGGGAGAGTCCGGCGCCGGGCGTGGTCGGGATGCGCGCGAGCTCGTCGAGGACCTGGGCGCGGCCGTGCTCCTGCCACGCCTGGTTCTCCTGGTCCATGACCTCCCAGTAGGTGATCCCACCGAGGCCGTACGAGCCGAGGACGGTCGCTGCCTCGATGTCGGTGACGATGTCCGCGATGCTCGTCACACCGGCCAGCAGCGAGGCCTCGGCGCCGGCGGACGCCTCGGCCCGCCAGTCGTGCGGCCGGGCGTAGTCGACGTTGAACGCGGCGGCCCAGTCCTCGAAGCCGTGGTACTGCCGCTGCCCGACACCCGCCATGCCGGTGTACTGCAGGTGCGAGTGCGCGTTCACGAGCCCGGGCAGCAGGGCACCCCGCCACCGCCGCTCGGTGAACGGCTGGCCGTCGAGCTGGTCGACGACCCAGGAGCGGTCGCCGACGTGCAGGATCCGACCGTCGCGGACCGCCACCGCGCCGTCGGCGATGGGCGGCGCGGTCATCGGGACCACCACGCGGGCGGAGTGGACGACGGTCGGGTGCGCGGCGCTCACGGCCGGTGGTCCGTCGACGGGTCGCCGAAGCGGTGGGTGCGGACGTCCGGCTCGCGGTCCGGCAGGTGGCCAGCGGGACGGACGGGAGGATCGGAGCGGCTCCCCCAGGCGGCGAGCGCCGCGCGGGCGGTCGCCTCGTCCACCGCGGGGTCGACCGGCACGACGGCGCGCTCGAGCTCGTCACCGTGCTCGAGCAGCATCCGCACGGCCCCGAGCTGCACCGCGAAGGACAGGTCCATGATCTCGACCGGGTTGCCCTCGGCCGCGCTCGTGTTGACCCCGGCGCCCCCGGCCAGGAGCAGCACGTGGTGGCCGTCCGGCCAGGTCAGCCGCTCCACACCCGGCGCCTCGGGGACACGGGTCGCCCCGGCGGCCAGGGCGTCCTCGACGGCGACCTCGTGGTCGACCCCGCCGGCGACCGACACGACCGCGCCGTCCGCTGCGGCCCGCAGCACCGCGTGGTCGATCGTGTCCGGCACCCCGGTCGCGCTCATCACCAGGTCGGCGTCCCGCACCGCGTCGACGAGCGGCGCCACCGCGGAGCCGGCGAACCGGGCCTGCAGGGCCCGGACCGGGTCGACCTCGGCGACCGTCACCCGGAAGCCGAAGGCGCGGAGCACCTGGGCGACCCCCTCGCCGACGGGACCGGACCCGGCGACGACCGCCGAGCCTCCCGGCCGGACGCGGTGCGCGGACGACGCGAGCCCGTCGACCAGGTCGAGCGTCGCGGCGACCGTCGACTGCCCGGTGCCGTACCGGTTGTCGAAGAAGGTCTTGCTGCGGGCGTCGTTCACGGCGACCACGGGGATGCCGAGCGTGCCGCGCGCCGCCATCGTGCGGAGCGGTCGGAGGCCGCTCGTCGTCTCCTCCGCCGCGCCGAGCATCGTCGGCAGCAGGTCCGGCCGCTCCTGGTGGGCGAGCCGGACGAGGTGCGAGCCGTCGTCGAGCAGGACGTGCGGACGCGTGTCGAGCATCGCGAGCGCGAGGGTCTTCTGCTCGGCGGTCGTCGCCGTGCTCGACGCGTGCACCGGCACACCCGCGTCCCGGAGCGCCTGCGCGACCGCGTCGTCGGTCTCGTCGGCGTGCGCGTAGACGACCACCTCGGCGCCGGCGTCCCGCAGGAGCAGCACGAGGACCGCGGTCTTCGGTTCGAGCACCATCGACACCCCGACCCGGGTGCCGCGGAGCAGGCCGCCGTCCCGGAGCTCGGCGGCGACCGCGCGCGACACCGGCATCGAGCGCCGGGCCCAGCGGATGCGGGCTGCCGCGGCGGGGTCGTCCTCGGGGTCGCGGCCCGTCGAGACGAGGAACACGTCGTCGGACAGTGCCGGGACGGCGAGCACCCCGGGGCGTGCCGGGGCGACCGGGCCGAAGGCGTCCTCGTCGACGGCGGGGACGTACCGGCCGGCGTCCACCACGACGAGGGTCGCGCCGCGGGGGCGGTCGGCCTCGCGTTCGACGGCCGCGGTCGACTCGGCGGGGTCCCCGAGGCACCACAGCTGGTCGACGGGCTCGTGCGACTCGGCCGGACGGGCGCCGAGTCCGGTCAGCAGGGCGTCGAGCGCGGCGGTGTCGCGGGGGTCGCCACCGACGATGCGGTAGGTGCGGGCGGCGACGAGCAGGTTCGTCGCGGCGGCGAAGCGGCGGACGGCTGCCGAGGCCCACGCGGCCCGGGCGGGGTCGGGTCGCTGCGGCATGGGGACATCGTAGGGGGCGGGGGTGGCGGGGCGGGGTGGGGAGTCGCTCGCCCTGGCCGGACCCGCGCGACACGCTCGGCTGGTGTGAATATCTGATTCCTGATGTTTGACGCCGCGGGACCGGTCTTCGATCGTTGAGCGCGGAGGAGATGATGCGCAGAGATCACCGAGGGAAACGGCTCACAGCCGCACTGCTGCTGATGACAGCAGGATTGGCTGCCGTGGGCGCAGCAATGCCAGACCAGGCGATCGTCGCCTGGAGTGCGGCGGTGCCCCTGGCCTCCCTGGCGGCGATGGTGACCCTTGCCATCCACCACAGGAGATGAACACTGCAGCGCTCTCGAAGCGGTTCACGGCCTTCCTCGTCGGGGGTGCCGCGATCGCCATGATCGCGACGACACTGAGTCCGGTCCCAGCCGAGGCAGCGGCCGTCCGAGACCGCGCGGCTGAGATCGCGGACTTCGAGCAAGCCCTCGTCCAGAACCGACTCGACGAGCTCCCCGCGTCAGAACGTGAGGCGGCGGTCCGTCGAGCTGCTCTCGATGATCACCGAACGTCGAGCGGAGCGACGCTCGACGGATCCACCGCGACGGTGCTCGCGAACGGCAGCGGCTCCGTCGTCAGGATCGGCCTGAAGGGGGCAGGGCTGGAGACCATCTCGAGCCGATCCTCCTTCTTCGACGCAGCTGGTCGCTTGACGACCACGGTCGAGTTCGCCTTCCGAGGGGACGGCGAGGGCGGCGGGAGCCTCGAGGTCTGGCAGGACCGCGAACTGCGCTTCTCGAAGTCGATCACCGCTGCGGAGGCAGAGAAGAGCGTCGCGCTCGCCGCACAGCAGTCACGCGCGTCGGCCGGGTTCTGGGCCAAGCTCAACGACTGCCTGAGCAAGCAGAACGTGAACGCCTGGGTCCTCGCCATCCTCGCCGGGGTGTGCGGTGCCGCTTGCATCGTGACCGCCGGCACGGCGTGCGCGGTCTGCATCGGAGCGTCGATCGGCTTCCCGACGGGCGTCGTCGCGAGCTGTGTGGTCCGCGCGAGCCAGTAGCGAGCGCAGGAAGCGGAGGATCGGACCCCGTGCCGGACGCATCACTGCCCAGGCAGCCGGGGTGGCGTCGACCGCCAATCCCGATCCTCCGCACCCGCGTTGCTGACCGACCATGCCGGCGCGGACGACCGAGACCACGCCACGGCTTCGGGGCTGCCGTCCCGGCGGTGATGGTGCACGAGCACCGCGACGAGGACGACCACGCCGATCAGGGTCACGACGAGCAACCCGACGACGTACAGCGTCGTCGCGAGCGAGGCCAGCCCGGGCGGCACCGTCCCGGTCTGCGCCGCCGACAGGGGCGTTCCGGTGAACACGAACGCCAGGAGCGTCGACAGGGTGCTGTTGCTGTCCCACAGTCCGTGCAGCACCGAGACGACGACGTACGCGACCGGGATCCACCACGACCAGCGGAGCTTCGCCCCGCCCCGCGCGGCGCCGAACAGCACCGCTCCGAGGATCGCGGTCCAGAGCACGTGCCCGACCGGCGACAGCACGGCCCGCACCACCTCGGTCTGCAGCAGGGACACCAGGTCGATGCCGCGCTCGGTGATCGCCGCGTTGAAGGCGTACCCGGCGGACTCGAACGCCGCGAAGCCCGCGCCGATCGTCGCGCCGAGCAGGGCACCCTGGCCGGCGGTCTTCGGGCGGACGCGCCAACCGACGAACAGGAGCAGGACGCCCTTGACGAACTCCTCGACGAAGCCCACGAGGACGTAGATGAAGGCGCCCTGGCGCAGGTCGGCCTCGAGGAGCGAGGCACCGAGCACGCCGAGGATCCCGCCGACGAAGAACGCCGTGACGAGCTGCATCGTGCTCACGGTCCCGGTCACCCGCTCGATCACGAACAGGACGACCGTGAACGGCACGAGGAAGCTGCCGAGCAGGATGATCGTCGGCACGAGGTTGGTGTTCAGCGTCACCACCGTCACGACGATGGTGACGGCCCAGAGCAGGAAGCCGGCGAGCAGGGTCTTCCACCACCAGCCGTGGCGGTGGTGCGGGTGGACGGCGACGTCCGTCGTCAGGGTCATGCGGCCATCGTGCTCCGGCCGCGCCGCCGATGCCGCGGGAATGTCCGGACCTGTACGGACGTACTGTGTGGACATGACTGACGAGACGTTCGACAAGGTGACGATGTTCGGCGCGGACTGGTGCCGCGACTGCCGGCGGTCGAAGGCGCTGCTCGACCGGCTCGGCGTGGACTACGAGTACGTGGACGTCGAGGCGGACCTGTCGGCGGCCGACCGCGCCGAGGCGATCAGCGGGCGGAAGAACATCCCCGTCGTGGTGCTCCCGAACGGCAAGCACTTCGTGGAGCCGTCGGACGCCGAACTCCAGGGCGAGCTCGAGGCGTCCGGCGTGGTCTGACGCCGGCCGCGGGCTCTGCGCGGCCCGAGTCTCGCGCTGAGCGACGAGTCCCGGCCGCGCATTCGCGAGACTCGTCGTCCAGCGCGAGACTCGGCCACGCCACCAGCCCGCGGGTCGGGAGCGCGCACCGCCGCGCGGACATCGGATGAATCCGGCAGGATGAGCTCGTGATCATCGACGCTCACCACCACCTCTGGGACCCGTCCGACCGGCCGTACCCCTGGATGGACGACTCGGTCGCCCCGCTCCGCCGCCGCTTCGACACGCTCGACCTCCGCGCCCTCACGCGAGCCGCCGGCATCGACCGGACGATCGTCGTGCAGGCGGCGCACGACCCCGGCGAGACCGAGTGGCTCCTGACCCAGCCCAGCCCGGTCGTCGGGGTCGTCGGCTGGGTCGACCTCACGGCACCGGACGTCGCCGACCGACTGGCCGCCCTGGTCGACGGCGCCCGCCCCGGCGGCGCCCGCCCCGGCGGCGCCCGCCCCGGCGGCGCCGGCCCCGGCGGCGCCGGCCCCGGCGGCGCCGGCTCCGACAGCGCCGGCCCCCGCGGTGCGGACCCCGGGCCCCGCCTGGTCGGCATCCGGCACCAGGCCCACGACGAACCCGACCCCGGCTGGCTCGCCCGCCCCGAGGTGGTCCGCGGTGTCCGTGCCGTCGCCGCCGCCGGACTCGCGTTCGACCTGCTCGTCCGCGCCCGGGAGCACGCGGCTGCACTCGCCCTCGTCGACGCCGTCCCCGAGGGGCGCTTCGTCCTCGACCACGCCGGCAAACCGGCCATCGCCGACGAACCGCGCACCACCCGACCGCGCGCCGGCGAACCGCGCGCCGCCGAGCTGCGTGCCGCCGCCGCCCACCCCGACCGCGGCCCCGGCGACCCCGGCCCCGCCGACGCCTGGCGCTCCCGCATGCGCGACCTCGCCGCCCGCCCGAACGTCGTCGTCAAGGCCTCCGGACTCCTCACCGAGGCCGGCCCGGACTGGCGGGAGCGCCCCGTCCACCGGTACCTCCGCGAGACCGTCGAGCACTTCGGCCCGGACCGCACGATGTGGGGCTCGGACTGGCCCGTCTCCACCCTGGTCGCCGACCACGCCACGGTGCTCGCCACCACGCAGGCCGCCCTCGCCGACCTCTCCCCCACCGAGCGTGACACCGTGTTCGCCGGCACCGCCACCAGGACGTACCTTGTCGAGCACCCCAGCCAGACATAGGATGTCTGCGCGACGTCCGGTCGCGCACACCCAGAGGAACGGGGAACGATGCAGTTCGCACGACTCGGCCCGATCGGCGAGGAGATCCCGGTGGCCATCGACGAGGACGGCCGGGTCCTCGACCTGCGGAGCCTGACCTCCGACATCACGGGAGCGTTCCTGGCGAGCGACCCCGGCCCCGCGCAGCTCGTCCGGCACGCCCGCGACGCCGGCGACCTGCCCGAGCTCACCGGCGCGTACAACATGCGCCGCGGCGCCCCGGTCGCCCGCCCGGGCAAGGTCGTCTGCATCGGCCTGAACTACCGGGACCACGCCGCGGAGACGGGCGCCGACATCCCCACCGAACCCATCGTCTTCATGAAGGACCCGTCCACCGTGGTCGGGCCGGACGACACCGTGCTCGTCCCCCGTGGCAGCGAGAAGACCGACTGGGAGGTCGAGCTCGCCGTCGTCGTCGGGCGGACCGCGCGCTACTGCGCCTCCGCCGCCGACGCCGCAGCGTGCATCGCCGGGTACGCCGTCGCGAACGACGTCTCCGAGCGAGCGTTCCAACTGGAGCGCGGCGGGCAGTGGGACAAGGGGAAGTCCTGCGAGACCTTCAACCCCCTCGGACCCTGGCTCGTCACGGCGGACGCCGTCGACCCCGCCGACCTGCGGATGCGCCTGACCGTGAACGGCGAGGTCCGGCAGGACGGGACCACCGCGGACATGGTCTTCGACCCGGTCGAGGTCGTCCGGTACCTGTCGCAGTTCATGGTCCTGCAGCCCGGCGACGTCATCAACACGGGCACCCCGGCGGGTGTCGCCCTCGGCGGTGGCGCACCGTACCTCCGCCCGGGGGACGTGGTCGAGTGCTCGATCGACGGCCTCGGCACGCAGCGCCAGACGATGGGGGCTGCGTGATGCCCGGGACGCACGAGGGACTCCGCGCCGTCGTCACCGGCGGCGCCTCCGGCATCGGCGCCGCGATCGTCGCGGCACTGCAGGAGCGCGGCGCGACCGTCGTCGTGCTCGACCTGCAGCCGTCCCCGTCGGCGCCGTCCGTCACGTGCGACGTGTCGTCGGACGAGTCCGTCCGGGCCGCCGTGGCGGCTGCCGTCGACCAGCTCGGCGGACTGGACGTGCTCGTCAACAACGCGGGCATCGGCGCGCAGGGCACGGTCGAGGACAACCTGGACGACGAGTGGCGGCGCGTGTACGAGGTCAACGTGCTCGGCGCGGTGCGGCTCTCGCGCGCGTGCCTCCCGCACCTGCGGGCGTCGACGGCCGCGTCGATCGTCAACACCTGCTCCATCGCCGCGACCGCCGGGCTGCCGCAGCGCGCGCTCTACTCGGCCACGAAGGGCGCGATCGCCGCCCTGACGCGCGCGATGGCCGCCGACCACCTCCGCGAGGGCATCCGCGTGAACGCCGTCAACCCGGGCACCGCGGACACCCCGTGGGTCGCCCGGCTGCTGTCGACTGCGGCGGACCCCGAGGCGGAGCGTGCCGCGCTCGAGGCACGGCAGCCGCACGGTCGCCTCGTCGCGGCGGAGGAGGTCGCCGAGGCGGTCGCCTACCTGAGCAGCCCCAGCGCGCGGTCGACGACCGGGGTCGACCTCGCGGTCGACGGGGGCATGCAGGCCCTCCGTCTCCGACCCGCGTGACGGACGGCGCGTGGCGGGCGGGGCCGGCCGGGAGGCACGGGTCGGCTAGATTCGGCGTGTCCGGACGCGTACGCGGTCCGGCCCGTCGACCCGGCGCTGCCGGGCTGCAGCAGGAGGTGGTGACGTGGCGTCGTTGACGGACGATGCGATCGCACGCATCCAGCAGATGATCGTGAGCGGTGAGCTCCGACCGGGGCAGCGCCTCCCTCCGGAGAAGGAACTGAGCGAATCGCTCGGTCTGTCCCGCAACAGCCTGCGCGAGGCGGTGAAGGCCCTCGAGCTCATCCGCGTGCTCGACGTCCGTCGCGGCGACGGCACGTACGTCACGTCCCTCGAGCCGAACGTGCTGCTCGAGGCCGTGTCGTTCGTCGTCGACATGCACCACGACCGGTCCCTCGTCGACCTGCTCGAGGTCCGGCGCATCCTCGAGCCCGCGGCCGCCGTGCTCGCGACCGCCCGCGCGACCGAACAGCAGGTCGACGACCTCGCGGTGCTCATGCAGAGCGTCGGCGAGGACACGGGCGTCGAGGACCTCGTCGCCCACGACCTGCACTTCCACTCCACGATCGCCGGCATCGGCGGCAACCGGTACCTGTCCGGCCTGCTCGACGCCCTGTCGAGCAAGACCGTCCGTGTCCGGGTCTGGCGGGGCCTGACGCAGAACGGCTCCGTCCAGCGCACGCTCGACGAGCACGCGGCCATCGTCGAGGCCATCCGTCGCCGCGACCCGCAGCTCGTGCAGTCGCTCGTGGTCGCACACGTCGAGGGCGTCGAGCGCTGGCTCCGCCGTTCCCTCGAGTGACCGGGCCCGTCGCTGCGGAGCCCTCCGGCGCGGTCTGCGCCGCACCCCCGGACGGACATCGCGCCCCGTCTGGTCGGGGTGCGACGTCCGCGGCGGGGTGCGATGCCGGGCGGGCGGCCACGGCCCGCTGCACGCCGGGTCAGGCCGGGAGCAACGATGCCTCGCGCAGCTCGTCCCACAGCGACTCGGGCACCGTCGCAGCGGCCCGGGCGGCGTTCTCGCGCACCTGGTCCTCCGACTGCGCACCGACCGCCACGGCTCGGACGGCCTCGGCACGACGCGGGAACGCCAGCGCGGCCTCGGGCAGCGTGACGCCGTGCCGTTCGCACACCGCGGCGAGCGCCCGCGCCCGCTCGACCAGCTCGGGCGGGGCCGGGGCGTAGTCGTACGTGGTGTCCGGCGCCGGCAGCGGACGGCTGAGCAGCCCGGAATTGTAGACCCCGACCGCGACGACGTCCACGCCGGTCTCGGCGCACCGGTCGACCAGCGCGGCGGCGGGCTGTTCGAGCAGCGTGTACCGCCCGGCCAGCATGACGACGTCGCACAGCCCGGTCTCGACGGCGGCCGTCACCGCAGCCACCGAGTTCGACCCGACGCCGACCGCCCGGACCACGCCCTCGTCCCGCAGCGCGGCGAGCGCCGGCAGCGCCTGGGTCAGCCCGGCCGCCAGGTCGTACACGTCGGGGTCGTGCAGGTACGCGATGTCGACCCGGTCGAGGCCGAGCCGGTCGAGGGACTCGTCGAGCGACCGACGGACCCCGTCGGCGGTCGGGTCCCACTGCCGGACGAGGTCGTTCGGCACCGCGAAGCCGTCGTCGTCGACCCCGTCGCCCGGCCCGGGCACGAGCCGCCGCCCGACCTTCGTCGAGATCGCGTACTCGTCCCGCGGCCGTCCGGCGAGCGCCGCCCCGAGCCGCCGCTCGCTCAACCCGAGGCCGTAGTGCGGGGCGGTGTCGAAGCCGCGGACGCCGACGTCCCACGCCGCGTCGACCGTCGCACGGGCGTCGTCGTCGGACACCTCCCGCAACAGGTTCCCGATGCCGGCCCCGCCGAACCAGAACGGCCCGCGGTCCAGGTCCACGTCGCTCATGCCTGCCCTTCGAGCGTCCACACCAGGGGGACGCCGTCGTCGTTGCCGGAGTAGTCGTCGTCCGCCTCGAGCAGCGGGTTGACCACGGCCTGCCACGCCGCGTTCACGGGGTCGTCGGCGAGTGCCCGTCGCATCGCACGGTAGTCCTCGACCTCGATGAGGTGGACCAGGTCCTGGCCGTCGCGCCAGATGCTCCAGTTCGCGACCCCGGCGGCGCGCAGGCGTTCGGCGAGCTCGGGCGGGATGCTGGCGTGCACCCGCTCGTACTCGGCCTCGTGTCCGGCGCGCAGCCGGGTGCGGGAGAGGATCCGCTGCATCAGTCGCGGAGGAACAGCTCGACGACCGGCACCGCCACGTCGGGGCGGACGATCGGCAGCGTCAGGGTCAGCGTCCCCGCTGGTTGGCCGCCGAGTCCGGTGTTCTGCGCGCGGGTGCCCGGCGGGATCTCGCGGAAGTGCACCTCGGACGCGTCGTTCAGGAGCTGCGCGTACGCCACCTTGCCGGCGAGGTCGGGCAGGTGCACGTGCTCGAACGGCCAGGTGAGCAGGTGCAGGTAGAGCCGGTCGCCCCGCTGCGTGTACACGGTGCCGGCCGGCGCGCGGTACGACGACGGCCCGGCGCCGTACACCGAGCGGTCGTGCCGGCGCATCCACTCCCCGATGCCCTCGAGCGCCCTCCGCGCCACCCCGTCGAACTCACCGCGGCCGGTCGGGCCGACGTTGAGCAGCATGTTCCCGTTGTTCGAGACCCCGTCGACGAGCATCCGGACGAGCAGGTCGACGCTCTTGACGTTGAGGTTGTCGCGGTCGTAGCCCCACGAGCCGTTGAGCGTCTGGCACGCCTCCCAGGGCACGGGGACGCCGTCGACCTCCATCGGCTTGTCCGGCTGGTACTGCTCGGGCGTGACGAGGTCGCCGGGGATGTCCAGGCGGTCGTTGACGATGATCCCGGGCTGCAGCCGCTTCGTCAGCGCCATCAGCTCCTCGGAGCCCCAGTCGTCCCGGCCCTTGCCGCCCCAGCGGTCCTCGTGGTCGTTGTCCCGGTACGAGAAGTCGTAGAACAGGTAGTCGATCCGGCCGTAGCCGGTCAGCAGCTCCTCGACCTGCCCGTGCAGGTACTCGCGGTAGCGGGCCATGTCCCGGCCCTCGTTGAGCCGGGCGATCTCCTCCGGGCTGTCGTCCCGACGAGGGTGCACGCCGTCGATCGTGAAGTCCGGGTGGTGCCAGTCGATGAGCGAGTGGTAGAAGCCGACCCGGAGCCCCTCGGCGCGGACGGCGTCGACGAACTCGCGCACGATGTCCCGTCCGAAGCGGGTGTTCGTGGACTTGTAGTCGGTGAGGGCGGTGTCCCACAGGCAGAAGCCCTCGTGGTGCTTCGTGGTGAGCACGACGTACTTCATCCCGGCCTCGCGGGCGCGGCGGGCCCAGTCGGCGGGGTCGAACAGGTCCGGGTCGAAGTGGTCGAAGTACTTCTGGTAGTCCTCGTCGGTGATCCGCTCGAAGTTCTTCACCCACTCGTGGCGAGCCGGGAGCGCGTAGAGGCCCCAGTGGATGAACATGCCGAACCGGTCGTGGCTGAACCACGCGGGCAGGCCGGAGGCATCGGTGTCGGGCTGCGGCTGGGCGGGTGCGGTGATGGTCATGGGACCGGTGTTCCTTTCGTGGAGGTGGAGGTGGTCACCGGCCGCCGAGGCCGGAGGTGACGATGCCCTTGACGAGGTGCTTCTGCAGCAGGACCAGCAGCACGACCGTCGGCAGCATCGAGATCACCGACGCCGCCATCACCAGGTTCCACTCGGAACCCTGCTGGCCGAAGAACTGCTGGAGCCCGAGCGGGATGGTCCCGTGCGCCTCGACGTCGTTCACGACGACGAGCGGCCACAGGAACGAGTTCCAGTAGGAGATGAACGAGAAGACGGCGAGCACCGCCATGGTCGGCCGCGCGAGCGGGAGCATCACCGAGAAGAACGTGCGGATCGGTCCCGCGCCGTCCACGCGCGCCGCGTCGTCGAGCTCCTGCGGCACGGTCAGGAAGAACTGCCGCACCAGGAACGCGCCGAGGGCCGTGAACGCCCACGGGATGATGAGCGCCTGGAAGGTGTCGACCCACCCGAACCCCTGCATCATCACGTACATCGGGATCACCAGGACGTCCTGCGGGATCATCAGCGTCGCCAGGAACAGCACGAACACCGTGTTCCGCCCGCGCCACCGCAGCCGCGAGAACGCGTAGCCGGACAGGACCGCGACCGTCACGTTGATCGCGGTGCCGGCCACCGCGACGAGGATCCCGTTCAGGATGAACCGCGCGAACGGCAGGTACGTGAACGCCTGGACGTAGTTGTCCCACTCGAGCGAGCGCCCCCAGAGCGTCGGCGGCGTGGTGAACACCTGGTCGGCTGGCTTCAGGCTCGTCGCGACCATGTACACGAGCGGCGAGACGAACAGCAGCGCGACGAGGCAGAGCAGCACGTACCCGATCGCGTGCCGGACCCGGCCGGGGCGCGGCGCCGACTTCGTGCGGGCCACCGCGCGGGGGTTGACCGTCCGGTTCGATGTGGTCGCGCCGAGGCGCGAGCGGACCGCTTCACTCATAGTGCACCCACCGCTTCTGTCCGAGGAACTGGACGGCCGTGATCCCGAGGATGATGACGAAGAGCACCCAGGCACCGGCGGAGGCGAGGCCGAGCTGCTGGTTCTGGAAGCCCGTGTTGTAGATGTACTGCACCAGGGTCTCGGTCGCGGTGCCCGGTCCGCCCTTGGTCAGGACGAAGGGCTGCGTGAACACCTGGAACGAGGTGATGAGCGTCATCATCGTCGCGAAGAACACCGACGGCGAGATGAGCGGGAACTTGATCGCCCAGAACGTCTGCCACGCGTTCGCACCGTCGAGCTGCGACGCCTCGATCTGGTTCTCCGGGACCGCGTCGAGCGCCGCCGAGAAGATCAGCATGTTGTAGCCGAAGCCCTGCCAGACGCTCATCGCGACGATCGCGAGCATCGCCCAGTGCTGGTCGGCCAGGAAGTTCGGCGCGTGCACGCCGATGGTCGACTGCAGCGTCGCGTCGATGGCGCCGTCGGGCTGGTACAGCATCCGCCAGACGACGACGTTCGCGACGATCGGCGTGATGGTCGGGATGAAGAACAGGACACGGAAGACGTGCCGGCCGGCGATCCGCGGCGTCAGCCACGCGGCGAGTCCGAGGGAGACGACCAGGTTGAGCGGCACGTAGAGCACCACGAACAGTGTCGTGTTGAGCGCGACGGTGCGGAACACCGGGTCGCTGAACAGGCGGACGTAGTTCTCGACGCCCGCGAACGTGCGTTCGCCGAGCATCGGCCAGTTCATGAAGCTGACGACGAGCGACGCCAGGATCGGGAACGCCGTGAAGACGACGAGCCCGATGGAGTGGGGTGCCGCGAAGACGGCACCCCACCACGAGCGGCGGCCGGTGACGCCCTCGGCGTCGCCGGTGGTCCGGCGCGGCGCGGTCGGGCCGGTCACCGCGGTCGCGACCGCGGGGACGGCCGCGGCGGGTGGGTCCTGGATGGTGGTCATGCGACGACCTCCTCGTCGTTCACGCGGTCCTGGTGGCGGGATGGGGCGGACGGGAGGCACGGGGCGGGGTCGACCCGTGCCTCCAGTCCGTCAGGTGGTGGGCTCGCTCACTGCGAGCCGAGCTGGCCCGAGATGGAGGACATGGTGTCCTTCCCCGAGGCCTGCCCGTTGACCGCCTGCAGGGCGTACTGCGTGAAGAGCTGCGAGAGCTGGTCGCTCTGCTTGTTGCCGAGCAGCGGCGACGACTTCGCCAGCGCGGCCTTGAGCGCCTCCTCGGCGCCCTCGATGCCGGCGCTGGAGTACCACGACGCCTGGGCGGCGGTGCGTCCCGGGAAGGCGCGGCCCTCCTCGGCGAGCGAGGTCAGGACCTTCTCGCTCGTCATCGTCTGGACGGCCTTGAACGCCTGCTCCGGGTACTTGCACTGCTTCGAGATGCCGAAGCCCGAGCCGGCCGCGAAGGTCGACGGGCCGGACGTGCCGCTCGGCAGCGTCGTGACGCCCAGGTCGAACTGCACCTTGGCCTTCTGGCTGATGAGCGACCACGGACCGTCGGTGTACATGGCGACCTTGCCGGCGGCGAAGTCGTTGCTCGACTGGGACGAGTCGGACGACGCCTGCGTGGCGTAGCCCTTCTTCACCAGGCTGCCGAGCCAGTCCAGGCCCTCGGCGAACTTCGCGTCCGTGGCGTCGATCTTCCCGCCCTCGGTGATCACCCGGCCGCCGTTGTAGCCGTAGATCATCGACTCGAGGTTCAGGTCGCTGACGGTGGAGCCGAACTCGGTGATGCCCTTCGCCTTGAGCGCGGCGCCGGCGGCCTCGAACTGGTCGACGGTCCAGCCGGGCTTCGGCTCGTCGACGCCGGCCTGCTTGAACAGGTCCCGGTTGTAGAACATCATGATGGGCCCGGTGTCGTACGGCAGCCCGTAGAGCTTGCCGTCCACCTTCATGCCGTCGAGCGCGGTGCTGTCGAACGCGGACAGGTCGAGCCCGTCCTTCTTCGCCAGCTCGTCGAGCGGCAGGAGCGACGAGGTGTAGTTCGCCGCGCGCAGGGACTGCATGCTCACGACGCACTGGGCGCTGCCGCCGCTGAGCTGCGTGCTGAGCTTCGTGAAGTAGTTCTCGAACGGCGCACCCTGGATCGTCAGGGTGATCCCGTCGTCGCTCTTGACGGTGTCGGCGACCTTCTGCCAGGCGGCCTGGTCCTCCTTCCCGGCGATCCACATGGACCAGGTCAGGGAGTCCTCGGTCTGGCCGCCGCCGGCGCTGCTGCCGGAGGAACAGCCGGTCAGCACGAGGGTCACGGCAGCTGCTGCCGCGAGCCCCGCGATGAAACGTCGTCGCATCGGTGTCTCCACTTCGTCGTGGTGGTGCTGGGGTGTGTCGGGGTTGGTCTGGCGAGTCGGTCTGAAGTGTCCGGCTCAGGCGACGCGGATCGTGTCGCGGACCGGGTCGGCGGCCGAGGCCGCCGACCAGACCGGGCCGTCGGGGTAGGTGTGGGCGTCGAGGGAGTCGGAGAGCATCTCGGTGCCGGCGCCCGGGGCGGTCGGGGGCCAGTAGCGGCCGCCGCGGACGTCGACCGGGGTCACGAAGTGCTCGTGCAGGTGGTCGACGAACTCGATGCAGCGGTCCTCGAGCGCCCCGGAGAGCGCGACCGCGTCGAACATCGACAGGTGCTGCACCGCCTCGCACAGCCCGACGCCGCCCGCGTGGGGGCAGACCCGGACGCCGTGCTTGGCGGCGAGGAGCAGGATCGCGACGTTCTCGTTGACGCCGGCGACCCGGGTGGCGTCGATCTGCAGCACCCGCATCGCGTCCGCCTGGATGAGCTGCTTCGCGATCACGCGGTTCGCCATGTGCTCCCCGGTCGCCACCGGCACCGGGGCGATGCGGCGGGCGATCTCGGCGTGCCCGAGGACGTCGTCCGGACTCGTCGGTTCCTCGACCCAGGCGATGTCGAACTCCCGCAGCCGGTCGATCCACTCGACCGCCTCGTCGACGTCCCACCGCTGGTTCGCGTCGATCGCGATCCGGACGTCCGGGCCGACGACCTGCCGGGCGATCCGGAGACGTCGGACGTCCTCGTCGACGCTGCCGCCGACCTTGAGCTTGATCTGGGTGAAGCCGTCGGCCACCGCCTCGCGGCACAGGCGGGCGAGCTTGTCGTCGTCGTAGCCGAGCCAGCCGGGCGTGGTCGTGTACGCCGGGTAGCCGGTCTGCTCGAGCCGGCGTCGGCGTTCCGCACGGAGGGGCTCGGCGGCGCGGAACAGCTCGAGGGCCTCGGCCGGGGTGATCGCGTCGGTCAGGTACCGGAAGTCGACCAGGTCGACCAGGTCCTCCGGCGACATCGATGCCAGGAGCGCCCACAGGGGCAGTCCGGCGCGCTTGGCCTTCAGGTCCCACAGCGCGTTCACCACCGCGCCGATGGCCATGTGCATCACGCCCTTCTCCGGGCCGAGCCACCGCAGCTGCGAGTCGTGCACCATGCTCCGCCACGTGCCGCCCATGTCGGCGAGCAGTGCCTCGGCGTCGCGGCCGACGACGTGCCCGCGGAGCGCGGCGATCGCGGCCTCCTGCACTTCGTTGCCCCGGCCGATCGTGAACACGAACGCCGAACCGGTCAGGCCGTCGCGGGCGTCCGTGGTGACCTCCACGTACGCCGCGGAGTAGTCGGGGTCGGGGTTCATCGCGTCCGACCCGTCGTGCTCCCGCGAGGTCGGGAACCGGATGTCCCGGACCCGCAGACCGGTGATGCGGCTCATCGTTGCTCCTGCCCGTCCGGTCGCCGTCGACCGAACGAGGACATCGAAACATCGGATGTATCGGCTGTCAAGAGCCGATCGATCCGCGTTCTGCGGTCTCGACCGGCGTAGTCGTCCTACCGATGACACGAGAAACGCCCCGTGGCAGTTGCCACGGGGCGTTCTGCGGACCGCGTCATCCGGGCGGGGCCGCACCAGCTCGCGATCGGGTCAGGCGCGGACCGCCGCCGTCGCGGGGAGGTCCTCCGCCGCACCGGCCCGGTCGGCCTGCTCCTGCAGCGCCGAGCTCTTCCGGAGCGGGGGCGCCTTGAAGAACCAGCTCAGGACGAACGCGAGCAGGATCACCGCGAAGCCGACCCAGTACACGGTGACCGCCGAGGCGTTGAAGCCCGTCATGAAGGGCTTCGTCAGCGCGGGGTCCGCACCGTTCAGGAACGAGGTGTCGCTCGTCTCCGCGGTGGCGCTCCCGCCCTTGCCGGACCCGGACGAGATCGCGTCGGACAGCTTGGGCGCGAGCTGGTCGACCCAGTAGGTGCGCTGCGCGGTGTCCGACCAGTCGACCACCAGGCGGTCACCCTGCACGGACGCGTGCGCCTGGTCGGCCGCGGCCGCGAGCGCCTGCTGCCGCACGGCCTCCGGGGCGCCGGCGGTCGCCGCGGTCACCTTCGCCGTGGCCTGGTCGAGGCCGGACTGCACCTGCTGCTCGAGCGGGGTGACGATCGGCGTCCACAGCTGGTCCATCACGCCGCGGTTGGCCTCCGCGCTCGCGACGGTCGGGTTCAGCGCCGCGTCGAGCGCGCCGGTCAGGTTCGCCCTGTCGGCGGTCGCCGCGGTGATGTTCGTCGGCATGAGCGAGAACAGCACGCTGAGGAGCACCGCGGTGCCGAGCGTCCCGCCGATCTGCCGGAAGAACGTCGCCGACGACGTCGCCACGCCCATGTCGCGCGGCTGGACCGAGTTCTGCGACGCGAGGGTGATGCTCTGCATGAGCTGGCCGAGGCCGAGGCCGATGAGGAACATGCCGATCATCAGGAACCAGAGCGGCTTGTCGATCGTCATGAAGGTCAGCACGACGTAGCCGGCGGACACCAGCGCGGTCCCGATCACCGGGAACACCCGGTAGCGGCCGGTGCGCGCCACGATCTGGCCCGAGGCGATCGACGCGATCATCAGGCCGCCGATCATCGGCAGGGTCGCGAAGCCGGACTCCGTCGGGGTGAGCCCCGTGACGATCTGCAGGTACAGCGGGATGGTCAGCATGGCGCCGAACATCGCGAAGCCGACCAGGAACCCGAGGACCGTGGCCATCGAGAACGTCCCCGAGCGGAACAGCTTGAGCGGGATGATCGCGTCGTCGCGCATGAGCGTCTCCGCGACCAGGAACGCCACGATCCCGAGCCCGCCGACGACGTAGCAGGCGACGGAGCCGGCGGAGGCCCAGCCCCAGGTGCGGCCCTGCTCGGCCACGAGCAGCAGCGGCACGAGGGCCACGATCACCGCGGTCGCGCCCCACCAGTCGATGCGCGGCTTCCGCGCGGCGTCGCCGAACTTCGGCAGGTGCAGGAACGCGATCACCATGAGGAGCGCACCGATGCCGATCGGGACGTTGACCAGGAACACCCAGCGCCACCCGGTGACCCCGAGGATCGAGGACGCACCGGCGAACAGCCCACCGATGAGCGGACCGATGACCGACGAGATGCCGAACACGGCGAGGAAGTAGCCCTGGTACTTCGCACGCTCCCGGGGCGCGAGGATGTCGCCCATGATCGCGAGCGGCAGCGACATGAGCGCGCCCGCACCGATGCCCTGGAACGCCCGGAAGGCGGCGAGCATGACCATCGAGGTCGAGAAGGTCGAGAGCAGCGAACCGAGCACGAAGACGCTGATGCCGAAGATGTAGAGCGGTCGGCGGCCGAAGACGTCGGAGAGCTTGCCGTAGATCGGCGTCGTGATCGTCGACGCGATCAGGTACGCCGTCGTGACCCAGGCCTGCTGGTCGAGCCCGTGCAGGTCGTCACCGATGGTGCGGATCGCGGTGCCGACGATCGTCTGGTCGAGCGAGGACAGGAACATGCCCGCCATCAGCCCGTAGATGACGAGCAGGATCTGGCGGTGCGTCATGATCGGCTTCGCGGGTGCGGCTGGCGAGGCCTCCCGTCGGACGCGCTGCACCTCGACGGGTGCGGTGGCAGTGGACATCGATCCTCCTGGGACTTCCTCTTGCAGACCATGCAACTTTACACACGCGGCACCTTTGCCAACAGCGCAAAGTTGCCCTGTCTGCATGCTTCTTCAGGCACACGACGAGTGCGCAGCGCGTCCAGGGTGCGCGGCGTACCGTCCCCGCCATGACCGACGCGAACGAACACCCACGCCCGGAGGACGACGCCGCACGGCTCGGACTCGTCGTCGTCGGCGAGGCCGCCGCCCTGCACGCCGGGGACGACGGCGCACTCGACGCCAGCGAGGAGAACATCCGCGAGACGATCGACAGCATGGTCGACGAACCCTTGACGGACCGGCAGGAGCAGGTCGTCGAGCGCCTGGCATCGGCTGGCGGCACCCTGACCGCCGGACTGAGCGGCGCACTCGCGGCGAAGACCGGCAGCAGCGTCGACGACGTGCTCGAGGGCGCGGCCCGCAGCGTCGTCTGGCAACAGCGCCTGGCGGCCGAGCGGGACGCCGCAGCCGCGAGCGCGCCGCAGCCGACGGAGGCGGACCCGGGGACGGACGCAGGTCCCGGCGAGCGCGAGGACGCCGGGCGCCCGCAGCGACGAGACGACGGCGACGACGGCTGACCAGCCCGAGCACACGAGGAGGCACGGTGCGGGACCGACCCGCACCGTGCCTCCTGTCCGTGGCCCCGGTGGTGACCCGGCGCCCTCCTGGTGACTAGGAGCCCTGGCGCCACCACGCGTCGAACGGCGTCGCCGGGACCTGGCGCTTGTGCTCGGTCGCGCGGTAGCGCGCCTCGATCGCCTCGGCGACCTCGTCCGGGACCTCGTGGCCCTGCAGGTACGCGTCGATCTCGGCGTAGGTCAGGCCGAGGTTCGCTTCGTCCGTCTGGCCGGGCAGGTCGTCGAGCAGGTCGGCCGTCGGCGCCTTCTCGTAGAGTCGGGCGGGCGCCCCGAGGTGCTCGAGCAGCTGCCGCCCCTGGGTCTTCGTGAGGCCCGTCAGCGGGGTGAGGTCCACGCCGCCGTCGCCGTACTTCGTGAAGAAGCCCGTGACCGCCTCGGCCGCGTGGTCCGTGCCCACGACGAGGAGCCCGCGCTGCCCGGCGACCGCGTACTGCGCGACCATCCGCATGCGCGCCTTGACGTTGCCCTTGACGAAGTCGCTCAGCTCGACGCCGGCGGCCGTGGTGTCCTGCACCACCCCGTCGACCCCGTGCTCGATGTTCACGACGATGCCCGGGTCCGCCGCGATGAAGCGGAGGGCGAGCTGCGCGTCGTCCTCGTCGGCCTGCACGCGGTACGGCATGCGCACCGTGACGAACTCGGCCGGGTGCCCGTCGGCGCGCAGGCCCTCGACCGCGAGCTGCGTCAGCCGCCCGGCGAGCGTGGAGTCCTGACCGCCGCTGACGGCGAGGACGAAGCCCTTCGCACCCGTGGTGGTCAGGTAGTCCCGGAGGAACCCGACGCGTCGGGCGATCTCCTGCTCCGGGTCGATGGTCGGCTGGACGTCGAGGTCCGCGGCGATGGCGGCTTGGAGTTCACGCACCGCTCCAGTATCGCGCGCGGGGCCGCGGACGGCACGGATTCACCGCGAGGTCGCGGCTCCTTCCGGGCGGATGGTGTTGTCGTGGTCCGTCCCGATCGCGCAGGTGCAGACCACGCGCAACGTCTCGTCGCCGCGGGTCAGGCGGAAACGTTCGACGTGGGGCGGGCCGACGTGCCGGTCCAGGGGGTGGGTGTCGTGGTCGTGCACTCGGGTCCTCGCTCTCCGGCGGCCACGGGTCACCCCGTGCCCCCCGCTGATCCGCGCTCCACCGGTGATGTGGAGGCACCTCCGCCGGGCTCGCGGAGACGTGAGCAATCTACAAGGATCCGCGCGGAACGGCTAGTGACAGCCACGGGCCGCACTGACGGACGGGAGGCACGGTGCCAGCTGGCACCGTGCCTCCCGTCCGTTGGGTGGTCGCGTCGCGTCGCGTCGTCGGTCGCGCTCGGGTCAGACCTGCTCGCCGAGGAAGTCGGCGTACGACGGTTCGTCGTGCTCCGCGCCGGCGGGCGCGGACGGGTCCGAGGCGCCACCGATCCGCTCGGAGATGATGTCGGCGACCTCGTCCGGGGACCGGAGGCCGTGCCGGTGCCAGTCCTCCGGGATGCGGGCCGTCACGAGAGCACCTGCAGGGCGGTCGTGGCGAACGAGGTGACCGGGGTGCGGGTCTGACCCGCCGAGAAGTCGAGGGGGTGTGCGGTGCACGAGCAGTACGTGGCGGTCATTGCGGACCAGCCCTTCGTCGAGGAGTTGCAGACCTCGGATCCGACCGGGCCGTCCCGCTGTGCCAGACCTCGCGGACCGCGAGGGCATCGTGACGACGGGAACCTGGAGGAGAACCCGGTGACTCCAGGGTAGGAGTGACGGTGGACCGCGTCCAGGTGGGTGCGGTTAGCGGCGACCCTGCCGAGGTGCTGCCGCGCCGGTAGCGTGGTGGCTCCGCACGACCACGAGGAGCCCCATGCCCCTGTTCGGCCGTCCCAGCGACGCCCAGTCCGACGCCGCCCGCCCCGACGCCGCACCCGGTGTCTTCGCCCGTAGGTGGGCCGACCCGTTCGGCACCCTCGCGACCCGCTGCCTGCAGATCATCGTGGTGCTCGTCGTCGCGATCGGCATCGTCTACGCCGCGGCGACGCTGAGCGTCGTGACCATCCCGGTGCTCCTCGCGCTCATCATCGCGTCGGCCATGCACCCCGTGGTCTCCTGGCTCCGACGCCACAAGGTGCCGTCGGTGCTCGCGACCCTCGCGGTGCTGCTCGGTGTGCTCGTCGTGCTCGGGCTCGTCGGGTGGCTCATCGTCGTCGCCGTGATCGCCCAGTGGCCGGACCTGCAGAAGTCCGCGATCAGCGGGTTCCAGCAGCTCCAGGACGCGGTCGACCACCTGCCGTTCGCGATCTCCGACCAGCAGGTGGACCAGGTCGTCGACGGGGTCCAGGGCTTCCTGACCAGTTCGCAGTTCGGCTCCGGCGCACTCGCGGGCGCCTCGGCGACCGCGAACTTCCTCACCGGCCTCGTGCTGATGATCGTCGTGCTGTTCTTCTTCCTGAAGGACGGTCCGGCGATCTGGGAGTTCCTCCTCCGACCCTTCACCGGTGCCCGCTACGAGCGGGCGCGCCGCGTGGGCGACCGCGTGGTGCAGACCCTCGGCGGGTACGTCCGGGGCACGGCCAGCGTCGCCGCGGTCGACGCGATCGGCATCGGCGTCGGGCTCGCGATCGTCGGGGTCCCGCTGGCGCTCCCCCTCGCCGTCGTCGTCTTCATCACGGCGTTCATCCCGATCGTCGGTGCGACCGCCGCCGGCATCCTCGCCGCCCTGGTGGCCCTCGTCGCGAACGGCCCCGTCGCCGCGCTCATCGTCGTCGGCATCGTGGTGCTCGTGAACCAGCTCGAGGGCAACCTGCTCCAGCCCGTCCTGATGGGCAAGACGCTCAAGCTGCACGGGCTCGTCATCCTGATCGGCCTGACCGCGGGGACGGTGCTCGCGGGCATCACCGGCGCGATCATCTCGGTGCCGCTGCTGGCCGCGGCCTGGGGCGCCGTGCAGGTGTGGGACGGCCCGGGGCAGCCGGCGCTGCCGTGGCGGCAGAAACGCCCGGAGACCGCCGAGCGGCGGTAGTGCGGGGCGCGGCACCGACGCCGCCCACGCACCACGAAGGGGAGCCCCCGCACGCCGCGGTGGCTCCCCTTCGTCGTGTCCGGCGTCGAGTCGACGGGACGGGTCAGTCGGTCCCGGAGTCGAACGCAGCGCCCTCGGACGCGGCGTCCGTCGCCCGCCCGAGCGCGTCGTCCGCGTCGGAGGTCACGACCGCGCCGCCGAGGATCTCCTCGGCCTCGCCCGCCTGCAGCTGCCCGACGAGCTCGCCCGTCGCGCCGCCGATCAGGCCGGCCGCCGCGTACTGCTCGAGCCGCGCGCGCGAGTCCGCGATGTCGAGGTTCCGCATCGTGAGCTGCCCGATCCGGTCGTCCGGCCCGAAGGCGGCGTCCCCGACGCGCTCCATCGAGAGCTTGTCCGGGTGGTACGACAGCGCGGGCCCGGTCGTGTCGAGGATCGTGTAGTCGTCCCCGCGACGCAGGCGGAGAGTGACCTCGCCGGTGACGGCCGACGCGACCCAGCGCTGCAGCGACTCGCGCAGCATGAGGGACTGCGGGTCGAGCCATCGGCCCTCGTACATCAGACGGCCGAGGCGACGACCCTCGTTGTGGTAAGCCGCGACGGTGTCCTCGTTGTGGATCGCGTTGAGCAGCCGCTCGTAGGCGATGTGCAGCAGCGCCATGCCCGGCGCCTCGTAGATGCCGCGGCTCTTGGCCTCGATGATGCGGTTCTCGATCTGGTCGGACGCACCGAGGCCGTGCCGACCACCGATGGCGTTCGCCTCGTACACCAGCGCGACGGCGTCCGGGAACTCGACGCCGTTGATCGCGACCGGGCGACCGGCCTCGAAGCGGACCGAGACCACCTCGGTCGCGACGTCGACGTCGTCGCGCCAGGCGGCGACGCCCATGATCGGCTCGACGATGTCCAGCCCGCTGGAGAGCTCCTCGAGGCTCTTCGCCTCGTGCGTGGCACCCCAGATGTTGGCGTCGGTCGAGTACGCCTTCTCGGTGGAGTCGCGGTAGGGGAAGCCGCGCGCGACGAGCCACTCGCTCATCTCCTTGCGGCCGCCGAGCTCCTCGACGAACTCGGAGTCGAGCCACGGCTTGTAGACGCGGAGCCGCGGGTTGGCCATCAGGCCGTAGCGGTAGAACCGCTCGATGTCGTTGCCCTTGTAGGTGGAGCCGTCGCCCCAGATGTCGACGCCGTCCTCCTTCATCGCCCGGACGAGCATCGTGCCCGTCACGGCGCGGCCGAGCGGCGTCGTGTTGAAGTACGTCTTGCCGCCCGAGCGGATGTGGAAGGCGCCGGTCTGCAGCGCGACGAGGCCCTCTTCGACCAGGGCGCTCTTCGCGTCGACCAGGCGGGCGATCTCCGCGCCGTACTCGTGGGCGCGACCGGGGACGGCGTCGATGTCCGGCTCGTCGTACTGGCCGATGTCGGCCGTGTACGTGCAGGGCACCGCTCCCTTCTCGCGCATCCAGGCGACCGCGCAGGAGGTGTCGAGACCTCCGGAGAACGCGATGCCGACTCGTTCGCCGACGGGGAGACTGCTCAGGACCTTGGACACGGGGACAATCGTACGGGTCCGCCGGGCCGCACTACCGTCCGGGCCGACGGTTGTGGATCGATCGTGTCCTGGTGCTCTGGCGGCCCTGGTGCACCTGGTGCCCCTGGAGGGACTCGAACCCCCAACCGTTTCCTTAGGACGGAACTGCTCTTCCGTTGAGCTACAGAGGCTGGCTCGTCCACTCTAGCGGCGGTAGGGCTCCAGGAACGTCCGGACCTCGGACACGTACAGCTCCGGCACCTCGGCCGGCGCGAAGTGGCCGCCCCGGTCGAGTTCGTGGTGGTACACGAGGTTCGTCGTCCGCTCGAGCCACTCCCGCGGTGCCCGCACGAGGTCCCCCGGGAACACCGAGAACCCCGACGGCACCTCCACCCGCCTGGCCAGCTGCTCCGCCGGGATCGCCGCGTTCGCGTGGTACATCCGCATCGACGACCCGATCGTCGCGGTCACCCAGTACTCGGTCAGCAGCGCGAGCACCTCGTCCCGCGTGTACACCGACCACAGGTCCCCGCTGCAGTCGCTCCACGACCGCAGCTTCTCGACGATCCACGCCGCCAGGCCCGCCGGCGAGTCCGTCAACCCCACCGCCGCGGTCTGCGGCTTCGTCCGGTGCAGCATCGCGTAGGCGCCCTCGTCGGTCCGCCACCGTGCCGTCTCGTCGACGAAGGCCCGCTCCGCCGGCGACAGCGCCGAGGCGTCGAGCCCCGGCCACGCCAGTCCGCCGTCGATGCGGTGCACCGCGACGACCCGGTCGGGGTGGTCGAGCGCGAGGTACCGGACCACGTGCGTGCCGATGTCGCCGCCGGACGCCGCGAAGCGCTCGTACCCGAGCGTCGTCATGAGGTCCGCCCACATCCCGGCGACCTGCCGCGCGTCGAGGACCTGCGGCGGCGCGTCGGAGAACCCGTAGCCGGGCATGTCCGGGACGACGACGTCGAAGCCTGCATCGACGAGCATCGGCAGCACCTTCCGGTACCGCCACCCGGAGTCCGGCCAACCGTGCGCGAGCAGCAGCGGGATCGCGTCGTCCCGTCCGGACCGCGCGTGCAGCACGTGCACCCGGATGCCGTCGACCTCGACCAGACGCGACGGCAGGGCGGCCAGGGCGGCGCGGTGCGCGTCGAAGTCGAACCCGTCGGCCCAGTACGCCACGAGTGGGCGGAGTTCGTCGAGGTCGACGCCGAGCGACCAGCCGTCCACACCGGTGGCGTCCGGCCAGCGGGTCGCCCGGAGGCGTGCCCGGAGGTCCGCGATGGTGGCGTCGTCGATCTCCGGCGTCTCGCTCATGCAGCGCACGCTACGCCCGCACGTTCCTTCCCATCACGCCCGCGATCGGAGGAAGTTCCGCGCAAGGTGTGCAGGAACGCCCGACCAACCACGCGCGGATCAGCACACCACGCGCGGATCGGCCCACCACGCGCGGATCGGCACACCACGCGCGGATCGGCCCACCACGCGCGGATCGGCCCACCACGGTCGGCGGGCGCGACCGCCGCCGGACGGGAGGCACGTGGCGGCGCCGCACCGTGCCTCCCGTCCGCCCGTGGCTGCGTCAGCAGCCGCCGCTACGCGGCGACCAGGTACTCGTCCCACTCCGACTGCGGCCGCTCGATGCCGCGCACCACCCACGAGGCACCGTGCGGCGCCTTCGGAGGGAACCGGAGTCGCCAGCCCATCTCCTGCGGGGTGCGGTCGCCCTTGGTGTTGTTGCACGCCAGGCAGCAGGCGACGAGGTTCTCCCACGAGTCCTGCCCGCCGCGGGACCGCGGCTGCACGTGGTCGATCGTCGTCGCGTGCCGGTCGCAGTACGCGCAGCGGTTCGCGTCGCGCCGGAGGACCCCGCGGCGCGAGACGGGCACGAGCCGGGCGTGCGGGATGCGCACGTAGCGGGTGAGGATGATGACGGACGGACGGTCGAACGACGACGTCGACCCGGTGACCGGGTGCTCGGCGTCGGCGGTGACGATGGCGGCCTTCTGGTTCATCACCAGCACGAGGGCCCGTCGGTCCGAGATCACCGCGAGGGGCTCGTAACCGGCGTTGAGGACGAGAGTGCGCATGGGTTCCCTTCCGACGTGCCTGGACGGCTTCCAGGCGCTGCGGGTGCGTCGGACCGAGCGACGCCGACGTGGGACCGCGGTCTGCGACCACGCCCGGAACCACGAAGAGCACCACCCGGATGGGCAGTGCTCTCGTCAGGTCAGGGCGTGATGGTGCACGCAGGGGGCGGTGGACCGTATGTCCACGAGCGCGCGCCGACCCGTGGTGCGGGTCGTGCGGATCGCTGACATGAGGTCTCCCGTGGTCGGGCCGTGTTCGGACCGGTGCAGCATCAGGCTACGTCAGGAACCGGCCCAGCACGAGGGTGTGCGGGCCGGTTTCCGGGAGTGTTCACGGGAACGACACACGGGTCGTCACCGCGGGGGTGGGGCCGGGGTCAGATCCCGAAGCGGACGATGTGGTAGCTGCTCGTCCAGATCGGGCGGATGGACACCTTGCCGCCGGGCTTCGGCGCGTCCATGATCATGCCGTTGCCCATGTAGAAGCCGTCGTGCGAGCCGTCGTTGAAGACGACGATGTCGCCGGGCTGCGCCTGGGACTCGGGGATCGTGGTGCCGGCCGCGTCCTGCAGCGGGACCGAGTGCGCGAGGCTGATGCCGTACTGCGCGTAGACGTACATGACGTAGCCCGAGCAGTCGAAGCCGGACGGGTCCGCCCCGCCGAAGACGTACGGCGTGCCGATGTACTGCTTGGCGGTCGCGACGACGGCCGGCAGCGAGAACGGGGTGTTCGCCGAGGTCGCGGCGATCTGCTCGGCGCTCGGGCCGCTGTACGACGAGTACTGCTTCGCCGTCGCGGCACGGGCGGCCTGCGTCGCCGCGGCCTGCTTCGCTGCCTCGGCGGCGGCGTCCGCTGCGGCCTTCTGCGCGGCCTCCTGGTCGAGGGTCGCCTGCGAGGTGGCGCCGTAGCCGTCGCGGTTCGTGCCGGCGAGGGCGACGGCGTCCGACACGGAGAACTCCTGCGCCTGGGTCGCACGGACCTCGCGCTGGGCGGTGGCGGCGGCGGAGCCGGTCTGCTGCGTCGCGGCGAACGCCGGGGCGACCGCGACGGTGCCGAACATGCCGCACGCGACGGTGAGGACGACCGGCGCCAGGAAGCGGCGCTTGCGGGCGGTGGCGCTCGCCTTCGTCTTCTCGGCGGCGAGGGCGGCCTGCGCGGCACGACGACCGCCGGGGAGCGGCGCGTCGCGGACCGGGGTCACCTTGCGGACGGTGGAGGTGGTCGCGGGGGCCTGGCGTGCTGCCCGCCGGGTGAGCGGGGCGGCTGCCGTGGGGGTGGCGTTCGCGGTGTTCGTCGGGTTCGCGGGGGTCTGGCCGTCCGCGGCGGAACCGGTCTGCGTCAAGAGTGGTGTCTCCGGCGTCTCGTCACCACGGCCGGGCGGGTGTTCCCGGTCGTGCAACCCCATCCGTTCGTCATCGTTTCCGATCGAGGCAGGAGACGGGCGCGAGACGTCCTGCCACGGGTCCTGGGCCTCGTGGGCGACCCGGGACTCGACGAGTGTACGTGGGCGTCGTTACCGTGTCGAGATGAAACGGCGGTTCGGTAACGGAACGATGACGAATCCCTGATCAGGGGCCTGTCGTCCAAGTGACCTTGTGCGGTTTCTCAGGCTCGGGGATGTTCGCGGGCGGGCCGGGCGGCGGTCAGGCGTGCTCGATGTAGACGTGCTGGGCGACCTCGGTCGGGAGCTCGATGCCCGACTCCTCGCCCTCGACCCGGACGGCCACGTAGGCCCCCGCACGCTGCACGCTCGCGACCCGACCCGGCATCACACCGGCGGTCCGCAGCTGGTGCAGGAGCTCCGGTTCGAACTGCACCGGCTCGCCCAGACGGCGGACGATCCCGGTCGCGACGGCGTCGGTGCCCTCGGTCGCGGCGACGATGTTCCGCACGCCGTCGAGGAACCCCGGCGCCGTCGGCCCGCCGATCTCGGCCAGCCCGGGGATCGGGTTGCCGTACGGCGACTCGGTCGGGTTGCCGAGCATCTCGAGCAGGCGGACCTCGACCTGCTCGCTCATCACGTGCTCCCAGCGGCAGGCCTCGTCGTGCACGAACGCCCAGTCGAGCCCGATCACGTCGGCCAGCAGGCGTTCGGCGAGCCGGTGCTTCCGCATCACGTGGGTCGCACGGGAGCGGCCCTCGGTCGTGAGCTCGAGGTGCCGGTCGCCGGAGACGACGACGAGCCCGTCGCGCTCCATCCGGGCGACCGTCTGCGAGACCGTCGGACCCGAGTGACCGAGGCGCTCGGAGATGCGCGCACGCAGCGGGACGATCCCCTCTTCTTCGAGGTCGAGGATCGTCCGGAGGTACATCTCCGTGGTGTCGACGAGATCGGTCACGGTCCGCCTCTCAGGTCCGGTTCCAGCGCGCCCCACACTACTTGTTCACGGTGACAGCGACGGACCGACACCCGTCAGGGGACAGACCGTCCCGAGGGATCGTCACGAGCGTCCGGGTCCCGCCCGGCACGTGGCGACCGGCCCGGAGGCACGCCCCGCGCCCGCCCCGTCCGGCCGGTGCAGGGTCGGCTGGGCTGGGACACCGCTCGCTAGGATCGCTCCATGGCAGACATCGTCATCCCCGCCGACCTCCTCCCGACCGACGGCCGCTTCGGCTGCGGACCGTCCAAGATCCGCGGCGCGCAGCTCGAGTCCCTCGTGACGCGCGGGGCGACGATCCTCGGCACGTCCCACCGGCAGAAGCCCGTCAAGGACCTCGTCGGCAGCGTCCGCCGCGGGCTCGCCGACCTGTTCCAGCTCCCCGACGGCTACGAGGTCGTCCTCGGCAACGGCGGCTCGACCGCGTTCTGGGACGCCGCCGCGTTCGGGCTCGTCGAGCGCCGGGCGGAGAACCTGTCCTTCGGCGAGTTCGGCTCGAAGTTCGCCAAGGCCACGGCGACCCCGTGGCTCGAGGCCCCGCACGTGGTCGAGGCCCCCGGTGGCTCCCTCGCCGCACTCGAGCCGGTCGAGGGCGTCGACCTCTACGCGTACCCGCACAACGAGACGTCCACGGGCGTGATGGCCCCCGTCGTCCGCGCGGCCGGGGACCCCGGTGCCCTGACCGTCGTCGACGCCACGAGCGCCGCCGGCGGTGCGGCCTTCGACGTCAGCGCGACCGACGTCTACTACTTCGCGCCGCAGAAGAACTTCGCCTCGGACGGCGGCCTGTGGCTCGCACTGTTCTCCCCCGCGGCGCTCGAGCGCGTGGAGCGGATCGCTGCGAGCGACCGCTACGTGCCGGAGTTCCTGTCGCTCAAGAACGCGGTCGACAACTCCCGGCTCGACCAGACGCTGAACACCCCGGCGCTCGCGACCCTGCTCATGCTCGACGACCAGGTCTCCTGGATCAACCAGTCCGGCGGGCTCGCGTGGGCGGACACCCGCACGAAGACGTCGTCCGCGACGATCTACGACTGGGCGGAGTCGGTCGACTACGCGACGCCGTTCGTCACCGACCCCGCGCACCGGTCGCAGGTCGTGGCGACGATCGACCTCGACGACGCGATCGACGCCAAGGCCGTGGCGGCGACGCTCCGCGCGAACGGCATCGTCGACACCGAGCCGTACCGGAAGCTCGGGCGCAACCAGCTCCGCGTCGCGACCTTCACGGCGATCGACCCGGACGACGTCGCGCAGCTCGTCCGCTCGATCGACTTCGTCGTGCAGGCCCTGCGCGGCTGACCCCCGCGGGCTGGCTGGCTCGCAAAACGCAACGAGGGCGGCTCCTCGCAGCGGGATGTCGCTGCGGGAAACCGCCCTCGTTGCGTCTTGCGGAGGTCGGAGGCCGCCACCCGGAGACCGGCGTCAGGCGTGCCGGTCCGGGTCGACCTCGGTCGGGTCGAGCCGGTCCAGCTCCAGGTCGTCGTCCGGGTCGACGGGACGCACCCGCGCGGCACGACGTCGGGCGCCACGGGAGCGCACCGGAGCGGGCTCCTCGTCGTCGTCTTCGTCCGCCCCGTCGACGTCGACCCCGTCGAGCTCGTCGTCGTCGGACTCCTCGAGGTCGTCCTCGTCCTCGTCGCCGAACGCGTCGTCGTCGTCGGACTCGTCGTCGTCCGCCTCGTCGTCGTCCGCGTCCTCGTAGTCCGCGTCCTCGTCGTCGTCCTCGTCGGACTCGTCGTCGTCCTCGTCGGACTCGTCGTCGTCCTCGTCCGACTCCGCCTCCGCGTCGTCGTGCCCCGCCCGGTACTCGGCGAGCCGCTCGGACCACGGCACCCACTCCGGCGCGAGCAGCGAGCCGTCACCCGGCAGGAGTTCGACCTCGAGCACGGTCGGCTCGTCACCCTCGACCTGCGCGACCGAGACGGTCCAGCGCCAGCCGGGGTACCCGGGCATCCGGTTCGAGAACTGGACCGAGACGACCCCGTCGCCCTCGTCGACCGTACCGACCGGCTGCCCCACCGTGGACTCCGGCGTGACCTCGAGCAGCGCCTTCCGCGCGAGCTCCGTGACGTCCACCATCAGGCGTCCAGCTGGTCTGCGACATGGCGCAGGATCGCGGCGATGCGCTCGCCGTTCTTCGGGTAGCGGCCGTGCCGGAGGTCGCCGCTGATGCGGTCGAGCTCCTTCACGAGGTCCTCGACGATGACGGCCATGTCGTCGGCCGATCGGCGGGACATCTTCGCGAGCGACGGTGCGGGCTCGAGCAGGCGGGCGGACAGTGCCTGCGAGCCCTTCTTGCCCTGGACGACGCCGTACTCCAGCCGCGTCCCGGGCTTGACCGAGGTGACACCGTCCGGCAGCGAGGACGCGTGCAGGAACACGGACTCACCGTCGTCTCCGGAGATGAACCCGAACCCCTTCTGGTCGTCGTAGAACTTGACCTTGCCGGTGGGCATGCGTGGACTCCTCGTGGTCGTGGAACGGCCGTGGTGCGTCGGATATCCTGGGCCGATGGCCAAGCCGACCCGATCCACCGGGACCCCCCGCGACGCAGCGGACTCCTCGGTGACGTTCAATCGTACCGAACGCGTCCTCGGGTTCATGGTCGGGGGCATCTTCATCGCCGCCTTCCTGTGCATCGCGGCCATGATCGTGATGTGGCTGACCGTCCCGAGCGCCCAGGGTTCGATGCCCTGGCCCGTGATCATGGCGATCCCGCTGATCGGTCTGCCGATCGGGATGGTGCTCGTCTTCGTCCTCCTCGGACTCACCTGGTCCAAGCGCGCCCGCGAGAACCGGTCGGCACGCTGAGGACCGGCGACGACCGGAGCGGCGGACGATGACGACCACCGCAGACCTCGCCGCACGCCTGCGCGCGACGCCCGACGACGACCTCGAACGACTCGTCGTGGCACGACGGCTGCCCGCGGCGGTCCTCGCGGACTCCGGTCCGCAGCACGCCGCCGACTTCTTCGACCTGGCCGAGGCGCTCCGGACCGACGACGCCGTCGACGCCGCACTCGAGCACCTGCCCCGTGCCGCGCTGCTCGCGCTGCGGGACGGCGAGGCGGGTGACGCACTCGCCCCCGCCGTCGCGCTCGGCCTGGCGGATGCGTCCGGCGGCATCGACGACGCGGTCGCGGCCCGCCTGGCCGCCCACCCCGACCTCGTGGCACTGGACCGGACAGGAGGCCCGTCCCGCGTCCGGCGGTCGGCCGACGACACGCAGGCGGCCGACCCCGATCGCGCGCGCGCCACGGGTGCCGAACGCGCCTTCGCGACGATGACCGTCCTCGCCGAGCTCCTGCGCGCCGTCCGCGCCGGGAGCGTGAAGGAGCTCGTGAAGGGCGGGATCGGGACGCCGCTCGCCAGGACCCTCGGCGAGCGCACCGGCACCGATCCCGAGGTCGTGCCCGATCGACTCGCGCTCCTCGCCCGCGTCGGGTTCGCCGACCCCGGCGAAGGGCTCTGGCACACCACACCGGCGGGCGACGACTGGCTCGTCGCGCCGTGGCCGGACCGATGGGTCGGGCTCGCCGGGCGCTGGTGGGACGCCCTCGACCCGGCGGTGCACGACGTGCTCGAGAGCGCCGGCGACGACCTGCGGGACCTCGTCGCGCTCGGGCGCTGGGCGTACCCGGCCGGTGCGCGGTGGCTCGACGCGGAGCTCCTCGTCGTGGCCGGCACCGCGGAGTCCATCGGGCTCGCGGTCGACGGCCTGCTCACCACGACCGGTCGGGCCGTGCTCGACGGGGACACCGACGCCGCGGCCGCCGACCTGCCACCCACGGTCGAGGGCGTGTACCTGCAGCACGACCTGACGGTCATCGCTCCCGGGCCGCTCTCCCCCGCCGACGACGCGGCCCTCCGGTCGGTGGCCGACCTCGAGGCCCCGGGGCTCGCGGCCCGGTACCGCGTGTCCGAGGAGTCCGTCCGCCGTGCCCTCCGCGCCGGCAGCACGAAGGACGAGCTCCTCGCGTTGCTGGACCGGCTGTCCGCCACGGGCGTGCCGCAGCCGCTCGGCTACCTCGTCGAACAGGTCGCCGGACGCGACGGCAGCATCGTCGTCGACGTCGGACCGGGCGGGGTCGGCACCCGGGTGCACGGCACGCCGGACCAGCTCGACCTGGTCGGGGTCGACGCCGAGCTCCGCCAGCTCGCGTGGGAGCGGCCCGACCTGACGACCCTCGTGACCCGGCACCCGGCGCACGTGGTGCACGCAGCGCTCGAGGACCAGCGCTACCCGGCCGTGCTGACGGCCGCAGCCCGCCCCGCGACGCAGGGCGTGCCTCCCGTCCGTCGCCGTGCCGCCGGACGCACGCCGGAACAGGCGGCGCACGCACTCGTCGAGCGGCTGCGGCTGACGACCGAGCGCGGCGAGGCGGAGCCGGAGCAGGAGTGGCTCGGCCGGCAGATCGACCTGGCCGTGCGGGGGAAGACCCCGATCCGGCTGACGGTGCGCATGCCGGACGGATCCGAACGACCCGTCTCGATCGTCCCGACCTCCGTCGCGGCCGGCCGTGTGCGCGGACGGGACACGGCGGTCGACGTCGAACGCACGCTGCCGCTGTCGCTCGTCGTGGCGGTCGAGAGCGAGGCGTGACGCCGAGGGCGGCGACGCGCAGCGTCCGGGCCGGGCACGGCAGCTCGCAGCCGCGACGCCTAGGCTGATCCGTCATGAACGGACCGCTGATCGTGCAGAGCGACCGCACCGTGCTCCTCGAGGTCGCGCACCCCGACGCCGAGGACGCGCGGCACGAGCTCGCCGCCTTCGCCGAGCTCGAACGCGCCCCGGAGCACGTGCACACGTACCGGATCACGCGGCTCGGGCTCTGGAACGCACGGGCCGCGGGGCACGACGCCGAGTCGATGATCGGCACGCTCGAGCGCTTCGCGAAGTTCCCGGTCCCGCAGAGCGTCACGGTGGACATCCGCGACACGGTGTCGCGCTACGGACGGCTCGTGATCCGGCGCGAGGAGCGTCCGGACGCCCCGGCGATCGCGAACTCACCGACCGAGGAGCTCGAGCGCCAGCCGGTGCTGCTCCTGACGGCCGAGGACCCGTCCGTCCTCGCCGAGGTGACCCGCTCGAAGCGGATCAAGCCGCTGCTCGGCGACCAGCGGTCGTCCTCGGAGATCGAGCTGCAGCCGTGGGCACGGGGCCAGGTCAAGCAGGAGCTCGTGAAGCTCGGCTGGCCGGCCGAGGACCTCGCCGGCTACACGCCCGGGCAGCCGCACCCGATCGACCTCGACACGGCGTCGTGGCACCTGCGGCCGTACCAGGAGCAGGCGGTCGACACCTTCTTCGCGCAGGGCTCCGGCGTCGTCGTGCTGCCCTGCGGCGCCGGCAAGACGCTGGTCGGTGCCGGTGCGATGGCGACCGTCAAGGCGACGACGCTCATCCTCGTCACGAACACCGTGTCCGCGCGGCAGTGGCGCGACGAGCTGCTCCGCCGGACGACCCTGACCGCGGACGACATCGGCGAGTACTCGGGCACGTCGAAGGAGATCCGCCCGGTCACGATCGCGACGTACCAGATCCTCACCGCCCGCCGGAAGGGCGAGTACACGCACCTGTCGCTCCTCGACGCCCTCGACTGGGGCCTCATCGTCTACGACGAGGTCCACCTGCTCCCCGCGCCGGTGTTCAAGCTGACGGCGGACCTGCAGGCGCGCCGTCGGCTCGGCCTGACCGCGACGCTCGTGCGCGAGGACGGCCGCGAGAGCGACGTGTTCTCGCTCATCGGGCCGAAGCGCTACGACGCCCCGTGGAAGGAGATCGAGGCCCAGGGCTACATCTCCCCCGCCGCCTGCTACGAGGTGCGGATCGACCTGCCGCACGCCGACCGACTGGAGTACGCCGCGTCCGGCGACGACGAGCGCTACCGGCTCGCCGCGACGTCACCGGCGAAGACCCCGGTCGTGCGGGAGCTCATCGAGAAGCACCGCGGCGAGCAGATCCTGGTGATCGGGCAGTACATCGACCAGCTCGACGCGCTCGCGGAGTCGCTCGACGCCGCGGAGATCACCGGGGCGACGCCCGTCGACGAACGCGAGCGGCTGTTCCGGGCGTTCCGGCAGGGCGACATCGACGTCCTGGTCGTCTCGAAGGTCGCGAACTTCTCCGTCGACCTGCCCGACGCGACCGTGGCGATCCAGGTGTCCGGCTCCTTCGGGTCCCGTCAGGAAGAGGCCCAGCGACTCGGCCGGCTCCTGCGCCCGAACAAGGACGGTCTGCCGGCGTCGTTCTACACGCTCGTGACGCGGGACACCGTCGACCAGGACTTCGCGCAGAACCGGCAGCGGTTCCTCGCGGAGCAGGGGTACGCGTACACGATCCTCGACGCCGACCAGGTCCAGGCAGCCGCGTAGCCGGCACACGATCCGCTCCCAGGAAACCTCTAGGGAACGGTCAGAGGATGTGTCCATGACCGATGGCCCCAAGATCCTGATCGTCGACGACGAACCGAACATCCGCGACCTCCTCACGACCTCGCTGCGTTTCGCCGGGTTCGCCGTCCGTGCGGTCGGCAACGGGGCACAGGCGATCTCGGCCGTGCTCGAAGAGGAACCCGACCTGATCATCCTCGACGTGATGCTCCCCGACATGAACGGCTTCGGCGTCACCAAGCGCCTCCGTTCGTCCGGGTACACCTCCCCGATCCTGTTCCTCACCGCGAAGGACGACACCGAGGACAAGATCACCGGCCTCACGGTCGGCGGCGACGACTACGTCACGAAGCCGTTCTCGCTCGACGAGATCGTCGCGCGCATCAAGGCGATCCTGCGTCGCACGATGAACGACGAAGAGGACGCGATCATCCGCGCCGGCGAGCTCACGATGGACCAGGACACGCACGAGGTCACGATCGGCGACGCGCAGATCGAGCTGTCCCCGACCGAGTTCAAGCTCCTCCGCTACCTCATGCTCAACCCGAACCGGGTGCTGTCGAAGGCGCAGATCCTCGACCACGTGTGGGAGTACGACTTCAACGGCGACGCCGGCATCGTCGAGTCCTACATCTCGTACCTGCGCCGCAAGCTCGACCAGTACTCGAGCGAGCCGATCATCCAGACGAAGCGCGGGTTCGGCTACATGCTGAAGGCGACCAAGGCGTCCTAGGGTCGCTCTCTCGGCGGGCGTCCGGTTCCACCGGACGCCCGCCGCTTATCCTCGGGACAGCATGCACACGCGAATGAGCCGCTGGTGGGACGGGATCTCCCTCCGCACGAAGATCACCGGGATCACGGTGCTGCTCGTCGCGCTCGGGCTCCTCGTCGCCGGACTCGGCACCATGACGGTGCTGTCGACGTACCTGATGTCGCAGCTCGACAACAACGTCAAGCAGACGACGGAGCAGCTCGAGGGCCAGAACATCAGCGACGGCGAGCAGTACTGCAAGCTGTCCGTCGTCCTGTCGCAGAGCGCCTACGTCGCGGCGTACGACTCCCGCGGCGACCAGATCTGCCAGACGAAGGCGTCGAGCCGGCCGGACATCCGCTCGCTCGACTTCTCGGCAGCCGCGCAGAGCTCGCAGCGCTTCTCGCTGTACGACAGCCAGCACAACCACGAGTGGCGTGCGCAGATCATCCCGGCGTCGCTGCAGAACCAGTCGAGCGGCACCTCGGAGACCGGCTACGTGCTCGTCGCGGTGTCGAGCGCGGACACCGACCAGACCATCGCCCGCTTCACGGTCATCTTCCTGGGCTTCGGCATCTCGGTGATCCTGCTCGGCGCGATGCTCACCCGGCTCCTCGTCACGGCCACCTTCGACCCGCTCCGCGACGTCGAGGACACCGCCGCCCGGTTCGCCGCCGGCGACTTCAACCAGCGTCTCGAGGCGGACACCCCGAACACCGAGGTCGGCCGCCTCAACCGCTCGCTCAACGCGATGCTCGAGCGGATCGACTCGGCGTTCGAGGACCGCGAGCGCACGATCGACCAGATGCGCCGCTTCGTCGGCGACGCCTCGCACGAGCTCCGGACGCCGCTCGTGTCCCTGCGCGGGTACGCCGAGCTGTACCGGATGGGTGCCCTCCGCAAGGAGGAGGACGTGGCGCAGGCCATGGAGCGCATCGAGAAGGAAGCGCAGCGGATGGGCCTGCTCGTGCAGGACCTGCTGCAGCTCGCGCGCATCGACGAGTCGAAGCCGCTGGAGCTCGGACCGGTCGACCTCGTCGCGATCGCCCGCGACTCCGCCCTCGACACGATGGCGTCGAACCCGGACCGCGAGATCCAGGTGCTCGTCGAGGACTCCGTCACCGGGGTGAGCGTCGCGCAGCCCGTGCGACCGACCCTGGCGAAGGGCGACACCGGCGAGGTGCCCGGTTCACCCCCGTCAGCGAACACCACCGGGCCGATCGCGTTCTCGCGGCAGACCATCGCGCGGCTGCGTGCCCGTCGGACGCGGGCGATGGGCGTCGAGGGCGGCGTGCCCACCGACGAGACCACCCCGCTGCCGACGATCGTGCTGCCGGCCCGCCCGCCGATCGTGCTGGCGGAGGAGAACAAGATCCGCCAGGTCGTCACGAACCTGATGGGCAACGCGATGCGCTTCACCGAGCACGACGACCCGATCGAGATCGGCATCGGCGTGGACGACGAGCGCGGGATGGCCCACATCGACGTGATCGACCACGGCGAGGGCATCCCGCCGCAGCTCCGCGACAAGATCTTCCAGCGCTTCTGGCGTGCGGACACCTCGCGGGCCCGGGACACCGGCGGTTCGGGGCTCGGCCTGGCGATCGTCTCCGGCATCGTGCAGGCGCACCACGGGTCGGTCGAGGTCTTCGACACCGAGGGCGGCGGCGCCACCTTCCGCGTCTGGCTCCCCCTGCTCCCCCGCGACTACACCCCGACGCCCGCCGCCTGACACCGCCGCCGGCGCGGCCCGCGCGCCCCGCCCCGCGCGGCCTCCCGCCGCGCGCCGAGCGTGCCACATGTGGGCCTCTCGTCGCCGTCGCCCGACCGGAATCGCTCAGCCGGCGGATCGCGTGCGGCGTGTCCTGCCCGCTCGATCGGCGAAGGCACGGCGGAGCCGCTCGAACAGCACCGCCGGACGTGCGACGTCGACCGCGGTCGCGTGGATGACGAGCCACCCGTTGACGGTGAAGCCGTTGCTGCGACGCTGGTCTCGGCGCCAGGTGTCCTGATCGCGGTGGTGGTCGCCGTCGTACTCCAGCGCGATGCGGTACTCGGGCCACGCCATGTCGACGCGGCCGAGGAACGTTCCGGCGGCGTCGAGGACGTCGACGTTCAGCTCCGGCTCCGGGAAGCCGGCATCGACCACCCCGAGCCGGAGCCGCGTCTCCATCGCCGACTCCGCACCGACGCGGATGCGCTCGAGCGCTGCGCGCGCGGTCCGGACGCCGCGGGCCCCGGGCACGATCGACGCGGCGAGGTCGTCGGGCGTGGCCAGGGCATGATCGCGACGCACCATGTGGTCGCCGAGCACGACGAGATCCGCGGCGGAGAGGAGGTCAGCGCACTCGAACCAGCTCTGCGCCGGGCTACTGGCCCGGCCCAGCGGGGTGTCGCGCACGTCCGACGTCGGCAGCCGATGGCCGACCACCCCACGGCGGCGCATGGCGACCGTGCCGTCGGACGAGACGTGGACGACGTCGTCGATGCCGGCGCCGCGAGGGAGCGGCGCGCCCCAGATGCCCGCCGCGGTGGTGTGGCTGAAGCGCTGGCCGTCGCGGAGCACGACCGACAACGCTTCGACCTGCCCGACCTCGGCTCCCGCGGGAGCGCGGACGCCGTGGACCGGGACGACGAGGTCGGTGCGCCGCAACCGCTCCTTGCCGATGCCCGCTCGGAGCGCGTCCGCGACGGCGAACACGGTCTGGCCGAACGGGACCGGGAGCGAGCGGGGCTTCGACATGCCGACGATCATCGGCCGTGCACTGACACAACCAGCCCCGCGGAGCCGTGACTGTGGAGAACGACGGAGGACGGGCCTCCTGTGCGAAGCCATGCGCCCGCCGCGAGCGGGCAGGACATGCCGCGTGCAGAACGCGGACTGGGCAGAACCGGTCGCCCCGCGACGTCCACCGCGACAGAAGTGGCCCGCTCGGCGGCACCCGCCCCCGCACGCGGAAGGGCCCCGCACGCACAGCGTGCGGGGCCCTTCCGTCAGGACTCTTTAGAAGTCCATGCCACCCGTGGGGTCGCCGGCCGGCATGGCCGGGGCCTTCTCGGGCTTGTCGGCGACGACGGCCTCGGTCGTGAGGAACAGACCGGCGATCGACGCAGCGTTCTGCAGCGCCGAGCGCGTGACCTTGGCCGGGTCGATGATGCCCGCGGCGACGAGGTCGACGTACTCACCGGTCGCGGCGTTGAGGCCGTGACCCGACTCGAGCTCGCGGACCTTGGCGGCGACGACGCCCGGCTCGAGACCGGCGTTCAGCGCGATCTGCTTGAGCGGTGCGTCGATCGCGACGCGGACGATGTTCGCACCGGTCGCCTCGTCACCCTCGAGGGAGAGCGAGTCGAGCGCGACGGACGCCTGGATGAGGGCGACGCCACCACCGGCGACGATGCCCTCTTCGACAGCGGCCTTCGCGTTGCGGACGGCGTCCTCGATGCGGTGCTTGCGCTCCTTGAGCTCGACCTCGGTCGCGGCACCCGCCTTGATGACGGCGACGCCACCGGCGAGCTTCGCGAGACGCTCCTGGAGCTTCTCGCGGTCGTAGTCGGAGTCGGTCGCCTCGATCTCGCCGCGGATCTGCTTGACGCGGCCGGCGATCTGGTCCTCGTCGCCAGCACCCTCGACGATGGTCGTCTCGTCCTTGGTGATGATGACCTTGCGGGCCTTGCCGAGCAGGTCGAGGGTCGCGTTCTCGAGCTTGAGGCCGACCTCTTCCGAGATGACCTGGCCGCCGGTGAGGATCGCGATGTCCTGCAGCATGGCCTTGCGACGGTCGCCGAAGCCCGGGGCCTTGACGGCGACGGACTTGAAGATGCCGCGGATCTTGTTCACGACGAGGGTCGCGAGGGCTTCGCCGTCGACGTCCTCGGCGATGATGAGGAGCTGCTTGCCCGCCTGGATCACCTTGTCGACGACCGGGAGCAGGTCCTTGATGTTGGAGATCTTCGAGTTGACGATGAGGATGTACGGGTCCTCGAAGACGGCCTCCTGGCGCTCCGGGTCCGTGACGAAGTACTGCGACAGGTAGCCCTTGTCGAAGCGCATGCCCTCGGTCAGCTCGAGCTCGGTGCCGAAGGTGTTCGACTCCTCGACGGTGACGACGCCTTCCTTGCCGACCTTGTCGATCGCCTCGGCGATGAGCTCGCCGATGGTGGAGTCAGCGGCCGAGATCGACGCGGTCGCGGCGATCTGGTCCTTGGTCTCGATGTCCTTCGCGTTGGCGAGGAGCTGGTCGGAGACGGCGGCGACGGCCTTCTCGATGCCGCGCTTGAGCGACACGGGGTCGGCACCGGCGGCGACGTTGCGGAGGCCCTCGCGGACGAGCGCCTGGGCGAGGACGGTCGCGGTCGTCGTGCCGTCACCGGCGACGTCGTCGGTCTTCTTCGCGACCTCCTTGACGAGCTCCGCACCGATCTTCTCGTACGGGTCGTCGAGCTCGATCTCCTTGGCGATGGAGACACCGTCGTTCGTGATCGTGGGGGCGCCCCACTTCTTCTCGAGGACGACGTTGCGGCCGCGCGGGCCGAGCGTCACCTTCACGGCGTCGGCCAGGGTGTTCAGGCCGCGCTCGAGGCCGCGACGGGCCTCCTCGTCGAAAGCAATGATCTTAGCCATGTGAGTTTCTCGTCCCTCCCGGACGTCGTCATGGGGGTCGTGCTGGCACTCAGCGTGAGCGAGTGCCAACGCCGATTCTGGCACTCGACGAGGTCGAGTGCAACACAGCCGGGAGGCACGGGTCGTCTTCCCAGGACACGCACCGACACGACGCGGTCGCGCCCGGCACCACACGGCCGCGCCCGGCACGACGGACACCCGGGACGACGAACGCGCCGCCCCGAGGGGACGGCGCGTTCCGGGTGTCGCGGTTCAGGCGGGGCGGACCGACTCGGCCTGCGGCCCCTTCGCGCCGGTGCCGACGTCGAACGTCACCGCCTGGCCCTCCTCGAGGACCTTGTAGCCCGACATGTCGATCGCCGAGTAGTGCACGAACACGTCCTGGCCCCCTCCATCGACGGTGATGAAGCCGAAGCCCTTCTCGGCGTTGAACCACTTCACGGTTCCGTTGGCCATGATCTCTTGCTCCCTGGTGGTGCTGGTGCAGACGACGGGTCGTCGTTGGTGCGGACGACAGGCCGTCGTCTGGCGATGACTCTGACCGAACAAGCGCGGCGTGGCAAGGGTTGTGACGCCCTTTCACGCCGATTCCGTCAGAATTCAACGTCCCGGAAACACCGCCGTAACGAACCCGGCGCGGGGAGCGTGTCAGCCGGCGTAGTCCGCGCCGAGCACCACGGTCACGTCGGCGTTCGGGAACGCCGCCGACTGCTGCACCGCGGAGACCCCGAGCGCCTGCGCGACGCCCTGCGCCACGGCTGCCTGCGACTCCTGCTGGTAGTACACGATCGTCGCGGTGGTGCCGGTCGTCCCGGCGTCCCCGGTCGAGCGCACCTGCCAGCCGGCGTTCCGCAGCGCGGCCGCGCCCTTCGCCGCGAGCCCGGTGGTCGATGTGCCGTTCAGGACGACCAAGCTCGTGGCACCCTGCTCGGCGGGGGTCGCGGCCGTCGGGGCCTGGGTCTCGGACGGCGACGGGGTCGCTTCGCCGGAGGGCTCACCGGTCGCCGGGGCCGAGGCGGACGCGGACGAGGACGCAGCCGGCGAGGACGTCGACCCCGGGAACGAGTAGCTGCCGTTGAGGAGCGCGAGCACGAGCACCCCGATGAGCACGAGCACCCCGGTGGCGAGCGCCGCCCAGGCGAACGCGATCCAGCCGCGGCCACGACGCCGGGCACCGCGGTGCGCCCCGACCCGGGGGCCGTCGGTGACGTCGTCGAACCGGTCTCGCGGGAATCTCTGGGTCATCGTTCCTCTTCACGGGGATCGGTCGTCGTGCCGGAGGCGACGAAGGAGCGCGCCGCGCGGGCACGGGTGCGGGCGTGCCGGAGCCGCTGCAGTCGGGTCACGAGCTGCGGGTCGTACGCGAGCGCCGCCGGCAGGTCGATCACGCGGTTCAGCACCTGGTAGTAGCGCGCCGGCGACATGTCGAACTCGACCCGGATCTCCGCTTCCTTCGTGCGGTCGTGCCGCGCCCGCTCGTGCTCGAAGGCGAGCACGTGCTTGTCGAGCTCGCTGAGCTCGTCGGCGGGGATGGTGGTCACGGCACTTCCGGTCACGGTGGGGTAACGGGTCTCGCACATCGTAGGGGTGGCGGGCACGCCGACCCTGGCACGCGCCTGGACTGTCGCGAAGCCCGCGTTCAGGCTGCGGGCGCGCGGAACCACCGCACGCGGACGCCGAACGGGTCGGACACCGCGAGCGCGACGCCGTCGAGCGACAGGGTCGCGAACGCGTCCGGGTCGCCGGGGTCGACGTCGCCGGGCAGGGTGGCGGCCACGCCGCGCAGTATCCCGGTCCGTTCGAGTGCGACCCAGCGCACGCCGCGCTCGCGGAGCCGGTCGACCACCCGCTGCCGGTCCGCGCCGGGCACGTAGACGAGCGTCCCGGTCGTCAGGACCACCGGTTCGCAGTCGTCCGGCAGGGCATCCAGTGCGCGGTCCAGGTCACCGGGCAGGGTGCCCCGGATCCGGACGGGAAGCACGGCGAGCGTCGCGCGCGCCGCCGCACCCATCAGGGCGGTGCGGTCCGTCGCCTCGGGCGGGACGGCCTCGACCAGGCGGTCGAACGCGCCGGGCTCGGCCAGGTCGATCGGGTTCGGGTCGAGGGCCACGCGTGCACCGATCCGGATCGGCGTGGCACGCGGCGCGGGCACGGCGCCGGAGACGGCGACCGTCAGGAGGATCGACGGCTCCGCGACCGCGGTGTGCACCCGCACCCGCTCGTCGCGCACCCCGTCACCGGGCACGTGGTCGAGCGTCACGCGGTCCGGGATCGAGCAGAGCCCGGCAGCGGCGCCCGCGTCGACGAGCCCCAGCGGCCGCTCGGTCGCCGCGGCGAGCGCCTGCAGGACAGGGACGACCGGACCGAGGCGACGCGGGTCGTTGGCCTGCACCGTGGCGGCGGCGAGGGCCGTGACCAGGGTGGGGCGTGCCTCCCGTCCGAGCGCGCGCAGCGCACCGGGGTCCGCCGGGTCCGCGCCGAGCCGCCGGGCGACCGCGAAGACCAGCTCGGGCTGCCGCTGCTGCTCCGGCACCGCCTCCAGGAGCGCGACCAGGTCGTCGTCCACCGAGCGTGCCCAGGCCGCGTACGACGGTGAGACCGGGGCGATGCGCTCCGCGTAGGCGGCGTACCGCTCCCGCGTCCCGGTCACGGTCGGTACATGCCGACGTGGCGGATGCCGGCCTCGTCGTACGGGGTGCCGAAGCGGGCGAACCCGTGCCGCTCGTACAGCCCGGCCACGTACTCCTGCGCGTGCAGCACGAACGGCTCGTCGCCGTGGGCGGCGAGCACCGCGCCGACCAGCCGGTCGGCGACCCCCTGCCCGCGGTGGTCCGGGTGCGTCGCGACCCGACCGACGACCCACGCCGGTGCTGGGGTGCCGTCGGGGTGCGGCTCCCCCGCGGCCGGGCGGACGAGCCGGAGGTACCCGACCGGATCGTCGTCCGCTCCGAACCACCAGTGCTCGGTGTCCGGGTGGCGGTCGCGGCCGTCGAAGTCCTCTGCCGTGACCCGCTGTTCGAGCGCGAACACGCGGTTCCGGAGGACGACGATGCCGTACAGTTCGTCCGTCGTCAGACGGTCCCAGCGGGCGTGGCGCACGGAATGCTCGGACATCGTGGCGAGTTTACTGAGGTGGCCGGGCAGCCCGTCGACCCGGCCGGAAGCAGGAGGAACACATGACGTACAACGTCGACAAGTCCGACGCCCAGTGGCGCGAGGAGCTCTCCCCGGACCAGTACGCCGTCCTCCGGCAGGCCGGGACCGAGCGCCCGTGGACCGGTGAGCTGCTCGACGAGGAGCGCGCCGGCGTCTACACGTGTGCGGCCTGCGGAGCGGAGCTGTTCAAGAGCGGCACGAAGTTCGACTCCGGCTGCGGCTGGCCGTCGTTCTACGAGTCGGTGCGCCCCGAGGCCGTCCAGCTCATCGAGGACAAGTCCCTCGGCATGGTCCGCACCGAGGTCCGCTGCGCGAACTGCGGGGGCCACCTGGGGCACGTCTTCCCGGACGGCTTCGGCACCCCGACCGGCGACCGCTACTGCATGAACTCGATCTCGCTGAACTTCGAGGCCGCGGAGTGACCCCCGACGCGCCCCGGTAGAGTGGGCGCGTCAGCCGGCATGGCGCAATTGGTAGCGCACCGTACTTGTAATACGGGGGTTGCGGGTTCGAGTCCCGCTGCCGGCCCCATGATCGCAACGGCCACCGCACCCGCTCCGATGCGGCCCCGACGACGACCGTCGCGGTGGCTCCCCCTGGCGACGGCGCCGTGGACCCGTTGGAGCGTCTTCGCCGTCGTGGCACTGTGGGCGGTGTACCAGGACCTGTGGCGGCTCGGCGAGGGCAACGTCCAGACCGACGAACCGGCCTACCAGCAGCCCGGATGGGGCTACCTGCACGGCGACTTCAGCGAGAACCGGCAGCACCCGCCCACCCGAAGTACCTGATGGGCCTGACGCAGCTGGTGTTCGGCGAGGGCGTCACGTCGGCGCGGATCGCGGTCGCCGTCCTCGGACTCCTGACCGGTCTCGTGCTGTTCGTGTGGCTGCGGCGCGACGTCGGGTGGTGGACGGGGCTGCTCGCCGCGGCGCTCTGGTGGCTGCCGCCGCACGGGATCCTCGACGACCCGAGTCGCATCGACCGTCTGGCACTCCTCGACGGTCCGATGGTGGCGTTCGGCGTCGTGGCGATGTGGTGCGGCTGGCGGTGGGCGACCGGTGGCCGCTGGTGGTGGGTGCTCGCCGCCGGGCTGGCCGCGGGACTCTCCGTGACGTCCAAGGAGATCGGCGTCCTGCTCGTGCCGGCGTTCCTGCTCCTCCCCGTGCTCTTCCGTCGCTGGTGGGCGCTGCTCTGGGGTGGTGCGCTGTTCCTGGCCGGGTTCGCGGCCACGGTCGTGGTGCCGTACCTGCCGTTCGGGGTCGTCTCCACTATCACCGAGATGATCGCCTTCCAGCGGCAGCACGCCGTCGACGGGCACCTGGTCGAGGTCGCCGGCATCATCACGCGGCACTCCCCGTGGTGGGCGAACCTCTGGTACATGTGGCAGGGCACCGGCACCGTCGTGTGCACGGTCCTCGGCGTCGGGGTCCTCGCCGCCCTGGTGCTCCACCCGTCCCGGCTGGTCCTCTGGGTCGCCCTCGCGGCCGTCCCCTTCGTGGTGTTCTTCCTGGCGGTCAGCGACGTGGCGCTCGGCGAGTACTACATCGCCTGGGTCCCCATGGTGGTCGTGCTCGCAGCGATCGGCATCGGCCGACTCGGCACCCTGCGCGGCCCGACCTGGTGGCGCGTGGCCGGCCTCGTCGTCGCCCTGGCGCTCGTGTCCGCAGCCGGGTTCTCGTCCGTCCGGCTGTCGATCGCGACCTGGACCATGCACGCGACGGGCATCGGCCGGCTGCCGGAGGTGCTCGCGCAGACCCACCGCGAGGACGCCTTCGTGCTCGCCCAACGGCAGTCGCCGTCCTCGGTCGCCGCGTTCGTCGGGCACGACCAGACGCGCGACCCGGCGGCCGGACCGTTCGACCTGGTCGTCATCGGGCAGGACCCGCGGTACGGGCTCGACCCGGCCCTCCCGGCGTTCGCGGCGGCGCACCCCGACCTGGTCCGGGTCGTGCACCTGGACGACGTCGAGGTGCTCGTTCCCGACGGACGCCTGCAGCTGACCCCGGGAGGGTGGCAGGTGGTCCCGCGTTGACCGAGCGACACCGGTGGACGGCGAGAGCCCGAGCGACGGATCGCTCGGGCTCTCGGCGCGTGGAACGCGGATCAGGGGGCGTTCCGGGCGCTCGACGCGGTAACCAGCCGGCCGTGTGTCGAGGATGACACCAGAACGGGGGACGTGTCCACAGATCGGTGACTCTTCGCGGCTTCCCGCACGGATGTGCAGGATCCGGCCACCGCGACTGCGTTCCCGCAGGCAGCCGCCCGGGGTCAGCGGCCGCCGGTGATGCGACGCTCGCGCTGCGCCACGCCCGCCGTGCCGTACGGGTAGTCGTCGATCCGCGGGGCGCTCGCGTCGGTGAGCGTCCGGAGCTCGTCGTCCGTCAGCACGAGGTCGGCGGCACCGAGGTTGTCCTCGAGCTGTGACACCGTCCGGGCGCCGAGGATGACGCTCGTCACCGCCGGACGGGCGAGCAGCCACGCGAGGGCGACCTGCGACCTCGAGGCCCCGTGCGCGTCGGCCACGGCGGACACCGCGTCGAGGACCTGCCACGTGCGCTCGTCGCCGTTCCGAGCCTCCCACGCCTCCATGCCGCGCTGGGGGTTCTCGCCGAGCCGGGTCGCGCCGGTGGGGGCCTCGTCGCGCTGGTACTTGCCGGAGAGCCAGCCGCCGGCCAGGGGCGACCACGGCAGCAGGCCGATGCCGGCGTCCAGGCACGCGGGGACGACCTCGTGTTCGATGTCGCGGACGAGCAGGTTGTACTGCGGCTGCAGGGTGACCGGCGGCGCCCAGCCGTGGGCCTTCGCCTCGTACACGGCCTTCGTCACCTGGTAGCCGAGGTAGTTCGAGAAGCCGTAGGTGCCGATCTTGCCCGCGGAGACGGCGTCGTCGAGGAAGCGCAGGGTCTCCTCGATCGGGGTGAGGGCGTCCCACGCGTGCATCTGGTACAGGTCGATGTGCTCGACACCGAGTCGCTCGAGCGAGGCGTCGAGGGCGACCCGGAGGTGCCGACGGGACAGGCCGAGGTCGTTCGGGCCGTCACCCTGCGGGAAGCGCCCCTTGGTGGCGAGGACGACCTGCTGCGCCTCGGTCGGGTGCGCGGCGAGCCAGCGGCCGATGATGCGCTCCGACTCGTTGCCGGAGTACACGTCCGCGGTGTCGACGAGCGTGCCGCCCGCGGCGACGAACGTGTCGAGGATCTGGTGCGAGGTGGGTTCGTCGGCTTCGCTGCCGAACGTCATGGTGCCGAGGGTCAGCGTCGACACCGATGTCCCGCTGTTGCCGAGGAGTCTGTAGTCCATGGCCGGGACGCTACGCGCGGGCGTCTGCGTCAGCGAGGACCCACGAATACCTGTCAGCGGCCGCCGGACACCGAGGAGTCCGCGGAGGCTCCGAGGAACGCGATCGCCGCGTCGCGGAACGCCCGCGACGTCGGCGCGCCGAACGGTGTCACCGCGTGGTTGCGCCCCCGAGGAACGCGATCGCCCGCTCACGGAACATCCGCGACGTCGGGGCGTTGAAGTGGTTCCGTCCCGGGATCTCGAAGAAGTCCGCGTCCGGTGCCGCCGCGGCGAGCCGCACCGCGCTGTCCTTGATCCCGTCCTCGCTGCCCGCGGCCATCAGGATCGGCTGCGCGGGTGCGTTCTCGGGCGTCGGCTCGATGCTGTCCCGCATCCCCTCCACCATCGCGACGAGGGCCCGCAGGTCGTTCCCCTCCACCCCGGAGGCCATCTGCAGGTACTCGTTCGTGACGCGGTCCTCGATGGGGGTCCCGTCGGCGATGTACGCCTTCGCCTGGTCGACGGCCACCCGGCGCATCGGGTCGGCGTCCGGGATGCCGCCGAAGACGGCGCGGGTCACGCGGTCCGGGATCCGCTCGGCGGTGTGCCAGCCGACGCGGGCGCCGAGCGAGTACCCGAGGTACGCGACGTCGGACAGCAGGTAGGTGTCGATGACCGCGGTGACGTCCGCCACGAGCAGGTCCATCGAGTACGCGGACGGGTCGTGCGGCTTCGACGATGCTCCGTGGCCGCGCTGGTCGAGCGCGACGACCCGGTAGCCGGCGCGGACGAGGTCGCGGGTCCAGCCGGAGGCGTGCCAGTTGAGCACCGCGCTCGACGCGAAGCCGTGCACCGCGACGACGACGGGGGCATCCGGGTCACCGAAGTCGTAGGTGGCGAGCTTCAGCCCGTCCGGGGACATCACGGCACGGGGTCGGGGCGCTTCGGGGACGAGTGACATGGCGCGACCAGGCTACCGGGGCATGGTGGTCGACATGGACGGCTACGGCGGCGATCAGGTCCGGGCGGCGGAGCGGCCGCACCTCGAGGCGGGCGAGCCCCTCATGCAGCGGGCGGCCGACGGCCTGGCCCGGATCGTGGGCGACCTGCTCGACGACCCCGCGATCCGTCCGCAGGACGGGCCCGGTTCGGTGCTGGTCCTCGCCGGCAGCGGCGACAACGGCGGTGACGCCCTGTTCGCGGCGGCGCGGCTGGCGACGGCCGGGAGGCACGTGGCGATCGTGCGCGTCGGCCGACGTGTGCACGAGGCGGGCCTGGCAGCCGCGCTGGGTGCCGGGGCGCGCCTCCTGGCCGGTCCGACCCCGCCCCGTGGCGGGGACGCGGCCGCCGGCGCTGCCGACGTGCTGCGGGCGGCGGTCGTGCCGGACGGCGAGCGACTCGCGGCGGTGACCACGGAGGCCGCGGAGCGGACCGACCTGCTGCTCGACGGCGTCCTCGGCATCGGGGTGCAGGGCGCCACCGCGCTGCGCTCCCCCGCCCGCGAGGTCGTCGACGCGGTCCGGGAGCTCGCCCGCGACCAGCGCGCGCCGTACGTCGTCGCCGTGGACGTGCCGAGCGGCATCGACGTCGACACGGGCGGCGTGGCCGACGACAACGTGCTGCACGCCGACGTGACGGTGACCTTCGGTGCGGTGAAGGCGGGGCTCCTGCGGGGGCCCGGTGCCACCCTCGCCGGGCGCATCGAACTCGTCGACGTCGGGATCGGCGACGAGCTCGCGGCCGTGGAGCCCCTCGTCCGGACCTGACCGGCCCGGGACCGGGACGGTGTCGCCGGATCAGTGCCCGCCGGCGTCCACCCCGTCGACCACGTCGGGCCGCGCCTCGAGCCAGGTGTCGACGAAGTGCCGGTAGTTCGCCGCGATCAGCCGCTCGGCGCCCTCGTCGTCGAGGCCCTGGTGCACGACGTCGTCGAGCGCGTCCTCCCAGTTGCTCCGCCCGATCGCGAACCCGACGAACCCGTCCACCGGAGCTGCCGTCCGGAGCCAGTGGTCGAGCTGCTCCTCCGGGGCGTCCCGACCGAGCACGATGCACTGCACGCCGTCCCGGCCACCCGCGCGGACGGCCTCGACCACGCGTCGGGCGTCCTCGGTGCGGTCGAGCCCCTCGAGCTTCCACACGTCCGGTTCGACGCCGTGCTCCTGCAGGTAGCCGACGACCTCGACGACGAGCCCGGGGCGGACGTCGCGGTCGTAGTCCGTCCCGCCGTCCTGCTGCTGCTCGTCCGTCGCGGGGACGAGGAGCTCGACGAGGAACGGCCGCCCGGCGTCGTGCAGGGTTCGGGACACCCCCGCGAGCCGATCGGCCTGCGCGGCGCGCTCGTCGGAGTCGAAGCCGGGGTTGTCGCGGACGAGCACCTTCACGAAGTCCGGGTCGAACGCGTCGACGTGCGCGACCCAGTCGTCGCCGTACTCCAGCTCGAACCACTCCCGACCCGACCGCTCGACCGGCATCGCGAGCACCAGCCCGGCCTCCTTGACCAGCCGTGCGACGTCGGCGCCGTAGCGCTCGTCGACGAGGACGCCCGTGCGCGCCCGGGACGCGCCGGCGGCCAGCGCCGCGAGCACACCGCGGTAGACGAGCTGCTTGCCGGCGCGGACCCGCTCGGCGTCGGCCTCGTCGGCCGGCTCACCGGAGTCGTCGCCGTAGGTGTGCTCCAGCAGCGAGGACCGCTGGTCCATCGCGAAGAGGAAGAGGGGGTGCTGTTCGTCGAGGTCGGCCATGCCGGCCATGTTGCTCGCCGTCCCTCCGCGCCGACCCGGCGAGCGGGTACGTTCTGGCGCATGACCTTCAACGACGACTCCAAGCTGTCCGGCGGCAAGGTGCAGCGCCGCGGTCGCGGGGCGGCGATCGGCGGCGGCGCGGTGGGCATCGGCGCGATCGTGGTGTTCCTCGTCGCGCAGTTCACGGGCGTCGACCTCACCCCGTTCCTCGGCGGCGACGGGACCACCCAGATCCAGCAGCAGGGCGACACCGTCGACGCGGCGTCCCGGTGCCGGACCGGCCGCGACGCGAACCTCGACGTGGAGTGCCGGATGGAGGGCGCCGCGGAGTCGCTCGACGCGTACTGGAGCCGGGAGTCCCGCGACCTCGGCACGGGCTACACCACCCCGGGCTTCGTGCTGTTCGACGGCTCGACGGGCACCGGCTGCGGGCAGGCGTCCGCCGCGACGGGGCCGTTCTACTGCCCGCCGGACCGCTCGATATACCTCGACACCGCGTTCTACGACGACCTGCAGTCCCGCTACGGTTCGTCCGGCGGACCGCTCGCGCAGATGTACGTCGTCGCACACGAGTGGGGCCACCACTTGCAGCAGCTGCAGGGCACGTTCGCGGCGACCGACCGGTCCGGCACCGGAGCGTCGTCGGGGAGCGTCCGCGTCGAGCTGCAGGCGGACTGCTACGCGGGCGCCTGGGTGGGCGCGGCCGCGACGACGAAGGACGCCGACGGGCAGACCTTCTTCGAGCCGATCACGAGCGACCAGATCCGGGACGCCCTGTCGGCGGCGAGCGCGGTCGGCGACGACAGCATCCAGGAGCGGGCCACCGGCAGCGTCGACCCGGACTCGTTCACGCACGGGTCGAGCGCGCAGCGCCAGGCGTGGTTCACGCGCGGGTACGAGCAGGGCGCGACCCGGTGCGACACCTTCAGCGTGCCGGGGTCTGCGCTGTAGCAGCGGGCCCCGAGTCCGAGCGGGCGGCTACTCGGCGGACGGCGTGGCCGACGCGCTCGGCGTCGGCGTCGGCGTGCCCTCGGTCGCCCCCGCGGCGGACACCACGAACGTGCGGAAGTCGTCGTTGGTGATCGGGGAGGTGAGCTCGTACTGCTTGCCGTTCACGAGCACGAGCGGCGTACCGGGGAAGTCCTGCAGGTCCGAACCCGGGACGTCGCCACCCGTCACCGCGGTCGTCCGCTCGTCGACCCACTTCGCGAAGGTCTGGTCGGCGATGCAGTCCCGGATCGCACCGGCGTCCCGGATCCCGTCCACCCCGGTGACGATGCGCTGGAGCTGTGCGTCGGTGAGCCCCGCGGTGCCCTGCTCCGGCTGGCGGGCGAAGAGCGCCTGGTTCACGGCGTAGAACTGGTCGGGCGAGCGGTCCGCGACGCACGCGGCGGCGTTCGCGGCCCGGAGGGAGTACTTCGTGCCCTGCGACCGGTTCGACAGGGTCGCGATCGGGTGGATGTCGACCGTGGCGGCACCGGACTCGGCGAGGCTCGCGATGTAGTCGCCGTTCGCCTTCTCGAACTGGCCGCAGGTCGGGCAGAGGTAGTCGACGTAAATCGTGATGCGCACGCTCGGCGCCGCGGTCGCGCTCGGGTCGGCCGACGGCGAGGCGTCCGCGGAAGCGGACGAACCCGACCCCACGGCCTTCAGGTCCTGCCCGATGGTGATGCCGCCCTGCGACATGTTCGCGGGTCCGGGGCCGGCGGGCTGCGTCGAGTCGACGAGCACCAGCGTGACGACGGCCGCCGCCGCGACGAGCACGACGCCCAGGCCGATCTGCAGGCCGAGCCGGGTCCCGCGCTGCCGGCGCTTCTGCTGCGTCCGGATCCGCTGGGCGCGCTGTCTGGCGGCCTCTCGTCGTTCGTTGCGCGCGGCGCGTGCGTCACCCTCGGGGCGGTTGGTCATGCGTCGATGGTCCTCACGTCGATCCTGGTGTCCGCACGGCTTCCCCCGCACGCCGGACGGACCCGCCGATCGTAGTGGTCCTTCCTGGGACCAGCCAACCAGGTCGTCCGGGGCACTGGCGCTGCGCGGGGAAGTCGTGTTGTATGAGCATCGATGGTCGACGGCGACCATCCGGGGCCCCCACGGGCAACCGCTTCACAACGGATCGTCCGGCACGTACCTGCCGGTGAAGGAAGGATCGAACGCTCATGGCGTCCGTCACCTACGACAAGGCAACCCGTCTCTACCCCGGAGGCAACCGCCCCGCGGTCGACTCCCTCGACCTGGACATCGCCGACGGCGAGTTCCTCGTCCTCGTCGGCCCCTCCGGCTGCGGCAAGTCGACCTCGCTGCGCATGCTCGCCGGCCTCGAAGAGGTCAACTCCGGTGCGATCCGCATCGGCGAGCGCGACGTCACCGACGTCCCGCCGAAGGACCGCGACATCGCGATGGTCTTCCAGAACTACGCGCTGTACCCGCACATGACCGTCGCCGAGAACATGGGCTTCGCGCTCAAGATCGCCGGCGTCGGCAAGGAAGAGCGCGCCACCCGCGTGCAGGAGGCCGCCAAGCTCCTCGACCTCGAGCAGTACCTCGGCCGCAAGCCGAAGGCGCTCTCCGGTGGTCAGCGTCAGCGCGTCGCGATGGGCCGCGCCATCGTCCGTCAGCCGCAGGTGTTCCTCATGGACGAGCCGCTGTCGAACCTCGACGCCAAGCTCCGCGTCCAGACCCGCACGCAGATCGCCTCGCTGCAGCGTCGCCTCGGCGTCACCACGGTCTACGTCACGCACGACCAGACCGAGGCGCTGACCATGGGCGACCGCATCGCGGTGCTCAAGGACGGCATCCTGCAGCAGGTCGGCACCCCGCGCGACCTGTACGAGAAGCCGAACAACGTGTTCGTCGCCGGCTTCATCGGTTCGCCCGCCATGAACCTGCTCCCGGCCGACGTCGTCGAGGGCGGGATCAAGTTCGGCACGCTGAACCACGCGATCGACCGCGACACGCTGTCGAACGCGCGCGCCGGGCAGATCACCGTCGGCATCCGTCCCGAGGACGTCATCGTCTCGACCTCGGGCGAGGGTCTGCCGGTCACGGTCGACGTCGTCGAGGAGCTCGGTGCCGACGGCTACCTGTACGGTCACGCCGACGTGAACGGCCAGCGCGCCGACATCGTCGCCCGTGTCGACGGTCGCTCGCACCCCTCGATCGGTGACACGATCGTGATCGCGCCGAAGCAGGGCCACGTCCACGCCTTCGACACCGAGTCGGGCGAGCGTCTCGACGACAAGGCCGTCGTCAGCGCCTGACGCTGGAACAGCCGGACAGGAGGCGCGGTGCCAGCTGGCACCGCGCCTCCCGTCTGCCAGCCGCCCGGACCAGCAGGAGCCACCCGTACCAACAGGAGCCAACCGTGCCCGACTCCATGTCCATCACCGCAGCCACCGTCGACCCCGGTCTCCTCGACCTGCCGTGGGACCTGCCGCTCGAGGACTGGCCGGACGACGTCATCGTCGCGCTCCCGAAGGGCATCTCGCGGCACCTCGTCCGCTTCGTGCACCTGAGCGGGTACGTGGCCGCCGTGAAGGAGACCGGCGAAGAGGTCGCCCGCGCGGAGTACGAGATGCTCAAGACGCTGCAGCGCATGGACGTGCCGTGCGTGGACCCCGTCGCGGTGATCACGAACCGCGTCGACGAGCACGGCGAGCCGCTGCACCCGGTGCTCGTCACCCGGCACCTGCGCTTCTCGCTGCCGTACCGGGCGCTGTACTCGCAGACCCTCCGCCCGGAGACGGCGACGCGACTCGTCGACGCCCTCGCACTGCTGCTCGTCCGGCTGCACGTGATCGGGTTCTACTGGGGCGACGTCTCGCTCTCGAACACGCTGTTCCGCCGTGACGCCGGCGCGTTCGCGGCCTACCTGGTCGACGCCGAGACCGGCAAGCTCTACCCCGGCGGACTGTCGAACGGGCAGCGCGAGAACGACCTCGAGGTCGCGCGCGTCAACATCGCGGGCGAGCTGCTCGACCTCGAGGCCGGTGGGCGCCTCGACGAGAACGCCGACGCCGTGGACGTGTCGAACCGCATCGTGGCGCAGTACCGGACGCTCTGGAAGGAGCTCACCGGCACCGAGCAGTTCGACATCAAGGAGCGCTGGCGCATCAACGACCGGGTCGAGCGGCTCAACGCGCTCGGCTTCGACATCGAGGAGCTGTCGATCCACACGACCGAGGGCGGTTCGCAGGTGCGGATCCAGCCCAAGGTCGTGGACGCGGGGCACCACCAGCGCCGGCTGCTCCGCCTGACCGGACTGGACGCGGGCGAGAACCAGGCGCGGCGGCTGCTCAATGACCTCGATGCGTACCGGGCGCGCAACGGCCGGGACCGGCTCGACGAGGAGATGGTGGCGCACGAGTGGGTCTCGCGCGTGTTCGAGCCCGTCGTGCGCTCGATTCCCCGGGACCTGCGCGGTCGGCTCGAGCCCGCCGAGGTCTTCCACGAGCTGCTCGAGCACCGCTGGTACATGTCCCAGGAGGAGGAGCGTTCGGTCTCCCTCCCCGAGGCCACGACCGCGTACATCAACGACGTGCTCCGGCACCGCCGCGACGAGCGCCTGCTGATCAACCCGCCGACCTCGTCCATGACGCTGCCGATCCCGGTCCTCGACGACGCAGACGCAGCGTCCGACGAGGAGGACGTCGAGGACTGGCGCGCGAGCGTCTGACCCTGCACCGTCCCGCACCTTCCGGGGCGCGCCTGGCCCGCTCGCGTTCCGCGAGCGGGCCAGATCTGTCACGTTCGCGGCCCGCAGCCGACACTTCGTGCACGCTCGGCGGACCGCACACGGCACGTCGTGAACGCTCGCGGCGCGAGACGGGCGGGGCGGACGGACAGGAGGCCCGGTGCCGGTCACGTGGACCGGCACCGGGCGTCCTGTGGTCGCGCTGGCGCGCACAGCGCTCGCGCACCGCGGTGGTGCGCGCAGCGCTCGTCCGCGCAGCGCTCGTTCGTCACTGGGCGCGTCGGCGCCGGGCGACCTCCCACAGGGTGACGCTCGCGGCGATGCCGGCGTTGAGCGACTCCGTGGCGCTCGAGATCGGGATCGAGACGATCGCGTCGCAGGTCTCGGTGACCAGGCGCGACAGGCCCTTGCCCTCGGACCCGACGACGATCACGATCGGCCGGTCGGCGAGCTCGAGGGCGTCGAGCTCCACGTCACCGTCACCGTCGAGGCCGAGCACGAAGAGGCCCATCGACTTGAGCGACTTCAGGGTCTGCGTCAGGTTCGGTGCCATCGCGACCGGGGTGCGGGCGGCGGCACCGGCGGAGGTCTTCCACGCCGACGCGGTCACCCCGACCGAGCGACGCTGCGGCACGATGACGCCGTGCCCGCCGAACGCCGCGGTCGAGCGGATGATCGCGCCGAGGTTCCGTGGGTCGGTGATGCCGTCGAGCGCCACCATGAGCGGCACCTGGTCGCGGGAGAACGCACGCTCGGCCAGGTCCTCGGCGACCGCGTACTCGTACGCCGGCACCTTGAGCGCGACGCCCTGGTGCACGCTGTCGTGCCCGGTGATGCGGTCAAGCTCCGGCCGCATGATCTCCATGATCGGGACACCTCGGTGGTTCGCCAGCGCCAGGATCTCCTTGACGCGGTCGTCGACCTCGATGCGGGCGGCGACGTAGAGCGTCGTCGAGGGCGTCTTCGTGCGCAGGGCCTCGAGCACGGAGTTGCGTCCGGTCACGAGCTCCGAGTCGTCGGTCTTCCGCTGCGGCGGGCGGCCGGTGCGCTGCTGCGGCGAGCTGGAGGCGCCGTGGCGACCCCGAGCGGCCTCGAAGCGCTCCTTGGCGGCCTTGCGCTTGCCGGCGGGGTGGTACGGCCGGTCCTCGGCCTTGGGCGTGGGCTTGCGCCCCTCGAGCGCCTGCGCGCCCTGGCCGCCGGAGCCGACCTGCTTGTTGCCCTTGCGGCCGGAGCGGACGGCGCCGGGCCGGCCCTTCTTGCTCCCCGAGACGTTCTTCATTGCTCTCTCCTGTCCGGCACGGCCGTTGTCAGGCGATGCTCCAGCGTGTTCCTGCTGCGGTGTCCTCGATGGTGATCCCCGCGGCTGCGAGGTCGTCGCGCACGCGGTCCGCCGTGGCGAAGTCCCGTGCGGAACGGGCGTCCGCGCGCTCCTGCACGAGGCGGTCGACGAGCGCGGCGAGCGGTGCGGCCGAGACGTCCTGACCACCACCGGACCAGTGGGCCGCTCGCGGGTCGATGCCGAGGACCTCGACCATCGCGGCCACCTGATGGTACGCGACCCCGAGCGCTTCCGCATCGTCGGCGTCCAGGGCGGCGTTCCCGGCGCGCACGGTGTCGTGCAGCACGGCGAGGGCCTGGGGCACCGAGAGGTCGTCGTCCATGGCAGCCGCGAAGGCCTCGGGCACCCCCGGGGCGGTCGTCGCCTGCTGCCCGGTCAGGCGGCCGGCGGCACGGTCGAGGAACCCGGCGATCCGGTCGTACGCCGCCTCGGCCTCGGCCAGGGAGCCCTCGTGGTGGTCGATCGACGAGCGGTAGTGCGCGGCGCCGAGGAAGTACCGGACGACCGCCGGCCGAGCGGCGCCGAGGAAGTCCGCGGCGAAGATCGAGTTGCCGAGCGACTTCGACATCTTCTGCCCGTCGACGGTCACGAGTCCGTTGTGCAGCCAGTACGACGCGAAGCCGTCACCGGCAGCGGTCGACTGCGCGAGCTCGTTCTCGTGGTGCGGGAAGCGCAGGTCGAGCCCGCCGCCGTGCACGTCGAACGCCGGACCGAGGTACCGGCGGGACATCGCGGAGCACTCGATGTGCCACCCTGGCCGACCCGGGCCCCACGGGGAGTCCCACGTCGCGGTCGCCGGCTCGCCGGGCTTCGCGCCCTTCCAGAGCGCGAAGTCCCGCGGGTCCCGCTTGCCGCGCGGGTCGGCGTCGGCGGCGTCGACCATGTCCTCGCGGCGCTGCCGGGTCAGGGCGCCGTAGTCGGCCCAGCTGCCGGTGTCGAAGTAGACGTCGCCGGAGCCGTCCGCGGCGGCGTAGGCGTGCCCGCGCTCGATGAGCCGCTGGATGATGTCGTGCATCTGGGGCACGCTCGCGGTCGCACGGGGTTCGTACGTCGGCGGCAGGATGCCGAGGGCGTCGTACGCCGCGGTGAACTCCCGCTCGACGCGGTACGCCCGGGCGAACCACGGCTCGTCGGTGCCCGCAGCCAGGTCGAGCACCTTGTCGTCGATGTCCGTGACGTTCCGCACGAGGGTGACGTGGTAGCCGCGGTAGGTCAGCCACCGGCGCCAGACGTCGTACACGAGCGCCGAGCGCAGGTGCCCGATGTGCGGCGACGACTGCACCGTCGGACCGCAGACGTACATGCTCACCTGTCCGTCGACCAGCGGGACGAGGTCGACGACGGCTGCGGCGCGGGAGTCGTACAGGCGAACGGTCACCCGTCCAGCCTAGGACGTCGGACGGGCGGTCAGGCGGGGCGCACCACGGCGGTCGCGATCGCGGCGAGCCCCTCGCCGCGTCCGGTCAGCCCGAGCCCGTCGGTCGTCGTGCCGGACACCGCGACGGGTGCCCCGACGACCGCGGCGAGGGCGTCCTGCATCTCGGTCCGCCGTGCCCCGATGCGCGGGCGGTTGCCGATCACCTGCACCGTCACCGAGGTCGGCACGAGACCCGCCGCCGCGAGCAGTTCGACGGCCCCGCGGACGAACACGTCGCCGGACGCGCCCGCGTACCGGGGGTCGGAGGTGCCGAACCGACCGCCGATGTCCCCGAGCCCGCCGGCGGAGAGCAGCGCGTCGCAGACGGCGTGCGCCACGGCGTCCCCGTCGCTGTGGCCGGAGAGTCCGGGCTGTCCGGGGAAGTCGAGCAGGCCGACGCGGCAGGGCGATGCGTCGTCGAACGCGTGCACGTCGACCCCGAGCCCGATGCGGACCGTGGGCAGCGCCGAGTCCGCGACGATCGCCTCGGCCCGTGCGAGGTCCCAGCGGGTGGTGATCTTGAACGCGTCGGCGTGCCCGGGGACCGTGCGGACCACGCCGCCCGCCGCACGGAACACCCCGGCGTCGTCGGTCTCGGACCGCTGCGCCGCCGCGTAGGCGTCCCGGAGCGCCCGCAGCGGGAACACCTGCGGGGTCTGGACGCCGACGAGCGCGGACCGGTCGACCGTCTCGACCACCAGGTCGCCCTCGACCCGCTTGACGGTGTCGGTCACGGGCAGCGCCGGGACGGCCCCGTCCCCGGTCGTGACCGCACGCTCGAACACGGCGGCGAACTGCGCCGCCGGGGTCAGGCACCGGGCGGCGTCGTGCACGCCCACCCACTCGATGCCGTCGGGCAGGGCGTCGAGCCCGGCCTGCACGGACGCGTGCCGGTCGGCGCCGCCCGCGACCACGGCGGTCAGGGCATCGGCGGGACCCGCGACGGCCGCGACGAGGGCGCGGCACTCGTCCAACCGGGCGGCCGGCGCGACGACGACCACGAAGGTCGGCTCGGCCAGGGTGAACACCGTCCGCACCGCCCGGGTCAGCATCAGTTCGCCGGCGACGGGCACGAAGGCCTTCGCGTCACCGATGCCCAGGCGCGTCCCGGAGCCGGCCGCGACGACGACGACCGCCCTGCTCACCCGGGGTCCGGGGAGCAGGGCGGTCGAGTCGTCGTGCTGTGGCGCCAGGGTGCTGGTCGCGCTAGGAGGCGAGGACCTCGTCGAGGACGGTCGATGCCTTGTCCTCGTCGGTCTTCTCGGCCAGGGCCAGCTCGGAGATCAGGATCTGGCGCGCCTTGGCCAGCATCCGCTTCTCACCCGCCGAGAGCCCGCGGTCCTGGTCGCGGCGCCAGAGGTCGCGGACGACCTCGGACACCTTGATGACGTCACCGGAGGCGAGCTTCTCGAGGTTCGCCTTGTAGCGGCGCGACCAGTTGGTCGGTTCCTCGGTGAACGGTGCCCGGAGGACCTCGAACACCTTGTCGAGTCCTTCCTTGCCGATCACGTCGCGGACGCCGACCAGGTCGACGTTGTCCGCCGGGACCTCGATCGTCAGGTCACCCTGCGTGACGCGGAGTTTCAGGTAGACCTTCTCCTCGCCCTTGATGACGCGAGTCTTGACTTCAGAGATGGTTGCCGCCCCGTGGTGGGGGTAGACGACGGTCTCGCCGACCTCGAATTGCATGTATCAGGCTCCGTTCCCAGAACCCCCAGTTTACCACAAGGGCGTTTCGGGTAGTGGGGCCGGGGCGGACCCACACCCGGGTGATCGCTAGGATGGTGCCGGACCGTCCGGTCCGCCATCATGATCTTCCGGAGGAATCTCTTGCGAGCTCGGGTACTCGTGTCCGTCGCCGTTGCGGCAACCATCGCGCTCGGCGCCACCGGCTGCGAGTTCATGTCGCCGGCGCACACGACGGAGATCAAGCAGATCACCGACGGCGTGAACGTCACCACCGGCAAGCTCGACATCCGCAACGCGCTCTTCATCTCCGACCGCGGCGAGGACGCACGCTTCATCGGCACCGTCATCAACACCGACGAGTCCGAGGACATCACGCTCTCGATCGAGCTCGGCGGCGACACCCAGACGGTCGTCGTCCCCGCCGGCAGCCGCCGCGACCTCGGCACGAACACCCCGACGGTGTCGAGCAGCGAGGGCTCGAGCGCCCAGGAGGGCAGCGACTCGCAGGGCACCGAGCAGACCGGCGCGAAGGCGGTCGTCTTCGAGGGCGCGGACGCCCGGCCCGGCTCGCTCGTCAAGACCTACTTCTCGTACTCCGGCGCCGAGGGCGTCTCGGCCAGCGTCCCCGTGCTGACCAACGCGATGGAGGAGTACCAGAGCCTCGCACCGTCGCCGAGCCCCACGGGCACCGCGACGCCGAGCGCCGGCACCGAGTCCACCTACGCCACCCCGACCGGCGAGGCCACCAGCTCCGGCAACTGACGCAGAGCCCACTCCAGCGAGCGCGCGCCGGACAGCGCGTCAGACCGGAGGCCCGGGGCCGGTTCCGAGAACCGGCACCGGGCCTCCAGTCCGTCCGGACCCGGCCGCGTCGCCGAGGCGACGCGACCAGGAACGGCCGACGGGTCGGGCTCAGCCCTCGATGCGGTAGCCGAGGCCGCGGACGGTGACGAGGATCTCGGGTGTGCTCGGCACGCGCTCGATCTTCGAGCGGATCCGCTTGATGTGCACGTCGAGCGTCTTGGTGTCCCCGAAGTAGTCGGACCCCCACACCCGGTCGATGAGCTGCCCGCGGGTGAGCACACGGCCGGCGTTCCGGAGCAGCAGCTCGAGCAGCTCGAACTCCTTGAGCGGCATCGGCGTCTCGGACCCGTCCACCGACACCGTGTGCCGCTCGACGTCCATCCGGATCCCGCCGACCTGCAGGATCCCGCTGTCGCCCGGGTCGTCCTCGGTCCGACGCCGCAGCACCGCCCGGAGCCGGGCGAGCAGCTCCCGCGTCGAGTACGGCTTCGTCACGTAGTCGTCCGCGCCGAGCTCGAGCCCGACGACGATGTCCACCTCGGAGTCCTTCGCGGTGAGCATGATGATCGGCACGTTCGACCGCGTGCGGATCTGCCGGCAGACCTCGGTGCCGCTGAGGCCCGGGAGCATGAGGTCGAGCAGCACGAGGTCCGGGTTCTCCGCGTCGAACTTCGACAGCGCGGTCACGCCGTCCGCCGCGACGGCGGTCTCGTAGCCCTCCCGCTGCAGGAGGAACTCCAGGGGCTCGCTCAGGGCCGGCTCGTCGTCGACGATGAGGATCTTGGTCACGATGGCTGCTCTTCCAGTTGCTCTTCGAGGGCGGTGGTGAGGTCGGGATCCGCCTCGGGGAGACGGATCGTGAAGGTCGAGCCCTTGCCGGGCTGCGACCAGACGCGCACGTCGCCGCCGTGGTTGCCGACGACGTGCTTGACGATGGCGAGGCCGAGCCCGGTGCCGCCGGTCGCCCGGGAGCGCGCCGGGTCGACGCGGTAGAAGCGCTCGAACACGCGGTCGAGGTCGGCCTCGGGGATGCCGACGCCCTGGTCGGTGACGGCGATCTCGACGAAGCCCTTCGCCGACCGGACGCCCACGCCGACGCGGGTGTGGTCCGGCGAGTACTTCACGGCGTTGGCGATGAGGTTCGACACCGCGACCTGCAGCAGCCCCGGGTCCCCCATCACGCGGAGCTTCGTGCGCTTCGCACGGACCAGGTCGATGTCCCGGGCGCGCGCGACGACCTCGTTCGCGTCGACGGCGGCCTGCACGATCTTGTCGATCGATGTCTCCTCGCTGTTCTCCAGCGTGTCCACGGACTGCAAGCGCGAAAGCTCGATGATGTCCTTCGTCAGGGCCCCGAGCCGCTCCGACTCGGTCATCAGCTGCCCGGCGAACTTCTTCACGTGCTCGGGGTCGTCCGCGGCGACGACCAGGGTCTCGGCGAGCAGGCCGATCGCGCCGATCGGGGTCTTCAGCTCGTGCGAGATGTTCGCGACGAAGTCCCGTCGGACCTCGTCGATGCGGCGGCTCTCGGTGAGGTCGTCGGCCGTGACGAGGACGTACCGGTTGCCGAGCTGCGCCGCCCGGAAGCTCAGGTAGCCGATCAGCTCGCCGCTCCGGCCGCGGGGCAGCTCGAGGTCCTCCGACCCCATCTCGCCGCTCCGACGCACCCGGTCCACCAGCTCGACGAGCTCCCGGTGCGCGAGCTTCCGCCGCACCACCAGCCCGACCGTGAGCGCCTGCGGCGAGGCCGCGACGACGGTGTTCGACGGGTCGACCACGACCGCCGGGTTGTGCATCGTCGCGATCACCGCGGCGACGCCGTCCGGCAGGGTCCGCTCCGCGACGTCGGCGGCACGGGCGGTGCGTTCCGCCGTGATGACGAGCACCACGACCCCCGCGCCGAACACCCCACCGAGGAGCATCGAGAGTGGCACGAGCCACACGTTGTCCATGCCGCCAGTGTAGGGACGGACACGTCCGGTTCCGACGCCGTTCACCCCCGGCGACGGTGTTTCCGGGTCCGCTGCGCGAGGTGTTCAGCCGCAGGTCACCGTTCGTTCACCTGCCCTGACGACACTCGACCGGTACGCATCAGAGAGGCACATCCCCCATGCGCGAAGTCTTCCAGCAGGAGCTCCAGGACGTCCAAGAGCGTCTGACCGAGATCGCCGGGCTCGTCGAGTCCGCGATCACCCGCGCGACGCAGGCGTTCAGCGACTCCGACGTCGCCCTCGCGGAGGAGGTGATCGCCGACGACGCCAAGATCGACGCCGCCGCGAACGCCCTCGACGAGGTCGCCATCGACATCCTCGCCCGCCAGGCCCCGGTCGCCCGCGACCTGCGCGTCGTCGTGACCGCGCTGCGCGTCAGCTCGTCGCTCGAGCGCATGGGCGACATGGCCGAGCACATCGCCCAGCTCGCCCGCCAGCGCTTCCCGGAGAAGGTCGTGCCGAAGGGCCTGCGCCCCACCTTCAAGAAGATGGGGGCCCACGACGTCGCGATGGCGCAGAAGCTCACCCGCCTGCTCGCCACCGAGGACATCGCGCTCTCCGCCGAGATCCGCGACGAGGACGACCAGGTCGACGAGCTGCACGCCAGCGTCTTCGACTTCGTGCTCGGCGAGACCTGGAAGGGCAACCCGATCGACACGGTGGACGCCACGCTCGCGTCGCGCTACCACGAGCGCTTCGCGGACCACGCGGTGTCGATCGCGAAGAAGGTGGAGTACCTGGCGACGGGCGACTGGGCCGGCGCCGCGTCGGTGACGGCCTCCCCCGCCTGACGCACCGCTCCCGTCGCGTCGGGTCGCATCCGCAAGACGCAACGTCGGCGGTTCCTCGCAGCGGTATGACGCTGCGAGGAACCGCCCCCGTTGCGTTTTGCGCTCTGCGCAGGGGGACGGGAGGATCGTGGCATGGCTCAGGTCGCGATCGTCGTCAACGGGATGCCCGGTTCGGGCAAGAGCACGGTGGGGGCGGCCCTCGCCGAGGTGCTCGGCTGTCCCTTCCTGTCGAAGGACCGGATCAAGGAGCCGCTCGCGGACATCGTCGGCCCGATGATCGCCTCGCGTCCGCTGGGCGGGATCGCGATGGACACGATGTGGTCCATGGCTCGGGCCGTCGAGAACGGGGTCGTCCTCGACGCCGTCTGGCTGCCGTCGCGTGACCGGGACCGCCTGGAGGCGGGGCTCGCCGCCGCCGCGTCACCGCGCGCCGTCGAGGTGTGGTGCGACGTCGACCGGGCCACCGCCGAGGTCCGGCTGCGCGACCGGTACGACCCGGGAACCCTGCCGGTGCGCCACGAGGTGCACGGCGACCTCGCCGACGTCCTGGCGTTCTGGGACGAGCACGGCGACGCCGGTCCGGTCGCGCTGCCCGGGGTGCCCGTCGTCCGGGTGGACACCGCGCACCCGTACGACGTCGGGGCACTCGTGCAGGAGATCGCGTCGCACTTCGTCTGACCCGCTCGGTCCGTCGCAGACGACGAACGCCCCGCCGGTGACCGGCGGGGCGTTCTGCATGCGGCTGCTTACTTCTTGGCGCCCTGGGCGGCGACCGCGGCGGCGCCGGCTGCGGCAGCCTCGGGGTCCAGGTAGTACGAGGGCTTCGTCGGACGGAAGTCGTCGTCGAGCTCGTACACGAGCGGGATGCCCGTCGGGATGTTCAGGCCGGCGATGTCGTCGTCGGAGATGCCGTCGAGGTGCTTCACGAGCGCCCGCAGCGAGTTGCCGTGGGCCGTCACGAGGACGGTCTTGCCCGCACCGAGGTCCTTCGTGATGTCGGACTCCCAGTACGGCAGCAGCCGGTCGATCACCAGCTTGAGCGACTCGGTCCGGGGCAGCTGGTCGCCGAGGTCGGCGTAGCGGCGGTCGCCGGCCTGCGACCACTCGGCGTCGTCGGCGATGGGGGGCGGCGGCACGTCGAACGAGCGGCGCCACTCCATGAACTGCTGCTCGCCGTACTGCTCGAGCGTCTGCGCCTTGTCCTTGCCCTGCAGGTCGCCGTAGTGCCGCTCGTTGAGGCGCCAGTCGCGCTTGACCGGCAGCCACGCGAGATCGGCCTCGAGCAGGGCGATGTCGGCGGTCTGGATCGCACGGGTCAGGAGCGACGTGTACAGGACGTCCGGCACGATGCCGGACCCGGCGATGAGCTCGCCGGCGCGCTTCGCCTCCTTCTCGCCCAGCTCGCTGAGCCGGACGTCGACCCAACCGGTGAACAGGTTCTTCTGGTTCCAGTCACTGTTGCCGTGACGGAGCAGGACGAGCGTGGAGGTCATGCGCCCGAGTCTACCGAGCGGCGTCGGCCCCGTAGCCTGGTCCCATGCCCATCGGGAACGTCACGCGCGGCACCACCGGGTACAACCGGCTCCGCCGGGTCGACCGGTGGATCGCGTCGCTCCCGGTGCTGCGGCGGACGGACGACCCGCTCGTGGCCGACGTCGGGTACGGCGCCCGGCCGACCACGACGCTCGAGCTCCGCGACCGACTGGCCCGGGTCCGTCCGGACGTCGAGGTCACCGGCATCGAGATCGAGCCCGCACGCGTGGCACTGGCGAACGCCGGCACCCGCGACGGGGTGACCTTCCGGCTCGGCGGGTTCGAGACCCCGACACCGGGAGACCGTCGTCCGGCAGTGATCCGGGCGTTCAACGTCCTGCGGCAGTACGACGAGTCCGCCGTCGTCGACTCGTGGCGGATCATGCAGGACCGCCTGCAGCCGGGCGGGGCGCTCGTCGAGGGCACGTGCAACGAGGTCGGGCGGGTCGCGTCGTGGGTCACCCTCGACGAGCACGCGCCGCACACCTTCACGGTGTCGTTGCGCCTCGCCAGCCTCGAGGTGCCGAGCATCGTCGCCGAACGGCTGCCGAAGGCCCTCATCCACCGGAACGTCCCCGGCGAGCGGGTGCACGCGTTCCTGCTCGATCTCGACCGCGCGTGGGCCGTCGCCGCGCCGCTCGGTACGTACGGTCCCCGCCAGCGGTGGATCGCGACGGTGCAGGGCATGCGCGACCGTGGATGGCCGGTGCTGCACGGGGTGGCCCGGTGGCGCCTCGGCGAGCTCAGCGTCCCCTGGTCGGCCGTCGCCCCCGCCTGAGCCCGAGCCGCAGGCCGCCGCTGCTCAGCCGCGCCGGACGGCTCCGAGCCTGGGCAGGCGCGGCACGTTGGCCGTCGCGCCGGCCCCCGGCGGGACGATGGTCTCCTGCGCGGCCGTCACGACCACGTCGTCGACCGTGAGCTCGAGCGTCGCCGTCGGGTCCAGGGAGCGCTTGACGACCGCGAGCCCGATCGGTCCGAGCTCGTGGTGCAGTGCCGCCGCGGTGAGTCGGCCGACGTCCTTCCCGTCGGACACCACGGGGGTGCCGGGCGCGGGGAGCACACCGTCCGACCCGTCGAGGTGCAGCATCACGAAGCGGCGCGGCGGGTGGCCGAGGTTGTGGACCTTGGCGACCGTCTCCTGCCCGCGGTAGCAGCCCTTCGACAGGTGCACGGCGGAGCGGAGCCAGTCGAGCTCGTGCGGGATCGTCCGCTCGTCGACGTCGGACAGCGAGGGACGCCAGGCGGCGATGCGCAGGGCCTCGAGCGCGAGGAGCCCCGCGGCGGGGACGTCGGACGCGGCCGTGTCGGCAGCGGCCTCGGGGGTGACCACGTCGATGCGGAGGGTCCAGTCGGAGGCGGGGTGTGCCTCCAGTGCGGCGTAGCCCCACCCACCGGGCGTGACGGACGCCCACGGGTCGACCCACTCGACCACCGGGTCGGCGACCGCCGACCCCGCGAAGCGGCCCAGCGTGACGAGGTCGGCGGAGCGGTCCGCGACCTCGACGCGGAGCATGAACCGCATGCTGTCGAGCCAGGCGGCCAGCGGTGCGGCGTCTGCCGGCTCGGTGAGGAGCCACGTCGTCCCGCCGTCGTCGACGACCCGCGCGGCGTGCTCGACGCGACCGGACTGGTCGAGCACGAGCGTCTCGGTGGACGTGCCGGGCGCGAGCCCGGTGATCAGCTGCGACGTGATCGAGTTGAGCCAGGTCAGCCGGTCCGGCCCGGTCACCGTGACGACGCCGAGGCCGAGCTCGACGACGGCACGGCCCGCGGCGAGCGCACGCTGCTCGCCCGTGGGGTTGCCGAAGTGCGCGGCGGGACCGGCGTCGGACGCGACGAAGCCGGGTCGCTCGGCGAAGACGGCCATCAGTCGACCTTCGCGAGCTGCCCCGAGGCGTGCGACGTGAGCTGCTGCCCGAGCGCGGCGATGTCCCAGGCCCAGAACAGCTTGCCCTCGACCAGGCCGTACAGCCGGGTGGCCGCGGAGTAGTCCTTCGCGTTCGGCGAGCGCATCACGGCGTCCGTCGCCAGGTCGATGCGGCCCTTCTTGACGCGTCCGACGTAGAGCTCGTTGACGCCCGTCGGGTGGATGATCGCGGCTTCCACGTCGAAGCCGTCGGTGGTGTTGCGGAGCGTCTCGACGCTCTCCACCGTGCTGAACGGGGTCGGCCCGTCACCCATGAGCATCGCGGGACCGCGGTCGCCGGGTTCGTTCGGCCGATCGATCCGCCAGTAGCCCATCTCCGCGGCGAGCGGCGTGTGCTCGTCGTCGAGCAGCCACGTCGTCGAGGAGTAGTTGAGGTACGGCAGGCCGTCGTGGCTGAAGCTCACGCGCTGGCCGAACTCGTACTTCCGGGGCTCGTCCTCGTCACCCACGGGGTACTCGACGACGCCGGTGCCCTCCCAGACGCCCACGAGCCACGACAGCGGGACGAGTTCGGGCGCCAGGCCCTCCGGCAGTTCGATCAACGCTGACCCTTGAACAGCTTCACGACGACGACGACCGAGATGAACGCGATCGCGAGCGACGCGAGGCCGAGGAGCCCCACGTAGAACAGCTCGAGCGCAAGCAGCGAATCCATGCCGCGAGTCTACGCGGTGGACCTCAGCGCGCCAGGAGCACCACGGCGGTGACGAGCACGACGACGAACGCCCCCGAGGAGGCGATGCTGATCCGCTCGACCAGGCCGTCCTTCGTCGCGGTGATGAGCTGCAGCACGAAGCTGACGAGCACGCACAGCACGAACACGAGGAGCAGCCACGCGAAGGAGTCCTTCTGCGTGAGCGTCAGGACGAGCACGGCGCCGACGACGGCGAGCAGCCAGACGGGCAGCACGGAGGTCAGACGCAGGCGACGCTGGTCGAGGGGCTGGTCCGTCTCGCTCACGCGGACCATCATGGCAGGCGCACGGTGTCCGGCGTCGGGGCGTCCGGCGTCCGGCGTCGTTTCTCGGTGCCGGGTCGCCGTCCGGCCGGACGGGGGCCGGCTTCGCGAGCATCACTAGGATGTGTGCACGACTCCCCCACGCCCTGGAGGTCCTGTGGCCCAGCTCCTGGTACTCACCTCAGCCGCGCCCGGCGACGTCCTGCCGAGTCTCGGTCTCCTGAGCCACCGGATCCGCCACGTGCCCGCCGAGGCGGCACAGCTGGTCAACGCCCCGCAGAGCGACCTGATGTTCGTGGACGCCCGCACCGACCTGGTCAGCGCGAAGGCCCTGTGCAAGATCCTCGCCACGAGCGGGTCGACGACGCCGATCGTCCTCGTCGTGACCGAGGGCGGCCTGACCGCCGTGAACAACGAGTGGAACGTCGACGACGTCGTGCTCGAGACCGCAGGACCGGCCGAGGTCGACGCCCGCATCCGACTCACCACGGGGCGCGCCGCCAAGACCCAGACGGGCTCGAAGATCCAGGCCTCCGGCGTCGTCATCGACGAGGCGAGCTACTCCGCCAAGGTCCGGGGCCGGCCGCTCGACCTGACCTTCAAGGAGTTCGAGCTCCTCCGGTTCTTCGCCACGCACCCCTCCCGCGTGTTCACCCGCGAGCAGCTGCTCAGCGAGGTCTGGGGCTACGACTACTTCGGCGGCACCCGCACCGTCGACGTCCACGTCCGGCGACTCCGCGCGAAGCTCGGGGACCTCGAGTCCCTGATCGGCACGGTCCGGAACGTCGGCTACCGCTTCAACGTCTACGACGACGAGGCGGACCGGCTGGCGGGGCAGTAGTGCTCGCGGTCGTCGAGCTCCTGGCCGCGGCGTCCGCCGCCGCCGGTGAGGCCCCGCCCTTCTCCGACCAGACGCTCGTCGACGTGCGCGCGGGGCGCGCACACGTCGTGGGGGACGAGCGCGGGGTCGCCGTGGTCCGTGACGGCGAGCTGGAGCTCGTGGTCGCACGGGAGGCCCGTGGTCGCGGGATCGGGTCGGCCCTGGTCGCGCAAGTGCTCGCGTCCGGTGACGCCGGTGACGCGTCCGGTGCCGGTGACCGCGGTGATGCGTCCGGTGCCGGTGACCGCGGTGATGCGTCCGGGGCTGGTGCTCCCCGACTCGCGTGGGCGCACGGGGACCACCCCGCTGCCCGGGCCCTCGCCCGACGGCACGGGTGGACCGCCGTCCGGACGCTCCTGCAGCTGCGGGCGCCGATCGCCGACGACCCCGTCGACCCCCGGGTCCCGACGGGCTGGACCCTCGAGGCGTTCCGCGCCGGGGACCCCGAGGACGAGGCCGCCTGGCTCGCCCTGAACGCCGCCGCGTTCGCGCACCACCCGGAGCAGGGGCGGATGACGCTCGACGACCTCCGTGCCCGCGAGGCCGAGCCGTGGTTCTCCGGCGACGACCTGCTGCTCCTGCGCGACGACGCCGGCGAGCTCGTCGGGTCGTGCTGGCTCAAGGTCGAGGGCGACCTCGGCGAGTTCTACGCCGTGGCCGTCCGTCCCGACCAGCATGGTCGCGGGATCGGGGGTGTGCTCATGCGCGCCGGTGCCTCGCGCCTGACCGGCCGAGGACTGTCCGCGGCGGCGCTCTACGTCGAGGGCGACAACGAGCCGGCACTCGCGCTCTACCGCCGATCGGGTTTCGCACAGCACGCGGTCGACGTCCAGTACGCGGCGGGTCCCGGCCGGTAACATGGCGCGGTCGGCGAGGGGTCGACCGGGGCACTCGGGGGGATCGTGGCGGAGCAGGGCCAGGCACAGTACGGCCGCGGAGAGCCACTCGGCGCCTCGTACCGACTCGTCGACCTGCTCGGCACGGGTGCCACCGGCGAGGTCTGGCGTGCCGAGCACACCGCCTCGGGCGAGCACGTCGCCGCGAAGCTGCTGCGCGCCGAGCTCGCCGCGGACCCGGCGATCGTCGAGCGCTTCGTGCGGGAGCGCACCGTGCTGCTCGGGCTGCAGCACCCCTCGATCGTGCGCGTCCGGGACCTCGTGGTCGAGGGCGACCGGCTCGCGATCGTCATGGACCTGGTCGACGGCGGCTCCGCGCGGGACCTGCTCCGGGCGTCCGGCACGCTGCCGCCCCGCGACGCGCTGACCATCACGGCCGAGACGCTCGACGCCCTCGCTGCGGCACACGGGCAGGACGTCACGCACCGGGACGTGAAGCCCGACAACGTGCTCCTCGCGACGGCGTGGACCGCGGGTGCGACGGGCGACGTCCGGGTGTCGGACTTCGGCATCGCCTCGGTCGTGGCGGACCGCGAACGCACGACCACCGGGCTCCTCGGCACGCCGCAGTACATGGCACCGGAGTCGATCAGCCAGGGCCGCGCGGGTCCGGCGGCCGACGTGTACGGCGCCGGGGTGATGCTCTACGAGCTCCTCGCCGGCCGCACGCCCTTCGCCGGCCCCGGCACCGACTTCGCCGTTGCCTACCGACACGTCACGTCGGACCCGCCCCGCATCGACGTCCCGGACGCACTCTGGACCGCGCTCACGACGCTGCTCGCGAAGGACCCCGGCGCCCGCCCGGCCGCGGCCGACGCCGCCGCGACCCTCCGCCGGCTCGCGCGATCGCTGGCGGAGGCCCCGGCCCTCGCCCCGGCCGCTGACCCGGAGTCCTTCGCCGAGGTCGAGCGGCCCGCGACCGTCGTCCGCGGCGTCCGACCGGACACGGCGGCGGAAGAGGCCCCGGCGGTCGAGGACGCCTCCCCCGCGCCGGAGCTCGGCCCGGCCGGCTCCCAGACCGTCATCCGCCCGCTCGCCCGGCAGCCGTTGCCCGTCGTCCGCGAACCAGAGGCACCGCCGCGGAGCCGCTGGCAGCGCCCGGACTGGCTGACGAACCGGATGGCGGCGCTCGGTGCCCTCGGTGTGGTCCTCGTCGCCGCGCTCGTCGTGGGCGGGGTCGTGTGGCTCCCCGGGGCGCTGGCCGGTCGGGGCTCCTCGACGCCCGCCGCCACCGCGCAGGCGGGCAGCGCGTACCAGCAGGACCGGCCGCTGCCGACCGGGCTGACCACGACCCGCAAGGCGACGATCGACCCGGAGCGCGGCACGGTCACCCTGTCGATCACCTACGCCGCGCAGTCCGTGGCGCTCCGCGGGCCCCTGCTCGAGGTGGTGCCCGGCGCCACCGCGAAGGCATCGTGCCCCGCGGTGACGTGGACCGGCGAGGGCGTCTCCGCGGCGCGCAACCAGCCGTCGCTGACCGGCGTCGGCACCGCGTGCTCGTGGGCGCTCGACGACGTCGAGGTCCCCGCCGGCCAGGACCTCACCGTGCAGGCGAGCGTCCGGCTCGCCGGCGTCCGCGACCAGGCGGCGCTGCAGGAGTGGCTCGACGCCGCCGGCAGTGCGACCACGGCCGCGGTGACCGACCGCGGGGTCACGGGGACCGCGTACCCGGTGCAGCGGCTGCAGGGCGTCGAGGTCCGCACGCCCGACCGCACGGTCAGCCAGACCACGCTCCCGGTGACGCTGGTGCCGGTGTGGCCGAGCGGCGCCGACGACCTCAACCCGCTCTACCGCAGTCCGGCGACCGGGAGCCCGTCGCAGATGCTGACCGACGTCGCCGGCGGCGAGTCCGGCGTGCGGTTCGCCGACGGGTGCTCGGGGGCGCTCGCGGTGTCGTCGGACGGACTGGTCGTGACGGCGCTGTCGGTCGCGCCGTCGTGCACGGTGCGGGCCACGGTGGGGAACTTCACGAACCTCGAGAGCGCGCCGTTCGGGATCACCACGCGGGACTGATCCGTCGCGTTCGATCGCCCGGCGCGCCTGGCCCCTGGGACGGGAGGTGCGTGGCGGGCTGGCGCCGCGCCTCCCGTCCGGCGGTGGCTCCCCGGTACTGGAGGCGCGCGGCGGGCTCGCACCGTGCCTCCCGTCCGGCGGTGGGCCGGGTCGGTCAGGCGCCGGAGGACGCGGTCTGCACGAGGCGGACCGACCCGCCCGACGCGGCGTAGCCGCGACCGGCGCTGAGCGCGACGGGTGCGCGCCGGGGCAGGGTGATGCCGAGGAGCTCGCCGTCGTAGTCGACGTCGGGCTGCAGCAGGACCCCGCAGCGGCTCTTGCGGACCTGTCGTGTCCAGTGGCTGTAGAGCGAGCGGAGGTCCACGGAGCGGCCGGCCGCGACGACGCAGAGGCCCGGTCGTTCCGACGTCAGCAGCGTCGCGATGCCCTGGTCCGCGTCCTCGAACCGTTCGGCGTCGTCGACGAGCAGCAGGACCGGCCCGCGTTCGAGGCGGAGTCCGGCGAGGAGTGCGGGGACCTCGTCCGCACCGACCGCGACGCGGTCGAGCGGCGCTTCGGCGAGGGGCGACCGTCGGTCGCAGATCCCCCACACGGCGGGACGGACGCCCTCGGCAGAGCGGGCGAGGTCGGCGAGGGCGAGGAGCACCGTCGACTTGCCGGACCGCGCGGGGCCGGCGACGAGGACGTGCTCGCCGTCGTAGACCTCGAGGACGGCGGTGCCGAGGTCGTCCTCGGCGATGCCGACGGGGAGGCGCCAGGGCTCGGCGTCGAACCGGGCGGGTTCGGCGAGGTCGCCCACACGGACGGCGTCCGGCAGTCGTCCGACGGCGCTGGTCTTGGTCGGCGCTTCCGGCCACGCGGCGACGACGTCGGCGACGGCCCGGTCGAGCGGCACGGTCGGCGTCGCGACGTGGCTCTGCAGGCGCATCGTCGAGTCGATGAAGCGACCGGGCACGGGCGGCGGGACGTCCTTCGGGCGGACGCCGATCGAGGAGTAGTCGTACGGGTCCGCGAGGCGGAACAGCCACTTCTGGGTGGTGACCTCGTCCATCGCTGACGGCACCGCCTTGGCGCGGGTCGTCGACACGGCGAACGAGATGCCGAGCGCGGGGCCCTCGGCGTAGACGCGGTGCAGTGCGTCGAGGAGCAGCTGCCCCTCGAAGTCCTGGTACTCGTCGCGGAGGGCGGCGAGGCCGTCGATGAGCACGACCGCTCGCCGACCGCCCGGGGCGGCCCGTCGGCGCTCGAGGTCCGCGCGGAGGTGGCGGAGGAAGCGCGCCTGCAGCTCCCCGGCGCCCGGACCGGAGCCGACGTACGCGGTGGTGTGCGGCAGCCGCGCGAGGGGCGCGAGGTCGCCGGCGCCCATGTCGAGGACGAGGAGGTCGAGGTCAGCGGGGTCGTGGGTGGCGGCGAGGCGCAGGGCGAGGCTCGCGAGGGCCGTGCTCGTGCCGCTGCCCGGGATGCCCATGAGCATGAGGTTGCCCTCGTCGAGGTCCCAGCCGGCGGGGACCTGGCGCTGGTGGTCGGGGTCGTCGGCGAGGGCGACGACGACCTGCCGCTCGGTTCGGGTGGTCGCGCTGCTGACGGGCAGCGTGTCGAGGTCGACGCGGTCGCCCAGTGCCTCCGGCCAGATCGGGCGGGGCGGCGCGTACCCGGCGGCGTCGTTCGCCCGCCGGATCGCGTCGATGAGGACGTCGAGGTCGGTCTCGTCCGACGCACTCGGCGCCGGCGTGGGCATCGGCGCAGGGACGCCGAACACGTCGGTCGGGCGCGCGGTCACCGGCTGGTCCTCGCGCTGGTCGCGGGCGCGGCCGGTCACCAGGGCCGTCTGCACCGGCGTGATGTCGTCCTGCCCGAGCTTCACGAAGGCGCGACCGGTCTGCTGGCGGCCGATCGCCGACGCGGCCGGGACGCCGATCACGTTCGTCGAGTCCTCGCGGCTCTGGACGCGCAGGGCGACGCGGAGGTTCGTGTTCGCCAGGATGTCCTCGCTCACGACACCGGCGGGACGCTGCGTCGCGAGCACCATGTGCACACCGAGCGTGCGGCCGACCGCGGCGATCGCGACGAGGGACGTGAGGACGTCCGGGAACTCCTTCGCGAGCATGGCGAACTCGTCGACCACGAAGAGCAGCCGCGGCATCGGCTCGGTCGGACCGGTGGCGAGGTAGGCGTCGAGGTTGTCGATGTCGGCCCCCGCGGTCGCGAAGACACGCTGGCGTCGTTCGAGCTCGGCCTCGAGCGCACGGATGGCACGGTCGGCGAGCTGCTCGTCGAGGTTGCTGATGGTGCCGATCGTGTGCGGGAGCCGTTCGCACGCGGCGAAGGCGGCGCCGCCCTTGAAGTCGACGAGCAGGAAGTTCAGGCGGGTCGGGTCGTTCCGAGCGGCGAGCCCGGCGACGAACGACCGGAGGAACTCGCTCTTCCCCGAGCCCGTCGTCCCGCCGACCAGGCCGTGCGGGCCGTCGCGGACGAGGTCGATCTCGAGCACGCCACCCTCGGACGAGCCGATCGGGGTCGAGACGCCCGTCCGCGCGTCCCACGCCGCGCGGATCGCCTCGGGGCTCGACGGGTCGAGCGCGGTGTCGCCGGCCCCGCGGCGCTGGGTCACGGCGAGGAGCTCGGGCAGGCGGACGAGCGCGGGCAGCGAGGCGCCGGGCACGGTGAGCTCGGGGTCGTCGAAGTGCGCCACGGCTCGGGCGGTCCGTTCGGCGGTCTCCGTCGACAGCCCCGCGAGCACGACGTCCTCGACGCGGGTGCGGTCCTCCGGCCGGTACACGGTCGCGGCTGCGTCCGCCGCGACCGTGACGATCGTGGTGCACGCGGCGGGGAGCTGCTGCTCGTTCGACGCGATGACGATGCCGCTGACGCGCTGCCGACGCTCCCCCGGACGCAGCGACACCCCTGGGACCGTCCGTCCCTGGCCGAGCAGGTTGCGCGCCGGGGCGTCACGGCCCTCGGTCAGGACCTCGGAGTCGACGACGACGAGCAGGTTCGGTGTGGGCAGCTCGTCGAGCGACTCGCGCAGGCCGCGGAGGACCGCGGCGCTCTGGTCGCGCTGCGCCGACATCCAGCGCGCCCCGGTGCTGCTGCCGGCCACACGGGTGTGCGGCAGCCAGGAGGCCCAGGACCAGTCCGTCTCGCGGCCGCGGTCGCAGAAGACGCCGACGGTCAGGTCCGCGGGCCCGCAGTGCACGGTCGCCTGGGCGAGCAGGCTGCGCGCGAGGGCGAGGGCGCCGTCACGGTCGCCGACGATCCCGACGACCCCGGCGTCCGACAGGTCGGTCACCACGGGCGCCGCGGTGAGCCGGCTGTCCGCGATCGCGGCCTTGGCCTCGTCCTCGAGCTTCGTGGTCGCGGCGCGCTGGTCGACCTCGGGTCGCCACGGCGCGTCACCCGTGCCGGCGTGCAGGCTGAGGAAGTCGTCGTCGTCCGAGCGGCGCTGCCACAGCGCGGTCGTCGGCAGCGCGGCACGGCGGACGACGGTGGCAGGATCGGGGACGAGCTCCTGCCGTCGCGCGGCCTCGACCGCCGCCGCGGCCGTGATCTCGCCGCGGAACGTCTCGACCGCCGCGGCGAAGCGCGTCTCCTCTTCCTTGAGGTTCTTGGCGCGGCGGTGCTTCTGCTCGAACCACATGCCGATCGCCGTCACGGGGCTGAGCAGGGCGAACAGGGCGAAGCGCGCGTCACCGAGGAGCAGGACCATCGCGCCCGCGAGGACGAGCGGTGCCGCCACCGTGATCCAGCTGAACTTCGACGCGGGAGCGACGTCCTTCCGCGTCGGCGGGACGACCGTCTCGGCGTCCCCGACCCGACCGGGCCGCGGCGGACGGTTGAACGGTGCCGTCGCGGCCGGGGTGAGGTTCGGCAGCGATCCGGCCGGCGGCACGGTGGTCTCCGGCAGTTCCGGGCGGACCAGCAGCACGGCGCCGCCGACGATGACGCTCGTCGTGCGGGTGAGCAGGACGCCCTCGTCGTCGATCCGTTCGCCGCCGATGATCGTCCCGTTCGTCGAGCCGGCGTCGCGCACCCGGACCCCGTCGCCCTCGCGCTCGACAGTGCAGTGCTCCCACGATGCGCTCTCGGTCGGCAGGACCACGTCGGCCTGCGGCGCTCGCCCCACCACGAGCTTCCGGTTCCGCGGCACGGCGAGGACCAGGCCGGCGTCGAGCCCTCCGGCGAGGGTGACGCTCCAGCCGTCGACCGTGCGCGGGCGTTCCTGCGCCGTGCGGGCGATCCGGGAGCCCTCGAGCAGGACGAGGTCGCGGAGCGGGGTGTCCGAGCTGGTGTGGTGGCCGTCGACGGCGAGCGGGGTGGCAGGGTCGAGGACGGTGCCGGTGGTCGCGGCGACGAGCGCGCCGAGGGTGGCCACCCCCGTCCATCCGTCGACCTCGACGGTCTCGCGTCGGTCGTCGAGCTCGATGAGCACCCGCATGCCGTGCCTCTCCGTTCGTGTCGTCGGTCAGCGCTTCGTGTGGTTCGTCAGCGGTCCGTGCGGTCGGTCAGCGCTTCGCGGTGGTGGTCAGCGCTTCGCGGTGGCGGTCAGCGCTCCGTGTCGTCGGCGAACCAGACGAGGGACGGCGATCCGCTGGCGTCCGCGGAGTCGTCCGAGGCCGCCGGTCGGAGGCCGAGGTCCTGCGCGGACGACGCGAGCACCGAGGCCGGGCTGCGCATCGCCTCGTGCGTGCGGAACACCAGATCGGGTCCGGCGAGCCCGTCACTGCCGGAGAGGTCGAGGGTCGCGAGCGCGTCGGCGACCGCGGACGGCTCGTCGCTCCGGGCCGTCCCGACCGCGCGGACCAGGGCGATGACGGCGTCGTGGCTCCGGGCGTCCGCGACGGGAGCCACGGACGAGAACGGCCGGTCGCCGGTGAGGTTCTTCGCGTCGGCGTCGTCCGCGAGGACCCGGAGACCGCCGAGGAAGGCGGACATCGACCGACCGGTGGCGTCCGGGTGGAGGGCACGGGCGTCGTCCGTCTCGACCCCGACCGTCCGGAAGCCGCCGCTCAGGCTGCCGCCGGCCTGGGTCAGCGCGGCCGCGAAGGTCGGGCTCGTGGCGTCCGCGGTGAGGATGATCGGGGCGGTGACGTCCGCGGACTGGAGCGCCGCGACGAGGGCACCCTGTCGTGCCGCAGGGCCGCTGAGCACGACGGCGTCGGAGTCCGCGGCGACCGGGGCATCGGCGCCGGAACCGGTCGTGGTGTCGGCGGTCTGCGCGGCGACACCCGTGCGCTCGGCGATCGTGGTCGCGAGCGCGGCGGTGTCGGCGTCGCGGACCGCATCGACGACGTGCGCGACCTGCAGGCCGGAGGGTGCTCCGCCCCCGAGGTCGACCAGCAGCGGGGACTTCGCGGAGCCGAGTGCCGAGCGCATCGCGGACGCCGTGGAGTCCGTCGAGGGCGCCGTCGACCAGGCGTCGTCCGAGCCGGCCGCGTACGGGGCGACGACCGGGATCCCGGCCGACGACGCAGCCGCGAACGCGCCGTCCACGTGGCGACCGGAAGAGGCGACGACGATGCCCGCGACGCCCTGCTTCGCGAGCGCCTCGACCGCGGCACGTGCGCCGTCGGTCGAACCGGCGTCGTCCTGCGCCACGAGCTGGACCGTCGTGCCACCGAGCTGCAGCCGTCGCTGGGCGACGAGGGCACCCTGCGCGGCATCGGCCCACTCGGAGCCCTCGCCGTCGCCGAGGGTCACGACGACGCCGATCTTCGTGCCGTCGGGGACGTGGGCGACCCGGACCGGTACGGGCGCGGTGGCAGCGACGGCCTCGGCCGGGGTCTCAGCGGCGGAGCGCACGGCGACGACGGCGATCACCACGGCGGCGACGACGAGGACCGCGAGCACCACGAGGAGGATCGTCCGCCGACGGCGTCGCGTCGTGCGGTCGTTCGTCGGCTGTTCGGCGCCGGACTGCTCGGCGCCGGACGGTTCGGCGCCGGACGGTTCGGCAGACTGCAGTTCCGGTGCTGGCTGCTGTCCCGGTGCCGGTTGCTCGGTCGTGCGGCTCATCGGTCGGCTCCGATCCGGAAGGCGTAGAGCGTCGTGGCGGTCGCGCCCGACGGCACGTCGAGCCGGAACGCCGGGAGCTTGGCGGCCGCGTCGAGCGACGACCGGAACTGCTGCTGCTGGAGCAGGATGCCGGCGACGTCCTCGGCGCGGACGTTCGCGTAGCCGGCCGCGTTCTGCGACGCCAGGGCGAGCTGGTAGTCGGCGGAGTCGGACTTGGCGGCGCTCGTCGCCATGGCGCCGAGGATGCCGGAGCCGTTGACCTTGCGGTCGCCGAGGTCGAGCATCACGCGGTTGAGGTCACCCGTCAGCAGCGTGCTGGCGCCCTGGACGTCCCGGACCGACGCACTCGTGCTCGCGTCGATGCGCTGGAGGCTCGCGGCCGTCTGGCTGTCCACCGCGGACGCCAGGCTGCTGCTCTGCTGTTCGAGCGCGCCCTTCTGCTCGTCGATGGTGCCCTTCGAGTCGCTCGTGACCTCGCCCGAGGTCGTGCGGAGTCCGGCGATCGACTGGTCGAACGCCTGCTCGACGGCCTGCTGGCTCTGCCCGGCGGTGTCGCTGACGTTCCGGACCTGCTCGTCGACCAGGGACTCGATCTGATCCTTGAGCCTGCCCTCGGACTCTGCGGCCGCATCGCGCAGCTTCTGCTCGACGTCGTCCTGTGCTGTCTTGAGATCCTCGAGGTCCCCGCCGACCGTGTTGGCCCGCGCCCGTGCCTCGCTGATGCTCGTACGCAGCCGTTCGAGTTGCTGCTCGGCCCCACCCGAGCCCGACCCAGCATCCGCGACCGCATCGATCGCCGTCTGGATGCTGTCCAGCGACTGACCGAGTGCGGGGACGGAGGCACTCAGCCCTCCGGCCGCCGCGTCGCTCCCGGTCTCGTCGATGATCGCCTGCCAAGCATCGGCCTGTCCCGCGAGGCGAACGGACATGGGCTGCGGGAACGGGATCGGCGACGTGAGGGGTGTGGTCGAGCCGTCTGCGTTCGGGCAGGACTGGGTCGACAAGTAGCGTACGAGGTCGTTCGCCTGCTCCGGCGTCAGACCGGACGTCGGCGGAGTCAGCACCGGCGACGGAGATTCGTCCGTCACGAGACCGCAGATCTTCGCCACCAGTGCCGCGTTCTGCGCCTGCATCGTCCCGCTCAGCGTGAAGTCGCCAGGAGCTCCGATGAGCGCTCTGGCAGCGGATGCCTTGTCGTGGACGCTCTGGACATCAGCTCGGACCGTGTCGAGCGAGGTCCTGGTGCCGGCAAGCGAAGTCCGAAGGTCGCGGAGCGATGTCTGCAGCGATCCGGAGGTGGAACCGGCCTGATCCACCAACGCGTCGAGCGATGCTTCAAAGGCTCGGAACTTCTCGACAGCTTCGGCCGCTTTCTCCGGCTCGAGGCTGTCAGCGAGGGCCGCACCCTGCGTTGCCAACAGTGCGACCGTCGACGTCACCGACTGCGCGGAGAGGAAGAGCGCGCAGGTCAACGAACCACGATCCTCCTGGCTGGCGCAGCTCGTCGCGTCCGGGGCAGCCGGTCCGACGGACGCGGCCAACTGCGTGCTCACCTGCTGCTTGCAGAGCTCGCTCGCCTGCGCGTAGCCCTCGAGCTGGGAGGAGACGCGCAACAGGTTGCCGTAGACGCTGGTGGAAGCGTGCCCGGCTTGCACGGTGGACTTGCAACCGTCCTCGTCGAGCACCGGTGCGGGCGCCCTGCCGGAGGTGTCGCCGAGCAGCGCGTCGAGGCTGCTCGTCGTCTGCTGGAGTTGCTGCAGCACGGTCGACTGCGTCGTCTGCACCGTCGCGCCGAGGTCCCCGTTGAGCGAGCCGAGCTCGCCCGCGAGCGACTGCATCGTGCTCGCGAGGGACGCGCTGCTCTCCTGCAGGCGTTCCGCGGTGCGCACACCGAGCGTCTGGGAGGTGGACTCGAGGTTCGTCCGCACCTCGGTGATGGTCCCGCCGGCTCGGGCCAGGACCTCGTTCACCTGCGCGATGAGGTCGATGGTCCGGCGCTGCAGCGCGAGTTCCGAGTCCGTCTGCGAGCCGAACGCCCCGTTCAGCACGCCCTCCGTCGACAGGTCGGTGGTCAGCCCGGGCTGGGCGGCGACGTCGAACGCGGGGGCCGAGAAGTCCTTGACGTCGGCGACGAGGTGGAGCGTGCTGCTCGCGCCCGAGGTCGGCGGTGCGAGGAGCCGCCCCCACTGCACCACGGCGTCGCCGTCGGCGTTCGTGCTGACCACGCCGTCGGTCGCGGCACCGCCGTCGACCCCCTGGGTCACGATGCGGTCCGGCGCGACACCCGGCAGGACGGTCGACGCGGCGACGGAGAACGGGGCGCCGACCAGAGCGGGGGTCGTACGGGAGGACCCCGCGACGTCGTAGGTCAGGTTCTGGGACCGGACCGTGAGGTTCTCGATCGTGAGGTCGACCTCGACCCGGCCGGAGTAGCCGTCGAGGTCCGACAGGTCGGTCCCGGAGCGTTTGGTCGTCGTGTACTGCGTCGTGATGCGGAGGGGCAGGTCGCCCGCCGCCTTTGCGACGTCGTGGTCGGTGGTCGTCGACGAGGACCCGTCCGCTCCGACCGCGATCGTCGTGTCCGAGATGGCGCGGACCGAGCCGTTCGGGGTGAGCGTCGTGTCGACGGTCTGCAGCAGCCGGGACGGATCGTCGACCTGCCGTTGGTCGGCGGTGCACCCGGCCAACGTCAGCGCGACGACGGCCGACACCGCGACCACCCCGGCCAGCCGACCACCCGGTCGTGCTCCGGTTCCCCCGGCGCGCGTCAGTTCCACGATCGTCCCCCTCAAGAATCGACAGCGCGTCCGATGCTAGTCGCTGAAATACCGTGAGGGTTCGTCCATCCACAGGTCACAGCACCCCCGTTCGGGCCACAGCACCGCGATGTCCGGTTTGACGGATCCCGTGGAATTGATACTCTGCACTTCGTTGATGGGGGGAACGCCGAGTGCTCCAAGCGCTCGGAGTTGCACGATCGGATGACCAGTCCACCCTCACGAGCGGTTGACTGGTCATCCGATCACAGGGGGAACGAACATGTGGATCTCAGTCGTGTCCGTCGGCATCGCGTTCGTCGCGGCGATCGGCATCACGTGGGGCGTGACGAGCGCGACGCGTCGGAGCGACCGGCGTCGGCGAGCCCGCGGCGAGAAGCTGCCGACCGAGGGCGGCGCGCTCGTCACCGTGCGCTTGCGCCGTTGGCAGTGGCTGGTGATCCGCGTCCTGGCGATCGTGCTGCTCGTCGTCGGCGGGCTGTTGGGCGTCGTGGTGATCGGACTCGCCGCCGAGGGCGCCCCGCTCTCGATGGTCGTCGTGGCGGTGGTCTTCGTCCTCGCCGGCACCGGCGGCATCGTGCTCGCGAGCTCGATGCGGCGGACCCGGATCCTGGCGATGGAGGACCACCTGTTGGTCCGGCAGGGACTGCACGAGGAGCGCCGGGTCGACCTGCGCGAGATCGCCACCCTGGCGCCGCTCGCGAACCAGTACGGCGGGGTCCAGGGGCGCTCGGCAGACGGACGACGGCTGTTCCACGTGATGGGACTGGCGCGGGGGTACGCGGAACTCGACGCGTACCTGCAGGAGCGGGTCGTGCGCGACAGCGCTCCCGCCCCCGCGGCGTTCGGGCCGGACACCCTCCCGGTCCCGCCGTGGCGCGGCGTCTCGGCCAGCGCCGACTGGACGAACGTCCCGCTCAGCCAAGGGGATCGTCCGCGTCCGGTCATCCGACTGTTCATCGGTGGGGACGCGGTCGTGCTGCACACCTCGGACGTCCGGGCGCTCGTCGACGGCCGGCAGGCGGTGGCCGAGTCCGACTCGCAGCCGCTCGCGTTCCTCGCGAGCCCCGCGCTCGTCGACCCGACGTCGCTCAGGGGTCGACAGGTGGCTGGTCTGCCGCCGGAAAGCCTCGTCCTCCTCCGCGATGCGCAGGAGGTACCGACAGCAGTACTTCGCGACGCTGATGCCCGCACGTTCCGGAAGTGGGTCAGCGGTCTTCCGCGCTGACCATCGGAGGCTGTCCAGCGAGTACCGGCCTGGAGGCACGGTGCGGTCCGCGCGGGCACCGTTTGCGACGCGCGAACGACGCTGCGCGCTTCACGGAAGCGAGGGGCGGACGGACATCACGGCTTGCCCACGCAAGGTTCCTGCCGGCCCGGCGACACTCCTCCCGCCGTGGAACTCCCGAGCGATGGACGACGCTTCACGTGCGTCGACGAGCAGGCCACGGGCCACCGGTGCGGAGACGTCCCCCATCGCGGTCTCGGCCCGATCGTCGTCGTCGACTTCTGCGCCGAGCGGAACTCCCCAGCGGGATTCGTCACCTGAGTCCTCGGTTCGGAACACGATGATGCCGGTCGCAGCGTCGCCACAGATATCCAGCTCCCGCGCTCCGTCATGCATGATGACGAGCGTTCGGTCCCGGCCGTCGAGCGCTCGGACCTTGGCCTCGACCTGCTCGAGAGTCGGGTCGCGTTCCTCGTAGTGCCGCCCACGAACCCACCAGTGGAGGACCGGCCGCTCCGCGACGCCGCTTGCGGGCAGCCCACGGTCCTGGACCCGACGCACCAGGGCGCCCAGCACCCAGCCGGCGACGATGCCCGGGAACCAGACCCGGACGGAGATCTGCGCGCCATCGAGCACGAACCGCGTGAGGACCGGGCCAAGGAAGAAGAGGAGGACCATGCCCGCGATCGCCCGACCCGAACCGATGAACGCGAGCACGCCCGCTCCTGCCACAGCAATGGCGAGGTTGAGCAGGACGACCGACAGACTCACCTGCGAGAGCCCGAGCACGAAGGCCGCACCGACGGCGATCACGACGAGCAGGATGTTGCCCGTGATCGAACCGCTGGTCAGGGGACGGTAGACGCGCGCTCTCTACTTCACCGCACCACCCGAACGGCGGGTTCTCACTCGTGCTCCCTGATCTCCGAGAAGCCCTGCGCAAGGACCGGCTCTCCGAGGAGATGGAGGACGGACCTCAGCTCGAAGGACCCCGCTCCGACCCGGAACGACCACCTTTCCTGCGTCCCGAGACGCTCTGCAAGCTGCTGCTTGTTCCCGCCGGTGACCCCTCGACGGATCGTTAGCGATCCGCAGTCGGGTGAGTCGACGGTGATCTGGTCGAACAGGGTTCCGGACCCTCGGCCTGAAGTGGATCCGCCGACCTCCGGCTCCGCGGCAGTGACGAGGCAGTCCACGCGGATGACATGAGACCTGTCGTACGCCTTGAGTCCCTGGTTCCAGGTGAACACGAGGATCGTGAACAAGGCGGCGGCACCGAGGAGACCGAACACGAGCCTGTTCCGATTCTTCGGGGGTCGCGACTGCGGTTCAGGTGCTGGCAAGGCGGTACTCCGTTCCGTGCTCAGGACGCTCTGTTCGGCGGACCTCGCGGCTCCTCCTGGGATCAGCAGCAGGCGCCGCGCCGAGGACGCCTCCGCTGCATCGGCTTCTTCCGCGGTCACTTCGCCACCACGGCCACTCGGGCCTCGCGAGCAACAGACCCGTCAATGCCGGGAAGAGCCACGCGAACTGGTACGAGTGCCCACGGCCAGCCAGTGCGGAGAACGTGATGAGGCCGGCGAGGAGGACGAGCATCGTGACTCCGCGAGCGCCTCGGCGACGACTCCGCCCACCCACCAAACCCAGCAGGACAGCTACTGACGCGACACCAGTAGCGACGAGGGCGTTCGATCGACTCATGATCACGGTCGCCCAGAATGCCGCGACCAGCAGGGCGAGGATGAGCAGCGAGAAGTACCCCAGGAGGAGCTTCCGGTCGAGCGCCCGATCGGGTCTCCGATCGACCCTGTTCCTGTCCACGGCTCTCCGCACGATCATCGACCTCCTGGGCGCCTGCGGCCGCGCTTCGGGTCCACCGCGGAAGCGCGCGCAACCACCCGTTCCCTGATACCCGACCCGATGATGACCCCTGCGAACGAGGTGAGCAGCCAAGCCCACCGCGTGCCAGCGAGTCGCGGCGGCGCACCCACGAGCAGCACGAACACGACGACGACCACCAGCAGTCCCACGACGGAGAACGACCGTCGTCGACCGCTCCGCGCCCACCAGCCGATCCCCACGCTGTACAGGGCCGCCGCCGAGGACGCCAAGACCAGTCCGAACGGCATCGGCTGGTGTTTCAGGCTCGAGGTCCGCCACCACGCGATCGCGAGACAGACAAGAGCCGCGAGGACATCGAGGAACAAGGGCCGGGGTCGCGGGGTACGCGGGGTCATCCTCCACGTCCGTTCTTCTGCGGGTTCGTGACTGTTTCGCACCCGCCGGTCATGAGCCGTCGGACGACCACATCGAAGAGTCCGTGACGGCCGAGGGCCGATGAGACCTCCTTGCCCGGCAGGATCACCCTCACGGCTCGACCTCGTAGGCGTACGCAGTCGGCGACTCCCCGAACACTGCGGTCAGCGCGCGCATGTCGTACGACACGCCGCCAATGGTGAACCGAACGCGATCAGCAGCGGAGAGCTCTTCAGCGATCCTGTCAGCGTTGAACCGATTGACTCCGTCCTGGAGCGGGACCTCACGATCAGCGACCGCGCCGTGCACCAGGGCTCTTTCCGAGGCGAGCACCGCTAGCCGTACCTGCTCATCTTCGATCAATGGGACGTCGTGACGTAGGACGTGTCCGGGCTCAGTCATGGGGCTGAACTTCAATGGACTGATTGATCATCCGAAGCTGATCTCTGAAACGATAAGATGCCGCACCAACGACGAACTCGTATTCGCGCCCGGATTGAAATTTCTCTGCAATCTTCGGCGCATTGCCCGAGGTCACGTGTCTTCGGATGAACAGCGTTCCGCAATCAGGGGAGTCGATGCGCACTTGATTGTATGTAGCCCCTACCCCTCGGACCGATCGAGACGAACCATCACCCGATATCGCCGAACGCACCAGGCAATGCACCGTGATCGGGTGTGAAGAATCGTAGGCCTTCAGACTGATCGGAGCCACGAGAATCACCAAGATGACGAGGGCTGCCCCTAGCAACCAGGATCCGAAGATGATCCTTCTTGCGCGCATCGATCCTCTTGACGGTGCTCCTGTGCCCTTGCTCTCGATCACACGCAATCGCACGCCAGTCCCGAATCCCTGGGCCACGGACTGAACATGGCCATCAATGGCATTCGGCTACCCATCGGAGTTCATGCCGTAGTCGACGGCACCGGTCTTTGCGCCGGAAGCCACCGATGCCGAGGCAGCTCTTCCTGTTGACAAGAAGACCGTCGGACAAATTCGCCGGACAACAGAATTTGCAGCTCTCCCGTCGAGGGAAGCGAGCTCGGACAGGCCCGCCGCCGCGATGACGCCGACTCCGCTGACTCCGCTGACTCCGCTGACTATTGATGCGTCCACCCCGACCTGCTTCCAGTTCACTTCAAGGTTCACCTCACGCTCGGAAAAAGGAACCAACGACGGGAGTAATCTTGAAGAACTTCAGGAATCCACGTAGTTCGAACGAGCCGCCACCGACCGAGAAGCGGTAGCGTTCGCCCGCTACGACTTCCCCCGCGATGCGGGTCATGTTCGCGCGCGTGACGCCGTCCTGGTACAGCAGATTCCCACAGGAGGTCTTGAATGCGACCTGCACCTCCGCTCCACCAGCGCCCTTCGTCGAGCGCGAGGATGAGATTTCACCGACAGCGGAGTCGACACGGCACGTCACGTCGATCGAGTGCCCATCATCGTATGTACCGAGGATGGTCGGACCGAAGCCGAATACCAGCACCGGCACCCCGACCACGCCGAGAAGGATGAGGACTGCGATCAGCCGGTCCCGCGCAATCTGACCTGGCGTCTTCTTGGCAGCGCTGCTCTTCGTCGCGGCCGTGTTGCTGGGCATGGTTCCTCACCCTCTGTGCGCGCCGCCCGCAGGGACGACATCCGGACCTTCGGCTCCCCGCTGACGCGACTCCACGTCGACCGAGAGCTGATGGGATGTCCCTGTCCGGCGGACTCACCCGCGTGGTTCGACCTCGTAGGCGTACGCAGTCGGCGACACCCCGAACACAGCGGTCACCGCGCGCATGTCGTACGACGCGGCGCCGACAGTGAACCGAACGCGATCAGCACCGGAGAGCTCTCCAGCGATCCTGTCAGCGTTGAACCGATTGACTCCGTCCTGCAGCAGGATCTTGCCGCATTGATCGGTCACGACGACCACCTGTGACCCCGACGCTCCGCCGCCCTTGAGGGACCCGCTCGACTCCGAACCGGTGGTTGCGCTTCGGATCCCACAAGAGACCGACATCCGATGACCGTCGTCGTAGACCTTCATACCGAGCGGGATGACGAAGAACAACAGGGCCGGGATGACGATGACGAGCAACAGGATGGCGATCGCGACTACTCGTTTCCTTCGCGTCACGACTGGTTTCCCATCGGCCATGTTCGGAACGTACCTCCTTGCGCTCACCATCTCCGATGAACACCGACTGTGGGACCGTCCCCACCTTGCGCCGCGCCCGTACCGAAGGTCTGGACCAGGTTCTCGATCGACGTGTCGCCACCTGGGCGAATTGCCTCGTTGACGGTGGCGCTGATCCCGCCGACGCCCATCGACACGAGGTTGCCGACAGTCTCCTTGCCGAGCGGCGAGGTGACGCCGAGCCCCTCGGCAAGAGGCCCTGCGGCCCGACCCACCGCGAGGCTCGATGCTGCGCCGGTCCCGAAGCCTGTCGCGCCAGCTGTGGCGAATCCGAGCAGGTTCTTGTCGCGGATCTCGTCGTTCACCGCGTAGTCGCCGATGTTGTTGACCGCGCCCGAAGTGCCGGAGGCGATGGCGCCCCGGCCAGCCGAAGAGAACACCTGCGAAGCAACCCCGCGTGCTCCCGACCCGAATGCGACTGAAGCGGCTGGGGCCGCCTTCGCGAGGCCGATCGCGGCGCCTCCGCCTGCGGCACCTGCTGCTCCGCCGATCAGCGTGTCGAGGCCGACCTTGCCCCAGTCGACGCGCCCGTCGTCGCCGCGGTTCTTCTTGATCGACAGGCCGCCCGCGAGCGCTGCTCCCGAGCCAGCAGCCACGGCCAGTGCGACGACCGGCCCGAGCGGAGTGAACATCGCGCCCACGGCGAGTACCACTCCGACGCCGATGGCGATGTTCGAGATGACCTCGGAGTGCTCGTCAGCCCAGTCCCGCAGGTTCGCGAGCGCACCCTGGTTCGCATCCCGGTACGCCTGCAGGTCCGCATCCGTCGCCGGCCGCAGCCCGAGCGGGTCCACCGCGTGCACGGGGTCGTTCCCGACGTAGGAGTACGGGTTCGCCGCCCACGCTGCCCCGAGCACGGGCGCGAGCGGGTCGGTCGACAGGAAGCCCCGCGCCACGGGGTCGTACACCCGCGCTCCGAGCCACTCGAGTCCAGCGATGGACACGCCGCCGTCCGCGGTGAGCCCGACGCCTGCGGGGAGCCCCGACCCGCCGACCGCTGCGAGCACCGCCCACGGGTCGTCGGCAGCGGTGGCCCGCGCGCTGCGCCACCCCACGGTCGTCCAGGCATCGTCGATGGCGACGACCCCGCCCGGCATGTCCAGGACGCTCGTGCCGCCGAGCGAGACGATCCCCGGCACGCTCGCCGCGGAGTCCCACCACGCCTCGGCACCGCCGACGTCGGCCAGCTCGCCGAGGCCGTCCGTCCAGACGTCTACCCGACCGGTCTCGGCGTAGGTGGGGTCGCGCTCGACGACCGCGGCGAGCGTCCCGAGGTCGGACCACGCGTACTCCACCGTCGAGCCGTCGGGGTCGGTCCGCCGGATGCGTCGACCGAGTTCGTCGTAGCGGTACTCGGTGCGGGCACCGTCCTGTTCGGAGGCGACGAGCTCGCCGGCAAGGTCGTACGAGAAGCGCGTCTCGACCCCGTCGACCACCTGGCGGACCAGTCGGCCGGCCTCGTACTCCCAGCGTGCGTCACCGGCGGCGACGAGCTGGCCCGCGGCGTCGTACCGGTGCTCCACCCGCCCGTCCGGGCCGTCGACGGCGGTGATGCGGCCGTCGGCGTCCCGCTCGGTGCGGGTCGTCGTGACGCCCTCGGGCGAGGTCGCGGTGTGGGCGACGAGCACGCCGCGGTCGTACGACCACGACTGCACGAGCTCACCGGTGACCGCCTCGACGATCCGACCCGCGGCGTCGTGTCGGAAGGTCGCGGCTCCGAGCCCGTCGCGCTCGAGCGCGGTCGTCCGACCGACCGCGTCGCGGACCCATGTGGTCCGGCGGCCGGACGGGTCGACACGGGCGACCCGGTGCCCGTCGGCGTCGTACTCCCACCGGATCGCGGCCCCACCGCGACTGCGGCGGACGAGGAGCCCGCGCCGGTCGTACTCGAGCTCGTGGTCGACGGTGCGACCAGCGCCTCGCGTGTGGTCAGTGACCACGACGGTGCGGGCGACCGGGTCACGGTCGACCTCGGTCTGCAGCTGACCGTCGACCAGCACCTGGTGCTCGTGTCCCGCTGCATCGTACGTCCAGGCGGTCGTCCGCCCGTCCGGGTCGGTCTGCTCGACCCGCCGGCCCGCGGCGTCACGACGGACGCTGGTGCGCCGGCCGAGCGGATCGGTGACCGCGACGAGGCGGTCGGCCTCGTCGTACTCGCGCCGGGTGACGCCTCCGGCCGGGTCGGTCGTCGCGATGACCCGACCGCGCTCGTCGTACTCGTGGTGGGTGACCCCGCCGAGCCCGTCGACCACCTCGGTGACCTGACCCGCGGCGTCGTAGCGGAACCGGCGCCGACCGAAGCGTGCGTCGTGGGCCGAGACGAGCCTCCCGGCCGTGTCCCAACGGAACCGGCTCGTCCCCGCTCCGGGTGTCGTCTGCTCGACCACGCGCCCCACCGGGTCGTACGCGGTCCGAGCGACCTCGCCGGTGGGGAGTGTCCGCGCGACGACCCGGGAGTCGGCGTCGTAGGTCAGCGTGGTGCGCGCACCGGTGGCGTCCACGGCGGCCGACGGGCGCCCGCAGGCGTCGTACTCGTACGTCGTGCGCGCGCCGGACGGCGCGACGACCGCGGTGACGCGGCCGGCGAGGTCGCGCTCGATCCGCGTCAGCCCGCCCTCTCCGTCGACGAGCTCCACCGGGCGTCCGGCCGCGTCGTAGGTGACGAGTTCGGATCCGGCGTCCGGACTGGTCGACTCGACGGGGCGCCCGAACGCGTCGAAGCGCACGGTCGTCGTCGAGAACGCGTCCTGCAGCTTGGCGACACCGGCGGCGGGGTCCCGGCTCACGTCCTGACGGACGCCCGTCGGGTCGACGGTCGCGGTCAGGACGCCGTTCGCGTCGTACTCGCGCCTCCAGGTCGCTCCCGTCGGATCGGTGACGGCCTGGAGGCGCGACAACGCGTCGTGCGCGAACGTCCAGACCGCGTCACCCGGCAGGGCGAGGGTCGCCAGGTTGCCCTGGTCGTCGAAGGTGCGGACGACCCGGCGACCGAGCGGGTCCGTGGTCGCGTGGAGCTCGCCGTCGGGGCCGTACTCGAACGCGGTGCGCCCGCCGAGGGGATCGGTGACCGCCGAGATGCGTCCACCGGTCGCGTGCTCGAAGCGCCAGACCGCGCCGTCCGGGTCACGGCGCTCGACCAGCAGTCCGGCGGCGTCGTGGCGGTACTCGGTGCGGGCCCCCGACGGGCTGGTCGCCACGGTCGGACGCCCGGCGGCGTCGCGGTCGATGCGGGCCGTGTCGCCGAGGGCGTTCGTGGTGGCGACGAGTTCGCCGTGCTCGTCGTGCTCGAGGACGAGGACCACGCCGGTCGGGTCGACCACCCGCGTCAGCACACCGTCCGACCAGGTCAGCTCGGTGCGGCCCCCGACGGGGTCCGTGATGACGGACGGGTCCCGGTCGTCGCCGCGGTACTCGTACGTGACGACGCCGCCGGACTCGGCGACGACGGTCGTGGTCCGGTCCTGGTCGTCGTGTCCGTAGGTGAGGTCGCCGCCGGTCGGGGTGACCGTCCGGGTCCGACGCCCACGCTCGTCGTAGGCGTGGACGGTGACCGACCCGTCCCGCTCGGTGACGGAGACGAGGTTCCCGTGCCGGTCGTAGCTCATCGACTGCCGGTGGTCGTCGGAGTCGAGCACGCCGACGAGCCGGCCCCTGGTGTCCGCGATGTAGGAGTTCGACCGCGAGCCGTCGTGGTCGGAGACGACGGTCACCCGGCCGGGCAGGTAGGCGAAGCGGACGGCGCGACCGTGCGGGCTCACCTGCTCGACGACGCGGCGGCGCTCGTCGTAGGTGTTGTCGACCTCGACGACCCCGGCGGCACTCGTGACGGTCAGGACGAGGTCGTGGTCGTCCCACCCGTAGCGGCGTGTGCCCACAGAGTCGGTGACCGCGACGAGTCGCCCACGGTCGTCGTACGAGTACTCGACCCGGCGCCCGTCGGAGCTCCGCACCACGGCGACCCGGCCAGCCAGGTACTCGACGTCGATCGACCGTCCGCGGTCGTGGACGAGTCGGCTGATGAGCCCGTCGGCGTCGCGCTCGACCAGGACACCGGTCCCGGGACCGCAGCGCTCGCCCAGCCAGAGGCCGGACGGCGTGAAGTCGATGCGCCCGCCACGGTTGTCGCGGACCACGAGCCGGTCGCCCTCGACCGCGAGCCACCGGTTCTCACCGACGCCGCGCTCCCAGCCGTCCGATGCCCGCGGGAACCGGATCTGCCGCCCGTCCGCGCCGACGAAGGACGCCCCCTCGTCGTCGAGTTCGAGTCGGGTCTCGAGGACCGAGGCCCAACCGGGGCCGAACAGCCCGACGTGCTCGTCGAGCGAGTTGTACATGCGGGTGAGGGCGAGCGAAGCGCTCGCGCCGGTGAAGCCGAGGTCGGTCTCCGGTTCGACGAAGTTGCCGGTCGTCGTGTTCACGGGGTCCATCGAGTAGCCGGTGGTCGGCTGGGCGCCGTAGGCGGAGGGCGGGTCGAACTGCACGTCCGACCGGGTCGCCGAGACGCCAGCCGCCTGCAGTGCTGCGGCGAGCGCCGAGTCCGCGACGCTCGACACCGCGCCTTCGCCACCGGCAGCGGCGAAGGCGTCGGCGATCGTGGTGGCCCACGTCACGTCCTGGCTGTTCGCCTGCAACCACTGGTCGAACGCGGTGACGAGCCCGGTGGCGTCGATCCGCCCCCAGGAGCAGCGGTCCGCGAAGTCGGCGAGCTTGCCGCGGAGCATCGCGGGCTTGCCCTCGAGGGCCTGGTCGAGTCCCCGGCTCCCGTCGGCGAACGAGCGGAGGTCGGCTGGTCGGGCGGAGGACGTGCCACCACCGCCACCGCCACCGGAGCCGGGCGCCGGGGTCTGCCGCGGGGTCGCGGGGCCGGTCGCGTCGGCGAACCGGGGCGGGTCCTCGTGGTGGACCTCCGGCGGCTGGTCGTTGCCGGTGACCCAGTCCGCGACGACCTCGCCGACCCAGCGGTTCTCGTGGTGCTCGTACCAGTCGCGGGCCGTCTTGCGTCGGGCGTTCTCGCGCTCCGCGGCGGCCTTCATCTGGCCCACCCAGCCGGCCACGGTGCGCAGGTTCGCGGCGATGGCGGAGCCGTCGCTCCTGGCGGTCTGGGCGTTCGCGGCGAAGAGCTCGGAGAAGTGGCCGCGGAACTCTTGGGAGGCGGTGCTGACGTACGCCTGGCGGCTGCCGGCCTGCCCCTCGATCGACTCCGCCGCACCGTTCAGCGCCTGGCTCAGCGCGTCGGCCGTGCCGTTGTCGAACTCGACCGGTTCGTTGCCGTGCAGGTCGCCCATGATCCGTCCCCCGATGGTGATCGTGCTGGTCGTGCTGTGCTGGTGGAGCAGGTCGAGCTCCGTCCGCGGCCCACCCCGGACCGCGGACGCCCGGTCCGCCGAGGTGGCGGACCGGGCGTCGAGTGGTGGCTACGCGCCGCCGCCCGCGGTGAAGATGTCCTGCGAGATCTTGTCGAGCTGGGTGCGGAGCTGCTCGAGCTCCGTCTTGGCCTTGTCCAGCGCCGCCTTCGTCTCGGGCCAGGTCGAACCGCGGAACGTCGAGGCGAGCGGGCCGTCCCAGACGTTCGAGTCCGACAGGATGCGGCCCTGGGCGTCGAGCTGCGAGATCTGGTCGGTGAACCCGCCGTTCACGATCGACTGGATCTGGCGGATGGCGGACTTGGCCTGCTCGGTGGAGAGCACACGCGACATGGTGAACCTCTTTCGTTTCGTAGCTGCACCCCCGCGCAGTGGAATCCCCCCGGAGGCTCTGACGCGGCCCACCATACCCACGAACACCCGACAATGTCACCGTTCGTATTTCGTGACGTTTCCTCCCCCCGTTCGGGGGTCGAGCGATGCTCACTCTTTGGAGCGTTCCCGACACTCCTCCACAGGGCCGTCGTTCACGCCCGGTTTCCCCAGCGTCCACCGCCCCGCTCCCCCGCGGAGACCCCGGGTGGCAGGATGGCGACATGGACACCGAACCGCAGCTCGACGGCGACTCCGTCGCTCCCGACCTCGACGACTTCGACGAGGTCGTCGAGATCGAGCACGAGTCGCTGCCGTCGGACCGCTACTTCGATCGCGAGCTCAGCTGGCTCCGGTTCAACCAGCGCGTGCTCGAGCTGGGCGAGGACCGGACGCAGCCCCTGCTCGAACGGGCGAACTTCCTGGCGATCTTCGCGTCCAACCTCGACGAGTTCTTCATGGTCCGGGTCGCCGGCCTGAAGCGTCGCATCGACACCGGCATCGCGGTGCCGACGAACGTCGGTCGTGCGCCGAGCGACGTCCTGCGCGACATCGCCAAGAAGGCGCACGAGCTGCAGGACCGGCACGCCGACGCGTTCATCAACTCGCTCAAGCCGGACCTGGACGCCGCGGGCATCCACGTCGAGCACTGGTCCGACCTCGACGAGGCCGATCGGCTCCGCATGCGCGAGTACTTCAACGAGCAGATCTTCCCGGTGCTCATGCCGCTCGCGGTCGACCCGGCGCACCCCTTCCCCTACATCTCCGGGCTGTCGCTCAACCTCGCGGTGCGCGTGCGCAACCCGAAGTCGCAGCGGCAAGAGTTCGCGCGCCTCAAGGTCCCGCAGAACTTCTCGCGCTTCATCGCCCTGCCCGACGACGGCAGCGGGCGGATGCGGTTCATCCCCCTCGAAGACCTCATCGCGAACCACCTCGACGATCTGTTCCCGGGGATGGAGGTCCTCGAGCACCACGTCTTCCGCGTGACGCGGAACGAGGACGTCGAGATCGAGGAGGACGAGGCCGAGAACCTCATCCAGGCACTCGAGCGCGAGCTCCTCCGCCGCCGCTTCGGTCCGCCCATCCGTCTCGAGATCACCGAGGACATGGACCCGGTGACCCTCGACCTGCTCGTGCGCGAGCTCGACATCACCGAGCAAGAGGTCTACCGACTGCCGTCGCCGCTCGACCTCGGCGGCCTGTTCGAGATCGCGAAGATCAGCCGGCCGGACCTGCACTACCCCAAGCACGTGCCGACGACCCCGGTGCAGTTCCAGCCAGGCGAACCGAACACCAAGCCCGACCTGTTCCGCGCGATCGGCTCCCGCGACGTGCTCGTGCACCACCCGTACGAGTCCTTCGCCACGAGCGTGCAGGCGTTCCTGGAGCAGGCCGCGGCGGACCCGAACGTCCTCGCCATCAAGCAGACGCTCTACCGCACGTCCGGCGACAGCCCCATCGTCGAGGCCCTGATCGACGCGGCCGCCGCGGGCAAGCAGGTCCTCGCCCTCGTCGAGATCAAGGCGCGGTTCGACGAGCAGAACAACATCGGCTGGGCGCGGAAGCTCGAGAAGGCCGGCGTGCACGTCGTGTACGGCCTGGTCGGGCTCAAGACGCACTCGAAGCTCGTGCTCGTGATCCGGCAGGAGGGCGGCACGCTCCGCCACTACAGCCACATCGGGACGGGCAACTACAACCCGAAGACCTCGCGCATCTACGAGGACATGGGTCTGTTCACCGCGGACGACACCGTCGGCAAGGACCTCACGCGTCTGTTCAACGAGCTGTCGGGCTACGCGATCGAGAAGAAGTTCAAGCGGCTCCTCGTCGCGCCGCTGCACCTGCGGAAGGGCCTGGTGAAGCGGATCCAGGCCGAGGCCGACAACGCCGCGGCCGGCAAGCCCTCCGGCATCCGGATCAAGGTCAACTCGATGGTCGACGAGCAGGTCATCGACGCGCTCTACCTCGCCAGCCAGGCCGGTGTCCCGATCGACGTCTGGGTCCGCGGCATCTGCTCGCTCAAGCCCGGGATCGAGGGCGTCAGCGAGACGATCCGCGTCCGGAGCGTCGTGGGGCGGTACCTCGAGCACTCGCGGGCGTTCGCGTTCCACAACGACGGCGACCCGGTGGTCTTCATCGGCTCGGCCGACATGATGCACCGCAACCTCGACCGCCGCGTCGAGGCCCTGGTGCGCCTGTCCGACCCGGCGCACGTGGCCGAGGTGCAGGAGATGTTCGACCTGGCGATGGCCGAGACGACGAGCTCGTGGCACCTCGAGTCCGACGGCGAGTGGACGCGGCACTCCACCGACCCGGACGGCCGCCCACTCGACGACGTGCAGAATGTCCTCATGCGGAAGATCTCGGCCCGGAAGCGCTCGGCTCGGTGAGCGGCGGCCCCACGGGGCCCGTCGTCGCGGCGGGCGCGGTCGTCTGGCGTGAGCACCGGGGCGTCCCGCTCGTGCTGCTCGTGCACCGCGACCACCACCACGACGTCTCCTTCGCCAAGGGCAAGGTCGACCCGGGTGAGAGCGTCCCGACGACGGCAGTCCGCGAGATCGAGGAGGAGACCGGCTACCGCGTGCACCTCGGCGCTCCCCTGGGCACCGCGGAGTACGTCCTGCCGAGCGGTCGCGACAAGGTCGTGCACTACTGGTCGGCCCGGGTCTCCGGCAAGGAGTACGACCGCGCCGGCACGTTCCGTCCGAACGACGAGGTCGCGGCGATCGAGTGGGTCACGATCGACCAGGCCCGCTCGCGGCTGACCTACGAACGCGACGTCGCTATCCTCGACCGCTTCGCCGACCGCGTGGCGGCCGGCGAACACCGGACGTTCGCCCTCATCGCCCTCCGGCACGCCAAGACCGTCCCGGGTTCGGACTGGGACGGCCCCGACGCCACCCGACCGCTGCTGCCCGTCGGCCGGAACCAGGCGCGGGCCGCCGCGGCACCCGTCGCGGCGTTCGGGCCGAAGAAGATCGTCAGCAGCACGGCTGCCCGGTGCCTCGCGACCGTGGAGCCGCTGTCCGCCCGCACGAAGGTGGGCGTCTCGGCGACCCCGGACATCAGCCAGGACGCCCACGACCGCGGCGCCGCGGACGTCAAGGGCGTGGTGCGTCGACGCCTCGAGAAGGCGAAGTCGACCGTGCTCTGCTCGCACGGCCCCGTCCTGCCGGACATCATCGCGCGCATCGCCGCGTCGACCGCGGGCGAGGACCGTCGGTTCGACCTCCGCCGTGCCGCGATGCTGTCGGTCGGCGACTTCGCCGTGATGCACATCGCGGGCGACCGACTCGTGGCCGTCGAGACGCACCGCAACACCGTCCCGGCCTGACGACGAGTCGGCGCAGCGACCAGCGCCGACCACCCACCCACGCGACGCCCGTGGCGGCCGCACCCCGCGCCTCCAGGCCGATGCATGCGCATGCGTCCACCCCACGCACGCCGACCCCGATCCTGCACCCGACGCGCGAGCGCCGCACGGCGCCCCGTCGGACACAACCCCTCGTTCACCTCCCGTTCACCAGCGGTCGTGATCCCCGTCACCTCGCGTCCCTACAGTCGCTCCCGGGTCAGCACCGGCCCCCGGGACCAGCAGCGGTCCCAACCTGCACTGACATTCCCGAAGGGACCCCTGTGAACATCAAGCGAATCGGCACGGTCGCGGCGATCGCGGTCGTCGGCGCCGTCGCGCTGTCCTCCTGCGCCTCGAACGAAGGCGGCGCGGGCGCTGGAGCCTCCGCTACGTCGAGCTCCGGCACGGACTACTCGTCGCTCAAGGGCACGCTGACCGGCTCGGGCTCGTCGGCACAGCAGACCGCCGAGGCCACCTGGGCCGCCGGCTTCCAGAACGTCGCCTCCGGCGTCACGGTGAACTACTCGCCGGACGGCTCCGGCGCCGGCCGCAAGAACTTCATCTCGGGTGCCGCCGACTTCGCCGGCTCCGACGCCGCGCTGAAGGACGAGGAGCTCTCGGGCTCGTTCGCCAAGTGCGCCGCGGACTCGAAGGCCATCGACATCCCGGTCTACATCTCCCCGATCGCCATCGCCTACAAGGTCGAGGGCGTCAAGGAGCTGACGCTCGACGCGAAGACCATCGCGGGCATCTTCTCCGGCAAGATCACCAAGTGGAACGCCTCCGAGATCGCCGACCTGAACAAGGGCGTCGACCTGCCGGACGCGAACATCACCGTGATCCACCGCTCGGACGACTCCGGCACCACGCAGAACTTCTCGGAGTACGTCTCCGCGAACGCGTCGGACGTCTGGACCGAGGCCCCCAGCCAGACCTTCCCCTACCAGGTCGGCGACAGCGCGAAGGGCACCTCGGGTGTGGCCTCGGCCATGGCGAGCGCCTCGAACGCGATCACCTACATCGACGACTCGGGCGCGGGTGACCTCGACAAGGCCAAGCTCATGGTCGGCTCGACGGCCACCGAGATCTCGGCCGAGGGTGCTGCGAAGGTCGTCGCCGACTCCGACACGGTGTCGGGCCGCTCGGAGAACGACCTCGCGATCAACATCAACCGCAAGGACACCGCCGAGGGTGCGTGGCCGCTGGTCCTCGTCTCCTACGCGATCGCCTGCCAGGAGTACAAGGACGCCGACACCGGCAAGCTCGTGAAGGGCTACCTGGACTACGTCGTCTCGAAGGACGCGCAGGACGCGGCCGCGAAGGAGGCCAAGTCGGCCGCCCTCTCGTCCGACCTGGCGGAGAAGGCCGCGAAGGCCGTCGCCACCATCAAGTAGCACTCCCTGAGCGCCCGGACGCCGATCCCACCCACCTCGATCGGCGTCCGGGCACTCGCCCGTCACGGCAGCACCTCCCCACCTCCCCGCTCCCCCGATCCCGGGTGATCCTCCGACAGGAGTCCCATGACGACCGCACCGGCCCAGCCAGGGGCCACCGTCTCCCCCAAGCCGAAGGCCGTCGTCCGCGTCGGCGACCGGGTCTTCTCCGCCGCCTCCGTCATCGCGGGCAGCCTGATCCTCTTCGTTCTCGTGCTCGTCGCCGCCTTCCTGGTCTGGCAGAGCATCCCCGCCTTCAGCGCCAAGGTCGGCCAGCTGCCGAACAACGCGACGAGCTTCTGGGACTACGTCGGTCCGCTCGTCTTCGGCACCGTCTGGTCCGCGCTCATCGCGCTCGTGATCTCCGTGCCGCTCGCGCTCGGGATCGCCCTCTTCATCTCGCACTACGCGCCGCGTCGGGTCGCGCCGGTCCTCGGCTACGTCATCGACCTGCTCGCCGCGGTCCCGTCGGTCGTCTACGGCCTGTGGGGCATCGTGGTGCTGGCGCCGTTCGTGAAGCCCTTCTACGCGTTCCTCAACGAGTACCTCGGCTGGTTCCCGCTGTTCTCCGGCCAGGTGTCCGGCACCGGCCGCACGATCCTGACCGCCTCGATCGTGCTCGCCGTGATGGCGATCCCGATCATGACCGCCGTGATGCGTGAGATCTTCCTGCAGGCACCGCGCCTCAACGAGGAGGCCGCCCTGGCCCTCGGCGCCACGCGCTGGGAGATGATCCGCCTGTCGGTGCTGCCGTTCGCGAAGTCCGGCATCGTCTCGGCGATCATGCTCGGCCTCGGCCGCGCCCTCGGCGAGACCATGGCGATCGCCCTCGTGCTCTCCGTCTCGACGAACGTCACCTTCCAGATGCTGACCTCGCTGAACCCCTCGACGATCGCCGCGAACATCGCGCTGCAGTTCGCCGAGGCCTCGGGCACGGCCCTGAACGCGCTCATCGCGTCCGGCCTGATCCTCTTCGTCATCACCCTGGTCATCAACATGCTGGCGCGCTACATCGTGCGCAAGCGGGTCTCCTGAGAGGTCACGCCCGATGTCCCTCGCCCTCCGTCAGTCCGGCATGGCCGGCAACGTCTACGCCAACGGCAAGCTGCACAAGTCGGTCCCGTGGCTCCTGCTCGTCGGCTCCTGGGTCGCCCTGATCCTGGTCTTCGCGCTCCTCAACGCCGGCGGCGCCGTCAAGGACTTCAACGTCGTCGCGGCGCTGTTCCTCGGCACGGTCCTGTTCGACGTGCTCATCGTCGTCGTCTCCCGCATCGTCGAGGGTGGCCGACAGGCCGTCGACCGCCTCATCACCTCGCTCGTCGTCACAGCCTTCGTGATCGCGGTGCTGCCGCTCGTGTCGCTGCTCTGGACGGTCCTGGCGGACGGCCTGGCACGCTTCGACGCGCAGTTCTTCTCGTACTCGATGCGCGGCGTGATCTCCGAGGGCGGCGGCGCCGTCCACGCCCTGGTCGGCACGCTCGAGATCACGCTGTTCGCGGCGCTCATCTCGGTCCCGATCGGTCTGCTCACGTCGATCTACCTGGTCGAGTACGGCAAGGGCGCCCTCGCCCGCGGCATCACGTTCTTCGTGGACGTCATGACGGGCATCCCGTCCATCGTCGCCGGTCTGTTCGCCTACTCGCTGTTCGCGCTGTTCCTCGGCCCCGGCGCCCGCTTCGGTCTCGTCGGCTCGGTCGCGCTGAGCGTCCTGATGATCCCGATCGTCGTGCGCTCCACGGAGGAGGTCCTGAAGATCGTCCCGATGGAGCTCCGCGAGGCCTCGTACGCGCTCGGCGTCCCGAAGTACCTGACGATCCTCAAGGTCGTGCTCCCCACGAGCCTCGCCGGTATCACGACGGGCATCATGCTCTCGATCGCCCGCGTCATCGGCGAGACGGCCCCGCTGCTCGTCACCGCCGGGTTCACCGCGAGCATGAACTACGACCTGTTCCGCGACCCGATGATGACGCTGCCGGTGTTCGCGTACACGCAGTACTCGCAGCAGGGCGCCAACCCGGTGCCGTTCGTCGACCGGGCATGGACCGCGGCGCTGCTGCTCATCCTGATCGTGATGGTGCTCAACCTGCTGGCCCGCTTCATCACCCGCCTCTTCGCTCCCAAGCTCCCCCGCTAGCCCGACCCGGCAGCGACGCGGCAACGACCACCCACCCCGAAGGAAACCACGTGTCCAAGCGCATCGAGGTCGACGGCCTCAACGTCTACTACTCGAAGTTCAAGGCGGTCGAGGGCGTCGACATGACGATCGAGCCCCGCACCGTGACCGCGTTCATCGGTCCGTCCGGCTGCGGCAAGTCCACCTTCCTCCGCACGCTCAACCGCATGCACGAGGTCATCCCCGGCGCGTACGTCGAGGGCTCGGTCAAGGTCGACGGCGACGACCTCTACGGCGCCGGGGTCGACCCCGTGCTCGTCCGCCGCCAGGTCGGCATGGTGTTCCAGCGCCCGAACCCGTTCCCGACGATGTCGATCCGCGACAACGTCCTGGCCGGCGTGAAGCTCAACAACAAGCGCATCTCGAAGTCGGAGGGCGACGAGGTCGTCGAGCGTTCCCTGCAGGGCGCGAACCTGTGGAACGAGGTCAAGGACCGCCTCGAGAAGCCCGGCATGGGCCTGTCCGGTGGGCAGCAGCAGCGCCTCTGCATCGCCCGTGCGATCGCGGTGCAGCCCGACGTGCTCCTGATGGACGAGCCGTGCTCGGCCCTCGACCCGATCTCGACGCTCGCGATCGAGGACCTCATCGAGGAACTCAAGAAGGACTTCACGATCGTGATCGTGACGCACAACATGCAGCAGGCGTCGCGCGTCAGCGACAAGACCGCGTTCTTCAACATCGCGGGCACGGGCGCGCCCGGCAAGCTCATCGAGTACAACGACACCGCGACGATCTTCTCGAACCCGTCGGTGCAGGCGACCGAGGACTACGTCTCGGGTCGCTTCGGGTGACCCCCACCTGACACACGGCCTGGAGGCCCGGTGCACGTCCGCCACGGACGCGCACCGGGCCTCCTCGGTTGCGCTGGCAACGGTCGCGCCGGGAACGACGGAACCCCGGGACGTGGTCCCGGGGTTCCGTCGTGCGAGGTCGTCGGACCTGCGAGGTCGCTACGCCTGGGTGGTCGGCACGGCCATGACCGGCGCGGAGGTCGGCTGGTCGGAACCTCCGGCCGGCTCGACGGTCATGCCGATCGAGTCACCCTTGCTCAGCTTGCCGTCGAGGACGGCGGTGTGGACACCGTCACGGGCACCGTCGAGCAGACCAGCCGGGACGACCTTCGTGCCCTCGGAGCCGATGTACCAGAGCTCGTAGGTCTTGCCGGCCGGCGCCTCCTGGACGCCGTCGAGGATGACGGCCGACTTGCCGACCTCGTGCGACCAGACGACCGTGGCCGATCCGCCGCCGGGCATCTTCGCGGTGGTCCGCTGGAAGTCCGACGCGGCGTAGATCGAGTCGAGCGTGCCGGACGCCTGCGTGGTGCCCGGGCCGGGCTGCTCACCCGTGCCGACGACACCGCCGATGCCCAGGCCGACACCGAGGAACACGACCGCGACGGCAGCCGCGGCACCGAGGGCGGCGGCCGGACGCTGGAACCAGCGTCGGCGAGCCGTGGCGGCGGCGCGGCCCCCTGCGAACCGGGTGTCCGTGGCGTCGGACGAGTCGGAGTCCACCGACGTGACGGGGGTGGGTCGTGCCTCCCGGTCGTCCACCGGTGCGTCGGCGGTGACCGCCGCGCTGTCGGCACCGTCTGCCGGAGCAGCGGCGTCTGCCTGCGGCGTCCGCGCGATCTGGGACATCAGTGAGGCCTTGAGCGACGCGGGCGGCTCGATCGGCTCGACGGCGTACGCGAGCTGCAGCGCGGTCTCGCGCAGCGAGTCGGTCTCGGCCTGCAGCGCCGGCGAGGTGGTGAGGGCGTGGTCGAGCAGCGCGCGCTCCTCGTCCGACAGGGCGTCGAGTGCGTGCGACCCGGTGAGCAGGGCAGGGTCGTCGTGGTGTTCGGTCATGACGTCACCCCCATCTCGTCTCGGAGTCGGATCATCCCGTCACGGAGACGGGTCTTGACGGTGCCGATCGGGACACCGAGCCGTTCGGCCATCTCGCTGTGCGAGTAGCCGCCGTAGTACGCGAGCTGCACCGCCTGGCGCTGGAACTCGGTGAGCTTGCCGAGCGCCCGGCTGACCCGCTCGTGCTCGATGCGGATCTCGACCGATTCGGACACCTGGTCGTACCCGGACTCGAGGTCGCGGATGCCGATCTTGGTGTCCCGGTCGTGCGAGGACTGCGAGGCGCGGACCCGGTCGACCGCCCGGCGGTGCGCCATGGTGAGGACCCAGCTGGCCGCCGTGCCCCGCGACCGGTCGAAGCGTGTCGCCTGCTGCCACACCTCGAGGAAGACCTCTTGTGTGACCTCTTCCGACTGCGCGCGGTCCCGGAGGAGCCGGGTCACGAGGCCGAGGACGCGTCCGGAGAGGGCGTCGTACAGGTCGGAGAAGGCGGCCTGGTCGCCGCCGGCGACGCGGGCGAGCAGGTCGTCGGGCGAGGCGGGAGCGGGCTCGGCCGAGCTCCAGGCTTCCGTGTCGCGTTCCACGAGGGCAAGCATTGCAGGTTTCGCCTCCTCTCGGTGCGTTCGTGACCCGCGGTGCCGGTGCTTCACAGGGACCGTTGTGGGAGCGGGTCGTCGTCTGGTCGGGGTCCTCGCGGCGGGTCGTGCTCGTGAGCGGGGCCGCACGGCCCGCAGGGAATTGACCGGCGGGTACCGGACCGGGTCGCACGGACCCCGCCGTGACGTCCGCGAGGAGCGTCACACCCTCTGTTCGGCGCGCTCCTCCGAGCGGATTGCCCGGAGTTCGAGGAGCGCTCGGACGCTGTGCCGTCGCTCCGGCGCACGCTTCGCCCGTGCCGGTGTCCAGGGCACGCCCGGGTGGTGGTCGTGTCCGTCGAGAGTGAACACGGCCACGTGCTCAGGACGGTTCTCGTAGACTCGGTGTCGCCGGGCCGCAGCAAGCCCCGGGCTCCAAAATTCGCCGCTTCGAGCGGCCTCGCGCCGAGAGGCGCTTCTGCGGCCCGGTCTTCTGCTGTCCGGAGCCGTTCCGGCGCCGTGTGCCGCGTCCGCCGCCGTGTGCCGCGACTCGTGTCGGTGTGCCGCCGGCTGTCAGTCGAGGCTGTCGCGACGCCAGAGCGCCGCCGCCTCGGTCAGGTCGGCCGCGAGCTCCGTCAGGCGGAGCGCCCGCCGGGTCAGCTCGCTCGCACGGTCGCCGGCGGTCAGGTCGGCGTCGTCCGCCACCGAGGTCGCCCCGGCCGCCGTCAGCCGGCAGAACGCGGCACCGCGATCGAGCGCGACCGCGAGGTCCCCCGTGTACAGGCCGTGCAGGATCCGGTCCGCCAGGGTCAGGATCTCCGCCGGGCCCGTCGGCTGCTCGGCACCCGCGACGGCCTGGTCGATCGTGCCGATCCGCTCCGCACCGCGCTGGAAGAAGTAGGCGATCTCCTCGGGGTTCTGCCGGATCACGGTGCGGACCAGGTAGATCCGCCAGAGCGCCCCCGGCAGGGTGTGTGCGCCCACCCGTGCCCACAGCTCGGCGATCGCGTCGATGCCGTGCACGTCCGTGTAGGTCACGAGGCGTTCGACGACCGCCGGGTCCGGGTCCTGCCGCACACGGTGCAGCAGCGCGTTCGCGGTCTCGTGCGCGACGCGGTTCACGACGGCCGGGTCGTCACCGCCCTGGATCGCGGCGAACTCCTGGTCGGTGAAGTGGACGGGACGGTGGTGATCGCGAGGCACCCGCAGAGTGTAGGCGCGGCCGGTGACGCCCACGAGTGCCGTTCGCCCTGAACGCAACCGGGTCGATCGGCGTACCTTGCTCCGGCGGGGAGGTACCCCTGGTCGGACGTCGGAAAGAGGACCATCCATGAACGCCCTGCTCGTCATCCTGGCCGTGATCGCGGTCATCCTGCTGTTCGTCGGTGGCTTCGCCGCGAGCCTGAAGTTCCTGCTCTGGGTGGGCATCGTCCTGTTCGTCGTCGCGCTGGTCCTGTGGCTGCTGCGCACCCTGACCGGTCGACGCAGCTGACCCGTCCCCCGTCCGTTCCGGAGCAGGGGTTCCTCACGCGCTAGCCTTGCGGGTGAGGGCCTCTAGCTCAGTCGGTAGAGCACCGGACTTTTAATCCGAGGGTCGTGGGTTCGAGCCCCACGGGGCCCACAGTTGCAGGGATTGAAGGTGTCAGTCGCACCGCATCCCGAACTTTCCCCGAACAATCACGCCGCAGTAGCCCGTGCGAGCAGTGAGTCGAGGGCAGCTGCCGCCCTAACCGTACCGGCGGTGCGGCTCATGTAGACGTCCTGCGTGAGGCTCGGGTTCTCGTGCCCGAGGAACTCGGCGATCTCGCGGGCGCTCAGCCCAGCCTGGTCGAGCACCGTGGCCACGGTCTTGCGGAAGCCGTGTGATTTGAAGCCAGGGAAGCCCAATCTGTCTCGGTTCGCGCGCCAGTCTGCCTCCGTGTTCGACGGGTCGCGCAACTTGCCGAGCACGGAGGGGAACACGAGTCCCTCCGGGGTCTCGATGACGGTCGATCGTCGCGCCCGGAGCATCTGGGTCAGCCCTTCGGACATCGAGATGGTCCGCATCGACGCCATGGACTTGCCCTGCCCCTGGATGCGGAGGCCCTCACCGATGATGCGTACAACGTTCGGACCAAGGGCGACCTTGCTCGCGTCGAGGTCGACTCGATCCCATGTCAGTGCCGTCGCCTCGCCGATCCGACTGCCGGTGTGCAGCATGAACTCCCACAGGTCGACGAGGTCGAGACGTCGCATCTCAGCGTCACCGCGGATTGCGGCCCGGAACTCGGAGATGCGGTCCGCAGGCAGAGCCTCTGCGGCACGTGACGGCCCCTTCTGGATGCGCTCCACCCCTGCGACAGGGTTGTAGGGCAAGGCGTCGCTGGAGACGGCGAGCGCCATCATCCCCGAGAGCGCAGAACGGCACCCCTTCGCTGAGCCAGGTCCATTGACTTTCGCCACCTGTGTCAGGAAGCGCTGGGTCCTCAGGGTGGTGAGCTCTCCCACCGTGAGATCACCGATCATGGGCAGGATGATCTTCCTGATGTTGTGCCGGTAGGTCTCGACGGAGCGGGGCTTCAGTCCTGCCTCAACCTTCAGGTCGAGGTACAACGCAGCGAGAGCCGAGAGCGAAGTGGCCCGCGTGACCCCTTAGGACATCGGTGTCTCGATTTCGACAAGCGCGCGCTTGAGGGCCGCAGTCGCCTTCGCCGCGGTCGAACCGGTCCGCTCGACCTGACGTCGCTTCCCGTCCTGGAATCGGTAGAGCGTGCGCGCACGCCAAGCGGTGCCCACGCGCTGGGTGTGAACGACGCCGTGTGCGCCGATCGGGGTCCTAGGCCTTGCCATTTGGTGCCTCCTCGCCGCGAAGCATGCGATAGCCGGGCAGAGACTTGCGGGCCTCCTCAACGTCGTCATCCGTGGTCAAGCCCTCGATCGGGAGCGCCTTCCAGTTGCGACGCGGCTCGTCGATGAACTCCAGAGCGGCGGGCAGAGCTGGCATCGACGCCTGCGGGTAGTGCAGTCTGAAGTGATCTCGGAGGTTCGCAAGCTCCTTCAACCGCGCCTCCGCTTCCTCCAGCCGCTTGGCAGTGCTGTCAGCACCGTCACGGATAGCGAGAACGAGTTGAGCGTGGGACCCCCCGAACGCTGCGATGTCGCGCGCGATCTCATCGGTCAAGGCCACCACGTCGGCGACGTCGTAGTAGTCGTCAGCGAGGTCCTGGTGCTCGTCGGCGAACTCGCGGGCCACGGCAGGGAGAGCACCTGAGAACCACTTGGCGGCTTCATACGGCTTCAACAGGGTCGTCCCGTCGGGAGCAAGGTCGAGGTCATCGCTCCGAACTGTCGCAGTTCACGGGGATCTCGATCCAGACGTTGGCGCGCTGGAAGGTCGAGGGGCAAGGGCCTCAGGTGACCAAGCTCGGCGGCGCGGTCCGCTACCGCAAGGCCGACGTCCTCGCGTGGCTCGACGGCCTCTCGGCCGTCGCGTAGCGGCCCCACACACAGACAATGCCCCCGAGGTCGGCCAGGACCTCAGGGGCGACGATCACAACACCACTTTCGGAGATCTCGTGAACTACTACCAGCCTATCGCTCAGCACTTCTCGAACGACAGCGATCGCAAGCCGACCGCTCGCGCCCTGGCTCGCCCGGAAGCGCGGTGCGTCGACATCCTCTGCTCCGGCAGCGTCGTGCTGATGGAGCCGGACGCGGCCCGGCGCCTCGCTGTCCGCCTTTTCGAGGCGGCGGCGCTCGCCGAACGCCCCCAGTCGACGGAGTGGCCGTGACCGTCGCCTTGAGGCCCCGGGTGAACCGTCGACGAGGCGGGGCCGAGTGACCTGGACCAAGCTGTCAGACGACTTCACTGACGACACGTGGAACCTGTCCGACGCCGCGTTCCGTCTCCACCTCGAAGGGCTCGTTTGGTCCAACCGCAAGCTGCTTGACCTTCGCATCCCCAAGGCAGAAGTTCGACGGTTTGGCAAGAACCCTGAGGCCGCAGCCGAACTCGTCGAGCACGGATGGTGGTCCGAAGACGGAGGCTTCTACCTGATCCGCCACCATGCTCGCTACCAGAGGTCCCGCGAAGCCGTGATCCGGCAGCAAGCCGTGAACAAGCAGAACCGGGCGAAGCGGGGGCTCCCTCAGAGGCCTTCCCGAGAGCTCGTGTCCCTGGCCGCCGACTCCGACGACGATTCGATCGACGAATCGTTCGACGAACAGGACTGGACAGGACAGGCCGGGATGAGAGGGGGCACTTAAAGCAGGGAGAGGCACCCTTCACTTCCCAACCAGTCACGACCTAACCGACGAGGTCCATCCCTTCGCACCCTGAGTGCCGTGCGGCAGGATGCACCTCGCCTGTCGAAGGGATTCGCGGGGGCATCTGCCCATCGCAGGACCCGGAACACACCGCGCTGAGGTCAGCTCCCGGCTGGGCCGCCTGATTACTCAGCACACCACCCTTCGCCAGTCGGTCGAAGGACCAATGAGGGCACGACCCCTAGCTAAAGGAGGGGGGTCGTGCCCTCGCTCCGTCTCGAGCGTTTCGTCCTCGGAGCGATCGTCGGGAGCCCCCCCCGGGAGCGCGCTGTCACGATCGCTTCGTGCTGCAGCTCGAGGTGCGCGCGGGTCTGGGAGATCCGAGGGGAAGGCCGCAGCTGTACGGCCGAAGCCCCCGAGCCCCCCCCCCCCCTCCCGGACAGCGATACAACCATCGGGGCGGGTTCATGCGACGAAAGCCCGACGAATAGCTAACTGCGCAACTCCTACCGAACGGCAGTTGCATGAAGTACGACCGCAGCGTCGAACTCAGTTGATCGACCATCGGTCGGCCGGTCATCGCCATGACGAGAAATCACCGAAGCTCCTCGACAAGGAACTCCTCGATGCGGGGATGCAGCGCAGAGCCGCTGGCCAGAGGCCCGAGAGCAGTGCGCCCCGTCGATGTCAGTTCGACGATTTCCGGTCGCCCTCCAGGCGTGCGGATCCAACCTTGAGCCTCGAGCATAGAGACAAAACGGGCTGCAAACTGCGGGTTTTGTGATGCTACTCCTCGCTGGACTAGCCCTCGACGCTGGCGTTGTGGAGTTTCCATGAATTTGGCGACAATTTTTGACACGATTCCGAAGGTGGCGTGATGCGACCAGACCAGGATCGGATCAATGGCTTTAGTGAGCGCCCCGTTGAAGTTGAGGTAGCCCAACGCTGCTTCGCCCGACAGGCGGACACGCGGCGAGTCGGCACGAAGATCTCCGACGAGCACGGAAAGTGAGTCGTCGACTTCGGTGAAATCAGCCCCCCGCAAGGAAGTGCCTGAAAAAGACACATCCGCAAGGAGCGCATCCTTGAACGAAGCTCCGTCAAGCACTGCAGACCGGAAGGAGACACCGTCAAGGATCGCACCATCGAACTTCGCCCCGTCTAGATTGGCATAGTCAAGCGACACCGTTGAGAGATCAGAGTGTGAGAAGTTGACACCTTGGACTTGAGCCGGACGACTTTCGTCGGAGATGACCAAGAAATTGAGTTGCACGCCAGCCAGGTCTGGCCGCGGCCCCGCAACGGCCCTCAGTGGGTGCCAGGCCGGGTCGTCGGCTGGCCGCAGGAGCCTGTCGATACCCTGGTAAAGAACGGACAGGTAGGCACCCGGCTGCTGACCCCCGTCTCGAGCCGACCACGCGGCGGTCAGCATCGCCAGCAGTTCTTCCAGGGTAGCCCGTCCCCGGGAAGTGACGAAAGTCCGCATGGCGTCGGAAACTGGGATCGCCGTGATCAACGCACGCTTCGACGTCAAATCCTCGATAAGGGCTTCTGCGACTAGAAACTCTCGCAAGGAGTTGTGCGAGAACTTCCACCCCTTGTTGGCTAGAGGGTCGCGACTCAAGCTACCCGAGCGACGTAGGTCCTCGAAGAGCGACTCAATCTCGCTCTCGCGTTGACCCTGCTGGACGCGCTTGAGATGACTCGAGAAGAACTTCTCGACCAGCCCCCGAAAATCGCTTTCGCTACAGAAGCGGTTCCCCGTCCGAGTCAGCCACACAGCCAGCGATTGGAGGAAACGCCGCCTGTCCTCGACACTCACGAGTCCCGCCTGGTTCAGGTCGCGCAATGCGAGCTTGTCCAACACCAGCGTGTAGATATCCCATTCAGTGAGACGCTCCACCGATACATCCACCAGGTTCGCCGCAACCTCAACAAGGTAACTGATGATCACTGGCTTGCCGGACAACGCGATTTCACTACCCTCCTCAGTTGCGCGGAACACACGGCGAAGGATTGCAACCACAGTGTCTGCCACGTCGGCTTGTGAGTTCAAGATGCTGCGGACGAGAACCTCGGTCTGTTCGGGCGACAGATCTTGCAGCGACCGCTCATAGCGTTCGAGAAGGTTTCGCTCGATGAAACCGTCGATCTCCGCCTCTTGCGCCTTGAGTTCCTCGGCTTCCTGCAAGAGATAACCAGAGCGCAGTTCGAGGGTTCGATAAAGATGATCGAAGAGGGCGAATTCCTCCGCCTCCGAGAAGTAGTTTGGTCGACTTGTTAGAAGCCCACGCGCTCCACCGCTCGTCAATTCCGCGAGCGTTCGGAGACATTCACGTCTTTCCCTCTGGTTGAGGTACTGCGCCATTTCATCATAGCCGTCCAGCAGTAGGATCACTCGCCCACTGCGAATCAGCGACCATAAGAAGTCCACCGGCACATGAGACAGTCCATTGTGATCGAGGAAGTGGTGCAGCAGCCCTTGCGCGTCGAACTGTCGAGTGAAGTTGCCCAATTCGATTCGAAGAGGAATGGGCTGCAGCGGATTCTGCTTATATGCCTTGAGCCAGCGCTCCTGAAGCACGCGTGTCAGCGCGGTTTTTCCCGTGCCATACTCGCCGACGACGATGAGCCACGATTCATCTTTGTTGTCACGCTCTAGCCATGCGTCGAGCCAGGGCAGCGCCTCCTGACTCCCGTGCGCGTCACTGAATCTAGGCGGCTGATAAACACGAGTCAATTCTTGCAGATCTTTTGCCAGATTCCCGCTGCCAGTGAATTGCTCGACGTAGGGCTCAAAGCGCTCGAATCGCGCGAAGAGCTCGTCGTAGGTCATGGTCATGATTCGTGTAGCAGCAGCGCGCTCCTTCACATTGATCGTGAAGCCCTTCGCACTCACGATCAGGCACCGCGAACTAGCGTCCATCTCGCGCACCATAGAAAGCTTGGTGAGGTCCTTGCCGTACTTCTCGTTGTCTACGTATTCGAGAGTTACCTCAATGTACATCTTCGCCGCGAACGGATCTCCCAATGGCGTCGCGACGAGGTCGATCTCCGCCCCGTTCACCTTCACAGGTCCCTCAACCTGGAAATGGTTGAGTTTCAGCAACTCAGCGACAGCGATGGGCAGGTCTTCGGCAGTGAAAGTCGGCACGTAGTCATCTTGGCACCGATGGAGCGAAAACGGGAGTCTCCCTCGACTCTGGGTCCCTCTGGGACGCGTCGTTTGGAGGACACAAGGCGATACTGAGGAGGTCGACCAACTCTGGCTCTCGCTTCCGCTAGTCGTGGCCGAGGGATGCAAGCGTGCTTCGAGTGGTTGCACCAAGTCGCGGAGTTCGACGAGGACGGGGCGTAGACATCATCGAGGAACGGCTAGCGGCAGACTTGGGGAGAGAAGACGTGTCCGACATCGAGCTGAAGTTCGGAAGCACTGACGGCGACATCGATCCCGTCGAACTAGCGCGGTACAAGGCCGCACTCGACCGGCTTTGGGCGGAGGACGCCCATGACGTGCGCGGCGAGACGGATGCCTTCCGGCAACGTCTCAAGCTGACTCATGACGATGCGTTCACAGGTCTCTTCAGGGTGTACATCTCGGCGATCGAAGCGGCCGACTGGGGATCCGAGGCAATGGACAAGGTCATTGGCCGGATGGAAGCGGACAACGAGGACCGGGCCGACATCGACGCGCTCGCCGACTACCACTGGGTCATACGGGGATTCATGGCTCGCGCCCTCACAACATTCAGCGAGATCACCTGGCTCCTGGAAGGGGGCTTCCCGGGTGGGGCGACGGCTCGCGCTCGGACGTTGCAGGAACTCGCCGTCACAGCCGCCGTACTTGCAATCCACGGACACCCGGACGGAGAGCACCCGGAGTTGATCGAGCGTTATGCCCGGCACCACGAAGTGTTCAATCGGGACTCGGCGGTTCAGATCTCTGCGAGCGGCATCCTCGAAGACGACCCGTTCGACGAATCGACGATGGGGTTGCTGAGTACGGCGCACGACGAACTGCTCGCCGAGTTCGGTCCAAAGTTCGCGGAGCCATACGGATGGGCGCAACCGATCTTCAAGGCTCGAGAACGAGTGAGTTTCACAAAGCTGTCGAAGCTCGTCACTCCTCGGCTCGAAGTCATCTACCGGTTGTCCAGCTCCCACGTCCACGCCGACTCCGAGGGTTGGAGCCACGGACTTGTCACGCGCGGTGATGAACAGATGTTCGCCGCGGGCCCGACGAACCTCGGCCTAGGCCTCCCGGCCGAGCTGGCCTGCGACCTGCTCAACGTCATGCTGCAACTCGCTGTCCCGTCGTCAATCGCGGACGAGGGCCAAGTCGACTCTGATGGAACCTTGCTGTTGGCAGGCGTGCGGCACCTCACCCAGCAGGCGCTGACTGCTCTTCACAACAGGCAGTCAGAGGTGGAGGCCGCGGAGCAGGACTTCCAGGCAGGCGAGTCGGCGTAGGCGACGTATATCGGTCCCGAACTATCCCCGAACATACCTAGGTCTGGAACAGAAGCCATCGATACGTGATGCAGCCGTCCCGGCTAAGGTCCCGCAACCATCGGAAGAGTGCGGCTACTCCTGATAGCGGGCTAGTTTTAATCCGAGGGTCGTGGGTTCGAGCCCCACGGGGCCCACCGTGTTGCCGACACCGACACCGTCGACGCCGTCGCGAGGAGTGCAGTGGTCACGCGCATCCACACCGCTGCGGGCACCGCGGTCGCGCTCGCGCTCGGGGCCTTCGTGTCCGTCGGCCTGACGGGGTGCACACAGCCGGACGACGCCGTGCAGGGGGTCGCACGGGCAGCGTGCGAGCAGCGGATGGGGCCGGCGATCGTCGCCTGGTGGCGGGACCAGTACGACGAGACGCCCTGGAAGGTCGTCGACACGCGCGGCTCCGGGGTCCAGGAGGCGTCGGACAGCTCGTCGACGGCGACCGTGCTCGACGTTGCCGGCACGTCCTCGGTCCAGCGCGACGAGGTCGGGAAGCGCACCGAGGTCCGCTGGTCGTGCGCCGCGCGGTACTCGAGCGCCGATCCGCAGACCGTGACCGCGACGGTCGAGGAGATCACGCTTCGCTGAGCACTGCTGCCCGGCCCCCGTGCGGCTGGCGTGGGGTACAACGCGTCCACAGCGTGTTCATGGCGCGTCCTCTGCACAGTTCAGTCGTCGTTCAGCCGATTGTTGGCGGGACGCCGATAGTGTCATGCCCGGATCCGATCACCGGGTCCTGCAGCACAGCACCACGACAGAACGAACGGGGTACACCGTGACCGAGCCCATCGACGCCACGCAGACCAGCACCACCGGTGACGCGCGCCGCATCGTCGAGCTCACGGCAGCGACGAACACCAGCATGAGCAACCAGCTCCTGCTCGACACCCTGCGCCGCAACGCGCAGGTCAGCACCCGCCACATCCGCAAGGACTTCATCGAGGTCGCGAACGCGCAGACCGTCCTCGGCTACGTCTGCCGGCAGCGCAAGGACTACGTCGCACTGCGCGGGGACGACCCCGCGTGGGCGCAGGAGGTCGGCCGCTACGGCACCGAGGCACTGGCGGTCGAGGCGCTCCGGATGCGCCGCGCCTGACGCGCCACACACGACGACACGACGAAGGCCGCCCCTGCCGGGGCGGCCTTCGTCGTTCGTGTGTGCGCCGGCCCGACCGGGCCGTCAGGACCAGACGCGGCGGATGCCCCAGGTACCGGTCCACGACTCGTCCGGCTCGAGCCAGCGCAGCCCCTCGCCGGAGTTGAGGGCGTTCGCCGGCGCGGTCATCGGCTCGACCGCGACCGCGAGCCCGGTGCCGTCGCCGCGGGGGAACTCGCGCGAGGTGAACACCTGGACGTAGGGGAACGACGCGTCCTGCCACAGCTCGACCCCGTCGCCCTCGGGGCCGTGCAACGTGGTGCGGCGGACGCCGTCCTGGTCCGGGGTGATGTCCCGGTAGGCGGTGTCGAGGTCGGCGTCCCCGGCCCGTACACCGGCGCGCAGGTCGTAGGGCGTGCCCTCGACGGCGACGGTGCCGTCCGGGATCTTCTGCGCGTCCACCGTGAAGGCGGTCGCGGCGTCCAGCGTCACGACGAGGTCCTCGGCGGGGGTGTCGCCCGCCCGCAGGTACGGGTGCGCCCCCACCGCGAACGGCGCCCGGACGCCCGCGCGGTTGACGATCGTGTGCGTCACCCGGATGCCGTCCTCGACGAGCTCGTGGTGCACGCGGGTCTCGAGCGTGAAGGGCCAGCCGTGCTGCGGGTGGACCGTGGCCTGCTGCTCGATCGCCGACTCGGTCTGCGCGACGACGCGGTACGGCGAGAACCGGAGCAGGCCGTGCGAGGCGTTGCCGTACTTCGGCTCCGAGACGTCGAGTTGCTGCCGCTTCCCGTCGAGCTCCCACACGGCGCCGGCGACCCGGTTCGGCCACGGCACGAGCACGATGCCGTCCGCGCCGGGCGGGGCCGAGGTGACGGGGAAGGGCTCGGTCAGGTCGAAGCCCGCGACCCGGAGCTCGCGGATGCCCGCGGCGACCTCGGTGACGACGGCCTCGACGACCCCGTCCTGTCCGGCGTGCCGGAGGTGGTACTGCTCCCCGGTGGGTGCTGCTGCGGTCATGCGGTCGCCTTCCTTCCGTCTGGTGCTGCGGTGCCGTCCCCGTCGGCGACGACGACCCGGACGCCCGCCGCCCGGATCGGGGCGACCGCGTCCGCCGTGGTGCCGGCGGTGACGACGACGTCGATGTCCTGGAGCGGACGGACGACACCGAGGTGTGCCCGGCCGAACTTCGAGCCGTCCGCCACCACGACGGTACGCCGGGCCGTCGCGGCGAGCATCCGCTTCGCCTCGGTCTCCGGCAGGTTGACGTTCGTCAGACCGTGCTCGACGTCGAGCCCGGTGCCGCCGATGAACGCGACGTCGGCGGCGATCGCGGGCAGCACGGCGCCCATGAACGGCGCGACGAGCGAGTGCTGGAGCGGCCGCAGGGTCCCGCCGGTGACGACGACGGTGAACCGCGGCACGGCGGGTTCGAGCGCGAGGGCCGTGGTGAGCGAGTTCGTCACGATCGTCAGGTCGGTCAGGTCCGTCCGCGCCACGAGCGCCGTCGCCACCGCGGCCGGGGTCGTGCCGACGTCGAGCACGACGCACTGGCCGGAGCGGACGAAGTCGGCCGCCGCGCGGCCGATGGCCGCCTTCTCGACCTGGTGCTCGATCGCGGTCTCCTCGAGGGGCCGCTCGCCGGAGATGACCCCGAGGCGGACGGCACCGCCGCGCACCCGCCGGATCCGTGCCTCCAGTTCGAGCGCGGCGAGGTCCTGGCGGACCGTCACCTCACTCGTGCCCAGGGCCGCGGCCAGGGCGGCGGTCCGGACGAGCCCGGGCGCTCCCTCGACGATGGAGACGATGCGGTCCTGCCGCAGGGGTGCCGGGAGGGCGCCGGCGAGGAAGGACAGGTCGTCAGCGCTCACGGCTGCAGTTTCGCGCACTTACGGAGACTTTCGCAACGCTTCGCAGAGGCGCTAGGCTCGTCCGGTGATCACCAAGCGCGTGACGACGCTCGCCGACGGCCGCGAGCTCATCTACTTCGACGACGCCGACACGCAGCTGCCCGCCGAGCGCAGCATCGACGAGCGTGCCCTCGACCCCCGACCCGAGACCGCGCGGATGCGGCAGGACGTCCTGACGGGCGAGTGGGTGTCGATCGCGGCGAGCCGACAGAACCGCGTGTTCCTGCCGCCCGCCGACCAGGACCCGCTCGCGCCGCAGACGGCCGCGAACCCCTCCGAGATCCCGAGCCGGTACGACGTCGCGGTGTTCGAGAACCGGTCACCGTCGTTCGGCCCGCTGCTCGAGGCCGAGGACGCCCCCGAGTCGCTCGAGTCGCTGTCCGACGTCGGCCTGAACCGCCAGCTGCGGTCGGTCGGCCGGTGCGAGGTCGTGTGCTTCTCCCCCGAGACGAGCGGCTCGTTCGCGTCCATCTCGGAGTCGCGTGCCCGCACCGTGGTCGAGGCGTGGGCGGACCGCACCGCCGCACTCTCGGCCCTGCCCGGCATCCAGCAGGTGTTCCCGTTCGAGAACCGCGGCGAGGCGATCGGCGTCACGCTGCACCACCCGCACGGGCAGATCTACTCGTACCCGTACGTCACCCCGCGCACGCAGCGCCTGCTCGCGTCGATCGAGCGCTTCGGTCCGGACCTGTTCGAGCAGCACCTGGCGAACGAGCGGGCCTCGGAGCGCGTCGTGCTGCAGGGCGAGCACTTCACGGCGTTCGTGCCGTTCGCCGCGCGCTGGCCGATCGAGGTCCACATGCTCCCGCACCGGCACGTGCCGGACTTCGCCGGGCTGACCGACGCCGAGAAGGACGAGCTCGCGTCGATGCACCTGCGCCTGACCCGCGGACTCGACGCGCTGTACGACACCCCGACGCCGTACATCGCCGCCTGGCACCAGGCCCCCGTGCACGTCGCGCGGGACACCGTGCGCCTGATGCTCCAGATCACCTCGCCGCGTCGGGCGGCGGACAAGTTGAAGTTCCTGGCCGGCAGCGAAGCCGCCATGGGCGCCTGGATCGGGGACCTCGTGCCCGAGAAGGCGGCCGAGTTCATCCGAGGAGGGATCGAACGCGCATGACGTTCCAGCAGGTCTACGGGTACGAGCCGTCGGTGCGGTACTCCGCGCCGGGTCGCGTCAACCTGATCGGCGAGCACACCGACTACAACGACGGGTACGTCCTGCCCTTCGCGATCGACCGGCGGACCGTCGCGTCCATCGGGCAGCGGGACGACCGTCTGCTCCGGGTCGCGTCGGCGTTCGAGCCCGACGCGGTGCACGAGCTCTCCCTCGACGAACTCGACCCGTCCCGCATGAGCGGCTGGTCGGCGTACGTCTTCGGCATCGCGTGGGCGCTCCGCGAGCAGGCCGGGGCGGACCTGTCCGGCAAGTCCGGCTTCGACGTCTTCATCGAGTCGGACGTCCCCGTCGGCGCGGGCCTGTCGTCGAGCGCCGCGATCGAGTGCGGCGTGGCGCTGGCGTTCACCGACCTGTGGGACCTCGGCCTCTCACGCAAGCAGCTGGCCCGCGTCGGGCAGTACTCCGAGAACCACGCCGTCGGTGCCCCGACCGGGATCATGGACCAGTCGGCGTCGCTCCTCGGCGAGCAGGACGCGGTCGTGTTCCTGGACTGCCGGACGCTCGACACCGCCGTGGTGGACCTGGCGCTCGAGTCGAACGGACTCGAGGTCCTGGTGATCGACACCCGCGTGGAGCACGCGCACGCCACCGGCGGCTACAAGGCGCGGCGCGACTCGTGCGAGCGCGGCGCGGCGGCGATGGGCGTCGAGGCGCTGCGCGACGTGTCCGTCGACGACCTGCCCCGGGCGCAGGAGCTGCTCGACGACGAGACCTTCCGTCGCGTCCGCCACATCGTGACCGAGGACCAGCGCGTCCTCGACACGGTGCGCACGCTGCGCGAGCAGGGACCGCGGGCGATCGGGTCGCTGCTCGTCGCCTCGCACGAGTCGATGCGCGACGACTTCGAGATCTCGGTGCCGGAGCTCGACCTGGCGGTCGAGACCGCGATGGCGCACGGTGCGGTCGGCGCGAGGATGACCGGTGGCGGCTTCGGCGGTGCGGCGATCGCGCTGGTCGACCAGGAGGCCCGTGGCACGATCACGGACGCCGTCACGGCCGCCTTCGCCGCGGCCGGGTACCGCGAGCCGAACGTGTTCACGGTGCACGCGGCGCAGGGCGCCCGGCGCGACTGACGCGCGGCGGGCGCGGCGCCCGCGCTTCCGCACAACAGCAAGCAGCTCGCGCCACGGAGATCCGTGGCGCGAGCTGCTTACGGTTGTGCGAAGGGCCCGTCCGCGGCGGCAGCGCCCCGCGGTAGCAACCGGCAGCGGCGCCGCCTAGTGCAGGTGGCGCTCGGCGGCCTCGACGACGTTCTTCATGAGCATCGCCCGGGTCATCGGCCCGACCCCGCCCGGCGTCGGCGAGAGGAACCCCGCGACGGACGCCACCGCGGGGTCGACGTCGCCGTGCAGCTTCGCCTTGCCCGTGTCCTGGTCAACGATGCGGCTGATGCCCACGTCGATCACGGCCGCTCCCGGCTTCACCCAGTCCGGCTGCACCAGTCCGGCGACCCCGGCCGCGGCGACGATGATGTCCGCGCGACGGCACTCGGCGGCGACGTCCTCGGTGAGCGAGTGCGTCAGCGTGGCCGTGGCCTCGAGCCGGGTGAGCAGCAGCCCGAGCGGGCGGCCGACGGTGAGCCCCTGCCCGATGATCGTGACGTGCTGGCCCCGGATCGGGACGTCGTACGCCTCGAGCATCGCCACGATGCCGCGCGGGGTGCACGGCAGCGGGGCGTCGATCGTCCCGGCACCACCGGGGACCGCGAGGACGAGCTCTCCGAGGTTCGTCGGGTGCAGGCCGTCGGCGTCCTTCGCCGGGTTCATCAGCTCGAGCATCGGGATCGGGTCGATGCCCTGCGGCAGCGGGAGCTGCACGATGAACGCGGTGACCCGAGGGTCGTCGTTCATCTGCAGGATCGCCGCACGGATGTCGGCCGCCGAAGCGGTCTCGGGCAGATCGATGCGGACCGAGTCGAGCCCGATCTGCGCCGAGTCCTTGTGCTTGCCGGCGACGTACGACACCGAGCCCGGGTTCTGGCCGACCATGATCGTGCCGAGACCGGGCCGGAAGCCGTGGTCGTGCAGTCGGTCGATGCGGACCTTCAGGTCGTCGAGCGTGCGGGCGGCGAGGGCGGTGCCGTCGATGCGGACGGCACTGCCCTCACCCGCCCAGCGCTCGCGCGGCAGGGGCGCGATCGAGGGCGCGGCGCTCACGCGTACAGCGGGAACGCGTCGGCCAGCGCCTTCACCCGGGCCGAGAGCACCGCGATGTCCGGGTTCGGCATGAGCGTCAGCGCGATGATGTCCGCCACCTCGGTGAACTCGGCGTCGCCGAACCCGCGGGTCGCCAGCGCCGGGGTGCCGATCCGGACACCCGAGGTGACCATCGGCGGGCGCGGGTCGAACGGCACGGAGTTGCGGTTCACGGTGATGCCGACCTGGTGCAGCAGGTCCTCGGCCTGCTTGCCGTCGACCTCGGACTCGCGCAGGTCGACGAGCACCAGGTGCACGTCGGTGCCGCCCGTGAGGACGTCGATGCCGGCGGCCTTCGCGTCGGCCTGCGTGAGGCGGTCCGCCAGCAGACGGGCACCGCGGAGGGTGCGCTCCTGGCGGTCCTTGAACTCGGGCTGCGCGGCGAGCAGGAACGCGGTGGCCTTGGCGGCGATCACGTGCATGAGCGGACCGCCCTGCTGGCCCGGGAACACGGCCGAGTTGAGCTTCTTGAAGAGCGACTCGTCGTTGGACAGGATGATGCCCGAGCGCGGACCGGCGAGGGTCTTGTGCACGGTCGACGACACGACGTGCGCGTGCGGCAGGGGCGACGGGTGCAGGCCCGCGGCGACGAGACCGGCGAAGTGCGCCATGTCCACCCAGAGGGTCGCGCCGACCTCGTCCGCGATCTCGCGGAACTTCGCGAAGTCGAGCTGGCGGGGGTAGGCGGACCAGCCGGCGATGAGCACCTTGGGCTGGTGCTCGACGGCCTTCGCGCGGATGTCGTCGTAGTCGACCTCGAACGTCTCCGGGTCGACGCCGTACGACACGGCGTTGTAGATGCGGCCGGAGAAGTTGAGCTTCATGCCGTGGGTCAGGTGACCGCCGTGCGCGAGCTCGAGGCCCAGGATGGTGTCCCCGGCGGAGGCGATGGCGTGCAGGACCGCGGCGTTCGCGCTGGCGCCGGAGTGCGGCTGGACGTTCGCGTACTCGGCGCCGAACAGGGCCTTCGCCCGGTCGATGGCGAGCTGCTCGGCGACGTCGACGAACTCGCAGCCGCCGTAGTAGCGCTTGCCCGGGTAGCCCTCGGCGTACTTGTTCGTCAGGACGGAGCCCTGCGACTCGAGCACGGCGCGCGGGACGAAGTTCTCGGACGCGATCATCTCGAGGGTGTCGCGCTGGCGGCCGAGCTCCTGCTCGAGCACCTTGGCGATCTCGGGGTCGACCGCACTGAGCGGGGCGTTGAACGTCGACTGCGCGGACGCAGCGGGCAGATCGGTGATGGACACGGGACTCCTCGTTGTCTGTTCCGTCGCGCGCGTGCACGACGAGGTGGACGGGTGGGCGCGGCCCAGGCGTACGGCCGCGCTCCGTGTCAGGTGTCGCTCCCCGATGGTGACCCATCCAACGCCAGTCGCGACCCGTCGATCGTACCGAGCCGGTCGGTTCGTGTCACCCTTGTCGCATGACCCTGAGCAGCCCGGAGCTCGACGAGCGCACCGATCTCCGCGCCCGGTACGACGTGCCGTGGACGACGGTGGTGTGGGACGACCCGGTCAACCTCATGTCCTACGTGACGTACGTCTTCCAGAGCTACTTCGGCTTCAGCCACGACCGCGCGGACCACCTGATGCGCCAGGTGCACGTCGACGGTCGGGCGATCGTCGCGAGCGGGGCGCGCGAGGCCATGGAGCGCCACGTCGAGGCGATGCACGGCTTCGGCCTGCAGGCCACGGTCGAGCGGGCGCCGGGAGCGGACGCGTGATCCCGTTCGTGCGACGGCGGGACGGCGTGCACCTCGGCCTGTCCTCCGGCGAGCGCGCCCTGCTCGCGAGCCTGACCGAGCAGCTGCAGCAGGTGCTCGACGGCGACCTGTCGGACGACCCGGTCGCGTCGCGGATGTTCCCGGACGCCTACCCGCAGGACCCCGAGGCGAGCGCCGAGTTCGCGCAGTACACGCGGTCGGACCTGCTGGCGCAGAAGACCACGAACGCGGGGGTCGTCCTGGCGTGGGCGACCGGGGCGCGGGACGGCGTGCTCACCCAGGAGGACGAGCAGGCCTGGCTCCGCTGCCTGACCGACCTCCGGCTCACCATCGCCGAGCGGCTCGGCATCGTGGACGCCGCGACCGAGGAGTCGTCGTACACCGGCGACGCCGGTGTCGGCCTCCGGGACGTCTACGACTGGCTCGGGTTCGTGCAGGAACACCTGGTCGCGACGCTCACGTCCGCGCGCTGACGACCGGCCGGGAGGCACGGGGCACGTCCGCCCCGCACCTCACCCGAGCAGGTCGTCGCGGTGGTCGGCCGCCCACGCCCGGAGCGGGCGCGGCGCGGTCCCGGTGATCCGGGTGACGTCGTCACGCATCACGTCGACGCCGTCGAGGCCCCGTCGGAGCACCCGCCCGAACTGCTGGCGGAGGCCCTCGGCCTGCCAGGCGGGCACGCCGCCGGCACGGACCACCGCGCGGTACACGCGGCTCGGCAGGTGCAGGGGCCGGACGCGTCGCCCGAGGCCGGCGGTCAGCTCGTCGGCGATGCCGTGCGCGTCGAGGGACGCCGGGCCGGTGAGCACCGGTTCGGTGCCGTCGTGCCCGTCCGTCGTCAGCACGGTCGCGGCCGTGCGGGCGATGTCGGCGGTGTCGATCCACCCGGCGCGGCCGCGGCCGGTGGTGTGCGGGAACCAGCCGCGACGGATCGCCGGCGCGGAGGGCAGCAGGTTCGTCATGAAGGCCGACGGGTGCAGGATCGTCCACGCCGTCCCGCTCGCGCGGAGCAGCCGGTCCGTGCGCCAGGCCGCGGCGGCCCAGGGCATCGGCGAGTGCTCGGCGGCGTCGCCCCCGGACAGGTGCACGACCCGCGGGACCCCCGCGCGCTCGGCCGCCCGGACGCCGGTCGCGCCCTGCTCGGCCTGCCGCTCGCTGACCGGGGTGACGAGGAAGAACCGGTCGACGCCGTCGAGCGCCCGGGTCAGGGCGTCGAGGTCGTCGAGGTCCGCGAGCCGCGCGTCGATGCCCCGCGCACGGAGCCGCTCGGCCTGGTCCTGACGGCGGACGACGGCACGGACCTGGACACCCTCGGCGTGCAGCAGCTCGAGGGTCTTCCCGCCGACGTCGCCGGTGACCCCGGTGATGGCGATGGTCTCGGTCACGGTGCTCCTCCTTTGGTATCAGTTTCCTGTTACTCGACGCTACGCCGGTACCATCGGTGCGTGTCCAGCGACTTCTCGGTGACCCACGACGACGTGGACGCGATCGCCGCGTGGACGGTCGTCCGTGCCGCACGCGAGCTCGCCCGCCGCCTCGACGAGGAACTCGCACCCCTCGGCCTGACCCCCGTCGGCTTCGGTGCCCTCGTGCAGCTCGCCGCCGCCGAGGAGCTCAACCAGGCCGAACTCGCGCGGGCGGTCGGGGTCCGCGCGCAGAGCATGGGCAGCCTGGTCGAGGCGCTCGCGACGCGGGGACTCGTGGCGCGGGGCGCTGCACCCGGACGGGGACGAGCCTCCCGGCTGCACCTGACGGACGCCGGACGCGAGCTGCTCGCCGCGGCCTGGCCACGCGTCCGGGCCAGCAACGCGTGGTTCCCCGACGGCGGCGAGACGGTAGCGCGCGCCCTGCGCCCCTTCACGACCGACGGGACGGTCAGCGCGCGAGCAGACGGTCTCGCCTGAGCACCGACGGAATCGCAAGGCAGCCTTGCAAGTTCTCCTGCGGAAGGAGTACCGTTCCGGTGTGGAATCATCCGAGGAGCTCGCCGGCGACCTGCTGACCCTGCACGGGCGGATCCGGCGGACCCTGCTCACCGGCAAGGCCGACGAGGTGACCGCCTCGCAGACCGCCGCGCTCGGCCGGCTGCTGCGCCACGGCGAGTCCACCGTCGCCGACCTCGCCAGGGCCGAGGGGGTCCGTCCGCAGTCCATGGGCGCGACCGTCCAGGCACTCGTCGACCTCGGCCTGGTCGAGCGCCGACCGGACCCGGACGACGGCCGCCGGACGCTCGTCCGCGCGACGGACACCGGCTCCCGCGCGCGCGAGGACGCCTGGGCCACCCGCACCCGCGTGCTCGCCGACCGGCTGGCGGCGCTGCCCGAGGACGACCGCCGGACCGTCGCCCGCGCGCTCGAGATCCTCACCCCGCTCACCGAAGCCTGACCCGGAAGAAGCCCCACCACGTCCACCTCGACCTCCCCCACGCCCACCGTCGCGTCCCCGGACGGCGGCAGCGGCTTCGGCCCGAAGCTGCTGATCCCGGTCCTGGTCGGGCCGCTCCTCAACCCGATCAACACGACGATGGTCTCCGTCGCCCTCGCGCCGATCTCGCGGGACCTCGGCATCGGGGCGTCACAGGCGATCTGGCTCGTCGCCGCCCTGTACCTGGCGAGCGCGGTCGCCCAGCCCACGATGGGGAAGCTCGCCGACCGGTTCGGGCCGAAGAAGGTCTTTCTTACGGGGCTCGTCGTCGTCGGCGTCGCCGGGGTCGTGCCCGAGGCCCTGACCGGGTTCGGCGGTGCGGTGACCGCGCGCGTGCTCATCGGCATCGGCACCTCGTCCGCGTACCCGGCGGCGCTCACCACGCTGCGCCAGCACTCCGCGCGGATCGGGAAGCCCACACCGCCCCTCGTGCTCGGCGCGCTGTCGATCACCTCGCTCGTGTCCGCCGCCGCCGGACCACCCCTCGGCGGTGCGCTCATCGCGGCGTTCGGGTGGCACGCGATCTTCCTGGTGAACGTCCCCCTGGCGGTCTTCGGGATCGTCGTCGCGGCTTTGTGGCTGCCCTCCGACCGGCTCCGCCCGCAGGACACCGACCGGGTGCCGGTCCGCACGGCGCTCGACCCGGTCGGCATGCTGCTGATGACCGGCGCGGTCTCGGCCCTGCTCGTGTTCCTGCTCGACCTGGCCGCCGGGCTCTGGTGGCTGCTCGCCGTCGCGGTCGTGCTCGTCGTCGCCCTCGTCCGGTGGGAGCTCCGTGCGGCGCAGCCGTTCGTCGACGTCCGGCTGCTCGTCCGGAACGGTGCGCTGTCCCGGACGTACGCGCGGCTGTTCCTGACGTACCTGCTCGCGTACACGATGACCTACGGGTTCTCGCAGTGGGTGCAGGACGTGGCGGGCTACCCGAGCGACGTCGCCGGGTACCTGCAGCTGCCCGCCGCGGTCGTCGCCGGGGTCGTGTCCTTCCTCGTCGCCCGCAGGACCGCGATCCGCGGGCCCCTCGTCGTCGCGGCGCTCACCCCGCTGCTCGGTGCGGGGCTCCTGTTGCTCCTGCACGCCGGGTCGCCCCTCGTGCTGCTGCTCGTGGTGCCGGCGCTGTTCGGGGTGCCGCAGGCCCTGGCGTCCGTGTCGAACCAGGCGGCGCTGTACAAGGTGGTGCCGTCGGAGTACATCGGGACGGCCGCCGGGCTGTCGCGGACCAGCATCTACATCGGCGCGATCGCGGCGTCCTCGCTGATCGGTGGCGTGTTCGGGCAGGCGCCCACCACGCCGGACCTGCACGTGCTGGCGTGGGTGATGCTCGGGGTCGGCGTGCTCCTCAGCGTGCTGACGCTCGCGGACCGGGCGCTCGCCCGGGCGACCACGCGCTGACGGGGGCGGCGGGGCGGACGGGCCACGGGCCTCCCGTCAGTCCGCGGCGGCTGCCCGGCGGCCGTGATGTCCCGGCGTCCGATCCCCGCCGGAACGTGCCCGCCCCGGCCGGTAGCCTGTTCCGGTGACCGACCCGACCCCCGCGCACGAGACGCCCGCGCACCAGACCCCGACGCACTGGACCCTCACGCTCGTCTGCGACGACCGTCCCGGGATCGTGCACGCCGTGTCCGGAGCCGTCGTGGCGGCGAACGGCAACATCACCGAGTCGCAGCAGTTCTCGAGCGCCGACACGAACACGTTCTTCATGCGCCTGCAGGTCATGGCCCCCGTCACCCGGGCGGCCTTCGAGCAGGCACTCGCCCCCGTGGTCGAACGCTACGACGCCCGCGTCCAGCTCGACGTCGTCGGCCGACCGATGCGCACGCTCGTGCTCGTGTCGAAGGCCGGGCACTGCCTGAACGACCTGCTCTACCGGCAGCGCGGCGGGCAGCTCCCGATCGAGGTCCCGCTCGTCCTGTCGAACCACCCGGAGCTCGCCGGCCTGGCGTCGTTCTACTCCGTCCCGTTCGAGCACCGGCCCGTCACCGACGCGGCCTCGAAGCAGGCGATGGAGCAGCGCATCCTCGACGCCGTCGACGAGCACGACATCGAGCTCGTCGTCCTGGCCCGCTACATGCAGATCCTGTCGCCGGAGCTCTGCGCGGCGCTGCAGGGCCGAGCGGTCAACATCCACCACTCGTTCCTGCCCGGCTTCAAGGGCGCCAATCCCTACCGGCAAGCGCACGCCCGCGGCGTCAAGCTCATCGGTGCGACGGCCCACTTCGTGACGAGCGACCTCGACGAAGGCCCGATCATCGAGCAGAACGTGGTTCGGGTCGACCACACCAAGGACCCGTCCGAACTCGTGTCCATCGGTCAGGACGAGGAGTCCCGCACGCTCACCCAGGCGGTGCGCTGGATCGCCGAGGACCGCGTGCTCCTCGACGGCGCCCGCACGATCATCTTCAAGTAGGACCACATGACGAACGCACCGCAGAGCCCGGTCGACTGGGGCGAGGTCCCGCCGCCCACCGAGCCGACCGCGCCCCGTCGCCCGGCCCGGCCCGTGTCCGCGTGGACCGTGCTGCGGGTGGTCGTGTGCGCGTTCGGCCTGGCGTCGCTCGCGTACTGGGGCTACCTGGCGTGGCCGTTCCCGTTCCCGGGCGTGCTGTTCATGGTCGGGGCGCCGCTGTTCGCCGCGGTCGTGTGGTTCCTGTTCCGGGCGCCGCGGTCGCCGATCGACACCGACGTGGTCGGCAAGGTGATCGTCGAGGTCGCGCTCGTCATCGCAGCCGGTGCGGCGTGGGTGTCGCTCGGGCACCCGGTGGTCGGGCTGGTCTTCATCGTGGTGGCCGCGCTGTCCGGGGTGGTCGCGTTCCGTCGGGAGACGGCGTGAGCGACGTGTCGGGCTCGGGTTCCGTCCCGGGCTCCGGCCTGGAGGCACGGCGCACCCTGGTCCGCGCCGCACACGTCGTCGACGCGGCCGGGTCCACGGCGGACGGCTGGGTCCTGCTCGCCGGTGCCGTCATCGAGGCGGTCGGCTCCGGCACCGGGGCACCCGAGGCGACGGAGGTGCTCGACCTCGGTGACGCCGTCCTGACGCCCGGGTTCGTCGACCTGCACGGCCACGGGGGTGCCGGCGCAGCCTACGAGGACGACGCGTTCGACGCCGCGCTCGCCGTGCACCGCGCACACGGCACGACCCGCTCGGTCCTGTCCCTCGTCGCGAACCCGCTGCCCTCGCTCGTGGCGTCCCTCGAGCGCATCCGCGCCGTCGCCGCGACCGACCCGCTCGTCCTCGGGGCGCACCTCGAGGGGCCGTTCCTCTCGCCGCACAACAAGGGCGCGCACAACGAGTCGTTCCTGGTCGACCCCACGCCCGACGTCGTCGACGCCCTGCTCGACGCCGGCGCCGGGGTCCTCCGTCAGGTCACGATCGCGCCGGAGCTGCCAGGCGCGATCGACGCCGTCCGCCGGTTCGTCGACGCCGGGGTGGTCGTCGCCGTCGGGCACACCGTCTGCTCGTACGACCAGGCCCGTGCCGCGTTCGACGCCGGCGCCACGCTGCTCACCCACGCGTGCAACGCCATGCCGGGGCTGCACCACCGGGCACCGGGCCCGATCGCCGCGGCGCTCGAGGACGACCGGGTGACGCTCGAGCTCATCCTCGACGGCGTGCACGTGCACCCCGCCGTCGCCCGGGTCCTGCTCCGCGGGGCACCCGGACGGGTCGCGCTCATCACCGACGCCATGGCCGCGGCCGGGTCGCCGGACGGCTCGTACGCGCTCGGGTCACTGGCGGTGACGGTCACCGACGGCGTGGCGCACGTCGCGGGCACCGACACGATCGCCGGGTCCACGCTGACCCAGGACCGTGCGCTGCGGCTCGCCGTCTCGGAAGCGGCGGCGTCGCTGCCGGACGCCGTCGGTGCGCTCACCGCCGTGCCCGCCGCCGCACTCGGGCTCGGCGACCGGCTGGGTCGGATCGCGCCCGGGTACGCGGCCGACCTCGTCGCGCTGTCGCCCGAGCTGCACGTGCAGCGGGTATGGGGCGCCGGGGAGCACCTGCCCTGACCACACGGCGCTGACGACACGGCGATGACGAGCGGGCGGTGCCTGTTCAGGCGGGTGCGAGGACGGACAGCAGGCGGAGCCGCTCGTGGCTCACCGTCCCCGGTTCCGCCGTGTAGACGAGCAGCACGTGGGCCTGCTCCGGGTCGAGCAGCATCTGGCACTGCAGCTCGAGCCGCCCCACGTCGGGGTGGTCGTAGCGCTTCACCGAACCCGGGACGAGCCCGACCTCCTGCTCGTCCCAGAGCACCCGGAACTCCTCCGAACGCTCGAGCAGCGCCGTGGCCAACCCGGCCGCGGTCGACCCGGGGCCCCGACGCGCAGCGATCTCGCGGAGTGACGAGACGTAGAGCCGACCCGTGGCGTCCCGGTCCTCCACGGGGAACAGCGCCCGCGCCTCCGGGTCGGTGAACCACCGCCACCCGATCGACCGAGCGCGACCCTGCCGCTCGCGCGCGTCCCCGAACAGCGCCGCCGCCAGGGGTGTCTGCAGCAGGGTCTCACCGAGCTCCGACACGACCTCGGCCGGGGTGTCGACGAGCCGGTCGAAGATCCGCATCATGCCCGGGCCGACGTGGTCCGTCCCGGCGCCCTGGTCCGGCGGCCGGTGCCCGGCCAGGCGGAACACGTGGTCCCGCTCGGCCCGGCTCAGGTGCAGTCCCTGCGCGATCGCGGCGACCATCTGCTCGGACGGGTGCGGCCCGGTGCCCCGCTCGAGCCGGGCGTAGTAGTCGGCCGACATGTGGCAGAGCGTCGCGACCTCCTCGCGCCGCAGGCCGTCGGTCCGACGACGCTGGCCCGGTGGCAGGCCGACGTCGGCGGGCTGCAGGGCCGCTCGGCGACGGCGGAGGAAGGCGCCCAGTCCCGGTCGATCGATCACGTGCCCATCATCGCGGGACACGGACGCCGGAGCCACGGTCCGGCAGGTCCTGGTTCGACGATCGGCGCCGCGGCACGCTGGGGACGACCCGGGACGACCGGGTGCCGACGACGAGGAGCACACCGTGCCGAGACGACCGATCGAGATCTCCCTCCCCCGCCTGGACGGGCAGACCGCCGTGGTGACCGGTGCGAGCGACGGGATCGGCCTGGGCATCGCCACCGCCCTCGCCGGAGCAGGTGCGGCGGTCGTCCTGCCGGTCCGGAACACCGCCAAGGGCGAGGCCGCGCGGGCCCAGGTGCTCCGCGAGCACCCCGGCGCGTCGGTGACCCTCGGGACGCTCGACCTGTCGTCGCTCGTCTCCGTGCGCACCTTCGCCCGCTCGATGGTGGACGCGGCGACCCCCGTCGACCTGCTCATCGGCAACGCGGGCGTGATGACCCCGCCCGAGCGGCAGACCACGCAGGACGGCTTCGAGCTGCAATTCGGCACGAACCACCTCGGGCACGTCGCCCTGGTCGCCGGGCTCCTCCCCCTGCTGCGCGCGGCGCGCGGCCACGTCGTCTCCCAGATCAGCGTCGCGGCGCGGAGCGGCTCGGTGCACTGGGACGACCCGAACTGGGAGCGCAGCTACCACGGCATGCGGGCCTACCAGCAGTCGAAGGTCGCCTTCGGGCTCTTCGGGCTCGAACTCGCCCGACGCAGCCGCCGGCACGGCTGGGGTGTGACGAGCACCCTCGCGCACCCCGGCGTCGCGCCGACGAGCCTGCTCGCCGCCCGTCCGGAGCTCGGCCGTTCCGGGGACACCGCGTCGGTCCGGGCGATCCGGTGGCTGTCGGCGCGGGGCCTCCTGGTCGGGACCGCGCACACGGCGGGTCTGCCGGCACTGCTCGCGGCGACCGACCCGGCCGGCCGCGACGGCGCGCTCCACGGCCCGCTCGGCCCCGGGAACGTCGGCGGCGCCCCGGGCCGGCACGCGCTCTGGCGACCGCTGCGGAGCGAGGCGGACGCGGCACGGGTGTGGGACCTGTCCGCGGAGCTGACCGGCGCGACGTTCGCCTGACCGGTGCCCGCGGTGCCAGGCTGGGCACATGAGCGTCATGGTCTCGCCGTTCGATGCCCACCGCGACCGCACCAGCGAGAAGTACACCGCGTACCCCGCCGACGTGCTGCCGATGTTCGTCGCCGAGATGGACTCGATGCCCGCCGAGCCGATCCGGGACGCCCTCGTGCGGGCCGTCACGACCGGGGACACCGGGTACGTCGGGCACACGCGGGTGCTCCCCGAGGTGTTCGCCGACTTCGCCGACCGCCGGTGGGGGTGGGAGGTCGACCCGGACCTCGTCCGCACGACGACGGACGTCTCGGTCGCGGCGGTCGAGGTGCTCCGCCGGGTCGTCGCCCCCGGTGACCAGGTCGTCGTGATGCCGCCCGTCTACCCGCCGTTCTGGGACTACGTGCGCGAGGCCGGCGGCACCGTCACCGAGGTCCCACTGCTCCCGCCGGCCGGCGACCCGGACCCGTACGACACGACGGCTGGCTGGCGGATGGACCTGGACGGCATCGCCGCGGCGCTCGCGGCGGGTGCCCGGACGGTCCTGCTCTGCAACCCGCACAACCCCCTCGGCCTCGTGCACGCCCGGGAGTCGCTCGTCGCGCTGGCCCGGCTCGCGGCGGAGTGGGACGCCGTGGTGGTGTCCGACGAGATCCACGCGCCGCTCACCCACGCCGACGCGGTGTTCACGCCCTTCCTGACCTGCGGGCCCGAGGCGGTCGAGCACGGGGTCGCCCTGACGAGCGCGAGCAAGGCCTGGAACCTCGCCGGGACGAAGTGCGCGCTCATGGTCGGCGCATCGGACCGTGCCCGCGGGTGGTTCGACGGCCTGCCGGTCGAGGTCGTCGAGCGGACCGGGATCCTCGGCTACACCGCGAGCGTGGCGGCGTTCCGCGACGGTGAACCCTGGCTGGCGTCGCTGCTGGCCGAGCTCGCCGCGAACCGACGGGTCCTGGCCGAGGAGCTCGGGACGGCACTGCCCGGTGCCGGGTACCGGCAGCCGCAGGCGTCCTACCTGGCGTGGCTCGACCTGCGGGCGCTGCCGTGGGGCGACGAGCCCGCTCGACTCCTGGTCGACCGGGCGAAGGTGGCGCTGTCGAACGGGCGGGACTTCGGACGCCAGGGCACCGGGCACGCCCGGCTCAACTTCGGTTGCTCCGAGGAGACGCTGCGCGAGGGCCTCGCGCGCCTGTCCGCCGCCCGCTGATCCCTGCTCGCCGGGCGCTCAGCCTCCGCAAGACGCAACGGAAGCGGTTCCTCGCAGCGACATACCGCTGCGAGGAACCGCCGACGTTGCGTTTTGCGGGCCCGGGCCAGGCCCGGGGCGTCACTCGAACCGCTGCCACTCCGGCTTGTGGTCGTACGTGTACCGGTAGTAGTCGGCGAGCTGCAGGCCGGCCGCCGCTTCCTCGTCGACCACCACGGTGGCGTGCTCGTGCAGCTGCAGCGCCGACCCCGGCACGAACGACGACAGCGGCCCCTCGACCGCCGCGGCGACCGCGTCCGCCTTCGCCGCCCCCTGTGCGACGAGCACGAGCTCACGTGCCTCGAGGATGGTGCCGAGCCCCTGCGTCATGCAGTGCGTGGGGACGTCGTCGAGCGAGTCGAAGAACCGGGCGTTCGCCTCGCGCGTGGACGGCGCGAGCGTCTTGATCCGCGTGCGGGACGCGAACGACGAGGTCGGCTCGTTGAACCCGATGTGCCCGTTCGCGCCGATGCCCAGGATCTGCACGTCGACCCCGCCGGCGGCACGGATGGCGGCGTCGTACTCCTTGGCCGCGAACGCCAGGTCGGTGGCCCGGCCGTCGGGCACGCGGACGCGCGCGGGGTCGAAGCCGAGCGGCTCGACGACGTCGCGGGCGATCACGGACGCGTACGACTCGGGGTGGTCGAGCGGGATGCCGACGTACTCGTCGAGGGCGAACCCGCGGGCCTGGGCGAACGAGACCTGTCCGGCCTGCACGCGACGGCGCAGGTCGGCGTAGATCCCCTGGGGGCTCGACCCGGTGGCGAGCCCGACGACGGCCGACGGCTTCTCGGCGACGACCGAGGCGATCTTGGCGGCGGCGACGCGACCGACCTCGGCCGGCGAGGACAGGATGATGATCTCCACGCGCCCACCCTACTGGTCATGACCAGTTCGCGACAGGGTTCGTCGGTAGCGTGGGGGCATGCCCACCCCCGAGTACGTCCTGTCCCTGCGCGAGAAGATCGGCACCGACCTGCTCTGGCTGACCGGCGTGACCGCCGTCGTCACCCGTGGCGAGGGCGCCGACCGCGAACTCCTGGTCGTCCGACGTGCCGACACCGGGGCGTACACCCCGGTCACCGGGATCGTCGACCCGGGCGAGGAGCCCGCGGTGGCGGCCGAGCGCGAGGTCCTCGAGGAGGCCGACGTCGTCGCGGTCGCCGAACGCCTGGCGTGGGTGCAGGTCCTGCCCGAGATGACGTACCCGAACGGGGACCGTGCGCAGTACCTCGACCTGGTCTTCACGTGCCGGTACGTGTCCGGCACGCCGGCCCCGGCCGACGGCGAGAACACCGAGGCGTTCTGGGCGCCGCTCGACGCGCTGCCCGCGATGAGCGCGGACATGCGGGCGCGGGTCGCTGCAGCACTGTCCGGCGAGCAGGCGGCGCGCTTCGAGCGCTGACGCGCACCGGACGGGAGGCGCGGTGCGGGCCCGCCACGCGCCTCCCGGAGACGACGGCGCGGGTCGCGCCCCCGAGGGCTACGCTATCGGGGCGGTCGCCACCGGGGCGCCGAGCAGCCGGAGCGCGACGGCGTCCCCGGCGGTGCGGCGGTCGCCGACCTCGTGCTGGACGGTCACGACGGTGTCGTCGTCGAGCCGGACCGTGGTGCGCCGGATCGACCCGAGGAAGCTCGACGCGACGACGGTGCCGGTGACCCCGTCGGACGCGAAGGCGACGTCCTCCGGCCGGACGTAGGCGAGCACCGGGCCGTCGGCCGCCCCGGTGTCGAGCGCCGGCACGCGGAAGCCGTACACGAACACGTCGCCGCCGCGCAGGTCCCCGCGGAGCCGGTTCGACTGCCCGACGAAGTCCGCCGTGAACGCCGAGGTCGGGGTGCGGTACAGCTCCTCCGGCGTCCCGACCTGCTCGACGTCCCCGGCGTGCATCACCGCGATCCGGTCGGAGACGGCGAGCGCCTCCTCTTGGTCGTGGGTGACGAACACGGTCGTGATGCCGAGGTCGCTCTGGATGCGGCGGATCTCGTCGCGCAGGGAAACCCGGACCTTGGCGTCGAGGGCGGAGAGCGGCTCGTCGAGCAGCAGGACCCGGGGGCGGGTGACGAGCGCCCGGGCCAGGGCGACGCGCTGCTGCTGACCGCCGGAGAGCTGGTGCGGGTACCGGTCCGCGAACTCGGCGAGGTGCACCATGTCGAGCGCGTCGACGACCTGGGCGCGACGCTCGGCGGCGGGGACCTTCCGCATCTCGAGGCCGAACGCGACGTTCTGGCGCACGGTCATGTGCGGGAACAGCGAGTACTGCTGGAACACCATCCCGATGTCGCGCTGGTTCACCGGGGTCTGCGCGACGTCGACGCCGTCGATGCGGATCGCGCCGGCGTCGATCGCCTCGAGCCCGGCGAGGGCCCGGAGCGCCGTGGTCTTGCCGCAGCCGGACGGGCCGAGGAGCGAGACGAACTCCCCCGGCTCGATGCGGAGGGACAGCCCGGCGAGGGCGCGGTGCGTGCCGTAGTGCTTCTCGACGGCCTCGAGCTCCACGGTCGCGCCCTCGGTGACGAGGGACGACGGGGCGGCGGGCGCGGTGACGGTCATGCTGACTCCTTGGAGCGGGACCGGCGGGACGTCCCGACGCGGCCGATGAGGACGAGCAGCACGAACCCGAACAGCAGTGCGGCGAGCGAGAACACCGCGGCGACGTACGGGTCGGTCTGCTGGACGAGCACGAGCGCGGTCTGGAAGGTCGTCCGGGACAGGAACGAGGCGAGCGTGTACTCGCCGAGGACGACGGTGATCGTGAGGAAGCACGCGGCCGTGATGCCGCGGCGGAGGTTCGGCAGCAGGATCCGCCACGTCACGGTCCACCACGAGGCACCGAGTGAGCGGGCCGCCTCGGACAGGGTGGTGACGTCGACGGCGGTCAGCGCGGTCGCGACCGGGCGGAACGCGAACGGCAGGGCCACGATCCCGATCGCGAAGGACAGCGTCCACGCGTCCGAGCCGAGGAGCTGCGCGACCACCTGGTACACGGGGATGAACCCGACGACGAGCACGATCAGGGGCACCGTGATCGGGACGAGGCAGACGAACTCGAGCACCCGCCGCAGCCGCGGGTACCGCAGTGCCGTGACGACCTGCGCGGGCAGGAGGACGAACAGCACGATCGCCACCGTGATGACGGCGATGAGCAGGGACGCGGACAGGCCGTCGAACACCGGCTGGTAGGTGCCCGCGTTCGCCGGGTCGAGGATCGCGGCGTAGTGCGCGAGCGTCAGCGACCCGTCGGTGCCCTGCCGGAACGTGAACTGCAGGAGCGCGAGGAGCGGGACGGCGAACACGAGGCCGACCACGCCGAGCACGATCGCGGCGGTGACCCGTGACGGGGCGACGCCGAAGCGGCGGACGCGGGGCGTGCCTCCCGGCCGGCTCACCCGACCACGGGACGGACGCGTGCCGACGGCGGTCATCGCTGCCACCGCGCAGCCCGTCGCTGGAGCAGCGAGTAGGCGCCCATCACGACCGCCATCACGACCACCATGCCGAGCGCGAGCACCCCGGCGACGTTCTGCAGGCCGATGATCGTCTCGCTCGTGAGCTGGGCGCGGATCGTCAGCGGGACGATGCCGCCCTGCGAGATGAGCGCCGCGGCGGTCGCGAACGACGAGAACGCGTTCGCGAACAGGAGCAGCAGCGATCCCCAGAAGGCCGGCGCGAGCACGGGCAGGGCGATGCGACGCCAGTACGTGGCGCGGGAGGCGCCGAGCGTGGCCGCGGCCTCGCCCCACTGGGCCTTGACGCCCTCGAGGGCGGGCATGAACGTGAGGACCATGAGGGGCACCTGGAAGTAGACGTACGGCAGGACGAGTCCGGGGACCGTGTACAGGAACGCGCCGTTCGCGTTGAGGTCGACACCCGTCGCGGACACCAACCACGTGGTGACCAGGCCCTGGACGCCGATCGTGGCGATGAAGGCGAACGCGAGCATCACGCCGCCGAACTGGGCGAGGACGCTCGCGGCGGCGTCGATCATCGAGCGGACCAGGCCGTCCGGTCGGAGCGCGGCGAGCGCCCAGCAGACGAGGGCCCCGATCACGGCACCGAGCACCGCGGAGACGGCGGACAGGCCGAACGAGCCGCCGAAGGCACGGAGGACGGACGGATCCGCGAACGCGGCGAGGTTCGCGAGGGTGAACGCGCCGTCGCCCGTGAAGAACCCGCTGCTGACCGCGATGACGGCCGGCACGGCGAGGAACAGCAGGACGTAGACGGCGAAGGGGGTGAGCCCGAGCCAGGCGAGGCCGGGGCCGCGGCGGGCGCGGGGGTTCGCCGCGGACTTGGTGGTGGTGCGGGTCCCGAGGCCGGCACCGGCGGCGGGGGCGGTGCTCGTGGCGGCCGGGCCCGCGGTGACGGGGGCCGTGCCCACCGTTCCCGGTCCCGGGCCGGGCGTCCCGGTGCTGCGCGCTCCCGCCGCTGGTGCCGTGGTCACGGGACTAGGACCCCATCGTGGCGGACCACTTGGCCGCCAGGACCTTCGCGGCCTCGGTGACCTGCGCGTCCGTCAGCTCGACGTAGTCCTTCGGCATGCCGCCGGCCTGCTCGAGGGCGTCCTTGTCGACCTTGCCGGACTGCTCCATGGCGGCGAGGGTCGACGGGAAGGCACCGGCCTGCAGGTACAGGTTCTGTGCCTCGGGGCTGGCGATGTACTCCTGCCAGAGCCGCGCGGCCGCCGGGTGCGGGGCGTCCTTGTTGATCGCCTGCGAGTAGTACGAGCCGAGGGCCTGGCCCTCGGGGACGACCGTCTTCCAGTTCTTGTTCCCCGATGCACCGGCCGCCGGGCCCCACGCGAGGTTGTTGTACGACCACTGGACGACGACCGGGGTCTCACCCGAGGCCACCGTCGCCTGCGAGGGCAGCACGTTCTGGAAGTTGCCGGCCTGCTTGAGCTTGCCGAAGAACTCGACGCCCTTGGTGATGTCGTCCGCGGAGCCGCCGTTCTCGAGCGCTGCGAGGTAGACCGCGGAGGCGGCCTGGTTCGCCTGCGTGGGGTCCCCCGCGATCGAGACCTTCCCCTTGTACTCGCTGCCGAGCAGGTCGTTCAGGTCCTTCGGCGCCTCCTTGATCTTCGAGGAGTCGTAGCCGATCGACATCAGGCCCGTGTAGTCACGGGTCCACTTGCCGTCCTCGTCCTTGAGGGTGTCGGGGATGTCCGACCAGTTCGCGACCTTGTAGTCGGTGAGCAGCCCGAGGTTCTGCTGCATCACCGCGTTGCCGAGGTCGAGCACGTCGGGGGCGGTGGACTGGCCCTTCTGCGACTTCACGGCGGCGATCTCGTCGGCGCTCGACCCGTTGGGGTTCGCCGAGTTGATCGTGATGCCGGGGTACTTCTTCTCGAAGCCGGCGATGATCTTGCCGTAGTTCGCCCAGGTCGGCGGGAGGGCGATGACGTTGAGCTTGCCCTCGGCCTTCGCTGCCTTCACGAGGGCGTCCATGCCGCCGGCGGACTGGGCGCTCGTCGCGGTCTTCCAGTCGGTGTCGCTCGACGTCGACGCGCTGCTCGTCGCCGAGCAGCCGGCGAGGGTGACGACTGCGGCGGCGGCCAGGGCGAGGCCGGCCAGGGTGCGGGTGTGCTGCACGGGGTGCGCCTTTCGGGTGCTGTGGGGTGGGGTGCTGCGGGTGCGGTTCGGGCGGGCCGGTGGGGGCGGCGCCGCGTTCTGGACGATCGTGGACGGGGCCGGTTTCCGAGCAGTGCTGCGGTGGTGAACGGTGGCGGAACAGCGGGTGCGGCTGTACGGTTTCGCTTGTTCGCGCCGCTGGCGCGCCATCTTCTCGGAGGCACGGATGCAGTTCACGACGACGGTCCTGCAGGCGCGGAAGACCGCCACCGGGTTGCCCGTCCCCCCGGAGGTCGTCGCGGCGCTCGGCGCCGGGGGTCGACCGGCCGTGGTGGTCACGATCGACGGGGGCTACACCTACCGGTCGACGATCGGGGTCATGGGCGGCCAGTCGCTCGTCCCGCTGTCGGCCGAGCACCGCACCGCCGCGGGGGTCGCCGCCGGGGACACCGTCGAGGTCACGCTCGAGGTCGACACGCTCCCGCGCTCGGTCGAGGTGCCGGACGACCTGGCCTCGGCGTTCGAGGAGGCCGGCGTCCGTGCCGCCTTCGAGACCCTGTCGAACTCACGGCAGCGCGCGCTCGTCGACCCGGTCGTGCAGGCGAAGGCCCCCGAGACCCGCCAGCGCCGCATCGACAAGGCCGTCGAGTCCCTGCGCGGCTGAGCGGGGCCGGGTGCGTGATCGCCGGGCTGCCGCACCGATCCGCGCGAGGTCGGCCGATCCGCGCGTAGGAGACCGAATCGCTCGTAGGGTGTCGTTCGTTCCTGCCCCCTGTGCGCGGAACGTCCTCCGATGTCGGGTGCGATGGGCTCGAACGCCCGGCGGTTCTGACGGGTCAGCCGCCGAGTTCAACCAGCACGCGCGGGATCTCGGTGAGCAGCTCGCTCGCCAGGTAGCCGAGCGGCCCGACCTGCACGGCGAGAGCATCGCTGCCCCGGGGGTCCGAGCCGCGCCGCCGATGACCAGGACCTGGCCACGGCCGTACTTGCCCGCACCGGGCTCCGGCAGCGGCCAGTCCCGCAGGGCGTTCGGCGTGATCGGCTCAGGAGACACGGGTGTCGTCCTTCCGCCCGCTGTGCTCGGTGACCTCGTCGTCGTCGAGGTGCCCGACGGCCGAGAACTCCTCGAGCGTCCACGGGGCCCCGGGGGCGTCCCGCCGGAGTCGTGTGAGCGAGGCGTTCGCCACGGTGTGCTCGGCCGCGAACGACATCAGCGCGGGTTCGTCCAGGTCGAAACAGACGGCCACGGTGAGCATGACGACGGCGTCGTGCGCGGCGACGAGCAGTCGTTCGGGTTCGTCGAGCCGGTCGACGTCGTGCAGCAGCGAGCGGAGGCGCAGCATGACGTCGATCCACGACTCGCCCCCGGACGGGCGGTGGTAGTACTTGCCGAGCCACTGACGACGGCGTTCCTCGTCCGGGCAGCGGTTCCGGACGCCCTGCGCGGTGAGCAGGTCGAGCACGCCGAGCTCTCGGTCCCGGAGCCGCTCGTCGACCCGCCGTCCGGGTTCGTCCAACCCGCCGGCCCGGAGTGCGAGGTCGATCGTCTGCTGAGCGCGCAGGTACGGCGAGACCCAGAGGCGTACCGGGACGTCGTCGACGCCGCGGTCCGCGAGTTCGCGCCCGAGAGCACGCGACTGCTCCCGCCCCAGCGGACTCAGCGGGACGTCGGCGTCCCGGTGCCCCGCGTCGATCACGTCTGCTCCGTCGGCCTCGGCGCGGGCGGCAGCGACGTTCGCCTCCGACTCCCCGTGGCGCACGAGCCAGATCTCCCTGACAGCCATGGCGTCACGCTAGCCAGGCGCCGCTGTGCTCCCTCACCGCTCCGGGCTCACTCCGCCCACCGATGCTGCGTCAGGCGACACCTCGTGCGCTGCGCACCGGCCGGACCGCGCAGGGGAGGCCCGCTGCACGAAATCGTCTCGTCAGCGCGTCGAGGTCCCACAGGTCGCGCCACTCGATCCGGACGATGCGTCGGACACCCGGCACCGTCAGCAGTGCCTCGTGTCGGCGCTTCTCGTCGATGAACACCTGGTCGGCGGTCCGGCCCGCGAGGAACCGCTCCTGCGTGTACTTCGCTCGGCCGTCCACCTCGACGATGACGCCCTGCTCGGGGAACCAGAAGTCGACCTCGTACCGGCGCCCTCCGACGACGAAGGGTTGCTGGAGCACCGGCTTCGGCAGGCCCATCTCACGGAACACGACCCGTGCCAGTGACTCGGCGGCCGAACCCGACCGCGGGTCGGCGAGCTCGACGGCACGAGTGGCGACGGCACGACCCCGGTCCTTCGCAGTGCCCCCGAGCGCCTGCACGATGCTCGCCCGCTCGACTCCGGCGCGCAGTGCAGCGTCGGCGACCACCACCGCCGTCCGGACGTCGCCGAGCAGGGCGATGTCCGCCACGGTCCTCGCGACGGAGGTGAAGCGCACGCCGCCGTGCTCGACGAGGTGCGCGGACGGGACCGGTCTGGTGTGCAGGACCAGCCCCCGGGTGCCGCTCCGGTAGTGCGACTTCGGGACGGTGAGGTGCACGTCGTCCGGCCACGGGCCCGGCAGGGGCAGTCCGTGCACCGCGACCGCCGAGGCATGGGAGCCGACAGCGGCGACGCTCCGTCGTCCCAGGCGGGCGAAGACGCGGGTGACGTACCGCCGGCGCGGACCGGCGGCGTCCCAGTCCGCACCACGGACGAATGCGTTCGGTCCGACGCGGACGAGACGGTCAGGGCCGTGGGAGGCAGCCCGGCGCCGCAACGTGGCTCCGGACCGCCCGGCGTCCTGCAGCGGGCTCGCCCGGAAGATCGCGAGTGGTGTCTCCATACCGACCACGATCGCGGTCTGACGACGCTCGTCGGTGAGCGACGGGGCGGGCTGTGGACGCGCCTCCAGGCCGTTGCCCGTGTGGAGGAGTGACGATCGAGCCCATCGCAGACGACCTGGGATGCCGATCCGCGCATGAGAGGCAGGAACTTCTGACCTCCTTTGCGCGGATCGGCACCCGACGAGCGGATCGGCATCCTAAGCGCGGATCGGCGGACGCGCGGATCGGCGGAAGCGCGGATCGGCGGACGCGCGGATCAGGATCGGGACCACCCCCACGCAACACGGCGCCGGGCGGGGGCACCCGACCCCGCCCGGCGCCGCGGTCCTGCGCGGCCGGCCCGCCGATCAGCCCCGCCGCACCCGCAGCGTGACGATCTCGAACGGGCGCAGCGTGAGCACGACGGGCTCCCCCGCCTCCCACGTCCCCGACCCGAGCGGCCGCTCGAGCAGGTCCACCGCCTCGACGGCGTCGACGTCGAACCCGAACGACACCCCGACGTCCGCAGCGCGTCCGCCGGTCGCCTCGTACAGCCGCACGACGACGTCCCCGGAGCGGTCCTCGGCGAGCTTGACCGCCTCGACGAACACCTGCGGCGACGACACCGTCACGAGCGGGTCGACGGTCGCCGACCCCGGCACCGACCGCACCGGCAGGTTGAGCCGGTAGCCGGAGTCCGCCGCGTCGAGCACCGAGGCCCCGACGCGCAGCACCGTGCGGAACACGTGGTGTCCCTGGTCGGCGTGCGGGTCCGGGAAGGTCGGCGCGCGGAGCAGGGACTCGCGCACGAGCGTCGTGGTGCCGCCGTCGGCACGGGTGGAGCGGGTGATGTCGTGTCCGTACGTCGAGTCGTTGGCGACCGCGACGCCGAAGCCCGGCTCGGCGACGTGCACCCACCGGTGCGCCGACGTCTCGAAGCGCGCCATGTCCCAAGACGTGTTCTGGTGCGTCGGCCGGTCGATGTGCCCGAACTGGATCTCGCTCGACGCCGAGGCCGCGCGCACGTCGAGCGGGAACGCGAGCTTGAGGAGCTTCTGCCGCTCGTGCCACTCGACCTCGGTCTCGATGTGCAGCTCGGGCTGGCCCGCCACCGCCGAGTAGCGGGTGGTGACCGACGACGAGCCGAACGGCCGCGTCACCACGAGCGTGGTCCCGTCGACCTCGACGCCCGTCGCGGACAGGACCGTCCCGTTCCGCTGGTAGGCGCGGTCGATGTCCCACGCCTCCCACTGGTTCGGGGTGTCCCGGAACACCGTGTACTGCGCGGCGACGGCGCCCGGCGCGACGGCGTCGCGTCCGGTCGCACGCTCGACGAGCGAGACGACGTGGCCGTCTGCGTCGATGGTCGCCGTGACGACGCCGGTCTCGAAGACGAAACGGTCACCGCTCCGGACGGGAGGCACGGCCTCCGCCGCGGACGACGGGGAACCACCCAGGGCGGTCACCCCACCCGCGGTGACGGGCGAGGCGTTGAAGCGCACGACACCGTCAGCGCCGCCACCGGAAGCGCCGCCGGCCGCTCCGGCCTCGGTGGGAGCGTCGAGCAGCGCGCCCACGCCCGCACCTGCCCGCGCTGCGCCGACCCCGGCGAGCGCCGTCGCCCCGCCGCTCGCGAGCGCGGTCGTCGCCGTGCCGATGAGCTCCTCGAGCACCTCGGCGACCCGGGCGTACTCGGCCTCGGCGTTCTCGTAGACCCAGGCGATCGAGGAACCAGGCAGGATGTCGTGGAACTGCTGCAGGAGCACGGTGTGCCAGACCGACTCGAGCTCGTCGTACGGGTACTCGGCGCCGTGCCGGACCGCGGCGGTCGCGGCCCAGAGCTCGGCCTCGCGCAACAGGTGCTCGGAGCGGCGGTTGCCCTGCTTCGTGCGGATCTGCGACGTGTACGTGCCGCGGTGGAACTCGAGGTACATCTCGCCCGACCACACCGCGGGCTCCGGCAGCACGCGCTCGAGCTCCTCGAACACCTGCGCCGGGGTGCCGAGGTCGACGCGGGGCGAGCCGTCCAGGTCGTGCTGCCGGCGGGCCGCGGCGACCATCTCGCGCGTGGGACCACCGCCGCCGTCACCGAAGCCGTAGAGGAGCATCGAGGTGTTCGCGACGCCCCGCTCCTTGTTCTGACGCTCCCCGCGGTGCAGGTCCTCGGGCGAGACGTCCGAGTTGTAGGTGTCGGCCGGGGGCAGGTGCGTCAGGACGCGCGAGCCGTCGATGCCCTCCCAGTGGAACGAGGTGTGCGGGATGACGTTCGTCTCGTTCCACGAGGGCTTCTGCGTGACGAACCACTTCGAGCCGGCGGCGCGGACGATCTGCGGAAGCGCGCCCGAGTAGCCGAACGAGTCGGGCAGCCAGGCCTCGGGGGTGTCGACGCCGAACTCCTCGAGGAACAGGCGCTTGCCGGCGACGAACTGCCGGGCGAGGGCCTCGCCGCCGGGAAGGTTCGTGTCCGACTCGACCCACATGCCGCCGACCGGGATCCACCGGCCCTCGGCGACGCGCTGCTTGATGCGCTCCCAGATCGACGGGTAGCCGTCGCGGATCCAGGCGTACTGCTGCGCCGAGGAGCACGCGAACGTGAAGTCCGGGTCGCGGTCCATCAGGTCGAGCACGTTCGAGAAGGTGCGCGCGCACTTCCGGATCGTCTCGCGCACCGGCCAGAGCCAGGCGGAGTCGATGTGCGCGTGCCCGACGGCGATCGCGCGCCCGGCCGATCCCGCGGCGCCGACGGCCAGGAGGGGTGCGAGGACCTCGCGGGTGGCGGCTGCGGTGCCGGCGACGTCGTCGGGGTCGAGGGTGTCCGCCGCGCGTTCGAGTCCGCGCAGGACGTCCGCGCCGCGGGTGCCGTCCGTGGGCAGTTCGGCCATCAGGCCCCGGAGGACCCAGAAGTCCTGCTGCAGCTCCCACACGGTGTCGTCGCGTTCGACGAGCTCGAGTGCCCGCAGGCGGTAGATCGGTTCCGTTCCGGCCGTCGACCGCGATCCGAGCGGGGTCGCGCCCTGGAAGTCGTCGCCGCCGATGTCCGGGTTCGCGGCGGCTTCGACGTACAGCTCGAACGAGCCGTCCGGGCCGGGCTCGACCGGCAGGGTGTCGTTCAGCGGCTCGATGCCCTTGATCGTCGTGCCGTCCGGTCGCCACGCGAGGCCCTCGGCCTGGAAGCCCGGCTGGCGCTTCGAGAAGCCGAGGTCGACGCGGAGCTCGACCGTCGTGCCGGGGTCGGCCCCGAAGTCCGACGGCACGGTGCCGCGGACCCGGAACCAGGTCGTCCCCCACGGCCGGCCGCCCCAGGCGTCACCGACGTGGAACGGCGTGTACTCGGCGGCGACGGCCTCGGCGAAGGGCACGGGCTCGTCCGGCACCTGCCAGGCCTCGATCGTGACCGGGGCCGAGCGGCGGAGCACCGCGGGGTCGATGCGGTCCCGGACGAGACGGGCGATGCGGGCTTCGACGAGCGGTTCGTCGTGGTGCATGGAGGTGGTTCCTTTCCAGCAGGGACGGTCGGGCGTGGGGCCCGGAGTGCGTGGGCGCGGTCAGCCCTTGATGCCGCCGGCGAGGGCGTTCGCCCCGCCGAGGCCGCGCGAGACGAGGACGTAGAGGGCGATGACGGGCACGGAGTAGACGATCGAGAACGCGGCGAGCTGCCCGTACGCGACGGCTCCGTTCTGCCCGAAGAAGTTGAAGATGCTCACCGCGGCGGGCACCTTGTCGGGCGAGAGCAGCAGGACGAACGGGACGAAGAAGTTCCCCCACGCCTGGATGAACACGAAGATGAACACGACGGCGATGCCCGGGCGCATGAGCGGGATGACGATCCGCCACAGCGTGGTGAACATCGAGGCGCCGTCGGTCCAGGCGGCCTCCTCGAGGGAGATCGGCACCGAGTCCATGAAGTTCTTCGCCATCCAGATCGCCATCGGCAGGCTCGTGGCGGCGAGGAAGAAGATGCAGCCCCACACGTTGTCGATCAGGTTCAGCGACACGAACAGCGCGTAGACCGGCACCATCATCGCGGTGATGGGCAGGCCGGTGCCGAACAGGATGCTGTACAGGAACGGCTTGTTCACCCGCATCTTGTAGCGGGACAGCGGGTACGCGGCGAGGATCGCGACGACGACCGTGACGACCGCGGTCCCACCGGAGAGCAGCAGGCTGTTGCCGAGCGGGATGAACGACAGCTCGGGCGTGAGCACCTTCGTGAAGTTGTCGAGCGTGAACTGCGTCGGGAGCTTCACGGACAGCGACGCCTGCGTGTCGAACGAGGCGAGCACGAGCCACAGCAGCGGCACCGCGAAGCAGACCGCGATGACGAGCAGCACGACGTTCGACACCCAGCGCATGGTGCGGCCGCGCGGTGAGGTCATGTGCAGCGCGCCGGGGGCCGTCACCGAGCGGGTGACGTTGGACACGGGACGGTCGGCGGTGAGCGCCATGGTCAGTCCACCTCCGGCTTGAGGGCCTTGATGTAGATGATCGAGAACACCGCGCCGACCACGAGCAGGATCGTCGCGATCGCGGTCCCGAAACCGAGCTGCGAGAACTTGAACGCCTCCTGGTACGCCAGGATCGGCAGCGTCGACGAGTTCGTGCCGGGGCCACCGCCCGTCATCACGAAGATGAGCGTGAAGACCGACAGCGTCTGCAGCGTCGTGAGCATGAGGTTCGTCGAGATCGACCGGCGGATGACCGGCAGCGTGATGTAGACGAGTCGCTGCCAGCCGGCCGCGCCGTCCATCTCGGCGGACTCGGTGATCTCCTCGGGCACCTCCTGCACGGCGGCGGAGTAGACGAGCATCGAGAACGCGGTGCCGCGCCAGATGTTCGCGAGGATCACGGCGAGCATCGGGTACGTGTAGAGCCAGTTCGGCCCGCTGATCCCGATCGAGGCCAGGAACGTGTTGAGCGTGCCGGTGTCGTTGAAGAACGCGTACGCCGCGAACGAGGCGACGATCTCCGGCAGGACCCACGCCGCGACGACGAACGTGCCGACGATCGCTCGGACCACCTTGTTCGCGCTGCGCATGAGGAGCGCCAGGCCGAGCCCGAGGACGTTCTGGCCCACGACCGCCGAGGCGAGCAGGAACACGATCGTCAGGACGACGGACTTCGGGAAGTCCGGGTCCTGGAAGAGCTCGACGTAGTTCTTCAGCCCGACGAACTGCTGGTTCGCGGCACTCGCGCCGGTCAGCGCGGAGTTGGTGAAGGACCCGTAGAACGACGAGATGACGGGGCCGAGCAGGAAGATGACGAGCAGGACGACGGCCGGCAGGAGCGGGACCGCTCGGGTCGCCTTCCGCAGGGAGCGCCGTCGACGCGGCGTCGGCGGATCGGTGCGCTTCGGCGCACCGGGCGCCGACAGCGTCGGCGCGAGGGGGGTGCTGGACACGGGTGGTTGCCTTTCGGGTGCGCCAGAGGGTTCCGAAGGTGGGGAGGGACGGACTGGAGGCACGGGGCGGTGTGGCACCGCGCCTCCAGTCCGTCGTGTGGCCGGCTGACTATCCGACGTCGACGGTGTTCTTCTGGCCGACCACCTGTTCGACCGACTGGTCGTAGGCCTTGGCGGCTTCAGCGGGTGTCTGCTGCCCGGTCATGACGGACTCCATCGCGACCTGGATGGCGTTCGAGACCTGCGAGTAGTCGCTCGTCGCGGGACGGAAGTTGGTGTGCTGCACCAGCCCCGAGAAGAACTTGAACGTCGGGTTGGCGCCGGTGTACTCCGGGTCCTCGGCGACGTCCTTGCGGACCGCGATCTGGCTGTTCTCGGTGTCGTACTTCAGCGAGCCGTCCTTGCTCAGGAAGGTCGAGATGAAGTCGAACGCCGCCTTCGGGTTCTTGGAGTTCTTGCCGACCGCGAGCGTCCAGCCACCGGACATCGAGTTGTAGCCGGGCTCCTGACCGTTCTGCGTCGGGAAGGCCGCCTGACCCATCACGTCGTTCCACTCCTTCCACGGAGCGGTGCCGGACTCGAGCCACGTGCCGGACTGCCACGAGCCGTCGAGGTCGATCGCGAGCTTGCCCTGCGGCAGCCACGTCTGCGCGATCGTCGTGCCGACGTTGGTGTCGAGCGCCTGTTGCGGGGTCGGGCCGAGGCCGCCCTGGTAGACGTCCTTCACGAACTTCAGGGAGTCCTCGAACTGCTTCGAGCCGACGACCCACTTCTTGTCCTTGTAGAGGGTGTTGCCGTCGCCCTCCGCGCCGTACAGGAGCATCTCGAAGCCCTGCATGGTGGACGCTTCGCCCTGCGCCTTGCCGGAGTAGATGTTGAACGGGATGACGCCCGAGTCCTTCTCCTTGATCGTCTTCGCGGCGGCGAGCACGTCGTCCCAGGTCTTGGGCTCCCACCGGACGGGCAGGCCGACCTTCTTGAAGATGTCCTTGTTGTACCAGAGCGCCCGGGTGTCCGTGCCCATCGAGACGCCGTAGATCTTGCCGTCGTCACCCTGGCCGGCCTGCTTGGCGTTGTCGTAGAACTGGTCCCAGTCCTTCCACTTCGCCACGTAGTCGTCGAGGGGCAGCAGGTAGCCGGCCTCGGCGTCGGACTTGATGAGGAAGGTGTCCTCGTACATGACGTCCGGGGCCGTCGCGGGCGCCTTGTTCATGAGCGCGAGCTTCGTGTAGTAGTCGTTGCCCTGGGCCTGGATCGGGACGAGGGTGACCTTCTTGCCCGGGTTCGCCTTCTCGTACTCGGTCTTGACCTCCTTCATCTGCGCATCGAGCTGCTGGAAGGCACCGAACTTCTGGTACGCGATCTTGATGGTGTCGCTCGAGGCAGAGCCCGAGCTGGAACAGCCCGCCAGCCCGACCGCGGCGACTGCCACGGCTGCGAGGCCGGCGATGATTCGGGTGCGGCGTTTCATCGGTGCTCCTTTGCACGGGATGTCCGCGGGCTCCGTCACCCGCGCGCAGGATTAGTACAGCGTGTGGACTTAATCGTGTCAAGCACTTTTCGTCACGGCTCGGTCACGGCGCGGGCGCGCGAGGTGGAGGCCGATCCGCGCGTGGGAGGCCGATCCGCGCGTCGGAGGGCGATCCGCGCGTCGGAGGGCGATCCGCGCGTCGGAGGGCGGGTGCAACGACCCCCTACGCGCGGAAGTGCCTCCCATTGCGCCTGCGATGGGAAGGAACGTGCACCCGGAGCCGGGTCAGGCGACGGGCGTGGCGCCGCCGATCACCGTGATGCCGCCGGACTCGGGCACGTCGACGAGCAGCACGCTCGGACGCCCGACGTGTCGACCCTGCCGGATCACGACGCGGCTCCCGGGCGACACCGCGCCGATCGCACGCAGGTAGGCGCCCGTGGACGCCGCCGCGGAACCGGTCGCCGGGTCCTCGGTGATGCGGCCGGCGGGGAACAGGTTGCGTGCCTCGAACGCGAGCGGGCCGGTGCGGTGCAGGACGGTCACGGTGCCCGCCCACCCGTACTCGTGCTTCAGGGCGGCGAGCGCCGCGGGGTCGAACCGGAACTGGTGGAACAGGTCCTCGTCGGCCAGGACGACGACCGGGTGCCAGTTGCCGGCGAAGGCCTCGAGCACGGGGAAGCCCTCGGCGACGTCACCGTCGACGAGTCCGAGCACGGCGGCGAGCCGCTCCCACCGCACGGGGTCGATCGGCCGGGTGTCGGGTTCGACGCTCGTCATCGCGACCTGCACGCTGCCGTCGGGTGCGGTCGTGGCGTCGACCGCGACGTCCCCGGCAGCGGTGGAGAACACCCGGGCTCCGGTCCCGTCGCGCTCGGCGAGCACGACGGCGGTGGCGACGGTGGCGTGCCCGCAGAACGGGACCTCGGCGGCCGGCGAGAAGTAGCGCACGCGGGCGCCGTCCGGGGTCCGCGCGACGACGAAGGCGGTCTCGGGGTACCCCACCCGCTGTGCGACGGCGAGCATCTCGTCGTCGGTCATCCCTGCCGCGTCGAGCACGATCCCCGCGGGGTTGCCGCCCCCGGGCTCGGCGGCGAACGCGGTGTAGCGGAGGACCTCGGTGCGCATCCCCCGACGCTACCGCGCGACCCGGACGCGGCCGCCCCCGCCGTCCGGAAGGACGACGGGGGCGTCGGCGAGCGGTGGAGCGGGTCAGGCCTGCGCGACGACCGACCGGCGACGCCCGGCCACGAGGACACCGGTCCCGGCCGCCAGGAGCAGGAGCGCCGCAGCGATCCCTCCGCTCAGCTCGGCGCCGGTGAAGGCGAGCGCACCCGTCACCGGGTCGATCGTCACGGCCGTCCAGCCGAGCACCGTGCCGTCGGACGCCGTGACCACGATGCGGTGCTGCCCGGCCGGGACGTCGGCGGGGACGACCACCGTCACGGTGCCGTCCGCGGCGACGACCGGCGTCCCGAGGAGTCGAGGCTCGGAGAACAGCCAGACCGCGACACGCTCACCGGCGTACTGCGCTCCGACGGAGATCGTCACCGAGGACCCGGCTCGGACCACCGACGGCGCCGACACCGAGCCGCGGTTCCCCTCCGTCAGCGATGAGGCGTCCGGCGCGACCGGGGCCGTCGGGGTGGTCGGGGTGGTCGGGCCAGGGACGGTCGGGGTCGGCGTCGGGGTTCCGCCACCCGCTCCCGGCGAAGGCGTGCCGCCGTCACCCGGAGCGGGCGTGCCGCCGTCACCAGGCGCGGGCGTCCCGCCGTCACCCGGCTCCGTCGACGCGTCGCACGGGTACGTCCCGGTCCGCAGCGAGAATCCGTCCGTGTCGTTGTCGTCGGCGTAGAACGTGGCTCGGGCGTGGTCCACGCACCGCCCCGAGATCGCGAAGCCCTCGTTGGCGACCCCTCGGTCGGCGTTCGCCGGTGCCTCGTACAGCGTCGCGAGCGTGAACGCCCCGTCCTGCACGTCGAAGAGCGCGGTGCGCCCGGAGCAGGCCTCGTCGCAGACGACCCAGAGCGCGTCGAGCGTCGGGTCGAACTGCACCTCGGCGACGAGGGAGAACGGCGTCGCGATCGTGGCGACGCGCTGGAACGCCCCGTCGTCCATCAGCGCGTAGGCGTACACGCTCGCGGTGCCCTCGACCCCGACCAGGAAGAGGCCCTCGCCGTGCCCGGGGTACGCGGTGGGCGCGTAGGCCGCACCGGTGTGCTGGTCGACGAACCCGTGGGACGTCAGCCACGCGTCCGGCACCCAGGTCACGCCCTCGAGCCCGGCGTTCGCGCCGAGACCAGGGAAGTCCTCGGCGAGGTTCCACTCGTCCGTCGCGCGCAGCACCGACTCGGAGCCGTCGGCGGTCGCGAAGCGCAGGACCGCGGGGCGGCTCACCTTCGACACGTCGTTGTCGCGCTCGGTCGACACGTAGACCGCGCCGGGGTCGTCGGCCGTGACGGTGATGCCCTCGGCGTCGGGCGTTCCCGTGCCGTCTGCGTACCGCAGGTCGACGCCCGCGGCGTTCGTCGGCGCCCAGCCGCCCCGACCGTCCGGGGCCAGGTGGTAGAGCAGGCCGTCACCGTTCTGCACGGCCCACAGCTGACCGTCCGCCGAGGTGGCGGAGGGTGCCCAGTCGAGGCCGCTCAGGTCTCCGGCGAAGGTGTCCTCGGCGTCCAGGACGGTCTCGTCCGGGCCGCCGGGCCACGCCTCGGCGGTCACGGACCCCGCGAAGCGGTTCGCCGCGCCCTTCGTCGGCTCGGCGGTCTCGGCGAAGGCACCGGTCCCGTCCGGGTTCCGTCCGTACGTCGTCGCGGCGTGCGCCGTCCACGAGTACGAGTCCACCAGGACGCCCCGGGGGTCGGACAGCCGGACGGCGTCCGCCTTGCCGAGCCCGAAGCCGAACCGGGCCTCGTCGAGCACCGTGAAGCCGCCCGGCGCGACGGTGGTGCCCGCCGGGATCGTCCACGCGTGGTCGTCCTCGCTGTCCCGGAGCACGTACCCGCCGAGGTCGACCGTGGTCGTCCCGACGTTCGTCAGCTCGACCCAGTCGCCCGGGGTGCCGTCCTGCGACTCGACCTCGTTGATGCGGACCGGCGACGAGCAGTCGTTCGGCTTCCCCTTGGTCGACGCGGTCGTGTCGACGAGCGTGCCGGAGCCGTCCGGGCAGCTGCCGTACGTGACGGCCGCGTGCGTGCTCCACGCGTACCGCAGCGTCAGCGCACCGGCGGTGTCGTAGAGCCGGACCGCGTCGGCACCGCCGAGCCCGAAGTCGAAGCCGGGGCGGGTCGTGGTCTCCTGGTCGACGACGAGGTACCCGCCGGCGGCGACCGTCGACCCCTGCGGCAGCACGTACGCGGCGTGCGACGAGTCGGAGTCGAGGAAGCGCCAGCCGCTCAGGTCGATCGTGGCGGACGAGGTGTTCACCAGCTCGACCCAGTCCGTGTCGTCGGCGTTCGACTCCACCTCGTTGATCGCGAGTCCGGCGGCGGGCCCGGTGGTGACGCGGGCGCCGACGGTGGGGTCGTCGTCACCGACCGCGGCGACGGCGGGGGTCGCGGTCAGCACTCCGGCGGCGAGGGCGATGCCCGTCGCGAGGCCGGCGCCGAGCCGCAGGGCAGGGGTGCGCATGCAGGGTCCTTCTCAGGGAGGTCGGGGGGACCTGCACGACTGTTCAGCATCCCGGCGTCCGTCCGGTGGCGACCAGGTGAACGACAGGTGTCGCGCCCCGGGCGGTGACCGGTGCCGCTTCTCAGGGGACGCCGACAGGATGGAGCGGACCCCGCGAGCACGCTCGGTCGGAGAGGGAACCGTGACGGACGACACCACCAACACCGCACTGCAGTCGATGATCGACCGCGCAGGACGCATCACCGCCGAGGAGGCCGAGGCCCTCGACGTCGCCTGGAAGGCCGACGAGCAGATCGTCGTGCCGGAGGCGAGCGCGTCGCTCGCGATCCAGGGCGGGGCAGACGGCCGCATGGTGACGAACGCCGACCTGCTCGCCGCGTGGCAGCACGCGCTCGACGCCGCCGGTGCCGCCGGCCGGGTCGACGAGATCGAGGCCGCGCAGGCGGCCGGACGAGCGGTGAAGCACTCCGACGCGCACCTCCGCGACCGCGCCGGGGCCGAGGAGGCCGTCCGGTCGGCGGTCCTCGCCACCGGGGTGCGCGACCTCCTGTCGGACGACGAGTACGACACCCTGACCGCGACCTGGCGGAAGGTGCTCGACGCCGCCTGACCCACACCCTGACCAGCGGAAGGCGCGCGCCAGACCGGCACCGTGCCTCCCGTCCGCGTCAGCGCCGACCAGGCGTCAGCGCCGACCAGGTGTCAGCGCCGACCAGGCGTCAGCGCCGACCAGGCGTCAGCGCCGACCAGGCGTCAGCGCCGGATCAGCAGCGCGCTCGCGCGCGGTGACAGTGCCGCGTCGAGGACCAGGCAGGCCGCGCCGACGGCCGCCACGTCCGCGCCCCGACCGCTGTCCTGCACCACCACCGGGTGCTTCGGCACCAGCAGCGGCGACCCGACGACCGCCTGCCGGGCGGCCGGCAGGGCGACGGGCGCGATCCGCGACCAGAACGGACCGCCGAACACGACACGGTCGATGTCGAGCAGGTTCACGATGAGCACGACGGCGTTCCCCATCACGGTGCCGGCCTCGGCCGCGAGCGTCACCGCGACCGGGTCGTCGGCGTCGATCGCCTCGCCGAGCGCGGCCCACGCCCGTTGGACGGCGGCGGCGTCGTCCTCGCGTGCGGGATCGCCGAGTGCCAACCCCCGTGAGCGAGCGACCTCCACGAGCCGGTCGGGGGCGACGGCAGCCCCGACCTCACCCCGCGCACCCGATCCGTCCGGGGTGCCCGCGAGGCCGCCCTGATCGACCATGATGTGCCCGGCGTCCCCGGCGTTCGAGCCGACCCCGCGCACCGGTTCGTGGTCGACGACGAGTCCGACGCCGAACCCCGTGCCGAAGTACACGAACGCGAAGTTCCGGGCGGACGACTCCCCCGCCAGGAACATCTCGCCGACGACCGCGGCGGTGACGTCCTTCTCGAGGAGCACCGGGAACCCGGTGGCCTCGGCGAGCGCGTCGCGCAGCGGGACGTCGCGCCACCGGGGCAGGAAGGGCGGGTCGAGCACGACGCCCGCGTCCACGTCGATGGGGCCCGGGCTCGCGATGCCGACGCCGAGCACCGCCTCGACCGCGATGCCCGCACCCGCGACCAGGCCGTCGATGGCGGTCGCGATGGTGCGGACGACCTCGTCCGGGTCCTCGGCGGACGGTGTCGAGGTCGTCGTCTCGGCGAGCACCGTGCCGGCCAGGTCGAGCAGCACGTACGTGACCACCGCGGGGTCGACGTGCACCCCGACGGCGTACCGGCTCGAGGCCTCGAGCCGCAGGATCGTCCGCGGCTTCCCGCGCCCGGCGACGACCGTGCCCGACTCGACGATCATCCCCGCCTCGATGAGGAACCGGGTGACGTTCGAGACCGTCTGCGCGCTCAGGCCCGTGCGGGCGGCGAGCTCCACGCGGCTCAGGCCGTCCGGCGACCGGCGGACCGCGTCGAGCACGACGGTGCGGTTGAACCCGCCGATCGACGGCAGGTTCGCCCCACGCCGGTGCTCCACCATCCCGCGACCATACCGCGCGGTCCGGACGGCGCTGCAACGGACGTGCAACGGTCGTGTCACCGTCCTGGCCCCCGGTCGGGGAGCACCGCTAGCCTGACCCCATGTCCGACCTGCGCCTCGAAGAACTCTCCGCGTCCACCGCCGCCGCAGCGAACTCCCTGACGCTCAAGCCGGGGCAGGAGGAGTTCGTGCAGCCGCAGACCTACGCGGTCGCGGAGTCCGACGTGAAGCCCAGCTCGGCCTGGACCCGCGTCGTGCTGGACGGGGACCGGGTCGTCGGCGTGATCGTCGGCACCTTCGACGAGGACAACGCGGACGAAGAGCTCCGGAGCGCGATCTGGCGCGTGCACGTCGCCGGCGACGCCCAGGGTCGTGGTGTCGGGCGCTTCGCCGTGCACGGCCTGGCGGACGAGGCACGGAGCCGCGGGTTCGGGCGCCTGACCGTCGTGTACGAGCCCGGTGGCGAGGTCGGTCCGGAGGCGTTCTTCCGCGCCCTGGGCTTCTCGGTCGTGCGCGAGACGCAGTACGGCGACCACTTCGCCGCACTGTCCCTGTAGTCCCGCCAGCCAGGGGGCCGGTGTGGACGAGTCGGACTTCGGTGCCGCCGTCGCCGAGGTGGTCCGGTTGATACCGCCAGCGCACGTGATGACGTACGGCGACGTCGCCGCCGCCCTGGGGTCGCGTGCGTCGCGTGCGGTCGGCAAGGTGATGGCGCACGAGGGCTCTGACCTGCCGTGGTGGCGCGTGGTGCGGTCCGGTGGACTGCCGCCGGTCCGGCACGAAGCCCGCGCGCTCGAGCACTACCGGGCGGAGGGGACGCCGCTCGTGCAGGGCTCCTCGGCCTGGAGGATCGACATGCGTCGTGCGCGCTGGTCGCCGACCACGGACGCGGACGACCCGTTCTGAACCGCGCCGCCCGCCGGCAACGGGGTCAGTGGAAGCGCTCGCCCTTCGGGTTCCTGGGCAGGAGGAACATGACGAGCAGCACGAGCGAGCCGATCCCGACGACGACGTGCAGGAACTGCCAGAAGCCGGACAGGTTCGCGTCGTGCAGGCGCCGGGCGCCGAGGGCGAGCGAGCCGATCAGCGTGACGAGCCCCCACAGCACGAACAGGTACGAGCCGACCGGGTTCTCGAGCACCGGGGAGCCCGGGGTGAACGCCTGCGGCACGAGCTGCAGCACCAGGCCGACCACGAACGACGTGACCCACCACCACCAGAACTCCGAGCGGGACGCCCGGCCGGTGAACACGGTGTACTTCCGCCAGAACCGCCGGACCGCCTCGGTGAAGGGTGCCCCGTAGAAGGGGTCGCGCAGGGCGACGCCGCCGGGCTGCACGCTGTCGTTGCTCATGTCCCAAGACAACCACGTGCGTGCAGCCCGACGGGCGTCACACGAGCGAGTCGCGCCAGGCCGCGTGCAGCTGGGCGAACCGGCCGGTCCCCGCGATGAGGTCCGCCGGGGTGCCGTCCTCGACGATCCGGCCGTGCTCCATCACGAGCACCCGGTGCGCGATCGCCACGGTCGACAGCCGGTGCGCGATGATCACCGCGGTCCGGTCGGCGAGCAGCGTCTCGAGCCCCTCCTGCACGAGCCGCTCGGACGGGATGTCGAGCGACGCGGTGGCCTCGTCGAGGATGAGCACCTTCGGGTCGGCGATGAACGCCCGGGCGAAGGAGAGCAGCTGGCGCTGCCCGGCCGACACCCGACCGCCGCGCTTGTTCACGTCGGTGTCGTACCCGTCCGGCAGCGCCATCACGAACTCGTGCGCGCCGACGGCCTTCGCCGCCCGCTCCACCTCGGCACGGGTCGCACCGGGCTTGCCGAGCGCGATGTTGTCCGCCACCGAGCCGGAGAACAGGTAGGCCTCCTGCGTGACCATGACGATCGCGCGGCGCATGTCCTTCGGGTCGAGGTCGCGCAGGTCGACGCCGTCGAGCCGCACCGCCCCGGCGGACGGGTCGTAGAACCGCGCCATCAGCTTTGCGAGCGTCGACTTCCCGGCACCGGTGGACCCGACGAGCGCGATGGTCTGCCCCGCCGGGATGTGCAGCGTGAACTCGGGCAGCACGACCTTGTCGGCGTTGTACGCGAACTCGACGCCGTCGAAGTCCATCCGCCCCGAGGCGTCCGGCAGCTTCGTCGGCTTCACCGGGTCCGGCACGGACGGCTGCTCCTCGAGGACGCCGGAGATCTTCTCCATCGCCGCCGAGGCCGACTGGTACCCGTTGTAGAACATCGCGAGTTCTTCGGCGGGGTCGAAGAACCGCTTGGCGTAGAGCGCGACGGCGAGCAGCGCCCCGATCTCGAGCGACCCGCCGACGACCCGGTAGCCGCCGACGATGACGACCGCCGCGAGGCACGCGTTGCCGATGAGCACCAGTCCGGGGTCGAACGTCCCGAACAGGTTGAACACCTTCGAGTTCGCCTGGCGGTACGTCTCGACGTAGCCGCCGTACTCGTCCTTGTTCCGCGACTCCTTCCGGAACGCCTGGACGGCCCGGATCCCGGTCATCGTCTCGACGAAGTGCACGATGACCCGCGCCGAGGTCGTGCGGGTGGCGCGGAACAGCGTCTGCGACCGCTTCTGGAACCACCGGGTCAGGAACCACAGCGGCACGAGCGACACGGCGAGGACGATCCCGGACGTCGGGTCGAGCACGACGAGCGCGATCGCCGTGAACACCATGTACAGCACGCCCTGGATGAGCTGGTTCAGCCCGGAGTCGAGCAGCTCGCGGATCGAGTCGAGGTCGCTCGTCTGGCGGGAGATGATCCGGCCGGACGTGTACGTCTCGTGGAACTCGAGCGAGAGCCGCTGCGTGTGCAGGAACACGCGCTTCCGCAGGTCGAGCAGGATCGCTTGGCTGATCCGCGCCGCGAGCACGGTGTACCAGGCGGTCAGCACCGCACCGACGACCGCGATCGTCACGTACAGCGCGACGACCACGAACGCCGGGGTCCAGTCGGACCGGTCGAGCACGGCGGGCAGGGCGTTGTCGATGCCCCAGGCGACGAGCGCCGGGCCGGCCACCTGCCCCGCGGTCGAGACGACCACGACGACCGCGATGCCCCAGAGCCGCGCCTTCAGGGGCGCCGCGAGCGACCCGAGGAGCGCGAGCGAGCGTCGGCGCAGCCGCGCGCTCTCCGCCTTCGTGAAGTCGTTGCGCTCCTCGCCGCGCACCCCGTGCACGGTGATCGACGCGGTGACGGGGGCTGCTGCCTCGGCCGCCTGCGTGCCGGTGCCGGCGTGCGCGACCGGCACCGTGCCTCCCGGCTGGGGGTCGACCACCTGCGGGGTCGCACCCTGCGTGGGATCCGTCTGCTGGCTCATGCCATCGCCTCCTCTCGGGCGGGCGCATCGTCCTCGTCGAGCGAGGAGATGACGTAGCGGTAGTGCTCGTTGGTGGCCATCAGCTCCGAGTGGGTGCCGACGGCGGTGATCCGGCCGTTCTCCATGAGGGCCACGCGGTCGGCGAGGGTCACGGTGGACGGGCGGTGGGCGACGATGAGCGACGTGGTGTCCGCGAGGACCCGGCGGAGCCCGGCCTCGACCCGCGCCTCGGTGTCGACGTCGAGCGCCGACAACGGGTCGTCGAGCACGAGCACCGACGGCCGCGCCGCGATCGCCCGGGCCAGCGCCAGACGCTGCCGCTGACCGCCGGAGAGCGACAGGCCCTCTTCCCCGACGCGGGTGTCGACGCCCTCCGGGAGCTCGTCGACGAAGGACGCCTGCGCGATCTCGAGCGCCTCGCGCATGATCCGCTCCGCCTCGTCGCCGGACAGGTCCGGGCGACCGAGCAGGACGTTGTCCCGCACGCTCGTCGAGAAGAGCGTGGCGTCCTCGAACGCGACGCCGATGTGCCGCCGGAGTTCCTCCCTGGTGAGGTCGCGGATGTCGACGCCGTCGATCGTGATCGAGCCGCCGGTCACGTCGTACAGCCGCGGCACGAGCGAGAGCAGCGTGGTCTTGCCGCACCCGGTGAGGCCGACGAGCGCCATGGTCTCGCCCGGCTGGAGCTCCAGCTGGACGCCGTTCACCAGGTCCGGGAACTGCGCAGGCGAGTCCTGGTACCGGAAGTGCACGTCGTTGAACGACAGCGCACCGTGCGGCTCGGCGATCGTCCGCGGGTGCTCCGGGTCCTGGATCGTGTTCTCGGAGTCCATCACCTCAAAGAACCGGTCGACCGCCGTGCGGGTGTCGAACATCATCGAGAGCAGGAAGCCGATCGATTCGATCGGGAACCGCAGCACGGTCGCGGTCGCGAAGAACGCGAAGAGCTGCCCGACGGTGAGCTCGCCCTGCGACGCGAGCCAGATGCCGGCGAGCAGGCAGAGCGCGAAGGCGACGTCCGGCACGAGGAGCAGCCAGAGCCACAGGCCCGCGATCGCCCGGGACTTCTCGATCTCGGTGCCGCGCAGCGCCTCGGCCTGCTCGGTGAACTCGTCGAGCTTCGACCGGCCCCGGCCGAACGCCTTGAGCACGCGGATGCCGTGCACCGACTGCTCGACGCTCGTCGCGAGGTCGCCGACCTGGTCCTGGGAGCGGCGCGTGATGATCGAGTAGCGGCGCTCGAACAGGATCGCGGTGACCCAGATCGGCACGCACGCGACGAGGAAGACCAGGCCGAGCAGCCAACCGAAGCTGAACAGCACGACGAAGCCCACCACGATCGTGACGCTGTTCACGACGAGCAGCACCACGCCGAAGGCCAGCCAGCGTCGGATGAGCGACAGGTCGGACACCGAGCGGGACAGCAGCTGCCCGGACTCCCAGCGGTCGTGGAACGCGACCGGCAGGTCCTGCAGCTTGTTGTACAGCGCGTTGCGCATGCTCGACTCGATCCGCGTCGAGGGACGCATCACCATCCGCCGACGGGCGGCGATGAAGAACGCCTCGAGCACGCCGAGCGCCAGGACGGCGAGCCCGGCGGGCAGGATGAGGTTCCGGTCGCCGCTCGAGAGCGGGCCGTCGACGAGCCCCTGCAGGACGTAGGGGATGGCGAGGGCCACGAGCGAGGCGCCCATCGCGACGGCCATGCCGCCGAGCAGGCGACCGCTGTGCGGTCGGACGTAGGGCCAGATGCGCGCGAGCGCGCGCAGCGTGGAGGGACGGTCGGTGGACGGGCGCGCCTGGTCTGGCGTCTTGGACATGGGTTGCGTCCTCGTGCGTCGTGCCGCGTCCGCCCGGTCTGGTCGCCGCTGCCGCCGACTGGTCACGTCGGTGGGTGGCGGTCCGGCCGGGAGGCACGGTGGGCGTTGCGTGGTGGTCGTCGGCCGGGCGCGTGGTCGCGCGCCGTCGCCGTCACGTCGCGTGACGTCGACCGGGCCGGAGGGCGCCGGGGGACGCAGTGGTCCCCCGGGTTCTCAGCGGGTGGTCCGTGCTCGCCGACGGCGGTCGTCGGGCACGGGGCCGTGGGAGGGGCCTGGCTAGACGGCGGCCGCGGCCGGGGTCCGTCGCGGCATGTGCGCGCGGTACCGGGGTCGCGGAGCGGGAGTGGTCCCCACGAGGGACACGAGACCCGTCCGGGCAGCCGTCGCCACTGTGCCGGTCGTCGTGTCCATCGTCACTCCAGTCGTCGTCTTCGTCACCGTTGTGTCCGCGCTGCCGCCGATCCGTCGGGGATCGTCAGCACCTGTTGCGGAGCCTTGCAGACTATTCCCGGGCGGACGTGTCGCGCAACGGATCCGAGGAAGATTCCTGTTGTTGGACGCGGTGTCGATTCCGTCCGAGCGGGTCGATCATCGCCGGTCGGCGTCGGTCGGCGTCGGTCGGCGTCGGTCAGCGTCGGTCGGCGTCGGTCGGCGTCGGTCGGCGTCGGTCAGTGGAAGAAGTGGCGCTCGCCCGTGAAGTACATGGTCACGCCGGCCGCCTGCGCCGCCGCGATCACCTCGGCGTCGCGGACGCTGCCGCCCGGCTGGGCGACCGCGCGGACCCCGGCGTCGAGCAGCACCTGCAGGCCGTCGGCGAACGGGAAGAAGGCGTCGGACGCGGCGACGCTCCCCGCGGCCCGCTCGCCAGCGCGCGTGACGGCCAGGTGGCAGGAGTCGACCCGGTTGACCTGGCCCATGCCGACGCCGACGCTCGCGCCGCGGTCGGCGAGCAGGATCCCGTTCGACTTCACCGCGCGGCTGGCCTTCCACGCGAAGGCCAGGTCGGCGAGCGTCGCGTCGTCCGCCGGCTCCCCCGCGACGAGGTCCCACGTGGACTGGTCGAAGCCGGTGAAGCGGTCGGCGTCCTGCACGAGGAAGCCGCCGGAGATCTGCTTCACCTCGTGCTCGGCGAGCGCGAAGTCCGTCGGCAGCGTGAGCAGGCGGATGTTCTTCTTCTGCGACAGGATCTCGAGGGCCTCGGGGTCGAAGCCGGGGGCCACGACGACCTCGGTGAAGATGTCCTTGACCGTCTCGGCCATCTGCTTCGTCACCGGGCGGTTCGCCGCGATGACTCCACCGAACGCCGACAGCGGGTCGCAGGCGTGGGCTGCCGCGTGCGCCGAGGCGATCGGGTCGAGGGCGTCGGCCGGGGCGATCGCGATGCCGCACGGGTTCGCGTGCTTGATGATCGCGACGGCGGGGGTGTCGAAGTCGTACGCGGCCCGGACGGCGGCGTCGGCGTCGACGTAGTTGTTGTACGACATCTCCTTGCCGTGCAGCTGGGTCGCCTGGGCGATGCCCGTGCCGTCGGCGGTCGTGTACAGCGCGGCCGCCTGGTGGGCGTTCTCGCCGTAGCGGAGGGTCGCACGGAGCTCGGCCTGCAGCCGGAGCTCGCCGTCGAACGCGCCGGGGGTCGCGACGTCGCCGTCGACCGTCGGTGCCGCGGCCTGCTCGACCACGTCGGTCGCGAAGTACGACGCCACGGCGGTGTCGTAGGCGGCGGTGTGGGCGAAGGCCTGCGCGGCGAGGCGCTTCCGGAGCTCGAGCGTCGTCCCCCCGGCGCGGACGGCCTCGACGACCTCGGCGTACGAGGACGGCGAGACGACGATCGCCACGTTCGGGTGGTTCTTCGCGGACGCCCGGACCATCGCGGGGCCGCCGATGTCGACGTTCTCGACGACCGTCGCCGCGTCGGCGCCCGAGGCCACCGTCTCGACGAACGGGTACAGGTTCACCACGACGAGCTCGAACGGCGCGATGCCGAGGTCCCCGAGCTGCTGCTCGTGCGACGCCAGGCGCAGGTCGGCGAGGAGTCCCGCGTGCACGGCCGGGTGCAGGGTCTTGACGCGGCCGTCGAGCGACTCCGGGAACCCGGTCACGCTCGACACGTCGGTCACGGCGTACCCGGCGTCGCGGATCGTCTGCGCGGTGCTGCCCGTCGAGACGAGCTCCACACCGGCGTCGGCGAGGGCCCCGGCGAGCTCGAGCAGGCTGCTCTTGTCGCTCACCGAGACGAGCGCGCGCCGCACGGGGACGACGTCGCGGTGGCGGTAGAGGCTGGGATCGGCGGCGTGCACGCTCATGCGCTCGGGGTGCCCTTCAGGTCGGTGGTGCCGTTGGCGATGTCGAGGATCGTCTGGATGAGGAGTCGGCGTTCAACCGGCTTGATGCGGTCGTGCAGCGTCGACTCGGTGTCGCCCGGCAGCACCGGGATGCGTTCCTGGGCGAGGATCGGCCCGGTGTCGACGCCGTCGTCGACCTGGATCACGCTCGCGCCGGTCTGGTCGACCCCGGCCGCGAGCGCGTCCCGGACGCCGTGCGCGCCGGGGAACTCGGGCAGGTACGCCGGATGGGTGTTGATGATCGCGGGGGCGAACTCCGACACGACCTGGTGCGGGAGCAGGCGCATGAGGCCGGACAGCACGAGCAGGTCGGGCGACCACGGGCGGATCTGGGCGGCGAGTTCGGCGCCCCACTCCTCGCGCGTGGTGAAGCGGGAGAACGGGACGGTGAAGGTCGGGATGCCGAACTCCTCGCCGAGCCCCAGGCCCTCGGCGTCGCGGTCGGCCCCGATCGCGACGACGCGTGCGGGGTACTCGGCATCGGTGGCCGCCTGGAGCAGTGCCCGCAGGTTCGACCCGGTACCGGAGATCAGGACGACCAGTTCGAGCACGGGGACCAGCCTAGCGGCGGTGCGCGGAGGACTACGCGTCGTGCTTCGGACGGCGCCACCAGGGCAGCTCGTCCTCGGCGATCTGGTCGGTCGTGTCCCAGCGCGGAGGGCGGGCCGTCCGCGCCGGCTCCGCGGTGCCCTCGGATCCCGTGCCGTCCACGACGCTGCCGTCCACGTCGGTGTCGGTCAGGTCGGTGTCGGTCAGGTCGGTGCCGGTGTCGTCGTGCCGGCCGGCGACGAACTCCTCGGTGCTCCACGGGAACGCGGGCTGCTGCTCGGTGCCCGGCGCGTGCGGGAGCGGTTCGTCCGCGGGGCCCCCGGGGCGGTCGGCGCCCGAACCCGTGACGCGGTCGCGCAGGTCCCCGGCACGGCTCCGGACGCCGTCGGCGGCGCCCCGGAGTCGGTCGCGCAGGCTGCTCACACCGCCGCGGGACGGCGCGGTCGCCCCGTGCGACGACGGAGCGGGCTCGATGCGCTCCGCCGCGACGGCGTCCGTGCGCGCCCAGGCCGGGAGCGGCACCGCGTCGGACTCCGGCTCGGGCTCCGGCGACGGCTCCCGTGACGGAGACGGGGCCGGTGCCGGCGGAGGCGAAGGCGTCGGCTCGTCCGCCGGTGCCGGTTCGTCGTGGATCGGCTCGGTCGGGTGGTCGTCCGCCGCGGCACGGGTGGCGGCGTCGTGCGCCTCGTGCACCACGAACCGGTGCGACTGCGTGGACCGTCCCGCGCCGGCGTCGTCGAGGGCCGCGAGGAGCGATCCGGCCCGCGCATCGTCAGCGGCGTCGGCAGCGGTCTCGTCCGCCGGGACGTCGTCGTCCGCCTCGTGCCAGCGCTCCCGGCCCCAGCCGCGCTCGGGCAGCCGGACGAGGTCGCTGCCGATCGCGAGCGCGACGACCGCGGGCACGCCGACCTCGAGGGCCGCGAACAACCCGACGACGAGTCCGTCCGGACCCGCCTGTGCGAGACGACCGGGCCCGAACGACCCGGCGGTCAGCCCGGTGGCGACGCCGGTCAGCAGCCCGGCGACCACGCCCGTCGCCACCCCGGCGAGCGCCCGGTACAGCGCGGAGTCGTCGGCGCCGAGCGCCCGCACGAGCCGCGGCCGGAGCAGACCGCCGACGACGAACCCCGCCACGACGGGCACGAGCACCCAGAGCAGACCGAAGGTGTGGCCGGCCGCGGGGAGCGCGCCGAACACGGGCAGGCCGGGGATCGGGCCGAGCACGATGCCGATCGGCGAGACGCTCGAGCCGGTGCCGATCGCGAAGCCGGGTCCGACGAGCCACGCGGTGGCCCAGCCGACCAGGTCGGGCACGAAGGCGAGCTGCCCGACGGTCAGCGCGATGCCGCCGACGACCCCCGCGTGCGAGCGCTCGTACAGGGCGATGACGTCGGCGAACGAGGCGAGCAGGACCAGCCCGACCAGGAGCGCCGCGACGGCGACGACCACCGCGGTGGCGGCCGTGCCCGCGCGGAGCCCGAACCCGGCGAGCGTGCGCCACCGTCCGGGGATGCGGTCGACGAGCGCGAGCACCCGACGGGCGAGGGGGTCCGCCGGCAGCCCGCGGCGCACGCGGCAGACCTCGGACGTGACGACCGCGGGGACGGCGAACCACAGCGCGGGCAGCACGACGGCCTGCCAGACGGTGGGGTCGGTGGCCGCGGAGCGGGAGGACAGTGCGACCGCGAGCCCGAGGGCCGCGACGACCCCGGTGCCGACGAGCAGGCCCGTCGTCCGGTGCTCGGTCTCGGCGAACCGTCGTCCGGCCCGACCGCCGAGCCAGGCGGTCACGACCGCGAACCCGAGCGCCGCGAGGGACACGTGGATGGGGGTGGCGGCGCCGTCCACCCCGGACGCGCCGGCCACCGCGGAACCGAGCCGGAAGGTCACGTCGACACCGTGGCCGACGAGCCAGACGCTGCCGGTCGCCTTCCAGAAGACGTCCCAGTCGACCTGCAGGCCGTACTCGAACCCCCAGAGGAGCGTCAGCGGGACGAGCGCGATGCCGATGCCCACGCCGACCGTCACGATCGCCTCGACGGCGGCCAGCAGTGCGGTTCCCAGGCGGTTCATCCGGGCCAGGGTACGTGCCGCCCGGGCCGGCGCGGGCGAGCCGCGCGGCACCCGTGGACATCCACGCGACCACGGACGGACGGGCGCGCCCCGCTCAGCGGCAACGCGAAGCGTTGCGCGGGGCGCGCCGACCGAGCCTGCGAGGGAGGGGTGCCAGCCCGCACCGTGCCTCCCGTTGCGTCGTGGGGTCGGGTGACCGGACCGCCTACGAGGCGGCGACCACCTCGCGCAGCAGCGCGGCCGTCTCGGACGGCGTCTTGCCGACCTTCACGCCCGCGGCCTCGAGGGCCTGCTTCTTCGCCTCGGCCGTGCCCGCGGAACCGGACACGATGGCGCCCGCGTGGCCCATCGTCTTGCCCTCGGGCGCGGTGAAGCCCGCGACGTAGCCGACGACCGGCTTCGTGACGTGCGCCTTGATGTAGTCGGCCGCGCGCTCCTCGGCGTCGCCGCCGATCTCGCCGATCATCACGATCGCGGTGGTCTCCGGGTCTGCCTCGAACGCGGCGAGCGCATCGATGTGCGTCGTGCCGATGACCGGGTCGCCGCCGATGCCGATGGCGGTCGAGAAGCCCAGGTCACGCAGCTCGTACATCATCTGGTAGGTCAGGGTGCCGGACTTCGACACGAGCCCGATCGGACCCTTGCCGGTGATCGTCGCCGGGGTGATGCCGACGAGCGACTCCCCGGGGGTGATGATGCCGGGGCAGTTCGGGCCGATGATGCGGGTCTTCCCGCCGAGGGCCTTGGCGTGCGCCCAGAACGCGGCGGAGTCCTGCACCGGGATGCCCTCGGTGATGACGACGACGAGCGGGATCTCGGCGTCGATGGCCTCCATGACGGCGTCCTTCGCGAACGCCGGCGGGACGAACACGATCGAGACGTCGGCACCGGTGGTGTCGATGGCCTCGCGCACCGAGCCGAACACGGGCAGCTCGACGTCGCCGTGCGTGACGGTCGTGCCGGCCTTGCGGGCGTTCACGCCGCCGACGACGTTCGTACCGGCCTTGAGCATGAGCGCGGTGTGCTTCGTGCCCTCACCGCCGGTGATGCCCTGGACGATGACCTTCGAGTCCTTGTTGAGGAAGATCGACATTGCTCTGGTGCTCCTTACGCCGCGGCCGCGGCGAGCTCGGCGGCCTGCTCGGCCGCATCGTCCATGGTCGCGGCGACGGTGACCAGCGGGTGCGCGGCCTCCGCCAGGATCCGACGGCCCTCGTCCACGTTGTTGCCGTCCAGGCGCACGACGAGCGGCTTGGTGGCCGCGTCGCCGAGGATGCCGAGCGCGGCGACGATGCCGTTCGCGACGGCGTCGCAGGCGGTGATGCCGCCGAAGACGTTCACGAACACGCTCTTGACCTGCGGGTCGCCGAGGATGACGTCGAGGCCGTTCGCCATGACCTCGGCCGAGGCGCCGCCGCCGATGTCGAGGAAGTTGGCGGGCTTCACGCCGCCGTGGCGCTCACCGGCGTAGGCGACGACGTCGAGCGTCGACATGACGAGCCCCGCGCCGTTGCCGATCACGCCGACCTGGCCGTCGAGCTTGACGTAGTTCAGGCCGTGGGCCTTCGCCTTGGCCTCGAGCGGGTCCTCGCTCGCGGTGTCCTCGAGCTGCGCGTGCTCCTGGTGCCGGAAGTCGGCGTTCTCGTCGAGCGAGACCTTGCCGTCGAGCGCCAGGATCTGGCCGTCGCCCGTGCGGACGAGGGGGTTGACCTCGACCAGGGTGGCGTCCTCGCCGGCGAAGACGTCGTAGAGCTGCACGAAGACGTCGGCGACCTGGTCCTGCAGCTCCGCCGGGAAGTTCGCCTGGCGGGCGATGTCGAGCGCGGCTTCCTTGTTGATCCCGGTCAGCGGGTTCACCTCGACGCGGGCGAGCGCCTCGGGCTTCTCGACCGCGAGCTGCTCGATCTCCATGCCGCCCTCGACGCTGACGAGGGACAGGTACGAGCGGTTCGCCCGGTCGAGCAGCACCGAGAAGTAGAACTCCTCGGCGATGTCGGCGCCCTGGGCGACCATCACGCGCTGGACGGTGTGGCCCTTGATGTCGAGGCCGAGGATCGCCTGCGCGTGCTCGTACGCCTCGTCCGGGGTCTTCGCGACCTTGACGCCGCCGGCCTTGCCGCGGCCGCCGACCTTCACCTGGGCCTTGACGACGACCACGCCGCCGATCTTCTCGGCCGCTGCCTTCGCCTCCTCAGGGGTGTCGGCGATGATGCCCTGCAGCACAGGGACGCCGTAGGACTCGAAGAGGTCCCTGGCCTGGTACTCGAAAAGATCCACGCTGTTCTTCTTCCCGCACGGTTCGTGCGATCGGCATCGGTCATCGGGTCGCGCACTCAACGTCGAGGGTCGCTCGATGTCGAGACAACGGCCGCGACCACCCTACTGCCGCAGCGTGGACGCCCGGTGCGCGGATCCGGATGGCCGCGACGCGCCACGCGGGGAGGACCTCCAGCCGCACCCGGGCACGGTGGGCCCGATGGACACCGCACTCCGTACCCGCGCCGCCGACGTCTTCGGCTGGGACCTCCGCGACGCCCAGGCCACGGTCATCGACGCCGTCCTGGCCGGCCGCGACGCCCTCGCCCTGATGCCGACCGGCTCGGGGAAGTCCGCGATCTACCAGGTCGCCGGGCTCGCGCTCGACGGGCTCGTGGTCGTGGTCTCGCCGCTCGTGGCGCTGCAGGAGGACCAGGTCGTCGGTCTGCAGCGGCACCCGGACGCCCCGCGTGCCGTGGCCGTGAACGCGGCCAAGCGGGCCGCCGAGGTCGAGGACGCCTGGGACGCGATCGCCGCCGGGGAGGTCCGCTACGTGTTCCTCGCGCCGGAGCAGCTCGCGAAGGACGACGTCGTCGAGCGACTGGCCGCGGCGGGCGTCTCCCTGCTCGCCGTCGACGAGGCGCACTGCGTGTCCTCGTGGGGACACGACTTCCGCCCCGCGTACCTGGCCCTCGGCGAGGCTGCGGAGCGCCTCGGCCGCCCGCCGGTCCTCGCCCTCACCGCGACGGGCTCGGCCCCGGTCCGCGAGGACGTCGTCGCGCGCCTCGGGATGCGCGACCCGCTCGTGCTGTCCGCCGGGTTCGACCGACCGGGCATCCGCATCGAGGTCGAGCGCTACGCCGACGCCGACGAGAAGCGCGCGGCCGTGGTCGAGCAGGCCGCAGCCGCGACCGGCACCGGCATCGTCTACGTCGCGACCCGGAAGGAGACCGACGAGTACGCCGACGCCCTCCGTGCCCGCGGCAAGGACGCCCGGCCGTACCACGCGGGCATGCGCGTCCGGGACCGTGACGCCGTCCTGCACGCCTTCCACGACGGCGAGGTCGACGTGGTCGTCGCGACGAGCGCCTTCGGCATGGGCATCGACAAGCCGGACGTCCGGTTCGTGCTGCACGCCGACGTCGCCGAGTCCGTGGACGCGCACTACCAGGAGATCGGCCGTGCGGGACGGGACGGCGCCCCGGCGACGGCGACCCTGCACTACCGCGCCGAGGACCTGGGCCTCCGCCGGTTCTTCGCGACCGGCACCCCGAAGCCCGCGTCGCTCCGCGCCGTGTTCGACGCGGTCCCCGCGGACGGGTCGATCGCCCGGTCGGCCCTCGCCGACGCGTCCGGCCTGTCGCCCCGGACCGCGGGCCGTGCGGTGAACACCCTCGTCGAGGCCGGCGTGCTCGACGACGGCGCCGACGGGATCACCCGCGCCGCGGACGCGCCGCACTCCGCCGCCGAGGCCGCGAAGCGTGCGACCACCCGCGCCGAGGAGCGCGAGCAGGTCGAGCAGTCCCGGATCGCGATGATGCGGCGGTTCGCCGAGACCACCGGCTGCCGCCGCCAGTTCCTGCTCGGCTACTTCGGCGGCGAGCTCGCCGAGCCGTGCGGGAACTGCGACACCTGCACGTCGGGCAGCGCCTACGAGCAGGGGGCGCACGGCGCCGACGGTGCGCACGACGACGTCTGGCCGCCGGAGTCGGCCGTCGAGCACGCGCAGTGGGGCCACGGCACCGTGATGAGCACCGAGGACGACCGGGTGACCGTCTTCTTCGAGTCGGCCGGGTACAAGACGTTGGCACTGGCCGACGTCGAGGAGCGGCACCTGCTCGAGCGGGTCTGAACCCGGGACACCGAGCACAGGGGGAAGGCGCGGTCGCTCGACCACCCGTCGGCGACCGCGCTCCACTCCCCCGAGCACGGCGAGTGTGCCCCGCGTCCGTGTCCCGCAGGTGTCCGCCGGGTGAACGCGACGCGAAGCCGGGCCGGGAGTGCGCATCCCGGACGCCCCGTCAGGCGCCCGGCGTACACAGGAGGACCACCGAACGCGCCCGATCGGGCGAACGACAAGGAGCCACCATGAGCGACCCCGGCATCAGCCCCGTCGACGACTTCGACGCCCAGGAGCGCCGCGCCGACGACGTGGACCGCGAGCACGTCGGGCCGTACGAGGTCGACGAGTCCGAGGAGTCCCTGGAGACCGTCACGAACGACGCCGTCGCGGGCGAGACCGTCGAGCCGCAGGTCGGCGACGGCTCGGACGACGGCCCCACCGGCGGCGCCCCGCGCGAGGGCTCCCCGGACCTCTGGGAGCACGACGAGGACGAGGACCGTCCGGACCTGGGCGGCGACCTCGGCACGAAGCCGCTCTGACGCAGCACGGCAGCGACGGAGCACGGGACGGTAGGTTGCCGCCCGTGCTCCGCCGTGTCCGTGCCGCCGTCCGCCGCGTCCCTGCGATCGCGAGGCTGCTCACCCTCGCCGCGCTCCTGCTGGTGGCCGCCGGCGCGCACACGCTCGTCCGCGGTGACGGCCCGGCCACGTGGGTGGCGCTCGCCGTCGCCGGGATCGTGATCGCCGTCGTGACCGGTTGCCCGACCCGCGCCTGGCCGCTCCCCGCCATCTGGCTCGTCGCTGCCCTGCTCGCGTCTGCTTCCGCCACCGGCGACGCCGTCGCCGCCCGCGTCGCCGCGGCGGCGGTCGCCGGTGGCGTCGGTCTCGTCGCCGCCGTCCTCCTGGACGTGGTCCCGGTGCTGCGGGCGCGCGGGCGCGGGTCCGCGACGTGACCGGTCGACGGCCTGGAGGCACGGCGCACGACCGGTGGCGTGCCTCCCGTCCGACAACCGGCCGGGTCGCGGACCGCGCCCTGCGGGACTGGCTGGCCGACAGCACGCCCGTCGCGGCCGGCGGCCGCGCCGTCCTGCTGCAGATCGCGGACCCGGTCGTCGCGGCGGGGGTCCGACGGCACTCCGACTTCGCGCGGCGACCGCAGCAGCGGCTCGCCCACACCCTGATGTTCGTCTACGCGGTCGTGATCGGCACGGACGCCGACGCCGCCGTGGCGACCGCCTTCGTCGAGCACGCGCACCGGCCCGTCGCCGGCGCGGACGACGTCGAGCGGCAGCTGTGGGTCGCGGCGACCCTCTTCGACTCCGCCCGCCGCGCCCACGAACTGTTCGGCGACCCGCTCGGTCCGGACCGGGCCGAGGACGTGCTCGCGGCCTACGCGCCGATCGCGACCGCGTTGCGGGTGCCAGCCGCGGACTGGTTCCGCGACGTCGCCGACTTCGACCGGTACTGGGCCGCGACGCTGCCGACGCTCACCGTCACCGACGACGCCAGGGGGATCGTCCGGGACCTGCTCCACCCGCGCTTCGCCCCCGCGTGGGTGCGGGTCGCGATGCCGCTCGTCCGGATCGTCACGGTCGGGATGCTGCCCGGAGCCCTGCGCACTGCGTACGGGTTCCCCTGGGGACCGCGCGAACAGCGGCGCTTCCGACGGGCCGTCCGGCTCGTCCGGGGTGTCCGCCGCGCGGTGCCGGCGGCGCTCCTGCGGCTCCCGGGGCCCCTGCTGCTGCGGGCGATGCACCGGACGGCCGCCCGGTACCGCGCGGTACGGTAGCGGGCATGCCGGCCGACCACTTCGCCATCACGGTCCCCCGGTCCTGGTTCGAGCTGCCCGTCGAACCGGACCGCCGCGACGACCGGATCAGCGCCCTCGTGCAGGAGCGGATCGTCGAGCACCGCGACCTGTGGGACCACCGGACCGAGATCGTCCGGGTGCTCCGCCGCTTCGCCCGGTCGGCGTGGGACAGCGGTGCACGGTACTGCGCGGCCTTCGCCGAGCCGAGCGAGGACGGCATCGTCTCCGGGGCACTCACCGTCAGCGTGCTCCCCGCACCCACGGGGTCCGAGGACCCGCTCGGCAGCCTGACCGACCACGTGGCGGCACTCGGCGGTGCCGACGACGGCATGCACGTCGACGTGCACGACGTCCCCCGGGTCGGTCGGGTCCCGCGCGTGTGGGGTGTCTCGACCGTGCAGGCGCCGGACGACCGCGGCTCGTTCGACGTCGTGCTCATGCAGACCTTCGTGCCCGCGGACGGTCAGGTGGCGCTCGTGAGCGTGTCCTCGCCCGCGACCGACCTGGCCGAGCCGCTCCTGGAGCTGTTCGAGACCGTGACCGACACGTTCGAGCTCCTGGACTCCGCGACCGTCGGCGACCCTGGCCACGGCGACGGAGCCGTCTGATGCGGATCTGGCCGTTCCGCCGGCGCCGCCGGCGCCCCGCCGAGCCGGTCGTCGAGCACGTCACCGACGCCGACCTCGCCCGGATGGCCGACCGCGGCGAACTCGCCCGCGCGGTGCTCACACCCCCGCCGGCGCCGCGGGCCTCCGCCGACCGTGTCCGGGCGACCGTCGCACGCCTGCCGGAGCGCCCCCTCGGCGGTGCCGCCGCCGGGCGTGACGCCGGTCCCGCGCGGCAGCGGGCCGGCGCGGTCCTCGTGCTCGACGACGAACAGCGCGTGACGGTGTCCGGGACGGGGCTGATCGGCCGCGACCCCGCGAGCGCGCACCCCGACGGCGGACACGACCACGTCATCGCCCTCGCGGACCCCGAGCGGCTGCTGAGCCGGACGCACCTGGAGTTCGGGTTCGGCGCCGAGGGGTCCTTCTGGGTGCTCGACGCGGGGTCGGCGAACGGCGTGGAGCTCCGCCGCCCCGGGGTCCCGACGACCGTGCTGGCCCCGGCGCAGCGGACGGTCGTCGCGCCGGGGGACACCGTGGTGTTCGGCGGGCACACGCTGCGGGCGGAGCCGGTGGTGGGGCTGGTGGACGAGGCGCTGCGGGGCTGAAGTACCACCTGGCTCACCGAACAGGAATCCGAGGAAGACTGATCCGGTGGCACGACGAGACACAGTGACCAGCAAGGCGGATCGTCAAGCGGTCGATCACCCCGCAGCCGGTGCTGTGGCACGCGGCCTCGCCCGACGCCGCGACCGCGATCCTCCGGGACGGCCTGCTGCCGATGGGGCGGCAGTACGCGCACCTCACCACCGATCCGGAGCTCGCGCTGCAGGCCGGGCGTCGGAAGGACCCGCACCCGGTGCTGCTGCGGATCGACGCCGCAGCGGCGCATGCCGCCGGGGTCGAGTTCGCCGAGGGCCACGACCGCGTGACCCTCGCCCTGGCCGTGCCGGCGACGTTCATCGAGGCCGTCGGCGCCTGAGCCGGCACCCGCCGGCCAGGCACGGGCCGACCGGCGCGGGCCGGTCAGGCCCGACCCGGCACCTGCACGAGCCGCAGCACCTGGTCGGCGTCGTTCAGCAGCGCCCGACCGACCACGCGGTCCTGCGTCACGAGGCTCTTCGAGAGCTTCGTGCCGATCAGGTCCCCGTCGACGGTGCTGAGCGGCGCGAGCAGCATCCCCCGCCGCGCCTTCTTCGCGTCGACCTGCCACCCGCGGAACCCGCTCGCCACGCCCTCGACGTCGCCGGCGATCACCAGGCCCACCGAGCGCCCGCGGTCGGAGTCCATCACGGCCCGGAAGACCGGCTCCGCGGGGCTCTCCTTGAGCGCCTCGGCGTCGTCCACGAGCAGGAGCGTGAACCGGTCCGCGGTCGCGTCGACGAGCGCCGACAGCCCCTCGGCGCCGATCCCCGCGTCCGTCACGAGCGAGACGCCCGCGGTGCCGTCGAGTCCGCGCAGCACGGAGTCCCGCGGCGTGACCGCGACGACCGCTCCGCCCGAGGCGAGCACGTGCTGCGCCATCGCCAGGAGCGCCGAGCTCTTGCCCGACCGCGCGCTGCCGCCGACGATGAACACGGGGGTGTCCTGCACGAAGTCGTGCGTGAACAGCGTGAGCTCGTCCCCGCCGACGCCGAGCGCGACCCGACCGGGCACGGCGTGCTCCTCGGGCAGGTGCTGCAACGCGTCGTCGAGCGTGATCGACCGCGGCAGCACGTCGATCCGGAACGGCTTCGGCGTGCCCGGCTGCACGTGGCGCCGCACCTCGGCACCGACGTCGCGGAGCGCCGCGGCCTGGTCGCGTCCGCCGAGGCCGCCCGGCAGCACCGCGACCTGGGTCTCGGTCGCGGTCGCGTTCCGGAAGCCGCGGCCCGGCGGGATCTCCTCCGGCAGTTTCTTCCCGTTGATGCCCTCGTAGTTGTAGTCCCCGCGGTCGGCGAGCGCGAGGAGCAGCTTCCGCTCGACCTGGCTCGACATCCGCCCCGAGGTCAGGGTCCGGTCACCCGACACCACGAGGTGCACGCCGACCCCGACGCCCTCGCGCAGCAGGGTCTGGACGGCGTCGTGCAGCGCCCCGTTCTCGGCGTCGCCCAGCGTCGCCGTGAAGCTCTCCCACTGGTCCAGGAACACGACGACGTGCGGCAGCGAGGTGGTGTGCTCGTCGGACCGCTGCTCGGCGATCGAGGAGTACCCGCCGGCGGCGAACGCAGCCTGCCGCTCCTGCACCGTGCGGAGCAGGATGCCGAGCAGCCGCGACACCCGCTCGGGCTCGTGCCGCTGCACGACGGCCCCGCAGTGCGGGAGCCCGGCGAGCGCGAGCAGCGCCCCGTTGCCGCAGTCGATGCCGTACATGTGGACGTCCCCGACGCCGAGTCGCAGTGCCATCGCGCCGGCCAGCGTCCGGAGGGTCTGGCTGCGGCCGGAGCGCGGCGACCCGATGACGAACAGGTGCCCGTCCTCGTCCAGGTCGAACACCGCGGGCCGCTGGCGCTGGTCCGCCGGGTGGTCCTCGATGCCCCAGGCCACGGCGAGCGGCCCGAGGTCGTCGGTCCCGACGGCCTCGACGTCGTCCAGACCGACGACGCCGGGGAGCGGGGGCAGCCAGGGCTTCCGCTGCGGGGGTGTGCCGATCGCACGCGTCGCCTCGCGGATGGTGCCGACGAGGACGCTCAGGTCGGTGACCTCCACGTCGGTCGCGGCGACCTCGACGGCGGCCGGACGCGGCGCCGGCTGGCTGAGCGACGAGAAGGCGAGCTCCCGGACCAACGCGGGGCGTGCCTCCAGGCCGTCGCTGCCGGGCCGCCGGCCGCCCACGCGACCGGACTGGAAGGGCAGCAGCGAGGCGGCGCCGAGCCGCACGTACGCGCGACCCGGCGTCGCCTTCGCGATCCGGGCGGCGTCGTTCGCGCCGATGACGTCCTGGCTCTCCGACTGGTCGGTGACCCGCAGGGCGATGCGCAGGTTGGTGTTCGCGCGGATCTCCGGGGACACGACGCCGCCGGGGCGCTGGGTCGCGAGGATCAGGTGGATGCCGAGCGACCGGCCGCGCTGGGCGATGTTCACCAGACCCTTCACGAAGTCCGGCAGCTCCCGGGCGAGCGAGGCGAACTCGTCGATGACGATGAGCAGCCGCGGCATGCTCGGCACCGCCTGGTCGGTACCCGCGCGCTTGGCCTGCAGGTCCTGGTAGTCCTCGAGGTCCTTGGCCCCGACCTCCGCGAGCGCGTGCTCCCGCGTCCGCAGCTCGGCGCCGAGCGACTCGAGCGCCCGCTCCACCTGGTGCGTGTCGAGGTCCGTGACCATGCCGACGGTGTGCGGCAGGTCCACGCAGTCCTTGAACGCGGCGCCGCCCTTGTAGTCGACGAGCACGAAGTTCATCTCGTCCGGCCGGTTCGCCACGGCGAGCGACGCGACGATGGTCTGCAGCAGCTCGGACTTGCCGGACCCGGTGGTCCCGGCGACCAGTCCGTGCGGCCCGTCGTTCCGCAGGTCGATCGCGAACGCGCCGTCGATCGACTCCCCCACGACGGCGGTCGTGCTGCGGCCGCCGAGGAGCCACCGCGCCTGCACGGCGTCGGACGTCGGCGGCTCGAGCCCGAGCACGTCGAGCAGCCGCGAGGACGACGGGATCGCGCCGTCCTCGACGTCCGGGCTCGCGTCGACGATCGGGGAGAGCGAGCGGGCGACCCACTCGAGCCAGTCCTGGTCGACCAGGTCGGGTCGGGCGTCGTCGATGCGCTCGGTGCGCTGCTGGGTGACCCGGAGCCGGTCGTCGTGCACGACCACGACGGCGTCGCACTCCTCGGGCAGCAGTCGTTCGTCCAGGTCGAGGCACACGCTGAACACGCCGACGGCCGGCCCCTCCTTGAGCACCTGCACGAGCGACGGCATCGCGCGGAGGCGACGCGCCCCGTCCATCACGACGACCACCTCGTCGGCCGGCGGGGTCTTCTTCCCGATGCCGGCCTCCTTCCGCGCCTCGATCAGGGCGACGAGCTCGGCGATCGCGCGTGCGGTCGACGCGGCGTCGGTCGCGATGCTCGTCATGGGCTGGTCGGCGCCGGTGCGGCGCACGTGCGGCAGCCACGACATCCACTCCCACAGCGCCGTGCGGGTGCTGTCCGTCAGGAGCGTGAAGGAGACGTCCTTCGGACTCTGCAGGGTCGCCAGCTGCGCGACGACCCAGTTCGCGAGACGACGGGCGTCGTCGTCGGGTCCGGCGATGCCGATCACGCCCCGTTCGGCGAGCCGGATCCGGACCGGCACGTCGGCCGCGTCCCAGGCGACGGTCCGCTTGTGGGAGAGCTGCTCCGGGTCCTCGATGGTCACCTCGGACCGCTGGGTCGCGGTCCCGACGCGCACCAGCAGGTGGTCGGGGTCGGTGCGCCGCCGCTCCCACAGACGGGGCAGCGGCGTGACCGCGGTGTCGTAGACCACGGCCGGGTCGGGGGCGCTCGCGATCCAGCGCGCGCGTTCGGACTGGAGGCTCTCGGTCGCGTCCGCCTCGATCCTCGCCTTGGTGTCCTCGTACTCCGCGACGCGCTGCCGGTACGTCTTCTTCCCCTGCCGACGGCCCTGCAGCCCCGTGATGATCATCAGGATCGGCGAGAGCAGCGCGATGAGCAGGTAGATCCAGCGGCCCGTGGTGGACACGAACATGACCGCCATGCCCATCGGGGCGAGCGCCATCAGGATCGGCAGCGCCCGGGCCGGCGGCTCGGTCGGCGGTGCCGGCAGCTGGTAGCGGGTGTGCTCGTCCGGGGGCAGGAGCCGCGGCGGGCGGTTGTACTCGAGCGCCGAGCCGTCGTCGGAGAGTGACAGGTGCGCGCCGCGGTCCGCCGGTCGGGCGACGCCGAGGAGCACGCTGCCGACCGACAGCAACGACGACTCCGGCCACGCGACGTCCTCGGTCACGGGGACGCCGTCGAGCAGGGCCCCCGCGAACCCGTTCGCCGGGCGGACCCGGACACCGTCGGCCGCCACGGTCACCAGGAGCGCCACGGCGGGGACGGCCGCGGTGCCGTCGGCCTCGGCGACGGCGGCACCGGTCGCGCCGACCGGGACGCGGACGTGCGCGGACGGGTGGGTCCCGACGACCACGGTGCCGTTCGAGACGCGCACGGCGGTCCCGGCGTGCAGTCCGGACACGATCCGGACCTCGGCGTCGGTGAGCGGTCGGAGGGGTGCCGGCGGGACCTGCTCGGTGCTGCGGGACACGACGACGCCCGACCGGACGCCCGACTCGGCGACCGGGGCGCGCAGGTCGAGCGGCCGCTCGCCGACGAAGTACGTCGGGGTGCGGCCGGAGGTCGTGACGTCGGTCGCGATGAGCCGTTCGGCCTCGGCCACGACGTCGCCGACCGGTCGCGTGTCGTCGCCGTCGACGTAGACGTTCGCGGTCTGGCCGCTCTCCCGGTCGACCATCGTGAACGTGAAGGCCATGTCTTCCCCCGTAGCGTTGACTACACCTGGTGTCACGATGGTAATGTCCCCTCTCGTGCGCCCCGTTGGGGGGTCATCTCGAAACTCCGGGGAAAGGGAGTCACACCGTGGCGAACATCAACGTCTCGTACGCAGACCTCGAGGCCGCGGCCTCGGACCTCAAGGCCGGCCAGGCCGACATCGAGGACCGTCTGTCGGCCCTCCAGCGCAAGATCCAGCAGCTCATCTCGGACGGCTACGTCACGGACAAGTCGTCCGTCGCGTTCGGTGAGTCCTACGACGAGTTCAACCGCGGCGTCACGCAGACCATCCAGGGTCTCGACGGCCTCTCCTCGTTCCTCTCCAAGGCGTCGCAGACCCTGTCGGACACCGACGAGTCGCTCGCTTCCGGCCTCAAGGGCTGACATCGTCGTCGACCCTGTGCCCCGCGGTTCCCGTGGGGCACAGGGTCGACGTGGTTCGTGGTCCGTGATCCGGGAGGGGACACTTCGTGGCGGACAGACTGCTCGTCGACCTCACGGGGCTCGGGGAGCTCCAGCAGGACCTGACGACCGTGCACAGCACGCTCGAGCAGGCACACAAGCGTGTCGACGCATCCGACGACGAGATCGGGTCGGGCACGGTGCAGAGCGCGCTGCACGACTTCGACCACCGCTGGGGTGACAAGCGCGACAAGATCAGCGAGTCCGCGAAGGCCCTGGCGGACATGCTCGGCTCCTCGGTGCAGACCTACACCGAGACCGACGCGCAGCTCGCACACGCGCTGCAGGTGAACGACGAGAACGGCGGCGGCGGCGGTCCCGCTGCCGCTCGGGCGCAGTAGCCGTGGCACGCCCCACCGGTTGGGACGTCGTCGATCAGGGTGATGACCCGGTCAAGGGTGATCCGGCGACGATCCGGATGATGAGCCGGGAGTACCAGCGCATCTCCGACGCCGCGTCCGATGCGTCCACGCGCCTGAACTCGGTGAAGGGCTCCGGGTGGCTGACCGACTGGGAGGGCGAAGCCGCCGACGTGTTCGTCGACGCGATCCAGGACACCCCGTCGGACCTGTCCAAGCTCGTCGACTCGTACGCGCTCGCTGCGTCGGCGTTGTCGGGGTGGGCGGACGTGGTCGATGACACCCAGTACCGGGCTGATGGTGCCCTCGCGGACGCGAAGGACGCCGCCGGGGACCTCACCGCCGCACAGGATCGCCTGTCGGATGCGCAGTCGACCCTGTCCCACTACCAGACCGCCGCCCGGAGCCTGTCGCAGGTCGCCGACCAGTACCCGGCCGGGTCGGAGGTGCCTGACGGGGTGGAGGTGCCGACGCCGGCGCAGGTGCGGGCCGCGTCGGACAACACCGCCGTCGCGCAGGGTTCCGTCTCGAGTGCGCAGGGCGACATCGCCGCGGCGCAGTCCCGGATCGACGCCGCGAAACGACTCGTCGCCGACGCCCGCGGGGACTGGGAGGACGGGGAGCGGCGTACCGCGACGAAGATCGGTGAGGCCGCCGACGCGGGCCTGGGGAAGCAGTCCTTCTGGGATCAGGTCTTCGGGTCCGAGGCGTGGGAGACGATCGTGTCGGTGGCGAAGGTCGTCGTCGCGGTCGGCGGGATCATCGCGATGATCATCCCCGGCCCCTGGACACTGATCATCGCCGCGATCGCGCTCGTGGTCCTCGCGGACACGTTGTACAAGATGAGCCAGGGCACGGCCGACGGGTGGGACCTCGCCTTCGCCCTCATCGACTGCGTCCCCGCGGCCGGTGCCCTCGGACGCCTGGCGAGCGTGGGCAAGTACGCCCGAGGCATGGGCGGCATCGCACGCGGCATGGCGGGGATGGCTCGCGCCGGGAAGCGCGTCCTCGCATCAGGGCGCGTGGTCGTCGCGCGCGCGACCGATGCCGTTGCTCGCGGTCGGCGCTCGTACATCGCGATCCGTGACGCTGTCCGCCTCCGCGTCCGTGGGGGCACACGTCCGCTCTGGCGGTCGGACAACCGCGACCCCTCGGAGATCTTCGAACACGGGTTCACCCCGCACCGCCCGGACGGTGACGTCGACCTGTGGGAGTACGCCGCCCGGAACCCGCCGTCGCAGTACGTCAGCACGACGACCGATCCGTCGCTCTTCAAGCAATGGCCGACGGACTACCGCTACACCATCGCGGACCCTGGGCACGGTGTCGACGTGAACGCGACGCTCGGGGCACGCTCGCCGTTCCCGCACGAGCAGGAGATAGCCTTCCCAGGAGGGGTGCAACCCCAGTACGTCACCGGAGCACATCCGGTCCTCCCCGGTGGGCAGCTGGGTGAATGGATCCCGAACCCCTCGAGACTCGCCCAGTTCATCGGGAAGGGAACGTCATGACGAACCGCACCGGGCAGACCGTGAGCGGTTGGATCTACGAGATCGACCCGGCCTACGATCCCGCCGGCGAGGTACCACCGACCGCGATCCTCGGTGCGTGGGAGCGTGGACCGGACGGTCGGCCGGCCGGTGCGTTCCGCGCGAATCCCAACTACGTCCAGAGCCCGGTCGCTCGCATGGCCGAGGTCGCCGACGACGAGTTCGTGACCTTGCTCGCCGGACTCAGCCGCGACGAGGTGCGCCCCGACGAGTTCGTCGCGGCCTTCCGACTGCTCGAGTTCGACGTCTTCGGTCCGGACTCGGCCGGGTTCTACGTGCTCGATGCCGAGGGTGATCGTCCCCGCCGCCTGCAGGCCTTCTCCTCCGCACCCCACCACGCGGACATCGAGGCGGACTTCCGCACGGTGAGCGGGTCTGCGCTCGTGGACGTCGCCGCGAACGGCATCGCGCTCGAGGTGAACCCGCACCCCCTCGGCACCGCGCTGCTGCCGGCGGCGCTCTTCGTCCCGGCGACACCGCGTGCGTGAGACGCTCGAGCGGGAGCTCATCGGGTCGGGTGAGCGCCGACTGGCCTTCGTGACCCACGAGACAGCGGGGACCGACCAGGTGATCACCGTCGCTTCGGGCGACGAGCGCTGGCGAGGACACGGGTCGGACGTCTTCTCCGCGCTCGAGAGTGTCCGGCGAGCGCTGGAGGCCTCCGGCTGGTTGCTCGCGGTGGAGGGCGCTCGCAGAGACGCCGTCGTGAGCCGGATGAGCCGACAGATGAGCGCCGGAACGCAGGTGTACCGAGTGCGATCCGGTCTGCCTGCCGACTTCCCGACCCGTGACGCCCTCGCGCCGAACGACGAGGACCTCGCGACGGTCGACGAGCAGCGAACAGCCACCGAGGCGTGGTTCGCGAGTCTCCGCGAGCGGTCATGACCCTCCGGAGTTCGCACACGACCCTGGAGCAGCGGCAGCCCCATGCCGTCGTGCCCAGCCCGCAGAAGGTCGCGGTCGCCGCGGCGGGCGGCCCGTTCCCCGGAGGAGCCGACGTCGCCCTGGACGGAGCGCCGTCGTTCATCTGGGTCGGCCCGGTCCGGGACCGCCGGTTCGCCGAGGACGGGCGGCTCATCATCGAGCGGGACGGAGTCGAGGACGGCGACTGGGCCGGAACGGACACGGCGCCGTACGTCGCCCCCGCGGCTGCCCTCGCACTGATCCTCGACGTCCTCCACCCGGACATCGACGAGCACGTCGGGGGTCGACATCGTTTCGTCCTCGATCATCGACTCGACGGTCGCGGTGACCTCCGGGGAGGTCTGTCGCCGGAACCTCGCTGGGCCTACGGCAGCCTCCTCGACCACCCCATCGACACGCAGTGGCTGGCCGAGCGGGCGTCGCTCGTCCACACGCGGCTCCCGGTCCACCCGTCGTTCGACGGCGAGTTCTCCCACTGGCCGCACACCGGGCGTTTCGTCGAACAGCTGGGTCCCGGTGCAGCGTGGTTCCGGAACGGTGCACGTGACTACTTCGACCAGGTGCTCTCCCTCGCCTCCCACCCGCGTGCCGACCACCTCGTCCCCGCGTACCGGCGACGCTGGGTTCGAGCGGAGCTCCGCTGGGCTCGACGGTCGAGCGCGGAGCAGCGTCGCCGAGAAGGACCGTGGACGTGACCACGAGCCGTTCGAGCGTCCTGCCTGCGGTGCCCGTCCCGGACGAGCTGCACCTCGCCGTCGACGACCGAGGCCAGCCAGTGCGGCTGCCCTTCGACCGGGGCCGTTCGGCAGTGTTCGCCTACACGATCGCTGCCGACCGTCCTGCTGACCGCGGCGTCGCGACCCGTGTCGTCCGCCGGAAGGACCTGGCAGCAGACGAGCGCAGCGGGCGCTACGCGGTCCAGGTGGACGCTGCCTCGGGTTCCGCGGAGGGCCTCTCGGTCACGGAGCGGCCAGGACGTCAGCGGCAGCTCTTGCCGTACGCGTCGAGCGCGATCCATGCGTCGGCACTGACCGCGTCGCGTGGCATCTGGGCGGAGGCGGTCGTACGGGTGTCCGCACAGGACGCCGCGTTCGAGCTCTTCGCTGCGGCACCGTCGACGCACAGCCTGACCCTGGTCGTCGATCCGGATCCGGAGTCGTGGGTGACGCGTGCCGCAGTCGAACTCGGCCCTCGTCCGCATCCCGAGGTCCTCGTCGTCACGTCGCTCGACGCCGTGCCGCCTCGGTGGCGCCGCGCTGCACGAGTCACCCTTGCGGGGCGAACGGCCGTCACGGCTCGCCCGGACCTCACGCTCGCGGATGCTCGGGAGCGGTTCGTCGCGGAGCACGCCGACGTCCGGGACCTCGTCTGGGACCGTGCCCACGTCGAGACCGAGGACTGGTGGATCGTGCTCTTCGACAGCCGAGCCTGGTACGAGACCGGCGACGTCCTCCTCCGGCTCGTCGGGAACGGCCCGTTCGTGGTGCCGAAGGACGGCTCGCCGTCCTTCCGGCTCCACACCGCGACGAGCATCGAAGCCCAGCTCGCCGAGGCCGGTCAGCGAATCATCGACTCTTTCTTGTCATAGCGACAAATACCGTGGTACGGTCGGGTCATGGCAGTCGAACTCAGCACCTGGGACGCCCAGGGCACACCGACGACACCGACGTTCTCCACCATGCGGTTCCCCGCCGGCGAAGCCCACGTCAAGATCGTGGACGACGCCGACGCGGGGGCGGCCACCGAGATCGCGACCCTGCGCGGCACCAGCGGCGACGACCTCGTCATGCTCGGCATGTGGGCGGACGCGGTCCGGCAGCGCGGCAGCAGGTCCGTCGCCCTCGTCCCGTACCTGCCCGGCGCCCGCCAGGACCGTGGGCTCCCGTTCGGCGCGAAGGTCTACGCGGACGTCCTCAACGGCTTCCACATCGACCAGGTGATCGCCTTCGACCCGCACTCCCCCGTGATCGTCGACCTCGTCGACAACCTCACGGTGGTCACGAGCGAGCAGGTCGTCCGCGATGCCGTGCTCGACGTCGAAGGGGACGCGTACACGGGGATCATCGCGCCGGACAAGGGCGCGGTCGCCCGTGCCACCGCGGTCGCCGAGTCCTGCGGGCTGCCGCTGTACCGCGCCGAGAAGCACCGCAACCCGGACACCGGCAAGCTCGACGGCTTCACGTGCGAGCCACTCCCGGCGGACGGCCGGTTCCTGGTCGTCGACGACATCTGCGACGGCGGCGGCACGTTCACGGGCCTCGCCGGCTCGACCGGCCTGCCGAAGGAGCGCCTGGGCCTCTGGGTCTCGCACGGGGTGTTCTCCGGCCGGGCTCCGCAGCTCGCCGAGCACTTCGGCGAGATCGTCACGACCGACAGCTACCCGGCCCAGAACACCGTTCCCGGTCTGCGGACCGTCCCGCTCCGCCCGTACCTCACGAAGGAGATCCGATGACGAACACCGACAGCACCACCACGACGACGGGCCTCGAGCCCCGCACCACCACCGCGAGCCCGATCGCCCCGCTGCTCGCCGTCGACGGCTACAAGCACTCGCACCGGCAGGTCTACCCGCAGGGAACGACCCGGATCCTGATCAACTGGACGAACCGCTCGAACGCGCACATGCCCGAGTCGACGCACGCCGTGGTCTTCGGGCTGCAGGCGTTCGTGCAGCGGTACCTCGTCGAGGCGTGGGCACCGTTCTTCGCCGCGGACGAGGACACCGTCGCCGACCTGTTCGAGCAGGCACTGCAGGGCTACTTCGGCCCGAACCACATCGGGGTCGACCACGTCCGCGCCCTGCACCGCCTCGGCTACCTGCCGCTCGAGATCCGCGCGCTCCCGGAGGGCACCCTCGCGCCGATCGGCGTCGCCACCCTGACGGTCGAGAACACCGTCGACGAGTTCTTCTGGCTCCCGAACTACATCGAGACCGCACTGTCCGCCTCGATCTGGCACCCGTCCACCGTCGCGACGAAGGCCCTGGCCTACCGCGACCTCATGGAGGAGTGGGCCGAGCGCACCGGCGCCGACCCGGCGAGCATCGACTTCGCCGCGCACGACTTCTCGTTCCGCGGGCAGTCGAGCATCGAGTCCGCAGCCGCTGGCGGTGCCGGGCACCTGCTCTCGTTCCTCGGCACCGACTCGATGCCCTCGCTCGACTTCATCGACCGCTACTACCCCGGCGACAACGGCTGGGTCGCGGCGAGCGTGCCCGCCACCGAGCACAGCGTGATGTGCGTCCGGGGCGCCGACGGCGAGCTCGAGACCTTCGAGCAGATCCTCGACGTCTACCCGACGGGCATCGTCTCGGCGGTGAGCGACGGCTTCGACCTGTTCAAGGTCATCACCGAGACGCTCCCGCAGCTCAAGGACCGCATCACGGCCCGCGACGGCAAGCTCGTCATCCGCCCGGACTCGGGCGACCCGGTCGACATCGTCACCGGCACGGTGCACGGCGTCCCGCGGGACGAACTCCTCCGCGACGGCCGCACCCACGAGGAGAAGGGCGTCGTCGAGCTCCTCGACGAGCTGTTCGGTCACACCGTCAACGCGGAGGGCTACAAGGTCCTCGACCAGCACATCGGCGTGATCTACGGCGACAGCATCACGCTCGACCGTGCGCGCCGCATCTACGAGCGCCTGGCCGCCAAGGGCTACGCGAGCGACAACATCGTGCTCGGCATCGGCTCGTACACGTACCAGTACATGACCCGGGACAACCTCGGCAGCGCGGTGAAGGCCACGTGGGCGCTCGTCGACGGCCAGCCGGTCGACATCCAGAAGGACCCGAAGACCGGCAGCGGCAAGAAGAGCGCGAAGGGCCGCATCGCGCTGCACCGCGACGCGGACGGCGAGATCCGTCAGACCGACCAGGCCACGCCCGAGGACGAGGCCACGAGCCTCCTCCAGCCGGTCTGGGTCGACGGCCGCTTCCAGGTCCACCAGTCCTTCGCGGACGTCCGACAGGTGCTCCGCACCGAGCGGGCGGCCCGGGCCGCCCGCCGGGCGACGGTGTGACCGACGTCGCCACGGTGGCCCGCGACCAACCGCTCATCGCGATCGACGTCGTCCCGGTGTCGTTCACGACGGCGGACGGTCTGCGGGTCGCCACCGCGCGGCGGGCGTACGACCCGTTCGCCGGCCTGGAGGCACTCCCCGGCGTGCTCCTGGACGCTGCGGAACGCCTCGTGGACGGCGCGCGACGCGCACTGCGGACCAAGACCGGGATCGACGCGGCTGCGGTCCGGCACCTCGCGCAGGTCGGTGCGTTCGACGGCCCGTCCCGCGACCCGCGGGACACCGCCATCAGCATCGCGTTCCTCGCGGTCGTCGACCCGGGGGTGGACGCACCGCCCGCGGTCTGGCGGCGACCCGACCAGGGTGACCCGCGCCTCCCGTTCGACCACGACGCGATCGTCCGGACGGCCGTCGACCAGGTGCGGACCCGGCTGTGGCGCGACGTCCCGCTGACGCGCGCCCTGCTAGGCGAGGTGTTCCCGACGTCCGCGGCGGCGCAGCTGCACGCGGCGCTGCACGGCAGCGCACCAGACGCCGGCAACCTCAACCGCTCCCTGCGGACGAACCCGGCGCTCGTGCGGGCCACCGCACCCGCGACGACGGGCACGCGGGGCGGACGTCCCCCGGCGACCTGGACGTGGGCGGACTGAGCGCGGTTGGCTGGTGCCATGTCCGCTTCGCTGTCCGGTGACGACTCCCTGCACCTGCCCGAGTTCGACGCGCCGCCGTCGTCCCCGATCGACCTGGCCCGGCAGTGGCTGGACGACGCCACATCGCGCGACGTGTCCGAGCCGATGTCGATGACCCTCGCGACGGCGGGGGCGGACGGCCGGGTGAGCGCCCGCACGGTCGACGTGAAGCGACTCGAGGACCGTGGGCTCGTGTTCGGTACCTCGACGCTCAGCCCCAAGGGGCGGCAGCTCGCCGAGAACCCGCACGCCGCGCTCCAGGTGTACTGGCGCGAGACGATGCAGCAGCTCCGGTTCGAGGGCCGGGCGGTGCAGCTCTCCCACGACGAGTCCGACGCGCTGTTCGCCGACCGCTCGCCGAAGTCCCGCGCCGCGACCGCGATCGCCGACCAGTCCGCCGTGCTCGAGCCCCGGACCCTGCAGGACCTGATCGACGACGCGAACGTGCTCCTGTCCGAGACCGATGACGCCGTCCCGCGCCCGGAGGGGTGGGTCGCGTGGCGGCTCGAGCCCGAGGTCGTGGAGTTCTGGCACGGCAGCCGCGACCGGATGCACCGGCGGCTGCAGTACGTCCGCGCGGGCGAGGGCTGGGACGCGGCGCGGCTGCAGCCGTAGCGGGGCGCCGGGGTTCCGGCTCCGGCTCCGGCTCCGGCTCCGGCTCCGGCTCCGGCTCCGGCTCCGGCTCCGGCTCCGAACCACGTTTCCGACGTCGAACCACGGCCGGCACCTGGTTCGACGTCGGGAATCTGGTTCGACACGGCGGTGCCGGCGCGCGGTAGCGTCGGCGGATGGGGAACGCAGGCCCAGTGACCGTCCGACCGGCCGAGCCGGGGGACGCCCGGGCGATCGCCGAGGTGCACGTGCGGGCCTGGCAGGAGGCGTACGCGCACCTGCTGCCCGCGGCGTACCTGGCCGCGCTCGACGTCGACGCCCGGGCAGCCCGGTGGGAGGGACTGGTCGTCGAGCCGGGCCTGACCGTCGTGGTCGCCGAGCGCGGCGGCGCCGTCGTCGGGTGGGCGTCCGCCGGCCCCGGGCGCGAGGAGCCCGCGGTGCGGGACCGGGAACTCGAGGGGATCTACGTCCTCGCCGCCCACCACGCGTCCGGCGCCGGGCAGGCGTTGCTCGACGCCGCGGTCGGTGCCGAGCCGGCGTTCCTCTGGGTCGCGGAGGGCAACCCGCGCGCCGAGGCCTTCTACCGCCGGAACGGCTTCGAGCGGGACGGTGCCGCGAAGCACGTGCCGATCGGACCGAGCGGCATGGACGCGGTCCGGATGGTGCGCTGACGTGCGGTCCGCGCGGTCAGCGCTGGCTTCGTCCGGACCGAGCGCCTCGGGTCGAGCTCCCCGGAGCGGTGCGCCTCGGCGTCAGAGCTTCTCGATGGGCGCGATCTTGATGAGGAGCTTCTTGCGCCCCGCGGAGTCGAACGCGATCTCCGCGATGCGCTTCGCGCCCTGGCCCGTGACCGCGGACACCGTGCCGTGACCGAAGTCGACGTGCGAGATCCGGTCGCCCGGGGCGAGCTCCATGTCGCCGTTGTCCCGGACCTGCCCGGACACCCGGTTCGCCCACTCCGTCTTGGGACGGGTCTTCGCCGCAGCTGCCGCACGGTCGTACGACCCACCACCGAAGCCGCCACCACCGCGGTAGCCGCCCCCGCCGGACGGACCGCCGCCGAGCCCACCGCCGCGCCGGGCGTTGAGGGCCCGGGGCTCGGTGCCACCGCGGCTGTTCGCCATGCCGGGCGACTGCTTCCACTCGATGAGCCCCTCGGGGATCTCCTGCAGGAAGCGGGACGGCATCGCCACGTTGACGTCACCGAACTGCGCGCGGGTCATCGCCAGCGACAGGAAGAGGGACTTCTTGGCCCGGGTGATGCCGACGTAGAACAGTCGGCGTTCCTCGCTCGGACCACCCGGTTCGTTCGCCGACATCCGGTGCGGGAGCAGGTCTTCCTCGACGCCGGTGAGGAACACCGCGTCGTACTCCAGGCCCTTCGCCGTGTGCAGCGTCATGAGCGACACGGTGCCCGACGAGTCGTCGAGCTCGTCCGCCGCCGCGACGAGGGACACCTCGGTCAGGAAGTCGGACAGCGTGCCCTCGGGGTTGTTCTTCTGGAACTCCCGCGTCACGGCCACGAGCTCGTCGATGTTGTCGGCGCGCGCGGCGTCCTGGGCGTCGGGCGACTTCCGCAGGTTCTCGAGCAACCCAGAGCCGTCGAGCAGCTGCGTCAGGGTGTCCACGACCGGCTGCGTCGCCGCGCGCGAGGCCACGTCGTCCAGTAGCGCCGCGAAGGACGTGATCGCGGTCCGCACCTTCGGGCCGAACCCGAGCTCGTCCGCGTGCCGCAGGGCGTCGCGCATCGACGTCTCGTGCTCGTCGGCGTACCGCTGCAGCGCTGTCTCGGTCACCGCACCGATGCCACGCTTCGGCACGTTGAGGATGCGGCGGAGCGAGAGCGGGTCGGCCGGGTTGGCGACGGTGATCAGGTACGCCATCGCGTCCTTGATCTCGGCGCGCTCGTAGAACTTGGTGCCGCCCAGCACCCGGTACGGGATCGCCGCGCGGATGAAGATCTCCTCGAGCGCACGGGTCTGCGAGTTCGTGCGGTAGAAGACGGCCATGTCGCGGTAGGACGTGCCGTCGTCGTGCAGCCGCTGGATCTCGTCCGCGACGAACTGGGCCTCGTCGTGACCGGTGTAGCCCGTGAACCCGATGATCTTGTCGCCGGCGCCGACGTCGGTGAACAGGTTCTTGGCCTGCCGGTCGAAGTTGTTCGCGATGACGGCGTTCGCGGCGTCGAGGATGGTCTGCGTCGACCGGTAGTTCTGCTCGAGCAGGATGACCTTCGAGTTCGGGAAGTCCCGCTCGAACTCGACGATGTTGCGGATGTCGGCCCCGCGGAACGCGTAGATCGACTGGTCCGAGTCGCCGACGACCGTCAGGGATGCCGGGGCGATCGACCCGTCGGCCTCCCGCATGCGCTCGACGTGCTGGCCGGCGTCCTCGAGCTTGTCCACCTGCTCGACGGGCACCGGTCGCGTGAGCTCGCGGATGAGGGCGTACTGCGCGTGGTTCGTGTCCTGGTACTCGTCGACCAGTACGAACCGGAAGCGTCGCTGGTACAGCGCGGCGACCTCGGGGAACGCCCGGAACAGGAACACCGTCTGCCCGATGAGGTCGTCGAAGTCGAACGCGTTCGCCCGACGCAGCTCGTTCGTGTACCGACGGAACACCTCGGTGAACATGACCTCTTGCGGGTCGTTCGCGTTGATGTTGCGCGCGTACGTGTCGATGTCCTGCAGCTCGTTCTTGAGCTTCGAGATCTTCGACGCCGCAGCCCCGACGGTCAGCCCGAGCGAGTCCGCCTCGAGCTCCTTGATGATCCGCTTGAGGAGCGCGCGGGAGTCAGCGGAGTCGTAGATGGTGAACGACTGCGGGAACCCGAACCGCTCCGCTTCGCGACGGAGGATCCGCACGCACGCCGAGTGGAACGTCGAGATCCACATGCCCTCGGCAGCCTGCCCGACGAGGGCCTGCACGCGCTCGCGCATCTCGGCCGCGGCCTTGTTCGTGAACGTGATCGCGAGGATCTGCGACGGCCACGCCTCGCGGTTGGCGAGCAGCAGGGCGATCCGGCGGGTGAGCACGCTCGTCTTGCCGGAGCCGGCGCCCGCCACGATGAGCAGGGACTCGCCGCGGTACTCGACGGCTTCCTTCTGCTGGGGGTTGAGACCCGCGGTGAAGGGGTCGTCGTACCCGCCGGCGCGGTTGCCCGCGCCCGGCTCGGGGGACTGGTCGAAGGGCTCGAGCACGATCGTCATGACCGGGTCAGTCTAGGCGCGCCCTCCGACAGCCGCAGCGGTCGATGGACCGCGGGACACAGCGCGGTCCTCGGGGACCCGGGTGCGTCCCTCGAGCGTCCAGGCTGTCGGGCATGAGGACGTGGACCGCCTGGGACGCCGTGGCGCTCGTCGAGCGGAGCTGGTGCTGGATGGTCTGTGCACGTGGCTGCTCGGCTGGGCGCTCGCGCGGCACGCGCTCCCTCGTGGCGTGCACGTCGTCGCGCACGCGGTGCTCGCCGGTGCCCTCGCGGCGCTCTGCATCATCGTGCCGCCCGCGTCCTGGGGCCCGCTGTGGGGACCGATACCCGGCTTCCCCGCGGTCGTCGGGGTCGCGGCGAGCACTGCAGCCGCGGTCGCCGCGCGTCGTACCGGGCACCCGGTCGACGTCGGGCCCGCGGGACACCCCGACGTCTCAGTCCGCGCTGCCGCCGACCAGTGACCGGGCCCGCGCCGCGAGGTCAGGGTGGTCCGCGAACACACCGTCGACGCCGGTCCGCAGCACCGAGGTGAACCAGCGCTCCCAGTCCCCGTGTGCGGCGACGTCCCCGCCCCGGCGGAGCGGCGCCGGCAGGAACCGGTTCTCCGGCCGCAGGGTCCAGGTGTAGACCGCGAGCCCCGCCGCGTGCGCCCGGTCGACGATCGCGCTCCGCACCGGTCGGGGGTCGTCCACGGCCGCGGTGTCGGTGCCCGCCATCAGGGTCTTCAGGTCGACGCTGATCCCGTGGAACTCCGCGGCGAAGCCGGCCAGGGCCTCGTCGGTCCGCTCGGACGCCCACGACGGAGCCGCCGACCCGTGGGCGGCGACCTCGTCCGCGGCGCTGCCACGAGCCTCCTGGAGGTACACGAGCCGGCCACCGGTCCCCCGCGCGCCGAGCTGCCGGAGCACCGTCTTCTCGAACGACTCGACCGTCAGGCGGTCGTCGCCGCGCCAGCCGGCGGCCCCGAGTGCGTCGTCGAGCAGCTGCGCCATCGGGAAGCCGGCCTGCTCGAAGAAGGTGGCGTGCTTCACCTCGGCGACGAGCCCGACCGGCCGCGGTGCCGCGTCGAGGATGCCGAGCAGGTCCTCGAGCCGGAGCACGCCCTCCTGCCCGTCGTACGCCACGGACGCGGGCCGCAGGGCCGGGAGGCGCTCGCGGACCCGGAGCGTGCGGAGCTCGTCCCACGTGAAGTCCTCGGTGAACCACCCGGTGACGACCTGGCCGTCGACGGTCTTCGTCGTCCGCAGGTGCGCGAACTCGGGACGGTCCGCGACGTCGGTCGTGCCGGACACCTCGTTCTCGTGGCGCAGCACGAGCACGCCGTCCCGCGTCGGCACGAGGTCCGGCTCGATGGCGTCGGCACCGAGCTCGACGGCGAGCTCGTAGGCGCTCCGGGAGTGCTCGGGCCGGTGGCCGGACGCGCCGCGGTGGGCGATCACACGGGTCATGCGCCGAACCGTACCGCCCCGCCGTGACCGGGCGGTGTCGCGCGACCGGCCGCTGCTGCGAGCCGTCGCAGGTGATCGGCGATCGTTCGGCCGGCTCGGGGTGCGCTCGCAGACCACCCCCATAGTCTTCGGTTGTCGGGACCGTCAGGACCCGCTTCCGCTCGCCGCGAATCCTCAGCCTTCCGCGGCACAGCGCCTCTAGGCTGAGAGGACTCGAATCTCCAAGGAAGAGGACACCATGGCCTTCAAGCCCGGTTTCGACCAGTCCCCCGCCTTCAACGACCAGGGGCGTGGCGCCTGGGGCGTCAGCGGCGCTGGTCAGCAGCAGGCGGGCTGGGGACAGACCCCGAAGCAGGGGCAGTACCCGCAGCAGGGCGGCATGACGCCCGAGCAGCTGCAGTACATGTACGACCGCCCGTCGGCGAACACCGTCGACACGGACCGGATGTCGTACGAGGACACCATCGTCAAGACGCTCCTGGCCTTCGGCGTGCTCCTCGTCGGCGCGGTCGCCGGGTGGAACCTGCCCCCGATCGTCTGGATCGTCGGCGCGGTCGTGGGCTTCGTGCTCGCGCTCGTGAACACCTTCAAGAAGAAGCCGTCGCCGGGACTGGTCCTGACGTACGCGTTCTTCGAGGGGCTGTTCGTCGGTGGTATCTCCGGCTACTACAACTCGGCGTTCGACGGCATCGTGACGCAGGCGGTCTTCGGCACCCTCGGTGTCTTCGCCGTCACGCTGCTGCTGTTCACGTCCGGCAAGGTCCGTGCGACGCCCAAGGCGACGCGCTTCTTCCTCGTCGCGATCGTCGGCTACATGGCGTTCTCGCTCGTGAACCTCGTCCTGATGTGGACCGGTGTGACGAACACCGCGTTCGGACTCCTCGGTGTGACGGTCTTCGGCATCCCGCTCGGCGTGCTGATCGGCATCTTCGTGGTGATCATGGCGGCGTACTCGCTGGTCCTCGACTTCGACCAGATCAAGACCGGCGTCCAGCGCGGCGCCCCGAAGATCTACGCGTGGACAGCAGCGTTCGGGCTCATCGTCACCCTGGTGTGGCTGTACCTCGAGATCCTGCGCATCCTCGCCATCATCGCGAGCAGCCAGCGCAACTAGCGCGCCGCTCGACCACGACCGAAGGGCCCCGGCACCGCCGGGGCCCTTCGGCGTTCCCGGGGGGCGGATTCTGCCAGCGCGGGCACCGGGTGGCCCAGCGCGCGCCGCGAGCGTGCAGGACATGCCGCGTGCGTGTCGTCGTGTGTGCGCTTCCGGTCGGCGGCGGGCCCCGAGCGTGACAGAAGTGGCACGGTCGGCGCCCCACCCGCACGCACGAGGGCCCGGCACGCAGCGCGCACCGGGCCCTCGGCAGGTCAGGGAGGGGTCACTCCCACTCGATCGTCCCCGGCGGCTTCGACGTGACGTCGAGCACGACCCGGTTGACGTCGGGCACCTCGTTCGTGATGCGGTTCGAGATCTTCGCGAGGGTGTCGTACGGCAGGCGCGTCCAGTCGGCGGTCATCGCGTCCTCGGACGAGACCGGACGGAGCACGATCGGGTGACCGTAGGTACGGCCGTCACCCTGGACACCCACGGAGCGGACGTCAGCGAGCAGGACGACCGGGCACTGCCAGATCTCCTCGTCGAGGCCGGCCGCGGTGAGCTCCTCGCGCGCGATCTTGTCCGCGGCACGGAGCAGGTCGAGCCGCTCCGCAGTGACCTCGCCCACGATGCGGATGCCGAGCCCCGGGCCGGGGAACGGCTGGCGGCCGACGATGACCTCGGGGAGCCCGAGCTCGCGACCGACCGCACGGACCTCGTCCTTGAACAGCGTGCGCAGCGGCTCGACGAGCTCGAAGGTCATGTCCTCCGGCAGTCCGCCGACGTTGTGGTGCGACTTGATGTTCGCCGTGCCCGAACCGCCGCCGGACTCGACGACGTCGGGGTAGAGCGTGCCCTGCACGAGGAACTTGACCTCGCCGGCCTCGTCGTCTCCGCGCGCCTCGAGCACGAGGGCCTCGGCCGCCGCCTCGAACGTGCGGATGAACTCGCGGCCGATGATCTTGCGCTTCTGCTCCGGGTCGCTCACACCGGCCAGGGCGTCGAGGAACTGCTGCTCCGCGTCGACCGTGACGAGCCGGACACCGGTCGAGGCGACGTAGTCCTCCTCCACCTGCTTGCGCTCGTCGGCGCGCAGGAGCCCGTGGTCGACGAAGACGCACGTGAGCTGGTCGCCGACGGCCTTGTGCACCAGGGCCGCGGCCACGGCGGAGTCGACGCCGCCGGAGAGCCCGGCGATGACCCGCGCGGAGCCGACCTGCTCGCGGATGCGGGCGACCTGCTCCTCGATGACGTTGTTCGAGTTCCAGTCGCCCGGGAGTCCGGCGGCACGGTGCAGGAAGTTCTCGAGGACGGCCTGGCCGAACGCGGAGTGCTTGACCTCGGGGTGCCACTGCACGCCGTAGAGCTTGCGCTCGTCGGACGCGAACGCGGCGACCGGGGTCGAGGCGCTCGACGCGAGGACGTCGAAGCCCTCCGGCGCCTTCGCCACGGAGTCGCCGTGCGACATCCACGTGACCTGGGACGCCGGCTGGTCGCCGAGCAGGACGCTGTCGGTCCCGGTCACGGTGACGTCGGTCGCGCCGTACTCGCGCTGGCCGGTCTGGGCGACCTCGCCACCGAGCGACTTCGCCATGGCCTGGAAGCCGTAGCAGATGCCGAGCACGGGGACACCGAGGTCGAGGATCTCGCCGTCGAGCGCCGGAGCGCCTTCCTCGTAGACGGACGAGGGGCCGCCGGAGAGCACGATGGCCGCCGGGTCCTTCGCCTTGACCTCGTCCGCGGTGATGGAGTGCGGGACGATCTCGCTGTAGACGTTCGCCTCGCGCACGCGTCGGGCGATCAGCTGCGCGTACTGCGCACCGAAGTCGACGACGAGGACGGGTCGCTGGTCGGTCTCGCTCACCGAGCGGCCTCCTTCTCACGCTGCTGGGCAGCGGTCAGCTCGTGGTAGGTGTCCATGGCCTTCTGCTGCATGCGGTGCTCGACCACGAAGGACATGAACGGGATGATGCCGCCGAGGGCGATGAGCAGGAAGCGCGACGGCTTCCAGCGCATGATGCTCCAGAGGCGGAAGTCCGTGAACAGGTAGAGGACGTACAGCCAGCCGTGCGCGATGAGGATCGCGATCGACAGGTTGAACGTGCCCGGTGCTTCGCCGGCCGTGCCGTTCGGCACGAAGAACGGCCCGTTGCCGAGCTGCATCTCGAGCTGCAGCGGCGTGTACTTGATGATCACCTCGATGACGAGGGCCAGCAGCAGCACACCGGTGATGTACGCCGAGACGCGGTACCACTTGACGGCCCCCGGGATCTTCGGGATGTCGCGGGTTCGGACGGTCAGAGCCATGGACTCGATCCTACCGGTGCGCCGCAGCGGGCTCGGTGGCCGCTGCGGCGTCCTGAGCGTCCTCCTGCTCACGTTCCCAGGCGTCCTTCACGAAGCGGTACCAGAGGAACACGGCGAAGCCGGCGAAGACGACCCACTCGATCGCGTAGAACAGGTTGAGCCAGTCGAACTGGACCTCGCGCGTGGGGGCCCGGTCGGCGATGGTGCCGAGGTCGGCCGCCTTCGCGGTGCTGCCGTCGGCGACGACGTAGCCGATGTACATCCGGTCGTCGAACGCCTTCCACGTGTTCACGAACCGTGCCGGCGCCACCGCCGAGAACTCACCCTTGGTGTACGCGTCCTGGTCGGGCGACTCGGCCGGGTAGTAGCGGCCCTCGACCGTGAGCTCGGCGCCGTCGGCCACGCGCTCCCCGCCGGCCTCGGCCGCGCGACGCTCGTCCGCCCACCCGATCACGACGGGCACGCTCGCGCCGCTCGCCGCGTCGACCAGGTGGCCGACGGTCTGGTACGTCCCGCCGCCGGAGCGGCCGGTCAGCAGCGTGGTGTCACCGGCGACGAAGCGACCGGTGACGCTGACCTTCTGCCCGGCGATCGTCTCCGATGCGGCCTGCCCCGGCTGGGTCACGTCCTGCAGCGGCTTCTGCGTCTCGGTGGTCTCCGGCAGCGGGGTGCCGTTCGCGATGCTCCGCTCGAGCTGCCACTTGCCCAGCCCGGCGAACACCCCCGCGAGCACGAGCGCCAGCACGAGCAGCGCGATCCACTTCGGTCGTCGGGCAACGGCCCACATCTGTATCAGTACTCCGGGTCACGCTGGCGGGCCGGGCGCTTCGGGCGCTCGGTGGGGACGTCGACCGGCGACGTGACGGGGTCGCTCGTGGCCGGGTCGGACGCTCCATTGTCGCGCTCTTCCCTACCAGCCGCCTCCACGAGGGCGAACTCCTCCGCGAACTGCCGGTCGCGTTCGGCACGACGAGCCGCGGCGGCCGCGTCCTGGTCGGCGACGCCGGCCTCGGCCGCGGTGTCGATCGCCGCGTCGAGCGACGGCCCCGCCGGGATCCCGGCACCCGAGCCGCGCGCCCCGGAGCCGCCGAGCCGCGCGCGCAGGCGCTGGCGCAGCCGCGCCACACGGGCGGGGCGCACCACGAGGCGGCCGATCCGGTCCGAGTTCGCGGCGAGCAGCGGTCCCAGGACGGCCATGACGAGGACGTACAGGCCCGCGAACGCGGTGATCCGTTCCTCCAGGCCGGCGGCAGCCGAGAGCGTCGCGAGGATCAGCGCGAACTCGCCACGGTTCACCAGGATGACCGCGGTGTTGATCCCCTGCTGGACGTTGAACCCGTTCATCCGGGCGACGATCTGCCCCGCGACCGCGTTCAGCACGACCGTCATGCCGATCGCGCCGAGGACGGGCCAGAGCACCTCACCGAAGGTGGACACGTCGAGGCCGAGCCCGAAGTTCACGAAGAAGAAGGCCGCGAACACGTCGCGCATCGGCAGGGCGAGCTGCTCGATGCGGTCCCGGTAGCGGGTCGCGCCGCAGAGCAGGCCGATCACGAACGCACCGATGGCGTCCGTCACACCGAGCAGGTCGCCGATGCCGCCGAACATCACGGCGAGGCCGAAGAACAGCACGGTGAACAGCTCGTCGTCGCGGGTGGCGAAGATCTTCGACACCCACTTGCCGGCGAACCGGGCGAGCGTGAACATCACGACGAGGAACCCGAACGCGAGTCCGAGCTTGCCGACCACGCCCCAGACGTTCGTGTCGCCGGAGAGCACCACGGAGACGATCGCCAGGTAGATGGCGATGAAGACGTCCTCGATCACGGTGACGCCGAGGATCATCGGCGTCTCGTCGTTCGCCAGGCGCCGCAGCTCGATGAGGAGCTTCGTCACGATCGCACTCGACGACGTCGCCGTCATGCCCGCGATGATCAGGGCTTCTCGGGTGCCCCAGCCGAGCGAGAACCCGAAGGCGAACCCGATGCCCATGTTGATGGCGACGTACGTGCCGCCGGAGACCAGGAGCTTCCCGGCGTTGCCGTAGAACTCCTCCTGGTCGAACTCCAACCCCAGGTTGAAGAGCAGGAGCACGAGTCCGAACGTCGCGATCAGCTCGATCGTGTGGGACTCGACGCTCAGCCCGATCCACGGGGTGTGCGGGCTCGCGATGAGCCCGACGACCATGTAGATCGGGATGGCGGGCAGACCGATGGTCTTGCCCAGGCGTCCGAGGACGTAGGCGATGATGAACAGGCCGCCGATGGTCAGCAGCTCACCACCCAGGTGCACCGGCTAGCTCCCGGGCGGCGCCTCGGCGGCCGCGGCCGCCAGCTGTCCGCTGCGGTAGAAGGAGAACGCCTTCGCGACCTTCTCGGGAGCACCCGCGACGACGATGGTGTCACCGGGGAACACGACGAAGTCGGAGGAGGGCGCGGGGTTCGCGCTGTCACCGCGGACGACCGCGACGACGGTGAGGCCGATGAAGCCGGAGTCGTGCAGGTCGCCGAGGGGCTTGCCGGCGATCGCGTCGTCGTAGTCCACGCTGAACCAGTCGATCGACAGGCCGGGGATCTCGTCGAGCTTGTCGAGGCCCTCGGTGATGCGGGTGCCGCCGAGCAGTTCGGCGAGGGTGTGCGCCTCGTCCTCGCTCAGGCGCAGCGAGACCTTCTCGGACTTGTCCGCGCCGTCCGAGACGTCGGCGAACGAGATGAGGTCGGAGTGCCCCGACCGGTGCGTGATGACCCCGCACTTGCCACCGTCGTCGGTGTAGAAGCTGTGCAGCACGCCGACTCCGGGGAGTTTGACGCGATGGACGTCGACCATGATGGCTCCCTTGGTGAGTACCCCGATGATAACCACCGGCTGGTTCCCGGCATTCCGGCCGTAGGGTGCGGGGATGGGGTGGACTCGGACGGCGTGGACGCGGGTGACGGCCGTCGGCGGGATGGTGCTCGTGATCGGGTACGCGGCACTGCTCGCGGTGCACGCCCTGGTGCTCGATCCGCTCGCCGCCGTCCCGGGTCGGTCGCTCCGCTCGATCTACGCGGGCGTCGACGCGATCGGGCTCAGCACGACCCAGGACGTCGTGGGCGTGCTCGTGAGCGCGGGCACCGGGGTCGCGATGGCGGTCGGCGTCGCGGTCGTGGGGCTCCGGCAGCGCATGCCGCTCCCGGTCGTCGCGGTCTGCCACCTCGCGCTGCTCGCGTTCGGTGCAGCGGCCGTGTTCCAGAGCGGGTTCTTCCTGGGGATGGACGTCGCCGACGCGTTCGGGGTCTCCGGCGCGGTGCACGCGTGGTCCGGGCAGGTGCTCTTCACCGTCAGCCTGGTCGCGCTGGCGGGCATCCCGGTGGTGCTCGTCGCGACGGCGGTGCGGACCGCGCGCCGGTCGCGGACCGCAGGCTGACGACGGACGGGAGGCGCGTGGCGGGCCCGCCACGTGCCTCCCGTCCGTCTCGTGCTTACTTGGGTTCGCTCGTCTTCTCACCGACGGCCTGCTCGTCCGACGCCTTCGCGCCCTCGGCGCCGCTCGACCGGCCGCCGCCGACGACCACGTCGTCCTCGTCGAACCCGAACGCGATGTCCGGCGCCTCGAGCCGCACGCGGTCCGCGGACTCGTCGTCGGGCTGCAGCTGCGACTCGCGCTCCGCGGCGACGCGCTTCAGGTAGTTCGCGACCTCGTTCTCGGTCGTCTCCTGGTCCCAGCCGAGGACGTCGGCCATGAGCTTCGCCGCGACCGGCGCCGCCGACTCGCCGCGGTCCCAGGCCTCGATCGAGATGCGGGTGCGGCGGGCGAGGACGTCCTCCAGGTGCAGGGCACCCTCGTGCGAGGCCGCGTAGACCACCTCGGCGCCGATGTAGTCGTCGGCCTGGGGCAGCGGCTCACCGAGGGACGGGTCCTGCTTCACGAGCGCCAGGACCTCGGTCGCGAGCGTGCCGTACCGGTTGAGCAGGTGCTCGATGCGGACCTTGTGCAGCCCGTACGACCGGGCGGTGCGGCCGCGGCGGTTCCAGGCCGCCGGGTAGCCCTCGGCACCGACGAGCGGGATGTCCTCGGTCGTCGACGCCGGGATCTTGCCGTCCATCGCGGCGACGGCCTCGTCGATGGCGTCCTTGCCCATCACGCGGTAGGTCGTCCACTTGCCGCCGGCCACGACGACGAGCCCGGGGACGGTGTGCGCGACGACGTGCTCGCGGCTGAGCTGCGAGGTCTGGTCGGACTCCCCCGCCAGGAGCGGCCGGAGCCCGGCGTAGACGCCCTCGACGTCCTCGCGGGTGAGCGGGACCGCGAGCACCTTGTTGACGTGCTCGAGGATGTAGTCGATGTCCGCCGCGGTGGCCGCCGGGTGGGCCTTGTCGAGGTTCCAGTCGGTGTCCGTCGTGCCGACGAGCCAGTGCCGGCCCCACGGGATGACGAACAGCACGCTCTTCTCGGTGCGCAGGATCATGCCGGTGTTCGACTGGAAGCGGTCCCGCGGGATCACCAGGTGCACGCCCTTCGACGCCCGCACCTTGAACTGCCCGCGCGTACCGATCATCGCCTGGGTGTCGTCGGTCCAGACGCCCGTGGCGTTGACGACCTGCTTCGCCCGGATGTCGAACTTCTCGCCCGTCTGGATGTCGTGCGCGTGCGCCCCGACGACCCGCTCCCCGACCTTGATGAACCCCTCGATCCGGACCCGGCTGGCCGCGAGCGCCCCGTACGAGGCGGCGGTCCGGACGAGCGACGCGACGTAGCGGGCGTCGTCGACCTGCGCGTCGTAGTAGGTCATGCCGCCGATGAAAGCGTCCTTCCTCAGTCCGGGCATGTTCCGGAGGACCTGCTTGCGGCTGAGGTGCCGGTGGTGCGGGACCCCCGGGGGACGGCCGCCGGACCAGCTGAAGACGTCGTACATCGCCATGCCGATGCCGATGTAGAAGCGCTCCCACACGCGGTGGTTGAGCGGGTACAGGAAGCGGACCGGCTTCACCAGGTGCGGGGCGATGCGCTGCAGGAGCAGGCCGCGCTCGATCAGGGCCTCGCGGACGAGCGCGAAGTTGAGCTGCTCGAGGTAGCGGATGCCGCCGTGCACGAGCTTCGACGAGCGGCTCGACGTGCCGGATCCCCAGTCGCGGGCCTCGACGATCCCGACGCTCAGCCCGCGGGTCACGGCGTCGAGCGCGCTGCCGCCACCGACGATGCCGCCGCCGACGACCAGGACGTCGAGCTCCTTGGTCTTCAGCGCCTCGATCGTCGCCGCGCGTTCGTCCGGCCCGAGCTTCGCGGACGGGTCGAACCCGACGCCGCCGCTCGACGGCACGCCCCGCCCGGGAGCGGCGTTCCGCCCGTCCGGTCCGGGGCCCGTGCTGGTGCCGGTGCTCGTGCTGGTGGGTGCCTTCGCCATCGTCGCCTCCGTGCGGGTCCACGCACGGAGCCGGCCTCCGCGCGCGTGCTGCGCCGGGCCAGGCCCGGCACGGTCGGCGCCGGGACGTCACCCGCGCAGGTGCACGGGGACCGCCGTCACTGCTGGTGGTACGGCGCCACGACCACTTCTACTCGCTGGAACTCCTTGACGTCGGAGTATCCGGTGGTGGCCATCGACCGACGCAGGGCGCCGACCAGGTTGGCGCGGCCGTCCCACGACGGGGTCGGGCCGTTCAGGACGTTCTCGAGCGGGGCGATCTGGCCGACCTCGACCCGGCGGCCGCGGGGCAGCTCCGGGTGGTGCGCCTCGGCACCCCAGTGGAAGCCGCCACCGGGGGCCTCGGTCGCGCGGGCCAGGGCGGTGCCGAGCATGACCGCGTCCGCGCCGACCGCGATGGCCTTGACGATGTCGCCTGCCGTGTCGAGACCGCCGTCCGCGATGACGTGCACGTACCGACCGCCGGACTCGTCCATGTAGTCGCGACGGGCACCGGCGACGTCCGCGACCGCGGTGGCCATCGGCGCGTGGATGCCGAGCGCCGCACGGGTGGTCGACGCCGCACCGCCGCCGAAGCCGACGAGGACGCCCGCGGCGCCGGTGCGCATGAGGTGCAGCGCCGACGTGTACGTCGAGGCACCGCCGACGATCACCGGGACGTCGAGCTCGTAGATGAACTTCTTGAGGTTGAGCGGCTCCTGGTTCTGGGAGACGTGCTCGGCGGAGACCGTGGTGCCGCGGATGACGAACAGGTCGACCCCGGCGTCGACGACGGTCTGCGAGAACTCCTGCGTGCGCTGCGGGCTGAGCGACCCGGCGACCGGGACCCCGGCGGCGCGGATCTCGGCCAGGCGCGCGGTGATCAGCTCGGCCTTGACCGGCTCCGAGTAGATCTCCTGCATGCGACGGGTGACGTTGCCGTCGGTGAGGGTCTTGATCTCCTCGTAGAACGGCGTCGGGTCCTCGTAGCGGGTCCAGAGGCCCTCGAGGTCGAGCACGCCGAGGATCCCGAGCTTGCCCATCTGGATGACCGTCGCCGGCGAGGACACGGAGTCCATCGGCGCGGACAGGATCGGCGACGCGAACGTGAACGCGTCGATCGACCACTGCACGCTCACGTCGTGCGGGTCGCGGGTGCGCCGCGAAGGGACCACCGCGATGTCGTCGAACGCGTACGCCCGATGGCCGCGCTTGCCTGCACCGATCTCGACTTCAGTCACCGGGCAAGCCTAGCGGGCGGTCCCGTCCCGCGGGCGGGTGCGTCGGGCCCGCCGGTTCCGCAGCACCCGCAGGACGAGCCCGAGCAGGAGCGCGAGCACGACGAGGACGACGAGGAGCACCGCGGCGACCTTCACGAGCAGGGCGGCGCCGACGAAGAGCGCGGCGAAGACCACCCAGACGAGGGCGTCGAGCACGAGGGGGCCGGGGGTGCGCACCCGCGTCACGCTAGCCGAGTGGCGGGGGCGGGTCGTGCCTCCAGGCCGGTTCCGCACCACGCGCCCGGCCCGGGACGGCGCGCGTGACCGGACCGGTTCGTGGAACGGGGCCGCGCGGCGCGACAGCAGCCAGCGCGACCCCGTCCGGGACGGGTACCACCCCCACAGCGGTACCCGTGTGTCGACGTGACGCTAGCGCGCCTCGTCGACGTCCTTGGCGAGCGTCCCCAGGTAGAGCTCGATGACCTTCGGGTCGTCGGCGAGCTCCCGCCCGGTGCCCGAGTACGCGTTCCGCCCCTGGTCGAGCACGTACCCACGATCGCAGATCTGCAGACAGCGTCGCGCGTTCTGCTCGACCATGATGATCGACACCCCGGCCTTGTTGATCCTGCGGGTGCGGATGAAGGTCTCGTCCTGGCGCACCGGCGACAGTCCCGCGGAGGGCTCGTCGAGCAGCAGCACCTTCGGGTCCATCATCAGGGCCCGCGCCATCGCGACGGACTGCCGCTCACCACCGGACAGGGACCCCGCCCGCTGCGTGCGACGCTGACCGAGGACGGGGAACAGGTCGTAGATGACCTCGAGCCGCTCCGCGAACTTCTTCGGGCGCAGGTACAGGCCCATCTGCAGGTTCTCCTCGATGGAGAGCGAGGGGAAGACGTTGTTCGTCTGGGGGACGAAGCCGACGCCGGCCTGCACGAGCTTGTTCGCCCGGAGGTTCGTGATGTCCTCGCCCTGCAGCGTGACCGATCCCTCGCGGATGGACACAAGACCGAACAGCGCCTTGAGGAGCGTCGACTTCCCGGCGCCGTTCGGGCCGATGATGCCGATGAGCTCGCCCGGGTAGCAGTCCAGGTCGCAGCCGTTCAGGATGTTGACCCCGGGCAGGTAGCCCGCGACGAGGTTCTTGGCGCTGAGGACCGGCTCGCGGTCCAGGGTGGCCACCGGAGACGGACTGGAGGCGCGGCTCGCGTCGGCTGCGTTCGTTGCGTCGGTCATCGGGTCGCCTCCTGCTCGTCTTCTTCCTTGACCTCTTCGGCGAGTTCCTCGTAGGTCTCCTCGTTGAGGAGCGCGTCGTCGCCCAGGTCCGTGTCGTGGTGCGCACCGAGGTACGCGTCGATCACCGCGCGGTCGTCCATCACGGTGTCGGCCGGCCCCTCGGCGACGACCTTGCCCTCGGCCATCACCACGACCCAGTCCGAGATGTGCCGGACCATGTGCATGTCGTGCTCCACGAACAGCACGGTCATGCCGTCGTCGCGCAGGGACTTGATGTGCCCGAGCAGCGACTGGGTCAGCGCGGGGTTCACGCCGGCCATCGGCTCGTCGAGCATGATCATCGTCGGGTCGGACATCAGCGCCCGGGCCATCTCGAGCAGCTTCCGCTGGCCGCCGGAGAGGGACCCCGCGTACTCGTCCTTCTTCTCGAGCAGCTTGAACCGGGCGAGCAGGTCCTCGGCCTTGGCGGTGATCTCCTGCTCGCGCTTCGACCAGAGCGGCTTGACGAGGGCGGCGAAGAAGTTCTCGCCGGGCTGGTCGCGGGCGCCGAGCAGCATGTTCTGCATGACGGTGAGGCGGCTCAGCGCCTTCGTCAGCTGGAACGTGCGGACCATGCCCTTGTTCGCGATGTGGGTCGCGCTGGTCTTCTGCAGGGTCGTGCCGTCGAACGTCGTGCGGGCGCCCGGGCTCGGCTTGTCGAACCCGGTGAGCAGGTTGAAGAAGGTCGTCTTCCCGGCACCGTTCGGGCCGATCAGCGCCGTGATGGTGCCGCGCTGCACCTCGAGGTGGTCGACGTCGACCGCGGTCATGCCCCCGAAGTGGCGGGTGACCGTGTCGACCGTGAGGATCGGGTCGGTCTTGCTGTGGGCGTACGGCTCAGACACTGAACGTCAGCTCCTTCTTGTTGCCGAGGAGTCCCTGTGGACGGAACACGATGAGGAGCATGAGCGCGACGCCGACGAGCACGTAGGAGAACTGCTCGGCCTGCTGGGCGTTCATGATCGAGTCGGGGATGAAGTCCCCCGCGAGGGTCCGGATGAACAGGCGGACCACGAAGAAGAGCACGGCCCCGAGGACCGGACCGAAGACCGTCGCCGCGCCGCCGAGGATGAGCGCCGTCCAGATGAAGAAGGTCATCGACCGGCCCATCGCGTCCGGCTGCACCGAACTCGGCAGGACGTAGATCACCCCGGCGACCGCACCGAGCGCGCCACCGAACACGAGCGCCTGCATCTTGTACGAGTAGACGTTCTTGCCGAGGGAGCGGACGGCGTCCTCGTCCTCGCGGATGGCCTTCACGACACGGCCCCACGGGCTGCGCATGAGCAGGAAGAGCACCAGGGTGAACAGGGCGACGAGGCCCCAGGCCGCGATGCGGATCCACCAGCCGTTGACGCCGTTGTTCGAGTACGTGAACCACAGGATGCTCGTGGTGCCGTCGGGCAGCGGGCTGAGCGCGTTGAACGGGTCGCGGTACGCCGAGCCGGCGATGCCGTTCGAGCCGCCGGTCGTGCTGGTCAGCAGGCTCGAGCGGCCGACCATGCGGATGATCTCGGCGCCGGAGATCGTCACGATCGCCAGGTAGTCGCCGCGCAACCGCAGCGTCGGGATGCCGAGGATCACCGCGAAGACGATCGCGACGGCGAGCGCCACCAGCACGGCGACGACGAAGGGCAGGCCGTTCGTGATGGAGATCGCGAAGCCGTAGGCGCCGAGCAGCAGGAACGCCGCCTGGCCCATGTTGATCAGGCCGGTGAGGCCGAAGTGCACGTTCAGGCCGATCGCGGCCAGGGCGAACGCCGCCGTGGTGGGGGCGAGGGCCTCCTGCGTCAGCGAGCTGAGCAGGTTCAGGATGTAGTCCATGTCGCAGCTCCCTTAGCCGATGCGCTCGGCGCGACCGAAGATGCCCTGCGGCCGGAACAGCAGGATGAGGATGAGGATGACGAGCGCCGTGGCGTACTTGAAGTCGCCGGGGAGCACGAGGTTGGTGAGCTCGACGACGATGCCGATGATCATCGAGCCGACGAGGGCGCCGTACGCGGTGCCGAGGCCGCCGAGCGTGACCGACGCGAACATGAGCAGGAGCAGCTGGAGACCGGTCTGCCAGTTCACGCCGTTCAGCACGAGGCCGAGCATCACGCCGGACAGGCCCGCGAGACCGGCGGCGAGCGTCCACACGAACCGGATCACCCGGTCGACGTCGATGCCGGACGCCGCGGCGAGCGCCGGGTTGTCCGAGACCGCGCGGGTGGCCCGGCCGAAGCGCGTCTTCGCGAGGAAGAGCCCGGTTCCGACGAGCACGACGAGCGCGATCGCCATCGCGACGTAGGACTGCACCGTCAGGGTGAGTCCGGCGAACGTGACCGTCTCCGGGTTGCCCTGCTGGATGCGGACCGTCGAGGCACCGAAGAAGTACTGGAACGCGTACTGGGCGGCGATCGACAGACCGATCGTCACGATCATGAGCTGCGTCAGGCTGATCCGCTTGCGGCGCAGTGGCTTCCAGATCGCAGCATCCTGCAGGTAGCCGGTGGCCGCGCAGAGCAGCGTGACCACGATCCCGGTCACCCAGATGTTCCACCCGAGCTGGTTCGCGAAGACGTAGGCGAGCAGACCGCCGAGGGTCACCTGCTCGCCGTGCGAGAAGCTCGACAGGCCGGTCGTGCCGTAGATCAGCGAGAGGCCGACCGACGCGAGGGCGATGAGCAGGCCGAGCCGGATGCCGGAGGCGAGCTGCTGCCAGGCCCGGGCGAACGTCAGGCTCGACGAGTCGGTGTCGGTCGTCGCGCCCTGCTGGTCGGAGAGCTGGAAGATCTGCCCGACGTTGGCGTTCAGCGTGGCGTTGACCTTGCGGTCGGCGTCCGCGGCGTTCGTCAGGTACTGGCCCTTCGGCAGCGATCCCTGGTCGACGCTCACCGTGTACTGACCGGCCGTCGTCACGCTCACGGACCAGCGGCCGGTGTCGTCGGTGGACGCGGTCTGCGCGAAGCCGCCGGGGCCGGACACGTCGACGTCGATGCCCTTCGCGGGCTTCCGCTCGGAGTCGAGGATGGTGCCCCGGATGCAGCCGTTGGTGGGGCTCACGGTGCAGGGCCCGGTGCTGGCCGGGGCGCTCGCTGGGGCGCTGGCCGGGCTGCTGCTGCTGGCGGTGACGCTGCCGGCGGTGACGCTGCCGGCGGTGACGCTGCCGGCGGTGACGCTGCCGGCGGTGACGCTGCTGGTGCTGCTGGTGCTGCTGGTGGTGCTCGTCGCCGCCTCCGCCGCGGGCGACACTGCCCAGTCGACGGCGAAGGTGGCGAGGAAGGCGAGGAAGAGCACGGCGGCGAGGACCAGGCGACTGCGACCTGGAGCCCCGCGGCGGAGCCGGCGCATGAGCGCTGACCCCGGGGGAGTGATGGAACCCACGGATGAGCCTCTCGTTCGGATAGTCGAGGACCCTAGGGATTTTTTGTGTCCCCCGTGTTTCCGTCACGTCTCCTGCACAAATCGTGCTGCTTTCGTGACCGATGCCCTGTCGATCCGCACCAATCCGCCCGTCCGGCCGGTACAGGATTCTCAGGAATCGTCCCGCGCACCCGGACACGGCCGGGCGCGGCTCGGCTCGGGCGTGTCTGTGCGGTCTGCCTGGCGGGGCCTTCGGAATGGCACGTGTACCGCGCGCGTTACCATGGCCCATCGGGAACCCGACGACGCGCCCCGGTGCCCACCACTTCACCTCGCCCACGAAGGGGACCCATGGACCAGCCGGATCCGTTCGGATTCATCGGACTCACGTACGACGACGTCATGCTCCTGCCGGGACACACCGACGTCATCCCGAGCGAGGCGTCCACGACGTCCCGGCTCACCAAGCGCATCTCGGTCAACGTCCCGCTGCTCTCCGCCGCGATGGACACCGTGACCGAGGCCCGGATGGCGATCGCGATGGCTCGTCAGGGCGGCATCGGCATCCTGCACCGCAACATGTCGATCGAGGACCAGGCGGCGTACGTCGACAAGGTCAAGCGCTCCGAGTCCGGCATGATCACGAACCCGGTCACCACGACCCCGGACGCGACCGTCGCCGACGTCGACGCGATCTGCGGCCAGTTCCGTGTCTCCGGCCTGCCGGTCGTCGAGTCGGACGGCACGCTCGTCGGCATCATCACGAACCGGGACATGCGCTTCGTCGCCCCGTTCGAGATGGCCACCACGCTCGTCCGCGACGTCATGACCAAGGCGCCGCTCGTCACCGCGCTCGAGGGCATCGACCCCGAGGACGCCGTGGCGATCTTCGCGCAGCACAAGATCGAGAAGCTCCCCCTGGTGGACGCCGACGGCAAGCTCCGCGGACTCATCACCGTCAAGGACTTCGACAAGAGCGAGAAGTACCCGGACGCCACGAAGGACGACGAGGGCCGCCTGCGGGTGGGCGCGGCCATCGGCTTCTTCGGTGACGCCTGGCAGCGCGCCGAGGCCCTGCGCGACGCGGGCGTCGACGTGCTCGTGGTCGACACGGCCAACGGCGAGAGCGAGGGCGTCCTCGACATGGTCCGTCGCCTGAAGGCGGACGCCTCGTTCGACGGCATCGACGTGATCGGCGGCAACGTCGCGACGCGTCAGGGTGCGCAGGCGCTCATCGACGCCGGTGTCGACGCGGTCAAGGTCGGCGTCGGCCCTGGTTCGATCTGCACCACGCGCGTCGTCGCGGGTGTCGGCGTGCCGCAGGTCACCGCCGTGTACGAGGCGTCACTCGCCGCGCGGGAGGCCGGCGTGCCGGTCATCGCCGACGGCGGCCTGCAGTACTCGGGCGACATCGCCAAGGCCCTGGTCGCGGGTGCGGACACCGTGATGCTCGGCTCGCTCCTCGCCGGCACCGACGAGTCCCCCGGCGACCTGGTGTTCGTCGGCGGCAAGCAGTACAAGGCCTACCGCGGGATGGGCTCCCTCGGCGCCCTGCAGACCCGCGGCGAGAAGACGTCGTACTCGAAGGACCGCTACTTCCAGGCCGACGTCCCCTCGGACGAGAAGCTCATCCCCGAGGGCATCGAGGGCCAGGTCCCCTACCGTGGCTCCGTGGCGAACGCCGTCTACCAGCTCGTCGGCGGCCTGCGTCAGTCGATGTTCTACGTCGGCGGCCGCACCGTCCCCGAGCTCAAGGCCCGCGGCAAGTTCGTCCGCATCACGGCCGCGGGGCTCAAGGAGTCGCACCCCCACGACATCAAGATGGTCGTCGAGGCCCCGAACTACCGCGGCTGACCCCGGCCCGGCCCGGCCCGGCTCGACCGCTCGGCCCGCGGAACGCAACCTCGGCGGTTTCTCGCAGCGCCATTCCGCTGCGAGAACCGCCGTCGTTGCGTCTTGCGGGGTCAGCGAGCTCTCTCCACAGATCGCGGCCCGGCGCCCTACGCCGCCGTCGGCACGGCGACGCTCGAGCGATGGACACTCCACCGCGCCTCATCCTGCTGACGTCGGACGACCGGGACGCGCAGCACCGCATCCGCCGCGGCGAGTTCGTCCGGGTGACGCACGGGGTCGCGGTCGACGCAGCCGACTGGCGCGCGGCCTCCGTCCGGCAGCGCGCACGCATCGAACTGGAGGCGGTGCTCACCTCCGTCGGTGAGTGGCGCGTGGTCTCGCACCGCTCTGCTGCCCTGCTCTGGGGCCTGCCCGACGTCGATCGTCCGGACGGCCGGGCGCACGTCACCGATTCGTTGCTCGGGACGACGCACTCCGGCCGCAGGGTCGTCCGGCACGCTGCACCGCTCGAGTCGACCGAGATCGCGGTCGTCGACGGGCGCCGGGTGACGTCCCTCGTCCGCACCGTGGTCGACCTGGCGCGGAGCACCTCCTACGAGAACGCCGTCGCCGTCCTCGACCACGTCCTCCGCGAGGGGTCGACCGGCGTCCCGGAGCTGCGGCGGGCGTTCGCCGCGTGGCCGACGCCGCGGGGCATGACCAAGGCCCGGCGGGCGCTCCGGTTCGCGGACCCGCTGGCCGATTCTCCAGGCGAGTCCGTGAGCCGGGTGCGCCTGGACGAGGATGGCTTCCCGCCGCCCGTGCTCCAACAGCGGTTCGGGCCCTTCCGCACCGACTTCTGGTGGCCGAGGGCCGGCGTCGTCGGCGAGTTCGACGGCCTCGAGAAGTACGACGGCGTCGATGCCGTCCGACGTGAGAAGTCCCGGGAGCAGGCGCTCCTGCTCCGACCGGAGGTCCGTCAGGTCGTCCGCTGGGGGTGGCCGGAGGTGCGCACCCCGGGACGCCTGCAGGCGCTCCTGCGCACCACGGGCCTCCCGACCGGCTCGTGACCCGCCCGCCCGCCCGCAAAACGCAACCTCAGCGGTTTCTCGCAGCGCAGTACCGCTGCGAGAAACCGCCCAAGTTGCGTTTTGCGATCTCGGCGGCAGGGTGCGGAACCGTCCGGACGGACTCCTCATCAGGGGTTCCGGTGCAGCCGTTCAGATTAGTCACGGGTCTGTAACGAAACGTCCAGGGGAGGTCGACGGACACACACGCGAAACACATCGGCCCTAGTTTTCTCGGCAACCCACGCGGAGGTGCGGCACTCGACCCGATGTCGGACGCCTCACGCGCAGAGAAAGGGCTCCACGGATGACCAGAACCACCCGTGCCACCACGGCACTGGCAGTGGCGGGAGCGGCAGCGCTCCTCCTCGCCGCGTGTTCCACCACCGGCAGCGCCGGCACCGACTCCTCCGCCTCGGCCAGCGGCGCGAAGAAGGACCCGGCTGCGAGCTGCAAGGCACCGGACACCCCGGGCACGGACGCGCTCAAGATCGGCACGATCCTGCCCCTCACCGGCACCCTGTCGTACCTGAACCCGCCGGCCGAATCCGGTGTGGGCCTGGCCGTCGAGGACATCAACGCCGCGGGCGGCGTGCTCGACAAGGACGTCAGCATCGACCCGGCGACGGACTCCGGCGACAGCAACGACATGACCGTGTCGAGCTCGGCGGCGACGAAGCTCGTGAACGCCAAGGTCCCGGTCGCGATCGGCGCCGAGTCCTCGAGCGTCACGCTCAACGTCATCGACCAGCTGACGAGCAACTGCATCGTGGAGATCTCGCCCGCGAACACGGCGACCTCGCTCTCCGGCTACTCGTCGTACTACTACCGGACCGCTCCGCCGGACTCGGTGCAGGGTTCGGCGCTGGGCCAGCTCGTCACGGGTGACGGCAACGCCAAGGTCGCGTTCCTGGTCTTCAACGACACGTACGGCACGGGTCTCCGCGACACCGTCCAGAAGGCCATCGAGGCCTCGGGCGGCCAGGTCGTCTACGGCGGCAAGGGCAAGGGCCAGGAGTTCCCGCCCGGACAGACGACGTTCTCGTCCGAGGTCACCGCGGCGCTCGCCACGAAGCCGGACGCCATCGTCGTGCTCGCCTTCGACGAGACGAAGTCGATCATCCCCGAGCTCAAGTCGCAGAACGCGGACATGGCGAAGATCTACATGTCCGACGGCAACACCGCGGACTACTCGAAGGACTTCGACAAGGGCACCCTCGAGGGCGCACAGGGCACCATCCCCGGCGCGAGCCCGAAGGACGAGCTGAAGCAGCGCCTGTCGGACTACTACCAGAAGACCGCCGGCAAGCCGCTCGCGGACTACTCGTACGCGGCCGAGTCCTACGACGCCACGACGCTCGCCGCACTCGCCGCGGTGAAGGGCAAGGGCACCGACTCCGGCACCATCCAGAAGAACATGGCCGCGGTGTCCGGCGCCGACGGCGGGACCGAGTGCACCACCTTCGCCGACTGCAAGAAGCTGCTCGACGAGGGCAAGGACATCCACTACACCGGCCCGTCCGGCATCGGTCCGTTCGACGAGAACAACGACCCGTCGAGCGCCTACATCGGCATCTACAAGTTCGACGGTGACAACAAGCCCGTGTACCAGAGCGCCATCCAGGGCTCGGTCTCGAAGTAACACCCCTGCAAGGACGACAGTCCCCCGCGGATCATCCGCGGGGGACTGTTGCGTGCGCCCGCCACTCCGGCGGACGGTCGGCGCCGGCCTGGAGGCACGGGTCGGTCCCGTCAGACCGGCTCGGCCGCCGTGGGTACGAGCGTCCGGCGCCTGGCTGCCCGAGCCGCCGCGAAGCTGTCGACCGTGAGCACGACGAGCGCCACCCACACGATCCCGAAGCCGATCCAGCGCGCCGGCGGCATCGCCTCGTGCTGCACGACGACCCCGACGAGCAGCTGCATCACCGGCGCGAGGTACTGCGTCAACCCGAGCGTGGACAGACTCACCCGCCGCGCCGAGGACGCGAAGAGCAGCAGCGGCACGGCCGTCGCGGGCCCGGTCAGCACCGTGACGAGGACGTGCGGCCAGCCCTCGCTCGTGAAGGTCACCCCACCGCCGAGCCCGGTGACCCCGAGCACGACGAGCGCGCCCACGGCGATCGGCAGGAGCCAGAGCGTCTCGATCGTCAGCCCGCTCAGCGCGTCGACCGTCCCGCCGACGCGCTTCTTCACCAGCCCGTACAACCCGAACGAGAACGCCAGCGTCAGTGAGATCCACGGGACCTGGCCGTAGCCGACCGCGATGACGACGACGGCCACGACGCTGATGCCGACCGCGGCCCACTGCGCGGCACGGAGCCGTTCGCGGAGCACCACGATCCCGAGGGCGATCGTCACGAGCGGGTTGATGAAGTACCCGAGGGCGGCCTCGACCGTGTGGCCCGTCGTCGTCGCGGCGACGTACACGGTCCAGTTGACCAGGATGAGGACGGCCGCGAGGCCCATCACGAGCATCACCCCGCGCTGGGCGAGCAGGGAGCGGGTGCGGAGCCACGAGCGGGTGACGGCGATCGCGACGGCGCAGAAGACCAGCCCGAAGACGATCCGCCACGCCACGATCTCGAACGCGCCGGCGGGGGCCATCGCCGCGAAGAGCAGCGGCATGAGTCCCCACAGCCCGTACGCGACGATCGCCTGGACGACACCGACGGATGCCTCGGAGCGGGCGGGGCGCGTCGGGGTCGGTTCACTCACGGAACCATCCTAGGAAGCCGGACCGACGCGACGGACCGGCACCGTGCCTCCCGGCCGGAAGGCGCACCGGACGCCCGCCGGACGCGATCCGCACGCACGAACGCCCCGCCGGCCGGAGCCGTGCGGGGCGTTCGTCAGGAGCTGGGTGTCAGCGCTCGATGACCGCGAGGACGTCGCGAGCCGAGAGGACCAGCAGGTCCTCGCCCGAGTACTTGACCTCGGTGCCGCCGTACTTCGAGTAGATGACCTTGTCGCCGACGGCGACGTCGAGCGGCACGCGGTTGCCGTTGTCGTCGATGCGACCGGGGCCCACGGCGACGACCTCGCCCTCCTGGGGCTTCTCCTTCGCGGTGTCCGGGATGACCAGGCCGGAAGCAGTGGTCTGCTCCGCCTCGACCTGGCGGATGACGATGCGATCCTCGAGCGGCTTGATGGTGACGGCCACGGTGACCTCTTCTTTCTCGGTACTGACTCGGTACAGATGGGAACCGGTTGGCACTACGCACAGGAGAGTGCCAACGCGAGTCTAGGGACAGTCTGGCACTCGGTCAATCCGAGTGCCAGGCGGCTCCGGCCCTCTCGGCGACCTGGGAGGATCGAGGCGTGGACGCCGCCGATCTCGCACAGCTGCTGACCCCCGAGGGGATGGCCCTGCTCGACCGTACCCCCGGCATCTCCGACGGCGGCGAGATCGTCCGCGTCGTCTCCCGGCTCCGCGCCGAGGGCCACGACCCGGGACTCGTCGCCGCCGTGCTCACCCAGGCGCGACTCCGACAGCGGGCGCGCGGCAAGTTCGGCGACTTCGCCGGGCGCATGCTCTTCACCGAGGCCGGACTCGAGCAGGCGACCCGGCTGCAGGTCGCCGCGTTGCACGCCGGACGCTTCGTCGGCGCCGGACTCACGCGGGTCGCCGACCTCGGCTGCGGGATCGGCGGCGACGCGCTGGCGATGGCCGCGCTCGACCTCGACGTCACCGCGGTCGACCGGGACGAGGTCACGGCGGCCGTCGCGACGCACAACCTCGCGCCGTGGCCGAACGCCCGGGTGGAGCTCGGCGACGCGGCCGGGTTCGACCTCGCTCGGGTGGACGGCGTGTGGATGGACCCGGCTCGCCGGACCGCCGGGCACGCGAACACCCGACGGCTGGCGGACCCGGACGACTGGTCGCCGTCGCTCGACACGGTCTTCGCGGCCGCGACGACCACCCCGACGGGCGTCAAGCTCGGGCCGGGGATCGACCGCGACCTCATCCCGGACACGCTCGAGGCGCAGTGGGTCTCCGTCGACCGCGAGGTCGTCGAGCTCGTGCTCTGGTCCGGCCCCCTCGCCCGCCCGGGCATCCGACGTGCCGCGACGGTCATCGGCGCACACGGCACCGCGGAGCTGACCGCGCCCGGGGACACCGAGGACGTCGAGGTCGGCCCCGTCGGCGACTACCTGTACGAGCCGGACGGCGCGGTGATCCGCGCGCGGCTGATCGGGGACCTCGCCCGGTCGCTCGACGGGCGGATGCTGTCCGAGGGCATCGCGTACGTGACCTCGGACCGTGCGGTGGCGACGCCGTTCGCGCAGGGCTTCCGGGTGCTCGACACGATGCCGCTCGACGTGAAGCAGCTCGCGGCACGCCTGGCGGCGGAGGACGTGGGCACCGTCGAGATCAAGAAGCGCGGCGTGGACGTCGACCCGGCGCAGTTCCGGAAGCGGCTGCGGCTGCGGGGCCGGCGCGCGGTCACGCTCGTGCTCACCCGCCTGGAGGGACGGCACACGGCGATCCTGTGCGAGCGGCTCGTCGACGTGGCCGGCTGAGCACGCCACGGACGAGGACGGGCCCCGCGTGGTTGCGCGGGGCCCGTCGCCGTGGTCGTCCGGGTTCGTCAGCCGACGAAGGCGCCGGAGTCGTACCCGTAGGGATCGGAGTACGAGTTGCCGAGACCGGCGATGACCACGAGCGCGATGATCCAGAGGATCCAGAAGCCGGTCATCACCCACCCGGCGATGATGCCGGTCAGGGCGAGGGCACGGCCGCCCTCACCGTTCTGCTTGATCTTGCCGAGGGCGATGTGGCCGAGGATCGCGCCGGCGGGGCCGAGCAGGATCGCCATGAAGAACAGCGGGATCGCCCCGAGACCGAACACGATCGAGAGCACCGCGAGGGTGTTCGTCTTCGGGCGCTGCGCGTAGGGCTGGTACCCGGTGGAGGCGTAGGACGCCGCGTACGGGTTCGACTGCGGCTGCTGCTGGGCGTACGGGTTGCTCGGCTGCTGACCGTACTGGCCGCCCTGCTGCTGGCCGTACTGGCCGCCGGACGGCTGCTGGTAGGGGTTCGACTGCTGCTGAGGCTGCTGCTTCGGCTGGGCGTACGGGTTCGACTGCTGCTGGTGCGGTGCCGCGTACGGGTTCGACTGCTGCTGCGGCTGGCCGTACGGGTTCTGCTGCTGGCCGGGTGCCGAGTACGGGTACTGCGGAGCCGACTGGGGCGCGGACTGCGGCGCCTGGGATCCGGACGCGCTCGACGTCGGGTTCGAGGACCCGGTCGAGTTCGACGCGTTCGACGACTCGTCCGGCTTCGGCCACTGGTTCTGATCGGACACCGGTCCACCCCTCTCGGCGCCTGGTCGGTCGACGCCCGACCTGAATCCTCCCACAAGGACCCGCGGCGGGTTCAGCGCCCCGGGCTGCCCGACCCTCCGTCGGACCAGGACGGGCGTCAGACCTGGACGGTCGTCACCGGCAGCGTCGAGTCCGCCGCGAACCCGAGGTCGCTCGGCGCGTGCCCCTCGGCGACGAGCCGCGCCCCGACCGCCGCGATCATCGCGCCGTTGTCGGTGCACAGGTCGAACGGCGGGATGCGCAGGGCGACCCCGGCGGCCGCGCACCGCTCCTCGGCGACGGCCCGCAGCCGCGCGTTCGCGACGACGCCACCGCCGAGCAGCAGTCGGTCGACGCCGGTGTCCCGGCACGCGGCGAGCGCCTTCGTCAGGAGCACGTCGACCACGGCCTCCCGGAAGCTCGCGGCGACGTCGGCGACCGGCACCTCGCGACCCTCGTCGCGGCACTTCTCGACCCAGCGTGCGACGGCGGTCTTCAGCCCGGAGAACGAGAAGTCGTAGCGGTGCGCCGCCATGTCCTTCGGCAGCGTCAGGCCCCGGGGGAACCGGATGGCCGTCGGGTCGCCGTCGGCAGCGGCGCGGTCGATCTGCGGGCCGCCGGGGTACGGCAGCCCGAGGAGCCGTGCCACCTTGTCGAACGCCTCGCCCGCGGCGTCGTCGATCGTCTCGCCGAGCAGCTCGACGTCGCCGACCAGGTCGCGGACGAGCAGCAGCGACGTGTGCCCGCCGGAGACCAGGAGCGCGACGGTCGGCAGCTCGATCGCGGAGTCGTCGGCCCGGAGCACGTCCGCGCCGACGTGCCCGACGAGGTGGTTCACGCCGTACAGCGGCTTGCCGGTGGCGACCGCGAGGGCCTTCGCCGCACCGACGCCGACCATGAGGGCACCCGCGAGGCCCGGGCCGGCGGTGACCGCGACGGCGTCGAGCTCGTCGAGCGTGACGCCCGCGCGCCGGAGCGCCTCGTGCAGGGTCGGGGTCATCGCCTCGAGGTGCGCACGGGCCGCGACCTCCGGGACGACCCCGCCGTACCGGGCGTGCTCCTCCATGCTCGACGCGATGACGTTCGCGAGCAGGGTGGTCCCGCGGACGATGCCCACTCCGGTCTCGTCGCAGCTCGTCTCGATGCCGAGCACCAGGGGACCCGACCCCGGTGCAGTGTCGTCATCCGTGGCGCAGCTCGTCTCGATGCCGAGCACCAGGGGTTCAGTCGCGCTCACCGAGGGTCTCCTGTCCGATGGGTCCGATGCCGGTCGATGCGGTCGTCGCCGGGCGCTGCGGGAGCGTCGCCCGCATCACCCACGCGTCGACGCCGTCCGGCTGGTAGTAGCGGGGACGGACGGCGATCTGCTCGAAGCCGGCGGCCGTGTACATCGCCTGTGCCACCGGGTTGTCGGCGCGGACCTCGAGGAAGACCTCGTGGACGTCGCGACGGCGGGCTTCGTCGAGCAGTTCGGTGAAGAGGACCTTGCCGAGGCCCCTCCCCCGGTGCTCGGCCGCGACCGCGATGGTCTGCACGTCCGCGACGGGGTTCCCCGCCAACGACGACAGCCCCGCGTAACCGATGACGGTGGGCGCCCCGCTGTCGGTGGTCTCGAGCACGACGTAGTACCCGTGCGGGGACCACAGCTCGCCGGCCATCTGCGCCGCCGACCAGGCATCGGTCGGGAACGAGGCGTGCTCGAGCCACATCACGTCGTCGAGGTCCTGCGGGACCGCCCGGCGCAACCGCAGCCCGTCGGGCAGCTCGCTCATCGGACCACCCGCTTGGGCGATCCCGGCATCGTCACGTCGGGGTCGCGAAGGTAGAGCGGGGTGTCGTCCGCGAACGGCGCGCCGGACGCGAGCCGGTCCGCGGCGAGTGCCCCGAGCCTCCAGGCCGGGATGGTCGCGACCGTCACGCGGTCCCAGCCCACCGCGTCCGGACGGGAGGCACGGATCGCCTCGTCCAGGTCCGCGGGCTTCGCGAGACCAGGACCCGCGACCCGCGTCCCGGTCTCGTCGTAGGCGCTCCAGTAGACCTCGCGGCGGCGCGCGTCCGTGAGGACGACGAACGGGCCGTCGGCCGACTGGTCGGCGGCCACGGCGTCGTGGCTGACGAGGGGCAGGACGGGGACGCCGCGTGCCGCGGCGAAGGTGCGGGCGGCGGCGATGCCGACGCGGAGGCCCGTGAAGGGGCCGGGCCCCGTGCCGGCGACGACGCCCGTCACGTCGGCGCCGGTGATGCCGGCCTCGGTCAGGACCTCGGCCAGGAAGGGGCCGACCACCTCGGCGTGCCGACGGGAGTCGTCGGTGCTGCGCTCGGCGACCGCGCGCCCGGTGGCGGGGTCGACCACGGCGACGGAGGTACCGGCGGACGTGTCGATGGCGAGGAGCACCCGTCCATCGTAGGCGTCCGACGGCCGGTCACCCGAAGTGCGGACAGCGGGCGTTCTGCCCCTGCACTGGGGCATCCCCGACCGCTCCCAGTCGACGCTCGGAAGCCGACAATCCACCGTGCAGGCCGTTCGGGTCGGTCTGCGCGGTGCGGGCCCAGGGACGGTCCGCGCCCGAGGGAGCAGCACATGCAGCGCACCACCAGGGCGTCCGTCGCGACGGTCCTCCTCACCGCGGTCCTCGTCGCCGCGCCGCTCACGACCGGGTCCGTCGCCCAGGCGGGGACACCGGCGAAGCCGACCGGGACGTTCACGCAGACGTTCCGCGAGGACTTCACCACGCCTGCGGCCGCCAACGGTCCGTTCGCGAAGCGGTACGCGAACGCGTGGCAGCCCTACCCGGACGGGATGGGCGACGGCAAGTACTGGTCCGGCTCGCAGGTCAGCGCGCACGAGGGCGTGCTCGACGTCACGCTCGACGGCAAGCACGGTGCCGCCGGCACCTTCGGGACGCAGCGCGGCGCCTGGGACTACGTCGGTGGGACCTTCACCGTGCGGGCGCGGGCGACGGGTGGCGACGGGAACGGGGCGGCGTTCATCGTCTGGCCGAAGTCGAACGTGTGGGCGGACGGCGAGATGGACTTCCCCGAGGGGAACTTCGACCAGGTCCCCTACGCCTTCCACCACTCGATGACGCCCGGCAAGGAGGCCTCGGCCGTGGCACTCTCGACCAAGGTGTCCTGGCGGAGCTGGCACACGTACTCGGTGCAGTGGATCCCTGGGCGTTCGGTCACCTACTCGGTCGACGGTCGGGTCCTGCAGACCGTCACCCGGGACGTGCCGACCACGCCGCACCGCTTCATGTTCCAGACCGGGAACTGGGGGAAGGCCGGGCACCTGTACATCGACTACGTGTCCATCGCCTCCTGGAAGCCCTGAGCCCGGCTGCGGCGGGCGAGGTCAGAGCGTGACGTCGGCCCAGCGCGGGCCGGTCGCGGTGACGATCACCCGACGCGGCTCGTCGGGGACGTCGTCCGGGTCGAGCGGCTCGTCGGACGCGGCGACGCCGGATGCGCCGGTTCTGCCCGGGCTGCCGGAGGATCCGGCATCGCCACCGGTCGCCCGGACGATCTCGACGTCGAGCACGTCGTCCGATATCCCGTCGACGAACCCACGACCCCACTCGACGACGACGATCGAACCGTCCCAGTCGAGGTCGAGGTCGTCGAGCTCGACCGGGTCGGAGAGCCGGTAGGCGTCGACGTGCACCAGGTCGGGGCCGGCCGTCGTCGGGTGGGTCCTGGCGAGCACGAACGTCGGACTCGACACCTGCCCCCGTGCCCCGAGCGCGGCACCGAGGCCGCGGGTCATCGTGGTCTTCCCGGCACCGAGCGGTCCGGTCAGGACGACGAGGTCCCCCGCGCGCAGCACGCCGGCGAGCCGGGCGCCGAGCGCGGACATCTCGTCGGTCGTCGACACCGTCGTGTCGAGCAGCACCCGGGGCGCGGCGGTCACGCGTGCGTCCCGTGCACCTGGTGGTCGCCGCGGTGGTGGTGGTCGCCGCGGAGCCACGAGCCGACGCGGCCCTCGACCTCGTGGCCGACGTACTCGCGGGGCACGCGGGCGCCGATGCGGCACGTGACCTCCTCGCCGATGGAGTCGACCGCAGCACCGAACTCCAGGACCGTCATCTCACCGTGCTCACCCGTCCCGAAGAGCACGACGGGGTCGCCGACCCGGACCTCGTCGTCGCCGACGTCGACCAGGAACTGGTCCATCGCGACCCGGCCCGCGATCGGGTACCGGCGGCCGCCGATCGACACCTCGACGCGCCCCTGCGCCCGGCGTGGCACACCGTCCGCGTAGCCGACGGGCACGAGCGCGAGGGTCGTCTCACTGGTCGTGCGGTACGTGTAGTCGTAGGAGACCCCGGTGTCGACCGGGACCCGCTTGGTCTTCGCGACCGAGGCCGTCAGGGTCATCACGGGCTCGAGCCCGAGGTCCGCCGCGGAGACGCCGTCGGCCCCGGGCATCCCGAACAGGTTCGCCCCCATCCGGACCATGTCCTTCCGGAACTCCTTGCGTTCGAGGCCGGCGAGTGACGCGGCGACGTGCTCCATCGGGACGTCGAGCCCGAGGTCCTCGGCCTGCTCGACCGCTGCGTCGAACAATGCGACGGCGGCGCTGTCGTCGTCGTCCGAGGACTCGGCGAGGTGCGTGTACGCGGCGACGACCTCGATGCGTCCGGCACGCTGCGCGTCGACCGCCAGCGCGACGAGGTCGGGCCAGGTCTCCGCGGTCGCGCCGTCGCGGTGCAGCCCGGTGTCGACGCCGAGGTGCACGCGCGCGGGGCGCTGGTCGACCGCGTCGACGACCCGCTGCAGTTCGGCGGCGTTCGAGACGCCGAGGTCCACCGCGGAGTCGATCGCGTCGCGGAAGTCGAGTGCCGGGTCGTGCTGCCACGTGAACAGCCGGACGTCCTCGCCGACGCCGATCGCCCGCAGGCGCAGGGCAGCGGGGACCGTGAGCACGCCGATCCACCGGACCCCGGCGTCCACCGCGGCGAGCGCGATCGGCTCGAGACCGTGGCCGTACGCGTCGGCCTTCATGATCGCCATGACCTCGACCGGGTCCATCCACTCCCGGACCAGGTCGAGGTTCGACCGGTAGGCGTCGAGGTCGATCCGGGCCCGGCGCAGCGGCGCGTTCACGTCGTCCTCCGTTCCACGCTGCGGCCCACCCGTGCGGCCACCTCGTAGTTGATGGTGCCGATCGCGTCCGCCCACTCCTCGATCGCGGGGTCGCCGTCGGCCGGGTCGCCCCAGAGCACGACCTCGTCGCCGACCTGCACGTCCGCGTCTCCGACGTCGATGTGCATCGCGTTCATCGCGACCCGTCCGACGACCGGGAACCGCCGGTCGCCGATCCGCACCGAGACGTGTCCGCCGGACGCCCGGTCGAAGCCGTCGGCGTACCCGAGCCCGATCACCGCCAGGCGGGTGTCGTGCTCGGCACGCCAGGTGTAGCCGTAGCTGACGCCCTCGCCCGCACGGACCGGCACCGTGCGGAGCACCGCGGCCGTCACGCGCATCGCGGGCCGGAGCCCGAGGTCGGCGGACGAGCGGTCGGCGAAGGGGCTCAGCCCGTACAGCGCGAGCCCGACCCGTGCGGCGTCCCGTCGGGTCTCCGGCACCGCGATGCTCGCAGCGCTCGCGGCGAGGTGCACGACCTCCGGCACGACGCCGTTCGCGGCGAGACCGTCGAGCGCGCGCTGGAACGCGGCGTCCTGGTCGAGGTCGTCCGCGCGGGACGCGTTCGACAGGTGCGACATGAGGCCCTCGATCCGCGTCCGGCCACCGCCGCGGGCGATCCGACCGGCCGTCGCGAACAGCTCGGCCCACTCGGACTCCACCGCGCCGTTGCGGCTCAGGCCGGTGTCCACGCAGAGGTGCACGACCGGGACCTCGGCGTCGGCGGCCGCGGCGAGCTGGTCGACGCTCGACACCGCGGGCGTGACGTCGTACCGGGCGGCGCGGCGGAAGTCCTCGTCCGGGGCGTGCAGCCACGCGAGGATCCGGACGCCCTCGTCGATGCCGGCCTGTCGGAGCGCGATGCCCTCGTCGAGGTCGGCGACGCCGAGCCACTCCGCGCCGGCGTCCACGAAGGCCCGGGCGGCGTCGACGGCGCCGTGGCCGTAGCCGTTCGCCTTGACGACCGCGATGACGCCGGACGGGGCCACCCGCTCGGCGACCGTCGCGTAGTTGGCGATCAAGGCCTCCCGGTCGACCGTGATGCCGGTGAACGCACTCACACCCTGTCCCCTGCCCCTTCGATGACCACGAACGCCGTGGCGATCCCACCATCGTGCGACAGCGACAGGTGCACGCTCGACACCCCGCGCCGGTCGGCGACGTCCTGCGCCCCGCTCCGGAGCGTCAGCGACGGGTTCCGCTGGTCGTCGGAGACGACCTCGAGGTCCTGCCAGCTGAGCCCGGCGCTCGACCCGAAGGCCTTGATGAGCGCCTCCTTCGCGGCGAACCGGGCCGCGAGCGACGCACTCGGTCGCGGTTCGCCGTCGCGCAGGAGCTCCGACGGGGTGAACAGCCGCGTGCGCATCGCCGGGGTCCGGTCGAGCACCCGCTCGAACCGGTCCAGGTCGACGACGTCCACCCCGATGCCGATGATCATCGTGCGACTACTCGACGGTGACCGACTTCGCGAGGTTGCGCGGCTGGTCGACGTCGAGGCCCTTGGCCGCGGCGAGCTCCATGCCGAACATGTGCAGCGGCGCGACCGCGAGGAGCGGCTCGAACAGCGGCGTCGCGAGCGGGATCCGCAGGACCTCGTCCGCGAAGGGGAGCACGGCGGCGTCGCCTTCCTCGGCGATCGCGATCACCCGGGCGCCGCGGGCGCGGATCTCCTGGATGTTCGAGACGACCTTCGGGTGCAGGGACCGCGGGTCGCGGGGGGACGGCACGATGACGAAGACGATCTGACCGGGCTCGATCAGCGCGATCGGACCGTGCTTGAGCTCACCGGCGGCGAAGCCCTCGGCGTGGATGTACGCGAGCTCCTTGAGCTTCAGCGCACCCTCGAGCGCGATCGGGTAGCCGACGTGCCGACCGAGGAACAGCACGCTGCGGGTGTCCGCCATCCACTTCGCCAGCTCGCTGACCCCGGCGGCGTCGTCGATGGTCTGCTGCAGCTTCGGCGCGAGCCCCTCGAGCTCGGCGACCTGCTCCGCGATCTGCTCGGCCGTCAGCGTGCCGCGCAGGGTCGCCAGGTGCAGCCCGAGCAGGTAGAGCGCGACGCCCTGGGCGATGAACGCCTTCGTCGAGGCCACTGCGACCTCGGGCCCGGCGTGCGTGTAGATCACCGCGTCGGACTCACGCGGGATGGTGGCGCCCTGGGTGTTGCAGATCGACAGGACCTGCGCGCCCTGCTCCCGCGCGTACTTCACGGCCATGAGCGTGTCCATGGTCTCGCCGGACTGGCTGATCGAGACGACGAGGGTGCGCTCGTCGAGGACCGGGTCGCGGTACCGGAACTCGTGGGCGAGCTCGACCTCGACCGGGACGCGGGCCCACTGCTCGATGGCGTACTTGCCGAGGATGCCGGCGTAGGCGGCGGTGCCGCAGGCGATGACGATGACGCGGTCGACGGTGGCCAGGCGGTCCGCGATCGGGTCGAGGTCGGTGAGCGTCACCGCGCCGTCGTGCACGCGGCCGAGGATCGTCTTCGCGACGGCCTCGGGCTCCTCGCTGATCTCCTTCGCCATGAAGGATGACCAGCCGCCCTTGTCGGCGGCCGAGGCGTCCCAGCTGACCTCGAACTCCTCCGGGGCGGCCGGGGTGCCGTCGAAGTGCACGACCTCGACGCCCTCCGGACGGATCGTGGCGATCTCGTCCTGGCCGATCGCGAGGGCACGCTGCGTGTACGCGACGAACGCCGCGACGTCCGAGCCCATGAAGTTCTCGCCGTCGCCCAGCCCCACCACGAGCGGCGAGTTCCGGCGGGCACCGACGACGACGCCGGGCTGGTCGGCGTGCACGACGAGGAGCGTGAACGCACCCTCGAGCCGCTGCACGACCTGCTGCATGGCGGAGGTCAGGTCACCGGTCTCGCGGTACGCCCGGCCGACCAGATGCGCGGCGACCTCGGTGTCGGTCTCGCTCGTGAACGTGACGCCCTCGGCCAGGAGCTCGTCCTTCAGCGGGGCGAAGTTCTCGATGATGCCGTTGTGGATGAGCGCGAGCTTGCCGCCGTCCGCCAGGTGCGGGTGCGCGTTGCCGTCGGTCGGGCCGCCGTGCGTCGCCCAGCGGGTGTGCCCGATGCCCGTGCCGCCGTCCGCGATCGGGTGCTCGGCGAGCTCGTCGACGAGGGCCTGCAGCTTGCCGGCCTTCTTCGCGGAGGCCAGGTCGTGCGACCCGTCGACGACCGCGATCCCGGCCGAGTCGTAGCCGCGGTACTCGAGACGACGGAGACCGCCGAGGAGGACCTCCTGGCTGCTCTTGGTACCGACGTAGCCCACGATTCCACACATGCGACCGATCCTACGGTCTGCCTGGGGAGCAACCCTGCACGCTCGCAGGACTGGGGATACCGTTTGGACCATGGGACGTTTCGACGACATCGCGATCACGACGCTGCACGGTGAGCAGACCACGTTCGGGCAGTTCGCGGACAAGGCCGTGCTCGTGGTGAACGTCGCGTCCCGCTGCGGGCTCGCACCGCAGTACGAACAGCTCGAGGCACTGCAGCGGCAGTACGGGCCGCGCGGCTTCACGGTGCTCGGCTTCCCGAGCAACCAGTTCCTGCAGGAGCTCGGCTCGTCCGAGGCGATCGACGAGTACTGTTCCACGACCTGGGGCGTCACGTTCCCGATGTCCGAGAAGGTCAAGGTGAACGGCAAGGGCGCACACCCGCTCTACCAGGCGCTCAAGGAGACCCCCGACGCGTCCGGCAAGGCCGGCCGGGTCAGCTGGAACTTCGAGAAGTTCCTGGTCGCGCCGGACGGCACGGTCACCCGGTTCCGTCCCACGACGAAGCCGGACGCCCCCGAGGTCGTCGCCGCCATCGAGGCGGCCCTGCCCGCCTGACGGGCTCGGTCCGCCCGACCGGCGCGCGTCCGCCGGACGCGCACCGCCACACCGGACGGGAGGCACGGATCACGCGGGCCGGTCGGCTGACGTGATCCGCGCCTCCCGTCGGTACGCTCGTGCCCATGCCGATCCCGGAAGCCACCGTCGCGCACCCGACCCCGTTCGTGGAGATCCCGCGTGACGAGTGGTCGCAGCTCGCGCCGAAGGAGCACCTGTCGCTCACCGAGACCGAGATCGTGCAGCTGCGCGGCCTCGGGGACCGGCTCGACATCCGCGAGGTGCAGGACGTGTACCTGCCGCTGTCCCGGCTGCTCACGCTCTACGCGGCCGGCGCACGGAACCTGCACGCCGAGACCAGCCGCTTCCTGGGCGAACGCGCCGGACGCACGCCCTTCGTGATCGGGGTCGCGGGGTCCGTCGCGGTCGGCAAGTCCACCGTCGCCCGCCTGCTGCGCGAGCTGACGAAGCGCTGGCCGGACACCCCGCGCGTCGAGCTCGTGACGACGGACGGGTTCCTGTACCCGAACGCCGAGCTCGAGCGCCGCGGGATCATGGACCGCAAGGGCTTCCCGGAGTCGTACGACCGGCGGGCGCTGCTGCGCTTCGTGAGCCAGGTGAAGAGCGGCGCGGCCGAGGTGCGGGCGCCGTACTACTCGCACCTGGTCTACGACATCGTGCCCGACGCCGAGATCGTGGTGCGGCAGCCGGACGTCCTCATCGTCGAGGGGCTGAACGTGCTCGCGCCGCCGGTGCACGGGCGGCTCGCCCTGTCCGACCTGTTCGACTTCACGATCTACGTCGACGCGAAGACCCGGGACATCGAGTCCTGGTACGTCGACCGCTTCCTCGCCCTGCAGGAGCAGGCGTTCTCGAGCCCGGACTCGTTCTTCCACCGGTTCGCCTCGCTGTCCCGCGAGGACGCCGTGCGCACCGCGACCGACGTCTGGCGGGCGATCAACGAGCCGAACCTGCTCGAGAACGTGCTGCCGACCCGCTCCCGGGCGACCCTGGTGCTCCGCAAGGGCGCGAACCACGAGGTGTCGTCGGTGCTGCTCCGCAAGATCTGAACCGCCGGGCGCCCGCTCGCAAGACGCAACGAGGGCGGTTCCTCGCAGCGGACTACCGCTGCGAGGAACCGCCCTCGTGGCGTTTCGCGGAAGCTCTGACGCCCTACGCGGCGTCGAGCGCCAGCCGGTCGGACACGACGGCCGCCAGTTCCTCGGCGACGCGCTGGGCCTCGTCCTGCGAGGCGGCCTCGACCATCACGCGCACGACGGGCTCGGTGCCCGACGGACGCAGCAGCACGCGTCCGGCGTCCCCGAGTGCGGCAGAGGCGGCGGTCACCGCGTCCTGCACCCCCTGGTCGTCGAGCCCGTGGCGGTCGACCCCGCGGACGTTGAGCAGCACCTGCGGGAACACGGTCATGCACGACGCGAGCTCCTGCAGGGTCTTGCCCGTGCGCGCCATCTCCGCGACGAGGTGCAGCCCCGTCAGGACGCCGTCCCCGGTGGTCGCGTGGTCGCTGAAGATGATGTGCCCGGACTGCTCGCCGCCGAGCGAGAACCCGCCCTCGGTCATCTTCTCGAGCACGTAGCGGTCACCCACGCCGGTCTCGAGCACCGTGATGCCTGCGTCCGCCATGGCCCGCTTGAGTCCGAGGTTCGACATGACGGTGGCCACGAGCGTGTCGGAGGCCAGCAGCCCCCGCTCCTGCAGGGACAGCGCGAGGATCGCCATGATCTGGTCGCCGTCGATCGCGTTGCCGGCGGCGTCGACCGCGAGGCACCGGTCGGCGTCGCCGTCGTGCGCGATGCCGACGTCCGCTCCGGCCTCGAGCACCGCGGCGGCGAGGTTGTCGATGTGCGTCGAGCCCACGCCGTCGTTGATGTTCATGCCGTCCGGGTCGGCGCCGATGAGCGTCACCCGGGCACCGGCGTTGACGAACACCTCGGGCGAGACCCCGGCTGCGGCACCGTTCGCGCAGTCGAGCACGACGTGGATGCCGTCGAGCCGGTGCGGAAGCGTGCCGAGCAGGTGCACGACGTAGCGGTCCTCGGCGTCGGCGAAGCGCGTGATCCGGCCGACGTCGCCGCCGGTCGGGGTCGGTGCGGACTGGTCGTGCATGGCCGCCTCGATGCGGTCCTCGACCTCGTCCGGGAGCTTCCGGCCGCCCGTGGCGAAGAACTTGATCCCGTTGTCCGGCGCCGGGTTGTGCGACGCGGAGATCATCACGCCGAAGTCGGCGTCGATGTCGGCGACCAGGAAGGCCGCCGCGGGGGTGGGGATGACCCCGGCGTCGAGCACGTCGACGCCGGCGGAGGCGAGCCCGGCCGCGACCGCGGCACCGAGGAACTCGCCGGAGACGCGCGGGTCGCGCGCCAGGACCGCGCGCGGGCGCGGTCGACCGGACGCCCGGCGGGCGTCCGCATGGTGTCCGTGCGTGAGCACGGCCGCGCTGGCCTGGGCGAGACCCAGAGCCAGCGCGGCCGTCAGCTCGCCGTTGGCGAGTCCACGAACACCGTCGGTACCGAACAGACGCGGCATTGCGATCGGGTTCGCCAGGCGACTAGCGCTTCGAGAACTGCGACGCCTTGCGGGCCTTCTTGAGACCGGCCTTCTTGCGCTCGATGACGCGGGCGTCACGGGTGAGGAAGCCGGCCTTCTTGAGGGTGGCGCGGTTGTTCTCGCGGTCGATCTCGTTCAGCGCACGCGCGATGGCGAGGCGGAGCGCACCGGCCTGGCCCGAGGGGCCACCACCGGTGATGCGGGCGGTGACGTCGTAGGCGCCGAGGAGCTCGAGCACCTTGAACGGGTCGTTGATGAGCTGCTGGTGCAGCTTGTTCGGGAAGTAGTCCTCGAGCGTGCGGCCGTTCACCGTGAAGGTGCCGCCACCGGGGACGAGCCGGACGCGTGCGATGGCCTCCTTGCGGCGCCCGACGGCACCGCCCGAGACGTTGAGGATCTGGCGGGGAGCGGCCTCGGACGCGACGGGCGCGCTCTCGGTCGTGAAGCTCTCCGGGGTCTGGTCGAGGGAGTCAGCGATCTGTGCCATGAGTTGAATCAGTCCTTGAAGTCGTCGTGGCCGGAACTACTGTGCGACCTGGTCGAAGGTGTACGCCTTGGGCTGCTGCGCGGCGTGCGGGTGCTCCGGGCCGGCGTAGACCTTCAGCTTCTTGAGCTGCTCACGGCCGAGGGTGTTCTTCGGCAGCATGCCGCGGATCGCCTTCTCGACGGCGCGGGTCGGGTGCTTCTCGAGCATCTCCGGGTAGGAGGTCGCGGTGAGGCCGCCCGGGTAGCCCGAGTGACGGTAGTAGACCTTCTTCGCGAGCTTGGAGCCGGTGAGGGCGACCTTGTCCGCGTTGATGATGATGACGTGGTCACCCATGTCCATGTGCTGGGCGAAGGTGGCCTTGTGCTTGCCGCGCAGGAGCGCCGCAGCGTGGGTGGCGAGGCGGCCGAGGACGACGTCAGTCGCGTCGATGACGATCCAGTCGTGCTGGACGTCTGCCGGCTTCGGGGAGAACGTACGAGTCACAGGAGTGCTGCTTTCGTGTCGAGGTGAGGAGTCCGTGAATCCCGCTCCGGTGGGTGTTCCTCGTGCGATGCACGCGGAACTGCCCGGTGGAGGGCTCATCTGACTGTCCGGCGCACGGGGCGCACAGACCAAGGAGAGAGCCTACCCGACGCGGCTCACCACGGCAACCACGCGTCGGCCTGGAGGCACGGGGCGGGCCCGCCACGCGCCTCCCGTCCGCCGCTCGGTCGCGTCGTGACCCGCGCTGCCCACCGCATCCGGGGCGGACCCGTGCGCGCCCCCGCGACGGACGACGTCCCCGCTGTCGGTCGACAGCGGGGACGTCCCTGTGGGGCTCGAGCGCGACGTGTCAGGCGGCGCGTGCCGTCCGACGACGGCGAGCGACGAGCACGCCGGTGCCGGCGGCGAGCAGGAGCAGCGCTGCCGCGATCCCGCCGGAGAGCTCCGTGCCGGTGAAGGCGAGTGCGCCCGTGGCGGGGTCGATGCGGATCGGTGTCCAACCGACCAGTGAACCGTCCGCGGCGGTCACGGCGAGGCGGTGCGCCCCGGTCGTGGTGCCGGCCGGCACGGTGACCCGGACGGTGCCGTCGGCGGCGACCACGGGGGTGCCGAGGAGCACGGGTTCGGAGTACAGCCAGACCGAGATGCGCTCACCGGCGCGGGCGGTCCCGACGCCGACCGTGATGGTCTCGCCGGCGCGGGCCGAGGCCGGGCCCGTGACGCCGCCGCGGTTGCCGTCCGTCAGCGAGTCGGCGTCCGGGGCGACGGGCGTTCCGGTGCCGATCCCGCCGCCGCTGCCGGTGCCGTTGCCGCCGCCGTTCCCGTTGCCGGGGGTGCCGCCGTCACCGTCCCCGTCACCGGGCTCGGTGGTGTCGCCGGAGGTCACGTCGAACCCGACCAGGATCGGGTCGTGGTCGCTCGCGCGGTACACGTCGTCGCGGTACAGGTCCGTGACGTTGTAGTCGTAGCGGCTGTACTCGAGGCCCACCGACTCGACCGAGTTGATGTTCCAGATGTCCACGCCCGTGACGTCCTCGAGCGCGGCGGGCGACGCGAGCACGTGGTCGAGCGAGCCGCTCAAGCCGCTGAACACGTAGGAGTACTCCGACGCGTCCGCGGCCGGGCCGAGGTCGGTGTAGCCGGCGTCCCGCAGGACGACCATCGGGTCCTCCTCGCTGTAGGCGTTGAAGTCACCGAGCATGAACACGCGGTCCGTGCCGTACTTCGCCTGCTCCGCGGTCGAGAACGCGGCGAGCGCCGTGGCCTGCCGGACGCGCGACTGGTTCGACGCGCCCTGCCCGTCGCCCTGGTCGGCGTCGGCCCCGGCGCCGGAGCCCTTCGACTTGAAGTGGTTCGCGATCACCAGGAAGTCGTCGTCCGCGGTGCCGCCGACCGGGCGGAACGCGTCGGCGACGGGCTGGCGGGCGTTGACGAAGGCCGGGTCGTCCAGGATCGTCGACTCGCCGACGGGCGCGACGCGGTCCTGCTTGTAGATGAGCGCGAGACGGATGACGTCCTCGCTCGCGGGCACCTTCGCGGGCGACTTCACGTACGCCCAGGTGTCCTGACCGGTCGCGGCGTTCAGCGCGGCGACGAGCGTCGCCACGGCCGCGTCGCGATCCTGCCCGAAGCGGGCCGAGTTCTCGATCTCCTCGAGCGACACCACGTCGGCGCCCAGGCCGTTGATCGCCTTGACGATCTTGACCTGCTGGCGGGCGAGGTCGTCGGCGTTCGCAGCGCCACGGGCGTCGCAGCCGCCGCGGACGGTCACGGGGTCGCCGTCACGGTCGGTGTAGTACGTGCACCCGGTGAGCTGGTCGCCGGTCGTCGGGAAGTAGTTGAGCACGTTGAAGCCGGCGAGCTTGAGGTCGCCGCCGACCTGCTCGGGTGCCGCGGTGCGGACGTTCGAGAACGTCGCCGGCAGGTCCGCTGCGGGGGTTGCGCCCGTGATCGGCGTGGTCGGCTGGAACTTCCACGCGTCGTTCCGGTAGTCGAGCACCACCGGCTTCGTGAAGGTCGTCGCGGCACCGACCGTCACCGGACCCTGGGTGAGCCACGACACCGGCACCGACTGGTTCGCGGCGCTGAGGAAGTTCGTGCTCGCGCCGTCGTCGAGGACCACCTTGCGGGCGGCGTTGTCGGCGGCGACCGCGGCAGCCTCGGCACTGCCCGGACGGGCGACCTCGGTCGGCTGGACGAGCCGCTTCGTCCCGGTGGCGAGCGTGACCTCGCCGTACTGGTTCGTCGTGTAGTTGTCGGCGACGGTGTAGTCACCCTGCGGTGCGACGAGCATGCTCTCGAGCGACTCGCGCTGCGCGTCGGTGCGGGGGAACGTCAGCGTGGCCGGGACCGGCTGCACGACACCGGCTGCGGGGAGCTTCGTGAGGCCGGAGGTCGAGGGCACCTCGAGCTCGGTGAGGCCGTTGTACTCGGCGACCGTGCCGGTGAGGCGCACGGCGTCACCGATCGCGACGCTGCCGACGGTCGACGCGGAGAACACGAAGACGGCGTCCGACGCGGTGTGGGTGGCGAGGTCGAGCGCACCGCCGGTCCCCGCGGTCTGCACCGTGTAGCCGTTCAGACCACCGGTCGCGTAGACGGCGGTGACGACGCCGTCGGTGGTGACGCTCTTGCCGACGAAGGGCGAGGACGCGCCGGTGCCCTGCAGCTGCGCGATGGTGACCTGCTCGGCCGGTGTCGTCGGCGTCCCGGGGTCGGTCGGGGTGCCCGGGTCGGTCGGGGTCGTGCCGCCGCCCTGGCCGCCGGCGTTCCGGGGGGTGATCGTCGCGGTGAGCGAGAAGTCCAGGGCGTTCGCGTCGGTGTCCGCGGCGTCCGTCCGGGTCAGCGCGTCGGGGACGGTGTTGCCCGTGCCCGTGGTCGCGGCAGCCGTCTCGAACGTGTTCGAGGTGCCGTAGCCGAGCACGTCGACGACGCCGGCCGTCCCCGCGGCGACCGTGCCGGCGGGGAGCGCGAGCGGCGTCTGGCCGTCCGAGAGCACGAGCGTGCCGGAGGAGCCCGACGGGTTGAGGCCGGTCACGGCGTCCGCGGTCGGCAGTGCCTGGCCGACGGTGCCGTTCGACCCCATCTGCACGAGGTACGAGCCGTGCGCCGGGACGGAGCCGGACAGCTTGCCGACGTTCGTCGCGGACGGTGCCGCTGTGCTCGTCGCGGAGCGGTACTGCAGCGACCAGCCGTCGACGCTGACGGCCGCGTCGGTGGGGTTCTCGAGCTCGACGAACTTGTTCGTGAAGGGCTGGTTCGCGCTGCCGCCCTTCAGGTACGCCTCGCCGATCACCAGCCCGGTGCCGGCGGGGTTCGCCAGTGCGGTCGAGACGGACACGAGGGGAGCGGCGACGAGCGTCGCCGCCACGGTGGCGCACAACACGGTGCGCCGCAGGGTCTTGGGCATGCTGACCTTCGGGAGGAGGAGGGGGACCCCAGCACGCTAGCCACCTGTCGGGTCGCTCAGGTTTCCGGCAGGTGAACGATCCGGTCCACCCCTCGCCGGGGGCCACCCCGCCGCGCGGTCAGTGTGCGACCGGCACCCACTCCCGCCCGACCCGGTGCACCGCGGGCCCGTGCCCCGGCAGCAGCACGCCCGGCATCGGCAGCGCCCGCGCCGACTCGAGCGCACGCTCCTGGTCGGCGGTGAAGAACGGCGTGATCATCCGCGGCCGGGGCGACCACGATGCGGGCTGCGTGTCGTGGTGCGACACGACGGCGTCGCCCGTGACGATCGCGTCCGCCGCCGGCAGCAGGTAGGCCGTCGACCCGTCGGTGTGCCCGTCGGCCGGCAGCGGCGTGATCGCCCGCCCGGCGAAGTCGGCCCCGGTGAAGGCGCGGACGGACGGCACGGTCGTGGGGCGGAGGGCGTCGGAGCGCAGGGCGCGGGCGAGCCAGCGGAGCGTCCGGGGTGCGGCGAGCCGTCCCCCGATCTCGGCCGGGGTCACCTGCTGCCGCTCGGGTCCGCGGACGTTGTCGAGCTCGTCGGCGTGCGCGAGGACCTGCACGTGCGGGTGCCGCTCGAGGATGCCCGGGATCCCACCGACGTGGTCGACGTGCCCGTGGGTGACGTACACACGCCGCAGGTCGGCGAGGTCGTGCCCGGCCCAGCGCACGGTCTCGAGCACGAGGTCGCTGTCCGCCGGGTAGCCCGCGTCGATGAGGGCGACGCCGTCCTCCTCCGCGAGCACGACCCAGTTCGAGACCGGTCCCTCGACGAAGACGACCCCGGGGGCGACGGAGACGACGGACCGGGGTTCGCGGGAGCTCATGCCCCGACGGTACCGGCGTCCGGCTCGTCGTCCGTCCGCCGCGCACGCGTCTGCGACGCGCGGGCCGCGAGTTCGTCGTCGGCCGGGTACCCGACCTCGGTCAGGGTGAGTCCGACGGCGGGCGCGACCGCGAAGGCGCTGGTCCGCTGCTCGGCGACCCGGAGTTCCTCGAGCCGGTCCGGGCCGAAGCGGCCCTCCCCCACGGCGATGGTCGCGCCGACCATCGCGCGCACCATGGAGTGACAGAAGGCGTCGGCCTGGAGGCGCGCCACCAGCACGCCGTCCGGCTCGCGGTCCCAGCGGAACTCCTGCAGCGTCCGGATCGTGGTCGCGCCCTCGCGCGGCTTGCAGAAGGTCGCGAAGTCGTGCAGGCCGAGCAGCGTCAGCGCACCGCGCTCCATCGCCACCGGGTCCAGCCGCGTCGGGTGCCAGAGCGTGTGCCCCCGACGACGCGGATCGCGACCGGCCTCGGCGTCCGCGACCCGGTACTCGTAGCGCCGCCAGAGCGGGGAGAAGCGGGCGTCGAACCCGTCCGGCGCGACCGACGCCCGCGTCACCACGACGTCCCCGGTGCGCCCGGCGAGCCCGTTCAGCCGCTTGACGAGCCCGTCGAGCGACGTCCGCGGCGGCCCGTCCGGCGCCGACCGGCGGGGTCGGGTCAGCGCCCCCCACTGCTCCGCCGACAGGTCCAGGTGCGCGACCTGGCCGGTCGCGTGCACCCCCGCGTCGGTGCGTCCCGCGACGGTCAGGAGCGGCGGCGCGCCCCACCGGGTGAACACCGTCGCGAGTGCGTCCTCGAGCGCCCCCTGCACGGTCCGCAGGCCCGGCTGCCGGGCCCACCCCGAGAACGCGGCTCCGTCGTACGCGACGTCCAGGCGCACCCGCACCGCTGCCGAACCGACCGTCTCGTCCACGCGAGCGAGCGTACCGGGGGCGAGGCGCGCCTCCCGTCCGGCGGTCGCCGTGCCGCGCGACCGCGAGCCGGTGTCAGCGCGTGTCAGCCCGTGTCAGTGCCACGTCAGTGGCGCGTGAGCGCCCCTCGGCACCATCGACTTCGACATCGACGAAAGGACCATCCCGATGACCACCACCCCCCTCGCGGTCGAGGCAACCGGCCTCGTCAAGACCTTCGGGTCGAACCGCGCCGTGGACGGCGTCGACCTCCGTGTGGAGGCCGGGACCGTCTACGGCGTGCTCGGGCCGAACGGCGCCGGCAAGACGACCACCATCTCGATGCTCGCGACCCTGCTCAAGCCGGACGGCGGCGAGGCCCGCGTCTTCGGCCACGACGTCCGCCGCGAGCCGCAGACCGTCCGCTCCCTGATCGGCGTGACGGGGCAGTACGCGAGCGTCGACGAGACCCTCAGCGCCACCGAGAACCTCGTCATCTTCGCGCGGCTGCTCGGCCTGTCCCGCGGCGACGCGAAGCGCAGGGCGACCGAGCTGCTCGAGCGGTTCGGCCTGACCGAGGCGGCCTCCCGTCCCCTCAAGGCGTTCTCCGGCGGCATGCGTCGGCGCCTCGACCTGGCGGCGAGCCTGATCGCGCAGCCGCCGCTGATCTTCCTCGACGAGCCGACCACGGGGCTCGACCCGCGGACCCGCGCGCAGATGTGGGACACGATCCGGGAGCTCGTCGCGACCGGGTCGACCGTGCTGCTCACGACGCAGTACCTCGACGAGGCCGACCAGCTCGCCGACCGCATCGCCGTGATCGACCACGGCCGCGTCGTCGCCGAGGGCACCGCCGACGACCTGAAGTCCTCGGTCGGCACGGCCTCGCTGCAGCTGCGCCTGGCGGACGCCGACCCGGGGTCCCTCGCGACGGCGGCCGCGCTCGTCGAGCGGGTGCTCGGCACGCCGGCCGTGGTCAGCCCGGAGGGCGCGCGCCTGACCGCACCGATGACGGCGCCCGACCGCGTCACCGACCTGCTCGTGTCGTTCCGCGACGCGGGTGTCTCCCTCGCCGAGATGAGCGTGCAGAAGCCGACGCTCGACGAGGTGTTCCTCACCATCACCGGTTCGCCGTCGTCCCCGGACGACCAGGCCGAGACCGAGCGCGCGCTCGAAGGGAGCCTCGCATGACCACCGTCCTCGAACCCAGCACCACCGCCGCGCCCCGGGTCACCCCGCGTCCGGGCGTCGGCGGCTCCGGCCTCGCGGCCACGGTCCGCCAGTCGTTCACGATGGCGTACCGCGGCCTCGTCAAGATTCGTCGGACGCCCGAGCAGCTGTTCGACGTGACGCTCATGCCGATCGTCTTCACCGTGATGTTCACGTACATCTTCGGCGGCGCGATCTCCGGCGACGTCGGCAGCTACCTGCCCGTGATCATCCCCGGCATCCTCGTGCAGACGGCGATCACGTCGTCGGTCGTCACCGGTGTCCAGCTCCGCGAGGACATGGACAAGGGCGTCTTCGACCGCTTCCGATCGCTGCCGATCGCCCGCATCGCCCCGTTGGCCGGCGCCCTGCTCGCCGACACCGTCCGGTACGCGATCGCCACGACGATCACCTTCGTGGTCGGCATCGTGATGGGCCTGCGCCCGGCCGGCGGCCTCGGTGCGGTGCTGCTCGCCGCCCTGCTCGTGATCGCGGTCGCGTGGGCGATCAGCTGGGTCTTCGCGTACTTCGGCGTCATCGCCCGCACCGCGTCGAGCGTGTCCGGCATCGCGAACCTCGTGCTCTTCCCGCTGACGTTCCTGTCGAACGCGTTCGTCCCGACGAACACGCTCCCCGCGTGGCTCCGGTGGTTCACCGAGGTCAACCCGGTCTCGCACCTGATCACCGCGGTCCGCGACCTGGTGAACCACGGTACCGTCAGCGGCGACCTGTGGCTGAGCCTGCTCGGCGCCGCGGTCATCGTCGCGGTGTTCGCGCCGCTGACGGTCCGCGCCTACATGCGGAAGGCCTGAGGCCCCCGCTGCCCGGTGCGCCTCACCGCCCGACGCGGAGCCCCTCGAGGAGCGCTCGCGTCCGCACGACGACCTCGTCCGGCCCCCAACCGGACGAGGTCGTCTCCGCGTCCGCCAGTGCCTGCTCGCCGACACCGGCCACCAGGAGCGGTCGGACCCGTGCGTGTGCGAGGACGGCGTAGTCCTGCCGGGTGCCGACCCGCGTGGCGACCGCCCAGCAGCGGGCCGCGTCCGCCGTGCGGCCGTCCCGCAGCAGCGCGATCGCCAGGCCGAGCAGGGCGGTCCCGACGACCGGCATGTCGAGCCACGCGGACCGCAGGCGCAGCTGGACGAGGGCTCCGGTCCGCAGACGGCGTGCGACGTCGCGTTCGCCGGCCGGGAGGCGCGTGCCGGCCCCGTCGGACCGGCTCGCGTCGGCGGCGCGGTCGGGTCCACTTCCGCGGTCGCGTTCGGGTTCGTGCTCGCGTTCGCGTGCTCGTTCGCGTTCGTCGACGGCGGCGATGCGGGCCGCGCCGGCCATCAGTCGCCAGTGCACCGCGCGCGTGCGGGGGTCCCGCAGCAGGTCCCACGCCGCGGTGTACGCCGCGGCCGCGCGGTCCGGTTCGCCCGCCCACCGCGCACACTCGGCGTCGATCGCGAGCGCGAGCACCCCCACCTGCGCCGCACCGTCCTGCGGTCCACCCCGGAGGGTCACCGGGCGCAGGCGCAGGTCCTCGGCGATCGTGCGGGCCCGGTGCAGGTCGCCGGTGGCGGCCGAGGCGAGCCCGACCGTCCAGCTGATCTCGTACAGGTCGTCGTCGGCGCCGAACCGCTCGAGCTGCTCGCGGGCCGCCCCGGCGGTGGCGAGGGCCTCGGCGTAGCGGCCGCCCTGGGCGTGCAGCTGCGTGAGCGTCACCGCCGCCGAGCCGCTCGTCCACGCGTCCCCGGTCACGGCCGACAGCTCGGCGGCGCGACGGGCGTAACGGAAGGCCGCCTCCGGTTCCCCGGCGTTCTCGGCGAGCGGTGCGCTGAGCATGTGCGCGAGGCAGGCCACCCCGGGGTCGCGGTCCTCCCGCAGGCGCGCGAGGAGGGCCGACCCCTCGACCGGTCGGCCGAGTGACAGGAGCAGGTCGGTCTCGGCGTCGAGCACCGGGAACCCGGTCGTGCCGGTCCGCCGCAGCCGTCGGAGCGTCGAGATCGCCCGGGCGCTCGTCCGCAGGTCGCCGAACGCCGCCGAGGCGCCGCAGAGGACGAGCGAGACGACGGTCGCCGCGCGGGCGTCCGGCGCGACGGGTCGGTCGCGGAGCAGGGCCACGACGTCCGGGGCGGCGGCGACGACCTCGCCGTGGGTACCGCGGAACGTCCAGTACCCGGCGAGCGCCGCGAACACGTGCGCGACCGTCGGGACGTCGTCGTCCCGCAGCGCCCACCGGAGCAGCGTCACGAGGTTCTCGGCCTCCCGCCGGACCTCCCGGAACGCGACGAGCTGCGCGGGACCGGAGGTGGCGAACAGGTTCCGCGCCGCCGAGAACCCGCGACCCCAGGACGTCATCGCGGCGCGGACGTCGTCGATCGCGCCACGGTCGGTCAGCCGTGCGGCCCCGAACTCGCGGACGGTCTCGAGCAGCCGGTAGCGCACCGGCTCGCCCTCGGTCTCGACGAGCTGCACGAGGGACTGCTCGACGAGCTCGGCGAGGTCGTCGAACGCCGCGAGGTCGTCCCCGCCCGGCGCCACGGCCTGCACGGCGTCGACGGGGACCCCGTCCGGGAAGAGCGCGAGCCGGGTCAGGAGCTCCTGCGCCCCGGGGTCGAGGAGCCGCCAGCTCCACTCGATCACCGCGAGCAGCGTGCGGTGCCGTTCGGGGGCGCTGCGGTCGCCGCCGCGGAGCAGGGCGAACCGGTCGTCGAGCCGGCGTTCGACCTCCTCGACGCTCATGCCGCGGACGCGTGCGGCGGCGAGCTCGATCGCGAGCGGGGACCCGTCCAGCCGGGTGCAGATGCGCCGGACCGCGTCGACCGGCAGCATCGCTCCGGGGCGGGCCGCGCGGGCACGGTCCGTGAAGAGCCGGACGGCGGCCCCGTCCTCGGCGACGGGGAGCGGGGCGAGGGGGGCCACGACCTCGCCGGCGACGGCGAGCGGTGCGCGCGAGGTCGCGAGCACCCGGAGCGACGGCGCCGCGGCGAGCAGCTCGGCGGTCTGCCGTGCGACCCCGGCGACGAGGTGCTCGCAGTTGTCGAGCACGAGCACGGTCGGCCCGTCGTCGAGCACCCCGACGACGCGGCTGCGCAGGTCCGTGGCGACGGCGTCCCGGATCGACCGCGCCGAGCGCACCTCGGCGATGCCGAGCAGCGCCGCGAGCGTCGGCAGCAGGTCGTCGGCGTCGGTCAGCGGGGCGAGCTCGCACACCACGACCGCCGTCGTCGCGGGGAGTCCCGCGGCGACGGCCTGCGCGAGCCGGGTCTTGCCGAGACCGCCGGCACCGAGCACCGTGACGAGCCGGTGGTGCGCCAGCAGGTCCGTGACGGCGGCGAGGTCGGCCTCGCGCCCGACCAGGGCGTTCGGCGCGGCCCGGAGGCCGATCCGTCGCGCGGCCCCTGCGGTCGGGACTGAGCGGCGGAGCAGGTCGGCGTTCAGTCGCACGAGCTCGGCGGAGGGATCGGCACCGAGCTCCTCGACCAGGCGGTCCCGGTGCGCCGCGAACACCGCGAGCGCCTCGGTCACCCGGCCGTCCGCGGCGAGGGCGTGCATGCACCCGGCCACCGCCACCTCGTCGAAGGGGTCCGCGGTGGCCTCGGCGAGCCAGACCGCGGCGGCCTCGGCGGTGTCGCCGGCGTCGAGCAGGAGCCCCGCGAGCCGTCGTCGGAGCGCACGACGCACCGCGGCCGCACGCTCGGCGAGCTCCTCGCCCGCAGTTCCCTCGACGTCCGATCCCGGGTCGCCACGCCAGGCGTCGAGCGCCGCACGGATGGCGGCCGGATCGTCGCTCGCAGCCGCACGCTCGGCGCGGAGGAGATCGACGTCGCCGTCATCGCCGCCACCGAGCGCGTACCCGGTACTCGTCGAGACGACCAGGCCGTCCGCCACGCTCCGGCGGAGCCGGGACACGAGCGTCTGCAGGGCCGCACGGGCGCCCCGGGGACGCTCCTCCGGCCACAGCTCGTCGATGAGCGCCTCGGTCGTCAGGGTCTGCCCCCGGGCGAGCACCAGCGCGACGAGGAACACCCGCGCGAGCGCACCCGGCACGGCCGTCGGCACCCCGGACCGATCAGCGACCGACACGGGCCCGAGCACGCTGATCCGGCAGTCGTTCGGCACGGTCGGAGTCTACGGACGTCGTTGTCGGATCGAGATGTCCGCCAGGTTCCGTGGACGCCTCGCAGCCCTAACCTGAGCACATGCACACGTTCACGAGGGGGGTCGTGGGGCTCGCGCTCCTGGCCGCGGCGGCGACCGGACTCGCCGCCTGTTCCACCGACGGCGCACCGCCACGCGCGGCGACGACGTCGACGCCGACGCCGATGTCGGACCCGACGTCGAGTCCGACCGAGGTCGCGGCGGAGCGCAGCACGACCGTCGACTTCGGCCCCGCGCCGGAGCAGGCCACCGCCCCGCCGTGCTCGACGCTCCTACCGAGCGACCTGGTGGACGTCATCGTCCCCGGGGCCACCGGCACGGACCTGCTCACCGACGCCGCGCACGTCAACGGCACCTGGTCGTCGATCCGTGTCGACGGCGGCACGGAGTGCTGGGCGACCAACGGCGTCTCCCCGCTCGACGTCGTCACCCCCACCGAGCAGGGCGACCCGGTGTTCGAGGGCATCTCGGTGTCGGTGCTCCCCCGCGCAGCGGCGGCGTTGGACGCGGCGACCACGGCAGCATCCCAGTTGCAGGACGCACCGCTCGAGCCGACGTGCGACGCCAGCGACGCGGCCCGCGTGTACTGCCGCGGCGACGTGCTCGCCCAGAACGCCTGGGTCTCCGTGGCCGTGACACGACTGCAGGACGACGCCGACGCCACCCCCGAGGCGATCGAACCGGCCTACCGGACGCTCCTCGAGCGCGTCCGGGCGGCCGTCGCGGCGTCGCCCGCCGGGACCCAGACCGGCCCGGACTCGCCTGATGCGTCCTTCACCCCGTGCTCCCCGGACCGCGTGAACGCGGTGACCACGGTGACGCTCCGCGACCCGTACCACCGGACCGACACCGTCCCCTGGCTCGCGCAGGCCGCCACGACCCGGGCCGGCGGCGAGCACTGCGTGTTCGGGAGCGGATCCGGCTGGGAGTCGGTCGACGCGGCCTGGTCCACCACACCCCGTGCCGGGTGGTTCGTCGAGCAGCGACTCGGCGCGGGGCTGGTCGACCGCGCCGACCGCGTCGATCTGCCAGGACTCGGCGACGGCGACGGCGCGTGGCGGACCTGCGACGACACCGCGTGCTCGATCGACGTCGTCCACGACGGCACCTGGACGCAGTACTTCCTGCAGCGTCGTGTCGCCCCGAACACGAGCGAGGCCGTCCTGCGGTGGGCGGAGTCGTCCTTCCGGGTCTGACGGAGCGCGTCACCGCTTCCGGCCGAACGGTCCCGTCTTCGTGTCGACGTCCTCGGTCGCGCGCTTCTCCGACTCGAGCACCCCACGCAGGGCGATGATCGCGCTCGAGGTGACGGTCACGTGCGAGGGGTTCGAGCGGCTGGCGTCGAGCGCCTCCTCGAGCCGCGCGATCGCACGGTCACCCTCGTCCTCCGGGCACTCTCCGCGAACCACGCAGGCGACCTGGCGGAGCGCCGCCGCGAACGGTTCGGCGAACGCCGGGTCCGGGCGCCCGAGGCTGTCCGCGACCGGACCCGAGCTGGCCACGAGTTCGGTGAGATCCGTCGTGTACCAAGCGGCTCGTTCCAGGGCACGGAACCGGGCACCGTCGGTGGCGAGCCGGGCCCGCGAGCCGCGGAGGGCCGAGCGCGGGTTCATCCGGCGGCTCTCCTGCGCGACCGACACCCGGTCCCGCACGTCCGCGATCGCCCGGTCGAGCTTCGCCTGCTGCCGGTCCCACGCGTGCACGTCGGGTTCGCCCTCGTCGAGGACGTCGGCGAGGTCGTCCAGGTGCTCCGCCAGGACCCCGTTCACCTGGTCGATGCGCCGTTCCGCGTCCCAGAAGTGCAGCGGCGGCACGATCGCGAAGTTCACCGCGAGGCCTATGGCGATCCCGATGCCCATCTGCACGACGTACGCGAACGAGTAGTTCTCGGCGTTGCCCCCGCCGACGAGCAGCACGAAGAGCGCCGCCATCGGCACCCACGAGTACCCCTCGCCGAGGACCCGGAACCCGCTCACGAGCACCCCGAGCCCGACCACGAGTGCGACGGCGATCACCCCGGGGTCGCCGACGAGCATCGTGAACCCGGCGATGAGGATCCCGAGCGTGATCCCCACGAGTGTCTGCACCCCCGCACGGATGCCGGCGAACACGGTCGTCCGCATCGCCACGATCGCTCCGAGCGGTGCGTAGTACGGGTACTCGGCCGCGACCCCGGGGGCGTACTTCGCCAGCGTCCACGCGATCACGGCCGCGAGCGCGGCCTTCGCCGCGAGCAGCAGCCGCGGCTGCGTCCCCGAGTCGCGGCTCCACTGCCACACGCGGCGCCCCGCGCCCGTGATCCGCTCTGCTCGTGCCATGACGCGGCCACGGTACGTGCGGGGCGCTGTGAACCCGTCCGGACGGGAGGCACGTGGCGGGCCCGCCCCGGACCTCCCGTCCGCCCTGCGGTCACCGCCGGAACGCGAGGAAGCCCCCGCGACGTGCGTCGCGGGGGCTTCCTCGGTGAGGTGCGGTGCCTTACTTGGTGTCGTCAGCCTCGGCGTCGTCGCCCTTGGCGGCGGCGTCGTCCTCGACCTCGGCAGCAGCCGCGGTCTCGTTCTCGGTCTCGACCGGGGCCGACTCCTCGGTGGTCTCGGTCTCCTCGACCGGGGCCTCCTCGGCGGGGGTCTCGGCGGCGGCCGGCGCGGCAGCAGCCGGGGCGGCGTCGCGCTTGACCGGAGCGGGCTTGCCCGAGACCGGCTCGAGCACGAGCTCGATCGAGGCGAGCGGCGCGTTGTCACCCTTGCGGAAGCCGAGCTTCGTGATGCGGGTGTAGCCGCCCTGACGGTCCTCGACCTGCGGGGCGATCTCGGTGAACAGCGTGTGCACGACGGACTTGTCGCGCAGGATGCTGATCACGCGACGACGCGCGTGCAGGTCGCCACGCTTCGCGAACGTGATGAGACGCTCGGCGACGGGACGGAGGCGCTTGGCCTTCGTCTCGGTGGTCGTGATGCGACCGTGCGTGAACAGGGCGTTGGCGAGGTTGCTCAGCAGCAGGCGCTCGTGGGCGGGACCGCCACCGAGGCGGGGGCCCTTGGTGGGCTTCGGCATGTCAGTTCTCCAGTGGTGAAAGTGGTGCGCGCGTCAGCGCGCGTGCGCGTTCGCGCGAGGTCAGTTGGACTCGTCCTCGTCGTACCCGCTGTAGAAGTGGGCGCCGTCGAATCCGGGGACGGTGTCCTTGAGGGACAGGCCGAGCTCGGTGAGCTTGTCCTTGACCTCGTCCACCGACTTCTGACCGAAGTTGCGGATGTTCATGAGCTGCGTCTCCGACAGGGCGACGAGCTCGGACACCGTGTTGATGCCCTCCCGCTTGAGGCAGTTGTAGCTGCGGACCGACAGGTCGAGGTCCTCGATCGGGGTCTGCAGCTCGTTCGAGAGCACCGCGTCGACCGGCGCGGGGCCGATCTCGATGCCCTCGGCCGCCGTGTTCAGCTCGCGAGCGAGACCGAACAGCTCGACCAGCGTGCGGCCGGCCGACGCGATGGCGTCGCGCGGCGAGATCGCCGGCTTCGTCTCGACGTCGACGACCAGGCGGTCGAAGTCCGTGCGCTCACCGGCACGCGTCGCCTCGACGCGGTAGGTGACCTTGAGGACCGGCGAGTAGATCGAGTCGATCGGGATCTGACCGGCCTCGCTGAACTCGGAACGGTTCTGCGTGGCCGACACGTAGCCACGGCCACGCTCGATCGTCAGCTCGAGCTCGAACCGCGCGGTGTCGTTCAGGGTCGCGATGACGAGGTCCGGGTTGTGGATCTCGACACCGGCCGGAGCGGAGATGTCCGCTGCGGTGACCTGACCGGCACCCTGCTTGCGCAGGTACGCGGTGATCGGCTCGTCGTGCTCCGAGGAGACGACGAGGCTCTTGATGTTGAGGATGATCTCGGTGACGTCTTCCTTGACACCGGGCACGGTGCTGAACTCGTGGAGGACACCGTCGATGCGGATGCTGGTGACGGCCGCGCCGGGGATCGAGGAGAGGAGCGTGCGGCGCAGCGAGTTGCCGAGGGTGTAACCGAAGCCCGGCTCGAGCGGCTCGATGACGAAGCGCGAGCGGTACTCGGAGATCGACTCCTCGGTCAGGGTGGGGCGCTGTGCAATGAGCACTGTGGGATTCCTTTCGGCGGAGTGTCCGCTATATGACACTCGGCGGTACGACGGGGCCGACCGGGCCCCGACGGGTCTGTTGAGTTGTGATCACGCGCACGGTCGGGCCGGGAGGGCCCGGCGTGTGCGATCGAACGACCAGGAATGGCCGGCCCCGCTCGCTCCCGTTGCGGGCACGAGCGGGGGACGGCCGGTTGCTCCTCGCGTCAGACGCGGCGGCGCTTCGGCGGACGGCAGCCGTTGTGCGCCTGGGGGGTGACGTCGTTGATCGAGCCGACCTCGAGGCCAGCGGCCTGGAGCGAGCGGATCGCGGTCTCGCGACCCGAGCCCGGGCCCTTGACGAAGACGTCGACCTTCTTGACACCGTGCTCCTGCGCCTGACGGGCAGCGGACTCGGCGGCGAGCTGCGCCGCGAACGGCGTCGACTTGCGCGAACCCTTGAAGCCCACGGCACCCGAGGACGCCCAGCTGAGGACGGCACCCGACGGGTCGGTGATGCTGACGATGGTGTTGTTGAACGTGCTCTTGATGTGGGCCTGGCCCACGGCGACGTTCTTCTTCTCCTTGCGACGCGGCTTGCGCGCGGCAGTCTTGGGGGTAGCCATGATGATCTCCTATCGGGCCTTCTTCTTGCCTGCCACGGTGCGCTTCGGTCCCTTGCGGGTACGCGCGTTGGTCTTGGTGCGCTGACCGCGCACCGGGAGACCACGACGGTGGCGGAGACCCTCGTAGCTACCGATCTCGACCTTGCGGCGGATGTCGGCGGCGACCTCGCGGCGGAGGTCACCCTCCACCTTGTAGTTGCCCTCGATGAAGTCACGGAGGGCGACGAGCTGGTCGTCGGTCAGGTCCTTGACGCGGATGTCACCGGAGATACCGGTCTCGGCGAGTGCCTGGACCGCGCGGGTACGGCCGACGCCGTAGATGTACGTGAGTGCGATCTCCACGCGCTTCTCGCGCGGGATGTCGACGCCTGCTAGACGTGCCATGTGCTGGCTGCTCCTGTTGTCGATGGAGGTGTGGCGCAGTACCGGTGCCCGGGCCTCCGCCCCGAGGTGTCCCCCGTGGCCGGAGCCGCGGGATCTGGTACTGCGTGTTCAGTGTTGAGTTGTGGGTCCTGCTGGGAGCTCAGCCCTGGCGCTGCTTGTGGCGCGGGTTGCTCTTGCAGATCACCATGACGCGGCCCTTCCGGCGGATCACTCGGCAGTGCTCGCAGATGGGCTTGACGCTGGGGTTGACCTTCATGGTTGTTTCCTCGTGCTCGCTGGCTTCGTGCCCGGCGGGTTCGCCGAGCCGTTCCTTTCCAGCTCGCGGATCACTTGTAGCGGTAGACGATCCGGCCGCGGGTCAGGTCGTACGGGCTCAGCTCCACGATCACGCGGTCCTCGGGGAGGATGCGGATGTAGTGCTGGCGCATCTTCCCGGAGATGTGCGCGAGGACCTTGTGTCCGTTGGTCAGCTCAACGCGGAACATCGCGTTGGGCAGAGCTTCGAGCACCGAGCCCTCGATCTCGATGACGCCGTCTTTCTTGGCCATAGCCTCACTGTCGCTTGGTTGGATGAACCGGTGTGATCCCCGAGCCGGTCTGCGGGTCGGGCGCCACGCCGCTGGGCATGGCACACCAAAGATCAACCTTATGTGATAGACCCGCGATTGCCAAGTGCAGCACGGCAGGCCCGCACGCGCGGACCCCACGAGTGGGGCTTCCGCTGGCTCCCTGAGCGTTCCACAGTGGTTTGACGGGCCGCTCCGGGGTCCCGGCGACGGTCCCGACCGTAGCCTGGCCGACGACCCGGTCGCGCGGCCGCTGCCGACGCCGGACCACCGAACGGAGACCACGTGCCGAACGCGCCCCGCCGCCCCATCGCCAGCCACGGGCGCCTGCCGCGCCGTCGCGGGTGGGCGACCGCCGCCACCGTCGTCGCCTCGGCCCTGGCGGTGGTGCTCGTGAGCGGGACGAGCGTGGCGGCGATCGCGGGAGCACAGCTCGCAACCGCGCCGCACACCGTGCAGCTGAGCAAGGACGACCAGAACACGGCGAAGGTCGCGGACATCACCGCGATCAAGGGCGGCGCGAACATCCTGCTCATCGGCAGCGACACCCGGATCGGGCAGTTCGACTCGGACGAGGACGTCGAGGGCGCCCGGAACGACGTCACGATCCTGGTCCACATCTCGCAGGACCACCAGCAGCTCACGGCCGTCAGCTTCCCCCGCGACCTGAAGGTGCCGATCCCGGCGTGCACGAACCCGCAGACCGGCACGACGTACCCCGCCGCGAGCAGCGAGCTCATCAACGAGTCCCTCGGCCACGGCGGCGTCTCGTGCGTGGTCGACACGGTGGAGAACCTGACCGGCCTGACCATCCCGTACGCCGGCCTCATCACGTTCGACGGCGTCATCGAGATGTCGAACGCGCTCGGCGGCGTCGACGTCTGCGTCGCGAAGCCGATCGACGACACCTACACCGGGCTGCAGCTCTCCGCCGGCCAGCACACGCTCGCCGGCCAGGACGCGCTCGCGTTCCTCCGCAGCCGGCACGGTGTCGGCGACGGCAGTGACCTCGCCCGGATCAGTTCGCAGCAGGTCTTCCTGTCCGCGCTCCTGCGCAAGGTGACCTCGGACGGCACGCTCTCGAACCCGATCCTGCTCTACAAGCTCGCCGGGGCGGCCCTGTCGAACATGACCCTGTCCGACGGCCTCGCGCAGACCCGCACCCTCGTCGGGCTCGCCTCGACCCTCCGCGGCATGAGCACGTCGAACATGCTGTTCGTGCAGTACCCCGTGGTCGACGACCCGTCGGACTCCGCGCACGTGCTCGTGTCCGAGGAACCCGCGCACGCGCTCAACGTCGCGCTGCAGCAGGACCAGAAGACCTCGCTGACCGACTCGACCACGGGCCGCGCGTCCGCCGAGGCCCCCGACGCGGGCGGGACCCCGGCAGCGGGCTCGACACCCACACCGACCGAGGCCCCGGCGACGGGAGCACCGGCCACCGGATCGTCCTCCGCACCGGCCACGGGCGGGACCGCCGCGACGTCGACGCCGAGCGCGACCCCGCTGCCCTCGAGCATCACCGGGCAGAGCGCCTCCGAGCAGACCTGCTCCGTGGGCAACTGACCGCACCGGTCGGGGGGCGTCCTCCGGCCGAGCGGGCGGCGGACGGACGGGCGCGAGTCTCGCGCTGACGGACGAGACTCGCCTCCCGGAGCGCGAGTCGTGTCCGTCGGGCCGAGACTCGCCCGAGGGACACCGCACGCCGCGAGCCGCGGACGCCGGCGGACCGCAGCGGGCGCGCGCCGGGTGGGACGTGCCTCCAGGCCGTCGCCGGACCAGAGTCGGGGGCGAGCCGCGCTACGGGACGGGGACCGGTGTCACGCCGAGCGGCTCGAGACCGGCCGCACCGCCGTCCGAGGCAGTCGTGACCCAGATGCCGTCGGCGTGCACCGCGACGGTGTGCTCCCAGTGCGCCGCGTCCGAGCCGTCGAGCGTGCGGATCGTCCAGTCGTCGTCGTCCGTCGAACTGTCGATCGTGCCGGCGGTGACCATCGGCTCGATCGCGACCACGAGACCGGGCCGGACCGCCGGACCAGCGCCGCGGACCCGGTAGTTGAAGACGGGTGGGTCCTCGTGCATCGACCGGCCGATGCCGTGCCCGGTGAAGTCCTCGATGATGCCCCAGGCACCGGTCTCGTCGATGGCGTCCTCGACGACCGCGCCCACCTCGTTGAGGTTCCGAGCGTGCGCGAGGGCCGCTATCCCGTGCCAGAGCGCACGCTCCGTCGTGTCGCAGAGCGTCTGCCGAGCGGCCGTGCGCGCCGCGTCGCCCCCGGGCACCACGAGCGTGAACGCGCTGTCGCCGTTCCACCCGTCGACCTCGGCGCCGGCGTCCACCGACACGATGTCGCCGGGCTGGACGACGCGCTCCCCCGGGATGCCGTGGACGACCTCGTCGTTGACCGAGACGCAGAGCGTGTGCCGGTACCCCGGCACGAGCTGGAAGTTCGGGACGCCGCCGCCGTCCCGGATGGTGCGCTCGGCGATCGCGTCGAGCTCACCGGTCGTGACGCCGGGACGGATCGCCGCACGGACGGCTGTCAGGGCCGCCTCGGTCAGCAGACCGGGGCGCACCATCGCCCGGAGCTCGTCCGGGGTCTTGTAGATCGACGGCTTGCGACGACGCACGAGGGTGGTCAGACGCCCGCGGGTCAGACGCCGGCGCCGAGGCCGCGCGAGACGAGCGCGGACTGGATGCGGTCGCCGACCTCGTCGATGCCGCCGAGACCGTCCACCTCGACCACGAGACCGCGGTCGGCGTAGGTCGCCACGATCGGGGCGGTCTCGTTCGTGTAGACCTCCTGCCGACGGCGGATGGTCTCCTCGTTGTCGTCGCTGCGACCCTGGTCCTCGGCGCGCTTGAGCAGCCGGCCCACGAGCTCGTCCTGGTCCGCGACGAGCTGCACGACCGCGTCGATCCCGGTGCCCTGCTCGGCGAGCAGCGCGTCGAGGTACGCGACCTGGCCGACCGTGCGGGGGTACCCGTCGAGCAGGAAGCCCTGCTCGGCGTCGGACTCGGACAGCCGGGACTTCACGAGTTCGTTGGTCAGCTCGTCCGGGACGTAGTTGCCCGCGTCCATGATCGCCTTCGCCTGCACACCGAGCGGCGTGCCCTCGGAGACGTTCTTACGGAAGATGTCACCCGTCGAGATCGCGGGGATGCCGAACGACTCGGCGATGCGACCGGCCTGGGTGCCCTTCCCGGCTCCGGGAGGTCCGACGATGATGAGGCGTGCGCTCAACGGAGAAGCCCTTCGTAGTGACGTTGCTGCAGCTGCGAGTCGATCTGCTTCACGGTCTCGAGACCGACACCCACGATGATGAGGATGCTCGCGCCGCCGAACGGGAAGTTCTGGTTCGCGCCGAACAGCGCCAGTGCTGCCAGCGGGATGAGCGCGATGAGACCGAGGTAGAGCGAGCCGGGCAACGTCACCCGGGTCAGGACGAAGTCGAGGTACTCGGCCGTCGGACGGCCGGCCCGGATGCCCGGGATGAAGCCGCCGTACTTCTTCATGTTGTCGGCGACCTCTTCGGGGTTGAAGGTGATCGCGACGTAGAAGTACGTGAAGCCGACGATGAGCAGGAAGTACAGGACCATGTAGAACCAGTTGTCACCCGAGGTCAGGTTGTTCTGGATCCAGGTCACCCAGGCCGCCGGCTCGGAGCCGTCGGACGGCTGGTTGAACTGCGCGACCAGGGCCGGCAGGTACAGCAGCGACGAGGCGAAGATGACGGGCACGACGCCAGCCATGTTCACCTTGATCGGGATGTAGGTGTTGTTGCCGCCGTAGGTGCGTCGACCGACCATGCGCTTGGCGTACTGGACGGGGATGCGTCGCTGCGACTGCTCGACGAACACGACGGCCATCATGATGACCAGTCCGACGAGGATGACGAACAGGAACAGCTCGAACGACTGCGACTGCTCGATCGCCCAGAGCGCGGACGGGAACTGCGCCGCGATCGACGTGAAGATGAGGAGCGACATGCCGTTGCCGATGCCGCGCTCGGTGACGAGCTCGCCCATCCACATGATGAGGCCGGTGCCGGCGGTCAGCGTGACGACCATCAGCATGATCGCGTACCAGCTGTCGTTCGAGATGATCGACGAGCAGGAGGCCGAGGCGTTCGTGCCGAACAGGGCACCCGAGCGGGCGACCGTGATGAGCGTCGTGGACTGCAGCACGCCGAGCGCGATGGTGAGGTAGCGCGTGTACTGCGTCAGCTTCGCCTGGCCGGACTGGCCCTCCTTGTAGAGGGCGTCGAAGTGCGGGATCACGACGCGCAGCAGCTGCACGATGATCGACGACGTGATGTACGGCATGATTCCGAGCGCGAAGACCGAGAGCTTCAGCAGCGCGCCACCGGAGAACAGGTTGATCAGGTCGTAGAGCCCGCCGGAGGACGAGGCGCTCGCGAGGCAGCTCTGCACCGAGGCGTAGTCGACGAACGGTGCGGGGATGTACGACCCCAGGCGGAACAGCGCGATGATCGCGAGGGTGAAGCCGATCTTCTTGCGAAGATCTGGGGTGCGCATGATGCGCGCGACCGCTCTGAACACGAGGACTCCGAACTTCTGGGACCGCACGGCCCGAGCGGGCTCGTCACGGTTCGGTCGGCAGCGCCGACCCGGCCGTCGGACGACGGCCACTGTCAAGGAAACCGTAACGGCGGCCCGTGCGCAAACGCACGGGCCGCCGACGGGGGTTACTGGGAGACGGTGCCGCCAGCAGCCACGATCTTCTCGGCGGCGGACGCCGAGACCTTGTCGACCGAGACCGTGAGCTTCACGCTGATGTCACCCTGACCGAGAACCTTGACCTTCTCGTTCTTGCGGACGGCGCCCTTGGCGACCAGGTCCGCGACGGTGACGTCGCCACCGTTGGGGTAGAGCTCCGCGATCTTGTCCAGGTTCACGACCTGGTACTCGACGCGGAACGGGTTCTTGAACCCGCGGAGCTTCGGGGTGCGCATGTGCAGCGGCATCTGCCCACCCTCGAAGCCGACCTTGACCTGGTAGCGGGCCTTCTGACCCTTGGTGCCACGGCCGGCGGTCTTGCCCTTCGAGCCCTCACCGCGACCCACACGGGTGCGGTCCTTCTTGGCGCCCGCAGCGGGGCGGAGGTGGTGCAGCTTCAGCACCTGCACGCGCTCGTTCTTCTCGTCGCTCATGCGTCGACCTCCTCGACCTTCACGAGGTGCGCGACCGTCGCGATGTACCCGCGGTTCTGGGCGTTGTCCTCACGCAGGACCGTACGGCCGATGCGCTTGAGGCCCAGGCTGCGCAGGGTGTCGCGCTGGTACTGCTTCTCGCTGATAACGGACTTCGTCTGCGTGATCTTCAGCATCGCCATCACGCACCTGCCTTCTCGGTCGCGGCACGCAGGGCCGCGGCCTCGGCGTGGAGCAGACGAGCCGGGACGACCCGGTCGACGTCGAGGCCACGACGGCTCGCGACGGCGCGGGGCTCCTCGAGCTGCTGCAGCGCCTCGACGGTCGCGTGCACGATGTTGATGGTGTTCGACGAACCGAGCGACTTGCTCAGGACGTCGTGGATGCCGGCGCACTCGAGCACGGCGCGGACCGGACCACCGGCGATGACACCGGTACCGGCAGCGGCCGGACGCAGCAGGACGACACCGGCAGCGGCCTCACCCTGCACCGGGTGCGGGATGGTGTTGCCGACGCGGGGGACGCGGAAGAAGTTCTTCTTCGCCTCCTCGACGCCCTTCGAGATCGCGGTCGGGACTTCCTTCGCCTTGCCGTAGCCGACACCGACGAGGCCGTTGCCGTCACCGACGACGACGAGCGCCGTGAAGCTGAAGCGACGACCACCCTTGACGACCTTCGAGACGCGGTTGATGGTCACCACGCGCTCGAGGAACTGGCTGTCGCCACCGCGGTTGTTGCGGTCACGACCCTGCTGACGGTCACGCCCGCCGCCACGACGGCCGCGCTGGTCGGCGTTGTCGCGGTTGTTGGACGCAGAGCCCGCGGCGGTCTCGACCGGACGCTCGGCGACCGCAGCAGCGTCGGCTGCCGGGGCCTTGGTCTCGGCCGCTTCGTTGTTGTTCGCGATGTCGCTCACAGGTTCAGCCCTCCTTCACGGGCACCATCGGCGATCGCGGCGACGCGACCGGCGTACTTGCTACCACCGCGGTCGTAGACCACGGCCTCGACGCCGGCGGCCTTCGCGCGCTCGGCGAGGAGCTCGCCGACGCGACGGGCCTTGGCCGTCTTGTCGCCGTCGAACGAACGGAGGTCGGCCTCCATCGTCGAGGCGCTGGCCAGCGTGTGGCCCTGCGCGTCGTCGATGACCTGGACGAACACGTGACGCGACGACCGGAAGACAGCGAGACGCGGACGCGACTCGGTGCCGGTGATCTTCTTGCGGAGACGGTTGTGACGGCGCGCCTTGGCGGCCGACTTGCTCTTTCCTCGGATACCGAGAGCCATGATCACTTACCTGACTTTCCGGCCTTGCGGCGCACGATCTCGCCGGCGTAGCGGACACCCTTGCCCTTGTAGGGCTCGGGCTTGCGCAGCTTGCGGATGTTGGCAGCCACCTCGCCGACGGCCTGCTTGTCGATGCCCGACACGGTGAGCTTGTTGTTGCCCTCGACGGCGAAGCTGATGCCCGCCGGCGGCTCGACCGTGATGGGGTGGGAGTACCCGAGCGCGAACTCGACGTTGCTGCCCTTGGCCTGCACGCGGTAACCGGTGCCGACGACCTCGAGGCCCTTGGAGTAGCCCTGGGTCACGCCGAGGATGTTGTTCGCGATGAGCGTGCGGGTCAGGCCGTGCAGGGCACGGGACTCACGCTCGTCGTCCGGGCGGGTGACGAGGACCTGGTTCTCCTCGACCTTGGCCTGGATGGGCTCGGCAACGGTGAGCGCGAGCTCACCCTTGGGGCCCTTGACCGCCACGGTCTGGCCGTCGATGGAGACGGTGACGCCGGCGGGGATGTCGATGGGGAGACGTCCGATTCGAGACATTGTCGATCACCACACGTAGGCGAGGACTTCCCCACCCACGCCCTTCTGCTCGGCTTCACGGTCGGTGAGCAGTCCCGAGGAGGTCGAGAGGATCGCCACGCCGAGGCCACCGAGGACCTGGGGGATCTCCGTCGACTTCGCGTAGACCCGGAGACCGGGCTTCGAGACGCGCTTGATGCCGGCGATCGAACGCTCGCGCTCGGGGCCGTACTTGAGGTCGATCGTGAGGGTCTGGCCCACGCGGGCGTCCTCGATCTTCCACTCGCTGATGTAACCCTCGCGCTTGAGGATCTCGGCGATGTTCTTCTTCAGCTTGGAGCTGGGAAGCGAGACGGCGTCGTGGTGCGCCGAGTTCGCGTTCCGCAATCTGGTCAGCATGTCTGCGACCGGATCGGTCATCGTCATGATGGTCGTCCATTCTTCGCCTGGTTTCGACACCCGTTCCACGAATGCCGACCTGAGCGATCGGGGTGATCCCGGAGCGGTTCCCCGGGATCGGTGTGTTCAAGGGTGCGGGCCGGAGGACGTGAATCCTCCGGCCCGCACCGCCCGAAGTATCTTAGACCGTCTGCTCGGCAGAACGGAACGGGAACCCGAGCTGGCGGAGCAGCGCGCGGCCCTCGTCGTCCGTCTTCGCGGTGGTCACGACGGTGATGTCGAAGCCACGCACGCGGTCGATGCGGTCCTGGTCGATCTCGTGGAACATCGACTGCTCCGTGAGACCGAACGTGTAGTTGCCGTTGCCGTCGAACTGCTTGTCGCTGAGTCCGCGGAAGTCGCGGATGCGGGGCAGGGCGAGGGTGACGAGGCGGTCGATGAACTCCCACGCGCGGTCACCGCGGAGGGTGACGTGCGCGCCGATGGCCTGGCCCTCACGCAGCTTGAACTGCGCGATGGACTTGCGGGCCTTGGTCACGACCGGCTTCTGACCCGTGATCGCCGTGAGGTCCTTGACGGCCCCCTCGATGATCTTCGAGTCGCGAGCCGCCTCGCCGACGCCCGTGTTCACGACGACCTTGACCAGGCCGGGGACCTGGTTGACGTTCGCGTACCCGAACTGCTCGGTGAGGGCAGCCTTGATCTCGTTCTTGTACTTCTGCTTGAGGCGCGGCTCGACCTTGGTCTCCGGCGCGGCAGTCGTGTCGGTCATCAGAGCTTCTCACCCGACTTCTTGGCGTAGCGGACGCGGACGGTCTTGGTGACGCCGTCCTTCTCCACCTGTTCGGTACGGAAACCGACGCGGGTCGGCTTCTTGGTCTTCGGGTCGACGATCGCGACGTTCGAGACGTGGATCGGAGCCTCGTGCTGCTCGATGCCACCGGTCTTCGAACCGCGCTGCGTCTGGCCGACGCGGACGTGCTTCGTGACGAAGTTCACGCCCTCGACGACGACCCGGTTCTTGTCCTTGAGGACCTCGATGACCTTGCCCTGCTTGCCACGGTCGCCGCCACGCTCCTGCTTGGCGCCCGTGATGACCTGGACGAGGTCACCCTTCTTGATGTTCGCCATGGCTTACAGCACCTCCGGCGCGAGCGAGATGATCTTCATGAACTTCTTGTCACGGAGCTCACGACCGACCGGACCGAAGATGCGCGTACCGCGCGGGTCGCCGTCGGCCTTGAGGATCACTGCCGCGTTCTCGTCGAACTTGATGTAGGAGCCGTCCTGGCGACGGGTCTCCTTCTTGGTGCGAACGATGACCGCCTTGACGACGTCACCCTTCTTCACGTTGCCGCCGGGGATGGCGTCCTTCACCGTGGCGACGATGACGTCACCGAGACCGGCGTAGCGACGACCCGAGCCACCGAGCACGCGGATGGTCAAGATCTCCTTGGCACCCGTGTTGTCGGCGACCTTCAGGCGGGATTCCTGCTGAATCACTGCTGTCTCCTATTCCGAAGCAGGCCGGGGCCTACTTGGCCTTCTCGAGGATCTCGACCAGGCGCCAGCGCTTGGAGGCGCTGAGGGGACGGGTCTCGCTGATCACGACGAGGTCGCCGACACCCGCGGTGCCGAGCTCGTCGTGGGCCTTCACCTTGGACGTGCGGCGGATGATCTTGCCGTAGAGCGCGTGCTTCACGCGGTCCTCGACCTCGACCACGATGGTCTTGTCCATCTTGTCGCTCGTCACGTAGCCGCGACGCGTCTTGCGGTAGCCGCGGGTCGAGGCGGCGGAGTTCTTCTCTTCGTTCGCCATCAGTTCTCCTCGGCGGTAGCGGCCTCGGTCGACTCGGCGGCCTTGTCAGCCTTCTTCGTCGTCTTCTTGGCCTTGGTGGCGGTCTCGACGGGCGCGGGGGTGGCACGGATGCCGAGCTCGCGCTCGCGGAGGACGGTGTAGATGCGTGCGATGTCGCGCTTGACGGCACGGAGACGACCGTGGCTCTCCAGCTGGCCGGTGGCCGACTGGAAGCGGAGGTTGAAGAGTTCCTCCTTGGCCTTCTTGAGCTCGTCAGCGAGACGCTCGTTCTCGAACGTGTCGAGCTCCGTCGGACGGAGCTCCTTGGAACCGATCGCCATTACGCGTCGCCCTCCTCGCGCTTGATGATGCGTGCCTTGAGGGGCAGCTTGTGGATTGCACGGGTCAGCGCCTCGCGGGCGATGTCCTCGTTGACGCCGGAGAGCTCGAAGAGCACACGACCCGGCTTGACGTTGGCGACCCACCACTCGGGCGAGCCCTTACCGGAACCCATGCGGGTCTCAGCCGGCTTCTTGGTCAGCGGACGGTCCGGGTAGATGTTGATCCACACCTTGCCGCCACGCTTGATGTGACGCGTCATGGCGATACGAGCGGACTCGATCTGCCGGTTCGTCACGTAGGCCGGGGTGAGGGCCTGGATACCGAAGTCGCCGAAGCTGACCTTGGTACCGCCGGTGGCCTGACCCGAGCGCTTCGGGTGGTGCTGCTTGCGGTGCTTGACTCGACGGGGAATAAGCATGGTTACGCCTCAACTCCTGCGCCGGCCGGCGCGTCCTGCGGGGCCTGCTGCTGACGGCCGCCACGGTCGCCGCCACGGCGGTCGCCGCGCTCGCCACGGGGGCCGCCACGACGCTCCGGGCGCGACGAACGCTGGTTCGCCTGCTCGCGAGCGAGCTCCTTGTTCGTGATGTCGCCCTTGTAGATCCAGACCTTCACGCCGATGCGGCCGAAGGTGGTCCGAGCCTCGTAGAAGCCGTAGTCGATGTTCGCGCGGAGCGTGTGCAGGGGCACGCGGCCCTCGCGGTAGAACTCCGAGCGGGACATCTCGGCGCCGCCGAGGCGGCCCGACACCTGGATCCGGACACCCTTGGCGCCGGCGCGCTGTGCACCCTGCAGGCCCTTGCGCATGGCGCGACGGAACGCGACACGAGCGGAGAGCTGCTCGGCGATGCCCTGCGCGACGAGCTGGGCCTCGGTCTCGGGGTTCTTGACCTCGAGGATGTTGAGCTGGATCTGCTTCTTGGTGAGCTTCTCCAGCTCGCTGCGGACGCGCTCCGCCTCGGCGCCGCGGCGGCCGATGACGATGCCCGGACGCGCCGTGTGGATGTCCACGCGGACGCGGTCACGGGTGCGCTCGAGCTCGATGCGGGCGACACCGGCGCGGTCGAGGGTCTTCTTCAGGTACTCGCGCACCTTGATGTCCTCGGCCACGTAGTCGGCGTAGCGCTGACCGGCCTTCGTGCTGTCGGTGAACCAGTGCGAGACGTGGTCCGTCGTGATCCCGAGACGGAAACCGTACGGGTTGACCTTCTGGCCCATTAGTTGCTCGCCTTCTTGCTCGTGGCGGCAGCCTCGACCTCATCCGGCGTCGCGAGGACGACCGTGATGTGGGAGGTGCGCTTGTTGATCCGGAAGGCGCGGCCCTGGGCGCGCGGCTGGAACCGCTTCAGGGTCGTTCCCTCGTCGACGAAGACGCGGCTCACGTAGAGGTCGCGCTCGTCCAGGAAGCTGTTCGTCGAGTCCGCCTTCACCCGGGCGTTCGCGATCGCCGAGGCGACCAGCTTGTACACGGGCTCCGAAGCGGCCTGCGGGGCGAACTTCAGGATGGCGAGCGCCTCGTGGGCCTGCTTGCCGCGGATCAGCTCGATGACGCGACGGGCCTTCTGAGGCGTGACGCGGATGTGTCGCACGCGTGCGATCGACTCCACCATTTCGTTCCTCCTCTGCGTCCCCGCGTTAGCGGCGACGGCCCTTCTTGTCGTCCTTCACGTGACCACGGAAGGTGCGGGTCGGCGCGAACTCGCCGAGCTTGTGACCGACCATCGACTCGGTGACGAACACCGGGATGTGCTTGCGGCCGTCGTGCACGGCGATCGTGTGTCCGAGCATGTTCGGGACGATCATCGAGCGACGCGACCACGTACGGATCACGTTCTTGGTGTTGGCCTCGTTCTGCGTGACGACCTTGCGGAGCAGGTGCTCGTCGACGAAGGGGCCCTTCTTCAGACTGCGTGGCATCTTCTGAACTCCTACTTGCGCTTCTTGCCGGCGTTACGGCGACGGACGATGAGCTTGTCGCTCGGCTTGTTCGGCTTGCGCGTGCGACCCTCGGCCTGGCCCCAGGGGCTGACGGGGTGACGACCACCGGACGTCTTGCCCTCACCACCACCGTGCGGGTGGTCGACCGGGTTCATCGCGACACCACGCACGGTCGGGCGGACGCCCTTCCAACGCATGCGGCCGGCCTTGCCCCAGTTGATGTTGGACTGCTCGGCGTTGCCGACCTCGCCGATGGTGGCGCGGCAGCGGGCGTCGACGTTGCGGACCTCGCCCGACGGCAGACGGAGCTGCGCGTAGGGGCCGTCCTTGGCGACGAGACGCACCGAGGCACCGGCGGACCGGGCCATCTTCGCGCCGCCACCGGGACGGAGCTCGATCGCGTGGATCACGGTACCGACCGGGATGTTGCGCAGCGGCAGGTTGTTGCCGGGCTTGATGTCCGCGCCGGGACCCTGCTCGACGACGTCGCCCTGCTTGAGCTTGTTCGGCGCGATGATGTAGCGCTTCGTGCCGTCCACGTAGTGCAGGAGCGCGATGCGCGCCGTGCGGTTCGGGTCGTACTCGATGTGCGCGACCTTGGCGTCGACGCCGTCCTTGTCGTGACGACGGAAGTCGATCACGCGGTACTGGCGCTTGTGGCCACCACCGATGTGACGGGTCGTGATGCGGCCGGAGCTGTTGCGGCCACCGGTCTTCGGCAGCGGACGAAGCAGCGACTTCTCCGGCGTCGAACGGGTGATCTCAGCGAAGTCGGCGACCGACGAGCCGCGACGACCAGGGGTCGTCGGCTTGTAGTTACGAATAGCCATGATTTATCCCTCTGGTCCTCAGCCGACAGCCGTGAAGATGTCGATCGAACCGGACTTGAGCGTCACGATGGCACGCTTGGTGTCCTTGCGCTTGCCCAGGCCGAACTTCGTGCGACGGGTCTTGCCCGGACGGTTCAGCGTGTTGATGCTCGCGACCTTGACGTCGAAGATCTTCTCGATGGCGAGCTTGATCTCGGTCTTGTTCGAACGGGGGTCCACGATGAACGTGTACTTGCCCTGGTCGATCAGGCCGTAGCTCTTCTCCGAGACGACCGGCGAGATGATGATGTCGCGCGGGTCCTTGTTGAAGCCGCTCATGCGGAGATCTCCTTCGCGGTCTTCGACGCGATGAATGCGTCGAGGGCGCTCTTGCTGAAGACGAGGGCGTCGGCCTTGAGTACGTCGTAGGCGTTGAGCTGGCCGTACGAGAGCGCGTGGACGTTCGGCAGGTTGCGGACGGACTTGAGCGTGAGCTCGTCGTCCGACTCGAGCACGACGAGCACGTTCTTGACGGGCGCGACCTTCTCGATGAGCGTGCGGGCGGTCTTGGTCGACGGCGTCTCAGCCGCGACGAAGCCCTCCACAGCGGAGATGCGGCCACCGCGGGCGCGGTCCGAGAGCGAGCCGAGCAGAGCAGCGGCGATCATCTTCTTCGGGGTGCGCTGCGAGTAGTCGCGCGGGGTCGGTCCGTGGACGACGCCACCGCCGGTGTGCTCCGGTGCGCGGACCGAACCCTGACGGGAGCGGCCGGTGCCCTTCTGCTTGAACGGCTTGCGACCAGCACCGCGGACCTCGCCGCGGTTCTTGGTCTTGTGGGTGCCCTGACGCGCGGCTGCGAGCTGCGCGGTGACGACCTGGTGGATCAGCGGGACGTTCGTCTCGACGTCGAAGAGCTCGGCGGGCAGCTCGATGCTGCCGGCGACGGCTCCGGTCGCGTCGAGGACGTCGATCGTGGTTGCGGTCTCGGTGGCCATGATCACTTACCCTTCACGGCGGTACGGACGAAGACGGAGCGGCCACGAGCACCGGGGACGGCGCCCTTGACGAGCAGCAGACCCTTCTCGGCGTCGACGGCGTGCACCGTGAGGTTGAGGACGGTCACGCGCTCGCCACCCATGCGACCAGCCATGCGCATGCCCTTGAAGACACGCGACGGGGTCGACGAGGCACCGATCGAACCGGGCTTGCGGTGGTTGCGGTGCGCACCGTGCGAAGCGGACACACCGGCGAAGCCGTGGCGCTTCATGACACCGGCGAAGCCCTTGCCCTTCGACGTCCCGACGACGTCGACCTTCTGGCCGGCCTCGAAGGTGTCGACGGTGAGCTCCTGGCCGAGCGAGTACTCGGCGGAGTCGTTGGTGCGGATCTCGGTGAGGGTGCGACGCGGGGTCACACCAGCAGCCTCGAAGTGGCCGGCAGCCGGCTTGTTGACCTTGCGCGGGTCGATCGCACCGGCGGCGATCTGGATCGCCTCGTAGCCGTCGCGCTCGACGTTGCGGATCTGGGTGACCACGTTCGGGCCGACCTCGATCACGGTGACGGGGATGAACTTGTTGTTCTCGTCCCACACCTGGGTCATCCCGAGCTTCTTGCCGAGGAGGCCCTTGACGGTCTTGGTTGCGTTCGCCATCAGTCCAGCCCCCTTACAGCTTGATCTCGATGTTGACGTCCGCCGGGAGGTCGAGTCGCATGAGCGAGTCGACGGCCTTCGGCGTCGGGTCGACGATGTCGATGACCCGCTTGTGCGTGCGCTTCTCGAAGTGCTCGCGCGAGTCCTTGTACTTGTGGGGCGAACGGATCACGGTGACCACGTTCTTCTCGGTGGGGAGCGGCACCGGGCCGACCACGGTCGCACCGGCACGGGTCACCGTGTCGACGATCTTCCGGGCCGACGTGTCGATGACCTCGTGGTCGTACGACTTGAGCCGGATGCGGATCTTCTGTCCCGCCATGTGTCTCTTGTCCTCTCTGCGCCGCGCACCCTCGGGCCGCCTGACGCCGCCGTGCCGTGCATTCCTGCAGGGCTTGGCTGTTTTCCTGAACCAACCGGCCGCATCCGCTGGGGATGACCGCTGTTCTCCTGTCAACCGCGCAGGGCGACCGGGGCCGTCCAGCGTGGGCATGTCGCTTCCCCGGCGCCGTGGCACAGCAGTGCCGCACACCGTGGTGGGGATTCGATCGTGTTCTGCTGCCTGCGGCCCAACCCAGCTCCGCTGGACGGAGGGGTTGTGCACTGCCAGAGCAGTGATCCTGCGCGCGCGAACGCCCGCGGAATTCGGAACCGGACAAGTCTCGCACAGGCACGCCAAGCGTGCAACCCGGGCGTGTCGCGAATTCGTGGCGTGTCGCGGCCGGCTCACGGGCCCGGATCCGCGGGCTTCGGACCGGCCTGGAGGATCGGATCACCCCCGTCACGCAGCGCACCCTCCCGACGTGGTCGGGAGGGTGCGCTGGCGATGCTCCGGACGCCTAGTCGGCGTCCACCACGGGCGGCACGAACCACGGCGGGAACACCGCGACGCGGGGCGCGCGGCCCCCCTGCTCGGCCAGGAGCGTCTTGACCTGCTGGCGGACGCGGTCGTTCGGGACGCCGATCACGGCGACCGAGGACAGCGGCACGCGCGGCCCGGCGAGCAGTTCGAGGCCGTGCATCTCCGGGTCGGTGAAGTCCGTGCGGCGGATGAGGTTCGTCGCGGCCGCGGGGCCGACGGCGAACCGGACGTCCTCGGCGTCGGCGTCCTGGTCGGCGACGATCACCGAGGCGCCGAAGGCGGAGACGGGCACGACGAGGACGACGTACTCGACCGCACGTGTGCGTCGGGCGGCGTCGGACCACCGCTCCCCCTCGGCGCCGCGGCGGAGCTCGTCCCACCGCGTGGCGTCGGGCGAGAGCGAGAACGTCACGTGCCCGGACACCGGACCGCCGTCCGGCGCGGACGCGTCCGCACGTGCGGCGCGGGTGGCCGGGGAGCTGACGTCGAGCGCGGGTGTCGCCGCGTCGGCCGCGAGGATCGCGCCCTCGGCGACGATCGACGCGAGGTTGTCGACGTGGGTGGCGTGGTGCGCCCGGAGCGACGCGAAGTCACGGGGTTCCGGCAGCTCGGGCGCAGCGGGCGACCGCAGCGACGAGGAGCCGCGCGCGGGCGCGGGGGTGGATCGGAGGTCGGTGGTGATGCGGGTCCGGCGGGGCGCCGGCGTGGTGGGGACCGCCGGCGTCTCGCGCTGGCGGGGGGAGCAGATGTCGCAGAGCTCGGTGGGGAAACCGTGGATGCACTCGTCGGTCACGACTGGGGAGGGTCCTTCCGTGCCCGTGTGGGGGTGGTCGGGCACGGTGTCCAACCGTACGTCATGATCCGGCGCACGCGGTCACCGCCCGTCGTCGTCAGGGCGGGACGGCGTCACTGGCGGTAGAGCAGGGCGCGCACCTCGGACTCCGCTGCGTGCAGCCGCGCCGGGTCGATCGTCTCGCCGTGCTCGTACGCATCGAGCAGCCGCGGGTCGATGTAGCTCTGCCGGCACACGGTCGGGGTGTTGCCGAGCTCTTCGCTGGCGGCCTTCACCGCGTGCGACACCGCCTTCTTCCGCTTCGCCTGGCTGGGCTGCGTGCCGGTCTTCGCCAGGTCGACCGCTGCCGCCACGGTCCCGTGCAGGGTCCGGAAGTCCTTCGCGGTGAACGCGTCGCCGGCGCGCTCCTTGACGTACTCGTTGATGTCCTCGGCGGCGAGCGGCTCCCACTCGGCGCCGCGACGCTCCCGGAAGGCCAGCAGCCGGGCGTTCGCCCCGCGGCGCTTCATCCCGGCGATCACCCGCGCCAGGTCGGCGTCGTGGATCGTCGAGGACCACTCCTGCCCGCTCTTGCCCGGGAAGTCGAGCTCGATGTCGTTCCCCGAGACGTGGGCGTGCGCGCACAGGAGCGTCGAGAGCCCACGGCTCCCGTGCTCGGTCGCGTAGCGCTCCGAGCCCACCCGGAGCGATCCCTGGTCGAGCATCCGGAACGCCGCGGCCAGTGCGCGTCGACGGTCGGGCTCCGGTCGGCGGAGGTCCTGCGTCACCATCCGACGCGCGCCGGGCAGTGACTCCGCCAGCGCGAGGGCCCGGTCGTACTTGATCCGGTCCATCCGCTCCCGCCACGACGGGTGGTACATGTACTGCCGGCGGCCGGCTCCGTCGATGCCCGTCGCGAGGACGTGCCCGTTCTCGTACGGCGAGATCCAGACGTCGTCCCACGCCGGCGGGATCACGAGGTCCTCGAGCCGCTGGCGCACCTCGGGGTCGGTGACGGTGTTGCCGTCCGGGTCGCGGTACGAGAAGCCGCGGCCGCTGCGGACACGGTGGTAGCCGCGGCCGTTGGTCGCGGATCGGCGGAGACGGGTCACCGCACCGATGCAACACGTGCACACCTGGGACGGACCACGGACAGCGACCGCCCTACCAGCAGATGCCCTCGGAACGACGAAGCGGGGCCGGACCCGAAGGCCCGACCCCGCTTGCGCAGTACTCCGTTGGACGGAGTTACTTGATGATCTCCTCGACCGTACCGGCGCCGACCGTACGACCACCCTCACGGATGGCGAAGCGGAGGCCGGCCTCCATGGCGATCGGCTGGATCAGCTCGACGGTCATGGAGACGGTGTCGCCGGGCATGACCATCTCGGTGCCCTCGGGCAGCGTGATGACGCCGGTGACGTCCGTGGTGCGGAAGTAGAACTGCGGACGGTAGTTCGCGTAGAACGGGTTGTGACGGCCGCCCTCGTCCTTGGTCAGGATGTAGGCGTTCGCCTTGAAGTCCGTGTGCGGCGTGACCGAACCCGGCTTGACGACGACCTGGCCGCGCTCCACGTCCTCGCGCTTGAGGCCACGGATGAGCAGACCGGTGTTGTCACCGGCCTCGGCCTTGTCGAGCAGCTTGCGGAACATCTCGATGCCCGTGACCGTGGTCTTCTGCGTCGGGCGGATGCCGACGATCTCGACCTCGGAGTTGAGGTCGAGCGTGCCACGCTCGACACGACCGGTGACGACGGTGCCACGACCGGTGATCGTGAAGACGTCCTCGATCGGCATGAGGAACGGCTGGTCGGTGGCGCGCACCGGGTCCGGGACGTTCTCGTCGACGGCGGCCATCAGGTCCTGGACGGACTTGACCCACTTCTCGTCGCCCTCGAGCGCCTTGAGCGCCGAGACCTGCACGACGGGGGCGTCCTCGTCGAACTCCTGCGAGCCGAGGAGCTCACGGACCTCGAGCTCGACGAGCTCCAGGATCTCCTCGTCGTCCACCATGTCGGACTTGTTCAGCGCGACGACGATGTAGGGGACGCCGACCTGGCGGGCGAGCAGCACGTGCTCACGCGTCTGGGGCATCGGGCCGTCGGTGGCGGCGACCACGAGGATCGCGCCGTCCATCTGCGCCGCACCCGTGATCATGTTCTTCACGTAGTCAGCGTGACCCGGAGCGTCGACGTGAGCGTAGTGACGCTTCTCCGTCTGGTACTCGACGTGGGAGATGTTGATCGTGATGCCGCGGTCGCGCTCCTCGGGAGCGCTGTCGATCTGTGCGAAGTCACGGGCCTCGTTGAGGTCCGGGTACTGGTCGTGCAGAACCTTGGTGATCGCCGCCGTGAGCGTGGTCTTGCCGTGGTCGACGTGACCGATGGTTCCGATGTTGACGTGCGGCTTGGTCCGCTCGAACTTGGCCTTGGCCACTGTGGGTCCTCCTCAGGACTCGGAGAGCAAGCCCCCGGTCGCGAGACCGTTGGCGTGCAGGGTGTGTGTCATTACTGTACTTGGTGGCGAGGGGCCCGTCGCCGGGCACCCTCGCCTGTGGAGAGAACGCCGGAGCGTTACTCTCCGCTGTTCTTCGCGATGATCTCCTCGGCGACCTTGGCCGGGACCTGGCTGTAGGTCTCGAAGGTCATCGAGTAGACCGCACGACCAGAGGTCTTGGACCGCAGGTCCCCGACGTAGCCGAACATCTCGGACAGCGGAACGCTCGCGCGGACCACCTTGACGCCCGAGGCGTCCTCCATCGAGGCGATCTGGCCACGACGGGAGTTGAGGTCACCGATGACGTCGCCCATGTACTCCTCCGGAGTACGCACCTCGACGGCCATGATCGGCTCGAGGATGGCGGGGCCGGCCTTGCGGGCGGCCTCCTTGTAGGCGATGGAACCGGCGATCTTGAACGCCATCTCGGACGAGTCGACGTCGTGCGCCGCGCCGTCCTTGAGGATGGCCTTCACGCCGACGGTCGGGTACCCGGCCAGGATGCCGACCTGCATGGCGTCCTGGATACCGGCGTCGACCGAGGGGATGTACTCACGCGGGACGCGACCACCGGTGACGGCGTTCTCGAACTCGTAGACCTTCTCGGCCGTGACTTCCATCGGCTCGAGGGCGATCTGCACCTTCGCGAACTGGCCGGAACCACCGGTCTGCTTCTTGTGCGTGTAGTCGTAGCGCTCGACGACCTTGGTCAGGGTCTCGCGGTACGCGACCTGCGGCTTGCCGACGCTGGCCTCGACCTTGAACTCGCGCTTCATGCGGTCGACGAGGATGTCGAGGTGGAGCTCGCCCATGCCCTTGATCGTCGTCTGACCGGTCTCGGCGTTGAGCTCGACGCGGAACGTCGGGTCCTCTTCGGCGAGCTTCTGGATGGCCGTGGAGAGCTTCTCCTGGTCGGCCTTCGTGTTCGGCTCGATGGCGACCTCGATGACCGGCTCCGGGAACGTCATCGACTCGAGGACGACCTGGTTGGTCGGGTCGCACAGGGTGTCACCGGTGGTGGTGTCCTTGAGGCCGATGACCGCGTAGATGTGCCCGGCGGTGACGTTGTCGACCGGGTTCTCCTTGTTGGAGTGCATCTGGAAGATCTTGCCGATGCGCTCCTTCTTGCCCTTGGTCGAGTTGACGACCTGGGCACCGGACTCGATCGAGCCGGAGTACACGCGGACGTAGGTCAGACGACCGAAGAACGGGTGCACCGCGACCTTGAACGCCAGCGCCGAGAACGGCTCGGTGGCGTCGGGCTTGCGGATGATCTCCTTCTCTTCGTCCTTGACGTCGTGGCCGATCATCGGCGGCACGTCGAGCGGGGACGGGAGGTAGTCGATGACCGCGTCGAGCATCGGCTGGACACCGCGGTTCTTGAACGCCGAACCACAGAGGACCGGGTAGACCTCGGAGGCGATCGTGAGCTTGCGGATCGCGCCCTTGATCTCGGCCTTGGTGAGCTCCTCGCCACCGAAGAACTTCTCGAGCAGGGCGTCGTCGGTCTCGGCGACGCGCTCGATCAGCTTCGCGCGGTACTCCTCGGCACGGGCCTGGAGGTCCGCGGGGATCTCCTGGACCTCGTACTGGGCGCCCATGGTGACGTCACCCTTGGCATCGCCGGGCCAGACCTTGGCGTGCATCTCGATGAGGTCGACGACGCCGACGAAGTCGTTCTCGGCACCGATCGGGAGCTGGAGCACGAGGGGCTCAGCGCCGAGGCGGTTGATGATCGTGTCGACGGTGAAGTAGAAGTCCGCGCCGAGCTTGTCCATCTTGTTGACGAAGCAGATGCGGGGGACGTCGTACTTGTCCGCCTGACGCCACACGGTCTCGGACTGGGGCTCGACGCCCTCCTTGCCGTCGAAGACGGCGACGGCACCGTCGAGGACGCGGAGCGAACGCTCCACCTCGACCGTGAAGTCCACGTGACCGGGGGTGTCGATGATGTTGATCTGGTTGTTGTCCCAGAAGCAGGTCGTCGCGGCCGACGTGATCGTGATGCCGCGCTCCTGCTCCTGCGCCATCCAGTCCATCGTCGCGGCGCCGTCGTGGACCTCACCGATCTTGTGCGTGATGCCCGTGTAGAACAGGATGCGCTCGGTCGTCGTGGTCTTGCCGGCATCGATGTGCGCCATGATGCCGATGTTGCGGACCTTGTTCAGGTCGGTGAGCACGTCCTGTGCCACAGGTTCCTCCGGAAGAGTTGTAGGAGAGGTTGGCGTCCGGGAAGGGCGCCGGGGTTCTTGACCGCCGACGCCCTCCCGGTGCCGGGACTACCGGCCGGACTTACCAGCGGTAGTGGGCGAAGGCCTTGTTCGACTCGGCCATCTTGTGCGTGTCCTCACGGCGCTTGACCGCGGCACCGAGACCGTTCGACGCGTCGAGGATCTCGTTCATGAGACGCTCGGTCATCGTCTTCTCGCGACGGGCCTTGGCGTACGAGGTGAGCCAGCGGAGCGCGAGGGTGTTCGCGCGGTGCGGCTTGACCTCGACCGGCACCTGGTAGGTCGAGCCACCGACGCGGCGGCTGCGGACCTCGAGGGTCGGACGGACGTTGTCGAGCGCCTTCTTCAGCGTCGCGACGGCATCCTGCTGGTTCTTGGCGGTGACGCCCTCGAGTGCATCGTAGACGATGCGCTCGGCGAGGCCCTTCTTGCCGTCCAGGAGGATCTTGTTGACGAGCTGCGACACGATCGGCGCGCCGTACACCGGGTCGGCGACGACGGGACGCTTCGGGGCGGGACCCTTGCGAGGCATCTAACTCAACCCTTCTTCGCGCCGTAGCGGCTGCGGGCCTGCTTACGGTTCTTGACGGCCTGGGTGTCCAGGGCACCACGGATGATCTTGTAGCGCACGCCGGGGAGGTCCTTCACACGACCGCCGCGGACGAGCACCATCGAGTGCTCCTGCAGGTTGTGGCCCTCACCGGGGATGTAGGCCGTGACCTCGGTGCCGTTCGAGAGCTTGACACGAGCGACCTTGCGCAGGGCCGAGTTCGGCTTCTTGGGGGTGGTGGTGTAGACGCGGGTGCAGACACCACGCTGCTGGGGGTTCGCCTTCAGTGCCGGCGCCTTGGTCTTGACGACCTTCGGCGTGCGGCCCTTGCGAACGAGCTGCTGGATGGTAGGCAACTGTTCTCCTGGTTCTTCGCTCGTGCTCTGGCCAGCGCGTTCCGCTGGCTTCCTCATCCCACGCCGATCGCCGCCTGACGGCGGAGGGGGCGGGGATGGATGTCCGAGCCGACGATGCCGACCCGGGATTTCGGGCGCGCCCGAGGGCGCACACCCAGGAGAGCCTACCCGCGCGGTCGGGCGAAATCAATCCGGGCGCGTCGTGGCGCGCACCACCTGCGCGCCGGAGCGGGTACGGTCGGTCGGTTGCCCGCCCGACGGCGGAGGCGAGCCGATCCGCGGGGGTGGGTCGTGCCTCCAGGCCGGGGACCCGACCACCCGCCGGACGGGTGCCGGGTCAGGAGCCGGAGTCCGACGAGCCGTTGCCGACGGCCGAGACGAACGTCGCCCCCTGGTCGGTGAAGCCCGTGATGTAGCCGCTCGCGTTGACGTTCATCGGACCCGCCGAGGCCGTGCCGGTGCCGGCGGAGTTCGAGATGTCCGCCGTGAACTTCGCGCGCCCGTTGGTGGTGGTCGAGACCAGCCAGCCGCGGGAGACCCAGTCGCTGACCGCGACGACCGGACGGGACTCGAGCGTCCACTTCTGGTTCGTGTACGTGTAGGCCGGGTCCTCGCCGTAGGCGTAGAAGCTGCAGCCGGGCGGCGCCGTCTCGGTCGAGGCGATGCAGCCGTCGACCCACTTGTCGACCGCGTCCTTCGCGGCCTGCTGGCCGGCGTCGGTGAGGGTCGTCTGCAGCGTGACCGGCACCGATCCCCCGGCACCGCCGAAGCCCGACACGGTCGTGCGCTGGGCGTCCGCGGTGAACCACTTGCCGCCGTCGACGGCGATCGAGTACTCCCCCGGCAGGGCCTTGAGCGTCGCGATGCCGTCCTTCGACGTCGCGACCTTCTGGTCGGCGACGCGGACCGCGGTGCCGCTGGGGCCGCTCACCGCCACCTGCACCTGTCCGAGGCGGGGCGCCTCGAGGTCCCAGACCGGGAAGACGCCCCAGTCGGTGCCCGTCTTGTCGAGCGTGAACGTCGCGGCGACGTCGCGGCCGCCCTGCTTCAGGTAGGCGCGGACGCGGGCGGTGTCGCCGGCCGTGTCGGTCGCGGCGATCCGGTAGCCGGTCACCCGCCCGGAGGCCTTGGCGTACGCAGCGTCCGTGAGGAGCACGTCGTCCTTGCCGTGCTCGATGCCCGCGGCCGACAGGGCGTCGTCCACACGACCGGCGGTCAGGTCGTCGAGGAAGGCACGGACCGGACGGTCGGGCGAGTGCGAGGAGGTGCCGACGGAGTAGCCGACGATCCCGGCGACGGCCAGCAGCACGATCGCCGCCCCGCCGGCGATGATGCTGATGAGCGGACCGCGGCCGAGGCGCCGTCTGGGCGGCACCGGTCGGGGTGCGACCGGCTGCTCGGCCGTGCCCCGGATGGTGTCGACGTGCGGTGTCGCGGCCCAGTCGGCCACCTGTCGCTGCTCATTCATGCGTCCCCCGTCGTGCCTGGTGCGTGCGTGCTCCGGGATCCTACCGCCGGGGGACGACGTCGGACCGGGGTGCGGTCTCCGCGCACCCGGTCCTCGCCCGTCAGCGGTGGTCGCGGTCCGCCGGCGCCTGCTGGGGTGCGGTGCGGGCCTGGTGTCGCGCCGCCGCGATGCCGCCGACGACGCAGAGCAGCGCCACGACGACCGAGCCGACGACGAAGGGGCTCAGCGCCGAGCCGGCCGGGAACACGAGGAGCTCGGTCGCGTCACCGCGGACCATGGAGTAGCCGACCGAACCGACCGCGAGCATCACGAGGTACGTCGATGCGGCGGCCACGAGTCCGGTCACACCGGGGTTGCCCTCGCGGATGCCGGCGGCCGTCGTGACGAAGACCACCACGCCGGCCCCGAGGACCATCGCCGGGCCCAGGTACGCGGTCGCGTCCGGTTGGGGGATCGCCTCGACGTCGGCGAGCAGGGCCTCGAAGCCCGTCACCGCGATGACGAGCGCGATGAAGAGGACCGACGTCATCGTCGCGATCAGCCACCGGGACATGGGGCGATCGTACCGCCGGGCCGCCTGCTGGGGCGTCCGGCTGCGCGATCGGGCCGGGTCAGGCGCGGGCGGGCTGGTCGGCCGGCATCGGCGCCCGTGCGGTTCCGTCCTGATCCTGGGTCGCGTGGCCCTGCCCCTGAGGCGCCTCGTCCTGGGTCGCCTGGTCCTGCTCCTGGGTCGCCTGGTACTGCGCTGCCTGCTCGTTCGCTGCGGCGACGAGGGCGAGCGCGATGGTCGCGGTGATCACCGGGATGGACCCGGTGATCGGCACGGTGTGCGCGGACTCGGTCTGGAGGCGCGGCTCGGCCTGGGCGGGCGTGTGCGGCTGGACCTCGTGGTCGCGGAGCGCGGGTCCGACGACCGGCAGGACCGCGGTCGTCGTCGGCGGCTCCGCGTGCAGGACGGCGGGCTCGACAGCGGTCCGGCCGGCACGCACCCGGGCTCGGCGCGCGCGACCCATCCGGACCAGCACGACGACCGCGACGACCGCCCAGATGCCGTTCACGATGGTCGACGGGATCGCGTGGTGGGCGGCGACGTTGATCGCCACCGACAGTCCTCCGACGAGGTTGAACACCTGGTACAGCGGCCCGTTGGGGATCTTCCCGAGCGAGAACAACAGGTAACCAGCAAGGACGCTTACGGCTCCGAACCAGCCGAGGAACTCCACGATTTCGACCAACACGCGCGACTCCGGGCACGACGAGGAACGGCCGTCCAGAGGCGACCGTCCGAGAGGGGGGTGAGCAGTCGCGAGTGCGACTTCGGGAGCATCGTAGGCACACCGACGGGTGTCGCGGAAGTGGGTGCGGCGTGGCGTGGCGCACCTACTTCGCGGGGTGGGTTCCGAGGGGGTGTCAGCCGGCGGGGGTGGCGGTGGCGGAGGGGGTCGCGGCGGGTGCCGCGGTGGCCTGCTGCGCCTGCGTGGCTGCCGCGTCCTGGAGGACGTAGATGAAGCCGCTCAGGGTCCAGGTCGTGGGTCCTGTCGAACCCTTCGTCTCCGACCCCGACGTCGAGGACGACGACGACACGATGGACGTGACGAGGAACAGCCGCTTCCCGCTCTGAACCGCCTTCATGTACGCGATCGCCTGCTCGAACGAACCGTTGACACCGACCGAGACCGGCACTGCGGAGAAGTTCGCACTCGTGATGGAGGCGTTGGTCTTCGCAGCGGGAGCCTGCGGAGTACTGGGGGTCGCCGTGGAACCCGGGGTCGCCGATGCACTCGGAGTCGCGGGCGCTCCGGCGCCCGCGGACTGCGGCGGCGCGTAGGCCTGGGCATCGGACGTCGTCAACGACGCGATCGTCACCCCGCTCGTCGATGCCAGATCGGTGAGCTCGCTGTAGAAGCTCGATTGATCGAGCGTGGCAGGGATCGAGCCCTGGAGCACTGCGAGTTGCGCCTGCTGCTGCGACAGGGTCTTGTTCTCCTCGGCGAGCTTGCCGATGCGCTGCTGCGTCGCGACGTTGTCCTGCTCGGACGATCGACGCTGGTCCTCGCTTGCGTGGGTGCTCGACAGCTGGGGGGCGACGCCGATGAAGAAGCCCGCGAGGGCGACGACGACGCTTGCTGTGATCGCGAGGAGCATCATGAGTCGGTTGCGGGACACGTCACTCGCCCTTCTTGCCCGTGTACTTGCCGTCGTAGGCGTCGGTGTCGAGATGGATCGTGAGGTTGGTCGTGTAGCCGCCAGCCTCGTCGGTGCTGAGCGTCACCGAGTTCGCGTTGGCGTCGACGAAGCCCGGGACCTGGCCCAGGGAAGTGATCCACACAGGTATCGCGGGGAGCTCAGCACTCGCAGCGGTGATCGTCACCGTTGCGACGCGCGCACCCTGCAACGGTGCCGTCGCCTGTGTGAAGCTCTGCAGGGGCGTGGCGCTGTCGATCTGCACCCCGGTGATCGTGACACCCGCAGGCAAGGATGTCTGGATTGTCGAAAGGGTGGTGCCCCAGTCGATCTCGGTGGCTCCGCCGACTTCCTGACCGGCTTCGATGAGAGCTGTCTGCGCCTGGACCTGCTTGACCTCGGCGTAGCTCTGCTCCTGGCGGAGGAGCACGACCGTCTGGCCCTGCACGGCTGTCATCTCCGCGGCTGCACTGGTCGATGCGCTGTAGGCAGCCCCTGACGCGAGGATCACGAGTACCGCGACGAGGATGACGGCGAGCCATGCTCGCCGCACTGCCGCGCGTTGCTTCCGGTCTTGGCGCACCTCGAGCGGCAGGAGATCGACGCGAGGCTCGTACCCGACGGCGACTGCCGCTCGCCGATCGTTGCGCCCGGAGTCGGGCCGTACACTTCGGTCACCACCGAACGCTGTCCCCGACGGCCGTCGGCGGAAGGGGCGCTTCACGGGTGCCGCGCCGCCCGCGGCTGCGTCTGCGCTGGTCATGCCGCCGCTCTCCTTCCCACAGCGAGGCCGTAGGCGACCGCGATCGAGGAACCCCGGCTGACGAGGTCGGACGCCGCGACGGAGCGGGCGGTCGCGACGCCTTCGAAGGCCGACGCGACCGAGACCGGGAGCCGGATGACCGATTGGAGACCCGCGGCGAGACCATTGAGTTGCGCCGCGCCTCCGGCGAGGACGATTCCTCGTACCGGGTGCTCCTGGTGGGTGTTGACGAAGTAGTTCACCGTGTTCCGCAGGCTCGTGTAGAGCTCCTGGACCGATTCGCCGATGACAGCAGCGGCGCGGTGATCATCCGGGGTCTGCGCCGACGCGCCCAGGCCGAGGTGCTGTTTGACGATCTCGGCTTCGTCGACGGTGATGTCGAGGCGCGCCGCCAGGGTCTTCGTCACGTCGTCACCGCCGGTCGGGATGATGCGGACGAACTGGGGTACACCGTCGGTGAGGATGACGACCGATGTCGTCTCCGCACCGAGGTCCACGACCGCGATCGTCCCGACGACCGCGCGACGCGTCGCGACGACACGGCTGAGCGCGAACGGGATCAGATCGACGCCGACGGGGTTGAGACCGGCGAGCTGGACGGCGCGGACGTTGTTGAGCACGGCGTCCTTCACGGCCGCCACGAGCAAGCCGTGGAGCACAGGGGCGCCGTCCTGGACACCCTCCGACGTCGGGTAGAAGTCGAGGATTGCATCGATCACCGGTACGGGCAGCATGTCCTGGACCTGGAACGGCAGCGATTCCCGGACCTGGGACAGCGGTGCCCGCGGAACGGTCAGGTCGCGGGAGAGCACACGCTGGTTCCCCATGCCGAGGACGACGTCGCGTGACCGGAACTTCCCGAAGGACCACAGCCCGCGAACGGCACTGGCCACGGTGTTCGGTTCCAGCACCTCTCCGCGCGAGACCGCGTCGTCGGGCGTCGGCACCTCAGCGAAGCGCACCACGACCGGTCGAGCCTTGTCGGCGTCCGCCACCTCCACCGCACGGATGTATCGCGCGGTGATGTCGAGGCCGACGATGTTCTTTCCCATGAAGCTGGTTTCCGTTCCGGGCCTCAGGCGAGGCCGATGAGGGCGAGGTAGGCGTTCCAGAGTCCGGTGCCGAAGAACACACCGACCCACGCTCCGGAGACCATCCAGGGGCCGAACGGGATGCCGCCTTTGCGATCAGTCCGACGGAGGGTGACCAGGACGATCGCGAAGGTACCGCCGAGCTGGAACGCGGCGAAAGAACCCACTGCGAGGGGTCCCCAACCGAGGTACGCCAGCACGAGCCCGATGATGCCCGCCAGCTTGACGTCCCCCATCCCCATCCCTCCGGGGACCACGATCGCGGCAAGCAGGTAGATGCTGGCGAGTCCGACCATACCGATGAGCCCTCGTCCGAGCGCGCCCCAGTCACCCCCGGATGCGCTCGAGACCGCGAGGAGGACGATCAAGATCGGGTACGACGGCAGCACGACAGCGTCGGGCAGGCGGTGAGTATCGAGGTCGATCATGGTGAGCGCGACGCTGATCGCGGCCACATACAGGAGCGCGGCGATCTGGAGCACCGCGGAGATCGGAGCGGTCAGTCCCTCTACCACCCCACGGAAGACCCAGACCGTGACGATGGCGAAGAGCAGGCCCGTGCTCGTCTCGACGAGCGGGTAGCGGATCGAGATGGGCGTCCGACAATCGCGGCATCGTCCGCCGAGTGCGAGCCAGGACACGACGGGCACGTTGTCCCGAGAACGGATGGGGGAACGACAGGTCGGACAGGCGCTCCGCGGGCGAACGACGGACAGCCCCGCGGGAACTCGGTGGATCACGACGTTGAGGAACGAGCCGATCGCGAGGCCCAGCACACCGCTCAACGCCGCCACGAGCACCATCCCGCTCACGAGTTCGCCCCGCTCGTCGCGAACGCGGCCTTGACCTCGCCGATCGTGGTGATGCCGTAGCTCGTGGTCACCGGGCTCAGGAACTTCGGCGGAGCCGTGTACTTGAGCCGTGCGTCGTACTGGTAGTTCTTCACGTAGCCGTTGCTCCCGGATGAGACGATCCCTCGGAAGCGTTGCGCGATCGCGCCCTGGACGGTGAGGATGCCACGGGAGCCGCCGCGATCGTAGTTCTGCACCTGGAAGGTGTGGGCGGCGGAGATGATCGCAGCGTCGATCTCGCGGTTGTAGTCGTTGAGCATCGCCCCGCTCCGCCACGTCGAGGTGCTGCCGTACGGGTTCCACACCCACACCGCGTTCGTGGCCGTGAGACCGAGCAGGTCGGCGCTCGAGTCGACGTAGTCGAGATCGCCCGTCACGTAGAGGTAGTTCTGCGCGGCGATCGTCAGCTGACCGTGGAAGTCGCCCTTGACGAAGGCATCGCCGTTGCGGGCACCGTAGGCACACGGTGCGGACCCGAGGCTCGGCACGGACTCCCCTGCCAGCGGGTACCCGACGCGGTTGTTCCCGCACCCGCCCGCGAGGGCTGTGCTCGACGTGGTGTTCACGTTCGACGAGTCGGACGGCACGTTCTGCACGTAGACGATGTTGTTCGACGGGACGGCGAAGGTCGCGCCGTTCGGCGCGCCCAACTGCCCGGATGAGGTTCCCGGTTGACCGCACTGCGACGGATTCGAGCCGCTGGTCGCACCTGTCCCCGAGGTGTTCGTGTACTTCGTGCCCGGTGACTTCACGGTCATCGTGCCGTTCGCGTTGAACACGATGTCCGTCGGGCCGGTGTACAGACAGCCGGGGCGGGGAACCGTCGTCGGCAGGTCCGACCGGGTCTCCTGGAGTTGCTGCGCGTTGGTCGCGGGCATCCCGATGGACGATGCGAAGGCCGGCTGGTTCACCCCAGCGGGGAACACCTGACCGGAGCAGGCCGTGTTGAGCGAGTTGCGAGCGGTGTAGCGCAGCTTCCCGGCTGTGGGCACGTAGGCCGAAGTGGGCGTCTGCTTGAACGTCGCGTCACAGATGCGCATGGTGTCGTTCGAGTGGGCGGGCCCGTTGATCACGTCACCGCCGCCGAAGGCGATCTCGTCGCACCCGGTGGTCGGCCTGCCCTGGTACGCGTACTTGATGCACGTGTCAGGGTCGTCGTTCGAGATCTGGGGGTCCTGGATCTCGAGATCCGAGAAGTAGAGGAAGTCCATGAAACCCTGCTGCCGGATGGATGCGACGACGGAGCGCACTGCGCTACCGACCCGTCCGGTCGACCGGACCTTGATGGTCCCGGTCGCCGCGTACTGCGCGGTGTTGACTTCGTAGCGGTAGTAGGAAGTCGGAGTGTCCGGAGCCGTGACCGGCACCTTCGCCCACGTGCCGGTCGCCCCCACTCCGAACGCGGCGTTGGTCTTCGCGCTCGGCGGAAGCGCGACCGAACTCCCCGAACTGTACGGCGACGCCGGGTTGCCGTACTGGAAGTAGCTGTTGTCGTTGGACAGTCGCGCTTGGTAGTCCGCGATGCCCGCGTAGGCCGCACTGAGCGCAGCGTTGAAGTTCTGGTCGTTGTTCGCCTTGACCCTGCCGGAGGTCGCGATCGAGAGCGAGGTCGCCACCAGCGCGACGATCACCATCCCGAAGATGAGGGCGATTACCATTGCCATGCCCCGCTCGCCATCCTCCCGGGAGAACATTCCGCGCAGCCTGATCACGTGCCGACCGTCCCTGTCGTCAAGAGGTTCGAGAGGCCGACCTGGTTGCTCAGAACGACACTGTTGTCCGCGGTCGATCCACTGTTCGTCAATCGCAGGGTGATCCCGACACTCACGATCGACTTCATCTGACCGGTGTTCAGCGCTCCGGTGGCGTCTGGGATGAGCGCGCGGTTCGAGGCGTCGTAGTACACGAACAATGCGGGTTGACCAGCTGCAGCGGTCGAGACCGCGGGCGCCAGCGTCCGCGAGGTCGATGCTCCGGCGAACCCGTAGTAGGTGGAGCCCGCGACGACGGGGCGGCCCGGAACGATGGTCTCCACGAGACGACGGGACGAGTCCAGCGACAGCGTCACCTGCTCCGGCCGCGGGTCAGGTCCGTTGTTCGCGATGGGTGCCGCCCCGCTCAGGTCCACCGCCGTGGTGAAGGTCATCGACTCGTTCGTCGCAACGGCGAAGGCTGGCGCATCAGCCGCGTTCTGCTGCGGGTTGTTCATCGCTGCATGCAGGAGCCTGGTCATCTCGTTCATCGCGGAGGACGCCGAGCGGACGTTCGTGTCGGTCGAGTTCGCGAAGCTCGTCGCGCGGCTGAGCGACACGAAGGTGCCCGACACGACGGCGAGGACGATCGCGAAGACCATGATCGTGACGAGGAGCTCGGCGAGGCTCAGCCCTCGATCATCTCGACGCAGACGCTCGAGGACTCGCTGAAGCGGCGCGGTCATCCGGGTGTCCTCGGGTCCAGGGTGACGACGTTGCCGGTCCCGGGCACGAGCACCCCGAGCAATGAACCGACGATGGTTCCGAGCGACACCGGATTGAAGTTGATTGCGTTGGAGCTCTGCGAGACAGCCCAGGTGCCCCAAGGAAGGGCGATCGTCATCGTGCCGTCCTTCGCCGTCGCGGCCCTCGTGAAGGTGTACGTCTGGCCCGCGCTGCAGCCCGGGTCGCCGTTCGCCGCCGAGGTCGTGGTGGCACGGATGGTGGTCGTCGCCGCACTCACGTTGATGGTGACCGCGCCCATGGCGACGGTCGGTGTGGCGATCGATGCTCCGGTCGGCGGGGCCGACTGCACAGGAGCCTTCCCTGTCCGGTTGTCGGCACTCTTGGGCCACGAGGTCGGGTCGGTCGAGAGGCAGGATCCGCCCGCCGTGCCCGCCGGGGCGTACTTACCCGCGTAGACCGCGTACCCGGAGGCGATCGGACTGAGGTACTGATCGCTGACCGTCGACGCGGTCTGCAGCACGCCGAGCGTGCTCACGTAGGACGTCGAGAGGTTGTTCGGCAAGCTGGCCGCGACGCCGGAACTGTACTGGTTCTGAAAGTCCCATGCCGGATCGTACGTGAACGCAGCGCCGCCGGAGTCGCCGGCTGCGACGGTCACGGACTTCACCGGGTTCGCCGCCTGAGCCTGGTCGCGGTACTGCCCGGACGGCGGGCTGAGCGTCACTGTGTACGTTCCCGGAGCGACCTTGTTGGCGACCGTGCAGCCGTCCGCGTTCGTCGGCGCTGGCTGCGTGGACGCATCGAGCACCTGTGCAGTGTTGCCAGGTACGGACGCGTCCGGCGCCAGCTTCGCGGTGACGTTCGCGGTGCCTCCGCCGTTGATGCTGGTGACCGAGATGAGCACCGTGCCCAGCGAGGGGTCGTTGATCTTGCTCGTCGGAGCGAGCACGGTGTCGGCCGCGATGTCCTGCGACGCTGCGGTCTGGTTCGCCCAAGAGACACGGATGTTCACGCGGCGGAACAACAGCGACCCGTTCCCCGAGACGCCGTTCACCGTGCAGCCGGTGTCGGTCCCGTTCGTCGTGATCCACGAGACGGTCCGGGTCACGGTGTACCCGATCCCGTCCACGGTCACGGTCGGGTAGGTCTTGTTCGCCAGGCCGCTCAGATCCTTCTGGCCGTCCACACGCGCGACGTCGATGTACTGCTGCGCGAGGTTCGCCGCCTCGACACGACCGCGGTTGTCCGAGGTCATCTTGAGCACCACGGCCGTCGACGCGATCGCACCGAGCACGATCACGGTGAAGATCAGGAGGGCTATCACGACCTCGACGAGGGACAAGCCGTCGTCGGACCGGCGGACGCGCTCGAGCGCTCGTCGGATGACGATCATGGTTCCTCCTCGGTCGTGCGGGACAGGGACGCGGGGCGGATCGACATCGGTCGATCCGCCCCGCGTCAGCCGTTTCAGCTGCAGCCGGCGGGCGCAGTTGCCGTCGGGCCCTGCACGGAGCTGGAGTCCGTCACCCAGAACTGCTTGGAGCTGTCGCTCGCGGCGTTGGCCTTCAGGCAGAACGCCCCGCTGGCCAACGGCTTCGCGAACGTGATCGTCGACTGGGTGTTGGACGGGAAGCCGTACTTGCCGAGAGTGGTGTTGTCCAGCGTGACCGTCGTGGCCGACGGGTTGTCCGTCGTGTAGGCGATGACCGCGGTCTTCGCGTTCGTCAGGTCGGACTTGACGCCCGCGTCCTTCGAGCTCGACTGGATGCCGAGGTACACCGGGATCGCGATCGCCGCGAGGATACCGATGATGATGACGACGACCAGGAGCTCGATGAGCGTGAAGCCCTTCTCATCCTGCTCGAGCAGGCCCTTGCGGCGAGCGTCCAGCTTGCCCATGAGAGCGAAGTACATAGGTTTTCCATCCATTCGGGAAATGTGGTGGGAATTGGGGGAAGGGCCATGCTCTGCCGCCGGGGACAACAATAAGGAGGGTGCAATGACGGCATAATCCCGAGAACGGGGGTGATTCCTCGAGTGAAATGCCCCCAGTATCGGGGTCAGCGCACGAGCTGATGACCCCACTCCCGGGGACAGGGTCCGTCTCGGGCCTCAACCGGAGTGCTGGATCACCGAGGAGATCTGGAAGATCGGCATGTACAAGGCGATGATCATCCCACCGACCACAACGCCGAGGAATGCGATCAACAGTGGCTCGATGAGTGACGTCAACGACTCCGTCGTCGCCGTCACCTCTTCGTCGTAGAAATCCGCGATCTTTTCGAGCATCAATTCCATCGAACCGGCGTCCTCGCCGACCGCGACCATCTGCGAGACCATCGCCGGGAAGATTGTTTCCGCGACGAGTGGATCGGCGATGGAACTGCCTTTCCGAACCGACTCGCCGACACGCTCGAGCGCCCGTTGGACGACGATGTTGCCGGACACTTGGCCTGTGATCTGCAACGCGTGCAGGATCGGCACGCCTGCGCCGATCATGTTCGAGAAGTTCCGAGCGAACCGGGCGATGACGATCTTCTTGTTCAACTGTCCGAACACCGGCAGCCGGAGCTTGATCGGGTCGAAGAACGCCCGGACCGCGTCGCGGTTCTTGTTCGCTCGCCACCACAAGACGTACGCAACGAGCGCTACCGCGAGGACCGGTCCGACGTAGGCCATTGACTGGGAGAGCGAGACGAGCACCTGCGTCGGGAGGGGGAGATCACTGCCGAGCCCCTGGAACATCTTCTGGAAGATCGGGACGATGAAGACGAGCATGATCACCACGCTCAGCAGCGACATGACGAGGACCACCACCGGGTAGGTCATCGCGGACTTGATGGTCGTCTTGAGCTTGTGTTCCTTCTCGAAGTTCGTCGCGATCGACGCCATCGCCTGGTCCAGGAACCCGCCGGTCTCACCGGCTCGGATCATGTTGATCATGATCGGCGGGAACTCGACCGGGTACTTCGCGACTGCATCCGAGAACGCCACGCCGCGTTCGACGTCGTCTCGGACGCGCTCCAGGATCTCGCGGAGCTTCGGCGACTGCGTCTGCTCTGCCAGGATCGTCAGTGCACGCAAGAGCGAGAGCCCGGACGAGAGCATGGTGGCGGCCTGCCTGGCCATGATCGCCAGGTCCTTGAGCTTCACGCCCCGCTCGAAGCCCGGGATCTTGATCTCGGTCTGCAGCCCGGTGCCCGGCTTCGCCTCGGTGATCGCGATCGGCGAGACGCCCATCCCTCGGAGCCGCTGGACCACGGCCCCCTCGGACGCGGCGTCGAGCCGTCCCTTGACGAGCTTCCCGTTGCCGTCCCGTCCCCGGTAGTCGTACGCGAGCGACATCAGTGGCCCCCCGAGAACTTGTCGCCGAAGTCGATCTCCGAGGCGGCGATCGCCGCCGCGGACGAGTCGGACGGCGACTCCACGCGCTGCACCAGGCGGTCGAAGCCGTCCTCGTCCTGCACTTTCTCCATCGCGGCGGCGCGCGTGATGGTGCCGACGTTGACGAGCTCGGCGAGGTCCTGGTCCATGGTGTGCATGCCGCTGTCCCGCCCGGCCTGCATGGCCGAGGTGATCTGGTAGGTCTTGCCCTCGCGGACAAGGTTCGCGATGGCCGGGGTGGTCCGCATGATCTCGGTGGCGACGACGCGGCCGGAGCCGTTGGCCTTCGGCACGAGCGTCTGGCAGACGACGCCCTCGAGCGTCGCCGCGAGCTGCGTCCGGATCTGGCCCTGCTGGTGCGGCGGGAAGACGTCGATGACGCGGTCGATCGTGCCGGGGGCGCTCTGCGTGTGCAGGGTGGCGAACACCAGGTGTCCGGTCTCGGCGGCGGTCAGCGCGACGGAGATGGTCTCGAGGTCGCGGAGCTCGCCGATCAGGATGACGTCGGGGTCCTGCCGGAGGACGTGCTTCAGCGCGGCGGCGAACGAGTGCGTGTCGGCACCGACCTCGCGCTGGTTGATGATCGCCTTCTTGTGGTCGTGCATGAACTCGATCGGGTCCTCGACCGTCACGATGTGGTCGGCGCGGGTCTCGTTGACCAGGTCGATGAGCGCCGCGAGGGTCGTCGACTTGCCGGAGCCGGTCGGTCCGGTGACGAGCACGAGGCCGCGCGGGAGCTTCGCGAACGCGCCGACGTGGTCGGGGATGCCGAGCTGCTTGAGCGTCTTGATCTGCGTGGGGATGATGCGGAAGGCCGCGCCCCAGTTGCCCCGCTGCTGGTAGTAGTTCACACGGAAGCGGTACTCCGGCGACAGCGAGTACGCGAAGTCGAGCTCCTGCTCGTGGTCGAACTGGCCGGCCTGCTCGGGGGTCAGGAGCGTCTTCAGCGCAGCGATCACCTTGTTGCGGGACCACGGTCCGCCGGGGACGGCGGGACGGAGGGACCCGTCGACGCGGACGGTCGGTGGCGCGTCCGCGGTGACGTGCAGGTCGGAGGCGTCCTGGTAGACCACCTGCGCGAGCGCGGTCACGAGGTCGGCGTCCGCGACCTCGCGTGCGTGGCGGGTGAAGCCGATCTCGGTGTGCGCGACGCCGCCGACGGCCGACTGGTGCGCGACGGGCACGGCCGGGAGGATCGTGGTCGGTTCCGCGGGCACCACCGGCAGGTGCTGGGTCGCCGCGTCGGGGTACCCGTACGACGCCGTCGAGGCGGGAACGGCCGCCGGCGGCGTTGCCGGCGCAGCCTGCGGCTGCGCCACCGGCACCGCGGCGGCACCTCCGACGAGCGAGCTCGACCCCGGGGCACCGGCCGCGCCGCCGCCGGTGCTCCCGGGCACGTACCAGGGCTGCTCGTCCGACGGGTGGAGCTCTGCGGACAGGTCGTACACCGCGCCGCCGGCGACCGGGGCAGCGGGCGCGACGACGTCGGGGGACGTCGGGGTCCACGCGGCCGCCTCCGCCGCCGCCGCGGCGAGGCGTGCGGCACGGCGGCCGCCGACCTCGTTGCCCGGCTGCCCGGGGTGCCAGCCGGCGACGGGGTCGTCCCCCGCCTCGATGTCGTACACGGATTCGTCCATCGTCCTGTCGTCCCTGCTCCGCCTACGCGACCACGCGGAGGATCTCGTCGACGCTCGTCATCCCGCGCAAGACCTTCTCCCACCCGTCCTGGCGGAGCGTGAGCATGCCCTGCTGCTGCGCGACCCGGCTGATCTCGGCGCTCGACGCCCGCGCGACCGCGAGCCGCTCGATCTCCTCGGTGACGGTCATGACCTCGTGCAGGGCGATGCGGCCCCGGTACCCGGTGTTCGAGCAGACGGCGCAGCCGACCGGCCCGAAGAACTCCGGCACGGTGTCGACGTCCGACGCGAGGAACCCGAGCGCCTGCAGCTGCGCCGGCGTGTACTGCGCGGGCGCCTTGCAGCGGTCGCAGAGCCGGCGGGCGAGGCGCTGCGCGACGACGGAGTCGAGCGCGGACCCGACCAGGAACGGTTCGATGTCCATCTCGGTGAGCCGCGTGACGGCCGACGGGGCGTCGTTCGTGTGCAGGGTCGAGAGCACGAGGTGGCCGGTCAGCGACGCCTCGATCGCGATCTGCGCCGTCTCGTGGTCACGGATCTCGCCGAGGAGCACCACGTCCGGGTCGGAACGCAGGATCGACCGCAGCGCCGAGGCGAAGGTCAACCCGGCCTTCGGGTTGACCTGCACCTGGTTGATGCCGGCCATCCGGTACTCGACCGGGTCCTCGACCGTGATCACGTTGATCTCCGGACGGGCGACGGCGTTGAGCGTCGTGTAGAGCGTGGTCGACTTGCCCGAGCCGGTGGGCCCGGTGACCAGGATCATGCCGTACGGCTTCGAGTAGGACCGCTGGTACGCCGCGAAGTTCTGCTCGAGCAGGTTGAGGTCGGTCAGGGTCATCGACGTGTTCGTGTTGTCGAGGATCCGCATGACGACCTTCTCGCCCCACACCGTGGGGAGCGTCGCCACGCGCAGGTCGATCTGCCGGCCGCCGTGCCGCACCGACATGCGACCGTCCTGCGGCTTCCGACGCTCGGCGATGTCGATGTCGCTCATGATCTTGAGCCGGCTGATGACGCCGTTCTGGATGTTCTTCGGCGCCGGTGCCATCTCGTGCAGCACGCCGTCGATGCGGTAGCGCACCCGGACCTCGTGCTCCCCGGGCTCGATGTGGATGTCCGAGGCGTGGTCCTGGATCGCCTGGGACACGAGCAGGTTCACGAACCGGACGATCGGGACGTCGTCGAGCGCACCGTCGGTCAGGTCCACCTGCTGGTTCGCCTGCGCGGAGGCTTCTTCCTCGAGGGACGAGGTCAGGTCGTTCAGCTCGTCGTCGGCGCGCAGGTAGCGGTCGAGCGCCGACTGCAGCTCGCGCTCGTCGACCTGCAGCGGCTTCACGGTCCGGCCGGACGCGGTGCGGGCGTCGTCGATCGCGAGCACGTTCGTCGGGTTGACCATCGCGAGCACGAGGGTCTCGCCCTCGAACCCGATGCCGAGCACGCCGTGCCGCCGGCAGAGCGCCGCGGGGAGCATCGACACCGCGGTGCCGTCGACCGGGTAGTCGGTGAGCGGGACCGTGCGGGAGTTGTGCGACGCGGCGCGGGCGGTGATGTACTGCGCCTCGCTCACGACGCCCTGGTCGACGAGCGCGCGGATGGACCGTTCGTCGATCTCCTCGTCTCCGGTCATGGAGTCGAGGTGTTCGATCGGCAGGGCGCCGTTGAGGATGAGGATCTCGGAGAGCGTGGCCATGTGCCCCGGGAACTCCTTCGGGTCGAGCTCGGGTTCGGGTGTCGGCGCAGCGACGTCGCGGCGCTCGTCCACGCTAGGGCCGCGGAACGCGGGGACCGCAGTCCCACAACGAGGGGGCGACGGGGTGTCCGGTGGCCCCAGAGCAGGGGTGCCGGGTGCTGTCGGGTGACGTCCATGCGTCGATCCTGCGGTGGCGGACCACGCGACGGTGACCCCCGCCTGCGGTCTGTGGACGGACGGCGCCGAGCACCCGGCTGTGGAGGAACGTTCAGCGTCCGACCCTCGACGCGGACCGGACCCGCGGGACATGATGAGACATGGACATCACGAGCGTGACCGTGGGGTTGCCCGTCAGCGACGTCGAGGCGTCGTGCCTCTGGTACGGCGCCGTGTTCCAGCGCACCGATCCCGACCTCGAGCCGGAGGACGGCGTCGTCGAGTACGAGATCGGCGGCATCTGGCTGCAGTTGTACGCCGCCGCGGACGCCGAGCAGCGCCCCGCGACCGTCCGCTTCGGCGTCGACGACGTGCGCGCGCAGCACGCGCGCATCGGGTCCCTCGGGATCGACGTCGGCCCGGTCGAGTGCGTCGACGGTGCCGTCGACTGGTTCGACGTCCGCGACCCCGACGGGAACGTGCTCAGCCTGTACTCGCTCGTCGACGAGAAGGGCCGGACGGCCTGACCGGCGGACTGGAGGATCGTGGCGGGGCCCGCCACGATCCTCCAGTCCGTCTCCCGATCCGAAGACGTGACTTCCGGTCCGACAACGAGGAAGGCCCCCGCATCCGAGGATGCGGGGGCCTTCCGGGTTCAGCTCAGGCTCAGTTGTAGGTCCCGGGCGTGAAGTCGTCCGACGAGAAGCTGTCGAAGTCGACGAAGCTCAGGTCGGCGTCCGAGAACGAGGAGTCGTCGGCGAAGATGCGGTTGGGGTACCGCTCCGCCTTGGCTTCCTCGGTCGCGGCGACGTCCACGTCACGGTACCGGCTGAGGCCCGTCCCGGCGGGGATGAGCTTACCGATGATGACGTTCTCCTTGAGGCCGACGAGGTGGTCCTGCTTGCCCTCCATGGCCGCCTGCGTGAGGACGCGGGTGGTCTCCTGGAAGGACGCGGCGGACAGCCACGACTCGGTCGCGAGGGACGCCTTCGTGATGCCCATGACCTCCTGGCGAGCCGAGGCGGTCTTGCGACCCTCCTGCAGCGCCGCACGGTTCAGCGCGTTGTAGCGCGACCGGTCGACGAGCTCACCCGGCAGCAGGTCGGTGTCGCCGTGGTCGACGACGGTGACCTTGCGGAGCATCTGGCGGACGATGACCTCGATGTGCTTGTCGTGGATCGGCACGCCCTGCGAGCCGTACACGTCCTGCACGCCGTTGACGAGGTGCTTCTGGACCTCGCGCACACCCTTGACCCGGAGGACCTCCTTCGGGTCCACCGTGCCGGCGATGAACTGCTCGCCGAGCTCGACGTGCTGGCCGTCCTCGATGAGGAGGGTCGCACGCTTGAGCACCGGGTAGATGAACGGCTCGTCGCCGTTGTCCGGCGTGAGGATGATCCGACGGCCCTTGTCCGTGTCCTCGATCGTGACGCGGCCGGGGGCCTCGGCGATCGGGGACGCGCCCTTCGGGGTGCGGGCCTCGAAGAGCTCGGTCACGCGGGGCAGACCCTGCGTGATGTCGTCGGCCGAGGCCGAACCACCCGTGTGGAAGGTACGCATCGTCAGCTGGGTACCGGGCTCACCGATGGACTGGGCGGCGATGATGCCGACCGCCTCGCCGATGTCGACGAGGTTGCCCGTGGCGAGCGAACGGCCGTAGCACTTCGCGCAGACACCGACGGCGGACTCGCAGGTCAGGACCGAGCGCACCTTGATGCTCTCGACACCGGCCTCGAGCAGCGTGTCCAGCAGGACGTCGCCGACGTCCGAACCGGCCTCGGCCACCACGGTGCCGTTCGCGTCCACGGCCTCGACGGCCAGGGTGCGCGAGTACACCGTGTTCTCGACGCGCGGGTCGCGGACGAGCTTGCCGTCCTCGCCCTTGGTCGCGATCGGCAGCTCGAGGCCACGGGTCGTGCCGCAGTCGTCCTCACGGATGATGACGTCCTGCGAGACGTCGACGAGACGACGCGTCAGGTAGCCCGAGTCGGCGGTACGGAGAGCCGTGTCCGCCAGACCCTTGCGCGCACCGTGCGTGGCGATGAAGTACTCCGCCACGGTCAGGCCCTCGCGGTACGAGTTGATGATCGGGCGGGCGATGATCTCACCCTTCGGGTTGTTCACCAGACCACGCATACCGGCGATGTTGCGCACCTGCAGCCAGTTACCACGAGCACCCGACGAGACCATGCGGTTGATGGTGTTGTCGATCGGGAAGTTGTCGCGCATCTCCTGCGCGATCTCGTTCGTGGCCTCGGTCCAGATCTTGATCAGGTCGGCGCGGCGCTCCGCGTCGGTGATCAGACCCTTGTCGAACTCGCCCTGGACCTTGGCGGCCTGGACCTCGTAGCCCGCGATGATCTCCTTCTTGCGCGGAGGCGTCACGACGTCGGAGAGAGCGACGGTCACACCGGAGCGCGTGCCCCAGTAGAAGCCCGCGTCCTTGATCCGGTCCAGCGCGGCGGCCGTCTCGGTCTTGGAGTAGCGCTCGGCGAGGTCGTTGACGATCGCGGAGAGGGTGCCCTTGTCGGTGACGCGCTGCACGAACGGGTAGTCCGCCGGCAGGGTCTCGTTGAAGAGCGCGCGGCCCAGCGTGGTCTCGAGGAGGATCGACTGACCCACCTCGTAGCCCTCGGGAGCCTCGCCCTCGGCGAAGTGGACACCCGACATGCGGATCTTCACCATCGCGTTGAGGTCCAGCGTGTTCTGGTCCTTCGCCATGATCGCCTCGGCGACCGAGGAGAACGAACGGCCCTCACCGACGGCGCCCTCGCGGACGGTCGTCAGGTGGTGCAGACCGATGATCATGTCCTGTGCGGGCAGGGTCACCGGACGGCCGTCCGACGGCTTGAGGATGTTGTTCGACGCGAGCATCAGGATGCGGGCCTCGGCCTGGGCCTCGACCGACAGCGGCAGGTGCACGGCCATCTGGTCACCGTCGAAGTCCGCGTTGAACGCAGCACACACGAGGGGGTGGAGCTGGATGGCCTTGCCCTCGACGAGCTGCGGCTCGAACGCCTGGATGCCCAGACGGTGCAGCGTCGGCGCACGGTTCAGCAGCACGGGGCGCTCGCGGATGATCTCCTCGAGCACGTCCCACACCTGCGGACGCGAACGCTCGACCATGCGCTTGGCCGACTTGATGTTCTGCGCGTGCGACAGGTCGATCAGGCGCTTGATGACGAACGGCTTGAACAGCTCGAGCGCCATCTGCTTCGGCAGACCGCACTGGTGCAGCTTGAGCTGCGGGCCGACGATGATGACCGAACGGCCCGAGTAGTCGACGCGCTTGCCGAGCAGGTTCTGGCGGAAACGACCCTGCTTGCCCTTGAGCATGTCGCTCAGGGACTTCAGGGCGCGGTTGCCGGTACCCGTGACCGGACGACCACGACGACCGTTGTCGAACAGCGCGTCGACCGCTTCCTGCAGCATGCGCTTCTCGTTGTTCACGATGATCTCGGGGGCACCGAGGTCGAGCAGGCGGCGGAGACGGTTGTTGCGGTTGATCACACGACGGTAGAGGTCGTTGAGGTCCGACGTGGCGAAGCGGCCACCGTCGAGCTGCACCATCGGGCGGAGCTCCGGCGGGATGACCGGCACGACGTCGAGCACCATCGCGGCCGGCGAGTTGCCGGTGGCGAGGAAGGAGCTGACGACGCGCAGACGCTTGATCGCGCGGATCTTCTTCTGGCCCTTGCCCTCGGCGATCTGCAGGCGCAGCGCCTCGGCCTCGGCGGCCAGGTCGAACGCCTCGAGCCGCAGCTTGATCGCCTCGGCGCCCATGTAGGCGTCGAAGTAGATCCCGAAGCGGTCCTGGAGCTCGTGGAAGACGGCGTCCTCGGGCTTGAGGTCGCCCACCTTGAGGTTGCGGAAGTCCTCCCACACGCGCTCGAGGCGGGTGATGTCCTCGTCGAAGGACTTGCGGACCTGGGACATCTCCTTCTCGGCGGTGTCCTTGGTCCGGCGCTTCACGTCGGCCTTGGCGCCCTCTTCCTCGAGCGCTGCGAGGTCGTCCTCGAGCTTCTTGAGGCGGTCGGCGATGATCGAGTCGCGCTGACCCTCGAGGTTCTTGATCTCGAGGCGCATCTCGTTCTCGAGACCGGGCATGTCGGCGTGACGGCCCTCTTCATCGATGTCGATGATCATGTACGCCGCGAAGTAGATGACCTTCTCGAGGTCCTTCGGCGCCATGTCGAGGAGGTACCCGAGGCGCGACGGGACGCCCTTGAAGTACCAGATGTGCGTGACGGGGGCGGCGAGCTCGATGTGGCCCATGCGCTCACGACGGACCGAGGACTTGGTGACCTCGACGCCGCAGCGCTCGCACACGATGCCCTTGAAGCGCACGCGCTTGTACTTGCCGCAGGCGCACTCCCAGTCCCGGGACGGACCGAAGATCTGCTCGCCGAACAGACCGTCCTTCTCGGGCTTCAGGGTGCGGTAGTTGATGGTCTCCGGCTTCTTGACCTCGCCGTACGACCACTGACGGATGTCCTCGGCGGTCGCGAGACCGATCCGGATGGCGTCAAAGGAAGTTGCTTCGAGCAATGTTCTTCTCTCTTGCTGAGTTCGAGACGTGTCGGTGCGGGCGGGGATCAGATGTCGTCGACGGAGGACGACTCGAACCGCGAGGAGATGTTGATGCCGAGCTCTTCAGCGGCACGGAAGACCTCGTCGTCCGTGTCGCGGAGGCTGACCGCCTGGCCGTCGGCCGAGAGGACCTCGACGTTCAGGCAGAGCGACTGCATCTCCTTCATGAGGACCTTGAACGACTCGGGGATGCCCGGCTCCTGGATGTTCTCGCCCTTGACGATCGCCTCGTAGACCTTCACGCGGCCGAGGATGTCGTCGGACTTGATCGTCAGGAGCTCCTGGAGGGCGTAGGCGGCGCCGTACGCTTCGAGCGCCCACACCTCCATCTCACCGAATCGCTGGCCACCGAACTGCGCCTTACCACCCAGCGGCTGCTGCGTGATCATCGAGTACGGACCGGTCGAACGGGCGTGGATCTTGTCGTCGACCAGGTGGTGCAGCTTGAGGATGTACATGTAGCCGACCGAGACGGGCTCCGGGAACGGCTCGCCGGAGCGGCCGTCGAAGAGCTGCGCCTTGCCGGAGGAGCCGATCAGGCGCTCCCCGTCGCGGTTCGGGAGCGTGGAGTCGAGGAGGCCCTCGATCTCGCGCTCGTACGCACCGTCGAACACCGGGGTGGCGACCTTCGTGCCGGGCTCCGCGTGGCGGGCGGCCTCGGGGAGGGCGGACGCCCACTCCTGGATGCCCTCGACGTTCCAGCCCTGCTTCGCGAGCCACCCGAGGTGGATCTCGAGGACCTGGCCGAAGTTCATGCGGCCGGGGACGCCGAGCGGGTTGAGCACGATGTCGACCGGGGTGCCGTCCGCCAGGAACGGCATGTCCTCGACCGGCAGGATCGTCGAGATGACGCCCTTGTTGCCGTGACGACCGGCGAGCTTGTCACCGGCGGTGATCTTGCGCTTCTGGGCGATGTAGACGACCACGCGCTGGTTCACACCGGAGCCGAGCTCGTCGTCACCGTCCTGGGCGTCGAAGACCTTGACGCCGATGATCGTGCCCTCTTCACCGTGGGGCACCTTCAGCGAGGTGTCGCGCACCTCGCGCGACTTCTCGTTGAAGATCGCACGGAGCAGGCGCTCCTCGGCGGAGAGCTCGGTCTCGCCCTTCGGCGTGACCTTGCCGACCAGGATGTCGCCGGGGCGGACCTCGGCACCGATGCGGATGATGCCGCGCTCGTCGAGGTCGGCCAGGAGGTCCGGGCTGACGTTCGGCAGGTCGCGGGTGATCTCTTCCTTGCCGAGCTTGGTGTCGCGGGCGTCGACCTCGTACTCCTCGATGTGGATCGAGGAGAGCGTGTCGTCCTTCACGAGGTTCTGCGACAGGATCATCGCGTCCTCGTAGTTGTAGCCCTCCCACGGCATGAACGCGACGAGGAGGTTCTTGCCGAGCGCGAGCTCGCCGTTCTCCGTCGCGGGGCCGTCGGCGATGACCTCGCCCTGCTCCACGCGCTCGCCTGCGGAGACGATGACGCGGTGGTTGTAGCTCGTGCCCTGGTTCGAGCGGTCGAACTTGCGCAGGTAGTAGGTCTGCGTGCCGCCCTCGTCGAGCTGCAGGGTCACGGCGTCGGCCGAGACCTCGGAGACCACACCGGCCTTGTCGGCGGTGACGACGTCACCGGCGTCGATGGCGGTGTAGCCCTCCATGCCGGTGCCGACGAGCGGCGACTCGGAACGCAGGAGCGGCACGGCCTGGCGCTGCATGTTCGCACCCATGAGGGCGCGGTTCGCGTCGTCGTGCTCGAGGAACGGGATGAGCGAGGTCGCGACCGACACCATCTGGCGCGGCGAGACGTCCATGTAGTCGACCTCGTCCTTGCCGACGAGCTCGACCTCGCCGCCCTTCTTCCGCACGAGGACCTTGTCGTCCGCGAAGTGGAAGGAGTCGGTGAGCGGCGCGTTGGCCTGGGCGACGACGAAGTCGTCCTCTTCCGATGCCGTCAGGTAGTCGATCTGGGTGGTGACCTGACCGTTCACGACCCGGCGGTACGGCGTCTCGATGAAGCCGAACGAGTTGATCCGACCGAAGGACGCGAGCGAGCCGATCAGGCCGATGTTCGGGCCTTCCGGGGTCTCGATCGGGCACATGCGGCCGTAGTGCGACGGGTGGACGTCGCGGACCTCGACGCCGGCACGCTCACGGGACAGACCACCCGGGCCGAGGGCCGACAGGCGACGCTTGTGCGTCAGACCCGCGAGCGGGTTGTTCTGGTCCATGAACTGCGACAGCTGGGACGTCCCGAAGAACTCCTTGATCGCAGCCACGACGGGACGCACGTTGATGAGCGTCTGCGGCGTGATGGCCTCGATGTCCTGCGTGGTCATGCGCTCGCGGACGACGCGCTCCATGCGGGACAGACCCGTGCGGACCTGGTTCTGGATGAGCTCGCCCACCGCGCGGATGCGACGGTTGCCGAAGTGGTCGATGTCGTCCACGTCGAGGCGGAGCTGGACGGGCTCGCCGTCGCGGACACCGTCGAGCGTGGTCTTCTCGGCGTGCAGCGAGACGAGGTACTTGATCGTGCGGACGATGTCCTGCACGGAGAGCACCGAGTCCGACAGCGGCGCGTCGATGCCGAGCTTGCGGTCGAGCTTGTAGCGACCGACCTTGGCCAGGTCGTAGCGCTTCGGGTTGAAGTAGAAGTTGTCGAGGAGCGCACGCGCGGCCTCGGCGGCGACCTGCTCGCCCGGACGCAGCTTGCGGTAGATGTCCTTGAGCGCCTCTTCCTTCGTCAGGACGGCGTCCTTCTCGAGCGTCGACTCGATCGAGGCGAAGCCCTGGAACTCCTCCATGATCTCCTCGCTCGTCAGGCCGAGGGCCTTGAGGAAGACGGTCACGGACTGCTTGCGCTTGCGGTCGATGCGCACGCCCACCTGGTCGCGCTTGTCGATCTCGAACTCGAGCCAGGCACCGCGCGAGGGGATGATGCGCGCGGAGTAGATGTCCTTGTCGGACGTCTTCTCCTGCTGGCGCTCGAAGTACACGCCCGGCGAGCGGACGAGCTGCGAGACGACGACGCGCTCGGTGCCGTTGATGATGAACGTGCCGCGCTCGGTCATGAGCGGGAAGTCGCCCATGAAGACGGTCTGCGTCTTGATCTCACCGGTCATGTGGTTCATGAACTCGGCGTTGACGTAGAGCGGAGCGGCGTAGGTCTTGCCGCGCTCCTTGCACTCGTCGATGGAGTACTTCGGGTCCTCGAGCTCCGGGGACGTGAACGAGAGCTGCATCGTCTCGCCGAGGTCCTCGATCGGGGAGATCTCCTCGAAGATCTCCTCGAGGCCGGAGTGCAGTGCGAGGTCGGTGCGACCCTGCTCCTGTCCCTCGGCCAGGCGGGCCTTCCAGACGTCGTTGCCGACGAGCCAGTCGAAGCTCTCCGTCTGGAGTGCGAGCAGATCAGGGACCGTGAGCGTGTCCGTGATCTTGGCGAACGAGAGTCGCGAGTGGTTGCGACCGTTCTTGGGGTTGGTGGATGCGTTGGGCGCAGCAGCCAAGGGTGTGACCTCCGGTAGGCCCCGTCGGGCCGGTACTGACGAGCAGCACGTAGGTGAGTGGATTGATCGCTCGGCGCGACCCCGGGACCGACACACGGTGCACAGCCGGACGAGCGTCCGGTTGGACTTGTGCGAAGATCGGTGAGCGGGACCCGCCGCCATATACGGGACCGGCTGCACCAGGGCGCGTGTTCGACCGCAATATGACGACACACGAATGCCAGGGAGCGCGAACTGCAATCATAGGTCGCCCTGACCCGCGCTGTCCAGTCCTGGCTTGACCGGATTCGTCGCAGGCGTGTATAAGGCGCCGGCCACCCGGCGCAGGGCCCGATCTCAGTCGTCGAGCGCGTGCAGGACGCGCTCCGGCTCCGCGGCCCGCACGAACGTCACGCGGCCGCGGTCGTCCGTGATGCGCACACCCCGTCCCGGCGTCAGGATGAGGGCACGGACGCCTCGTCGGACGCGCAGGCCGAGCCCGCCGTAGGTGGCCGCGTCCGCCTCGACGACCGCGACGTCGGCGATCCGCCGACGGTCGATCCGGCGTGCGGGGAGGGGCCGGAAGCGCAGCACGACCTCGGTGTCGGTCACCGCGATGCGCGTCCGCGCGAGGAGCAACAGGGCACCGCCGACGAGCGCCACGACACCGGGCACCAGGAGCGCGACCTCCGGTGCGTCACCGGGCCAGCCGAGCACGGCAGCGGTCAGCGCACCGCCGCCGAGCAGCAGGACCGCGCCGAGCGCGCGCATCCAGGTGGGTGCTGATTCGCCGTCGGCGGCCACCGGCGCGTGGGTGGTGGTCGGCCGGGAGGCACGGGTGGTCCGGGTGGGTCGGGTCGCCTCGGCGAGGCGGAACGTCGGGACGTTCACGGTGTCGGTCACGGGGTACTCCTGCGGGTGGGGCCGGTCGCGTGCCGCGCAGGGGGAGCTCGGCGCACGCGTGGGGCGGTGCGCCGTCGCACGTCGAGGGGGGCGGCGCACGCGTGGCGCACGCCGGCGGCGCGGGGAGGGCCGGTCCGTGCGGCACCCGCGTGGGGAGGGTGGCGTGCGGTGGGGGTCCTGGCCGCGTCGTGGTCACGTCGACAGGCGGATTGCTCGACACCTGTCGGGTGACGACCGGGTGAACGGTACGTGACGACCCTTGACGTCGGCTGGGTCGGCCGTGGTGTCGCGCCGGGGTCAGCGCAGGACGAGTGCGACGGCCTCCGCGCGGGTGCGGACGCCGAGCTTCGCGAAGACCTGGTTGACGTAGGACTTCACGGTGGGGACGGTCAGGAACAGCTCGGCGGCGATCTCCGGGTTCGTCCGGCCGGCCGCGATGCGTTCGAGCACGTCCGCCTCGCGCGGGGTCAGCTCCGGGAAGCGGTCCCGCAGCCCGGTCGGAGCGTGCGTACTCGGGGCGGTCGGGGACGGGGCGGCGAGCTGGGCGACGAGGCGCGCGCCGACCTCGGCGTCGAAGGTGGCCTGCCCGGTCGCGACCGCCCGGATCGCCGTCGCGAGCTCCGCGCGTCCGGCGTCCTTCGTCAGGTACCCGCGCGCACCGGCGCGGAGCGCGCCGACGATGGAGTCGTCGTCGGCGTAGGTGGTCAGGACGAGCACCGCGACGCCCGGGTGCGACCGGGCGATCGACGCCGTCGCGGTCGGGCCGTCCGTCCCGGGCATCCGCAGGTCCATGAGCACGACGTCCGGCGGGTCGGCGGCGACCATCGCGATCGCCTCGGCGCCGTCCGCGGCCTCGCCCACCACCTGCAGGTCGGGGACGAGCGACAGCACCGTCACCAGACCGTCCCGCACGATCGCCTGGTCGTCCACCACGAGCACCCGGATCGTCACGCGGTCACCGCCGGCACCCGCATCGTGACGACGAACTCGGGACCAGCCGCACCGGCCTCCACCGCCGAGTCGTCGCCGAGCTCGGCGAAGCGCTCCCGCATCCCGGCGAGCCCGTGTCCGTCGCCGGGACCGCCCGCTCCCCCGGCGGGGTCGAGGGGGTTCGTCACGGTGACCCGCACGGCGGAGCCGTCCCGGTCGACCGACAGCACCACGGGTCGGCCGGGGGCGTGCCTGCGGGCGTTGCTCAGTGCCTCCCGGACGGCCGCGACCACGACGTGCCGGTGGGCCGCGTCGACGGCGGCGAGCGCCTGGTCGCCGTGCGTGGTGAGGGTCCCGCCGAAGGAGCGGTGCGCCGCGACCAGGGCGGGCAGGTCCGAAGGGAGCTCCGGGGCGGGCGGGACGGTGTCGTCGCGCAGCGCGTGCACGGCCCGGCGGGCCTCGGCGAGCCCGCTCGCGGCGAGGGCGCGGGCGGCTCCCGCGCGTCGGGTGGCCTCGTCGACGCGGCCGGCCTCGAGCAGGGCCTCCACCGCGTCGAGCTGGAGCACGAGCCCGCCGAGCGAGTGGGCGAGCACGTCGTGCACGTCCCGCGCGGTGCGCGCCCGGTCCGCCAGGAGCTGAGCGCGCTGCTGCTCGGCCTCGGCCTGGCGCGTGCGCTCCTCGGCGACCCGGAGCTGCCGGCGGCTGAAGCCGACCACGGCGGCGAGCAGCACGCCCGCGCCGGTGCCGAGGACGACCGAGACCGGGGCGGCGAGTGCCGCGGCGGTCCCCGCGACGAGGACCACGGCGACGACCGCCGCGACCGGACCGGCCCACACCGGCTGCAGCCGACTCGCGCCGATCACGACGACGGCGACCAGCGGGATCGCGATCATCACGGTGCGCGAGGGGACGACGACCGCGGAGCCGGCGACGACCATGCACCAGGTCGCGACGAGGAGCACCCGCTCGGTCCGGGCGACGACCCGCAGCAGCCACGCGGCGAGCGCCACCACCCCGAGGATCAACACCCACGCGGGGGTTCCGTCATCGAGCACGGCGCGGACGAACCAGTACCCGACGACCACGATGCCGGACAGGTTGAGGACGCGGGTGAGCGCGGAGCCGGACCGGCCCCGCACGGGGTCGGTCCGGGCGGCGGTCCTCGTGGGTCCGGGTCCGGCGGTCACCGGACCATCATGCCGCGGGCGGCACGCGGGATCCGCTGGTCGACGACCAGGGCACGGGCGGCCCGGTTGAGCGCGAGGACCAGGAGGATCGCACCCGTGGAGGTCAGCAGGTGCGCGCCGAGGTGGCCGCCGAGCACGTCGAGACCGACCCGGACGACGATGAGCAGCAGCCAGAGCCCGGCCCCGGCCCAGCCCGTGCGGGCCTGCAGCGTGCGGCCCTCGTCGTCGGCTACAGCGGCGGTCCGGAAGCGCGTCATGCCGCCCATCGCCAGGCCGGCGGCGACGCTCACGAGGGCCTCGAGGCCCAGGAACAGCACGTCGAGCGTCGTCACCGCGGCGGCGGACTGCGCGAGCACCACGATCCCGACGACGCCGAGGACGAGCGGCGTCCGCCAGACCCGGGCCGGGTCGAGGTACTGCCAGGTGGCCTGGCGGTACGCGAGGAACCCGACGAGGGCGAGGCCGATGACGATGTTCGCGAGGAGCTGGACGGACACGGTGTCCCCTTCCGGTGGTCGACCGGCGGGGGTCCCCGACCGGTGACACCAGCCTCGCGAGCGGACGGCGGCGAGCACACCACCCGTGGGTGGTGGTCCGGGTGGGGATCGGCGGTGGTGTTCCATGGGGGCATGGCAGATGCGTTCGACGGGTTCCGGATCGGTGCAGGGTGGGCCTCGGTCGAGCCGGACCGGCACCGCCCGGGGTCCTTCACGCTCGTCGTCGACGGGACGCCGCAGTCGCACGTCGACCTCGAGGACCCGACGCACCTGGCCTTCGAGTACATCCGGCGGATCGGGCACGCGATCGACCTGCTCCCCGGTGGGCCGATCACGGCGCTGCACCTCGGCGCGGGCGCCCTGACGCTCCCCCGCTACGTCGCGGTGACCCGGCCGGGGTCCCGGCAGCAGGTCGTCGAGCTCGAGCGGGACCTGGTGGACCACGTCCGCGAGGCCCTGCCGTTCCCCCGAGGGGCGTCGATCCGCGTCCGGTACGGCGATGCCCGCGAGGTCGTGGGCAAGCTGCCCGCCGGGCTCCGCGGCACCGTGGACCTGGCGGTCGTCGACGTCTTCGGCGGCTCGCGGATCCCGGCGCACGTGACGAGTGTCGAGTTCTACCGGTCGGTCGCCGAGTTCCTGTCGCCCACCGGGATCGTCGCGGTGAACGTCGCGGACGGCGCCGGGCTGGCCTTCGCCCGGGGGCAGGCGGCGACCCTGCAGGCGGTGCTGCCCTCGGTGGCGGCCGTCGCGGACACCGGGATGCTCAAGGGCCGGCGGTTCGGGAACATCGTGCTGCTCGGCTCGCCGTCCGAGCTGCCCGTGGCCGAAATGCCCCGCCGGTACTCGTCCGACCCGCTGCCGTCGAAGGTCGTGCACGGGGCCGAGCTCCGGGCGTTCACGGCCGGGGCACCGGTCGTCACGGACCAGACGGCGGTGGCGTCGCCGGAGCCGAACCGGAGCGTGTTCGGGGGCTGACGCCGGGTGGGCGCGCGCGGCGGGGGGCGCGGCCACGATCCTCCAGGCCGGGGCGGCGGATGCCGCTGCGGTGGGTGGCGGTACCGGCCGGACCACCCGGGGGACACGGTCCGCGCGTCCGGTCGGACGGATCCGGTCGCGGGCGGACGTCGGCTGCCAGGATGGGGGACACGACCGCGCAGCAGCGCGACCGAGCAAGGGAGTCCCCTGATGACGAACGACGACCGGAGCAACGAGGACCGGACGGGCGACGGCCGCGCACCGAGCTGGGGCGAGGCACCGCAGCACGGGTCGGCCGACCGCGCCGGGGACCTGCCCCGCTACGGCGAGCGCGACGACGCCCCGCGGTACGGGGAGCGCAGCGACGAGCGAGCGGACGCTCCGCGGTACGGCGAGCGGTCCGATGCGCCGCGGTGGGGCGAGCAGCACGGCGACCGTGACGGCCGCCCGGCCGACTCCCCCACGTGGGGCGAGCAGCACGGGTCGCACCAGCCCTACGCCGCCGCGGCCGCACCGACCAGCGCGAACGCCCCGGCGTGGCAGTCGTACGACGAGCCGAAGCGCAAGAAGAAGACCGTCGGCGTCGTGGCGTTCGTGCTCGCCCTCGTGGCCGTCGTCCTCGCGGTCGTTGCGGGCACGGTGTTCGGCTCTGCGTTCGGCGCGAACAGCGCCATCCGCGACGCGATCCTGAACGGGTCCGCGGCGACCCAGTCGGGGCAGGAGGACCTGCAGCGCCAGCTGATGAACGACCCGACGATCCTCACCAGCAGCGGTGGTGCCGGCATCGCGATCCTCATCGGCACGGTGCTCGGGCTCTGGGCGCTGGTGCAGGGCATCATCGCCATCGTCACCAAGCGCGGGCGCGCGTTCGGCGTCGTCGCCGTGGTCCTCGCCGTCCTGGGTCCGGTGGTGCTGTACATCGTCTTCGCCGTGGCGCTCGGCTCGCAGCTGACCTGACCCGGACCGCGAGACCACGGCCCGTCCTGCGCGCGCAGGGCGGGCCGTCGTCGTGTCTCGTGCCCCCCGTGCGCGTGGCACCGCCCGCTCTCGGGGTGCCGCGGCTACCCTCGAACCGATGTCCCTCCCGCCCGACGACCGCCAGCAGCCCGACCGCGCCGACAGCGCCCGGGAGCCCCGCCATGCCGCTCCGGTGACCGCCGGGGTCAGCCCGGGGAGCACCTTCGCGCCGATCAGCCTGCGCCCCGCCGTCGACGCCGAGGCCGTGCAGCAGCGCCTCCGTGACCTCGGGCAGAGCCGCAGCACCGAGGCGCTCGCCGAACGTGCCGAGCTCCTCCGGCTGCTCGGGCGGCTCGACGAGTCCCTCGTGGTCGCGGAGGAGGTCTTCCGGCTGACGATGTTCACCGGGGAGCGGTCCGACAAGGTCGCCTCGCGGATCCGACGTGCCCACGTGCTGCACGACCTCGGGCGCTACGAGCGTGCCGCGTCCGAGGCCGCCATGGCCCGGGACACCGCCAGGACCGAGGAGTGGCCGGAGCTCGAGGGCGCCGCCGCCGAGCTCGAGGGCTGGTCGCTGTTCGAGCTCTCGCGGTTCGACGAGGCCCGGTCCGCACTGTCCCGGGCGTACCAGGCGTTCCGGCAGGCCGGTGCCCCGTCCGAGCGCACCGACGCCCTGCAGACGGCGATCGAGGCGGCGCTCCGCGCGGTCGCCGCGCAGCCGCGGGAGCAGACGGAGCAGCCCCGCACGGCCCGTGAGGTCGCCGCACGCCGGGCCGAGGACGAGACGCCCACCACCCGCGTCGCCGAGCCCGTGAAGCAGGTGCCCCCGGTGCGCCGCCGGGTGCTCGGCGCTCCCGACGCCGCCCGGACCGACGCCGACGACATCTGGGGCCGGATCGCCGCGAAGGCCGCGCAGAAGGGCCAGGCACCGCGGGACGACCGCGGCGACGACCTGCGGTGACCGCGCCCGACGTCGTCCGACGGCGGGCGGAGGAGCTCATCGCCGCCCACCTCGGGCACGGCACGTGGACGTTCGCGTTCGACCACGCGAAGACCCGGGCCGGACAGTGCGACTTCGGCCGGCACCGCATCACCGTGAGCCGGCACATCACCGCACGGGTGTCGGACGCCGACGTCGAGCAGGTCCTGCTCCACGAGGTCGCGCACGCCCTGGCCGGACCCCGGGCCGGGCACGGCCCCACCTGGCGCCGGACGGCCGCCGGCATCGGGTACACCGGATCGCGGCTGTACGCCGGGCCTGTGGCCTCGGAGCTCGCGCCGTGGGTCGGCACGTGCCCCGCCGGGCACGAGCACTTCCGGTACCGCACCCCGACCCGGCCGCTCGCGTGCGCGACGTGCTCCCGGCGGTTCGACCCGCGGAACCTCATCACGTGGGAGCGCCGCGCGGCTACCGCATGATCGGGTCCACCGGTGGAGGCGCGCCGGGGAGCCGTTAGCCTGGACGGATGCACACGGGGCAGCACATCCGGACGGACAGCGGGTCGTCGTGGTTCTTCGACGCCGGTCGGATCGCCCTGGACTTCGCGCACACCGGCGGCTTCGCGGACGACCCCGACGCCCGGCGCCCCCGTGCCCGGCTCGGCGAGCTGCTCGTGACCCCGGCCGACCTGGACGAGTGGCTCGGCGACCACACCGAGCCGATCGACGTCGGCGCGACCGCGCGGGAGCTGCAGGACGCCCGGGCACTCCGGGCCGCGATCGGCCGCCTCGCGGTCGCCGCCGCTCCGGCCCCCGCGTCCACCGCCGCCGAGCGGACCGCGATCGGCGCCGGCCTCCGCGCGGGCACCGGTCGGACCCGTCCGGCCCCGGACGACATCGACACCGTGAACCTGTTCGCCGCGCTGCCCGACGTGCCGCCGAGCCTGCCCGGCGGGCGTCGTCGCGCCGGCGCGAACCGGGTCCGACTGGCGCAGGCGCTGTCGAGCGTCGCGCGGGATGCGGTCGCCCTGTTCACCGAGGTGGGCTTCGACGACCTCGCGGCGGACGGGCAGGCCACCCGGCTGAGCCGGTGCTCGGCCGACGACTGCGGCCTGGTGTTCTACGACTCCTCGCGCGGCGGGACCCGGCGCTGGTGCTCGATGCAGCGGTGCGGCAACCGGGCGAAGGTTCGGGCGCACCGGGCACGGCGCGCGGCGGCCTGACCCGGCCTGAGCCACCAGAACGCAGTCCGAACAAAAAGATTCGGCACGCCGAATCCTCTGGCATGCTGGGGGCATGTCCGACGTCTCGACCCCGCCGCGTGCCGCTGAGCGCACGCCCGCGAAGCGCGCCGCCGGCCTGACGCTGCTCGGCCCCGCGTTCGTCGCCGCCATCGCCTACGTCGACCCCGGCAACGTCGCCGCGAACCTCACGGCCGGGGCGCAGTACGGCTACCTGCTGCTCTGGGTGCTCGTCGCCGCGAACGCGAGTGCCGTCGTCGTGCAGTACCTGTCCGCGAAGCTCGGCGTCGTGACCGGGCGGTCCCTCCCGGAGCACCTGGGCCTCCGGATGCGCCGCACCCCTCGGCTGCTGTTCTGGGCCCAGGCCGAGGTCGTCGCCGCCGCGACCGACGTGGCCGAGGTGATCGGTGGGGCACTCGCCCTGCACCTGCTCTTCGGCTTGCCGCTCGTCGCCGGCGGGCTCGTCACCGGGATCGTTTCGATGCTCATCCTGACGCTGCACAGCCGCCGCGGCACCCGCACCTTCGAGGCCGTCGTCACGACGATGCTCGCCATCCTGACGGTCGGCTTCTGCGCCGGGCTGCTCGTCGCGCCGGTGTCCCCGACGGAGCTGCTCGGCGGGCTCGTCCCGCGCTTCGAGGGCTCCGGCTCGGTGCTGCTCGCGGCGTCGATGCTCGGCGCGACCGTGATGCCGCACGCCGTGTACCTGCACTCGGCTCTCGCCCGGGACCGCCACGGCGACGTCCCGGCCGGACCCGAGCGACGCCGGGTGCTCGTCGCGACGCGGTGGGACGTCGCCCTCGCGCTCGTGGTGGCCGGCGGCGTGAACATCTGCATGCTCGTCCTCGCCGCCGCGACGCTGCCGGGGGTCGCCGGCACGGACACCATCCCCGGTGCACAGCGGGCGATCGAGACGAACGTCGGCCCGGTCGTCGGCGTGCTGTTCGCGGTGGGGCTCCTGGCGTCCGGGCTGGCCTCGACCTCGGTCGGCTGCATGGCCGGCGCCGAGATCATGCACGGGCTGCTGCACGTCCGCGTGCCGCTCCCGGTCCGTCGGCTCGTGACGCTGGTGCCCGCGCTCGTCCTGCTCGCGGCGGGGGTGGACCCGACGATGCTGCTCGTGGTGAGCCAGGTCGTCCTGAGCTTCGGCATCGCGTTCGCGATCGTGCCGCTGGTCGTCTACACCTCGCGGCGGAGCGTCATGGGGACCGACGTCAACGCCGTGGCGACCCGGGTCGTCGCAGCGGTCATCGCGCTCGTGATCGTGGCCCTGAACGTGACACTGGTCGCGCTCACCGTCACCGGCTGAGCGCGACCAGCGGCTCGGACACCGCGTCAGTCGACGACGCGGACGTCCTTCCAGAACGCGTAGTACCCGGAGTAGTCCTTGCCGACGCGGTCGAAGGACGACGGGATCGGCGTCGGGTACGACCAGGCGCGGTCCGGGAGCGGCTGCCCGTCCACGGTGACCGTGTAGTACTGCGTGTCGCCCTTCCACGGGCAGTGGTACTGGGTGTCGCTCTCGCTGAAGAACTCGGGCTTCACGCTCGACGGCGGGAAGTACCAGTTCCCCTCGATCTGGATGAGGTCCTCCTGCGGGGCCTCCGCGATCACGGTGTCGCCGACGACTGCCTTCATGACGTGCTCCTCCACTCACGGCGCCCGGTCGACGCCTGCGATCGGGAACGCTACGCGCGCGGACCCGATTCCCGCTGCGCGGCCGGTCGCAGCGTGACGAGGTCCGGTCCGGCGGCGAGCGCCGTCCGCACGTCCTCCGGGTCCAGGACCGCGGCCCCCTCGGCCGCGCTGACGAGGTGCCGGACCGCTCGGCGCAGTCCCGTGAACGCGGCACACGCGGCGGCGGCCTCCGGTGAGGTGTGGTCGATGCCGACCGCGACGAGGGCGTCGACCACGGCACCGGCGGCCAGCAGGTCCTCGACGGCCTGGTCGGGTGCATCAGCGCGGTCCGCCGTCTCGCCCGCGTCGTCGGCGGCGTCGGGATGCGCGTGCGTGCGCCCGGCGGCGACGATCGCGACCACGCACCGGTCACCACGCTCGGCCTGGAGGCGCGTCACGCGTTCCGCGACGGCGGTCGCGTCGCCGAGGTGGCCGAGCACGACCTCTGGGCCGTCCGGCACGCCCGTCACCGCGGCGCGCAGGGCGCGCAGCCGTTCGACGGGTGCGGTGCCGCGGCGGTCCGGGAGGACGTCCACCCAGACGACGAGGTGCGCGTCCCGGGCGATGCGCTCGGCGCCGGGCGTCCCCCACGCGAACCGGACCTGGTACTGCTCCTGCATGCGTGCTGCCACCCGCGACACGATAGCGGCCGCGGTCCGGCTGTCCGTTCCCACAGGCCCGGTCTCCACAGGTGTGGTCGAGCAGCCTCGGCACCCATCGCCCGACCGTAGGATCGGTGACCATGGAGATCGCCACCGTCCCCACCCTGCACGGCGACCGCGTCACCCTCGAGCCCCTCGAGGCCGAGCACGCGGAGGACCTGCGGACGGCGGTCTCGGACGGCGACCTCTGGCGCACCTGGTACACGTCGGTGCCCGCCCCCGACGCGGTCGACGCCGAGATCGAGCGTCGTCTCGCCGAGCACGCCGCGGGGCGGATGCTGCCCTTCGCCGTGCGGGACCGGCCGACCGGGCGCGTGGTCGGGGCGACGACCTTCATGAACGTCGACACCGTGAACCGCCGGGTCGAGATCGGCCACACGTTCCTGGCCCGGGCGGCCCAGCGCACCGGGATCAACACCGAGGCGAAGCTGCTCCTGCTCTCGCACGCGTTCGACGCCTGGCAGTGCATCGCGGTGGAGTTCCGTACGCACTGGCACAACCACCAGTCACGCGCGGCGATCGCCTCGCTCGGAGCGAAGCAGGACGGTGTCCTCCGCAGTCACTCGATCGGTCGCGACGGCACGCTCCGCGACACCGTGGTGTTCTCGATCACCGCGGCCGAGTGGCCGACCGTGCGCCTCGCCCTGTCCGAGCGGCTGCGCACCCGGGACCGTGCCGAGGGCTCGCGTCGCCGCGCTGCCCGACACGCCTGACCCCGGCTCCTCCGAAGGCCGGTGCCGGCCCGACCCCGGCGTCCCAGCGTCGCCGCGTACCGTCACCGGCATGCACGTCGGTCTCCGCATCGTCCTCGACGCCCCGGTCGACGCCGTCCGCGACGCCCTGCTGTCGCCGTCGGTGATGGTCGCCGTCACGAAGCCGTTCCTGGTCTACCGGTCGCGCGCGGCTGGTGGGTTCCCGGAGCGCTGGACCCCTGGTAGGGCCGAGCCGATCACGGCCGCGGCGTTCGGCGTCGTGCCGAGCGGGGACACGCACGTCGACATCGACCTGTACGAGGTCCAGGGCGTCCCGGTGCAGCGGGACAACGGCGGCGGCGTGTCCGGACTGTTCGGCCGGATGGACATGGCACACCGGATGGCCACGGTCGACCTCGGCGACGGCCGGACCCTGCTGCTCGACCGCCTGACCTACCGGATGCGTCCGGCGATCCTCGGGCTCGCGCTCTGGCCGGGCATGTGGGTGATCTGGCAGTGGCGGGCGCTCCGGATGCGACAGCTCGCACCGACCTGGCGGGCCCCGCGCTGACGATCGCCGCCCGAGGTCGCCGCGGCGCTGGCACCGTCGACGGACCGCGGCGTACGCTCGACCCGTGAGCCAGACGCAGGAGCCGAGGGCCCGTGACCGCGTGCACAGCACGCTGGCCACCGTGGACTGGCGGCGGATTACCTTCGACCTCTACCGGCGGGTCCGCGCCACCTCGGACCCGGAGACCGCGCACGCGATGTGGCGGGAGACCCGGGACGCCATGTTCGGCGAGCACCCGGCGAGTCCGCTGCTGGACGAGGACGCCCGCGACTTCGAGGCCCTGCCCGTGCCGGACTACGACCCCGAATGGCGCTTCCGGGCCCGCATCGAGCCCGCCGAGGCACTGGCGATGGACGTCGAGACGGGGACGGACGGCACGGTGCACTTCGACCGGCTCGGCGTCGTCCGGCTCCCCGGCATCGGGTCGCTCGACGTGTGGTCGCACGGCGGCTACGCGGGCGGCGTGTTCGTCCCGGTCAAGGACGCGAGCGCCGGTCGTGCGCGCGGGACCTACGGCGGCGGCCGGTACCTGCTCGACACGATCAAGGGCGCGGACCTCGGGGGCGACGACGGCGAGCTCGTGCTCGACTTCAACTTCGCGTACAACCCCTCGTGCGCGTACGACCCGGCGTGGGCGTGCCCGCTCGCGCCGCCCGGGAACACCGTCGCCGTGCCGATCCCGGTCGGCGAGCAGTACGACTTCTGACCGAACGCAGGGACGGGACGCAAGGGTGGAGCGCATGACGGGACTCGTGGCCCTGGACGCAGGCGGCCGGGTGCCGCCGTTCGAGCAGGTGCGGTCGCAGATCGCGGCCCAGATCGGGGCCGGCTACCTGGTGGACGGCGAGCGGCTGCCGAGCGTCCGGGCGCTGGCCGAGGAGCTCGGGCTGGCCGCCGGGACCGTCGCCCGGGCGTACCAGCTGCTCGAGGAGGCGGGTCTCGTGCACACCGCACGGGGCGCCGGGACCCGGGTGGTGCGCCCGGCGGCCGTGCCGGACAGCGTCGCCGAGGCCGCACGCGCCCTCGTGGCCGTGGCGCGCGAGGCGGGCCTGTCCGCCGACCAGGCGGCAGCCGCCCTGCGCGAGGCCTGGCCCGCCTGACGCGACCGGTCTGCGCGACCCGGCCCCGATCCTCCAGGCCGTCACCCGCACTCCCGATCGCACGACGCAACCACGGCGGTTTCGCGCAGCGACATCGCGCTGCGAGGAACCGCCCACGTTGCGTCTTGCGGGACGGAAGCGGACGGGACCGGCGCGGTCAGCAGTGCTCGAAGACGTACGCGTCGTCGTCGGGGGTGACCAGGTCGCGGTCCCGCAGGATCGTCATCGGCGGACGGTCGCGCATCGCGCACACCGACGACCACGACCGGTCGAGCGTGTCCGCGTACTCGACGTCGAGCACGCGGTCCCCGTAGGCCGCCGTGTACGCGCCGCACTCCTGGTACTGGATGCACTCCTCGGCGACGACGAAGTCGAAGCCCGTCGCCGTGCGTCCCGACGCCCCGAGCTGCGGGGTGTTCTTCTGCCCGACCGCCAGGCCGTGCTCGTGCCCGAGCCGCACGAGCGCCGACGCCAGCGCGAGGTTGTCCGCCCGCGTCAGGCGCTTCCCGGAGCGGGTCCACGAGTCGAGGTTGTCGTACTCGACGGCGTCGAACCCGCGGTCGGCACACCGCGCGACGTCACGCCGCAGGACACCCACGACCTCGGCACGCTTCGCGGCGGTGGTGGTGTCGAGGAGCACCTCGTCCGGCCAGCCGGGGTCCGAGACGGGCTCGCCGTCGTCGTCCCGGAGGACCGCGTCCGGGTGGTCGGACAGCCAGGCGTCGGTCTCGTCGGGCTGGGTCTGGAAGCCGTTCACGTAGCAGATCGAGTACGTGCCGGCCGCCGGGTGCGCGGTGCTGTCGCGCTCGACGATCGTCACGCCGGCCGGGGGCGCGTAGGGACCGCCGAGCTGGTAGTCCGGCAGCCCGGACGTCGGGAAGGCCCGGACCGCCGCGGACCCGGTGGGAGCCGGGGCCCGACCGATCGGCGCGGTCGCGGTCGGGGCACCACCGCCCGCGCAGGCCGTCGCACCGAGGGCGACGAGGACGGCCGTCACCACCGCGGCGACGGCGGCCTTGGTCGGGGTCAGCGGGGTCCTGCGGGGGCGCACTCCGGGATCATCGCACGCGCTCGGCGAACGGCCATCCCCGCGATCACGGGCCGCCCGCTATGCTGGGGGTACTCGAGGCGCCGATCGCCTCGTGCGTCGTACGGACGCCCCGGACTCCCGACCCTCATCCGGTCGATGATCACGCACCGTCACATCCGGTGCCAGGCTCTCTGCTGCGGCGACCGCGTCAGCCACGCTGATGCGGGGATCCCGCCCGCGCGCCGACCACGAGCGCGCCCACGGCCGGCACGTGCCGGCCCGAAAGGTCACCATGACCGCATCCCCCTCCTCCGTCCGTTTCTCCGACCTGGGCGTCCCGGCGCCGATGGTCGACGTCCTCGTCCAGCAGGGCAAGGAGACGGCGTTCCCGATCCAGGTCGACACGCTCCCCGACTCCCTGCGGGGCAAGGACGTGCTCGGCCGCGGCCGCACCGGTTCCGGCAAGACGATCGCGTTCGCGATCCCGCTCGCCGCACGCCTGGCGGCCTCGCCCCGCGGGCGTCGCGCCGGTCGCCCCCGTGCGCTCGTGCTCGCCCCGACGCGGGAGCTCGCGACCCAGATCGACGCGACCCTCGCCCCGCTGGCGAAGGCGATGGGCCTGAACACCACCACGATCTTCGGCGGTGTCGGCCAGGGCCGACAGGTCGACGCGCTCCGCGGTGGCGTCGACGTCGTCGTCGCCTGCCCCGGTCGCCTCGCCGACCTCATGCAGCAGGGCCACGTGCACCTGGACGGCATCGAGGTCACCGTCCTCGACGAGGCCGACCACATGGCCGACATGGGCTTCCTGCCCGGCGTGACGAAGATCATGCAGGCGACGCCGGAGCAGGGGCAGCGCCTGCTGTTCTCGGCGACGCTCGACAACGGCGTGGACAAGCTCGTCAAGAAGTTCCTGCACAGCCCGGTCATGCACTCCGTCGACGACGAGACCAGCCCGGTCGAGGCGATGACCCACCACCTGTTCGAGGTCGCCGACGCCGACGCGAAGAAGGACCTCGTCCGCACGCTCGCCTCGGGCACCGGTCGCCGCATCCTATTCATGCGCACGAAGCACCACGCCAAGCGCCTCGCCAAGCAGCTGACCAGCCAGGGCATCCCGGCCGTCGACCTGCAGGGCAACCTGTCGCAGGGCGCCCGGGAGCGGAACCTCGCGAAGTTCTCGTCCGGCGAGGCCCTCGTGCTCGTCGCCACCGACGTCGCCGCCCGTGGCGTGCACGTCGACCACGTCGAGCTCGTCGTGCACGTCGACCCGCCGACCGAGCACAAGGCGTACCTGCACCGCTCGGGCCGCACCGCGCGTGCCGGTTCCTCCGGAGACGTCGTGACCGTGACGCTGCCGGCCGAGCGCCGCGACGTCGCGCAGATGATGCGCGCGGCCGCGATCTCGGTGAAGCCGCAGCAGGTGACGGCGACGTCCCCCGCGGTGACCGAGCTCGTCGGCGAGGTCGCACCGATCCGGCACGTCGAGGAGCAGCCGGTCCAGCAGCAGCAGCGCCAGCGCGCGCCGCGTGCTGAGTCGGCCGGCTCCGGCAGCGAGGGCGGCGGTCGTCGCCGTGGTCGCGGCGGACGGTCGGGAGGCGCGGCCCAGCCCGCCTCGACCGGTGCGTCCGGCACGTCGGGCCGGTCCGGCAACGGGCGCGGCGGCCGGTCGGCCTCGGGTCGCGGTGCCGCCGCGGCTCCGGCGAGCGCGGCCCCGGCGACCGGTGGGCAGCGTCGCGGCGGCTCCGGTCGTCGTGCCTCGAGCGACGTCGTGCGCGGCGGGTCGAGCGCCGTGTGGTCGTCCGAGGGCGGGTACGTCGGTGGGCGCAGCGCCGGCTCGGAGTCGGGCGGCGCGCGGCGTCGCAGCGGCTCGCGTCGGGCCTCGCGTCCCGCGGGGTCGGCCGACCGCCACTGAGCTGACCGCCGCTGACTGACTCCTTCGGTCCGAACCTGGACGCCGGGTGCGAGCCCGGTCGTCCGGCGGCGTAGGTTCTCCTGCACCGGACGCCGCGCGAGCGGCTGACGGGGAATCGTCCGTCGTTGGAAGGAGACCGTATGGCTGGCAGCGAAGACAACAACCACACCGGCGAGAAGCTCGTCGGCAAGGTCAAGGAGGGCCTCGGCAACCTGACCGGCAACGACAAGCTGAAGGCCGAGGGTCAGACCGACCAGGCCAAGGCGTCGGCCAAGCAGGGCGTCGACGACGTCAAGGACGCGGCGCACGGCGTCGCGGACAGCCTCCGCAACGACAAGCACTGAAGCCGGTCCCAGCGACCGCGCTGCGAAGCCCCCGGAACCGATCGGTCCCGGGGGCTTCGTCGTGTGCGGGTGCGGCGGGCGGAGGCCGCGCGGGCAGCGGGCGGGTCCCGCTAGTGCAGGGCCCCGACGGACGCCAGGCCCGCACGGAGCAGGGCGCCGCGACCGCCCTCCATCTCCTCGGCGACGGCGTCGGAGGCCGCCTCGATCGGGCTCATCCACGTGAGCTCGAGGGCGTCCTGACGCGGCTCGCACGTCCCCGTCACGGGCACGACGTACGCGAGGGAGATCGCGTGCTGCCGCTCGTCGGTGAACACCGAGGCGCCGGGGAGCGGGAAGTACTCGGCGACCGTGAAGGGCGTCGGGCTCGCGGGGAGCTGCGGGAACGCCATCGGACCGAGGTCCTTCTCGAGGTGCCGGAACAGCGCGGTCCGGATCGACTCGCCGAACATCACGCGGCCGGAGACGAGCGTCCGGGCGATCGACCCGCTCGGCGAGACGCGCAGCAGCACGCCCACCTCGGTCACCACGCCGAGGCCGTCGGTGCGGACGGGCAGCGCCTCGACGTAGCAGATCGGCAGGCGCCGGCGGATGTTCGCGAGCTCCTCGTCGGACAGCCAGCCGGAGTCGGGGTCGGGGGTGCGCAGCGAGGCCATGCACCGTGTCTACCAGTCGCCCCGGCGAGTTCGGCGCACGCCGCGGTCGCCGTGGACGGCTAGCGTCGTCCACGTGATCGATGCGGACGTCGTGCAGTGGACCCGGCCGGCCGACGAGCGGGCGGGGACGCCGCTGCTCGTCCTGCTGCACGGGGTGGGCTCGAACGAGCGGGACCTGCTCGGGATCGCACCCGTGCTCCCGCCCGCGTGGACGGCCGCGTCGCTGCGCGCGCCGATGCCGTGGGGTCCCGGGTTCTCCTGGTACCCGCTCGGGACGCCGGGGTCCCCCGCGGTCGGTCCGGTGGACGATGCCGTCGACGAGGTCCTCGCGTGGATCGACGACGTCGCGGCCGACCACCCCCGCATCGGACTGCTCGGGTTCTCGCAGGGTGGCTCGATGGCGCTGCAGCTCCTGCGCGCGCGACCGGGGGCGTTCGCGTTCGCGGTGTCGCTGTCCGGCTTCGTCGTGCCGGGGGTCGCGGACTCCCGCGACGAGGCCGTGGCGACGGTCCGCCCCCGGGTGTTCCTGGGGCACGGCGACCTGGACCCGGTGATCCCGGCGGAGGCGACCGCACGCACGCAGGCGTGGGCCGCCGCGCACACGGACGTCACCGACCGCACGTACGCGGGACTGGCACACGCGGTGTCGGCCGCGGAGCTCGCCGACGTCGCCGCCTTCGTCGACGCCGACTGACGCGGGCAGCGGAGGTCGTGCCCGCTCCGCCCGCCCCGTCGATGGAGCAGACGACGTCGGGTCGCCTCCGTGCACTCGACAGCTTCTGCTCCATCGACGGGGCGAGGGGGTGACGGGGCGAGGGGGTGACGGGGCGAGGGGGTGACGTTGCGCGGGTGACGGGAAGCGGCCGGGAGGCACGTGGCGGGCCCGCCACGTGCCTCCCGGCCGTCGTCGTGTCGCGTCGGACGCGAGCCGCTAGTCCGCGAGGATCTGCAGCAGGTCCTTGCGGAGCTGGTCGATCTTCGCGGTGGCCGCCTTCGTCTGCTCGTCGGTCGCGCTCGACCGGTACACGTGCAGCACGCCCATGGTCTTCCGGAGTGCTTCGACGAACGCACGCTGCGTGTCCGGCATGCCCGGGGCGGCGTCGAACGCCGCGGCGATCTCGTCCGCCTTGGCCGCGGCCTCGGCCCTGCCCGCCTCGGTGAGCTCGAACAGCGTCTTGCGCCCGTCGCCGGTCGAGACGACGAGGTCCTCGTCCACGAGCTGCTGGAGCGTCGGGTAGACCGAGCCGGGGCTCGGCTTCCAGGCGCCGCCAGTGCGCTCGGCGATGGTCTTGATCACGGCGTAGCCGTTCTGCGGGCCCTCGGCGAGGAGGCCGAGGATCGCGAGACGGACGTCGCCGCGACGACGGCGTTCGCGGCCGAAGCCGGGGCCGCCGCCGAACCCGGGACCGAAGCCCGGGCCGAAACCGCGTCCGCCGAACCCGGGACCGAAGCCACCGCGTCCGCCGTGGTCGTGGTCACCGCGGTCGCGGCCGGGGAAGCCGTGCCCGTGGTGCTGCCGCGCGCCGCCGAAGCGAGGGCCGCGCGGACCGGTGCCGCGCTGGTCGCGGCGGTCGTGCATCTGGTCGTCGTGCATGGTGTGCATGAGGACTCCTTCTCTGTGTCGGGTGAAGTGGGCTCGCGATCTGTTGTGTGCGTGTCGCGATGCGTCAACGATAGATCGCTAACTATCGCGATGTCAAGCACCGGTCTTCCTCGGCCCGCTGTCGGTGGCCGCGGGCAGGATGGGACGGACCATGACGGACGTCCTCGAGCGCTTCTCCCCCGCGACCGCGGAGTGGTTCCGCGGTGCGTTCGCCGCCCCGACCGCCGCGCAGGCCGGCGCCTGGGACGCCGTGTCGACCGGGCAGCACGCGCTGGTGATCGCCCCGACCGGGTCCGGCAAGACCCTGGCGTCGTTCCTGTGGTCGATCGACCGGCTCATCAGCGCGACGGACCGTCCACCCGCCAAGCAGCGCACGCGGGTGCTCTACGTCTCGCCGCTCAAGGCCCTCGGGGTCGACGTCGAGCGGAACCTCCGCAGTCCGCTGGTCGGCATCACGCAGACGGCCCGGCGGCTCGGCACGGAGCCGCCCGAGGTCACCGTCGGCGTCCGGAGCGGGGACACCCCGTCCGCCGACCGGCAGCGCCTGCTCCGCCAGCCGCCGGACATCCTCATCACGACGCCCGAGTCGCTGTACCTCATGCTCACCTCCGCGGCGCGCGAGACCCTGGTGAACGTCGACACCGTGATCGTGGACGAGGTGCACGCGGTCGCGTCCTCGAAGCGCGGGGCGCACCTCGCCGTGTCGCTCGAGCGGCTCGACGACCTGCTCGACGAGCCCGTGCAGCGCATCGGTCTGTCCGCGACCGTGCGGCCCGCGGAAGAAGTCGCTCGGTTCCTCGGCGGCCGGGCACCCGTCACGATCATCGCGCCGCCCGCGCAGAAGACCTTCGACCTACGGGTCGTCGTGCCGGTCGACGACATGACCGAGCTCGGTGCTCCCCCGGTCGGTGCCGACGCCACCGAGTCGCCGACCAACGGCTCGATCTGGCCCCACGTCGAGGAACGGGTCGTCGACCTGGTCGAGGAGCACCGGTCGACGATCGTGTTCGCGAACTCCCGACGGCTCGCCGAACGCCTGACCGCGCGGTTGAACGAGATCCACGAGGAACGGGTGCTGGCGGCGCGGGACGTCCGCGAACCGGCGACCGTCGGTGCTGCCGGCGCTGGGGCCGGACCGGGCGGTGCTGGGGCCGGGCCGGTCACGCAGTCTCCCGGCCGTGCATCTGCGCACGCCCCCGTCGCGCAGCCGAAGCGGCCGCCGGCGCAGGTGATCGGGCAGTCCGGGCAGACGGACGGCGGCGGGTCCGACCCGGCGGTCCCGGTGCTCGCCCGGGCGCACCACGGCTCGGTGTCGAAGGACCAGCGCGCGATCATCGAGGACGATCTGAAGTCCGGACGCCTGCGCTGCGTCGTCGCGACGAGCTCACTCGAGCTCGGCATCGACATGGGCGAGGTCGACCTCGTCGTGCAGGTCGAGGCACCGCCGTCCGTGGCGAGCGGCCTGCAGCGCGTCGGCCGCGCGGGACACCAGGTCGGTGAGATCTCCCGCGGTGTGCTCTTCCCGAAGCACCGCGCCGACCTGGTCAACAGCGCGGTCACCGTCGAGCGCATGGTCTCCGGGCAGATCGAGTCGATCTCGGTCCCCGCGAACCCCCTCGACGTCCTCGCCCAGCACACCGTCGCCGCCGGTGCGATCGACACCGTCGACGTCGAGCACTGGTTCGAGCTCGTCCGGCGGAGTGCCCCGTTCAGCTCGTTGCCGCGCTCCGCGTTCGAGGCGACGCTCGACCTGGTGACCGGGCGCTACCCGAGCGACGAGTTCGCGGAGCTCCGACCGCGTCTGGTGTGGGACCGCGTGCACGGCACCCTGACCGGGCGACCGGGGGCGCAGCGGCTCGCGGTCACGAGCGGCGGCACGATCCCCGACCGCGGCATGTTCGGCGTGTTCATGGTCGGCGAGAAGGCGTCCCGCGTCGGTGAGCTCGACGAGGAGATGGTCTACGAGTCCCGGGTCGGCGACGTGTTCGCACTCGGGGCCACGAGCTGGCGCATCGAGGAGATCACCCACGACCGGGTGCTCGTCAGCCCGGCGTTCGGGCAGCCGGGACGCGTGCCGTTCTGGAAGGGCGACGGCATCGGCCGGCCCGCCGAGCTCGGCAAGGCGACGGGTGCGTTCGTCCGCGAGGTCGAGGGCGCCTCGGACGAGGACGCCCGAGCACGGGTGGCCGCCGGTGGCCTGGACGACCGCGCCGTCACGAACCTGCTGACCTTCCTCCGCGAGCAGCGCGAGGCCACCGGACACGTCCCGAACGACACGACCCTGGTGGTCGAGCGGTTCCGTGACGAGCTCGGCGACTGGCGGCTCATCCTGCACTCGCCGTACGGCATGCAGGTGCACGCCCCGTGGGCCCTGGCCGTCGGCGCCCGGCTCCGCGAGCGGCACGGGATCGACGGCGACGCGATGGCCGCCGACGACGGGATCGTCGTCCGGATCCCGGAGACCGACGCCGAGCCGCCGGGGGCCGACCTGTTCGTGTTCGAGCGCGACGACCTCGAAGCCGTCGTGACGGACGAGGTCGGCGGCTCGGCGCTGTTCGCCGCGCGCTTCCGCGAGTGCGCGGCGCGCGCCCTGCTGCTGCCGCGCCGGAACCCCGGGCAGCGGTCACCGCTCTGGCAGCAGCGCCAGCGCGCCTCGCAGCTGCTCGAGGTCGCGCAGAAGTACCCGACGTTCCCGATCGTCCTCGAGACCGTACGCGAGGTCCTGCAGGACGTGTACGACGTCCCCGCGCTGCTCGGCATCGCGGACCAGATCGGCGAGCGCCGCATCCGCCTGGTCGAGCGTGAGACCGAGCAGCCGTCACCGTTCGCCCGGTCGATCCTGTTCGGGTACGTCGCGGCGTTCATGTACGAGGGCGACTCCCCGCTCGCCGAGCGCCGGGCCGCGGCGCTGTCGCTCGACTCGACGCTCCTCGGCGAGCTGCTCGGGCGCGCCGAACTCCGGGAGCTGCTCGACCCCGAGGTGATCGCCTCCGTCGAACGTGACCTGCAGCGGCTGTCGCCCGACCGTCGTGCGCGGGACGCCGAGGGCATCGTCGACGTGCTCCGGCTCGTCGGTGCGCTCGACCTGCCGGAGCTGACGGCACGCAGCTGGCTCGCCGACGCGGCCGACCAGCAGGCGGCGGAAGCCACGGTGCGGACCGCCCTCGAGTCGCTCGAGCGCGACCGGCGGGTGCTCTCCTTCAGCCAGGCCGGGACGACCCGCTGGGCGGTGATCGAGGACGCCTCGCGCCTGCGGGACGCCCTCGGGGTCCCGCTGCCGATCGGCGTCCCGACCGCGTTCGTCGAGCCCGTCGCCGACCCCCTCGGCGACCTGGTCGGCCGGTACGCGCGGTCGCACGGACCGTTCTCGCTGCAGGACGCCGCCGGGCGCCTCGGGCTCGGCGTCGCGGTCGTCCAGGACACCCTGCGCCGACTCGTCGCCGACCGCCGGGTCGTCGAGGGCGAGTTCCGGCCGGACCGACAGGGCGCGGAGTGGTGCGAGGCCGAGGTGCTCCGCCGCATCCGCACGAAGTCGCTCGCGGCCCTGCGGCACGAGGTCGAGCCGGTGTCGCCGGACACCCTCGCGCGCTTCCTGCCCGCGTGGCAGCACGTGCACACCCCGGGGACCCGCGGTGGGCTGCGCGGCGTGGACGGTGTCCTGCAGGTGATCGACCAGCTCGCCGGCGTCGCCCTGCCCGCGAGCGCGTGGGAGACCCTCGTGCTGCCCGCCCGGGTCAGCGACTACTCGACGAGCATGCTCGACGAGCTCACCGCCACGGGCGAGGTCCTGTGGTCCGGCGGTGGCACGCTCCCCGGCAACGACGGGTGGGTCCGCCTCCACCTGGCGGACACGGCGGAGACGACGCTCGCCGAGCCCTCGGGCGACGAGACCACCGAGCTGCAGCGCGACGTGCTCGGCGCACTCGCCGGCGGCGGCGCGTACTTCTTCCGGCAGCTCGGCCAGGCGGTCGGCAGTACGGACGACACCGCCCTGGCGACGGCGCTGTGGGACCTCGTCTGGGCCGGACAGATCACGAACGACACCTTCGCCCCGCTCCGCGCGATGCTCGGCGGGAAGGCGAAGAGCACGAGCGCGCCGCGCTCCCGGCCGTACCGCGGCCGGCGACGCCCGACGCTCCCGACGCAGTCCGGTCCGCCGTCGGTCGGCGGCCGGTGGTCGCTGCTGCCGCTCGCGGAGTCCGACGGCACCGTCCGCGCCGCCGCGACCGCGGAGCAGCTGCTCGAGCGGTACGGCGTCGTGACCCGGGGTGCCGTGCAGGTCGAGGGCGTGCGGGGCGGATTCGCCGGCGTGTACCGGGTGCTCAGCCGGTTCGAGGAGTCCGGTCGGGCCCGCCGCGGGTACTTCGTCGAGGGACTCGGGGCGGCGCAGTTCGCGACGAGCCCCACGGTCGACCGGCTCCGGACGTACGCGCGGGACCTGGACGACGACGAGCGTGCCGACGCCGACCGGGAGCGCCAGGCGCTGACCCTCGCCGCGACCGACCCCGCGAACCCGTACGGTGCGGCGTTGCCGTGGCCGTCCGACGGCGACCCGGCGGACACCACGGGCGCGGCCGACGGCTCCGACGCCGCGGCCGCCGGGTCCAGCACCAGCACCAGCACGGTGCGAGCCGCAGGTGCCTCCACCGGCACGGGCAAGACCCGCGGGCACCGTCCCGGACGGAAGGCCGGCGCGCTGGTCACGACCGTCGACGGCCGCCTGGTGGTCTACGTCGAACGGGGCGGGAAGTCCGTCCTGACGTTCACCGACGACCCGGCGGACCTGCTCGCGGCGGCCCGGTCCATCGCCGCGGTGGTGCGCTCGGGGCTCCGGAAGCTCGCGGTCGAACGCGTGGACGGGGAGTTCGTCCTCGAGAGCCCGCTCGGCAGCGCCCTGCGCGAGGCGGGCTTCACGGCGACCCCGCAGGGGGTGCGGCTCCGTGTCTGAACCGAGCACGACCGGCGCGACTCCGAGCGGGACGGTGTGCCATGCCCGAGGGTGACACCGTCTTCCGGGCCGCCCGACGCCTGCACACCGCCCTCGCCGGCAAGGTCCTGACCCGCTCGGACTTCCGGGTGCCCGCGTTCGCGACGCTCGACCTGGTCGGTCGGACCGTCGACGAGGTCGTCCCGCGCGGCAAGCACCTGCTCCATCGGATCGGCGACCTGACCGTGCACTCGCACCTGAAGATGGAGGGGCGGTGGGACGTCTACGCCCCGGGTGAGCGCTGGCGACGGCCGGCGCACCAGGCACGCGTGGTGCTGGACGCCGAGGACGTGTCCACTGTGGGCTTCACCCTCGGGGTGCTCGAGGTGGTCCCTCGCGACCAGGAGTCCGAGGTCGTCGGACACCTGGGGCCGGACCTGCTCGGCCCCGACTGGGACGCCGACCGGGCGCTCGCGAACCTCACGGCCGACCCGGACCGCCCCGTCGGTCTGGCGTTGCTCGACCAGCGGGTGCTCGCGGGACTGGGCAACGTGTACCGGAACGAGCTGTGCTTCCTGCGCGGTGTGCTGCCGACGCGGCCGGTCGGGCAGGTGCAGGACCCGGCGCGGACGATCGCGCTCGCGAGCCGGCTCATCTTGGCGAACCGCGACCGCAACGCCCGCGTGACGACGGGCGTCGACCGCCCGGGTCGGCGCTTCTGGGTGTACGGACGGGCCGGCAAGCCCTGCCTGCGGTGCGGGACGCCGATCCGGCACGGTGAGCTCGGCGACTCCGAGCTGACCCTGCGCGACACCTACTGGTGCCCACGCTGCCAGACGTAGCCGGAGCGGCCAGCAGTGCCGGCCCGAGCCGGCCCGCACGGGCAACTCCGGCCCACACGGGCCGAGCCGTCCCGCACAGGCAGCTCCGGCCCGAGCGGGCCCGCCGCGTCACGTCAGTGTCACGTCCGCGTCATGATCCACGCGTACAGGTACGACCGCGAGTTCGCCGCGTCGACGACCGCGTCCGGCAACCGCTTCGCCGCCGCGAGCGCCGCCGCCGCGTCCGACTTCCCGCCGAGCGCCCGGTACATGAGCAGGTAGTCGCCGAACTGCACGTCGTAGCGGCCGTCCGGCACCGCCTCGTCGAGGACCCGCTGGATCTGCGCCCGACCACCGGCGCCGGCGTACTCCCCCGCCATCGCGGGCATCGGGATGAGTTCGATCCCCGCCGGAGCCGCCGCCGCGGCGCTGAACCACGTCGCGTGGTCGCGCTTGCCGCCCCAGTTCAGGGACACCACCCGGTGCGTGAAGCCCGGGAAGGCGGACAGGTCCGGGTCGAGGACGTCGCGCTGCGCCGACGCCGCCTCGTTCGACAGCAGCCAGGTGCCGACCGAGCGCAGGGACGCCGACCCGGACACCGTGCCCCAGCGGGCGACGCCGTTCCAGGCGGACACGGCCTCGGACGCGGACTCCTGGTTGTTGCCGTCCGCGAAGGGCGAGTACCCCGACGCCCACGAGTGCTGTGCGTACGGGTCGTAGACGCGGAGCGCCGGGAACGACGTCGTCTGCGTCGGCGAGGCGATGTCCGCCGCGACCAGGTCGGCGACCGTCCGCCACCGGGACACGAGCGCGTCGTCCCCGTCCGCGACCATCGCCGCCGCGGACAGCAGGTAGCCGTAGTGGAAGTGGTGGTCGTTGAACTCGTCGGACCCGAAGGACGGCTGCTGCCCGACGAGCCCGTGCACGGTCGGGTCGTACCGGAAGCACCGGGCGCTGCGGTCGCCGCAGCCGGACGCGTCGAACCACTGGTCGAGCTCGCTGACGATCGACGACTTCAGCGCCGCCGCCTGGTCGTCGAGACCGAGCCCGACCGCGAGCCGGTACAGCGTCGCGACGCGGTACAGGTCCTTGCCGCCGCCGTAGGTGTCGGCGGCGTACGACGACGGGTCGACCCCGGCGGCGTCCTCGCGGACCTGGTCGGTGAGCGTCGCGCGGTCCGCCGCGGAGAGCCCGGACAGGTCGAGACGGTCGTCGGGTTGCACGGTCTCCGCCGCGAACCGGAGGGCGGTGCCGGTGCAGACCGGGGCGGGCCCGGTGATGGTCGCGACCTCCAGCCCGGTGCACGACAGGCCGGACGTGCCCTGACCGGCCTGCGGGACGAGGACGCCCGCACCGCCGCCGAAGTCGTAGCCGAGCGTGGTGCGCTGCGTGGACCGGGTCGCGCTGCGTTCGAGGGTCGTGCCGACGAGGGGCCGCGCGGCCGCGACGAGCCGTGCGACCTGGGACGCACTCGCCCCGTCCGGGGTCGGCAGCAGGACGACCGAGCCGCCCTTCCGCAGCGCGATCCCGGAGGTGTCGACGGTGCCGTCGCGGACGACGACCTGCCAGGTGCGGCCGCCGCCGGTCATGGTCGCGGTGCCGTCACCGGTGCGGGTGAGCGGCGTGGTGGCGCCGAGCTGCCCGTCGCGTGCGGCCGTGTAGGTCACGAGCGGTGAGCCCTCGGCGACGACGGAGTGGCCGAGCACGGTGTCGCCGTCGCGGTGTTCGACGGTCACCGACACCGCGTCGTACGCCGACACCAGGGTGCTCGTCGCGCCGAGGTCGAAGCCGACCTGCGGCACGGCGCCGCCCGCGATGGTCTTCTCGGTCGCGGTGACGTCCGGCAGCCCGGCGGCGAACCCGCCGCTCGTGACCTGCCACGAGATCGGTGACGGGAACACCGGCTGCGGTGCCGCGCCGAACACGAGCCCGGAGAACCACCGGTTCGTCGGGGGCAACAGCCCGTCCGCCAGGCGCATCGTCCCCGCGGTGGAGGACGTGACGTCACCCAGGGCGGCGACCGCGCGCGCCTGGGCCGCCGCGTCGGTGGCAGAGGCCGACGGGGTCGGGTGATCCGTGCCTCCCGGCCCGGTGCACGCGGTGACCAGGAGGGTGACGGCCGTCACCAGGGTGACCAGCAGGACCGGACGGGAGGCACGGGTCGGGCCCGCCCCGTCGGTCCGGGACGCGGGGCGCACCGGCTACAGCCCGATCTGGCGGGAGAAGTCCCGGACCATGTCCGTGACCCCGGCGAGCTCGCCGTCGTCCTGCAGGTGCAGCGTCGCGTCGACGGGCGTGCCGGGGCTCGTGATCCCCGAGGACGGCGAGGCGGACAGCTCGCGGCTCTCCACGTCGACGGTGGTCTTCGCCTGGCCGTCGGCGTTCGTCTCGACGCTGACGCTCTTGACACGACCCGTGACGGTGCGGTCGTCGGGCAGGCGGAGCTCGACCTCGGCACCGTTGCGGATGCGGCCGTAGTCGCGGGGCGTGACGGTGAAGTTCGACGTCACGAACAGGCTGTCCGCCTTGTGGATCGTGCCGAGCTCGGAACCGGCCTGCACGTAGCCGCCGGTCTTCACGTCGATCTTCGCGATCGTGCCGGAGACCTCGGCCTTGAAGGTGATGAGCCCGTCCTCGCCGATGTCGTAGGCGCTCGTCTGGGTGTCCGCCCCGACGACGCCCTTCCGGATGTCCTGCGCGAGCTGCAGGCTCTGCACCTGGATCAGCTTCGCGCCCTTCTGGACGGTGTCGCCCTCCTCGACGTACTCCTGCGTCACGGTGCCGCCGTAGTCGGTGCCCACGGCGTACTCCTGCGCGGCGATCGCGGCGGAGGTGCTGGCGACGGCGCTCTGCCGCTGGTTGAACACCAGCGTGCAGGCGGCGACGACCACCAGGACGACCAGCAGGCCGCCGAAGAGTCGGAGTCGGTTGGTCCAGGTCATGCGCGGTGTCCGTCCTGCGTCGCGACGCCGGCGATCGCGGCGCGCTGGGGTTCGAGGGTGTCGGGTCGGACGACGGTCGTCCGGACCGGGCTGGCGGGGGCCTGCGCCAGCGGGAGGGCCGGGCGGGCGACGCCGCCGCGGGCGCGCTCGCGGTCGGCGACGCGGTTCCGGGCCTGCTCGCGGAACGCGGCGACGATGAAGGCGAGGAACACGAGGGTGTTCGTGATGTTCCAGGCCGTGGCGAGCGTGAGCTGTCCGTTGTGCAGGTCGCGCCAGACGGCCACCACGCTCGTCAGCGCCAGGAAGACGAACACCAGGACCTGCGGCACGATGAAGTTGAACGGCGACGGGGTCCGGCCGCGGTTCGCGCCCGTGACGTGCCAGGCCTGCTCCTTGCCGCAGAGGACGTTCCAGAGGGCGCTCGCGTAGATCGGGAACGACACCGCCGCGAGCAGCAGCGTCTCGTACCGGAACGACCCGAGGGCGTAGAACGCGAGCAGCACCTGCATCAGGTAGAAGCCGAGGTAGAACAGCACCCACTCGCCCGGGCCGATCGACAGGTTCATCGGGCGCAGGTCGAAGAAGATCTCGAGCGGCGGCACGAGGAGCAGCAGCCCGGGGACGATGCCCGTCAGGTAGAAGCTCGCGGTGACGAGGTACTGCAGCCGCTGGTCCATCGACAGCCGGTGCTTCGGGTTGAACGGGAAGTGCGTCAGCAGGATCTCGAACCCGCCGGTGGCCCAGCGGAGCTGCTGCTTCGTGAAGCCCTCGATGGTCTCCGGGGCGTCACCGACGGCCAGGGTCATCGGGATGAAGACGGACTTCCACCCGCGCTCGTGGAGCATCAGGCTGGTCCAGACGTCCTCGGACTTCGAGTCGGTGTGGATGCCGCCGACCTCGTCGATCGCGCTGCGGCGGAAGACGACGTTCGTGCCGACGCAGAACGCCGCGTTGAAGCGGTTCCGGCCGGGCTGGATGAACTTGTAGAACACGGTCTGCATGTAGCCGGCGCCGCGGGACACCAGGTTGTGCAGGTTGCCGTAGGTCTGCGGCGTCTGCACGAACGCGATGCCGTCGTCCGCGAAGAACGGGACCGTCTCGAACAGGAAGTCGGGCTTCGGCACGAAGTCGGCGTCGAACACCGCGAAGTAGTCGCCCTTCGCGAGGGTCAGGGCATGGTTGATGTTGCCCGCCTTCGCCCCGTGCGAGGACAGGCGGCGGACGTAGCGGGCGCCGAGCTCGGCGGCGAGCGCCTGCACCTCGTCGCTCCGGCCGTCGTCGAGCACCCACGTGCGGTGCTCGCCGCGCATCGCGAGGGCGGCCTGAACGGTCGCGGCGATCTTCGACAGCTCCTCGCCGTAGACCGTGATGAACACGTCGACCTCGACCCGGCGGCCGCGGACGTGCATCGGCCAGCGGTGCGGCTGGTCGGACAGGCCGTCACGGGCGACGGCGTCGCGGTCGAACAGCGTGTCCTGGGTGTGGTGGAACCCGAAGTCGCGCGGGTCGGCGCCGCCGGACAGGATCGTCCACATCGACAGCAGGGCCTGGCCGACGAGGACGCTCTCCGCGACGATCACCAGGCCGTACGGCAGGAAGTCGCCGCGGTTGGCTGGGTCGAGCAGGAACACCGCGTACGCCATGACGCCGAGCGTCGCCACGAGCACTATGAGCACCATGACCGGGCTGTGCGCGCGGCTCTCGGAGCGGGGGCGCACGTGCGGGACGACTTCGCCCTGGGCGCGGCGACGGACCCGGTCGCGGGGCGTGCTGGACAGGAACGGAGCACCCGTCGTGCGCGACTCGTTCGGCGCGGCGGTCGCGCCCGCACTCGGGGCCGCGGCCGTGTCCGCGGGTTCGCCGACGTCGGGCGACCGCGGGGGCGAGTTCCGCCGGTACGGCGGGTTCGGCACCGCGTCCGGGCGCGGTCGGCGGAGGTCCGTGGGTGCGGACATGGCGGTTCTCCTGTCGGGTCGGGAGAGACTCGCGACCGGCAGGCGGGGACGCCGACGGTACGCGAGACGGGCGTCGGCGACTGTGGCGACATGGGTTCGGTGCCTGGGCTAGGGACCCGGCATCGGGGGGACGGCGTCCGAGGGTGCGGACGCGCTGTTCGGTGTGTCGTGAGCGGTCGTGCGGCGACGGCCCGTCGCCGTCGGTCTGGTCGACACTACGAGCCGATCGGCCGCGCCGTGTGTCCAGCGGGTGAACTCGGCACCGGAGCGCCGATCCTTGCGGTTTCCCGCATTCCCGCACGCCCCGGCGCCGGGCGCGCGTGTCGGGCGGGCCGGCGTTCCGCGGCGGCGCGTTCCGCGAAACGCAACGTCGGCGGATCCTCGCAGCGGTATCGCGCTGCGAGCATCCGCCGACGTTGCGTCTTGCGAGGGAGGGAGGGGTCAGGCGGCGGAGCGTTCGGCGAGCGGGCGGCGCCGGAGTTCCTGCCGGGTGATCGCCGGCGGCTCGTACTGCTGGTCGAGCCGGGAGACGTCGGCCCCGGGCGGGACGATCGCGTCGATGCGGTCGAGGACCTCGTCGGACAGTGCGACGTCGGCCGCGGCGAGCAGGTCGTCGAGTTGCTCCGTCGAGCGCGGGCCGATCAGCGCGCTCGTCACCCCGGGGTGGGCGATCGCGAACGCCAGCGCCAGGTGCGTCATCGGGATGCCGGTGTCCTCGGACAGCGCCGCCACCTGCTCCACGGCGTCGATCCGGCGCGCGTCCTGGTTGTGCCGGAACATCCCGACGCGGGCGAGGTCGCTCTGCTGGCCCTTCCGGAAGCGTCCGGTCAGCATGCCGCCGGCGAGCGGGCTCCACACCAGCGCGCCCATCCCGTACCGCTGGGCGACGGGCAGCACCTCGCGCTCGATGCCGCGGTTGAGGATCGAGTAGGTCGGCTGCTCGGAGCGGAAGCGCTCGAGGCCGCGGCGTTCCGAGGTCCACTGTGCCTCGACCTGCATCGACGCCGGGAAGTCCGAGCTGCCGATCGCCCGGACCTTGCCGCTCCGCACGAGGTCGGTGAGGGCGGACAGGGTCTCCTCGAGGTCGACCGTGTCGTCCGGGCGGTGCGCCTGGTACAGGTCGATGTGGTCGGTCTGCAGTCGGCGGAGCGAGTCCTCGACCGCGCGGGTGATCCAGCGTCGGGAGTTGCCGCGCCGGTTGGGGTCGTCGCCCATGGGGCCGTTGAACTTCGTCGCGAGCACGACGTCGTCCCGGCGGCCCGCGATCGCCTTGCCGATCAGCGTCTCGGACCCGCCCTGTGAGTAGCGGTCCGCGGTGTCGATGAGGTTGATGCCGGCGTCGAGGGCGCGGTGGACGATGCGGATCGAGTCCTGCTCGTCGCCGTTGCCGATCCGGCCGTCCGTGCCGAGCATCATCGCGCCGAGTGCGAAGGGGCTGACCTGGATGCCGGTGCGGCCGAGGGTGCGGTACTGCATGGGAGTGCCTCCTGTCCGTGGCGCCCGGTGCTCCCGTGCCGTATCGTGGACGGAACCGGAACGCTCTTCCGGAACCATACGGAACGTTGTTCCGTTTCCGCAAGCCCCGCGCGGTCGGACCGCGCATCCCGACACCCACCGACCGGAGGCCCCGTGCGCGCCGACGCCCGCCGCAACCTCGACGCCCTCGTGGACACCGCCCGTGCGGTCTTCGCCGAGCAGGGCGTCGACGCCCCCGCCCGGGTGGTCGCCGAACGCGCCGGGGTCGGTGTGGGCACGCTCTACCGGCACTTCCCCCAGCGGTCCGACCTGGTCGTGGCGGTGTTCCGGCAGGCCGTCGAGGACTGCGCGGACGCTGCTGCTGAACTCAGCGCCGAGCACGAGCCGGACGAGGCGCTCGCCCGGTGGCTGCTGCGCTTCACCGGGTTCGTCGCCACGAAGCGCGGACTCGCGGCCGCCCTGCAGTCCGGGGACCCGGCGTTCGAGGGCCTGCACCCGTGGTTCATCGACCGGCTCGGCGGCGCGTTGACCGGGCTGCTCGACGCCGCCTCGGCCGCTGGAACCATCCGGAGCGACCTCGACGCGACCCAGCTGCTCCGCGCGGTCGCCGACCTGTGCCACGGCGCCCCCACCGTCGAGCAGAGCCAGTACCTGGTCGGCCTGCTCGTCGACGGGCTCCGCTGGCGCGCGACCGCCTGAGCCCCGTCAGGCGGGCTGGTGCAGCCACTCCCGCGCGGTCGTCCGCACCGCGTCCGTCACGCGCTCGAGCAACGGGGACGCCAGGTTCCACCGCTGCCACCAGAGCGCCACGTCGGCGCGCCGACCCGGGGTGAGCTCGACGAGCGAGCCCTCCCGCAGACCCTGCAGGCACTGCGCCTCCGGGAGCATCCCCCAGCCGAACCCGAGCGTCACCGCGCGGGCGAAGTCGGCCGAGGTCGGGACGAAGTGGCGCGGACCGCCGGGGGCGTGCCCGAGGACCCGGCGGAGGTACCCCTGCTGCAGGTCGTCGTCGCGGTCGTAGTCGACGAGCGGGACCCGGTCGAGCCGGTCGGTCATCCGTCGCTCGGTGTCCGCGCCGTCCAGGTACCGGGCGACGAAGGCCGGGGACGCCACGGCGCGGTACCGGTCGACGCCGAGCAGCACGGACGAGCAGCCCTGGACCGGGTCGGCCTCGGCGGTGACCGCCGCCATCACGGTGCCGGCACGCAGGAGCTCGGCGGTGCGGTCCTGGTCCTCGCGGTGCAGGTCGAACACCACCTCGGCGTCCGCACGGACGAGGGCGAGCGCGTCGAGGAACCACGTGCCGAGGGAGTCGGCGTTCACGGCGAGGGCGACGGAGGGGACCACCGGCAGCGCTGCGTCCCCGCCGGGACCCACCCCGAGCGCCCGTGCGGTCTCGTCGTCGAGCAGCCGCGCCTGCCGCGCGTGCCGGAGGACGACCTCGCCGTCGGCGGTCGGCGCCACCGGGGTCGTCCGCTGGAGCAGGACCCGGCCGAGCTGCTGCTCCATCGCCTTGATCCGCTGCGACACCGCCGACGGGGTGATCGACAGCGCCCGTGCCGCGGCGTCGAGGGTGCCGTGGTCGACCGCGGCGAGCAGGGTCTCGAGGTGGTCGCGCTGCAGCCGGAGCATGCAGCTGAGCTTACGGTGCCGCAGGAACGTGAGCTGGCCTGCAGGGCGTCGCAGCCCTAGCGTCGGACGGGTGAACGCGCTCCTCCCCCTGCTCGCCGGCCTCGGCACCGGACTCGCGCTGATCGTGGCGATCGGCGTGCAGAACACCTACCTGCTCCGGTTGGCGGTGACTGCGTCGGTCCGGGTGGTCGCGGCCGCCGTCGTGGTGTGCGCGGCGTCGGACGCGGTGCTCATCCTGGCGGGCGTGCTCGGCGTCGGGGTGGTCGTCGAGCGCTTCCCGCTCGCGGTCGTCGTGATCCGGTTCGTGGGGGCGGCGTTCCTGCTGACCTACGGGGTCCTCGCGGCGAAGCGGGCGCTGCGGCCGTCCGGGGACGCGATGCGCGTCGAGCAGGCAGCGGACGACGACGGGGTGCCGGCACCGGCAGCGGCACCCGCCGGGCAGACCCGGACCAGCATCCCGGCGCCCAGCGCGACTGCGCCCAGCGCGACTGCGCCCAGCACGTCCGCGACCAGCACGTCCGCGACCAGCGCGTCGGCGACCAGCCCGACGGCCGAGCCGGCGGGGCCGACGGGGGTCGTGCCTCCCGGCCGGGGTGGGGTGACCACGCGCCCGGCCGCACCGACGATGCGGGCCGCGGTCCTGACCATGCTCGTGTTCACGTGGGCGAACCCGCACGTGTACCTCGACACGCTCGTGTTCCTCGGGTCGGTGGCGAACCAGCAGGGCGTCGACGACCGCTGGTGGTGGACGATCGGGGCCGCGGCGGCGAGCTGCCTGTGGTTCGGTGCGCTCGGGTTCGGCGGGCGGCTGCTGCGGCCGCTGTTCGCCCGGCCCCTCACCTGGCGCGTGTTCGACGGCCTGGTCGCCGTCGTGATGCTGTCGTTCGGCGTCGCGCTGGCCGTCGGCGCGTAGCGCGGGCCGACCGCAGCGCGCCGCGTGGCGGGCGGCGGCGTGTCGTGCGCCCGCACAACCGAAAACACTCCGCGCCACGGAAACCCGTGGCGCGGAGTGCTTCGCGTTGTGCCGAGCACGAGTCGCAGGCGCCGCCTACTGCAGGCCCTTGCCCACCCGGCTGTGCCGACGGCTGTACCCGAAGTAGATCGCGAAGCCGATCGCCAGCCACACGATGAACCGCAGCCACGTCTCGACCTCGAGGTTGAGCATGAGCCAGAAGCACAGCACCGCCGAGATGATCGGGAGCACCGGCGACCACGGCACCCGGAAGGCGCGAGGCGCGTCCGGACGGGTCTTGCGGAGCACCACGATGCCGATCGACACGAGGACGAAGGCGGAGAGCGTGCCGATGTTGATCATGCCCTCGAGACGTTCGACCGCGGTGAACCCGGCGATGAACGCCACGACCACACCCGCGACGACCTGCACCCGGACCGGGGTCTGCGTCTTCGGGTTCGTCTTCGAGAACCAACGGGGCAGCAGGCCGTCACGGCTCATCGAGAACACGATGCGCGACAGGCCGAGCAGCAGCACCATCACGACGGTGGTGAGGCCGATCAGCGAACCGATCGCGATGATCCCCGCCGCCCACGGCAGGCCCACGATGTCGAAGGCCGAGGCGAGGGACGGGGCGTCCTCCTCCGCCAGGCGCCGGTACGAGACCATGCCGGTGATGACGATGCTGACGCCGACGTAGAGCAGCGTGACGATGCCGAGCCCGATGAAGATGCCGCGGGGCAGGGTCCTCTGCGGGTTCTCGGTCTCCTCGGCGCTCGTCGCGACGACGTCGAAGCCGATGAACGCGAAGAACACGAGCGAGGCCGCAGCGAGCAGGCCGAACACCCCGTACTGCGCGGGCGCGGAACCCGTGACGAAGGACACGAGCGACTGCGTCAGGACGCCGCCCTCGGCACCCTTGGTCGGCTCGGCCGGCGGGACGAAGGGCGCGAAGTTCGCGGCCTTGACGAAGAACGCCCCGGCGACGATGACGAAGACGACGATCGCGACCTTGATGACCGTGATGACGGCGGACACCCGGCTCGACAGGCGCGTGCCGAACGCCAGCAGCACGGTGAACAGGCCGACGATGAGCACCGGCCCCCACGTGAAGCCGATCGGGCCGAGCTGGATCGTGTCGGGCAGGTCGATGCCGAACACCCCGAACGCGGTGCTGAGGTAGATGCCCCAGTACTTCGCGATGACGGCGCTCGCGGTGAGGGTCTCGAGGATGAGGTCCCACCCGACGATCCAGGCGAGGAGCTCGCCCATGGTCGCGTAGGTGAACGTGTACGCCGAGCCGGCGACCGGGATCGTCGACGCGAACTCGGCGTAGCACATGATCGCCAGGCCGCACGTGACGGCGGCGAGCAGGAACGAGATGATGACGCTCGGTCCGGCGAAGTTGGCGGCGGCGTTCGCGCCGACGGAGAAGATGCCGGCGCCGACCGCGACCGCGATGCCCATCGCGGCGATGTCGAACGTCTTGAGGGACCGTTTGAGTGACCGGCCCTGCTCCTCGGAGTCGGCCAGCGAGGCCTCGATCGACTTGGTGCGGAGTGCCATGGGGGGGTTCCCGTCATCGGTCTGGCGGTGGACCCCGGAAGGGTACTGGTGTACCACCCCGGTCCGCAAACGGTCCGGGCCTCGCGGGGCGGGGGTTGGGCGGCGGCGGTCGGGCCACGCGAGGTCGGCGAGACGCCGCCAGGTCGGCCAGACGCCGCCAAGCCGGCGAGACGCCGTGGGACGGGGCGGCGTCTCGGCTCGAGCGGGGCGTCTCGCGGAGACGACGGCGTCTCGGACGGGAGGCACGGGGCCGGGTGGGCGCGTCGGCTGCGGTCCTGCACGGGGCCGGGTGGGCGCGTCGGCTGCAGCCCCACGCGGGACCGGTCAAGCGGCGCGGCGCCATTCCGTGAGGAAGCGTGCGCCCGCCTCGTCGTGGATGATCCCGTCCGGAGCGGTGAGCACCGGGTACGGCGTCGCGAGGACCCCGTCGGCGGGTCGGACGTCGACGTGGGCGACCTCGTGGCCGTTCGCGTGCAGCCAGTCCGCCATCGCGTAGTCGCTGCGCGAGTCCCCGACCGTCCGCCAGGTGACCGGCAGCTCGCCGTCCGCCGACAGCAGCTCGAGCGACCGCTCCGCGCCGAGGTCCTTGCCGGACCGGTCCGACTCGACGTCGGTCGAGATGATCGTCGGGTCGATGCGCCACTGCACGGCACCGTCGGCGTCCGGCCGGACGTCGTCGAGGCGGCGCACGCCGAGGCCCCGACGCACGAGCGCCGCCATCGCCTGTGCGTCGAAGTCGGCTTGGCGTGCCAGGTAGGTCGCGTTCGGCACCTCGACGCGCTGCTCGATCGACACCATCGCGCGCTTCGTCTCGTCGAAGAACACCAGGTCGGCGTACTCGGCCCGGACGAGCTCGCGCATCTCGTCCGCGAAGTCGCGTGGGAGCGCGAGGTCCTCGGCGACCGTCAGCTCACCCATGCCGCCGTCGTACTGCGGTCCGATGGAGCACCAGACGGCGCCCTTCTCGCACACGGCGTGCACCCGGGTACCCTCGGCCAGACCGCCGGCGAGCAGCGGACCGACGACCTCCTGCCGGATGAAGGCGTCGCTCCGACCGGTGTTGAAGACGATCGGGATGCCCTCGGCGGCGAGGGCGACGAGGTCCTCGACGATGGACGGGATCGCGATGGTCCGGGTCACCGGGCTGGCGATCGGTCCGTCGACGTCGAGCAGCAGGCCGAGGCGGGGAGCAGTCACCGCACCATCCTCTCGCAGCAGCCGGTCGGTCAGTGCGCGTCGGTGTCCCCTGGATCGACGCTCGGTGCGTCGACTCCCGTGAAGCGGTCGACCAGGTGCCCGAGGACCACGGGGTCGGGCACGTGCCCCTGTCCCGGGACGACGAGGGACCGCGAACCCGGCACGGCCTCGGCGAGCGCCGCAGCTGCTGCACGCATCCACTCGACCCCGGCGTCCCCCGCGGCGACGAGCACCGGGACGCCCACCGCTTCGGCGACGCGCTGCGGGACCGCCAGTCCGCCGAGGACCCGGACGTCGCGGGAGAGCACGTGGGCGTCGGCGAGGAGGGCCCGCCACAGCCGCGGTCGGAGCCGCGCGGCGGTGACCTGGCCCATCGGCAGGCCGAGGACCTGGGCGAGGAACGCCCGCACCGCCTGCCCGCGGTGGCCCGCGGCGACGTGCTCGTCGAGGACGTCCGCGAGCAGGACGTCGTCGGCGTGCGGGTCGACGGTCGCGCGGTACGGCGGTTCCCAGAGCACCGCGCGCCGGAGCGGGACGCCGGCCGCGAGTCCACGGAGGACGAGGCCCGCACCGACACACGTGCCGAGCGCGTCGACGGGACCGGGGACCGAGGTGACGACCGCCGCCATGTCCTCGATCTCGCGCTCGATCGACCACGGGGCGGTGTCCCCGCTCGCGCCCCGGCCGCGCCGGTCGTACGTGACGACCCGGTAGCGGTCGCGGAGTGCCCGGACGAGCCGGTCCACCGTCGGCGTGCCGTGGTGGTCGAAGGCGCCGCCGACGACGAGCAGGGTCGGACCGGAGCCGGCCTCGGAGACGGCGAGCGGCGTGCCGTCCGCCGAGTGCACGATCCGGTCGAGGTGCCCGACCGAGAAGTGTCCGGCCGAGGGCTGCCCGGCCGAGGGCTGCCCGGCCGAGGGCTGCCCGGGCGAGAGGTGCCCGGGCGAGAGGTGCCCGGCCGGGAGCTGGGCCGGCGCGATGGCGCTCCCCGGGGCGCCGGGCACTCCGGGAGGCCCCACCGCGTGCTCGGGGGTGCGGGAACGGTCGTCGTGCATGGGTGTCCTCGGGGTGGTGCGACGGCGCTGCGTCGGGTCCTCGGGACGGACCGTGCTGGTGTCGGTACCGAGAGCATGGCAGGCGCCCCGGTCCGCGTCACCACCCGCAAGCAGGGGGAGGACGGCCAGTACCCGTCACACCAGCGCCGTCGCGCCCACCGACTCCCGCTCGAGCAGGGACCGCTTGACGTCGAGGCCCCACGCGAACCCGCCGAGGGTGCCGTCCGACCGGAGGACCCGGTGACACGGCACGAACAGCGCCGGGGCGTTCCGTGCGCACACGCTCGCGGCAGCTCGGATCGCGTCGGGCCGACCCATGGCACTCGCGAGCTCGGTGTAGGTGAGCACGGACCCGGCCGGGATCGCCCGGAGCTGTCGCCACCCCTCGGCGAAGAGGTCCGTGCCGAACTGCCGCACGGGCACCTGCATGGCGTGCTCGACCTGCCCGTCGTAGAAGGCGTCCACCGCCTCGGCAGCGCGGACGGTGCCGTCGACCACGCGCTCGGGTCGGTGTCGGTCGGCCAGCCGGGCGACGATGCGCTCGGCGTCGTCGGTCCACCCCGAGGCGAGCACGCGGCCCTCCGAGTCCTCGAGCACGGTGAAGGACCCGTCTGGCGTGTCCAGTGTCTGGATGATGGCGTCGGTCATCGGTCGTCCTCCTCGTTGATCAGCGTCGAGCTGGCTCGTTGGTCAGCTTCGTTCGGCGGCTGTCGCCGCGGCCCGCGCGCTCGTTTCGGCGACGGCGGCCGCCCGGTCGACGATCGGCCGCCAGCAGTGCATCGTCAGGTAGCTCCGCCACGGCGCCACCTGCTCCGACCGTACGGAGAGCTCGCGCGCCGCACCGGGCAGTCCGAGTTCCTGTGCACCGTTCCGCACGGCGAGGTCGCTGTGGAGGAACACGTCGGGGTGGTGCCGGACCCGCAGTGCCACGTAGTCGGCGGTCCAGGGGCCGATGCCCTTCACCGCGAGGAGCCCGTCCCGGAGCTCGTCGAGGGACTGCCCGGCGTCGACGACGAGCGTGCCGACCGCGAGCGCCTCGGCCACCCGGATGATGGTGTCCACGCGCGCCGCCGGGCCCCGGAGGACCTCGCGACCGTGCTCCGCGATCACCGCAGCCGTCGGGAACAGTCGACCGCCCGGCACCAGGTCGTCGGGCACCGGTGCGCCGAGCGCGGCCACGAGTCGGGTCTGCGCCGTACGTGCGGCGGCGACCGACACCTGCTGGCCGATGAGGGTGCGGAACAGGACCTCGTCCGCGTCGGCGTGCCCCGGCAGCCGGATCCCCGGGACACGGGCCACCGCCGGTGCGAGCTCCGGGACGGCCGCGAGGACCGCGTCCACCGCCTCCGGATCGGCGTCGAGGTCGAACAGCGAGCGCACCCGCGCGACGAGCGTCGGCAGGTCGGACAGGGTGGTGAGTCGCACCCGCAGGTCGATGCCGGTCCGCCCCGCGGCGGGGCCGGCCGGCCGCGTGGCCGAGGCCGACGCCGTGAAGCGAGCCGGGCCTCCTGGCAGGTCGACCAGCCGCCCGTACGAGGTGACCCGTCCGGTGTCGTCGCGCTCCACCTGCTCGAGCCCGGCGAGCGCGTGGAGCGCGTGCCAGTCGAGCAGGCCCTGTGCGTCGAACGGTGCACGGGCCGGCAGGTGCACGTGCAGCCAGCCGTCCTCGACCGGGCGGAGCACGCGGCGAGCGCGGAGCTGCGAGGGGGTGACGGCGAAGACCTCGCGGATGGTGTCGTTGAACTGTCGGACGCTCGCGAAGCCCGCCGCGAAGGCGACGTCCGCAACGGAGAGGTCGGACGAGGTGAGCAACGCGCGGGCGGTCTGCGCGCGGTGTGCCCGGCTGAGCGCCTTCGGTCCCGCACCGAGCTCGGTCGTCATGATGCGACCGAGCTGCCGTTCCGAGTAGCCGACGCGAGCGGCGAGGCCGGGGACGCCCTCGCGCTCCACCACCCCGTCGAGCACCAGCCGCATGGCCCGGCCGGCGACGTCTTCGCGCAGGTCCCACTCGGGGCTGCCCGGCGTCGCCTCCGGCAGGCACCGCTTGCACGCGCGGTACCCGGCGAGGTGCGCCGCAGCGCTGGTGCGGAAGAAGGTGACCCCCGACGCGCGCGGGGTGCGGGCGGGGCAGGACGGTCGGCAGTAGATGCCCGTCGAGTGCACGGCGGTGACGAACTGACCGTCGAACCGCGCGTCGCGGGAGGCGACGACGCGGTAGCGCTCGGCGTGCAGGGTGTCGTCCGCGGTGCTGGTCATGCGGCAACCCTGACACGGGCCGGCGACAGTGACTGGCGGGAATCGGACACGGCAGCGACGGCCGCTGGAGCGCTCGCCACGGCCACGACGACTACGGTGGGCGCGTGGCCGAGGACCTGCGCGTCGAGACACCCGTGGAGGTCGTCCTGCTCCTCGCGTCACCCCGGCACCGCTACGAGGGGCGCCCGGCGGACGGGGCGCTGCCGGCCGACGGTCCCGAGCTCCGCGATCGGATCGAGCTCCGGGCGGGACTGGGCATCGTCGGCGACCGGTACTTCGCCGCCCGGGCCCACGTGCACGCCACCGTGACGGTCATCGGCGTCGAGGGGCTCGAGGAGGTCGGCCGCTCCCTCGGCGCGGCGGTGGACCCGGCGGCGACCCGGCGGAACGTGGGGCTCCGCGGCGCGGACGTCGAGGCGCTGCGCGGGGAGCCGTTCTCGCTCCAGGTCCCCGGCGAGGAGCCCGTGCTGTTCCGCGGGTACCGCCCGGCGAACCCGTGCGCCTGGATGGACCACGAGGTCGCACCGGGGGCGTTCCGTGCGATGCGGGGACGGGGCGGGGTCCGGTGCGACCCGGAGTCCGACGGGGTGCTGACCCTCGGACCCGCGGTGCTCCGGACGACCCGCCCCGTGCCGCTGCCCGCGCCGCCGCGCTGAGCGCGCGGACGAACGCGGCGGTCAGACGGGCGGACGTGCCCTCGACTCAGGCGGTGAGCGCCTGCTCGATCGCGTCGACGAACGCGGGCAGGTCGTCGGGGTTCCGCGAGGTGATGAGGCCGCCGTCGACCTGGACCTCCTGGTCGACCCACTCCGCACCGGCGTTCCGCACGTCGGTCTGGAGCGACGGGAACGAGGTGATCGTCCTGCCGGAGACCACGCCCGCCTCGATGAGCGTCCACGGGCCGTGGCAGATCGCCGCGACGGGCTTGCCGGCCTCGGCGAACGCCTTGACGAGGGCGACCGCGTCCGCGTCCTGGCGGATGGTGTCGGCGTTGATCGTGCCGCCGGGGACGACGAGCGCGTCGTAGTCGCCTGCTCCGTTGACACTGCCGATGGTGGTGTCGACGGACACCGACTTGCCCGGGTCCTTGTCGCCGACGAGGGTCTCGATCGAGCCGGACTCCTGCGCGGCGACGGTCACGTCCGCGCCGCGCTCACGGAGCTGGTCGGTGGGGACGACGATCTCGTCCTGCTCCACACCGTAGTTCGTCGCGATGACGAGGATCTTCTTGCCGTCGAGGGCTGCCATGGTCGCTCCTTCCGGGCCGGGATCGTCCGGCCACACCTGCGGTCGAGGGTCCTGACCGCAACGACCACCGTCGTCGGGGAGCGCTGGACGCGTTCGCAGTCCGGAGCCGACGTTCAGCCGCGGACGCGGAAACCGGCCCCTTCACGCTCGACCGTGAGCCCGTCGTACCCCGCGATGCGCGGCAGCCCCTCGGTCACCGGCGCCGAGAGGGTCCCGACGACGACCGTGGTGGCACCGGACGCGAGCGCGGCCTCGACCCCGGCGGGAGCGTCCTCGAACGCCAGGCACCGCTCGGCGGGGACCCCGAGCAGGGCGGCACCGCGCAGGTACCCCTCGGGGTGCGGCTTGCTCCGCTCGGCGTCCTCCGACGGCACGAGGGCGTCGGGCACGGGGACCCCGGCGGCGACCATGCGCTTCACGGCGAGGTCCCGCGGGGCACTCGTCACGAGCGCGATCGGGACCCCCGCGTCGAGCAGTCGCCGGACGAAGGCGGCGGCGCCGGGGACCTCGACGATGCCGTCGGTGGAGTCGATCTCGGCGGCGATCATCGTCGCGACGATCGCGCGCTGGTCCTCCGGCGACAGGTGCGGCAGGAAGCGCTGCACGGTGTCGATCGTCTGCCGACCGTGCGAGAAGCCGAGGATCTCGGCCGGGTCCACTCCGTGCTGTTCGCCGAACCTCGTCCACGCGGCCTCGACCACCGTGGTCGAGTCGACGAGCGTCCCGTCCATGTCGAACAGGACCCCGGACACCACGACGTCGATCACACCGTCGACCCTAGCCGCGCCGAGACTCGGCCCGGCGGACGAGACTCGCGTCCCGGAGCGCGAGTCGTGTCCGCCACCACGAGACTCGGCACCGCAGCGCACCGCCCCACCCGCGTGCCGCCCCGCGTCACCCCCGCGCCCGCACCCACCGCGTCAGCAGCACCCCGCCGTCGCCGAGCAGCACGTGCGCCGGCCGCATCCGCCGCAGCTCCGGCGAGGACCCGGTCGCGATCCGCGGCCCCTCCCCGCCCTCGAGCGACGGGTCGATCGTCAGCGTCAGTTCGTCCACCGCGTCCGCCGCCACGAGCGCCCCGAGGAACGACGGCCCGCCCTCGCAGTGGATCCGGTCCAGCCCCCGCGCAGCCAGGGCGTCCCGCAGCGCATCCACGTCCACAGCAGTGGAGCCGCACTCCACCACGTCCGCGACGGACGCCAGGGCCTTCCCGGACGACGACGCGGCTCCCGACCCAGAGGTCAGCACGATCGGTCGCACCGGCGCCTCGGTGAAGACCCGCGACGACGCGTCCATCGACGCCGAGTTCGTCACGATCGCGAAGACCGGGTGGTCGGGCATCCCGTGCGCCCGGCGCCACGCCACGTCGGCGTCTTGCAGCACCATCGGGCCGTACGCCTCGTCGCGCACGGTCCCCGCGGCGACCAGCACCACGTCGGCGGTCCGGCGGAGCAGGTCGAACACCCGCAGGTCGTCGTCCCCGCCGAGCGAGGCGGTGCGGCCCGAGGCGGAGGCCGACCCGTCGAGCGTCGCCACGAAGTTCACGCGCAGCCACGGCCCCTCGGGCACGGAGGCGGTGTAGAGCTCGAGCAGGTCGTCGTCGGACAGGTCCGCGACGGACGGGGGCAGGACGGTCACGTGTTGTGCCTCGCTTCCACGGGTTCGCGCCAGCCGAGGACCGCCTCGACCATGCGCATGGCGTCGACGCTCTCGACCACGTCGTGCATCCGGACGATCCGGGCGCCGAGCATCGCGCTGACGGTCGCGGCAGCCAGGGATCCGGGCAGGCGCTCGCCACGGGGGCGTCCGAGCGACTCCCCCACGAAGTCCTTGTTCGACACCGCAGCGAGCACCGGGTAGCCGAGCGCGACGACCTCGGGCAGCCGCCGCGTGACCTCGAGCGTGTGCACGGTGTTCTTGTTGAGGTCGTGCCCCGGGTCGACGATGATCCGCGACTCGGGGATGCCCGCGGCGAGTGCCCGGTCCACGCGCTCCTGCAGGAACGCCACCACCGAGGCGGTCACGTCCGCGTACGTCGGCGGCTCTGGCAGGTGCTGCCGGGGCGGCGCGGTCGAGTGCGTGATGACGATGGTCGCGTCGGAGTCCGCGACCACGGACGCCATCCGCGGGTCGGAGAGTCCGGTCGTGTCGTTGACGACGCTGGCCCCGGCCGCGATCGTCGCCGCGGCGACCTCGGGTCGGAAGGTGTCGACCGAGATGACGACGTCGGACTGCTGCGCGAGCTGGGACACGACCGGCAGGACGCGGTCGAGCTCGTCCGCGGCGGACAGCTCCGGGCCGGGTGCGAACTTCACCCCGCCGATGTCCACCCAGTCGGCGCCCTGGTCGGCGGCGCGCACGGCGGCCTCGACGGCCCGGTCGAGCGCGAAGGTCGCGCCCTTGTCGTGGAACGAGTCCGGCGTGCGGTTGACGATCGCCATGACGGCGACGCGGTGGTCGAAGTCGAAGGTGCGGCGGCCGATGGTGCGGATCGGGTCGCGCAGGTCCGGCACCACCCAGCCGGGTGCGGTGGACACGGCCGGGAGGCTCGTGGCCGGCTGCTCGGTCGTCATGCGTCCGCCCCGTGGTCGGTCCCGGCAGCCATGGCAGCGCCCGCACCCGCGCCGATGAGCGCGATCGCCTCGGCACGGCCCGCGGCCTCGGCGAGGCTGCCGGTCGCCGCGACGGTCACCGTCGACGACCCCGACTGCCGTTCGCCCCGCGCGGTGACGCACTGGTGCCGGGCGTCGAGCACGACGAGCACGCCCGCGGCGTCGAGCCCCTCGGCCACGGCCGCCGCGACCTGCTCGCCGAGCCGCTCCTGCAGCTGCGGGCGCGAGGCCACGGCGTCGAGGACGCGGGACAGGGTGCCGAGGCCGATGAGCTGCTCCCCCGGTGCGTACGCCAGGTGCGCGACCCCGATGAAGGGCAGCAGGTGGTGCTCGCACATCGAGCGGAACCGGACCTCGCGGACGACCACGAGCTGGCCGCGCTCGCCGTCCTCGGAGTGCACGGCGCCGTCCCGGGCGATCGCGGTCGCGTCGACCCCGATGCCGGCGAAGAACTCGGCGTAGGAGTCGGCGACGCGGGCCGGCGTCCGCTCGAGCTCGGGGCGGTCGGGGTCGTCGCCCACGGCGAGGAGGAGCTCGCGCACGGCGGCTTCGATGCGCGCGCGGTCCAGACGTTCGTTCACCTGTTCATCCAACACCGTGTCTGGCCGCAGAACGCGACCCGGCACCCGGGGTGCCGTACCCCGTCCAGGTGGGGCGTGCCTCCCGGCCGGATCGGTGACCGCCGTACCAGCGCGACCCGCCGCACTCCCAGCGTTCTGTAAACTCCTTCGGTGAGCGCCCAGCAGACCGACACCCCGCCCCGGAACCGCTTCGCATCCGGCCTCGACCGCTTCTTCTCGATCACGCAGCGCGGGTCGAGCATCCCCCGCGAGGTCCGTGGTGGCCTCGTCTCGTTCGTGACGATGGCGTACATCGTCATCCTCAACCCGCTCATCCTCGGTGGGTTCAGCCAGGACCAGGCGCCGCACGACGTCCTCGGTGGCTGGCTGCAGAACGCCCAGGTCGCCGCGGCCACCGGCCTCGTGGCCGGGGTCATGACGATCGCGATGGGACTCGTCGCGAACCTGCCGTTCGGCATCGCAGCGGGGCTCGGGATCAACTCGTTCCTCGCCGTGAGCGTCGTGCACCAGGTGACCTGGGCCGAGGCGATGGGCCTGGTCGTCATCAACGGCGTGGTGATCGTCATCCTGGCGCTGACCGGCATCCGGACGATGATCTTCACGGCGGTGCCCGCGCAGCTCAAGGCCGCGATCACGGTCGGCATCGGCCTGTTCATCGCCTTCATCGGGCTCGTCGACTCGGGCTTCGTGCGCACCACGAAGAACGCGTCGCCGCCGCTGCAGCTCGGCGAGGACGGCTCCGTCGCGGCCCTGCCGACGATCGTGTTCCTGATCGGCCTGGTCGTCATCGGCACGCTCATGGCGCGCAAGGTCAAGGGTGCGCTGCTCATCGGCATCATCGGCACGACGATCGTCGCGATCGTCCTGCAGGCGATCTTCAAGGTCCCGACCTCGGTGGACTCGCCGACCGGCTGGAACCTCAACGCACCGGGGCTGCCGAGTGCGTTCTTCGCGCTGCCAGACCTGTCGCTCGTCGGGCACGCGGACGTGTTCGGGGCGTTCACCCGCATCGGTCCGGTCGCCGCGTCGATGCTCGTCTTCACGCTCGTGTTCACGAACTTCTTCGACGCCATGGGCACGATGACCGGGCTGGCGAAGGCCGCCGGGGTCGCGAAGCCCGACGGAACCTTCCCGCGCCTGAAGTCCGCGCTCGTCGTCGAGGGCGCCGGGGCGATCGCCGGCGGTGGTGCCTCGGTGTCGTCGAACACGGTGTTCATCGACTCCGCGTCGGGCATCGGCGAGGGCGCCCGCACGGGCATGGCCTCGGTCGTGACGGGGCTGCTGTTCCTGGCGTCGATGTTCCTCACGCCGCTGACCCAGGTCGTGCCGCTCGAGGTCGCGGCCGCCGGGCTCGTCGTCGTCGGTGCGCTCATGGTGGCGCAGGTGAAGGACATCGAGTGGACGGACTTCGGGGCGGCGCTGCCGGCGTTCCTGACGATCGTCGTGATGCCGCTGACGTACTCGATCGCGAACGGCATCGGTGCGGGCTTCATCAGCTGGGTGCTCATCAAGCTGCTGTCCGGCCGCGGGCGCGAGGTCTCGTGGCTGCTCTACGTCGTCGCCGCGGGCTTCCTGCTGTACTTCGCGCGCGGCCCGCTCGAGGCCCTGCTCGGGGTGGGGTAGCGGGGCCGGCTCGCCGGTTCGTCCCGGCTCGTTCCCGCAAGACGCAACGTGGGCGGTTCCTCGCAGCGACATTCCGCTGCGCGGAGCCGCCCACGTTGCGTTTCGCGAAGAGACCGTCCGGCAGTCCGGCCTGGAGGCTCGGGGTCAGTCCCGCAGGTCCGCCGGCTTGGCCTCGTGGCGGCGCCGGCCGTCCGTGCGCCGGTCCTCCTTCATGCTCGCTTCGTACAGGTGGCGCTTCCCACCGACGAGCTGGTCGCGAGCGGTCTGCTCGAGCTCCTTGGCGAGCGCGTAGTAGTTGTCGTCGTAGTCCTCGACGATCTGGAACGTCCACCGCCCGTCGATGACGTTCCGCCCCACCAGCTCGGTGTCGATCCGCTCCGCGAGCTCGGTGTGACCCGCCTTCCGGAGCTGCTCGACTGCGTCCCCGAGGTTGAGGTCCGCCGTCCCCGTCAGCCGGTGGAACCCGTAGAGCAGGCCACGGGCGTGCTCGAGCACCTCGAGGGCGGCCGACAGCGTGCCGAGGGCCTCGACGGTCGCCTCGGACACCCCCTCCGGTACCTGGTGCGCGTCGTCGGGACCCTGGCCGTCGTCGTGTCGCTCGTCAGTCATGCACCCCGTCTACCGGAGCGGTGCTCGGGGCGCTCCGAGCGAGTCACTTCGTGGCGTTCGGGTGGTGGGTGTGGACGTCCAGCAGGTGCACGACCCGCTCGGTCTCGTCGACGACGAACCAGATCCGCGCACCGCGCTTGAGCTCGATCTGCCGTCGTGTCCACGAGCGACCCGCGTGCGCGACGGTACCGAGCTCCCCGCGGAGCGCGTGGCACGCCAGGTCCTCCGTCAGCGGATCGGCGGACAGCCGGTCCCAGGCCGTGGCGACCGCGTTCCGTTGGGTGGCGACGAGGTCTCGCCAGCCGGACTCCGCCGATCTCGTGGCGAAGACGATCGTGTACTCCGTCGTCCGGACCGGGCGCGGGACGGCACTGCGGCGCGCCACGACTCAGGGACGGTCGACCGCGATGGGTTCGTCGAGGGGGTCCGGGACCGATCGGTCCCACCCGGCCGCGATGGCCTCGGCCGAGTTGCGCCACGCCTGCATCTCGAGCAGCAGGGCCCGGGGCTGCCGGAGGGAGAACGAGCCGCGGGCGATCTCCACGATCTCCTTCGCGAACCGCTTCTGGTCCTCGCCGCTGAGGAGCTTGATCCACGGGTACGGGATCGCCAGGCGGTCGTGCAGGGGCAGTCGGTCGTCCACGGTGATCGCTGCGATCAGCTGTGCAGCGATGTCGAGCACGGCCTCGTCGTCGTCGGAACGCTCCTTGGTGGTGAGGACGAGAGGCTTGCCGTCGCGACGGGTGACCTCGAGCGGCTCGGTCTCCGCCGCGGCGAAGACGTCCTTGGCGTGCCGGGACAGGTCCGAGGACTGGACGGAGCGACGTCGGCGCACGGGCGCGGTGAGGGTCATGCAGCAACAGTATTCAGAACACGTTCTGAACACAAGCGGCTGCCGGCCCGGCCGTGGAGGAGACTCGCCACCTCATGCCGTCGGCACCGGCAGCCGCGCTGGGGCCTCGGCCGCACGCCGCTCCATCAACCGCCACGACCCCCCGAGCAACGGCGACAGCGTGACCACCGTGTAGACCACCGCCACGACACCGAACGTCGCCGTAACGCCGATGCCGTCCGCCGCGATCCCGCCGAAGAGCCCGCCGAGGGGGATGCCCGCCCACGACCCCGCGGACAGCAACCCGAACACCCGGGCCCGCATCGGCCCCGGGATCCGCTCGAGCTCGACCGCGCCGAGGATGGGGTTGAGCGCCCCGGCCGCGAGCCCGGACACCGCGCACGCACCGAGCATCCACGGCAGCCCGAGCCCGAGTGCCGGCACCACGAGCGACGGCCCGCCGGCGAGCACGAAGCAGACCACGAACGTGATCCGGCGCGGCAGCCGGTGCGCCACGTACCCGAACGCGAGCGACCCGAGGAACGCCGCCCCGCCGTAGGTCCCGCTGACGATGCCGAGCGACTGTGCGCCGTCGAGCACCCGGTCGGCGTAGAGCGGGAGCAGCGCTGTGGACCGTGCGGCGTCGAGCAGGTTCGTCACGAGCACCAGGGCGATCACGAGCCGGAACAGCGGGTCCCGCACGCAGAACCGCAGCCCGGCCCCGAGGTCCCGCCAGTAGCCCGCGGAACGCTCGGCCGGCGCCGCGTCCGGCGCCGGGTGCACCGTCGCCCCGCGGAGCGTCAGCACCGCGAGCACCGCCGCCGCCGCGAAGACCGACGCGGTGACCGCCAGCGCCGGCAGCGGTCCGACGGCCCCGACGAGCAGCCCGGCAGCCGGCGCACCGAGCAGCACGGAGAACCGGACGGACGCCTCGAAGTGCCCGACCGCCCGTTCGAGCGGGACACCCGCGGCCGTCGCGAGCCCCGGCAGGAGCACCCGTCGCCCGGACTCCCCCGGGGTGTCGAACAAGCCGCCGAGGAACACGAGCACGAGCAGTCCCCACGACGGCAGCCCGACCGTCCACGCCAGGAGGGGGACCGCGGCGAGGGTCACCGCGCTGACGAGGTCCGACACCACGCTCGACCGGACGAACCCGAACCGCTCCACGAGCACGCCGCCGAACGCCCCGCCGAGCACGATCGGCACCGTCGCCGCGAACGCCGCGATGCCGACGTCGGTCGCGGACCCACCGCGCGAGAGCACCACGAACGGCACCGCGATGGTCGTCGCGACGTTGCCCGTGCGCGAGACGACCTGCACCGCGAGGAGCGACCGCAGCCGCCACCGCGCGTTCACGGCCGTGCCGACCGGTAGCTCTGCACGACCGCCGTCACACGCTCGGAGCCGTCGCCCGCCACGTGGTCGGCGCTGACGGCCTCCCACCGGTCGAGCACGCCCTGCAGTTCGGCGCCGAGGTCCCGCAGTTCGTCCACCGTCAGCCGGAGCACCCGGTCGCCGCTGTTCGAGGCCGCGACCCACTCGCGACCGAGTGCCGGGACGTGGTCGATGAACGCCCGGTACTCGTCGGCGTACGCCTGGGCGACGGTGTGGTCGAGCGCCGTGGCGGCGAGCATCCGGTCGGGGTCGTCGAACGCGTCGGCCAGGTTCCACGACGTGTGCTGCGCCGTGGCCCGCCACCAGCGCTCACGTCGGTCGGTGCCGAGTTCCGGCGCGGGTTCGATGAAGCCCGCGGTCGCGAGTCGCCCGCAGTGGTAACTGATCGTCCCGGGCGCCTCGTCCACCTGCTCCCCGAGCATCGCAGCGGTCTGCGGACCGCCGGAGCGCAGCAGCCCGACGATGCGCAGCCGGGTCGGGTGGGCGAGCGCCCGCATGTGGGCTGCGTCGTCGAGTCGCTGGACGTCCATGACTCGACGATAGATCCACAAGAATCGTTGCGCAACACTTCTTGTGGATCGGACTGGAGGATCGCCCCGCGTCGGTCGAGCGCGCTACGGTGCCGACATGGCCAGGTGGGTCGCGCTGCTGCGCGGGGTGAACGTCAACGGGATCACGATCCGGAGCGCGGAGCTCGCGGCGCTGTTCCGCGAGCTCGGGTACGAGGACGTGCGCACGGTGCTCGCGTCGGGCAACGTCGTGTTCACCGCGGACGGGGACGCCGCCTCGGTCACGGGCGCCGTCGAGCAGGCCTTGCGCGACCGGTTCGGCTACGACGCCTGGATCGTGCTCGTCCCGCACGGCCGGCTCGCCGCGATCGTCGACGGCTTCCCGTTCCCGTCCGGTCCCGACCGGCACGACTACGTCGTGTTCGGTTCAGCGGCCCCGGCGCTCGACGCCCTGCTCGAGGACCTGACCGTCGACGAGTCGGTGGAACGGGTCGCGCGGGGTGACGGCGTCGTGTACTGGTCGTGCCCGAAGGGCTCCAGCACCGACACCGCGTTCGCGAGACGGGCCGCCGCCGCACGCTTCAAGCGCACGACGACGACCCGCAACACGAACACCCTCCGGAAGCTCCTGTGACCCGCCGCGGTCTCCACCACGTCGAGTTCCGCGTCGCGGACCTCGACGCCGCCGTCCGCTCGTGGGGCTGGCTGCTCGACGCGCTCGGGTGGGCGCCGTTCCAGGAGTGGCCGGACGGCCGGAGCTGGCGACTGGACCACACGTACCTCGTCCTGGAGCGCGCCCCGCTCCCCGGCGGACACGATCGACGCCGGCCGGGCCTCAGCCACCTCGCGCTGCACGGCGGGAGCGCCGCCGACGTCGCACGGATCTGGACCGGGGCGCCGGGGCACGGGTGGCGACGGCTCTACGAGGACCGGCACCCGCACGCCGGTGGACCCGACCACCACGCGGCGTTCCTCGAGGACGCGGAGCGCGTGAAGGTCGAGGTCGTCGCCGACGTCGAGGACTGATTCGCCGCGCTCAGGACTGCGCGGGCTGGCCGTTGCTCGCGGTCGTGCCACCGTCGACGGGCAGCACAGCGCCCGTGACGTAGCTCGCGGCGTCGCTCGCCAGGAACAGGATCACGGCGGCGACCTCCTCGGGCCGCCCACCGCGGCCGAGCGACACCCGCTCGGCGAACGCGTGCTGGAGTTCCTCGTCCTCCGCCTGCTGCTGGGTCATGTCCGTCCAGACGAGCCCGGGCGCGACGGCGTTCACCCGCACGCCGAACTGCCCGTTGTCGAGCGCCGCGGCCTTCGTGAAGTTCGTCACGCCGCCCTTCGCGGCGTTGTACGGGCTCATCCGCCAGTCCGCGTCCGTCCCGGACACCGACGAGGTGTTGACGACGGAGCCCTTCGTCTCGCGGAGGAACGGCAGCGCCGCACGGGTGCCGTAGAACACGCTCGACAGGTCCGTGTCGATGACCCGGCGCCACTCGTCCGGCTCGATGTCGGTGATGTCGCCCGAGGTGAAGGTCCCCGCGTTGTTCACGAGGACGTCGACCCGGTCCCAGCGGTCGACCGCTGCAGACACGATCGTCTCCCACGCTGCCGGGTCGGCCACGTCGGCGCGCACGGCGACCGCGCGGCCCGTCGGCAGCGAGTCGGCGACGGCCCGGACCTTCTCCTCGACGCTGTCCACCAGGAGCACGGCGGCGCCCTCGTCGACGAAGGCGCGCGCGGTGGCCTCCCCGATCCCCGATCCCGCTCCGGTGACGATCGCGACCTTGCCCGCGAACCGCTCGTCCATGTGTGTCTCCTCTCGTTGCACGGTCAGTGCCGCAGGAGACGCCGTCGGCCCGGGCGGGCACGGGGGACCACGGTGCCCGGGCACGGCTGGGGGCGTTGCCAGCCGGACCCGACGGACGAGGCGCGGTGCGGGACGGACCCGCACCGCGCCTCCAGTACGGCCGCCGTCGTGCCGGCCGCCGTCAGGCGGTGGTCTCGTCGATCTCGAACGCGCGGTCGAGCGAGATGGTCGGGATCGACGCGGTGATGACCGAGCCGTCCGCGCGCAACGTGCCCTGGATGTCGCTGGTCGTCGGCGCGTGCCCGCTCATCCGCGGCCCGTGGTGCGGCAGCGGGACGACGGTCGGCTCGCCGGCCGGGACCTCCCACTGCTGGTTGTGCACCCACGCGGTGAAGCCGTCGCCGGTCTCGACCGTGAAGGTCATCTGCTCTTCCTCGAGGTCGACGCGGATCCGAGAGCCGTGCACCGTCAGGCGGTAGGTCAGGCGGTCCCAGTCCTTCGGCAGGCGCGGGTTGAACGACATCCGTCCGCCGTGGTCGCGCATGCCGCCGAAGCCGTTGACGAGCGCACCCCAGATGCCACCGGTCGAGGCGATGTGCACGCCGTCCGCGGTGTTGCCGTGCAGGTCGGCGAGGTCGACGTACAGCGCCGTCTGGAAGTACTGCGCCGCCAGGTCGTGGTAGCCGACCTCGGCCGCCATGATCGACTGGACGACCGCGGACAGGGTCGAGTCGCCGGTCGTCAGGGCGTCGTAGTAGTCGAAGTCCCGGCGCTTCTCGGCCGCGGTGAACTCGTGACCCTGCAGGAACAGCGCGAGCACGACGTCCGCCTGCTTGAGCACCTGGAACCGGTAGATCACCAGCGGGTGGTAGTGCAGCAGCAGGGGGCGCTTGGAGTCGGGCGTGTTCTCGAGGTCCCAGAGCTCCTTGTCGAGGAACTGGGCGTCCTGGGGGTGGATGCCGCGGTGCGGGTCGAACGGGATCTCCATCGACTCGGCGGCGTGCTCCCACTCGACGACCTCGGCCGGGTCGAGGCCGGTGCGCCGGACCATGCGGCCGTACTCCTCCGGGTCGTCGACGGCGAGCTCGTGGCAGGCGTTGACGGCGAACCACAGGTTCGCCCGGGCCATGACGTTCGTGTAGAGGTTGTCGTCGACGACCGTCGTGTACTCGTCCGGCCCGGTGACGCCGTCGATGTGGAACTTCTTGTCGCCGTTCGAACGCCAGAAGCCCAGGTCCGCCCACAGCCGTGCGGTCTCGACCAGGATGTCGATCGCTCCGCGCTTGAGGAAGTCGCGGTCCCCCGAGGCGCGCACGTACTGCATGAGCGCGTGGGCGATGTCCGCGTCGATGTGGTACTGCGCGGTACCCGCGGCGTAGTACGCCGAGGACTCCTCGCCGTTGATCGTCCGCCACGGGAACAAGGCCCCGCGCTGGTTCAGCTCGCGGGCCCGGGAGCGGGCGGCGTCGAGCATGTTGTAGCGGAAGCGCAGCGCGTTCCGGGCGGCGATCGGTGCCGTGTACGACAGGAACGGCAGGACGTAGATCTCCATGTCCCAGAAGTAGTGCCCGCCGTACCCGGACCCGGTGACGCCCTTCGCCGCGATGCCGTGCCCGTCGGTCCGAGCGGTCGCCTGCGCGAGCATGAACAGGTTCCAGCGGACGGCCTGCTGGATCTCCGGCTGCCCGGGGATCTCGACGTCGCTGCGGGTCCAGTAGTCGTCCATCCAGGCGCGCTGCTTGTCGAACGTCTGGTCGACCGTCTCGGCGCGGGCCCGGTCGAGCGTCCGGTCGCAGCGGTCGCCGAGTTCACGCGCCGGCACGCCGCGGGACGTGTGGTAGACGAGGTGCTTCACCAGCCGCGTCGGGACGCCCCGGCGTGCCTGCACCCGGTAGACGTGCTTGGCCAGGTCGTCCTCGATCGAGGAGCTCTCGTCCCAGTGGTTGTCGGTCTCCAGGTGGTGCTCGACCCCGACGCAGATGGTCATGCCCGAGCTCGCGGCCTGGTAGCCCAGCAGGGAACGGCCGGCGGTGCTGCGCTTGAGCTTCGGCTCGAGCACGCGCTCGGTGAACGCCTCGGCCTTGCGCGGGTCGAAGGCGTTCGCCGCGGCGCGCATGCCCGCGTGGTACTCGTCCTGGACGTCCTGGCGGTTCAGGATCTGGCTCGACAGCAGGAGCGAGGCGTCCGCGTCGAGCACGGTCACCTCGTAGTCGATGACCGCCAGGTGCCGGTCGGTGAAGGACACCAGCCGGCGGGAGCGGATGAGCACCCGCTTGCCGGACGGCGTCGACCACTCCGTCTCGCGGTACAGGTACCCGCCGCGGAAGTCGAGGCGCCGGGTGTGCCGCAGGATGTCGGCCTCGGCCAGGACGAGCGGCTCGTCGTCGACGTAGAGCCGGATCACCTTGGCGTCCGGTGCGTTGATGATGGTCTGTCCGGTCTTGGCGAAGCCGAACGCGTCCTCGGCGTGCCGGATCGGCCACGTCTCGTGGAAGCCGTTGACGTACGTGCCGTACTGGACGCCGCCGCGGCCCTCGTCGAGGTTGCCGCGCAGGCCCAGGTACCCGTTGCCGACGGCGAAGTTCGTCTCCGCGACGCCCTGCTCGTCGGGGGCGTACTCGGTCTCGACGAGCGCCCACTCGTCCACCGGGTAGCGGACGCGGTCCAGGGGGTCGGAGGTGATGGGGTTCATGCAGTGTGCTCCGTGGGAGGGAGTGCGGGGTGGGTGGGGTGGTGCCGCGATGGGGTCGCGTGGTCAGGCGGGGAGCTGGTCGACGAGCTCGTCGAGGTCGCTGACGACGACGTCGGCACCGTGCGCGCGGAGGGCGTCCGCGCCGGCGCCGCGGTCGACACCGACGACCAGGCCGAAGGCACCGTTCCGGCCGGCTTCGACGCCGCTCGTGGCGTCCTCGACCACGACGCACTCGGCGGCGGTCCGTCCGAGGCGCTCCGCGGCGTCGAGGTACGTGTCCGGCGCGGGCTTGCCGGCGAGGCCGTCCTGCCGCGCGACGAGCCCGTCGACGACGACCTGGAAGCGGTCGAGGATGCCCGCCGTGCGGAGCACCTGGGTGGCGTTCGCGGAGCTCGACACCACGGCGACCTGCACCCCGGCGTCGATCGCGGCGGTGAGGAAGCGCAGGGAGCCCGGGTACGGCTCGACGCCGTGCTCGGTCAGCTCGGCGGTGAACTCGGCGTTCTTGCGGTTGCCGAGCCCGCACACCGTGTCGGCGTCGGGGGCGTCGTCCGGGGTGCCCTCGGGCAGCTCGATCCCGCGCGAGGCGAGCAACGAGCGGACCCCGTCGTAGCGGGGCTTGCCGTCGATCGAGTCGAAGTAGTCCTGCTCGGTGTACGGCGCGACGCCGTGTGCGGCCAGGTACGGGGTGAACAGCCGGCTCCAGGCGCGCATGTGCACGTCGGCCGTCGGCGTGAGGACGCCGTCGAGGTCGAACAGGAGCGCTCGCGTGTCGGCGAGTCGCGCGGGGGTGCGCCGGTCCGGCATCGTCATCGGGGATCCTCTGCTCGCGGTGATCGGTTCGGCTCGGATCGAGTCTAGGACCGCTCCAGCCCGGACACCCAGGCTCGCCGGGCAGGTGTGGAGAACCGTTCACCGGGTGCCGATCCGCGCGACGGTTGCCGTTCCGCGCATCGGGTGCCGTTCCGCGCGTCGAACGTCGTTCCTCCCGTCCTCCGACGCGCGGATCGGTCTCCCATGTCGGGTGCGATGGGCAGGAACGCGCACCAAGGTGCGTGGATGACGGACGGGAGGCACGGGTCGACCCCGCCCCGTACCTCCCGTCCGTCAGCCGCTCGCCTCGAGCGGTCGCGTCAACGCAGGGTGCGGCCGCGGAGCGTGCGCACCCAGTCCTCGATCGCCGCGCTGATCTGGGCGCGCGCCTCGGCACGCGAGATCGTCGCCGGCCGGTCGCCGGGCTGGTCGCCGTAGGCGCCGAAGTCGGCGTGGTTCGCGCCCTGGACCTCGACCATCCGCGCGGTGGTGGGCAGCTGGTCGCGCGCAGCGGCGACCTTGTCCGGCGTCGACAGCCCGTCCCGCGACCCGGAGACGCTGAGGACGTCGATGTACGAGCGGGCGATGTCGTTCGCGCAGTAGCTGCCGAGGAGCAGCAGGCCGTCGGCGTCCTGCGCGAGCTGGCACGCGCGGACCCCGCCGAGGGAGTGCCCGCCGACGGCCCACGTCGTGACGCGCGGGGCGTGCGCCTCGAACGTCGCGAGCGGGCGGGTGTCGAAGAACGCCAGGTTCAGCGTCGGCTTCGTGATGACGACCGTCGTCCCCGCGGCGACGACCTGCCGGAACGTCGCCATGTACGCGTACGGATCGACCTTCGCGCCGGGGATGAACACGATGCCGGTCCCGTCCGCGGTGCCGGTCGGGGTCATCAGCACGGCGTCGCCGACGTCACGGACCGCCACGCGGTCGTCGCGCCACACCTGCAGCGCAGCGCTCCGGGTGCCCTGCATGACGGTGTTGGCGTACACGAGGAACACCACCGCGAGCAGCACGACGACGGCCAGGGTCCAGGCGGTCCACCTGCGGGCACGGTGCACGGTCAGTCCTCCTCCGGCCTGTGGGCCGTGACGGTCAACCAGCGCTCGTCGGCGCCGGGACGGGTGGTCTCGCGGACGGTGACCCCGCGCCAGCCGGCGGCGGTGACCACGGCGGCGAGGGCGTCCTCGGTCCAGTAGGTGAACCAGCGGGGATCGTCGAGCTTGCGGTCGCTCCACCCGTCGCCGTCGCCGCGCTTGACCGTGGCGGCGAGGACGCCGCCGGGGCGGACCGCGCGGCGGGCGCGGTCGAGGACCGGGCCGGTGTCGTCCCGGTCCACGTGCAGCAGGACGGCGTTGGCGAACACGGCGTCGTACGGGCCGCCCCAGGGCGTCGGGACCCCGCCCGCGTCGCGAGGGCCGTCGTCGTCCCGGACGTCGAGCAGGCGCGCGTCGTGTCCGGCCGCCCGGAGACGGTCGACGAAGGCGGCGGCGCCGTCGGTGCGGTCGACGCGGAGACCCGCGGCCTCGAGGGCGTCCGCGTCCCGACCCGGGCCCGACCCGAGCTCGAGCACGTGCGACCCGGCGGGGACCAGGGCCAGCAGGTCGTCGACGAGGCCCGCGCGGTGGTCGTCGGTGCGCTCGGCGTAGCGGTCGGCTCCGCGTTCGTAGGCGAGCAGGGTGCGCTCGGCTGCGAGCCCGCGGACCATCACGAGCTCGTGCCGGCCGTCCGGGAGTTCGTCGCCCGGGGTGTCGGTCAGGGTGAAGCCGGCGCGCTCGTAGGTCCGTCGGGCGCGGTGGTTGTCCGGCATCACGGCGAGCTCGAGGCGAGCGGCACCGTGCTCGGCCATCGCTCGGGCGACGGCGTCGATGAGCGTGCGGGCGAGGCCGCGACCACGGGCCTCCGGGGCGACCCACATCGAGATGAGCTCGGCGACCGCGGGGTCCTCTGCGGACGGGACGCCGGTCGCCATGCCGACGGGGCGGCCGGGCGCGGGTTCGGGCGTGCGCTCGGGCGCCTGCTCGGGTGACCGGTCGTGCTCGACCGCGAGCAGGTCGACCGCGCCCGGCAGCGACAGTCGGCCGCGCCAGCGGTCCTCGGGGGCGTCCTGCCAGTCGGCGAGCCGGGAGCCGAAGGCCTCCGGGGCGTCGGTGAGGGCGGCGAGCCGGACGGGGCGCCACGTGGCCCAGTCTTCGGCCGTCACCCGGCGGAGCGCGATCGTCACGGCTCGACGGTACCGCCGCCACCGCCGGGCCGCCGCCGGCAGCACCGGCCTGGACGCCCCCGGGCCGTGGTGGAGCAGAAGACGTCGGGTGCGCCCTGGACCACCCGACGTCTTCTGCTCCACCGATGGGGCCGCGCGGGACCCGGGCGACACCGTGCGGGTCAGGAGGTCGGCGTCAGGTCGTACATCGTGACGCCGTCGACCGTCTCGGCCTCGTAGTGCGCGGCGACCCACTCGGCGATCTGCTCGGCGGCGTCGCTCCCGCTGCTGTTCGAGCCCCCGGCGCCCGAGCTGCCGCCGACGAACCAGTGGATCTTCCCCGCCGCGACGAGCCGCTGGAACTCCTTCAGGGTCGGCGCGGGGTCGGTGCCGTTGTAGCCGCCGATCGCCATCACCGGGTCGCCCGTCGCGAGTTGGTAGCTGGCGGCGCTGTTCGACCCGACCGTGGCGGCCGCCCAGGTGTAGTCGTCGGCGTCGGCGCTCAGGGCGGACACCACGGCGTCCGACACCTCGGTGGACCCGCCGAGCAGGTTCATGCCGCCGCCGGTGCCGCGGGTGGGTGCCTGGCCCTGCGTCTGCGTCTGCGAGCCGCCGTCGGCCTGGCCGCCGGGTACCGTCGCGCCCGTCGCCCCGCCGGGGCCTCCCTGCCCAGCCGTTCCGGTCCCGTTCTGGCTTCCGGGGCCGCCCTGGCCGCCGGTCCCGGTCTGCCCACCGGGCCCGCCCTGGCCGCCGGGGCCGCCCTGCCCACCGGGGGCACCGCCTCGACCGCCGCCGAAGCCGCCGGATGAGACGCTCGGTCCGGCCGTCGGCAGCGCCCCGGTGTGCCCGACCGTGGTGGTCTGCACCGAGAACGCCGTCGGACCGAGCAACGCCGCGACGAGCACGGTGGCGACCGTGGCACCGGCGAGACCACGACCCCGCGGCGGCAGCTGGACGAGCACCGCCCCGGCGAGGGTCGCGGCCACGACCACCCACCGGATCCAGGGCTGCCACGACGACGCCTGGGACAGCAGGGCGAACGACCACGCCCCGGAGAGCGCCACGACGGCCGCGGCGACCATGCGCCAGGCGAGCTCGCCCCGGCGCTGCCAGAGCAGTCCGGCGCCGACGCCGACCAGTCCGGCGATGTACGGCGCGAGGGCCACCGTGTAGTAGGGGTGGAAGATCCCGCCCATGAAGCTGAACACCAGGCCCGTGACGAGCAGGGACCCGCCCAGCACGAGCACGGTCGCGAGCCGAGGGTCGGTCCGCCGCCGGACCCCGACCGCGACGAGGGCGACCACGAACAGGGCGAGCGCGGTCGGCAGGAGCCACGTGACCTGCGTGCCGAACTCCGAACCGAACAGCCGTGTCAGCCCGGTCGATCCCCACGACCCCGCACCGGTGGTACCGCCGGGGACGACGCTGCCGGTCTCGTCGCCCGTGACCCGACCGAGGCCGTTGTAGCCGAAGGTCAGCTCGAGGAAGCTGTTCGTCTGCGAGCCGCCGACGTACGGCCGGGCCGACGCCGGCACGAGCTCGACGATCGCGACCCACCACCCGGCGGACACCACCACGGCGAGCGCCGCGGCGAGCAGGTGCCCGATCCGCCGGAGGACCGGCCGGGGCGACGCGACGAGGTACACGCCGACGAGCGGCGGGAGCACGAGGAACGCCTGCAGCTGCTTCGTCAGGAACCCGAGCCCGACGAGCACCCCGGCCCAGACCACCCAGCGCATCCGGCCCGATTCGACACCGCGCAGGGTCAGGGCGATCGCGCCGACGGTCAGCAGCACGAGCAGCGCGTCGGGGTTGTCGTAGCGGAACATCAGCGTCGCCACCGGCGTCGTGGCGAGCACCGCCCCCGCGACGAGCGCGGCCCCGGCCGAGAACCGCCGCCGGACGATCCGGTACAGGACCGCGACCGACGCGACCCCCATCAGCGCCTGCGGCATGAGGACCGCCCATGAGTTCAGCCCGAACAGCCGCACCGAGATGCCGATCACCCACAGGAACGCCGGTGGCTTGTCGACCGTGATCGCGTTCGCGGCGTCGGAGGACCCGTAGAAGAACGCCTCCCAGCTCTGGCTGCCCGCCTGGACGGCCGCCGTGTAGAACGCGTTCGCCCAGCCGTTCACGCTGAGGTTCACGACGTAGAGCACGCCCGTCGCGAGCAGCAGGCCGAGGAACGCCGGACGCTCCCACCGGGCGGCGTCGGCCCGGCCCCGGACGAGACCGACCAGGCGCTCCCGGACACCGTGGGGGCGGGTGGGTGGTGGCAGCAGGCGGGGTCGCTCGGCGGGGATCGTCTCGGTCATGTCCCGAGCGTGCGGCGCGGAGGTTCGCGGACGCCCGCTGCTGCCTTGGACGCGCCTAAGGGACCGCCGGGCGGGTGCTGTCGACGCAGGGCGGGGACCGCTTCACCGCCCGAGCGGCCGACTCCACGCCACCTCGCGCCCGAGCTGTCCGCTCGCACGGAACAGCTCGACCTGGGTCGTCCCGGCGAGCACGGTGACGAGCTCCTCGCGGTCGGCGGGAGCGAACCCTGCCAGCGCCGTCCCCGTGCCGGAGCCGCGGAGCGCCGGACCGACGGCGACGCTGCGGAGGAGGACGTGCCTCCCGTCCGACCCCGTCTCGTACCCGGTGGAGGCGACGACGGAGCCGGGCGCGTCCCGGACCACCCACAGGCGGACCGAGGGTTCGGCGAGTCCGGCGACCGTCAGGTCGCACGCGGTCAGGAAGGCGTGGAGCTCCGGGACGTCGGCCGCGTCGACGCGCGTCGGGCGCAGCTCAGGACGGAAGGCCCCCACCCCCGTTCGGCGCGAACCGGTACCCCATCCCCGACTCCGTCACCAGGTACCGCGGGTGCGACGGCTCGGGCTCGAGCTTCCGCCGCAGCTGCGCCATGTACAGCCGCAGGTACCCGGAGTCGTTCCCGTGCGTCGGACCCCACACCTCGGTCAGGAGCATCTCGCGGGTCATGAGCCGCCCGGGGTTCGTCACGAGCACCTCGAGGAGCCGCCACTCGGTCGGCGTCAGCCGGATCGCTGGGCCGGACGGCGGGGTGACCTGCTTCGCGACGAGGTCCACCACGAGCTCCCCGATCACCACGGTGGGGGTCGCCCCGGCGGTCGCCGCGGCGGTGGCCTGCCGGCGGCCGAGGGCCCGGAGGCGGGCGAGCAGCTCGTCCATCTGGAAGGGCTTCGTCACGTAGTCGTCCGCCCCGGCGTCGAGTGCGTCGACCTTGTCGGACGAGTCCGTCCGCCCGGAGAGCACGAGCACGGGCACCTGGGACCAGGCGCGGATGCCCTCGAGCACACCGATGCCGTCGAGCCGCGGCATGCCGAGGTCGAGCATCACGATGTCCGGGCGCTCGGTGATCACGGCGTCGATCGCGGCACGGCCGTCGCGGGCGGTCGCGACCTCGTACCCGCGGGCGGCGAGCGTCACCGAGAGCGCACGGACGAGCTGCGCGTCGTCGTCCGCGATGAGGACCTTCGTGCTCACTTGACATCCACTCCCAGGTGTCCGGCGATCGGCAGCCGCACGACGACGGTCAGGCCGCCGCCGGGGGTGTCGTCGACCTCGATCGTGCCGCCCATGCCCTCGGTGAACCCGCGCGCGAGCGCGAGTCCCAGCCCGAGGCCGGTGTCGTTGTCGGTGTCACCGAGCCGCTGGAACGGCTGGAAGACGTCGTCGCGTCGGTCCTCGGGTATGCCGGGTCCGTGGTCGGCGACGCGGAGTTCGACCCCGCCGCCGAAGGCGCTCGCGGCGACGCGGACACGGGTGCCGTCCGGCGCGTAGCGGCTCGCGTTCGCGAGCAGGTTCACGACGACGCGCTGCAGCAGCACGGGGTCGGCGAGGACGGGCGGCAGGTCGCCCGGCAGGTCGAGGTCGACGTCGTCCGGTCCGAGCTCGAGTTCGTCGAGGGCGGGTGCGACGACCGTCTCGAGGGCGGTCGGCAGCGGCGTGACGGCGAGCACCCCGGCCTGCACGCGGCTCACGTCGAGCAGGTCGGCCAGCAGACCCGCCAGCTGCCGCAGGCTCTCGTCGGCGGTGGTGAGCAGGGCCTCCCGGTCGGCCGGCGACAGCTCGATGTCGGCGGCGTGCAGCGTCTGCACGGCCGCCGACGCGGCCGCGATCGGCCGTCGCACGTCGTGGCCGACCGCCGCGAGGATGGCGCTCCGCACCCGGTCCGCGGCCGCGATGCGCTCCGCGTCGACCGCGGTGCGGGTCAGCTCCCGGTGCTCGACGGCGGCGTCGAGCTGCTGCTCGACGACCCGCAGCAGGCGGCGCTGGGTCGGGTCGTCGGGGGCGCCGGAGAACTCCAGGACGGCACCGGACGGGAGGCTCGTGGTCGCGTCCGGCGCGCCCGCGAACGTGCCCGACGTGGCCGGGACCTCGTCGCCCTGCCGGATCCGCACGCCGGTGAACCCGAACGCCTCGCGCGTCCGGTCGAGGAGCGCCTGCAGGGCGTCGTCGCCGCGGAGGACGCTGCCGGCGATCCCGACGAGGAGCCCCGACTCGGCCGCCGCCCGACGGGCCGCACGGCTCCGGCGCGCGGACCGGTCGACCACGAAGCTGACGAGCACGGCGCTGATCACGTACATCACGAGGGCCACGAGGTGCCACGGCTGCTGGACGGTGACCATGTAGAGGGGTTGCACGAAGAAGAAGTCGAGGCTCAGCCCGGACAACACCGCCGTGAAGACCGCGGGCCACATCCCGCCGGTGAGCGCGACGACGAGCACGAGCAGCTGGTACGACAGCACGTCGACCGTGATGGCGTCCGGGTCGTTGCCGAACGACAGGAGCCAGGTCAGGAGCGGCCCGAGCACGAGGGACACCGCGAAGGCGGCGACGATCCGGGCCCGGGACAGGCTGCCGCCGAGCTTCGGCAGCGCGAACCCGCCGCCGGCCCGTTCGTGCGTGACGACGTGCACGTCGATGTCGCCGGACTCCTGGATGACCGTGTTGCCGATGCCGGGGCCGGTGATGGCGGCGGCCAGCCGCGTGCGCCGACTGACGCCGATGACGATCTGGGTCGCGTCGATCGACTTCGCGAAGCGGACCAGGGTGGTCGGCACGTCGTCGCCGACGACCTGGTGGTACGTCCCCCCGAGCTGTTCGAGCAGGGTGCGCTGCTTGCCGAGGGCGCCCGGGTGCCGGACGCGGAGCCCGTCGTTCGTCGTGACGTGCACGGCCGCGAGCTCGCCACCGGCGCTGCGGGCCGCGATGCGGGCACCGCGGCGCAGCAGGGTCTCGCCCTCGGGGCCGCCGGTCAGGGCGACGAGCACGCGCTCGCGGGTCTCCCAGCGGTGGTCGATGCCGTGCTCGGCGCGGTAGGCCTTGAGCGCGTCGTCGACCTCGTCGGCGAGCCAGAGCAGGGCGATCTCGCGCAGGGCGGTGAGGTTGCCGAGCCGGAAGTAGTTCGACAGGGCCGCGTCGATGCGGGCCGCCGGGTAGACCAGCCCGTCCGACAGCCGCTCGCGCAGGGACGCCGGGGCGAGGTCCACGACCTCGATCTGGTCGGCGGCGCGGACGACGGCGTCGGGGACGGTCTCGCGCTGCACCGTGCCGGTGATCTCGCGGACGACGTCGCCGAGGGACTGCATGTGCTGGATGTTCACGGTCGAGATGACGCTGATGCCCGCGGCGAGGAGCGCCTCGACGTCCTGCCACCGCTTCTCGTTCTGGCTGCCGGGGGCGTTCGTGTGCGCGAGCTCGTCGACCAGCGCGACGTCGGGGGCCCTGGCGACGACGGCGTCGAGGTCCATGTCGTCGAGGGACACCCCGCGGTGCTCGACGACCCGGCGGGGGACGACCTCGAGCCCGTCGACCAGGGCGGCGGTGGCAGCACGTTCGTGGGTCTCGACGACGGCGACCACCACGTCGCGGCCCTCCGCCTGCATGCGGTGCCCCTCCTCGAGCATCGTGAACGTCTTGCCGACGCCGGGGGCCGCGCCGAGCAGGACCCGCAGTTTGCCTCGCTTCACGGGGTCATCCTCTCGCTGTTCGGTGCGTGCTCCGTGGATCGCACGGTGCCATCGGGAACGGTCAGCGCGTCGCGGCGAGCGCCAGGTTCAGCTCGAGCACGTTGACGACCGGCTCACCGAGGAACCCGAGCTGCCGGGACTCGGTGTGCTCGTCGACGAGCTTCCGGACGGCGTCGGCGGACAGCCCGCGGGCCGAGGCCACCCGGGACACCTGCTGGAGCGCGTACTCCGGGCTGATGTCGGGGTCGAGCCCGGAGCCGGACGCCGTGACCGCGTCGGCGGGGACGTCCGCGGCGGACACCCCGTCGGCCTTCGCCAGCGCGGCGCGGCGCTCCTCGACGGCCTTCGTCAGGTCGGGGTTCGACGGGCCGAGGTTCGAGCCGGACGAGGCGTTCGCGTCGTAGCCCTTCTCGCCCGCGGCGCTCGGACGCGACTGGAACCAACGGTCGGCGTCCTTGCCGTCGAACGACTGCCCGATGAGGGACGAGCCGACGACCTTGCCCGACGAGTCGGTGACCATCGAGCCGTTGGCCTGGTCGTGGAAGGCGGCCTGGCCGACGCCCCACACCGCGAGCGGGTAGGCGACGCCGAGGACGACGGTGGACAGGAGGGTGAGGCGGATCGCCACACCCGTGGAGCGGAAGGTGGACCGTACGGATGCCATTGGACTAGAACCCCGGGATGAGACCGACGACGAGGTCGATCAGCTTGATGCCGACGAAGGGGACGATGACGCCGCCGAGCCCGTAGACGAGCAGGTTGCGTCCGAGGACGGACGACGCGGAGGCCGCCCGGTAGCGCACGCCGCGCAGGGAGAGCGGGATGAGCGCCACGATGACGAGGGCGTTGAAGACGACCGCGGACAGGATCGCGGACGACGGGCTGTGCAGCCCCATGATGTTGAGCGCCGCGAGGCTGGGGAACGCCGCCTGGAACATGGCCGGGATGATCGCGAAGTACTTCGCGACGTCGTTGGCGATGGAGAAGGTGGTGAGCGCGCCGCGGGTGATGAGCAGCTGCTTGCCGATCCGGACGATGTCGATGAGCTTCGTCGGGTCGGAGTCGAGGTCGACCATGTTGCCGGCCTCCTTCGCGGCGGTGGTGCCGGTGTTCATCGCCACGCCGACGTCCGCCTGCGCCAGGGCGGGGGCGTCGTTCGTGCCGTCACCGGTCATCGCGACGAGGTTGCCGCCTTCCTGCTCCCGCTTGATGAGCGCGAGCTTGTCCTCCGGGGTGGCCTCGGCGAGGAAGTCGTCGACGCCGGCCTCGGCGGCGATCGCCTTCGCGGTGCGCGGGTTGTCGCCGGTGATCATCACCGTGCGGATGCCCATGCTCCGGAGCTCGGCGAACCGGGCTGCCATGCCGTCCTTCACGACGTCCTTCAGGTGCACGACGCCGAGCAGGGCGACGGCGCCCGACGCGTCCCGGCGTCCGACGACGAGCGGCGTCCCGCCCTGGTCGGAGATCTCGGCGACCGTGGCGTCCACCGCGGCCACGACCGCGGGGTCGGCGTCCCCGGCCCAGGCGAGCACGGCGGCCGCGGCGCCCTTGCGGATCTGCGCACCGTCGGCCAGGTCGAGGCCGGACATCCGGGTCTGCGCGGTGAACGGCACCTCGGTCGCCCCGGCGGGGTTGCCCGGCGTGACACCGTCGGCCGCTGCGAGCGTCACGATCGAGCGACCCTCGGGGGTGCTGTCCGCGGCGCTCGACAGCGCGGCGGCCTCGAGCAGCGTGCGCTCGGGCACCCCGGGGACCGGCACCACGCGCGAGGCCTGGCGGTTGCCGTACGTGATCGTGCCGGTCTTGTCGAGCAGCAGGGTCGTGATGTCACCGGCGGCCTCGACCGCACGGCCGGACATCGCCAGGACGTTGTGCTGCACGAGCCGGTCCATGCCGGCGATGCCGATCGCGGAGAGCAGCGCGCCGATGGTGGTCGGGATGAGGCAGACGAGCAGGGCGATGAGCACCGGCACGCTGACGGTCGCGCCGACCAGGCCGGCGATGGGCTGCATCGTCAGGCAGACGATCACGAACACGATCGACAGCGACGCGAGCAGGATGTTCAGCGCGATCTCGTTCGGCGTCTTCTGCCGAGCCGCCCCCTCGACCAGGCGGATCATCCGGTCGATGAACGTCTCGCCGGGGGTCGAGGTGATCCGCACGACGATCCGGTCGGACAGCACCCGGGTGCCGCCCGTCACGGCGCTGCGGTCGCCGCCGGACTCGCGGATGACGGGCGCGGACTCGCCGGTGACGGCCGACTCGTCGACGCTCGCGATGCCGTCGACGACGTCGCCGTCACCGGGGACGACCTCGCCGGCCACGACGACCACGACGTCCCCCTTGGCGAGGTCGACGGAGGCGAGCTCCTCGGTCTCGGCGTGCAGGGCGGCAGGGTCGCCGGTCGCGTCGTACCCACGGACGCGCTGCGCGCTCGTGGTGGACCGGGTCTTCCGCAGGGTGTCGGCCTGCGCCTTGCCCCGGCCCTCGGCAACGGCCTCGGCCAGGTTGGCGAAGACGACGGTCAGCCAGAGCCACACCGCGATCGCGGCGGTGAAGACGGACGGCTCGACGAAGGCGGTCACCGTGGTGAGCGCGGCACCGACCTCGACGATGAACATGACGGGGTTGCGCCACATCAGGCGCGGGTCCAGCTTGCGCAGGGCACCCGGGAGGCCCGCCGCCAGTTGTCGGGGTCCGAAGGCGGACGAGGTGGTCGGCCTGGAGGCGGTGGTCGTCTCCGGCGCGTCGGTCGCGGTGGTCATTGCAGTGTCCTTGGACATCGGCTGGGCTTTCATCGGGCGAGTGCTTCTGCGAGCGGTCCGAGGGCGAGGACCGGGAAGTAGGTCAGGGCGGTGACGATCACCGCGACGGCGCCGAGCAGGCCGACGAACAGCGGTCGGTGGGTCGGCAGCGTGCCGCTGGTCTCGGGCACCTTGTCCTGGGCGGCGAGCGACCCGGCGAGCGCCAGGACGAGCGCGATCGGGATGAACCGACCGAGCAGCATCACGACGCCGAGCGCTGAGTTCATCCACGTCGTGTTCGCGGTCAGGCCGCCGAACGCCGAGCCGTTGTTGTTCGCGCCCGAGGTGAAGGCGTACAGCAGCTCGGACAGGCCGTGGTTGCCGGGGTTGAACAGGCTCGTGCCGAGGACCTGCTCACGGACGCCGGGGATCGCCAGGGACAGTCCGGTGCCGAGCAGCGCCAGGGTCGGCGTGACGAGGATGTAGAGCGCCGCGAAGGTCATCTCGCGGGCGCGGATCTTCTTGCCGAGGTACTCCGGCGTGCGTCCGACGAGCAGTCCGCCGATGAACACCGTGATGACCGCGAGCACGAGCATGCCGTACAGGCCGGAGCCGACGCCGCCGGGGCTGATCTCGCCGAGCATCATGTTGAGGAGCGCCATCATGCCGCCGATCGGCGTGAAGCTGTCGAACATGCCGTTCACGGCGCCGGTGGACGTGGCGGTGGAGGTCGTCCCGAAGAGGGTCGTGCCGAGGATGCCGAAGCGCACCTCCTTGCCCTCCATCGCGGCACCGGCCGCCTGGGTCGCGGTCCCGCCGCCGGCGAGCTCGGCGATCGACATCACCGAGAGCGACACGAGGAAGATCGCGCCCATCACGGCGAGGATCGCGTAGCCCTGGCGGTCGTCGCCCACCAGTCGCCCGAAGGTGCGCGGCAGCGAGAACGGGATGACGAGCATGAGGAAGACCTCGACGAGGTTCGTCCACGCCTGCGGGTTCTCGAACGGGTGCGCCGAGTTCGCGTTGAAGTAGCCGCCACCGTTCGTGCCGAGCTCCTTGATCGCCTCCTGCGACGCGACGAAGCCGTCCGGGATGTGCTGCGTGCCTCCGGCGAGGGTGGTGACGTCGATCCCGGAACCCCAGGACTGCACGACGCCGCCCGCGATGAGCACGATCGCGAACACGAACGCGCCGGGCAGCAGCAGCCGACCGGTGCCGCGCACCACGTCGACCCAGACGTTGCCGAGCGTGCCGGACTTCCGGCGGGCGAACCCGCGGACCAGGGCGACGGCGACCGCGAGGCCGACCGCTGCGGACAGGAAGTTCTGCACCGCGAGGCCCGCCATCTGCACGGAGTAGCCGAGGGTGGCCTCGGGCGAGTAGGACTGCCAGTTCGTGTTCGTGACGAAGGACGCCGCCGTGTTGAAGGCGAGCGACGGCCCGACGTTCGGCAGCCCGAGGTCGCCCGGCAGCACGACCTGGATGCGCTGCAGCAGGTAGACGACGAACACCCCGACGACGCTGAAGAGCAGCACGCCGCGCAGGTACGCGGGCCAGGACTGCTCGGCGTCGGGGTCGACCCCGATCACCCGGTACACACCGCGCTCGACGCGGCTGTGCTTGGTCGGGGTGTACACGTGCGCCATCCAGTCGCCGACCGGACGGTACGCGACGACGAGGAGCAGGACGAGGGTCGCGACCTGGGCGATGCCGGCCCACGACTCCGCTGCTGATGAACCCAGCGCGATGGAGCCCGCCATCAGAAGCGCTCCGGGTGGACCAGGGCCCACACCAGGTAGACGACCGATGCGATGCCGAGGACGGCTGCGGCGATGGTGACGACGATCACAGCCGCTCCACCCCCTTGGCGATGAGTGCCACCACGCCGAACACGGCGAGGACACCGGCGACGACGAAGACGTCGAACACGAGGGACTCCAGGGTTGCTGCGGGGTCCGAGCCGGGCGGTTCGGGCCGCACCACGTGTGGTGCGGAACCGATGCTGGATCCGGTGACGCGCCTCCAGGCCGGTCCTAACGGGATCCTGACGGCCTGCTGACGGACGCATGCGCCGCCCTAACGCCCGTCGCCGATCGCCTCCTGCAGCCGACCGGTGAGCGCGGCGACCGCGGCGCGGAGCGCGTCCGGCTCCTCGACCGCGAAGGGCACGGTGGACGCGGCGAACGCTCCCGCGAGCCCGTCCCAGGACCACGACCCGCGGGTGATCCGGCTGCGGCCGTCGTCGAGCGCCTCGACGACGGCGTCCTCCGGCAGGAACGGGGCGATCCGCGCCGCGTCCTCGGCGCGCACCAGCACGGAACCCGTGCACGGCCAGGCGTCGTCGCGGTCCGAGCCCCGGAACCGCGCCGACACGAACGCGGCGACGTCCCCGCCCGGCACCGGACGCGGGGTGAACGGGAGCCGGGTCGGCATCCGCGGCGCGATCCGGTCGACGCGGTAGGTCCGCCAGTCGTCGCGCTCGGGCTCCCACGCGAGCAGGTACCAGCGGCCACTCCGCGCGACGACCGCGTGCGGCTCGACCCGGTGCAGGGTGTCGCGCTCGCCGTAGCCGAAGCGCAGGACCTCGTGGCGGTGCACGGCTGCGCTCACGGCGACCAGCACCTCCGGGTCCGCGCGCGTCGTACCGGGTGCGGTGACGGCGTTCACGAGGTCCACGCGGTTCCGGAGGTGCTCCGGCATGACCTGTCGGACGGTGGTGAGCGCCCGGGCGGCCGCCTCGGCGATGTCGGCACCGGAGGCGGGCGCCACGGCGAGGGCGAGGGCGACCGCGACGGCCTGCTCGTCGTCGAAGAGCAGCGGCGGCAGGTCGGACCCGGCGCCCAGGCGGTACCCGCCCGCCGGCCCGCGCACGGCCTCGACCCGGTAGCCGAGGTCGCGGAGCCGGTCGACGTCGCGGCGCAGGGTCCGCGGGCTGACGGCCAGTCGGGTCGCGAGTTCGTCGCCCGGCCACTCGCGGTGTACCTGCAGCAGGGAGAGCAGCGCGAGCATGCGCGAGGACGGACCGGACATGTCGACGATCATGCCGCGAGAAGCGGTCATGATCTGACCGCAATGCCCGTCATCCTCGTCCCATGAGCATCGAGACCACGACCCACATCAACTTCGACGGACAGGCCCGCGAGGCCCTCGACTTCTGGGCGGCTGCCTTCGGCGGCACCGTGCAGGCGACCACCTACGGCCAGATGGGCGCGTCGCAGGACCCGGCCTGGGCCGACCGGATCGTCTTCGGCCAGGTCGCCACCGAGGCCGGCTTCCGCATCATGGCGTTCGACGTCTGGCCGGACCAGCCGTACGACCAGGGCACGAACGGCTTCTACGTCTTCGTGCACGGCGACGACGCGGACGAGGTCACCCGGTACTGGGACGGGCTGTCCGAGGGCGCCGAGGTGCGGCAGCCGCTCGGGCCGTCGCCGTGGGCGCCGCTCGCCGGGCAGCTGCGCGACCGGTTCGGGGTCGTGTGGCAGCTGGACGTGGCGGCACCGCAGGGCTGAGGCGGGGCGGGTGGCGCGCGGGCGCGGCTGCGTCGGCGCGCGTCGTCGATGGAGCAGAAGACGTCGGGTCCGTTCCGGCGACCCGACGTCTTCTGCTCCACGAACGCCGAGGCCGAGCACCAGACGCGCAGCGCCCTCAGCCCACCGGCGTCCAGGTACTCACCGTCACCGCCGCCGTGACGGTCGCCGACGCGAAGGTCCGCTCCGGGTCCACGTGGTGGTGACTCGGCCCCATGTGCACCACGTCGTGCACGTCATCCGCGGTCAGCTCCATCGACCACGTCAGGTCGTCCGAGCTCCGCAGCACGAACGACGGTGTCAACGAGTCGTGCAGCCGCCGCTCCTTCTCCGGGTCCACCGCGATGGTCGCCTCGGCGAGCTCCGTCAGGTGGCCGGTCCGCGGGGTCACCACCGCCAGGACCCCCGCCGGGTGCAGCACCCGCGCGTACTCCCGCTGGTTGCGGGGCGCGAAGACGTCCAGCACGACCGCGGCTGCGTCGTCGACGGCCGGGAGGCGCTCGGTCACGTCCCCGACGACGGCTCCCGCCCGCGGGTGGATGCGCGCGGCACGACGGATCGCCACGGCGGACAGGTCCAGCGCGACGCCGAGGCGGTCGGCCGCGGCCCCGGTCTCGAGGGCGTGGGCCAGGTACGTGCCGGGCCCGGACCCGACGTCGAGCACGACTCCGGGCGCCGTCGCCTCGGCGACCACAGCGGCGAGCGCCCGCTCCACCGGGGCGTAGTGCCCGCGGCCGAGGAAGCGCAGCCGGGCGTCGACCATCGCGGGCGTGTCCGCGGTCAGCGCGCGGCGCTTCGCGGGCAGCAGCGTCAGGTGGCCCTGCTTCGCCTCGTCGTACCGGTGTCCGGTCGCGCAGCCCACCGAGCCGTCGGCGACACGGGCGAGCGGCTCGGCGCAGACGGGGCAGGCGAGCACGGGGAGCAGGTCGTCGCGCACCCCCACAGCGTACGCAGCGTCGATACCCTGGCCCGATGTCGCTCGAGCAGCTCTTCGGTCTGGACGGGCGTCGCGCCCTGGTGACCGGCGGGAGCTCGGGCATCGGGCGGGCGATCGCGGAGGCACTGGCGGACGCCGGGGCGCACGTGGTGGTCGCGGCCCGGACCCGCTCCACGATCGACGAGGCCGTCGCCGCGATCGTGCACGCGGGCGGATCGGCCGCGGGCCTCGTCGCGGACCTGTCGACCCGGGGCGGCGCCCACGCCCTGGCCGATGCCGTCGGTGAGGTCGACGTCCTGGTCAACTCGGCGGGGATCAACCTGCGCCCGCCGATGCCGGAGCTCGACGAGGCCACCTGGGACGCGACGATGGCCGTGAACCTCGATGCACCGTTCGTCCTCGGGCAGCGGCTCGCGCCGGGCATGGCGGCACGCGGGTACGGCCGGATCATCGGCATCAGCTCGCAGCAGGCCCACCGACCGTTCGCCGCGAGCGGCGCCTACGGGGTCTCCAAGGCCGCCCTGGAGGCACTGGTCCGGTCGCAGGCAGAGGCCTGGTCGGGCCGTGGGGTCACTGCCAACGTCCTGGTGCCCGGGTTCGTGCAGACCGCGCTGAACCGACGGCTCTCCGCCGATCCGGAACGGGTCGCCGCGCTCGCGGCCCGCACGCTCGTCGGCCGGAACGGCGAGGCCTCGGACTTCGCGGCCGCGGCGGTCTTCCTCGCCGGGCCCGGGTCCGCCTACGTCACGGGACAGTCGATCGCCGTCGACGGCGGGTTCTCGGTGCACTGAGGCGACGGCTCGGTAGCGTCGGTCCATGGCCGTCATCCACCGCGCGACACTCCGACCGTCCAAGGCCGAGGCCCTCGCCGCCTGGCTCCCGGCCCAGCCGTGGAGCGGCCTGACGGCGGGCGATCCCGTCGAGGTCGTGACGCGCTTCCGCTTCGACGACCCCGCGGGCGAGGTCGGCGTCGAGGTGCTCCTCGTGCAGACCCCGGACGGCCGGCTCCTGCACACCCCGCTGACGTACCGCGGAGCGCCGCTCGACGCTGCTCGGGCGCACCTCGTCACCGAGATGGACCACTCCGTGCTCGGTCGCCGCTGGGTGTACGACGCCGCCGGTGACCCGGTCTACGCCGACGTCGTGCGGCGCGCGATCGCGACGGGCGGCCACGAGGCCGAGCTCGAGCGTGCCGACGGCACCGGGCGCCTCGACAAGGAGGCGACGGCGCACGGGAGCGGCACGGCGGCGGTCTCCCCCACGGTGACGACGGTCGCGGCGCACACCGACGGCACCGAGACGACCGTCCGGACCGACCACGGCGACCTCGTGGTGCTCCGGGTCGTCGGTCTCCCGGTCCCAGAAGGCGAGACCTTGACCGCGGCGTGGGGCGACCGGCACGTGGTCGTCGCGGTGCTGCCCGCCTGACCGACGTCGCGGACGCTCCCCGACCCCGCCGGCAACGTGCCCCGTTCGGGGGACTCCGAGGGAACCGGCGTCTGATTGCAATGTGCAACTTCGACGGAGGTCCCCCTGGTCGGCGCTCCTGCCCGCCTCGGTGGTCGTCGCGACCGCGACGCAGGACCTCGAGGGGACCCTCGCCGACGACGAGGCGGCCGCGGTCGCAGGAGCGCTGCCCGCCCGCCGAGCGGAGTTCCTGACCGGACGGCTGCTCGCCCGCCGCGCCCTGGCGGCGACCGGGATCCGCGCGGGGACCCTGCCGGTCGCGCGGGACGGCGCGCCCGTCTGGCCCGAGGGGGTCGTCGGCACGATCACGCACTGCACCGGACTCCGCGCGTGCGCCGTCGGACGCCGCGACGAGCACGCCGGCATCGGCATCGACGCGACCCCGGCGGCACCGCTGCCCGCGGGGGTGCTCGCACGCATCGCGGACCTGGACAGCACGCCGGTCACGGCCGGTCTGCGTGCGCTGCGCCGGATCGGGGTTGAGAGTCCGGACAGCGTGCTGCTCGCCGCGTCCGAGGCGGTCGCGAAGGCGCGGACCGCGGCGCACGGCGGCTGGTTCGGCATCGACGGCGCAACCGTCGAGCTGCACCGGGACGGCAGCTTCACCGCGACCGAGCGCCGGGGGCCGGCGTTCACCGCGACGGGCCACTGGGCGGTTGACCGGGGGACGGCACTGGCGGGGGCGGCGCTGGCGGGGGCGGCGCTCCACGAGCGCTGAGACGGACGCGCAGGGGCGCGCCCGAGGAACGACGAAGGGACGAACGATGGACCAGCACCACGACGACACGTCGGTCGAGGCGGTGTTCGCGCAGCACGCGGACCGCACCGCCCTGCGGCACCGGGACGGCACGACCGTCACCGACACGAGCTTCCGGGAGCTCTGGGACCGCGCCGGGTCGGTCGCGGCCGTCCTGGGCGAGACCGTCTCGGCGGGCGACCGGGTCGCGGTGCTCGGCGCCGCGACCGCCGACGTCGTGACGCTCGAGCTCGCGGCCTGGATCCTCGGCGCGGTGACCGTGCCGCTGCAGACCAGCGCGCCGGTGTCGGCGCTCCGGGCGATCGTCGACGAGACCGAGCCGGTGTGGCTCGGCGTCGCGGCCGAGCACCTGCCGACGGCCCGGGCGGTGCTCGCGACGTCGGACGCCGCGGTGCGCACCGTGCTGCTGGACGCCGGCGACGAGGACGGGGACCAAGGCCTGCCGACGCTCGGCGCGCTCGTCGGCCGGGGCACCGACCTGTCCCGCCCGACGCCGTGGCACCCGGCTGCGGGCGAGGACCCGCTCGCGCTCCTGCTCTACACCTCCGGGAGCACCGGCACCCCGAAGGGCGCGATGTACACGCGGGCGATGGTCGAACGGCTGTGGCACGCGCTGCGCCCCGACCGCAGCGACCGCACCGCCCCGGACACCACCGCCGCCCCGGCCGCCGACGTCGTCGGGTACGCCTACCTGCCGATGAGCCACCTCACCGGACGCGCCGCCGTGCTCGCCACGCTCGGCCGCGGCGGGACCCTGGCGCTCGCGACCTCCACCGACCTGTCGACGCTGTTCGAGGACCTCCGGGTGTACGCCCCGACCGAGCTCGTCCTCGTGCCCCGCGTGGCCGAGATGATCCGACAGGAGGGCGAGCGCGAGGAACAGCGCCGCCTGGCCGGGGCAGGGGCGGATGCGGACGCGACCGACCCGGCCGCCGTCCGCGCCGCCGTGCAGGCCGACCTGCGCGTCCGAGCGCTCGGCGGACGGATCCGGCAGGCGATCTGCGCGAGCGCACCCCTGACCCCCGAGCTCCGCGCGTACGTCGAGGACTGCCTCGGGACGACCCTGCACGACCTCTACGGCTCGACCGAGGCCGGCAGCATCCTGCGCGACGGGGTCGTCCAGCAGCCGCCGGTCACCGAGCACAAGCTCGTCGACGTCCCCGAGCTCGGCTACCGGACCACCGACCGACCCCACCCGCGCGGCGAGCTGCTCGTGAAGAGCACGGCCGTGATCCCCGGGTACTTCCGCCGCCCGGACGTCACCGCCGCGGTCTTCGACGAGGACGGCTTCTACCGCACCGGCGACGTGATGGCGCAGACCGGGCCGGACACGTACGCGTACCTCGACCGCCGGAACAACGTGATCAAGCTCTCGCAGGGCGAGTTCGTCGCCGTCGCCGCGCTCGAGGCGACCTACGGCGGCACTCCCGAGGTCCGCCAGGTCGCCCTGCACGGGGACAGCCGGCACGCGTTCCTGCTCGCCGTGGTCGTCCCCACCGACCCGGCGGCGACCGAGCGCGACGTCCTCGCCGCCCTGCAGCGCACCGCGCGGGAGCACGGACTCGCCCCGTACGAGGTGCCCCGCGGCGTGATCGTCGAGCCGGACCCCTTCACGGTCGAGAACGGCATGCTCTCCGACGCCCGGAAGCTCCTGCGCCCGCGCTTCACCGAGCGCTACGGCGAGCGCTTCGCCGCGGTGTACGACGCCGCCGACGCGCAGCAGAGCGGCACCCTCGTCGCGGCCCTCCGCGAGCACGTGGCCGACGAGCCGGTCGTCGACACGGTGGTCCGTGCGGCGCAGGAGTTCCTGCACGCCGAGGTGTCCCCCGAGACCGCCGCGGCCGCACGCTTCTCGGACCTCGGCGGCGACTCGCTCTCCGCCCTGACCTTCTCGGGGATCCTCGAGGACGTGTTCGACGCCGAGGTCCCCGTCGGCGTGATCACCGACCCGACAAACGACCTCGCCGCCGTCGCCGCGTTCGTCGAGCGGTCCGCCGCGGACGACCGACCGACCCTCGCCCGCGTGCACGGCGCCGACCCGACGGTGCTGCGCGCGGCGGACCTGCGCCTCGACCGGCTGCTCGGCACCGTCCCCGAACCGGTCGGGCGGCCCACGGCGAGCCGGGCAGCAGCGGACCCGGCAGCGGACCGGGCAGCTGACGCCGGGACCGACGCGGGGACCCGCACCGTCCTGCTCACCGGCGGCAACGGCTACCTCGGACGCTTCACGGTCATCGACTGGCTCGAGCGGCTCGCCCCCGTCGGCGGCACCCTGGTCTGCCTGGTGCGCGGTGCCGACGACGCGGACGCCCGACGTCGCCTCGAGGTCGCGTTCGCCGCCGACCCCGCCTTCGTCGCGCGGCTCGGCGAGCTCGACGGCGCGCTCGAGGTGGTCGCCGGTGACGTCAGCGAGCACCTGCTCGGCCTCGACGAGGCCCGGTGGCGGGACCTCGCCGCCCGCGTGGACCTCGTCGCGCACGCCGCGGCCCTCGTGAACCACGTGCTGCCGTACTCCGCGCTGTTCGGCCCGAACGTGGTCGGCACCGCCGAGGTCCTGCGCCTCGCGATCGCCGCCGGGAGCGTCCCGGTCACGTTCGTGTCGAGCGTCGCCGTCGCCGGCGGTGCCCGACCGAGCACCACCGAGGACGTCGCACCCGACGCCCCGGCTGCGCTCGACGAACGGGCGGACATCCGCACGACGATCCCGGAGTGGACGGTCGCGGACGAGTACGCGAACGGCTACGGCGCGAGCAAGTGGGCGAGCGAGGTGCTGCTCCGCGAGGCGCACGAGCACCACGGTGTCCCCGTCGCCGTGTTCCGCTCCGACATGGTCCTGGCGCACCCCCGCTGGCGCGGCCAGGTGAACCTGCCCGACGTGTTCACGCGGCTGGTCTGGAGCGTGCTCGCGACGGGCCTCGCGCCGGCGTCGTTCGTGCAGCGCGCACCGGACGGCTCACGGCAGCGGTCGCACTACGACGGGCTGCCCGCGGACTTCACGGCCGCCGCGATCGACGCGATCGGCGCGGCGGTCACCTCGGGCCACCACACCTACAACGTCGTGAACCCGCACGACGACGGCGTCTCGCTCGACACCTTCGTCGACTGGCTGGTCGAGGACGGCCACCCGGTCGAGCGGATCGCGGACCACGCCGAGTGGGTCACGCGGTTCCGGGAGGCCCTGACGGCCCTGCCGGACGAGGACCGCGCCCGATCGGTGCTGCCGCTGATGCACGCGTTCGCCGTCCCGGAGGCACCGCACGCCGGCTCCGCGATCCCCGCCGACGGCTTCGCCGCCGCGGTCCGCCGGGTCCGGCCGCTCGGCTCCCCGACCATCCCGTCGCTCGACCACGCGCTCATCGCGAAGGTCGCGGACGACCTCGCGTTCCTGGGGCTGCTCTCGCCGGCACGCGCCGGCGCGCGCTGACGGGCCGCACCCCACCGGACGGGAGGCACGGTGCCGGCCCGGCACGCCTCCCTCGCAGGCTCGGTCGGCGCGCCCCGCGCAACGCTCCGCGTTGCCGCTGAGCGGGTCGCGCCCGTCCGTCGCCTGGTCGCGTCGGACGCGACCGGCACCGCCGACGGGCACCCGCAGGGCCTGCCTGCGGAGCGGGTCGGCTGGCAGGATCGAGCACGTGAAGACACTGGAGTTGCCACAGACCGACCTCACCGCGTCCGACGTCGTCGTCGGGCTCATGCGGATCAACGACATGAGCGACGAGGACGTCCGGTCGCTGTACACGGCCTCGCGGGACGCGGGCGTCACGATGTTCGACCACGCCGCGATCTACGGCGGCTGGCACGGGTGCGAGGCCCGCTTCGGCGAGGCCGTCACGCTGTCGTCCTCGGAGCGCGAGGCGATCCAGCTGCAGACCAAGGTCGGCATCCGGCAGGGGTACTTCGACTTCTCGTACGAGCACATCGTCGAGTCGGTGCACGAGTCGCTCGAGGCGCTTCGGACGGACTACGTCGACGTCCTGCTGCTGCACCGGCCCGACGCCCTGGTCGAGCCCGAGGAGGTCGCCCGCGCCTTCGACGAGCTGCACGCCGCCGGCAAGGTGCACCACTTCGGCGTCTCGAACCACACGCCCGGTCAGGTCGACCTGCTCCGCCAGCACGTCCGGCAGCCGCTGGCGTTCAACCAGGTGCAGCTGAGCATCACGCACGCGAACGTCATCGCGCAGGGGGTCGCGGCCAACATGGGCGGCCTCGACCAGTCCATCGACCGGGACAACGACATCCTGAACCACGCACGGATGACCGGCGTGACGCTGCAGGCCTGGTCGCCGTTCCAGAAGGGGTTCTTCGACGGCGTGTTCCTGGGCGACCGGGAGCAGTACGCCGAGCTGAACGACGTGCTCGACGAGGTCGCGGCCGCGCACGGGGTGACCCCGACGGGCATCGCCGTGGCGTGGATCACCCGACACCCCGCGCACTTCCAGGTGGTGCTCGGCACGACGAACCCGCAGCGCGTCCGGGACGCCGCTGCCGGGTCGGACGTCGTGCTCTCCCGCGAGGAGTGGTACCGGATCTTCACCGCCGCGGGACACACCGTCCCCTGAGCGCGCCCGGGCGTCGGCGGCGCTCGGCACAACCGGAAGCACGCCGAACCGCGGAATCCCGTGGCGCGGCGTGCTCCCGGTCGTGCGGGAGCACGCCGAACCACCCGGCGGCCGGGGCCCCCGCGCCCGGCTCAGTCCGCGTCGCGGGGCGCGCTCGGCACGGCGACGTCCACGGGTGACACCCGGGTCGGGTCGGCGGACGCACCACCGACCACGTCGAACGAGATCCCGAGCGCGGCCGCCGTCTCGGCGTCGAGCTCCAGCCCGTCCTCGTCCACCTGGTCCTCGGGGATCGCGCGACCCTGCGACGGGTCGAACGAGTTCGCAATCGACATGCCGGAGAGCATGCCCGCCGCGCTTGGCAATCCGCGGGGAGCACGCGGTGGGGACTCAGAGGTCGTCGGGGTGCAGCCGCTCACCCGCCTGCGGGCGTCGGAACACCGGGCCGCCGCCGGCCTCGTCCTCCTCGTGGTGGTCGACCGGCCCGCGGGTGGGATCGGCCGCGTCCGGACCGACGTCGGCCCCGCGGTCCTCCTCCACCTCGAGTTCGGTCGCGTCCGAACCGTCCACGGGGAGGTCGGCGCCTGGCTGTTCCGGATCGAACGGTGAACTCATCGACATGGTCGCAGCATGCTCCGGGCGGGTGGACGGCGCGTCAACGCTGTCCGTCCGCCGCGACGAGCTCGAGCTGCGTCAGGCGCAGGTCGGTCACCGCGGTGAACCGGAACGACGTGCCGACGCTCTGCAACCGGAACACCCGGGTCTGCCCCGGCCACGCGAACGCGGCGTCCCGCACCGACGCCCGGGCCTCGCCGAGCGACACGTCCCACGAGTACGACCCCGGCTCCGCCACCGTGACGGTGTACAGCGACGCGGGCACCTCCGGCACCGCGAACGCGACCCCGGACCCTGCGGCGAGCGCCGTCACGGTCCGCCCGGTGTCGTCCGCCAACGCGGCAGCAGCCCCCGTCACGCCGCCGGGCAGCAGGTCCCACGGCACGTCCCGGTACCCGTGCACCTCGGACGCGGACAGCGGCCGGGTGTCCGCCGCCCACCCGGTGGGCTCGCCGGACAGCGTGAACACGATCCGCGACGCCCCGACCACGACCGCGTGCGGGATGCTCACGGACGTCCACGGTTCGCCGTCGACCGTCACCGACGCGACGTAGGGGCCCGACGAGTCACCCGCGACCTCGATCACCGTCGGCGATCCACCCGACGCCCCACCAGCGGGTCGCAGCACCGTCCGCCGGACCGACGGCGGCACGAGCACGTACGCCCCCGTCGACGGCGTCAGCGGGTACAGCCCGATCGTCGCGAGGACGTACCAGGCGCTCATCTCGCCGTTGTCCTCGTCGCCGGGGTACCCCTGCCCGAGGTCCGACCCGACGAACAACCGCTCCAGGCACTCCCGGACGACGCGGTGCGCCAGGTCGTGGCGCCCGGTGGCCATCGGGAAGAACGGGATGTGGTGCGCGGGCTGGTTCGACAGCCCGAGCATGCCCATCCGCACGTCGCGCGCCTCGGTCATCTCGTGGATCGCGAAGCCGTAGGACCCCGAGTGCACGGTCGCGCCGGTCTCCGGGGTCGCGAAGAACCGGTCGATCGCCGTGTCGAAGCGCTCGGGGCCGCCGTGCAGGTCGACGACGCCCGCCGGGTCGTGGGGTGCGGTGAACGCCGTCCCGTAGGCGTTGGTCTCGGTGTAGTCGTCGCCCCAGTCGCGCGGGTCGAACTCCGTCCCCACCCGCCACGAGCCGTCGGGGTCGCGGCCGACGAAGAACCCGCGCTCGGCGTCGAACACGTTCCGGTACTGCAGCGAGCGGCGCGCGAACCACTCCGCCTCGGCCTCGTACCGGGCCAGGTCGTCCGCGGTCGTCGCCCGCGATGCGAGCAGGCCCGCCATCACCGCGAGACCCCAGTCGTTGATCGCCGCGTCGAGGGTCCAGCTCATGCCCTCGTGCGTCTCCGTGTCGACGTGGCCGCGGAACACGGCCGGGAGGATCCCCTTCCGTCCGACGCGCTCGTCCCGTGCCGGGACGGTCGCGTTCCGCACCGCGCTCCGGTACGCCGTCGCCAGGTCGAAGCCGGTGACGCCCTTCACGGCGAGGTCCGCGAAGACCGTGTCACTCGTGGTGCCGGTCATGCAGTCCTCGGCGCCGGGGGCACTCCACCGCGGCGTCCACCCGCCGTCCCGGAAGTGGCCGACGACCCCCTCGGCGAGCGCACCCGCCCGGTCCGGGGTGAGGAGCGCGAGGAGCGGCCAGGCGGTCCGGTAGGTGTCCCAGAACCCGTTCGTGGTGCTGAGGGGGCCCTCGACGACCTCGGGGCCCGGGGCGTCGCGGATCGGCTCGGCGAGGACGTCGCCGTACGGGGAGCGGTACCGCGGGACGCCGTCTCGTGCGGTCTCCCCCGCGGTGAGCGGGAACAGGAAGAGCCGGTACAGGCCGGAGTACAGCGAGACGAGCTGGTCCGGTGTCGCTCCCTCGACCTCGAGCGTGCCGAGGGCGGCGGTCCAGGCGGCCTCGGCCCGCGCGCACATCGTGTCGACGTCCCCGGCGGCACGGGCGTTCGCGCGGGCGTCCTCGATCGAGACCGTCGAGATGCCGAGCACCACGTCGGTGTGCCCCGCGGCGGCGCCGTCGACCTGCACCCAGCCGCGGAGCATGCCGTCCCGGACGACCGTGCGGTCCGCGGTGGCTCCGGCGATCCGGACGTGCAGGTGGTGCGGCGGGGTGCCGGGCCGGTCGTCGAGCAGGCACTCCACCACGGCCGTGCCGTCGACGATCGTCACCGAGACGTCGTCGACGCGGCCGTGGTGGTCGAGGACGACGGCCCGGGTGCCGGTGAACCGGAACCCCAGGGCGAACTCCCCCGCGGTCATCGTCGCGGTGACGCCCTGGTCGAGGGCGACGCGGTAGCGGTGCGGCCCGTCCTGCTCGTCGTCGTGGTCGAAGCCCAGCGCCCGGGCGGTCCGGTCGACGTCCGGCTCGTCGAGCGGGGACGGCATGAGCTGGAACACCCCGCGGTCGGCCATCCAGGGCGACGGCAGGTGGCTCGTGGCGAAGCCCTGCAGCGCGGACCGGACGCGGCCGTCCGGCTCCGTCCGGGCGTGCTCCTGGTACGCGTACGGCCAGTGGCTGCTCGACGCGTCGGTCATCGGCAGGCCGAGCACCCCGCCGTGCGGCACCCCGACGACCGGTGCGGTGTTGCCGCGCGAGGACCGCGACGACGACTGCGTGCCGCGGGTCGTGCGGACGTGGTCGATCGGCCGTGCCGGCTCCGGGCGCGCCGGTCCGATCCGGACCGCGTCGAACCAACCGCGCAGCGCCGGGCGCTCCCCGTCGTCGTCCGCAGCCGGTCCGGCGGCGCCGAGCCGTGCCTCCAGGCGGTCCACGACGGCACCCGCGAACGGCGTGAGGTCGACCGCGCGACGGTTCCACTGGTCGACCCACTGCGTCTTCGCCGCCGCCTGGGCCGCGGGCGTCAGGCCGGCGCCGTACTGGTCGTGGGCGGTGTCGCTCAGCCGTCGGCCGTCGGTCAGGACGACGTCGAGGCCGGCGGCCGTCGCGTCCCAGAAGTGCGCGAGGTCCGCCTCGTCGGGTTCGTCGTGACCGGCCGGCAGGGTGCGCTCGGGGAACCATACCCACGACAGCTCGTCTCCGGGTGCGATCACCCGTCCGGCGAAGCCGGGCAGGACCCCCTCGACCGTCGTCTCCCCCGCCGGGCGTTCGAGCAGCCAGGCCTCGGCGGAGTCCCAACCGACCCCGCCCCGGGCCGCCACCGCCGTCGTCGGGCCACCGCTCCGTCGCAGTTCACGCACCCGACGACCCTATTTCCTCCAGGGTGTCGACGAAACCCCTGCGCAGCCGCCGTCAGCCGACGGTCGGCGTGGTCGGCAGGGTCTCGCCGACCGTCGTGTCGGCCGGGTCCTTCTTGTCCTTGCCCTTGCCGTTGTCGTTCCCCGGCCCACTGTTGCTGCCGGGGCCGGCGTTGCCCTGATCGGTACCGCCCTGCGGGGACTGGACCGGGTTCGAGGCGGGCCCGCCCGGCTGGGGTCCGACGGTCGGGTCGTCCGCCGGCGAGCTCGGCTGCTGCTCGGGCTCGCTCGGCTGCTCCTGGGGCTGGCTCGGCTGCTGCTCCGGCTCGCTGGACTGCTCCTGCGACGGCTCGCTGCTCGGTTCCTCGGCCGGTTCGCTCGACTGCTGGGTCGGCTGGCCGGACTCCGTCGGCGCCGGCGTGCTCGAGCCACCGCCCAGGGCGACGACCGCGACGACGATGCCGGCGAGCACCAGGATGCCGATGACCACCGCCGCGATGACCGGCCCGCGACGGCGTCGCCCGTCGTCGTCCGTCCGCCGGGCGGCCCCGCCGCCGCCGCCCGCGCCGGACCCTGCGGCGGCACCGCCGGCCGCAGCACCGCCTGCCGCAGCACCGCCGGCTGCCGCCGCCCCGGCCGCACCGGCACCCGCACCGCCGCGCTGGGCTCCGAGCACGGTCGTCGCGACGTCGTCCTGCCCCGCTGCGCGACCGGGCTGCCCGAGCACGGCCGTCCGGTCGTACGCCTGCGTGGGCGCTTCCGTGCCGCCCGTCGGCATCGCCTGCGTCGCCTGGTCGCCGTGCGCTGCGTCCGGGGCCCCGGCACCGAGGAGCGCACCGGCGGCACCCGCGGCCGCCCCCGCTGCGCCACCGGCCGCGCGGGTCATCGTCCCCGGCCCTGCCGGCAGCAGCTGCGTGGCGGGCGCGGCGTCGTCACGGCCCAGGGCACGGAGTCGCTGCGCGGCCTCGGCGGCGCTCGGTCGGTCGGCGGGGTCCTGCGCCGTCATCACGTGCAGCAGGGTCCGCCAGGCCGTCGGCAGGTGCTGGTCGATCTCCGGGCCGCGGGCGAGTCGCGCGGTCGCCGACTCCACCGCGCTGCCGGGGAACGGCCGCTTCCCGGTCAGGCACTCGAGCAGCACGAGGCCGAGCGCGTAGACGTCGGCCTTGCCGGTGACCTCGTGGCCCGTGACCTGCTCCGGCGAGATGTAGGCGGCGGTGCCCATCACGGTGCCGGTGCCGGTCACCCGGGCGGCGTCACGGAGCAGGGCGATCCCGAAGTCGGCGAGCTTCACGTGCTCGCCGTCACTCTCGAGCAGGACGTTCGCGGGCTTCACGTCGCGGTGCACGATGCCCTGCGCGTGGACCGCCGCCAACCCGTCGGCGACCTGCGCACCGAGGCGCGCCGTGGTCGCCGGGTCGAGGACGCCCTCGTGCAGACGGGTGGCGAGGTCGCTCCCGGGGACGAGCTCCATCACCAGGTACGAGTCGCCCTCGTCGTCGTCGAGCGCCGCGTCGTAGAGCGTGACGAGCGCGGGGCTGCGGAGCGCCGCGAGCGTGTGGATCTCGGCCTCGGCGCGGGCGCGCTCCCCGTGGTCGACGGCACCGATGCGGAAGACCTTGACCGCCACCTCGCGGCCGAGCTGCTCGTCCACCGCCCGGTAGACGGAGGCCATGCCACCGTGTCCGAGCGTCCCGGTGACGCGGTACCGACCGCCGAAGACCCGTTCTGCCATGCCCCGGAACCTACCGTGACGACCTGACCGGGGACGACCCGCGGACCGGGTCGGCGCCGCGGTGCAGGGCCGTCAGGTACAGCCGGTGCGCGGTGATCACGATCGCCAGCCAGGCCGCCCCGAGGGCCCACGCCGCCAGGACGTCGGTGGTCCAGTGGTGGCCGAGGAAGACCCGCGAGACGCCGATCGACAGCACGAACAGGGTGCCGACGACGATCGTCCACACCCGGGTCACGGTGCGCGTCTGGCGCAGGATGAGCAGGTACACGATCGTGCCGACGACCACGGTGGCGTTGAGCGTGTGACCGGACGGGAACGAGGGCGAGTGCTCGTACGGCGGCACCGCGTCGGTGAGCGGCGGACGGGCCCGGCCGATCAGGTCCTTGCCCGCGATGGTCATGAGGAGCGATCCGCCGCTCGCCGCGACGAGCAGCACGAGCGGCGTCCAGGCGCGCCGCTGGACCGTGAAGCCGACCAGGAACAGCACGGCGACGATCGGCATCCCGACCGTGCCGGCGATGTCGGTCCACCACGTGACGAGCCGGTCGGCCGCCGGTGAGCGCATCGTGAGCATCCAGTCGAGCACCGGACGGTCGAGCACGGCGACGTCGTCGTGCTCGCGGACGGCGTCGTAGACCTCGGACGCCGCCCAGGTCGCCGTGACCGCGATCCCGATGCCGACCAGGAGCGTCAGGACCAGGAGCGGCAGCGCCCCGTACCGTCGGCCGAGCGCCGCCCAGGCCTCGGCGACGGCGTGCCCGGCGCGGGACCGCCACGAGGTCAGGTCGACGACACCGACGTGCCGGTCCTGCGGGGCGGCGGCGCGCTCGGCGTCGACGACACGACGCGCGACGGCGTCGGCGGTGCCCTCCGGCTCCTCGTGGTCTCGCTGCTGCTGCATCGACCCACCCTGCCCGCCCGCACCTGCGAGCGCACGGCCCCGGGCCGCGCCGTCCGCGCGCGGCCGTCCCGGGTGCGGCCGTCCCGGGCGCGGTCGTCAGTCCTTCGCGGCCCCGTAGTCGCGGACGGTCGACACCGTGAGCGGGAACACCACGGGGAAGTCCCGGAACAGCAGGCGTCCGGCGTCCACCGCGGCGGCACGCACCTGCTCGGCCACCCACTCGGCGTGCTCGACCGGGGTGTGCACGACGAGCTCGTCGTGCACGAAGAACACCAGGTGCGGCCCGTCGGTGACCGGCCCCGGGAACCGCGTCAGGAGCCGGGTGCGCAGGGACCCCATCCACGCGAGCGCCCACTCCGCCGCCGTGCCCTGCACGACGAAGTTCCGGGTGAACCGCCCCCAGCTCCGCGCCCGCGACTCGACGGCCCGCTGCTGCGCCGGGGTGCCGTCCACCGACCACGCCCGCGCCCGTGCCGCCGCGGACGCCGCGTCCGGCACCGGCGAGGTCCGTCCGAGCAGGGTCGTCACCGGCTCCCCGCGCTCCCCCGCTCGGGCCGCCCGGTCGACCAGTCCGAGCGCCGCCGGGAACGCCCGCGCCAGCCGGGGCACGAGCCGGCCGCCGTCGCCCTGCGTGGCGCCGTACATCGCACCGAGCATCGCGCCCTTCGCCTGCTGCCGGGTCTCGACCGCACCCGAGGCCACCACGCCGTCGTACAGGTCGCGGCCGTCCCCCGCCGCCGCCATCGCCCGGTCACCGGACATCGCCGCGAGGACCCGCGGCTCGAGCTGCGCCGCGTCAGCGACCACGAACGTCCAGCCCTCGTCCGCGACGACCGCGGACCGGACCGTCCTCGGGAGCTGCATGGCGCCGCCGCCGTCCGCCGCCCAGCGCCCGGTCACCACGCCGCCGACCAGGTACTTCGGGTGGAACCGCCCGTCCTGCACCCACTCGTCGAGCCAGGTCCACCCGTTCGCCGTCATCAGCCGCGACAGCTTCTTGTACTCGAGCAGTGGCGCGATGACCGGGTGCTCGAGCTCCTGCAGCTCCCACTTCCGGGTGCTCGCGACCATCAGGCCCGCCGCACGGAGGGACCGCAGCACGTCGGTCGGCGAGTCCGGGTTGAGCGTCGGGTCCGCCAGGTGCCCGCGGATCACGACGGCCAGCTCCTCGAGCCGACGGGGTCGGACGCCCGGCGGGACCCGCGGGCCGAGCGCGTCCTCGAGCAGCCGGGCGTGCACGTCCGCCCGCCACGGCAGCCCGGCGTGCAGGATCTCGGCGGCGACCAGCGCACCGGCCGACTCCGCGGTGGTCAGCAGGCGCATGGCGCCCGGCGCGGTGGAGGTCGCGACCGCGTCGAGCTGCGCGCGCAGCTCGGCCACCGGGTCGGCCGCGTCGTCGGCCGGTGCGACCGTGAACAGTGCGTCGTCGAAGAGCGACGCCTGCGTCGGTCGGGTGACCCGTGCCTCCTGGCCGGGGTCGTCCCACGCGTCGGGCGGAGCCGCCGCGAGCGCGGTGCCCCGTGTCGCGAGCGCGCCGCGCAGGATGCGGCGCACGAGGCGCAGGTCGGTGCAGCGGCCGACGCGGCCGCCGGCCCGTAGGACGGCCGGGTACCAGCGTGCGGTGTCGTCCCAGACCCACCGGACGTCCGGTCCGTCGTGTGCCGCGACGAAGGCCGGGAGGCGCGGCTCGTCCAGGCGGGTCGGCTCGCCCGCCGACGCCCCCGCGTCGGTCAGGGGCGTCGCGGTGACGCCGCCGTCGACGCGGTGGAGGACCAGGTGCACCCCTCGATCATGCCGCGCACCACCGTCCTCCCCCGCCGGTCCGCTCGCTGCCGCTGCCGCCGCTGCTGTTCCGCGAAACGCAAGGTCGGCGGTTCCTCGCAGCGGTACTGCGCTGCGAGGAACCGCTGTCGTTGCGTCCTGCGAGTCCGGATCGGGTCAGTCGGTTCGTGGGTCCGACGCGTCGGCGTCGCCGGGACGCACCGCGGCGGTGTCGGCGACGTCGATCCGGACGTCTCCGTCCTCGGCCCGTGAGACGGCGACCCGCGGATCGGCGTCGTGCGCGTCGGAGCCCGACATCCGGCGGAGGGTGTCCTGGCGCCGCTCCTCGAAGCTCATGTCGACGCCGTCGTCCAGGTGGTCACGGTCGGGCTCGCTCATGGCGCGGACGCTACCCGCCAGCCGCCGACCGCCCTCCGATCCCAGGGCGACCGGGCGCGGGGCAGCCGCGTGCAGGTGAGCCGCGCTCGTCGATTGGGTGCGTGAAGTGGACAGCCGCCATGATGTCCGGATGGCAACGAACACCGCGCGACCGCTCGGCTGGCGGCCGGTGGACCCGGACGACGTGCCGATCCACGCCGTGGTCCGCTACCGGGACCGCGGGCGGACGGTCGCGGGCACCGCGGTGGACGTCCTCGACGCCGGCGACCGCCCCTCGCTCATCGTGCGCGCCGACGACGGGCAGCACCACGTCGCTCCGGGATCGACCCGCCTGGAGATGCTCGAGGACTGACCGGCGCCTCCGGTCGGTCCCGACGCTGGCGAACCGCCGCTCAGCCGACCGCCACGGGAGCCGTTCCCGTCCGCGCCGTCCAGTGCCCTCCCGACGCCAGGCGCTCGCGCACGGCATCGACCAGGCGGCCGGCCCCCGGTCCGGCGCCGGGACGGAGGACGAACTTCACGACGCTGGCGTCGCCCTCCGTGGCGTCGTCCGGTCCGGGGGGATCCAGGTGGAACCGTCGCGCGAAGCGCACGGTGTTCGACCCCGCTCCGAGCACCTCGGGCAGCCCCGGGTCGAGCAGCCACGAGCGACACCGCCACCGCTTCGCGCTGTGAGCGGGCGAGAGTGCACGCAACAGGTCCGGTGCGGCGGCGAAGGACCGGTCGCAGGCAGCGGGGTCCAGCGGACCGGTCTCCGGGACGTGCACACCCCACGCGGGGTCGCCGGACGCAGTGCGGTCACCCAGCTCGTACTGCAACCGACCGATCTGCACGACCCGGCCGGAGAGCACCGCGCAGAACCATCCGAGACCGGTGCCGTCCAGCCCGTACCGCGCGAGCTTGCGGTCGACGTCCGCGACCGAGGCCGTGGCGTCGGCGCCCGGGAGACCGTGCGCGCGCAACCACTCGGCCGTCGCCGGACGTGCGGCTCGGAGCACCGCGACCGTTGCGTCGTGCCGGTCCTCCGTCCGGACTGGGTCGAGCGCGGTGCGGAGCTGCTCGGCGATCCGGTCCGGGTCCGACACGGTGCCGAGTGCGGCGAGCAGCACCGCGTGCGCGGCCCGCTCCGGGGCGGCGGTCACCCGTACGGCCCGCACCGGGCCGCGGGCCGCACGGCCGGCGTCACTTGAGCCCCGACGACGCGAGACCGTCGATCACCCGACGCTGCAGGACGATGAACATGACGAGCACCGGGGCCATCGCCATCAGGCTGGCAGCCATGAGCACCGGGTAGTCGATCGTCCGGTCGCTCGACAGGGTCGCCAGCCCCGCCGCGAGCGGCATGTCCTCTGCTCGGGTCGACACCACGAGGGGCCAGAGCAACTCGTTCCACGACCAGAGCACCGTCGTGATCGCGAGCACGCTGATCGAGGGCCGGGCGAGCGGCAGCATGATCCGCCAGAACGTCTGGAAGGGGTTCGCGCCGTCCATCCGCGCAGCCTCCTCGAGTTCGGGCGGCATGTTCAGGAAGGCCGTCCGCATGAGGAAGGTCCCGAACGCGCTGAACAGCCCCGGAGCGACGATCCCCATGAGGGTGTCGAGCCACCCGAGCCCTTGCACGATCTGGTACTGCGAGATGAGGTACACCTGCGACGGCACGAGCAGGATCGACAGCACGATCGCGAGCAGGACCGCGCGGCCGCGGAAGCGCATCCTGGCGAAGGCGTACCCGGCGAGCGTGCAGAGCACGATCTGCGCGGCGGTGCGGATGACGGTCACCAGCACCGACGTGCCGAGCTGACTCAGGAACGGGAGCCGCTCGACGACCTGCGCGTAGTTGCCCCACTGCAGCACCCCGGGCCAGAACGTCGGGGTGACCGACTGCACCTGCGCGTTCGTCGACAACGACATGATGATCTGCCACAGGAACGGGAAGGCCATCACGAACCCGCCGACGCCGAGCACGACGTGGATCCACCAGTGACTGCCCTGCCGGCGTCCGGGTCGCCGCCCGGTCCGGATCGTCGTCGTCGTCATGACTGCGCCCACCTCCGTTGCACGCGGAACTGCACGAGGGTGACGATGCCGATGAGCACGAAGATCACCATCGCGATCGCAGCCGCGAAGCCCTTGTCGTTGTCGATGAACCCGGCGCTGTAGAAGTAGAAGACGAGCGACATCGTCTTCGGGATGACCGGGTTGGTGCTGCCGAGGATCGCGTAGAGCAGGTCGAACAGCTGGAAGCTCGAGATCGTCGTGACGATGAGCACGAAGAAGATGCTCGGTCGCAGCAGCGGCACGGTCACCGAGCGGAACTGGCGCCACCGGGAGGCGCCGTCGAGCTCGGCTGCCTCGTAGAGCTCCGGCGGGATGTCCTTGAGCCCGGCGCCGAGGATGATCATCGAGAACCCGAGGGACGACCACAGTCCGACGAGGCTGACCGCGACGAGCGCGAAGCCCGGTGTCGAGATCCAGTACGGGCCGTCGACGCCGAACCGTCCGAGGAACCAGTTGACGATGCCGTAGTCGCCGTTGAACATGATCCGCCAGACGAGCGCGATCGCAGCCGGCATCGCCACGTAGGGCAGGAAGAACAGCACGCGGTAGAACTGGGCGAACCGCAGGCCCGGGGTGTTCAGCAGGCTCGCGAGCCAGACCGCGATCGGGATGCCGAGGAGCACGATGACCGTGTAGACGACGGTGTTGAGCAGGGACTGGTACAGCTGCGGGTCGGACACGAGCCGCACGTAGTTCGCGAGGCCGCTGAAGGTCGCTCCGCCGAACACGCCCCACGTCGTGAACGAGAACCAGAAGGTCTGGATGATCGGCCAGATGTAGAAGGTCCCGACGCCGAGGAGCAGCGGGAGGACGAACAGCCAGGGCCAGACGCCGTCGGAGCGATGCTCGGGACCGGACGTGGGTCGGGCCGGGACCCCGTGGGAGCTCCGGGCCCGGGCCCCGGACGCGGTGCGCGTCCGGGGCGGGGCGTCGTCTGCGGTGCGGGACCGCTCGGTGTCGATGGTCACGGTCGGCCGCTCACTGTTCCTTCGCGAGGGCAGCGTCCATCTTCTCGGTCAGCTCCTTCGCGACCTGGTCGACGGGCGTCGAGCCGTCGAAGGCGCTCGGCAGCAGGTTCGTCTCGAGCGTGTTCCAGGCGGCGGTGTTCTTCGAGACGGGCAGCGGCTTCGCGTAGTCCACGGCGTCCAGGAAGACCTGGAGGTCGGCGTCCGGCATGGTCTTGGTGAAGGCGTCCTGCGTGCCCTCGTAGGCCGGGATCACCGCGCCCATGTCGCCCTGCTGCTGCTGGGCGGCCTTGCTCGCGAGGTAGACCTGCAGCGCCTGGGCCGCCGCCTTGTTCTTCGAGTTCGCGGACACCACGTTGGAGACGCCGTGGATGACGGTGGCCTGCTCCTTGCCCTTGGGCAGCGGGTAGACAACGACGTCCGTCTCGAGGTCGGTGCCGGTCAGGGCCGAACGGAACCAGCTGCCGCCCTGGTACATCGCGAGCTTGCCGGAGGTGAACCACTGGTCCGCCGTGGTGTCGGTGAGCTGCTTGATCGAGGGCGAGGCACCCGACTTGATGAGGTCGGTCCAGAACTGCAGGCCTTCCTCCGACGCCTTCGAGTCGTACTCCGACTTCTTGCCGTCGTCACCGAGGACGCTGCCGCCGGCCTGGAGGATCGTGTCGTAGTAGGTGGTCTGTCCGTCCATGCCGCCGGCTGCGCCGTACGCGCCGTCAGCGCGCAGCTTCTGGGACAACTCGGCACCGGTCTCCTGGAACTCGTCCCAGGTCCAGTCCTTCGACGGCATCGGCACGCCGGCCTTCTCGAACAGCGCCTTGTTCATCCAGACGCCGATCGTGTCGAAGTCCTTCGGGACGCCGTACTGCGTGCCGTCGTAGGTGTAGAGGTCGTTCAGCGCGGACGAGTACTTCGCCGGGTCGATCGCACCGGCACGCACCTCGCCGGTGATCGGTGCGAGCTTGCCGTTGGCCGCGTACAGCTGGAAGTTCGGGCCGTTCATCCAGAACAGGTCGGGCAGGGTGTCGCTCGAGCCCTGGGTCTGCAACTTCGTCCAGTAGTTGGCGAACGGCGTCACGTCGACGTTCACCGTGATGTCTGGGTACTCCTTCGCGAAGCCGGCGAGGTTGGCCTTGATCGCCTCGACCTGGTTCTCGTCCCAGACGGCGTAGGTCAGCGTCGCCTTCGTGTCCTTCGCGGCCTGCTCGTAGTCGCCGGAGGCGGAACCGGCGCCGGAGGACGTGCTGCATCCGGCGAGGAGCGCCGTGGCACTGACGGCGGCCAGGACGCCGAGCAGGGCGCGGCGGAGACCGGGCCGCCGGGCGGAGGTGGGTGCGGGCATCGGGGTGTCCTTTCGCGAGTCCGTCAGCGGGTGACGGCCGGGGTGGTGCTGAAGTGGGCGATCGTCGACGGCCGGAGCGGCGGGACGTCGATCGGGACCGATCCGTTGCGGAGCGATCGGGTGGCCAGGGCGCCGGCGGCGACCGCGGCCCGGGCGGCGAGCGGTGAGAGGGTCGTCGGTTCCCCGAGTGCGACGTGGCGCAGGAACTCGGTCATCGTGAGCAGGTCGGCGTCGGCGTGGCCGGACTCGACCCCGGCGATCGGGTACTCACGGTCGCCCGCGACGTCCCAGCCGCGACGGTGCGTCCACACCTTCACGACGCCGCCACCCGTGTCACCGATGTTCTCGAGACGCCCCTCGGTCCCGATGACCGTGTAGTTGCGCCAGTAGTCCGGCGTGAAGTGGCACTGCTGGTAGCTCGCCTGGACGCCGTTGTCGAGCGTCATCAACACCATGGAGACGTCCTCGACGTCGACGACGGGGTGCAGGCCGGTCTGCGCCAGCGGCGGCCAGTTGTCGAGGGAGAACCAGTCGCCCATCAACTCGCCGCTGCGGTCCCGGCGGTCGGTGACGTCGCCGTACACCGACAGTGAGCCCATGCCGACGACACGGCTCGTCGATCCACCGGCCAGGGCGTGGACGACGTCGAGGTCGTGGCTCGCCTTCTGCAGCAGCAGCGAGTTCACCTTGGAGCGGTCGGCGTGCCAGTCCTTGAAGTAGTAGTCGCCGCCGTTGCCGACGAAGTGCCGGCACCAGACGGCCTTCACCTCGCCGATCTCGCCGCGGTCCACGATCTCGCGCATCAGGCGCACGACGGCCGCGTGCCGGAAGTTGTGCCCGACGTAGAGCGGGGTCCCGGTCTCGGCGGCGGTGTCGAGTACCTCGTCCGCGTCCTCCACGGTCGTGGCGAGCGGCTTCTCGAGGTAGACGGCGATCCCGGCGCGCAGGAGGTCGATCGCGATCGCTGCGTGCGTCCAGTCCGGCGTCGTGACGATCGCGGCGTCCACCTGACCGACGAGCGCCAGGTGGTCGTCCACGACGACGGCGTCGGGGTGCGCGGCCCGTGCCCGGTCGCGACCCTGCTCGGTGACGTCCGCGACGGCGGTGACCCGAGCCTCCAGGTCGGGGGCCGCCGCGGCGGCTTCCGCGACGTGCTGCGCGATCGCGGCGCGCTGCCCCATGCCCACGACGCCCACCCGGATCGGCCGGTCGATGTCCTCGTGCCTCGTGCTCATCTCGCTCCCTTGCGTGATTGTGACGCCCATGATGCCCAATCGATCATGGATGCACAATAGGCGATCAGGGATCGCTCACGGCAAGAGGGGGCCGCGTGATTTCACATGGTGGAAACAGGCGGGTCGGCGCGAGGCCGGACGGTCAGTCGGCGACGACCAGCTCGACACCGGCCGTCGCGAGCGCCGTCGCGAACGCGGGTGCGACCGGCTGGTCGGTGACCAGCACGTCGATGCGGTCGAGCGGGCAGATCCGCGCGAAGGTCGCGCGCTCGATCTTCGTCGAGTCCGCGACCACGACGACGCGGCGACCGACCGACGCGAAGTGGCGGCTCACGTCGGCCTCGCCCTCGTGCACCGTCGTCGCGCCGTACTGCGCACTGAGCCCGTCGACCCCGAGGACCACCACGTCGAGTGCGAACTCGTCGAGCGTGTCCCGCACGAGCGGCCCGACGAGCTCGTAGGACTGCCGACGTGCCACGCCACCCGTGACGACGATCTTGACGTTGGCGCGCACGGACAGCTCGTAGCCGATGTTGAGCGCGTTGGTGACGATCGTGACGCCGAACTCGCCGTCCGCACGCGTGAAACGGTCGCTCTTGCCGAGCTCCCGAGCCACCTCGGTCGTGGTGGTCCCGCCGTTGATCCCCACCGTCTCGCCCGGCTCGACGAGCGCCGCGGCGGCGCGGGCGATCGCGGTCTTCGCCTCGGCCTGCCGGGCGATCTTGTACTGCAGCGGGAGCTCGTACCCGGCCCCGAGGGCGGCGGCGCCGCCGTGCGTCCGGGTCACGAGACGCTGCTCGGCGAGGGTCGCGAGGTCGCGGCGGGCGGTCGCGGGGGAGATCCCGAGCATCTCGCCGATCTCGGCGATCGAGACGTTGCCGCGTTCGCTCACGAGTTCGAGCAGGGCGTTCAGCCGCTGTTGCGGGGTCATGCGCGCAATCCTACGGGCCGCCCGAACGCGCATCGTGATCACCGATGATGTTTTCCCCTTCCGTTGCGCACAATCGCTCGCTACGCTGCCCGACATCGATCACTGGGATCGACCTGGACTGGAAGGCAGCCATGACCGACACCTTCGTGAGCGCCGAGACGGCCTCGCAACCGGAGACCTGGCGTGCGGCAGCGGCGCTCCTGCCGGACGTCGCCGCTGCGCTCCCCCGGCCGGGCGAGCGCGTCGCCGTGGTCGGGTGCGGGACGAGCTGGTTCGTCGCAGCGGCCTACGCGGTGGCCCGTGAACAGGCAGGCCTGGGCGAGACCGACGCCTTCGCCGGCTCGGAGTACCCGACGGGTCGGCGCTACGACCGGGTCGTGACGATCAGCCGCTCGGGGACGACGACCGAGATCGTCGACCTCCTCCGCACCCTCGACGGGCAGGAGACGGTCCTCGTGACCGCGGTACCGGGCAGCCCGGCCACGCACGCGGCACGGCACGTGGTCGCGCTCCCGTTCGCCGACGAGCGGTCCGTCGTGCAGACCCGCTTCGCGACGACGACGCTCGCGCTGCTGCGCGCTGCTCTCGGCGACGACGTCGACGCCCTCGCCGTGCAGGCCGAGGCCGCCCTCGCTGAGCCGATCGACGACCTGCTCGACGCCGAGCAGGTGACCTTCGTCGGTCGGGGGCCGGCCGTGGGACTCACCGCCGAGGCCGCGCTGAAGACGCGGGAAGCGGCGCAGTTTTGGGCCGAGTCCTACCCCGCGATGGACTACCGGCACGGCCCGATCGCGATCGCGCAGCCCGGACGGCTCGTCTGGTCGCTCGGACCGGCGCCCGAGGGCCTGGCGGACGAGGTCGCGGCGACCGGTGCACGCTTCGTGCAGCACGACCTGGACCCGATGGCCGGGCTCGTCGTCGTGCACCGGTTCGCCGTGGCCCTGGCCGAGCGACGCGGCCTCGACCCGGACAACCCGCGTTCCCTGACGCGGTCCGTCATCCTCACCTGATGTCGGGCGTGGTGCTCGGGGTCGACGTCGGCGGGACGACCACCAAGGCGCGGACGATCGACGCCGCGGGGAACGTGCTCGCCGAGCACCGCGTCCCGACCCCGCGGGACGACCCCGGGGCCGAGCGTCTGACCCGGCTCGTGGCCGACCTCGCGGCGACGGCCGCCACGACACATCCGCTCGAGGCGGTCGGTCTCGTCGTGCCCGGCGTCGTGGACGACGACGCCGGGGTCGTCCGGGACGCCGTCAACCTCGGGTGGCACGGGGTGCCGGTCCGCGACATCGCTCGTCGCGCCCTGGACGACCGGGGCCTGTCCGTCCCGGTGGCGTTCGGGCACGACGTGCGGGCCGGCGCCCTCGCGGAGACGTCTGCCCACGACGGCACCCACGCGACCCTGACGTCCGGCGCCGTCGCGTTCGTCCCGGTCGGCACCGGGCTCGCGAGCGCGCTCGTCGTCGACGGACGGGTCGTGTCCGGTGAGGGCTGGGCAGGGGAGATCGGTCAGGTCAGGCTCACGACGGGCCCGCACACCGGTCGCCGCGTCGAGGAGATCGCGTCCGCGGGTGCCGTCGCCCGTCGTACCGGGTGTCCGAGCGCCCGTGCCGCAGCCGACCTGGTGCGGTCCGGCGATCCGCTGGCCGTCACCGTGTGGACCGACTGCGTCGCCGTCCTGGCGGAGGCGCTGGCGTGGACCGCGGCGGTGACCGGCTGTCACACCGTGGTCGTGGGCGGCGGGCTCGCCGAGACGGGCGAGCTGCTCCTCGGCCCGCTCCGCACCGCCGTGGCCGGCCGTCTGCCCGGCCTCCGGACACCGACCCTCGTGCCCGCGCGCCACGGCGACGCCGCCGGTGCCGTCGGTGCCGGCCTGCTCGCCCGCGCCGCCGTCCGGCCCGCCACCGACGAGGCGCACGCCGTCCGGACCGCCACCACCGATGAGCCGCGTGACGCCGCCGTGACCCAGCGGGCCGTGCTCCGGTGAGCCTGCTGCTGCGCGCCCCGCGCATCGTCACCGGCCACGCCGACCTGCTGGATGCCTGGCTCCTCGTCGACGACGCCGGGACGGTCGTCGACACCGGAACGGTCGTCGACGCCGGAACCGGCTCCCGCACCGGGCAGGCTCCGGCCGCGGACGCCGTCCGACACGTCGACGGCACGCTCGTCCCCGGACTCGTCGACCTGCACTGCCACGGTGCCGTCGGGCACGACTTCGCGTCGGCGGCGAGCGAGGACGTGCTGCGCGCCGCCGAGCACCACCGCGCCGCCGGGACCACCGCCCTGGTGGCCTCGGTCGCGACCGGCACGCTGCCGGACACCCTCGCCGCCCTGTACCGCCTCCGACCGTTGGTCGAGGACGGCGTGCTCGCGGGGATCCACCTCGAGGGGCCCTGGCTGTCCCCGGCACGCCGGGGCGCGCACCGTCCGGACCTGCTGCACGCGCCGACCCCGGCCGAGGTCCGCGCCTGCACCGACGCCGCCGGGGACGCCCTCCGCATCGTGACCATCGCCCCGGAGCTCCCCGGGGCACTCGACACCGTCGCTCGTCTGGTCGCCACGGGTGTGGTCGTCGCGGTCGGACACACCGACGCCTCGGCTCGACAGACCCGCCGCGCCGTCGAGGCCGGCGCAACGCTCGTCACCCACCTGTGGAACGGGATGGCCCCCCTGCACCACCGTGAGCCCGGACCGATCGGCGTCGCCCTGACCGACGACCGGCTGCTGCTCGAGTGCATCGTCGACGACCACCACCTGGACGACACCGTGCTCGCGCTCGTGCAGCGCGCCGCGCCCGGCCGCATGGTGTTGGTCTCGGACGCGATGGCCGCGACGGGATGCCCGGACGGAGACCACGAGGTGGCCGGCTCGGCCGTCCGGGTCGTCGGCGGGGTCGCCCGCACCGCGGACGGCTCGTCCCTGGCCGGGAGCACCATCACCGTCGCCGACGCGGCGCGCCGGCTCCTCGCGACGGGGACCCCCCTGACCGAGGTCGTCGCCGCAACCGCCTGCCGACCGTCCCGGTTGCTCGGACGACCGGTCCCCCTGACCCCCGGATCGCCGGCGGACGTGGTGGTCGTCGACGACGACGGCACCTGGCGTCCGCTCGACCCGGGTGCCGATCGGGTGGCGGCGCCGTGATCGTCGTCGTGACCCCGAACCCCGCGGTCGACATCACCTACCGGGTCGCCCGACAGCGCATCGGGGAGACCCAGCGCGTCGTCGACGTGGTCCGTCGGCCGGGCGGGAAGGGACTGAACGTGAACCGCGTGCTCGCAGCGGTCGGCTCGGGCACCCACGCGGTGCTCCCGCTCGGCGGTGCTCCGGGGACCTGGGTCGCCGACGAGCTCGACGCGATCGGGATCGCCCACACCGACGTCGCCCTCGACGAGGACACACGCACGACGGTGACGGTCGTGGACGACGTGGCACACCCGACGATGTTCGGCGAGCCCGGACCCGCGGTCACGTCGGACGAGTGGGGGCGGGTCACCGAGGCGGTTCGCCACCTCTGTCGAGCCCCCGGCACCACGGCACTGGTCGTGTCGGGCTCGCTCCCGCCGGGCACCGACCCCACGGTGCTCGCCGACTGGATCGACGCCGCCCGCGACGCCGGCGTGCCGAGCATCGTGGACTGCGCAGCGGATGCCCTGCTCGCCGCCGCGAGCGCCGGTGCCACGGTCTGCAAGCCCAACCGCGAGGAGCTCCTGGCCGCGACCGGCTCCGCGGACGAGCGCTCCGGGGCCCTCGCCCTCCTGGAACGGGGCGCAGGGCTCGTCGTGGTCTCCCGCGGTGCGCACGGCATCGCGGCGCACACCCGCGCGGGCGTGGTCGCGGAGCCTGCCGTTCCCGGGGTGCGCGGCAACCCGACCGGAGCGGGCGACGCAGCCACGGCGGGACTCGTGACCGCCCTCGTCGATCGAGGCAGCGCGCCCGAGCCGGTGCTGCGGGCAGCCCTCCGATCAGCCGCCGCCTTCGGTGCCGCTGCGGTGCTGCGCCCCGTCGCGGGCGAGGTGGACCCGGAGGACGTCCGCCGGTTCACCCGCGCGAGCGGACGAGCACCCCAGCCCGCGGGCAGCCGCGAGCACGACCACGACCACGACCACGACCACCACCACCGAACCGGGAGCACCCCATGATCACCGACCTCGCCCTCTCGGGCCTGCTCGACCACGCCCGGACCGACGCCCGCGGCGTGGGCGCCTTCAACGTCGTCCTGCTCGAGCACGCCGAGGCGATCGTCCAGGGTGCCGAGCAGGCCGGGCTCCCGGTCGTGCTGCAGATCAGCGAGAACTGCATCCGCTACCACGGCGGGCTGGCGCCGATCACGACCGCGACCCGGGCGATCGCCAGCGCGTCGACCGTGCAGGTCCTCGTCCACCTCGACCACGTCGAGGACCCCGACCTGGTCGCCGCCGGCATCGACCTCGGCGTCGACTCGGTCATGTACGACGGCTCGCGTCTCGAGCCCCGCGCGAACGAGATCGCCACCCGCGGACTCGCGGATCGGTGTCACGCCGCGGGCGTCGCGATCGAGGCTGAACTGGGCGAGGTCGGCGGGAAGGACGGCGTGCACGCCCCGGGCGTCCGGACCGACCCGACGGACGCCGCGGCGTTCGTCGAAGCCACGGGCGTCGACGCCCTCGCCGTCGCGGTCGGGACCTCACACGCCATGCAGACGCGCGAGGCGTCGGTCGACCGCGAGCTCGTCGGACGCCTGCGGGCAGCCGTCCCGGTCCCGCTCGTCCTCCACGGTTCCTCAGGGCTGTCCGACGACGAACTGCGCGGCGCGGTCCGTGCGGGCATGACGAAGGTCAACATCTCGACGCACCTCAACGGGCTGTTCACGCGAGCGCTCCGGGACGTCCTCGACGAACGACCCGACGTCGTGGATCCGCGCCGGTACGTCGCTGCCGGGCGGGACGCCGTCGCTGCGGAGGCCGCTCGTCTCCTCACCCTCCTGCACGGCTGACCGAGAGCGGTCCCGGAGTCCATCACCGGAGACCCAGGAAAAGTCCTGGAAACGCACAAGATGTCCTGCTGAGAACTGTTGCAGCGCGTCGGGAGTAACACTAGTTAGGCAAACTACTCAATCCGACCGGAGGACAGGCAATGCGTTCCGAACACCTCCCCACCGAGCCGATCGACATGGCTGCGCTCCTGCGTGCCCAGACGTCGTCGGCTCCGGGCAACGAACCGCTCGTCCCCGCGGTCGACCTCGCGTCCTGACGCACCCCGGGCCGGCTCCCCCGGCCCATCACGCTCCACCCCCTCGTCTGAAAGGACATCACCATGAGCTTCCTCGGCTTCATCCTCCTCGGCCTCATCGCCGGTGCCATCGCCAAGCTGATCCTCCCGGGTCGTCAGGGCGGCGGCTGGCTGGCCACCCTCGTGCTCGGCGTGATCGGTGCCCTCATCGGCGGCTGGATCGGCGGCGCCGTCTTCGGCGTGGGGTACAACGGCTTCTTCAGCATCCAGTCGTGGATCATCGCGATCCTGGGCGCGCTCGTCGTGCTCGTCATCTGGGGTCTCATCACGGGCCGTCGCGGTAGCCGCGCCTGACCGCAGCAGGACCGTCGAACGCCCCCACCGGGAACGGTGGGGGCGTTCGTGCGTCCGGTCCCAGCAGGGCGGAGGCACAGCAGTGCGGCAGCGCAGCAGCGGCAGCGCGGCACTGCGGCAGCGCGGCACTGCGTCAGCAGAGCGGGACGTTCACCGCGAGCCCGCCCATCGCGGTCTCCTTGTACTTCGTCGACATGTCCGCGCCGGTCTGCCGCATGGTCTCGACGACCTGGTCGAGCGAGACGTGGTGCACCCCGTCGCCCCGCAGCGCCATCCGCGCCGCGTTGATCGCCTTGTTCGCCGCGATGGCGTTCCGCTCGATGCACGGGATCTGCACGAGCCCGCCGATCGGGTCACAGGTCAGCCCGAGGTTGTGCTCCATGGCGATCTCGGCCGCGTTCTCGACCTGCTCGGGCGTCCCACCGAGCACCTCGGCGAGCCCGGCGGCCGCCATCGACGCCGCGGAACCGACCTCGCCCTGGCACCCGACCTCGGCGCCGGAGATCGACGCCCGCTCCTTGTAGATCGAGCCGATCGCCCCGGCGGTCAGCAGGAAGCGGACCACCGCGTCGTCGCGCTCGTCCGGGGCGACCTCGGACACGTACGTGAGCGCGTAGTACAGCACCGCGGGGATGATCCCGGCGGCACCGTTCGTCGGCGCGGTGACGACCCGGCCGCCGGTGGCGTTCTCCTCGTTGACCGCCATCGCCGTCAGGTTGACCCACTCCATCGCGAACAGCGGGTCGTGGTGCGGGTCGTCGCGGGTGAGCTGCTCGTACCAGTTCGCGGCGCGCCGACGGACGGTCAGCCCGCCCGGCAAGGTCCCGGTGCGGCGGATGCTCCGGTCGACGCTCGCGCGCATCACGTCGTGCACGTGCAGGAGTCCGGCCCGGACCTGCTCCTCGGTGCGCGAGGCGGTCTCGTTCGCCATCGCGATGCCGCTGACGGGCAGGCCGGTCGCGGCGCAGGCGGCGAGCAGCTCGGCGCCGCTCGAGAACGCGTGGGGCACGGCGTCGTCGACGGGGATGGCGGCCTCGGCCACGGCGCCCTCGGTGTCGCTCGTGACGAACCCGCCGCCGATCGAGTAGTACGTCTCCTCGGAGAGCACGGTGCCCGCGGCGTCGCGGGCACCCAGGCGCATCGCGTTGGGGTGTCGCGGCAGCATGGTGAGCGGGTGCAGCACGATGTCGGCCTGCCGGAAGGGCACGGTCGGTCCCCCGGCCAGCGGCAGCTCCCCCGTCCGCTCGAGCTCGGCGAGCGCGGCCGCCATCGCGTCCGGGTCGACCGTCTCCGGGTCGGAGCCCATCAGGCCGGCGAGGACCGCTCCGAGCGTGCCGTGTCCCTGCCCCGTGGACGCGAGGGAGCCGTACAGGTGGACGTCGAGCGTCGCGACGGGTGCCCCGGCCAGCCGGGCCGCGAAGGCCGCTCCGGCACGCATCGGCCCGACGGTGTGGGAACTCGACGGGCCGATCCCGACGCTGAACAGATCGAAGACGGAGACCGGCACCCCGCCACACTAACCCGTCCGGACGGGCAGGCGGTCAGCGCGCAGAGTGGACCGCTCCATCGGCATGTCCGTGGGACACTCGACCCATGCCCATCCTCAACAAGGACATGCAGGTCTGCATCTCGCTGGCCGCACGACCGAGCAACATCGGCACCCGCTTCCACAACTTCCTCTACGACGAGCTCGGGCTGAACTACGCCTACAAGGCCTTCACCACGACGGACCTGCCCGGCGCCGTGACGGGCATCCGTGCGCTCGGCATCCGCGGCTGCTCGGTGTCGATGCCCTTCAAGGAGGCGGTCATCCCCCTCGTCGACGTCGTCGAGCCGTCCGCCGAGGCGATCCGGTCCGTCAACACCGTGGTGAACGACGACGGTGTGCTCACCGCGTCGAACACCGACTACGAGGCCGTCGCGTCCCTGCTCGACACCCACGGCGTCGACCGCGCGTCCCGTGTGGTGCTCCGCGGCTCCGGGGGCATGGCGAAGGCCGTCACGGCGGCGTTCCGCGGCGCGGGCTTCGAGCGCCTGACGGTCGTCGCGCGCAACACCGAGGCCGGTCCCGCCCTGGCCGAGCAGTACGGCTTCGACTGGGTCGCCTCCGAGCAGCACGCGCCGGACGCCGACGTCCTGGTGAACGTCACACCGCTCGGCATGCAGGGCGACGAGCAGGACGTGCTCGCCTTCGAGCAGGACCGGATCGACGCCGCGACGACCGTCTTCGACGTCGTCGCCTTCCCCTCCGAGACGCCGCTGGTGCGCGCCGGACGCGCGGCCGGCAAGCAGGTCGTCACCGGGGCCGAGGTCATCGCCCTCCAGGCGGCCCGCCAGTTCGAGCGGTACACCGGGGTCGCCCTGACGGACGACCAGGTGCGGCGCGCGAGCGCCTTCAGTCGCGAAGGGTGACCCGATGACGGCCGGGAGGATCGGGGCGGGCCCCGCCACGATCCTCCCGGCCGTCACGTCACCCGTTCCGCGACCGGCCCTCCGCGACCCAGCGGAGCCGCCGGATGCTCTCGTTGTTCCGGATCCAGATGCCCGGCTGCGCGATGAACCCCGGGACGAGCGCCCCGGGACCGCGGACCGGGTTCTCCCGCAGGGTGACCCGGCAGCCGCGCGGGTGCTCCTCGACCGTGACCTCGACGCGGGCCTCGCCCACGGGCCAGCCCTTCGCCTGGATCACCAGGCGGCGGGGCTCGTCGACCTCGAGGACGGTCGTCGTGTCGTTGATCAGGAACGGCCAGATGCCGAACGAGTGGTGCAGCTCGGTGCCCACCGCGGGCCAGCCCGGGTCCTGGCCGCGCATGCGCGAGGCGCCGACCACCCAGGTCGGGTAGAGCCAGCCGTCGCGGAGCACGTCGAAGACGTCCTCCGGGCTGCAGCGCAGGTTCCTGACGTTCTCGGCCATGGTCACTCCTCCGGTGCGAGGTCGACGTGCTCGGACAGCCCGAACGTGTGCCGCAGCACGCTCCGGGCTGCGTGCCACCCCGCCATGCCGTGCACGCCGGGCCCGGGGGCGGCCGCCTCCGAGCACAGGTACATGCCGCCGCCCATCCGCCACGGGTCGCTCGACAGGACGGGGCGCTTCACGAGCTGCCAGAAGCTCGCGGCGCCGGCGGCGATGTCCCCGCCGACGTAGTTCGGGTTGTACTCGGCCATCTGCACGGCGGTCCGGCTGGCCGACTGCAGGATCGTGTCGCGGAACCCCGGCGCGAACCGCTCGACCTGCCGCACCACCGCCTCGGTCGGGTCGACGTCCGAGCCCGCCGGCACGTGCGCGTACGCCCAGAAGACGTGCTTGCCGCGAGGGGCCCGACCAGGGTCGACCACCGTCGGCTCGCTCCCGAGGACGTACGGTCGGTCGGCGTGCCGGCCGTGCGCCACGGCGTGCTCGGCGGCCGCGATCTCCGACCGGGTCCCACCGATGTGGACCGTCCCGGCCTTCCGGAGCTCCGCGTTCGTCCACGGCACCGGGTCCGACAGGGCGAAGTCGACCTTGGCCGCCGCGTTCCCGAACCGGAAACGCCGCAGTGCCCCGCGCTTCGGCGTGGGGATCTGCTTCCCGGCGATCCGCAGCATGCCAGGCACGCTCGTGTCGAAGAGCACCGCCTTGGCCGGGGTGAGGTCGCCGAGGGACCGGATGTCCCGTCCGGTCTCGATCCGCCCGCCGTGGGCGAGCAGGTCCGCGGCGAGCGCGTCGACGATCGCCTGGCTGCCGCCGATCGGCACCGGCCAGCCCCGGGCGTGCGCGTACGAGCCGAGCGACAGGGCCGCGGCCGCGGTGGACAGCGACGGCAGGTGCTGGATCGAGTGCGCGGCGACGCCGGACACCATCGCGGGGGCGACCTGCTCGCGGAAGCGCACGTTCCAGGCCGCGGAGCCCTGCTCGAGGGCCCGGAGTCCGAAGCGCAGCACGGTGAGGGGGTGCCGCGGGACGTGGAGCAGGGCGTCCGTGGCGAAGTCCGCGACCTGGTCGGCGCTGCGCGCGAGGGGTGCCATGAGGTTCCGGAACGCCGGCCCGTCGAGCCCGAGGGCCGCCGCCGTCCGGTCGATGTCCTGGTAGGCGATGCCGGCGTCACCCCGGTCGAGCGGGTGCCCGTACTGCACCTCGGGCAGCCGGAGCTCGATGCGGTCCTCCATGCGGAACAGCCGGAAGAACTCGGACTGCAGCGCCATCGGGTGCACGGCGGAGCAGACGTCGTGGTGGAAGCCCGGCAGCGTGAGCTCGGCCGTCCGGGCGCCGCCGCCGATCGTCTCGTTCCGCTCGGCGACCTCGACCGACAGGCCCGCGCGTGCGAGCGTCACCGCCGCCGCGAGTCCGTTCGGTCCGGCTCCGACGACCACAGCATCCACCATGGGTCGAGCCTAGGGACCGGTGGCCTCGGGTGCGGTCAGGGGCGAGCGGCGTCCGCGTCGGCCGGGTCGGTGCCCTCGTCGGGAGCGTCGAGGTCGTCCGGCTCGTCGGCGTCCGCCGGGGTCGTCGCGGGCGACTCCCCCAGCGGGTGCTCGGCGAGCAGCGCCGCGAAGTCCTCGTCGAGCATCTGCTGCACGCGCTCGTCCCGACCGACCTCGTAGCCCTCGGTCGGACGCTGCGCCCACCCGAGCCGCCCGACGACGGTCGTGCCGATGTCGTCCCACGCCCGTGCCCGCGCCTGCAGGACGATCCCGTCGACGAAGCCCTGGTCGTCCCGGCGGCGGTCGAGCATCGCCGCGAGCTGCTCGTACGTGGCCTCACGGGTGCGGAGCTTCAGGTCGTCGCCGCGCTTGTAGTCGTGCTGGTGCCGCGACCGGCCCTTCTGCTTGCTCGAGGTCGCGCGGATCTCCCGCATCCGGGCGGCGTCCCCGCGCTCCTCCTCGGCCATGCGGTGCAGTTCCTCGCGCGTGGCCTCGGCGATCACGGCGTGGTCGAAGTACCCCTGGTCACGCAGGGAGTTCGTGATGATCCGGTTCGCCACGGCGACCACGATCGCGGCCTTCGCGATGAGGAACCCCTCGTCCACGGCACGCTTCAACTCCACCTGGCTCACGGGGCGGTCGCGCACGTCGTGCTTGTTGCGTCGTCCGAACAGGGCCATGCTCCGACGATACCGGCGCTCGGCCGTCCGTCCGCAGGGGGACCCGGGGATCACACCACGGAGGGACGCACGACCGTCGGCGGACTCGTACCGTCGAGGACATGGACACCACGCCGCACTCCCCCCGCACCGGTCTCGGGACCGCGAGCCTCGTCCTCGGCATCTGCTCGCTCCTGGCCGGCTGGACGTTCCTCGCCCCGGTCGTCGGGCTCTGCCTGGGCATCGCGTCGCGGAGCCGGGAGCCCCTGGCCCGCGGGCGCGCCGGGTGGGGCATCCTGCTCAACCTCGTCGCGCTCGCGGTCTGGGTCCTGCTCCTCGTGCTCCTGGTGGTCGGCGGCGCCTTCGCGCTGTGGACCGGGGCGACCCAGGGCAGCTGACCCGGCACGCGCGCAGGCCCGTCCGCACGAGCCCGCGCAGCCACGCAGCCACGCAGCCACGCAGCCACGCAGCGTCAGAACACCAGGCCGTACACCGCGACGTCGATCCGCCGAGGCCCGAGCGGCAACGCGCTCCGCAGGGTCCCCTCGTGCACGAAGCCGAGGCGTTCCGCGAGCGCACGACTCCGGACGTTGTCGACGCCGGTCCGGATCTCCACCCGCGCCGCCCGGCGTTCGCGGGCCACCCCCACGAGCACGGACGCAGCACGCCGCACGATCCCCCGGCCCTCGAAGTCGGCATCGATCCAGTAGCCGAGCGACGCCTGCCCGAGGTACGGGTCGACCGCCAGGGACGCCACCCCGACGACGCGCTCCGCCGACCGGATGACGCACGGCACCGCCCGGTCCATGGCGTACTGCCCGAGCAGCTGCTCGGTGTACCGCAGCATGTCGTCGCGGCTCGTCGGCGCCCACGCCCACGGCTCGGCGGTCCGGAGCCGGTCGAGGTTCGCCTGTACCAGCTCGTGCACGGCGTCGACCGTGGTCAGGTCGCGGAGCGTGAGCCTGTACCCGTCCCCGAGGTCCCGTCCGGATGCCGCCACGCGTCCGACACTATGCACGCGTCGCCCCGCCGTCCGGTCCGGATCGCGACGGACCCGCCGCGCTCCGGAGAACACCCTGCGTCCCTGCAAGTTTGCACACACTGTACTTCTGCAGCCCGCCGACGATTACAGTCGAGCCATGTCCGACACCGCGCCCGTGCCCACGATGGGCCTGCGCGACCGCAAGCGCCTCGAGACCCGCCGCCGCATCGCCGGGGCGGCCCGGTCCCTCGCCCTCGAGCACGACCTCGACCGCACCACGATCGAGCAGATCGCCGCGCGCGCGGACGTCTCGCCGCGCACCTTCTTCAACTACTTCGAGAGCAAGGAGGACGCGGTCCTCGGGCACACCGAGCTCGACCTGTCCCCGGAGACCCTCGACGCGCACCTGCAGGCCGTGGCCGGGCGTCCGGTGGTCGAGGCGGTCGTGGACCTGGCGTTCCTGGTGTTCGGCGACTCGTTCGGCGACGAGTCCGAGCGCGTCGACCGCAAGGAGGTCGTCGTCCGCTTCCCCCAGCTCATGCGCCGGCAGGTCGCCCGGATGACCCTGGTGGCCGAGGCGATGACCGGGGCCGTCCGCACGATCCTCGCGCGCGACCCGGCCTGGGGTCCGGACGCCGCGACGCCCGAGGCCGCCGAGATGCTCCTCGGCATGTGCATGACCGGGCTCCGCAGTGCCGCGAAGGGCGACGGGTCGGACCCCGCCGACGTGCGCGCGCGCCTGGTGGCGACCATCCGCGACACCGCGACCCGCCTGGCCTGACCGGCCCCGTGCCTCCAGTCCGTCCGTCGGCACCCGTCGCATCCCGTGGGTGAGCAGAAGACGTCGGGTCTCCTTCGATGACCCGACGTCTTCTGCTCACCCACGCGAACCCGCGCGCCCGCGCGCAGCCCGCTACGGCTCCGTGATGAAGCCCTCCCGCACCATCCAGTCGAACGCCACGTCCGCGGGCTCCCGCCCCTCGACGTCGACCTGCCGGTTCAGCTCCTGCAGCACGGCGTCCGTCAGCTTCGGCGAGATCTGGTCGTACACGTCGCGGAGCTGCGGGTACTCGCGCAGCGTCGCCGAGTCGATCACGGGGGCCACGTTGTACGCCGGGAAGAACCCGCGGTCGTCCTCGAGCACCGTCAGCCCGAGCGACTTGATGCGCCCGTCCGTCGTGAAGACCTCGCCGAAGTTGCACTTGCCCCGGTCGGTCGCCGTGTAGACGGTCCCGGTGTCGAGGATGCTGACGTTCGAGGTCGGCACGCCGTTCTCCCCCGAACCGCCGAGCTCCAGCCCGTACTTCTCGAGCATCGGCTTGAAGCCGTCCGCACGCGAGTTGAACTCCGACTCCACGCAGAACGTGCGCTGGTCGAGCGGCAGCTTCGTGATGTCCGACAGGGTCTGCACGTCGCCGAGCTCGGACACGGCCTCGTCCCGGACCGCGAACGCGTACGTGTTGTTCATGGGCGCCGGCTCGAGCCAGGTCAGCCCGTTGCCCGCGTCCTCCTGCTTGACCGCCTGCCACTGCTCGGTCTTGTCCGGGATCCCCTGCTCGTGCCCCATGAAGGTCAGCCAGGCGGTGCCCGTGTACTCGTACGTGAAGTCCGCACCGTGCGAGGTCATCAGCTCGCGCACCGCGACCGATCCCGGCACGTTCGTCTCGTCCGTGACGTCGAACCCGGCGGCCTTCGCGGCGAGGACCGCGATCTTGCCGAGCACGAGCTGCTCGGTGAAGTTCTTCGACGTCACCGTCAGGTGCGCGTCGTCGGGCAGGTCGTCGATCCGCTGGATCGAGCCGGGTGCCGCACCGGGGACGAAGGACGCGGCGGGCTGCAGGCCGCAGCCGGTCAGGACGAGGGCGCTCGCCCCCGCCACGGCGGCGGCGGTCAGGACGCGGCGACGGACCGACGGACGGGAGGCACGGGGTGCGCCCGCAGCGTCGGCTCGGCTCGAGCTGCGGGTCGGGCTGTCGGGGGTCGGGCTGTCGGGGGTCGGGCTGTCGGGGGTCATCGGAGTCCCTTCGGTCGCGCGACCGTCTCGACGACACGGCCGATCCAGTCGATGGTGAGGGCGAGGAGCGCCACGAGGAGCGCCCCGGAGACGAGTACCTTCGGCAGGAACAGGTTCACGCCCGTCGTGATGAGCAGGCCGAGGCCACCGGCGCCGACGAAGGTCGCCAGGCTCGCGGTGCCGACGAGCAGCACGAGCGCCGTGCGGATGCCGGAGAGCATCACCGGCACGGCCAGCGGCAGCTCGACCTTGAGCAGGACGGCGAAGGCGCTCATGCCCATGCCCCGCCCGGCCTCGACGAGCCGCTCGTCGACGCTCTGCACGCCGAGCATCGTGTTCCGGAGCACCGGCAGGATCGCGTAGAGCACCAGGGCGACGACCGCAGACCAGCTGTTCAGCCCGAGCCACGCCGCGAGCAGCACGATGAGCCCGACCGCGGGGGCCGCCTGACCGAAGTTCGCGACGGCGATCACGGCCGTGCTCGCCCGGCGGAACGGCCCGCGGGTGAGCAGCACGCCGAGCGGGATGCCGATCACGAGCACGAGCACCGTCGCCTGCAGGGTGAGCACGAGGTGCTGCCCGGTCAGGTCCAGGATGCCGCTCGGGTTGAGCGTCGAGCGCTCGGTCGCCGTCAGGTCCGCCGTGGCGAGCCAGACGACGAACCCGGCGAGGACGACCAGGATCGCGATCGGCTGTACGAGCAGGCCCTTCCACGGGGTGCGTTCGGCGGTCCCGGCGCCCGTGGCCGGGCCGGTGGCGACCGCGGTCACAGTTCCTCCCCGGAGGCAGCGATGGTCGGCGCTGCCGGCGAGGACGGCAGGGTCTCGATCGGGTTCGTGTTCGTGCCGACCGGGGCGTACGCCTGATCGGACGCGGCGGCCGCGCGGGACCGGGTGATGGCGTCCATCACGGTCTCCACGGTGATGACCCCGCGGAAGGACTCGCCGCGACCGGTGACGAGCGCCGCACCGGCGCTCGACACGAGCATGGTGTCGAGGGCGTCGTTCAGCGTCGCGGCCTCGCCCACGACGGGCAGGTCGGGCTCGATGCCCTCGGGCACCCGGGTCAGGCGCTCGAGCTGGCGGCGGGTCGGCCACCCCACCGGACGCTGGCGCCGGTCGACGACGACGGCGTGCTGGTGCCCGCCGGCCTCGTCCATCCGCTGCAGCACGGCTTTCGTCTCCTCGCCGGCGGAGCACGTCACCGCGGGGGCGAGCTCGACGTCGCGGACACGGTTCAGGGTGAGCTGCTTGAGCCCGGCGCCCGAGCCGATGAAGTTCTCGACGAACTCGTTGGCCGGTTCCGCGAGGATCCGCTCCGGGGTGTCGTACTGCACGATGTGGGCGCCCTCGGTGAAGATCACGATCCAGTCGCCGAGCTTCACGGCCTCGTCGAAGTCGTGCGTGACGATGACGATCGTCTTGTGCAGCTCCTCCTGGATGCGCAGGAGCTCGTCCTGCAGGCGCTGCCGGGTGATCGGGTCGACGGCACCGAAGGGCTCGTCCATGAGCAGGACGGGCGGGTCCGCGGCGAGCGCTCGGGCGACGCCCACGCGCTGCTGCTGGCCGCCGGAGAGCTCGCGGGGGAAGCGGTCGCGGTAGGTGTCCGGGTCGAGCGAGACGAGGTCGAGCAGCTCGTCGACGCGGGCCGCGATCTTCTCCTTCGACCAGCCGAGCATCTTCGGCACGATCGCGATGTTCGCGGCGACCGTCATGTGCGGGAAGAGCCCCCCGGCCTGGATGACGTAGCCCATGCGGCGGCGGAGCTCGTCGCCGTCGATGCTCGTGACGTCCTCGTCGCCGACGACGATGCGGCCCTCGGTCGGCTCGATGAGCCGGTTGATCATCTTGAGGGTCGTGGTCTTGCCGCAGCCGGACGGGCCGACGAGCATGACGACCTTGCCGGCCGGGATCTCCAGCGTGATGCCGTCGACGGCGGGCTTCTGCTGGCCCGGGTAGCGCTTGGTGACCTCGTCGAGCAGGATGCTCCGGCCGGTCACGTCCCCCTCGGGCGCGGTGCCGGATGCGTGGTCGGTGGTGGCGTGGTCAGTGCTGGACACGGATACCTCTCGAGGTGGTCAGGCGGCCGAGGCCGATGAGGAGCAGGTCGAGGACGAGGGCGAGCAGGACGACCCCGACGACCCCGACGACGACCGAGTTGAGGGCGTTCGCCCCGCCGAGGCGGGACAGGCCCGAGAAGATGAAGCCGCCGAGTCCGGGGCCGAGTGCGTAGGCGGCGATCGCGGCGATGCCCATCACCATCTGCGCGGAGACCCGCACACCGCTGAGGATGATCGGCCACGCCATCGGGAGCTCGACCTGCACGAGCGTGCGGATCCGGCTCATCCCGATGCCGCGGGCGGACTCCACCACGGTCGGCGGGATCTCGGCGAGCCCGACGACGGCGTTCCGCAGGATCGGCAGCGTGGCGAAGAAGACGACCGTGACGACGGACGGCACGACGCCGAAGCCGAGCGGCACGATGAGCAGGCCGATGACGGCGAAGGACGGCAGCGTGAGGCCGATCGCCGAGATCGCGTTGGCGGCCGAGCTGAGCCGTGGACTGCGGTAGACGAGCGTGGCGAGCACCACGGCGATGAGCGTCGCGAGCACCGTGCACTGGACCACCAGTGAGAAGTGCTGCCACGACGAGAACCAGATCTGGTCCCATCGCTCCGAGACGTACTGGAACACGGGCGGGTGCCCCTCCCTGGTCGGTCGAACGCCCCACATGACGGGGCACGAACCCGACCGACCGTACGCAGGGCACCCCGTGCTTGTACAACGGCAAACGTCGATATCCCGCGGATCCTGCGCGTTTCACCAGCAGGGAACCCCAGATCAGCGGCGGGAGGGAGCGGTCAACCTGGGAGAACGGTAACGATACCGAGCGACCTTCGGCTACTGGTGCTGACCGGGCAGACCCGAGCGCTCGGCGATGTCCACCAGGTGCTGACGCCAGGCGGCCCACTCCGAGGGGGTCTTCGCGGCGAGGTTGCCGTCCCCGTCGCCTGCCAGACCGTCGAGCATCTCGCGGACGATGTCGGCGTGCCCCGCGTGCCGGGCGGTCTCGTACGCCATGTGCACGAGGATCCGGTGGAGCGTGACCTCGCGGCGGTCCTCGGGCCACCACGGGACGACCCCGCGGGCGTCGAGGTCGAGTGCCGCGATCGTCGCGTCGGCGTGCGCGGCGCTCCGGTGGTGGAACGCGATCACATCGGCCATCGACTCGTCGAGCGATGCGTACATGTCGGCGCCGTCCCACGAGTCGAGCCAGGCCGGGGCGTCCGGCAGCGGCCGGTCGAACACGAGCCCGAGGTACCCGGCCTGCACGCCCGCGACGTGCTTGACCAGGCCGAGCACGTTCGTCCCGGTCGGGGTGAGCGGCCACCGGGCCTGTCGCTCGGCGAGCCCGTCGAGCTTCGCGAGCAGCGCGGCGCGGTGCTTCTGCAGGTACCGGTGCAGCGTGTCCTTGACCATCGCCGCGTCCGTCGTGGGCGTGGTGCCCTCGGCGGACAGCGACGACAGGCCGGTCGCGGCGATCGACTCCGTCGGCTGGGCGGGCGTGACCTCGGGGACCGGATCGGCACTCGTCATGTCGCCGATGCTGCCACCCGTCGGGCCTGCACGCGCTCCGACTCGTGCACCGCGACGCGTTCCGCGGTCAGGAGCAGCGACGCGACCTCGGCGGCCGTGCGCGTCGGGGCGTCGTTCCAGCTCGTCAGGTCGCGGACCCGGGCCATCCGCAGGTCCGGCGCGGGACACCAGGCGACCGACTGTCCCTCGTCACGGGCCAGTGCGTGCCACACCAGGTCGAGCGCCCGCTGCACCGGCTGGGAGTGCACCGCCTGCGGACCACCGGCGGCGGAGACGACCGCGCCGACCAGGCACGCGGCGACGAGCGGCCGGCCCTGGACGTCCATCCCCGCGGCACTCGAGGCCTTGCGGACCCGTCCGTGCTCGTCGAGGTACGCGAACCACGCGTGCTGGGTCCAGCCGCGCTCGACGACCTCGCGCGCCGTGGTGAGCAGGCGCTGCAGGTCGTCGAGCTCACGGAGGTGCTCGACGATCCGACGGTCGCGCGCCGCGGCTCGGCGGACCGCCCAGCGGTCGAGGAGTGCACGGAGTCCGTGCCGCGGACGATCTGCGGCGGGGGCGGACGGGGCGGGGGAGGCGTCGGTGTCGACGTCGTGCGGGACGCGGAACTCGAGGGTCATCAGGCCCCTCCGATCTCCAGTGCACGGACAGGTGAGGGAACGATAAGCCCGTGCGACCTCAGTCGTCCAGCACCGCGTCGATCGCCCGTGCCGCGACCGTCCGGAAGGCGTGTTCGTCGCTCGTCGCGAGCGCCGAGGCGATGGCGACCGCCCACCCCCGGGCGCGCGTCCAGGTGGCGTCGTCGGCCGCGACGGCCGTCGTGAAGGTGCGACGGGCCTGACGGTCGAGCGTCAGCCAGCGGGTCGCGAGGTCCACGGCGGGGTCGCCCGCGGTCACGTCGCCGAAGTCGACGACCGCCGCCAGGCGGCGTGCACCGTCGGCGTCGTCGGTCACGAGCAGGTTGCAGGGGTGCAGGTCGCCGTGCACCCAGACGGGAGGCCCGTGGTGCGCGGGTGCGTCCACCGCGGTCCGCCAGGCCTCGCCCAGGGCCGCGGCACGCGGCACGCCGGGTCCGTCCAGGCGTGCGCGGACCGCCGCGTCCCGGGTCGCGAGGGGCACCGCACGGACCGGGTTCACGGGCGCGTCCGCCGGTGCGGGGACGTGCAGCCGCTGGACGAACGCGGCGAGCGCCCGGGCGACCCGCTCGCCCTGCGCGACCGGTCCGGCCGGAGTGCCCGCGAACCAGGGGACGACGCTCCACGACCACGGGTAGCCGAGCGCGGGGCGGCCGGTGCGCACGGGCGCCGGGACCGGGACGACGTCCGCGACGAGCGCCGCGAGGTCCGGCAGCCAGCGCTGCTCGTGCTCGACGAGGACGGCTGCGGCGGCGCGGCGGGGGAGTCGCACCGCCAGGTCGTCCCCGGCACGCACGAGCACGTTGTCCCAGCCGTTCGCGGCGACCCGCAGCGGCAGGTCCGCGAGGTCGGGGTGCTGGTCCCGGAGCAGGGCCGCCACGAGTGCGACGTCGACGTCGTGTTCGGCGGGCGGGGTGGGCATCCGGTCACGGTAGTGGAACGATCCTCGATTCCCCGTGAACGGGGGATCGGGCGGAAACGTACTCCTTGGTATCCTCACAACGAAGCGACGTGGGTGTCCCTGGGGGGACCCGCGTCGCTCAGTCGGCCGGGGCGGGGTCCGGTGCGATGATCGCGACGAGGCGGGGGATCGCCGGGCGGGTCTGCTCCGTGACGATCCCGGAGAGCAGGACCGACCAGAGCTCGCGGAGCCGCTCGTACAGGTCCGCGCGGTCGTGCAGCAGGTCCGACACCATCTGCACCCCGGTGTACGCGGGGCTGATCACACGCCCGACGAGCTCCGGGTCCCACGACGGGTCGACTTCGCCCGCGTCGATCGCCCGGCGGACGACGGTCGCGGTGTGGTGCATCCAGTCCGTGTAGGGGTCGCGCCGGGGGACGTCGACCGCGTGCTCGTCGGTCGACAGTCGGATGCCGGCGGACACGACGACCTCGCGGACCATCTGCGTCGCGACGCTCTGCGACATCCACATGAGCGACTCGAGCGGTGTGGTGCCGCGGAGCGCCGCCTGCTCGGCGTACCGACGCGAGACCTCGTGCTGCTCGGCGATCACGGCGCCGGCGATGTCGGCCTTCGAGCGGAAGTGGAAGTACAGCGCGCCCTTGGTCAGCCCGGCGCGCTCGGCCACCCCGTCCATCGACGCCCCGCGGTACCCCCGCTCGTCGAACTCGCCGGCGGCCGCCCGGATGAGGGCCGCCCGGGTCGCCACCGCACGCTGCTGCCGAACCCTGCCGTCCTGCGCCATGCAGTCGATCGTAGCCACCGCTCCGAACTGAGCCGTACGACCGATATTTCACACACAAGGAGTTCCGTGTCGACCGCCATCCGAACCGACCACGACCCGGACGACGCAGCGCCGCGCTTCCGGGCCGTCCCGCACGCCCGAGCACGGACCGTCCTCGTCACGCTGGCGACCCTGGTGCTCGCCACCGGTGTCGTCCTGGCCGTGGCCGAGGCCCTGCCGTTCCTGGACGGGTGGGTGCTGCCGGTCGTGCTCGTCGCGGTGACGGCCGTGTTCCTCGCCGCGGGTCGACGGGCCGCCGCGGCCGGGTCCACCGGGACGGCCCGGGCGTGGGCCGGGTGGGCCGGGGTGACGGGCACGTCCGCGGCGTTCGGACTGACGAACGCCGCGGGGTTCGGGGGTGCGCTCGTCGCCGTCCTGCTCGTCGCCGTGGCCGTGAACGCCGGGGTGGCGCTCTGGTTCCGGTCCCCGGTGCACCTCGTCGCCGTCCAGGGCACGGGGCTGGTCTGGGCCGTCGTCGCGCACCTGTACGGCACCCCGCCGTGGGCGCTCCTCGTGCTCGCGCTCGCCGGCGTCTGGTGGACCGGGGCCGTCGGCGCGTCCCGGAGCGTGCTCGTGTCGACCACGGTGCTGCTCCCGGTGTCGGTCGCCCTGCTCGTGCACCCGCTCACGCACGGGTCCGCCGTGGTGGACGCCGCCGACGTCGCCGTCCTCACCGCGGCCGTCGGGGGAGCCGTGACGTGGTCGGCCGTGCTCCGGCAGCGCCGACCGGTGACGACCGTGTGGTCGGTCACCCGCACCACCGCGGTCGCCGTGCTCGTCGCGCAGGTGCTGGCCGGCGCGGTCCCCGCGGTCGCCCTGGCGCTGGCTCCCGCAGCACCCTGGCCGTCGGTCGCCGGTGCGGCCGCGGTGCTCCTGTCGTGTGCGGCCGTCGCTGTGGCCCGCCCCGTCCGGCCGGGACTGGCCACCGTGCTCGTGCTCGCCGGGCTGCAGCTCGCCGAGGTCGTCGCCGCCGTCGCGGTCGGGCCCGCTGCCGGCACGCTCGTCGGCACCGTCGGCCTGCTCGCCCTCGTGGTGGTGTCCCTCGTCCGGACCCGCGGGACCCTGCGTCCGTGGACCTGGGCGGCGGTGCTCGCGCTGCCGGTGGCCGCGTGCGTCCTGCTCGGGACGCCCGCACTCGTGACCGCGGGCGTCCTCGTGGTCGTCGGGGGGACCGTGGCCGTCCTGGTGACGCGGCAGGCCACGCCCACGGCGTCCGCCGGAGCACTGCGGTGACCGGCCCCGACACGAGCCGCCGGCGCTTCCTTGCGGGCGGGCTCGGTGCCGCGGCGGCCGCTGCTGCCGGAGCAGCCGGGATCGCCGCGCGCCCCACACCGCCGACGGACCCCACCGACGGACCGCGCCGTCCGACCGTCCCCACCGACGCCCTGCTGCGCGGGACCGAGTACGACTACGTCGTGGTGGGTGCCGGGGCGGGCGGCGTGCCCCTGGCGGTGCGGCTCGCCGAGGCCGGGCACACCGTGCTCGTGCTCGAGGCCGGCCCGGCGACCACCGACCCGGACGTCTACTCGGTCCCGGCCTTCCACCTGTTCGCGTCGAGCGACCCACAGATGAGCTGGGACTTCTGGGTGCGCCACTACTCGGACGCCGCCGCCCACGGCTCGGCGTTCGTGCCGGAGCGCGACGGCGTCCTGTACCCGCGCGCCTCGACCCTCGGCGGCTGCACGGCCCACCACGCCCTGCTCATGCTCGCGCCGGAGGCCGACGACTGGGACCGCATCGGCCGGAGCACCGACGACCCGAGCTGGAACGCCCTGACGATGCGGCGGTACCAGGACCGCGTGCGCGAGTGGTTGCCGATCGAGACCTCGCCGGCGACGCTCCTCAGCGAGGACCCGACGCTCGCGCGGATCGTCACGGCGGCGCTCGTCGAGACGGGGCACCTCGCCCCGCCGGTGTCCGACGTCGACGCCGCGACCGGGACCGTGGGCGGCACGCTCCTCGACCCGAACGACCCCCGCGGGGTCGAGGCGTACCGGGAGGGCACCTTCCTCGTCCCGCAGTCGTCCCGCGACGGTCGGCGCTACGGCACCCGGGAGCGGCTGCTCGAGGCGGCGCCCGGACTCGACGGGCGGCTCGCGGTGCAGACGGACGCCCTGGTCGAGCGGATCGTGTTCGACGACGAGGACACCGCCGGCCGGGAGCCCCGGGCGGTCGGCGTGGACGTCGTCGTCGCGCCGTACCAGTACGGCGCGAGCCCGCTCCGGCAGCGCCTGGCCCCCGGCGAGCGCGACCGCCGACGCGTCCGGGTCACCGCACGCCGGGAGGTCGTCGTCGCCGCCGGCGCGTTCACCACCCCGCAGCTCCTCATGCTCTCCGGCGTCGGACCCGCGGCGCACCTCCGCGAGCACGGGCTGCCCGTCGTGGTCGACAGCCCCGGTGTCGGCGGCAACCTGCAGGACCGCTACGAGATGACCGTCGTCACCGAGTACGACCGGCCGTTCTCGGTGCTCGACGGCAAGAGGTACGGCGAGCCCGGCGACCCGGGCATGCGGCAGTGGCGCTCGGGGGACCCGAACGCGCTGTACCGCTCGAACGGGATCCTCGTCGGCATCAAGCGTCGCGTGACGGACGGCAGCGAGCACCCGGAGCTGTTCGTCTTCGGGGCACCGTCGAACTTCACGGGCTACCGGCCGGACTTCGCCGAGGACGGGCTCCGCGGCGGCGACCACTTCACGTGGGCCGTGATCCGTGGGTACCAGCGGAGCATGGACGGCACCGTGCGCCTCCGCAGCGCGGACCCGACCGAGCCTCCGGCGATCAACTTCCGGTACTTCGACGACGGCGGCGACTCGGACGGCGTCCGGCAGGACCTCCGCGCGGTGCGCGAGGGCATCGAGCAGGCGCGGCGGGTGAACGCGACCGCGCACCGGCTCCGGTTCGGCGACGCCGCGACCGACCGCGAGGTCTTCCCCGGGTCCGCGCTGCACGGCGACGCCCTCGACGACGTGGTCCGCGCGGATGCGTGGGGCCACCACGCGAGCTGCACCGCGCGGATGGGCCGGGACGGCGACCCGCTCGCGGTGCTCGACAGCGACTTCCGGGTCCGCGGCACGACGGGCCTCCGGGTCGTCGACGCCTCGGTGTTCCCCGCGATCCCGGCCCTCTTCCCCCTCATGACGATCTTCGCCGTGTCCGAACGCGCCGCCGACCGCATCCTCGCCGATGCCCGTCGCGACCGCCGGACCCGTGCGGGACAGGAGCGATCCCGATGACCACCAGACCCGTCCGCCTCGCGACCGAGGACCTGCCCACCGAAGCGGCCGTCGTCGTCGTGGGCTCGGGCTTCGGCGCCGCCGTCACGGCCGCACGCGTCGCCCCGGCGCTCGGGGACGGCGACGTCGTCGTCCTCGAGCGCGGCCGCGAGTGGGTGCCCGGCGAGTTCCCCGAGGACCCGACAGCGATGCGCGCGGCACTCCGGAGCCGTCGGAACCCGCTCGGGCTGTTCGACCTGCAGCTCGGCACGGACGTCGACCGGCTCACGGCCAACGGGCTCGGCGGCGGCTCGCTCGTGTACGCGAACGTCCTGCTCGAGGCCGATCCGGCCGTGTTCGACGAGCACTGGCCCGCGGGCGTCGACGCCGCGGCCCTGCGTCCGTACGCCGACCGCGTGCGCGCCGTGCTCCGCCCCCAGCTCGAGGACCGTCCGACCCCGAAGGCGGACGCCCTGGCGCACCTCGGCGCACACCACGGCGTCGAGCCGCGCCGCATCCCGCTCGCCGTGCGGCTGCACGGTGACCCCGGGCCGAACGCGGCCGGGGTCCACCAGCCGACCTGCACCCGCTGCGGCAACTGCGTCTCGGGCTGCAACGTCGGCGCGAAGACGACGATGTGGGCGAGCTACCTGCCGCTCGCCGCCCGCGCCGGCGCCCGACTGGTGACCCGTGCCGAGGTGCTCCGCGTCGAACGGAACACGGGGCCGGGTCGGCGGTGGACCGTGCACGGCGAGCGCCACGAGGTCGACGGTCACCGTCGGACGACACCCTTCACGGTGCAGGCCGACGTGGTCCTGCTCGGGGCCGGCTCCGTCGGCACCGCGGGCATCCTGCTCCGGAGCGCCGCAGCAGGACTCCCGCTCAGCGACCGGCTGGGCGAGCGGTTCTCGGGCAACGCCGACTCGCTCTCGGTGTCGTACAACAGCACCCGGCGTCGCACCGGGACCGGCGCCCGTGACGCCCACGACCCCGAGGTCGCCGTCGGCCCGACGATCACGACCGCGCTCGACCTGCGCGACGGCAGCAGCGGGTACCTGATCCAGGACGGCGCCCTGCCGTACCCGGTCGCCGAGGTGCTCCGACGGATCCTCGGCCTGCGGTTCGCCCTCTCCGCCGACAGCCGTGTCTGGTGCGACCTCCGGCCGAACGGCTGTCCACCCGGGTGCGGAGCGCTCGAGCACTCGCAGGTCTGGCTCGCGATGGGCACCGACTCGTCCGCCGGTCGGATCGACCTCGACCCCCGTGGCCGCCCGGGGATCTCCTGGCCGGACGCGGGACGGCAGGCGGTCTACGCCGAGCAGCTCGCCGACCTGCGGGTCCTGTCCGAGGGCGCCGAGGCGCGCTTCGTCGGCAACCCCCGCCGAGCACTCCTGCAACGAGGTGTCCCGGCGGCGACCCCGATCACCGTGCACCCCCTCGGCGGTGCGGTGATGGCCGACGACGTCGCCACCGGCGTGTGCGACCGGGACGGACGCGTGCACCACCCGGACGGCGGCGTCCACGACGGCCTCTACGTCGTCGACGGGGCCCTCTGCCCCACCTCGACGGGCGCGAACCCGTCGCTCACGATCGCTTCGCTCGCGGAGCGGATCGCCGACGTCCTCGTCGGCCGCGACCTGGCACGCCTGACGGCGGGCGAGCGGACGGGAGGATCGTGGTGACGCCGCGCGGGACCGCCTCCGTCGCGCTGCTGGTCGCGGCGGTCACCGCGTTCGGCGCCGGCGTCGTCCCGTCGGTCGGCGAGGCGGCCCGCACCACGGCCGCGCTGCGGGCCGAGGCCGCGACGGGCGACATCGGCGCAGAGCTGCGCCTGCGTCCGGCGTCGGGACCCGTCCGCGGGCTGGAGACCGGGACGCTGACGGTCCCCGACCTCGGCGGGGGCGCGCACCGGGTGCGCGTCGGGGTCGTCGCCCCCCGGGGTGAACCGATCGCCGACCTGCTGTTCCTGCACGGCCACGCCGACCGGCTCGACAACCACGCGGCACTCTTCGCGGACCTCGCCGCAGCCGGGGTCCGGGTGGTGTCCTTCGACCTGCCGTCGCACGGCGAGACGGACGCCGGCGCGATCGACCGCTGGTCCACCGCCGACCTCGCCGCCCTCGCGGCACGGGTCGTGCACGCCACAGAGCATGACCCCGACCGCCCGTTCGTCCTGGCCGGGTGGTCCTTCGGCGGGCTCCTCGCGACGCGTTTCGTGCAGGACCCGGTGCAGCGCGCCGCGTTCGGTCGGCCGATCGCCGCGCTCGCGCTCGAGTCGCCCGCGGTGGTGCCCCTGCCGCTCGCCGGCGGGGACGGGGTGTCCCGGCTCCGGGCGCTGACGCACGACCTCCGCGCACCCGTCGCCGGTCCGCCGCAGCCCGCGTCCCCGTTCCTCGACCCGGTGTTCGCCGTCCGGCTCGTCGCCCAGGCACGGGTGGCCGTCGCGACGCCGCTGCCGGACGGACTCCCCGTGCTCGTCGAGGTCGGCGGGGACACCGAGGACCGCTACGTCGACGTCCCCGCCGTGCGGTCGTGGGCAGGGGACGTGGCGCCGCGGGACGGCGCCGACGTGCGGCTCGAACGGTTCCCGGACGCACGGCACGGCATCGACCTCGAGGCCTGGCCGGTCGGGGACGCCGCACGGACGGCCCTCGTCGACTTCGTCCGGCAGCAGGTGTCCCGGTGATCCGCTTCCGGGAGCGCATGGTCGGTCCCGTCGGCGCCGTGGCGCGCGAGCCCTGGGTCCTCCGACCGCGCGGCCCCGCGGCGGCGGACGGCATCGTGCGGGTGGCCGGGACGACAGTCGGGGCGCGAGACTCGGTGCTCGACCTCGCCGACCTGCACGTGCACGTCACGGGGACCGACGCCGACCGGGACGGCTACCGCGCCGTCGTGCACCGGGGGACCGTGCACGGGATCGGTCCGGAATCGCTGCCGGTCGTGTGCGGCTTCGCCGACCTGCTCACCCGGTCGGTCGGCGGCCGGCGGATGCACTACCGGGTGCTCGTCCTGCACCGCGGTCGCCCGGTCGTCGTCGACGGCGTGAAGGCCGTGCGGGGCGGGGTGCGGACCGCGTGGACAGCGACGACGACCCTGCACACGGTCGTGGTGGCGGTCGACCCGTCGGCGTGGGCGTCCGGGACCGAAGCGGGCGGCTGGACGCGGCGGCTCGAGGTAGGGGACGTCCCGGGCGAGGTCGTCGCCGCGGGGGTCCTCCGGGTCCGCGGGCTCCTCCGCCAGGGCACGTCGCTCCGCGGGGACGTCCTCGGCTTCCTCACCGGGTTCCTCCGGCGCGCTGTCGTACGGTGACCGGCATGGAGCGATGGCGGAGCCCACGGACCTGGGCACGAGCGGGTCGGTGGCTGCTGCTGCCGATCGCCGTGCTCGACTGGGTCGCGCTGGCCCCCCAGCCCGTCGTCGTGATCGCGTTCCTGGTGGCCGTCGTCGGCTTCGCCGGGATGGCCGCCGCGCTCGTCGTCCGCATGCTGCACCGGTCCCGGGCCGCGATGGCGGGCCTCGGGGTCGTGCTGCTGCTCGGTGGGCTCGTGGTCCTGGGGCTCGACCCGTTCCCGGGCACCGTGCCGACGCTCGACCAGTGGTGGCCGGACGCGATCACGCAGCCGCAGGTCGTCGGCAGCGCGTACTGGAAGACCGCGGGCCTCGGCGTCGAGCTCGCCGGGTTCGCGCTGCTCGGCACGCTCCTGGTCGTCACGCTCACGGGCGGCCCGGACCGCGCCCGGCGCAGCACCGTCCGCTGACGGACCCGGCGCGCGTCAGGTCCGGCTGACCTGCACGACCGCCAGGTCCCGTCCGGCACCGTCCGCCGGCAGCAGGCCGCGCAGGTGTCCGAGCAGGTCGTCCGGGTGCGCGGCCACCACGTCGGCGAAGCCCTCGACGTCCGCCACCCCGGCGAGCGCGAGCGCCCCGGACGTCAGCAGCACGACGCGGTCCCCGTGCCCGAGGTCGGCCGACCCCGTGGTGCGCCGGTGCCCGGTGCGCTGCAGGCCGAACGGTCGGTCGGTCGAGCGGATCGGCGTCACCGACCCGTCCGCACGGGCGAGCAGGGCGAGCCCGTGGCCCGCGTCCGCCCACGTGACGCGGCCGTCCGTCGGGTCGAGCCGCACGTGCAGCAGGGACCCGACGGCCCCCGCAGCCGACAGGTCGGGGGCGAGCTGTGCCTCCAGGCCGGTGATCGCCGCGTCCACCGCGACGTCCGTGCGGGCGACGACCGCGGCGCGTGCCGAGGCCGCGAGGAGCGCCGCGGCACGACCGGCGGCAGCCACCGAGCCGACCGTGGCGTGCAGCGCACCGTCGGACGCGACCCGCCAGTCGACGAGGTCCCCGCCGCGTTCGTGCGGGACGACCAGTCCGTCCACGGTCCCGCCGGGCAGCACGAGCGGCTCCGGCAGCAGCCCCGTGAGCACCCGCTGGACCCGCGCGCGTTCGATCGAGTGGACGAGCTCGCGCTCCGCCCAGCGGGCGAGGTCACGGAGCAGGGCGACGTCCGCCGCCGAGAACTCGCGCGGCTGCGCGTCCATCACGCACAGGGTGCCGACCCGGGTGCCGTCGAGCGTGCTGAGCGGGGCGCCCGCGTAGAAGCGGATGCCGTGCTCGGCGACCGCGGCGGTGTGGGCGAAGCGCGGGTCGAGCGTCGTGTCGGGGATCACCATCGGCTCGGGTGTGAGCACCGTCGTCGCGCAGAACTGTTCGCTCGCCGGGACGCTCGTCCCCTGCTGCCAGCCGAAGGTCGACTGCGTCGTGACGACGTCGTGGTGGACGAGGTTGAGGAACGTCAGGGGCACACCGAACGCCTCGTGCGTCATCCGGGTGATGCGGTCGAACCGCTCCTCCGGACCCGCGCCGAGGACGTCGAGCGCCTCGATGACGGCGGTGCGCCGGTCCGCACCGTCGAGCTGGTCGGTCACCCCTCCGTTGTACCCGCTGCGTCGGCGAGGAACCAGCCCCGCGGGTGGGGGTCCGCGCTGAGCGTCCGGCGCGCCGAGGTCGGGGTCGCCCAGGCCGCGGCGTTGCCGAGCACCCGCTGGACGTCCGGGTGGTGGTAGACGGGGTACTCCTGGTCGCCGGGCGAGAAGTAGAAGACCCGGCCGAGGCCACGGCGGTAGGCGACGCCGGACCGGAAGACCTCGCCGCCGGCGAACGTCGACAGGAAGACCTCCTCGTCGGGGCGCGGGATGTCGAAGTACTCGCCGTACATCTCCTGGCGGTCGATGACGATCGGGTGCGGGACACCGGCGGCGATCGGGTGCTCCGGTGCGATCGTCCAGACGAGCTCGCGCTCCCCGTCGTTCCGCCACTTCAGGGAGCACGTCGTGCCCATCAGGCGCGTGAACGGCTTCGAGTAGTGCCCGGAGTGCAGCACCACGAGCCCCATGCCCGCGTGCACCGCCTCGACCACGCGGTCGACGACCTCGTCCGCGACCTGGTCGTGGGCGACGTGGCCCCACCAGAACAGGACGTCGGTTGACGCCAGGCGCTCCGCGGTCAGACCGTGCTCGGGTTCCTGCAGCGTCGCGGTCGCGACCTCGGCGGTCGGGTGCTGCTCGCGCAGGGCGGCGGCGATCACGGTGTGCATGCCGTCCGGGTAGTGCCCGAGCACGGTCTCGTCACCGCGGCTCTCGTGCACGTTCTCGTTCCAGACGACGATGTTCAAGGGACGGTTCTCGGTCGGCGCTGACATGTCCCCGACGCTACCGTGCCCGTGTCGGCGGTCTCCCCGGTTCGTGCACGAGCATGTCGGCATGACTCCTCGATCCCTGTTCCGTGCCGCCGCGGTGGCCGAACTCGTGACCTGGACGCTGCTCATCGCCGGGATGGTCCTGAAGTACGGGCTCGACGCCGGCGACTGGGGAGTGCGGATCGGCGGGAGCGTGCACGGCTTCGTGTTCCTGGCGTACCTGGTCGTGACGACGGTCGTCGCGGTGAACCAGCGCTGGTCGGCGGGGGCGCTCGTGCTCGGGTGGGCGAGTGCGGTCGTGCCCTACGCCACGGTGCCGTTCGAGGTCGCGGTCGCCCGGCGCGGGATGCTCGAGGGCCCCTGGCGCCGCTCGCCGGACGGGCGCTCGGGCGTGTGGGACCGCCTGCTGTTCTTCGTGGTGCGCCGGCCCGCGGTGGCGGCGGGCATCGGGGTCGTCGCAGTGGCCCTCGTGTTCTCGGCGCTGCTGGTGGTCGGGCCGCCGGTGCCGTCGCGGGGCTGAGGCGCGGGGGCGCGGGCGCGGGCGCTCGCACGCACGCACGAGCGGGCACGACATGCCGCTCACGTCCGCGACGTGAGCCCTTTCGGTCACGCTCGGCCCCGAGCGTGACAGAGATGGCCCGCTCGGCGGGCCAGCGGGGCGACGCGAGCGGGCGGGTGGGGCACCGGGCGCACGCACAGACGGACGGGAGGCACGGTGCCAGCTGGCACCGTGCCTCCCGTCCGTCCCGGCGCGCGTCTACAGCGCGGCCAGCGCCTCGTTCAGCGTCGCCGACGGGCGCATCACGGCGCTCGTCTTGGCGTCGTCCGGCCGGTAGTACCCGCCGATGTCGGCGGGCTTGCCCTGGACGGCCACGAGTTCGTCGACGATGGTCTGCTCGTGCTCGTCGAGCGTCGAGGAGAGGCCCTGGAACGCCGCTGCGAGTTCGGCGTCCTCGGTCTGGCGGGCGAGCTCGTCGGCCCAGTACTTCGCCAGGTAGAAGTGGCTGCCGCGGTTGTCGATCGTGCCGATCTTGCGGCCCGGGGACTTGTTCTCGTCGAGGAACGTGCCCGTGGCGCGGTCGAGCGTGTCCGCGAGGACCTTCGCCCGCCCGTTGCCCGTCACATCCGCGAGGTGCTCGAACGACACCGCGAGCGCGAGGAACTCACCGAGGGAGTCCCAGCGCAGGTAGTCCTGCTCGACGAGCTGCTGCACGTGCTTCGGGGCCGAGCCGCCGGCACCGGTCTCGAACAGCCCGCCGCCACCGAGCAGCGGGACGACCGAGAGCATCTTCGCCGAGGTGCCGAGCTCCATGATCGGGAACAGGTCGGTGAGGTAGTCGCGGAGGACGTTGCCCGTGACCGAGATGGTGTCCTCGCCGCGACGGATGCGCTCGAGCGAGAAGCGCATCGCGTCCTCGGGAGACATGACCTCGATCTGCAGTCCGTCGGTGTCGTGGTCGCCGAGGTACGTGCGGACGAGCCCGATCAGGTTGGCGTCGTGCGCACGGGTCTCGTCGAGCCAGAACACGGCGGGCGAACCCGTCGCGCGGGCACGCGTGACCGCGAGCTTCACCCAGTCGCGGATCGCCACGTCCTTGGTCTGGCACGCGCGCCAGATGTCGCCCTGCTCGACCTCGTGCTCGATGACGGTCTCGCCGGCGCTCGTGACCACGCGGACGCGACCGGCACCGGGGACCTCGAAGGTCTTGTCGTGCGAGCCGTACTCCTCGGCCTTCTGCGCCATGAGCCCGACGTTCGGCACCGACCCCATGGTCGACGGGTCGAAGGCGCCGTTCGCGCGGCAGTCCTCGATGACGGCCTGGTAGATGCCGGCGTAGCTCGAGTCCGGGATGACCGCGAGGGTGTCGTGCTCCTCGCCGTCCGGGCCCCACATGTGCCCGGAGGTGCGGATCATCGCGGGCATCGAGGCGTCGACGATGACGTCGCTCGGGACGTGCAGGTTCGTGATGCCCTTGTCCGAGTCGACCATCGCGAGCTCGGGGCCGGCGTCGATGCCGTCCGCGAACGCCTGCTTGATCTCGGCGCCGTTCGGCACGCTGTCCAGCCCGGCGAGGATCGAGCCGAGGCCGTCGTTCGGGTTGAGGCCGGCGGCGGCGAGGTCGGCGCCGAAGCGCTCGAACACGGACGGGAAGAACGCGCGGATGACGTGGCCGAAGATGATCGGGTCGGAGACCTTCATCATCGTGGCCTTGAGGTGCACGGAGAACAGGACGCCCTGCTCCTGCGCGGCGGCGATCTGGTCGCGGAGGAACGCCTCGAGCGCCCGGACGTGCAGCACCGTGCCGTCGACGACCTCGCCCGCGAGGACGGGGATCGACTGCTTCAGGACCGTGGTCTCGCCGTCCTGGCCGACGAACTCGATGGTCAGGGTGTCGTCGGCGGGGGCGATCCACGACTGCTCGTTCGAGCGGAAGTCGTCCACGCCCATCGTCACGACGTTCGTCTTCGAGTCGGCGCTCCACGCGCCCATGCGGTGCGGGTGCTTCCGGGCGTAGTTCTTCACCGACAGCGGCGCGCGACGGTCCGAGTTGCCCTCGCGGAGCACCGGGTTGACGGCACTGCCCTTGACACGGTCGTAGCGGGCGCGGACGTCGCGCTCCTCGTCCGTGCTGGGCTCGTCCGGGTAGGCGGGCAGGTCGTAGCCCTGCGCCTGCAGTTCCTTGATCGCGGCCTTGAGCTGCGGGATCGACGCCGAGATGTTCGGCAGCTTGATGATGTTCGCCTCGGGCGTCTTCGCGAGCTCGCCGAGCTCGGCCAGGGCGTCGTCCAGGCGCTGCTCGTCACTGAGGCGCTCGGGGAACTGGGCGATGATCCGGCCGGACAGCGAGATGTCCCGCGTCTCGACGTCGACGCCGGCCGTGCGGGCGAACGCCTCGACGACCGGGAGGAACGAGTGGGTCGCGAGGAACGGTGCCTCGTCGGTGAGGGTGTAGATGATCTTGGCCATGCTGGCGGGTACTCCCTTGTTCAACCGTCGGTACGTCCACGCTACTCGGGGTGCGGGATGTCTCGACATCAAGATACCTGGTCCGGCGCGCCTGCGACCAGCGTCCATCTCACCTCCGGCAGACGTCCAGCGGATGTCCGGGAGGAACATCGGACACTCTTGGGTTCATCGCCTTCCATGGTCTCCCGCAGCACCGACAGGAGCGTGACATGGGCAGGGAACGACGGACGCCGGACGACTTCGGGTGGACCGCTGACGACCTGCGGTCGGCCTACGCGGCGGACGGCAGCGGTCCGCACCGGTACGCACCGGACGGCGCCGGGCCGTTCTCGTACGACCCCGACGGGTCCGGACCGTGGCTCGTCGGCCCGGAGCCGCGGCGCGGGGCAGCGCGCTTCGCCCCACGCTCCCGCGGATCCGCGTCGCGACTCCGTCGACTCGGGACGACCGTGACGGCCGGCGCGCTCGCGCTCGCCCTGGCCGTGGGGAGCGTCGCCCTCGTGGCGCACCACGCTCCTCCACACCCGGGGGTGCAGGCGTCAGCCGTCCACAGCTCGGCGGACGACGCCTCCTGAACCGGAGCGGCGCGCCAGCCTGGACGCATGACCGAGCGAGTGGCTGATCAGGCGGTGATCCGGAAGACCCGGACGCCCGAGGCACGCAGGCCCGCGACGCCCAGGCGGTCCCGCAGGTTCCGGAAGGGGCGCTCGAAGCCAGACGACGCCGACGCGGCGCCGATCTGGTGCAGGACCTCGGACGTCAGGGTCCGCTCGACCTTCGGCGCCAGCCGGGTCACCCCGGAGACGGTGATCACGACGCGGACCGCGTTCTGCGCGAGCAGCGGCGCGATGAGCTCGGCGGCCTCGTGGGCACGGTGGAACGCGGGGTCCTCGCCGGGGCGGCGGATCGCGATGACGGCGAGCTCGGCCTCGGCGGAGCAGTGCGGATCGGGCAGGTCGTCCACGCCGACGACTCGCATCCGGGTGGCGTCCACCCCGGCCCGCACGGCCGCGACGCGGAGCACCGGGAGCAGCTCCTGGGAGCCCGCGAGCACGACCTCGGCGGTCGCGAGGTCGATCGGTTCGTGTCGCTCCCGCGGCGTTCGGGCCATGGCGCAGGTCCTTCCGGTCGCTGGACTCGGACACTACCGATCCCGCACCCAGCCGGCACGCAGCGCACGGATCGGATCAGGAGCCTCCCAGCCGTTCGGTAACGGGAAGATCACGACGGGGCCTGTACAAAGCGACAGACTCGTGCAGAATGGTGGGCGGCCATGACGACGACACACGACCACGACCAGCAGCAGCCGGGGACCCCGGTCGTGCACCTGTCCCGTCGCGCTGCCCTCGAGGCCGAGCGCGCCGCGGCCCGGAAGCCCGCACGCCGCCCCCGCTCTCCCCGCCCCGACGCCCCCAGCACCTCCGCTCCCTCGGCTGCGACCGCCACCCCCGCAGGTGCGACCCCCACGCCGACCACGAAGCGCGCGGGGGAGCGCGCCGCCGCCGCCCGCGTCGCCACCGAGCACGTGGACGCCCGGATCACCAAGGTCGTCCGTCGCCGGAACGTGACGCCCGTGACGGCCGTCCCCCGTGCCTCCCGCCCGACCCGCAGCCACCGCGCCAGCCGCATCACGCTCACCAGTGCGGCAGCGGCCCTCGCGATGTTCGCCGCGTCGGCGATGCCGGCGCACGCGAGCGTCGGGTCCTCGACCGCGACGTCGACCATCGCGCCGATCATCCGCACGCAGGACTACGCGGTGACCCAGGCCGTCGCTGCGAACGGTCTCGACCGTGACGGGTTCACCGTCGGCGGCGGCACGGCCGGTTCACCCGGCACGTCGGTGTCCTACGGCGGCGAGGTCCGGTCGCCGTTCCCCGGTCCGGTGCGGATGAGCTCGGGCTTCGGGTACCGCTCCGCTCCGTGCGGCGCCTGCTCGTCCCTGCACCAGGGGCTCGACTTCAACCCGGGCATGGGTGCGCCGATCGGTGCCGTCGCCGCGGGCAAGGTCCGGGTCTCCGGCACGTACTTCTCGTACGGCACGGCGGTCATCATCGACCACGTCATCGACGGCCGGAAGGTCGCGACGCTGTACGGGCACATGATCCCGGGCTCGTCGCCGCTCAAGGCAGGCGACACGGTCGAGGCGGGAGAGTTCATCGGCAAGGTCGGGTCCTCCGGCGTCTCGACCGGCGCGCACCTGCACCTCGAGGTCCTGATGGACGGCGTCACCCCGATCGACCCCGAAGCGTGGCTCGAAGCCCGGATCGGCCGCTCCCTCACGACCTGACGGCGGGCCGCATCCCGCATGCACAGCACTCGTGCAGCACCGGTGCGGTGATGTCCCAGTGATCCTGTGCAGGATCACAGCCATGGACGATCACCACAGACCGCCCGCCCGTCGTCGACCCGTCGAGGTGTCCCGCTGATGGGCACCGACACCTGGATCGCCTTCGGGCTCGTCATCCTCTTCGTGCTCGTCGGCGGCGTGTTCGCCGCTGCCGAGATCGCCCTCGTCTCGCTCCGTGAGTCCCAGCTGCAGCAACTCGAACGCCGTGGCTCCCGCGGGGCCCGGGTCGCCGCGCTCGGCCGGGACCCGAACCGGTTCCTGTCCGCCGTGCAGATCGGCGTCACGGTGGCGGGCTTCTTCTCGGCCGCCTACGGTGCGTCGTCGATCGCTCCGGACGTGGCCCCGCTGCTGATGGGGCTCGGGCTCGACCGCGGCGCCGCCGAGGCGATCGCCCTCGTGCTGATGACCCTCGTCATCGCGTACCTGTCGCTCGTGTTCGGCGAACTCGTCCCGAAGCGGCTCGCCCTGCAGCGCGCCGAGGGCTTCTCGATGGCCGTCGCCCCGACGCTCGACCGGTTCGCGACCGCCATGCGCCCGGTCATCTGGGTGCTGTCGAAGACCACGAACGCCGTCGTCCGCCTGCTCGGTGGCGACCCGGACGCCCGCAGCGAGTCGATGAGCACCGAGGAGCTCCGTGGCCTGGTCGAGGACCACGACGCCATCGACGCACAGGGACGCCGGATCGCCCGGAGCGCCCTCGACGCCGGTGACCGGATCCTCCGCGAGTCGATGCGCCCCTGGTACGACGTCTCGACGATCGACGCCGCGATGACGATCGCCGACGCCACGGACCACGCCATCGAGGTCGGCCACACCCGGTACCTCGTGACCGAGGGCTCCCGCGACGACGTCGCCGGCTTCGTGCACCTCCGCGACCTCCTGCGCCCCGCCGACCCGACCGCATCCGTCGCCACGCTCGTGCGGCCGGTGCTCGCCCTGCCGGAGACGAAGTCGCTCTCCGGCGCGATCGCCGACATGCGGACCGACGGACACCAGATCGCCCTCGTCGTCGACGAGTACGGCGGCAGCTCCGGCATGGTCACGCTCGAGGCGTTGCTCGAGGACCTCGTCGGCAGGATCAGGGACGAATGGGACACGGCCGAGTACGACGAGCCCGCTGCCGAGACCGACGGCATCGACGGGGCGACGGTGCTCGAGGACCTCGCCGCCGACGGTGGCCCGCAGCTGCCCGACGGCGACTACGAGACCGTCGGTGGACTCGTGCAGGTCCGCCTCGACCGGGTGCCCCGCGTCGGTGACGTCGTCGAGGCCGGGGACCACCGTCTCGAGGTCACCGCAATGGACGGTCACCGTGTCGCGCGGGTCCGGATCACCCCCCGCGTGCCAGCGTCGGCAGGGCCGCCCGCCCCGGTCGCCCAGGCCTGACCCACCGGACGGGAGGCACGGTGCCAGCCCGCACCGTGCCTCCCGTCCGCCTGTCGGTCGCCCCGCGACGGACGCGAGCCGTCCCGACCGGCGTCACCGGCACTGGCGGTACCTGTCTCGGGGCCGGCCCCGCGACGTAGGCTCGATGCATGGGCATCGACGTGCGCAACGAGATCCGTGACTTCCTGTCCTCACGGCGAGCGCGACTCACTCCGGACCTGGTCGGCATGCCGTCGTTCGGCGGTGGGGTCCGACGCGTGCCGGGACTGCGGCGGCACGAGGTCGCCATGCTCGCGGGGGTGAGCGTCGACTACTACACGCGACTCGAACGCGGCTCGTTGAAGGGCGTCTCGGACAGCGTGCTCGAGGGCCTCGCCGGAGCGCTGCAGCTCGACGAGGACGAGCGCGTGCACCTGTTCGACCTCGCGCGGCTGGCGAACGCCGGCGTGAAGGTCATGCACCGGAACGTCCCGACCCGGGTGCGTCCGGGTGTGCAGCGACTGCTCGACGCGATCACCGGTGCGCCCGCGTGGGTGCGGAATGAACGCGGGGACGTCGTCGCGACGAACGAGCTGGGCCGGGCGCTGTACGCCCCGATGTTCGCCGGACCCGGGCGGCCGGTGAACACCGCGCGCTTCACGTTCCTCGACCCGGCGGCTCGCGAGTTCTTCCCGGACTGGGCTGCGACGGCGCGCGACGCCGTGGCGGTCCTCCGTGCGGCGGCCGTCGCGAACCCGTGCGAGCCCGGCCTGGTGACCCTGGTCGGCGAGCTGTCGACGCGGAGCGAGGAGTTCCGCACGTGGTGGGCGGCGCACGACGTGCGCCTCAACCGACGCGGGAAGAAGCGGATCGCGCACCCGATCGTCGGGGAGCTCCAACTCGACTTCGAGGCGCTCGAGCTCGTCGCGGACCCCGGCCTGACGATGTTCTCGTACTCGGCCGAGCCCGGGAGCGAGTCCGAGCGGTCCTTGGCGCTGCTCGGGACCTGGGCCGCGACGGAGCGGGCGGAGCAGTACGCCGCGGTGCGTGCCGGGGACGGCGAGGACGACCGGGGCGACCGCTAGTCGGTGCTGACGACGGCGAATCCCCCGGAGACCATGCAGCGACGCCAGCAGCGCGCCCACGTAGGGTGGCGTCGTGATCGGCGCAGCCTCCGTCCGGGACCGCCGTCCCGAGCCCGTGTTCGCCCGGGCCGTGCGCTCCGCCGTCGGCCCCGCACGCACGGTGCTCGCGCTCGACGGGACGCCGTACGCCCCGGCCGACCGCGAGGTCCTCGCCGTGGGCCTCGACGGTCCGCTGCCGTCGGCGGACGCGGCGGTGGTCTCGCTGTCCCTGGGCGCGTGGCCCGCGGTGCAGGCACGGCTCGCCGAGGTCCGCCGTGCCGTCGCGGGACCGGTCGTCGTGCTGACGGTCGACCCCGAGCGCGTGCAGGACCACTGGCTGACCGAGTACGCCCCCGCCGTGAGCGCCGGGTGGGCCGATGGGTACCCGAGACTCGACAGCCTGGGCGCAGCGCTCGGCGGAACGGTCGAGACCACGCGGCTGCCCGTCCCCTTCACGTGCGTCGAGGGGTTCCCCGAGGCGTTCTACGCCCGACCGGAACGACTGCTGGACCCGGGTACCCGGACGGCGGACCCGGCGTGGGACGCTCTCGACGACCTCACAGCCCGCCGGTCGGTCGCCGCGCTGCGCACCGCCCTCGAGACGGGCGAGTGGGACCGACGGTACGGACACCTGCGGCGCCAGCCGACGTACGACGGGTCCGTCGTGCTCCTGCGGTCGGCTTGACACCGCGTCGTAGGGTGGAACCGTGAGTCAGCAGGAGGTGGTCGGCGCGCTGAGCGCCGGCATCAGGGCGTGACGCCCCCGGCTGTGCCCCTCGGCACGGCCGCCGTCGTCGATCCCTGACCATCCCTCCGCCCGTGCGGCGCTTTCCCTGCGCCCGGGCACTCCCGAAAGCGACCACACCGTGCTGCCCATCAGCGAGAAGACCCTACGTTCCTCCTTCGTCAACGCCTCCCGCAAGGAGGTCGGGGACGTCACCCTGCCCACCGACTTCGAGACGCTGGACTGGGAGTCGCTCGACTTCCTCGGCTGGCGCGACCCGAAGACCTCCCGGCGCGCGTACGCCGTCGTACCCACGCTCGAGGGCGACCTCGTCGGGATCCTGTTCCGGCAGGCCGAGGCGTCGCCGCGCTCCCGGGCGCAGTGCTCGTGGTGCCAGGACGTCAAGCTGCCGAACGACGTCGTGTTCTACGCCGCCAAGCGATCCGGGAAGGCCGGTCGGAACGGGAACACCGTCGGGACCCTGGTGTGCCAGGACTTCCAGTGCTCGCGGAACGTCCGGCGACCGCTGCCCCCGGCATACGAGGGGTTCGACGTCGAGGGTGCCCGGCTCCGGCGCATCGAGGACCTGCAGCTCCGCATCGCGTCCTTCGCCGCCGAGCTCTGAGCCCCGGGCCCTGCGCCCCGCGCCCTGCCTACTGGGTCGCGCTGGCTCCCGCGGAACGCAACGGGAGCGGTTTCTCGCAGCGGTATGTCGCTGCGAGGAACCGCCGACCTTGCGTTTTGCGGGAGGAGGGTGGGGGGCGGCGCCGAAACGCGGCGGTAACGGGCGGTCCCTAGGGTGGCCGGATGGACCTCCGTGACTTCGACACCGCCCCGGACGCCGACGCCCGGGACGTCGCCCTGCACTGGGCCGCCGTCCCCGTGTGGGCCGACGCCCTGGTCGCCGGACGGCCGTACCGCTCCGTCGCCGCACTGGCCTCGGCCGCGGCGACGTCCGCCGAACAGTGGGGCGCGGACGAGCTCGACGCGGCCCTCGCACACCACCCCCGCATCGGCGAGCGCACCACCGAGGCGTCCTCGGCGCGCGAGCAGGGGGCGATGGCGACCGCGGCGGACGACGTCACGGCGGCGATCGCGCGGGGGAACGCCGACTACGAGGAGCGGTTCGGACGGGTGTTCCTGGTCCGTGCCGCCGGTCGGACCCCGGAGGAGCTGCTGGCCGAGCTCGAGCGCCGGCTCGGCAACGACCCCGGGGTCGAGGTCGGCGAGGCCGCTGCCGCCCTGGCCGACATCGCACAGCACCGGATCCGTGCGACCTTCGGCGTGCCGCACCTGACCACGCACGTCCTCGACGCAGGATCCGGTCGCCCGGCCGCGGGGGTCGGCGTGACCCTGCGGACCGCGGCGGGCGAGGTGCTCGCGACGGGGGAGACCGACGCCGACGGTCGGACCGGGCTCGGGCCGGACGTGCTGCCCCGCGGCGACCTGGAGCTCCGCTTCGACACCGGGGCGTACCACCGCGCGTCGGGGACGCCCACCTTCCACCCGTACGTCGTCGTGGCGTTCAGCGTCACCGGGACGGGACACCTGCACGTGCCGCTCCTGCTCAGCCCCTTCGCGTACAGCACCTACCGCGGCAGCTGACCGGCGGGCGCGGCGCCCGCCCCGCCTACCCCCGCGGCGGCACCGCGATCGGCGCCGTCGACCGCACCGCGTCGTACGACCCCACCGCCGGGTCGTCGCCGTACCGCTCCCGGACGCTCCGCGACCCGAGCAGCAGGTTGAGGAGGATCGCCGCGACCGCACCGGCCGAGATGCCCGAGTCGAACACGAGCGTGAACCACGTCGGGAACGCGGCGTAGATCGACGGCGCGACGGTCGGCAGCAGCGCGATCCCGAGCGGGAGCGCCACGACGAGCACGTTCCGGTTGTCGAACCGCACCTTCGACAGGGTCCGGATGCCGCTCGCCGCGACCATGCCGAACAGCGCCACCCCGGCACCGCCGAGGACCGCGTGCGGGATCGCCTCGACGACCGCTGCGACCTTCGGCACCAGGCCGAGCACGACGAGGATCCCGCCCGCGGCGGTGGCGACGTACCGGGAGCGCACGCCGGTCAGCGCGACGAGGCCGACGTTCTGCGCGAACGCCGTGTACGGGAACGTGTTGAACACCCCGCCGACGACCGTGCCGAGCCCGTCCGCCCGCAGTCCGTCCGCGAGGGTGCGCTTCGACACCGGTCGGCCGACGACCTCGCCGACGGCCACCATGTCGCCCGTGGTCTCGGTCATGATCACGAGCCCGACGACGAGCATCGACACGATCGACGCGAGGTCGAACGTCGGCAGGCCGAAGTGGAACGGCGTGACGACCGCGAACCAGGCGGCGTCGCCGATCCCGGACCCGTCCACCATGCCCGGGACGAACAGCGCCACGACCGTCCCGAGGAGCAGCCCGGCGAGCACCGAGACGCGCGCCAGTCCCCGCGGCGCGAAGCGCTCCACGAGGACGATGGCCAGGAGCACCCCGGCGGCGAAGGCGACGTCGAGCGGACGGGCGGCGCCGTCCTTCCCTCCTTCGGTCACCCAGCCGGCGGCGACGCTCATCAGGGACAGGCCGATGATCAGGATGACGGTGCCGGTGACGATCGGCGGGAACAACCGGACGAGCTGCGAGAACCACGGGGCGACGACGACCATGAACACGCCGCACGCGATGGTCGCGCCGTAGACCGCCGTGATGCCGTGCTCGGTCCCGATCGCGATCATCGGGCCGACCGCGGCGAAGGTGACGCCCTGCACGAGGGGCAGCCGGACCCCGAAGCGCCAGAAGCCGACGGACTGCACGATCGTCGCGAGGCCGGCCACGAACAGGTCGGCGCTGATCAGGAACGCCAGGTCGGCCCGGTCGAAGCCGAGTGCACCGCCGACGATGAGCGGCACGGCGATCGCCCCCGCGTACATCGCGAGGACGTGCTGCAGCCCGAGCGGCAGCAGCCGGGCGAGCGGCGGGACGGTGTCGACGCCGTCCTCGCGACGGGCGTCGGTCGTCTGGTTCGTGTCGGTCACGGGTGCCCCCTCGGCGTCGTCGGACTCGTCTCCTCGGACGCTACGGAGCGGGTGTTTCCGTGCCGTGTCGGCGGTGGGTCGCCCGGATCACGCGACCGCGTGCCGGAACGCGCGTTCCACAGGTGGGGACGGAACGGACGGGAGGCCCGTGGCGGATCCGCCACGGGCCTCCCGTCCGTCCTGTGGTCGCGTCAGCGACCGATGCTCGACATGTCGGGGTAGCGGTCGCCGGTCGGGACCGGCAGCGAGGACAGGCGCTGCAGCTGGGACTCCGAGAGGGTCAGGTCGGCGGCGCCGACGTTCTCCTCGAGGCGGGAGACCCGCTTCGTGCCGGGGATGGGGACGACGTCGGTGCCCTGGGCGAGGAGCCACGCGAGCGCGACCTGCGCCGGGGTGCCACCGACCTCGGACGCGACGGCCTTGACCTCGTCGACGATGCGGACGTTCTGTTCGAACGCCTCCTGCTGGAAGCGGGGGTTGTCGCGGCGGAAGTCGTCGGCGTCCAGGTCGGACGGCTTCGTGATCGCACCGGTCAGGAATCCGCGGCCGAGGGGCGAGTACGCGACCAGGCCGATGCCGAGCTCGCGGAGCGTCCCGAGCACGTCGTCCTCGGGGTCGCGGGTCCACAGCGAGTACTCGCTCTGGACGGCGGTCACCGGGTGCACGGCGTGGGCCTTGCGGATGGTCTCGGACCCCGCCTCGGACAGGCCGTAGTGGCGGATCTTGCCCTCCTGCACGAAGCCGGCGAGCTGGCCGACGACGTCCTCGATCGGGACCTTCGGGTCGACCCGGTGCTGGTACCAGAGGTCGATGTGGTCGGTGCCGAGGCGGCGGAGCGAGCCCTCGAGCGCCTCGCGGACGGACTCCGGTGCGCTCGTGAGCTTGCGGTCGGTGCTCGGCTGGGTCTCGCCGGGGACGTGCTCGACGAGACCGAACTTCGTGGCGAGCACGACGTCGTCGCGGCGCCCCTGCAGGGCCTTCCCGACGAGGACCTCGTTCGTGTACGGGCCGTACATCTCGGCGGTGTCGATCAGGGTGACGCCGAGGTCGATCGCGCGGTGGATCGTGCGGATCGACTCGTCGTCGTCGGTGCCGGCGCCCGTGTAGAAGGCGCTCATGCCCATGGTGCCGAGGCCGACGGCGCCGACCTCCAGGTCTGCGAGCGTGTGTGTCTGCATGGGTGCAGGTCTACTCCTGCCGACCCCCTGTGCGGGAGGCACCGACGGGGCTAGGCTGCGGGGACGGACAGGGTCCGCGGGACCGGAGGGGGACGCCGTGTTGGTCATCGGGATCGTCATCGGGGTGGCCGTGGCCATCGCCGCGCTGCTCGTCGTGCTCGAGGTGCAGAACGTGCGCCGTCGTCGGAGGCTCGCGCACCTGGAGCCGGTCGACCCGCGCATCGGGGAGCGGGCCATGTCCGAGGCCTCGGCGGCGCACGCGATCGTGGAGGGACAGGCCAAGTCCGCGCACCCGGGCATCAGCGGCGCCGGGGGCGGCCCGCTCGGCTGAGCCAGCTCGTCCCACGCGTCCTGGCCGGTCTGTCGTGTCGGCGCCGGGCTGTGGTTCGATCGTGCCGTGAACCTGTACCTGCGGCTGTTCCTGCTGACCGTGCGCATCCGTCTCGCGGGACTCCGCCCGGGCCGACGGCCGTCGCTCTGGGACGAGGGACGGACGCCGTTCCGGGTCGCGCTCACCGACCTCGACCCCTTGCGGCACGTGAACAACGGCAAGTACCTGTCGATGCTCGACCTCGGTCGGTACGACCTGCTCACGCGGTCCGGCTTCTGGCACGAGGCCTCGAGGCGCGGCTGGTACGCCGTGGTCGCGGCGCAGACGATCACCTACAAGCGGTCGCTGACGCTCGGGCAGCGCTTCACCCTCGTCACCCGGGTGCTCGGCGTCGACGACCGCGCCGTGTACATCGAGCAGACCTTCGAGCGGCGGGGATCGGTCGTCGCGCGGGCGGTCGTGCAGGCCCGGTTCCTCCGTCGGACCGGCGGCACGGTCACGCCCGAGGAGCTCGTCGCCGCGGCCGGCGGGGCGCCGCGGGACCTCACCCTGCCCGGCTGGGTGAACGCGTGGGCGGACGCGGTGCGGATCAGCAGCGCGGCGCCGACCGGCACGGCCCGGGGCGCCTCGGCGTAGGAAGGTCGGGTGCAGGAGCGACGGGGGAGCGGGACGCCGGGTCGACGTGCGGTGCTGGCCGGCGGGGTCGGACTCGGTCTGGTCGGGGTGCTCGCCGCGTGCTCGCGGTCGGGGCCGGCACCGAGCCCGTCGCCATCCGGGTCCGCGTCGTCCTCGGGCGCACCGTCCACCCCGAGCGCCGGTGGGCCGGACTCGTGGGACGCCCTGGCCGCGGCCGTCACCGGGACGCTCCTGCGCTCCGGGTCGTCCGGGTGGGACGCCGCACGGAAGCTGCAGAACCCCCGCTACGACGACGCCGACCCGCAGGCGGTGCTCCGCGTCGCTGGCGTCGCGGACGTGCAGGCCGCGCTCGCCTTCGCACGGAACACCCGCACGCCGGTCGCGCTCCGGGCCGGCGGGCACTCGTACACGGGCTGGTCCGCCGGCGGTGCGCCCGGGACCGACGTCCCCCGCTCGCTCGTGGTCAGCACGCAGGACCTGGACGCCGTCCGCGTCGACGGGGACACCGCGACGATCGGTCCGGGAGCCCGGCTGGCCGACGTGTACGCGGCCTTGGCCCGGGCCGGACGGGCGATCGGCGCCGGGTCGTGCCCGACCGTCGGCATCGGCGGACTGACGCTCGGCGGCGGGGTGGGCGTCCTGGTCCGGTCGTTCGGCCTGACGTGCGACCAGCTCACCGGGGTGACGCTCGTGACGCCCGACGGCGCCGTGCACCAGGTCTCCGCGACCGCCGAGCCGGACCTGTTCTGGGCGTGCCGGGGCGGTGGCGGCGGGACGGTCGGGGTCGTCACGTCGATGACCTTCCGGACGCAGCCCGCCCCCGACGTGCTCCTGTTCAGCATCGTGTTCCCCTGGTCCGCCGCGGCCGCGGTGGTGCGGGCGTGGCAGGACTGGGCGCCGGTCGCCGACCCGCAGCTCTGGTCGACCCTGAAGCTCCTGAACGGCACCAGGCACACCGCCCCGACGGTCACCGTCACCGGCGTGTGGACCGGCGCGAAGACCGGGGCGGACGCGTCCGTCGACGGGTTCATCGCCGCCACCGGGGCCACGCCGACGTCGCACACCGCCGACGAGCTGTCCTACGGTGACGCGATGGTGCGGCTCGCCGGGGCGCCGCAGCGCGTGTCCGAGGCCGCGACGTCGTCGATCGGCGGCCAGAAGCTCACCGATGACCAGGTCGACGTGCTCGTCCGACGGGCCGCGGCGGCCGGGGACGTCGCCGGGAACCGGGAGGGCGGGGTCTCCCTCGACGCGCTCGGCGGGGTCGTGGCCGACGTCGGGCGGACGGACTCGGCGTTCCCGTGGCGGGACGCCCTGATGACCGTGCAGTACACGGCGGTGTTCGCCGACGGGGCGGACCCGGCGCCGTTCGACGCGTACGTCCGCGACTTCCGGCAGGCGATGACCCCGGCGTGGGGCGACGGCGCGTACGCGAACTACTGCGACGCGGCGATCACCGACCCCACGGCGTACTTCGACGTGAACACCTCGCGGCTGCACCGGATCGCGGAGCAGGCGGACCCGGACGGGGTGTTCGACCAGCCGCACTGGGTCTGACCCTCGGCATGCCGCCCGCAGGTTTCGCAGGCCCGAGTCTCGCCGTCGGCCACACGACTCGGGTCCCGGCACCCGAAACTCGTCGCCCAGCCCGAGACTCGGGCCAGGCCGGGCGCGGGGGACACCGGCTCAGGGATGGGACACGGGCACGGCGTAGACCGGGGACATGACCACCGGTACCGACACCACGAACCGTCCTGCCGCCGCCTCGGGCACGTTCCGCATCGGCGGCGACCTCGAGGTCCACCGCCTCGGCTACGGCACCATGCAGCTCACCGGACCCGGCGTCTGGGGCCCGCCGAAGGACCACGACGAGGCGATCCGCGTCCTCAAGCGCGCCGTCGAGCTCGGCGTCGACTTCTTCGACACCGCCGACTCCTACGGTCCCTACGTCGCCGAGGACCTGCTCCGCGAGGCGCTGCACCCGTACGGCGACGACGTCGTCATCGCGACGAAGGCCGGCCTCACCCGCACCGGCCCGAACGAGTGGCCGCCGGTCGGCCGCCCGGAGTACCTGCGCCAGGAGGCCGAGATGAGCCTCCGCCGCCTGGGCCTCGAGCGCATCGACCTGTTCCAGCTGCACCGCATCGACCCGAAGGTCCCGCTCGAGGACCAGGTCGGCGAACTCAAGAAGCTCCAGGACGAGGGCAAGATCCGGCACATCGGCCTGTCCGAGGTGTCGGTCGACGAGGTCAAGGCCGCCCAGGAGGTCGCGACGATCGTCTCCGTCCAGAACCTCTACAACCTGCAGAAGCGCGACGCCGAGGAGCTCCTCGACTGGTCCGAGCAGCAGGGCATCGGCTTCATCCCGTGGTTCCCGCTCGCGACCGGCGGCCTGACGGGCGAGGACTCCCCGCTGACCGAGATCGCTGAGCGCAAGGGCGCGACCCCGGCGCAGCTCGCACTGGCGTGGCTGCTCAAGCGCTCGCCGGTCATGCTGCCGATCCCCGGGACGTCGAGCGTCGACCACCTCGAGGACAACCTGCAGGGCGCGACGATCGAGCTCACCGACGACGAGTTCGCGGAGCTGTCGAAGCTGCACGGCTGATCGGGCGGGTCGCGGACGCGACCACCCACCGGACGGGAGGCGCGGTGCCAGCTGGCACCGTGCCTCCCGTTCGTTGCATCACGACTCGGCAACGGCGCTCGCGCGCGGATGCGGGGCCGGTGCACACTGGTCGCGTCCGATGGACAGAACTGGGGGGACGACGTGGGGGCACAGGGTGCAGCGACGGAGCATGCCGGCAGCGGCATGTTCGTCCGGACGGGGCGGGGACAGACCGCGACGGTCGTTGCGGTGACCACTCATGGTGGTTCCGACCTGCGAGTCGACGCGGGTGAGGTGGTCGCCGTCACGGGGGACGGCGCTTCCGCGGTGATGACGTCGGTCCGGAACGCGCCGCGCATCGGCGACCGCACGCTCGACGGTCTGGCCGTCGCCGAGGCGACGGCGCTCCGACGACGGCTGGTCGGGACGGTGTGCACCGAGCACCGCCTCGTCCCCTCGCTGACGGTGCTCGAGAACACCGCGCTGCCCCTCGAGCTCGACGGATGGGACGCCCGCGAAGCGATCGCCGCTGCGACGACCGCCCTCGCCCGGGTCGGGGTGACCGCCCCGGCGGACGCGCTCCCCGACGACCTGACCGAGGCCGAGCAGCGGCTCGTCACCGTCGCGCGGAGCATCGCCGCGTCTCCGGTGCTCGTGCTCGCCGACGAACCGCGCGACGCGGCCGTCGTACGATTGCTCCGCCGCCTGGCTGCGGACGGCGCCGGGGTGCTCGTCAGCACCACCGCTGATGCACGACCGACCTGGGCCGACCGCCTCGTCGAGACGCCGACCGCGATCCTGTGAACAGCAGCGAGGACCCTCAGCCAGAACGCACGTTCCCCAGCTGGGGGGACTGGCCCGCACCCCGATCACCGGAGAAGCTCGTACCCGTGTCCCGCACCCGCCGGCTCGTCCTCGTGGCGAGCATCGTCTTCGCAGCCTGCCTCGTCACCGCAGGCGTCCTCGTCACCACCACGCCGCGCACCGCGAGCGCCGAGGACCGCCCCGTGGCGGCCGTCGCCGAACACCGCGCCGGTACCGCGCTGCCGGACCCGCGGACGCCCGACCAGTTCGTGACCGGTGCGCTCGACACCCCCGCACTGCCGGGAGCGGTGCCGTTCGCGTACGCGGGCGACTCGATCACGGCACGGCCGGACTCCTGGCTGCACCAGCTCGAGACCGACGACGAACTGCACGCCGTCGGCGGCTACGCGCACAGCGGGTACCGCGCCGACCAGGTGCTGCAGCAGATCGGCCCCGTGCCGAGCGCCCGGGTCCTGGTCGTCGAGGTCGGGACGAACGACGTCAACCAGGCCGTCCCGACCGCGACGACGATCGCGAACGTCGGGGCGATCGTCCGGAAGGTCGGGGCGCAGCGCGTCCTGGTCGTCGCCGGGCCGCCGTCGGACTGGACCCACAGCCGGTGGGGCGCCGACCGTCGGACCGGTCAGATCGTGCTCACCGACGCCCTGCGCACCGACGCGGCGGAGCACGGGTGGGCGTTCGTCGACCCGTTCACGGCGCTGCGTGCCGCGGACGGCGCGTACAAGCCGGGCACGTCGCCGGACGGCATCCACCCGACGGCCGAGGCGAACCAGGGCGTCGCGCGGGCGATGGCCGCCGCCATCACCCGCACCGCCGCCTGACCCGGACCGGGCTGTCAGCCCGGCCCGGGGTCACTCGGGCAGGGGTTCCGCGTACGTCCGGAAGTCGCCGCGCTCGGTGTGGATCGTCCAGAGCTGCTCGGCCACGGCCGCCGACGAGTGCGCGTCCTGCCCGTCGTCGATGCCGAACGGGATGATGAGCTGGCCGACGTGCACGTGCTCCTCGGCCACGGCGTCGTGCAGGAGCTGCGCGTAGGCGCTCTCGCCCGCGAAGGCGACGGACGTGCCGGTCACGCGGGCGCCCGGACGGACCGCGCTGCCCCCGTTGACGAACAGGATCGTGCCGGTGCCGAGCGCGCGCATGCCGGGGAGCACCTGACGGACGGCGTTCACCGAGCCGTAGACCGAGAACTCGACGGGGCCGACCAGGTCCTCGGCGGTCGTCTCGAGGACCGGTCGCATGTACTCCTTCGCCGGCAGCGGGCTGTACTGCAGGACCTCGATCGGGCCGAGCTGCTCGGTGGCCGCCTCGAGCGCGGCACGGAGCGAGTCGCCGTCCCGGACGTTCGCAGCGAAGCCCTTCGCGGTCACGCCGGACTCGCCGAGCTGTGCCGCGAGGGAGTCGAGACGGTCCTGGTTGCGTGAGATCAGGGCGACGGCGAAGCCCTCGCGTCCGAAGCGCTCGGCGACCGCGGCGCCGAGGCCCTTGCCGGCGCCGACGATGGCGATGGTGGTCATGGATGGTCCTTCCGGAGGTGGTGTGCGGCCGACGGTAGGCCGACGTCCCGCGTCCTGGGAGGCACGGCCAGGAACCCTCAGGGCTTTCCCGCCTGCGTCGTGTGGACTCGGGGGACGAACCGGGAGGATCACCGTGGACACCACCCGCAGCACCCGCACGACCCGCAGCGCTCGCTCCGCCGGAGGCCGTGCCGAACCCGAGCCCGGACGTCGGTCCGTCGGCCGTGCCCGTCGGTCGTGGTCCGCGGTCGGGCTCGCGGCGGCTGCGGCCCTGGCGCTCGTCGCCTGCTCGGACGGCGACCCCGACGGCACCGGTGGGACCGGCACGTCCGGCTCGAGCAGCGCCCCGTCCCGGACGAGCCCGGCGACCGCGGCGGCGACGACCGAGGTCGTGACCGGACTCGACGCCCCGTGGTCGGTCGTCCCCGTCGGTGACACCGGCGACGCGCTCATCAGTGAGCGCGACTCCGCCCGGGTCCTCGAACTGCGGGAGGACGGCTCCACCCGAGAGGTCGGCACCGTCCCCGGCGTCCGGCACGGCGGCGAGGGCGGACTGCTCGGGCTCGCCCTGCTCGACGGCGACCTGTTCGTCTACTCGACCGCCGATGCCGGCAACCGTGTGCAGCGCTTCTCGCTGACCGGTGACACCGGCTCGTACCGGCTCGGCACGGCCACCACCGTGCTCGACGGCCTGCCCCGGAACACCTTCCACGACGGTGGCCGGATCGCGTTCGGACCGGACGGCATGCTCTACGTGAGCGTCGGGGACGCCGGGGACCCTCCAGCGGCGCAGGACCGGTACTCCCTGGCCGGCAAGATCCTCCGCGTGACGCCGGACGGGGCGGTGCCGGACGACAACCCGTTCCCGGGCTCACCGGTGTGGTCGCTCGGCCACCGCAACGTGCAGGGCATGGGCTGGGCGGCCGACGGCACGATGTTCGCCGCGGAGTTCGGGCAGGACGCCTGGGACGAGCTCAACGTCATCGTCGCGGGGGAGAACCACGGCTGGCCCGAGGTCGAGGGCGTCGGCGGCGAGGACCGCGGCTTCGTCGACCCCGTGCAGCAGTGGGCGACCGACGACGCGTCGCCGAGCGGCCTCGCCGTGATCGGCGACACCGTGTACGTCGCGAACCTGCGCGGCGAGTCCGTCCGGGCCGTGCCGGTGGCCGAGCCCACGACGTCGACGGTGTCCTTCGCCGGCGAGTTCGGGCGGATCCGCACGGTGCTCGCCGGTCCCGACGACACGCTCTGGTTCGTCACGAACAACACCGACGGCCGCGGTGACCCGCGGGACGGCGACGACCGCATCCTCTCGGTACCGCTCCGCGAGCTCGACTGAGGCGGACGGCAGCGCTGACGGGTGCTGGCAGCACCTGGCTCGCCCCGCCGGCCGCCCGTAGCGTGGCGGGCATGGACACGACAGCCGAGGTCCGCGACTTCCTCCGGACGCGCCGCGCCCGCCTCACCCCGCAGCAGGTCGGCCTGCCCGACTTCGGGGGCGTCCGCCGGGTCGCCGGTCTGCGGCGCGAGGAACTCGCCCTCGTCGCCGGCATGAGCGTCGACTACTACGTGCGACTCGAGCGCGGGAACCTGTCCGGGGTGTCCGACGCGGTGCTCGAGTCGCTGGCGCGGGCGCTGCAGCTCGACGACACCGAGCGCGCGCACCTGTTCGACCTCGCCCGGACGCAGAACGCCTCGGCCACCACCCCGCGCCGCACCCCGACGAACCGGGTCCGCCCGAACGTGCAGCGGATGCTCGACGCCGTCGCCGCCCCGGCGTGGGTGCGCAACGGACGATCGGACTTCCTCGCCGGCAACGTTATGGCCCGCGCGGTCTACTCGCCGCTCTTCACGGCGCCGACCGGGCTGCCGAACACCGCGCGGTTCGCGTTCCTCGACCCGGCCGGACGGGACTTCTGGCGCGACTGGGAGACCGTCACGGCCGACATGGTGGCGGTGCTGCGGGCCGAGGCCGCCCGCACGCCGTACGACCGCGGGCTCACCGACCTGATCGGCGAGCTGTCGACCCGGAGCGATGACTTCCGGCGGAAGTGGGCCGTGCACGAGGTGCTCCGGCACCGGACGGGCGTCAAGAGGCTGCACCACCCGGACGTCGGCGACCTCGACCTGACCTACGAGGCGATGGAGCTCGTCACCGACACCGGGCTGACCTTCGTCGTCTACGGTGCCGAACCGGGGTCGCCCACGGCCGAACGGCTGCAGCTCCTCGCGAACCTGTCCGCGAGCACGACCGCGACCGAGCCCGCGACGGGGACGGCCCCGACCGGCACCTCGTCCACCCGGGAGGACGCATGACCGACACCGCCTCCGTCGCCACCCCGCACCCGGCGCACGCCCCCGGTCGCTGGGCGCGCCTGCGCTTCCGCTGGCGGGCCGAGCAGGAGATCCACGACCTCACCCGCGACCCCGCACACGAGGAGCGCGTGCTCGCCGAGGCCGCCGTCCGCCTGCAGCCCGGTCCCTGGAACATCGGGCTCCTGTTCCGCCGACCCCGGGAGCCGCGGGCGTGAGCGCCACGATGACCACGGGCCGCACGGTCCTGTTCGCCGTCGCGGGCGGGGCGGCCGTCGGCAACCTCTACTGGGCGCAGCCCCTGCTCGACGACGTCGCCGCCGACCTCGGCACCTCCACCGCGCTCGCCGGGCTGCTCGTCACCCTGACCCAGGTCGGCTACGCGCTCGGCATCCTGCTCGTGGTGCCGCTCGGCGACGTGCTCGACCGCCGCCGCCTGGTTCCCGGGGTGCTACTCGCCTCGGCCGTCGCGCTCGTCGGCGCCGCCGTCGCGCCGGGCTTCGCGACGCTGCTCGTCGCGCTCGCCCTCGTCGGCACGACGACGGTCGCCGGCCAGCTCCTCATCCCGCTCGCCGGCGACCTGGCCGACCCGGCCTCGCGCGGCCGGGTCGTCGGGACGATCGCGTCCGGTGTGCTGACCGGCATCCTGCTGAGCCGGACCGTCAGCGGCGTGATCGCCGGCCTCGCGGGGTGGCGGACCGTGTACGTCGTCGCCGCCGTGGCCGCGGTCGTCCTCGCCGTGCTCCTGCGCCGGGCGATCCCGGAGCTGCCCCGCCGGGAGCACCTGCCCTACCCGCGGCTGATCGGCTCGGTCTTCCGGACGGTCGGGGCGCACCGCGCGGTCCGGGTGACGCTCGTGATCAGCTCGGCGACGTTCGCGGTCTTCACGATGTTCTGGACGTCGCTGACGTTCCTGCTCAGCGCGGAGCCGTACGGCTGGTCCACGACCGGGATCGGTGCCGTCGGCCTGGTCGGCCTGGCCGGTGCGGTCGCGGCGCAGCGGGTCGGACGACTGCACGACCGCGGTCTCTCCGTCCCGGTCACGGGCGGCGCGCTCGTGCTCGTCCTCGTGTCCCTCGTGGTCGCCGGGCTCGGCGGCCGGTCGGTCGTCCTCGTGCTCGTCGCGGTGCTGCTGCTCGACGTCGGGGTGCAGGCGGCGAACGTGCTGAACCAGACGCGGTTGTTCGCGATCGACCCCGCGGCGCGGAGCCGGCTCAACACCGCGTTCGTGACGAGCAACTTCGTCGGGGGTGCGATCGGTTCCGCGGTCGCCGCGGTGCTGTGGGGCGCGGGCGGCTGGACGGCGGTGACGATCGGCGCCGCCGTGCTGGTCAGCTTCGCGACGATGGTCTGGGCCGTCCACCGACGCCGGGCCCTGGTCGTCGCCGAGCACCCCGCGGCCGCCTGACGCCCACCGCCCACTCCTCCGGTTCACCCGACGATGGAGCAGACGACGTCGAGCGCGCCCGGGCGACCAGACGTCTTCTGCTCCACCACGGGAGGAGAACCCGACGTCGTCTGCTCCACCACGGGAGGAGCCGACGTCAGATCGTGGTCCCCGCCCCTACCTCGAGCCCGCCGTGCTCGACCTGCCACCGCAGCGCGTCCCGAACGGTCTCCGAGGCCGTCCACGCCGGCGCGTAGCCGAGCACCCGCTCCGCCTCGGCGGTGCTGAACACCTGGCTGCGCGACAGGTGCTGCCAGCTCGCCTCGGCGTGCTCCGGGGCCGTGATCTCGCGGAACCGGTCCCACGAGACGGACTCGAGCTGTGCCTCCCGGCCGGCCCACGACGCGACCAGCTGGGCGTACCCGCGCACGGTGAGCGCGGTCGGAGCCGTCGCGAAGAAGGCGCCGCCGGACGCGGCGTCTCGCTGCTCGACCGCCAGCTGGAACAGCTGGGCGACGTCGTCGGCGTGCACGTGGGCCATCGCCTCGGCACCGAGGCCGGGCACCTCGACGGTCTCGCCCCGGGTCAGTCTCGTGACGACGGACGGGTCGAGGTTGCCGAGCGGGCCGATCGGCATCCATCCCGGTCCGCTGATGTGCCCCGGATGGACGGACGTCGTGACGACACCACCAGTGGCGGTTTCTTCCTGCAGGAGCCGTGCGATCGCGTCCTTCTGGACGCCGTACTCGCCGAACGGCGGGGTCATCGTCGCCTCGGTGATCGGCAGGACGTGCGAGACGCCCGCCCGCCAGATCGAGCCGCAGTGCACCAGGTGCGTGCGGCTGCCGCGCAGCGCGCGGACGAGCTGTCCGGCGCTCTCGACGGTGAAGCAGACGAGGTCGACGACGGCGTCCGCGGCGAGCGCCGCGACCCGGTCGCCGAAGGTGCCGTCGCGGTCCTCCTGCTCCCGGTCCGCGACGACGCGCTCGACGCGCGTCCACTCCGGGGCGTCGGCGTACGGGGTGCTGGTGCCCCGCGACACGGCCACGACGTCGTGGCCGGCGCGGACGAGACGGGGCACGAGGAACGTGCCGATGTGGCCAGTGGCCCCGATGACGACGATGCGCATGGTGCTCACGCTAGGCGCGTCGGGTCGGCCCCGACAGGCCCTGTCCGTGCCCCGCGGGGCGGACGGGAGGCACGGGGCGGGGTCCGCCACGCGCCTCCCGCCCGACGGGCGAGAAGCGTTCAGGCGCTGCGGACGGCCTGGACCGAGCCGGCGATGACGGCGGCGTCCTCGGCGAGCGCGCCGACGGCGTCCGGCAGACCGGCGCCGCTGAGCGACTTCCGGGCGGCCCAGCCGACGAAGCTGCCGACGACCGCGCCGATGCCGCCGAGGACCGCACCCTCGAGGCGCAGGTCGCGACGGCCGGTGGTGCCGAGCGCGGCACCGGCGAACGCGCCGGCGGCGATGCGGCCGACCAGGCCCATCGGGGAGATGCGGGCAGGGGCCTTCGGGGACTTGTCGCCGATGAGCTCGCCGATCGCGGACGCTACGAGGAGACCGCGGCCGAGGGGCGTGCTGAACGCCTTCCACTGCTGCCAGTCACCCTTGACGGCCCTGTTGTCGTGGTTCAGGGCGAGGACGGCGAGCGGGGTGCTGCTCCGTCCGCCGCTCAGGACCCCGAGGGCGAGGCTCCGGACGAGGGTGTGCTGCTCGTGCTGCTGCTTGCTCATGACGCTCCTGTCGTGTCCCGTCGGACGGTACTCGGGGGAGCCTCGGGGGACGCGGGTGCCCACGACCCCTCGGAGCCGTGACGCGTACCGTGCCCGGCATGAGCGACATCATCCTGTTCGGCGGCCACGGCAAGGTCGCCCTCCTCGCGACCCGCATCCTCACCGACCGGGGCCACCGCGTCACCTCCGTCATCCGCAACCCGGAGCAGGAGGGCGACGTCCGTGCCCACGGCGGGGAGCCGCGCGTCGCCGACGTGCAGCAGCAGTCCCTCACCGACCTCGAGGACCTGGTCCGCGGGCACGACGCCGTCCTGTGGTCGGCCGGAGCCGGTGGCGGATCGGTCGACCGGACGTGGGCGATCGACCGCGACGCCGCCGTGCTCTCGGTCCAGGCCGCGGCACGCGCCGGGGTCGACCGGTACGTGATGGTCTCGTGGTCCGGGTCGCAGCTCGACCACGGCATCCCGCAGGACCAGGACTTCTTCGCCTACGCCCAGTCGAAGATGATCGCCGACGCGGTCCTGCGCGACTCCGACCTGCGATGGACCGTGGTGGCGCCGAGCACGCTGACCGACGACGAGCCCACCGGCCGGGTCGACTGGGACGGCTCGTCGTCGCAGGTCCCGCGCGGGGACGTCGCCCACGTGGTGGCCGACGTGCTCAAGGACGCGTCGACGGCCGGTCGGACGATCCGGTTCAACGGCGGCTCGACCCCGGTCGCGGACTTCCTGCGCGGCTGACGGGGTCGACGGGGTCGACCCCCGCTCGGTCGCTGTCAGCGAACGGACCGGACGACGGTCGAGGCGGTTGCCTACCTTCGGCACCATGACCTCGACCGTCGTCTTCGTCCACGGTGCCCTCGTCCGCGACGGTGCGTGGTGGTGGCAGCCCACCGCCGACCTGCTCCTCGAGCGCACGGGGGGCCCGAGCGTCGCCGTCGCCCTGCCGTCCTGCGGCGAGGTGCCCGGCACCCCCGACGCCGACCTGACCGCCGACGCCGCCGCCCTCCGAGCCGTGCTCGACGCCCACCGGGACGTCGTCCTCGTGGGGCACTCGTACGGCGGGACGGTCATCGCCGAGGCCGGCACCCACCCGGCCGTCCGGCACGTCGTCCTCGTGTCGAGCTACACGCCGCCGGTCGGGGCCACCCAGGGCTCGATCATGGGCGCAGAGCCCGACCCGGTGACGATCCGTGTCGAGGACGGCCGCATCGCCCTCGACGGGTACGACGTCGACTCGTTCGGCGCACGCTTCCTGCAGGACGGGGACGCGGCGACCCAGCGCGAGGCGTTCGCCCGGACCACGACCCAGGCGGCCGCCGCCTTCGGGACGCCGACCACCCGGACCGGTTGGGCGGACGTCCCCTCGACGGCGGTCGTGTGCACCGAGGACCGAAGCACCACCCCCGGGCTGCAGCGCGAGCACGCCGCCCGGGCCTCGGACGTGGTCGAGCTCCCGACCGGACACCACCCGTTCGTCACCCGTCCCGATCTGGTCGTCGACGTGCTCGCACCGCTGGTGGCCTGACTCCGCGGTGCCGGAAGCGGTGCCGGAGGCACCGCCGGCCGACGGGGGCTCGGCCGGGCGGGGCTCGGCCGGCTCGTGCTCAGGCGAACTGCTGGTAGAACGCCTCCGGCTCGTGCTGCAGCGACGCCTTGACGCCCCTGCTCCACTCGTCGACCAGGACCTCGGCGACGCCGCGCTCGACCCCGTCCAGGGACGCCCGTGCGACCTCGGCCGGGTCGAGGCCCCTCGTACCCGGCCATGATGTCGGTGTCCGCCGCCCCGAGGTGCAGCCCTGCACGGTGACGCCCGAGCCGGCGAGCTCGAGTCGGACGGCGTTGGTGAGGTTCCACTCCGCGGCCTTCGCGGCCGCGTACGCCCCGGACCCCGGGTACACGAACCACGACAGGGCGGACAGCACGTTGACGATCGCCCCGCCGCCGTTCCGCTCGACCACCGGCGCGAACGCCCGCAGCACCGAGAGCGTGCCCCAGTAGTGCGTGTCCATCTCGCGGCGGGCGTCGGCGAGGTCCCCGCGCAGCAGCGACCCGGTCGTGGCGATGCCCGCGTTGTTCACGAGCAGGGTGACGTCCGGTGCCGCAGCGGCCGCGGCGGCGACCGACGCCTCGTCGGTGATGTCGAGCGGCAGCACCTCGACGCCCGGGACGTCGACCAGCTCGGGGCGGCGGGCGGTCGCGTAGACCTTGGCCGCGCCGCGCTCGAGCAGCTGTTCGACGAAGCGGCGGCCGATGCCCCGGTTCGAGCCCGTGACGAGTGCGACGGATCCGGCGATGTCCATGGTGTCCTCCTGCCGGGCGGGCACTTCCCGCGGCGGCTCGGCTACGCTAAGACCTCACATCAGTGTCAGGTGCAAGCCCGGATCGGAGAAGACGTGCGCATCGGTGACCTCGCGGCGGCGACCGGGGTGAGCGTCCGCTCCCTGCGGTACTACGAGGAGCAGGGCCTGCTGACCGCGGTCCGCACGGCGGGCGGTCAGCGCACCTACACGGAGTCGTCGGTCGACCGCGTGCGCCTGGTCCAGCAGCTGTTCGCCGCCGGCCTGCCCAGTCGGACCGTGGTGCAGCTGCTGCCGTGCGTCGACGCGGGGCGGGCGACGCCGGAGACCTTCGCCCTGCTCGTCGCCGAGCGGGACCGGATCACGGCGCAGCTCGCCGAGCTCGAGGCCGCGCGCGCCCGGTTGGACGAGGTCATCGCGATCACCGAGCACCCCACCCCGGAGCACTGCCCGACACTCCGGACCCCGCAGACCACCGCCGCCTGAGACCCGCCGCCGTCTCGGTGGAGCAGAAGACGTCGGGCGCCGGTCGAGCACCCGACGTCTCCTGCTCCATCGCGGGCAGGACGAACCGACCTACCGCACGCGGTCCCGGTGTCGGCGGCCGGGGCTACCGTCGCCGCATGCCCGAGGGTGACTCCGTCCACCGACTCGCGGCACGCCTCCGCGCGGTCGACGGCGCCCGTGTCCGCTCGGGCGAGCTCCGCGGGGGCGACGCGGCCGGCACCCCGCTGACCGGCCGCCGGATCACCGGGCACGCGACCCACGGCAAGCACCTGCTCACCCGGTTCGACGACGGCACGACACTGCACACCCACATGCGGATGACCGGTTCGTGGACCGTGACCGCCGCAGGGCGCCGGCTCCCCGTGCACGCCGCGCAGCAGGCCCGGGTGCGGATGGCCCTCGATGACGGCCGGACCGTCTGGGGCCTCGACCTGCCCGTGGTCGAGCTGCTGCCCACCCGCGATGAGCACCACGCCGTCGGGCACCTCGGGCCGGACCTGCTGCACGACGACCTCGACCGCGCCGAGGCCGTCCGCCGCCTGACCGCCGATCCGGGGCTGCCGGTGCGCCGTGCCCTGCTCGACCAACGTCGGGTCGCCGGGCTCGGGAACCTCTGGGCGAACGAGCTCGGCTTCGTCCGGGGTCTGCACCCGGACCGCCCGATCGGCACCGTCGACGTCCCGACGTTGGTGGACACGGCGCAGCGGATGCTCCGGCACTCCGCGACGGTGCCGGACGCGTACCAGGTGACGACGGGTGTCCTCCGCCGCGGCGAGCGGCACTGGGTGGTCGGCCGGGCGGGACGACCGTGCCTCCGCTGCGGCACGCGCGTCCGGGCACGCGACGACGTCGAGGTGGTCGGCTCCCCGCCACGGCGCGTGTGGTGGTGCCCACGCTGCCAGCCGGCCGTGTCCACCTGACCGGCCCCGATCCTCCAGGCCGACGGCCGGACCGACGGACCGACGGCCGGACCGACGGCCGGCCGGACCGACAGGCCGATCAGCCAGTCGTGACGCTGCGCGCGATCTCGCGCGCGACCTCCTCCGGTGCGCGCCCCACCGTCGACACGACCTGGGCCGCGTCGTGCAGCCAGGTGCGCGCCGCCTCGGCGTACGGCGCGAGCCGGCTCATCCGGAACAGCGAGTAGCCCACGACGGTGTCGCCCTCGATCCGCGCCCGCAGCGTGTCCTGGTCGGCGTCCAGGACCACGTGCCGGACGGGCACCCCACGCGCCGCGAAGCCGTCCGCGATCTCCCGCCAGTACGCCTCGACCAGGACCGTCTGCGGCAGCACGAGCGTGCCCCCGACGTGGTCCAGCAGCCGGGTCGCGGTCTCGACGACGAGCGGTCGCCACGGGGCCCAGTGCTGGAAGTCGCCGTGGTCGGGCAGCGGCGGCCGGACGTCCATCAGGACCTCGCCGATCTTCTCCGGGTCGAGCACGCGCGCGTCCGGCAGGAGCGGCTGCAGCAGCCGCGCCGTCGTGGTCTTGCCCGCCCCGTGGGTGCCGTTGATCCAGACGATCACGTCGCGGACGCTACCGCACCCTCCTGCCGGGAGGCACGGCGCACCCCCGCCCCGCCGCTTCCGCGGCAGGATGGTCACGTGACCGACACCAAGCCAGCCGTCCTGTTCGTCTGCGTCCACAACGCGGGCCGCTCCCAGATGGCCGCCGGGTGGCTGCGGCACCTGGCGGGCGACCGGGTGGACGTGTTCTCGGCCGGGTCGGAGCCCGCGGACCGGCTGAACCCCGTCGCCGTGCAGGCGATGGCGGAGCAGGGCATCGACATCGCCGGGGCCGAGCCGGCGGTCCTGACGACCGACGCCGTGCGGCAGGCGGACGTCGTCGTGACGATGGGGTGCGGGGACGCGTGCCCGGTGTTCCCCGGGAAGCGCTACGAGGACTGGGCGCTGACCGACCCCGCCGGGCTGCCGCTCGAGCAGGTGCGCCCGGTGCGGGACGAGATCCGGGGCCGGGTCGAGGCGCTGCTCGCGTCGCTGGACTGAGCGGGGCCGCCCGGGCTGCGCTCGTTCAGACGAGTGCGGCGACGCCGAGCGACAGCAGCGCGAGGAGCGGGAAGGCCCCCTGGGTGCTCGCCGCGCGGCGCTTCGAGGCGTCGCTCGCGAACAGCACGAGGGCGGCCCCGAGCATGCTCGCCGTGCCCGCGACCACGAGCGTGAGACCGACCGCGGTGCCGCCGGCGGCGACCACGACGACGCCGACGATCGCGAGCACCGCGAGGAACAGGTTGTAGAAGCCCTGGTTGTAGGCGAGCTGCCGGGTGGCCTGGGCCTCCTCGGCGGTGGTGCCGAAGGTGTTCCGGGCACGGGGCGTGGTCCAGAGGACGGACTCGAGCACGAAGATGTACACGTGTAGGAGCGCTGCGAGGGCGGCGAACACGAGCGCGACGACGGTCATGCCACGACCCTACGACCTCGGGGCGCGGCGGGTCAGCGCTCCGTCGGCAGCGGCAGCTCGCGCGACCGGTCCCACGGCTCGGTCCAGCCGAGACGGTCGAACAGCCCGTCGAGCAGCATCGCCGTGAAGCCCCACAGCGTGTGGACGCCCTGCTCCGAGTGCACCGCGAACGCCGGCCCGCGCCACTCCCGGCCGTCGCGGCGCAGGACCGTCACCCCACGGACCGCCGGGTCGAGCAGGTCCGCGACGGGTGTCCGGAAGACCGCTGCGGACTCCCGTTCGTCGACGACCCGCACCGGCGACGGTGCGCGCCACCAGCCGAGCACCGGCCGCACCAGGTGGTTCGAGTGCGCGAGCGGGACGGCGGGCAGGGTCCCGAGGACCTCGACACCCGCGGGGTCGAGCCCGGTCTCCTCGCGGGCTTCGCGCAGTGCCGCTGCGGGGGCGTCCGCGTCCCCGGGGTCGAGCCGTCCGCCGGGGAAGGCGACCTCGCCGGGGTGCGACCGGAGTGTCGAGGCGCGGGCGAGGAGCAGGACGTCGAGGTCCCGGTGCACTGCCGCGGCCCGCGCCGGACGGGTGCTCGGGACGTGGTCGAGCTCGCCGAAGAGCATGAGCACGGCCGCTGCGCGCGGGTCGGCCGTCGTCGGCATGACCGGGGCGATCGGCGCCGGGTCCGCAGCGAGAGCGGCGAGCGCGGCGCGGGCGGCGCGGGCGGCGCCTGCCGTCACCGGTCGTCCTCGGCGGTGGGCGCCTGGCCGCGCCGGCGCTGCGACAGGCGGGTGACGAGCACGGCGAGCAGGGCGACGACGACGAGTCCGGCGAGCAGCCAGATAGTCGTGGCGGCGCCGTGCTGGTGCGTCGCGGGGGCCTGCGCCTCCGCGACCTCCGTGGCGGTGGCCGACGGTGACGGGCCGACGGCGGGAGTACCGGCCGTGGCCGACGAAGACGGCGCCGACGCGGACGGCGCCGGCGCCGTCGCCGTCGCCCCGGTCGACGTGAAGGCGTACTCGCCCGAGATCGGGTGCCCGTCGACGGACACGCTCCGCCAGCGCACCTGGTACGACCCGGCGTCCGTCAGGTCCACCGCGGTGCCGATGGTGTTCCCGTCGGTGCTGACGTCCCCCCGCGCGTGCTCGGTCCCGCCGGCGTCGGTCACGCTGATCACGATCCCGCTCTGCAGGCCGGACAGCGGCGGCTCCGACAGGGTCAGGGTCACCCGGTCCAGGTCGCCGGACACGGACGAGTCCGCCGCGGGGTCCGAGGACACCAGGACGTCGTGCGCCGACGCGGGCCCCGCGACGAGCACCACCGGCAGGGTCGCAGCGACGAGGACGGAGGCGAGGAGGACCCGGAGACGCACGAGCGCGAGCGTACCCGAGTGCTCGTCAGTCCTTGCTGACGAACTCGACGTCGGACGCACCGAGCTGCAGCTGCTCCTCGATGCCCTGCTGGTCCGTCGAGCCCCACCGCTCCGCGATGCGACCGTCGACGAACTTCGACACCTGGATGCCGCGGACCTCGAAGGAGCGGCCGGTCGGCTCGTGCCCCTGGAACGGTCCGGTGTGGGTCCCGCGGATCGTGAAGACCGCGGTCACGAAGTCGTCGGTCACGACGAGCGGGTCGGCCTCGAGCGTGACGTCGGGGAAGGCGGTCGTGAACTCCTGCCAGAAGTCGACGATCCCCTGCAGGCCAGGCGCCTGACCCGGCGCGGGATCGTGGTCGACGACGTCCTCGTGCCACGCCTCGGCCATCCGACCCCAGTCTCGTGCCTCGAGGATGCCCCCGAGCGTCTCCTGCGTGGCGGCGTTCGCTTCCTTGCTCATGCGTGGTCCCTCCGTGTGGATCGGTGAGGGTCCTTGGTACGCGCGCCGCCCCGGAGGACACGGAGTGTCCGCGGGACGGCTGTCCGGTCGGCGCACCGGCCGTCGGTGGTAGCGGCGGACGGACGGGAGGCGCGGGGCGCTGCCGCCACTCGCCTCCCGTCCGGTCGTGGCCCGGTCGGCGACCGCCGCGACGTCAGCGTCCGGCTGCCGCGTGCGCGGCGACCTGCGCCGCGGTCAGCTCCGTGCCGTAGACGGCGGCGAAGCGCATCGAACCGGTGAAGAAGTAGTTGGACGGCGAACCGGGCCAGTACGCGATCGTGTCGTACCCGATCTTGAAGTACCCGGTGGCGTTCTCGGGCTGCGTGTAGGCGGCGTTCGACGCGACGAGCGATCCGTCCAGGTACAGCCGCATCCCGTTCCCGGGCGACATCGTCGACACGACGTGGTGCCACGCGCCGTCGGTGACCGACTGTGGCGACGTGATCGTCTGCGTGGTCCCGTTGTAGGCGCCGAACATCAGCTGGCCCGAGGGGTTGATCCAGGTCTGGCGGTCGTGCTGGCCGGAGGTCCCGGTCTGGCTGCTGCCGAAGCCGATGAGCAGGCCCCCGGCGACCGTGGTGCGGAACCAGACCTCCTCACTGAAGGTCGTCGGGTTGACGTACGCGCGCGGCGTCGAGACGAAGCTCGTCGAGCCGTTGAGCACGTACGCGCTCCCGGTGTCCCGGACGCACCCGTTCGGGTTCGGCGTCGCCGCGACCATGCTGCCCTGGTAGGTGCCGTTCGCGGCCTTGCCCGACGCGTCGGCCGCCGTCCGCGACCCGGAGGCCTCGCCGAGGCGGTAGGCGAAGAGCGCGCCGGAGGCGTCCGCGCTGACCGCTCCCGCGCAGGTGAAGTACGGCGCCGTACCCGCGGTGTTCGTGGAGTCCGTGACGACCGCGCTGTACGCCGAGCGGGTCGGCGCGAACTGGTTGAGGAGCACCACGGCCGCGAGCGCCACCACGAGCAGCACCGCGACGAGCCGACCGTCGCGCAGGCGCCGGAGCGCGGGCAGGCCGGTCACGATGCACGCACCGTCTCGACGCGGCCCACGGCCAGGCAGAGGACGAGCGGGACGAGGCACACGGCGATGAGCGCGGCCCAGCCGACCGGGTCGAGGTCGATGTTCGACGTCATCTGGTAGTGCCCGTTCTCCGTGAGCTCGTGGATGACCACGCGGCCGACCTGCCCGTCGACGAGGTGCAGGGTGTTGCCGCCGTGCGCCTCGACCCGGACGGGGAAGACACCGGAGGAGACGATGGTCGCCTCGACCCCGGTGGGGCTGGACGTGTTCGTGATCGTCGTCACGTTGACGAAGGGCTTGAGGACGAACGCCGCGTAAGACGCGGTGAGCGCGCCGCCGGCGATGCGCAGGCTGCTCCGGGTTACGCGGTCGGTGAAGACGCTCGTGACGGTCCACACGAGCAGGGTGCCGATGAGCAGGATCGGCGCGGCGCGGAAGAGCCAGCCGAGGTGCGGGACGAGGAGCGCCGGGGTGCCGATCACGTCGGCCTGGCGGAGCGTCCACGGGTCGGTCGCACCGTTGATGTCGCCGCGGGTGTGGAGCCCGCCGTCGGCGTCGATCGCGATGATGCGGTGCGTGTAGACGACACCACGGTTCGCCGCGGTCTCGAAGGACACGACGTCGCCGACGCGCAGGGTCGACACGTCCACCGGAAGGTCGAGCACGAGGGTGCCGACCGGCGCGGCCTCGCCCATCGAGGGGGTCTCGACGACGAACCAGCGACCGCCGGCGGCGAGGAACAGGACCGCGGCGCCGAGCAGCAGGGCCGCGACGACCGCGACCGTCCAGGCGGCGACCGTCTCCGAGCGGCTGGTCTGCCGACCGCGCAGGAACGGGCGGTCGAGCGTCCCGCTGAGCGGGAGGGCTGCGGTCTGGCTCATGCGCTGCTCCGATCGGACGAGACGTGGCGTGACGTGGTGCGAGGTGGCGTGGTGTCACGCGGCGGTGGTGGACGGGGGAGGCGGTGCCCGACCGGATGGGGGGATCGGTCGGACACCGCCGGGGGTGGGTCCCGGTGGGGGACCGGGAGGCCGGTCGCGGCGCCGGGTGTCGTGCGCCGCTCCCGGGGTCGGGATGCTGGTCGGGTCGGGATGCTGGTCGGGCCGGAACTGCGATCTGGTCGGGCCGGGGACCAGGCCCGGGCCCGGGATCAGGGCGGGACCGGACCGGAGCCGGATCAGGCCGTGAACGTCCAGGTCATCGGGACGGACGCCGCGAGGCCCTGGTAGGTGTTGCCGGCGCTGCTGTCGAGCGTGACCGCGAAGTTGAAGGGCACCGAGGCACCGGCGGCCGGGGCCGGCGGCATCGTGAAGGCGGAGGCAGCTGCGCCCTTGAAGCTGGCGAGGGTGCCGCTGAAGACGGTGGTCGAGCCCGAGGTGATGACGAGGTTCATCTTGGCGCAGAGGTCGGTCGCGGTGCCGTTCTGGGCGCCGTTCGCGGACTGCGTGCAGGTCGCGCCGGGGGTGAGCGTGAAGGTCGCGGCGTTCGCGGTGCCGGTGTTCTTGATCGAGATCGCGGTGTTGACGGTGTTGCCCGGCGTCATCGTCGTGCTGCCACCGAACTTGTTGATCGTCGAGCAGGTCGCGGCGTTGGTGGAGACCGAACCGCCGTCGGTGCTGAGACACGTGACGGTGGCGCCGGCGTTCTGCTCCTGCATGACGAGCGTGCCGGAGGCGGCGGAGTTCCCGCTGTTCGTGATGCTCGCGGCGAACCCGGAGAGGGTGCCGGTGAGCGAGAGGGAGAGCAGGACGGCGGCGAAGATGCCCGCGACGAGGGCCACGGGGGCGAAACGGACCCGCTTCATCGCGGAGGTGCGGAGCTTGGACACGGTGTACCTCATCGGTTCGGTTGCTGTTCGGAAGTCGGTGAAGCACGAGGTTCGGGCCCACTTGCTTCACTCGTCAAGATAATCAACCGTTGACCAACTTGGCCAGTCGTACACTTACCCCAGAGCGGGGGACGCCGTCCCCCTCCGACGGAACGAGACCCGAGTGGCACCCTCCACGGACGCCGACCTGATGGCCGCCTTCGCCGCCGTCGTCCGCGCGAACACGAGCCTGGTCGGCGAACTGAGCGCACGGGCCGGGATCCACGAGAACGCCCTCCGGGCGCTCGTGCTCGTCAGCGACACCGGCTACTCGACCCCGACCGAGGTCGCGGGCTACCTCGGACTCACGTCCGGTGCGGTGACGAACATGATCGACCGGATGAGCGCGGCCGGGCTGGTCGAGCGCGCACCGAACCCCTCGGACCGGCGCGGGTCGCTCCTGCGACTGCTCCCCGACGGCGAGGCCGTCGTCGACGACTACCGAGCGCGCTACGGCGCGATGCTCCGCACCGTCGACGGGTCACACGGCGGCGAGCTCCACCAGGTCCTCAACGACCTGGCGACCGGCCTGTACGACCAGGCGGCACACGCGATGGGCGACCGCGGGTAGGCGGTCCGGTCCAGGTCCGGACGGGAGGCGCGTGGCGGCATCGCCTCGCGCCTCCCGTCCTTTTTTGGTCGCCTGTTGCTTCGAACTCGAAGCAGGTGTACCGTCATCGTCAGATGCTTCGAAATCGAAGCACACGACGGAAGGCACCACCATGAAGGCAGTCCGGTTCCACGAGGTCGGCGGACCCGAGGTCCTGCGGATCGAGGACGTCCCCGTCCCGCAGCCCGCCGCGGGCGAGGTCCGCGTACGGGTCGCAGCATCGGCGTACAACGCCGCGGACAACGGCATGCGGGGCGGGTTCCTCCCGATCCCCGTCGTCCTGCCGCACGTCCCCGGCTACGACGTCTCCGGCACGGTCGACGCGCTCGGCGACGGCGTCACCGGGCTCACCGTCGGCGACGCGGTCGTCGGGTTCCTCCCGATGGAGCGCGACGGCGGTGCCGCGGAGTACGTCGTCGCCCCGGCCGAGGCCCTGGTCCCCGCCCCGACCAGCATCCCGCTCGTCGACGCCGCGGCCCTGCCGTCCGTGGCACTCACCGCGTGGCAGGCCCTCGTCGACGACGGGCACGTCACGGCCGGACAGCGCCTGCTCGTCGTCGGTGCCGGCGGGGTCGTCGGCAAGTACGCCGTCCGGCTCGCGAAGCACCTCGGGGCGCACGTCGTCGCGACCGCGAGCCCGCGGAGCGGAGCGGCCGTCCGTGCCGCCGGCGCCGACCAGGTCGTCGACCACACCACCACCGACCTGCACGACGCGGTCGACCAGCCGGTGGACGTGCTCCTCAACCTCGCGCCGATCGACCCGCAGGACTTCGCGGCGCTCGTCGCGCTCGTCCGCGACGGCGGCACCGTCGTCAGCACCACGGCGTTCATGGCCACCCCGGGCGACGACGACCGCGACGTCCGCGCGGCGACGGTGTTCGTCCGGCCGGACCGCGGTCGCCTGACCGAGCTGGTGTCCCTCGTCGACGCCGGGGAGCTCGACGTCGAGGTCACGCGGCGCATCCCGCTCGACGAACTCCCCGCCCTGCACGCCGAGGGCGCCGCGGGTCGGATCGCGGGCAAGGTCGTCGTGCTGTCATGATGCCGTCATGTCCACGATGCCGGAGCAGGGGGAGCCCCGGTCCTTCCGTCGCTTCCACGTCGAGGCGATCAGCGAGGACCGCGGGGACGAGCTCGACGGCATCTACGGGATCAGCGGCGGGGTCGACAGTGCGCTCGAGACCTTCCGCTACGTCGGGGCGGGGGACGCCGACGTGTCCATGCGGGGCGCCGAGGTCGAGGGGACCCGGGCCGGACGCATGGACGCTCGCGCCGAGCACATCGTGTTCTGGATCGGCGATGGCAGCGCCGTGGTGGAGGACCTGGGCGACGGGTCCCGGCTCCACCCCGTCCCCGGACACCCCTACGTGCTCTCCGCCTCGTCGTCGTACGCGTTCGAGACCGACACCCGCAAGATCACGATCCTCCACCTGTCCGACCGGGTGCTCCGGGCGGCGCTCGCCCGCCGCGGCCGGTTCGTCCGGGGCCCGCTCGTGTTCGGCCAGCAGCCGGACATCGAGGTCGCCCTCGGACCGCTCCGGGCGATCATCCGGACCCGGGCGCCCCAGGTCATGGACGGCCGCATCGACGAGGACCAGCGCCTCGCCCTGAACGCCGAGATCGCCGACGCGGTCATCGACGCCTTCCCCCTCGTCGACGCCGAGGAGCCCGAGCCCACCACGAGTGCCGCGCGGGCCGCCGCCTGGCTGCGCGACCACGCACAGCAGGCGGTGACGCTGCGGGACGTCGCGGACGCCGTCGGCCTCAGCGAACGCGGGGTGCAGAGCGCGATGCGCCGGGCCTACGGGGAGTCCCCGATGGAACGGCTCCGGACCGAGCGCCTCGAGGGAGCGCACCGCGACCTCGTGGCCGGGGGCGACGGCGTCCGGGTCGCGGAGACCGCCCGGCGGTGGCACCTGACGCACCTCGGTCGGTTCGCGGCGTCCTACGCCGAGCGGTACGGCGAGCAGCCGAGCGAGACCCTGCGCCGGGCCCGACAGCGCAGCGCCGACTGAGACTGTCGACAGCCACCGCCTGACCCGGCCCCGGCGGTGCCAGGCTGAGCGACGTGCGGCATCCGACGCACGACGGCCTCCCGGGGGTGGTGCGCATGGCGACGTGGTCCGACGGACTCCCACCGGCCGCGCACGCCCGCGCCGCCCGCCAGCGGGAGAGCGGTGTCGCCGGCTCGCTGCTGTCCGCTCCCGGTGCCGCGGCGATCGGCTCCGTCGCCCTGCAGCCCGTCGGCGAGGTCTTCGGGTCCCTGGTCGTGCAGCTCGGCTGGGCCGGCGGCGGCTGCGGCGTCTGGGCCACGTCGTCCCCGTTCGGACCCGGCAGCGGGGGCGGGATGGGCGCTCTCGGCCGCGCGATGCTCGGTGGCTGGACGTCGCCGGTGCTCACCACGGGTGGCCGCGGCGGGCGGAACGCGGGCTTCGGCGCGTACGTGCAGGCCTTCGCGCGGGCGTGGCACGGCGCCCACGACCGGATGGTCGCCGAGGCCGGGTTGCTCGCCGCCGACGGCGTGGTCGGCGTGCAGGTCCGGCGCCGCCGGCTCGACGGGCAGATCTGGGAGTTCACCGCCGTCGGCACCGCCGTCCGGACGCTCGACACGTCCGTCAGCCCACGAGCGGGAGGACGCGGCGCGCGGACCGGAACAACCGGTCCGTGGACCGCGGGCTTCTCGGCCGAGCACACCACGGCCCTGCTGCAGTCCGGGTACGTCCCGCGCGGCATGGCCCTGGGTCTCTCGGTGTCGACGAAGCACGAGGACGCGCTCCTGCAGCAGCAGCGCTCGACGTGGGCCGGCAACACCGAGGTCGACGGCCTGACCCACCTGCTCGAGGCCGCCCGGGACGACGCCCGGCAACAGCTCAGCCGTCGCGCGGGCACCCTCCGCGCCTCGGACCTGGTCGTCACCGGCAGCTCGATCGGCGAGTTCGAGACCTCGTGCGGGGAGGAGGTCGACCTGCACGCCGAGGCGCTGTTCATCGGCACGGCGATCGCCCCCGGGCCGATGCACGCGTTCCGCGACCGCTCCGCGCAGGCCGTCACCCGGCGCGACGTCACGTCCGTCATCCCGCTGACCGACCCCGGCGTCCGCTCCGCATCCCGACACCGCTGAACCCGACCCACGAGAGGCCCGACCATGAGCACCCCAGACCTCGGCAGCGTGCCGCTCCCCGCGGACGCCACCGCCCGGCTCGCCGACGGCGCGGGACGGCTCTTCACCTCGGACCTGTCCGTGAACGAGTTCCTGCTCGTCCGCCAGGCCGGCTTCCGCCCGGTCGGCCTCGTCCTGGGCTCGAGCGTCTACCACGTGGGCATCCAGACCGGGCGCTGGACCAAGAACATGGAGCTCGACAAGCTCAGCCAGGCGATGTACCACGCCCGTGAGCTCGCGATGACCCGGATGGAGGCCGAGGCCGACCGGCTCGGCGCGGACGGCATCGTCGGGGTCCGGCTCGAGATCGAGTTCAAGGAGTACGGCAACGACCTCGCCGAGTTCATCGCCGTCGGCACCGCCGTCGTCGCGGACGCCCCGCCGCCCACGGGCACGTGGCGGAACGCGAAGCGCCTGCCGTTCACGTCCGACCTGTCCGGGCAGGACTTCTGGACGCTGATCCAGGCCGGCTACGCCCCGCTCGGCCTGACGATGGGCACCTGCGTCTACCACATCGCCCACCGCGGGATGATGGCGTCGATGACGACCTTCGGGATGAACACCGAGATCCCGCAGTACACCGAGGCGCTCTACGACGCGCGGGAGCTCGCGATGGGCCGGATGCAGAGCGAGGCCGAGCACCTGGCCGCCGAGGGCATCGTCGGCGTGCAGCTCCTGTCGCTCCCACACCGCTGGGGTGGCCACACGACAGAGTTCTTCGCCATCGGCACCGCCGTGCGCTCGCTCCGTCCCGACCACGTCATCGAGACCCCCACGCTCGTGCTGCCCCTCACCGATCGATGACCGACGGACCGATCGCACCCCTCGATGCCGGTGACGACCCGCAGGCACTGCTCGACGGACTCGCCGCCGCAGCCGTCCGTGCCCTGCCGCCGGCGGTCGTCGACCGGGTCCTGGCGATCGACCGCACCCGGTCACTCGGCGACCGCCTGGCCGGTCGACCCGGCGCCGTCCGCTCGCTCCGCCTGACGGGCGCGAGCGAGACGCTCACCCTGCGGCTCGACGGCCGACGACTCGTCACCGAGGCCGCCCAGGTGTCCGGCGGGGTCACCATCGCCCGGCGGCAGCCGCCCCTCGGGACCTGGTTGGGTCTGTTCGCCGGTGAGGTCGCGGCGGTCGCCGCGGACGCGGCCGGCGACACCGCGGCGGTCGCCGCATCACTCGGGAGGCTCGGCATCCGGACCGTCGACGCGTTCCGTGTCGCGGATGCGGACATCCCACGCGGCCTGGCCGCGCTGTCGGCGGCGGTCGCCACGCGCCTCCCGGCCGATGCCGCTGCCACCGTGGGCCGCATCGCGGAGCTGCTCACCGACGCGCTGACGCGCGTCGCCGGCGACCTGGCGAGCGACGCGGAGGTCGTCGTCACGCGCACCGCGACCGTCTACCTGCCGGACACGCTCCGGGCGTACGCGGCGCTGCCCGCGGACTGGGCGGCCACCCACCGGCTGTCCGACGGTTCCACGCCGCTCGAGGCGCTCCGGCGGCAGCTCGACGCGCTCGAGACCGCCGCCAGGGGGATGCGCGACGCGGCCGTCGAGCGGGACGCGGCGGCGGTCGTCGTGAACGGGCGGTTCCTGGCGGACCGGTTCCGGGCTGCGGACCAGGGGTTGGAGCTGCGGTGAGCGGGGACGACGACGACCTGCGACGGGTCGGGGAGCGGACCTGGACCGTGCGCTACAGGATCCCGCTCGCCGTCGTGACCGGGCTCCTGGCGGGGTGCTGCTTCGTCGGGCTGTTCGCCGGGAGCTCGGCCGGGGCGTGGGTCGGCGGGAGCGGGCTCGTCGTGCTGGTCGTGTGGGTCGTCGTGTTCCGGGTGCTGTACCGGCGCGGGTACTGACGCAGCGCGGTCAGCGCGGGCCGAGTTGCCCGGAGCTCACCATGCCGATGATGACACCGGTGGCAGCGAGCGCCCAACCGGCGGCGATGATCGGGAACCACGGCAGTTTCTTCCGGAACAGCACGCCGGTCCGATGACCATCGACGAGGTAGTAGACGATCCCGGTCGCGAAGGGCACGGCGCCGATCACGAAGAGCGACAGAGCCAGTTCACGCATGGGTTCGAGTGTGCCGGAGCGGTGGTGAACGCGATCGACAGCGTTCGAGGAATGGTGGAGCGCTCCGGAAATCGAACCAGACGAGGTCCCCCGATAGGGACGCGCCCCTCGTACGTCCTGAACAGTACCGGAACGATCGGGGCGGAGCTGGCGACCGCCCGTGTGACGGCGCCGGGAGCTGATGCCTCTCGAAGGAAGGGACTGAGATCGGAGCCAGAACCGGGGGCATCGACCGGTCCCGCTTCACTGCGTCGTCATGCACGTCTGCAGCACCCACGCCAGGAACGCCCGGTACTCGGCGTCGCTCGCGGCGGCCCGCATCGCGTCGGACTGCAGGAACCGCGGATCGGTCCCGACGTCGGACACCTTGCTCTCGGGCGGGAAGGTCCGGAGGATCGCGACCGTCTCGTCGGCCGCAGCGGCGAACTTCTCGGCTCCGGCGGAGACATCGGAATTGGCACCGGGGACCGGGAGGAGCGCCCGGGTCGCCTCGGCCTGCCGCTGTCGAGCCGTGATGTCCCCGGCGACGTCGCCCTGCACGGCTTCCGCTGCCGCGGCGTTCGCGGCGCAGAAGGACGCGACGCGCTCGTCGTCCGAGGCAGCGGTGGCCGAGGAACCAGCGGCAGACGGTTCGGGCGACGCACTCGTCGAGGCGCCGTGCGTGGTGCCGGCGGTCGGCCCGTCGTCCGCACCAGTCCCGGCGCACCCCGACAGTCCGACGACCAGACCGACCGCGACGACGAGCAGGCTCGCGCTTCGCAGATCCATCGTCAGGCGGCCGTCCCGCACTCCGCGCAGAACCGCGCGTTCGGCGCCAGGTCCGTGCCGCAGCCGGAGCAGGCGCGGGTGGTCACCAGGGATGCGCCGCACTCGACACAGAACTTCCCGCCGCGGGACTGCGCACCGCACGACGGGCACCGCGGCTGCGCCTGCTGGGACAGCGGGGTGCTCCCGACCAGGTCGACGGACTCGAGCCGCTGCTGCATCTGGCTCCGTCGGGCCTCCGCCTGCAGCCGGGCGAGCTCCTCGACGACGACCGGCGAGCACCGGACGCACTGTCCGACGTCGGTGTTCCAGCAGCCGTCACCGCAGACCCAGTCACCGCAGCCGCGGCACTGGTGGAAGCGGGGCGCGATCTCGGCGGTCGCCGTGCGGAGCGCCGCGTCCTTCGCCGGCGAGTTCGTCCCGCGGTCGAGCAGCCGGTCCGCCATGTATCCGGCCTGGGCGAGCGGGCCGCCCAGGAACCCGCTGAGTCCGCGCGCGAGCTTCTGCCCGGTCGAGCGCAGGTCACGCTGGAAGGCGGACCGGAAGCCGTTGCCGCAGCGCTCGCAGCGGAACTCGAACTGGAAGCCGTCCTCGTTGGAGAGGTCGGTGACGTTGTCGGTGAACGGGACGTGTTCGGTCATCTCGGTCCTGCTTCGATCGGTGGACGGGTGGGATCGGTCGGTGCGGTCGGTGCCTTCGGTGCGGTCGGTGCAGTCGGTGCCGTTGGTGGCGTCGGGCCGAGGATCGCCGCGGCGACGGCCAGGACGTCGGCGTCCTCGGATGAGCCGGCGGCGTCCATCAGGAGCAGGTTGTTGATGAGCATCCCGCGGCTGAGGAACGCGGCGGCCTCCGGCACCGACGCACCGGAGGCCCTGACGGCTGCGGTGATCTCCCGGAACAGGCGCCGCGCCTCCTCGGCGATCGCGGGTTCCGCCGGTGCCGCGGAGAACGCGTGGGCGTGCACGAGCACGGCCGACAGGTCGGTGCGGACGAGCTGCAGGTACGCCGCGCCGAGCCGCGCCGGGTCGAAGCCGTCACGACCGGCGGCGCGGAACGCGGCCACGATGCGCGCACCGGCGTGCGCGTGTGCACGGAGGAACAGCTCCCGCTTCGAGCCGAAGGCCTGGATGACGTACGGCTGCGAGACGCCCATCTCCGCAGCGACCTGCGCGGTGGTCGTGCCGAAGTACCCACGAGCGGCGAACGCCGACACCGCGGCGGCGAGCAGTTCGTCGTTCCGAGCAGGGAGACGCCGCGCGTTCATGCTGGGGCGGCCCTCCCGTCTGGTTATCGGTCGATAACACGATGGCAGAACGGACGCGCGCTGTCGAGGGGTCCGACCGACCGGCTACCGTCCTGCGCCCCGGAGGTCCGAGCCGGGCCGCAGCACCAGGACCGTCCCGACGCCGGCGAGGACGACGGTGAACCCGACGATCACGACGGTCTGCGGCACGATGCCGAGGAGCGACCCCACCGCGACGACGGGAACCGCGAGCCCGAGGTACGCGCAGGTGAACGTGTCGGACGCAGCGGCACCACGCCGATCCGGGCTCGCGTTCCGAAGCGCGGACCCGAGCGCTCGGCTGAACACGATCCCCGCGCCGGCACCGGCGATCGCGGCCCCGACGGCGAACGTGGCGGTACCGGTGACCGTCCCCGGGACCGTCGCGGTCGACACCGCGACCAGGACGAAACCGGTCACGACGAAGGGGAACGCCCACCGACCGTGTCCGGACAGCACGGTGGCCCCGATCGCACCCGCGAGGAACGGCAGGGCGGCGACGACACCGACCTCCGTCACGCTGGGCTGACGGTCGCCGCCGGCGAGCAGGTGTGGCGTCAACGCGCCGAAGCAACCGGTGACGGCGAAGGCCGCGCACGCGCCGAGACGATCAGGCCACCGCGGGACGCGTGACCGGGTGTCGGCACCCGACGTCGGCGGCGGTCCGCCGTGTGTCGCCTCCGGCACGACCGGACGGGAGGCACGGGGTGCGAGCAGGGCAGCGCTCGTCGTCAGGACGGTCGCCACCGCGACGTACAGCGCCCACCGCGGGAGGGCGCCGGTCCCGACCAGGAGCCCCGCTACCGCGGGGCCGAGGGCCAGACCGGCCATCGCGAGCCCCGGCGTCACGGTCGCCCAGAACCGGACGTGCCGTCCGGCCGCGCGGGCTCGGTCGGTCACGAAGGTGACCGCGCTCGCGGCGGCGATCCCCACACCGAGGCCGCTCAGCAGCCGACCGACGGCGAAGGCGGGCAGACCGGGGACGACCGCGAGCACGACGGCTGCCGCGGCCCCGAGCAGCGCGGCGGCGACGATGCGCCCGCGGACCGGCCAGCGTGCGCAACGCCGCGTGCGGACGATCGACAGCCCGGCCACGGCGCCCAGGGCGAAGACCGCGAAGAGCACCGTGGTGCCGGTCTCGTCGATGCCGAACGCCCGTGCGTACGCCGGGTAGAGCGGCGTGGGCACGGTCGCCAGTGCCATCGTGCCGACTGTGACGACCGCGGCGGGCACGGGGGACGCCCCGCGGACGGTCCGACCGGTCACCGGGCGGGCGGTGTGCTCCTCGGTCGTCGTCACGCGGTCGGGTGCCCGGAGCTGCCCACCGTCGCGGACGTCCACGCAGCGAGGAGCTCGGCCGACTCGGTCACCACCCCCAGGTGCAGCGACACCATCGACAGCGCAGCGCGCTCGAGCCCTTCGTCGGTGCCGCGCACCAGGTCGGCCGGCACGGACACGCGGTACCCCAGGTTCGACGCGTCGAACGCGCTGTTGAGCACGCAGCAGTCGGCCATGATCCCGTCGAGGACCACCGCTCGGACGCCCATCTGGCGGAGCAGGAAGTCGAGGTCGGTCGGGTAGAACGCCGAGAGGCGCTTCTTGCCGGTCACGATCTCGTCCTGCGGCTCGACCTCGGTGACGAACCGGGTCCACCGGCTCCCGGCGAGCGCGTGGTCCGCCGCACCGGGGATCGGACCGACGTGCTGCGGGAAGGTCGTGCGCCACGCGCTGTCCGACGTGCCGCGGACGTCGTCGATGCCGGAGGCACGGAGCTCGGACCGGACGTGCACGACCGGGATCCCCAGCGCGCGGGCCGCACGGTGGAACGCGTCGATCGGTCCGACGATCGCACGGCCGCGAGGAGCCGGGCACGGGCACGCCGGGTCCTCGGACAGGTGTCCCTCGTGCATGTCGATCGACACGATCGCGGTGTGGGCGGGGTCGAACCAGTCACGGAGCTGGCCGCTCGGGTCGGCTGTGCGTTGAGTGCCGTGGACGGTGATCGTGGTCATGCGGGGGTGTTCCCTTCGGTGCGGGGGACGAGCGGGGTGACGACCCGGCGGGGCTGACCCCGACGAGCGAGGAGTGGTCGCAGCCCGTGGTTCACCGCCCCGTGCAGCCCGAGCAGCAGGAACATGCCCATCATCATCGGGCTGGTCACGACCGTGGCGACCGAGGACGGCAGCGCCGACGAGATCGCGGTCGGGATGAACTGTGCGCCGAGGGCGACGATGAACGCGGTCGCGCCGACGGCGAGGTTCAGGTCGTCCCAGCGCACCGCGGCGAGCATCTGGATGCCGCTGACCGCGATGATCCCGAACAGGATCGTCGTCGCCGCGGACAGGACCGGCCCGGAGATCCCCGCCAGGAACAGGCTGACCGGGGGGAAGAAGGCCAGGGCGACGGCGACGCCCCCGGCGGTCATCGTGACGAACCGGCTGCCGACGCCGGACACCCGGACGATGCCGGCGTTCTCCGGGTACGACGTCGTGCCGATGCCGCCGAAGAGCGCCCCCAGGACCGTGCCGGCGAACTCGGCGAACAGCCCGCGGTTGACCCGGGCGGTGTCGACGGTCTCACCGCCCCAGCTGGCGATCATCGTGTACATCCCCATGGACTCGGTGCCCGCCTGCAGGAACGCGACGAGCATCAGGACCACGACGGGCAGGGAGACCCCGAAGCCGTACGGCAGCAGGTGCGGCGCCCCGACCAGGGGCGCAGCGGACAGGTCGGGGAACGACCACTGCCCCACCAGGAGCGCGACGATGCTTCCGCCGACGATCCCCCAGAAGATCGCGCCCCGCTTGAGGATCCCGGTGCCGACGACCAGGCACAGCAGGACGATCAGCCCGGTGGCGACCGTCACGACGAGCGCGAGCACCCCGTAGGACGGCGTCCCGGCCGTGCCGAACCAGCCGCCGGCCCCGATGGACGCGAGCTGCGCCCCGATGATGACGAACAGCGTGCCGAGGACGATGGGCGAGGAGACGAAGGCGCTGACGTGCCCGAACAGTCCGAAGCGCTTGAGCGGGACGGTGAGCAGCATGAAGACGAGCCCTGCGACCGCCATCGACCCGAAGGCCGTCCCGAGTCCGTAGGCGGCGCCCGACGAGATGATCGCGACCATGAACGCCGCCGTCGGGCCCTGCACGATCGGGAGCTTCAGCACGCGGCTGGACTGCAGGATCGTCACGACGCCGGTGAACAGGAAGCACGCCTGGATCATCAGGGCGACCTCGTCGGACGACAGCTTCAGCGCGCTGCCGATCACGTTCGGGAACACCCAGATGCCGGTCAGGGCGAGCAGGTGCTGGACGGCGAAGAGCGCATTGCGTCCGGCGGGCAGTCGCTCACCGAATCCTACGGAGAGCACGGTGGGCGCGGGCGCGCTGTTGGGCGGCGACGGGGGAGCGGCGTGGGTGGTCATCAGGTGTCCTCTGCGGATCGGGATCGAGCAGGGTGTTTCACTCTGATGCGAAAAGTTACATTCACATTGTTGCAACCGTGTTTCCGCGTGTGAACACTGACGCACCCGTCGCTCCGGGGGTGCCGCGCCGACGATGATGGGTGCATGCAGGCATCGACCTCGACCAGCGCGGACGCGTCCGCCACCAGTGCCGGACCGGACGCGGCCCCGGTGCCGGACGGCGACGACCTCGACGCGGTCGTGGTCGGCATCGGCGAGCGGATCCGGGCCCTGCGGCAGAAGAACGAACTCACGCTCCAGGACCTCGCCGAGCGCACGTCGCTGAGCCTGTCGATGCTCAGCACCGTCGAGCGCGGTCGGACCACCGCGTCGCTCGGGACCCTGCACGCCATCGCACGGGCCCTCGGGGTCCAGATCACGACGCTCTTCGCGCAGAGCGGCGCGGACGACTCACCGATCGTCGAGTTCCGCGACCAGATCCGAGACGTCACCGACGGCGGCCTGCACCGGCGGACCGCGGCCTACCGCGCCGACCTCGGCATCGAGGTCTACGTCGACGACTTCGACCCGCACACCTCGCACGCGCGGACCCCGTCGCAGCACCCGGGCGACGAGATCGGGGTCGTGCTCGAGGGTGAGCTCGAGCTGCAGCTCGGCGGCGAGATCTTCTCCGCCGCCGCCGGGGACGTCGCCCAGTTCAGTGCTCGTCGGGCGCACCTCGTGAGCAACGTGTCCGATCGGCCCGCCCGGGCGGTGTGGATCAACCTCCGCCGGCTCTGACCCCTCGACGCGAGGGTGTCCGCATCCTGCCTTCAGACGCCGAAGGAGCGAACACGCTGCGCCCGTCGACGTTCCTCGCGGGTCCACTGCGTCACCGCCGGCGCGTTGATGTTCCGCTCGTCGTCGAGGGCGATCCGAGCGTGGTGTCGGTTCATCTCGTCGCTGTCCTCGGCGATGAGTTCGATGGCGCGCCTGGGGCGGTCGGGGCGGAACAGTACTGCCCAGCGCACCTCCGCGGACCGGTCGCGCGCCAACCGAAGCGGTCGCTCATCGTCGCGGTACCGGAGTCCTCCCTCGGCGACTGATCCCGACCCCTACTGCGGCATGTCCACGAACCGCGAGAACATCCCGTGGAACGCCACCGTGATCGTGTCCGTCGGCCCGTTGCGGTGTTTCGCCACGATGAGGTCCGCCTCACCCTGGCGCGGGTTGTCCTTCTCGTACGCCGACTCGCGGTGCAGCAGGATCACCATGTCGGCGTCCTGCTCGATCGACCCGGACTCACGCAGGTCCGAGATCATCGGCTTCTTGTCCGCACGCTGCTCGGGACCACGGTTCAGCTGCGACAGTGCGATGACCGGCACGCCGAGCTCCTTCGCCATGAGCTTCAGCGCACGCGAGAACTCCGAGACCTCCTGCTGGCGGCTCTCAACCTTCTTGCCCGAGGTCATCAGCTGCAGGTAGTCGATGACGACGAGCTTCAGGTTGTGCTGCTGCTTGAGCCGGCGGCACTTCGCCCGGATCTCGACGAGGGTCATGTTGGGGGAGTCGTCGATGAAGAACGGTGCATCGTTGATCCGCCCGCGGGTCTGCGCGATGGTCGTCCAGTCGCGGGAGTCCACGGTGCCCTTGCGCATGTTCTGCAGCGGCACGCTCGACTCGGCGGAGAGCAGACGCATCGCGATCTCGGCGCGACCCATCTCGAGCGAGAAGAACGCGGCCGTCTGGTCGTGCTTGAGCGCGGCCGCACGGCACAGGTCGAGCGCGAGCGTCGACTTGCCGAGTGCGGGTCGTGCGGCGACGATGATGAGCTGCCCGGGGTGGAAGCCGTTCGTCAGGGCGTCGAGCCCGCTGAACCCGGTCGGGACGCCGGTCATCTGCCCGTCGCGGCCCTTCGCGGCCTCGATCTCGTCGATCGCGGCGCCGATGGCGTCGGTGAGCGGGACGTAGTCCTCGGTCTGCACGCCGCCGGCGACGTTGTAGACCTCGGCCTGCGCGCTGTTGACGAGGTCGGTGACCTCACCCTCGGACGCGTAGCCCATCTGCACGATCCGGGTCCCGGCGTCGACCAGGCGGCGCAGGACGGCCTTCTCGGCGACGATCGCGGCGTAGTACCCGGCGTTCGCCGCGGTCGGCACCATGCTCGTGACGCTGTGCAGGTACTCGGCGCCGCCGGCTCGGGACAGCAGACCGGTCTTCGTCAGCTCGTCGGTGACGGCGATGACGTCGGTCGGTTCGCCGTGCGAGTACAGCGACAGGATCGCGTCGAAGATGACCTCGTGCTTCGGGATGTAGAAGTCGACCCCGCGAGCGGTCTCGATGACGTCCGCGACGGCGTCCTTCGACAGCAGCATGCCACCGATCGTCGACTGCTCGGCGAGGAGGTCGTGCGGCGGAGTCCGCTCCATCCCACGGTCGGCCATGTCCTGCGGGGACGGATCGAGGTGCGCGATCGACACACGGACTCCCTGTTGGTCTGCGACGGTTCGGGACGTGCCCGCCCCACTGGTTTCCTACCCCGAGCGACCGACATCCCCCGGGATCGCCGAGTCGCTGGGCCAAGCTACGGGGACAGAGTTATCCCCAGCAAACAGCCCTGTGGAAAACTCTGTGGAAACGGTGGCGAACACGCCGAAAGTTCGTGTGGACAACTGTGGACAGACGTGGGGATAAGTACGCACCCGAACGCATGTTCGACGGTTTGACCTGGGATTTCCTGTTCCACACCGTGTGTGGACAAGTGGGGTTCAAGTACACGTTGAAGGTTGCTCTGCACCCCGTTTCGGGTGTGCAGAACGACTTGACAACGGGGCCTCCTGTGGGGAGCGTTCTCGGGCTGCTCCCAGCATCCGCAGCAGCGCCCGAGCGGTAACCCGTCAGCCCAGCGCGAGCCGTCGAACGGGCGCACCCCGCGCCTCCAGGCCGGAACGCCGGAAACCGGACCCCGGAACCCGGAAGCCAGCCAGCCGAACCGACGACCGACGCGACCCGGAGCAGACACGACGAAGGGCGAGCCCCCTCACGGGGACCCGCCCTTCGACGGTTGGTGCGTGCCTTACTTGGCGGCGACGACCTGCAGGGAGATCACCGCGGTGATGTCCTCGCGCAGGCGCACGGTGGCCTCGTGGTCACCGACGGTCTTGATGGTCGCGGGGACCTCGACCTTGCGCTTGTCCAGCGAACCGACGCCCTGCGCCTGCACGGCGTCGGCGACGTCTGCGGGACGCACGGAGCCGAACAGACGACCGTCCTTGCCGGCCTTGACGGTCAGCTTGATGGTCGCGTTCTCGAGCTTCATCTTGAGGTCCTGGGCCTCTTCGATGGTGGCGAGCTCGCGAGCGGCACGGGCCGCACGGATCGACTCGACCTGCTTCTCGCCGCCCTTGGACCACGCGACAGCGAAGCCCTGGGGGATGAGGTAGTTGCGGGCGTAGCCGTTCTTGACGTCGACGACGTCACCGGCGGAACCGAGGCCGGAGACCTCGTGGGTGAGGATGAGCTTCGACATGTGAAGTCCTCCGATCAGCGGCCGGAGCCGGCGTAGGGGAGGAGCGCCATCTCACGGGCGTTCTTCACGGCACGGGCGATGAGGCGCTGCTCCTGGACGGAGACGCCGGTGATGCGACGGGCGCGGATCTTGCCACGCTCCGAGATGAACTTGCGCAGGGTCGCGACGTCCTTGTAGTCGATGACGCCGACCTTGATCGACTTCGCGGGAGCGGCGTTCTTGCCACCCTTGCCGCGAGGCTTCCGGCGGTCGCCGGTGCTCTTTCCAGCCATTGTGATTCCTTAGAGAAGAAGAAGTTGTGTGTCCGTCAGACCGCTGAGGATCAGAACGGGGTCTCGTCGTCGTACGAGCCACCGGGGGTGCTCCACACGTCGTTCGACTGTGCGTTGCCACCCTGCTGACCGCCCTGGGGCGACCACGGTGCGTCCGACTGACCGCCGCCGTTGTTGTTGCCGTTCCAGCCGCCGCCGTTGCCGCCCTGGCCGCCGGCGTTTCCGCCGCCGACCTGGCCACGACCGCCGCCGGAGCCACCCGCAGCGCGGGTGACCTGTGCGGTCGCGTAGCGGAGCGACGGGCCGATCTCGTCGACCTCGAGCTCGATGCTCGTGCGCTGCTGGCCCTCACGGTCCTGGTAGGAGCGCTGACGGAGACGGCCCTGCGCCATGACGCGCATGCCCTTCGTCAGCGAGCCCGCCACGTGCTCGGCGAACTCGCGCCACACGCTCGCACGGAGGAACAGCGCGTCGCCGTCCTTCCACTCGTTCGCCTGACGGTCGAACGTGCGAGGGGTGGATGCGATGGTGAAGTTCGCCACCGCGAGCCCGTTCTGCGTGTAGCGCAGCTCGGGATCCGCGGTGAGGTTGCCCACCACCGTGATGACGGTTTCGCCGGCCATGACTTACTCGGCGCTCGCGGTCGCGTTGGCGGCCTTGCGGGCCGCACGGGCCTCGTCGCGCTGCTTCTGCGCGGCGACCTGGGCGATCGCCTCTTCGGCGCGGAGGACCTTCGTGCGGAGCACGGCCTCGGAGAGACCGAGCTGACGGTCGAGCTCCTTGGCGGCCTCGGGGGTCGAGGTGAAGTCGACGACGGCGTAGATGCCCTCGGACTTCTTCGCGATCTCGTAGGCCAGGCGACGACGGCCCCAGACGTCCACGTTGTCGACGGTGCCACCGTCGTTGCGGATGACCGCGAGGAACTTGTCCAGGCTGGGAGCGACGGTGCGCTCGTCGATCTCGGGGTCGAGGATCGCCATCAGTTCGTACTGGTGCATGCGGAACCCACCTCCTTTGGTCTCGGCGGCTCCGGGCGGTTCCCGGAGCAGGAGGGTTGATGCATGTGTCCGGACACGCAGGAGCGCGCGGACAACCCGACAAGCCTAGCCCACGGCCTGGAGGCGCGCCACCGGCTGTGCAGAACTGCTCGCCCCCGTCAGGCGGTCGCGTCGCGGTCGGCCCACCAGGCGCGCAGGCGCGCCTCGGCCTCGTCCGCGCCGAGGGGACCCTCGTCCATCCGGAGCTCGAGCAGGTACCGGTAGGCCTCGCCCACCGCACGCCCGGGTCGGATGTCGAGGATCCGCATGATGTCGTCGCCCGTCAGGTCCGGACGGATGGAGTCGAGCTCCTCTTGTTCGGCCAGCGCCGCGATGCGCTGCTCCAGGTCGTCGTACGCGAACCCGAGCCGGTCGGCCTTCCGCCGGTTCCGGGTGGTGACGTCCGAGCGGGTGAGTTCGTGCAGCCGTTCCAGGAGCGGACCGGCGTCGCGGACGTACCGCCGCACGGCCGAGTCGGTCCACGCACCCTCGGTGTAGCCGAAGAACCGCAGGTGCAGCTCGACCAGGCGCGCGACGGCAGCGATGGTGTCGTTGTCGAAGCGCAGCGCCCGGAGCCGCTTCTTCACGAGCTTCGAGCCGACCAGGTCGTGGTGGTGGAAGCTCACGGCGCCGCCGGGTTCGAGCTTCCGGGTCGCGGGCTTGCCGATGTCGTGCAGGAGCGCCGCGAGCCGGAGCACGGTGTCCGGGGCCTCACCGGCGTGCCGCTCGGCCTCGTACCCGATCGCCTGGGTCAGGACCGTCAACGAGTGCTCGTAGACGTCCTTGTGGTGGTGGTGCTCGTCGATCTCCAGGCGCATCGCCGGCAGCTCGGGCAGGAACCGCTCGGCCAGCCCGGTGTCGACGAGCAGCCGGATGCCCGGAACCGGGTCGGCGGTGTCCAGGAGCTTCACGAGCTCGTCCCGCACGCGTTCGGCGGAGACGATCTCGATCGAGTCGGCCAGGTCGGTCATCGCCTGCCGGACCTCGTCCGACACGGTGAAGCCGAGCTGCGCCGTGAACCGTGCCGCCCGCATCATCCGCAGCGGGTCGTCACGGAACGACACCTCCGCCGTCTGCGGGGTGTGCAGCCGCTCGGCGAGCAGGTCCTCGACCCCGCCGTGCACGTCGACGAGCTCGCGCTGGGGGAGTCGGAGCGCCATCGCGTTGACCGTGAAGTCGCGACGGAGCAGGTCGTCCTCGATGGTGTCGCCGAACGCCACCTCGGGCTTGCGGGTCTCGCCGTCGTAGACGTCGCTGCGGTAGGTCGTGATCTCGACCTGTTCGCCCCGGATCCGGGCGGCGATCGTGCCGAACTGGCGTCCGACGTCCCACGTGGCGCTCGCGATCGGCTCCACGATGCGGAGCGTCTCGTCCGGGGTCGCGTCGGTGGTGAAGTCGAGGTCGGTCACCGGGCGCCCCAGGAACGCGTCCCGGACGGGGCCCCCGACGAGCGCGAGTTCGTGCCCGGCGTCGGCGAAGGCGTGCGCGAGGACGGCGACGGGCTCGGTGGCGGCGAGTGCGTCGAGACGTTCGACGGCCTGGGCGACGGAGTGCATGACGGTCCTCATCCTCCCAGATGCGTGCTCGCGAGTTCTGCACAACCCCGGTGCGCACGGGATCGTCATGGCTCCGCCCTCGTACACTCGTGCTCGGCCGGAACCGACCCCCTGGTCCTCCTGTATGCACATCCTCCGCTCCACGCTCGCCGCCGCCGCGACGGCCCTCGTCGCCGTCGGCCTCGTCGTCACGCCCCTGGCGAGCGACGCTGCCGGGGCGGCCACCGCCCAGCCCGTCACGACCCGGACGGCCCACCCGGCCGCCGCGGACGCCGGGAAGACCACCGTCAGCGTCTCGCCCGCGAACCGCGGGATCGTCCAGCGCGACCAAGACCTCGAGCTCACGGTGACCGTCACGAACGACACCGACACCGAGGTCCCCGCTGGAACCGCCGAGCTCGACATCTTCCGCTCGGTGAGCACGCGGGACGTCCTGTCCGACTGGCTCGCCGACACCACCACGACCGGTTACCTCGGGGCCCCCATGGACTCGGTGGACATTCCAGCCGTCCCGGCGCACCGTTCGGTGACGCAGACGGTGACGATCGTCCCGGGCAACGTCGGCCTCGGCGGGTACACCTCGTTCGGCGCCCGGCGCATCGCCGCGGACTACACCGCGGGCAGCACCTCGGCCGTCGCCCGCTCGGCGATCACCTGGTACCCGGACTTCGAGCAGACGCCGGTCGGGGTCTCCGTCGCGATGCCCGTGACCGTCCCGCGGACGACCGACGGGGTCCTCACCGCGAACGAACTGGCCGCCGCGACCGCCGTCGACGGCACGCTCACCCAGCAGCTCGACGCCGCCCAGGACCACAACGTCACGCTCGCGGTCGACCCCCGGATCATCGCGTCGATCCGGCTCCTCGGCGAGAACGCCCCGACGTCGGCGACGACCTGGCTCCAGCGCCTCGAGTCCCTGCGCAACGAGAAGTTCGCCCTCGCCTACGCCGACGCCGACGTGAGCGGCCTGCACCAGGCGGGCGCCGACGGGACCCCGGGTGTGGTCTCCCTCGACCAGCAGGTCGACCCCGAGGACTTCCCCGGCGCCGTCACCGCGAGCCCGACCCCCACGGCCACCGACGGCGCCACACCGGATGCCACCTCCGGTGCCGCCTCACCGAGCGCCCCCGCGCCCACGGACACCACGACCCCGGGCACCGAGCCGACCGGTACGGCCACCGACGGCGCCGCCGGCACGCCGACGCTCCCCACCACCCAGTCGCTCCTCGACTTCCCGTGGTCGATGTCCGGCATGTCCTGGCCGGTGGAGGGCACCGTCGCCCAGGACGACCTCGCGGCCCTCGCCGCCTCGGGCACCGAGACGACGATCGTGTCGAGCGGCAACACCTCGGCCGGTGCGGACACCACCATCGCCGCCTCCGAGCGCATCGGCGACCAGCACGTGCTCGTCGCCGACCAGGGCGCGTCCGCGCTGCTCCGCGACGCCGCGACGGCGAAGGACGAGCAGACCTGGTCGACCGACATGGCCGAGCTCACCGCCACCCTGGCGACCGCCGCCCGGTCCGGCACCGCGACGAGCCCGGTCCTCCTGACGCTCGGTCGCGAGTGGCCGACCGACTCCGACCGGCTCTCCCGCGCGCTCGACGCCCTCGAGAGCACCGCGTGGGTGTCGCCGTCCGACCTCTCCAGCGCCGCCGCGGCCTCGGCCGGATCGCTGACCCTGGCGTCCTCGTCCGCCGGCGACGACCGCGTCGACCAGCTGCGCCGACTCGTCGACGGGGAGCGCGACGTCGTGTCGTTCGCCTCCGCCCTCGACGACCCGGCCGACCTCACCGCCCCGGCACGGCTGTCGCTGCTCGCGCTGTCCTCGAACGCGTGGCGCGGGGACACCGGGGACCTCACCGTCGCGATCGACCGGCAGCTGAGCCGCTGGACGAAGCAGACCTCGGCCGTCAGCATCCCGAACTCCAGCTCCCTGACGCTCCTCGGCGACCGTTCCTCGCTCCCGATCTCGGTGCGGAACCGCTCCGACTACCCCGTGACCGTACGGTTGAGCGTGCAGCCGTCGAGCTCGGCGCTCCGCGTCGTGAAGAACGACATCGAGGTCAAGGTCCAGGCGCAGTCCTCGACCCGGACGACCGTCCCCGTGCAGTCCGTCGCGAACGGCAAGGTCTCGCTGACCATGTCGCTGCAGAGCCCCACGGGCGTGGCGATCTCCCAGCCGTCCACCGTCGAGCTCAACGTCCAGGCGCAGTGGGAGACGGTCATCACGGCCGTCGCCGCCGTCGGTCTGGTCGGCATCTTCGGCTTCGGCATCTTCCGCAGCATCCGCAAGCGGATCCGTCGCCGGAACGGCGAGGTCGACGACGACGAGGACGACCCGAACCGCCCGCTCGCGGTCCAGCCGGCAGCGCCCGGTGCGCCGGGCCGGCCTGGAGGCACGTCAGCCGCCGCGCAGGCGGCCGCGGCTCCCGCCGTGGTCGGGTCCACCACGTCGCTGCGCGACCCCCTGCCGGAGCCGGAGGCGCCCACCGGGGTCGACCCGCGCCTCCAGGCCGACGCGTCGCACCGACCCGCCGCGCCCACCGAACCCGAGGAGCCGACCATCAGCACCCAGCAGCAGCCCGTCGTCGACGCGGAGCCCGCCGCCGAGCGCAGTCTCGGCCGGGCGAGCGCCATGCTCGCGGCGGGCACCATGCTGTCCCGGGTCCTCGGCTTCGCGAAGACCTTCGTGCTCGCGTTCGCGATCGGCCAGGCCAACTCGCCGGGCGCCGACGCGTTCGCCCTGGCGAACCAGCTGCCGAACAACATCTACGCGCTCATCGCGGGTGGTCTGCTGTCCGCGGTGCTCATCCCGCAGATCGTCCGCTCGATGCAGCAGAGCTCGGACGGCGGCGCCGCCTACGTGAACAAGATCGTCACGCTCGGCACCACGGTCTTCGTCGTGATCACCGTGCTCGCGACCATGCTCGCGCCGCTGCTCGTCTGGGTCTACAGCCAGCAGTCCTCGGACGAGGGCAAGGGCTTCACGGCCGCGCAGACCGACCTCGCGGTCGCCTTCGCCTTCTGGTGCCTGCCGCAGATCCTCTTCTACGCGCTGTACTCGCTCCTCGGCGAGGTGCTCAACGCGAAGCAGGTGTTCGGGCCCTTCACCTGGGCGCCGCTCATCAACAACGTCATCGCGATCGCCGGCCTGTTCGTCTTCATCGCGATGTTCGGCGGTCAGGACGTCAACGCCGCCACCGACGCGTGGACCCCGGCGAAGATCGCGGTGCTCGCCGGCAGCGCGTCCCTCGGCGTGTTCGCGCAAGCGGCGTTCCTGCCGTTCTTCTGGCGCCGTGCCGGCCTGACCTTCCGCCCGGACTTCCGGTGGCGCGGGGTGGGGCTCAAGTCGACGGGGACGGCCGCGGGCTGGCTGTTCGCGATGATCCTCGTGACCCAGCTCGCCGGCATCGTGCAGTCCCGGGTGGCCTCGCTCGGCACGGGCTCCGCGGGCAACGCGGTGCTGCAGAACGCCTGGCTGCTCTTCATGCTCCCGCACTCGATCATCGCCGTGTCGATCGCGACGGCGTACTTCACACGGATGAGCCACGACGCGGGTCGGGGCGACCTCGACGCGGTCCGCCGGAACCTGTCGCTGTCGCTGCGGATCGTCGGGCTCTTCACGGTGTTCGCCTCGGTCGCGCTCATCGTCGTCGCCGTGCCGTTCGGCCGCATGTTCGACAACACGTACGACGGAGCGCTCGTGATCGGCTCCGTGTTGCTGGCCTACATGCCGGGTCTCGTGCTGTTCAGCATGCTCTTCATCATCCAGCGGGTCTTCTGGGCGATGCACGACCACCGCACGCCCTTCCTGATGCAGTGCATCCAGTCCGTGCTGTTCGTCATCGGCGCCCTCGCCGTGGCCACCCTGCCCGGCGACGTCATCGGCGTCTCGATCGCGGCCTGCACGACCCTCGCCGGCACGGCACAGACCATCGTCGCCCTGGTGCTCGTCCGGAAGCGGCTCGGCGGCATCGAGGGACCGGTCGTCACCCGTTCGCACGTGCAGTTCGTCATCGCGGCGCTCATCGCCGGCGTGGCCGGACTGCTGGTCGTGAACTTCTTCGGAGCGTTCTCCGCCGACGGCTTCGCGATGTCGGACGCCACCGGTGCCCTCGTCACGATCGTCCTGACCGGCACCGTGATGGCGATCGTGTACTTCGGCGCCCTCGTCGTCGCGAAGAACAGCGAGATCCAGAACGCCGTGGGCATCCTCCGGTCCAGGCTCGGTCGCTGACGCCCGTCCGGTCGACGCACCCGGCTGCCGTGGAATGCCACGCCGGTAGCATGTGTTGACCCGGTCAGTACGCAACGGAAGGGCACCAGGCATGCGCCAGCTCATCATCATCGGTTCCGGTCCTGCCGGGTTCACCGCCGGCATCTACGCCGCGCGCGCTGAGCTCAAGCCGCTCATCGTCGCCTCGAGCGTCGAGACCGGTGGCGAGCTCACCAAGACCACCGAGGTCGAGAACTTCCCCGGCTTCCCCGAGGGCATCCAGGGCCCCGACCTCATGATCAAGATGCAGGAGCAGGCCGAGAAGTTCGGTGCCGAGGTCCTGTACGACGACGCGGTGTCGGTCGACCTGACCGGCGAGGTCAAGAAGGTCACCGTCGGCTCCGGCGAGACGTTCGAGGCCCTCGCCGTCATCTACGCCACGGGGTCCGCCTACCGCCACCTGGGGCTCGCCGACGAGGAGCGCCTGTCCGGCCACGGCGTCAGCTGGTGCGCGACGTGCGACGGCTTCTTCTTCCGCCAGAAGAACATCGCCGTCGTCGGCGGCGGAGACTCCGCGATGGAAGAGGCCACGTTCCTCACCCGGTTCGCCGACAAGGTGACGGTCATCCACCGCAAGGACTCGCTGCGTGCGTCCAAGATCATGCAGGACCGCGCGATGAACGACCCGAAGATCGAGTTCGCGTGGAACAAGGAGGTCACGGGCATCCAGGGCGACACGGCCGTCACCGGTGTCACGCTCAAGGACACCGTGACGGGCGAGGAGTCCGAGCTCGCGCTCGACGGGCTCTTCATCGCGATCGGCAACGACCCGCGCACCCACCTGATCCACGGGCAGATCGACCTCGCGCCGGAGGGCACCATCGCCGTCCAGGGTCGTTCGTCCAAGACCAACCTGCCGGGTGTCTTCGCCGCCGGTGACGTCATCGACCCGACGTACCGCCAGGCGATCACGGCCGCGGGCTCGGGCACGGTCGCGGCGCTCGACGCCGAGAAGTACCTCGCCGAGCTCGACGACGCACTGACCGATCAGGCCGAGGGCCGCACGCCCACCGAGCCCGCGATGGTCGACGTCGAGGCTGCTCGGGCCTGACGCACGGAATACTGCAGCGGCCATCCCGTTGTAGCAACAGAACTCTCGAAGGAGCACACATGTCGAACGCCAAGGCCGTCACCGACGCCACCTTCTCGGACGAGGTCCTCAAGTCCGACAAGACCATCCTGGTCGACTTCTGGGCGGAGTGGTGCGGCCCGTGTCGCGCGGTCTCGCCGATCCTCGACCAGATCGCAGCGGAGCACGCCGACAAGATCGAGATCGTCAAGCTCAACGTCGACGACAACCCGCAGTCGGCCATGAACTACCAGATCACGTCGATCCCGGCGATGAAGGTGTTCAAGGGCGGCGAGGTCGTCAAGACCGTCATCGGCGCCAAGCCGAAGCCGGCGCTCGAGGCCGACCTCGCGGAGTTCCTGGCGTAGGTCCGACCGCACCGTCGAACGGCCCCGTCCTCCACGTGGAGGACGGGGCCGTCGTCGTTCTGCGAGGAGCGCCGCGGCGGAGTTCCGGGGTGCGCGCTGCGCGTTCGCGTGCCACAGCTTCAGGATCGGCCCCCACCTCCCACCGGGGATCCGGCAACGGATGTCGTAGTGTGGCGGGAATGTCCCACTGAACGGAGCACACGATGACGAACGGCAACAGCCTCGACCCCTGGTACGACTCCTACGCCCAGCGCACCGCCGGGCTGAGCGCCTCCGAGGTCCGAGCCCTGTTCGCCGTCGCGTCGCGGCCCGAGGTGGTCTCGCTCGCCGGCGGCATGCCGTACGTCTCCGCGCTGCCGCGTGAGCTCGTCACCGGCTCCCTGGACCGCGTGATGGCCGAGGACGCCGCGATGGCGCTGCAGTACGGCGGGGGACAGGGCCTGCGCTCCCTGCGTGAGCACATCGTCGACGTCATGAGCCTCGAGGGCATCCGCGCGAGTGCCGAGGACGTCGTCGTCACCACGGGGTCGCAGCACGCGCTCGACCTCGTCACGCGGCTGTTCATCGATCCGGGCGACGTCGTGCTGGCCGAGTCCCCGTCCTACGTCGGCGCGATCGGCGTCTTCCGGTCGTACCAGGCCCAGACCGTCCACGTGACGACCGACGAACACGGCCTGGTGCCCGAGGCCCTGCGCGAAGCCATCGCGAACCTGCGGACGCAGGGGAAGCGCATCAAGTTCCTCTACACGATCCCGAACTTCCACAACCCCGCCGGCGTCACGATGAGCCGCGAGCGCCGGATCGAGGTGCTCGACATCTGCCGGTCGAACGGCATCCTGGTGCTCGAGGACAACCCGTACGGGCTGCTCTGGTTCGACGAGCCCGCGCCGCAGGCGATCCGCTCGATCGACGAAGAGGGCGTGGTCTACCTCGGCTCCTTCTCGAAGACCCTCGCGCCGGGCTTCCGCGTCGGCTGGGCCCTCGCACCGCACGCCATCCGCGAGAAGCTCGTCCTCGCGAACGAGTCCGCGGTGCTCGCGCCGAACTCGTTCGGCCAGTACGTCGTCAACGCCTACCTCGACGCCGCGGACTGGAAGGGCCAGGTCGACACCTTCCGAGGCCTCTACGCCGAGCGTCGCGACGCGATGATGTCCGCGCTGGGGGAGTTCCTGCCCGACCTCTCCTGGACCCGCCCGAACGGCGGCTTCTTCGTCTGGCTGACCCTACCCGAGCACCTCGACTCGAAGGGCATGCTCCCGCGCGCCGTCAAGGAGCTCGTGGCCTACACCCCCGGGACGGCCTTCTACGCCGACGGCCGCGGTGGCGGCAACATCCGGTTGTCGTTCTGCTACCCGACGCCCGAGCAGATCCGCGTCGGGGTCAAGCGTCTCGCCACGGTGATCAACGACGAGCTCGAGCTGCTCGAGACGTTCGGTTCCGCGACCCGTCCGATCGCGACCGTCCGCGAGTCGAACTCGGTCGTCGCGCCGCCGCCGAACGTGTCCTGACCAGCACTTTCCGCACAAGAACAGCAAAGGGATCCCTCGCATGGCCGACCTCACCCGTCGTCACGTCGTCGTCGTCGCCGGAGGGATCTCGCACGAGCGGGACGTCTCCCTGCGGTCCGGTCGTCGGGTCGCGGACTCGCTGACCGGTTACGGCTGGCAGGTCGACCTCCGCGACGCCGACGCCTCGCTCCTGCCCGCCCTGCGCGAGGTGCGACCGGACGTCGTGTGGCCGGCTCTGCACGGTGCGTCGGGGGAGGACGGCGCGCTCCGAGGCGTGCTCGAGGCGCTGGACATCCCGTTCGTGGGCTCCCGGTCCACCTCGGCCCGTCTGGCGTGGGACAAGCCCACCTCGTCCGCGCTGATCGCCCGCGCCGGCGTGCACACCCCGCGATCGGTGACCCTGTCCCACGACGTCTTCCGCGAGCTCGGCGCCGTCGGTGTCCTCGACGCCATCGCGGGTGAGCACCCCGTCCCGCTTGCGGTGAAGCCGGCACGCGGCGGGAGCGCGCAGGGCGTCACCCTCGTCGAGGACGTCGCCGACCTCCCGCGCGCGATGGTCACCGCGTACACCTACTGCGACGACGTCGTGGTCCAGCAGCTGATCCGCGGGACCGAGGTCGCCGTGGGGATCATCGACACCGGGGACGGCCCCGTCGCGCTGTCGGCGGTCGAGATCGTGCCGCGCAACGGGCCGTACGGGTTCGAGGCCCGCTACAACGCCGGCGAGACGACGTTCTACACCCCCGCCAGACTCTCCGAGGCGTTCGCATCGGCCGCGGCAGAGGCGGCCATCGCAGCCCATGGTGCACTCGGGCTGCGGCACCTCTCCCGCGTGGACCTCATCATCGACGCCGCCGGGACGCCGTGGTTTCTCGAGGCGAACGTCCTCCCCGGCCTCACCGAGACCTCCCTCGTCCCGCAGGCGCTGAGCGCATCCGGCTTCGACCTCGGCTGGACCTACGCCGAGCTGGCCGAGCAGGCGATCCGCGACCACCGCGCCTGAGCCCTCGTGCGTGTTCCACGTGGAACATCGACCACCGTGCGTCTCCTCGGTCTCGCAGGCGTCGTGCTGCTCTCGTGTCTGGCATGGGGCGAGGCGGCTCACTTCGGTGCAAGTGCTGCAAGCCGCGGGCGCCGCGCACGTCATTCACCAACGGGACGTGACATCGCCATCGTGCTCCTGGGGTTCGCCAACCGGGGCGCACACCCGAACCTCGTAAACTGGTGGCGCGCCCGGATCGCCGTCCGGACTGCGCGCCTGCTCGTCCGCCGAGGCGCGCGGTCGGTCCGCGTGATCTGCTGCGGCGGCCCCACCAAGGGCCCTGTACCGGAGGCGGAGCTCCTCGCGGTCGCGCTCCGGCACGCTGGGTGGCACGGCGAGACCGTCCTCGAGCGCCACAGCCGCTCGACGTGGGAGAACATCACGAACGCTCGGCCGCTCGTCCGTACGGATGAACTCATCGCCATCTGTTCGAACGACCTGCACGCCGTGAAGGCGCGGGTGTACTTCGCACGTCAGGACCCATCGGTCGTCGAGCGTCTCACCATCGCTGCGAACTACCGCGTGGGGGAGATGGTGCTGGTCAAGCCGCTGTTCGCCGCGGTCGGCCTGCGCAAGCTTCGAACCTTGGGCACGCATCAGCGCTGAAGCCGGCGTGATCGTCGTGCGGGAGCGATGTTCCACGTGGAACGCTCTCATCCGTCTGCCGCGCCAACGGCTGGTTCTGCGCGCGGGTTGGAGCGGAAGACACTGATGAGCATTGACTGTCCCAGGTCGGTGGACAGTGCGCAAGACGTTGATCGCAGGGCCCTGGCGGTGCCCTGGCACGTTTCCGCTCAGAACAGAGCGCGCAGTCGACTGATGCGATCGATGTTCCACGTGGAACACGAGGGGTAAGAAACGGGAAAAGTAGCCCTCGAAAGCGGCATGACGGCCCTCTGCGGGCCGAAGAACGCCGCTCCGCGTTGGGGAGGACTCCTGGTGGCAGATCGGTCGCGAGGAGCCCAGCGGCGCACCGCCACGACATGCCGGAAGCCGCCGAGCTCAGCCGGCGATGTCCTGGACCCCGAGCTCACTCAGGATGCGGTTCAAATCGTCTCCGTTGGCGAAGTCGATGGTCACCGAGCTCTTCCGAGCACCGACGGCGATCTTCACCCGGGTGTTCAGACGATCCCCGAGCCGCTCGGCCAGGTCGTTGAAGTGCGCCTGCCGCTTCGAGGGCTCCGGCTTGACCTTCGGCGGCGCCTTCGTCGCGAGCTGCTGGGCGATCGCCTCCGCCGCACGCACGGACAGGTCCTCGTTCACGATCTTCTCGGCGAGGTACTCCATCGCCTCGGCGTCCGGCGCCGCCAGGATCGCCCTCGCATGCCCGGCCGAGAGCACTCCGGCGGCCACGCGGCGCTGCACGGGGGAGGGAAGACGCAGCAACCGGATGGTGTTCGTGATCTGCGGACGTGAACGCCCGATGCGCTGCGCGAGCTGCTCCTGCGTGATCCCGAAGTCCGCGAGCAGCTGCTGGTATGCCGAGGCCTCTTCGAGCGGGTTGAGCTGCGCACGGTGCAAGTTCTCGAGCAACGCGTCCCGGAGCATCGCGTCGTCGGGGGTGTCCTTGACGATCGCGGGGATCGTCGTGAGACCGAGCTCCTTCGTGGCGCGCAGTCGGCGCTCGCCCATGATGAGCTCGTACTGCGGGTCCGTCCCCTTCGCACCGGAGATCGGGCGCACGACGATGGGCTGCAGGACACCGATCTCGCGGATGGAGTGCACGAGCTCCTGGAGCTCCTCCTCGCGGAACTCCTTGCGCGGCTGCTGCGCGTTCGGCACGACGTCGAGCGGGTTGAGGTTCGCCAGACGCGCACCGGGAACCGCCACCAGGTCCTCGGCGGTCTGCCCGGAGGGCGACGGAGCCGACGCCGGCGATCCTCCGGTCGGGAAGAACACGTCGACGGGACGGTCCTGCTGCTCGTTCGCCGTGGGGATCAGGGCGCCGATCCCGCGGCCGAGGCCGGTTCGCTTGGGTGCCATCAGTCCTGCGCTCCTCGTGCTGCGATTTCGGCGGCTGCCTCCAGGTAGGAGAGCGACCCGGATGAGTTGACGTCATACGAAACGACGCTCTGCCCGTAGCTCGGCGCCTCGCTCACCCGGACAGACCGGGGGATCATCGCCTGCAGGACCTGATCCCCGAAGTGCTCGCGCACATCGGCGGCCACCTGGTTGGACAGGTTCGTCCGACCGTCGAACATCGTGAGCAGGATCGTCGAGACGCGCAGGTTGGGATTGAGGTGCCGCTCGATCAGCTCGATGTTCCGCAGGAGCTGGCTCAAGCCCTCGAGCGCGTAGTACTCGGTCTGGATCGGGATGAGCACTTCCTGCGCCGCCACGAAGGCATTGATCGTCAGGAGGCCGAGCGATGGCGGGCAGTCGATGAAGACGTAGTGGTACGGCTCGTCCAGCGACGACAGATACTGGTCCAGCGCGGTACGGAGGCGCTGCTCACGCGCGACGAGCGACACGAGCTCGATCTCCGCTCCGGCGAGGTGGATCGTTGCTGGCACACACCAGAGCGTCTCAGACTCGGGGGAGCGCTGGACGGTGTCCGCGATCGGCGCCTCGTCGACGATGACGTCGTAGATGCTCGCGACCTCGGCCTGGTGATCCACACCGAGCGCAGTGGATGCATTGCCCTGGGGATCCAGGTCGATCACCAGCACGCGAGCACCACCGTGCGCCAGCGCCGCCGCGAGGTTGACCGTCGTCGTCGTCTTGCCGACGCCGCCCTTCTGGTTCGACACTGTGAAGATCCGGGTCTTCGCCGGCAGCGGGAACTGCTGCGTCGCGATCGCACGACGGCGCCGGTTGAGGTCAGCGATCTCCCGCGCGAGGGGTGTCGACGCGTCGTAGTCGGTCGATGAACTCAACGAAGACCTCTTCCCCGGTGCAGTGTTTCACGTGGAACGTCGAGCCCGCGAAATCCGGTACCACCGGTCCGAGCGACAGCGTCAGTCAACTGTAGCCCGGAAGACGCGCGTGGTCTCCTCGACCACACCGACTCCGAGCTCGAGGACCTCGACGTTCTCCAGACGCTTCCGGAGGATCACCTTCCGCGCCTTCTCGATCTCCTCGTCGACTCGCGCACCCTTCATCAGGATGAGCTGACCGCCGGAGCGGACGAGCGGGACGGTGATCGGGATGAGCTTCGACAGCGCGCTGACGGCACGAGCGGTGACCTGATCGACGACGATGTCATCAGCCACGTCCTCAGCTCGGCCTCGGACGACCGTGACGTTGTCGAGTCCAAGCCGCGCGGCCTCACTCGTCAACCAATCACACCGGCGCTCCATGGGCTCGATGAGCGTGAACGAGACGTCCGGACGAGCGATCGCGAGGACCAGGCCGGGGAGTCCGGCACCCGAGCCGACGTCGGCAACCCGGCCCCGATCCTCCAGGAGGGGTGCCAGCAGCGCAGAATTGAGGATATGTCGCGTCCAGAGGCGGGGTAGCTCGAGCGGGCCGATGAGGCCGAGCTCCTCGCCACGACGGGCGAGCTCTCCCGTGAACGACCGGGCCAGCTCGAGCCGCTCACCGAACAGCGTTGCCGCAGCAGCGGGCTCCTGCTCGAGCTCCGGCGCCTCGGTGGCGTCCGTCATCGGGTGACTACCGTGTGGCGGTCCCGACCCTCACCCTCGGACTCCGAGTGGAAGCCCTTCTCGGCGACCAGGTCGTGCACCAGCTTGCGCTCGTAGGACGACATCGGGGGGAGCGCGGCGGTCGGAGCGCCGGCCTCGATCCGCTCGACGGCGGTGTCGACCAGGCGCTGGAGCTCGGTCGCCCGTGCGTCCCGCGAACCCCCGACATCCAGGATGAGGCGGCTGAACTCGCCCGTCTCGGCCTGCACGGCGATGCGCGTGAGTTCCTGCAGCGCCGACACCGTGTCCGGCTTGGAGAGGACGCGCAGGGCCCCACCCTCATCGCTCACCGACAGGTACACGCGCCCGGCGCGCTCCTCGATCTCGATGTCGCCGTCGAGGTCGCAGATGTCGAGGAGTTCCTCGATGTAGTCCGCGGCGATGTCCGCCTCGTCACGCGCGTCGTCGTCGACGCCGTCCTGCTCGACGGAGGTGTCGTCGGCAGTGTCCTGCTCGACGGGGGCGATGTCCTGCTCGGTCACTTACTTCTTCCCGTTCTTCTTGGAGCGGTTCTTGCCGACCGGCTGCTGACGCTGGGTGGTCACACGGACCGGCTCGACCTCGATGGCCGACGCGCCCGCACCGGCCTCGGCGAGGACCGGGGTGCCACGGCGCTGCGCCTTCTTCGCCAGGCGGGCCTCACGCGCGAGCGCGGCCTCGGAGCCCGGCGTGGGCATGCTGCGGATGACGAAGTACTGCTGCGCCATCGTCCAGATGTTCGAGGCGAGCCAGTAGAACATGACGCCGAGGGGGAAGCTCAGTCCCGAGATCACGAAGATGAGCGGGAGGATGTACAGCATCATCTTCTGCTGGCGGTACATCGGCGACGCCTTGGTCTCCGGCGACATGTTCTTGGCGACGAGCTGCAGCTGCGTGATGAACTGCGAGACGGTCATCACGACGATCATGAAGCCCGCGATGACCCGGACCTCCCACCCGGAGGCGTTGGTGAAGGTCTCGTGCAGGGGAGCGCCGAACAGGGCGGCGTTGCCGAAGTCCTGCGCCAGGCTGTTCGTGAGCAGGCCGATGCCCGTCTTGTTGATCTGGGCCTCGTGCAGCACCGAGTACAGCGAGAAGAAGATCGGCATCTGGATGAGCAGCGGCAGGCAGGAGCTGAGCGGGTTCGTCCCGGTCTCCTTGTAGAGCGCCATGGTCTCGCGGCTCATGGCCTCGCGCGAGAACTGGTCCTTCTTGCCCTTGTACTTGTCCTGGATCTTCTTGAGCTGCGGCGCGACCTCGAGCATGCGGCGCTGCGACTTGATCTGCCGCACGAAGATCGGGATCAGCGCGGCACGGACCACGAAGGTCAGGAAGATGATCGACAGCACCCACGTGATGCCCGCGGACGGGTCCATCCCGAGGTTCTCGAAGATCCAGTGGAAGGCCACGAGGATCGCCGACACCACCCACTTGAGGGGCCAGAGGATCGTTCCGATGAAGTCCATGAGGACGGTCACGCCTTTCGAGTGCGCTGGGGGAGCAGGTCCGGGACCACTGCGGCCCGGGGAGACTGCGACTGCTGCGGGGTCGGCGCGAGCACGAACCCGAACCGGTTGACGAGGTAGGGACGACGGCGTTCGCGCACGTCGTCGATGCCGCCGGCAGCCCAGGGGTTGCAGCGGGCGATGCGCCACGCGCCCATCGCGGAGCCGCGGACGACGCCGTACTGCTGGATGGCCTCGAGCGCGTAGCGCGAGCACGACGGGTGGTAGCGGCAGACGTTCCCGTACAGCGGGGAGATCACCGCGCGGTAGACACGGAGCACGACGACGCACGCGTTGCGCGGGAGCAACGCGACGGTCCAGCCCAGGCGGGTCCACAGGGTGCGGTTCATGCTGCCTTCTCGAGTCCGCGCGCGAACGAGCGCGAAACGTCTCCGAGCAGGGTAGGCCATGCCGCCTGCGCTGCGGCTGGCAAGGCCCTGATCACCACGTCGTAGTCCGTGGGGGTCCCGGCGAGCAGGTCGTGCGCGATCGCCTTGAGCCGTCGACGCACCGTGTTCCGCGTGACCGCGTTGCCGACGGTCTTCGCCACGATGAAGCCGAAGCGGGTCGGGGCACCGTCGGACCGTCGGACCACGGATACGACGACGTGCGCCGTGGCGCTCCTGCGACCACGACGCACGACGGTCCGGTAGTCGTCACCCCGCACGATGCGGTTGGCGCGTGCCAACACGATCGCTACCGGGTTCCCGACCGGGACCGGACCAACTCGACCAGGCGGAGCCTGATCAGGCGCTGAGCTCGGTGCGGCCCTTGGAACGGCGCGCGGCGAGGATGGCGCGGCCGGCACGGGTGCGCATGCGGGCGCGGAAGCCGTGCTTCTTGGCGCGGCGGCGGTTGTTCGGCTGGAAGGTGCGCTTGCTCATGATGATCTCCACACGGCTGCGCTCGAGGACTGGCTCAGCGCGAGCCGACACGTATGTCTGGACAGCCGCTCGACAGGATCGAACAGCACGATGGGCGCGACCGAATGGCCGCAGTCAACTGGTTAACGGTACGTGACAGCGGCGAGCAGGTCAAACGGTCCCGGGGAGCCCGTCGGACGGGGCCTGCGCACGATCATCATCCACATTGGGGAAAACGTGCGTTCGGTGCCACTCGCCCGGACCCTTTACAGTGGTGTGATCGATCGGCCCGTTCCGCGGCGCGACGGGGGAGTCACCTCTCCGCCCGCCACCGGACCGACGTGGACAGGACTGTGGACAACCCTGTGGATCACCGCCGCGGGGCGACAGTGGTCCGGGCCCGACGGTGCTGCTCGGACACGACCGCCCGAGCGCGCCGGCAGGCGACGGGGCGAGCAGCGTCAGACGACCGAGCGAGGCCAGACGACCGAGCGAGGCCAGCCGCGGCGGCCGCCGCACAGCGACCACCGGATCACCTGACCACCGAAGACCCGACCACACCACGACAGCGAAGCAGGAGACGAGCGCGAC